>NZ_VTRS01000009.1:12500-116601 GCF_008641065.1 Rhabdaerophilum calidifontis | reverse complement strand
CCTTGAAAGCCGGGCTATGGTTCCGGCGCGGTCGTCTCGTCATGGTCTCTCCTGTTCACGGCATCATGCCGATCTCAGGCAGAATTTCCACTTATCCCCGCTGTCCAGATTTCCCGAGCCAGCTCTGTGAACAGCGCGATCACAGTATTGGAGGAATGGCTGCTGGGGACCGAAGGCCAAATCGAGATCGGCGCCACAGCCTGACCTCGCCCTCAAGGAAAGAGGACAGCCTGCCTGCTCCAATCAGCTTCAGGCATTCCCCCGGCAAGTCAGGGCCACCCTACGCCACCAATGATCAATTCCTCACCATTGCCGAAACCAACTCCGCGGTCAGGCTCTTCTGCCTAAAATACTGAAATGCATAGGGTTTCCGGCCGTATCTTGCGGGCCTCAGTCCACAGGTCCGGAGAGAAATGGTCCATTTGGAGAATGTCGCACGGAGTTTGTCGGCTGGGCAGTGCAGAGGTCGAACCTGCAAAGCCTTTGAAACGTTGCACTATCTGCCGTTGCGCAGCGCGCCGAGAGACGCTTAATTTGACGTGAATGGCGGAGGGAATGAGTCATCGAAAATCTCGGCTCAGAGTCCCGCAGTCATGCGCTGGCAGAACTACACGAGATCGCTCGTCTCCAAGCGATTATTAATCGTTTTCTCTCGGTTGCGTCCGTTCGGAACTTCCCAAAACCGGGGCGCTGATCCCCGCTCGAATTCCCCGCTGTCGCCAAACCAGACGCAATGCGCGGACTTGCGCAACTAACTGACTTGCCTCGCATTTTCTTTCACGCCTTCGTTCAGACGCAACCATGTCGAGTTGCTCAGATGGAGGACAATATGAAACGGAACTGCATGACCCAGAAAGAACTCGCCGACCGCTGGACCATCTCGCACCGCACACTGGAACGGTGGCGGTGGGCTGGCGAAGGCCCGGCATACATGAAGCTCGGCGGACGCGTCGTCTACCGCGTCAGCGACATCGAGGCGTTCGAGCAAGAGGTCATTCAATCCACTGCTGATCAGCGGATCGTCGCGCTCTGACGCCATTGGCGACCTCCCGGCCGCAAGTCACGCTCCAAAGCTCTGATTTGCGGCGCATTTCGATTGCGCCACCTTCCCGGCTCGGCTAGCCTCGGCTCAGGCCCAGTAAATGGGCGCGCATAGTTATCGTGCGCATCGCCCGAGCCGGGAGAGCGTGATGGAGAGCGACAGGTCGGAACTTCGTTGGGGCGTCGAGCAGCGCCTCGAGTTCATAGAGTTCCGCCTGTTCTGGGAGGGGCATGTGAACCGAAGCGATCTGATGGACCAGTTCGGGGTCTCGGTGAACCAGGCGTCCACCGACCTGAACCGCTACATCGGCTTCGCGCCGGACAACATGGTCTACGACAAGAGCGCGCGAACCTATGTCCGCGGCTCAGCCTTCAAGCCGCACTTCCTCGAGCCCGACGCCAGCCGCTATCTCGCCCAGCTGCGCTCGGTCGCGGACGGGATCCTCGACCGCGAGGATTCCTGGATCGCGGGTCTCCCGCCCTATGCGGCCGCGCCGACGCCGGTGCGCGGGGTCAATCCGGTGACGCTCCGCTCCGTGGTCGGCGCCATCCGTCGCTCCGAGGCGATCGAGGTTAAATACCAGTCCCTGTCCAGCCCCGAGCCGCGATGGCGCTGGATTGCACCTCACGCCATCGCCTTCGACGGCTTCCGCTGGCACGCGCGGGCGTTCTGCCTTACCGACGAAAGCTTCAAGGATTTCCTGCTCTCACGGATCCTCGACATCCGCGGATCGCGGGAAAGCGATACCTCGGCCGAGAATGACCGCGACTGGCACTCAGAGGTCACCTTGGAAGTCGCCCCCCACCCCGACCTATCGGAGACGCAGGCGAAGGTCATCGCGCTCGACTACGGCATGCGGGCCGGCAAGGCGAAGATCATAGTCCGGCGGGCGTTGCTGTACTACGCGCTCAGGCGTCTCGGGCTTGATACTGATCCCGGCGCTAGGAAGCCGCAGGATCAGCAGATCGTTCTCCTGAATCGTGATGTGGTTCATCTGCAAGATGGGAGCTCGGCACGATGACGGGTGCAGACCACCAGCCTTACAAGATGTCTTTCGCCGTTGGAGGACTGCTGCTTAACGAAAGCGTCGAAGTTGCCCGAATGCACGCGCCATCGGAGGCGTGGGACGCCACGTTGCGGCGCGCCTTGGAGGGAGGTGTGACGTCCCTCCCCAAGGCCGCGTCGCGTCGCAGAACGCTTCGTGAGATCGTGAATCGGATTTCGACCTTGAGCGATGAAGAGCTCGGCTATCTCGTCCAGGTGGCAGATCGCCAAGACCAGCAAGCCCTACTGTGGCTCGCGACCTGCAGAGCATACCGATTTGTCCGAGAGTTCGCGACGGAAGTCATCCACGAGCGATTTCTTTCCTTCCAACTCGACCTGCCGCTGGAAAGTTTCGACGTCCTGTTTGCCGCCAAAGCCGAATGGGATGAAGGCCTTGCCGGGATCAGTCCGACGACCCGCGCAAAGCTGCGGCAGGTGCTGTTCCGGATGATGCGCGAAGCAAACGTGATCTCCGACGATAACAAGATCCTGTCGGCCTATGTCTCGCCGCGGCTCAAGGCGATCCTGGCAGAGAAAAATCCAAGGGACCTCGTCGTGTTTCCTGGATTGAGCCATGATGGAGGCGCTTTGTGAGAAAGCCGACCAGCCGCAAAGAGCGGGCAGAGCATCTATTCAAGGTCGTCACCAGCCAGCGGTTCCTGACCAAGCAAGGCCTCGGAAATGAGGTGCCGTTCTTCATCTGCCCTTATCCGGCAGAAGAAGGACTGTCGATGGTTGAGGACCGGCTGGATCTCGTTACCCGGATAACACACGCCGGGATCGCCGTTCTCGACCTGAGCCTTTACGACCTCTCGCTCAGCATTCTCGAAGAGCGCGGCATCCTCGAGCAGATCCTCGAGATCGAGTCGGACACCGACAAAGGAGAGATCCGGGAGCTTCTGCAGTCCGTTCTGGATCCCAAAGCCAACCTGATCCCGAAGATTGGCGACGCCATCGAAGCCACACCGCATGACGTCATCTTCCTCTCCGGCGTTGGCGAGGTCTATCCATACATCCGGTCGCACAACGTGCTGAACAATCTGCAGAGCACGGCCAAGGACAAGCCGACCGTCCTGTTCTTCCCTGGCAGCTACACCCATGCGCTCGCAACGGGGGCCTCACTCGATCTGTTCGGGCGCCTGCACGACGACAAGTACTACCGGGCCTTCAATATTCTGAACTACGAGGTTTGATCCGATGACGATTGCGATGCGCGAAATCTTTGAGAAGCCCGTCGACCGCGCCATCGATGGCGTCATCAAGGCGGACGACGAAGCAAGCCTCCGGATCGAGCTCGACGAGTATGTGATCACCGGCGAGATCGGGCAACGGCTTGAGCAGTTCCTCGATGCCTACAATAACTACAAGACCGCGAACGGCGTCTGGATTTCAGGCTTCTTCGGCTCAGGCAAATCGCATCTTCTGAAGATGCTGGCGCTCTTGCTGGAAAATCGCGAAGTCGACGGGATCAAGGCGTTCGACATCTTCGCTGAGAAGCTGAAGGACGAGCCTATGCTTGCTGGCGCCCTTCGCAAAGCCGTGTCGATCCCTTCGAAGTCGATCCTGTTCAACATTGACCAGAAGGCGGACGTAATCTCGAAGAACGACGTCGACGCGCTGCTATCGGTTTTCCAGAAGGTGTTCGACGAGATGTGCGGCTATTACGGCAAGCAGCCGCACATTGCGCAGTTCGAACGGCAACTCGATGAGCGTGGTCAGTTCGAGGCGTTCAAGGCGGCGTTCCTGGAGCTTTCCGGAAAGCCTTGGGAGACTCGAGGCCGTGAGGAGGCTCTGCTGGAGGGGCGCAACATCGCTGCGGCATTCGCACGGGCAACTGGCGCAGATCCCGTCGATGCCAAGGATATCCTCTCACAGTACCGAAAAGATACGAGGGTCTCAATCGAAGATTTCGCCAACACGGTGAAGGCCTGGATCGACCGGCAGGTGCCGAATTTCAGACTGAACTTCTTCGTCGATGAGGTCGGCCAGTACATTGCCGACAACGTCAAGCTGATGACGAACCTTCAGACCATCGCCGAGAGCCTGAACACGAAGTGCAAGGGTCAGGCGTGGATCATAGTGACGGCGCAGCAGGCCATTACAGAAGTCGTCGGGGACATGACTGCCCGGCAGGAAAACGACTTCTCGAAAATCCAGGCAAGATTTGCCAACCGCATGCCCTTGAACTCGGCGGATGTAGCCGAGGTCATTCAACGCCGCCTGCTGTCCAAGACCGACGCGGCTCAGATCATGCTGGGCAATTTGCACGACAAGGAGGAGAACAATCTCAAGACCTTGTTCGATTTCGCAGATGGTTCGATCCGGCTGAAGAACTATCGCGACCGCGAGCATTTCGTCGCGAGCTATCCGTTCCCACCCTATCAGTACACGCTGTTCCAGATGGCGATCACGTCGCTCTCCCAGCACAACGCATTCGAGGGCAAGCATAGCTCCGTGGGCGAACGCTCGATGCTGGGCGTGTTCCAAGAGGTCGCCAAAACCCTTGCCGATCGTCCTGTCGGGGGGCTCGCGACCTTCGATTTGATGTTCGAGGGGATCCGCACCGCGTTAAAGTCCGCCGTCCAACAGTCCATCCAGATCGCCGAGCGGAACCTCGACGATCCCTTCGCGGTTCGCGTTCTGAAAGCATTGTTCCTTGTCAAGTATGTGAAGGAATTCAAGCCGACCGTACGCAACATCAGCGTTCTTCTGTTGTCGGAATTCGAGGCTGACCAAGCGGGACAACGGCGAAAGATCGAAGACGCTTTGGCGCGTCTCGAGCGCGAAACCTACATTCAGCGCAATGGCGAGGTCTACGAATTCCTCACAAACGAAGAGAAGGACGTCGAGGCTGAGATCAAGGCGCTGGATGTCGATCCGACCGAGATCAGCAAGGAGCTGGAAACCCTTGCCTTCGACACGATCCTTCGGCACCGCAAGATCAAGCACCTGACCACGGGCTATGAGTATTCCTTCAGCCGGAAGCTCGATGACCATCTGCTGGGCCGGGAATACGAGCTCTCGATCAACATCATCAGCCCCTTCAGTGACGATGCTGCGGCTCCTGACGCTGTGCGCATGCGCAACATGGGGCGCGAGGAACTGGCGATCGTGCTGCAGCCGGATGTCCGGTTCATTCGGGATCTGACCCTGTTCCGGCAGACCGACAAGTTCATCCGGCAATCGCGCAGCGGATCGCCCCAGCCTGGCCGAGACCGGATCATTCTCGAAAAGGGAGAGCAAAACGGCCGCCGCGCGAAAGATCTGGAACTTCGCCTGCGGAAACTCATGGCCGCCGCACGCCTCTTCGTGCGTGGTGATGAACTGGACATCGGCGGTGACGATCCCCAGGACCGCATCGTCAAGGCCTTCCAGGCGCTTGTCGACAAGGTCTACGTGAACCTGCCGATGCTGAGGGGCGTGAACTACGTCGAAGCAGACATCGCCAAGGCCGCCAGTCCGACGTCCACCCTGTTTGGCGAAGCCGGTACCGGCCTGACGGAAGCCGAACAGGATGTGCTGAACCACATTCAGAGCCAGGCCCGCAACGGAGTGAAGGTCTCGGCCAAATACCTTACCGAACGCTTCGGGGCAAAGCCCTACGGATGGCCGACGGTTGCCACCCTGTGCCTCACCGCCAGCCTGTCCGGAAAAGGCAAATGCGAGGCCCGGTCGGACGGCACGCCGCTGGAAGGGGCCGAACTCGCCCGGGCGCTCAACAACAGCCACATGCTGGGCAATATCCTCCTGACCCCGCAACTCGAGTTCACCTCGTCCCAGATCCGCGCAGCCAAGGATCTCTACAAGGAACTGTTCGGCTTGCCTGCCGACGGCTCCGATGCACGGGTTCTCGGCGGCGAATGGGCGGAGAGCATTCGCAAGCTGGCGGACGAACTGAACCGGCTCGTCACCGAAAACCACAAGTATCCGTTCGTCGCGGCGCTGGAGCCCTTACGGGATCAGGTTGTCGCCATGGTCGGCAAACCCGCTGCCTGGTACATCACCGAACCGGTCAAGCAGGAAGACTCGCTGCTGAACGCCAAGGAGGACATCCTCGACAAGATCCGCAGCTTCATGGGCGGGGCTCAGCGGGAGATCTACGACGACGTCCGCGACTTCCTCCAGGCACAAGAGGCCAACATCGGCTATGTCGATGCCACCGCCGGGGAAAAGTTGCGCGCCGCCCTGCGCGATCCCGACTGCTACAAGGGCACGGCGATCCAGGCGCTGAAGTCCGAACTCTACGCCCTGAAGGACAAGGTCGAACTCGATGTCCTGAAGGAGCGCAAGGCGGTGATCGCCGCCGTCGATGAATGCGCCGACAAGGTCGCCCAGACGGCCGAGTTCGAGGCTCTCACCCCCGAGCAGCAGGACAAGATCCGTCGCAGCGTCGCCTCGCACAAGGCTGGGCTCGATACCGTGACCATGATCCCGATCCTGCGCGACCGGGCGAATGGCGCGCGCTCCGGCCTGATGCAACAGATGCTGGCAGACATCGCGCGGATGACGCAGCCCCCGGCGCCCGCTCCGGCCGATCCCGGCATGAAGGAACGGCCCGCCCCGGCGCCACGGCCGCCGTCCTACGTCAACGCCTCGGACATCAAGGTGGCCTATCCGCGCCCCTATCTGGCCGAGGAGGCCGATGTCGACCAATACGTGAACGAACTGCGCAAGACCCTGATGGCCGAGATCGCCGCGGGCAAGAAGGTGATCGTCTGATGGATACCAACGCCCTCAAGAAATTCGCGCAAGCCGCGCGCAACCTTCTGATCGATCAGGTCACCGCCAAGCTTTCCGTCGTCATCGACCCGGCCTCCTCCGCCCGGCGTGAGAACCCTGCGGCGATGAAGAAGCTCGACGCCGCCATCGCGCAGACCGGCAAGGCCCAGGTCATCGAACAGGTCGCCTACACCTGGTTCAACCGCTTCACCGCGCTCCGCTTCATGGACGTGAACGGCTACACCAACCCGCGCGTCGTCTCGCCCGAGGGCGACGCCACGCGACCCGAGATTCTGGCCGAGGCGATGGCGGGCAACCTGCCCGAGGGCGCGCCCGCCACCATCGCGGCCCTTCTCGATGGCCGCAGCCCCAGCCGCGACCCGCAGGGCGAGGCCTATCGTGCGCTGCTCGTCCATGCCTGCAACGCCTGGCACAAGCCCATGCCCTTCCTGTTCGAGAAGGTGGGCGACTACACCGAACTCCTGATGCCCGAGGATCTGCTTTCGCCGACCTCGATCCTCGCCCGCCTGCGCGACGCCATGCCCGAGGACGATTGCAAGGATGTCGAGATCATCGGCTGGCTCTACCAGTTCTACATCTCGGAAAAGAAGGACCAGGTCTTCGCAGGCCTCAAGAAGAACCAGAAGATCACGGCCGAGAACATCCCGGCGGCCACGCAGCTCTTCACCCCGCACTGGATCGTCCGCTACCTGGTCGAGAACTCGCTGGGGCGGCTGTGGCTCCTGAACCGGCCGGGGTCGAAGCTGGCCGAGCGGATGGACTACTACATCGCGCCGGAAGAGCCCGAGACGGATTTCCTGAAGATCGGCAAGCCCGAGGAGATCAAGGTCTGCGATCCGGCCTGCGGGTCGGGGCACATGCTGACCTATGCCTTCGACCTGCTCCACGCGATCTACGAGGAAGAGGGGTATGAGGCCGACAGGATCCCCGCGCTGATCCTGCAGCACAACCTGACCGGGGTGGAGATCGACGACCGCGCAGGGGCGCTCGCGGCCTTTGCGCTGGCGATGAAGGCGGCGGCGCGGCTGGGGCGGCGGCGATTCCTGCGGATGGAGGCGAAGCCCGACATCGTCGTGCTGCAGAACGTGACCTTCACCCCGGCCGAGATGCAGGACGTGGCGGCCGTGGTGGGGCGCGACCTGTTCACCGATGAGTTCCGCGAGACGCTGTTGCAGTTCGAGCAGGCGAAGAACTTCGGCTCGCTGATCGTGCCGAAACTGCGCGACCCGGCCGAGACTCTGCGGGTGGTGCAGGCGCGGGACTTCGGCGGCGACCTGCTGCTGAAGGAGGTGCAGGAGCGGGTCGTTTCCGTGCTGCGCATGGCCGAGGCGCTGTCGCCGAAGTATCACGTGGTGGTGGCCAACCCGCCGTATATGGGCGGGAAGGGGATGAACTCCGAAATCCAAGATTTCACGAAGAAGAACTATCCGGACGGAAAATCGGATCTGTTTGCTGCGTTCATTGAGCGAGGGCTAAGCCTTGCGGTTTCGCGTGGCTTCAGCGCGATGGTCACGATGGAAAGCTGGATGTTCCTGGGGTCATTTGAGAAGCTTAGGATACGCCTTCTAGAAGAGACAACAATTCAGTCGATGGTTCACATGCCATACCTTGGCAAGGGTGGAACAAGCATGGGAATTAACTTCGGAACCTGTGCCTTCGTCTGCGAAAAGTCGCCAAAGGCTGAGTTCAACGGTAGATTCTGCTGCGTTCGATATTACGAAACCGACGATAACGGAGTTCCGCTCGAGTTCCCGCCAAACAACGAGCGTCTTTCGATGGTGTCATCCAAGGATTTTGAGAAAATTCCAGGAAGTCCCATTGCCTACTGGGTGAGTGAGGCGCTTCGGGAAACGTTCCCACGGTCAACTTTGCTTGGCGACTTCTGCGACTTTCGAATTGGGATGGCCACTGGAAAGAACGAATGGCACGTGCGCCAGTGGCAGGAGGTATCCTGTAAGCGAGCCGAATTTGGAGCCGCGTCTCGAGAGGCGGCCAAGGCATCTGGAAGAAAGTGGTTTCCCTATGCAAAGGGCGGGGAGTTCCGAAAATGGGCGGGAAACGAAGAAAGCCTTGTAAATTGGGAGAATGACGGCTCTCTGCTTCAGAACACTAAACATCCGACCAGCGATCGAATCTGGGCGCATAACTTCAATCTTTCAAATATTTTTCAGCCCGCGATATGCTGGACCGTTGTCACAACCGGTCGCAACGGATTCAGGCTCCACTCCGACGGCTTCATATTCGATGCCGCAGCCGGCCTATGCCAGCCCAAAACTGATGTCGAAATCGAGTATCTGCTCGGGCTGCTGAATTCAAAGATCACAGAAACAGCTTTGCCCTTGATCAATCCAACGATCAACCTTCACCCAGGCTATCTGTCTTCACTTCCGGGCCTTGCGGTGAAGCAGATCGACCAAGTTCGATCCCTTCGCCGTATCGCAAAATCCGACTGGGATGCCTACGAAACCTCCTGGGATTTCACCACGCTCCCGCTGCTCTCGCCCGATCATCGGGCCGGGACGCTCGAGGTCACCTATGCCCGCCTGCGCACCCATTGGCAGACCATGACGGACGAAATGCAGCTGCTGGAGGAAGAGAACAACCGCATCTTCATCGACGCCTATGGCCTGCAGGACGAGTTGACCCCCGAGGTCCCGATCGAGGAGATCACCCTCACCTGCAACCCCGCCTATCGCTATGGCGTGAAGGGCACCGAAGCTGAGCGCGAAGCCCGCCTGCGCACCGACACCATGGCCGAGTTCCTGTCCTACGCCGTGGGCTGCATGTTCGGCCGCTACAGCCTCGACGCGCCGGGCCTGATCCTCGCCAACCCGGGCGAGACGCCGGCGGATTATCTGGCCCGCGTGCCGAACCCCAGCTTCCTGCCTGACGAGGACAACGTCATCCCCGTTCTGGATGCCGACTGGTTCGCCGACGACATCGTGGACCGCTTCCGCAAGTTCCTGCGCGTGACCTTCGGCGATGCGCATTTCCGCGAAAACCTCGCCTTCGTCGAGGCGCAGATCGGCGACATCCGCAAGTATTTCACGCGCGGCTTCTACGATGACCACGTGAAGCGCTACAAGAAGCGCCCGATCTACTGGATGTTCTCCTCCCCCAAGGGCACGTTCCAGGCGCTGATCTACATGCACCGCTATCGGCCCGACACCGTCTCGGTCCTGCTGAACGACTACCTGCGCGAGTTCATCCGCAAGCTCGAGGCCGAGCGCGCGCGGCTGGACAAGCTGTCCGACGACCCCGCCGCCACCCAGACCCAGCGGACAAAGGCGCTGAAGGACGTGGGCGTGATCGCCAAGCAGCTCGCCGAGCTGGAGGAATGGGAGCGCGAGGTCATCTTCCCGCTGGCGCAGGCCAAGATCGAGATCGACCTGGATGACGGGGTCAAGCGGAACTACCCGCTGTTCGGCGCGGCCCTGAAGCCGATCAAGGGGCTGGAGGCCGCGGATGAGTGACCGCATCGCCGCCAGCCTGCGGCAGCTGTTCGAGGACAAGCGGCTCGTCTTCTGGTACGACGCCGACCGCGACATGCGGGCGGAGTTCGAGGCGGTCGATCTGCCCGGCGTGACCAAGCTGGAGATCGCGAACAACGAGTTCGGCCTGAAGTACCGGATCCTGCGGCAAGAGCCGAAGGGCCGTTTCCTGCTGTTCAAGGACGGGCCCGAGCCCGAGATGGTGGACAACTGGCTTCTGGACCTGCAGCTGGCCTCGGCCGTGTTCAAGGCCGACCAGGCGGCGATCTGGCTGGCCGAGCTGGGCCTGCCGCTGCAGTTCGAGAACGTGGTGCGCGGACATATCGAGTTCTTCCGCGCCAAGGCCCGCGTCGAGGCGCTGAAGCGGCTGATGCCGACCTCGTCCTCGGACACCCAGACCCAGATGCGGATCCGCATGCTGGCCATCTGCGCGGGCGCCGAGGGCGGGCTGGACACGGTGATCGAGGCGCTGCTGGGCGAGCTGGCCGTCGACAAGGACGACGCCCTGAGGCTGATCGAGCGCTCGGGGCTGACGGATTTCCTCTGGAAGCAGGTCGGCCAGGCCTATGGCTACAAGCCCGATGAGCCGGATTTCGAGGACTTCGCCATCGCGCTGTTCCAGTCGGCCTATGCCCGCGTTCTGGGGGAGGACGGCGCGTTGAACGCCGAGGCGCTGTTGGTCTTCCGCCGCTGGAAGAACAACCGCCATTGGACGGATGCCTTCGAGATTTTGTCGGCCCGGTATCAGGATCTGCTGAAGATCCCCGCCGATCTGCAAAAGCGTGATTTCCGCACTCTGGTGGGCGTCGATCATTTCGAGGAAATCGACCGCCAGATCATCCGCGAGATCGTCCGCGCGATGTCAGCCCAATCCGTGAGCGCGCCGGAGGCGTTGAACTGGGTGCGCGAGCGGCGCCAGAGCCATTGGTATCCGACCTACGCGGACATCTATCAGGCAATCGGTTACGCCACCGAGTTCCAGCAGGCGCTCGCAGAGACGAACCTGGGGATGACCAGCCCTGCTGAGGGCGTGCAACGCTATGTGACCAGCTGGTATCGGCTGGATCAGCTCTACCGCAAATTCATCTACCACATGCAGAAAAGCGGTCAGGCGTCCCTCCTGGCCGACCTCTATGCGTCCGTCGAGAACCGCTACACGAACAACTTCGTCCTGGCGCTGAACGACGCATGGCAGGATCAGATCGCCGGCCTCGGCGAGTGGAAGATCCCCGGCTTCGCATCGCAGGCCAATTTCTATCAGGAGCAGGCCGCCGAGTACCGGCGTAAGGACCAGAAGGTCGCTGTGATCATTTCGGACGCCCTCCGCTTCGAGGTGGGCGAGGAATGCCTGCGCCGGATCCGCGCTCTGGATCGCTTCGATGCCGAACTGAAGCCCATGATCAGTTCGCTGCCCAGCTACACTCAGCTCGGCATGGCGGCGCTTTTGCCGCACAGCGCGCTCGCCCTGGCAGAGGACGGAAGCGGCGATGTCATCTCGGACGGGGAGAATACCAAGGGTCTTGCGGCTCGAGAAAAGCTGCTCGCCGCGGGGCGTAAGGGAGACAGCGCGCGGGCGTTGAAATCCGAAGACGTGATGAACATGCGCACCGATGACGGAAAGGCGCTCTTCCGCGACAATCACATCGTCTACGTCTACCACAACCGCATCGACGCCATCGGCGACAAGCTGCAAACGGAAGACAAGCTGCCCGAGGCGGCTGAGGATGCTATCGAAGATCTGACCAAGCTCGTCCGCAAGCTGACTTCGGCCAATTTCTCCAACATCCTCATCACTGCGGATCACGGGTTCCTCTATCAGCATCGTGCTCTTGACGAGAGCGATTTCGCGATCGCCGATCCGCAGGGCGCCGAGATCCTCTTCCGCAACCGGCGTTTTGTGATTGGGCGGGGCCTCACACCTACATCAGGCATGAAGCACTTCGGCGCAGCAGGGCTGGGCCTTTCTGGTGGACTGGACGTCCTGATCCCGAATTCGATCAACCGGATGCGCGTGAAGGGCGCTGGCAGCCGTTTCGTACATGGCGGCGCCAGCTTGCAGGAAGTGGTCATCCCGGTCATCCGGGTCGGCAAACAGCGCGAGACGGATGTGGGCCAGGTCGACGTGCAGATCTTCGTCACGGGCCGCAGCCTGATCTCCTCGGGCCAGACAGCGGTGACGCTCTATCAGACCCAGCCTGTCTCGGAGAAGATGCGGCCTCGGGAGCTTCTGGCCGGCATTTATGCGACGGACGGCACACTGATCTCCGACGAGTACACCCTGATTTTCGATTTCCGCTCCGAAAACGCCCGCGAGCGGGAAATGCCGCGCAAGTTCCTCCTCTCGCGGGAGGCCGACCGGTTTAACAATCAGGATGTCATCCTGAAGCTGCGTGAACGGGTCGGAAAGACCAGCCATTACCAGGATTATGCCACCCACCGCTTCCAGCTGCGGCGTGGCATGACCACTGACTTTGATTTCTGAGGAGCCTGCGAATGAGTGACCTCGACGACAAGACTAACGAGCACTTCGCGGGCTTCGTGGTCCGAAAGGACCTGGTGAAGGCGGTCAAGGGCAACGCCATCGTGCCGACCTATGTGTTGGAGTATCTGCTCGGCCAATACTGCGCCACCGATGATGAGGCCTCGATCCAGACCGGCATCGAGACCGTGAAGGAGATCCTGCACCGGCACTACGTGCACCGCAACGAAGCGGGCCTGATCCGGTCGAACATCCGCGAGAAGGGGCGCGGTAAGGTCATAGACAAGGTGTCGGTCGCGCTTAACGAGAAAACTGACTCCTATGAGGCCAGTTTTGCCAACCTTGGGATCAAGAAGGTCCTGGTGGACAGCGACACGGTCAAGAAGAACCAGAAGATGCTCGTCTCCGGGGTCTGGTCGATCGCGGACCTCGAATACGATCACAAGGAGGAGGCGAATTCGGTCCCCTGGGTTCTCGCGGGGCTTAAGCCGATCCAGATGTCCAGCTTCGACTTCGACGCGTACTTGGCCGGGCGGGCAAAGTTCACGACGGAGGAGTGGATTGACCTCCTGATCCAGACGATCGGGTTCAACCCGGACGCGTTCGGCCGGCGCAGCAAGCTCCTCCAGCTGCTGCGGTTGATCCCCTATGTGGAGCGGAACTACAACCTGATCGAGCTTGGCCCAAAAGGGACTGGCAAATCGCACATCTTTTCCGAGTTCTCCCCGCACGGGATCCTGATCTCTGGTGGCGAGGTAACCGTCCCTAAGCTGTTCGTGAGCAATGCGAGCGGGAAGATCGGTCTCGTCGGCTACTGGGACACGATCGCCTTCGACGAGTTCGCCGGCCGGCAGAAGAAGGTCGACAAGGCGCTCGTCGACATCATGAAGAATTACCTGGCGAACAAGTCCTTCTCGCGCGGAGTCGAGACGCTCGGGGCGGAGGCGTCGATGGCGTTCATCGGGAACACCAAGCATTCCGTCGCGTACATGCTCAAGCATACCGACCTCTTCGAGGAGCTGCCTGAGAAGTATTACGATAGCGCCTTCATTGATCGCCTCCACGCCTACCTGCCTGGCTGGGAGATCGACGTCATCCGCGGAGAGATGTTCGCGACCGGCTACGGCTTCATCGTAGACTACCTCGCGGAGGTGCTGCGTCACCTGCGAGGGCAGGACCGCTCGATGGACTACCGGGAGCTGTTCACGCTGGATGCTTCCATCTCTACCCGAGACCGGGACGGGGTGCAGAAGACCTTCTCCGGCCTGATGAAGCTCCTCTTCCCGGACGGGCGCGCGACTCCGGAGGAAATTCGGGAGCTGCTGACTCTCGCAATAGAGGGGCGAAAACGCGTCAAGGACCAGTTGATGCGGATCGACAGCACCTACCCGGAGGTCGAGTTCAACTTCGCCGACAAGACGGGTCGAGTGACGAAGGTGCAGACCCTCGAGGAGCGTGAGCACCCGCGCTGGTATCACCGCCGGAACGTCGAGGAGGTGGGCGAGGCGGCAATCGAGCCAGACTCGCCCCACTTGGATTCGGGCGCGCCCGCTTCCGCGCCGGTCCGGGACGCCCCGGAGGGACGCGATCTGCATCCGCCGGCGGTGCCGGACGTCCCGCGCGGACCCGCGCCCGGTCACGTCACCTTCGTGGAGAACCAAAAGGGGGTGAGCTTCGACGCGCTTCTCGGCCCATGGCTCGACGGGGCGGCGGTGATCACGCTCACGGACCCCTACATTCGGGTCTATCACCAGATGCGCAACCTAATGGAACTTCTCGAAGTCGTGGCGTTGCGCAAGCCAGACGGGGAGGACGTCCAGTTCCAGCTCATCACCGCTCCGGACCCGGACGACATCGAGCGGCAGACGGGATATCTTGAGCAGATCCGGGACGGGATCGCACCCTTGGGCGTGGAATTTGGCTGGGCCTTTGACGGGACGAGCACAATCCACGCCCGGCACCTCGTGACAGACACTGGCTGGAAGATCCTGCTAGATCGGGGACTCGACGTATTCCAGCGGGCAGACCTGAACAACGGGTTTAGCCCGGCCAACAGGCATCAACGCTTCCGGCAAGTGAAGGCTTTTGAGGTGACCTACCTGCGAGAGGGAGCGGCGGCCCTGTGATGGTATTTTCATTTCAACGGCTTTGATGAAACCGCGCTCGATTAATATCTTCCTGCTAGACGGCGATCCGAACGGCATTCGGGTGGCGCAGATCTCGATGTCGACGATCCAGGCGATTGCCTTCCGGCGCAACCAGCTTCGGCGGGTTCGTGAAGCTTTCCCCGAGATTGAACGGCCAGGCGTCTACATCCTGATCGGCGCCGACGAAGACGCGCAGGACCGGCAGCTTGCGTATATTGGCGAGTCCGAAGGCGTCGGTGCTCGCCTGTCGTATCACAATTCGAATGAAGCTGGTCGCGATGCCAAGGGCTTCTGGACCGATACGGTGGTGCTTATCAGCAAGGACGAGAACCTGACCAAGAGCCACGCGCGCTATGTCGAAGCTTGTCTGATCCGGGGGGTCGTCAGCAATCCCCGTTGGACCCTGCCCAACACGCGCACGCCGTCCGACGACGCGGGCAAGCTACCGCTCCCCGACCGCGCGGCCATGGACGAGTTCGTGGATCAGACGAAAACACTGGTTGGAGCCCTTGGCTGGGATCTCTTCCGAGAAGTCCGCGGTCGTGCGCCGGAGCAGATCGCGGAGCAAGAACTGCCAAAGGCTGAACTCCATGAAAGCCCTCGGTTCTTCTTCCGGGGCGACGGCTTCGCGGCAGAGATGGAGATCGGGCCCTCCGGGGATTTCGTCGTCACGGCAGGTTCGAGGGCAAGGGTCCGGACGACGAGAACGATACCGAGAGGGACGGTCACGCTCCGGAACACACTTGTCGAGAAGGGCGTTCTCCGCGAGGAAGGCGATTTTCTTGTGTTCACAAGCGCCTACAGCTTCACGTCTGCCTCTGCCGCGGCTGCGGCCGTCATTGGTGCGAGCGCCAATGGCCGGATCCTCTGGAAGCTCCCAGACGGACGCAATTACGGGGATTGGGAGGCAAACCAGGATGCGGCGGGCGACGCGTCAGGCCAATTCTGAAGGTTGCGACTGCCCGGGGAACGGTACCGTCAGCGTGGCGAGAATTTAGCCGACCTTGCAACCCCAGAAGGACGTATGATCGGCGGCGAAATACCCGTCCGCTACGCGGAAATACCCTTGCAGCTCTACGGTATCGCCTGCGGAGAGCGGGACCATCGTCTGCAGCCAGATCGCGGTGGCGAGCGAGACGTGGGTTGCGGAGATTTCGCCGAGGGAGCCGCGGATTTCGGTCGCACCGTTCAGCACCAGCCGCCCACGCATTCGGGCCGTCGCGCTGGCGTTGATCTTGTAGAGGAGCGTCGCGCCGAAGAGGTAGGTGCCGTCCACGGGGGCGACGAAGTGGTTGTTCGCGGCGTCGAACGCGCCCTGATCGTTGTAGTCGGTGTTGTTGAGGCCGATCTTCGTCCAGGTTCCGACGCCGACGTAGTTGTCGTAGTTGGTGTACGCCTTGAACCGCGGCAGCCGAGGCTGGTCGACGATGCCCGTGGCGTTGTCGACGCTCAGCCCGTCGAAGAAGGTGCTGCCGTCGGCCGAGACCGCGAGGCGGAAGCGGTCGGAGCCGAAGAGCCCCACCAGCGCCTTGGTCACGAAGCCGGTCTGCAGCGTCAGGCCGAGATCGTCGCCAGCGGCCTCCTTGTTCATCGTGTAGAACAGATCGCCGGTGCCACCCTCGGCCACAGTCCTGGCGGTCCAGAGCGCGGCGTTCAGCTTGGCCGAGAACGGGTTCGAGGCGTCCGCCGTCGTGCCGAGCCCGAGCAGCGCCATATTCTGCAACTCGCTGGGCGTGGTGCCGACCCAGCCCGCACCATCGTAGACCAGCAGCAGGCCCTCATCCTCGACCCACGCCCGCCAGCCGGTGCGGGGCGGCAAGCGGAGCCAAGCGCCGTCCGTCCAGAGCGCAACGTTCAGGTCCCAGCCCGCCCAATCGCCCGTCGCGCCCGAGGCGACGATGTAGCGGTCGCCATCGGTGGGGCTTCCGGGCGGACTGGTCAGGTCCCGATCGAGGGTCGAGAGCTGGACGAGCCCGTCGAGGATCCTCAGCGCCTCGTTGTGGGTGACATGCTTCTGGGCCTGCGCCGCGAGGATGTAGGGCAGCAGGAGATGGGTCGTGGCGTCGGACATTGGCGGTCTCCAAAACGAAGAACGCCGCCTGCATGGCAGGCGGCGGATGAAGGCGCGGCGATGGTAGGTGGCGGGCTACCCGCGCTCGGGCGTCTCCGCCGGAATGGCCGACAGAACCGGGTCCGGCTTCGGCGCGTCCCACTTCGCGGTCATTGCGGCCCAGCGATCGATCTCGGCCCTGAAGGCCGGGTCGTCGATCCGCAGATGGAAGGTGTAGAGGCGATCCACGATCTCGCGCATGAGCGCGCGCATCTCGTCGTCGTCGATCCGAGAGACCTCGGACCAGGGAATACGGTTCCCCCCGGCGTCCACGACGATGACGTCGCTGCCGTCGCCCGCGTGGGAGACGGGCGCCGGACCCGCATGCAAGTCCTCGAGCTGCGTGTTGCGCACGCAGGCCACGGCCATCACTCTGGCAAGCTGGGCTGCAATCCTGTCTTCGTCCTCGGGGCGCATGTCCCAAGCCTACGACGTAGATCGCGCGCCGTGCCAGAACTCATTGCGCTACCTCAGAAGCTCAGCGTTACAGCCTTGGGCGCACCCCGCCCGAAAAGGGCGGAGAGCTGATGGATGCGGATGTCGAGCGTGTCGCCGGGCTCAAGCGGCGCGCCCCAATCGGCGGTCTGGTCTGCGGCGGTGTAGACCGCGCTGGTGGTGGTCGTGCTCAGCACCCGCTTCACGGCAGCGCCATCGAGGATCTCGACCTCGTAGGCTTCGAGCTCCTCGGCCAGCGGCACCTCGAGCCCGCCCCAGCTGTCGGCCGAGAGCGCGCGGGACCGGCGGGTCCAGCGTATCGTCAGATCGCCGGGCGCACGTGGCTTGCGCCACGGCTGCTCGACATGGGCGACCGAGAACGGCCGCAGCCCCACGCCCTGAGGCGTGAAGGATTGCGCGACATAGGTCTCGTCGCTGACCGAACGGCTGGCCGGGCCGATGCGCCAGTTCCACGGGATCTCAAGGTCGGCCTCGGCGATCGGCAGCGTTGCGAGGCTGTCGTCGAGCACCACGACCCGCGCGCCAGCAGGCGCCGGGTTGCCCATGGCGCCCTCGGTCCCGCGCTGGCCACGCAGGAGCCCGGTCAGACGATATCGACCCGGCGCCAGAAGCTCTGCCACGCCCGCCTGCACGATTTCCCAGACGCCGGGCGCACTCTCGATCGCCAGCGCGTTCGCCCCGCCGAACAGGGTCAGGTCGGTGACGCTCTCCAGCGTGCCTGTCAGCAGATCGACCATCAGCGCATTGCCGAGATCGAAGCGCGACGTGGGGCCCGTGTAGAAGTCCGAGACCAGTGTCCCGATCCGGGCGCGGCTGCCGAACGTCGTGAGTAGCTCGAAGCCATCGGTCGAGGGGCTGCGAAACACTGCCATCTCGCCCGGCCATGGAACCGCGTGCGCGGCGATCAGCGGTCGATGCGCGGCTTGGTCCTCGGTCAGTTGCGGCAGATCCATCAGCACCGCATCCGGCGCGCCGAACACGACCGCCCGCGTCAGCGACGCCGCGCGGGGATCGCCGGGCGGCAGGTCGTAGGTCGCCCGGTCCTGGCGCACCGCCTCGATGCCGCGCGCCTCGGCGTCGGCGATGGAGACGAGCCGCAGATCGACCAGTCGCCCGTCATGCTCCAGCCGGATCGCATCGGCCGGATCGAGCGCCAGGCGCGAGGGCGGCAGGCGGAACGCCGCCGTCTCCCGGCCCACCCACGCCTCCATCAGGGCACGGCGGCAGCGGCGCTCGGCCTCCTCGGGCGGCACGGCCATCGGGAAGGACTCGGAGGCAATCCGCGTCGTGTCCACGGTGATGCGCCGCGCCTCGACGAGGGCGGCGTCGTAGTCCTCGTCGGCACGCGCGACCTGCCATTTCAGCGCTTGAGGCAGTTCGGTCTCCTGGCTGCGCGTCAGTTCCAGCACGTCGCCCTCGCGGGCGGCCACCAGATCGTCGGGTGCGAGGGTGGCAACCGACGCTCGGCCGCGCATGACGAAGCGGATCACCCCCTCGGTCTCGACGGCATCGAAGCCGAAATGCCGCGACAGCGTGGTGATCGAGGCCCGCGGGCTTTCGAGCGCGGTGACGGCGTAGCCCTCGACCGCGCCCCAGAGGCCGGTGACATCGATACTGGCTTCCGGCAGCCCGGCGCGCAGGCAGAGGTGCCGCACGAGCGCGGCCAGCGACACCGCGCCGAGCCGCCCGGTCAGCCAGTGCCCGAGCCGCCAGTTCGCGCCGTCCGTCCAGACGTCGGTCAGCGCCGGAAAGAACGGATAGGGCCGCGCGTCCCAGGTCCAGGCGGCGCATTCGGGGACATGCACCATCCGGCCGCCGTAGACCGAGGACACCGGATTGTTCACAGCCTCGCCCCACCAGAGATACGTCGCCTCGAGATAGGCCCGCTGAATGGCGTCATCCCGCCAGCCCCGCGAGAAATGCGGCGTGAAGCTCTCGGATGACTTCGGATCGAAGAAGACGTTGGGCTGGTTGGTGCCCCGGTCGATGGCGGGACAGCCGAGCTCGGTGAACCAGATCGGCTTGGACTGCGGCGCCCACGCCGTCGGCGTGCCGCTCTCCACCCCGCCCGGGCGGTCGTAGTGCGGGTTCGACCACCAGGCGCGCAGATCCTTGTAGCGGAAAACCCATGGCTTGGCGGCCGCGCCGTCCGTGATTGGGTTCCGAACCTGCGCGGAGCGGTCCGCCGCGCTGGCATAGAACCAGTCGAAGCCTTCGCCGCCCGCGATGTTCCCCTGCAGATAGGCCCGGTCGTAGATCGCGGGCCAGCCATCGGCCGCGTCGAGATGCTCGAAGCCGTCCCGCCAGTCCGACAGCGGCATGTAGTTGTCGATCCCGACGAAATCGATCTCCGGGTCCGCCCAGAGCGGGTCGAGATGAAAGAACACGTCGCCGCTGCCGTCGCCCGGCTGGTGACCGAAGTATTCCGACCAGTCGGCCGCGTAGCCGATCTTCGTCCCCGACCCGAAGATCGAGCGGACATCCGCGAGCAGATCCCGATACGCTTGCACAGCCGGATAGGTGCTGGCGCTCGAGCGGATCGTCGTCAGCCCCGGCATCTCGGTGCCGATCAGGAACGCATCGACCCCGCCCGCCGCCGCGCAGAGGTGGGCGTAGTGCAGCACCATGCGCCGCAGGCCCCAGTCCCCGGGCGTGCCTGTCCACGAGACAGACTGGCCAGCTACACTGAAGTTCGCAGGCGTCGCCGCGCCGAACAGCGCCGCGACCTGGCTTGCCGCCGTGGCGGTCTTGTCGACCGATCCCGCGTAGCCCGCTGCAGGCGAACAGGTGATACGCCCCCGCCATGGGAACGCGGGCTGGCCCGATGCGGCGGCGTTGTCGGAATACGGGTTCGGAAGCGTGTTCCCGGGTGGCACGTCCATCAGGATGAAGGGATAGAAGGTCACCCGCAGCCCGCGCGCCTTCATCTCCTGGATCGCCTGCACCACCGCGAAGTCGGACGGCGTGCCGCCATAGACGGGGCGATCCTGGTCGTCGCGGCTGACGAGGAAGGCGTTGGCGCGGCTCACGCCGTTGACCGACCAGCTGGCGGGCGTGGTCGACTTGGCCGACACCTCGACGCCGGGCTGCACCTTGCAGGAGCCGGCGCGCAGATCGTCGCCAAACCACGCCACCACGAGGCTGACGCTCTCGACCGCAGGCGCCATCGCCTGCAGCCGGTTCAGCGCCTCCACCATGTCGGTGGAGTCTGCCAGCGCGTTCAGGTTCTCCGGCGCCGTCGCGCCGCCATCGGTCTTGCGGATGGCCTGCGTGGCGTAGGTGAACTCGCCCGAGGCCGGGATCATGGTGACGGCTCGGGTCAGCCCCTCGGCGGTGTCGGGATCGGCCAGCGGGCGGAACACCTCGAAGGACAGCTGCGGCAGGCGGTTGCCGTAGGTCGAGAGCGCCAGCTCCTCGAAGACCACATAGGCGGTGCCGCGATAGGCGGGCGTGCTGGCCGCGCCCATCCTCGCGGCGATGAACGGGTCGGCTGTCTGCGCCTCGTCGCCCGGATACCAGCGCCAGGTGACGCCGGAGAGGTCCATCGGCTTGCCGTCGGCCCAGATGCGGCCGATCCCCGTGATCGGCCCCTCGCAAAGCGCCACGGCGAAGGATGCGTAGTAGAGATACTCGGTGGTCTTGACCTTGCCGCCCCCGCCGCCCTTGCCGCCCCCTTGGGTGGTGGTCTTCGTTTCCTCGCGGAAATCCGTCGCCCAGATGATGTTGCCACCCATCCGCATCCGACCATAGAGGCGCGGGATCACCGCGCCTTCGGTGGCCGAGGTGATGCGCAGCGTGTCGAGCCGCGCACCCTCGATGCGCTGGGTGGGCGCCAGCGACGAGATGATCCAGCTGTCGACGACCGACCCGATGGTGGAGCCGATGAAGCCGCCGATGGTCGCGGCGCTGACACCGAGGATCGCGCCGCCGATGCTGCCGCCAATGGCGGCGCCGGCCGCACCGAGAACGAGGGTGGCCATGTCGGGGTCTCAGCGTTGCGGAAACAGGAAGGCGAAGGCGATGCGCCGCCGCCAGGATGGTGTGAGCGGTTCCTCGATCACGCCGAGCCGCTCGTAGGCGTGGAGGAAGCTTTCGCGACCGGTGAGGATCCCGACATGCTTGGCGATGGCGCGGGGCCTCATGCGGAAGAGAACCAGCGCGCCGGGACCGGCTGCCGCGGGTTCCACTTCAATCATCATGGCGCGCGCGCCCTCGGCCAGAACTTCGCGCGGGCCTGTCTCACCCCAGTCGCGGCTGTAGGGCGGGATCGGGAACGGCTCGGGGCCCACCACCTCGCGCCAGACGCCCCGGGCCAGCCCTAGGCAGTCGCAGCCAACGCCGCGCAGGCTGGCCTGGTCGTGGTACGGCGTGCCGAGCCAGGACCGCGCGATGGCGATGACGCGCGCCGGGTCGGTCAATGCGAGGGGTTGCGTCACAGCACTCCTCCCTCGTGCCCGCCATCCTTGGTGGCGTAGCGCAGCACGGCGTCCTGGCCGGGGATGTGCGGGAAACCGCGAAAGTTGGGGGTGTTCGCGAACTTCGCGCCACAGGTTTCCATGCGCTTGTCGCAGCCGGCGCGGATGATGAAGGCATCTCCCTCGGCGATCGCGCGGACCGGGGCCTCGAGCAGCGTCAGGATCGCGACGCCATCCGTGACGTCGTGGCCCAGCACTTCCGCGCGACGCCCTGCATTCGCGCCGCTGGTCCATTCGATGGTCCCGAAGGTGAACCAGCCGGCCTCGAACCCGCCGAGGCCCGAGGCGGTGAAGGCCCTGTCGCGCAGAAGGTCGATCACGGCGCCGGTGCCCTTGAACGCCGGGTTCTCCAGATCGACACCGCAGCGCGCATCGCCGAGCGCCGCATCGCAGGTCGCCTGGAAAGTCCGCCCGACCGTCTGGCCCAGCACATGGGCCAGCGAGCGCACCTCTGCGACGAAGGCCAGCCGCCCGCGCCGGATCTGACCGATGGCCCCGCGCCGCATCAGCACGCGCTGGCCGGTGTCCGCCCAGTTCACCCGCCAGACCTCGACGGCCGCGTTGTCCCAGCGGCCGTCGAGGATGTCGGTCTCGGTGATCCGGTCTGAGGTCAGCACCCCCTCGGCATCCTGCGCATCGACCGCCAGGTCCGAGCCCGACCGCACCTCGGAGGCCGTCAGCCCGCTCTCGGGTTCAAAGTCCGTGCCATCGAAGATCAGCTTCCGGTCGTGGTCGGTGAAGCCGAAGGTGACGCCGTTGGCGCGCGTGATCCGCCAGCACCAGGCGAGCGTCGTCGTGCCCTCGTCGAGATGGGCCTGTAACGCGGGCGAGAGGGTCTTCATCGGCAGGTTCCCGTCATGCGGTCGTCGAGATCGGCGATCCAGTCCGCCCAGACCGGCGGCACCTCCGCGACCGTTTCGGCGGGCGGCCGAGCGAGCCGCGCCTCGGCATAGGAGGCGCAGCCCGCATCACCATCGCCCATCGTTGCGGCGCAGCCGGTCAGCGGGATTGCCAGCACCGCGGCCATCGCGCACCGCATCGCGCCCGCGCTCGACGCGCCTGTTCTCGTCTTCCATCGCATCCCGTTCCGCCTCCCGTTTGCCCGTACGTTCCCCTTCCACGCGCCCCCAGACCCGGCCGAGGACGACGCCCCCAACGGCGCCTAGAGCCGCGACCATCCAGATCAGGAGATCAGCCATCGTCCCGCTCCCCGCGTGCGGCGGCGACGCAGAGGGCGGCGACGAAGACGCCGAGCCAGCCGCCCACGACCAGACCCGCGAGGAACTCAAGCATCGCCGCGGAACCCGCGCTCGATCCGGTCGCGCAGGCCGATCAGGCCCAGACCGAGGAACATCAGCCCCGCAGGCGAGGCATCGCCGCTGCCAGCGAGTAGCGCGACGAGACGGGAGAGTTCCCCGAGCGGCCCGGTGGCGGGCAGCGCGAGGGAGGCGATGCCGGTGAGCATGGCGAGAAGTCCCGCCCACCAGGTGAGCGAGTTGGGGCGAACGTAGCGCATGGGGGTCAGGCCCTCCGGATCAGGGTGGAGAAGAGGGCGGCCAGCCGGGCGAGCCAGCCGGTCGGCGCGTTGGGTGCAGGTTTGATGACCGGCGGCGTCGGCGACGGCCCGCGAGCCAAGGCCAGAGCCTCATCCTCGGTCAGGCGACGGATCGGCCGCGAGAAGTCCACCCGGCCCGTGCGATCCACGGACCAGACCGGGATCGTGCCGCCGGTATAGCGGCCATGCCGGAACAGATCGCGCTCGGCCTCCCGGCGGGGGACGATGGAGGCCGGTCGCCGCCAGTTCAGAAACGCGTCGGCGGCTGCAACGCGATTGCCGGCGTTGAGGTGTCGGGTCAGCGCAGCCTTCGCGATGCCGCCGGTATTGTAGTGGAAGCTGACCAGCGCATCGAACTCGTGCGGCGCCAGCGGCACCTTTACCGCGCGCAGGACGGCGGCCTCGTAGCGCGCGAGGTCGGCCCGGAAGACCCGGAACGCCTCGCGGATCCCGGCGTCGAGGTCGGCGGGCATGCCGCGCGGCATGGTCGCGGGATCGGGCGGCCCGGCCGCGGCCGTGTGGCCGATGCCGAAGGTCCAGACCTGTTTCACATCGAGATAGGGCCCGGGCACGAGTCCTTCGTGCCGGACGAGGGCCAGTAGGCCCCGGTCGGTCATGTGCATGGGATTACCGGAGAAGCGAGAGGATCAGGATCAGTGCCGCGACGACGAGACCGATACGCAGGCGGTGAGCGAAGGCCTGCCGAGGGTCGGCGGGGTCGCAGCGGAGTGAGCGCGCGAGGCGGAGAAGTTCATTCATCGCCGCCGCCTTCGTTGGCGCGGCGCAGGCGGGCGAGCAGCATCTCGATGAAGGCCGGGCCGAAGACCCCGACGAGATAGGCGGCCGAGCCCGCCGCTCCGCCCGCTGGGATCGCCTCGGGCGGCAGGCTGAGCCAGGCGGTGATCACGGCCATGGAGAGGCTGCCCATCCCGGCCGCGATCAATCCGCCGAGCAGGATGTGCCGCAGCGCATCGCGCAGCCGCATCTTGGTGGTCAGCGCGTTTGTGGCCCCGCCGAGCGCCCCCCAGGCGGCGAGGATCACGGCGGTCGATGCCGCGAGTTCGCGCAGCACCGCCGCAACGAAGCTGCCGGTGTCGTTCATCGCCGGATCTCCAGAAGCGGAATGGAGGTGATCGAGCCGAGCCGCTCGAGGTCGAGCGTCACGTCGAGCGCGTCGGTGTCGAAGCGGACCGGCACGTCGAACTCGAAGCCCGCGGTGATCGCGACGCCCGCGCCCGGCGCGGCGCCGAAGGTGACGACGCCGGTCGCGGTGTCGACGGACCAACCCGAGGGCTGCTCGACCCCGCCGAGCGCGATGCGCACACTGCCCGCCACCGGCTTGGCGATGGCGCGCGTCCAGGATTGCGCGCCCGAGGCGTAACGCTTCACCAGCTGGAAGGCGGTCGTCGCGCCGTCGCCGGTGCCGATCGACTGATCGGTTGGCGATGGCGTGCCAGAGGGTAGACAGGACTTGTGGTCACCCCAGTCCTTGAAGCGGAAACCGTGCAGGCGCCCGTTGCGCGCCTCGAAGAAGGCGACGACCGCCGCCAGATCGTCGGCGCGGCGGATGCCGTAGGCGACATCGTAGCGCCGACGGGAGTTCGCCCAGCTGGCGTTCCTCTGCTCATCGCCGGAGGCGAGCTCGACGATCTGCGTGCGCCGCTCGGGTCCGCCGCGCGCGCCGCGGCTGATATTGTCGGGAAACCGGACCTCGTGAAACGCCATCACATGCCCCTCCGCCCGAGCGACACGGCGTGGGCGATGTCGGCCGCAACCTGCGTGCGGGATTGACGGAAGCTCTCGGCGTCGCGGGCCATGATGGTGACGTTGACCCCACCGCCTGCGCCGTAGCTCTGCGCCTCGCGACGCGAGAGCACCCTTTCACCGCGTTGCAGGATCGCGGGCACCTCGTCGTGGCGAAGCCCGGCCATGCCGCCGCCATGCATGCGCGGGGCAGCGGCGAAGGCCATCGCCGGGACCATGCGCGAGGGCCCGGCCGATCCGACCATCCCGCCCGCATGCAGGACGTTGGCGAAGATGCCGCCCGCACCGGAGAACACGCCCGAGAGCGCATTGGCGATCGGCCCGAGAATAAACCGCCGCGCCGCGAGCTGGGCGAAATCGGCGAGCAGCGAGGTGACGAGGTCGCGGAAGTTCAGCTTGCCGGTCTTCACGAACTGGCCCACCGCGTTCTCGGCCGACTGGAAGGCGCCGACGAGACTCTGGCCGATGTCGCCGCCGATCTCGCGCGCCTTGCTGGCGTAGTCCGAAAGCGCCGCCGTGACCGCCTGCCAGCCGGTGGCGGCGGCCTCGGTCGCGGGCTCCGCGGCAGCGGCGGCAGCTCCGGCCGCCGCGCCTGCATCCGTCGCGGCGCGTCCGGCATCGCCGAGCGCCGTCTCCAGCCGCTCGGCCGCTCCGGTGGCCTCGGCCAGCGCATCGGCACTGGCCTCGTCGCTACCGCGCACCGCGTCGCGCAGGGCCTGCCAGCTTTCCAGCGGGGCGCGAGCCCCTTCGGCCAGATCGCGCGCGGCGCCGCGGTAGACATTCGCGGACTCGAGCGCCCGGTTTGCCGCCCCCGTGAGTCCGAGGTCGGGTGCGGTGAGTGGGTTGTCCTCGAAGGCCCGGTCGAACGCCGCCTGCGCCGCTGTCGTGGCGGCACTGGCCGCGCCCTCAAAGCGGTTCTCGATCTCGCCGAGGTCGAGATCGGGCACCAGTGAGATGCGGCGCTCCGACCCGAGCGCTTCCAGCCCCTGGTTGATGCCGCCGATGAAGCCGTTGATGCGCGAGACCACGCCATTCAGCATCGCCTCGACGCCGTCGACCAGGCTGTTCGCGGCCTGAAACGCGAGGTCACCAATGGCGGCCGGCAGCAGGCCCCAGATCGCCTTGATCGCCTCGTAAGCGCCCTCGAACGTGTTCGCGGCCGTATTCCCGAACCCGACGACGCTCTCGATGGCGCTCTGCATGCCCGACGCGGCGTCGGCCTTCAGGTCAAAGAACATCGCCGTGGCGGCTGCACCCGCCGCAGCAGCGCCCATCCTGATCCGCTCCCAGACCTCGACCGCGACGTCCTTCAGGAGCGACATCGCCGCGCCGAAGCCCCCCGTGCCGGAGACGAGGCGGGTGAACTGGTAGACGAGTTCGCCCGCGCCGACGATCAGCGCCCCGATGCCGGTCCGGATCAGCGCTCCGCGCAGGATGACCAGCGCCGTGGCGAGACCACGGACGGAGAGCGCGGCGGCGGCCATGCCGGCGACCCAGCGTCCCGCGAGGACGGCGGCGAAGGTCCCAGCATAGGTGGTCAGGCGGCCGATGTTGTCGAAGAGCCCACGGATCGCGATGCCGAGCGGGCCGGTGCGGCTCGCCACCGCCGCCATGGCATCGGCGACGGCTTCCAGCGCAGGCGCCGCGGCGACCGCCAGCTGGTTGGACAGCCCGCGCCAGATCAGCCCCAGCCGGGAGATCGCGTCGTTCGTCCGCTCGATCTGGGCGGCATCCTGCTCGGAGACGACGACCCCGAAGGCAAGCACATCCTCGGTCGCCTGGCGCAGCGTCGCTGTGTCGATCCGCGACATCGCGATGGAGCCTTCCTCGCCGAAGAGCTGGCCCGCAACGGCCGCGCGCTCGGCGGCGGGCACAAAGCTCTCGATGGCGGCGTTGATCGCGCCCACGCGCTGGTCCAGCGGCAGGGCGATCAGCTCGTTGGCCGAAAGCCCGAGCCGGTCCAGCGCATCAGCGGCAGGACCGGTCCCGGCGGCCGCCTGGCTGAGACGGCGGGTCAGATCCTTCGTCGCCTGCTCGATGCCGGACATCGACACGCCCGCCAACTCGCCCGCACGCTCCAGCGTCTGGATTGAGGCGACGGTGGTGCCGAGGGACTGCGCGAGCTTCGCCTGCGCATCGACGGTCTGCAGACCGGACCGGATCATCGCCACGCCTGCAGCGGCAGCGGCGGCAACTGCGGCAGCAGCCGCCACGCGCACCCGCCGCGAGAAGGCCGCAAGCCGGGCGTTCGCCGCTTCCATCTCGCGGCTCAGTCGTCCGACGCCGCGGGCCCCCGCTTCGCCCACGCCTTCGAGCTCGGCGCGCACCTGCCGTCCGCCCACGGCCGCGAGGCGGACGCTGACGCGTTTCTCGGCCATCGGTCAGACTCCTTGCTTTCGCCGCATGGGCGTCTTACGTTTATGCTATCGATCAAGTGAAGGTATGACCATGGCCGAGACCGCGACCCTGTCCTCGAAGTTCCAGATCTCGATTCCCAAGGCGATCCGGGCCGCCCAGCACTGGGAGGCCGGGCTGACCTTCGCGTTCATCCCGAAAGGCACGGGCGTTCTGCTTGTGCCGGTGCCCAAGCGGGAGGCGCTGAAGGGGCTCGCGCGAGGGGCGTCCGCCACCGATTATCGCGACCGGACGGATCGGTTCTGATGATCCTCGTCGACACGTCGGCGTGGATCGAGTGGCTCGTCGGTTCGCCGACCGGCGAGAAGCTGTCCGAACATCTGCCCGAACAGGCCGACTGGCTCGTCCCGACCATGGTCCAGCTCGAGCTGGCGAAATGGCTGACACGCGAGGTCGGCGAGGACAAGGCGGATCAGGTAATCGCCTTCACGCAGGTCTGCCATGTGGTGCCGCTCGACACCGAGATCGCGCTGGCGGCGGCGGAGTCGTGCCGCGAGCACAAGCTTGCGACCGCCGACGCGATCATCTTCGCAACTGCCCGCGCACAGGGCGCGATGCTCCTGACCTGCGACGCACATTTCGAGGGACTGCCCGGCGTCACGCTGATCGAGAAGATCAAGGCCTGACCCCCGGGCCACCATTCGCGCTCAGCTCCTCGTTCAGCTTCCGGACCATCACCGCTTCGATGACGGGCAGCAGTTCGGCCATGGCGAGCGGCGGCACGCCGAGGGCGTCGCCGAGCGCCAGCGCCGCCGACATATCCCAGCCGATCACCGCTCCAGGCAGGACGCGCAGTTGGCCGCCGAGACGACCAACCAGGTCCCAGACCTGCCAGCCTTCATGCGTCAGGGGCCGGTTCAGCCGCGCCGGGCAGTCCGGGCAGGCTTGCGTGCAGGCGTCGCAGTATCGCTCGCCCCCGCCGAAGGACCATTCGGCGAGGGCGCGGAGGCGTTTTTTTCCTGTTCCAGCAGCAGGCCCTTCGAGACATAGGTCAGCTGGAACGCCTCGAAGATCGGCCAGACATCGAGCAGCGCGTCGATGGCCTCCGGGCTCGGATCGATGGGATCGCCATCGGCATCGCCGATTCCCTCCCAGGCGAGCACGGCCCGCCGCGCGAGAGCCTTGGCGAAGGCGACCGCGCGCTCCTCGTCCGATGCCTCCTCGGGCACGGCGTCCACGGCCGGGTCGCTGCGCGTCGCCACCATCAGCGCGGTGGTCAGCGGGCGGAGCTGCACCCGGACGCCGGGGGCGAGGTCATGCCAGCGCGGCGCGTTGGTCAGGTCGAGCGTCAACATCCTCAATACACCTCTATGTCATTGATCAGGGTTGCGGTGCACATCCGGCCGACGACGCTGTCGCGCGCGGCCTGCCAGTCGAAGGTGGCCTGCACGCCCTGCGGCCCGGAAATCTCGATGCGCGGGCGCGGCAGGTAGACCGCGTGCACCGTGAAGGTGAAGCTCTCGCCCGAGGGGAGTACGTAGGCGAACTCCATCTCGCAGGCCTCGCCGTTGATCGCTTGGCTTACCAGCGTCTGGTCGGCGAAGCGCACCTCGATCCGGCCGGTCAGCGCCGCGATGGACGGGTCCGCCCCGTCGATGCGGCCGTCCGAGCGGATGGTCTCGATCCGGTCGAGGTTGTTGGCGTAGGTGATCTCGGCCGAGACCACATTGCCGAGCGCCGTGCCGTTGCGCGTGATTGCCCCGTTGAAATGTCCGAAGCGCTTCAGGTCCAGCGCGGCCGGCGTTCCGGCGCTGGTGGTCGTGCCGACCGTCTCGCCCTGCGCCACCAGCCGTGCCGTTGCGGTCAGCAGGCCCGAGCGCTGCATCTGCCAGGTGATCTGGTCGAGCACGCAGCCGGAGTACATCGCATAGCGTGGCACCTCGGGCATGCCGGTCTCGATCGACATGCTGGGCAGCGTCCATGACCCCGACTGGAACTCGTGGGTGTACGGCGCCTCCGCGCCCGTGGTCGTCGGTGTTCCGAACGCCGCCTTCAGCCAGAAGCCGAAGGCCTCGGCGTCGAGCGGCACCACGACATCGCCGTCGGCCGTCACCGCGTCCTTGATCGGCGCCAGCGGATCACGACCATAGCCGAGCAGTTCGGAGTTCAGCAGCGGCTGCTCGGCGCCGAGCGAGGTGCTGGCAAAGGGCATGCGGGTGAAGCCGCTGGCGGGCGGCGTGCCATAGGTCGTCTCGAACGCAAGCGCCATCAGCGCCCGCGCCCCCTGGGCTCGTGCCATGGTTTTCTCCTCGGGTTGTAGGGATCAGCCGAGCGGGTCGGCCGTGGAATAGTGCAGCACCACCGGGATCACGGCGGCTTTCAGGCTGGCCGCGCCCTCGACCGGCAGATCGACCGGGCGCGGGGCTTCCGCCTCGACCCAGTCGCAAAGCCCGCCCAGCGTGCGGTCGGCTGCGAGTGTCGCGCCGATGCTGGCGGTCAGCGTGTCGAATGCGGCGTCACGCGCCGCGCCCTGCACGACAGCCTCGATCTCGGCGCGGTGCTGGTAGTGGTAGCGTAGCGGCGAGAGCGTGACTTCCGGTTCTCCGGGCTCGCCGTCGCGCAGAATCAGCAGGCCTTCGGCCGGCACGCGCTCGGGCAGCACCTCGCCGCGCAGGGCGGTGGCGGGCAGCGCCGAGAGCCGCGCATGCAGCGCGGCGAGGATGGTTTCGCGAGGGGTGGGCATGGAAATCCTCGATGACTTCAGTGAAGATCATCTACGTGACCTTTACCCTGGGGCTGACTTCGATGCTAAGCTGCTTTTCGGTGGCAAAACGAGAGCGGCATGACCGGGCTATTCTATACCTATGTTTGGGGCACCCACGGTCGCCGTGGTGGGCCACTAACGTTTACCAGCAAACAGAACCGCACGGTTGCCATCCGCAGCACGCAGGAGGGCGATCTCGTTTTTGGCGTGGTCAGCCGAAATCCTGGTGATCCAGATGTCCAGATCCCTGACGAGCTGAGGGGGCGGGTCGCGAACGTCTGGCAGATCAGCCACGGCACTGCAGACACTGCCGAATTCGGGATCGAGGCCCAGAATTCCTGGGACCGACTTGAAGACGGCAGCTATCGATGGCCGTTTGCTCTCCAACCGATCAGAACGTGGATTATTCGAGATGCTCCCGAGTTTCGCGATTTACCCGGCTACACTCCATCCACACATACACAAAGGGCCATCACAACGGTTCAGGAGCTAGGTGACGAGCTTGCAGCCACACTGAAAGACCTCTTGGCCACGAACGGTGAAGAGTTGGAGGTGATGACGCCGCGCTTCCAGACCATGGCAAGCCGTGTGAACCAGCTTCGCCAAAAACATCCATTCGCCCTCAACGGCTATTCCGTCCAACCAAACGTCGAAGCCACCAACTGCATATACATCGCTACGCTGGGAAAAGCCGGTCGCGTATTGAAAATTGGTCATGCGCAGGACGCGAAGCAGCGCTTAATCGAGTTCAACAAGTTCCGGCTTTCCAACGAGCCTCAGTGGGTGTTGCACACGGACCAGCCAATAGGTTCGGTGCAAGACGCCATTGAGGTTGAGAAGTATCTCGGCGAGGCGTTCGCTAAACATCGGACGGAGACGAACAACAACGAAATCTATGTCGATCTTGATCCGATGGCCGTCCTGACGAAATTGGCAACGTTCCGTCGCTAAGGGCAACGGGCCGGGGAGTATCAATTGCTGGCGACCGTTGGGAAACTCTGAGCGCCGCAGTCAAAGTCTTCCCCCCACCCAGTTCGCCACGATCAGCCCCGGTACGCTGTCCAACGCCCGGTCCGCATCCCGCGCGAGGTCCAGCCGCTTCGGCAGTTTAACCTGCGGCACGAGCAGGAAGATCGGCGCGGTGACCTTTCCGCGGCCGGTCTTCGAGCGCGACTCGACCGCCTGGCCTTTCGTGTTCAGCCGGCTCTCCGCGACCAGCAGGCTCGGGCCCGTGCGGCGATAGACGAAGCGTAGGCGCAGGCCGCGGCGGCGCTCCCATTCGCCGGGGGTGATGCGGCCGCCGCGCAGGGATTTGCCAGCGGCGGGCAGCGGGATCGCCAGCCAGAACCCGTCCTTCGAGCGGATCAGCGGGCCGGTGTCATGCGCGCCCACGATGACCGGTGCCTTCGACCAGACCAGCGCCGCGGCGTCGAGGCTCTCGCCCGACCTCGGGAAGTTCTGGCTCCGGATCGAATTGGCCAGCCGCGTGCCGAGCCCCGCGCCGGTGATCTGCAACCGCCACGCCGTCTTCAGTCCCGTCCCGGCCTCGCGCATGGCGGCCGTCACCGCGCGTTCGCCCGCCGCAACCTCGGCCGCCATCATCGCGACGATGTCGGGATCGATGTCGAGCTTCAGTTTCATGCGGGTCTCAGATCCACGGTCCAGACCAGCCGCTCGCGGTCGCGGACAGGCTCTCCCTGGATCAGGAAGGCATCGCCGTCGATCTCGATCCGGTCGCCGGGGCGCGGGTTTGCCACCTCGGCGACGCGCAGGTCGATGCGCGTGGTTTCCGACCAGAGCCGGGCATCGCCAAAGTCGGTGACCGCATCCGCGCGCCGGGCCACGACGCGCACCAGCACGGGCGTGCCGCCGTCGGCGATGTAGACCGCGTCCCGGCCGATGTTCGGATCGGCGAAGAGCGCGCCGACGGCGGCGGCGAAGGCGCTCATCAGAACGTCGCGTTCAGGCGCACCCGGCCGATGGTGTCGCCCGCGCCACTCGCCACCGCCTCGACGGCCACGCCGATCAGAGTGTTGTCGGTCGCGACCGTCGTGCAGCGCTTGTTGGTGTCGTCCCAATAGACCTTGGCGCCGACGGTCCATGCCTGGGAGCCGACCTTGGTCAGGTCGAACACGCCGACGAGCGCGGTCTCGACGGGCTCGCCGAGGGCGGCGGCGCCCGCGGCGACGCCGAAGATGGAACCGACAAGCAGGCCATCGCCCGAGGCGACGGCATAGGGCGCGGTCAGGGTGATGGTGTTGCCGGGCTGGACGTAGTTTTTCATGACGGGGATCCTTGTGGAAAGACGAAGGGCGGCCCGTTTGGACCGCCCGTGTGTCAGGGTTCAGGAAGGTGTGCGGCTTACGCGCCCGGGTTCTTGTAGAGGCCGCGCCAGTCGATGGCCTTGGCGCCGAAGTCGAGGCGGCACTTGATCTCGACCCCGTCGACGTCGAAGCCGTTGCGCGTCTCGATGTAGGCGCCCTGCTGACCCTCGAGATAGGCGTACTCGATGGTGTCGATCTGGTTCGGGCTCGCGGCCAGATACCAGGCGGTCTCGCTGGCAGCGTCGAGCCGGGGCTCGCTGATCGGCGCGAGGGTGCGGATCGACTGCGGCACCACGCTGGAGGTCGCGGCGGGCACGAGGTTCTGGGCGACCAGCTGCTCGGCCTTCAGTTCCAGCGAGGCGGGCACGATGAGGAAGGCGGGGCGGACGTTCAGCACCGTCTTCTTGTCGAGCCCGGTCTGCTTGGCCATGGCGGCGCGCGCCGCGCCCACCGCGTCCACCGCCAGCGCCGTGCCGGTGCCCGCGAGGTTCTTGTGGGTGGTGTGGAACAGGGCGTTACCGTCGGCCATCGCCGGGTTGGCGGTGATGATGCCCCAGACGACGTCCGACTCCAGTTGGGCGATGGAGTTGCCGTACATCGCCGGGATCCGGGTGAAGGCGTCGAGATCGTCGTTGATCAGCGTCTGGCGGGTGATCGCGACCACCCGGCCATAGGTCTTGACCTTGTAGCTCTCCTTGCTCTCGCCAAGGGTCCCGCGCTTGAACTCGCCGCTTTCGCCCACCTCCAGCAACTGCGGGGCTTCACCCAGCTGCACCCGGTGCATGGCCTTGAAGTCGGTGGCGAGCACCTGGCGGCAGAACAGCATGAAGGTGCGGGGATAGGCCTCGTAGGCCTGCCGCAGGGTCTTGTTGGTGACCGCCGACAGGATCTCGGGGAAGTCCGAGGTCGAGTGCAGGGCGCGGGTCGCCACCTCGTCGCGCGACAGACCCCGGGTGTTAACCCCGGCATTGCCGAGGCTTTCGCGGGCCAGTTCCAGCAGCGTCATGCCGCGGTACTGGCGCGCCGCGTCCTCCAGCTGGAACAGCGTCGGGCTGTAGCGGTGCAGCAGCGCGTTCGCGACCGCGTCGCGGCGGGTGATGCGCTCGTCGCGCCCGCCGAGCGGGACGGAGACATGGGGGAAGGTCCGGGTCTCGTCGGATTTCGCGGCAACCTGATCGAGGATCAGGCGACGGGACTCGTCGACGCTGACGCCGCGTTTCACCAGATCCTCGGCAAAGCCGCGCTCAAGGTTCAGCCGCCCGGCCAGATCGTAGATGGTGGAGACGCGGTCGCGCTCGGCCTCGCGGGCGCGGGTGGCGACCGCCTCGGTGTCGGGCGCGGGCGTTGCCTGCGTCTTCGGCTGCGCGCGCGTCTCGCTGGCCGCGACCTTCGGGTCGGGCGCAGCCGCTTTCGGCTCGGTCATGGTGGTGTCCTCGGTTTCGACCGGCTCGGTCGGCTGGGTGGTGGCGGGGGTTGCGGCGTCGCTCGCCGGGGTCTGGGTCTTGTCCGTCATCGGAAATGCTCCTTGCGGTGTGGGGGCGTCCCGGCGGTGAAGGACGCAGTCGTGAAGGGGATGCTGGGCGCGGAAGCCCGCTGCCGGGTCGGCGCCGACCGCGACGGCGGAGACCTCGAACGGCGTCCAGTCCACCGCGCGCCAAAGCTCGCGGGCGGCTTCAGGCTTCGAGACCTCGAAGCGGTGGACCTGGTATCCGATGGAGACCGCGCGGATGTGCCCGGCCTGGATGTCGCGCCAGATCGGCTCAACATCGGCGCGTTCGCTGATGCGGACCAGCGCGATGCCGCGCCCGTTCTCGATGCGGGCGGAGCCCGGCACGACCGAACCGATCACCGCGTCGAGCGTGTCGAGCTCGTGCACCTTCAGGAACGGCGCGCCCGCGTTCAGCCGGTCGAGACGGACATGGGCAGGGTCTAGGCTCAGCTCCTCGTCATAGGGCTCGCCGAAGAAGGTCGCGCGCCGGACGCGGGCGCCTGCAGACCAGACCACCTCGACGGTGCGGCTGTCGGCATCGGCCGTGTTCGGCGCAAGCTCCGCCGACCGGCGCATGGCCGGCAGTTCGATCATCGTGTTCATGGGGTCAGTCCTGTTGGTCGGCGTCGGGCTCGGCTGGGTCTTTCGTCTGCGCGCTGCCGGTCTTGGTGACGCGGCGCGGGTCGCTGTCGAGCACCAGCCCCAGCGCATCGAGCTTGGCGTTCGTCGCGGCGATCTCGGCCAGCACCGCGTCGGGGTTACGGCCCTGTTTCGCGATCACCTCGGCCAGCGTCATGGTGCCGGAGCGGATCGACAGCAGGTTTGCCATCGCATCCTTCTGTGGATCGACCGCCTCGAACTTCGGCGGCGACCATTCGACCGGCACCGTGGGCGACGGGATCTGGCCCGCCGCCCATGCAGCCTCGGTGAACCATCGCCAGACCGGCGCACAGAACATCGGGATGAACAGCTGCCACTGCACCGCGTCGATCTGGCGGCGGAACTCCACGAGCCCCGCCCGGATCGAGGAATAGTTGACCTGGCTGAGATCGCCGGTCAGCAACTCGTAGGGTACCCGGAACCCGGCCGAGATCGTGTGCAGGCTGGCCCGCTTGTATTCGCCGTAGCCGCCGGTGGCCGAAGGCTGGTTGAAGCGGATGTCCTTGCCGCCGCGCGCGTAGGCGATCAGCCCCGGCTCGAACTGCTCGACCCGGTTGCCATCGGCGTCGACCACGGAGGGCGCGATGCCCTGCTGCGCCTCATCATCGCCGAAGACGATGGCGGTGACGCAGGCCTCGGTTTTCTTGCGGACCAGTTCCGCCACTTCATAGTCATCGAGATCGCGCAAGCTGCGGATGACCGGCGCGCCCCAGGGAACGCCGCGCGCCTGCGTGCGCTGCTTCTCGTAGACATGGGCGATCTCAATCGCCGGGACCGGGCGGCTCTGCAGACCGTTCTGCAATGACCCATAGGCGTCGCCCGGGTGTTCGGCATGCAGCCAGTAGGCCCGGCGCTTGCCGACCGGATCGAACTCGACCCCCTGCACCAGCCGCCCCGCGCCGATGGCGCCGGATTTCGTGGCGTCGAGGAAGTCTGCCTCCAGCACCTGCAGTTGCAGCGGCACAGCCAGACCGTCCGAAGATCGCCGCAGACGGCGGCGCACCAGCACTTCGCCCGCCTCGACCATTTCGCGGCAGATCAGCGTTTGCAGCCCGTAGAAATCCAGCTGACCATCGGCGTCGCACTCCGCCGTCCAGCGTTCGAACAGCGCGTCGACCTTCCGGTCGAGCGTGTCGTCACCGCTGGCGGCGCGGGGCATGATGCCCGCGCCGATGATGTTGTTGATCAGCACCGCCACGGCCTTGGCCGCATGCGGGTTGTTGCGCACCAGATCGCGCATCCGGTCGCGAAGCAGCGCCCCGGCGACGCCGATCTCGGTGTCGGCCGAGGACCCCGGCGCGCGCCAGCCCTCCGTGCGCCGCCCGCGCGCGGCGCCGTCATAGCCCCGCGTCAGGGTCTCGAAGGCCTGACGCGCCATGACGCGGCGCGCGGCCATGCGCGGCGCCACCGTGGCGATGGCGTGATCGAACCAGTTGGCCGACATCAGCGATCCCCGCGGTTAAAGCCAGCAAGCCCGGCCACCGGCAGCGGCCGCGCGATCCCCGCGATGGCGCGCTCGATGGTGCGGATCCGGGCGAGCAGATCCTCGGCCGAACCGTAGTCGACGGATTTCCCGTCATAGCTGACCCGGGTCGTGCCGCTGGCATATGCCCGGCGCAACGCCGAGAGCTCGGTTTCCGTCCAGTCGGTCATTGTTGTTTCCCTGTCGGGCCGCTGGCCCTCTGCGCCTCTTGTTCAGAACCAACCTCCGCGCCGCCCGAGCCAGTCGGAGCGGCGCTTGCCCTGCGGGGCCTGTCCCGGCCGGTTGATCTGCCCGGCGGGATCGGTGTCGGTGGGAGCGACCCCGAGCTGATCCTCGAGATCGCGCCATTTCTCGTCGGGCCAGCGATCCGCGCCCGCGATCCAGGCGGCGGCGCGGGCATAGACCCGGCAATCCAGCGCCTCGTTGCGCTCGCGCAGCTTCTGCCATTCCAGCCGGGCGAAGCCTCGTTTCGTGCGCACCGTCACCAGCTGCTCGGCCACGAACTGCTTCAGCCATTCGTTCTCGACCCAGTGCGGCAGATGCACCGAGCCGGGTGGGAACGCCGCCCCGTCGGCCATCTCCTCCTCAGTGGGTCGCACCAGCCTCAGGAAGCAGTAGGTCTCGGCCTTGAAGGTCGACACCGCCACGGTCCAGAGCCGCGCCCCGCGCCGCAGGCGTTTCCCGCCCTCGGTCGCGTCGACGAAGGTTGGGCCGGACACCGGGCTCGAGCGGTTGAACCCCTCGACACCCTTGACCGGCGACACCTGCGCAAACCCCTGCGCCCGCGACCAGGAATAGACCGCCGGGGCCTCGTAGCCCGTGTCGATGGCGAGCCGCGCGATGCGAAGAATCGCGCCCCGTTCATGCGGCCAGGAGCGGTCCAGCAGCGAGGTCAGTTCCGACCAGGCGTCATGCCGGTCGGGCCCGCCCTCGATGACGACGTGATCGACGAGCCAGCTTTCCAGACCGCGGCCCCAGGCCCAGACATCGACCTCGATCCGGTCCTTCTGCACATCTGCGCCTGCGGTCAGGAACATCCCGCCCGCGGGCACCGTGCCGGATGTCCAGCGCTCGCGCCGGTCGTAAAGCCGCTGCCAGTCCGGCGCTTCCCCGGTCTCGACCCATGTCTCTCCGAGGATCGTGTTGCGGAACGCCTTGATCGCCTCGTCCGACCCCTGAGCCGCGTCCCATGCCCGCACGATCCGCTCCCAGCTCAGCCAGCCGATCGGCGAGTAGAGCGCCGAGAGGTGATACCCGACCGTGGTCGGATCGGCGGCCGTGGCGGTCGCCCGCCATTCGCCGCCCTCCAGCATCGCCGTCTTGTGGTGTTCCGCGATTGCCGCGTCGCACCCCTCGCAGTGATATTCCGCCGTCTCCGGGCGGCCCTTCTGCCAGCGTAGCCGATCGAATTTCAGCCACTGCATCACGCTGCAATGCGGGCACGGCACGAAGAACCGGCGCTGGTCGCTCGCCTCGTACTCGCGCTCGATGCGCGACAGCCCTCGGATGGTGGGCGTCGAGACGAGGAAGACCTTGCGGCGATGGGCGAAGGTCAGCGACCGGGCCTCGGCCAGCGTGACCGGATCGCCTTCCTCGTCGGCCGAGGCGGGATAGGCGTCGACCTCGTCGAGGAAGATGTAGCGCGCCGGGGTGGACCGCAGCCCGACCGCCGAGTTCGCCCCCGTCATGATCAGGATGCCGCCCGCGAATTCCTTCGACAGCATCGTATTGCCCGCGTCGCGGGACCGGGCCGGCTTCACCCGCTCCCGAAGCTCCGGGCTCTCGTCGATCAGCGGGTCGATCCGCTGCCGCGAGTTGCGTTTCGCCAGTTCCACGGTCGGCTGGACCGCCAGCATCGGGCCCGGCGCTTGGTGGATCGCGAACCCGATCCAGTTGTTGCCGGCCTCGGTCGCACCAACCTGTGCGGCCTTCATGAACACGATCCGCTGCGTGGGATCGCCGGGGCTCAGCCGGTCCATGATCTCGCGCATGTAGGGCGTGCGCACCGTGCGATACCGCCCCGGTTCGGCAGAGGCGCGGCCCGAGAGCATCCGGTGCCGGTCCGCCCATTCCGAGACGGTCAGGTCCGGGTCGGGCCGCAGCCCGTTGCCCCAGGCGCGCAGGATCTCGCCCGCGCCGTCGAAGTCCGTCAGGCCATCTTCCGGCCCTGCGCTTGCGCTCCGGGCATTCGCCCCTCGCAAGGGTCCACTGGACCCTTGCGTTTCGCTGTCGCGAAACCGGTCCTCATCACCGGAAGTCGGGCCGGACCTCGGCGAGTTCGTCGAGGTGGGCGCGTACATGTCTCTCCAGCACCTTCTGCATCGCGGCTGGCTCCACGGTGATCTGCTGGCCCGACGCTTCGCGGCACGAGGCCGAGAGCTCGGCCGCCATCAGCGCCGCCGCGCGCGCGGGCCAGGTCACCCACGCGTCCCGTTCCTCCCGCGCCAGGCGGAACACCAGCGCCAGCGCACGGGCCCGCTCGATCAACTCCCCCTTCAGCTTCTGGAGCCGGATGCGCCGCTCCTGCGCCTTCAGCACCTCGTTCGCCGTCTTGGCCTGCAGGAAGGTCGTGCCGCCGCCGACCGCCGGGACCGCGAGACCCTGTTCGCGCAGCGTGTCGCCGACAGCCGCCACCGCCGCCTCGGGGACCGGCTTCAGCTTGGGCGCGGGCGGCTTGCGGGTCTTCGACGGGTCGGTCGTCTCGGCCCGCCGCGCATCGCTGGCGGCCGCGTTGATGCTGCCGTCCGGATAGAGGACCAGCCGCTCGGCGGTCTTCGCCTTCTGGATCGCGCCCCGCGACAGCCCGACATGGGCGGCGTACTGGCGCTCGCTCATGCCCTGCATCGACGGCTCCGATTATCATTCAAGATCATGTGCTTATCGAGTTGATAAGCCTCCGAGACGGAGCGAACGTCCATCCCACAAGGACGATGCAACTCACCCGGAGCAACCGAGATGACCACCCGCCTGAACCCGATCACCAGCCCGCGCCACGAACTCCGCGCGGAGAAGGCCCGGCGCAACAAGGAAGCGGCACTCGCGGCCTTCATCGGCAAGAAGGCCGAGATCGACGAGATGCTCGCCCGCCTGCAGGCGCTCAGCGACGACCATTTCAACTGCCACCCCGACGAGGCGGGCTGGGCCATGGTTGGCACCCTCGAACACTACGCCAGCCTCCTGAAGCGCATCACCGACAGCGCCTTCGGCGAAGGCGAGCACGCCCGCTGATCTCCGGCGCTGCCGGAACTCCCGCCGCGCGCCCTGCGCGGCTCGGGGTCGTAGAAGGCGCCGCATGACGCGGGCCTCGAACACGGAGACGACTCCATGACCAAGCTTTCCGATACCCAAGCCATCATCCTCAGCGCCGCCGCACAGCGCGAAGACCGCATCGCCCTGCCGCTGCCCGAGAGCCTGCGCGGCGGGGCCGCCGCCAAGGTGGTCGGCGCGATGCTCGCGAAGGGTTTCCTGCAGGAGGTCGACGCCGACATGCGCAAGGGCGAACCCGTCTGGCGCGAGACCGGCGACGGCCATGGCGTCACGCTGGTCGCCACCGACGCAGGCCTCGCCGCCATCGGCATCGAGCCCGAGGACGCGAACCCCGCGCCTGCGGGCGCGACGGACGCGCCGACCGAGGAGCCCGCGCCGGACACCCCCACCGAACCGGAGGCCGCGCCCAAGGCGCGCACGCCGCGCGAGGGGACCAAGCAGGCGAAGCTCATCGAGATGCTCCGCGCCGAAAGTGGCGCGACCGTCGACGAAATCGTAGCAGCACTCGACTGGCAAGCTCACACCGCTAGGGGCGCCATGTCCGGCGCGCTGAAAAAGAAGCTCGGCCTGACAATCATCTCCGAGAAGGTTGACGGAAGAGGCCGCGTCTACGCCATCCGCGACTGACGCCACGCACCGAAACCACCTCTGAGCCGCCGCCCGACACTCGGGTGGCGGTCTCTTATTCTGCGCTCCGCATCCTGATCGCTTCGAACAACCGCCGCAGCAGATAGCCGCGCACCAGCGAGACGCCCACGAAGGCGAGCCCGATGGTCAGATGTTCGGCCAGTCCAGTCTCGATCCCGAACCACGGGAAGACGACGATCTGCGTGGCGATGGCCAGCACATAGCCGACGACGACATTCGTCGCGGCCTCGACCAGCGACATGATCCGGCTCTGCTTCACTGCGCAGCACCTCCCGTGGCCGTCACCGCGGGGATTGCACCAGCAGCATCATGATACACGGCCGCAACGTCCACGATGATCACGGTGTCGGGTCGCCGTTTCAGTACCGCAAAGAGATCCGTTTCGGTGACGAGCCCCACGGTCGGATAGGGTTGTTTCTTACCCCAGTCCGCGCAGAAGAAGGACCGGCCCGAGATGTCGGAGATGTCGTTCATCCCGGCGAGGTCGTCGCGCAGGTCCGAGACGATCAGCGCCATCGCGTTGATCGACAGACAGTGCTTCCGAAGCGCGCTCATGACCGCCAGGCATGCGAGATCGCGCCAATCGAACCGCCGGCGCTGACCAGGCCGGACAGCCCCGGACGGCCGGAAATGACCACGCGAGATCCATTGGCTCAGTTCGCCCTTCGTCATGGCGCAGGCGTCGGCGACCTCATGGATCGTCCACGTTTTCATGCCGCCCCCTCATCCATCGGCCAGCAGTTCAGCCGCCAGAGTTCGCAGCGCATGCGCCGCAACCAGCGGAACCACGCCGTTGCCACAGAGGCGAAGCCGGTCCACCCGGTGGGCCAACCCATCAGCGCCTCGACGAACAGCGGGTTCAAGGTCCGGCGCGGCTCGGAGGTATCGCTCCCAGCCATCGGCGTCACCAGGACCTGGCGGCCAAGCAGGCCGTTCACCGGGGTGTTCGCAAGGCTCGTCGCCCCATCCTTGTGATCGCGGGCCGTCGGCGTCATCCACATCCCCGCCGCATGGGTCAGGTCGGCTGTCCGCCGGTTGCCCGCGCTCGGCTTGCAGCCGTCGTTCGCCATCGGCGTCGGCCAGTCCCGCGCCATCCGGTCCAGACCCTTTTCGTCCTTCCGCTCGCCCCCCCTGCTGCGGAAGCTGTCGGTCTGGGGCGTCGGCCACAGCGCCGCCGTCGTCGCGAGGTTCATCCCACGCTGACCCGCCTCCTGCGACGGCGTCGGCTTCGTCTGCCGGTTCTCGTTGGCGCTGGCCCTCGGCGTCGGCCAGAGCCGCAGAATCTCCGTCCGATTCCCGCCACTCGACCGGACGCCAGAGCAGGCGCGCGGGGTCGGCCAACTCGTCGTTTTCGCGAATGGCGAGTATGAAGAGCCGCTCGCGTCGGTGGGGCGCGCCGACTTCCGCCGCCGTGAAGAGGCCTGCCGCAAGGCGGTAGCCCATGCCGACCAGTCCTGCGGCGACTTCGGGGAATCCGAGGCGGAGATGATGGGCGACATTCTCGAGGAAGACGAAGGGCGGTTCGACCTCGCCGATGATGCGGGCGACATGGGGCCAGAGGTGGCGTGGATCCTCGGCACCGAGCCGTCGGCCCGCGACCGAGAACGGCTGGCACGGATAGCCCGCAGTGACGATGTCCACCGCGCCGCGCCACGGGCGGCCGTCAAAGGTGGCAACGTCGTCCCAGACAACAGCCTGATCCAGGGACGCGTCTTCCATCCGCGCCACGAGAGTGGCTGCGGCGAAGGTTTCCCGTTCGACATGGCCCACAGCACGATATCTAGGGATGGCGATGGTGAGCCCGAGATCAAGACCGCCCGCGCCGGAGCAGAGGGAGAGGCCAAAGAGGCATGCGTCTCCGGTTCCGGAATCTCGTCCGGAGGGATGTAAAGCCAGGTCATGCATTTCACGCAGCAGCTTCGGGTTGGATTTCGGGCGCGGCCGGGGCATCCCCCAGCCTCTCCGTTTTCACCTGTGCAAAGGTCCGACCGTCGCCGTCGAGGATTGCGTTGCGCCCTGTGTCCGCCTGCCAACGTTCGACGGCGACGTCGATGTACGCCGGGCTGATTTCCATCGCGAACACGCGGCGGCCGTTGGCTTCGCCCGCCATGATCTGCGACCCGGACCCCGAGAAAGGCTCATAGCAGAGGCCACCCCGTGCCACATGCTGGCGCATCGGGATCCCGAAGGCGTCCAGCGGTTTCGGCGTCGGGTGGTCGGGGCGCTCGTCCTTGGCGAAGCTGGGGAGCGCCCATGTTGACGGCAGGGTTTCTTCGGCCATCTTCGGCGGGCGGTTCGGCCGCCGCCAGCCCATGAAGCAGGGCTCGTGCTTCCAGAGGTAATGCGACCGGGTCAGAACGCCGCGGTCCTTCACCCAGATGATCTGCTGATGGACGAAGGCACCGGCCTTTTCCCAGCAGGCTTCCAGCATCGCCTGACGGCGAGACGCGTGCCAGCAATACCAGGCGGCGTTTTCGGTGATGGCTTCCGCCACGGCGGCAGAAATGAAGCCGTCGTAAAGCTCGGCCCCCTGCGAACTGTCGTCCCAGGTCGTGCCATAGGAGGCCGACCAGTCCTTGTTCCGGGTCGGATGGTTCGATCCGTCGTAGTCCACGAGATACGGCGGGTCGGTCGCGAACAGGATCGCCCGCTCGCCATTCATCAGGCGGCGCACATCGGTAGCACTGGTGCTGTCACCACACAGCAGCCGGTGGTCGCCGAGGATCCAGAGATCGCCGGTCCGCGAGGCCGGATTGCGCGGGGGTTCGGGGATAGTCACCGGCGGCACTGAGCCCCCGGCGCCACCTTCTTCACCGTCCCCCTCCGGCACGAAGGCCAGCAACTTGTCCAACTCGCTGTCGGAGAAGCCGACCAGCGACAGGTCGAAATCCTCCGCCAGCAGGTCGTTCAGTTCCGCCGACAGCAGCGCCTCGTCCCAGGTGCCGAGTTCCGTCAGCTTGTTGTCGGCGATGCGGTACGCCCGGCGCTGCGCCTCGGTCAGATGGCCCAGCACGATCACCGGCGCTTCTATCAACCCCAACTGCGTCGCCGCCAGCACCCGGCCATGTCCCGCAATCAACTCGCCATCCTCTGCCACGAGGCAGGGCACGGTCCAACCGAACTCGGCCATGCTGGCGGCGATCTTGGCGACCTGGTCCGGCCCGTGCGCCTTCGCGTTCTTCGCGTAGGGCTGGAGCTTGGCCAGCGGCCACGTCTCGATCGCGTCCGGGGCGAAGCTCAGCGTCATGGTGAGCAAGTTTCCTCGGTCGGGTGGATGCCGGTGGCTTCCGGACTCCGGATGCCGGGCCGGACTCCACACGGGGTCCAGCGGCCACCAGCGGCGTCCGGTCGGAAGGCCAGCGTTCATTGGTGTTTGCGCGGGACGCGCGTGGCTCCGGCTTCCGGGTGGCTTCCCAAAAATCCGGCCCTGTCGCTAGCGATGTCCCGCGCTTCGCCCGCCAGCATACGAATATCGCGCAGAAGGAACCGCGAAGTCGGCTGAGGGGGCTTGGCGGGGGCGGACAGCGGCGCGCAAGGAAAGGATCAGCGCCTTTCCTTTTCTAACGGCCTTCGCCAACGAAAGGATGGTTTCGTTCGGGGCTGCGCCGCACGCGCCTCTCCCGAGTATATCCACTTTTTAGCCCGGAAGAGGCGTTTTTGTCTGCGCGAAAACCCTCTACAAGAGACTTTCCTACTGGCTGCGCGCCAGCTTGATGATCTCGAGGATCGGCAGCTTGCGGTTAAAGGGCTGCCTGTTGAGGTTCAGCGCGATCAGCGACAGGCCGTACTGCCAGTGCTGGTTCGCGGCGGCATGGCAAAGCCCGACGTGCCAGCAGATGTTCTTCCAGCGTTCGCCATGCGCCTTCATCCAGACGATCTTGCCGTCGACGGGTTCGAGGCAGTTCGTCCAGGTCAGCGTCTCCTCCATCCGGCTGATGTCCTGCGATGACGGCGAGACGCGCATCGCCTTGGGCTCCTGGCCAACCTTGTCGGCGAACCCGTGGACGATCTCGGGCCATGTGCTGAAGTATCCGTTGCGCCGGGGCTCGGGCAGACGGCGCAGGATCATTCCGGATTCGGCGAGCCGTGCCTCCACGTCGGCTGGTGTCCAATGGGTCATTTCTGAACCTCTCGATTTTGTGGGCGCGCGCCATAGAGACGCTCGCCGAGTTGCCTCACCAACTCCCGCTCTGGCCAAGTAAGTCTCTGGTCGTCAAGGGAAACTGCGAATACGCGTTGCTCCTTCCAGCCGTCGCGCTTGACCTGTTCGGGGTTGCGGCGCTCGCCGCCATAGCCACGGGGAAACCGCCTCATTGGAGGCCCCCTTGGGTCTCCAGCGCCCAGAGCAGGATCGCGATGGCGTCGGCCTCGTTGTCGTCGGCGGGGCTGAAGCCGCGCGCCCGGGCCGCGGCGATCATCGCCTCCTTGGGCGCGTTGCCCTTGCCGGTGGCGTGGCGCTTGATCGTGCCGACCGGGACGCCCTCGTAGGGAATGCCGCGCAGTTCGGCCCATGCGGTCAGCGTGGCCATCAGCCCACCATAGACATGGGCCGCGTCGGTGGCCGCGTGGCGGCGGACCTCCTCGAACCAGATGGCGGCGACGGGCCCAGACAGGCGGTCGATCTCGGTCAGCCAGTTGGTGAAGCGGAGATACCGCATGCCGCCACCGTCGAAGCGGCCGGGCCGGAACGACACGGTGCCGGAGGTGATCAGCCCGTCGATGCCGTGCAGCGCCCATCCCGTCGTGGTGCCGAGGTCGAGCGCCAGCATCGCCCGGTTGGCCCGGACGACGGGCGGCAGAACGGGGATTGCCTCGCGGCGGTGTGTAGCGAGAGTCATGTCAGCCATGGGTGGTCTCCTCTTCTGGTTGGCTGCTCGGGTGGAAGACGACGGCGGTCTGGTGCTTGGCGGTACGGGGCCGCCGTCGTCGGATCGGGAGGTTTGGGCGGGGACGAGCCACGCGCGCGAAACCCCTGGGGGTGGGCGTGGGAGAACCCGCCTGCGGCGTTCTCCCCCACCCCCGTAGGGGGTGGTTTCACCCCCGAAACTGGAAAACCGCATCAACACGCTGACAAGAAATGGGAATTCCAGTTTCGGGAGGGTGCTTTCGACTGACTCGCCCGAAACTGGGTGCAGCGTAGCGGTTGCGGCATCCGCGCAATCCTGCGGGGGCAGTTTCGGAAGCGGGCCGAAACTGGCCAAGTCGGACGCATGCGCGCTTCTGCGTGAGGGTGGCGGGGCAGTTTCGGAAAGGCTCCGCATCTGGTTCAAACTGGCCCGCGCGCAATTCTGCGCGAAGCGATCTGCGGGGGTGATCATGGCCGTTCCCCCTCCGGATAGACCCAGACCTGAGGGTTCTCGACCTCGAGCAGCGCCCCGGTCTGCGGCGATTTGTAATGGGTGGGCAGCACTGCGATGCTGGCGGGGGTGACCTCGCCGGTCGCCGGATCGACATCCTCGCCGTCCGTGGGCATGACCATCCCCTCGACGCAGAGGTATCCGAAGCGCGACCGCGAAGGCCCAAGCCCGTAGGGGGCGCCGTCGCGGATGAACTTGATCGCCCCCTTGGTGGCTTGAACGGCGATCCGGTCGCGGATCGTGTCCTTGCCGCCCAGACCGCCCTTGTTCTCGAAGGCCTCGGCGAACTGGTTGATGGTGTAGAGCCGCCCCTCGGCCGCCTCCTCGAGCAGGATCGAGAGGATCACGTCCCGCTTGCGATCGCGCTCGGCGTCATGCTTCGCGCCGACCTCGGGGCGCACGAGCCGCTCGCTCATCGGGTTGATCTCGACCCATGTGCCCTTGACCTTGTCCACCAGCTTCGTAGGCAGCGCCGGGCCGTTGCGCAGCTCGATCTCGAGGCGGCGCTGGGTCGAGTCCTCCTCTGGCCGGTGCAGGATCAGGCCGGTGGTGTAGAAGCCCCGGAGCGCGCTGGCGCCGGAAAGGGCGAGGAACGGGTCCTCCTTCACCTGGTGCTTCGAGAGCTTCTTGGTGTGGTGGACGAGGATCACGCCGCAGTCCGGGTTGACGTGGTCGCGCAGCACCTCGACCCGGTCCTTGAGGAAGAACATCATCGCGGCGTTGTCGTTTTCGCCGCCGCCGTCCGGGCCGCCATCGAAGAGGTTGCGGATCGGATCGATGCACAGGATGTCGAGCGAGACATCTGGGAACGCGGCCTTGATCGCCTCGGCCACGCGGGCGCTGCCCTCGGCATCGAGCAGCATGCGCAATTTCGGCGTGACAATCAGGTTGTCGCGCGCGGCCGCGATCAGCTCGGGTGGCAGGCCGATCTGCTGCATGCGCTCGCGCAGGTAGTGATACTGGATCTCTGCCTGCAGGTAGAAGATCCGCAGCGGTCGTGGCGGGGAGAAGCCGAGGAAGGGCACGCCCGCCGCCATGTGCACCAGCAATGCGATCAGCAGGTCGCTCTTGCCCACCTTGGGCGCGCCGCCCAGCACCAAGAGCCCGCCCGGCGTCAGCACTCGCGGGCCGATGATGTCGTCGGGCATCGGGCTTATGTCGTCCAGAAGCGCGCCCAGCGTGAAGGTCGGCAGCTCGGTCTGCGCTGGGGCCGCGCCGTCGAGGCGGATCAGCGGCGGCCCGTGCCGCTTGATGTGCAGCTCCCACAGCCGGTTCGTCTCGCGCTTCAGCCGGTCGAGCGGCCAGGCGGGGCGCAGCATCGCGGCGTTGTAGCCGCAGATCGCCGTCCAGCCCTCGTCCATCGACATCCGGCCCTCGTGGACCAGCCGCAGGAAATAGCCGATGGCGGCCGAAGCCCCCTCGAAACGGGACCAGTCGTCCGTGCCGCCCTCGTGCACCGGGGTCACCAGCACGTCGTCAATGCCGGGTTTCTCGCGGAGCTCGGCCGTGGCCATGCCGACGCCGGGCATGGGCGGCATGTCGGCGACGCGCTCGGTCATCTCGGCGAGATCGACCTCTAGAGCGGCCGCCTCGCGGATCTGCACGAGGCGCGTGAGCCCGCCCTTGTGATAGACGGTGCCGGGCACGCGGATCGGCTGGTGGGCCGAGCGGAAATGCGTGTCGCCACCAACCTTCAGCGCGATCTCGCCGCGCAGCTGGCAGAGCCGGGCAAGGTCCGCCCCCTCGACGGGCTCTGTCAGCTTCCACCAGACATGCAGCTTGGTCGCGCCCTCGGGCGTGCGCCCGCCGCTCTCGACGGTGAGCGTCGGTCGCCCGAGGTGGTGAACGAGATGATCGAGCTTGGCAGGGATGTCGCCCGAGTCGAGATCGACCACGAGGCTCTGCATCTGATGGACGTCCGCGGCGCGGGCCTGACCCGTCTCCGCCACCGTGCCGGGGATGACATAGACCGCCGCGCCCTCACGCGCGGCCCATCCCGCGAAGGTGCCGAGCTTCTCGGGCGCGGTGGCGTCCGCGTCGATCCAGATGTTGTGCGGCCGGCCGTCCTTGCCCTGACCCTTGTCGACGAAACCGCGAACCGGGATCAGCCCGTCGGAATAGCCAAAGACCACATCGACGAAGCGCGCGATCTGGCCCGCGTCCGGTTCGACCGCGAAGGGATCGGCGAGGGGTGCTGCGTCGTTGAAGTCCCGCCAGGGATTGAAGTGGATGATGTTGTCGTCGCTCATGCCGGCAGACCCCAACAGCGCTCGGCCCACGGGCAGAACCGGCATTCGAAGAAGTCGCGATTGGCGGCAATGCGCGGGAGCAGCTCGCCCGCGTCGGTCGCCCGCAGGATCCGGACGCCGCGATCCGACATTCGCTGCGCGAGATCGGCATTGAAGGCGACCTGCTCGTGGTGCAGTTCGGCCGTGTCCTTGTTTATCGCGGTGAAGAGCGCGGGGTTCGCACTGATGCCCGGCACCGTCGCTTCCATGTAGGCCTGGTAGAGCGCAATCTGCGCGGCATAGACCGGCTTCGCGACGGTCACGCCCTTGGCCACCGTCTCGCGCCAGTTCTTCGCGTTCATCGTCTTGCACTCCCAGAGCGCGGGGGTGCGCAGTCCAAGCGCCGCTGTGGCCTCGGCGACGATCCCGTCGACATGACCGCGGATGCGCCCGCCTGCGACGGAGAACCCGAACTGGCCGCCGTCGCGCTTTTGGGTCACCAGATCGAGCCCCGCCGCCCGCAGCCAGCGGATGGCGAGATCTTCGAGCTCATGCCCGATCGCGAATATCCGGAGCGACCGGCCGGAGAAGTCCTGGCCCTCGTCCTTCGGCGCGCCTGCAAACTCGAACTGCAGCGCGCGCTCGCAGGCATGGCCCAGCCGGGACGCGCCGAGGTAATCGCGCGGTTGCGTCGCCGCGCGCTCGGCTTCGAGCGCGGCATCCACGGCCGCATTGATGCGCTCGGCGATACCGGGGCGCTTGTTGAAGTCCAGCATCAGAACGGGATCTCCGACTCTGCGGCGATCTCGGCCATCTCGGCGCGGAACGCCTCGACGGTCACGACGATCAGCCGGTGCATGTCGTTTTGGGTCAGCTGGCCCAGCGGCCTTTCCCAGCCGATGCGCTCCATCTCTGGGGCGAGCGCGCGCATGACGGCGGGAAGCGCCTGGGTTTCCTCTTCGGTGAAATCGACCATGCTCAATCCTTTCTTCGCTTTGCGGGTGAAGGCCGACTGGCAGCCCATGGAGCAGAACCAGCGGCGGGTGCGGGTTGGACGTGATCGGTGGGGTTCGAACCAGCCGAAGCCGCGGGTGCGCGCGGTGCAGACGGCGCAGAGCACCGGGCGCGGATGCCAGAAGCGATCACGGCCCGGTCGATCCGGAGCCTCTGCGGGCGGGGATGGGACTTGCGCGACATGGCTCACGCCGCCCTCCGCTCGGGCGCGGCCGACATGACGAGACGCCGGATGTCGCGGCGGTTGAACTGGAAGGTGATCAGCGCCGAGGCGCGGTAGCGGGTGAGCCCGTAATCCTGCTGCTGTTCGGGCGAGAGGTATTGCAGCTGTTTCTCGGTCGGCGGCTGGGTCAACCAGCGCTTCGACTTGAAGGCGCTCTCGTCGCTCTCGTGGGCGTTCAGCCAGTCGTCGGCCCGCGCGAGGCAGACGGTGCGATCGCCGACCCCAAGAAGGCAGGTCGCCTGTCCCTTCGCCCCGCCCACGGCATGCCATCGGCCTTCGAGGAAGAACACGCCGCCCCAGGCATTGAAGCCGCTGGCCATCAGCGCGGCGTCGTCGCCGAACAGATCCTCCCAGGCAAAGCTCGACCGTTTCAGCAGGTCGATCTCGGACATGACGAACCCGGACAGGCTGCCGGTCCCGGCCTCCTGGCTGTGCGCCTCGTCCTCGGGCTCGACCAGCAGCTCGCCGCAGAGCGGGCATTCGCGGGAGCCAAGCGGAATGTCGGCCGCGCAGGCCGGACAGGTCTTTGTCGGCGCCTCGCCCGAGGGCGTGTGGCCGTCGAGATCGACGTCCTGCTCCAGCGTGCCGTGGGTCAGGCTCGACGTCCCGAAATCCAGCACGATGCAGTCGGTCTTGACGATGCCGGGATGCTCGGCTGGATCGACGGTGCGCAGACCTCGCCCGACCATCTGGATCATGGTCGATTTGTAGGAGCTGGGTCGAAGCAGCACGACGCAGGAGGTGGGGGGATGGTCCCAGCCCTCGGTCAGCACCGCGACGTTGACGATGACGCGGAGGCGACCGGCGGCATAGGCGTCGAGGATCCCCTTGCGCGCGCCCGCCTCGAGCGTGCCGGTGATGAGCGCCGCCGGAACGCTCGCCTCGCGGAAGGCGTCCGTCACATGCTCGGCATGGGCGACGGTAGAGCAGAAGACGACGGTCTGGCGATCACCCGCCTTTTCCTGCCAGTGCCGGATCACCTCGTCGGTGACCGGCGCGCGGTCCATGATCTCCGCCACCTCGGTCATGTCGTAGTCCGACATGGTCTTGCGCACCGAACGCAGCTCGTCCTGCACGCCGACGTCGATGACGAAGGTCCGGGGCGGGACGAGGTGGCCAGAGGCGATCAACTCGCCCAGCCGCACCTGGTCGGCGACATTGTCGAAGACCTCGCGCAGGCCTTTCTTGTCGCCCCGGTTCGGCGTCGCCGTGACCCCGAAGATCCGAGCCTCCGGATTGGCGTCGCGCACCCGGTCGATAATGCGGCGGTAGCTCTCGGCCACCGCGTGATGCGCCTCGTCGATCACCAGCAGGTCGAGCTTCGGCATGGCCGCGAGATTGGCGGCCCGCGCGAGCGTCGGCGCCATGGCGAAGGTCACCTGGCCCTCCCAGGACTTGGTCGTGGCGTCGACGACGGATGTGTCCGTGCCGGGATTGACCCGGGCGAACTTCGCCCGGTTCTGGCTGGTCAACTCGTCGCGATGGGCAAGCACGCACGCCCTGGCGCCGTCCCCGGTCATGTTGCCGGTGACGGCCGAGAGCATGATCGTCTTGCCCGCGCCGGTCGGCGCCACGCCCAGCGTGTTGCCGCGGGTCGAGAGCGCAGCGAGGCTGCGCTCCACGAAGAGTTTCTGGCGGGGACGGAGGAGCATCGCGCCCTCACTGCGCCCAGGCGGGGCGGCCAGGCACCGGCGATGCCGCGGGCTGCTGGACCGGCGCCTGCTGGGGCACCGTCTGCGCGGGCGGCTGGTAGCCGTGCTGTGCAGCGAGCCCCATGACCTGCGCATAGTCGCGATGGTCGGGCGTGACCGCGGCGCGGATCTCGTTCTTCTCCTCGCCCATCGCGTCGGTGCCGACATCGATCCGGGCGATGAACTCGATCCCGTCGAGATCGGCGAAACCGCCGATCCGCCGCGCCGCCTGCGCCTGCGGGGACTGGTCCTTGTCCGAGATCCCGCGCGCCGAGTTCAGCATCCCGCGCACGAGGCTGCGGCCCATGTTGGCCCAATCCGGACCCTTGGGGCTGTAGAGCCCGATCAGCGTGAAGATCTTGCGCCTGGCGTATTGGCCCTCGGTCACCGTGAACTCGCCGTTGAGGTAGACAGCCCCGGTCGAGCCGCGGGTGGCATAGCCCCCGGTCCAGCCCTGCGACGGGTCGTCGAAACCGCCCGGGCGCAAGGTCAGCCGCACCTTGGCAAGCGTCCCCTTGGGGATGAGGTTCGTGTTGGACTGCGCATCGTTGAAGTCGTTCCAGAGACCGGACATGGCTCGGGTCCTTTCAGTTGGTGGGATAGGAATGGGTGTCGGTCGCCGTCGGACCTGGCGGCGGGGGCAGCTGCGGCGGCGAATAGGTCAGCCGCCGTTCCGCAGGGATCAGCGGGCCGCGGATCTTCTCCATCAGCCGGCCGAGATGGGGCTCTTCGACCAGGTCGAGGCGGCCGGAGCGGTCCTTGGCCGGATAGCCCCACGGGTTCAGCGTCTGGCAGACGAAAGCGCGCTGAGGCCGGTTCAGCTCGTCCGGAAGGCTGGCCATGGTGATGACCTGATCGACGATGCCGGGCAGCTCGAGCCCGGTCTTCGAGCCGTCGATCTGCGGGACGAAGACCTTGCGATTGAAGTCGTCGAGCTTCTCGTCGAGGATCCCGACGAACCAGACATTCTTGCCGCGCGTATGCTGGAGGTGGGTCAGCCAGCCGATCATCTCGCGCCCGTGCAGCCCGTAGGCGCCGCGCACGTCCGGCTTGCCGGTCTTCTCCGAATGCGCCTCCGGCTGACCGCGGCACCACTGGAAGCAGAGCCGCCCGGCCACGGTGATCGAGTCGATGAAGACGGTTTCGTATTTGGCGAGGACGCGCGGATCTCCGAACCGGCCGCACACCTCGTCGAAATGCGCCTGGCTGTAGGGCTGGTCGGACCGGAGCGCCGGGTTCGGGCCGCCGATGAAGACCGCGAAGTCCCGACACTCCTTCCAGGTGCGAGGCCGGACCACGTCGATGTGCAGCCCCTCGATGGCGAGGTCACCCGCCTCGAGATCGAAGAACAGCGTGGTCGAGGCTTCGAGCGTCCAGAGCAGGCTGGTCTTGCCGATCCCGGACGGACCGAAGATCACGCCCTTGACGCCCCGCGTCTCGGCCAGCCGCTGATCGGCGGTGATGATGGGGAGGCTCACGCGCGGTCCTCCTGCGGCAGGATCGCGATCTTCAGCGCGCCGGTCTTCACCGTGCGGGCGGGCTCGAAGCCCTGGCGGATCGCCTCGGGCCAGGCGGCATAGGCGCGCTCGGGCACCGTGAAGCTGATCTCGACGTATTCGGACGGGTCGTCGCCCGCGGCGCGGATCCGCTCGACCATGGCGGCAAGCCGGGCCTGGTCCCATTCGACGCGCTTGGGAAGATCGGCGACCACGGTGAAATCGCCATCGGCAAGGCGAACGGTGCCGGTGTCCTTGCCACAGGCGCGGCGGGCCTCGGCGGCGCGGGTGGCGTAACGGACCTCGAGTGCGGTAGAGAAGCGCGCGGTGACGGCCTTCATCTGCTTCGCGGCGGCGTCGATCTCGCGCTGCATGGCGGCCAGAAGCTCGACCGGAAGCTGGGCGATCTCGCCCGTGGGCAGGTTGATCAACTCGTCGATACTGGGGGTGTTCTGCGGGAATGGCATGGGGGCCTCCGTAATGGGGATTGGGTCAGGCGGCCTCGAGGAGGCGCATCGAGAGGGCGGCGCCGGCAGGTCCGGGCTTCGGACGGGCGACGGCGATGTAGGCGAAGTGGTCGGGGCCGAGCCGGGCCTGCACGAGGTGGACGAGCCGCTGCTCGGCGGCGCGCAAGGCGGCGGCCGCGACACCTCGCAGGGTGCGCTGGCGCTCAGGCGTGAGGTTCGAGACGGCCCCGGTGGCGTCGACGGCGAGGAACCCGCGGTGATAGACCAGCGCCTCGCCCGGGGCGGCCTGCGCGATCCAGGCGGACAGCCCCACCTCGTCGAGCGCAGGACCGGCGGCGCCGAAGATCGACACGACCCGGCTGCCGTGGATGGCGGAACGGCGCTCCATCATGCCGCCCCCCGAACGCTGTCGGCGGTGTGCGTGAGCTGGTCCTTCTCGAAGGCCAGGATGTCCTCGAGCCGGTAGACCACCCGGCCGCCGAGTTTCATGTAGGCGGGGCCTTCTCCGGCCCATCGCCAGCGCTCGAGCGTGCGGTGCGAGATCGTCCAGCGCCGCGCCAGTTCCTTCTGTGTGAGGCAGGTTTTCTGCTGCATCGTCGTCTCCCGGTGTCGTTTGTCGGGAGCACGATGCGAAATCCCGCGAGGGGATGTCGTCAGGATTGGAGTGGGATGCGGAGGGGGATCGTCAGGAGCCTTGCAATCCAAGGGAGAACGGCTCTGTGGGGGATCGCCATCCCCCTCTCATCCCCCGGCACATCCCACCGCAGGGATCGAGAGGGCGCGCGGACGGGAGGGATGGCGCGAGATCAGAGCCCGAGCAGGCGATAGGCGCCGCGGCCATCCGACTCGATCAGGAGGCGCCAGTTCTTCTTCGACTTGAATACATCGGACATCTTGAGGCTGCGCGAGCCCGCGGCGGCGAGGATCGCCTTCCCGCTCTGCCAAGGCTCGCCGCGCCCGGCAGCCTCGTGCAGCGCGCGCACGACCTGTGCCTGGATCGCACCCAGCCGGAAGTGCTGACCGTTGCAGCGGACATCCTGGTAGTCGGCTGAGGCATGGAACGCGCCGGGTCGTGGTCCGGCAGCCGCTCCGGCAAATCTCGTCTCGGCCTCGAAGCGGTCACGCTCGTCCCGCCTGAGGAAAAGATCGCGCTGCCGCACGGTGATGAGCTCTCGCTCCCCGGTCAGGCAGGCATAGTCGGCCTTGTGCGAGCGGAAGCGGCTGAGCTTCACCTCGCCATGCCGGAACAGCTGGAAGACGTCATGGGCGTGGAGATCCAGAAGCCCGTTGAACAGGCCCCGCTCGAAGGGCACGGAGAATCGCTCCCCCTCCGGTGTCTCCTCGTAGTCGCCGAGTTCGACCGCGAGGTTGAACACCCGGATCGACAGCCGCAGCTGGTCGTTCTCGGCGAGGTAGACGAGGTCCGCCTCGGACATGGACCAGCGCTCGAGGATCTCCGGCAGGGTGAAATACGACTTCTCGATCTCCATCCGGACCCCCGATTCCCATGTGCGATTGTTTAGGTTTTGTTCTAATCGCTTGACGGGTCCGCATCAATCCTGTTTTATCCTATTTCATCCACATACCCTTGGGGAAAACATGACCGAGCAGCACACCCTGGCCGACCGCCTGCGGGCCCGCGCCAACCAGCTTGGCATCAGTCCCGCCCATGTCGCCGAGATGGCAGGCGTGCACCGCTCCTTCGTCTACGACATCCTGCGCGGCCGCTCCGCGCGCCCCGGCATCGACCGGCTGGCCGAGGTCGCCCGCGTGCTGAAGGTGGACCGCGACTGGCTGATCCACGGCATCGGCGAGGTCGAGGGTACGCCCCCCTTCGTGGACAATCCCGACGACGCCTTCGTGGCCATCGCGCACGCCACCCCGCGCCCCGCGATGGGCGGCGGCGCGGTGGTAACCGAAGATGGCGATACGCCCGGCCGTACATACCACTTCCGCCAATCGTGGATCCGCCACAAACTTAAGGCCAGTCCGTCGCAGCTGCGCATCATGCACGTCGAGGGCGACAGCATGGCGCCGACGCTCGTGAGCGGCGACGCGGTGCTGGTCGACATGACCCGCCGCGCCCCAAACCCGCCCGGCATCTTCGTGCTGGACGACGGGATGGGGCTGGTGGCCAAGCGGCTCGAACACATCCCGAACAGCGACCCTCCCGCGGTGCGCGTCATTTCCGACAACAAGCACTACCCCGAATACGAAAGAACGGCCGACGAGATCCACATCGTCGGCCGCATCCGTTGGTTCGCGCGGGAGATCTGAGGTGATTGCGTTCCGCGAGGTCGACGATGCCGATCCGGCGCTGGCGTTCTCGCCCATGGTGCGCGGGGTCGAGAAGACCTTCGCCTGGATCGGCGAACACGGCGGCATTCCCCTGACGCCGTCCAAAGGGTTCAGGCGGGTGTTCGTGCACTGGGCCGCGGCCGCGTTCGACTGGCCCGGCCACACCGAGGCGGACCTCTTCGCCGTCAACAAGGTGCTGAACGAACCCGACTTCGCCCCACTCATGGTGCTGCACGACCTGATGATCGCAATGAAGCTCGGGCGGCACTACAAGGGCGAGTTCCGCCTGACCAAAGCCGGCCAGGCGCTCGTTGGCTATCCCGGCCGGATCTTCGGCACGGTTGTCCCGTTCTTCCTGTTCCGCATCAACCACGCCAGCATGTCCCGCTTCGAGGACGCACCGATACTCGGCAACTGGGACGTGTTCCTGAACGTGCTGAACGTCGAGACAGAAGACGGCGCCACCGGAGCCCACCTCCGCCGCGTGCTCTTCGGCGAGCCCGAGACGGGTCCGATCCCGCGGTATGACGAGGTGATGGGGCAACTCTACATCCAGGTGCTGCGCCCGCTGTGTTGGGCGGGGCTGCTGCAGCAGGGGCGTGGAACAGCCAGCTATCGCTTCGAAGAAGCGGTGTTTATGAAGACGCCGCTCTGGCGAGCAGCGCTGCGGCTGGAGACGGATGGGATGGTGCGTCGCGCAATAAGGACTTAGACTGCGTTTGGTTGTCAGGAAATCGAGTTCCCCCAATGCCAGATGAAAGAGTCCAACAACTCATTGACCAACTGCGGGAGTCAGAGTTCGTGGAGGTAAAGAACTGGCTTGGCGGCGTGGTTGAAAACGACGAAAAGGCGCGGCTTGCTAAGGAGATAATCGCTCTCGCAAACTCAGGTGGTGGCCATATATTCATTGGCTTCACAGATGATGAGGGGCAAGGACACCAGCCCATCGAGCCTGAGGAAAACGAAGAAACGGCATTTTCGCAGGATGCTATCGCCGCGATCGTTCATCGATATTGCACCCCAGCTATTCAATGCGCTGTCGAAACCTATCGTCAGACCAACGGCCAGGTCGGCCATCCCGTGATATCCGTTCCGGCCGCTGGCAGAGTTCCGCTGTTCGCATCGCGGCAAAGCCCCGACAACCGAACGCTTACCAATGGGACCGTTTATGTCAGGCGCCCGGGCGGAAACAGTGAGCCCTGCAGGACACAAGACGACTGGGAGCGCCTCTTGGAGCGATTGGTGCACGCGCGCCAAGATCAACTCATCAACGCAATCAGGAATGTTCTAAATCCGGAGCAAGAGTTCACTCCGGCAGCACAAGAACAGGCGTTCGAAGATTGGATTAGCGCGTCTCGTGCAGCGCGGGCCGACGTTCTTACAGCTCTGCCAGAAGGGCATCCACTGCGTCTCGAACAAGGCAACTACGAGGTGGCATTTTCGATCAGGCCGTTTCAAGAACCTGATATCGCTGAACTAAATAGGAACCTTGACCACAACCGCCCTCGGCACAGCGGTTGGGCGCCCTTCGTGTCCTTGCATCGAGATGGGATGGCGCCTCGCCCATTGGGAGACGTGATACAGGCATGGCTAGTTGGTGAAGAAGGACGTGACCGCGACCCGTCTCACTCCGATTTCTGGCGTCTGTCAGTGCATGGCGACGGATATCTAGTTAGGGCGATGCAGGAGGACGATCCCGATTATGGCGCCAATCTAGCGCCTCGCCCTCATCGGCCGGGGTTTGATTGGGAACTGCCGATCTACCGCATGACCGAAATGTTAAAATTAATCGAGTGGCTCGGTTTAACTTATGCATCCGGAGATGCCGCCTTCCAGATGCGCGTCACATACTTCGGAACCAATGGTAGGAGGCTGACACAGCATCGATTGCGCTACATGTTGCATCGCGGTGGCATGGCGCATGAAGACTCGATTTCTTCGCAAATTTCAGGGCGTGTTGGCGAGATTGCATTGAACACAGAGGAAATGGTCTTTTCGCTATTGCGCCCGGTGTTCGCCCAATTTGATTTTGCGGAACTGCCGAGACAGCTCGTCGACAACGTTGTTCAAGACGTCGCGCGTTATCGACAGTAGTCCATGCCTTGGACAGCCCGACACCGATCTTTTTCTCTAGGCTGCGCAGAAGAACGACAACCCCTTGTTTTGACTTGAATTCCGTCGCTTCGACCAGCGAACACGGAGCAAACCGCCTCAGGAGGTTCGCTCCCCATGCAAGACGACATCACCTTCGCGCCGCCCGCCGAGACGCTCACGACCGATGAGCGGCTTGCGGAACTGGCCGCCATCCTCGCCAGCGCCATCGCGCGCACCAACTCACTGGAAACGAACGAGAATTCTCCGCTCGATGGAGACAGTTCGCTGGACATTCTCGCCCTCAGACGCCGTCGTCGGAGACAGGTGCAAAACCGAGTTGGAGACGACGCATGAGGAAAAACACAAGAAAATCAGCAGCAAAGGCCGCGCTCGCGCGCCAGGCGGAGGGGATCGACGTCCTGACCGAGCTGGCGGCGCTGAAGGCCATGACGGTGCCGGAGCTGCAGGCCAGGTGGCGGGTCATGTTCGGGGAACCCGCACCGAACGCCAGCCGCGGGAATCTGGAGCTGCGGATCGGCTACCGCATCCAGGAACTGGCCCATGGCGGGATCAAGCCCGCGACGCGGCGGACGCTCGACGCGCTGGCGGCCGAGGTCGCCACGGGCACCTCGGGCCCGTTGATCGCGGATCCCCGTCGGCCGATCCCCGGCACCAAGCTCGTGCGCGAATGGCAGGGTGAGGAGCAGATCGTCACGGTGCTGACCGACGGATACGAATGGCAGGGGCGCCGCTTCAAGTCGCTCTCGGCCGCCGTGCGCGCGATCACCGGCAGTCACTGGAACGGGTGGAAGTTCTTCGGGCTCGCCCATGGTGCGGAGGCGCGCCCATGAGCCGCACCAAGCCCGAAGCCGTCCGCCGCCTGCGCTGCGCCATCTACACCCGCAAGTCGAGCGAGGAAGGACTCGACATGGAGTTCAACAGCCTCGACGCCCAGCGCGAGGCCTGCGAGGCCTACATCGCCTCACAGCGTGCCGAGGGTTGGGTGGCGCTGCGCGACCGCTATGACGATGGCGGCTTCTCGGGCGGCACGCTGGATCGCCCCGCGCTGGCACAGCTGATCGCCGACATTGAGGCCGGGCTGATCGACGTGGTCGTGGTCTACAAGATCGACCGCCTCAGCCGCGCGCTCATGGACTTCTCGAAGCTGGTGGAGATCTTCGACCGCCACGGCGTGACCTTCGTCTCGGTCACGCAGTCTTTCAACACCACCACGTCCATGGGCCGCCTGACGCTGAACATCCTGCTCAGCTTCGCCCAGTTCGAGCGCGAGGTGATCGGCGAGCGGATCCGCGACAAGTTCGCCGCCTCCCGACGCAAGGGGATGTGGATGGGCGGGCCGGTGCCGCTCGGCTATGTCGTGAAGGACCGCAAGCTCGTCATCGAGCCCGCCGAGGCGGAACAGGTCCGCACGATCTTCCGCCTCTATGCCCGCTCCAGTTCCACCGCGCAGGTGCTGAAGGAGTTGCACGCCCGCGGGATCCGCACCAAGCGCGGCGCGGTGTTCGACCGGGGCTACCTGCTGAAGTTCCTGCACAACAAGGTCTATCTCGGCCTCGCCGTGCATAAGGACGAGGTCTATCCGGGCGAGCACAAGGCGATCATCGACCAGAAGCTGTGGGACGAGGTCCACGCGGTCATCGCCAACAACCGCGTCGCACGGGCGGCGGTGGCGCGAACGGCCCAACCGGCACTCCTGCGCGGACTGATCTTCACCGAGACGGGTGCGGCCATGACGCCGCACCACACCAAGCGGAAGGGCAAGCGCTACTGCTACTACACGTCCATGGACGTGATCCGGAAACGCCCGGCGGCTGAGCTACGGGGGCCGCAGCGGCTGCCGGGTGCCATGGTCGAGGAGGCAGTCATCGGCGAAATCCGCCGGATGCTGCGCACGCCGGAGGTGGCGGCGCGCACCGCGCGAGCGGTGCGGAAGGACCGCCCCGATCTCGATGAGACCACCGTTGTCGCCGCGCTGGCGCAGTTCGACGACCTGTGGAAGGCGCTCATCCCGGCCGAGCAGTCGCGCATCGTCCAGCTGCTGGTCGCGCGCATCACGGTCAGCGAGGCGGGGCTCGCCATCGACCTGCGCCACGACGGCCTCGGCGCCATCGCTGCGCTGATGGCCCCGCCGAAGAAGGAGGTGGCCTGATGCCCGCGCCCGACACCCTGCGCGTCCACATCCCGCTCGAACTCCGCCGTCGCGGTGGTCGTCCCCGGATCCTTCCGCCGAAGCACGTCGAGGCCGCCATGAACCGCGGACAAGATCCCCACCTCTTGCGCGCCATCGGCCGCGCATGGGGCTGGCGGCAGCGGCTGGAACGCGGCGACGTCGCCACGCTCGCCGATCTGGCCGCCGACGAGGGCCTCTCCGACCGCTACGTCAGCCGCCTCCTGCGCCTCGCATGGCTGGCGCCCGAGGTGCTCGAGCGACTCGTCATCCACCGCGAGCCCTCGACGATCAGCATCTATGATCTGTGCTTCGTGGCGTCCCTGCCGTGGGACGAACAGCCGGGGCGAGTTTTCGACTGATCGAGTGGCATTCACGTCTCGACCGGCGGTCGAGCGATGAACTGGCGCCTGCACAGGTTATCGTCGATGCGTCGCAGCGATCTTGTGGTTCCAATTTCGCAGCCACGCGAAACGCTCTGGATCCTGCTCGAGCAGATAGTTCCGGATACGATCTCGCGCATCGGGTTCCGAACGGATCAGCAGTGCCCGCAGATCCTGGTCGATGGCGCGGCGCTCGGCCCCCAAGGCTTCGGCTTTCGCATACCACTCGTGACCGGCTGCGAGGTCCCCAAGCCCCATCGAGACAGCGCCAAGCAGCGTGCACGGCCTGAAATCGGCCGGGGTCAGTTCGTGCGCCTCCAGCCCGAGTGTCCTGGCTTCGGTGAGGCAGCCAGCATCGCGCATCGCGCCTCCGCGCGTCGTCAAGAGCGCCGATCTCGGTTTCGGGCTCCGTCCCACCTTGGCGAGCGCCGCCTCCGTTACCTCCAGCGCCTGCTGGGGTTCATCAGCCTTCCGCCAATGCGCACTAGCATTTACGGCATCCCACGGATTGCGGCTTTCTTCCCAAGCCTTGGTGAGCTCTTCGGCTTCCAGCCGATGCCACGCTTGCTGCAACGCATCGGTCCAGCAGTCCACCGCCTCGGTCGACAACCATGCGACGTCTTCGGGCGCCAGGCGGTTAACGCTTGCCACCTGCTTCAGCAGCCGCATTGCACGCGGATAGTGCTCGGTCTCGATGAAGCCGATCCCGAACCGATCCCGCAACTCGCGGGCTTCGCGCTTCCGGCGCAGCACGGGGTCATTCTCCATTGCAGCGAAGCGCGCCTTGACCGCGACATCCATCGCCTCGGCCTTTCGGGCCTGTTCGGCTGCCACCCTGTCGGCTTCGTCCTTCGCGCTTTGGATACGGTCTGATCGCTCGCGCGCCGCAACCTCCTCGAAGGCAGGGCGATCGATCTGACCGGTCGCCAGCGCCAGAAGAGAGTTGAGCCCGCCGGACGTCAGAAACGCCTGCGCCAAGGAGGTCAACGTCTCGCCCGCCTCGATCTTCTGCAGAATTCCGTTCAACCGCGCCCCGACGAGCGCGGCGCCCGGCAGATCATCGACAAGATACTTTTCCGCCAAACCGGCTTGGGACGATCCCGACATCAGACAATCCACGCGATCTAATCTACCACTGAAGCCAAGCACGTAGGCTGGCCGGAAGGCAATCCAAAAATCCTAAGAAATCAGAGAGATCAGGCCGAGCGACACCGCCACCGCTACGCGCCATTCGGCCAGCGAACCCAACCGCTGCGCCTCTTGCGTGTTGCGGCTCTGTTCCCCTCGAAGGCGATTGACACAAGGCCCGAAGTTTTGGCGGCGTTGAAAGTCAGGTCATTGGAAAGACGACGAAAAATCCGACCGAACCGAAATCGGTGAGGTTCGCCCGAACAGAGACGGAGCGCCGTTCAGAGCCCGGAACGGGCCTGGCGTGCAGTCTCAGCGGTTCGCATGGGGGAGGCAAAGCCCTTTGAAAACACGACTATTTCAGGCCCACGACGGGCGCCTGTCCGTGTTCGCAACAGGGATGATGGCGGAGAGGGAGGGATTCGAACCCCCGGTCCGCTTGCACGGACTCCGCATTTCGAGTGCGGCGCGATCGACCACTCTGCCACCTCTCCGTGGACGCGCGAAACGCGTGGTCAGGGGCCGGGAGATACCGAAGCCCGCGGCCGATGGCAAGAGGCGAGGCGCACGGGCTCCGTTGCGCGGCGGAGCCCGCACCTGCGGGAAGCTGTGGACGTTCCGTTGCCGGAAGAGGGGGGCTCCGTTCCGGCGGTCATGCGGCGCGGCGCGCCATCTGCCTGCCTTTCCTCGCCCGCGCGCTTTCCGCTTGACCGCGCGGCTCCGATCTGGCTTATGCGCGCGATCCAGCGCGGCGGAAGAACCGCGCTTTTCGTTTTGCGCGGGTTTGGGGTTTCCGGCCGGCGCATGAACCCGAAAAAGGCCGCCCGGCGGGTGTTCGCTGAAGGCGGTGCGAAAGGAAGAGAACATGTTCGCGGTCATCAAGACCGGCGGCAAGCAATATACGGTTGCCGCCAACGACGTCATCACCATCGAGCGCCTCGAGGGCGAGCCGGGCGACGTCGTCGCTTTCGACAACGTACTCATGATCGGCGGCGAGACGGCGGTGATCGGCACGCCGCTCGTTGCCGGCGCCACGGTTGCCGGGGAGCTTGTCGAGCAGGCGCGCGGGCCGAAGGTCATCAGCTTCAAGAAGCGCCGCCGTCAGAATTCGAAGCGCAAGAAGGGCCATCGCCAGGATCTGACGATCGTCCGCATCACCGAGATCCTGACGGATGGCCGCAAGCCCGCCGCCAAGGCCGCCCGGCCGACGAAGGACAAGGCCGCCGCTCCCGCCGCTGCTGCGGCCGAAGGCGCGCGCGACGAGAGCAATCTCTCGCTCATCGCCGGAATCGGCCCGACGATCGAGAAGAAGCTGCGCGCCGCCGGCATTGCCACCTGGTCGCAGATCGCCGCCTGGACCGAGGCCGATCTCGCGAAATGGGACGAGGAGCTGAAGCTGCGCGGCCGTGCAGCCCGCGAGGAATGGGTCGAGCAGGCGAAGGAATTGCTCGCCGGCAAGCCGCCGCGCGCCAAGCTCGACCGGGAAGAGCTCGCCTCGGGCGAGGACAAGTGACAACGCGGCCCGCCGCGGCGGGCTGCTGACAGGATCGGTCAGCAGGGCTGACTTTTCGCGTGATTTTTTGAGGAATCTCGGGTAGGGTCCAGCAACGGTTTGGACCCGGTCCCGCATCGGATCGAAGGAGAGCTCTCATGGCTCACAAAAAAGCTGGCGGTTCGTCGCGCAACGGTCGCGATTCGCAGTCAAAGCGCCTCGGCGTGAAGAAGTTCGGCAACGAGGCTGTCGTTGCCGGCAACATCATCGTGCGCCAGCGCGGGACCAAATGGCATCCCGGCGTGAATGTCGGCATGGGCGTCGACCATACCCTCTTCGCGCTTTGTGACGGTGTTGTTGCCTTCAAACAGAAAGGCCCGCGTCAATACATCAACGTCATTCCGGCTACGGCCGCGGCAGCAGAATAACCGGCGAGCGAGAATGACACTCTCCCCCGTCGGGTTCCTCGGGAACCGAACCGGCGGAGGATGAGGAAGCGGCAGGGCCGCATCCGCGATCCAGGAACCGAAGGGGAGGTCCGGGGAACCGAGCCTCCCCTTTCGATTCCAGCCCGGTCAACCGTCCAGGAAGCCGGGTTTTCCAAGAGCGGATGATCCCATGTTCCCGAACCTGTTCCGCGACGACGTGTTCACGCTGGAAACGCCCCGGCTGTTCCTGCGCTGGCCCAAGGCGGACGATGCACGAGCCATCCTCGAACTGGCCGGCGAGAAGGTCATTTCCGAGATGACGGGGATCATTCCGCATCCCTATCCGCCGGAGGCGGCGCCGCGCTACATCGTCGATGCGCGCGAGTGGAACTCGCTCGGCAGCCGCGTCAAGCTGGCGATCACGGATCGGGCCGAGCCGGGCCGGTTCCTCGGCATGGTCGGGCTGCGCGCCACCGGGCCGGACGAGGCCGCGCTCGGCTACTGGCTCGGCCGGCCGCATTGGGGGCAGGGGCGTGCGACGGAGGCCGCGCAGGCGCTGATCGATGCCGCCTTCCTCTATTCCCCCGTCAAGGCGCTCGCGGCCTCGGTCCGGGTCATCAATCCGGCGTCGCGGCGGGTGCTGGAGCGCTGCGGCTTCCAGCTTGTCGGTTCGGACATGCTCGATCTGCCGGCCTGGGGTGGCCGGGTTCCGGTCGAATCCTATCGGTTGCCCCGGGCGCTCTGGCAGAGCCTCAAGGGCTGGCGGGCGCCGCTGCCGGTGCGGCGGGAACTGGCGGAGGAGGGGGCGGCGTGATGCGGCCATTGCCGGAAGCGGCGCTGATCCCGTTGCGGGCATCGGGGTTCAGCGCGCGCGGGGCTGCTTGTGTTCAAGATCGATCACCGCTAGGGCCTTCGCATGAAGTTTCTCGACCAGGCCAAGATCCATGTCCGCTCCGGCGATGGTGGGGCCGGCTGCGCCTCGTTCCGGCGCGAAAAATTCATCGAGTTCGGCGGGCCTGATGGCGGGGATGGCGGGCGCGGCGGCGATGTCTGGGCCGAATGCGTCGATGGCCTCAACACGCTGATCGATTATCGCTACCAGCAGCATTTCAAGGCCAGGACCGGCATGCACGGCATGGGCAAGAACCGCGCCGGCGCCAAGGGGGCCGATGTGGTGCTCAAGGTGCCGGTCGGGACCGAGATCCTCGACGCGGCCGATGAGAGCCTGATCGCCGACATGACCGCGATCGGCCAGCGCGTCCTGATCGCCAAGGGCGGCAATGGCGGCTTCGGCAACCTCCATTTCACGACCTCGACCAATCGCGCGCCGACCCGCGCCAATCCCGGCCAGCCGGGGGAGGAGCGCGAGCTGATCCTGCGCCTGAAGCTCATCGCCGATGCCGGCCTTCTCGGGCTGCCCAATGCCGGCAAATCGACCTTTCTCGCAGCCACCACGGCGGCCAAGCCCAAGATCGCCGATTATCCCTTCACGACCCTGCATCCCGGCCTCGGCGTCGTGCGGGTCGATGGCCGCGAATTCGTCCTGGCCGATATTCCGGGGCTGATCGAGGGAGCGCATCTCGGCCACGGGCTCGGGGACCGTTTCCTCGGGCATGTCGAGCGCTGCCGGGTGCTTCTCCACCTCGTCGAGGGAACGAGCGAGCATGCCGGCAAGGCCTATCGGATCGTCCGGAAGGAGATCGAGGCGTATGGCCATGGCCTTGCGGACAAGCCGGAAATCGTCGCGCTTTCGAAGATCGACGCGCTCGATCCCGCGGCCCTCAAGGTGCAGGTCGAACGATTGCGCCGCGCCGCGGGGCGCAAGCCGCTGCTGCTTTCGGCGGTGTCGGGGGAGGGGGTGCGGGAGGCCCTGCAGGCGCTGATGGCCGGGATCGATGCCGCCCGCGTCGCCGATGGGAGGGGTGACGAAGGCAAGGACGCACAAGCGGCATGGCAGCCATAACCCGCGGGCCACGCGCAATTCCGGCCTTGGCTCGGCCGGCGGGGCCGATGCCCGATGCGCGGGAGATCAGCGCATGGCGTAAATCTTGGCGTCGTCCTCGTCGGGGTCGGCCTTCGGCGGCGGGCTCGAGAACAGGAACTCGAATTCCTTGTCGAAATCCGATTGCTCCTGGTTGCGCTTCTCGTTGAGCGCGGCCCGAAGCTGCTCGTTCTCGCTCTGGAGCTGGGCGATCCTGCTGCGGAATTTCTGCGACGCCTCGCCGATCGACTGGTCGATCGACTGGAACGAATTGTTCACGGCGCTGAGCTTGAGCGTGAGATTGGAATTCTCGGTGCGCAGCAGGTCGAGCTCCATCTCGATCTTGCGGCGCTGGTCGATCTCGGCGGCCAGCAGCTGGCGCGAAAGCTCGGCGGCTTCCGAGGCGGCGGTGATCTGGCCGCGGGCCTCGGCGGCCTCGCGCTGCATCGCCTCCAGCTGAAGCGTGAGCTGGCCGATCCGGCGGTCGGCCTCCGCGCGCTCGCGCCGGGCGGTCGCGAGCTGGCGGGTCTCCTCGCCGAATCGGGCCCGGGTTTCCTGGAGCATCTTCTCGACGAAATCGTAGCGGGCGCGGGCCGCCTCGATCTGGGCCTCGAACTGGACCTGGCCCTCCTCGCGCTCGCGGGATTTCTGCTCGGTCTCCGCGCGCAAGGCGCGGACGGCATTGCGCTCGCGCATAAGGGCCGCGCTCGTGAACGAGAACTTGTCGGTCATCGTCTGGAGCGAGGCCTCGAGGTCCGAGATGGTCTTCGCGGCCTCCTCGATGCGCTCCTTCTGGCGCTGCGCGGTGATTTCCAGCGCGGATTTCTGGTTCTCGGTGCTGGCGAGCACGTCCTTGATCTCGGCCAGCTCGCTGCGCAGCGCGGCCATGATCTCGTCGCCCTGAAGCTTGGCGCGGCGCAGATCCTCAAGTTCGACTTCGAGCGCGTCCCGTGCGGCGACGGCATCGCGCAATTGCGGTTCGATGCGCACCAGGCGGGCCTGAAGCTCCGCATTCTCATGGCGCAGCGTCTTGCTGGCCGTTTCGAGCTTGCTCGCCTGCTCGCGCAGGGAGGCGGTCGCGGCTTCCTCCCCGCGCAGCGCGAAGGTCAGCTTCTCGCTCTCGGCGCGCAATGCGGTCAATTCGGTGGCCAGCGACGAGGCGCGGCGCTGTTCGACCGTGAAGCTCTCCTCCACGGTCTCGAGGCGCGAGCGCAGCAGGCCCATCGCGTTCACGGCATTCTCGATCGGCGCCATGACGATGCGGAACTGCTCCGGCAGCCGCGACAATTCCTGGAGCGTGTTCTCGAATTCGTTGAGATTGGCGAAGACCGTGTCCCGCGCGGCATTGATCGCGCGCGGATCGAGCGGCGCGATCATGCGGACATTGTCCTCGCGCCGCCGGGGCAGTTCCTCGCGGAAGCGAACGCCTTCCTCGCGCAGGCCCGAAGCGGGCCGGGGCGCAGCCTGGGCATAATCGTCCTGAGGTCGGTCCGTCCGGTTGAGCTTGAGGAAATCCCAGTTCATGTTTAATCCCCCGGTTGACGAGAAGTGAACAACAATCCGGATTCCATTCCAGCAACCTCCGGTAGCAACACGCGAAGTCCTGTGCAGAAGCCGCATTTTTCCTTGTCTGTGCCGCCCTTTCGCCGCGCTGCGTTGGTCGGTCGTCGCGCCGGTGCCGGTCGGTGACTCTGCCGGAACTGGCCGGTTTCCGGCGGATCGTCATCAAGGTCGGGTCGTCGCTGCTCGTTGACCGCGCGACCGGGCTCAGGCGGGAATGGCTTGCGGCCTTGTGCAGCGACATTGCCGCTCTTCATGATCAAGGCGCTGATATCCTTGTTGTTTCGTCCGGAGCGATCGCGATGGGCCGCGGCGTCCTCGGGTTCCGGCGGCCGGCGCTCGAACTCGAGGAGGCTCAGGCGGCGGCGGCCGTCGGGCAGATCGCGCTCGCCCGTGTGTGGGCGGAGGGGCTCGCGGCGCACAGAATCACCGCCGCGCAAGTGCTGCTGACGCTCGGGGACACCGAGGAGCGGCGGCGTTATCTCAACGCCCGGGCGACGATCGGCACGCTTCTCGATCACAGGGCAGTTCCGGTCATCAACGAGAACGACACCGTCGCGACCAACGAGATCCGCTACGGCGACAATGACCGGCTCGCCGCGCGGGTCGGCTCGATGGCTTCGGCCGATTGCGTGGTTCTGCTTTCCGATATCGACGGGCTCTACACGGCACCGCCGCGCGATGACCCGGCGGCGGAATTCGTGCCGGTGGTGCCGCGCATCACCGCGCGGATCGAGGCGATGGCCGGCGGCGCGGCCTCGGAATTGTCGCGCGGCGGCATGACGACCAAGATCGAGGCCGCCAAGATCGCCACTGCCGGCGGCGCGGCGCTGCTGATCGCCAACGGCACGCGGCTGCATCCGCTGCGGGCGGTGGCGGAGGGCGCGCGCTGCACCTGGTTCCTCTCGCCCTCGACGCCTGTCACCGCCCGCAAGCGCTGGATCGCCGGCACGCTGGAGCCGCGCGGCATCCTGCATGTCGATGCCGGTGCCGGCCGCGCGATCCGGGCCGGCAAGAGCCTGCTGCCGGCGGGCGTGATCCGGGTCGACGGCGCCTTCGCGCGCGGCGATTGCGTCATCGTGCGCGGCGCGGATGGCGGCGAACTGGCGCGCGGCCTTGTGGCCTATGATGCCGGCGATGCCGTGAAGATCGCCGGCCGCGCGAGCTGCGACATCGCCGCCATTCTCGGCTATTCAGGGCGCAAGGAAATCATCCATCGCGACGACCTCGTGCTTTCGGGCGATGGCGCCGGTGCCGATGGGGATATGCCATGAAGGCGGGAATACCCCCGGCCGGCAGGAGAACGCCGTTGTGAATGCTTCCGTGCCCCCCTCGATCAACGCATCCGAGATGACGGACGAACCGCTCCGCGCGCTCGCGCCACCGACGGAGCGCACCCGGCTCGTCGCCGAGATGATGGCCATGGGGCGTGCGGCGCGCGCGGCCAGCCGGGAGCTGGGGGTCATGGCGCCGGAACGCAAGACGCGCGCGCTGCAGGCTGCCGCCGCGACCCTGCGCGCGGCGGTGCCGGAGATCCTCGCCGCCAATGCGCGCGATCTCGAGGAGGCGCGGGCCGGCGGGCAGAACGCAGCCTTTCTCGATCGCCTGCTGCTCGACGCAGGCCGCGTCGCGGCGATCGCGGATTCGATCGATGACATCGCCGCGCTGCCGGACCCGGTCGGCGCGGTCACGAGCGAATGGAAGCGCCCCAACGGGCTTGTCATCCAGCGCGTGCGTACGCCGCTCGGGGTGATCGGCGTGATCTTCGAGAGCCGGCCGAATGTTACGGCCGATGCCGGCGCGCTCTGTCTCAAGGCGGGCAATGCCGTCATCCTGCGCACGGGATCCGGCGCGCTGCGCTCCGCCATCGCCATCCATGCCGCAATGACGCGCGGGCTCGCGGCGGAAGGGGTTCCCCCCACGGCGATCCAGCTCGTGCCGGTGGCGGATCGCGAGGCGGTGGGGCTGATGCTCGCCGGGCTTGACGGGGCGCTCGACGTGATCGTGCCGCGCGGCGGCAGGAGCCTCGTTGCGCGCGTGCAGGCCGAGGCGCGGGTGCCGGTTTTCGCGCATCTCGACGGCAATTGCCACGTCTACATCCATGAGAAGGCCGATGCGGCAATGGCGAAGACGGTGCTGCTCAACGCCAAGCTGCGTCGCACCGGCGTCTGCGGCGCGGCGGAGACGTTGCTTGTCGATCGCACGGCGGCGCCGGCTTTGCTCGCGCCGCTGGTCGGCGCCCTGCTCGATGCCGGATGCGCGGTGCGCGGCGATGCCGATGCGCAGGCTGCGGATCCGCGCGTCACGCCCGCGACCGAGGCGGATTGGGCGACCGAATTCCTCGACGCCATCATCGCCGTGAAGGTTGTCGACGGGCTCGACGCGGCGATCGCGCATATCGAGCGCTACGGCTCGCATCACACCGATTGCATCGTCACCGCGGATGCGGCGGCGGCGGGCCGTTTCCTGCGCGAGGTCGATTCGGCCATCGTCATGCACAATGCCTCGACGCAATTCGCGGATGGCGGGGAGTTCGGCTTCGGCGCCGAGATCGGTATCGCCACCGGCCGCATGCATGCGCGCGGACCGGTGGGGGTCGAGCAGCTGACGAGCTTCAAATATGTGGTCCGGGGCGCGGGAACGGTGCGCCCCTGATGTCTCCGCCGGCGGATCCGGGCCCGGCGCCGGAAATCTCTTGCCCGAACCGGGCTTCCCCGCTTTGCTGGCCGCCCGACCACCGGCCGCGCGGCCGGGAGTGACAACGAGCGTCGATTGGCCCGTCCCATCCTTCCCCCAACGTCTCCCGGCCAGCGGGTCGGCCTCTTCGGTGGCTCCTTCAACCCGCCGCATGAGGGGCATCTGCTCGTGGCGCGCACCGCGCTGCGCCGGCTCGGCCTCGACCGGCTGTGGTGGCTCGTCACGCCTGGCAATCCGCTGAAGGAGAATGCCGGGCTGCCTTCGCTCGAGGCGCGGATGGCGGCCTGCCGACGGCTTGTCGGCCAGGATCCGCGCATCGTCATCTCGGGCATCGAGGCCGAGATCGGCACCCGCTACACGGAGGAGACGATCCGTTTCCTGAAGGCGCGGGCGCCGCTCGTCCGGTTCGTCTGGATCATGGGCGCGGATAATCTTGCGGGCTTTCACCGCTGGCAGAAATGGCGCGACATCGCGGCATCCGTGCCGATCGCGATCATCGACCGGCCGGGCTCGACACTGAAGGCCGCCGCGAGCCCGGCGGCGCGGGTCCTGGCACGCGGGCGGATCGACGAAAGCGATTCGCAGGAGCTGGCCGCACTGGTGCCGCCGGTCTGGGTGTTCCTGCACGGACCGCGCTCCGACCAATCCTCGACGCGATTGCGCGCAAAGGATGGCAACGGGACAACGGGATCTTAAGACCCGCCCCGCATCATGCGCGCGATCCAAGAAGTGGTGTACCGCGTCATGATGAGCTTCTTCGACACCGGGGTTTCGAACGTCTCGATCTCCCTGCTGGTCTATTTCAATCGCATCGCCAAGGCGACGCGCGACAAGCACGAGGCGCAGTTTGCCAAGAGCGCGACCGTCAAGCGCGAGCTTGAATATTTCAAGGAAAAGTCGGCGAAGGTTGCCAACGCAGACGAGTTTCTGAACAATTATCGTCTTCTTTCGGTCGCAACTTCGGCTTTCGGCCTTGAAGATGCGATGCAATACGGCTTTCGTACCAAAGCGATCGCGAAATCTGACGCGACTGATCCGGAATCGCTTCTCAATAAATTCACGGATACGCGCTATCGTGAATTCAATCTTGCTTTCGAGTTTTTCAGCAAGGGTGTGACGAAGCTTCAATCGGAAGAGACGCAGAAGCTCGTCAGCGCCCGTTATGTCACCAATGAATACGAGCGCAGCCTTGGCGAGATCGATTCCTCCCTCCAGGAAGCAGCCTATTTCATTCGCACGGCCGGCAGCAAGACGCAGATCAACCAGATCATCTCCGATCCCGTTCTGTTCGGGGTCGTCATCGATACGCTCGGCATTTCCCGTGCGGCGGCGGGCGGCGATTTCAACAACCTCAAGGCGCGGATCGAGCAGGGGTTCGACATGTCCCGTCTGAAGGATGCAGCCTATGTCGAGAAATTCGCGCAGCGTTTTCTCGCGATCCGGTCCTCGCAGGCACAGCTTTCGGCCGGCAACCCGCTGATCGGGATCTTCGCCAACAATTCGGCTTGAGCCGCCATCCACAGCGAAGTGCTCCGCGCCGCCCCCTGTCATCGAACCGCCATCGGTCGGCGCGAGTTTCTTAAGACTTCCGGCCTAGAATGCCGGAAGGACTGGGAAGGCGTGCCCGTCCTCGCGGGGCCGGAAAGGTTCCGACGGTCGGGCGAGTGGTGCATTTCGCTACTGGCGTTTTGCGGCGATCGGGCTAATCTCGATCCGTTCGTGCGCTCAACCGAGAGGAACCGCGACACTGATCACGACGCATCTGTCCAAGGCGGCCGATCTGCCGCCTGTCGCCAGCCTCGGCGCCGCCGCGCCGGCCGCTGGTCCGCTCGTCGAGGCCTTGAAGGGCGTGCTGGATGACGCCAAGGCCGAGGATATCGTCGCCCTCGATCTCGCCGGAAAGACCTCCCTCGCCGATGCGATGCTCATCGCAACCGGGCGTTCGGATCGTCATGTCGGTGCGGTCGCGGAGCGGGTCGTCCAGGCGCTGAAGGAGCGGGGCCTTGCCAGTCCGCGCGTCGAGGGCATGCCCGTCTGCGACTGGGTGCTGATCGATGCCGGCGATGTCATCGTCCATCTGTTCCGCCCGGAGGTCCGGGGCTTCTACAATCTCGAGAAGCTCTGGGGCGCGGGGCGCCCGCTCGAAGGCGAGGCCGAATCGGCGCCGAGGGCCGTCCGGACCCGGAGCCCACGCATCCGTCGCGCCGCCGAGTAGGCGGTGCGGCTGGTCCTGGTCGCGGTTGGCCGGCTCAAGGCCGGGCCGGAGCGCGAGCTCGTGACGCGCTATGCCGAGCGGTTCACGGCGCTTGGCCGCGGGCTTGGCCTTTCCGGTCCGGTGCTGGCCGAGATCGCCGAAAGCGCCGCGCGCCGGCCGGAGGACCGCAAGGCCGAGGAGGGGCGGGCGATCGCGGCGCGGCTCGGTGCGGGGCATCCGCTCATCCTGTTCGACGAGGGCGGCGCGATGCCGGACAGCGAGGAATTCGCGGCGCGGCTCGCCGCCTGGCGCGATGCCGGCGCGGCGGGGCTCGATCTCGCGATCGGCGGCGCCGACGGGCTGGCGGCGGATCTCCGACAACGGGCGGATCTCGCGCTCGCCTTCGGACGGATGACATTGCCCCACCAGCTCGTGCGCGTGCTCGCGCTCGAACAGCTCTACCGGGCCGCGACGATCCTCGCCGGCCACCCCTATCATCGGGTATGATGGAGCGGCATGAGGGAGGCCGAGCCGTCGCCGTGAGCAGCTTTTCCGGATCATTCCTCCGCGCGGGAGGGGCGAAGCGTGGCCGGTTCGCGGCCCGCGGCATCCGGAATGCCGGCTTCCGTTGGGCAACCGCGCTCTGCCTGCTGCTGCTCTGGGCGCCCGGCGAGGCGCAAGAAGGAGCGCAAGACAGGGCGCAAGAGAAGCCGCAGGCCGTGCCCGGGGCCGATGTCCAGATCCAGCTCCGCAGCATCGAGAAGGATATCGAGCGCTCGAATTTCGAGCAGCGCCGGCTCGCCTTCGAGATCGAGAACGTCACGGCCGAGGCGCAGAAACTGCGCGCCGAGCTGATCGCGGTGGCGGCGCGGGTGCGCGCGGCCGAGGAACGCGTCGCGGAAGGCGAGACGCGGGTCGAGGAATTGCGGCGGCAGGAGGATGCGCTGCGGCGCTCGCTCCAGGGCCGCGAGCGGGTGACCGCCGAAATCCTTGCCGCCATGCAGCGTATCGGCCGCAAGCCGCCGCCGGCGCTGCTGGTCCGGCCGGAGGACGTGCTCCAGGCGATGCGCGCCGCGATCCTGCTCGGGGCCGTGCTGCCGGACATGCGCGACGAGGCGATGATCCTCGTCGCCGATCTCAAGACGCTGGTCGAGTTGCGCCGGCAGGCGGCGGCGGCGGCGGAGGCCCTGCGCGGCGCGCGCGACGGGATCGCGAGCGAGCACAACCGCCTCGCGGAACTCGTCGCGCAACGGCAGGACCGGCTCAAGATGTCGCAGGAGGAACTCGACCGCGAGCGGATGCGGGTCGCGACGCTTGCGCGCGAGGCGCGCTCGCTGCGCGACCTGATCTCGCGCAGCGAGAACGAGATCGTGGGTCAGCCGCGCGCGGCCGAGATCGCGCGCCGCGCGCCCGCGCCGGCGCGCGGCACCGAGGTTGCGAGCCTCGGCACGGGGGCTGGGCGCGAGCCGGCTCGGCTCCAGCCCCGTCAATCCCTCGCGGAACGGCGCGGCCAGGTGCCGCTGCCGGTCTCGGGCACGATCCTGCGCCGCTTCGGGCAGCCCGACGGGCTCGGCGGCACCGAGCGCGGGATCACGATTTCGTCAAACGCGAATGCTGTGGTGACGATGCCGGCGGATGGCTGGGTCCATTTCGCCGGGCCATACCGGGGTTACGGTCATCTCTTGATCATCAATGCCGGCAATGGTTACCATATCGTCCTTGCGGGGCTGGACAGGCTTTCCGTCGAGATCGGCCAGTTCGTGCTGGCCGGCGAGCCGGTCGGGTTTCTCGGCCGCGGCGGCGAGGATCAGGGGGGCGAAGCCCGACAGGGACTTGGAACGCCGCGTCCGGCGCTCTATGTCGAATTCCGGAAGGATGGATCCCCGGTCGATCCATCCCCGTGGTGGTCAACCCAATCGGCCGAGAAGGCTCGCGGATGATGCGAAAGATTCCCGTTTTCCTGTCCGGCGTCGCGCTCGGCGCGCTGGCGCTGATCGCCCTCGACGAGATGCGCGTCGCCGCGAACGCCAACGCGGCGGCCTCCGACACCTATCGCCGGCTGACGCTGTTCGGCGAGGTCTTCGACAAGATCCGCACCGATTACGTCGAGAAGCCGGATGAGGCGAAGCTGATCGAGAGCGCCATCAACGGCATGGTCACCTCGCTTGATCCGCATTCGAGCTTCCTCGACCAGAAATCGAACCAGGAGATGCAGCAGCAGACCCGCGGCGAATTCGGCGGGCTCGGCATCGAGGTCCAGATGGAGGACGGGCTCGTCAAGGTGGTGACGCCGTTCGACGATTCGCCCGCCGCCAAGGCCGGCGTGATGGCGAACGATCTCGTGACCCATATCGATGGCGAGCAGGTGCAGGGCCTCACCCTCAGCCAGGCTGTCGAGAAGATGAAGGGGCCGCGCGGCACCAAGGTCAAGCTCAAGCTCTGGCGTAACAAGAAGGAAACGGTGGAGGTTGAGATCACGCGCGACACGATCCGGCCGCCGGTGGTGCGCGCGCAGAAGGAGGGCGATGCGGTCGGCTATCTCCGCATCGGCTCCTTCAACGAGCAGACCTTCGAGGGCCTCAAGAAGGAGGTCGAGAAGCTCACGGCCGAGATCGGCAAGGACAAGCTCAAGGGCTTCGTGCTCGATCTCAGGAACAATCCCGGCGGGCTGCTCGATCAGGCGATCTATGTCGCCGATGCCTTCCTCGAATCGGGCGAGATCGTCTCGACCCGCGGCAAGACCAACGACCAGACCAACCGCGCGCTTGCCCGGCCGGGCGATATCACCGGCGGCAAGCCGCTGGTGGTGCTGATCAATGGCGGCTCGGCCTCGGCGTCCGAGATCGTCGCCGGTGCGCTGCAGGACCAGGAGCGTGCCACGATCGTCGGCTCGCGCTCCTTCGGCAAGGGCTCGGTGCAATCGATCTTCCAGCTTCGCGGCAATTACGCGCTCAAGCTCACGACGCAACTCTATTATACCCCGTCCGGCCGCTCCATCCAGGGCAAGGGCATCACCCCCGATGTCGCCGTCGTCCAGGATGTGCCCGAGGAATTGAAGGGGCGCGACGAGATCAAGGGCGAGGCCTCGATGCGCGGCCATATCAAGGTCAACGAGGAGGAGCAGGGCGGCTCGTCCGGCTATGTTCCGCCGGATCGCACCAAGGACAAGCAGCTCATCTGGGCAGTCCGGTTCCTCAACGGCGAGGTATCGAAGGAGAATCCCGGCGAGGGCGCGACGCTGATGCCGAAGCAGCCCAAACCCGAGGCGCGCGCCAATACCGGCAAGCCGGCGAGCCAGAAGAACTGAGCGCCGCCCGGCGCGGATCGTCCTGCCCGGCCTTCCGGGCCGGAGGCGCGAATGGCGTTTAGGGAGCCCGGCATGATCCCGGCCTGCACTCCTTTCCGGGCTTGGTGACCTCCGGCGTGTCGGCTTACCGCGCGCCAGGCACGATTTCGCCGATCTTCTTAACCTGCTCTTTGGTGCTTCCGCTTTTGCCCGCCATTTAAACCGCCGTTAACCAGCGTTCTTTACGGTTTGCTCATCGGTTCGGGCCGACCGAGATGCGCGCGAGCGCGAGGCAGGCAGATGGCGTTGGAGAGCATGGCGACCCCCCTTGGCGTGAGGCCGGGGCCGAGCCGTCCGGGCGTACCGGCGGCCTGGCGGCACGGTCTCGTCGCCGCGTTCGGGTTGTGCGTCGTCGTTCTCGTGGCGGCGGGGATCCTGCGCGGGCGCGAGCCGCGGCGGGAGCCCGGCGTGGTTGCGATCATCGAGCGCGTCAAGCCCGCGCAGCTTCCGGCCCCGTCGACCCATTCCCAGGCGCCGGCTGGACCGCGCAGCCCCGCCGCCGAGATCGAGGCGGGGTCCGGGGTCCGGATCGTCCGGCAGAATGGCGGTGTGCCGCCCGGCGGTGTCGTGATCAAGGTTCCCGAGGCGCGCGCGCCGGAGGCGGGCCGGGTCACGGCGAGCATTGTCGATCCGCGCGTCAGCGAGCGCACGCATCTCGGTGCGCTGCCGCGCATCGCCGATGACGGAACGCCGCCGCGCCTTGCCTATGCGCAGCCCTTCGCGCGGCCGGACCGGCCCATGATCGGCGTGGTCATGACCGGGGTCGGCATCGGCGCGCGCGGCACGGCCGATGCGATCTCGCGGCTGCCGGGTGCCGTGACCCTGGCCTTCGCGCCCTATGGCCGCGACCTCGAAACGCAGGTCGCCCGCGCCCGCCGCGAGGGACACGAGATCCTGCTGCAGGTGCCGATGGAGCCGCAGGATTACCCGGAGAGCGACCCCGGCCCGCATACCCTGCGCGCCTCGGCGCCCGCCCGCGAGAACATCGAGCGGCTGCACTGGCTGATGTCGCGCTTTCCGGGCTATGTCGGATTGATGAACTTCATGGGCGGCCGGCTGATGGGCGAGCCCGGCACCTACGGCACGCTGCTGGAGGAGATCAACCGCCGCGGGCTGATGTTCCTTGATGACGGGACCGCCGCCGGCAGCCGGACGGCGGAGCTTGGCGGCAAGCTCGGCTTGCCGGTTCTCGTCGCCGACAAGGCGGTCGAGGCCGGCGCCGCCGCGACGCTGGACGCCCAGCTCGCCGAGATCGAGCAGATCGCGCGCCGGCGGGGCAGCGCGATCATCACCGTCCCGGCACTGCCCGCGAATGTGGAGCGAATCGCTGCCTGGCAGCGCGGCCTCGCGGAGCGCGGCCTTGCCTTGGCGCCGATTTCCATCATCATCGCGCATGGATCGCGCTGAGTCGTCCCCTTCCAGGCGGAGTGCCCGTGGCTCGTGACCTTGCCGGCATGCCCTATCGCCCCTGCGTGGGCGTGGCGCTGTTCAACCGGGAGGGCCGCGTCTTCGTCGGGCGCCGCCGGCCCGACAAGGGGCCGGAATATCGCGATCCGGTCTTCGAATGGCAGATGCCGCAGGGCGGTATCGATCCTGGCGAGGATCCTTACACCGCGGCGCTGCGCGAACTCTACGAGGAAACCAATATCCGCTCGACTGCGCTGCTTGCCGAGGCGCCGGAATGGTATCGCTACGATCTGCCACTGGATGCGCTCGGCAAGGCGCTGAAAGGGCGATATCGCGGCCAAACGCAGAAATGGTTCGCCTTGCGCTTCACCGGCGACGAAGCCGAAATCGACGTTCGGGCGCCAGGCGGCGGGCACCACAAGCCGGAATTCGTCGATTGGCGCTGGGAGCGGCTCGAGAACCTGCCGGATCTCATCATCCCCTTCAAGCGCGGGGTCTACGAGCAGGTCGTGCGCGCCTTCGCGCCGCTCGTCGCCGCGGAATGAGCGGCGTTCCGCGGTTCTGACCAGGTTTCGACCGGGTTCCGGGCCGCGGCGATCTCTAAGGGGGGCTTGACGGGGCGACAGCCCGGGCGTCGACCGGGGCGCCCCCCATCTCGGCGGTTCGCCCGGCGAGACAAGCTGGGAACGCCCTGGCCGCCATCGCGAGAGCGTGATTGCGTCAAGGGGGTGATCCCCCGATCAATTGATGCGACTTCGAAAAAGATTGGTGCCCCTGGCCGGAATCGAACCAGCACTCCTTGCGGAAACCGATTTTGAGTCGGTCGCGTCTACCAGTTCCGCCACAGGGGCCGATGGCGTGCCATCTGCCTGTCCGGGTATAGCGGCGAAACGTGCGCGGTCAACGCCAAGCGTGTCTTGCGCCGGGCTGCGCGGTCGATGGCCGTGCAGGATTGTCCGGCCTTTCGCGGCGGCGATGCAGATCAGGGATCATCCGGCGGCGGATGGCGCCGCCGCGATGGACAAGCCGCCCGGGCACGGCTAAGCCCTCGCCATGTTCAAGCGCCTCTATGACTGGACCCTCGCGCTTTCCGCCTCGCCGCGGGCGCCGCAGGCGCTCGCCGCGATCTCGTTCGCGGAGAGTTCGTTCTTTCCCGTCCCGCCGGATGTGATGCTCGTGCCGATGGTGATGGCAAAGCCGGAGCGCGCCTGGAACTACGCGCTGGTCTGCACCATCGCCTCCGTGCTCGGCGGGCTCGCCGGCTATGCGATCGGCGCGATGCTCTATGACACGCTCGGCCTCTGGCTGATCCGGCTCTACGGCTATGCCGACAAGATGGAGGCGTTCCGCGCCCTCTATCAGCAGCACGGGCACTGGATCATCCTGATCAAGGGCTTCACGCCGATCCCGTTCAAGCTGATCACCATCGCCAGCGGGCTTGCGGGCTATGATCTCGTCTGGTTCGTGCTCCTGTCGCTGATCACGCGCGGGGCGCGGTTCTTCCTGGTCGCCGGGGTGATGAACCGGTTCGGCGCGCCGCTGCGCCGCTTCATCGAGGCCAATCTCACCGCTGTCGGGATCATCAGCCTGGTGGCGCTGGTCGCGGGCTTCGCCGCCGCGAAATTGCTGTTCTAAGCCCGGAGGCTGCCATGTTTGCGACCCTGTCCGGACGCATGGCGGGTCTTGCGACCCTGCTCGCCCTGGCCGCGATCGGCGGGGCCTGGTTCTCAGAACTCGGGCTCGGCTACGTGCCCTGCAAGCTCTGCCTCCTGCAACGCTGGCCCTATTACATCGCGCTGCCGCCGGCCATGGCCCTGATGGTTTGGGGTCGGAACATGCCGCCGCGCGCGGCGGCCCTTGTCGCCGGGTTGCTCGCGCTTGCCTTCCTCGTCTCGATCGGGCTCGGGATCTATCACGCCGGCGTCGAATGGAAGCTCTGGGCGGGGCCGGCGGATTGCGGCGGCCGGCTCACGACCGAGGCGCCGAGCCTCGACGATTTCCGGAAATCGCTGAACACGGCGCGGGTGGTGCTGTGCGACGAGGCGCCGCTGCGGGTGCTCGGCCTGTCCTTCGCGGGCTGGAACGCCGTCGTCTCGGCGCTGGTCACGGGGCTCTATGCCGCTGCGGCGCGGGGCTTTTCGCTCCGGAGCGCGTGACGGGCGGGATCCGCGGCGGGCAGGCCGGATCGTGGCGCTTCCGGATGCCTCAGGGCTCCAGTTCGCTGTCCCAGTAGAGATAATCGACCCAGCTCTCGTGCAGGTAGTTCGGCGGGAACAACCGGCCGTTCATGTGCAGGTCGTTGACGGTCGGCGCGAAGGGCCGCTGCGCCGGAAACATCTCGACCTCGATCGGCAGCCGGTCGCCCTTGCGCAGGTTGCAGGGCGAGCAGGCCGCGACGACATTGTCCCAGGTCGTAAGGCCGCCCTTCGAACGGGGAATGACGTGATCGAAGGTCAGATCCTCGCGCGCCCCGCAATATTGGCAGGTGAAACGGTCACGCAGGAAGACGTTGAAGCGCGTGAAGGCGGGGATGCGGCTCGGCTTCACATAGGTCTTGAGCGAGACGACCGAAGGCAGCAGCATCGAGAAGGAGGGGCTGGAGACCGCCCGGTCATAGACCGAGACGATGTTCACCCGGTCGAGGAACACGGCCTTGATGGCGTCCTGCCAGGACCAGAGCGAGAGCGGGTAATAGGAAAGTGGCCGGTAATCGGCGTTCAGCACCAGGGCGGGGCATGCCTCTGGTGAAACCGGCTGATGAAAGTCTCTGGGCTGGACATGAAGTGTCACGCACAACCTCGCGGATTTCGCTTACGCAGACCCTTGTCTATTCCGATACGCAATCTTCGCCGTGTTGGACGGCCTTTCCGAACGATGTTTCGCGGCGAACGAGACAATCACCGCGTCGTAGAGCCGCGCCGGGCTCGAATCGAACCCGAAAGGCTCTCACTCTTAGTGTAGGGTGGATGTGACGCGCGTGTGAAGGGGGGTGCAAGGAACCGTTAACGCCCGGCCGCCGCCCATCCTGCCCGGTGCTTCAGCCGAAACGACCTTCGAGGAAGGCGGCGGTGATCTCGTGGCGCGGGCGCAGGAAGATATCGACCGCATCCCCGGTTTCCACCAGCCGGCCGAGATGGAACATCGCCACGCGCTGGGCGAGCCGCGCCGCCTGCTGCATGTTGTGAGTGACGATGATGATCGTGTAGCGGCGGCGGAGTTCATCGATGAGGTTCTCCAGCAGGGCGGTGGCGCCGGGATCGAGCGCCGAGGCGGGTTCGTCCATCAGCAGGATGTCGGGCGCGTAGGCGAGGGCGCGGGCGATGCAGAGCCGCTGCTGCTGGCCGCCGGAGAGTTCGGTTCCGGGCTGGTCGAGTGCGTCCTTCACCTCGTCCCAGAGGCCGACCTGGCGCAGGCAGTGTTCGACCAGCGCGTCGGTGTCGGCGGCATCATGGGTCAGCCCGTGCAGCCAGGCGCCATAGGCGACATTGGTATGGACCGACCAGGGGAAGGGGTTCGGCCGCTGGGCCACCCAGCCGAAGCGCCGGCGCAGCAGCGGCAGGTCGAGTTCGGGATCATGGATATCGTGGCCGTCGAGGCGGATCGTCCCGGTCATATACGCGCCGGGAATGGTCTCGTAGGAGCGGTTGAGGCAGCGCAGCAGCGTCGTCTTGCCGCAGCCGGAGGGGCCGATGAAGGCAGTGACCTCGCGCTCGAAAATGTCGATGGCGACATCCTTCAGCGCGTGTTTCTCCCCGTAGAAGAAATCGACATTTTGAACCGCGATCTTGGTGCCGTTGGCGGAGGAATGATTCGGCTTTTCGCCGAGATGCACGGCGAAGGCCGACGGCGCGGCGCGCGTGGGATCGAGCATGGCGAACTCCTGTGCGGGACCATGCCAGCTTAGGCCAGAACGCCAGCTGCGCCTTGATTCGCCTCAAGCCATTGAAGAATAAAGTACTTTGGCGGCTAAGCGACCCGGATCACCGGGTTGGGACCGGCTTCTCACCGCGATAATCGTAGAAGCCGCGCTTGGTCTTGCGGCCGAGCCAGCCGGCCTCGACATATTTCACCAGCAGCGGGCAGGGGCGGTATTTCGAGTCCGAGAGCCCGTCATGCAGCACCTGCATGATCGAGAGGCAGGTATCGAGCCCGATGAAATCCGCGAGCTGGAGCGGGCCCATCGGGTGGTTGGCGCCGAGCCGCATCGCGGTGTCGATCGCCTCCACCGTGCCGACGCCTTCGTAGAGGGTATAGATCGCCTCGTTGATCATCGGCAGCAGGATGCGGTTGACGATGAAGGCCGGGAAATCCTCGCTCATCGTCACGGTCTTGCCGAGGCGGTCGCAGAAGGCCTTGGCGCGGGCATAGGTCGTATCGTCGGTCGCAATCCCGCGGATGATCTCGACGAGCTGCATCACCGGCACGGGGTTCATGAAATGGATGCCGATGAACTGTTCCGGCCGGTCGGTCGCGGCGCCGAGCCGGGTGATGGAGATCGAGGAGGTGTTCGAGGCGAGAATGGCGTCCGACTTCAGGTTGCGCGTGAGTTGCGCGAAGATCTTGCGCTTCACCTCCTCGTTTTCGGTCGCGGCCTCGATCACGAGGTCGCATTGCGCGAGATTCTCCATCAGCGGCGCCGCCGTGACGCGCCCGAGCGCGGCCTGGCGGGCGGCCTCCTCCAGCGCGCCCTTCTGAACCTGACGCGCCATGTTGCCGTTGATCGTCGCGAGGCCGGACTGGATGCGCTCCTCGCTGATGTCGTTGAGCAGCACCTCGAAGCCTGCGAGCGCCGCGACATGCGCGATGCCCGAGCCCATCTGCCCCGCCCCGATGACCCCGATCGTCCTGATCTCGCCCTGCATGCCGATAACCGCGCCTGTCACGCTTTTCCGATGGATCAACCCTAGGACAGCAAAGCCCTCCGGCTCAAGCGCCGGAGGGCCGATTTCGCCGAACTTTCATCGCATTCCGGCCGGCGGGGCTCAGAGCGCCCTGTTCAGGGCCGGAACGGCTTCGAAGAGATCCGCCACGAGGCCGTAATCCGCGACCTGGAAGATCGGCGCGTCCGGGTCCTTGTTGATCGCGACGATGACCTTCGAATCCTTCATGCCCGCGAGATGCTGGATCGCGCCGGAAATGCCGCAGGCGATGTAGAGCTGCGGCGCCACCACCTTGCCGGTCTGGCCGACCTGGAGATCGTTGGGCGCGTAGCCCGCATCGACCGCGGCGCGGGAGGCGCCAATCGCGGCGCCGAGCTTGTCCGCCAGCGGCTCGATCACCTCGTGGAATTTCTCCGCCGAGCCGAGCGCGCGCCCGCCCGAGACGATGATCTTCGCCGAGGCCAGTTCCGGCCGGTCCGATTTCGAGACCTCCTCCGAGACGAAGGCCGAGAGGCCGGAGGAAGCCGGCGCGGCGACGCTCTCGATGCTTGCCGCACCGCCGGCGCCCGCCGCCGGGAAGCTCGCCGTCATGATCGAGAGCAGCTTCCTGGCATCCCTGGACTTCACGGTCTGGATCGCGTTGCCGGCATAGATCGGCCGCTCGAACGTGTCGGGTCCGAGCACCTTCGTCACTCCCGAGATCACCTGAACGTCGAGCAACGCCGCCGCACGCGGCAGCGCGTTCTTGCCGTTGGCCGTAGCCGGCGCGACAATGGCGTCATAGCCGGGCGCGAGCTGCGCGATCAGATCCGCCACCGGTTCGGCGAGGCCGTTGGCGAGCCCGGCATCCTCGGCCAGCAGCACCTTCGCCACGCCGGCGAGTTTCGCGGCGGCCTCGGCGGCGGGGCGCGCGCCCTGGCCGGCGACCAGCACGTGAATGTCGCCGCCGAGCCCGCCGGCCGCGCTCACGGCCTTGGCGGTCGCCTCGTTGAGGGCGGAATTGGAATGTTCGGCGAGAACGAGAACGGCCATCACAGCACCCCCGCTTCGGTCTTGAGTTTCTGGACGAGTTCTTCGACGGAGGCGACCTTGACGCCGGCCTTGCGGGTCGGCGGCTCAGCGGTCCTGAGCACTTCGAGGCGGGGCGAAATGTCGATACCGAGCGCCTCGGGCGTCGTCTCGTCGAGCGGCTTCTTCTTCGCCTTCATGATGTTGGGGAGTGAGGCGTAGCGCGGCTCGTTGAGGCGGAGATCGGTGGTGACGATCGCCGGGAGCTTGAGCGACACGGTCTGCAATCCGCCATCGACCTCGCGGGTCACGTCAACCGTGCCGTCGCCCATCGCGACCTTGCTCGCGAAGGTGCCCTGGCCCCAGCCGAGCAGCGCCGCGAGCATCTGCCCGGTCGCGTTCATGTCGTCGTCGATCGCCTGCTTGCCCATGATGACGAGGCCGGGTGCCTCGTTCGCGATCACGGCCTTGAGCAGCTTGGCGACGCCGAGCGGCTCCACGCTCGCATCCGTCTTGATCAGGATGCCGCGATCCGCGCCCATCGCGAGGCCGGTGCGGATCGTTTCCGCCGCGCCGGCCGGGCCGATCGAAACCACGACCACTTCCGCTGCCTTGCCTGCTTCCTTAAGACGCAGCGCCTCTTCGACCGCGATCTCGTCGAAAGGGTTCATCGACATCTTGACATTCGCCAGTTCGACGCCCGACCCGTCCGCCTTGACCCGGATCTTCACGTTGTAATCGACCACCCGCTTCACGGGCACGAGGATCTTCATGGTTCGGTCCTGTCCTTGTTCCCCGCCGGTCAGCGCGGCCGGCGAGGTTCTGTAGTTTACATATGAACTATGTGGCAAGCCCTCTTGCCGCGCACCGGCACGCTAGCCCGGAAGATCGGCCGGTTGGAGTCAAAAAACGGACACTCGCCGCCGGTTTTTGATTCCCGCTCAGCCGTCGCGGGTCAGGCCGGGAATCCAGGTGACGTCGCGGGCGCCGTCGTCATTGGCGACCCGCGCCAGCACGAAGAGCAGGTCCGAAAGCCGGTTGACATAGCGCAGCGCAGCACCGCCGACGGTTTCGCCGGGCTTGGCGGCGAGTTCGCACATCAGCCGTTCGGCGCGCCGGACGACGGTGCGCGCGAGATGGAGATAGGCCGCAACGGGCGTGCCGCCGGGCAGGACGAAGGAGCGCAGCGGCTTCAGCCGGGCATTCATCGCGTCGATCTCGCGTTCGAGGCGCTCGACCTGCGCATCGATGATGCGCAGCGGTTCGTAATCGAGCTTCGCGGAGGTGACGGGCGTGCAGAGATCGGCGCCGAGATCGAACAGATCGTTCTGGATGCGGGCCAGAATCGCGTCGATCTCGGGCGCGCCGGCGCTGTGAAGCCGTGCGAGGCCGATCACGCCGTTGGCCTCGTCCACGGTGCCGAAAGCCTCGACGCGGAGATCGGATTTCGGCACACGGCGGCCATCGCCGAGTCCGGTCGTGCCGGCATCGCCGGTGCGGGTATAGATGCGGTTGAGCTTGACCATCGCGTCGCCAGGGTCGGGAGGGAGAATCGGCGGCGCAAGGCAACCGCCATCTGCCTCAAGCTGGCGTGAGGAGCGCAAAAATCAAGCAGGCAAAATCAGCGCGGCAGCGGCGTCGCCAGGTTCAGAACCGGTAGCCGAGCTGGGCGCCGACATTCGTCAGGCCGCGATTCTGCTTGCAGAGCCCGGCATTGGAGAGATGCTCGACCTGCGCGATGATCGACCAGTTCTGGTCGATGCGGAAGCCGATACCGGCGGATTCGCGGAACAGCGGCGAGCAGCCGAGCGCCGAACGGTCCGCCGGCACGGCACGGCCGGTCTTGCCGTTGTGGAAGGCGCCGCCGAAGCTCGCCTCGACGAAGAAGCGGCTGGTTATGTCGTAGGTCCAGGTCAGGCCGAAATTGACATGGCTCGTGTCGCTGTTGAGGTTGACCGCGCCGCCGATATGCGGCCGGGGCACCACCCAATCCCAGCGGCTGTCGAGATGGAACGGCTTCACGAACAGAACCGTCGCGGTGAGATCGACCGAGCCCTTTTCCGGGCTCCAGGGATCATGGGCCTGCGCGCCGAGCCGAAGCTCGCTGAAAATGCCGGCGGGAACCGGCCTGGTGCCGAAAGCCGGCGCATCGGCCGCCTGGGCGATGCCGGAGAGCAGGACAAGCGGAAACACGGTTCTGAGGAGCCGGGAGAGCACGGTTGAACCTGACCTTTCGGAGCGATTGCCGGGAACGACCCGATCACGCGGGGATGGATGGCCCGGATCAGAGTCCCCGGTACCACATGACCGCCACCATGGCGACGATCGCGAGGAACTGCAAGCCGACGCGCCAGCGCATCAGCATTTGAGACCGGTTGCTGTTGCCGCCGCGCAACATGTTCGCCAGCCCGAAAAAGAGCACCAGCGTCACCGCGCCGAGCGCGATGCCGATTGCCGTATTCATGATTCCGCTCCCGATTTCTGCCGCGCCGGACCGGCGGTCCGTCCCGGCGATGATTTGGACACGTCCACCGGATGATCCGGGCGGCATCTAGCGCTGGCGCAGCAGCCGTTCAAGGTAATCGAGTTCCTCGCGCGGGCGCTCGAACTCGCCGAGGCGCCGACGCAATTCGCGCAGCACACGTTCGGCGCGTTCGGAGATCGAGCCCTCGACCGTGCCGCGCATGGTCTCGTCATTGAGGCGCGAGGAATCCTCGAAATCGCGGCGGTTGTTGTTCTGTGGCCGCCCGAGCGGATCGTAGCGGCTGTCGGCGCGGCCGCGCGTGCCGGGGCCCGGCTGGCCGGGGCCGGGACCGTCGGTGCCTTCGCCGGGATCGCCGCCCTGACCGAGCTGGCGCTGAAGTTCCTGCGCCATGCCCTCGGCTGCGCGGCCGAGGCCGTCGAGCGCGCGCTGCTGGCCCTCGGTCGCGCCGCCGGGATTGCCCTGGCCGAGCTGGCCCTCGGCATCCTCCATGCCCTGATCGGCCTCGCCGAAGCCCTCGCCCTCCTGCATGCCGCGCTGGCGCAGGCGTTCGCGGAGCTGGCGCAGCCGCTCGCGCAGGGCCTGCTGCTGCTCGTCGAGGCCGCCGCCCTGGCCCTGCTGATTCTGGCGGCCGCGCTGCTGCCCCTCGCGGAAGGTCCGGTCGCGCAGGTCGCGCTGCTCGCGCTGGAGCCGGTCGAGTTCCTCGATCTGGCGACCGAGTTCGCGCATGCGCGGATCGACATCCTGGCGGCGCGCGGTGCGGAGATTCTCGAGCATCTGGCGCAATTCGTTGAGAAGGCGCTGCGCCTCCTCCGTACGGCCCTGCCGCGCCAGTTCCTCGATACGGCGGAGCATGTCGTTGAGGTCGCGCTGGGTCAGCATCCGCTCGGGCGAGGCCGGGGTCTGGTCCTGGGCGTTGCGATCCTGGTCGCGCAGGGCGCGTTCGGCGAATTCGCGCAGGAACTGGTCCATCGCCCGGCGGAGTTCCTCGGCGAGGCGGCGGATCTCCTCGGGGGAGGCATTGCGCTCCATCGCGTCGCGCAGCCGCGCCTCGGCCTCGCGCAGGCGCCGCTCCGCTTCCGTCATGTCGCCGTTCTCGATATAGAGCGCGAGCTCGTGGATCTCGTCGGAAATCGCCTTGAGCTTCTCGTCGTCGCGCGCGGTGCGCAATCCGTTGCGGATGGTGTCGAGCGCCAGGAACTCGCCGATCTTCGGGGTGAAGCGCTGCGGTTCGAACAGCAATGCGTCGAAGGCGAGCCGGATGCCGGCCAGCAGATCGGGCGAGAAATTCAGTGCCCGGCGCTGTTCGGCCAGCGCGCGGGCCAGAGCCTGCGAGAACGGCCGGCCGGGCAGGGTCACCGTCCGTGCCTCGCTCTCGGCCGTCTGGCCGATATCGTCCTCGACGCGCAGCCGGATCGTCACCTCCTCGCCGGCCCAGGGGTGATCCTCGGTCGGGATCATCGCCTCGCCATCGCCGAGCCGCAGCGGGATATTCGCGCCGGGCGGCGGGAAGAGCGTCCGCCCCGCACCGGCCGGCGCGCGGGTGGACCGCTCGATCAGCAATTCCGCCTTGGCGATCCCGTAATCGTCCTCCAGCGTGAAGCCGAGCCGGACGCCGCCCGGCTGCTGCCGCTCCGGCGCTGCGGATTCGGCCCGCACCTCGCGCAGGATCGCGGCGGGGGCGCGATCCGGGATCACGGAGAACCGGAAGGCGGCGAGTTCCCGCCCGCCGCGCAGGGCGCGCACGGAATCATCCGCGCGGATGACGCGGCGCTCGATGGCAATGCCGGGCTGCGCTGATGCACTTGTCCGTGCGGGTGTTGCCGTATCCGGCGGCGTTGCATGCAGCCCGACGCCGTGGCTCAGTTCCAGCATGGCCGGCGAAGCGGAGGCGCCGGCGCCGCGCGGTTCCGTCAGGCGCATCGTCAGCACCGAGCCGAGAGGCACCCGGATCGCCTCGTCGATCGCCGCGCCGGCGCTGGTCAGGAAGATCGGCGGCCGGCCGGTATAGGCGGGCGGGTCGATCCAGGCGTCGAGCCGCGGCGGAACCGGCGGCACGCGCGGGCTCGACCAATCGAAGGCGGCGGCGAGCCGCGTCTGGCGCTCGTCCCCCGCCACGAAGGCGGCCGCGACCAGCGCGAGCAGCAGCCCGGCCCGGAGCGCGTACCGGTCCCGCGCCCGCAGCCGGGCGTCGGCGGAGGCGGCGGCCAGCGCCGCGGCGGCATGGGCGGCGCGGGTCCGGTGGATCGTCCACAACGCGGCGGAGAAGGAATCGCCCGCCGTCGCCAGCGAATCCGAAAGCGCGGCGAGCGGGCGGTGGAGATCGGGGCGCGAGGCGTCGAGCCGGCGGGTGATCTCGTCCCGGCGCGGCAGCCGGAGCCGGAGCAGCGGCAGCAGCGCCGCGAGGACGGCGATCAGGAATCCGCCCGAGACCAGCATCCGGCCTGCCGGATCAAGGAGCGGGAACAGCCCGGCCCAGGCGACGATGAGGAACAGCGCGAGCAGGGCGAGCGCCGGCATCGCGGCGGGAACCAGGCGCTCGACGAGGAGCGCGAGCCCGGTTCTGGCTATGCGGAGGCGGAGATCGGGCAGGCCGGGCGGCATCGCCGGATCGGAAGGCATCGCCGGGCTCGGGGGCTTCGTCAGGTCGCGCGTCATGCTCGCCATCCGGGCCGCCATGGCGGGGGCGGCCGATCCCGTCTCGCGCCGGGCTCCCCCCGAAGCGGCGGCACACATTCAAGCTAGCACGGAATGCACGACGCGCCAGTGGCGCCGACAGGGCGAGGCGGTCGCAATCCTGTGAACGGCGTTCAGAACCAGTCCGGGGCGCGATCGGTCCCCAGCAGCTCCTCATAGGTCTGGCGCGGGCGGGTCGCGGCGAATTGCCGCTCCTTCACGAGCACTTCCGCAACAAGGCGACGCTGATTGTAGGTCGAGGACATCGAGGCGCCATAGGCGCCGGCGGTCTTGAAGGCGATGAGATCGCCCGGCGCCAGCGCGGGCAGTTCCCGTCCGGTGGCGAAGGTGTCGCTCGATTCGCAGATCGGCCCGACGATGTCATAGGCGAGCCGCACCGCGTCCGGTTCCGGTTCGCTGACCGGCCAGATCTCGTGATAGGCGTCATACATTGCCGGGCGGACGAGGTCGTTCATCGCCGCGTCGATGACGAGAAAACGCCGGTCGGCGCGAGCGTTCACGTAGAGCACCCTGGCGAGCAGGATGCCGGCATTGCCGGCGATGATCCGTCCGGGTTCGAAACCGAGTTCGACATCGAGCCCGGCGGTCACGTCGCGGACCATGGCGCCATAGGCTTCGATGAGGCCGGGGCCATGCTCGTAGGGCGGCGACATTGCGTAGGGGATGCCGAGCCCGCCGCCGAGATCGAGCCGGGTGACCGCGAGCCCCTGCGCGCGCAGGCCGCGCACGATCTCGGCCAGACGCCGGAAGGCGGCTTCCAGCGCCGACAATTCGTCGATCTGGCTGCCGATATGCACGGCCAGCCCCTCGATGGCGATGCCGGGCATGTTGGCGGCGTGGGCATAGAGGCGCTCGGCCTCGGCGAAGGAGATCCCGAACTTGTTCGCGGCGCCGCCGGTGGTGATCTTGGCATGGCCGCCGGCGCCGATCTCGGGATTGACCCGCAGCACCACCGCCTGCCGCCGCCCGAGCCCGGCCGCGATGGCCGAGAGCGCCTCGAGCTCGCCCTCGCTCTCGACATTGATCTGGTGGATGCCGGCGCCGACGGCATAGGCCAGTTCCTCCGCGGTCTTGCCGACACCGGAGAAGACGATGCGTTCGGGCGGGATGCCGGCGGCGATCGCCTTGCGGATCTCGCCCTCGGACACGGTGTCCGCGCCGGCGCCGAGCCGCGCAAGCGTCATCAGCACGCCGAGATTGCCGTTGGCCTTGACCGCATAGAAGATCCGCGCATCGGGGATCGCGAGCGCATCGCGGAAGACCCGGTAATGCCGCTCCAGCGTGGCGCTCGAATAGACATAGGTCGGCGTTCCGATCGCGGCGGCGATCGCCGGCAGGGGCACATCCTCGGCGTGGAGGATCCCGTCGCGATAGGCGAAATGATGCATGTCGGGCCCTCCGTGTCAGGCCGTCACCCCGCGCGCGGGGCGCGCGGGGGGCGCGTCAGTCGAGCAGCCCGTCGATGAACAGCTCGCGCTTCGGCGCGGTGATGGGGATGCGCTTGCGCCCGGTGCGCGAGGTGCTGCCCTCGCCGGCGCCGGATTGCGGCTCCGCCTTCTGCTGCGGTTCGGCCGCGGGCGGCGGGTCGAGCTGGCCGCGCTTGCCGCAGGCGGCGAGACCGCCGGCGGCGAGGAGGGCGACGAGCGAGAGGCGGATCAGGCGCGGCATGGGCATTCCCGGCATTCGCGGATCGGGCAAGGTTCGGCCCTCGCTAGCACGTTTGGCGCCGGCGAGGCGAGGGGGCTCATCCCTTGCCGCTACCCTTGCCGCTGCGCGCCAGTTGCGCGAGCCAGCGCCGCGCCTGGCGGCGGACATTGCCCGGCGCGGTGCCGCCATGGCTCGTGCGGCTTCTGACCGAATTGGCGACGCCGAGCACCTCGAACACCGCCTCGGTGATGCGCGGCTCCACCGCCTGCATCTCGGCGAGCGTCAGTTTTTCGAGGTTGACCCCCCTTTCGGCGGCGCGCGCGACGATGCGGCCGGTGACGTGATGCGCGTCGCGGAAGGGCATCCGCAGCGTCCGCACCAGCCAATCGGCGAGGTCGGTCGCGGTGGCGTAGCCGGCGCCGGCGGCCTTGCGCAGGCGCTTCACGTCGGGCTCCATGTCCCGCGCCATGCCGACGGTGGCCGCGATGGCAAGCGCGAGCGCGTCGAGCGCGTCGAAGGTGGGTTCCTTGTCCTCCTGCATGTCTTTGGCATAGGCGAGGGCGAGCCCCTTCATCACCGTCAGCATGCCGATGAGCGCGCCGAAGATGCGCCCGGTCTTGGCGCGGACGAGTTCGGCCGCGTCGGGGTTGCGCTTCTGCGGCATGATCGAGGAGCCGGTGGTGAACTTGTCCGATAGCGCCACGAACGCGAATTGCGGCGTCGTCCAGATCACGATCTCCTCGGCGAAGCGCGACAGATGCATCGCGAGGATCGCCGCCGCCGACAGCGTCTCCAGGACGAAATCCCGGTCCGAGACCGAATCGAGCGAATTCGCGGTCGGCCGGTCGAAGCCGAGGGCCTTTGCCGTCATCGCCCGGTCGATCGGGAAGGAGGTTCCGGCAAGCGCGGCGGCGCCGAGCGGGCATTCGTTGAGCCGGGCGCGGGCATCGCGGAAGCGGCCGCGGTCACGGCCGAGCATCTCGACATAGGCCATGAGATGGTGGCCGAAGGTGACGGGCTGGGCCGATTGGAGATGCGTAAAGCCCGGCATCACGGTTCCGGCATGGGCGAGCGCCTTCTCGCACAGGGCCTTCTGGAGATCGGCAAGGGCGAGATCGATCGCGTCGATCTGGTCGCGGACCCAGAGGCGGAAATCCGTCGCCACCTGGTCGTTGCGCGAGCGCGCGGTGTGCAGCCGCCCCGCCGGCGCCCCGATCAGTTCGGCGAGCCGCGCCTCGACATTCATGTGGATGTCCTCGCGCGCTGTCTCGAATGTGAACGTCCCGGCGTCGATTTCCGCCTTGACCCGTTGCAGCCCCTGTTGGATGGCTTCGGCCGATTGCGGATCGATGATGCCTTGCGCGGCGAGCATCGCGGCATGGGCCATCGAGCCGGCGATGTCTTGCGCGGCGAGGCGCTTGTCGAAGCCGATCGAGGCGTTGATCTCCTGCATGATCGCAGCCGGCCCCTCGGCGAAGCGGCCGCCCCACATTTCGTTAGCCACGGGAAATCCTCTTTCGCATGTCGAACCCGGTCGAGCCCAGCCCGAACCCCGTCTTCCGCCGCGCGCTGCCGATCGTTCTCGGCGCGATATTGGCAATCGCCGCTTCGCTATATGCGTTTTGGGATGGCGGCAACCTCTTCGCCGGGCGCATCGCCGGGGCGGGCGGGCAATGCCGGGCCGCTTCGGCGCTGGCGGCGCGGCTTGCGCCACTCGCCAGGGGCGAGATCGCCGCGCTTCAGGTGGCAAAGCGACCGGAACCGGCGGTTCCGGTCGCGTTCCGGGACATGACGGGCGCCGAGGTCACGCTCGCCGCCTTCCGCGGACGGGTGCTGGTGCTCAATCTCTGGGCGACCTGGTGCGCGCCTTGCCGCAAGGAGATGCCAGCGCTCGACACGCTCCAGCGCGAACTGGGCGGCGCGGATTTCGAGGTCGTCGCCGTCAATATCGACACGCGCAATTTCGACAAGCCGAAGCAGTTCCTCGCCGAGACCGGGGTGAGGGCGCTGGCTTATTACGCCGACCCCACGGCCCGGATCTTCCAGGATCTCAAGGCGGCCGGGCGCGCCTTCGGCATGCCGACGACGCTGGTGATCGACCGGGAGGGCTGCGAACTCGCCCGGCTTGCGGGACCGGCCGAATGGGCGAGCCCCGAGGCGCTGGCCTTTGTCAGGGAGGCGATTCGGCGTTAGTGTGCCCCAAGGCATTCCGTCCGGGGGAGAACGGCCATGCGCCGCAGGATCGTCGCGATCGCCTTGTCCATGTTTTTGCCGTTGGGCGCGACGGCCGCCGAGTTGCTGCCGGAACTCGGCACCAACGCCGTGCTCGAACGTCCGAAGGGCAAGCCGCGCGGCTCGATCGTGCTGATGGCGGGAGGAGATGGCGAACTCGGGATCACCGGCAACGGCGAAATCACGCGGCTCAACGGCAATTCGTTGATCCGGACACGCCGCTCCTTCGTCGCGGGCGGCTTTGCGACGCTCGCGCTCTCCTCGTCCGGCAACCCTACGCGAGCAATCGAGGCGATGAAGGGCATCGCGCGGCCGGTAATCGTCGTCGGCACCAGCCGCGCCGCGACGCGCATGCATCGCGCGCTCTCGGCCGATGGCCTCGTCATCACCTCCGGCATGCTTGATCACTTCCAGTCCAATGTCGGCTCCGCGGATGCGCTGCCGCCGACGCTCATCGTCCATCATCGCAACGATACCTGCCGGGTAACGCTGCCCGCCCTTGTGCCGGCCTTCCAGCAATGGGCCGGGGCACGGGCGCGAATCGTCTGGGTCGATGGCGGGCGCGACGAGGGCGACCCCTGCCAGGCACAGGGGCATCACGGCTTTGCCGGGGTCGAGGGCCGGATGGTGGGCGCCGTGCTCGCCTTTGCGCGCGGGGTGCGGCCCCGCTAGGGGGCCGCGGCCGGGCTCAGCCGGCCTTGCGCACGGCGATGCCGTTATCCGCCAGCGCCTGCTGCAATTCGCCCGACTGGAACATCTCGCGCACGATGTCGCAGCCGCCGACGAACTCGCCCTTGATGTAGAGCTGCGGAATCGTCGGCCAATTGGCGTAATCCTTGATGCCCTGACGCAGTTCGGCATTCTCGAGCACGTTATGCGCCTTGTAGGGCGCGCCGACATGATCGAGGATCTGAACGACCTGGCCGGAGAAGCCGCACATCGGGAATTGCGGCGTGCCCTTCATGAACAGCACCACGTCGTTCGACTTCACCTCGTTGTCGATGAAGGTCTTGATATCGCTCATTCTGTTCTCCTGCCGGGTCAAGGCCGGCCCTGCTCTCTTCTATTCCGCTGCCGTCGTCAGCGCCAGGGCGTGCAGCGCCCCGCCCATATTGCCGCGCAGCGCGGCATAGACCATCTGATGCTGCTTCACCTTCGGCAGGCCCTTGAAGGCGGGCGAGATGACGGTCGCGGCGTAATGGTCGCCGTCGCCCGCGAGGTCGCGGATCTCGACCTTCGCGTCCGGCAGCGCTTCCCTGATCATGCGCTCGATATCGGCCGCCTTCATTGCCATAGGTCATGCTCTCCGCATATGGCCCGCGCGGGGCGCACAGTTCAATAGATCCCGCCGGTCCGGGGGGCGGCGGGGTTCGCACTCACGCCATGTAGCCGGGCAGCCAGCTTTCATGCGCCGCGCGCAGATCGGAAACCGATATTGGCTCCTCGCCCGGCAATTTCAACGTGTCTCCACCGGTAATCCCGATGAATATGGCGAGCACGCCGGCATTGCCGAGATGGAATTCGATCTGCGCCGCGGTGGCGCCGTCGCAGGTGACGAGGTAGCGCGCCTGATCCTCGCCGAAAAACAGCGCGTGCTTCGGCACTTCGGGGTCGAAATCCTGGATATCGGCGCCGAGATCGCCGGCGATCGCCATCTCGGCGAGCGCCACCGCGAGCCCGCCGTCGGACAGATCGTGCACCGCGCTCACCATGCCCTTCTCGATCAGCTGGCGCACGATCAGGCCGTGCCGGAACTCGGCGTCGAGATCCACCGGCGGGGGCGCGCCGTCCTCCCGGTTGAGCAGGGTTGCGAGATAGGCCGAGGCGCCGAGCCAGCCCTTCGTCTCGCCGATCAGCACGATCGCATCGCCCGCCCGCTTGAAGGCCAGCGTCGCATGCTTTGTCACATCCGCCAGCAGGCCGACGCCGCCGATGGTCGGCGTCGGGAGGATGGCCTGGCCGTTCGTCTCGTTGTAGAGGCTGACATTGCCCGAGACGACCGGAAACTCGAGCCTGCGTGCCGCCTCGCCGATGCCGCGGATGGCGCCGGCGAACTGTCCCATGATCTCCGGCCGCTCGGGATTGCCGAAATTCAGATTGTCGGTCAGCGCGATCGGCTCGGCGCCGACGGCGCAGAGATTGCGCCAGCATTCCGCCACCGCCTGCTTGCCGCCCTCGAACGGATCGGCCTCGACATAGCGCGGCGTCACGTCGCAGGTGAGCGCGAGACCTTTCGGCCCCTCCTCGATGCGCACGATCGCGGCATCCCCGCCCGGCTGCTGCACGGTGTTGCCGAGGATCAGATGGTCATATTGCTCCCAGACCCAGCGCTTCGAGCAGAGATCGGGCGAGCCGATGAGCCGCAGCAGCGCCTCGCGGTTCGAGACCGGGGCGGGGACCTCGCTGCGGCGCAGGGCAAACTGCTTCGGCGTTTCGATCCAGGGCCGGTCATAGACCGGTGCCTCGTCGCCCAGCTCCTTGATCGGGAGATCGGCCTTCACCTCGCCCTGATGCTTCACGACGAAGCGGAGCGTGTCGGTCGTCTTGCCGATCACCGCGAAATCGAGCCCCCATTTGCGGAAGATCGCCTCGGCCTCCTGCTCCTTGTGCGGGTGCAGCACCATCAGCATGCGCTCCTGGCTTTCGGAGAGCATCATCTCGTAGGCGCTCATGCCGGCCTCGCGGCAGGGGACCTTGTCGAGATCCAGCTCGACGCCGAGATCGCCCTTGGCGCCCATCTCGACCGCCGAGCAGGTGAGCCCCGCCGCGCCCATGTCCTGGATGGCGATGACGCAGCCCTTCGCCATGATCTCGAGGCAGGCCTCGAGCAGGAGCTTTTCGGCGAAGGGGTCGCCGACCTGCACGGTCGGGCGCTTCTCCTCGGATTTGTCGTCGAATTCCGCGCTCGCCATGGTCGCGCCATGGATGCCGTCGCGCCCGGTCTTCGAGCCGAGATAGACGATCGGCATGCCGATTCCCGTCGCGGCGGAGGTGAAGATCATCTCGCGCTTGGCGATTCCCACGGCCATGGCGTTGACGAGGCAATTGCCGTTGTAGCGCGGGTGGAAGCCCACCGAGCCGGCCACCGTCGGGACACCGAAGGAATTGCCGTAGCCGCCGATGCCGGCCACCACGCCCGCGAGGAGATGCTTGGTCCGGGGGTGATCGGGATCGCCGAAGCGCAGGAAGTTGAGGCAGGCGATCGGCCGCGCGCCCATGGTGAAGACATCGCGCAGGATGCCGCCGACCCCGGTCGTCGCGCCCTGATAGGGCTCGATATAGGAGGGGTGGTTGTGGCTCTCCATCTTGAACGCGACGACCATGCCGTCGCCGATATCGACGACGCCGGCATTCTCGCCGGGCCCGTGGATCACGCGCCGGCCCTTGGTGGGCAGGGTTTTTAGGTGCAGCCGCGAGGATTTGTAGGAACAATGCTCGTTCCACATCGCCGAGACGATGCCGAGCTCGGTGATCGTCGGCGTCCGGCCGATGAGCGCGACGAAGCGGTCATACTCGTCGGGCTTGAGGCCATGGGCCTTGACCAGTTCGGGGGTGATCTCGGGTTCGTTCTTCAGCATCGCGCCACCTCGGGGATGAAGTGGCTATAGCGGGAAGGGCGCGAGGGGGGAAGGCATCGCAGCCGCCCCTTCATTGCCTCGTCATCCTGGCGCAACATCGCCGACACGCCGTCGGGCTACCAGCATCTCCTCACCACAGGGGGACACCATGCTGCGCCGTCTCATTCTCGCGACAACCGCCACATTCGCGCTTGCCACCGCCGCGGCCGCGAATCAGGAATTCGCCGCCACCATCGCCGGCCATGTCGTCATGCCGGCCGAGAGCTTCATCGATCCGCCGGCCGATGCGCCCGCGGATCTGAAGGTTTCCGGCAAGTTCGCCAACGGCCCGGTGCGCAACGAGGCGATCGGCTCCTCGGAAGGCAAGTCCGCCGGCCGCCCCACCGGCGTGAAGCTACCCTTCAAGGGCCAGCCGTTGCAGGGCCATTCCGGCATCAAGCACATGGCTGACGGAACCTACTGGGTCATTACCGATAACGGCTTCGGCTCCAAGGCCAATTCTCCCGACGCCGCGCTGTTCCTCTCGCAATACCGCATGAACTGGGCGGCCGGCACGGTCGAGCGGCTCAAGACGATCTTCCTCCACGATCCGGACAAGAAGGTGCCGTTCCGCATCGTCCATGAGGGCAGCGAGAAGCGCTATCTCACCGGCGCCGATCTCGACCTCGAAGGCTTCCAGATCATCGGCGACAAGATCTGGATCGGCGAGGAATTCGGCCCCTATGTGATCCGAACCGACATGAACGGCAAGGTCGAGGCCTTCTTCGAGACGATGGCCGACGGCAAAGCGGTGATGTCGCCGGATCATTTCCGCGTCACGACGCAGAATCCGGGGCAGCCGATGCCGGCCAATGTCAATCTCGGCCGCTCGCGCGGCTACGAGGGCTTCGCCGCCTCCAAGGACGGCAAGTTCCTCTACGGCCTGCTCGAAGGCGCCCTCTGGGACGCCGAGAAGAAGGATTGGGAGAAGATCGACGGCCGCCAGGTGCTGCGCATCCTCGAATTCTCGGTCGCCGAGCAGAAATGGACCGGTCGCCACTGGAAATACGTGCTCGACCAGGGCGCGACCGCGATCGGCGATTTCAACATGATCGACGCCACCACCGGTCTCGTCATCGAGCGCGACAACGGCGAGGGCACGGCGGACAAGGCCTGCCCGGCCGGCCAGCGCGCCGAGAACTGCTTCCACGACCTCGCGAAGTTCAAGCGGGTCGTGAAGATCGAGATGAACGATTCCAACGTGAACGGCCCTGTCCGCAAGATCGGGTATATCGATCTCATGAAGATCCAGGATCCGGACAAGAAGGCGCGGAAGCCGCTCAACGGCGGCGTCTATACCTTCCCGTTCTTCACCATCGAGAACGTGGACGTGGTCGACGACAAGCACATCATCGTCGGCAACGACAACAACCTGCCGTTCTCCTCTTCGCGCGATCCGAATAAGGCGGATGACAACGAGTTCCTGCTGCTCAATGTCGAGGCGCTGCTCAAGGCGAAATAAGCGCCCGCCGGCACGAAAATCGCCGCCCGGCGCTGCCGGGCGGCGATCCTTTTTGCCCGGTTCCGTCACATGAACCTGGCGGCCTGCTGCCAGGCAAGGCCGCTCAGCAGCGCGCCGAGCAAGGCGAAGCCGAGATAGGCGATGAAGACCGGCCGCCGCGCCACCGCATGCACCGCGATCGCGGCGGGGATCGAAGTCACGCCGCCCGCGATCAGGAAGGCCATGCCGGCACCCGGCGCCATGCCCTGCCCGATCAGCTCACGCACCAGCGGCAGCGCCGCCGTGCCGTTGAGATAGGCGGGAATGCCGACAAGCGTTGCGACCAGGATGGCGCCCGGTCCCTCGCCGCCAAGCAGCCGCACCACGAGTCCGGGCGGGAGATAGGCGACCATCAGGCTTTCGAGCGTGAAGGCGAGGATCAGCATCTTGCCGAGAAAGACGATGTTCTTCAGCGCATTGGCGCGGAAGGTCTCGCGTCGCGCCGGCTCGCGCCAGAACGGCCACAGCACGGGCTTCGGCGCGCGGATCTTGCCGCCGGCGCAGCCGCCATTGCCCACGCCCTCGCGCAGCACCTCGCCGACAAGCCCGAGGCGTTGCAGCGCCAGCGTGCCGAGGCCGCCGATGAGCCCCACCGCGATGGCGGCGATTGTCTTGCCGATCGCGAATCCGGTTCCGAGGATCGAGGCCGTCAGCACGAACATCGCCGGGTCCATCAGGGGCGAGGCGAGCCAGAAGGCCATGACGGGGGCGAGCGGCACGCCCATGGCCAGCAGCGCCGCGATCAATGGGATGACGCCACAGGAACAGAAGGGCGAGAGCGCGCCCATCAGGGCGGCGCTCACTACCATGATCGCGGCATTGCCGGCAAAGGCGCGTGCGATCAGGTTGTCGGCGCCGCTCGCCGCCGCATAGGCCGCGATGGCGATCGACAGCAGAAATAGCGGCAGCACCGAAAGGACCGCGCGGAGGACGAAGGCCAGGCTCGCCTCCGCCTGCGCCGGCGCGAACAGGGCAAGCCCGGCGAAAACCGCAACGAGCGTGAGCAGCACGGGGTCTGGCCGCGCGATATGGATGGGGAAGGGAAGGGTTCTCATTCGGGTTCTCCCGGAAACGGGGTGGCTTCCGCCAGGGTGGGGCTTGGCGCCGGCCTGATCGCGGCGCGGGACGGGATGGATTGCGGAGAGATCATCCGGATCCATACTTTCTATATTTCTAGAATAAACGAAATAATGACTCTGTCAAGGGTTGGGGTGGCGGGCGGCGAAGGAGACAGCAGACTGGGAGCGGGCTGAGCCGCGAGGGACGGGAAAGCGAGTGTGAACTGCGCAGGCCGCCCTGCGGATGGCGTGTTTCATCAAGTCCCGACGGTATGGCAGCGGGCATTCGCGGCGCATCCAACCCCTCCCGGCCGGGAGGACCCGGCCGGGGGCCGGACTGGCCCTTGCGGCACGGCCCGGTTCGTCAGCTCTTGTACGGTTCAGTTCTTGCGCGGCTCCATCGGGCAGGTCGACAGGCCCAACAGCGTATAGGCCGGGCAATAGCCGAACAGCGCGGTGAGAAGGGGCACGATGCCGATCCAGCCGAGCCAGTTATACCCCGTGCCCGGCGCGATATAACCGAGGGCAAAGGCCAGCAGCACGAGCCCGAGGATCACGCGCAGCGCGCGATCCAGCATTCCGACATTCCTGATCATGGTGTTCTCCCGCATCATCGCGAACGGCGCCGGCGCGCGGCGTCACTTCTGCATGGAGCACGAAAGGGCTGGGTATGTCGGTGACGAGGTCACAGACGCCCGCCTGTCATCCGTCAGATTCCGGATTCAGCCTCGCGCCGCAACGCCTCGGCGGCGCGGATCTCGATCGTGCCGCGCTGGAGGCTGATCAGCCCGCGTTCGGCGAACCGCGCCAGCTGGCGGCTCACCACCTCGCGTGCCGAGCCGATCTCGGCGGCAAGCTCCGCATGGGTCAGATGCACGATGCCTTCGCGCGCGGCGCCGATCAGCGCGCGGGCGAGGCGGGCGGGAACGCTGTCGAACAGGCTCGCTTCCATCGCGACGATGATATCTCCGACGCGCTCGGAGAAGGTGCGCAGCACCGCGGCGCGGAAACCCGGCGCCTCGGCGAAAAGCCAATCGAAGACCGCCACGGGCAGCGTCAGCGCCGTGACCTCGCCCTCCGTCACGCCCTCGACCGGGTAGGGTCGGCGCGAGAACAGGCAGGAGGTCGTCAGCACGCAGGGTTCGTCGCGCTCGATGCGCAGCAGGGTGACGACACGTCCCCGCGCTCCGACGAGTTGCATGCGCACGGCGCCGTCGAGAATGTAGAGATATCCTTGCGCCGGATCGCCGGGGCGAATCACGGTCATGCCGGACGGGAAACGGTGCAGCCGCGCTGCGGCCCCGAATTCCTCGCGCGCCGCGCCGGCCAGCGCGAGCCGGTCCGCGACGTGACCGATCGTCTTCCTGTCCGCCGCGCGCTGCATCGCCCCTCCGGCTCAGTTCGAGACCACGCCCTGCCGGCGCTTCACATGGCCGTAATAGGCCCAGAGCATCCGCGCCGCGACCGCCCGCCAGGGCTGCCAGCGCGTCGCGATTTCGGCCATTTCGCGCGTGCCGGGGCGGGCAGGGAGGGCCATCGCCAACCGGGCGCCCTCCTGGAGCGCCAGATCAGCGGGGGCGAAGATATCCTGTACGCCGAGGCAGAACATCATATAGACCTCCGCCGTCCAGGGGCCGATACCATGCACCGCGACCAGCGACGCCTTCGCCTCCTCGACCGGAAGCGTGTGCAGGTGGTCAAAGGGCAGGGAACCGGAGACGATCGCCTCCGACACCGCGCGCAGGGTGCGGATCTTTGGTCCGGAAAGGCCGCAGGCGCGCAGATCCGCCTCGTCCGCCGCGAGCAGCGCCGCCGGTTCCAGCGGATCGAAACGCGCATGCAGCTTGTCGCGGATCGCGTTCGCCGAGGAAACCGACAATTGCTGCGCCGTGATGGTCGAGACGAGCCCCGAAAAACCCGGCTCCCGCCAGCGCAGCGGCGGCGGGCCGATCGTCTCGCCGATCATGCGCATATGCGGGCAGATTCCGGCGAGGAATTCCATGCCCCGGCGGATATCGGCGTCATCGCGGATGATGGTCATGATTGTTCGCGCCGGCGGCGCGCCTCCTGTTGCCGGATAGGGCATTTCGCGCCAGACAAAGTCAATGCAACCCGATTTCCGGCAACCTGTCTTCCGCTTCGCGCCGAGCCCGAACGGCCATCTTCATCTGGGGCACGCCTATTCGGCGCTGCTCAACGCCGAGATGGCGCGGCGGAGCGGCGGGCGCTTCCTGCTGCGGATCGAGGATATCGACACCACCCGCTGCACCGAGGCGCTGGTGGCCGATTGCCTCGAGGATCTCGCCTGGCTCGGCCTCGCCTGGGAGGAACCGGTTCTGCGCCAGAGCGCGCATTTCGACCGCTATCGCGCGGCGGCGGCGCGGCTCGAGGCGGAGGGGCTGCTCTATCCCTGCTTTTGCTCCCGCGCGGAGATCGCGGCGGCGGCCGGAGCCGACCCGCCGCGCGATCCGGAGGGCGCGCCGCGCTATCCCGGAACCTGCCGCCAGCGTCCGCCCGACGAGATCGCCGCGCTGCGGGCCGGCGGCGCGGCCTTCGCGCTGCGCCTCGACAGCGCCCGCGCGGCACGGCGCGCCGGCGCGCCCGCCTGGCGGGAGCAGGGCGGCGTGCCCGGCGCGACCATGCCGGATATCGCCGCCTGGGGCGATGTCGTGCTGGTCCGCAAGGAGATCCCGACCAGCTACCATCTCGCGGTGGTGCTCGACGACGCGATGCAGGGGGTGACCCATGTGGTGCGGGGCATGGACCTCTTCGCCCAGACCGCCATCCACCGCCTGTTGCAGACCCTGCTCGGGCTGCCCGAGCCGATCTATCATCATCATCCGCTGATCCGTGATGCGGATGGGCGGAAGCTCGCCAAATCCGCCGCTTCGACGCCGCTGCGCCGCCTGCGCGGCGAGGGGATATCGCCCGCCGCGATCCGGCGCCATCTCGGTTTCGAGGCGTGATTCTCCCGGTGCGAGGGTCTCTCAGCGCATGAGGCCGGTCGCGACCGAGACCGCGAATGTCATGGTGACGATGGCGAGCACGGTGGAGAGCGTGATCGCGCCGGAAACGGTCGCGGCGCCGCTCTTGTAGCGGTCGGCGACGAGGAAGGCGTTGATTCCGGTCGGGCAGGCGGCGAAGAGCAGGGCCGAAGCGGCGAAAAGCGGCGGCAGCCCCATCAGCTTCACGCCGAGCACATAGACAAGCAGCGGGTGCAGCACCAGCTTGATCGCGGTGACGAGCGCGATGATCCGCCGGTTGCCGGCGAGCGCGACCCGGTGCATCGACATGCCCATCGCCACCAGCGCGCAGGGCGCCGCGGTGTCGCCGAGATAGCGCAGCAGCGTGCGCAGGATATCCGGCATCGGCAGCCCCGCCGCGCGCCAGGCGAGACCGGCGAAGATCGCGAGGAGGATCGGGTGCAGGGCGAGCGAACGCAGGAGCCGGCCCGCGCCGCCGCCCTCGCCCCGCGCGATCAGCAGCGTGACGATGCTCATCGTCACCGGCAGATGCACGACAAGCAGCAGCACGATCGCCACCGAGCCGCGATCGCCGAGCGTGCCGAGGATCACCGGAATGCCGACCATGACCGTGTTGGATTGCGCCGCCGCGAACCCGGTGATCGCCTGTTCGGTCGCATCACGGCCGAGGCGGCGGGCATAGAGGCCGGCGAGGGTCCAGCACAGGGCGAGCGGGATGAAATAGGCCGCCCAATAGGGCAGGGGATTGAGGCTCGGGAAATCTGCCCCCGCCACCGTGCGGAACAGCAGTGCCGGAATTGCCAGCACGAACACGAATTCGGAGAGCCCGTTGCCGGCCTCTGCGCTCGCGAGCCGGGCGCGGACGACCCCGTAGCCGAGGGCGACCAGCGCGAAGATGGGGGCGACGATGGCGAGCGAGGCGAGAATCACGGCGGCGGCCCAAGAATTGGACAAGTGCCGGCGGCTATGCGCGCAAAGCTCCGCGGCCGGCAAGCGGTTTCCGCATGCATCGCTTTAGGCAAGGCTTAAGGGCGGCGGGCTAGGCTCCTTGCACCCAGAATGGAGCCGGCCCGGCCGGCGAATGGATCGGACCCGCGATCATGGCCGAAGAATCGGAACAGAGCGGCAGGCGCCTTGCCGAGATCGCGCATGAGCTGCGCTCGCCGCTCGGCGGGGTCGAGGCGATGATCGCGCTGCTCGGAGCCGGCCCGCTCGACCCCGGCCAGCGCCGGATCGTCGAGGCGCTCGCCGCCTCCTGCCGGCATCTGCGCGCCATCGCCAACGCCATCCTCGATCCCGGCGCGGAACCGCCCGCCGGAGAGCGGCCGCTCGGCGCGCTTCTCGATGATCTGCGGCTGGCGAGCGAGGCGCGCGCCCGCGCGCGCGGCCTCGATTTCGCGCTGACGGGCCTGACGCCGGCGCTGGCGGCGCGGAGCGTGGAGGCTGTGCCGCTGCGCCAGGTGCTGGAGAATCTGCTCGACAACGCCTTCCGGCTCACGGAAGCCGGCGGCATCATCCTGGCCCTCGACGAACGGGCGGATGGGCGGCTCATGTTCGCGGTCAGCGATTCGGGGCCGGGGCTCACCGAGGCGGTGGCGGCGCGGCTGATCGCGAAGGGCGGGCGGATCGAGGGGCGGAGCGGCGGCGCCGGGATCGGGCTCTCGATCGCCGGCGGCATCGTCGCTGCGCATGGCGGTCGCCTCACGGGCGGGCCGGGGCCCCGGGGCGGCGCGCGATTCGCCTTCGACTGGCCGGGATCGCGGCCGGCAATGGCGGCAGGGTCCGGCTTCTGCCTCATCGTCGACGATCACCCGGCGGCGCGGCGCGTGCTCGTCACCATCCTCGAAGCGGCCGGGCACGCCTGCTGCGAGGCGGCCAGCGTCGAAGCCGCCTCCGAGATCATCGCGCGGGCGCGGCCGGCGGTGGTGCTGACCGATCTCCAGATGCCGGATGGCGGCGGGCGGACGCTGATCGCCCGGATCGCGCGGCTGCCCCGGTCGAGCCGGCCGCGGATCATCGTCGTCAGCGCCGAGGTGCTTGCCCCGGAGGATCCGCTCGCGGCGGAGATCGACGCAATGGTGGTGAAACCGATCGAGGTGCGCGCAGTGCTCGCCGCGCTCGGCCATGCGGAGGCCAACGCGGCCGCCTGAAGGCTCAGTTCTGCGCGACGAGAGCGCTGGCGCCGGGGGCTGCGCGCAGCACGGCTTCGATCTGGTCGCGCTCGCGCTTGAAGCTGGCAAGCTGGCGGCCGCCGAGTTCGCGCCCGCGCGGCAGCTTGATCGCCAGCGGATCGACGAACCGCTCGTTGATCATCACCTCGTAATGCAGATGCGGGCCGGTCGAGAGGCCCGAGGAGCCGAGGCGGCCGATGATCTGCCCCTGGCGGACGCGGGCACCGACCTTGATGCCGGGCGCGAAGGCCGACATGTGGCTGTAGGTCGTGACATAACCGTGGTTGTGCTCGATCTCGACGCGGCGGCCATAGCCCGAATCCCATTCGGCGAGGCGCACGGTGCCGTTGCCGGCGGCGCGGATCGGCATGCCGACCGGTCCCGCCCAGTCGACGCCGGAATGCAGCCGGTAATAGCGCAGGATCGGGTGGCGGCGCATGCCGAAGGTCGAGCGCAGCTCGCCGCCGTCGATCGGCTTGCGGAGCAGGAACTGCTTCACCGACCGGCCCTGATCGTCGAAGAAATCGACGATGTCCTCGTCCGGGAGCTTGAAGCGGTAATAACGCCGCTTCACGCCGCTGGTGATGAGCGAGACGAGCTGCAATTCCGGCCGGGCATTCTCGCCTTCGCCGTTCGAGACCAGAAGCTCGATCGAATCGCCCGGCTGCACCCGGCGCTGGAGATCGACATCGAAGAATACGGTGCGGATCACATCCTCGACGATCGCGGGCGGGAGATCATGCCGGCGCGCGGTTTCATGGATCGAGGCGTAGATGGTGAGACGGGAGGAATTGCTCTCGTCCTCCTCGTCCTCCTCGCCGCTCTGCGCCGGCTCGGCCGGTTTCTTGGGCGCGAGATCGCGGATCTCGACCGGCCAGAACGTGCCATCGTCGCGCCGGCCGGCCGAGGCGGCAAGCTGTTCGTCGATGAACAGTTCGATCCGCATCAGCTCCTTGCGCCCGCCGGGTTCGGAGGGTTGCAGCGTCAGCTTGAGCATGCCGTTGCCGTCGAGCACGCTGGTCGAGCGGCTGCGCGTGAGCGCCGCGATGATATCGTTGACTTGGCGCGGATCGAGGCCGAGTCCGCGCAGGGTCTGCCGGGTCGCGGCTTCGTTGCGGCTGAGGACCAGCCGTTCCTCGACCGGCAGCGGCGTGAGCACCGCGTCCTGCCGAGGCAGGAGCGAGACATTCTCCGGCACCATCCTGACGACCAGCTTCGAGAACGGATCGCCGACTGCCCCGGAGAAGGAGAGGAGATTGGTGCCCTCGGTGGGGGCGCGCATCACCTTCGCGAGCCGCAATTGCGCCGCATCGGTGCCAGGGTCGCGCCGGCGCTCGGAGAGAAAATCGAAGACCTGCGACAGCGCATCCTGCTCCTTAAGGACGATGCCGCTATGGGGCAGGCCGCGTGCGGCGGCGATGTCGCGAATCGCCAGCCCGACCTCGGCATCGCTCGTCGCCTGGCCTTCGGCATCAAGCGCGGCGCGATCCTCGCTTGCGAGGGAAACCAGTCGTGCGACGTTGAAGGCCGGCACCGAATCGCCAAAACCGAGGGTCTCGATCGCCAGCGGCGTCGCCAGCCGGGTGAAGCTCTGGTGGCGGGTCACCATGGCGTCGCCGGCCTTCACCTGGACCGGCATGCGGTAATCCTGCCGCGCGGCGACGAGATTGGCGCGCCGCACCAGCTTGTCGCCGCGCCGCGCCGCGATGACCATGCCGCCGGCCGCGATCCGCTCGTCCCGGCCCACCTTGGCGATCTGCGGCTCCGTCACCGCGTTGCGCAGCGGGCCGAGCGCCCCGGCCACCGAGAGCAGCATCAGCGCAGCACCGGTGATGCCGGTGAGAACGATGCCGATTAGC
>NZ_VTRS01000009.1:0-5000 GCF_008641065.1 Rhabdaerophilum calidifontis | reverse complement strand
GTGGCCTTGGGGAGTTTGTAGACGCCCGTGGTGGCCAGTTCGAGCGGATCGCCCTCTGCGGCAGAATAGTCGGCGACGCCGAAGATGTTGCCGACGATCAGCCCTTCACCCGAGGTGACGCCTCCTGCGGGTGCGGCAACGGTAATGACCTGACCGTTCTGGATGTAGTTCTGCATTGTCAGAGCCCTTTCGAGGATTGGATGCGGACCACGGCGATGTGCGCCGTCGTGCCGGTGATCTGGCGGTTGAGGTCGCCCAGCGCCGCCGCCATCTCGGCGTCGCTGGCATAGGTCACCCGCTTGCCGTCGTATTCGACGGTGCGGATGCCCTGATAGCGGGCGGCCATCAGGGCGTCGCGCCAGGCGGTGAGTTGGGCGAGGTCGGCCACGTCACGCCCCAGGGTTCTGGAACCAGCCGCGGTGGTCGATGAAGCCTGCGCCGAAGTCCAGGATCACCCGGATTTCCACGCCGTCCACATCCCATCCCGACCGGCTTTCCACCTGCGGCCCCTCGTTGCCCGAGAGATAGGCGAACTCGAGGCCGTCGATCTCGCCGGGGTCGGCGGTCACATACCAGCGGGTTGCGCTGGTCAGGCGGGGTTCGACCACCAGCGACATAGCGCCCGAGAAGGGGTTCACATCGGCGGCCGTGGCGGGCGCGATGGTCGCCAACCATTTCTCGGCCACGGTCTCCAGCGCGGGTGGCACCAGCAGGTTCTTCGGCGTCACACGGATCACGCGGCCCTCGATGCCCTTCTGCGTCCGCAGCGCCAGCCGGGCGGCCGAAAGGGTGGTGTCGGAGATCACAGCGCCAGTCGTCGCGCGGTTTCCGTGATCGACATGGAACAGCGCCTTGTTGTCCGACAGCGTCGGGCCGTTGCCGCTGTTCGCCTCAAGCAGGGTGACAAGGATGCGTGCCTCCGTCTCGGCTGCGCCTTGACCCATCCGGCGCGCGAGGTCGGCAAAGGCGCCGAGGTCGTCGTTGACCAGCACCTGCCGGGTGATGCCGATCTTCTTCGCCCAGGTCTCGATCTTGTAGGCCTCACGCGCCTCGGCCATGGTCCCGGCCTTGATCTCGCCCGCCTCGTTCAGCTTCTCTAGGAGCGGCGCTTCGCCCAGCATGATCTTGTTCACCGCCCGGAAATCCCGCGCCGAGGTCTGCCGCCCCAAGCGGCGGATGCCGGAAGGGGTGGCCTGGTAGGCATCGCGCAGCACGCGGCCCACGGTGTTGCCGAGGATGATCGGGAAATCGGAGGTCGTGTGCAGGGCGCGGGTGACAAGGCTGGCGGGCGACAGCGCCATGGTGGACTCGCCGCGCAGGGTCAGCAGTTCCTTGGCCAAGTCCACGGGTGTGGCGTAGGCATAACGGCGGGCCGGTTCGGAGAGGTCATGGCGCGGGTTGATGCGCGCATAGAGGGCCTCGCCCATCTGACGGGCGCGGAGGCTCGGGTCGTCTTGGCTCTCGCCCATCTCGACGCGGACCTGTTCGGTGCGGATCGTGGGCGCGCTGCGGCTGGCCAGCGCCTCGAAGGCGGCACGGCGGGCGGTATCAGCATCTGCTGCGGCGTCGATCTGGCCGTCGATCCACGCCTGGTCCAGCCCGGCGATGCGGGCGATGGAGCGGATCTCGGTGTTGATCGCGGCGCGGGTCTGCGCCTCGGGCGGGGCGGGGGTGGTGATGTCGGTCATGTGGGTCTCCATGCGGATGTGGGCGCCGGGGTCGGCGGGCGTCGGCACCAGGGAAATCTCGTGGGGGGTCCAGCGCACGGCGGTCAGAACCCGTGCGCCGTTCTCGGTGGCCTCGGCCCATTCCTCGACTGAATAGCCAACCGAGACATGCCGAAGGATCCCTGACAGCACGTCCTGCCAGAGCGGCTCAACCTCGGGCCGGGCTGAGAACCGGATCAGCGCCGTGCCGCGCTGGCCATCGACGCTGGCCGATTGGACGCTGCCAAGCACATCGCGGACGGCGGATTGCCGGTGGGCATCCAGGACGCTGGCCCCTTGGAGGCGCGACAGGTCCACCGCCTCGGGCGCAAGGCTGAGGCGTTCCATATACTGGCCAGCCATGTCGCGACGACGCACGGGCGCGCCGGTTGACCAGATCACCTCGACAGTGCGGTCATCACGGTTGGCGCTGGATGGGGCCAGATCGGCTCGGCGGGTCAGAAGCGTGACGGTGTCATTCATCGGGGATTTCCTCCTTCTGAACAGGCGCTGCACTAAAGCTCAGGCCCAGCGCATCGGTGCGTGCCTTGTCGGCGGCAATCTCGGCATCGACCTGTTCGGCGTCATAGCCCCGTTCGGAAATCGCTTGGCGACGGCTCTTGAGCCCGGCGTTGATGGCAAGGATCTCGGCCTCGACGTCCTTCTTCGGGTCGACGTAATCGAACTTGGGCGGGAGCCATTCGCACGCGAGATAGGCGGCAGGATCGCGGTCGAAGTCCCGCGCAGGCAGATCGCCCGTCAGCACTGCCAGCCGTACGAACCGTTCCCAGACCGGGCGGCAGAACAGATGGACGACGACATTGTGCTGCAGCTGCTCGACCCGGCGGCGGAACTCGATCAGCCCGGCGCGGATCGAGGAATAGGTGACGCCCTCCAGATCGCCCGAGACCAGTTCATAGGGCAGGCCCATCCCGGCAGCGATGGCGCGCAGGTGGTTCTTCACGAAGGGCGCATAGGCATCGTGCTCGGTCGGGTTGGAAAAGCGGATATCGGTGCCGGGCGGCAGGGGGATCAGGCTGCCGGGCTCCATGCCCACGGTCAGCGCGCCGTTGGTGTTCGTCCCGCTCAGGCCGCCCGCCGTGCCGTCCGGATCGGTGATGAAGCCGGTGAACAGCGCCGCGACCTTGGCTTTCACCAGCGCCGCATCCTCGAACTGGTCTAACTCGTGCAACCGCAGCAGCACCGGGGCCAGCCAGGTGATCCCGCGCAATTGGCCAGCCGCCAGCGGCTTGAACAAATGCAGGCAATCGGCGGCGGGCAGCCGCAGCGGTTCCAGCCGCAGCGAGGTCAGCGGATCGCCGGGCCGGTCGCGCATGACCCAATAGGCGGTGCGCTGCCCAGCGCCGCTGAACTCGATGCCAGCCCGGATGCGCGCGCCACCGCCGATGTCACGGTGCAGGTCCAGCGGCACCTGGTCCCGGTCCAGCAGGTCGATGTGCAGGGGGACGGCGGCGGCCTCGGGCACGACCCGCAGCCGAGCGAAACTCTCCCCGCCCTCGACCATCGCCCGCACGGCCATGGCCTGCAGTCCGTAGAAGTCGGCCAGCCCGCCCGGATCGGCATGATCCGTCCAGCGCAGCCACAGCATCTGCAACCGCTCGCGTACCGCCCGATCCGGATGTGTGGACTGCGGCTTGATCCCCGCGCCGACGACATTGCCCACCAGGCTGTCTAACGCCGCCGCGACCCATGGGTTATTCCGCGCATACCATCCGGACCGCCGCGCCGCCGTTGTCGCGCCCGCCAGGATCGCCGTGTTCAGCCCATCGACGGTCCGGGCACCCTCCCAACGACGACCACCACCCGCAGCGTCAAAGCCGCGCGTGCGCGTAAGTCCTAACAGGCGATTGAGGAGCGTCCGCATGGCGCGGAGACTCTCATTTCCAGAGCCTCCGGGGTATCAGAGCCGTTGGGAAAGAGCGGGAATGCTAGGCAAACGATATCTTCCCGACGGTCTGCCACACGCTGGATCGCGTATGTCCCGCTGACGGCAAGAGCGGCACGCCTTCAAGAAGGTCAGGGGGATTGTGCGGTCCAGCCGCGTCACCTAGAAGAATGGGGTTAGTACGCTGCGCGGAATGTTACATCGCTTCTGAGGCGCTGGCCTCTGACAGGATGTCCTGCTTCCCCAGCCATTTGCGGGAAAGAGGCTATCTAAATGTCATTAGGCCCAGTTGGTGGTGGAAAGCTTCCAGGAAAGACCCTTTACGCTGGTCGTCGCCGCGCGATGACAAGAACATCTGGGTTTAAGGTGCATAAGGACACATCGGGCGGTGAGTTTCGCCGGCATCTTGAAAAGATCATCCCCATGGAGCCCAGTGAGACTGTTACGGTCACGTTTACTATAAGTGGGCACGTGAAAGGACAGCTCATTGGTTATGGTATTTGGTTCTGGCGCACTGATGGCGTCGTATGTTCCATTGTAGGCGGACCAGACAAAAGAACACTCACTGAGTACGGTTCTGCGAGTTGGAACAAAGCTGGGAGCATGTGGCTCGCAAATGACGCCTCGCCTGTCGAGGTAATTCTAACGCTGACGGCAACGTCCAAGGGTTCTGTGGCACTTTATGCGCCATTGTGTGGGCGCGTGCGGCACAAACATTTGGATGGTGCACGCCCAGAGCTGATGCGAAATATGTATCAGTTTTCCCCGGAAGCCCTGTTTATTGAGGATGACGGGGCTGGAGTGGTGGAAGTCGAAGCCGTTGAAGGTGCCTCTAGCGCAGACCACCCGCTGATACTCAAGTCATGTAACCGTTGCGGTCGCTTTCTTCCCGTCAATGTTGCGGTTGAGCGTGACCAACTGAGTTTCAGCAATCATTGTGTTGCCGAACACAGGCGGCCTTGCAAACATGCGACCTTCGGAAGACTTCGGAACGTTGAGGATTCAGCCGAAGTGCTTCAGCTCGACTATGGTTATCAGCTCGAGTGTCGTTTCTGCAAGAAGTTCGAAGTGAACGCCGCGCATAACCCGCAGCGATCCTCAGCCCAGATGAAGGAAGACGGTGCCCGTCGGAGGGCTTTCGAGTTGTTGCTAGCGGAGCTGTACGGAGGCACTCCCCAGCTGCGTTATAGACACGAGAAGGGTACCGAGTTAGCCGATGACGTGTGGAAGCGTTTTGGCTGCGCGTGCTTCAACTGTGGGGCAGAGCTGGCTCGGGAAATCTGGACAGCGGGGATAAGTGGAAATTCTGCCTGAGATCGGCATGATGCCGTGAACAGGAGAGACCATGACGAGACGACCGCGCCGGAACCATAGCCCGGCTTTCAAGG
>NZ_VTRS01000008.1 GCF_008641065.1 Rhabdaerophilum calidifontis | reverse complement strand
GGCGGCGGCGACCATGGTGTGCTGGCCCTTCGGAACATGAGCAAGGGCATTGCGCATGAAGTGAACGCGGCAGCGCTGCCATGTCGCGCCGATCACGCGCTGGATGGCGGCTTTCAGGCCCTCATGGACCGTTGATTACCGCTGAGAACTGACCCGGGGCTCTCGTAAATTTCCACTGAGATTTGACCCATGTTCTGACCTTCTCCCTGGCTTTGGGTCGGGGGAACATGGAGTGATCGACATGGCATTATTGAGCGTCATCCGGCGCTGGCATTTCCGCGAAGGGATGCCGATCCGGGAGATTGAGCGGCGCACGGGATTGTCGCGGAACACGATCCGCAAATATCTTCGCGCCGGCACGGTTGAGCCGAAGTTCAAGGTTCCTGATCGCCCGAGCAAACTCGATGCTTTCGCCGCGAAGGTGACGGGGTGGTTGCGGTCGGAGGCCGGCAAATCCCGCAAGCAGCGACGGACTGCGCGGCAGATGCACGCTGATCTTGTCGCCCTGGGTTATGGCGGCTCATACGGTCGCTTTGCAGCCTTCGTTCGGGCATGGAAGGACGAGCGACAACGCGAAACCCAGACCAGCGGCCGCGGAATCTTCGTTCCCCTGGTCTTTGCCCCCGGCGAGGCCTTCCAGTTCGACTGGAGCGAGGATTGGGCCATCCTCGGTGGAGAACGCGTCAAGTTGCAGGTGGCCCATACCAAGCTCTCCCATAGCCGGGTCTTCATCCTGCGCGCCTATCTGCTCCAGACCCACGAGATGCTGTTCGATGCGCTGGCCCAGGCGTTCCGGGTTCTGGGCGGCGTGCCCCGGCGCGGGATCTTCGACAACATGAAGACAGCCGTCGATCGGCTTGGATCCGGCAAGGCCCGTCAGATCAATGCCCGGTTCGCAGCCATGGCCAGCCATTACCTGTTCGATCCAGAGTTCTGCAATCCGGCTTCCGGTTGGGAGAAGGGCCAGGTCGAGAAGAACGTGCAGGATGCGCGCCGACGGCTCTGGCAACCTATGCCGAGCTTCGCCGATCTCGATGCGCTCAATGCCTGGCTCGAAGCGCGCTGTATCGCGCAATGGGCGGAGATCCCGCATGGCGCCCTGCCGGGCATGATTGCCGATGTGCATGCCCGGGAGATCGCTAGCCTGATGCCGCCGGGGCGACCCTTTGATGGCTTTGTCGAACAGACCAAGCGGGTCTCGCCGACATGTCTGATCCACTTCGAGCGTATCCGCTACTCCGTGCCGGCCTCCTTCGCCAATCGTCCCGTCAGTCTTCGGGTCTATCCCGACCGGATCGTGATCGCCGCGGAGGGACAGATCCTGTGCGAACATCGCCGCATCATCGAACGATCTCATCATCTGCCGGGGCGCACGATCTATGACTGGCGGCATTATCTGGCGGTGATCCAGCGCAAGCCCGGAGCCCTGCGCAACGGAGCTCCCTTTGCCGAGATGCCGGAGGCCTTCCGGCGCTTGCAGGCGCTGCTGACCCGGCGTCCCGGGGGCGACCGGGAGATGGTCGAGATCCTTGCCCTGGTTCTTCATCACGACGAGCAGGCGGTCCTGTGTGCCGTCGAGATGGCGCTTGCGGCGGGCGTTCCCACCAAGACCCATATCCTGAACCTTCTCCACCGACTGGTGGATGGCAAGGCGCCAACGGTTCCTCCGATCAACGCGCCGCAGGCCTTGAGCCTCACGCGCGAGCCGAGGGCCGATGTTGAGCGCTATGACACCCTCCGCAGGAAAGGGATGCGCCATGCGTCATGATCCCGCCAGCGCCGCCATCGTTGTCATGCTCCGCAGCCTCAAGATGTACGGCATGGCCCAGGCTGTGGGCGACCTCATCGAACAGGGGGCACCTGCCTTTACCTCTGCCATCCCGATCCTCTCCCAGTTGCTCAAGGCCGAGATGGCAGAGCGCGAGGTTCGCTCGATCGCCTATCAGATCAAGGCCGCGCGCTTCCCGGCCTACAAGGATCTGGCGGGCTTCGACTTCGCGTCCAGCGAGGTCAATGAGGCAATGGTCCGCCAGCTTCATGCCGGCGCCTTCATCGATGGCGCCGACAACATCGTCCTGATCGGCGGCCCGGGAACCGGCAAGACCCACATTGCTTCCGCGCTTGGCATCCAGGCTGTCGAGCATCACCGCAAGAAGGTGCGGTTCTTCTCGACCGTTGATCTGGTGAATGCGCTCGAGCAGGAGAAGGCCGCGAACAAGGCCGGGCAACTAGCCGAGCGCCTCATCCGCCTTGACCTCGTGATCCTCGATGAGCTCGGATACCTGCCCTTCAGCCCATCAGGCGGCGCGCTCCTCTTCCATCTGCTCTCCAAGCTCTACGAGCAGACCAGCGTCGTTATCACCACGAACCTCAGCTTCGCCGAATGGGCTGGTGTGTTCGGCGATGCCAAGATGACCACGGCTTTGCTCGATCGGCTGACCCATCATTGCCATATCCTCGAGACCGGAAACGACAGCTTCCGCTTCAAGGCCAGCGCCGCAACCCCGAAAAAGCGAAAGGAGAAAGCTCCCGCTTGACGACCCGCCAACACCGCGGGAAACATCTTCAACCCGGGTCACTTCTCAACGAAAAACCCGGGTCAAATCTCAGCGGTAATCAACACCTCATGGACGTCCGAGATGACGAGCTTGATCCCCCGCAGGCCGCGCTTCATCAGCCCCTTCAGGAAGGTGGCCCAGAAGGTTTCGGCTTCCGAGGGACCAATACCGAGCCCGACGATCTCGCGCCGGCCATCGGTGTTGGCGGCAACGGCGATTATCGCAGCGACCGAGACGATGCGTCCACCCTCGCGCACCTTGAGGTACGTAGCATCCAGCCACAGATAGGGCCAGTCGCCTTCAAGCGGACGGTCGAGGAAGGCTTTCACCCGCTCATCGATCTCCTTGCACAATTTGGAGACCTGGCTTTTCGAGATGCCGGATAGGCCCATCGCCTGCGCCAGTTCATCGACGCGGCGGGTCGAGACGCCGCCGATCCACGCCTCCTGGATGACCGCCACCAAAGCCTTCTCCGTCGTCTTGCGTGCCTCCAGGAACGGCGGGAAGTAGCTGCCGGCGCGCAACTTCGGGATTTTGAGGTTCAACGATCCCAGCCGCGTATCCAGCGTTCGGTCGCGATAGCCGTTACGCCAGGTCATGCGCTCGGCATTGCGCTCGTGCCGCCCGGCGCCAATCAGGCCATCGACATCGGCCTCCATCAGCAACTGCAACACGCTCTCGGCGACAGTGCGGAGGAAATCACCGTCGCCGGCCTTTTCCAGAAGATCATTCAGTGCAAGTCTCTCGTTGGTCATCGTGGCTCTCCGGTGAAGATGTGAAGTCAGACAACTCCACCCTAAACCGCCTGTCGCGATGACCACCCCCGCTACACCGATCAGAGCGCGATTTTTGCGCCCCAAAATCCACCGGAAATTACACCACGTTCGGGGACGCTAACGAGATTTTCGGGGCTGCGCACAGGGGAGTGCGAGTCCTCATCTTTTTAAAGATATTTGTCCAACACCTCATTTTTTGTGCAGGCACAAAAAATGACCGTCAATTGCGCTGCAATTGACTTCGATTTATCGGAAATTTCGAAAAATGGCGGGTCATTGCATCCGCAATTTCCCGTACACGCGGCTTCGCCGCACGCCCTCTCGGGCGTGGTGGTTTTTCTCTATACCTAAGCGGCAAGCAAGGCCGCAATCGGCCACCTTTCAAGCCAGACGTGACGGACCGAGTACGGGGCGACTGGCCGATTATGCCAGCCAGAAACCGCTCTTCCTCCCATGTCTCGCTTTCAACGCGGCCTCGTAGGCCGCGTGATCAGGATGGGGCGCATATTCGGTGATCCGCAACGCAAGATCGGCACAGGTTGCAAGATGCCGGACCGCGTGCGGATAGCGTTTGGCGCGCGCCTTATCGAGCGCGAAGTCGATCATCGCCCGCAAGGCAAGTGTTGCCGCCAGGGGATGCCGCGTTTCCAATTGCTCTGCGGCCTCGGTCAAGACGCCGTAATTGTCGCCGTTGAGTTCAGAATGCCGGGCGAGGATCAGTTCGGCAGCCTTGTCGAGGGACGGCCATTCGATCAGGAAGGCGAGCGCGTGATGAAAACCCCGGAAGTCCAGGGCATGATGAAGGGCCTTTTCCTCGGCCTCATCATTGTCAAAATCCGGTAGCTTCTTGAGATAGGCTTTCAGGTATCCCGGATGCAGCACTGTCTCGAACAATGTCCAACGTGCGCTCTGTGCATCTTCGGATAGACCGAGACCGTCCAGGACATCGATCCGGACCCGTTCCCAATCCGGCCAATATTCGCCCTGGCGACGCGATGTCTCGGCCTTATTGAGCGCATCGAGGGCCTCGTTCGCACGCCCAGCATTCAGTAGCCGCTCGGCGATCCGCGCGGCAAGCGCCGGATTGGTGCGCTCCTCTGCCGAAAAGCGCGCGATGTACCCGTCGACATCGCCAAGGGCATCGGCAATTTCCGTCAACGCCGATTGCGCCAGCCGCTTGTGCCGGCTGATCGTCAGATCATCTTGATAGATTGCACCGCGCGATGACCAGCCGATCGCCTTACGCTCGTCATGGCTTACCCTTTTGGGCGGATCGGCAACCATCGCCTCGAACAGTGCCCTCAGGCGTTGAAGGCCCTCGCCCGCCAGCGGCTCAGCCATCATCGGGATCAAATCATCAAACTGGCCGTAATCATTGGCAACGACGCCGGCGAAGACCTTGTCGGCGAGCGCGGCAGCGGCAGGCTTCTCTGCGGCAACGGCACGAGCAAGATCCTCCAGCGCCAAGGCGAACACATTGCCAACCGTGCCGTTGCTGTCATCACAGCGGGCATAGACGGATGCTGCGAGGGACATGAACTGCCAGAGCAGTTCGCTCGCCAATGCCGGATCTTTGGGCACAACGTGAATGACAATCGCCCGGCGCTGCGCCTCCAGGTCCTCCGCCAAAGCCCGGTTTTTATGCCAATCGATATAAGACCGTGCCTTTCCGATTGCGGTCAGCCGCTTACGTATTTTGCTGGAAACATTCTCGGGACCATCGGCGCTGGCCAGTTCCAGCTTGAGCATGCGTTTGACCGCCGCATCGTTCCCAGCGAGTTCATGGAGGATGGTTGCGAGCCGTTCTGCGCCGAGTGCGGCGAGCTTCGTCGCGTCAAATGCGTCGCGTTTTGCCATCGTTTTTCAATCGCAGCGGGGACCAGACCGGTCAAGTCATCCGGGGAAGGGAAGAACGGATGCCAACAGTCCCTGGGGCAGGTTCAGAGAGTGTCCCGCCGGAAGAGAAATTCCTGCACGGCTGTTACGGGCCTTAAATGCACGCGCGCGCCAAGCGATGTTCATCACCGAGGATCGCAGCGCGACAATCAGGATGAGAACGTCGCCGGGCTCGGAACGGCCGTGAATCGCTCTCAAACACAAGAAAGCCGGCTTACCGCCGACTTCCCTTGATGGTCCAAAAGAGCAAAGATGCTCTTGGATCATTCTCAACTCACCCGCTAAAACGGGTGATCAAAAGACCATGAATGGCCTTAGTTGTCGGTGCGGTAGGCCGCCCAACTTTCTCTTTTCAACCTCACCCGCCGAAGCGGGTGAACAAAATGAAGCGCTCAGACTGCCTATCCCGGCCGAGGCCGATTGAAGCATCGCGTTTTGTTTCAACCTCACCCGCCGAAGCGGGTGAACAGACTGACGCGCTCAGACCGCCTATCGCGGCCGAAGCCGATTGAAGCATCACGTTTTGTTTCAACATCACCCACCGAAGCGGGTGAGTGCAGTTCAACCAAGCTCACTTCCAATAAAGGAATTCCCGTGGATCGAACTGATTAACCTGCCCAAGTGCGACAGGATACCGGGCTCAAGGTAGCGGCCTTTTACATTGGGTCAAGCGGTTCTCGTGTTCCTAGTTAACAAATGATTAATTTTAAGTACGGTCGATGTCTCAACGCCATCCAAGATTTGTATTTTTGATAGCTTCACTCAGCGTTCCCATCGCATTGCTTTGTAAATTGCATGAATTTTCGTGCCGTTGATCAGGATATATTTTGATTGACGTCGATTGAGGCCTCATTGTTGCCGCGATCGGGCGGTGACATTCAAATATCAGCTGTCGTTCTTGTCTTTTTTCAAAGGAGAGAACCCGTCATGGACAGCTATGATAATGCCCTTAAGCTTTTCAACCAGCGCCAGGAACGCGCCGCCGCCCGGTTGGCGCGCGCAAAGCAGGCGGAGCTCGATCGGGAGATTGAGGAGGCCATGCGGGTCACGCATGCGGCGATCGCCGCGGCCGAGCGGCGTGCGCTAAAAATCCTGAATGCCAGGGTCGGATCTGAGCGGGCTCAAGTGCTGTTTCGCGCATGGTGGACTTCGCCTGGCCTCATGACCGTGGCAGGCATGATGGCATCTCCGATCATTGCCACAAGCCGACCGACTTCCTCTGAGGGACGGGTGTCGTTTCACTTCGACGTCCGCCATGTCACCACCGGCGGCCTGATCGTCGATCTACTGGTGGGGCGGGTGCCCTGGCGCGCGATTGGCAAGTTCAAGGACCTCGGGAGTGTCGCGCATCAAAAATACATCGAGCGCGAGGACGGGGTGGAGACCCTCGATCCCGGGGATGCGGCCAATCATCAGGGCTATATCGAGCGCGATGGTGCGACTGAAACCGATGAGCGCGAACGATCCTCCTGGGGCACGATCTCGTCCGATCCGCAGGAGCGGTTGGAATTCTGGCGACAACTTGAGGAAGTCGAGAACAAGCCGCGCCCAACGGTTCTGGCCTTCGACCCGGACGCTGACCCCGAAATCTGGTCCAAGGCGATACGATCGCGAGATTTTCCGGAGCGGGTTTTCGCCGAGATTGTTGCGGGATCCCGATCTGTTGCCGTGTCTGACAATGAAGCACTCATGGTCTTCCGCGCTTTCGCGCGTGCCGGCTTTGTTGCCTCGGCCAAGCGGGATCCCGCAAAGCCTGCGCCGGTTCGCTTCGCTCTCGGGCGTGGCGGCAATGTGCAGACCAGAATGATTGTCAGCCTGCCGCATGAGATGACGGCCCGCGAGCGGCTCGCCCTCGCCAAGGAGTACACGGCCGAGTTCGAGAGCCTTGGAATCCCGTACTGGGCGGTGATTCACGCGCCCGGTCCGAGCAACGATCCACGGAACTACCACCTCCACATCAATCTGGCGACGCGGCCGGCGAAGAAAATCCCCCATCCAGTTTCCGGAGAGCTGGTCTGGGATTTTTCCATCGAGGCGGTGAAGACCTACGCCAATGACACCAAGCGCGTCATCCGGCCGTTCACCCAAGAGAAAATACGGGAGATGAACGCCCGCAAATGGATTCCCACGGAGCGGTCCCGCTTTGCGCGGATTGCAAACAAGCATCTCGAACGCGGCGAGTATGACAAACGCCTCGACCCGCGCACCCACAAGGCCATGGGTCTGCCGCCACCATGGCCGCACTTGTCGAAGGCAGATTATGGCCGCGAGCGTCGCGGGCTGACGACGCCGCGCGGCGTAAAGCTTGCGAACCAGCAATGGGAGGATGACGTCCACTCGATTGCGCGCACGATCCAGTGCAATGCGCGTTCGACACGGTCCGCCAAAGCAAAGGCGGCAAAGGAAAGTGATGTTGTTCCCACCGCCGATGGTGCCGACATCGCCTACCTCCATGCCCTCTCGCATGTCGCTTTGCGGATCACGAGCCGGTTCCGGCTGCGATCGTCGGACGACGAATCGTTGGAAGAGCGTGCCGCTGAACAGCTTTCGGAGGCCCTTGATCGCGAAATTGGCGCAGAATTCGAGCGTTTGACGAGGCGGAACTTCGAGCAGCAGGCCGGAAAAATCAAGATACCGGCGCGTGAGAAAAAGCCCCGAGACAAGCAGCGCGGCCCGTCAGTCGTCGATGGGCAGGCGCATGGTGCGACAAGCCAGAAAACCGGCGGCAACCCGCCAAGAACGAGGATCCCGCCAACCCAGTCGCTGCCTTCCTCGGATGAAGCCATTGCTGTTCTTGCAGCCCTGAAAGCATCGAATCCCACGGCTCCGCAGGAGACCGAGCAAAGGCCTGATAGCCGGCCCGCGAAACCCCAGAAGGCGGGCGAGCGGAAGCGGGTCATGATTGCCCGGCAAAGGGGGAAAGGCGGGATGGAACGGTAATCCGTCTGCCGATCTCTCCTCTTTCTGATCTTTCGGTCCGACATCCGTTCCTCGACAGATCCGGTGATTGCCGATCTTATGTGCCTGAGAGCGTTCAAGCACCTCGACCCATCGCGCCATGCCATCCCCGAGCTTCCTTGTCGGCGCGCCTTGATCTGGCTCCCCGCAATATGGGTTCAGCATTGTTGCGCTGCGCTTTGCTCGTGCGGTCAGGCTTTGACCCCAGAATCCCTCAGACAACCAATCCCCAGGATGCGCTGACTGATCGCAACGAGCAGCGTCATTTAATTATGTGATTCAGTCTTTTGAGCCTGTTTTTTGTCAATTCCCATGGATTGGCTTTCTGATCCCTAGAGGCTCACCCACCCTCCACAACAAGTGAGACCACGACCATGTCGATGAATGAAGACGCACGCCGCGACGCGGCGCTGGCGGCGGCATCTGCTGCCCTGAGCCATCCTGAAACCCCAAAAATTGAGGGCACACAATTCGGCCTCCCGGGCCCCAACGCTTTGGGCGACCATCAAGAGGGTGCTCATCCCTCTTCCTCACTGGCCATCGCTTCCTCGGCCACTGATCCTGCGGCCATCGACCCTTCGACGGTCGAGTTCGCGAACCAAGAGCCAAATGCAGAAGAGCCGTTGTCCGAAGAACAGATGCCGGTCCAGCCGATGCAAGCGGAACCAATGCAAGCGGAACCGATGCATGCCGAGCCACTGAGTTGCCCGCAAACCCTTGATGAGCCGATGGATATCGACCCGATTCTCGATCCGCTTGAGGTTGAAGAGGTTGTTGGCGCAACCGATATCGATGTCCTCCCCGCGTCGCTCCAGCGGTTTCTGGCTGCCGCCCCCGGTCAGCCCGTCGCCTTGCTCGATCGTTATGTCGAGATCTTCGATCTCGAATCTTGGCTCATCGGCGCGCTGCCGTTCCTGGATCCAAGGCTCGTTTTTGCAGCCCAATGGACATTGGACCTGTTGCTGATCGAGCAGGCGCTGAAGCCAGCGCAGTCACGCGATGAGTTCATGGCCAGGGTGATGATGCTCGCCGATTCTCAAGCCGATCGGCCCGAGCATGGCCATTTCGAGCTCGTCTGCGAGGCGGTCCTTCGTGCCGATATCGGGCGCTTGAACCTTGCGGTGGACGATCCCGCGGTGACGCATTTCGAGAGCCGAATGATCAGAAAAAAGTCAAAGGAGTCAGAAGGCTAGTGGGGTAAAATCCCGTGAAAGTGTCTTCTCTTCCCTGACGACGATCGTTTTCCTGAGCGTCGTTTTCTCCGATCCCCCTCCCGTCGCCGTCCCATTCCGGGGCGGCGTTTTTGTTTCTCTGGACCCTAAGGACCACCCATCATGTCGAACCACAATCCCAAGAATGCATCCGAGCCCCCGACCGGCCCCATCGCTCCAACCGTCCGTGAAAAATACTCGGAATTCGACCGCCAGCGAATCGAGCTCAGCTTGATCGAGGCCGCCGACGCACTTGTCACCACAACCGAGGATGCCCGCAATTCTGATCATGCCGACGACCTTCTGAAGGGCCAGATCGAGCGGCGTGCCGCCGATCTCGCCCTTCGCCTCCTCGCCCTCGAGGTGGATAGTTATGACGAATTCCAGCGCAAGTACGCCGCGCTATTCGCCGGACCTTACCCAAAATCGTCAGGGTTTCTGTACTCGCTCGCTGCGTTTGCGATGCGCCTCGAGGCTGTCCGTTTGGGTATCGAGGTCCACGTCGAACACATCCCCGATCAAACTCACTAATGTCAGGATACCACCCTATGACCGCGAACCCATTTGCCGCGCGTGATCGCGGCACCTCGTTTGATGCGAGCCACCTGTTCACACCACCTCGGCTCGACAAGATCGCGCCAGCAAACCCGGCAAAGGCGATGATCGATTACACAATCTATTGTGCCGGCGCCCCCCATCTCGCGCAGTTCGCACGGCTCACTGGCATCGCAACCTACAAGATCGGGGTCGCGCGCTACGGTGCTCTCAACCGGATTGCAGGCCTCTCTCGCCATCACTATGCCGGGTATTGGGGCCGGCCCGGTGACGATATCGCGGCTATGACCCCGCTGCCGGGGGCCAATGCCTGGACCCTGATCCGGCTGGCGAGACCGGATGCGCTTGGGCCGTCAATTTGCGACCTCGTCGAGTTTCAGGAGGACGGGATCCGCATCAGCCTGCCCGCGTGCCTTCATCCCGAAACGGTTGACGGCCTCGTCGATAGCCTGCTCACAAACCTGAGCCTCCGCAGTGCATTGTCCACCGAAGCCGGTCAGCAGCGCTTGCGCAACGGCGGCGTTGACCAGCACGGCTGGTTCTACACCCATTACCGAAATCGCGATGCGCCGGATCAACTCGCTGAGGCCCGCGAGCTCTACGTCATCAATCTAAAATCAGACGTCGCCCTCCTGGCGCAAGGCCTCGGCGAACTTGTCCGGCATTATACGGGGGGTAACAACGATGGCTAAGCATCATGAATGCGGTCCTCGAGGGAGCGATCACACCGAAACGGCTGGTCTTCCTGCGGATATCAGACCCCTTCGGGATATGACCAGAATGAGCGCTGGAGACAAGCAACCCGAGACTTTCAACAACGATGATGCGCAAGCTGCTGACGGAGAGGTAGAAGCGCGCCGAGCCATCTACCGGCGGATCTGGGCAAGATCATTGTCTCAAGCACCCGTGACAGCCGCCCTCGAAACGCACGCGGAGGCACCCGATCCCCTTGAGCTCCCTCTCTCTCCGGTCGGCACTGAAGAAAAACTGACAAACCATGGCGCAAAGGCATGGCGCAAGCGGGTCTGCAATCCACAAGCTGCACAGCGCCTTGCTGACGAAAACGATCCCGAGTTTGGAAACGGGCGAGAACAACGTAGCGCTTGGTACACACGAATTGCTGAGGATGAACATGCGGGATGGCGCGATCTATGCCAGCCAACCGAAGAGCGGTTGGCCTCGCTCGAAAACCTTGCGGGCGAAGCCGGCCATGCTGGCAAGCTCTTTACCCTTCTGTTACCGGCGCTTCGAGCGGCGCTGGCAGCAGACCGGCCAGTGGATCTCCCGCCCGTGCTGATGATCGGCGAGCCCGGCCTCGGAAAGACCTATCTTGCGCATGAGATCGCAAGGCGCCTGAACATCGTGCCGAAGGTCGTCTCCTTGCCCAACCAATCATCGACCGGGGTATTTTCCGGGCTCGACCCCAGCTGGCGCAATGCCAAGATCGGCCAGATCGCTCAAGCTTTGATCATGGATGCCACAGCATCACCGATTTTTATACTTGATGAAATCGACAAGGCTATGCGTAGCGGAGACTATGGCGATGTTCTCGGGCCGCTCTATGACCTCTGGGAAAAACAAACAGCCAAATCATTCGAGGATGATTATCTCAAACTGTGCTTTGCCGCCGACAGAGTTATATGGTTTGCAACTGCAAACAATCGTCAGGCGATCGCAAAGCCGCTTCTTGATCGGGCCTTCATTATCGAGATCCCGACACCCTCCGCAGCCCAGATCATGGCGATCCTTCGGTCGATCTACCGCGATCTGATCGCCAAGTGGGGCGACTGGTTCGGTGTCGAGCTCTCGCACGAAAGCCTCACTGTCCTTGGCACTTGCTCGCCGCGGCAGGCCCGCAAGATCCTAGACCTTGCCATGACGCATGCGGTTGCTCAATACCGACATGCGGTCGACCCTGATGACATCCGCCACGCCATTCAGCTTTCTGGCGCCAGCCCGACGCAGCGCTACGGGTTTGTCTAGTGGGAGCGCACGAGCAATTGACCTTCAGAATGCCCGCTTAGGGGCCAGGAGCGGCTGAGCGGCGGCAAATTGGGAGTCACGACCCTTGCAGGAGGCCCGAGGAGTGTCCCAGATCGGATTTACAAGACAAGCCTCTTGAATGAGCGAAGTCATCGGTTGCTCACTTATCGCCAATCGTCAACGACCTCATACCGACTGAAGTAGCGATTCCTGCCCCGATAGTGACCTTTTGCCTGCGTCGAAGCAAAGGCCTCCAACCTTGGCGAGAGCCGTTACCAGTCGGCTCCAGTTAGGCGAATCTCTTGTTGAAAGGTAAGCGTTGTTTCTTCACACGGCTGCGGCTTGGTTTATGGCCTTCCATCTCCAGGGCGTGAGCTCATCGATTCGGCTGTTGAGGTGGCCTGCGGCGCGACAATTGGCGCCGGGGGCGGCGGTGATCGGCACCTTGCTCGGCCGGATCGCGGCGAGCCCGTGGATGCGGGCGGCGCTGCGCTTCGGCGCCATCGTCCTCGCCGTGCTCCTGTTTCTGCTTGCGCTTCGGCGCACTGGCGAGCGAGCGGGACGCCTCGCTGAACGCCTTGAAACCACGGAGAAGGCCAATGACGTCAAACGCCGGATGCTGGAAGCGGCGGCTCGCCGTCCTCGCGATCACCACGAGCTTGTTGAGCGGCTGCGCGACGGCGGTTTTTTGAGACGAGCGGCTCCGGGGATTGTTCGTCTGGGTTCGCGCGCCGTCCGCCAGTCGCCCGCGCGAAACTAAACGGCAAGCTGCGACAGGGCGAATGTGATTTGGTTTTTGGCGTAAATCATCAGAACTTTCGGCTGCGCAATATGACGAATCGATGTCCAAACAGTCTCAATTCTCATAGCGCCCGTTCCGACCGCGACATTCGCTGACAGAACGCTGTCTGTCATACGCATGTCACTCAACTCATCTAGACGTCTAAATGTGGAGAATAGGGAGACGCCCCTTGCCGCAGCTTGTTAGACAATCCGGGATCGCCGTCTGGGCGCAGATCGCGGCCGCCTTGCGCGCCGAGATCGAACAGGGCCTCGACGAGGGCGACTGGCTGCCGTCCGAGTCGGAACAGGCAGCACGTTTCGGCGTGAACCGACACACCCTGCGGCGCGCGGTGGAAGAGTTGATGGCCGAAGGGCTGGTCGAGCGCGTGCATGGCCGGGGCACGAGGGTGCTCGCGCGCGGGCTGGTCTATGGAATCGGACGCGACACCAAATTTACCGAGCGGCTCGCGGCGAGTGGGCGCAAGGCGCAGGTCACGCTGCTTGACCGGGCGGAAATCACTGCCGAGGGCGGCGTTGCGCGTCGGTTGCGTGTGAAGGAGGGGGCGCCGGTGCTGCGCTTGCGCACGCTGCGCGGCGAACGCGATCTGCCCTATGCGGTGACGCTGCATTTCCTGACTGGGGCCGCCGCCGATGCCGCGCGCAGCTACGCCGGGGGATCGCTGACCCGACATCTGAGCGATGTCGCGGGCATCACGCTTGACCGCGTCGAAAGCCTGATTTCTACCCGATTGCCGCTGCTCGAGGATGCGCTGGCGCTGCGGATGCCGCGCACCCAGCCGGTGCTGCGCGTCAAGGGTGTGAACGCCTGCCGCGACTGCGGCGTGGTGCAAGAATATGCTATCAGCCAGTTCCGTGGCGACCGCATCCAGCTTTCAGTGGATGACCCTGCGTGGGCCACTGAAGTCCCGGCACCGGATTGAGGTGCGACTGCAACCCTGACTCCCCAGTCAATCAACTTGAACCCGAAGGAAGAACGATGTCCATCCTCAAGACTTTCGTTGTGGCCACAGCCGCGACATTCATTGTTATCACCGGTGCCCTTGCGCAACAAGCGGACGGCACTGCAGCCAACCCCTACCGCGTCATGCTGGTGCCCGCCGATGGCGGCACCGAAGACGGCACAAAGGCCGATTTCAAGCCGGTGTTCGATGCTGTCACCCAGACAACCGGTCTGCATTTCGACATCAAGGTCGGTCAGTCCTATGGCAACGTGATCGAGGCGATCTGCAGCGATATCGTTGAAATCGCCTGGTTCGGTCCGGCCTCGTATCTGCCGGCCAAACAGCGTGGCTGCGCGGAACTGCTGGCGGTGGACGTGCATCACGGCGCTTCAGTTTATTATTCAGGCATCTTTGCCGCCAAGGACAGCGGCATCGCCGTACTTGCCGATCTGAAAGGCAAGGACGTGGCCTTCGGCGACGCAAATTCCACCTCGTCCTTTGTCTATCCGGTGGCAATGATCGTCGCGGCGGGGTTGGACCCGGTCAACGATCTGGGCGCGATCCGGATGACGGGCAGCCATGCCAACAGCCTCAAGGCGCTGTCCGAAGGTCAGGTGGCCGCTGCCGCCGCGTCGTTCGACAGTTTCGAGAAGGCAATGAACCAGGGCGTGCTGGACCCGTCGAAATTCGTGGCCGTCGCCAAGTCGGACCCGATCCCGAACCCACCGCTGGCGATGTCCACCAAACTGTCGGCCAAGGTGAAGGCCGCGCTGCGCGGTGCTTTCAACACAGTGCACGAGGCCCCCGGTGTCAGCCCGGAAATGATCCGTGGATACGGCGGCAAACAGGTTGACCGCTACGATGCGTCAATTTCCGAAGACATGATGGCGCCGGCACTGGTGACGCTGTCAGGCGTGTCGGGCGATCTGCGCACCGCGATCCTCGCCAAGGCCGCGCAATAATGGCCCGCGCCACCTTGACGCAATCCGGGGGAGGGGTGCAGCCGCACCTCTCCTTCGCTGGTCTCGTTCGGCAGTTTCCGGATGGGGTGCGCGCCCTTGATGATGTCAGCTTTGACGTCCCAAAGGGGCAGTTCTGTGTGGTGTTGGGCCGCTCGGGGTCTGGCAAGACAACGCTGTTGCGCAGCGTCAACGGCCTGACCGAGTTGGACGGCGGAACGGTCCGGCTGAACGACACGGAGATGGCGCGCGGCACCCTGCGGGCCATCCGACGCAGGGTCGCCATGGTGCATCAGCAGTTCAATCTGGTGGAGCGCGCCAGCGTCGCCGCCAATGTGCTGTCGGGCGCGGTCGCGGAAGTTTCGGGCTGGCGCGTGCACCTGGGCTGGTATCCCGAGACCCTGCGCGCCCGGGCCTGTGCCGCGCTGCACCGCGTGGGTCTGGATGAGATCCACCTGAACCGGCGCGCCGCCGCACTTTCGGGCGGACAGCAACAGCGGGTCGGCATTGCGCGCGCGCTGCTTCTGAACCCCGAGGTGATCCTGGCCGATGAACCGGTTGCCAGCCTTGACCCGGCGATCAGCCGCGAGATCCTGACCCTGCTGCGCGATGTGGCGCGCGAACGCGGTGCCACGGTGCTGTGCAGCCTGCACCAGACCGATCTGGCGCGTGAGTTTGCCGACCGGATCGTGGGCATGCGCAGCGGTCGCGTGGTGTTTGACGGGCCATCTGCCCGCTTTGACGCCGCCGCAGAAGCAGCCCTTTACGAGAATACCCCTGCCGTTGTTTCCCCGAAGGCCCCGGCAACACTGGAGCGATCCTATGGGTGCACCCCGCTTTGAAACCAGCCCCGCCGCCCCCGTCAAATCCCCCGAACACTGGCACCTGCCCGCACCCTATGACTGGCGTGCCGCGCTGGCCGTGCTGCTGATCGGCGTTGCGTTGATCTGGTCGGCGCAACGGGTCGAGATTGACAAGATGCTGCGCCTGACCGGCGAGGCCGTGCTGGCCCAAGTCGGGCTGCAGGATGAAAGTCAGGTCGGGCGCGGTCTGGGTCGCATGTTCGGTTCGCTGTTTCCGTTCGTGATCGAGGACCGGCAAGAGATCGCGCGCCTGCCGAACCTCGACCGCGACAACCTGCCGATGTTCACCCGAATCGAGGTGATCGAGAACACGCGCTATAAGATGAACACCACGACCCTGCAGGCCGAACCGGTGGTCGAGGCCAAGGAATATCTGGTCCACCCCTACGGCTATCTGTTCAAGGTGGCCGACAAGATGTTGGAGACCTTCGAGATTGCGGCCTGGGCAACGATCATTTCCGTCCTGCTGTCGATCCCGCTCGCCATCATGGGTGCCCGCAACTACACGCCGCATCCGGTGCTTTACACCGCGTCGCGCTCTCTGGTCAGTTTTCTGCGCGCCATGCCGGAACTCATCATTGCGATGTTTCTGGTTCTGGGCTTCGGCTTTGGCTCGATCGCCGGGTATCTGGCGCTGGGGCTGCATGGTGCGGGGTTTCTGGGCAAATTCTACGCCGAGGATATCGAAGCCGCTGACCGCAAACCGCAAGAGGCGCTGACGGCGTTGGGGGCCGGCAAGCTGCGCGTGCTGCGCGCGGCTGTGCTGCCGCAGGTGGCGCCCGCTTACGTGGCCTACACGCTCTACATCCTTGACCGCAACGTGCGCATGGCCGCTGTGATCGGTTTGGTGGGTGCAGGCGGTATCGGGCAAGAGCTGAAGGGCCGTTACGACCTTTTTGAATACGGCCATGTCGGCACGATCCTTCTGGTGATCTTCCTCACCGTTTTCGTGCTTGACCAGATCTCGGCCCGCCTGCGTGCGCGGCTGATCGGATAAGGACACTGAAATGAGACCGGAAAGAGAAGACTGGGCCATCGCCCTTGCCGCCGCTGACATCGCCAAGGTGGCGGCACTGGCCGACCGCATCCGCGCCCGCGCCACGGTGGTGGAGCCGCTTGCCCCACCCCGAGAAGGGCTGATGCTGATGCAGGCGCGCGACAGCGTCGCGGGCGTCGCGTTCCATCTGGGCGAGATCCCAATGGCGCGCGTCCACCTGCGTCTGACCACAGCGGAAAGCACAGCCGAGGGCGGTGCGGCGCTGATGAGCGATGATCTGACGCTGGTCACCCGGCTGGCCATTCTGGACGCTGCCCTTTCCACCGATTTGCCAGAGGCCCCCGAGATCGAGGCATTGATTGCTGAAGGGATGGCCTGTCCCCCGTCAGCACTGGCGGGACAGGATCGGGTGATTTGTGAAGGGAGGATTTCTGGCTCATCGTAGCTAATCAAGGAGCGAAGATGAGACAAAAATCCGGGCCGGATAAAGCGCCGGCAGAACAAGTGGTGAAGGATATCCGGCGGGCGACGCGCCGGCAGTTTTCGGCGGAGGAGAAGATCCGCATCGTTCTCGAAGGTAAGCGTCCGGTGAGTGCACCTTTCCGATTTCGGGCGAACAGCTGAAGTTACGTCACTAAATCCGTATTTAGCGACGTCACGAGGGTTCGGGTGGGACGGTTGGAGATATTGACGGGTGTCGAGCGCCGTCGTGGCTGGTCGGAAGAACAAAAGCGCGCGATCCTGCTCGAGGTCGCGACGAGCGGTCTGGGTGTTTCCGCCGTTGCGCGACAGCACGATATCCTGCCGCAACAGATTTACGCCTGGCGCCGTGCGTTTCGCCTTGCGGCAGCGGGGGACCAGGTTACCCCGTCGTTCCTGCCGGTGACGATCGTCCCAGCGTCGGAAGAACCTCCGCGATCTGACCGGTCAGGAGAGTGTGAGAAGACCGGCAGAGCCATCCGTGGCGGGAAGGTCGAGATCCGCTGCAAGGGTGGTCGTGTCCTGAAGTTCGACCATTCGCTCGATGCTGCGACCTTGCGGGCTCTTATCCGCGCGGCAGAAGAGGCATGATCGGGCCAGGATCTGGTGCCCGCGTCTATCTGGCCTGCGGGACGATCGATATGCGTAAGGGGATCGACGGTCTCGCCGCGCTGGTTCAGGCGGACTTGCGGCAAAAGCCGTCCTCGGGCGCGGTGTTCGCCTTCCGCGGCCGGCGGGGGGACAGGATCAAGCTTCTGTTCTGGGACGGTCAGGGCTTCTGCCTCTATTACAAGGTTCTGGACAGAGGCCGCTTCCCCTGGCCTTCGGCGGCAGATGGGACGGCAAGGCTGACGGCAGCTCAGCTGGCGATGCTGTGGGAGGGGATCGACTGGCGACGACCATCCTGGTCGGCGCCGCCCGCAAGATCGGCATAAAAACGAGTGATTCCAGCGTGATATGAGTATCGCCGCCCGGGCAAATCAGCTATGCTTCGCTGATGATCCCGGCTGCCTCCAACCTGCCTGATGACGTCGATGCCCTCCGGGCCATCATCGTGACGCAAGCACGCGAACTGGCCGAACAGACCCGGCGATTGCAGGCGCGGGACAGCCTGATCGAGACCTTGAAGGCGCAACTGGCGTTACTGCGGCGCTCACGCTTCGGGGCTTCTTCTGAGAAGGTCGATCGCGCCATCGAGCAGCTGGAACTGGCGCTTGAAGAGATCGAGGCTTCGGCATCTGAAGGGGCCGCGCCCATCCCCGCCGGGGAACGAGAAGCCCTCCGATCAAAGCCGTCGCGTCAACCCTTGCCGGAACACTTGCCGCGTCACGATGTGGTGCACGAGCTGGCGGATTGCGCCTGTCCGGCCTGTGGCGGCAGGAACTTCCTGAAGGCAGGCTCCACGATCAGCGAAGTACTGGATTATGTGCCGGCCTCGTTCCGGGTTGTCCGTCATCATCAGCACCGCTTTGTCTGCAAGGGGTGCGATACGACGGTCACCGCGAAGATGCCGGCGCCGCCGATCGAACGCGGCAAGCCCGGTCCGGGGCTCATCGCGCATGTTCTGATCAGCAAATACTGCGATCACCTTCCGCTCTATCGCCAGTCCGGGATCTATGCCCGCGAAGGTGTCGATCTTGCCCGCTCGACGATGGCCGATTGGGTCGGAAAGGCGAATGGGTTGCTCACCCCCCTGATCGGAGCCTTGCGGGATCATGTGTTCGCGGCAGAGCGGCTGCATGGGGACGATACGCCCGTTCCGGTTCTCGAGCCGGGCAAGGGCTCGACCAAGACCGGTCGTCTCTGGACCTATCTGCGCGACGGGCGGCCATGGGCCGATCCTGTGCCGCCCGCTGTCTGTTACTTCTACTCACCCGATCGCAAAGGCGAACATCCCCGGGGCCATCTTGCGACCTTCCGGGGTGTGCTTCACGCCGACGGTTATGCCGGCTTCAGGGAACTCTACGAACCGCGCAAGCATGGCGAGCCGGCATTGATCCGGGAAGCGGCGTGCATGGCGCATGTGCGGCGCAAGTTCTTCGATCTGACGGTTGCCGGGCCCGCGCCCGTTGCCGAGGAAGCCCTCCAGCATATCGGCGCCTTCTACGATATCGAGGCCACGATCCGCGGAGCCCCGCCTGACCGACGACGGGAGGTTCGGCAACAGGAGATCAGGCCACGCTTCGAGGCCTGGCGGCTCTGGCTGGACGGGGTGTTGAAGCAACTGCCGCGCAAGTCCGGGACGGCGGAGGCGATCCGCTATGCTATCACCCGATGGGAAGCCCTCGGACGCTTTATCGACGATGGCACCATCGAGATCGATAACAACGCGGCCGAACGGAGCATCCGGCCGATCGCGCTCGGCCGCAAGAACTGGCTCTTCGCGGGATCCGACAAAGGCGGGGAGCGTGCCGCCGGCATCCTGTCACTGATCGAAACCGCGAAGCTCAACGGCCTCGATCCGGAGGCCTATCTGCGAAACGTCCTCAGCCGCATCGCCGACCACCCCATCAACAGGATCGACGATCTTCTCCCCTGGAACATTAAGCCAATGCCGTCAGAAGCGTGACCGGACGCTTACGGTATGGCTTGCGGATGCGCTGGCGCGCATCGCCGACATGCCCCAGAAACGCCTGTCCGAGTTGCTCCCTTGGAACTGGAAAGCCATCCGAACCGAGTCGAAAGCAGCGTAGCCGCGGCCCACGCCGGATGGTTACACCTCATGTCACGTCCCTCGCGAAGTAGGCTGCGGCCTTTTTTAGGATGTCGCGCTCCGCCTTGAGCTTGGCGACTTCCCGCCGCAGCTTCTCGATCTCGAGCTGCTCGGGCTTCATCTGGCCATGTCCGGGAAATGCCTGCCCTGGATCGGCGGCCAATTCCTTCACCCATTTGCGAAGGACATTCTCGTGAACATCCAGATCGCGCGCCGCCTGGGCGACGCTCACACCGCGTTCCCTGATCAGGCGAACCGCCTCGACCTTGAACTCACGCCCAAACCGTCTTCGCTGCATATGCCACCTCCGGCTTCATGAAACACCCAATCTCGGTGTCCACAAAACCGGCAGCAGGCCAAGTCTTCGATCCATTCCGGGATCAACCGGAGGGTCGTTTCTGCCTCGGGAAGGATGGTGCAGCGGGCATAATCGCGCTTTAGGGTTTTGACGAAGGCTTCCGAGATGCCGTTGCTTTCTGGCGAACGCACCGGGGTGAAGGCAAGCGTCAGGCCCAACGCGGTGGCCGTTGTGGCCGTTTCCTTTGCGATGTAGGCACTGCCATTGTCCGAGAGCCATTCAATCGGATGCGGCGTTTTCGTATTTCCGAAGCGCCGCTCGACGGCTTCCACCATCAGATCGCGCACCATTTCGCCGGATTTGCCAGCATGCGCGACCGCCGAATGGGCGATGATTTCCCGGTCGCAGGCATCGATGACGAAGAGCACGCGGACGATATCGCCGTTGCGGCATGTGAGTTCGAGATGATCAGAGCACCAGCGGATATTTGACCGCAGGGCAATGACCACACCCTCATGGGTTCGCGCCGGGCGCAAAGCGGTATGCCGGGTCAACACCATCGCGTGGGCCTGCATGATGCGGAGAACCCGCTTGCGATTGACCGGCTCGAGGCCTTCCTTGCGCCTTTTCCGGTTCAACAGCGCCGCGATCCGGCGATAGCCATAGGTCTGACGCGCGCTCACCAGCTCTCTGATCGCCGGCAACAGCGCGATATCCTCCGGCTTCGCATAGGGGCCGCGTGGAAAGGGGCTTTCCGGGGAAGGCGCCTGCTGGTCCCGTCTCGCCTTCTCGGCCAGATTGGAGCGTGCGACGCCCATGACATCCGCGACGGTCTTCATGGCGAACCCTCCTCGTCGAACGAGCTCAGCCGCAAGGCCTGTTTTTTTGGGTTCGCGATGGCCAGCGCCTCCTTGAGGATTTCAGCCTCCATCGTTTTCTTGCCGAGCATGCGCTCAAGGTCACGAACGCGCTTCTCGAGCTCGCGAATGCGCGAGGCCGCGACAACGTCCTCATCGGCCTGGACGGCGACCGTGCCGCCCTCCAGCATGCGCCGCTTCCAGGCGAAGAGTTGGCTTGGTGCGATGCCCGCGCGTCGCGCAACCAGCGAGACAGAATGGCCGGGCTGCATTGTCTCTTCGACAAGCCGGACCTTCTCGGCAACCGACCAACGGCGCCGTCGCTGAACCGAGGTGATGACCTCAACGCGGGGTTTCGAGAAATTCGGATCAGAACTCATAGTCATAATCATAGGCGTATGCCTATGCCTTATCGAGCTATGCCCACTGTCCGGTCAAAACAGGGTGCAGTCCAAAGCGCATCAGATCGGATTGTCTTGCAATGTCGACCGCCTGATCGAGCTTGACTGGCTTTCCAAAAAAATATCCCTGGGCAATAAGCGATTGGAATGATTTCAAAAATTCGACCTGTTCAAGAGTTTCAATCCCCTCAACGACAATTTTCTTATTGATACTACTCCCCATGCCAATAATTGATCTGAGGATACGAAGGGAGTTTTTCGATTTGAGATCGGATATAAAGCTGCGGTCGATTTTGATCACATCGAATGGGAATTTGGAGAGGTAACCGAGAGATGAATAGCCGGTGCCGAAATCATCAATGGCAATAGTAATTCCATGTGCACGTAGGCGTTCAATCATGGCCTGGAAGGTCGGATTAAGCTCCAAGAGCACACTTTCTGTCAGTTCTATCTCGAGCGCTCCATGCGCGAGATCAAGTGATTTCACCCCTTCAAGAACGAAAGGGACAAAGTCAGGATCTCTGAATTGCAGAGCTGAAACATTGACAGCAACTTTCGTGTTGCCATGCATTCGCTTTGCAAATTCGCAAGCGCGCGCCATGACCCAGCGCCCGATTGGGCGGATGAGCCCATTCGCTTCGGCAATCGGGATGAATTCAAGCGGTGGAACAAGCCCTTTGGTCGGATGATGCCAACGAAGAAGAGCCTCAAACCCAACAAGGGATCCATCGTGAAGATTGTACTGAGGTTGAAAGACCAGGAAAAACTCGTCCTGTTCGAGCGCCAGTTTTAAGTCGCGATCGAGTTGCTTGGTATTCTTCCGATCAACATCCAGCCGTAGATCAAACCAGGCGAAAGCATTTCTCCCTGCCGTCTTGGCTGCATACATGGCAAGATCTGCTCGTCGTAGGACTTCGCTGGAAGCGGTAAGGTCGTCGCTATCATAACGAGCCAACCCGACGGAGACACCAAGGATCACTTCGTTCCCGTTGGACAGGCAGATGGGTTGCCGGATCGATTCGATAATCGAACCAACAAGATCCTCGATCTCGTCTGCTTTTTTGTCGAAGAACAGGATGGCAAACTCGTCACCGCCCAGTCGTGCAACAAAGGCCTGGGTTTCCGAGCATTGCGCCCGCAACCGCTTGCCGATTTCCACTAAACAGTCATCGCCAGCACTATGCCCGTATTGATCGTTGACGTCCTTAAAGAGATCGAGATCGAGATAAGCAATGGTTACATCGTTCGCATTGGTCTCGGTCTGACGAGCGAGTTCGCTCTGGAAGTAGGCCCGGTTTGCCAAGCCCGTCATCTGATCAATATGGGCTGCACGCCATAGTTCGATCTGACGATGATGAGCTTCGGTGACATCCTGGAGGAAGCCCTGGATCACGGGCTCTCCCAGATGGTTCAGACGGTGTTGCGCTACAATTTTAAATCGACGAACTTGATCGGGCGGGGCGCCAAAGTCGGCTTCTTGAACCATCGGTTCCCTGGTGCCATCTGGTCGGTCAATGAACGCCATGATCGCCCTTCGTAATTCAGGCGCAAGCGGACGAAGTGCCACTTCGAGGCTGACCTCGGCATCTTTGGCGATGCCGTATAACTCATAGATCCTGTCAGACCACAGCATCCGTTTCGTTTTGATCTCATAGGTCCAGGCACCGAGACCGGAAAGAGTCTCGAGTTGCGCAAGCCATGATGCCCGTCTTTCGGCATCCCTTTTCAAAATTGATAGTTGCTCTTCGTAAGAACGTCGCTCAGTCGCAGGGAAAATGATAATGTCGTAAAGTCTCGTCGTCGTATTTGGCCGAGCCGCTATGTTAACGAGAACAGGTGCTGGCTCCTGCTCGGTTAGGATAGTCAGCGCGATTTCCTGACACGATCCCTTGATGTGCAGAAGCGGCAGCAAGATGCTCTCAAAATAGATCTGACTGGGTTTAGAGAAAATTTGTGAGAGACGGCATCCTTCAACATTTTTCTCAGTCAATTCGGAAAGTTGATGGAAGACCTTATTGGCTCTTACGATTGAAAACGAGCTATCGACAACGGCAAGCGCGCAGGGCGCGCAATGCCAATCATCCGCACTTTGAACACGATCAATTGATGGTTGCGGACGACCCAACATAATTTCTGATCTCTCTGATGACGTCGGTCGGGTGGCTCATATGGGGGCAGTGTCCCGCGGCAATGAGCTCGACAAGTGTCGCATTTTGCATTTTTGCGTCGATGTATCGCCCCACGTTTCTGGGTGCGATCAGGTCGTCGGAACATTGAATGATCAGCGACGGTGTGATGACATCAGCGAGATCTGCCCGGTTGTCGCCCCAGAAGGTCAATGCCGCAAAAAATTCTGCAAAAACCGGGTTTGTCCGGCAGAAACTCGCTTCTAAAGTCCCTGAGAATTCCGGACGATCGGGATTGCCCATGACAAGAGGCGCAAAATCCTGAGCCCATCCCAAGTAGTTTGAGCGCATCGCATCGATCAAGGCTTCAATATCTGTTGCTTCAAAGCCGCCATAATAATCTTCTCCGTCATTGATGTAACGCGGTGAAGGTCCGATCAAGACAAGGCGTTTGAAGAGATCTGGACGTTTTTTGGCGGCGAGCACACCGATGATAGCGCTCACGGAATGTCCAACGAATGTAACTGGTTCAAGACCTATCTGTTCTGCGATTTCGACGAAATCGTCGGCATAATTGTTGAGCGTTTGGTAACGTTCGTAGCTGAAGCCTGCGCGATCAGAATTACCAAAACCCATTAAGTCGAAGAGAATTACCTTATTCGAGCTTACAAACGCGGGCGCAACGTCTTTCCACATGGTTTGATCGCAGCCCATTCCATGGGCAAACACCATGGGATCACTGACGGCGCCAAGTGTTTTGATTGCAAATTTCTTGACCAGGCCTTGCGCGTTCATTCAAGGGTCTCGGCACTCTCAAACTCAGATCCGTGTCTTGATGTCTGGACTATAATCCTTAAAAATCATTCCGACGGGGCGCGGGATACCCGACCGTCAGGTGCCAAAGTTAGCGTCCCATTGGCGTCTGATCGACCGCTGACAAAAATTGAAGTTAACGTACTGTAAACGTCTCAGGGTCGGTCACAAGCGCCGCGCGATCCACTTGGTCGTCAAAATTCCTGCTCCAGCGCAGCCCCCGCGCAACACCGAACGACTGCTTTAGGGGCAAGAAGAAGAAGATCGGAGGGCCCGGTAGCGTCCCCGAACGTGGTGTAATTTCCGGTGGATTTTGGGGCGCAAAAATCGCGCTCTGATCGGTGTAGCGGGGGTGGTCATCGCGACAGGCGGTTTAGGGTGGAGTTGTCCGACTTCACATCTTCACCGGAGAGCCACGATGACCAACGAGAGACTTGCACTGAATGATCTTCTGGAAAAGGCCGGCGACGGGGATTTCCTCCGCACTGTCGCCGAGAGCGTGTTGCAGTTGCTGATGGAGGCCGATGTCGATGGCCTGATTGGCGCCGGGCGGCACGAGCGCAATGCCGAGCGCATGACCTGGCGTAACGGCTATCGCGACCGGACGCTGGATACGCGGCTGGGATCGTTGAACCTCAAAATCCCGAAGTTGCGCGCCGGCAGCTACTTCCCGCCGTTCCTGGAGGCGCGCAAGACGACGGAGAAGGCTTTGGTGGCGGTCATCCAGGAGGCGTGGATCGGCGGCGTCTCGACCCGCCGCGTCGATGAACTGGCGCAGGCGATGGGCCTGTCCGGCATCTCGAAAAGCCAGGTCTCCAAATTGTGCAAGGAGATCGATGAGCGGGTGAAAGCCTTCCTCGACCGCCCGCTTGAAGGCGACTGGCCCTATCTGTGGCTGGATGCTACGTACCTCAAGGTGCGCGAGGGTGGACGCATCGTCTCGGTCGCTGCGATAATCGCCGTTGCCGCCAACACCGATGGCCGGCGCGAGATCGTCGGGCTCGGCATTGGTCCCTCGGAAGCCGAAACCTTCTGGGCCACCTTCCTGAAGGGGCTAATGAAGCGCGGCCTGCGGGGGCTCAAGCTCGTCATCTCGGACGCCCATGAGGGCCTGAAAGCCGCCATCCAGCGCGTGATCGGCGCGACATGGCAGCGCTGCCGCGTTCACTTCATGCGCAATGCCCTTGCTCATGTTCCGAAGGGCCAGCACACCATGGTCGCCGCCGCCATCCGCCAGGCCTTCATCCAGCCTGATCGTGAGGCCGCTGGCCAGGTCTGGCGGCATGTCGCCGATCAGCTCCGGCCACGCTTCGAAAAGCTGGCGCGGCTCATGGATGAGGCTGAGCATGATGTCCTCGCCTACATGGGATGCGCCGCCCAGCATCGCACCAAGCTCCACAGTACCAATCCGCTCGAACGGCTGAACAAGGAGGTCAAGCGCCGCGCCGATGTCGTCGGAATCTTCCCCAACGAGGACAGCATAATCCGCCTGATCGGCGCGGTCCTCATGGAGCAGAACGACGAATGGCAAACACAAAACCGATACATGCAGATCGAGGGCTTCGCCGACCAGACCGCCGTCGCAGCCCCGTTCCCTACACTTCAGATTACACCCAAGGCAGCCTGAAAATGGCCACCTCCGCTAAACCCGAAAATTACACCACATTGACGGACGTGACCGAGGGCCCAAAAAATCCGCGGAGCGAGCCAAAATTCATAGGGAACTATTCACTATTTGCGCTCAACCTCTGGTTATTGGCTGGGGGATGACCGATGAAACAAGCTGTTTCGCATGTCGGGGGCCGGGGGAACTGGTTCTCGAACCTGAAGTTGACCTACAAGATCATGCTGGTGCTCGCGGTGTTGCTGACACCCATGGCCGCCTCGATCGTCTACTCGATGCGGCAGGTGGCATCGGCGGATCAGAAGCTCGATCACGTCATTGACCAGCGCCTTCCAACCGTCCTGCATCTTGCAACGATGGCGTTTGAGTTGGCCGATTCTTTTGGCGCGATGCGCGGATATATGCTCTCGGGGGAACAATCTTTCCGGGAGTCACGGGCGTCGTCTTGGACATCGCTTGAACAACACAGAGCCGCCTATCGCGAAGAGGCAAAGACATTCACGAACCCGGTCAATCGCCAGCGCTGGGCCGAACTCGACCCGTTGCTGTCTGAGATCCGTTCCATTCAGGACAAGCTGGAGGCCTCGATCCCTCCCGGGACCCGCGCCAGCGACGAGCAGGTCAAACTTTTGACGCAGACGCTGGGGCCCAAGGCCCGCCGCGCTATCGAGATCATCGAGGGCGACGGCAAGGGCGATGAGGGGCTCACAAAGCGGCAGGTTGCAACTCTTGTTGGTGAAACCAAGGAAGCAAAAGCCGTCATCGACCATATGGAAATCGCGAACGAGATCCTCGGCGGTGTTTCCTTGCTCATCGCTGTCGCGGTCGTGTTCCTGATCTTCAGGACGATCGCCCGGCCCATCGTTGCGATGACCGCTGCGATGCGGGCTGTGGCGGCGAAGGACTACGCCACCACTATCCCCGCCGAAGGCCAGCGCGATGAGCTGGGCGATATGGCCCATGCTCTTGCGACGTTCCGGGACGGCCTGATCGCCAATGACCGGATGGAGGAAGAAGAGGCCCGCCGCCGCGAACAGCAAGAGCAACGTGCGCGCGCCATCGAAAGCGCGATCGCCGACTTCGAGCGAACGGCCGAGAGCGTCATGTTGACCATCTCGTCCGCGTCAACCGAACTCGCCGCAGCCGCCAACGACCTTTCGAACTCGGCCCAGGAATCGACGATGGAAGCGGCCAGCGTCGCCGCCGCATCCCATCAGGCCAGCGCCAATGTCAACGGCGTCGCCGCCGCGGGCGAGGAACTCAATGCCACTGCTGGCGAAATCGCCCGGCAGCTGGGCGCCGCTACCCAATCGATCCGCACGGCGGTGGAGCGGATGCGCGCAACCGATACCGAGGTTCAGGCTCTCGCCATCGCAGCCGACAAGATCGGCTCGGTGGTCGAGCTCATCAACAACCTCGCCGCGCAGACCAACCTTCTTGCCCTGAACGCCACGATCGAGGCCGCCCGTGCTGGCGAAGCCGGCCGTGGCTTCGCGGTGGTTGCATCCGAGGTCAAGAACCTCGCGGCGCAAACCTCCAAGGCGACCACCGACATCGCCACGATCGTGAGCGAGATCCGGAGTGTCACCAACTCGACGATCGACTCGATCCAGGCCATCGATGGCAACCTGCAAACCATTGACCGGGTCAGCACCGAGATCTCCGGCACCGTGGCGCAGCAGCAGACCGCAACCCTCGAGATTGCCTCCAATGTGCGTGAGGCCGCGCAAGGCACGGAGGATGTCTCCCGCTCGATCGCCCATGTCTCGAGTGCTGCCGGCAACACCGCAGCCGCCTCCAGCCAGGTCCTGAGCGCCGCGACGGAACTCTCGCAGCAGGCCGAGAGCATGCGCGAGAATGTGTCGAAGTTCCTCGCCGAGGTGCGCGCAGCGTAACGCCGGCGTCCGATTGTGTCGATCGATACGGCGCCCAGATTTTCTGTTGGGCGCCCCACTATCCTGTCTTATTCACCATTGTGGTTCGTTCCGGTCTTCGCCGATCTCCGGCTTGCGTAGGACGCGGGTTTCCGTTGCGTGTTTTTCACCGCTTCAGGGACTGGAACATGGGGGAACGCGCTGGAGGGATGGACCGGGTTCAGGAGGGGCGTCGTGCCCCTTCGGTCATGAGGGTGCGGCCTTGAGTGCACCCGCGATGTGACGGAAGAGGCCAGCATCCGGGCAGGCGCTGGCAAAGGCGATGCGGATGCAGGTTGCCTTTTCGGTGATGCGGGCGGCGATCTTGATGAGCCTGAGGCGGATGGTGTTGAACTCGGCTGTTGCGAGGGGCTGAGCCTTCGGGATGGCCTCGCGGACGGCGAGGATCAGCCAGTAGGCGGCGGTATGGAGGATGAGCCGCATCTGGTTGGCGTTGGCCGCGCGGCAGGAGGTGCGATCGGACGCCAACTGGCTCTTGTGGAGCTTGATCAGGTTCTCGGCCTGCCCGCGCGCGCAGTAGAGATCGGCATAGAGCCATTCGGGCGTGCCATGGGTGATGCTGGTGACGATATATCGGATATCGAGACCGAGTGGTGTTGCCTCGATCCGGGCGGCGACACGCCGCTCGTGGCTCCAGGATCGAGCAGCATGGGTCGTCTCGGTGAAGCCGCGCACGGTGTCCTGGTTGCCGGTTGCGCGGGTCACGCGGATATCATCGGCGATTGTCTCGACCTTGGCGGCAAGCGCCTTTGTCCCGGTGAGGCCGAAGACATAATCGGCGCCGTTTGCCTCGCACCAGTCCATGACCTCCGGCCGGCCATAATGGCCATCCCCGCGTATCGTGATGCGGGTCTTTGGCCAATGGCGGCGGATGGCACGAACCAGCCGGCGGATATGGCCGCGCCCCTCGCGGCCTGAGGGTGTCTTGCCCGGCCGCAGGATCACAGCGACGGGGCGGGACGTCGCGGTATCATAGACATGGATCGGCAGGAAGCAGCGCTCGTCATGGTGGGCGTTGAACAACGAGAGTTGCTGGTGGCCATGGACGACATCGACCGTGTCGTCGATATCCAGCACGATCGCTTCGGGCGGGGCGGGATAGCTCGCACAGTAAAGATCGACCATGACCCGGCCAAGCCGAATGAGATCGCGAAGGGCCGGCGTGTTCTCGAGCCGGGATACGGTCGGCTGGCTCGCCAGCGCCGCGCCGCTCTCCGGCAGGTGCCCGCAGGCGAGCTTCAGGGCGGGATCGGTCCTGAGTGTATCGAGATCATCGGCATCCTCATAACCACAGGCGATGGCGAGGATGCGCGCCAGAAGGATCCGGGAGAGCGGGTGCGTGATGCGCGTCGGATCGCGCCGATCGGGGATCGCGGCGGCAAGCCGCTCGGCAATGCCGATCCGACGCGCGGCGGCAGCCAGAAGCATCACACCCCCGTCCGAGGAAAGTCGGCCGCCATCGAATGCGGCTGTGATCTTCCGCCCGGCGACGGCTGGAAAAGCGAAGGAAAGACTCGTATCATCGGTCATGGCGGATGTCGTTTGCGGAGATGGCGCGGATCGGATCGGTCTAAGCAGCTAAATCCTACGCGATATCATACCGTTAGGGACTGTCGTGAATCTTGTGCTTGGGGCCATACTGCTGCCGATGGAGGGCGCATATGGCAATCAAGAAGGACATACTGGATCAGCTTCTGGCAGGGCGTGATCCGAAAGACGTTTTTGCCAAGGACGGCTTGCTCGACGATCTGAAGAAGGCGCTGGCGGAGCGGGCGTTGAACGCCGAGCTGGATGATCATCTCGAGGGCGAGGCCGCGGCGGGCAAACCGAACCGTCGCAATGGCTTTTCGAAGAAGACAGTTCTGACCGAGACGTCGAAGCTCGACCTGCGGATCCCGAGGGACCGCGAGGGCAGTTTCGATCCGAAGCTGATCGCACGGTATCAACGCCGGTTTCCGGGCTTCGATACGAAGATCATCTCGATGTATGCCCGGGGGATGACGGTGCGCGAGATCCAGGGCCACCTGATGGAACTTTATGGCCTCGACGTCTCGCCGGACCTCATTTCCACGGTGACCGACGCGGTGATGGAGACCGTTGCCGAATGGCAGAACCGACCACTGGAGACGAGCTATCCGCTTGTTTTCTTTGACGCCATGCGCGTCAAGATCCGCGACGAAGGCCTCGTACGCAACAAGGCAGTTTATCTCGCTTTGGGCGTGCAAGCCGATGGCACCAAAGACATTCTCGGCATCTGGATCGAGACGACGGAGGGCGCGAAGTTCTGGCTCCGGGTGATGAATGAGCTCAAGAACCGCGGTGTCGAGGATATCCTGATCACGGTCGTCGATGGCCTCAAGGGCTTCCCGGAAGCCATCAATGCGGTGTTTCCGCAGGCGCTGGTGCAAACCTGCATTGTGCATTTGATCCGGCACAGCCTCGAATTTGTCTCGTGGAAGGACCGGAAGCCGCTCGTGCCGGCTCTGCGCGAGATCTACCGCGCGAAGGATGCCGATGCCGGATTGAAGGCCCTGGAAGCCTTTGAAGCCGGCGATTGGGGCAAGAAATACCCCGCCATCACGGGGGCATGGCGCCGGAATTGGGATCGGGTCATCCCGTTTTTTGCCTTCCCGGAGGCCGTCCGGAAAATCATTTACACCACGAACGCCATCGAGGCGCTGAATTCATCACTGCGTCGCGCCGTGAAAATCCGCGGCCATTTCCCAACCGACGAGGCCGCGATGAAGTTGATTTTTCTCGTCTTGCGCGATGTCGCCAAAGATTGGAAAATGCCGGCTCGCGAATGGACCGAAGCAAAGTCCCAATTCGCGATCCTGTTCGAGGAGCGGTTCAAAATCGCATGAGGCTCAACCCGCCCCGAGCACAAAATTTCTGATAGTTCTTACCGTTACGCTACATCCGCCAACCCAAAATCAGCCTCGTCGTGAATAAGACGGGCTAAAGCGTGATTATGCCCGCTGCACCATCCTTCCCGAGGCAGAAACGACCCTTCCGGTTGATCCCGGAATGGATCGAAGACTACAACGAAAGCCACCCGCACTCAGGCCTGCGCTTCCTCTCGCCACGAGAGTTCAGGCAAAGGGCCGAATGTGCGTAACCTCAACCCGCTCCCTGTCCGGGAAAATGGGGTGCACTCCACCACAATTTTAATCATTTTTTTGGATAAATATACAAAATTAAAGCATGGAATAATGGAGAGGTCCATGCTGCTCAACTTCAAACGGAAAACTGGTTTCGCCAATCAATTCCAGGAATTTCGGCTGGTCCTTGAGGCGGTGCCAACAGCAATCATGATTTGCGATATCAGCGATTTCAATATCGTCTACGCAAATCCGAAGTCGATCGAACTGCTTGAAACGATCAAGAGCGAATTGCGGATCGACCCATCAAATATCGTCGGCTGCTCGATCGATGTTTTCCACAAGAACGCAAATCACCAGCGATCAATGCTATCGAGCTTCAAGAACCTGCCGCACCGGACGACAATCCGGCTTGGCAAGGAATTCCTGGATCTGCACATTGTTCCGTTGGTCAACCAGAGCAGAAAATACTCTTACGCCATCCTGACATGGAATGTTGTGACCGCGGCAAAGCAGAAGGAAGCCGATACCGAGCGCCTGTTACAGATGATCGATGATATGCCGATTAACGTGATGACGTGCGATCCGGTCGAATTCAAGATCAACTATGCTAACAAGACCAGTATCCAGACGCTCGAAAGGATCGAGAAACATATCCCGATCAAAGCGCATGAGCTCATAGGCTCGACGATTGATGTCTTCCACAAGAACCCTAGCCACCAGCACCGGATGCTCGCGGACACGTCACGCTTGCCGCATACGGCGAATATCCGCGTCGGGCCAGAAACGCTGAACCTGAAAGTATCCGCCATCCGCTCAAAGGACGGCACCTATCTCGGTCCGATGCTGACCTGGGCCATCATCACGGAGAATGTCCGGATGGCGGAAGGCGTGACCACGGTGGTGAGCGAGCTCAACCAGACCTCCGGCGCCATGGCCCGGTCCGCTGAGAGTATGACGGCAATTGCCGAACGCGCGCAGGATATGGCAGCCACCGTTTCGTTCGCTACAAATGAAATGGCGTCTGCAATCAACGAGATCGCGCTCAATGTCCAGAACGCTTCGCAGATGACTCAGGCCACCGCCGAGCGGGCCAACCGGACCGACGGAACCGTGAAGACGCTAGCCGATGACGCGGCCCAGATTGGCTCGATCCTCGGGGTTATCGAGAACATCGCCGCGCAGACCAACCTTCTCGCGCTGAACGCCACGATCGAGGCGGCGCGTGCTGGCGAAGCTGGCAGGGGCTTCGCAGTGGTTGCCGCGGAGGTCAAGGCCCTCGCGCAGCAGACGGCGCGCTCGACAAGCGAGATCAAGGCACGAATCGAGGCCATCCAGGGTTCGACCGGCGCAACCGTCAATGCGATCCAGGAAATCGCCCGCGACATTGCCGAGTTGAACAAGATCACGATCCAGATCGCCGCCGCGGTAGAGGAGCAGACCGCATCGATCAGCGAGATCAACGCCAACATGGCCGGCGTTTCGGAAGCCGCGCAGCATGCCGGCCAATCCGCCGGCGAGGTCAGGGAAGTCGCGAAATCCCTTGATGGCCAGTCCGACCGACTGAATGTCGAGGTCACGAATTTCTTGTCTAGCTCGCGCTCGCTCTGATCGGTTCGACCAGGAAACCGGCCCGGCCGCACAGAATGCCGGCCCCGGAGGAGCCTGACGGTCGCGCTGCAAGAACAGTGATGGATCGAGACGCCATGCGCGGCACAGGTCGCCATTGCATCCACTGCTGCAGATTTTGACCCACAGAGACGCCTCTGGAAAGCAGTATGTTTGGGCGATTGCTGATCCAGTCCCCATGATACCAGATCTCATGAAATGTGGCTCCACGGATTACCTGAAGCGGCCGCGATGTGAATTATGGATGGCAAACGGGGCAATATTTGCAGTGCAGTTTGCCTTGATGACGGATTTGCCGCTGACGCCTGTCGGGTCGTAGCGAAGTGATCGAAGGATGAGGTGCAAGCGAGTCGGCTCCTGTCGCTTGCGGCGATTTACGGGAAAGCTCGGCGTGGCGATGCCGCCCGAACCGGTGGCGTGACCGTGCAGATCAACACCTTCGGTAAGCCAACGGTATTGGTCTTTGAAAATTATGACAATAAATCAATGATATAAGTGTTATCGCTTTCATCCTTTCGGGCGCGCCATTGTCTTCCAACAATTCCGAATTGAAAGAACGCGTGGAAACGCGTGGACTTGGCTGCCGCGCGCCGCGATTTTCTGGACATTCAGATGCGATGTCTCCGACGGGAATAAATCCTGTCGCGCTTGGGCGCCGAGCCGGAGGCTCCGTCCTGTCGCAAACTAAAGGCGTTCCACATTCGGCCATGCTCAATTAAGCTCGCGGCCGGCAATAAAAGATACGAGGCCAGGCCGGGCGGAGGAGCGACCAGTGGAAGCAGCGCATCCCGTGGCGCGGCGCGCAACGGCATACGCACCTGATGCCATGTCAACGTCCGGCATCGGACGCCGACGGTTTCTGGCTCAATGCGGCGGGCTCATCGCCGGCGGCCTATCTGCAGGTCTGGCGCGAGCCGATGCCCGGCCGCTGCGCTTCGGGCTGACCCCGGTTTTCCTCAACAATGATCTCGAACTGCTCGGCCGCCTGCGCGATTACCTCGCCACGGCCTGCGAAGCACCGTTGCAACTCGTGACCCGGCGGACCTATCAGGAGATCACGGCGCTCCTGGTCTCGGGCCAGCTGGATGCGGCCTGGATATGCGGCTACCCGTTCGTCGTGTTCCGCAAGGAACTCGAACTGGTCGCCGTTCCGGTCTGGCAAGGCCGGCAGGAATATCAGAGCTATCTGATCGGCCGCGCCGACCGGCATTTCGCCGCGATCGGCGATCTGCAGGGCGATGTCCATGCCTATTCGGATCCCGATTCCAATTCGGGCTATCTTGTGACCGCGGCGGCACTCGTCGAGGCGCGTTTCGAACCGTCGACTTTCTTCCGCAGGAGCTTCTTCACCTATGGCCACCGCAACGTGATCCGTGCGGTGGCCTCGGGCCTTGCACAATCGGGCAGCGTCGACGGCTATGTCTACGAGGTCGTCGCCCGCCTTGAGCCAGCGCTAACCGCCGGCCTGCGGGTGCTGCGCCGATCCGAATGGCTCGGCTTTCCGCCGATCGCCGCACCGGTCCGCGAACCGGTGCCGGGGCGCACGGCGATGCTGCGGCGGGCGCTCGAACGAATGGACCGCGCAGATACCGGGCGCGCCGTGCTCAGCCTGCTCCAGCTCGACGGGTTCAATGCCGGAAATCCGGCGCTGTTCGACGGGATCGGCCGCAAGATCGCGATGCTTGCCAAGGGGGCTGTGCCATGACCTCCGGAAGCATCCCGCACCGCGCCCCCCCTGCGATGCCGCTCGTCATCAAGGTTCCGCTCATCGTCGCCACGCTCATGATCGCTGTGAGCGTGGCAGTGACATTCCAGGTCTTCGCCCGCCTCGTCGAGACGCAGGAACGGACCCTTGCCGACCTCACGGAAGCCTATCTCGATGGCTTGTCCTCCTCGCTGCTGCCGCATGTGCAACGGGACGACAACTGGGAGGTCTTCGACAGTCTCGAGCGCTCACGCGCGCTCTATCAGGGCATGCGGGTCACGACGGTAATCGTCGTCCGGCCAGACCGGACCATCCTTGCCTCGACCGATCCCATACGCTTCGCCACCGAGGCAATCGTGCCCGATGCACTGGGCAGCCCGGAGAATGCAGGCAGCGTGAGCCAGATCTCGCTCGATCTCGCGCCCCGGACATGGCTCACGCGCGCCCTGGCCTTTCAGGGCCGAACCATCGGCACGATCCATGTCGAGGTCGATCTCACCCATCTGCGCGCCGAACGGCGGAAGGTGCTCGGCGTGCTCGTCGCCACCAATCTCGCGCTCACGCTGCTGTTCGCGTTCCTGGGCTGGTGGCTGGTCCGGCGCATGCTCTCGCCGCTTCGTGTCCTGGCGCGGCACATGGAACTGGATGCTGCCGGCGCGCTGGTGCCGATCACCATCGATCGTCAGGACAGGCCTGGCAGCGAGTTCGACCGCCTCTTCCGGCGATTCAACGCCATGGCGCAGGCCATGGAGGAACGCGAGCTGCTCAAGGCGCGGATCGCCGAGGAGGAGCGGCTGGCGAGCCTCGGACGCCTCTCGAGCATTGTCGCGCACGAGATCAACAACCCGCTCGGTGGCTTGCTGAACGCGGTGGATACGCTGAGAACGCATGGCCACCGGCCAGCCGTCCGCGAGAACGCGGTCGGATTGCTGGAACGGGGGCTCAACAATATCCGCGATGTCGTCGGCATGACGCTCGCCATCTATCGCCCGGACCGCGATCCGCGCCCCGTGCGCAGGAAGGATATCGACGATCTGCGCCTGCTCGTCGAGGGCGCCGCCTTGCGCCGCCATGTCAGCCTGATCTGGCGGAACAGGCTCGAGGACGGGAGCGGGATTCCGGCCGGCCCGTTGCGGCAGATCCTGCTCAACCTCGCGCTGAACGCCATCCAGGCGACCCCCGCTTCGGGAACGGTGACGGTCGAGGTGGCTCATCACGACAACCTGCTGCGCATGACCGTCGAGGATGGCGGTTCCGGTCTGCCGGAGCCCGTGCGCCAGATCCTCGTGGCCGGGCGGCCGTCTCTGGTGCCTGGGGTCGGCAGCGGCCTTGGCGTCTGGGTGGTCGCGCGACTTGTCAGCGATCTGGCCGGGCGGATCACCGTGCCACGCAACGGTGTTGGCGGCACACGCATCGAAATCGTCATGGCAGACACCCCAAAAGCGGAGATCAAGCATGTCGCCTGAGCCGCAGCACTTCCTGGATGGTCGCCGGATCCTGCTCGTGGAGGACGATCCGATCATGGGCGAATCGCTGGCGCAGCGGCTCGCCATCGAGGGCGCCAAGGTGCGCTGGCTGAGCAATGGTTCGGAAGCGCTGCGCCACTTCTCCCATGCCGCGCCGGAACTGGTGATCTGCGATATCCGCCTTCCGGACATGTCGGGTGAAGAGGTCTTCCGCAAGCTGGCCGATGGCGGCGCCAGCGCGCCCTTCCTGTTCATCACCGCGTTCGGCGATATCGACCAGGCCGTGCGCCTGACGCGGGCCGGCGCCGGCGATTACATGGCGAAGCCATTCCAGATGGATACGTTCCTTGGCAGGGTGAAGAGCCTGATCCGCTCGCGCGCAGATGAAACCGGGGCGCCCGTCCTCGGCGGCACACCGGAAATGCTGCGTATCGAGGCCATGCTGCGCCGGCTTGCCTCTTCGCCCGCCACGGTGCTGCTTACGGGCGAAACCGGCACCGGAAAGGAAGTCGCCGCGCGCTTCCTCCACGCCGTCTCGCCTCAGGCGCGTAAACCGTTCATCGCGGTCAATTGCGCTGCCATCCCGAATGATCTGCTCGAAAGCGAGATCTTCGGGCACGAACGCGGCGCTTTCACCGGCGCCGACCGGCGGCATCTCGGCTATGCCGAGCGCGCGCAGGACGGCGTGTTGTTTCTCGACGAGATCGGGGAGTTGCCCGATCGGCTTCAGGCCAAGCTGCTGCGGCTGATCGAGGAGCGGAGCTTCTCGCGACTCGGCGGCGAGGCGATCCTGCCCCTGCGCGCGCGGCTGCTGGCCGCGACCAACCGGGATCTGGAACAGGCCGCGCGGGAAGGACGATTTCGCGCCGATCTCTATTACCGGCTGGCGGTGGTCTCGGTCGATCTGCCGCCGCTCCGCGAGCGGCGCGACGACATCCCCTGGCTCGCCGGGCAATTCTTCGACGCCAGCCTCGATCGCGACCGCAATATCCTGCGGGGCTTCTCCTCGCTGGCGATCGAGGCGGCGCTGGCGCATGACTGGCCGGGCAATATCCGCGAGTTGCGCAACCGGGTCGAACGGGCGGTGGCGCTCGCTCCTGGCGAGTGGATCATGCCGGCGGACCTGTTTCCCCAACGCCGCGGCGACGCGTCGGCGCAAGCCGATGCCGGCACGCTGAGCGCCGCCCGCGATGCCGCCGAGCGGCGGCGGATCGAAAGCGCCCTGCGGGAAACGGGGGGGCATGTCGGCGCAACGGCACGCCTGCTCGGCATCTCGCGCACCACGCTCTGGGAGCGCATGCGGCGGCTCGGCATCCACGCCGCGCAATGATGTCCGGATTTCCGGACATGATGCGGCGCATCATGTCCGGGCAAGCGGACAGCGCGCATGACCGCGTACGCCCCTAAGGTTATAACCTGTTGATCATACTGATGATTGCCGCCATTGCCCCGCTGGCACATTCCTTGGACAGCCTTCGCCAAGACAAAGACGTCTTGGGAGGAAGCGATGTCGAAGAGATGCGACCTGAAAATCGATATGGGGCGGCGGCTCTTTCTGCGCGGCGGCGCCGCCGTGGCCGCCGGCGCCGCGGCCACGGTTGCCGGCCAGGGGCTGGCAGAAGCGAAGCCGCTGCCGGCGCTGGTTGACTACCCGGCGAGGAAGCTCGCCAACGTCTCCCAACTCAAGCCCAACGAACCGTTCGATGTCGCCTATCCGGATGCGGATGCGCCGGGCGTGCTGCTCAAGCTCGGCAAGCGCGTGGAAGGCGGGGTCGGGCCGGATGGCGACATTGTCGGCTTCTCGACGATCTGCCCGCACAAGGGCTTCCCGCTCGCCTACAACAAGTCCGACCGCACGCTGAACTGCCCCGGCCATTATTCCCGCTTCGATTGCGAGGCCGGCGGGCAGCAGATCTGGGGTCAGGCGACCCAGAACCTGCCGCAATATGTGCTGCGGGTCGCCGCCAATGGCGACATCACCGCCGAGGGTATCGACGAGCTGCTCTACGGGCGGCTGAGCAACGTTCTTTGATCGGGAGGCATGACCATGGCTTACAAGCGTCAGATCGATCGTCTCCCCATCATCCCGAAGGATGCCAAGGAGCACAACGTCACCTGTCATTTCTGCATCGTCGGCTGCGGCTACAAGGCCTATACTTGGGATGTGAACAAGCAGGGCGGCCCGGAACCGGCCAACAACAAGTTCGGCGTGGATCTTGCCAAGGCACAGGCCGGGCAGGATGCCGCCTGGTATTCGCCCTCGATGTTCAATGTCGTGCGCCAGAACGGGCGTGACGTGAACCTCGTCATCATGCCGGACAAGGCCTGCTCGGTGAATTCGGGCCTCGGCTCGGTGCGCGGCGCGCGCATGGCGGAAACCTCCTATTCAAAGCCGCGCGGCACGCAATTGCATCGGCTTACCTCGCCGATGGTCTGGCGCTATGGCCAGATGCAGCCGACCTCCTGGAACGACGCGCTCGATCTCGTCGCGCGCGTCACCGCCACGGTGATCAAGGAGCAGGGCGAGGACGGGCTCTTCGTCTCGGCCTTCGACCATGGCGGCGCCGGCGGCGGCTACGAGAACACCTGGGGCACGGGCAAGCTCTATTTCGAGGCGATGAAGGTCAAGAATATCCGCATCCACAATCGCCCGGCCTACAATTCCGAAGTGCATGCCACCCGCGACATGGGCGTGGGCGAACTCAACAATTGCTACGAAGACGCGCAGCTCGCGGATACGATCGTCTGCATCGGCGCAAATCCGCTTGAGACGCAGACGAACTACTTCCTCAACCATTGGGTGCCGAACCTGCGCGGCGCCTCGCTGGAGCTGAAGCGCCGCGAGATCCCCGGCGAAGCCCATGCGCCGGGCCGGATCATCATCATCGATCCGCGCCGGACGGTGACGGTCAATGCCTGCGAGGTCGAGGCCGGCAAGGACCGCGTGCTGCATCTCGCGCTCGAAAGCGGCACCGACATGGTGCTGTTCAACGCGCTGATGACCTATATCCACGACAAGGGGTGGACGGATAAGGCGTTCATCGCCGCCTCGACCAAGGATTACGACAAGATGATCGCCGCCAATCGCACCTCTATCGAGGAGGCGGCGCGCATCACCGGGCTCGTTCCAGCGGATATCATCAAGGCCGCGACCTGGATCGCCGAACCGAAGGACGGCGGCAAGCGCCGGCGCGCGATGTTCGCCTACGAGAAGGGCATCATCTGGGGCAATGACAATTACCGCACCAACGCCGCGATCGTGAACGTGGCGCTGGCGACCGGCAATGTCGGCCGGCCCGGCGGCGGTGTGGTCCGCCTCGGCGGCCACCAGGAAGGCTATTCGCGGCCCTCGGATGCACATGTCGGCCGGCCAGCGGCCTATGTCGACCAGCTGCTGATCAACGGCAAGGGTGGGGTGCATCACATCTGGGGCTGCGACCATTACAAGACGACGCTCAACGCCACCCTGTTCAAGCAGGTCTACAAGAAGCGCACCGACATGGTGAAGGACGCGATGTCCACCGTGCCGGCCTCGGACCGCAAGGGGCTCGTCGACGCCATCGTTGCGGCGATCAAGCAGGGCGGGCTGTTCGTGGTGGATGTCGACATCGTGCCGTCGCAGATCGGCCAGGCCGCGCATGTCTGGCTGCCGGCGGCGACCTCGGGTGAGATGAACCTTACCTCGATGAACGGCGAGCGGCGCATGCGGCTTGTCGAGCGCTACATGGACCCGCCCGGCGATTCCATGCCCGATTGCCTGATTGCCGCACGAATCGCCAACCATATGGAGCGCGTACTGCGCGAAATGGGCGATGCCGCCTATGCCGACAAGTTCAAGGGCTTCGACTGGAAGACCGAGGAAGACGCCTTCATGGACGGCTACCACAAGCACGAGAAGGGCGGCACGCACGTGACCTATGCCCGGCTCAGGGCGATGGGCACCAACGGCTTCCAGGAGCCGGCGATCGACTTCAAGGACGGCAAGATCATCGGCACCAAGCGCCTCTATTCGGATGGCAAGTTCGGCACCAAGGACGGCAAGGCGATCTTCATGGAGGCCAAATGGCGCGGTCTTCAGGCGCCTGGCAAGCAGACGCAGAAGAACAAGTTCGCCTTCCTCATCAATAACGGGCGGGCGAACCTCGTCTGGCAATCGGCCTATCTGGACCAGCACAACGATTTCGTGATGGATCGCTTCCCTTATCCGCTGATCGAGATCAACCCGGCGGACATGGCCGAACTCGGCCTCAAGCAGGGCGATCTCGTCGAGGTGTTCAACGATGACGGCGCGACGCAGGCGACCGTCTATCCCACGCCCTCGGCGAAGAAGAAGCAGGCCTTCATGAAATTCGGATACCCGACCGGCGCTGTGGGCAACGTCGTCAATTCCGGAACCAATGAGCTGATCCTGCCGAACTACAAGCAGACCTGGGCCAATATCCGCAAGCTTGCGGATGCACCGGAAGGGACGAAGGGCATCACCTGGAAATCCCAGGAATATACCGCGGGCTAAACCAGCCTCCGCAAGGGCCCGGGCATGGACCGCGCGGGCCCTTGCCTCGCCTGTTCCGGACCTCGCCATCAGGGCGATCGCGGTCGCCAATCAGTCGCCGGCGGATCAGGGCCGCGCCGATGCCTCCGGCTCCCAGGCCCGCGCAGCGGCAGGGAAGACCCGCAGCAGGTCGATCGCGCGGGCGGCGATCTGATCGACGATCTCGGCAACGCTCGCCGGCCGCAGGTAGAAGGCCGGAACCGGCGGCATGACGATGGCCCCCATCTCCGTGACCGCCGCCATCGCGCGGAGATGCCCAAGATGCAGCGGCGCCTCGCGGGCGACGAGAACGAGCGGCTGGCGCTCCTTGAGCCGGACATCCGCCGCGCGGACGAGCAGGTTGTCGGCGAGCGAATGCGCGATCGCGGCGAGCGTGCGCATCGAACAGGGCGCCACGATCATCCCCGCCACCGGAACCGAGCCGGAGGCGATCCCGGCGCCGATCTCGCGGATGCCGTGCCGGCGCGCGGCCCGCGCCGCCAGGGCGGCCAGCGCGCCGGGCCCGATCTCGGCCGCGAGCGTGCGCCGCCCGGCATCGGAAACAACGAGATCGACCTCCGCGCCGCAATCGGCCAGCCGCTCGACGACCCGGCAACCGATCGCCGCGCCAGACGCGCCGCTGATGCCGACGACGATGCGGGGCGCGCCGCCCCCGCGCATGCCCCCTCCGTTCATGACACCTCCGGCGCCCTGCCGCCGATCTCGCGCAGGATCGCGGGCCAGAGCGTATCGACCCGCCGCGTCACCGCGTCGGACATGGCGAGCACGCGGCCCCATTCGCGCGTCGTCTCGGCGCCGATCTTCGTCGTTGCATCGATCCCGAGCTTGCCCCCGAGCCCCGGCTCGGGCGAGGCGAAATCGAGGTAATCGATCGGCGTGTGATCGAGGGACATCAGGTCGCGCGCGGGGTCCATCCGCGTCGCGAGCGCCCAGGCGATGTCGCGCCAGTCGCGGACATCGATATCGTCGTCCACGACGATGATCAGCTTGGTGTAGCTGAATTGCGGGAGCAGGCCCCAGAGCGCCGTCATCACCCGCCGCGCCTGGCCGGGATAGCGCTTGTCGATCGCGACGAAGGCCATGCGGTAGGAACAGGCCTCGGGCGGCAGCCAGAGATCGCGGATTTCGGGGATCTGCTGGCGGATGGTCGGCAGCGCGAGATCGTTGAACACCGCGCCGATCACCGAGGGTTCGTCCGGCGGGCGTCCGGTGAAGGTGGTGAGATAGACCGGCTCGGCCGCCATGGTGATCGCCGAGATCCGCAGGACCGGGAAGGATTCCACGCTGTTGTAATAGCCGGTATGATCGCCGTAAGGCCCCTCGGGCGCTGTTTCCGCCGGCGCAACCCAGCCTTCGAGCACGATTTCAGCATCCGCCGGCACCAGCAGCGGCACGCTCAGCGCCGGCGCGAGCCGCGGCCTCTCGCCGCGCAGCACACCGGAGAAACGCAGTTCCGAAACCGTCTCGGGCAGGGGCAGCGCCGCAGCGAGCAGCGTCGCCGGATCGGTGCCGATCGCCACCGCCACCGGCATCGGCTCGCCGTGTGCCTGCCAGACGCGGTGGTGCTTCGCGCCGCCGCGATGCGCGAGCCAGCGCAGGATCGCGCGGTCCCGTCCCAGCACCTGCATGCGGTAGATTCCGGTATTGTAATGCGCGCTGGCGTCCGGGGCGACCTCCGGCGGGCGGGTGATGACGAGCGGCCAGGTGATCAGCGGCGCGGGTTCGCCCGGCCAGCAGGTCTGGACCGGCAGCCGCGCCAGATCCACATCCGCCCCCAGGAAGCGGCGCGCCTGGCAGCGCGGAGCGGCGACGAGGCTGGGACGTGTCGCCAGCGCGGCGCGGAGCTGCGGCCAGCGCGAGACCGCATCGCGCATGCCGTCGATCGGCGCCGGAGCGCGGAGATCGGCGAGGAAGGCGCCGAGTTCGCCGATCCGCCCGCGGGAAAGCCCGAGCCCGGCGGCCACGCGCTCCTCGGTGCCGAACAGATTGGTCACCACCGGCATCGATGCCGGCGCGCCATCGACATGCGCCGCCGCGAATTCCAGCGCCGGGCCGCCTTGCGCCAGCACGCGCCGGTGCAGCTCGGTCATCTCGTGAACGAGGTTGACCGGGCTCGCGATCCGCGCGCTCTCGCCGCGCCCGCGCAGGAAGCGCAAGAAGGCGCGCAGATCCTGGAATGCCGGAAGCTCCCTCACCGGCTTCTCCTCTCGCCGCCTCAGACACGCCGGCCTGCCTGCGCCGCGAAATCGCATTCCGCGTTGAGCTAGCTCAAGGATGCGCCGGATCGGCGCGCCTAAGGGCTTGCCCATGTCCGAGACCATGCCGATCCCCCGGCTGCCGCCGCTCGCCGCCCTGCTGGCGGGAGGCGTGCCATTCGCACTTGTCGACCACGTGCTCGGGCGCCTCACGGCCGGCACGGCGCGACGGCACGATGCACTCTTCGCCCGGCTCGGCGACAAGGCGCGGGCAATCTTCCTGATCGACCCGACCGACCTGCCCTTCGCCATCATGCTGCGGCCGGACCCATCCGATCTCCGCGTCGAGGCGCTGGATCGCCGGCGTGCCTCCGGCTGGGACGCGCGCATCGCCGGCCCGCTCGCCGCGCTGCTCGGCCTCGTCCACGGCGCCTATGACGGGGATGCGCTGTTCTTCTCGCGCGACCTCGTCGTCGAGGGCGATACCGAAGCGGTGCTCGCATTGCGCAACGCGATCGACGATGCCGAGATCGACCTTGCCGAGGAAGTGCTGGCGCTGGCCGGCCCGCTGCGCCGGCTGGCGGAACCGCCCTTCCGGCGCCTGCTACCGCTGGCCGAGCGGCTGAGCGGCGTCGCGCTGACGCGGATCACGCCGGAAAGGGGCTGGCGATGACCCAGGCGCGACTCGAACTCGTCTGCCCCGCGGGCACCCCGGCCGCGCTGCGGACCGCCATCGATGCCGGGGCAGACACCGTCTATTGCGGCTTCGCGGACGAAACCAATGCCCGCAATTTCCCCGGCCTCAATTTCTCGCGCGCCGAGATGGCCGAGGGCATCGCCTATGCCGATGCGCGCGGCGCGAAGGTTCTCGTCGCGATCAACACCTTTCCGCGCGCCGGCGCCGAGGCCCTGTGGCACGGCGCCGTCGCCGATGCCTATGCCGCCGGCGCGCATGCCGTCATCCTCGCCGATCTCGGGCTGCTCGCCCATACGGCAGAACGGCATCCGGGCCGACGGATCCATCTTTCCGTGCAGGCCGCGGCGGCGAATGCCGACGCGATCAATTTCTACGCCGCCGCCTTCGGGGTGAAGCGCGTGGTGCTGCCGCGCGTGCTGAGCGTGCAGGAGATCGCCGCGATCAACCGCGAGATCTCGGTCGAGACCGAGGTGTTCATCTTCGGCGGGCTCTGCGTGATGGCGGAGGGGCGCTGCGCGCTCTCCTCCTACGCAACCGGCCGCTCGCCCAACATGCACGGCGTCTGCTCGCCCGCGAGCCATGTTGCCTATAGCGAGGAGGGGGCGGATCTCGTCTCGCGGCTCGGCGGGTTCACGATCCATCGCGTGCCCAAGGCGGTCGCGGCGCCCTATCCCACCCTGTGCAAGGGCCATTTCACCGCCGGGGATTATGCCGGCCATGTCTTCGAGGATCCGGTGAGCCTCGACGCGGCGGCGCTGATCCCGCAGCTCGCGAAAGCCGGCGTCCGGGCGCTGAAGATCGAAGGGCGGCAGCGTTCGCGCGCCTATGTCGCCGAGGTGGTGCGGACGTTCCGGCAGGCGGTCGAGGCCGAGGCAGCGGGGCTGGCCATTCCGGCGAGCGACCTGCGGCGCCTGACGGAAGGCCAGCAATCGACCGCCGGCGCCTATCGCAAGACCTGGCGCTGAGGAGCGCGGCATGGAACTCAATGTCGGACCGCTGCTCTTCAACTGGCCGGCGGATGCCTGGTCGGATTTCTACGCCCGGGTCGCCGACGAGGCGCCGGTCGACCGGGTGATCCTCGGCGAATTGGTCTGCTCGAAGCGGCTCCCCTTCTATGCCGACCGCATCCCGCAGGCGATCGAGCGGCTCGAACGCGGCGGCAAGCAGGTGGTTCTCACCTCGCTGGCGCTGGTGACGCTGCCGCGCGAGCGCCGGGCCGCCGCCGCCCTGCTCGCGCCCGACGGCATCGAGGTCGAGATCAACGACCTCACCCTGATGCGCTGGGTCGAGCCCGGCCGGCGGTTCTCGATCGGCCCGCTCGTCAATGTCTATAACGAAAGCACGCTGCGCTATCTCGCCGGGCAGGGCGCGCGCGCGATCTGTCTGCCGCCGGAACTGCCCTTCGCTTCGGTCGAGATCCTCGGCAAGGCCGCGGGCGCGGCCGGGATCGGACTCGAGATCTGGGCCTTCGGCCGCGTGCCGCTCGCGATTTCGGCCCGGTGCTACCATGCGCGGATCCACGGCCTGACGAAGGATTCCTGCCAGTTCGTCTGCGACCGCGACCCCGACGGCCTCGATGTCAAGACGCTCGACGCTCAATCCTTCCTCACCGTGAACGGCGTCCAGACCCTCTCCCATAATTGCACGAACCTCGCCGGCGATCTTCCCCGGCTCGCGGAGGCGGGCGTCACCGCGCTGCGCCTCTCGCCGCATAGCGGGGATTTCGTCGGCGTGACGCGCGTCTTCCGCGCGGCCGCCGAGGGCCGAATCACGGCCCCGGAGGCCGAAGCCCGCCTCTCCTGCCTGATCCCGCCGATGCCGCTCTCACGCGGCTTCCTGTTCGGCGATCGCGGCGCGGCCTGACGCATCTTTCCAAGCAGACCTTGCGCCAGATCAAATCCGCGACTACGGATCTCTATTAAATAGACTATTAAAGTCTATTTTAAAATCACTCTAAAGTGAGGCGGGCATGCGTGTGGGTTGTGGGGCAAGGACCGAGATAAGGGTGGCCGGGGTCGGGATCGGCCTCGCCTTGACGGGAATCCTGCTGGCGGGAACGGCGCTGGCGGCGGATGCGGCACGCAAGCCGGCCGCGCCGGCCGCGACGCCCGCACCGGCGATCCCGACGACCGAGCCGCTCTACAACCCGACCGGGGGCCCCGACCAGCGCAACCCGTTCCGGACCGACATCGCCCAATGCTCGCAATGGTATGGTGGTCCGGCGGGCACGCTGACGCCGGCAGGTGCCCAGCCGCCGGCGGTGCCGATGCCCGGGATCCACGGCATGGTGGCGTCCGGCGGCAGCAGCGCCTGCGGGCGCTGGGAGGCGCTCGGCCAAGCCTCGATCTTCAAGGACGGCGCGTTCCTGCGCGCGATGCATTACCGCGAGAAGGCCAGCAGCTACACCGCACCCGGCGGCGCCAACGTGCCCTATGGGCATGAGCGCTCGGTCTATTCCGGCGGCTTCGGCTTCGCGCGGCCGGACGGCTCCTTCCTCGCGCTCGACGCCACCCGCGCCGAGAAGCACGACATCCGCTATGCCGGCGCGCCGCTCGACACCCGCTATTTCGACGCGACGACCCTGATGCTGCGGAGCCGGCTCGCAGTGGATATGGGGCAGGTCCGGGCGCTGCGCTTCAACGCGAGCTGGACCGATTTCGACCGCGAGAACGACAATTTCTCCTATCGTCCGCTGGTGGGCGCCGCGACGCGCGCACGCTTCCACCGCCAGGTCACGACGCTGGACGCCGCCGCCGATGGGCGGAGTGGGGCGCTGGACTGGAGCCTCGGCTTCGCGTTCCGGCAGGATCATCGCGACGCGACGCGCTACCAGGGCCCGGCGCTTGCGGCACAATCCCCCGTGGTCGCGGACGGCACGGTCTCGATCTACGGCCTTGTCGCCGATGGCAAATACGCGCTCTCGGCCGGAAACCGCGTCATCGTCCAGGCGAAGCTCGATATCGTCTCGGCAACGCTCGACGGCATGGACCGCGCCGGCCTCGTCACGCCCGGTTTCGGCGCGACGCCAACCCCGCGCGCGCTCTTCGCCGCGACCTATGGTTATGGCGGCAGCGGCGCGGAGATCGAACTCAATCTCGGCGCCACCCTGCGCTACGAGCAGGATTTCGATGCCGTGCGGGGCCGCTGGTTCGCGGGGCTGAAGCGGGTGGTGCGCACCGCCGATCCGCGCGAGCGCTATTTCGTCAGCTTCACGCCGCCGAGCGGCGGGGCCCTCAATCCCGGCCCGATCCACCGCACCTGGATCGGCAATCCCGGCCTTGAGCCCGAGCAGCACCACATCGCCGAGCTCGGGTTCGGCTGGTCCGGCGGCGGCTGGGAGATCGCCGGGCGCGCCTATGGCGACCGTGTCACGGATTTCATCCTCTGGGATCGGGCGCGCGGGCAATCCGGCGTCACGCGCGCCGATCTCGTGAACGTGTTCCGCAATGTCGATGCGCTGATCGCCGGCCTTGAGGGCAAGCTGCGCTACCGCCTGGCACATGGCTTCTGGCTCGGGGCGGATGGCTGGCTGACCTATGGCGAGAACCTCACCGACCGCAGCGCCATCGCCCAGATCCCCGCCGCGGAGGCGCATCTGCGCGCTGGCTGGGCGCAGGGTCAGTTCGATATCGAGGCGCGCTGGCGGCTGGTGGCGACGCAGGATCGCGTCGATTCCTTCTTCCGCACCGGCTCCGGCACCGACGGGACAGGCCTCGCCGGCGCCCCGGCGCGGGCGCCGGGCTTCGCGACGCTCGACGCCGCGCTGGGCTGGAAGCCGCTGCCGAACCTCAAGGTGACGCTCGGCGTCGAGAACATTTTCGACCGGCGCTATCGCGAGCATATCGAGCGCACGGATATCGACGATCCCTTCACCTTCAACCCCACCGCGCCCGGGCGCTCCGTCTATGCCCGCGCCGTCGGCCGTTTCTGACCCCGCAATAATTCCGGAAAGGCTCTGCCCATGAATGCGCGGATATCCCGCCCCTCCCGCCGCGACACGCTCGCCGCCCTCACCGCCCTCGCGATGCCGGCCCTCGCCCGCCCCGCGCGGGCGGCGCCGCTGGCCGAACTGGTGCTGCACGGCCCGCCGGCCGGCGCCTCGATCACACTCGCCCATGCCGCCGCCACCGGCGCGCTTGCTGGCATCGCCGACAAGGTAAGCTTCAAGCCGTGGCGCAACCCGGACGAGATGCGGGCCGGGCTCACCTCCGGCACGATGCAGCTCGTGGTGATGCCGACGCTCAGCGCCGCGAACCTGTTCAATCGCGGGCTCGGGGTGCGGCTCGTCAACGTGATGACCAACGGGCTGCTCTATATCGTCGCGGCGGACCCGGCGATCCGCAGCTTTGCGGCTCTGAAGGGCAAGCGGGTCGCGCTGCCCTTCCGCAATGATACGCCGGAATTCGTCTTCAACCGGCTGATGCGTGAGCACGGCTTCGTCGCGGGCCGCGACCTCACGCTCGAGACCACCGGCACGCCGATCGAGGCGGTGCAGCTCCTGCTCGCCGGGCGGATCGATGCGGCGCTGGCGCCGGAACCGGCCGGCACGGCGGCGATGCTGCGCGGCGCGGTCGCGGGCAAGACGATCGAGCGCGTCATCGACATCCAGGCCGAATGGCGCCGCCTCGCGGGGCCAGCCGCCACGCTGCCGCAGGCCGGGCTCGCCGCAAGCCGGGGCTTCCTCGAAAGGCATGCCGACCTGCTGCCCGCCATTCAGGCCGCGCTGACAAAGGCGAATGCCGAAGTGCTGGCGGCACCGGCCAGAGCTGCGGGCAACGCCGCCTCGGCGCTGGACCTGCCCTGGCCGGTGATCGAGAAATCGATCCCCGTCTCGAATCTCGTCACGATTCCCGCCCGCGAGGCGCGGCCGCAGCTCGAAGCAATGTTCGCGCTCAACGCGGAGGCTGACCCGGCGCTGATCGGTGGTAAGATGCCACCGGCGGAATTTTACCTGTAGGGCGCGATGACAGAAGCGATCCTGGACAGGCTCGGCAGGCTGGGCCGGTTTTTCTGGTCCGGCTGGGCGGGGCTTGCCGGGCTCTCGCTTCTGGCCGCGCTGTGGCAGGCCGGGCACGAGGCCTATGGCGATTTCATCCTGCCGGCGCCGGCAGCGACGCTGCGGGCCGCCTGGGATCTGCTCGCCGAGCCGAAGCACTGGGACATCGCGCTGGCGACAATCCGGCGCGCCATGCAGGGTTTCGCCCTCGCCGCCGCGCTCGGCACCGCCACCGGGCTCGCGGCGGGCTATTCACCGGCGACGATGCGCATCGCAAGGCCGCTGCTGACGATCCTGATCGGCGTGCCGCCGATCGCCTGGATCGTGCTGGCGATGATCTGGTTCGGTTCGACGGACGGCACCATCGCCACCACGGTCGTCGTCGCGGCGGCCCCGGTGGTGTTCGTCGGCGCGGCGGAGGGCGCGGCGACGCGGGACCGCAGCCTCGACGACATGGCGCGCGTCTTCGGCGCCTCGGCGCTGTTCCGGCTGCGCTCGATCGGGCTCCGGCATGTCGCCGCGCATCTCTTCCCGGCGCTGGCGCTGGCGCTGGGCTCGGCGATCAAGGTGGCGGTGATGGCGGAACTGCTCGCCAATACCGGCGGCATCGGCGGCGCGCTGGCCTCGGCCCGCGCCAATCTCGACATCGCCGCCGCGCTCGCCTGGGTTCTGCTCGCGGTCGGCGCGCTGATCATGCTCGAATACGGCGTCCTGCACCCGATCCGCGCCGAATTCGAACGCTGGCGCGAGGCCGCGCGGCCATGGGGGGTTAAGCGGTGAACGCACTGACGCTCCGTGCGGTCGGCCATGCCTTCTTCGGCCGCACCGTGCTCGACGGCATCGATCTCGCGGTGGCGACGGGGGAGATCGTGGCGCTGGTCGGCCCCTCGGGCTGCGGGAAATCGACCCTCGTCCATATCGCGGCCGGGCTCGTCGAGCCGTCGCGGGGGCAGGTCGCGCGCGGCTACCGCCAGCACGGCATGGTGTTCCAGGAGCCGCGCCTGCTGCCCTGGGCCAAGGCGCGCGACAACATCGCCTATCCGCTCCGGATCTCCGGGCCGCGGCGGGCGGAACGCCGGCGCCTGGCGGAGGCTGCGGCCGAGCGTGTCGCCTTCGCGGCCGAGGATCTCGACAAATACCCCGCGGAACTCTCGGGCGGGATGCGCCAGCGCGTGGCGATCGCACGCGCGCTGGTCGGGGAGCCCGACTTTCTCTATTTCGACGAGCCCTTCACCGCGCTCGACGTCGCGCTCAAGCGCCGGATGCAGGATCTGGTGATCGAGGCAGCGCGCAAGGCGCGATTCGCGGCGCTGTTCGTGACGCATGACCTTGCGGAAGCGGCGCGGATCGCGCATCGCATCGCGGTGCTCGATGCCGGCGGCCGGGGTATCGCCGGGTTTCGCGCGCTGCCGGGGGCGCCGGGCGAGCGCGATGCCCGCCTGCTCTTCGACCTCGTTCAGCATTTCGAGCACGCGGACGCGCTGTTCCGCCATATCCACGATGTCGATGAGCGGAGGATCGCGTGAAGCCGCCCACCCGCCCGCCGGGACTGGCCGCCGTGCTCGGCGACGAAGGATTGCGGCTGTTCTTCCCGCTCGCGGCGCTGCACGCGGCGCTCTGGCCCTTCCTGTGGGCGGCGCTGCTCGGCTTCGACCTGCCGCTCGCCCGCAGCGTGCCGCCCGCGCTCTGGCATGCGCACGAGATGATCCTCGGCGCGTTCGGCGGCGCGCTGATCGGCTTCCTGACGACCGCGATCCCCGAATGGACGGATACAGCCCGGCCGCGCGGCCGGACGCTGTTCGTGCTCGCCGCCATCTGGGGCCTCGCGCGCCTGATCGGGCTGCCGGGCGCGGATGCGCTCGGCATGGTGGCCGCCCTGGCCGACATTGCCTGGCTCGGCTGGCTGATCGTGTTCGCCATCCGCGTCTCGCTCGCACGGCGCACGGAAAGGCTTCTCGCCTTCATCGGCTGGCTCGCCGCGCTGCTCGCCTGCGAGATCGCGATCCGGGCCGCCTTCCTCACCGGCGATATCGCGATGGCGCAGGACGCGCTGCGGATCGCCGGGCTCGTCTTTCTCGGGCTGCTCGGCCTTGCGCTCGCGCGGATCACGACGCCGATCACCAATCTGGTGCTCGATCCGAGCGAGGAGACGGCGCCGTTCCGGCCGCATCCCGGCCGGCTCAATCTCGCGCCGGGGCTGCTCGCCCTGCTGATCGCCGGGGAGATCGCCGGCCTGTCGCCCGCCGTCACCGGCTATCTCGCGATCGGCGCGGGCGCCGCCTTCCTCGACCGGGTGGCGGAGGGTTTCGTCGGGCGGGCGGGGCTGCGGGCGGAATTGCTGGCACTGGCCGGCGCGAGCCTGCTCGCGGGGCTCGGCCTTCTCGCGCTCGGCGCGAGCCGGCTGGGGGCGCCCTGGCCCGCCGGTGCCGGGCTGCATCTCGCCTTCATGGGCGGGCTGGGGCTCGGGGTTCTGGCGGTCTTCGCGCTGGCGGGGCTGCTGCATACCGGCCAGTCGCTCGGGCTCGACCGGAGCACGCGGCTCGCGCTGCTGCTGCTCGTGCTCTCGGTGCTGCTGCGGGTGGCGCCGGATTTCGGCTTCGCTGTGCCGGGGCCGATGCATCTGCTCGCCGCGCTCACCTGGCCGGCGGCCTTCCTGATCTGGCTGCGCCGCTACTGGCCGCTGCTCTCCGATCCGGCGACGCTCGAGCGCAAGCCGTGCTGAGCCGCGCGATCAGCGGAAGATGGCGCCGGCCTTGATCTCCACCATGGCCCGTTCGAGCCGCAGCGCGCGCTGGCCGGGTTCGGGGGCGGCGAACGCATCCAGCAGCAGATCCTCAATGCGGCCGGCGAGTTCCGTCACCGCGGCTGCCGCATGAAGCGGAAAGCAGGCGAGGCTTGCCTCGAGAAAGATCCGGGCGAAGGCACGGATCTCCGCGGGAGCGACCTGCGGCAGGGATGCGAAGGCGCGCTCGATCCCGTCCTCCGGCGGGCGCTCCTGCAACAGGATGCCGAGCCAGAACGCAATCAGATCCTGCTCGAACGCGAACCAATGATTGCCGATCATCCTGTCGAGCAGCGGGCGCAGCTCCGAATCGCGCCGCAGCCGCAGCGAGAATTCCTCGATCAGTTCGGGGATCGTCTCGTCCTCCAGGAAGATCGACGGATCATGCGGCAGGCACGGCATCGCAACGCCCCGAAGCGGCAAGCAGGCCGCGAACCGACGCGCGGACAGGTCGCGCTCTATACATCTATTTAAAATATTTCTTATTCCGCGACAAGAGCGAAGCGGCAAAAGCGGGGCGGCCTTGGCCGCCCCGCTTGTCTTTCCGGTCATGGGGACCGGGATCCCGTCGCTCAGCGGCGCAGGAAGGCCAGGAGGTCCTGGTTGAGGCGTTCCTTATGCGTCTCGGCAAGGCCATGCGGCGCACCGGCATAGACCTTGAGTTCCGCGTGCGGCACGAGCTTCTTCGCCGCATGGGCCGAGGCATCGATGGGGACGATCTGATCGTCATCGCCATGGACGATCAGGGTCGGCCGGTCGAACTTCTTCAGATCCTCGGTGAAGTCGGTCTCCGAGAACGCCTTGATCGAATCGAAGGTGTTCTTGTGCCCGCCCTGCATGCCCTGGAGCCACCAGGCATCGATCACGCCCTGGCTCGGCTTGGCGCCGGGGCGGTTGTAGCCGAAGAACGGGCCGGAGGCGATGTCCCGGTAGAGCTGGGCGCGGTCGGCGATCGCGGCGGTGCGGATTCCGTCGAACACCTCGATCAGTAGACCGCCGGGATTGGACGCCTTCTTGACCATCACCGGCGGCACTGCCGAGATGAGGCCGAGCTTCTTCACCCGCCCGGTGCCATGCCGGCCGACATAGCGCGCGACCTCGCCGCCACCGGTCGAGAAGCCGAAGGCTGAGATGTCGCGCAGGTCGAGCGCGGCGATCACGTCGGCGAGATCATCGGCGTAATGGTCCATGTCGTTGCCGTCCCAGGGCTGGCTGGAACGGCCATGGCCGCGACGGTCATGGGCGATGACGCGGAAGCCCTGGCTGGCGAGGAAGAAAGCCTGGCTCTCCCAGCTGTCGGACGAGAGCGGCCAGCCATGGCTGAGCGTGACGACCGGCCCGTTCTTCGGGCCCCAATCCTTGAAATAGAGGCTCACCCCGTCGCGGGTGGTGACGATGTTGCCGTTCAGCGCCGGCTTGCCGGCACGGGAGACGGCCGGCGCGGCCGGCTTCGTCCGGGCGGCGGCCTCGCCGCCCGGCAGCAGCACCGGCGAGACGGCGGCGGCACCCGCGAGCGCGGTCAGAACCTGGCGGCGACCCGGAAGGCTGTCGTTTTCGATGCGGTCGGACATGGAAAGATTCCTTTGCTGGGATGACCGATGGAAATCGGGCGATCGCCTCGTCTGTTCATCAGCGATTAGATAGTAAGCGATTTAATAGCGAGACCCAGTCCGCCTGTCAATACGCCGCGATTGTTTATCGTGCGATTTATTTTGGGCGCCTGATTTACGCCCGCCTGCTCCACACCCCACCGTGAGGAACCGGCACCCGCGCCCCTGCACGGAATGTGCGGATCATCGCAGATGGAGACGACGGCGGATTGACAACAGAATCCATGCATGAAAAGATATATTGATTATATTTCTTATTTCCCCCCAAACCGCCAGCGCGGAGGATGACCATGCTGGATGAAAGCCCGTCCGATCTCGCCGCGCCCGCCGCCATTCGCCCCGCGCATGATCGGGTCATTCCGCCCGGCAACGCCCGGGCTCAGGCCTTTCTGGCCCCGGATGCCGCACTGGTGGCGGCGGAGGACCTCGCCTTCACCATGGCCGTGGCGCTGCGCGGCCATGGCCATCTCGGCAATGTGCTGACGCATGTCGGCGGCGATTGGATCCGGATCGAGCGTGCGTTGCTCGGCCTGCTGCGTCCGCAGCTCCCCGATGGCGGATATCTGCTGCTCTCCCCGCTTCAGCAGAACCTGCTCGAGATCTTCTGCGCGGAGCGCGGAACCACCGGCAAGATCGCGCGGCCCTTCCTAGACGCGCTGCTACACCGGCTGCTGGCCCCGGAAGCCGCGCGCCAGGTGCTCGACATGCTGGACGGCCTGCACCTGCTCGCCTGCATCCTCCATCGCCGCCGCCGGCGGCGCGGCTAATCGCCCGGATCAGCCGCAGAAGGCGTCGCGCAGCACCCCGACGACATGCGCCACGACCGGGCTGGCGATGGCATAGATCACGCGCTGGCCCTCGCGCCGCGCCTCGATCAGCCTTTCACCGCGCAGAAGCGCCAGTTGCTGGCTCGCAGCCGCCTCGCGCATGCCGAGCGCCCGCGCGATGTCGCCGGACGAACACGGCGCCTCGAGCAGCAGGCACAGGATGCGCAGACGCGGGCCGTGCCCCATCGCGCGCAGGAGGCGGGCGGCCTCGTCGGAGGCCACCACCAGCGCGTCGGATGCGGCGAAATCCAAGGTCGGCTCCATCTCTGAAATTCATATTTGCATAAGTAAGAAATAACGAATATGTATGTCGTCGTCAAGGCAGCTTCCGGAGTTCCTCATGTCGATCGACAACGCCGTTCTCGTCTTCGCCGGGCTGATGGTGCTGGTCTCCCTCGCCCTCGCGCATTTCGTCTCGCCGTGGTTCCTGGCCCTCACCGCCTTCGTGGGGCTGAACCTGATCCAGGCGGGGTTCACGGGCTTCTGCCCGGTCGCGATCCTGTTCCGCAAGCTCGGCCTCAAGGCCGGCTGCGCCTTCCGCTGATCCCCGCGGCGGATTCCGCAATGCCCCGCGCCAACCGTCCTCCCTTCCGCCTCGGCCTCGCAATACTGCTCGTCGCGGCATCCTCCGCGACGGCCGGCGAATTCGAGATCCAGCCGCTTCGCGTCATCGAAACCAAGGCGGTGGTCGGCCGGGTGGAGACGCGTGATGTCGTCCCCGCCCGGCCGCGCATCGGCGGCACGCTGGTGCGGCTGGAGGTGACGGAGGGCGACGCCGTGCGCGAGGGACAATCCATCGCCACGGTCATCGACGACAAGCTCGCGCTCCAGTTCCGCGCCGCGGAGGCGCGGATCCGGGCGCTGGCTTCGGAGGAGGGCAATGTCCAGGCGGAACTCGATCGCGCCCGGACGCTGCTCGAACGCGGCGCCGGCACCCAGCAGCGCGTCGATCAGGTCCGCACCCAGCTCGCGGTGATCCGCAACCAGATCGCGGCCGCCGAGGCCGAGAAGGCGGTGATCGGCCAGCAATCCGAGGAAGGCGCCGTGCTGGCGCCGATCTCGGGCCGGGTGCTCAAGGTTCCCGTCACCCGCGGAGCCGTGGTCATGCCGGGCGAGCAGATCGCGCTGGTGGCCGGCGGCGGGTTCTTCATGCGCCTTGCGCTGCCGGAACGGCATGCAGGCCAGCTCAAGGCCGGTGCCGCCGTGCCGCTCCATGCCGAGAACGGCGAGACACGCACCGGCCGGCTCGCGAAAATCTACCCGCAGATCGAGAACGGCCGGGTGATCGCGGATGTGGAGATCGCGAGCCTCGGCGATTTCTTCGTCGGCGCCCGGGTGCTCGCGGAGGTGCCGGTCGGCGAGCGCCGGGTGCTGGCCGTGCCGCGGGCCGCGGTCCGGACCGAATCCGGCATCGATTTCCTCACGCTGGCGACGCCCGCCGGGCCACGCGAGGTGACGGTCATTCTCGGCCGGCCGCTGGACCTCGCCGGTGCGTCGGGCGTCGAGATCCTCTCCGGCCTGCGGCCGGGAGACCGCGTGGTGATCCCGTGACGGCGCCCAGACCCGGCCTGGCCGGCGCCCTGGCGCGCGCCTTCATCGCCTCGCCCCTCACGCCGCTGTTCCTCATCGCGGCACTCGCGCTTGGCTTCGTCGCGCTCCTCGCGCTGCCGCGCGAGGAGGAACCGCAGATTTCCGTGCCGATGGTCGATATCCATGTCCGGGCCGACGGGCTTGCGGCCGAGGATGCCGTGAAGCTCGTCACCGAGCCGCTCGAAACCATCGTCAAGTCGATCGCCGCCGTCGAGCACGTCTATTCCCAGACGCGCGACGACGCGGCGGTGGTGACGGCGCGCTTCCGCGTCGGCACCTCGGCCGATGCCGCGATCCTGCGCGTGCATGAAAAGATCCGGGCCAATCTCGACCGGATCCCGGTCGGCATCCCGGAGCCGCTGATCGTCGGGCGCGGCATCGACGACGTGGCGATCCTCGTGCTGACGCTGGCGCCGAAGCCGGAAGCCGCCGGGCGCTGGAGCGCGAACGACCTGACCCGCGTGATGCGCGCGGTGCGGACCGAGATCGCGAAACTGGAGGATGTCGGCCTTACCTATCTTGTCGGAGAGCAGCCCGAGGAGATCCTGATCATCCCCCGGCCGGACAGGCTCGCCAAGGCGGGGCTCACGCTCCAGGCGCTTGCCGCCCGGATCGAGGGCGCGAACCGGGCCTTCCCCGCCGGAACCATCCGGGAGCGCGGGCAGCAGATCGCGCTCATCGCGGGCCAGACGCTCGCGACCACCGAGGAGATCGGCAACCTCCTCGTCACGACGCGCAACGGGCGGGCTGTCTATCTGCGCGATGTGGCGGAGATCAGGCTCGCCACCGACACGCGCGAGCACCGCGTCTTCCATCTCGCGCGCGACGGGGACGGCGCGTTCCGGCGCCTGCCTGCGGTCTCGCTCGCCATCGCCAAGCGCGCCGGCGCCAATGCCGTGACGATCGCGGAGCGGGTGAAGGAAACGGCGCGCCGGCTTGAGGGCGGCGTCATCCCCGCCGATCTCGATCTGCACGTGACCCGCGATTACGGCGAAACCGCCAGCGAGAAGACCAACGAACTCCTGTTCCATCTCGGGCTCGCCACGGTCTCGATCGTGGTGCTGGTCTGGTTCGCGATCGGCCGGCGCGAGGCTTTCGTGGTGGCGATCGTCATTCCGGTCACCATCCTGCTGACGCTGTTCTCGGCCCATCTCATGGGCTACACGCTCAACCGTGTCAGCCTGTTCGCGCTGATCTTCTCGATCGGCATCCTGGTCGATGATGCAATCGTCGTCATCGAGAACATCGCGCGCCACTGGGGCCTCCATGACGATCGCAGCCGGACCGAAGCCGCGATCGACGCCGTGGCCGAAGTCGGCAACCCGACGATCGTCGCGACGCTGACGGTGGTGGCGGCGCTGCTGCCGATGCTGTTCGTCTCCGGGATGATGGGGCCTTACATGAGCCCGATTCCGGCGAACGCCTCCGCCGCGATGATCTTCTCCTTCTTCGTCGCGGTGATGGTCACGCCCTGGCTGATGGTGCGGGCGGGCGCCGCCGGGCCCGGCCATGCGCCCGATGGCGGGCAAGGCGGGCGGCTCGGCGCACTCTATGTCCGCATCGCGGCGCCGGTTCTGGCCTCGAGACGGCGGGCCTGGCTGTTCCTGCTGCTGGTGGCGGCCGCGACCCTGGGCTCGCTCGGCCTGTTCTACACCCGCCACGTCACCGTCAAGCTCCTGCCGTTCGACGACAAGCCGGAACTCGCGGTGATGCTCGATCTGCCGCGCGGAACCGCCGTCGAGGAGACCGACCGCGCGCTGCGGGAGATCGCCGAGGCGCTGCGGCCGGTCGCCGAGGTTGAGCATGTGCAAAGCCATGCCGGAACCGCTGCCCCATTCAATTTCAACGGCCTTGTCCGCCATTCCTATCTGCGCGCCGAGCCGCATCTCGGCGATCTCCAGGTCAATCTGCGGCCGAAGGGCGCGCGGCACCGGACGAGCCATGCCATCGCGCTCGACCTGCGCACCCGCATCGGGCAGGCGCGGCTGCCGGAGGGGGCACGGGTCAAGATCGTCGAACCACCGCCGGGGCCGCCGGTGCTCGCAACCCTCCTTGCGGAGATCTACGGTCCCGATGCCGAAACCCGCCGCAGGGTGGCGGAGAAACTGCGCCAGACCCTCGCGGAGATCCCCTTCATCGTCGATATCGACGACAGTTTCGGCACCCGCGCCGACAGGCTGCGGCTCGCGATCGCCGATGACCAGCTCGATTTCTTCAAGGTCGAGCAGCGCGATGTGTTCGAGACGATCCGGCTGTTTCATGGCGGCACGATCGTCGGTTATTCGCATCGCGGCGGCGGGCGGACGCCGATCCCCATCCGGCTCGGGCTCGACAAATCCGGCGGCGTGATCGACGAGCGCGCGCTCTCGATCCCCGTTCCCGCCAACCTGCTGCCGGGGGACCGCTCGACGGTGGAGCTCGGCGACGTCACGCGGATCCGCCGCGAGACGTCGTCCTTCCCGGTGTTCCGCCGCAACGGGCGCCCGGCGGAGATGGTGACGGCGGAACTCGCCGGGGCTTTCGAGGCGCCGCTCTACGGCATGCTGGCGGTGCAGCGCGCGATCGAACAAGCCGATTGGCAGGGCCTGCCGAAGCCGGTGATCCGCCTCAACGGCCAGCCCGAGGATGTCTCGCGGCCGGTCCTGCTCTGGGATGGGGAATGGGAGGTGACCTGGGTAACCTTCCGCGACATGGGCGCGGCCTTCGCGGTGGCGCTTCTCGGAATCTACATCCTGGTCGTCGCGCAGTTCGGCTCCTTCAAGCTGCCGCTCGTCATCCTGACGCCGATCCCGCTGACCTTCATCGGCATCCTCCTCGGACACTGGGCATTCGCCGCCCCGTTCTCCGCAACATCGATGATCGGCTTCATCGCGCTGGCGGGAATCATCGTGCGCAATTCGATCCTGCTTGTCGATTTCATCCGCCATGCGCGACGGAGCGACACGCCGCTCCGCGCGACCCTGCTCGAGGCCGGCGCCATTCGCTTCAAGCCGATCCTGCTCACGGCGCTCGCGGCGATGATCGGCGCGGTGACGATCCTGACCGATCCGATCTTCCAGGGGCTCGCGATCTCGCTCCTGTTCGGCCTCGCCTCCTCGACGCTGCTCACCGTGCTCGTGATCCCCGCGATCTATATCGTCCTGCGCGGAGAGAAGCAGAACACGCGCCAACGAAATGAAACCATCCTGCCTCGAAGCGAATTGTCTTAATTATAACAGTACATTGCACAAAAAATGGGCCAAGGTAGAGAATATAACAGGCATTCTGCGCATCGCATGGAGGAAACAATGGGCCTATATCTCAATCCTGAACCATCGCGCCGAAATATCCTTGGATTGCTTGCGGCGGCAGGGGCCGGAATCACCGCCCGGCCTGCGCATGCAGCGCCGAAGGTCGCGAGCCGGGCACGGATCGTCATTGCCGGCGCGGGCGCCGCGGGGCTGGCCGCGGCCTCCCGGCTCGCCGCCCGGCTCGATGGCGCCAGCATCACGCTGATCGACGCGCGCAAGGCGCATTTCTACCAGCCGGGCTTCACGCTGATCGCCGCCGGGCTCAAGCCGAAAGCCTATGCGATCTCGGCAACGCGCGATTATCTGCCGGCCGGGGTCATGCTGATCGAGGACAGCGTTGCGGTCTTCGAACCCCAGGCGAACCGGGTCCGGACCGTCGCCGGCACGGTGATCGATTACGATTTCCTGATCGTCGCGACCGGGCTCCAGCTCGATTACGGCGCAATCGCCGGCATGGAGACCGGGCTGATCGGTCGCGAGGGAATCGGCTCGGTCTATGCCGGGCCGGACGCGGCGGAAGCGACCTGGCGCGAGATGGCGCGCTTCACCGAGAAAGGCGGGATTGGGCTGTTCCATCGCCCCGAGACCGAGATGAAATGCGCCGGTGCGCCGCTGAAATACACTTTCCTGACCGATGACAGGCTGCGCCGCGCCGGCACGCGTTCCAAGTCCAAGCTGATCTACGCCGCGCAGAACCGGGCGCTGTTCTCGGTTCCGATCGTTTCGGAGAAGGTGAGGATGCTGTTCGAGGAGCGCGACGTGGCGATGGTTTACGACCATGTCATGACCGCGATCGATCCGGGGCGGCGCATCGCCACCTTCCGGACGCCGAACGGCCCGGCGGAGATCGGCTACGATTTCATCAATGTCATCCCGCCGATGCGGGCGCCGGAGGCCGTGCGCCGCAGCGGGCTCGGCTGGCAGAGCGGCCCCTTCGCCGCCGATGGCTGGCTCGAGGTCGATCCGGCAACGCTGCGCCACCGGCGCTTCCCCAACGTGTTCGGCATCGGCGATGTCGCGGGCGTGCCGAAGGGGAAGACCGCGGCAAGCGTGAAATGGCAGGTGCCTGTCGCGGTCGATCATCTTATCGGCACGATCGAGGGACGCATCTCCACTGAAACTTATGCCGGCTACACATCCTGTCCGCTCATCACCCGGATCGGCCGCGCGATGCTGGTCGAGTTCGACTACAACAACAACCTCGTGCCGTCCTTCCCCGGCGTGATCGCGCCGCTGGAGGAACTCTGGATCTCCTGGGTGATGAAGGAGATCGCCCTGAAGCCGACCTATATCGCCATGCTGCGCGGACAGGCCTGAGAGGAGGCGGAGATGAAGCAACTGGACCCGATGGTTTTCATCGCCGTTTTCCAGGAGATGCTGGGCGGGCTGTTCTGGCCGCTCGTCGTCTTCATCGTGCTCGGCGCGCTGGCCTTCATCGCCGTCATCATCCGCGATCGAGGCATCAACAGCCATTGGCTGGTCCGCGCCGAGTTCGTCGCGCTGCTGGGCGGTTTCGTCGGCGTTGGGCTGATGCTCTGGGCCACCGCGTCGAGCCCCGGCGACCTGCTCGGCGGCCCGATCGACTGGCTGCTCGCGGCCGCGATCTGGATCGCAGGGGCTGCCGGCGCCGCGATCGTGAGCTATGTCGGGCTGAGCCTCGCCCATCATGCGCGGCGCTGAGGCGGGGCCGGTCCTGGGGCCCCTCGCCTTCATGGCCCGGCTGACCTAGGATCCCGGGGCCCGGCGACTCGGCCGGGCGCCCCCGCAGCGCACCGCATGCGCCGGGGCCACGCTCCCCGGGAAGGATCCGCCATGAGCCCGTCGACACCCAGCGCCGAGAATATCCGCCATGCCGAGAAAATGGCGAAGATCAAGGCGGCGCGGGACAGGATCATGGCCGGCAAGACCGATTCCAAGGGGCTGATCATCGTCCATACCGGCGCCGGCAAGGGCAAGTCCTCGGCCGGGTTCGGGATGATCATGCGCTGCATCGCCCATGAGATGCCCTGCGCCGTGGTGCAGTTCATCAAGGGCGGCTGGGAGACCGGCGAGCGCCGGCTGATCGAGCGCCATTTCGCGCATCTCTGCCGGTTCCATGCCATGGGCGAGGGCTTCACCTGGGAGACGCAGGACCGCGCGCGCGACATCGCCGCCGCCCGCAGCGGCTGGGAGGTGGCCAAGGCGCTGATCCGCGACCCCGCAATCCAGCTGGTGATGCTCGACGAGATCAACATCGCATTGCGCTACGATTATCTCGACATCGCCGAGGTGACGGCCTTCCTCCAGGCCGAGAAGCCGCCGCTGACGCATGTGGTGCTGACCGGGCGCAACGCAAAGCCGGAGCTCATCGAGATCGCCGATCTCGTCACCGAGATGAGCCTGGTGAAGCACCCGTTCCGTGCCGGGATCAAGGCGCAGAAGGGCGTCGAATTCTGATGCGAGCCCTGATGGTGCAGGGCACCGGCTCGAATATCGGCAAATCGCTGCTGGTGACGGGCCTGTGCCGCGCGGCGCGTGCCCGCGGGCTCATCGTCCGTCCGTTCAAGCCGCAGAACATGTCGAACAACGCCGCCGTCACGGCCGATGGCGGCGAGATCGGCCGCGCCCAGGCGTTGCAGGCGCTTGCCTGCGGGGTCGAGCCGCATTCCGACATGAATCCGGTGCTGCTCAAGCCAGAGACCGATACCGGCGCGCAGGTCATCCTCCAGGGCCGCCGCCACGCGACGCTCAAGGCACGCGATTACGCGGCGTTGAAACCCGCGCTGCTGGCGCCGGTGCTGGAGAGCTTCTCCCGGCTGCGGCAGGGCGCCGATCTTGTCCTTGTCGAGGGCGCGGGTAGCCCGGCCGAGATCAATCTGCGCGCCCATGACATCGCCAATATGGGCTTCGCGCGCGCGGCCGGCGTGCCGGTGGTGCTGGCGGGCGACATCGATCGCGGCGGAATCATCGCGCAGATCGTCGGCACCGCCGCCGTGCTGGCGCCGGAGGATGCCGCCCTGATCCGGGGCTTCCTCGTCAACAAGTTCCGCGGCGACCCGGCGCTGTTCGCGGATGGCTACCGGATGATCGCCGACCGCACCGGCTGGCGCGGCTTCGGCGTGCTGCCCTTCTTCCCGGACGCCGCGCGCCTGCCGGCCGAGGATGCGCTCGACCTGCCGCCCCCACGCGGTGCGGGCGGGCTGCATGTCGCCGCCCTCGCCTTCCCCCGCATCGCCAATTTCGACGATCTCGATCCGCTCGTGCAGGCGCCGGGCGTGCGCCTGACCCTGGTGCGGCCGGGCATGGCGATCCCCGGCGATTGCGCGCTGGTGATCCTGCCCGGCAGCAAGTCGACCCGGAGCGATCTTGCCTTCCTCCGCGCGGAGGGCTGGGACATCGACCTGCGCGCCCATGTCCGGCGCGGCGGGCGGGTGCTAGGCCTGTGCGGCGGCTACCAGATGCTCGGCAGGGCGATCCACGATCCGGAGGGGCTCGACGGTCCGCCCGGGGCGAGCGAAGGGCTCGGTCTGCTCGATGTCGAGACCGTGATGACGCCGGAAAAGCGGCTGACGCGCGTCTCGGCCAGCCATGCCGCGACCGGGGCGGCGCTCTCGGGCTACGAGATCCATCTCGGCCGCACCGAGGGGGCGGATTGCCGACGCCCCTTCGCCCTTGTCGCCGGCGCGGCGGAAGGCGCCGTCTCTGCGGAGGGGCGCGTCTGCGGCACCTATCTCCACGGCATCTTCGCCGCGGATGCGTTCCGGACCGCCTTCCTCGACGGGCTCGGCCATGCCGGCGGGCGCTATGATTATCCGGAGACGATCACCCGCGTGCTCGACGCGCTCGCCGCGCATTGCGAGCGGCATCTCGATCTCGACGGATTGTTCGCGCTGGCGGCGTGACGGGCACCCTCACGCCTCGGACCAGGGGGTGGGGCTGTTTTCCTGCCAGCCGCAGCGATGGATCAGCGGCAGATCGTCATCCGCCAGCGCCGGCCGGCCGAGGCAGAGATAGGCCGTGAAGCGCCAGCGCGCCGGCACGGCGAACAGCGCCTCGACCGCGCGCGGATCGAGGATCGAGACCATGCCGAGGCCGATATTCTCCGCCCGCGCCGCCAGCCAGAGCACCTGGATCGCCATCGCCGTCGATTGCGCCAGCGTCTCCGGCATGGTCCGGCGGCCGAGCCCGTGCCCGGCCTCGGGATCGAGATCGGTGAAGACCGCGAGCTGTTCCGGCGCGCAATCGAGCCCTTCGAGCTTGAGCCGCGCGTAGCATTCGGCCCGTTCTCCGGCATAGGCCCGCGCCGCCTCGGCGTTCTCGCGCGCGAAGATCGCCCGCATTTCCGCGCGCTTCTCCGGCGAGCGGACGCGCAGCACCCGCCAGGGGCGGGAATTGCCCACGGACGGGGCAAGATCCATCGCCGCGCGCAGGCGCTCCATGAGCGATTCCGGCAGCGGATCGGGCCGGAAATGACGGATATCGCGCCGCCAGCGCAGGATTTCGCGGAGGATATCCGCATCCGCTGCCGTGAACCGGGTCATGCGAGTGCCGCCGCCGCCATGGCAAGGCGCCGCCATTCCGGCTCCGCCCCCGGCAGGCCGAGGCGCAGCCAATGCGCCGAATAGGGAAAGATACGGCTCCAGATCCGCGCCTCGGCGAGGATCGCCTGCGCGCGGGGCGCATCCTCGCTCCGATAGAGCCGGAACAGCATCGTGCCGCCGATGCAGGGCAAGGGGATCAGTGCGTCGAGTCTGGCCGCGTCGTGGACGAGCCGCGCGGCCGTCTCCGAGCGCCAGCGGTCGTCGAGAAGCGCGGCGCGCCCGACCGCGATCGCCGCGCCCGAGACCGGCCAGGGCCCCGCCATCGCCACAAGCCGTGCGATATCCTGCGCTTCCCCGAGCGCGAAGCCGAGCCTGAGCCCGGCGAGCCCGTAGAACTTGCCGAAGGAGCGCAGCACCAGCAGCCCGGCGCGCCCGGCCCATGGCGCGAGGGACAAAGCCGGGTCGCCGTCGGCGAAGCTCTCGTCAACGACGAGCAGCCCGACCCGGCCCAAGAGGCCGAGCAATTCCTCCGGCGCGCGGGCGGCGCCGTCCGGATTGTTGGGGTTGACCAGCACGGCGATGTCGGCGCCGGCGAGATCCTCCGGCCGGCCAACCTCCTCGACGCGCCAGCCGGCGGCGGCGAGGCTCGCCGCGTGCTCGTTATAGGTTGGGGCGAGGATACGGGCGCATCCCGGCGCCCGCAGGCGCGGCAGCAGCTGGATCGCCGCTTGCGCCCCGGCCAGCGGCGCAAGCGGCGCCGCACTGGCATAGGCGTGCCGCGCGGCGGCCTTCAGACTTTCGAGCGCGGCGGCATCGGGGAGATCCGTCCAGCACGAGGCCGGCAGCGGCGGCAACGGATAGGCGAGGCGGTTGATGCCGGTGGAGAGGTCGAGCCATTCGCCGGGGCCGAAGCGGGCGCGCGCCGCGCCAAGATCACCGCCATGATCGCGCATCACATCCCCCACCAGGCCACGAGCAGCGCAACCGGCGCCGCAAGCAGCACCAGCGCGCGGCGATAAAGCCGCAGCCCGGCGCCGATATCCGCCGCGCCGGGATCGCGCGCGCCGGCATTGACATAGGGTTCTTCCGCGATCCGCGCACCGTAGCGCCGCGGGCCGGAGAGCCGCACCCCGAGCGCATCGGCCATCGCGGCTTCCGGCCAGCCAGCATTGGGCGAGCGATGGCGCGGCGCGTCGCGCAGCATGGCGGCGAGGCCGGCCCGCGGCCGGCCGGCAGCGAGCGCAAGCAGAAGCCCGGTCAGCCGCGCGGGAGCGAGGTTGACGAGATCATCGAACCGCGCCGAAGCCCAACCGAAGGCGGCGAAGCGCTCCGAACGATGGCCGATCATCGAATCGAGCGTGTTGACCGCCTTGTAGGCGGCGATGCCCGGAAGCCCCAGCAGCGCCCCCCAGAACAGCGGCGCGACCACCCCATCGGAGGCGTTCTCGGCCAGGCTCTCGATCGCCGCGCGCGCGATCCCGGCCGCATCCAGCGCTTCCGGATCGCGCCCCACGATCATCGCCACCGCTGCACGCGCCGCCGCGAGATCGCCCGCCGCCAGCGGCCGCGCCACCGCCGCCACATGCGCATCGAGCGCGCGCGCCGCGACGAGCGGCCAGGCGAAGAGCCCGACGAGGAGGACCCCGGCGAGCCCCGCCGGCAGCAGCGCCTCGACGAGGAGGGCCGGGCCGGCGGCGGCGGCGGTGACGAGGAGGAGCGTCGCGATCCCGCCGAGCCGGCGGCGGCGCGCGGAGGCGCCCTCCCGGTTGAGGCGCTGCTCCAGCGCCGTGATCAGCGCGCCGATCCAGACGACCGGATGGCGGATCCGCGCGAAGAATGCGCGCGGCCAGCCGATCGCGGCATCGACCGCAAGCGCCACCAGCATGGCCGCCGCCGCGCTCACGCTCCCCCTCCCGCCTCGGTTTCCGTTCCGGCCATGGCCCGCTCATGCGGATTCGCGGCACCGGTGGCAAGTCTTCCGGCAAGTGTTCGGCACGCGCCCGCTCCGGCGCGATCCGTCAGCCGCGCGGCAGGAGGTTGCGCTTGGCGATCAGCGAGGCGGCGACGAGAACCAGCGCCACGAGCGCGATCAGGATCGTCGAGGCGGCGTTGATCTCCGGCGTCACGCCCAGCCGAATCGCGGAATAGATCCGCATCGGCAGCGTGGTCGCGCCGGGGCCGGTGGTGAAGGAGGCGATGACGAGATCGTCGAGCGAGAGCGTGAAGGCGAGCAGCCAGGCGGCGGCGAGGCCGGGCAGGATCAGCGGCAGCGTCACGCTCGCAAAGACGCGCCAGGGCGGCGCGCCGAGATCCTGCGCCGCCTCCTCCAGGCTGCGATCCATGCCGACGAGCCGGGCCTGCACGACAATCGTCGCGAAACAGGTCGTCAGCGTCACATGCGCGATGGTCACGGTCCAGAAGCCGCGTTCCAGACCGGCGCCGACGAAGAGCAGCAGCAGCGACAGGCCGGTGATCACCTCCGGCATCACCAGCGGTGCCGCCACCGCGCCCGAGAGCAGCCCCCGCCCCGTGAAGCGGCCGAACCGCACCAGCGCGATCGCCGCCAGCGTCCCGAGCAGCGTGGCGAGGCTGGCCGAGAGCGCCGCGACGCGCAGCGAGAGCCAGAACGCGTCGATGAGCGCCGCGTTGCGCAGAAGGGCGCCGTACCAATGCAGGGAGAACCCGCCCCAGACCGTGACCAGCCGCGAGGCGTTGAAGGAATAGAGCACAAGCACCAGGATCGGCAGATAGAGGAAGCCGAGCCCCGCGACGAGCGCAACGAGATGGGGAGCGCGCAGCCCGTTCACGCCGCCGCCCCCTTCGCCAGCCGCTGGAAGAACAGGATCGGTCCGACGAGCAGCAGAAGCAGAAGCACCGCCACCGCCGAGGCCAGCGGCCAGTCCCGGTTCGAGAAGAAATCGGTCCAGAGCACCTTGCCGATCATCAGCGTATCGGGACCGCCGAGAAGATCCGGCACCACGAATTCCCCGACCGCCGGCACGAAGACCAGAAAGGCGCCGGCGAGGATCCCCGGCTTGGCGAGCGGGATCGTTACCGTGAGGAGCCGGCGCAGCGGCGGCGCGCCGAGATCGGCGGCGGCCTCGATCAGGCTGCGGTCGAGCCGCTCCAGCGCCGCGTAGACCGGCAGGACCATGAAGGGCAGGTAGGAATAGACGAGCCCGATCAGAACCGCCGCCTCGGTGTTAAGGATGCGGAGCGGCTCTGAAATCACCCCGAGCCTGAGCAGAACCAGGTTCAGCACCCCCTCCGGCCGCAGGATCGCGATCCAGGCATAGACGCGGATCAGGAACGAGGTCCAGAATGGCAGGATCACCAGCACCACCAGCGCCGTCTGCCAGCGGCGCGGCGCCGAAGCCATGGCATAGGCGAGCGGAAAGCCGACGAGCAGCGCGAGCAGCGTCGCCAGCGCCGCAAGCCGCAGCGAGGAGAGAAGAGCGTCGAGATAGAGCGAATCCGCGAGGATCACCGCGAAGGTCTCGCCGTCGAGCGCCGCGAGGAAAGCGCCGAGCCGCGACCAGCCCTCCCAATGCGGCGCATAGGGCGGCAGCGCCGGCGCGGAATCGGACAAGGCGATCCGAAGCACGATGGCGAAGGGGAGGAGGAAGAACAGCCCCAGCCAGAGTAGCGGCGGCCCCACAACGAAGAGCCGGAGGAGGCGGCGCGGCACGGCCATGGCTTAGCCTGCCAGCAGGATGCCGGCCTCGGCATCCCAGCTCAGCCAGACCCGATCGTCCCAGGCGAGCGGCCGCTCGACCCGCCGCGTGCGGTTCGCCAGCGCGACCTTGAAGAGCGGCCCGCCCTCGCCGCCGACCTTGACCTGGAACATCGTGAAATCCCCCAGATAGCCGATATCCCAGATCTCGCCGGCGAGCTTGTTGACGGCCTGCGGCGGCTCGGCATGGGTGATCGCGACCTTCTCGGGCCGCAGGGCCACCGTCACCGCGGCCCCCGGATGCAGCCCCGGCGGCGGATCGGCGATGATGACGAGCCCTTCCGGCGCCGTCCGGATCGAGACGAAGGCCTCCGACGCTTCCGTGATCGTCCCCTCGACGAGATTCACGTCGCCGACGAATTCCGCGACGAACCGCGTCGCCGGGTTCTCGTAGATCACTTCCGGCGGCGCGACCTGCGCGATCCGGCCGCCGGACATCACCGCGATCCGGTCGGCCAGCGCCATCGCCTCGTCCTGGTCATGCGTGACCATGACGAAGGTGAGCCCGAGTTCGGATTGCAGATCCATCAATTCGTATTGTGTCGCCTCGCGCAGCTTGCGGTCGAGCGCGCCGAGCGGTTCGTCGAGCAGCAGCACCTTGGGCCGCTTCGCGAGCGCCCGGGCGAGCGCGACGCGCTGGCGCTGGCCGCCGGAAAGCTGGTCCGGTCGGCGCCGGCCGAGCCCTTCCAGCTTGACCAGAGCCAGCATTTCCGCGACGCGCCGCGCGATCTCGGTCCGCGGCTGCCCCTCCTGGCGCAGGCCATAGGCGATGTTGTCCTCCACGCTCATATGCGGAAAGAGCGCATAGGACTGGAACATCATGTTCGTCGGCCGGCGATACGGCGGAATGCCGGCGAGATCCTGCCCATCGATGGCGATTCGCCCGGAATCCGGGGTCTCGAACCCGGCGAGCATGCGCATCAGCGTCGTCTTGCCGCAACCCGACGGCCCGAGCAGCGCGAAGAACTCGCCGGGATAGATCGCGAGTGTCAAATCGTCGACGGCGGTGACGCCGCCGAACCGCTTGGTGACGCCCTCGAAGGTAACGAGCGGCCGCGCGGCCGGATTCGCCCAGGGGGCGAAGGCACGGCGGATATTGCCGAGCGACTTGCGCGGTGGCACGGAAGGCGGGAGGCCGGCCATGACGGGCTCCAGGGGCGCCTAGCGCCCGGTTTTCACCCTGGTCCAGAGGCGGTTGACCGCCTTCTGCGTCTTCTCGTCATAGGGCGTGATCGTGTAGAGGCGCGCGAGCACTGCCGGGGGCGGATAGATGCCGGGATCCTTCAGGATTTCGGGATCGACCTGCGCCTGCGCCGCAAGATTGCCGGAGGCATATTGGATGAAGTTCGAGTTCTTCGCCGCAACCTCCGGCCGGTTGACGAAATCGATGAAGCGATAGGCCGCGTCCTTGTTGCCGGCATCGGCGGGGATGACGAAGCTGTCGAACCACATGAGCGCGCCCTCCTTCGGAATCGAATAGGCGATCTCGACGCCGTTCTTCGCTTCCCGCGCGCGCTTGCGCGCCTGGAGCACGTCGCCGGAATAGCCCACGGCAAAGCAGATGTCGCCGTTGGCGAGCGCGTTGATGTATTCGGAGGAGTGGAATTTCTGGATATGCGGCCGGATCTTCGCGAGCAGATCGGCCGCCTTGCGCAGATCAGCCTCCTTCTTCGAGTCCGGATCGAGCCCGAGATAGCGCAGCGCCGCCGGAAACATCTCCTCGGTGGCATCGAGCACATGCACGCCGCAATCCTTCAGCTTCGCGAGCCTGGCGGGATCGAACAGCACCGACCAGCTGTCGATCACCGCATCGGCGCCGAGCCGCTGCCGGACCTTGGCGACATTGTAGCCGATGCCGGTGGTGCCCCACATGTAATTGACCGCATAGACATTGCCGGGATCGTATTTCGCGAGCCGGCCGGTGATCTCCGGCCACATATGCTTCAGATTGTCGAGCTTCGCCCTGTCGAGCGGCTGATAGAGCTTCAGCGGAATGTGCCGCGGCAGGAAGGAAGCCGTGACCACGACGAGATCATAGCCAGTCTTGCCGGCGAGAAGCTTGGTTTCGACCGTCTCCATCTGGTCGAACGTGTCGTAGACGACCTTGATCCCCGTCTCCCGGGTAAAGGCTTCGAGCACGGCGGGGTCGACATAATCCGACCAGTTGAAGATCCTGAGCTGATCCTGCTGGGCATTGGCGGTCAGTGCCTGAAGCCCAAGCGTCGCGGCGAGCAGAATTCGGGTGGCGAAGCGCTGCACGGGAATCCTCCGGGAAAGAAAGGCTCGGCCGCCGGCCGATCAGCGGGGAGAGTAGCAACTCCCCGAACCGATGCAATCGGTCGCGACACGCGAAGGCGGAATCAGGCTTGATTTCCAAGGCTTGCCTGGGCGAGGCTCGCCGCACAGAGCCGGGACATCCGGCCGCTCCGGAGGAACTCCCATGCCGACCCCCGCAATGCCCGCTCTTGCGATGCCGGGCGCGAGGCGCCCGCACGGCGCCAATCTCAGCCTCGCGGAACGCGCCTACCGCATCCGCCGCCACGCATTGCGCATGGGCGAGGTGCAGGGCCAGGGCTATATCGCGCAAGCCCTGGGCGTGGCGGACATGCTCGCGGTCTCGTATTTCCACGCCCTGAATTATCGCCCGGACGAGCCGGAATGGGAGGGGCGGGACCGGTTCCTGCTCTCGATCGGGCATTATGCGATCGCGCTCTACGCGGCGCTGATCGAGGCCGGAATCCTGCCCGAGGGCGAGATCGAGACCTATGGCGCGGATGACAGCCGGATGCCGATGTCCGGCATGGCGGCCTACACGCCGGGCATGGAGATCACCGGCGGCTCGCTCGGCCACGGGCTCGGCATCGCGGTGGGCTTCGCGCTGGGGCTGAAGCGCAAGCGCAACCCGGCCTTCGTCTACAACCTGCTCTCGGACGGCGAACTCGACGAGGGCTCGACCTGGGAGGCGGCCATGGCCGCCGCCTCGCACCGGCTCGGCAACCTGATCGCCATCGTCGACGTGAACCTGATGCAGGCGGACGGCGTCTCGGTCGAGGTGTCGAATTTCGAGCCGCTCGAACCGAAATGGGCGGCGTTCGGCTGGCATGTGAGCCGGGTCGACGGCAACGACATTCCGGCCCTGGTCGCGGCCTTCGACGCGGCCCGCGCGCTGGCGGAACCGCGGCCGCGCGTCATCATCTGCGACACCAAGATGGCCAAGGGCGTGCCCTTCCTCGAAGCGCGCGAGCGCAACCATTTCCTGCGCGTCGAGGCGGATGAATGGGCGAAGGCGATAGACATCCTCGACGCCGCCCGCGACGCGGCGCTCGCGCGGGGAGACGCCTGATGACCCATGCTCCCGGTTTCACGCCTTCGGGCCTGTCGACGCGCGAATCGAAATCCACGCCCCGCACGGTCCGCCGCGGCCCCAACGGCGAAAGGCTGATGACCTCGGCGATGATCGCCTCGATCGCCGCGCCGGGCCAGCGCACCGCGCCCGCGCCCTTCGGCCAGGCGCTGGTCGAACTCGCGAAAACGAACGACAAGATCGTCGGGCTGACGGCGGATCTCTCGAAATACACCGATCTCCACGTCTTCGCCAAAGCACATCCGGACCGGTTTTACCAGATGGGCATGGCCGAGGCCGTGCTGATGAGCGCCGCCGCAGGGCTGGCGCGCGAGGGGTTCACGCCCTTCGCCACCACCTATGCCGTGTTCGCCTCGCGACGGGCCTATGATTTCATCTGCATGGCGATTGCCGAGGAGGCGCTCGACGTGAAGATCGTCTGCGCGCTGCCGGGGCTGACGACCGGTTACGGCCCCTCGCACCAGGCGACCGAGGATGTCGCGATCTTCCGCGGCCTGCCGAACATGACGATCATCGATCCGTGCGACGCGCACGAGATCGCCCAGGCGGTGCCGGCGATCGCGGCGCACAAGGGCCCGGTCTATATGCGGCTGCTGCGCGGCAACGTGCCGCTCATGCTCGATGAATACGGCTACCGCTTCGAACTCGGCAAGGCGAAGATGATCCGGGACGGCCGCGACGTGCTGGTGATCTCGACCGGGCTCATGACCATGCGGGCGCTGGAGGCGGCAGAAGCCCTGCGCAGGGACAATGTCGATGTCGCGGTGCTGCACGTGCCCACCATCAAGCCGCTCGATACGCAAACGATCCTCCGCGAGGCGGGCATTGGTGGCCGGCTGGTCGTGGTCGCCGAGAATCACACGATCGTCGGCGGCCTCGGCGAGGCGGTGGCCGCGACGCTGCTCCGCGCCGGCGTGACGCCGCGCTTTCGCCAGATCGCGTTGCCCGACGAGTTCCTCGACGCCGGCGCGCTGCCGACACTGCATGACCGCTACCGAATCTCGGCGGCGGCGGTCGCGGCGCAGATCAGGGAATGGCTCTGACGGGCACTTATCCCCGCATCTCCGGCTGCTCCTAGACTGGCGCGCGCAATCCCCGCGCGTCAGGAGCCGCCATGTCCACCACCCCCAATCTTGCCCTGCCCTATCTCGCGGCCGGCCAGGCCCAGAAGCACGTAACGCTCAACGAAAGCCTGCGCCGGCTCGATGCCCTGGTCCAGCTTGCGGTCGCCAGTCGGAGCCTCGCCGCGCCGCCGGCGAGCCCGACCGAGGGCGATCGCTACATCGTGCCCGCCGGCGCGACCGGCGCATGGGCTGGCCGGACAACCCAGATCGCCGCCTGGCAGGATGCGGCCTGGGCCTTCTACGCGCCGGAGACGGGCTGGGTCGCCTGGCTCGCCGACGAGGCGGGGCTCGTCGGCTTCGACGGCGCCGGCTGGGTCGCCGCCGGCGGAACGCTCCAGAACCGCCCGCTTGTCGGCGTCAACGCCACGGCCGATACGACCAACCGGTTGAGCGTGAACGCGCCGGCGACGCTGCTGAACCACGAGGGCGCGGGGCATCAGCTCAAGATCAACAAGGCGGCAGCCGCGGACACCGCCACGCTGCTGTTCCAGACCGGGTTCTCCGGCCGCGCGGAAATCGGGCTCGCGGGCACGGATGCCTTTTCGTTCAAGGTCTCCGCCGACGGCGCCGCCTGGTCAAACGCCATCCATGTCGCCGGCGACGGCAAGGTGGGGATCGGCGGCATCACCGCGCCCTCGGTGGCGCTTCAGACCGGCGGGCCGGTGCGGGTGGCGGGCTACACGGTGGCGGGGCTGCCTGCCGCCGCCGCCGCCGGCGCCGGCGCCATCGCCTTCGTCTCGAACGAGGCCGGCGGCGCGGTGCTCGCCTTCTCCGACGGCGCCGCCTGGCGACGCGTGACCGACAGGGCAGTGGTGGCCTAGGCAGGCCCCTTCCGACGGCATGAGATCGACCGGCCGCCGCGCGCTCGGAAAACGCGTTCGCTAGGCATCCGGATGCCGGGCACCGCCAGGCGGCACGGAATCGAGCATCAGCGCATCGGCCGAATGGCGCAGATCGGCGAGCGTATACTGGTCGAGCGCCGCCACGAACGCCGCAAGCCCGGCATTGAGGATGCGCGGCAGCCGGCAGGTTCCGGTGATCGCGCAGCCATTGCCGGTCGTGTAGCATTCGACCAGCGCGAAATCCGGCTCGGTGGCGCGCACCACCGCGCCGAGGCGGATCTCCTCCGGCGGATGCGCGAGCCGCAGCCCGCCGGAACGGCCGCGCACCGCGACCAGGATGCCGGCGCGGGTGAGCACATTGGCGACTTTCATCATATGCCCGCGCGAGACCCCGTAGCGCCGCGTCGCCTCCTCGATCGTGACCAGCCGATCCCCGGCCGCCTGCGCGAGCATCAGCAGGCGTAGGGCATAATCGGTGAGCATCGTCAAACGCATGTCAGCCCATCCTTAAAATCATAAAAAGGGTATATCTTTTGCCCTGCATCCGTGATAGAAATATTTTCAATCGATCTTTTACGCTTTGACCGACCGAACCCATGGCGATGCACCTGCCCCTTGCGAGAGATCCGCATCCGAAGGCGCCCGGTCTCGCAGTCGGGATCGACGAGGCGCTCATCGCGCGGATCGTCACGAGCTTCTACGGGATGGTCCGCCGCGACCCGGCACTCGGCCCGATCTTCGAGAGCCGGATCACCGATTGGGATGCGCATCTCGAGAAGCTCACGCGGTTCTGGTCGAGCGTCACGCTGCTGACCGGCGCCTACAAAGGCACGCCGATGCAGGCGCATCTCGGCCTGCCGGGCGTCGAGGACGTCCATTACGCGATCTGGCTCCAGCTTTTCGACGCCGCACTCGCCCGGCATTGCACGCCGGCGCAGGCGGAAATCTTCCGCAGCCGCGCCGTGCGGATGGCGGCGAGCTTCCGCCTCGCCGGACGCTCCGGCATCCGCCTGGAGGCCGTCACCTCCGGCTGAGCACCCCCGCGCTGCGGGCCGGTCGCACCGCAGCATCGGATCCCCATCGCGACCCATGGAGCCTGTCTATGTCGAACCCGGTCCAGAGCGAGGCCAACATCGTCGATGTCCGCGCGCTGGTGCCCGCCCAGCGGCATCAGAAGATCTTCCAGCTCGTGGCGGAACTGACGCCCGGCGCGGCCTTCGTGCTCGTCAACGACCACGATCCGAAGCCGCTCTATTACCAGCTCGAGGCGGAATATCCGAAGCAGTTCTCCTGGACCTATCTCGAGCGCGGTCCCGAGGTCTGGCGCGTCGAGATCGGCAAGGTCGCCGCGGCCGCCTGAGGCGCATCCCGCCCCGCATCCACTGGCGTGGATGCGGGGCCGTATCGGAGGTTCGCATGGTCGGCGTCTCGCTATCCCGCTGGACGATGTCCTATTTCAGCGCGGCGCTCGCGGCGCTGCTCGCGGCCGAGCTGCTGATGGCGCTCGGCTTCGGCTTTCCTGCCGCGCCGCTGCGCGCGCCGGAAACGCTCATCCTCGTCCATATCGTCGCGATCGGCTGGCTGAGCCTGCTGATGTGCGGGGCATTGCTGCAATTCGTGCCGGTGCTCGTCGCCTCGCCGCTCCGGAGCGCCTCGCTCGCATTGCCGGCATTGCTGTCGCTGCTCGGCGGTCTCGCGGCGCTGATCCTCGCCTTCCTGCAATTCGGGGGACGGATCCAGACCGGGCATCCGCTCTTCGCCTGTGCCGCGCTGCTGCTCGGGCTCGGCTTCGGGCTCGTGCTCTGGGCGCTCGCGCGGACCCTGCGCGCGGCGCCCGCCTGGTCGCTGCCCGCATGGTTCGTCGTCGCCGGGCTCGCGAGCCTCGTCGCGACCGCGAGCCTCGGCATCATCTTCGCGCTGGTCCATGGCGGGATCACCGAGGCGCCGGCGCTTGCCGCGCTGGCGGGACCGGCGCTGCCGCTGCATGCGCTTGCGGGTTTCGGCGGCTGGCTCACCTTCACCGCGATCGGCGTCAGTTACCGGCTGCTGGCGATGTTCATGCTGGCGCCGGAACTCGCCGGCCGCCGCCCGAAGGCGGCGCTGCTGCTCGGCAGTGCGGCGCTCGCGATCGCGATCCTCGGCGGGAGCGCGGTCATCCTGCGCGAGGGCGACCCCATCCATGCGCTGTGCCTCGGCGGGATTCTCGGCGCGGCGGCGCTCGCACTCTATGGCGCGGATATCCGCCATCTCTACCGGGCGCGGCTGCGGCGGCACATCGAGCTCAACAGCCGCATGGCCGGCTTCGCGCTCGGCTCGCTCGCCGCCGCCATGCTGCTCGGGCTCGGGCTCGCCGTTCTGGGCCGGCTCGAGGATCAGATCGGCGCGCTCACCTTCCTGCTCGTCTTCGGCTGGCTCTCCGGGCTGGGGCTCGCGAAACTGTTCAAGATCGTCGCCTTCATCACCTGGCTCGAATGCTATGGCCCGGTCCTCGGCCGGACGGCGACGCCGCGCGTGCAGGATCTCGTTGTCGAAAGCCGCGCGCGGCCCTGGTTCCTGCTCTATTTCGGCGCGGTCTGGACCGGCACGGCATTCCTGCTGCTCGGGCAGCCGACCGGATTCCGGATCATCGCCGCCCTGCTCCTCGTCGCGACGCTCGGCATCGTCGGCGAATTGCTGCGGATCCGGCGCCTGGCCGATATCGCCGGTGCGCTTCGCCTGCCGCCCGGCGCCCGCGCACCGCGCCTGCTCTTCGCCGATATCCGCAAACCCTGAAACCGGGAGACGACCATGCACACCACCTCCTTCGCCGAACTCGATGTCCGCCCCATCCTGCGCGGGGGCGGCGAGCCCTTCGAGGCCATCATGACCGCAATCGCCGGTCTCGCGCCGGGGCAGGGCCTGCGACTCCTCGCGACCTTCAAGCCAGCACCGCTCTTCTCGGTGCTGGGGGCGCGCGGCTTCACGCATGAGGCGCGGGAGATCGACGGCGGCGATTGGGAGGTGCTGTTCCACCCGCCGGCGGCGTGACGCGCCGCGCAACAGCCGAACCCTGAGGAGAATCGCGATGTTCATCCAGATCGAAGCAACGCCCGACCCCGGACGGTTGCGATTCCTGCCCGGCCAGGCGGTCTTTCCCGGCGGCCGGCTGGACATCGCCGACCGGAACCGGCGCCATCTCTCGCCGCTCGCGACGCGGCTGTTCGACATCGCCGGAATCGCCGGGGTGACGCTTGAGGGCGATGCGATCGTCGTGCGCGCCGAACCCGATGCCTGGACGCATCTCAAGCCGGCGATCCTCGGCGTGGTGATGGAGCATTTCCTCTCCGGCGCGCCGCATGTGACGCTGCCCCCCGAGGGCGCCGATTCCGGCGCCCTGGCGGCCGACAGGATCCGCACCGCGCTGCGGCAGGTGATCGACCCCGAGCTCGGCTTCAACATCGTCGATCTCGGCCTGATCTACGATATCGATATCATCGACACCCTCGCTGCCATCACCATGACGACCACGACGCGCGGCTGCCCCGCCACCGATTATCTCCAGAACGGCGCCGCCGAGGCGGCGCGCGGCGTGGCGGGGATCGAGGCTGTCGATGTCCGCCTGAGCTATGATCCGCCATGGAACCCGGAGATGATGAGCGATGCCGCCAAGGCGGAACTCACCCGGAGGCGCAACCCGTGGTGAACGAATCCCCGGAACCGGAAATCGCCCGTGAGCCGGTCGAACGGCTCGCGGGGATCCTGCTCTCGAGCCTCGTCGCGCTCGCCGAGGCCGGAAGGGTCGAGGAGGCGTGCCGGCACGCGGGCGCGGCCTGCGTCGCACTGCGCCGGAGCGACCCGCGCGCGGCACGGCGTTTCGACGTGCTGCTCCACCGCCTGTCGCCGCGCCTCGATTGGTGAGCGGCCGCCGACGCGGCCAGCATCGGACTTGACGCGATCCGCCGGCGGGTTAGAGGCTCGCTTCCCGCCGGGGCAGCCCGGAGCGATGCCCGCGATTGCCGCCCTCGGAACCCCGCCATGATTGCCGAGCATGTCCTGTCCCTGTCCTGTCCCGACCGGCCCGGCATCGTTGCCGCCGTCGCGACGCATCTGTTCGAGGCCGGCTACACGATCCTCGACGCCCAGCAATTCGACGACGCGCAGAGCGGCCAGTTCTTCATGCGGGTGGTGTTCGGCGCGGCGACCGCAACGGCCGCGGCCGACCCGGTTCCGGCCTTCGGCGCGCTGGCCGCGCGCTTCGGGATGCGCTGGCGGATCACGCCGCGCGCGCACCGGCCGCGGGTGATGATCCTCGTCTCGCGCTTCGATCATTGCCTCGCCGACCTGCTCTATCGCTGGCGGATCGGCGAACTCGCGATGGAGATCGTCGGCATCATCGCCAACCATCCGCGCGAGACCTACGCGCATCTCGATTTCACCGGCCTCGCCTTCCATCATTGCCCGGTGAGCAAGGCGACGAAGCTCGAGCAGGAAAGCGCGATCTGGGATCTGATCCGCGCGGCGGAGACGGATCTCGTCGTGCTCGCGCGCTACATGCAGGTGCTCTCGGACGGGCTCGCGGCGAAGCTGGCCGGGCGCTGCATCAACATCCACCATTCCTTCCTGCCGGGATTCAAGGGCGCGAAGCCCTATCATCAGGCGCATGAGCGCGGCGTGAAGCTGATCGGCGCGACCGCGCATTACGTGACGAGCGATCTCGACGAGGGACCGATCATCGAGCAGGATGTCGAGCGCATCAGCCATCGCGACACGCCGGAGGACCTGATCCGCAAGGGGCGCGACATCGAACGCCGCGTGCTCGCGCGCGCCGTGCGCTACCATCTCGAGAACCGAGTCATCCTCAATGGCGGCAAGACGGTGGTGTTCGCGGACTGAACCCGGCCAAAGAGGCTGACAAGCGCGCCGCGACGCGGCAAAGTACGGCGATTCCTGCGGGAGGATCCATGCGCGTCGCGGCCCCCTACCTGATGTTTCTCGGCGATGTGCCGGACCAGCTCGCGGCAAAGACCGCGCAGGGCATCGTCGATTGGCGCCCGGAATGGTGCCTCGGCCAGTTGCGCCTTCCCGGCTGCCAGGCCGATCTCGGTATTGCCGACATGACGATCGCCAGCGCGGTGGCGCATGGGGCGCGGACGATGATCATCGGCGTCGCCAATGCCGGCGGGGTGCTGCCGGACCATTGGACGGAGGTGATCGTCGCGGCGATCGAGGCCGGACTCGACATCGCGAGCGGGCTCCATGCCCGGCTCGCCTCCAAGCCCGCGATCCGCGCCGCGGCCGAGGCGCATGGCCGGCAGCTGACCGATGTCCGCCATTCCACCGAGACCTTCGCGACCGGCAAGGGCACGAAGCGGCCGGGCCTGCGCCTCCTCACCGTCGGCACCGATTGCTCGGTGGGGAAGAAATATACCGCACTCGCGCTCGAGAAAGCGATGCGGGCGCGCGGGCTCGATGCCGATTTCCGCGCGACGGGCCAGACCGGAGTGTTCATTTCGGGCCGCGGCGTCGCGATCGATGCCGTGGTGGCGGATTTCATCTCCGGCGCCGTCGAATGGCTCGCGCCTGCCGCCGCGCCCGGCCATTGGGACCTGATCGAGGGGCAGGGTTCGCTGTTCCACCCCTCCTTCGCGGGGGTGAGCCTCGGGCTGCTCCACGGCGCGCAGGCGGATGCCTTCGTCATCTGCCACGAGCCGACGCGCCGGACGATGCGCGGCGTCGCGCATCCGCTGCCCACGATCGCCGATGTGATCGACCTGACGATGCGCTGCGGCGCGCTGACCAACCCGGATATCCGCCCGGTCGGCATCGCGATCAACACCGAGAAGCTGACGCCCGACGCCGCGGCCGCGCTCATCGAGGAGACCGAGCGCGCGCATGGCCTGCCGACGACCGACCCGATCCGCTTCGGGGTCGAGGGGATCGTTGATCGGCTCGTCGCCGAATTTCCGCACAGCGCGCGCGCCTGAGCCGAGGATCACCATGCGGGAGATCGAGATCGCGGTCGAGCGCTTCCCCATTGCGGGCCGCTTCACCATCGCGCGCGGCAGCCGCACCGAGGCGGTCGTCGTCGTCGTCCATATCCGCGACGGGGCGCATGTGGGCGCCGGGGAATGCGTGCCCTATGCCCGTTATGGCGAGAGCGTCGAGAGCGTCCTCGACCAGATCGGCAGCGTCGCCGATGCCGTCCGCGCCGGCGCGGACCGCGCGGCCCTTGGCGCACTGCTGCCGCCGGGCGCGGCGCGGAATGCGGTCGATTGCGCGCTCTGGGATCTCGAGGCGCGGCGTGCGGGTGTCAGTGTCGCGGCGCTGGCCGGCCGCGCGCCGCTCCGGCCCGTCACCACCTGCTACACGCTGAGCCTCGGCACGCCCGTCCAGATGAACGAGGCGGCGCTCGCGGCGGCGCAGCGTCCGCTGCTCAAGGTGAAGCTCGGCGGGGACGGCGATCCCGAGCGGATCGCCGCCGTCCGCGCCGGAGCGCCGGCCGCACGGCTCGTCGTCGACGCCAATGAAGCCTGGCGGCTGCACAATCTCGCGGCCAATCTCGCGGCCTGCGCAGCGGCGGGGGTTGAACTGATCGAGCAGCCGCTGCCCGCCGGGGATGATCGCGCGCTCAGGGGAATCGAGAGCCCGATCCCGCTCTGCGCCGACGAGAGCATCCATGACAGCGCGAGCCTCGCCGCCCTGCCCGCCTGGTATGGCGCGATCAACATCAAGCTCGACAAGACCGGCGGGCTGACCGACGCCCTGGTGCTGCTCGATGCCGCGCGGACGCGCGGGCTGCGGGTGATGGTCGGCTGCATGCTCGCCACCTCGCTCGCCATGCGCCCGGCGCTGATCCTCGCCCAGCAGGCGGATGTCGTCGATCTCGACGGGCCCTTGCTCCTGGCGCGGGATCGCAGCCCGGCGCTCCGCTTCGAGGGCAGCCTGCTCTTCCCGGACGATTGACCCGGACCTTTCCGGCGGCGCCGGTATCATGGCGGCCGGCGGCCGAACTGGAGTGAGAGAGATGAGCGGACAGGACAGATTTCGCCTCGCCGGCGTGATGGGATCGCCGATCCTGCATTCGCGCTCGCCGCGGTTGCACAATCACTGGCTCGCGCAATACGGGCTCGCCGGCGTCTATGTGCCGCTGGAGATCACGCCGGCCGGGCTCGAAGCGGCACTGCGCGCCTTGCCGGCGCTCGGCTTTGCCGGCTGCAACCTCACCCTGCCGCACAAGGAGGCGGCGATGGCGGCGATGGACAGCCTCGACCCCGCCGCGCGGCGGATCGGCGCGATAAACTGCGTCATCGTCCGCCCGGACGGCAGCCTGCACGGCACCAACAATGACGGATTCGGCTATATCGCGAGCCTGCGCGAGCAATTCCCCGAATGGCGGGCCGATGCCGGCCCGGCCGTCGTGCTCGGCGCCGGGGGCGGAGCACGGGCGGTGTGCGCGGCGCTGGCCGAGGCCGGCGCGCGCGAGATCCGCCTGATCAACCGCTCCGCCGAGCGGGCAGAGCTGCTGGCTGCGGCCTATGGTCCGCCATTGCGGGCCCATCCCTGGTCGGAGCGCGAGGAGGCGCTGGCCGATGCGGCGATGCTCGTCAACACCACGAGCCTGGGGATGCACGGCCAGCCCTCGCTCGAGATCGGGCTCGAAAGGCTGCCGAAGGCCGCAATCGTCTCCGACATCATCTATATCCCCCGTGAGACCGCGCTGCTTGCGCAGGCGCGGGCGCGCGGCAACCGGACCATCAACGGGCTCGGCATGCTGATCCACCAGGCGCGCCCGGCCTTCGAGGCCTGGTTCGGCATCCTCCCGGCGGTGACGCCCGAGCTGCGCCGCATGATCGCGGATTCCATCGCCTGACCCGGCCAGCGCCCTCGCGATGGACTTCGCGAGGGCGCGTGCTAGATATTTTGCCTGCAGAAATGACAGGGCGGAAACCGCCAAGGGGAGACAATCCATGAAGCGCATCGCGTTCGGCACCGTCCTGGCCGCCCTGCTCGCCGCCCCGGCGGCGGCGCAGGTCAAGCCCGCGATCACCTTCGATGTCGGCGGCAAGTTCGACAAATCCTTCAACGAGGCGGCCTATAACGGCGCCGAGGCGTTCAAGAAGAAGACCGGGATCGCCTATCGCGATTTCGAGATCCAGAACGACGCGCAGCGCGAACAGGCGCTGACGCGCTTCGCGCGCGACGGTCACAACCCGATCATCGCCATCGGCTTCTCGCACGGCAACGCGCTGAAGAAGGTCGCGGCCGAATTCCCGAACACGCGCTTCGCCATTATCGATTCGGTGATCGACATGCCGAACGTGCAATCGATCGTCTTCAAGGAGCATGAGGGCTCCTATCTCGTCGGGCTGCTGGCGGCGAAAGCCTCGAAAAGCGGCAAGGTGGGCTTCGTCGGCGGCATGGATATCCCGCTCATCCGCCGCTTCGCCTGCGGCTATGTCCAGGGCGTCAAGGCCGGCCGGGCCGATGCCGAGGTGTTCCAGAACATGACCGGCACCACCGGCGCGGCCTTCAACGATCCGCTCAAGGGCGCGGAACTCGCGAAAGCGCAGATCGGGCGCGGCGCCGACGTCGTCTATCATGCCGCCGGAAACACTGGCGCGGGGGTGCTGCGGGCGGCGGCGGATGCCGGCGTGCTCGGCATCGGCGTCGATTCCAACCAGAACGGCATGCATCCCGGCAAGGTGCTGACCTCGATGCTCAAGCGCGTCGATATCGCGGTCGAGAAGATCCTGACCGAGGCGCATGCGGGCCAGTGGAAGCCCGGGCTCACCGTGCTCGGGCTTGCCGAAGGCGGCGTCGACTGGGCGCAGGACGACAACAACAAGGTGCTGATCACCGCCGAAATGCGCGCGGCGGTGGACAAGGCGGCGGCGGAAATCCGCTCCGGGGCGGTCAAGGTCCATGATTACATGGCCGACCAGAAATGCCCGGTGCAGTAACCGGTCGCTGAAGCTGCCCGCGGGGTTGCGCGCGCCATGGACGCGCCCGCCATCGAACTGATCGGCATCGACAAGCGTTTCGGCGCGGTGCACGCGAACCGCGCCGTCAGTCTTGCGGTGCGCGCCGGGACGATCCACGGCGTGATCGGCGAGAACGGCGCCGGCAAATCGACGCTGATGTCGATCCTTTTCGGCTTCTACGAAGCCGATTCCGGCGAGATCCGCGTGCATGGCCGGCCGGCGCGCATCCTCAATCCGGCGGATGCGATCGCGGCAGGCATCGGCATGGTGCACCAGCATTTCATGCTCGTGGCCCCGATGCGCGTTGCGGAGAACGTGATGCTCGGCGCCGAGGGCGGCGCGCTCACGGCCGGCGGCCTCGCCCGCGCGCGCGCCGAGATCGCGCGCTTCGGGCGGGAATACGGGCTCCTGGTCGATCCCGACGCGATCGTCGGCGAGCTTTCGGTCGGTCTCCAGCAGCGGGTCGAGATCATCAAGGCGCTTTATCGCGGTGCCGAGATCCTGATCCTCGACGAGCCGACCGGCGTGCTGACCCCGGCCGAAACGGAGCAATTGTTCCGCGTGCTCGACGAACTCCGGCGCCAGGGCCGGACGATCCTGCTCATCACCCACAAGCTCAGGGAGATCATGGCGATCACCGACACGGTCTCGGTGATGCGGCGCGGCGAGATGGTCGCGCATCTGGAAACGCGCGCGACCAACCCGCGCGCGCTGGCGGAACTGATGGTCGGCCGTGCGATCCAGCCGCCCATGCGGGACATCCCGGCCGCCGAAGGCCGGCCATTGCTCGAGGTGGAGAACCTGACCGTCACCGATGCGCGCGGCATTCCGCGCGTGCGCAATGTGAGCTTCTCGATCCGCGCCGGCGAGATCCTCGGCATTGCCGGCGTTTCCGGCAATGGCCAATCCGAGCTTGTCGAGGCGATCGCCGGGATGATGCCGCGCGCCTCCGGCGCAATCCGGATCGCCGGCCGTGCGGTGCCGGAAGCGGCCGATGCCGCGCGGATCCGCGCCATGGGCCTTGCCCATGTGCCGGAGGATCGGCACCGGATGGGGCTGGTGACGGCCTTCCCCGCCTATGAGAGCGCGATGCTCGGCCGCCAGGACGCGCCGCGCTATCGCGCCGGGCCGTTTGTCGATCTCGCCGCCGCGATCGCGGATACCGCCGGCAAGATGGCGCGGTTCGACGTGCGCCCGCCCGATCCGCTGCTCAAGACCGCGAATTTCTCCGGCGGAAACCAGCAGAAGATCGTGCTTGCGCGCGAGATCGAGACCGATCCAGACGTGCTGATCGTCGCCCAGCCGACGCGCGGCGTCGATATCGGGGCCATCGCCTTCATCCACCGCCGGATCCTCGATCTCAAGGCCGCCGGCAAGGCGATCCTGCTCGTTTCGGTGGAACTCGACGAACTCTTCGCCCTGGCCGACCGGATTCTCGTCATGTGCGGCGGCGCCCTCGTCGGCACGCGGCGGCGCGAGGAGACCGACCAGAACGAGATCGGCCTGATGATGGCCGGGCTCGACAATGCCGGCGCGGAGGCGGTGCCGTGAGCCCCGCGACCTCCCTCCCGCGCTGGGCGGATGTCGTGCTGCTGCCGGCGCTCAATGTCGCGCTGGCCTTCCTCGCCGCCGGGCTCGTCGTGCTGGCGATCGGCGAGAACCCGCTGGAGGCGACGGCGCTGCTGCTGCGCGGCGCGCTCGGCCATGCCGAGGGATTGGGCTTCACACTCTATTACGCGACGAATTTCGTCTTCACCGGGCTCGCGGTGGCGGTGGCCTTCCATGCCGGACTGTTCAATATCGGCGGCGAGGGGCAGGCGATGCTGGGGGGGATCGGCGCGGCAGCGGCCGCGCTCGCCCTCGGCCATCTGCCCGGCGCCGTGGCGCTGCCGGCGGCGATCCTGGCCGCGGCTTTGTGCGGCGCCGGCTGGGCGGCGGTGCCCGGCTGGCTCCAGGCGCGGCGCGGTTCGCATGTCGTCATCACGACGATCATGTTCAATTTCATCGCCAGCGCGCTGCTCGTCTACCTGCTCGTCGACGTCCTCCGGCCGGAGGGGATGATGGAACCCTCCTCGCGGGGCTTCGCCTCCGGTGCGCGGCTGCCCTTCATCCACGAGGCCGTGGCGCCGCTCGGCCTCGCGCTGCCGAAGACGCCGCTCAACCTCGCCTTTCCGCTCGCGCTGCTCGCGGCGCTGCTGGTCTGGCTGCTGATCTACCGCTCCCGCCTCGGCTACGCGATCCGGATTGTCGGCGCCAACCCGGAGGCGGCGCGCTATGCCGGCATTTCGCCGGCGAAGATCACCGTGCTCGCGATGGCGATCTCCGGCGCGCTGGCGGGGATGATGGCGGTCAACGAGATCCTCGGCGTGCAGCACCGGCTGCTGCTGGCCTTCACCGCCGGCTACGGCTTCGTTGGCATCGCGGTGGCGCTGATGGGGCGCGGGCACCCGGCAGGAATCGTGCTGGCGGCGCTGCTGTTCGGCGTGCTCTATCAGGGCGGGACCGAACTCGCCTTCGACAAGCCGAACATCTCGCGCGACATGATCGTCGTCATCCAGGGATTGGTGGTGCTGTTCGCGGGCGCGCTCGAATTCATGCTGCGGCCGGCGCTCGCGCGCGTGCTGCAGCGGCGGAGGCGCGGCTGATGGAAGGCTATCTGCTCGCGCTCGGCGTATTAGATTCGGCCCTGCGGCTCGCGGTTCCGCTGACCTGCGCCTGCCTCGCCGGGCTCTATTCGGAGCGCGCGGGGGTCGTCGATATCGGGCTCGAAGGCAAGATGCTCGCGGCCGCCTTCGCCTCCGCCACCACCGCGCTCGCCACCGGATCGGCGATGGCGGGGCTCGCCGCCGGGCTTGCCGCGGCGCTGATGCTCGCGCTGGTCCATGGCTTCGCCTGCATCAGCCAGCGCGGCAACCAGATCGTGAGCGGCGTGGCGATCAACATGCTGGCGGCCGGCCTGACGGCCTTGCTCGGCCATGTCTGGTACAATCAGGGCGGCCGGACGCCGGCGCTCGAGGGTGGGGCGCGTTTCGCCGAGATCGCGCTGCCCCTCGCCGAGACCCTGCGCGCGGTGCCGCTGCTCGGGCCCTTCTATGCGGAGGTTGTCTCCGGCCATCCGCTGCCGGTCTATCTCGCGCTCGTCGCGGTTCCGGCGACCTGGTTCCTGCTCTACCGCACGCGCTGGGGCCTGCGCATCCGCGCCGTGGGCGAGAACCCGGCCGCCGTCGATACGGCGGGGATCGCGGTCGGCCGGCTGCGCTATTCCGCCGTGCTTGCCTGCGGACTGCTCTGCGGGCTGGGCGGCAGCTACATGGCGGTGTCGCAGGCGGCGGGCTTCCTGCCGAACATGACCGCCGGCAAGGGCTTCATCGCGCTCGCCGCGCTGATCTTCGCGAAATGGCGCCCGCTGGCGGCGCTTGGCGCCTGCCTGCTGTTCGGGCTGCTCGATGCCGGCGCGATCCGCCTTCAGGGTGTGATCCTGCCGGGGATCGGCTCCGTCCCGGTTCAGGCGATCCAGGCGCTGCCCTATATTCTCACCGTGATCCTGCTCGCGGGGTTCGTCGGCCGGGCCATCCCGCCGCGAGCGAGCGGCATCCCTTACGTCAAGGAGCGATGATTGACGCGTGATCCCATCGAGGCGCTGTTCGAGGCCGCGAAGGCGGCGCAGGCACAGGCCTATGTGCCCTATTCGCGCTTCCCGGTCGGGGCGGCGATCCGGGCGGATGACGGCCGGGTCTATGCCGGCGTCAATGTCGAGAATGCTGCCTACCCGCTCGGCACCTGTGCCGAGGCCGGCGCCATCGCGGCCATGGTGCTCGGCGGCGGCCGCAGGATCGAGGCGATCCTGGTGCTCGGCCCCGGCGAGGCGCTCTGCACGCCCTGCGGCGGCTGCCGGCAGCGCATCCGCGAATTCGCCGCGCCCGATTGCCCGGTTCTGATTGCCGGTCCGACGGGAATCCGCGCCCGCCTCACGCTGGCGGCGCTGCTGCCGCATGCCTTCGGCCCCGCTAATCTCGCTCCGGGAGGCGCGGCATGAGCGCGGCCGAGATCATCCGCAAGGCGGCGGGCGAGGCGCCGGTCGAGATCGGGCTGGTGCTCGGCTCCGGGCTCGGGCCGCTGGCTGACCAGGCCGGAAATGCCGTCTCGATCCCCTATGCCGCATTGCCCGGCTTTCCCCGAAGCGGCGTTTCCGGCCATCAGGGGCGGCTGGTGATCGGCCGGCTCGGCGGGCGGCGGGTCGCCATCCTGTCCGGACGCGCGCATTATTACGAGACGGGCGACGCGGCCGCGATGCGCCCGGCGCTGGAGACGCTCAAGGCGCTTGGCGCCGGTGCGCTGATCCTCACCAATGCCGCGGGCTCGCTGCGACCGGAGATCGGCCCGACCGCGATCGTCGCCCATGCCGATTACGTCAACTGGTCCGGCCGCAACCCGCTGATCGGCGAGGAGGGCGATGCGCGGTTTGTCGATATGCGCGACGCCTATGATCCCGACCTGCGGGCGCGGCTCCAATCGGTCGCGGCACGGCTTGAAATCCCGCTGCACGAGGGCGTCTATTTCTGGTTCTCCGGGCCGAGCTTCGAGACGCCGGCCGAGATCCGTGCGATGAAGATCCTCGGCGCCGATCTCGTCGGCATGTCCACCGTGCCGGAGGTGATCCTCGCGCGGCGGCTGGGCCTGCGGGTCGCGGCGCTGTCGATGGTCACCAATCTCGCCGCCGGCTTCGCGGATGCGGAGATCTCGCACAAGGACACCAAGGCGGTCGCGGCCGCGGGCGGCGCGACCCTGGCACGGCTGATCATCGGATTGCTGGAGGACGGGATATGAGCGCGGCAAATTCCGACGATGCCGCCGTCGCGCGCCGTGCCATGGCGCTGCTCGACCTCACCGAACTCGGCGAGGCGGCGGGCGAGCCCGAGATCCGCGCGCTCTGCGCCCGCGCCAAAGGTGGCGGTGCGCTGCCCCCGGTCGCGGCGCTCTGCGTCTGGCCGCGCCATGTCGCCCCGGCGAAGGCGGGGATCGCAGGCACGGGGATCCGGATCGCGACGGTGGTGAATTTCCCCGCCGGGACGGATGCGCCCGCGGCCGTTCTCGCCGAAACCGGCGCGGCGCTCGCCGCCGGCGCCGACGAGATCGATCTCGTCCTGCCCTGGCGCGCCTTCCTTGCCGGCGAGACCGAGACGGCCGAGGCGATGGTGCGGGCCGTTCGCGCTGCGCTGCCGGCGGGCATCCTGCTCAAGGTCATCCTTGAAAGCGGCGAATATCCCGATGCCGCGAGCATCCGCCGCGCCGCGCTGCTGGCGATCCGGGCCGGCGCGCATTTCGTCAAGACCTCGACCGGCAAGACCGGTACCGGCGCGACGCCCGAAGCCGCGCGCGCCATGCTCGAGGCCATCCTCGCTTCACCGCGCGCGGTGGGGCTGAAACCCTCCGGCGGCATCCGCACGCTGGCCGATGCCCGCGCCTATCTGACGCTCGCGGACGAGACGATGGGGCCGGGCTGGGCGACGCCGGACACCTTCCGCTTCGGCGCCTCGGGCCTGCACGCGGCGCTGGCGGCGGCGATCGGCGGCAGCGCCGCGCCGATTGCGACGGAGCGCTATTGATGATCCTGCCGCAGGAGATCATCCGCCGGAAGCGGGACGGGCTCGCGCTCGCCGAGGAGGAGATCGCCTTCCTCGTCCGCGGGCTCGTCGAGGGATCCGTCACGCCGCTGCAGATGGCTGCGTTCGCCATGGCGGTGTTCCTCAACGGCATGAACCGCGCCGAGGCGGTGGCGCTGACCCGCGCGATGACGCATTCCGGGCGGGTGATGGATTGGCGCCCGCTCGATCTGCCCGGCCCGGTGCTCGACAAGCATTCGACCGGCGGGGTCGGCGATCTCGTCAGCCTCATCCTCGCCCCGGCGGTTGCCGCCTGCGGCGGCTTCGTGCCGATGATCTCGGGCCGCGGGCTCGGCCATACCGGCGGCACGCTCGACAAGCTCGAGGCGATCCCGGGCTATTCGACACGGCCCGCCCCGGCGCTGCTGGCGCGGATCGTGCGCGATGTCGGCTGCGCGATCATCGGCCAGACGGAGGATCTCGCGCCCGCCGACAAGCGCCTCTATGCGATCCGCGACGTGACCGCGACGGTCGAATCCATCCCGCTCATCACCGCCTCGATCCTGTCGAAGAAGCTCGCGGCGGGGCTCGACGGGCTGGTGATGGATGTCAAGACCGGCTGTGGCGCCTTCATGCCGACGCTCGGGCAGGCGCGGGCGCTGGCCGAGAGCATCGTCGCGGTGGCGCAGGGCGCGGGGCTGCGGACCACGGCGCTGATCACCGACATGAACGAGCCTCTTGCGCCGGTGGCGGGCAACGCACTCGAGATTGCGAACGCCATCGCCAACATGACCGGCGCGCGACACGACCGGCGGCTCCTGGAGGTGACGGCGGCGCTCGGCGGCGAGATGCTCGTGATCGGCGGGCTTGCGCCCGATGCCGCCGCCGGCCGCGAGCGGATCGCGCGGGCCATCGAATCCGGCGCCGCGGCGGAGCGGTTCGCCCGCATGATCGCGGCGCTTGGCGGGCCGGCGGATCTCCTCGACAACCCGTCGCGCCACCTCGCCGCAGCGCCGGTGATCCGCCCGGTGCCGGCCGCGCGGGCGGGCTTCGTGACGGCGATCGACACCCGCGCGCTGGGCCTCGCCGTCGTGGCGCTCGGCGGCGGGCGGACCCGCGCCGAAGATGCGATCGACCCCGCGGTCGGGCTCGACGCGCTCGCCCCGCTCGGCGCCGGCATCGCAACCGGGCAGCCGCTTGCTATGATCCATGCCCGCAGCCCGGCGGAGTGCGAGTGCGCTGCCGCCGCGCTTCATGCCGCCTACACGATCGGGGCCGAGGCGCCCACCCCCGCGCCGCTGATTGCCGAACGGATCACTCCGGCATGACGCGCGCATTGCTGATCGTTCTTGATTCAGTGGGGATCGGCGGGGCGCCCGACGCCGCCGCCTATGGCGATGCCGGCGCGAATACGCTCGGCCATATCGCGCTCGCCTGCGCGGAGGGGCGCGGCGACCGCGCGGGCCTGCGGCACGGCCCCCTGCGCCTGCCTCATCTCGTCGCACTCGGGCTGGGGCAGGCGGTGACGATGGCGACGGGTCTTGTCGCGCCCGGCCTCGAAGGCGGCGCCACGGGCGGCCGTTTCGGCGCTGCGACCGAGACCTCCAACGGCAAGGACACGCCGTCCGGCCATTGGGAGATCGCCGGCTTTCCCGTGCGCTTCGCCTGGGGCTATTTTCCCGAGACCGTGCCCTGCTTCCCGCCGGAGCTGATCGCCGCCTTCCTGCGCGACACCGGGCTTCCCGGCATTCTCGGGGAATGCCACGCCTCGGGCACCGCGATCATCGAGGAATTCGGCGAGGCGCATATCCGCACCGGCCGGCCGATCCTCTACACGAGCGCCGATTCGGTGCTCCAGATCGCCGCGCATGAACAGCATTTCGGGCTCGAACGGCTCTACGCGATTTGCCGCACCATGCGGACCCTGACCTTGCCGCTGCGGATCGGCCGGGTCATCGCCCGCCCCTTCATCGGTGCGCGGCGCGGCGAATTCCGGCGCACGGCCAATCGCAAGGATTGGGCGATCGAGCCTGCGCAGCCCATGCTGCTCGACCGGCTGCACGCCCAGGGCCGCGCGATCGTCACCATCGGCAAGATCGGCGATATCTTCGCCCACCGCGCCACCGGCGAGGAGATCAAGGCGGCCGGCAACGATTCCCTCCTTAACGCGGCGCTGGCGGCCTTCGACCGACTGCCGGCAGGCGGGCTCGTCTTCGCGAATCTCGTCGATTTCGACGTGGAATTCGGCCATCGCCGCGACGTTCCGGGCTATGCTGCGGCGCTGGAGGCGTTCGACCGGCGCGTGCCGGAGATCGCGGCGCGGCTCCGCCCCGGCGATCTCGCGGTGATCACCGCCGATCATGGCAACGACCCGACCTGGCGCGGCACCGACCATACCCGCGAGCGGGTGCCGGTGCTCGCCTTCGGCCCCGGTATCGCGCCGGGCTCCATCGGCGTGCGCGAGAGCCTCGCCGATATCGCCGCGAGCCTTGCCGTGCATCTCGGAATCCCGCCCGGCCCGGACGGGCGGTCATTCCTTCAAGCTTGAACTATCGCGCGCCCACCGCATCGGCGTGCCCGGCGCCGCGCGCCTTCGCTCACCGCGTGCCGTAGATCCGGTCGCCCGCATCGCCGAGGCCGGGCAGGATATAGCCCTTGTCGTTCAGCGCGCGATCGAGCGCGGCGGTGAAGATCGGCACATCCGGATGCGCTTCCCGCAGCGCGGCGACGCCCTCGGGCGCGGCGAGCAGGCAGACGAAGCGCAGGTCATGCGCCCCGCGCGCCTTCAGCCGTTCCAGCGCGGCGATGGCGGAATTCCCGGTCGCCAGCATCGGATCGGTGACGATGACCAGCCGGTCCTGGAGATCGGTCGGCGCCTTGAAGAAATACTCGACCGCCTCCAGCGTGTCGTGGTCGCGATAGAGCCCGACATGGGCGACGCGGGCCGAGGGGATCAGTTCCAGCATCCCTTCCGCGAGCGCGAGCCCCGCGCGCAGGATCGGCGCCAGGACGAGCTTCTTGCCCTCGATCATCGGGGCATCCATCGTCTCGAGCGGGGTCTCGACCGGCATGGTCGTCATCGGCAATTCGCGCGTCACCTCATAGGCGAGCAGCATCGCGAGTTCGCGCACGAGCCGGCGGAAGCCGGAGGTGGAGCGGGTCCTGTCGCGCAGGAGCGACAATTTGTGCTGGACGAGCGGATGCCGGACGACGGTGACGCCTGCCATGAAACCTCCTGACGCAACGGCGCGGTTCACCCATCCTAGAGCGGAACCGCCGGGACGTCAGCGGCCTTTCGCCTTGCGCCAGAGCTCGAAATCCGCCTTCGCCTGCGCGTCCGTCGGCGGGTAGAGGCCGAGGATCGAGCGGCCCTCGCGCACCTTCTCGGTGACGAAATCCTCGAAAACGGTCATCTCCCGCGCTTCCCGAGCGATCTCATCGGCGAGATGCGCGGGCAGGACGACGACGCCCTCGCGGTCCCCCACCACGACATCGCCGGGAAAGACCGGGACATCGCCGCAGCCGATCGGCACATTGATGTCGAGCGCCTGATGGAGGGTGAGGTTGGTCGGCGCCGAAGGGCGGTTGTGATAGGCTGGGAAGCCGAGTTCGGCGATTTCGGGGCTGTCGCGGAAGCCGCCATCGGTGACGATCCCCGCGGCGCCGCGCATCATCAGCCGCGTGACCAGGATCGACCCGGCGGAGGCCGCACGCGGATCCTTGCGGCTGTCGATGACGAAGACCGCGCCGGGCGGGCATTCCTCGATTGCCTTGCGCTGCGGATGGGCGCGATCCTGGAAGGCGCTCAGCGGGTTGAGATCCTCGCGCGCCGGGATGTAGCGCAGGGTGAAGGCCTCGCCGACCATGTTCGGCAACCGCGGATTGAGCGGGCGGACATCCTGGATAAACTGGTTCCTGAGGCCGCGCTTGAACAGCGCCGTGCAGAGCGTAGCTGTCGAGACATGGCACAGGATCTCACGGGTTTCGGCGGCAAGGGGCATGGGGTTCCATCCTGATGGGGAGCCCGCCCCGCCGGGGAGCACGGCGGGGCGGACAAAGGCTCAGAAGATCGCCGGCTCGCCCACCGGCGCGCCGAATTCGGTTTCGAGAAAATCGAAATCGCAGCCCTCGTCGGCCTGCTTGATATGGCGCGAGAACATCCAGCCATACCCGCGCGCGTAATGCGGCTGCGGCGCCGGCAGCGCCGCGCGGCGGGCGGCCAGCTCGGCCTCGGGCACGTCGAGCGTGATCGAGCGGCTCGGCACGTCGATGCGGATGATGTCCCCGGTGCGCACCAGCGCGAGCGGGCCGCCGGCGAAGCTCTCGGGCGAGACATGCAGGATGCAGGCGCCATAGGAGGTGCCGCTCATGCGCGCATCCGAGATGCGGACCATGTCGCGAACCCCCTGCTTCACCAGCTTCCTGGGGATCGGCAGCATGCCCCATTCCGGCATGCCCGGCCCGCCGAGCGGCCCGGCATTGCGCAGCACCAGCACCGTGTCTTCCGTGACGTCGAGATCCTCGCGATCGATATTGGTCTTGAGCGTCGGGTAATCGTCGAAGACGAGCGCCGGGCCGGCATGGACGAGGAATTTCGCCGCCGCGGCCGAGGGCTTCATCACGCAGCCGCGCGGCGCGAGATTGCCGGTGAGCACGGCCAGCGCGCCCTCGCGATAGATCGGGTTGTCGAGCGGCCGGATGACGTCGTCGTTGAAGACCTTCGCGCCGTCCAGGCAGGCGCGCCAGGTCAGGCCGCTGACATTGATCTGGTCGAGATCGAGGAAGGGCCGCAGCCGGGTCATCAGCCCCAGCAGCCCGCCGGCATAATAGAAATCCTCCATCAGGTAGCGATCGCCCGAGGGGCGGATATTGGCGATGACCGGCACCTTGCGGCTCGCCGCGTCGAAATCCGCGAGCCCGATCACATGGCCGGCACGACGCGCCATGGCGATGAGGTGGATGACGGCATTGGTCGAACAGCCCATCGCCATGGCGACGACGATGGCATTGCGGTAGGCGCCCTCGGTCTGGATGCGCGCCGGGGTCAGATCCTCCCAGACCATCTCGACGATGCGCCGGCCGGCATCGGCGCACATGCGGATATGGTTCGAATCAACCGCCGGAATCGAGGAGGTTCCGGGCAGGGTCATGCCGATCGTATCGGCGAGCGCGGTCATGGTCGAGGCGGTGCCCATCGTCATGCAGACGCCGGGGGAACGCGCGATGCCGACCTCCATCTCCTGCCAATCGCGGTCAGAGATCACGCCGGCGCGACGTTCGTCCCAGTATTTGAAGGCGTCGGAGCCCGAGCCGAGCGTCTTGCCCTGCCAATTGCCGCGCAGCATCGGCCCGGCCGGCACATAAATGGCCGGCAGGCCGGCGCTGGTGGCGCCGAGCAGCAGGCCGGGCGTGGTCTTGTCGCAGCCGCCCATCAGCACCACGCCGTCGACCGGATGCTGGCGGATCAGCTCCTCGGTCTCCATGGCGAGGAAGTTGCGGTAGAGCATGGTGGTCGGCTTGACCTTGCCCTCCGAGAGCGAAAGCGCCGGCAATTCGACCGGAAAGCCCCCGGCCTGGAAAACACCTCGCTTCACATCCTCCACCCGCGTCTTGAAATGCTGGTGGCAGGTCTGGAGATCGGACCAGGTGTTGATGACCGCGATGATCGGCCGGCCGATGTAATCCGCCGCCGAATAGCCCAGCTGGTTCATGCGGCTGCGATGGCCGAAGGAGCGGAAATCATCCGGTGCGAACCAGCGGGCGGAGCGCAGGTCTTCAGCTTTCTTGCGGGGCATCGCGCGACTCTTCTGCTTCTGGACCGGACCCCGCCAGCCTCGGCGGGGTCAGGATCATGACCTGAAATCCGTGCCTACACGGCGGCGTGGGCTTCGACATAAAGGGCGTAAAGGGAATGGGAGCTGGCCATGTAGAGCCGGTTGCGCTTGGGGCCGCCGAATTCGAGATTGGCACAGCGCTCGGGGAGGCGGATGAAGCCGATCGGCTTGCCGGCCGGGTTGAGCACCAGCACGCCGTCGAGATCCTCGGGCCGGCCCTTGAGCTGGTGGACCTTGCGGATCCCCTGCTCCACCGGGGTTTCCTGGAGCGCGCCGTTCGAGCCGTAGCCGACCCAGAGATTGCCGTCGCGATCGACCCGGAATCCGTCGAGCGCGCCGGAATCGGCGGCATCGTAGAACTTGGTCTTGTTGGAGAGCGCGCCGTTCGCCCCGACATCATAGGCCCAGATCGAGCGGTTCGGCGTGCCGCGCCATTCGACGACATAGAGCTTCTTCCCATCCGGGGAGAAGGCGAGCCCGTTGGGGTTGAAGAGATCGGTGATCATCGCCGCGATCGTGCCGTCCGGGGCGATCCGGTAGACATTGGTCGTCGCCTGCTCGGGCTTCTCGCGCTTGCCCTCCCATTCGCCGTTGATCCCGAACAGCGGATCCGTGAACCAGATCGCATCGTCCGAGGCCACCACGACATCATTCGGCGCGTTGAGGCGCTTGCCCTCGAACCGGTCGGCCAGCACCGTGATCCGGCCATCCGTCTCCGTCCGCACTACCCGGCGCGTCACCGAATGCTCGCAGGTGATGAGCCGCCCCTGCCGGTCGCGCGTATTGCCATTGGCGTAATTCGCGGGGCTGCGGAACACGCTGGTCCGCCCGGTGCGCTCGTCGAATTTCATGATCCGGTTGTTCGGGATGTCGCTGAACAGCAGGTAGCCCCCTTCCGGGAAATAGGCCGGCCCCTCCGCCCAGCGGAAGCCGCTGGCGACCTGTTCCACCGTGCTCGAATAGATCCGGTAGCGCGCGAAGCTCGGGTCGAGGATCAGCACCGAGGGATCGGGATAACGCTGCTGCGGCGTGAAGGGAAAGCTCTGCGCGCCGGCGAGCGCCGGCGTCAGCGTGCCGGCCAGCGTGGCCATCGTGCTGCGGAGCAGCGTCCGCCGGTTCAGGGCATGCGTCTTCATGGTTCGTCTCCTCCAACTTCACCCGGTTCTCCGGGCTGTTCTCCAGATCGACGCCGGCTGCTCAGGACCAGCGCGCGAGGATCGCCGCAAGCTGCCGCTTCTCCTCCGAATCAAGCGCCGGCAGGCCCGGCAGCCGCACCGGGCCGACGCGGCGCCCCATCAGCTCCATCGCCGCCTTGACGACGGTGACATTGGCGCCGTTGCCGTATTTCGTCCGCATTGCCTCGAACGGGGCGATTGCGTCGACGAGGCTGCGCGCGGCCGCATAATCGCCCGCTTCCAGCGCTCGCCAGATCGCGAGCGAGCGCGCCGGCGCGACATTGACGAGCCCCGAGGTGAAGCCGCGCGCGCCGAGCGCGTAGAAGGGCGCGGCCCAGCCCTCGGCCAGCCCGCAGACCCAGATCGCGGTCGATCCGGCGCTGGCGCGGATGCATTCGGCAAGCAGCATCAGGTTGGTCGCAGCGAACTTGACGCCGGCGACATTGGCATGCGTTGCCACCCGCACGAGATCGGCGACGCCGATCGCGTCCGAGCGGATATAGGCGACGACCGGAACCGGCAGCGCCTCGGCGATCGCCAGGATGTAATCCGCCTGCGCGCGCGGCGCCGCGAAGGGGTCGAGCGGGTAATGCACCATGGCCGCGTCGCAGCCCGCCCGCGCCGCCGCGCGCCCCATCGCGATCGCCTCGCCAAGCGAACGGCCGATCCCGGCCGTCACCAGCGCCCGGCCCGCGGCGGCCTCGGCCGCGACCGCATGGCTCCGCTCGATCTCCGCCGGCGCCATCGGGTAGAATTCGCCGGTATTGCCCGCCGAGACGATGTTGTGGATGCCGGCATCGGCGATGCCGCGCACCACATCGGCCATCGCCGCCCAGTCCGGCGCGCCCGTTTCCGCATAGGGCGTGACATGCACGCCCGAAATTCCGCGCAGCGCCGCGCGAACCCTATCAATCGACATAATCGCTCTCCAAGAGCCCGGTTCCGAAGACGTAGTTCAGGAAATGCCGGGCCGAGCGCAGGATATGCGCGCGCATCCGCCGCTCGGCCTCGTCCGGATCCCGTGCCATGATGGCCTCGTAGATGCCGCGATGCTCGTCGAAACCCGCGCGGCGTTCCTCGAACCGCTCGAGCAGCGCGATCCGGCGCGCATGGTCGTACATCTGCTGGCTCTCCAGCCGGCTCTGCAGGTAATCGCAGCGGGAAATCCGCGCGATCAGCCCGTGGAAGGACTGGTTCAGCGTCACGATCTCCTCGAGCACGCCATGCTCGGTGGCGTGCTCCATCGCCGCCACCAGCGCCGCCATCTCCTCAACGGAGGCGGGCGCGATCCGCCGCGCGGCGATCCCCGCCATCACCCCCTCGAGCGCCGCGCGGGCCAGCGCCATCTCATAGGCGCGACGCGGACCGAACAGCACGAACACGCCGCGGCGCGGCTCGATCCGTACGAGGCCCTCGCCCTCCAGCATGCGCAGCGCATCCTTGACGGGCGTCACGCTGATGCCCAGCATCGCCGCCACGTCGCGCTCCTGCAACCGCGCGCCCTCGGCGAACCGGCCCGCGATGATCAGGCGGCGCAGCCGCTCATGAACATGCTCGCGCAGGGAACGCAGCAGGCTCGGATCGACCGGCTCGATCGCGACCCGCGCCTCCGCGTCCCGCAGCGCCTCCAGGCCGAATTCGATCATCGCCCGCCTCCTCCCGTCCGGTTCCGCCACACCGGCATCCGACTGCGAAAGCATCAGCATGTTTCCCGATGAAGTGCAATCTGAAATTTCAGATTTCAAATTGCATCGAGGCATGCTAGCAAACCCGACGGGCCGGCCCGCATGAAGGCAAAAACAGCCGGCGATGGAGGAAGGCATGATGCGCATGAGGGTAGGAACACGCTTGTGGCTCGGGCTCTTGGGCCTGGCCGCGCTGGCACTCGCGGCGCCCGGCGCGCGGGCGCAGGCCGATTATCCGGCCAAGACGGTGACGATCGTCGTGCCCTTCGCGGCCGGCGGCACGACCGACATGCTCGGCCGCATCCTGGCCGACAGGCTGGGCCAGCGGCTCAAGGGCACGTTCATCGTCGAGAACAAGGCCGGCGCCGGCGGCAATATCGGCGTCTCATCGGTCGCGAAGGCGACGCCGGACGGCTACACGCTCGGCATGGGCACCGTCTCGACGCATTCGATCAACCCGAATGTCTACAAGACGATTCCCTATGACCATGTGAAGGATTTCATCCCGCTCTCGCTCGTCGCCTCGGTGCCGAACATCCTGCTCGTCAATCCCGAGATCAGCGCCAAGACGGTGCCGGAACTCGTCGCGCTGCTCAAGAAGGAGCCGGGCAAGCACGCCTTCGCCTCGTCCGGGGCCGGGACCTCGATCCATCTCGCCGGCGAATTGTTCAAGCTGGCCTCGGGCACCGATCTCGTGCATGTGCCCTATCGCTCGAGCGGCCAGATCACGCAGGATCTCCTCTCCGGCAAGATCCTGATGACCTTCGACAACATCACCATCGCCTGGCCGCATGTACAGGCAGGCAAGCTGCGCGCGCTCGCCACCGCCACGCCCGAGCGCCTGCCCTTCGCCAAGGATCTGCCGGCGATGAGCGAGTTCTATCCCGGCTTCGCTGCAACCTCCTGGCACGGGATCTTCGCGCCGGCCGGCACGCCCAAGGCGATCACCGACAAGCTGAGCACCGAGGTGCAGGCGATCCTGCGCGAGCCCGAGACGGTCGCGAAGCTCAAGGCCGTCGGCGTGACGCCGATCGGCTCGAACTCGGCCGAATTCGCGGCCTTCATCGCCTCCGAGACCGCGCGCTGGAAGGAGGTCGCGGCCAAGGCCAATATCAAGATCGAATGAGCCTGCGCCGGGTTCCGCGCGCCTCGCGCGGGACCCGGATGCCCGGCCGGGGCCGGCATTTCGAAGCGCGCCGCCGCCCAGGATTGGGCCTCTTCCGCTTCGCGCGCTCGGATTGCCGATTCTTTTAACTTCCCGTGTTAGATCGATTCCAAATGGCCAGAGAACCAGAGCCAGCGAGACCGAACGGGGAATGATGAGATCCGCATCCGAGGGGGCCGCTGCGCCACTTACAATGCAAGAACCCTCGGATCCGCGCCGCCACGACAGCGCCGCACGTGTGCGCGCGAACCAGATCCGCGGGATCATGCGCTTCACGCCCCTAGCGGCGATCGCCAATTGTTTCAATGCCGTGCTCGTCGCCTATGTCGCGCTGCCGGTGGCGGATTGGCGTGTGCTGGTGTTGTGGCTCGCCGCGATCGGGATCGTGATGGGACTGGCGCTCAGGACCTGGTTCGTCGCGAAACGCCGGCCGGCGCGCCAGACCGCCTCGCCGCGCGCGATCCAGCGTGCGACGCTCCAGGCGTCCGTCCTCGCCCTGCTCTGGGGTGTCGTGCCCGTCCTGTGGTTCCCCGGATCCGACCCCTTCGCCCGGATGGTGATGGGCATGGTCGTCACCGGCATGATCTGCGCCGGCGGATTCGCGCTCGCGACGGTGGCGCGCGCCGCGGTAACCTATGTAAGCATTCTCGGGGCAGCCGCGATCATCGGACTCGGGCTTTCCCAGGCGCCTTACGCGCTGGTGCTCGGCTTCCTGCTGGCGAGCTATTGTACCGTGGTGCTCAAATCGGTGGAATCCACCGCCACCCTGTTCGCGGACCAGTTCCGGACGACGATCGAACTGCGCGAACGCGGCGAACTCATCGAATTGCTGCTCGCGGAATTCCAGGACAACGCCTCGGACTGGCTGTTCGAAACCGATGCAACCGGGACGATCACCAAGCATTCCGCGCGATTCTCGGTGGTGGCAGGCCGCGAGTTGGCGGGGCTTTCCGGTATCGATTTCGCGGATCTGCTTGCGCCATCCGCTGCAGCGGCATGGTCGCGGGCGCTGGAGGCCGGGCAGCCGTTCCGGGATCTCGTCGTCGAGACGCGCGGCGCCACACCGCATTGGTGGTCGCTCACGGCGCGGCCGATCTTCGACGAAAGCAGGAGGATCACCGGCTGGCGCGGCGTCGGCTCGGACATCACCGAGACCAAGATCGCGCAGGACCGCCTCGCCTATCTCGCAACCACGGACAAGCTCACCGGGTTCATGAATCGCACCGCTTTCGCCGCGCGGGCCGCCGAGGCGCTGGCGGCGGCCGAAGCGGCGGGTGAATGCATCGCCATCGGCATCCTCGATCTCGACGAGTTCAAGCAGGTCAACGATACGCTGGGCCATGCCGCAGGCGACAGGCTGCTCCATGCCGTGGCGCGCGATCTGATGGCGGCGGCGGGTGCGAGAATCGAGATCGCGCGGCTCGGCGGCGACGAATTCGGCGTGCTGTTCCTGTCCGATCCCGGCGAAACCACGATCGACCGGGCCAGACGGCTGATCGGCGCGCTCGCGCATCCCTACGCAATCGACGGCGAGACGGTGACGGTCGGCGCCAGCATCGGCATCGCCCATGGCCCGAGGGATGGCGCGGATATCGACATGCTGATGCGCAACGCCGATGTCGCGCTCTACCGCGCCAAGGCCGAGGGCGGCGGCATGCCCATGGTCTACGATGCGGCGATGCATCGCGAGGCCGAGGAACAGCGCCGGCTCAAGGAGGATCTCGCCCTGGCGCTGGCACGCGGGGAGATCAGCCTCGCCTATCAGCCGGTCGTCGATGTTGCGACCAACCGCACGATCGGCTTCGAGGCACTGGCGCGCTGGACACAGCCGGAGCGCGGCGAGGTCTCGCCCGCAACCTTCGTTCCGATTGCCGAGCGCTCGGGGCTCATCACCGTGATCGGCGCCTTCGTCCTGCGCGAGGCATGCCGAGCAGCCGCCGGCTGGCCGGGAGATCTGTGGGTTTCGGTCAATGTCTCCCCGGTGCAGATCGCGCGGGCGGACATGGCCGGCGCGGTGCGGCAGGCGCTGGCGCTGACGGGCCTGCCGGCGAACCGGCTCGAACTCGAGATCACCGAAACGGTGTTCCTCCGCCACGAGGCGGAAACCATGGCCTTCATCCAGGCCGCGCGAGCGATGGGCGTGACCATCACCCTCGACGATTTCGGCACAGGCTATTCGGCACTCGGCTATCTCGGCCGCTTTCCGCTCGACAAGATCAAGATCGACCGCACCTTCGTCACGGGTCCGATCCCGCTCGCGCGGCGCTCGGCGATCATGCAGGCGATCATCGGCATGGCGCGCGGGCTTGGCATGACGACAACCGCCGAGGGCGTCGAGGACGAGAGCGTCCTCGCCTGGCTGCGGCTGCATGGTTGCACGCTCGCACAAGGCTATCATTTCGCGCGGCCGATGCCGGCAAGCGAAATCCCGGCCTATCTGGCGCGCGAGGAAACCGGGCTGCGTCTGGCGGCACCGGCGCGGATCGCCCGGGCCGCCCGAGCAGCGCGTCATCCGGCGGGGTCAGCCGTCCGGAGATAGGCGCCGTAATCCGAACGGCCGAGCGCTTCGCCGAGCGCCATCAGTTCGGCGCGGGAGATGAAGCCCTTCTGGTAGGCCACCTCCTCGGGGCAGCAGATCCGCACCCCCTGGCGATGCTCCAGCGCGCGGACGAAATTCACCGCATCGGCCATGGATTCCGGCGTGCCCGTATCGAGCCAGGCATAGCCGCGCCCCATGCGCTCGACATGCAGCGCCCCGGCTTCGAGATAGGCGCGGTTGACATCGGTGATCTCCAGTTCGCCGCGCGCCGAGGGCCGGATCGCGCGCGCGATCTCGCAGACGCGCTCGTCGTAGAAATAGAGCCCCGTCACCGCCCAATTGGACGGCGGATTGCGCGGTTTTTCCTCGATCGCGACCGGCCGGCCGGCGGGATCGAACGCCACGACACCGTAGCGCTCGGGATCGGCGACGCGATAGGCGAAGACCGTCGCGCCCTCGCGGCGCGCGCCGGCATGATCGAGCAGATCGGTGAGGCCGTGGCCATGATAGATGTTGTCGCCGAGGATCAGCGCCGAGGGATGGCCGCGGACGAAGGATTCGCCGATGATGAAGGCTTGGGCGAGCCCGTCCGGGCTCGGCTGTTCGGCATAGCGGAGGCGGATGCCCCATTTCGTGCCATCGCCAAGCAGCCGTTCGAAGAGCGGCAGGTCATGCGGCGTGGTGATGACGAGGATATCCCGGATCCCGGCCAGCATCAGCACCGAAAGGGGATAATAGATCATCGGCTTGTCGTAGATCGGCAGCAATTGCTTCGAGACCACGAGGGTCATCGGGTGCAGCCGCGTGCCGGCGCCGCCGGCGAGAATGATGCCCTTGCGTGCGCGTTCGCTCATGCCGTGCCGGTCCTTCCGCTAAGCCCTGCCGGGCCGATCCTGTCGAGGCAGCGCGCGAGCGCGTCGCGCCAATCCGGCAGCCGCACCCCGAATGCCCGCGCGATCCGGCGGCAATCGAGCCGTGAATCGGCCGGGCGCGGCGCGGGAAGCGGATATTCCGCCGTGGTGACGGGCAGAACCCGCGCCGCCTTCAGGCCGCGCTGCGCCGCGCCGGCGAAGATCGCCTCGGCGAAGCCGGCCCGGCTCGCCTCGCCGCTCCCGGCGAGATGGTAGAGGCCGAAACGCGGATCGCCCTCGGCCATCGCCACAACGGCCGGCGCAAGCCGGAGGATCGCCTCCGCGAGATCGGCGGCAGAGGTCGGCGAGCCGATCTGATCGGCGACGACGGGGATCTCCGGACGCGTTTCGGCCAGCCGCAGCATGGCGGTGACGAAATTCGCGCGGGCATGATCGTAGAGCCAGGCCGTGCGCAGCACGAGATGGCGCGGATTGCCGGCCGCGACCGCGATCTCGCCCTCGCGCTTGGTCCGGCCATAGGCAGAAAGCGGCGCGACCGGGTCGCTCTCGTCGTAGGGCGCGGATTTGCGGCCGTCGAAGACATAATCTGTCGATATCTGGATGATGGGGATGCCGGCCCGCGCCGCCGCAAACGCGAGGCGGCCGGGGGCAAGGGCGTTGATGCGGCGGGCAAGATCCGGCTCGCGCTCCGCCGCATCCACGCCCGTATAGGCAGCGGCGTTGACGAGCAGGTCCGGCCGCGCCGCGGCAAGGAGCGTCTCGATCGCATCCGGCGCCGCGAGATCGAGCGCTGGCCGCCCGAAGCGGATGAGTTCATGCGCCGCGCCCGCCGCCTCGGCGAGGGCCGAGACGAGCTGGCCGCTGTTTCCGGTGACCGCGATGCGCATCGCCGGATCACCCGGCCGGAACGGCGGCGCCGAGGCGCTCGCCGGCATAGACGCGCTCGCGCAGCGGCCGCCACCACCATTCATTGTCGAGATACCAGCGCAGCGTGCGCGCGAGGCCGCTCTCGAAATCCTCGACGGCATGCCAGCCGAGTTCCCGCTCGGTCGCGGAGGGATCGATCGCATAGCGCAGATCGTGGCCAGGCCGATCCGCGACATGGGTGATGAGCCGGGCATGCGGCGCGCCCTGCGGCCGCAGCCGGTCGAGCGCATGGCAGATCGCGACGACCACATCGATATTGCGCCGTTCGGCGCGGCCGCCGATCAGGTAGGTCGCGCCGGGCCGGCCGGCGCGCAGCACCCCGAGCAGGGCGCGGGCGTGATCCTCGACATGGAGCCAGTCCCGCACCTGGGTGCCGGCGCCGTAGACCGGCAGCGGGCGCCCCTCCAGCGCGTTGAGAACCATCAGCGGGATCAGCTTTTCAGGGAACTGGAAGGGCCCGTAATTGTTCGAGCAGTTTGTCACGATCACCGGCAGGCCGTGGGTGCGGTGCCAGGCGCGGGCAAGGTGATCGCCGGCGGCCTTCGTCGCCGCATAGGGCGAGGAGGGGTCGTAGGGGCTCGCGGCGTCGAAGGCCCCCGTTGCCCCAAGCGAACCGTAGACTTCGTCGGTCGAGACCTGGATGAAGCGGAACGCCGCCCGACGCGCCGGGGCGAGCGCGACCCAATGCGCCCGCGCCGCCTCCAGCATGGCGAAAGTGCCGACGACATTGGTCTCGACGAAGGCGCGAGCGCCGTCGATCGAGCGGTCGACATGGCTCTCGGCGGCGAGATGCAGCACCGCATCCGGGTCGAAATCGGCCATGAGCCGCCGCATGGCGTCGAGATCGGCGATATCCTGCCGCACGAAAGAATAGCTGGGATGATCCTCGATGGCGCGCAATGCCGCGAGACTGCCGGCATAGGTCAGCTTGTCGACATTGAGCACGGCGATTCCCGCCTCGCCGACAAGAAGCCGGCAAAGCGCGGAGCCGATGAAGCCGGCGCCGCCTGTCACGAGAACGCGCGGGATCGGATGTTCTTTCATGTCTCCGGCGGATTGTATCGATCGCGTCAAACCAATGCCATTGAGCCACGACTAGATTGCGGCTCGTCGATCGCCCTGTTCTTGCTATACGAGTGAGCCGGTTCCCGCCAGAACCCTGTCCAGCGTTTCGAAGCCAGGTTGAGCATCTCCATGCAAGCGTCGTTTCCGTCCATCCGCCCCGTCATCATGTGCGGAGGCTCCGGCACCCGCCTGTGGCCCGCCTCGCGGGAGGCGTTCCCCAAGCAGTTCGCGCCGCTTCTCGGCGACCGCTCGACCTTCCAGGAGACATTGCTGCGCGTCAACGATCCGGCACTCTTCGGCCGGCCGCTGGTGATCACGAACAAGGCGCATCGCTTCGTCGTCGAGCGGCAGATGCACGAGATCGGCATCGCGGGGGATGTGCTCCTGGAGCCGGTGGCGCGCGATTCGGCGCCGGCGATCATCGCCTCGAGCCTGCATGTCGCCAGCCATGACCCGGAGGCGATGGTGATGGTGCTCGCCGCCGACCACATGGTGCTTGATCCTCCCGGCTTCAGGGCCGCAGCGGCGGCGGGACGCGCGGCCGCGATGCAGGGCGCGATCGTGACCTTCGGCATCGTGCCGGCCGGCCCGGCCACGGGCTACGGCTATATCGAGGCGGGCGAGATCACCGCCGCGCCGGCGCGCCGGGTGGCGCGCTTCGTGGAGAAGCCGGACCGCGCCACGGCCGAGCGCTATGTCGCCGAGGGCTTTCTGTGGAATTCGGGCAATTTCCTGTTCCGCCCCGAGATCGTGCTGGCGGAATACGAGCGCAACGATCCGGAAAGCCTTGCCGCGATCCGCGAGGCCCTCACCCGGGCGAACCGCGATCTCGGCGCGCCGGTGTTCGACGAGGACAGTTTCCTGCGCGCGCGCAAGACCTCCTTCGATTACGCGGTGATGGAGAAAACCACCCGCGCGGCGGTGGTGGCGGGGGATTTCGGCTGGTCGGATATCGGCGGCTGGGATGCGCTGTGGGGCATCACCGCGCAGGACCAGCACGGGAATGCGGCGCGGGGCGACGCGCTCTTCACGGATTCGGAGGGCTGCTACGTTTCGAGCGAGGATCAGCTCGTCACGACGCTGGGGCTCAAGGATGTCGTGGTCGTCGCGACCCGCGACGCGGTGCTGGTGGCGGACAAGGGCCGGACCGGCGAGGTCAAGGGCGTGGTCGAGACGCTGCGCAAGCAGGGCCGCAGCGAGGCGAGCCACCATGCCCGCGTCTATCGCCCCTGGGGCTGGTACCAGACGCTCGAATTGCAGGACCGGTTTCAGGTCAAGCGGATCGTGGTCTATCCCGGCGGGCGGCTCTCCCTCCAGAAGCATTTTCACCGCGCCGAGCACTGGGTCGTTGTCCGGGGAACCGCGCGAGTGACGGTCAACGAGACGGTGAACGATCTCACCGAGAACCAATCGACCTATATCCCGCTCGGCGCCGTTCACCGGCTCGAGAATCCCGGCCTGATCGATGTCGAGATCATCGAGGTGCAGACCGGCGCCTATCTCGGCGAGGACGATATCGTCCGGCTGGAGGACGCCTATCAGCGCGCCTGAGCGATCTCAGAACAGCGGCGGCAGGTCGCGCAGGCGCGGGGCCTGCCTGTCCTTCCCGGACAGGACCAGTTCCGCCTCCGGAAAGGGCCAGGCGATCGCGAGATCGGGATCGTTCCAGGCCACCGCGCCGTCATGTGCGGGGCTGTAGGGCTGCGTCACCTTGTAGAGCAGCTCGGTCTCGGGTTCGAGCGTGCAATAGCCGTGCAGGAAGCCCGGCGGCACCCAGAGCTGATGCCAGTTCCGGGCGCTGAGCTCCACCGCGACATGGCGGCCATAGCCGGGCGAATCGCGGCGGATATCGACCGCGACATCCAGCACCGCGCCGCGGATCACGCGAACCAGCTTGCCCTGCGCCATTGGCGGGGCCTGGACATGCAGGCCGCGCAAGGTGCCTTTTGCCGCCGAGACAGCGTGATTGTCCTGCACGAAGGTCATTGGCCCGATTGCGGCCGCGAAAAGATCGGCACGGAACGTCTCGCAGAACAGCCCGCGCGCATCGCCAAGCCGACGCGGCACGATCAGCACCGGGCCCTCGATCGCCAGGGGATGAAATTCCACGCGCGCCTCCCGCTCCATCCGCAGCCGGAAGATCACATCCCGCCGAAGCCGGCAAGCAGGGCTCAGAGCATGCCGAGCCGCAACTGAGGCTCACGGCGGGCCGGCGGCATCGCGACCAGCATCGCCTGGCCGCTCTCGTCGACCGTCGCGATGACCCGGATCGCGGTATAATCCGCCTCGCGCGCGAGGCCGCCGCGCTTGTTGTCGAGAAACAGCCATTCGCCCGCATGGCGCACGGCCAGGATCGCGTGATACTGGCCGGATACCGTCTCGAACAGCGCAACGAGGCGCATATCCGCAGGATCGGTGCCGAGGCTGCGCAGCATCATGTATTTGGCGATCACGTAATCCTCGCAATCGCCGGCGCGTTCCACCGATTCGAGCGGGCTCGCCCAGTAATCGGCGACGCCGTTGATCTGGAAATCGGTCGCGTAATGGATCGAACGGTTGAGCGCGGCATGGACATGGTCGATGCGGTCGATCCCGTGGCGTCGCGCCGCCTCCTCGCGGATCCGGAGCCATTTCGCCGCGCCTGCATGGCGGCAGGAACCGGCGGCGCAGCCGGCGATCACGGCCTCGTCGCGCGCCCAGCGCAGGGCCATGCCCTTCCATTTGGCGGCGAGATCACCGCCCGGAACCGGGAAGGCCACCGCACCGAGGATCGTCTCGACGGGCACATCCGGCGCATGGAGCCGCAGGCCGAGATCGCGGGCAGCGGGAACGGTCTCCCCGTCGAGAGCGGCGGGAACGGCTCCAACCGCCTGCCCGACGGGCAGCGCGCCGCCGGCTCGGAGCGCCGCGAGGCGATCGGCGATCGTGAAGAAGACAAGCCCCTGCGCGGGCGGCGCGGTGGGCGCGGGCCGGCGCGCCGGTCCTTGCGCGGTCGCGGGGCCCAGCAGCGCGGCCAGGGCGAGCGCAAACAGCAGCACGCGGCAAGCCGCGCGCGAAAGCGTGAGATTACGCATCGACGACACCCCGTTTCCTCGGGGCGACGCCTGTTCTCAGGCTTGTCTAGCGCTCTCGGAGCGCCTCGTCCCGAAGTAATCTTGCAGGCTTAAGCAAGTACGTCAGGACGCTTTTCCGGCCGGTTAATATTTCCACCTGCGCGATCATTCCTGGAAGAATCGGTAAAGAATTGGCTTCTGTTCCAAGGTGATTTTTATCTGTCTGGATGACAACACGATAGAACGCCTCTCCGCGCGGGTCGGTGGTCGTATCGGCACTGACCCGCTCGACCGTTCCGGGAATCGAGCCGAACAGCGCGCTGTCATAGGCCGTGATCTTGACCACGGCCGCCTGCTTCGGGCGGATGAAGCCGATATCCTGCGGCCGGACGCGCGCCTCGACCAGCAGGGTATCGTCGAGCGGCACGATCTCGACCAGCGTCGCCGCCGGCTGCACCACCGCGCCGATCGTCGTGACATTGACCTTGTTGACAATGCCGCGCACCGGCGCGCGCAATTCGGTGCGGCGCACCCGATCCTCCGCGGCGCGCAGGCTCTCGTCGAGCACGGCGAGATCGGCGCGCGTCTTGGCAAGATCTTCCTCGGCGCTGGCGCGGAAAGCCAGGATCGCGCCCTCGCGCCGCGCCTGTGCCTCGCGGATCGCACCTTCCGCCCGCGTCAGGCTGGCGCGCGTCACGTCGATCTGGCCGTTGAGTTCGGCCAGCTGGCGCTCCAGCCGCAGCATCTCGATCTCCGGCACGACCCGGTCGCCGTAGAGGCGGCGGGTGATGGCGAGTTCGCGCTCCAGGAGCGGTTTCGAACTGGCGAGGCGACGCGCCTGCGCATCGAGTTCGTCCTTCTCGCGGCCTTTCTGCTGGGCCTGCTGGTCGAGCACCTCCAGATCCTGCAGGAGCTTGCGGATCCGCGCCTCGTAGAGCGCGCGCTCGGCCTGTGCCGCGGCGGGATCGGTGCCCTCGGGCAGGACAAGCGCGCCGGGGCCGGCCCATTTCGCCTCCTGGTCGAGCCGGGCAAGCCGCGCGCGCAGCGCCGCGCGCCGTTCCCGCGCCTCTCCGAATTGCGCGCCGAACACGGTATCATCGATCCGCATCAGGATGTCGCCCGGCTTGACCACCTGCCCTTCCGCAACCAGGATCTCCTGGATGAGCCCGCCCTCCAGCGATTGCACGATCTGCATCTGCCGCGAGGGGATCACCCTGGCGGTCGCGCGGGTGACCTCGTCGATGATCGCGAAATGGGCCCAGACCAGCGCCACCACCAGAAAGGCGAGGCTGGCGCGGATGATCAGGACGAGCGTGCGCGGCGTCTGGAGTTCGGTGGCGGCGCGCAGATCATTGGCGAAGGCAAAATCGGAAGGTCTCACGGTGCCCCCTCCGATGCCGCCCCCGCCTTGCGGGCCGCCGCGCCGCCGCGGGCATTGAGCGCATTCAGCACTTCATCGCGCGGACCGTCCGCCACCACACGGCCGGCATCGAAGACGAGGATCCGGTCAACGATGCGCAGCAGCGAAACCCGATGGGTCGAGACGATGAGCGTCGTGCCGGCCTGCATGAGCGCGATGCGCTCGCAGAATTCCGCCTCCGAGCGCAAATCGAGGGCGCTGGTCGGCTCGTCGAGGAACAGGATCCGCGGCTTGCGGATCAGCGCGCGCGCGAGCGCGATCGCCTGGCGCTGGCCGCCGGAAACGCTGCGCCCGCCCTCGGCGATCGGCAATTCGTAGCCGAGCGGGGATTGCCGCGCGAAACTCTCGACGCCGGCCAGCCGCGCCGCCGCGATCACCTCCTCGTCGCGCGCGTCGGGGCGGCCGATGGTGATGTTCTCGCGCAGGGTGCCGTGCAGCAATTCGCAATCCTGCATCACGAAGCCGAGCCCGGCGCGCAGGTCGGCGGGGTCGTATTGCCGGAGATCGACGCCGTCCACCAGGATGCGCCCCTCCACCGGTTCGTAGAAGCCGGAGGCCAGCTTGCCGACCGTCGTCTTGCCGGAACCGATACGCCCGACGATGCCGACCCGCTCGCCGGGGCAGATCGCAAAGCTCACGCCCTTCAACGCGTCGGTTTCCGCATCGGGATAGCGGAAGCGCACATTCTCGAAGGCGAGCGCGCCCTCGCGCACCTGCCGGGCGACGAAGACCCGGCCGGGCGGACGTTCCACCGGCAGCGCCATCAGCGCATCGATCGCGCGCAGGGCGTGCAGGGTGCGGACGCCGCGCGTCAGCACCGCGGCGAGATTGCCGACCGGCGCCAGGATGCGGCCGACGAGCATATTGGCCGCCACCAGCGCGCCCATGGTGATCTGGTTGTCGAGCACGAGGAACACGCCCCAGACGATCACCAGCAGGGAGGCGATGTTCTGCGCCGTGGCGGTCAATGTCAGGCTCAGGGTGGAGAGGTGATGCACGGCCTCGGTGGCGCGGGCCGAGGCCGCGACCGAACGTTCCCAATGGGTCTGGACGCGGTTCTCGGCGCCGAGCGCGCGGATCATCTCCAGGCCGCCGATCGCCTCGACCAGAATGCCGTGCCGTGCCGCCGCCTCGGCCTGCACATCGCGCACGGCGCGGTCGAGCGGACGCTGGATCAGGAAGCCGATACCGAGCACCACCGGCAGCAGCAGCAGCGGGATCAGCGCCAGGGGGCCGACGATCAGGAACATCACCGCGATGAACAACACGGCGAAGGCGAGATCGGTGGCGGAGATCACGGTGCCGGAGGTGAAGAATTCGCGCACGCTCTCGAATTCGCGGATCTGGTTGGCGAGCACGCCGGCCGAGCGCGGCCGGGCCGCAAGCCGCAGCCCGAGGATCTGCGCGAAGAGCCGCGCGGACAGGGTGACATCGATCTGCTTGCTGGTGAGATCGATGACGCGGCTGCGGACCATGCGCAGCACGAAATCGAACACGAAGGCGATGATCACCCCGATCGACAGCGCGACGAGCGACGCGATCGCGCCGTTCGGCAGCACCCGATCATAGACATTCATCACGAAGAGCGGGAAGGCGAGCGCCAGGACATTGATCAGGAAGGCCGCGATCGCCACGTGCAGGTAATTGGCGCGGAAGGCGGCGAGCGTGTCCCAGAACCAGTGCGAGACCCGCGCCGCGCGGATGCCGCCGCGCTCGCCGATCCCCGAGGCCGGGGTAACGAAGAAGGCATAGCCGGAATAGACGGTGGCGAATTCCGCCGCCGGCACGCGCCGCAGCCGCGCCGCTCCGGAGGTCGCCTCGAGAAGATCGGGCTCCAGGAGATCGAGCAGCCCCGTCTCCGCATCCTGTCGCATCAGCACGACGGCGCGGGCGTCGCGGGTGATGAGGATCGCGGGCAGGACGAGATTGGGGATCTCCGCAAGCGCGCGTGCCACAGGCCGTGCAATGAGATCCGCGCGCGCGGCGGCGCGCTCCATCAGCGCCGGCCGCAATTGCCCATCCGTGACCGGCAGCCCGGAAAGCAGCGCGTCCGGGCTGACATCCCGGCCATGATGCCGCGCGACCAAAATCAGCGCATCGAGCAGCGCACCGCCCGGACTTGCGACCGGATCCGGCACGGAAGACGAGCCTGCCGCGCCGGATTCCTCGGTTTCAGCGCGCACCGGCCTTGTTTCCGGCACCGGCCGGCGCCGGCGGCACGAGCTGGAGCGGCGGCATCAGGGCGCCGCCTTCCTTGAGGCCGCGCATCGGATTGGCGGCTTCCGTCGGCAGCGGGGTTCCGACCGCCGCAAGCAAGGTGCCCGAGGCCGCGAGAAGCTGGTAATCCGCGAATATCGCGAGCCCCCTGGCGTTGATAAGCCCGACGGCGGCGTTGTAGCGGGTCTGCTCGGCATTGAGCAGGTCCAGCAGCGTGCGCTGCCCGAGCTGGTATTCGCTCCGATAGGCGCTGACCACGCGCTCGGCCGCGCCCACCTGACCGGAAAGGGCGCGGATGCGGTCGTTCAGCGCGGCGCGCGTCGTCCAGGCGCGATCGATCGATTCGATCGCCTGGCGCTGGAGCAGCGAGAGCCGCATCTGCTGCTCGCCGAGGCGCTCGGTCAGTTCGTTCTGGCGCGCGGTATCGGTGCCGCCGGAATACAGAAGCCACGAGGCGCTCAGCTTGGCGCTGTAATCGTCATAGCGGCCGGTGTAATTCTGCGTGTTCTTGCCATAGGCAGCGCGCCCCTCCAGCGCCACCGTCGGCAGGTTGGTGCCGCGCGCGGCGTCGCGCTGCGCCTCGGCGGCGCTGACATCCGAGCCGGCCGCGCGCAGCGTCGCGTTCTGCTGGACGGCGAGGTTGAGCGCCGCCTGCCGCGAGGCGGGCAAGCCCTTCGGGCGCGCCGGCCAGGCCAGATGAGCCGGCTCACGATCTACGGTCTTGCGGAACAGCGCCACCGCTTCGCCGAGCCGCTGCTGGAGTTCCGCGCGCGCAGCCTCGGCTGCGAGCACGCGCTCCTGCACCTGATCGAGATCGCCGCGACCGGCGCGGCCGCCGGCGAAACGCGCCTGCACATCCGACAGAAGCTGGCGATGCACCGCGATGTTGCGGTTCGCCTGCGCGATCATGTCCTGAAGGCGCAGGATGTCGGTATAGGCTTGCACGGCATCGAGCGCGACCAGTTCGCTGCGCTCCTTGACGCGCCAGGCCGCGGCATCGACTCGCGCCGCCTGCCGCCAGGTCTCGTTGATCGTCTGGAACCCGTCGAAGAGCAGTTGCCGGACGACGACATTCGCCTGTCGGCCATTGGCGAAATCCGCCGAGCGCTCCGAGGCGAGGTTGCTGTCGAATTGCCGGCGCCGCTCGGGGCCGATATCGGCCTGGAGCCGAACCTGCGGCAGCAGGCCGCCTTGCGCCTGGCGCAGCTCGAAATCGGTGGCGCGGCGGTTGGCACTCGCCTCGCGGACCGCCGGATTCGTCGCGACCGCGCGCCGGATGGCGTTCTCCAGTGTAAACTTCTGCGCTTCAGCGGCATTCGCGAAGCCGGCAAGAAGAAGCACAAGTGAAATACGCGTTTTCATGAACGCCTGACCCCTGGCATTTCAAAGTCTACATTGCGCGCAACGTCACGCCGATCAACAGAAACGGACGAATATCCGCCGCTGAAATCATAAATTGACCGGGCTGTTGCTCTGCCGCCATACAGTCGAGCAACCGGAGCGTGCATGCATCAGGTCAACCGGATGTCGGTTGCCGCGACACTGCCGCTCTCGAGTTGTGCCAGCGCCACCGCGCTCCCCGCTCCGCTGCCGTCGGCATCGAAATAGAGCGTCTTCGACGCGGTATCGAACAGGAACCGCTGGTTGGTATCGGTGAAGGCCGTGCCCGAGACGAACCGCGCGGCATCGAGCGTACCGGTATCGGCGCCGCCGACCGCGAGGCCGCCGCCCACGAGCAGGTGATCGATCGCGAACGAGTCGAGGCCGGAGGCGAAATCGGTGATCGTCTCGCGGCCGATCGTGGCGAGATCCTCGTTATAGATCAGCGTGTCATTGCCGCCGCCCGTGGTCACGCGATCATCGCCGGTGCCGAGCACGATCTGGTCGTCGCCCGATCCCGTCACAACGACATCATCCCCGGCGCCGGCATCGACGATGTTGTCCCCGTCCCCGGCATGGATCGTATCGTCGCCGTCATTCGCGAAGATCACATCGTCGCCGGCGCCCGTGGTGATGGTATCCGTTCCGTCTCCGGTGAGGATGTTGTTGTCGCCATCCCCGGTCAGGATCTGGTTGTCGCCGTCGCCGGTGACGATGGCATTGTCGCCGGCGCCAACCTCGATCTCGTTGTCGCCATCGCCGACGAGGATCGTGTTGTCGCCGTCGCCGAGGCGCACGACATTGTCGCCATCCCCGCCATCGACGTGATTGTCGCCGTCGAGGGCCAGGATTTCGTCGTCGCCGTCGCCGCCATCGAGCACGTTGTCGCCGCCGCGGCCGTCGATGACGTCGTCGCCGTCACCGCCGATGATGGTGTTGCGCTGCGCATCGCCGCGCAGGATGTCGTTCAGCGTGCCGCCGGTGATGTTCTCGATATTGACGATCGACTGGAACCCGGTCGCGGTGCCGGCCGCGAGATCGACCTCCACGCGCTCCAGATTGCCGTCATAGCTCAGCATGTCGTCGGCACCGGCGAGCCCGTCGAGCGTGATCCGCTCGATGCTGACGACGTTGCCCGTCGCACCGAAGGCGCCGGACTCGCTGGTCATGCGGTCAACCGTGCCCCCGGCGGTCAGGACCCGGAAGGTATCGTTGGAATCGGTCCCGAGCATGTCGAGCGAATCCGTGCCGTCGCCGCCGTCGAGCAGCGCGTCGGTGCCGTCGCCCGCGCGGTAGATCAGCGTGTCGTCGCCGCCGGCGGCGCGGATCGTGTCGCTGCCCCCCATGCCCTCGATGCGGTCGTCGAACCGGGTGCCGGTGAAGACGTCAAGTCCGGTCGTGTCGCGCACATCGGCGATCACCGGGATATAGGCCGTCGCGACCTGATCGGCGCCGTTCTCGTCGACGACGATGACGCGGATCTCGCGGTCGCTGGTGTCGAGCGCGAAGGTCGTCTCGGTGTTGATGTAGCGCACTTCGCGCAGGAACCGTTCGAGATCGGCCTGGCTCAGCTGCCCAGCGCCATTCTCGAGCCGGATCGTCCGGGCATAGTCGGAATCGGAAGGATGGGTGCCGGAAGCCGACAGGGTGGAACCCGGCGCGGCCCCGGTGAGGACGGAACCCGGAACGTAAAGATAGCCCTTGTCGCCGCTCGCGGTGTTGCGGATCTCGACCTGGATCGAGCGGAACGTGTCGCCATCCGGGTCGGACACGGCGAACTGGAAGGCCGGGCTCGGCGCATCGTCGGTCTGGACGATGGTCGCGCCGTTCGCCGGAAGCAGGGTGGCGGCGGAGCGCGCGGCCTCGGCCGCGGTCAAGCCCTGATAATTCCGTCCGGCGGCCGTCGTGTCGAGGTCGATGAAGGGCTCGTCGTTATAGCCGTTGATGGTCACGGTAACGGTCTGCGTTGCCGTCGCGCCGAATTCGTCGGTCACGGTGGCGAGGAAGGTCTCGGTCACGACCTGCCCGGCCGCAAGCCCGTTGGACCGCGCCTCGTCGAGCGTGTATTGCCATTGCCCGGTGGTGGGATTGATGGTGAAATCGCCGTAGAGCCCGGCCGCATTGCCGGACCAGGTGAGCACGGCGCCGGCATCCACATCCGCGGCGGCGAGCGTGCCGCCGGTGGTGAACGGCCCCGGCGGCGGCCCGACCTCATACCAGCGGCCGTCCTCGGTCACGCTGCCGCGCGCGGCCTCGGAACCGGAGGTGATGACGGGCGCGTCGTTCGTGCCGGTGATCGTTACCGTCAGCTGCGCGGTCGCGCTCTGCCCGCCGACATCGGTGACGGTGTAGGTGAACACCTCCTGGACCACCTGGCCCTGCGCCAGCGCCTGCGTGTCGGTGTCGGCATTGTCGAGCGCGTAGGTGTAGCTGCCATCGGCCGCGAGCGTCAGCGCGCCATAAACCCCCGCGATCGCGGCGCCGACATTGCCGGCGGCGCTCGGAAGAATGCCGGCCTGCACCCCGGTGACGGTGAGGGCCCCGGTTCCGGAATCGTTCGCGGTCACGTTGCCGGAGGCCGCGGCGCTGCCCGCGAACGGCGTGTTGCCCGGGCTTACCCCGGCCTCGCGCACCGCGGCGGAATCATTGGCGGCGACGGGCGCCGACGACGTGCCGGGCAATCCGGGCGGGGTGCTGCCGAACAGATTGCCGCTCGTGCCACCAAAGCTCGACGGCGGCAGGGTGCCGAAGGTCTGTCCGGCAATCTCGGCATCGGGCGTCAGCGCGCTCAGCGGCTGGAGCGCCGAACCGGGAGGCGCGGCGGCAAGGTTGACACCGCCGGAGCCGAGCGGCCCGACATTGATGCCCGCCGCGGTCAGGACCTGCGCATCGTCGGAGATCGGGAACTGGGCGACGAATTGCGCCGCATTCACCATCGTCGAGGCATTGAGCCCGACCTGGACATCCGGCGCGGGCGTGCCGTCGCCCATATAAAGCCCGTCCACGACGACGAACCCGCGATCGGCGAACAGGATCACCAGTCGCGAGCCGAGCTTCACCAGCGTGATGTTCTCGTTGGCGATCTGCGAGAGGTCGAGCGTGTCGCCGGATGCGATGCGGTAAACCTCCGCCGCCCCCGCCTCCGGCTTGCGGAGCGCGATCGTCCGTCCGGCCGCAGCAATCAGCGCCCAGCCATTCTGCGTCGCGGCAAACGATGCAAACATCCGGTTTCTCCAATGCAAAACTCGAAATTTACCTATTATTAATCACGCTGCGAGGTCAAGAAAAAGCAACGCCCCGGTGGTTCCGGGCGCCAGAAATGGTTAAATTGCAAGATAAATATGCAACCGGAAATTTATCCGGCTGTGCGGCCGGTTGTTCTCAGACCCGGTAACGCCTGCACGAGGCGATCACGAGATCCTCAAGTTCGAGCGACTTGTGGATCTTCCCGCCTCCTTCGAGCCCGACGAAGCGGATATACCGTTCGATCTTGGAATCGTCATAAAGCGCGCGCGCATCCATATGCGCCGAAAGCCGCTCGATCGTCCCGACCAGGCAGGCCTGCCGCCAGGCGCCGACATGGGTGGCACAGCGGCCGCTGCGGAAAACATCGCGCAGGAACTTCACCCGATCCGCCATCGGATGGGCGTCGCTCAGTTCGGTCATGTCCGTGCCGTCATAGGGGCGACCGAGGAAGAGTTGGTAGGCGCGCTCGCGCAATTCGGCAGGCGGGCAATCATGCAGCCAGTCGAGGATCGCGATCCCGGTTTCGAGCCGCAGCCCGGCGTCGAAGGCGAGCCCTCCCTCTTCGCGCGCCAAGGTGAAGAGCGTGAAGAAATTCCGGAAACTGCGCTCGGCCATCAGCGCCGTCACGGCGCGGGCATGAGTATAGGTCCAGCGGATGAACCCTGCCCGCGAGGTGACGGCGGCCAGGGCATGGCAGGCCGCGGCAAGCGCGATCGCCGGGTCCGTCGCCGAAACCGGCTGCGGAACCAGGCCGCGCAGGCGATATTCCGCCGCCGCGATCCGGAACGGCGCGCCGGGGGCGCCCTCGTTGACATACCAGGCGAAACCCCATTCCGGCGCCGGCGGCGAAGCGGCGGTCAGGATGGCGGGGCGCGCCTCCTCCTGCCGCAGCGCGAGCCGGCCGGCAAGCCGGGGCGCCGGGAGAACAAGGGCGCGCATGCGCAGCGATGCGAGCGGCAGCGCCGCCGGACGGAAATCGTCGCCCGCGATCACGATATCCCAGTCCCGGGCCAGATGGTCGCGCCAGGCATCGCCGGCCTCGACGCCGATCACCCGGACGGGGCCGGCCCCGCCCTCCTCGGGGATATCCCGCGCGCCGGCCTCCCGGCCCTGCTGATCGGCCGCGACATGGATCTCGATGGCGCGGCCGGGCGCAAGGGCGCACCGGACCGCGCGCAGCGCCGATGATTGCCTGTCGAGATCGCGGCCGCAGAGCGCGATTCGCACCGGTCCGTCGCCGGCGAACAACGCCCGCAGATCGATCTCCGGCACGGCATCCTCATCGGGGACATGGCCCGTGAACCCGTCCATGCCGGCCGCACCGGCCCCGACGGCGATCCGGTGCACGGCAAGGTCCGCGCCGGCGAATTCCTGTTCGAACGCGATGGAATCCGCGTCCGGCTGCGCCGGGGCAAGCGACCAGAGCGCGCCGGATTGCACGGCGATCTGCGCCGCGCTCAGGGTGAGGAAGCCCGAAGCCGCGATGCCCCGCCAGAGCTGTGACGCTTCACCCGCGCGCGTCAGCACCGCGTTGCAGCGCGGCGAGAGCGAAGGATGCCACCCGCCGACCAGCTGGGCATGGCTGCGCGAGATCAGCACCGCACGGGTGCCGTCGACGATGCGGACAGGCAGGATGAAGGATGATCCGCACACCCGGGCGACATGGCCGTAGGCGCGGTCGAAATCGGCGCCGACGCCCCCGATCCCGGTGAAGGCGAGAAAGACCGGGGGCGGCAGGGACGCGTTGCTCATCGCTGCGCGCGGCCCGCGAGGAAGCGCTCGACCTGCGCGACAAATTCGGCGCCGGCCTGCGCGGCCTCGGCGGACAGCGCCGCGCCGCGCTCATTGACCAGCACGCGGGTCTCGGCGCTCTCCGCCACCTTCATGTATTCCCGGAAACGGTCCACCGTCAGCGAGAACGGGGCGATGGACAGATGGCCGAGCCCGTTTTCCTGGCACAGGAGCTGGGTCTTGCGCGTAAGACCGATATTGATGAAGGGAACTCCGGCCGCGATCGCGAAGACGAGGCCGTGGAACTTCATGCTCACGACGACGTCATAGCCCGCGACGAGCCGGGCGATCGCCATCGGGTCCTGCCCATGGCCGACGATCTCGAAGGATGCCCCGCGTTCCGAAGCCGAGATCAGCTCATAGGCGAAGATGATGTCGCGGTCGTTCTTGTCATCCGAGAAAGGAATCAGCTCGACCTTGTAGTATCGCGTCATCTCGTTGATCGCGATCGCCAGTTCCAGCTTCAGGAACTGGTTGTAGAAGAAGCGGCGGAGATCGCCGGTATTGGTCGCGAATTGGGATTCGTTGTTGGAAACGATGATCCCGAGGCGCTTCGGCGTATCGCCCCGAATGGAGCCGCGCGCCGCGAGCATCTGCTCCCTGAGCTGGAAGACGATATCCGGCGTGAAGAACGCGGCGACCCCCTTGGATTGCAGATAGGCGACATCCGAGGCGTTGCGCAGCCAGATGGCCGGGATCCGGTCCTTGAGGCGCACGACATGCTCGCGCTGCTCATGCGAGCCGAGCCCAACACCATAGCAGAAGAACGGCGTGTCCGCGGGAATCAGGCGAATATAATAATCAAGAAAAACATCGCCTCCGCCGAGGATAACAACATCGGCAGGCGGAATCTCCTTCAGGTTAGAGGCTTCCGTGATCCAGTATAGCTGGTCGTTCGGAAACAGGGAACGATGAACCGACTTGAAAGCCTCATCTCCACAATTTCCTCTGCCATACCATCCGACGAGGTGGATGACGGCCATCGCTTTCCCCTTGCCTGTTCTAGTTTAGAAAGTCGACAACGACTGTGCAGAGTTTTTTAACCAGTTCAAGAGCCCCTCCTCCCTTTCGCCGTTGAAGGCGAGCAGGATCTGGCCGGCATTGCGCTGGAACAGGACACGGAGAAACGCGTCGCCCTCCAAGGCCCTCAGCGCCCGCGCGACCTGTCGGGCATCGGAGGCGACGAACCCGTTGGCCTGATCGCGGATCTCGATATCGCGCGGCGCGCTATCCGCCGGCGGCGCCGGCCCCGCGAGGAAATGGATCACGCAGGCGCGGCGGGCCAGCGAATCCGCGAGCCGGAACCCCGGCATGGTGCGGGCGGGGCGGCCAACATGGATATGCAGCGGCGAAGCCTCGATGCGGCCGGACATGTCCTCGGTCAGCGCGATGGCGGCGTCGTCGAGATCGACGCATAGCGGCTCGAAACGCAACGCGGCCAGCTCGACCGTGAGCGCATCCGGATCCGGCAGCGCCTCGCGGTCATGGATCAGCAGCACCGCGATCCGGGAATCCCAAGGGGCCGCCAGCGGGCTCGCGGTGGCGGGAAGCTCCAGACGGGCGATGTCCCGCCCGGTAAAATCGAGGCAGAAGGCAACGCTTTCCTCGTCGAGCGCAACGATCTGCCGCGCCGAGCCCAGGGCATGCTGCGCCACGGCCAGCCCAGCGGGGCCGAGCCGATCCTGCATGGCCCGGACCTGCGACTCGAGTTCCGTCACCAGCAGCGCGAACCGATTGCCGCCCATCGCCGCGGCCGACATCAGATCGAGGCAGAAACGCGCCTCGTCGAGATGCCGGGCCGGCGGCGCGGCAAGGCCGGTGCGGAGCGCGTCATCCCCGGCATCGGTTTCCACGATCTCGATCGCGCCGAGCGCCTCGCTGGCCTGAAGCCGCAAGGCCGCCAGCCAGCGCTGAAGCGCCGGGCTGCAGGCGGCGCCACGCCGCGAGCGGTCATGAAAGAACTGGATCGGCGGCAGCAGCATTCCTCGTCCCCGTCAATCGCCGGCGATGGCGGCCAGCGACTCCGCCCGCGCGGAGGCGGCCTCCGGACGCTCGCCCTCGTCGAGCACCCAGGACAGCAGGATCACGTCGGCCGCGATCGATGTTTCCCGCCCGGCGCGGTCGTCGTAGATCGCGGCGGAAAGTTCAAGCGTGAAGCTGCCGGAACCGGTCCGGAAATCAGGCTGGACATCGATGGAAAGCTCGAAATCCGAATCCAGTTCCACCACGGGATCGCTCAGAACGGTGCCGTCGAGCGCCACGCGCAGCATGCAATAGGTGGCCCCGCTCATCACCTCCGAAGGGATGCAGCGCAACAGGAAACGCAGGCAGAGCTGCGAATCCACGAGCCCCGTCACCTGGAAGGTCAGCGCGCCGCGCCCATCGATGCAGCGGATCCCGCCGCGGCGATAGGCGACCCACCCCTCCGGGATCTGCCCGATCTGCGGCCGCTCCCCGTAAACGAACGGCTTGCCCGGCGCGGCCGCCGCGCCCATCAACGACACAGCGGGCGCGGGGGCAGGCGGACCGGAAGGCGGGGGCGCCACCGCGGGCATGGCCGCGGGAACCGCCGTCTCCAGCCGGACGGAATGGATGAAAAGCCCGAGATTCCGCTCGTCATGCCCGAGCCCCACATCGATCGGCCGCAGCGTCCGCCCGCAATCCAGGTCGAGCCTGAGAACATCGCGGGCGTTGTCATCCGCGAGGGAGAAGCGCAGCTCGACCGAACCGTCCGGCTTGTGTTCCCGGCGATCGGCCGGCCGGCCTCCAAGCCGGATCGTGACCTCGCGGGTGTCCTGGCTGGAATCGAGCCCGCTGTAATGGAGCACGAGATCATGCCCGTCCGCTGGCGCCATGCGGAAGACGATCGCCGCCTGCGCGCCGCCGCTCCAGACCCCGTCGCGTTCGGCATCGTGCCATTCGCCGATCAGGCAGGCCTGGGCATCCGCCTCGGCGTTCGAGAAGGCGATCGGGCGTCCTACCCCGACAACGGGCAGCACGGCCGCCCCCGGCATCTCCCGCATGGGAATCGTCGTCACGGCCCGGCGGATCGCCGCGCGCTCGAGCGTGGAGAGTGCGCGCTGCCCGAATTCCTCGCTGCCGAAGATCTCGAGCGCGACCTCGCGGATCGGGCGGCCTGCCTCGATCTGCCGCGCATAGGCATCCGCCTCCCCCTCGCCGGCGCAACGGCCGAGGATGACCGCGAAGAAGATCTTCGCCAGACGGCGCGGCTCGAGCAACGCGCAGAGTTCCAGCGTCCGCGGGCGCAGCAGCACGGCCGGAGACGCCCCCTCGCCCCGCCGGATGAATTGCCGGAGCCGGATCACCTGATTGACGATCAGATAAGCCTCGAGGCGGCCGACCTGCCGAATGAAATGGATCAGCTCGGCCTCGATCCGCGCCGCGCGATCAAGCCCGAACACCCCAACCTGGATGAAGAACGCCAGCTGTTCGACCGGCAGGTTGAGGAAGGTGACCAGACAGGGCCGCGCCTCGCCAGCGGCGATGGAGGCCGCAAGGATCTGCGGCACCGACAAGGCCGGCGCCTCCGCGACAGGCGCCGGCGCGGCCTTGCGGCCCTTGCGGCCGAGGCTCGCCTTCTCGCTCCGATCGGCGGCGGCTGCGCGGAGGAAGTCAAGCAGGCGGCGGACATAGACGTCCGAGGACATCGCCCGCGCATGCGCGATGCCGCGCGCCCCCATGGCGACCCGCTTCTCGGCATCGCGCGCGAGCCCCAGCATGGCCTCGCCGATCTGGCCGGCGGAGACCCCGACCGGGAGCTTCACGCCGCCGTCGTCCGGCAATTCGGCATAGCAGCCGCTGTCGAGCACGATGACCGGCTTGGCGCAGTTCAACTGCTCGACCAGCGAGCCGGAGGCCGATTCGGTGTTCGGGTAGCGGAGATTGAGAAAGACATCGGCCTCGCGCTTCAGCTCCTGCAGGCGCTCCATCGAGACGCCGAGTTCGAAGGTCACGATATCCTGAAGCTTGTGGAGATCGACGAGGCGCCGCAATTCGGAAAGATAGGCGCGGTCGCGCGGAAAGCCGGCGATGGTGAGCCGCCCGTTCCGCTTGAGTTCCGGCGTCTCGGCGAAGGCATCGAGCAGCAGATGCAGGCTCTTGCCCTGGGTGATGTGCCCGAAGGCCACGAAATGCGTCCGCAGGGCCGAGCGGGTGCGGGTCTGCCAGGCCGCGATCTCGGCCTCGGTAAGTCCGGGCTTCTGGTCGCAGGGCAGGCCCAGCCGGAGGGTCGGGGCCTGGGTGAAGCGCGCGATCTGCGTCCGCGCGAATTCCGAGTGCACGATGACGGCCTTGGCCCGGCCGAGGAAAAGCTCGAGCGCAGGCAGCCGCTGGACATGATCGGAATCCCAGGGCCCATAGATCGGCGGGCGAATCTGCGAACAGATCTTCGACGATTCGATGATCGAGAGCCCTTCTTCTCCGTATAGATTGACAACCATCTCCGCATACTTGAGCGGAGAACCAATCTGTTCGAAGATCTTCCAGGCAAGATAATGCTGCATGACCATATCATGCACAACGACGATACCGGGCATCGTCAGGCACATCTGGTTTATGAACCGATGATTTTCCTGATTGTTCCCGATATTGTAGATGATATGATCATAGCTCTTGCGGAAGAAATCCGCAGAAAATTCGGCGACATTGAATTGCCGCCCCGCGAAGGCATAGGCGCGGCCATTGACCTCACAGAAGAGATCGATCTGATCCTGGGAGCCGGCGGTCAGCGCTTGGCCCGTATCCAGAATGCACTTCGAAAAGGCACCAATATCGGTCGTCGGCCCGAAGGGACTTAGCCAAGCAATTTTCATAGCCGACTTCTCGAAAAGAAATACCCTTCGCGGCCAGCGAAGCTCAGGCCCCGTTTATAGTCGCTGATCTTGTCTCCGCAAGCCGGATATCTGTCCCGGCCGGTGCTTATCTCGCCAGGCGCGCGCAAAATGCGTTTGACAACATCATCCCGCATCGCAACAAGTCGTCGCGATATGGGAGAATGGCATGGCTTCGAAACGCAAGGTCGCGATTCTGGGATATTACGGCTATTGCAATGCCGGGGACGAAGCCTTCAAGGCCGTTTTCACGCGCGCCTTCAAGGATGCAGATATTGAATTCGTCCGCGCCATCGCCGAGCAGCAGGCCGGAACCCGCTATGTGCTCGGCGGCGGTGCGGTCATCAACAGCTTCTTCTTCGGCTCGATCAAGAAGCCGGTCCCGCTCCATCTGATCGGCTGCTCGCTGCCGCATGGCCCGAACGATTTCGAGATCCTGCGCCGCTATCCGGGCACGATCGAATCGCTCTATCTGCGCAGCCGCGATGATGTCGAGGCCGCCCGCAAGGAAGGGTTCGAGGCGACCTTCATCCCGGATATCGTGTTCTCGCTGGAGCCGCGCGGCCCTGCGGAGCTTGCGGCGCTGGTGGCCAGGGCCAGCGTTCCGCCCGTCGATTTCGGCAAGCGGAAGAAGACCATCTTCGTTTTTCTCTCGGATGATTACCACATCATCTACGGCGAGAAGATGGAGCGCTTCGTCGAGATCGAGAATCTCAAGACGGCCCTGGCGGCGGCTCTCGATGCACTCTGCGAGAAATTCGACATCGTGATGCCCTCGCTCAGCGTCGGCCACAGCGCGCGGGATTACGTGTTCGCGGCGAGCGTCGTCCGCCGCATGAAGCACCGGACCCGCGTGGCGATCATCGAACCCTATATCGATCCCGAGACCATCATCGACACGATCGCCGCGACGGACAGCCTGGTGATCAGCATGAAATATCACGGGCTGGTCTTTGGCCTGCTCAACAAGCGCTTCGTCATCAATATCGGCTCGACGCGCAAGAACCTCAACCTGATGGCGGATGCCGGGCTCGACGGCCTCACATTGCGCCAGAATGGCCTGACGGAGCGGATGATCATCGATGCGGTGGAAAAGCACACCACGCCGCGTCTGACCCAGGCGATCGCGACGGTTGCGGAGGAATGGCGCGCCGAATCCCGCGCAAAACTCGCCGCGATCCATGCCGGCTTCGTCGGCACGAAAATCCGGGCGTAGCGCCGCCCCGTCAGAGGGCCGGACGGAGCAGGTGCCAGTGGAAAGGCACGCCGTCGCGCCTGAAGAGGCCGTATTCCTTCCCGGCGGCCCGGCTCTCGAAGCCCTGCCAGAAGAAGATGGCGCGCACGCCCCCCGCCCGCGCGTCGGCAATGGCCTTGCGATACAATTCGCCGAGTTTCTCCTCGCTTCGACCCTGGCTGCTGAAGCCGAGTTCGCCCAGGATGATCGCCGCCGTCCCGCAATGCGCGCGAATGGTCGCCAGATCCTCGCGGAACGAATAACCGTTGTTGAAGCTCGAATACGCGGAATAGCTGCAAAGATCGGGCTTCACCTGCGGCACGATGTCGAACAAGGTCTGCGGAAGATCGAGACCGATCCGCTGCTCGAAATCGCTCATCCTATGAACGGTGTTGAACTCGACCGCGTGGAGCAGCCGGTTCTCCAGGCCGTGCGCCGCGCGGAACGCCTCGATTTCGCGCTGCCGCCCGCGATACCATCGGATGAGCGCATCGCGGCGCGCATCCAGCCGGCCTGATCGACCGGCGCCGGTTTCCCCCAAGCAGGACGTCCTGAACTGCGCGTCCTGGAGGAAGCGCGCGGTGGCGCCGCAATAGATCGAATGATCACCCTCACGGTTTGCAATGATGATCGTTTTTCCGGGCTGATCCTTGAGGATCGGCAGCAGGGCGGCGAGGAACCGCCTGAACTCGCGCAGGCTGGCGGCCTCGTGCTGCGCAAGCTGCGCGGGGTCGGCCATTTTCCAGCCGCTCAGGGCAACTTCATGCAGCGTGATCGCCACGACCGAGAAGGCGGGATTGGCGATTGCCTTGCGGAACCCGGGATCGGCGAGAAAGCAATCCGTCTCCGGCGAGGCCCCGCATCGGCGGGTATCGATGCCGAAGCCCTTCAATTGCTGGCGATTGACGATCAGGCGGATGCCGCGCAGACCATTCTCGGCGAGGATTTCAGCGGCGCGCGCGACGGCGCCCGAGCCGCGCTCGGCCTGCGCTTCCGGCAGCCCGTCCCAGATATAGGCGCCGGCGACCATGCCGCTCCATGCGGGCTGCATCGGCTCGGCGAGGACCGTCCGGCATGGCCCGAGCCCGGATGCCATCGCGAGCAAAAATCCCAGAACCCGCCCCATCCGGGCCGCGCCATTGTTTCCGGAAAGACGCATCTCAATCTCCTGCCATGCCCGTTGGCTGGGCCGATCCGCCTGATCGTCGTCCTTAGAACATGACCACAGTACGGCCCTGCCCGGCTTTTTGCGTTGGACGCCGCCCGCAGCCGTCGCTAAACGAAAAGACATTCATTCGGAGCCGCATCCGTGCGTGCATGCAGTGTGGATCGCGCCTTGCTTCAAGACCAGTCCGCCCCGCTTCGACCAGACCCCGTCGATATAATCCGCGCCGATCAGACCCTGATGACGGTTTTCGCGCTGCATCATGCGCTGAAGCCACTCGCGGACAATCTCGATGAGGATCGTGCGGCGAAATTCCTGCTCTGGTTCGCCGTCGAGGGGCGGCATCGGTTCCAGAAGACGGTGTTCTCTCCTACCTATCTGACCTTCCTTGCAGCCCCAGCGCCGCCTTTCGTGACACGGCTCGCCGCCTATGTCGCATTGATCAGGCCGGAAGCACAGGGCCTGATCGGGGATCCGGACCGGTTCCATGCCTGGTATTATCTGGTCGCCGTGCCCGAACTCCGGCTCGGACCGCTGCTGACGCCGCCCGAACGCGCGCGCCTCGGGGAACTGCACCCGGATTATGCCCGCCTGCCGATCCCGCTGACGCGGCTCGGCGTCTATCACCATCTCAACGAAGCGGAAGGGCCGGACAAGCCGGACATCGCCACCGATCGCGGCCGCATCGCCTGGCTCCGGATCCTGGCGGCGCGGCAGGCCGAAGCCCCTTCCTCCCTCGGCCGGACGGCGCCGCTCCGTCACGATCCCGCGATGCCGGGGGTCAATGTCGTCGGCTTCGCCGAAGGCATCTTCGGCATCGGCGAGGACAGCCGCGCGCTCGTCCAGGCGCTCGAACGGGCGGGGGCGCCCTGCACCGTGGTCAAGGTCGATATCTCGGACAAGATCGGCTCCAGCGCACCTTCCGGGCTTAACCATCTCTATTCCGACCGGCCGCTCTACCCGATCAGCATCTTCGCGATGACGGCGTTCGAAACGGCGCGCCTCGCGGTCGAGCAGGGGCCGAACCTGTTCGCAGGCCGCTACCGGATCGGCTATTGGCCCTGGGAGCTGACCAGCCTGCCGCCGGAATGGCGCGGGGTATTCGATCTCGTCGACGAGATCTGGGTGCCGAGCCAGTTCCTGCACGAGGTCTATTCCCGGCTCACGGACAAGCCGATCTATTTCATGCCCTTCTACCTCAACCCGCCGCGCGTCGAGCCGTTCGACCGGGAAACACTTGGAATCGGGCGTGATGATTTCGTCTGCCTCACGATGTTCGATTTCAACTCCTTCATCGCCCGGAAGAACCCCGACGCGGCTATGGATGCGTTCCAGGCCGCCTTCCCCGCACGGGACGGGCGGGAGATCCTGATCATCAAGACCATCAATTCCCACGCCCATCCGGAGGCGCTGGCGGCGCTGGAGGCGAGAGTTGCGGCGGATCCGCGCTTCGTGCTGCTCGATGGCGCGATGAGCCGGGCGGAAGTCTGCGGGCTGGTCGCGGCGGCGGATTGCTTCGTGTCGCTTCACCGTGCGGAAGGGTTCGGGCGAGTGATCGCCGAGGCGATGCTGCTCGAAACAATCGTGGTGGCGACCAACTGGTCCGGCAACACCGATTATCTTGACGAGACCAACGGCTACCCCGTCGATTTCAAGCTGCTCCCCGTCCAGCCGGGCCAATATCCCTTTGCCGAAGGCTCGCTCTGGGCGGAGCCTTCGCTTCAGGACGCTGCGGCGCGGCTGCGCATGGCCCGGGACAATCGCAGCGCCGATTCCGGGCGTCGCGACCGGGCGCGGGCGCTGATGGAAGCCCGCTACGGGCTCGATCCGGTCGCAAACCAGATCTGGCGGCGCCTGTCGGAGATCGCCGGCCTGCGCCGGCCGGAGGCTGCCGATCAGCCCAGCGCGATCCCGAAATAGCCGGCCGCGCTCGATTCCATCAGCCCGATCTGGCCCGCATCGAGCGCCTGCCCCCAGAGGATCAGCTCCCGGTGGACATGGAAGCCGGCGGCGGTTCCGGCGCCGTTCTGATTGAGCATGAAGGCATTGTCGGTGGCGCCGATTGCCTGCGCGGCATAACCCGAGGCGGCGGAGCCGTTCGCGCGGGTCTGGAAGCCGGATGCATCGGCGCTGGCGGTCTTGGTGAACACGATGAGATTGCCCGAGGCATTGAGGGTCTGCGTCGGCGTCGCCGCAAGCTGGCTGGAACCTCGCACCGCCAGCGTCCGGTTGCCCGGCGCGGTTCCGAGCCAGATGCGGTTGCCGCTGGTGGAGCCGAGCGCCCAGATCGTCCCCAGAAACGAGGCGCCGGGCTCGGTCGCGCCGAGGACGGAGGCGATGGTCGCGGCGCTCGCATGCAGCGCGAAGGCGGAATCGGTGCGGGAAAGGCGCTGGAGTGTCCCGGCATCCGGCCGGATGCCGCCGAGATAGGCCCCGGCGAGCACCAGCTTCGGCTGGTTGGCCGCCACGCTCTGGGCGAGGTTGCGGGCGTTGCCGCTCTGGTCGTACCAGGTCGTCACGAAGCCGTCGCCGGCGCCCACGAAGCCGAGGAGCGCGCTGATATCGAGCGCCTGTCCCGCAAAGCCGATATCGAGTTCGGCATTGTCGGAGGACCGCCGGACGCGAAGGCAGGCCCCGGAATAATTGCTGTCGAGACGGCGGACGGAATAGGCGCCGAGCGGCACGACGCCGATCCGGTCCAGCACCCCCTGCCAGCGTCGGCGGGCGCTGCGGGGCGAAAATCCGAAGCGGAGATCAAGGGCCATGCCGCGCGCTCCCGCTCAGGCCGTGTAGCCGTGGATTTCGATCCCGGCGCTCGTTCCCGTGCTCCAGAGACGGCGGATCGCCAGGGGCTCGTGGCTGACACCGGACGGAAAGCGCAGGGTGACGGTGTTGGCGTCATCGGCAGCGAGCATCGGGGTTACGCGCACCGTCGCCTCCTCCGTCGACGCCGGCACGAACACCCGCAGGGCCTTGCAATAGGGATTGGTGTCGGCTGAATCGGACGGCGTCAGGCGCTGGACGTCCACCGCAGGCTCTCCCATCGCCCGAAGCTGGGTGGCGAAGGGATTCTTGTTCGTCTCGTAGGAATTCGGCATGACGGCGCTCCGGAAGAATGGCGGATGCGCCGAGTATAGGTGCTGCGCCGGCGGCGGGGATTACTCAGCGCTCGCGCATGCTCGTCCAGAAGCGCTCGGTGATCGGCTTGAGCAGGTAGCTCATCACCGTGCGCTCGCCGGTCGTGATGACGATATCGGCCGAGAGACCCGCGCTCAGCCGTTCGCTGATTTCCTTCGGCACGGTCTCCTTGTTCACCGTGACATCGGCCGCGAAATAGACGTCTTTCCCGCCATTCTCGACGATGCGGTCGCGCGACATCGCCGTGACCGTGCCGCGGATGACCTGGCTCCCCCAATAGCTGAAGCCGGGGAAGCGGATTTCCGCATTCAGGCCGGTCGCGACGCGATCGGCGTCGTTGGGGCTGACCTTGGCGCGGATCACGAGGTCGTCGTTCTCCGGCACGAGATCGAGGATGGGATCGCCGGGGCGGATCACGCCGCCGACCGTGAAGATGCGCAATTGCTGCACGACCCCGGCGATGGGGGCGCGGATCTCGGAGCGGCGCTGGAGATCCGCCGTCAGCAGCAATTGCTGACGCACGTCGGAAAGCTGCTTGCGGATATCGACGAGCTGCGCCGAGGCCTCCTGTTTGTAATCCTGCAGAACCTGCTGAAGGCGCAGCAGAAACTCGTTCAGCTTGTCCTGGAGCCGGGTCGTCTGGATCTCGCCATTGTTGATGATGCCGGTCAGGCGCAGCTTCTCGCGTTCGAGCGGTGCGATCCGCGTCGTCGGCACGAGCTGGCGCCGGAACAGCGGCATCAGCGCCTCGAGTTCGGCATTGACCTGGTCGAGCGTGGCGCGCGCGGTCGCGATATCGCTCTTCGCCTGCTCGATCTCCTTGCGGGTCTGCTCGATCTGCGCCTCGGCGATGCCGCTGTTGCGCAGCACGGCAGCGCGGCGGCTCTCGAACAGGCGCTTCTGGTCGGCGATAACCGGGGCAACCGAGGGTTCGCTTGCGCGGCGCAGCACCTCGGGCGGCAGTTCGAGCTGCTCCTTCAACTCGAACTCGGCCAGAAGCCGCGCCTCCTGGGCCTGGAGGATCGCGAGTTGGTTGGCATAGAGATCGCCCTGGGTGTCAAGACGCGTCGGGTCGAGCCGTATCAGGACCTGGTTGGCGGTGACACGCATCCCGTCCCGGACCAGGATTTCCTGGACGATCCCGCCCTCGAGATGCTGGATGGTCTTGCGGTTGGTTTCGGTTGAGACCACGCCGGCAGCGATCGCCGCGCCGTCAAGCCGCGCGATGCTCGCCCAGAGCAGGAAGGTCCCGAACCCGCCGAACGCAACCATATTACCGATGCGCAGCATGCCGCGCCAATCCGTCGAGGGGACGGGAACATGGGTCTGGTCGAGCGTCGGATTGTCGGTCGAGGCCATCGCGGTCTCCTTCGCTATTCGGCCGCGGAGCTGACGCTGCCGGCGACCCCGCCGCGCGCATCCGTCAATTCCTTGGGGCGCGAGGGTGACAGCCGGTTCATCACCTGCTCGCGCGGGCCGAAAGCCTGGACGGTGCCGTTGTTCATCACCAGAACCTGATCGCAATAGGCGAGCATGTTCATGCGGTGGGTGATCAGGACGATGATCGAGCCGGTATTCTTCAGCTTGGTCAGGGTGGCGACCAGCATTTGCTCCCCGGCCGCGTCGAGATTCGAATTCGGCTCGTCGAGAACAAGCAGGCGCGGCTCGCCGTAGATCGCCCGCGCCAGCGCGATCCGTTGGCATTGCCCGCTCGAAAGCGCGATCCCGTCGGGCCCCATCCTTGTGTTGAACCCGTCGGGCAGCTTGGCGATGATGTCCTGGACGCCCGCGGTCCGCACGGCGTCGATGAGTTGGCGCACCGTTTCGGGCGTCCGCGGCTGGAACCGCGCGATATTCTCGCCGATCGTGCCCGGCAGCATTTCGACGTCCTGCGCGACATAGCCGATATGGCGCCCGAGCTTGTCCTGATCCCAATGGGACAATTCGTGACCGTCGAGTGTGATCGAGCCGCGCCGCACCGGCCAGGCGCCGACCAGGACGCGCGCGAGGGTCGATTTGCCGGCGCCGCTGGCGCCGACGACAGCGAGGATCTGGCCGGGCGCCAGCGAGAACGAGACATCGGTCAGCGTCATCGCATCGCGGTTGCGGGGCGCGGCGGAGACACGGGACACCACCAGCGGACCCGCCGGAACCGGCAGTTCCACCCTGTCCTGCTTCTTCGCGGCCTCGCGCAGGATGGCGTCCAGCCGGTCGCCGGACAGCGCGACCCCCCACAGCGTCCGCCATGAATTGGCGATGGCGCTGACGGGCGCCACGGCGCGGCCGGCCAGGATCATCGCCGCGAACATCGCGCCGGGCCCGGCCAGCTCCGCCAGGAACAGCAGCGCGCCGACGGTGACGACGATCGGCCCCTGCAGATGCCGGATGAACACCAGGATCCGGTTGAACGGGTCGGCTTGGCGGGTAGCGCCGTATTGCCAGCCGATCGCGTCGCGCTGGACGCGGCGCCAGCGCTCCACCAGATCCGGCAGCATGCCGAGCGGCCGAACCGCCTCCGCACTGCGCATCACCGCGCGCCCGAATTCGGCGGCATTCGCGGAGGCCTCGATCGAGCGGCGCATGTCGTCCCGCGACCGGATCTGGCTCATGACCGCCAGAAAACCGATCAGCAGCACGAGCGCCAGCATCAACAGGCCCAGATAGGGGTGGAACAGAAACCCGGCGAGGATCACCAGCGGAACGAAGGCGAGGTCCATCAGACTTGCGATCAGCGTGCCGCCGAGGAAATCCCGGATCGTGTTGAGATCCTGGAGCAGCGTGGCGCGCGCGGCCGCGGAGAGCGTATCCGTCTGACGGTTGAGCGAATCGAAGACGCGCTCCGAGACCCTTTCGTCGAACGCATAAGCCACGCGCTGGAGCGTCTTGATCCGGATCAGGTCGAGCGCCGTCCAGATGATGGTGAGGAAGACCACGATCGCCGCAAGCGCCGTCAGCGTCGACAGATTGCGGCTCTGCATCACGCGTTCGAAAATCTGGTGCATGTAGAGCGAGGGCACCAGGAACAGCAGCGCGATGATGCCGGAAAAAAACATCAAGCCGGAAAACGCTGGGATGAACGGGCGAAGTTCAATCCAGAGGAAGTGATCGCGCTTGAGATTCATCAGGATATGCAGTGTACTTTCTGCTGGAAATCGGTGCTTCGGCACCGCTTGTTCCGGGGCAATGCAAGCCCGAACCGCCACATCCTCCATTTAACATAAGCACAAGCCGCTTTCAAACCCGGCCGGTTTTGGCTAGACCGGGGCCATGGCAAATTTGCGGCCCGCGCCAGCCATGCCCCTCCCCGCGGGTCCCGGGGACCGCGCCTTCTCCTTGCACTGGTTCGGACATGCAGATCGGATCGAAAGTCAGGCTCTCGGCGCCGGCGCACCGGCAGGTCCCCAGCCCGGAAGCGCACGCCCCGCGCATGCGTTCCGTGCTGCATATCGGCTCCGGGCCGCGCGGCATCCACCGCCTGCACCCGATCTTCCAGGCGGGGTGGCGGGAGGTGCGGCTCGATCTCGACCCTTCCGTCGAGCCCGACATCGTCTGTTCCACCGCCGACATGCGGGCGCATGTCGCGAGCGAGACGTTCGATGCGGTCTGGTCGTCGCATAATATCGAGCATCTCTACGATCACGAGGTGCCGCGCGCTTTCGCCGAGATTGTCCGCGTCCTGAAGCCGGACGGCTTCTTCCTCGTCCGCTGCCCGGACCTCGAGACCGTCCTCGAGGCCGCCCTTCGTGATGGGCTGGAATCGACGGCCTATGTCTCCCCCGCCGGGCCGATCACGCCGCTCGACATGCTGTTCGGTCATCGCGCCTCCGTGGCCCGCGGCAACGCGTTCATGGCGCACCGGACCGGTTTTACCGATATCCGGCTCGGGCGGCTGCTGCTCGAGGCCGGTTTCGCGCATGTCAGCACCAAGCGGGCGTCCGGGTTTGATCTCTGGGCGGCCGCGATGATGCCGCAGGCGAATGTCCAGGAATGTCTGACAACCCTGGCGATGACGGGGCTGTCCTTCACGGAATGAGGCGGCCCGGAGCCGGCCGCGGCGAGGTGTCATGACGCTTCTCGAACGCGTTCGCAACGGGCTCTCCCTGACGCGCGACGAACATGTGGCCTCCCTGCTCGACATCGCGCGGAAGGCGCTGCTCGCGGGCGACGCGCCGGCCGCCTGGCTGGCGGCCGACCGGCTGAACCGCATCACGGGGCCGGCCGAAGCCATCCCCTTGCTCCTGCGCTCGGCAGCTTGCGCCCTGCTCGGCGATCCGGCCGGGGCCGATGCCGACCTGCGGGCCGCCTTCCACCGCAACCCGGAACAGCCGGATGTGCTGGCCGCGGCGCTGGGGCATGACGACCCCGCCCTGCGGCAGGCGGCGGCGCGGCGTGCGCTCGGCTATGCTGATCTCCGCGAGCGGGCGGTTCGCGAATTCGCGCAAGGGGGCGCTGCGACCACCGTCATTCTGGCGGCGCATCCGGAAGGAATCGCGATCGACGCCTTCTGGCAAGGCGACGCGCCGCTGGAACTCGCCTGGCGGAGCGAGACGCGCGCCGGAAAGCTGGCCCTGCGGCCGCGCGGCGCGGCTTCCTGCGGATACAGCCAGCGAGCGCGCGCCGTCATCCCCTGGCCCGGCGACGATATCGGCTTCGCGCTTGCGGCGCCGGATGCGCGGGCCGTCATCGCGCCGCCGGTCCTGAACCGGGCCTTCGCGCCGCCCGAAAACCGCCGCGGCGCCGGCACGGGGCCGCCCGGCCTGCTGATCATCGTGCCGGTCTATGGCGACGCGGAAGCCACGAGACGGTGCCTCGACTGGCTCCAGGCCGCGATCCGGCGCGGCGATGGCCGCAGGATCGTCGTGGTGGAGGATGCGAGCCCCTCTCCCGAGATCGTCGCGCTGACGGAAACGCTTGCGCGCGCGGGGCGGATCCGTCTGCTGCGCCAGCCCATCAATCTCGGCTTCGCGGCCGCCGTAAACCGGGCGCTGGCGCTGCGGGAGGCCGGCGAGGACGCGCTGATCGTCAACGCCGATGCCTATGTGCCCGCGGCGGCGATCGACACCCTGCGGGCGGCGGCGCATGCCGCGCCGGATATCGGCACGGCGGTGCCGTTCTCGAATAACGGCGAGGATGTCAGCATTCCGCGGCGCTTCCGGGTCAATCCGCTGCCGTCGGAGGAGGAGATCGTGCGGATCGATCGTGTCGCCCGTGCGGTGAATGGCGGCGAGGTGATCGAGATCCCGAACGGGATCGGGTTCTGCCTTTATGTCCGTGCCGAACTGCTCGACGCGATCGGCGGTTTTTCCGGCGCGTATGAGCGCGGATATTTCGAGGATGTCGATTTCTGCCTGCGCGCGCGAAAGGCCGGGTTCCGCAATGTCTGCGCCACGGGCGCCTATGTCGGGCATAGCGGCGCGCTGTCGTTCGGCGGCGACAAGGGGGCGCTCGTGCGCCGGAACCTGGCGCGGATCCACGCGGCGTTTCCCGGATACCGGGCGGAATCGGATGCCTTCTTTGCCGCCGATCCCTTGGCGGCGGCGGCACGGCGGATCGCCGAGGCATGGGGCGCGGAAGGCGGGGGCGCCGAATGGCGCGCCGGAGCATCGCCCATGACGCCGCAGGCGGCGGGGCCCGCAGCCCCGCATCCGGTCGCGGCCGGCGCCAGCCCGTCGACCGGGTTCACGGGGCTCGAGGATGCGGCGGCGCTCCGGCCCGGCGGGTTCGGGCCGGCGGAGCGGGAAGGCATCGCCCGCACGGCGCGCCTGCGCGCGGCCGAGGGGCGCGCGCTCGTCGTGCTGGGCGGGGGCGAGGCCGATCTCGCCCTGCTGGAAAGCCCCAATCTGTGGCTGACCGGCCCGATCGACGACAGCGAGATCCCGGATTGGCTCGCACGCTGGAGCATCCGGGAAGTCTTCTAGCCGTGTCTACGTATAGTTGAACCACTCACGGCAGGACCGCGCCGGAACTTATGCGAGGCGTGGAATTCGACGGAAGGCCGACATAATCCCGTATGACGGAACGGAATGTGAGCAATTTTTCGTAATTACTCTTGGAAAGGGCGTGACCTGCCACTGAGATTTTCCTCCACATGGAGTTAGAGTCCGGCCCTGCTGAGGACGGACTGATGAAGCGAGCAAGATTCACGGAAGAGCAGATCATTGCGGTCTTGAAGGAGCACGAGGCCGGC
>NZ_VTRS01000007.1 GCF_008641065.1 Rhabdaerophilum calidifontis | reverse complement strand
TCGGCCGGTTGACCCCGGACGAGGCGTACTTCAATGCGCTGCCAGCAATCCCGATGGCGGCCTAACCGAGGCAGGAATCCACTTAGGAAACGCCCCGAAACTGTTCAAACAAACCGAGCCAGCTCTGTGGTTGACATAGGCGTAGACGCCTGGCTGGAGAAAGGTGTAGAGCGCCGCGCCCGCGCAGCCGCCGGGGATGAACCAGGTCTCGAGGTCGCGCTCCGGCGGGTTGCGGAACTTGCCCGTCGCCCAGACGTAATCGCCGTGGCCGCCAATGAGATGCGGGCGGGTGTCGCGGTTGGCCTGGGAATGGACGATCAGCACCGTCTCGCCGACCTTGGACTTGAGCGCGCCCTTGCCGGTCAGCGCGCCGACGCGGCCGTTGAACACGACATGGCTCGGCGTTAGCGTGCGCATCGCCTTCACCACGTCATCATGCGAATCGCCGATGCTCTCGTAGCGCTTGAACTTGCCGTTCTCGTCGCGCGGGACGTAGAAATCCTGCTCGCCGACGTAATAGACGCGGTCGTATTTCAGCGCCTTGCCCTGCTGGTCGCGCAGACCCTCGCGCGGCAGCACCATGATGGCGCCATTCATGCCGGCGGTGACGTGCCAGGGCACCATGCCCTCCGGCGCGCAATGATAGACGAAGACGCCGGGCCGGGTCGCCTTGAAGCGCAGGACGGCCTTCTCGCCGGGGCCGACATCGGTGAGCTTCGCACCGCCGAGCGCGCCGGTCGCCGAATGGAAGTCGACATTGTGCAGCAACTCGTTGGTCGCGGCGTTGATCAGCGTGAGTTCGACGTAATCTCCCTCGTGAACCACCATCAGCGGACCGGGCACGGTGCCGTTGAAGGTGAAGGCGAAGACCTCGGTGCCCTCGGCATCGATCACGATCTTCTTCTCGATGATGGTCATCTCGAATTCGACGACCCTGGGGCCGCCAACCGCAACCTGATCATGCGCGTGCACGAAGGGCGGATCGACGAGCTTGACCTTGTGGCGCGGCAGCTTCGCGACATCGACCGCCGCGACCTTGGCCAGCCCAGCCGGCGCCACCGGCTGCGCGGCGGCATCCGTCACGGCCTGCGCCAGCGCGCTGCTCGCGGCCGCACCCGCGAGGATGCTTCGGCGGGTCAGTCTGAGGTCCTCGCCCATGGCTTGTCTCCGTTTTCTGCGATCGAGGATCGATCGGACGGAGCCAATCTAGACTTCCCGAGCCTGCGATTATTGTCGCAGCGCAATCTCGGCGATGATTGCCGGTTTGTCCCGCCCGATATGCCTCAGCACATGAAGCGGGGCGGCGGCGGCAGATCGTGTCCGGCCGCAAGCGCATCGGCGAAGCCGTGATTGATGTCGCGCTGGATGGCCTCGTCCTCCTGCATCGCCAGGATGATATCGCCGAGCCGCGCCTCGGGCGGCAGATCCCAATAGGCGAGAGCCGGCTCCGGTGCCGGCGGATTCTCCTGCCGGCCGGCCTGGATCTCCGCCAGGAATTGCGTATAGCCGCGCACCGCGTCCTCCGCGAAATAGCCGACAATCCGGTGCGCCATGCGCCGCGAGACGAGATAGATCAGGAAATGGGCGTTGTAGAACAGACCCTGGGCCAGGAGCACCAGCAGCCGCTCGAACAGGCTCGGCCGGTCGAGCGCAACGAACACCATGAGATGCGCGCGCTGAGCTTCCGCCTCGTTCATCAGCGTCCGGATCCAGCCGCGATCATCGGTCATGCGGCGCAGGCAGCGCAGATGCAGCAACGTTGCCGCGACCATGCCGGGAACGGCGGCGATGGTTTCCAGGACGATCGTCCGGTGGCGGTAGCGGCGTCCGAAGCACGCATCCGCGGCGCGACGCAGCAGGGTGACGAGGCCGAGAGCGATCCGGTCCGATAGATTGCCGGGTGGGTGATGGCGCCGGAGATCGTTCTTGTCGATGTTCAGCATGGTCCGAAGAAGCCCCTATTCCGCCAGCCGCCCGCACGATCGCAAAACGATTTCAGGAAGGGAAGCTGCGTCCCGGCGCCGAGCCGGACGGGCGCGACAACAGCCCCTTGACCCGGATGATTCCGGCTGCCTTCCTCCTGAAGCGCATGCTCGCGAATCCCTCGCGCAAAGACGGTGAATCGGCCTAGCCGGGAGAACGCGCGGCGGCAACGGGTGCAAGCGGTGATGAACCGGCAGACGGACCTGAACATCCTCGCGGGCACGGAGATCTTCCGCGGCCTCACCGCCGAGGCGCTCGATGAGATCCGGCGCGCAGCCTTCCGCAGGCGGCTTGCCAAGGACGAGGTGCTCTACCACCAGGGCGACCCGGCGGCGACCTTCTACGTGCTGATCGTCGGCCGCCTGCGGGTGACGCAGAACACGGTCGATGGCGGGCGGATAACCGTCCGCTATCTCGGCGCCGGGGAGATGGTCGGCTATGCCGTGCTCTCGGGCGCGGGCGCGCATCCCGGCACGGTGATCGCGGTCGAGGACAGCCACCTGTTCGGCTGGAGCCAGGAGAGCATCCGCCAGTTCACGGGCCGGCATCCCGAGGTCGCGATGAACGCCGTCGCCGCGCTCGGGGCGCGCTATCAGGAGACGCAGACGCGCCTCCAGGAGCTCTCCACCGAGAGCGTCGAGCGCAGGATCGCCCATACCCTGCTCCGCCTCGCGCATCAGGCGGGACGGCGCACCGCCATGGGAATCGAGATCGCCTTCCCTCTCTCCCGCCGCGACGTCGCCGAGCTTGCCGGAACCACCCTCCACACCGTCAGCCGCACCTTGAGCGCCTGGGAGAAGGACGGCATCGTGATGAGCGAGCGCCGGCATGTCATCGTCTGCCGCCCGCACGCGCTGGCGGCGCTCGACGCACCGGCCGGCCCGCTCTGACGCGGGGCAGATCCGCGCTTGCCTCCGGCGACGCTCCGGGCGCATCCTGCCGGAAACCGACTCGGAGGATGCCCATGAACGCGGTCGATCGCGGGACGCGGATCGAGACGCATCGCAATCTGATCGGAGCCGAATGGCGCTCCGCCCTTTCCGGCAGCACCCTGCCGATGGTCGAGCCATCGACCGGCGCGACCTTCGCCGCGATCGCCGCCTCCGGCGCCGAGGATATCGATCTCGCGGTCAGGGCGGCGCGTGCCGCCTTCGATGACGGCCCGTGGGGGCGCATGCCGGCCTTCGAGCGCGGCCGGCTGCTGATGCGCCTCGCCGGCGCCATTCTCGACCATGCCGAGGAATTGGCGGCGATCGAGGCGCGCGATTGCGGCAAGCCGATGCGGCAGGCCCGCGCCGATGTCGCGGCCACGGCGCGCTATTTCGAATATTACGGCGGCGCGGCCGACAAGCTGCACGGCGACACGATCCCCTATCTCGCCGGCATGACCGTGATGGCCCTGCGCGAACCGCTCGGCGTCACCGCGCATATCGTGCCGTGGAATTACCCGCTTCAGATCTTCGGCCGCTCGGTGGGGGCGAGCCTTGCCGCCGGCAATGCCGCGGTGGTGAAGCCGGCCGAGGATGCCTGCCTGTCGCTTGTCCGGCTCGCGGAACTGGCGCTGGAGATCGGCCTGCCGCCCGGCGCGCTCAACCTCGTGACCGGCACCGGCGAGGCGGCCGGGGCGGCGCTCGTGGCGCATCCGGGGATCGATTTCGTCTCCTTCACCGGTTCGCCCGAGGTCGGCACGCTGGTGCAGCAGGCGGCGGCGGCGAACCATGTCGGCGTCACGCTCGAACTCGGCGGGAAATCGCCGCAGATCGTGTTCGCCGATGCCGATCTCGACCAGGTCCTGCCCTTCGCGGTCAATGCCATCGTGCAGAATGCCGGCCAGACCTGCTCGGCCTGCTCGCGGCTTCTGGTCGAACGGTCGATCTACCCCGCCTTCCTGGAGCGGCTCGCGGCGGCCTTCGCGACATTGCGGGTCGGCGCGCATCAGGCGGATCTCGATTGCGGGCCGCTGATCTCGGCGCGGCAGAAGACGCGGGTCGAAGGCTTCCTCGACGAGGCGCGGGCAGCGCGCCTGCCCGTCCTCGCCCGCGGGACGATCGATCCCGCAGCGCCGGCGGGAGGCTTCTATGTCGCGCCGGCGCTGATCGGCGACGTGCCGCCCGATCTTCGCCTCGCCCGCGAGGAGATTTTCGGGCCGGTTCTCGCCGCGATCCCCTTCGCGGACGAGGAGGAAGCGCTCCGCCTCGCCAATGCCACCGATTACGGGCTCGTGGCCGCGCTCTGGACGCGCGACGGCGCGCGGCAGATGCGGCTGGCGCGGCGCCTGCGCTGCGGGCAGGTCTTCATCAACGGGTTCGGCGCCGGCGGCGGCATCGAATTGCCCTTCGGCGGCGTCAAGCGCTCCGGCCATGGCCGCGAGAAGGGGTTCGAGGCGCTGCACGAATTCACCGCGCTCAAGACGATCGTCATCAAACACGGATAATCCGGAACGGAATTTCCCATGAGGCTGAAGGACAAGGTCGCGATCGTCACCGGGGCGGCGCAGGGTTTTGGCGCGGGCATCGCGCAGGTCTTCGCCCGCGAGGGCGCGAAGGTCATCTGCTGCGATCTCAACGGCGAGGGCGCGGAGAAGATGGCCGAGAGCCTGATGAACGGCTCGGTCGGCATGGCCTGCGACGTCTCGCGGCTCGCGGATGCGCGGGCCGTGGCGGCGCGCGCGCTCGCCGCGTTCGGGCGGCTCGACATCGTCGTCAACAATGCCGGCACCTCGCACCGCAACAAGCCGCTGCTCGAGGTCACGGAAGAGGAATTCGACCGCGTCGTCGCGGTCAACGTGAAATCGCTCTACAATTTCGCGATTGCCGCCGTGCCGGCGATGCAGGCGCAGCAGGGCGGCGCGATCGTCAATATCGGGTCGACCGCCGGCATCCGCCCGCGCCCCGGCCTCACCTGGTACAACGGCACCAAGGGCGCGGTGCATCTGATGTCGAAATCCATGGCGGTAGAGCTCGCGCCGTGGCGCATCCGCGTCAATGTCATCGCGCCGGTGGCGGGGGAAACGCCGCTGCTGACGACCTTCATGGGCGAGGATTCCCCGGAAATCCGGTCGAAATTCCTCGCGACGATCCCGCTGGGGCGGTTCTCGACGCCGCGCGACATCGCCCATGCGGCGCTGTTCCTCGCCTCGGACGAGGCGAGCATGATCACCGGCGCGGTTCTGGAGGTGGATGGCGGCCGCTGCATCTGAGCGGCTCAGCGCTCCAGCACGGGCATCGCCGCGATCAGCGCCCGCGTATAGGGATGCTCCGGCGCACCGAACACGCGCTCGGTCGGGCCGGTCTCGACGATCCGGCCGCGCAGCATCACCGCGACATGATCCGAGAGATAGCGGATCACGCCGAGATTGTGGCTGATGAAGATGATCGAGAGCCCGCGCGCGAGCTTGAGATCGACGAGCAGGTTGAGGATCTGCGCCTGGATCGAGACGTCGAGCGCCGAGACCGGCTCGTCCGCGACCAGCAGCCGCGGCCCGGTGATCAGGGCGCGCGCAATCGCAATCCGCTGCCGCTGCCCCCCGGAGAACTGGTGCGGATAGCGCCGGAGCGCTGAAGTGCCGAGCCCGACCTCGGCGAGGGTGGCGGCGACGCGCGCCTCGCGCGCATCGCGATCGAGCCCCGGCAGGGCGATATCCAGCGGCTCAGCGACGCTGTCGATGACGCGCATGCGCGGATCGAGCGAACCGAACGGATCCTGAAACACCATCTGCATCGCGCGCCGATAGGGCCGCAGCGCACGCTCCGGCAGGTTCGAGATCGTGGCGCCGTCGAAGGCGATCGTGCCGCGATCAGGTCGTTCGAGCCCGACAAGCAGCCGCGCCAGAGTCGATTTCCCCGAACCGGATTCGCCGACGATGCCGAGCGTCTTGCCCTCGTCGAGTTCGAGCGACACGTCGTCGACCGCGACGAGCCGTCGCCTTCGGCCGAGCAATCCCTCGCCCGGCAGCCGATAGGCCCGGACGAGGTTGCGCGCCGCGATGATCGCGGTCATGGCGCCGCCTCCGGCCGGTGGCACCAGGCGATGCTCGCCCCCGGCACGGGCGGCGGGGGCACGTCGCGGCAGAGAGCGTCGCCCTTGGGGCAGCGCCCGAAGAACGGGCAGCCCGGCGGCAGCCGGTCGAGTTCGGGCACCTGGCCCGGCATCGGCCGCAACGGATTGGCATGGGCATTGCCGCGGGGGATCGCGGCGAGAAGCCCGTGCGTGTAAGGATGTCGCGGCGCGGCGAGCAGCGCGCGGGTTGCGCCCGTCTCCATCGCCCGGCCGCCGTAAAGCACCAATGTCCGGTCGGCCAGGCGCGAGACCACCGCGAGATCGTGGGTGATGAACAGCATCGCCATGCCGGTTTCGTCGCGGATCTCGCGGAGCAGCGCCAGCAGTTCCGCCTGCACCGTGACATCGAGCGCCGAGGTCGGCTCGTCCGCCACGAGCAGGGCCGGACGGCAGGCGATGGCGAGCGCGATCAGCGCCCGCTGGCGCTGGCCGCCAGACAATTCATGCGGATAGGCATGCAGCCGCGCCGCCGGGTCCGGCAATCCGACGCGGGCGATGAGCCGCAGGGCCCGTTTGCTTGCGCCGGCTGCATCCGCCAGACCGTGGCGGATCACCCCCTCGGCGATCTGGGCACCGATCGTCATCACGGGGTTGAGCGCCGTCATCGGCTCCTGGAAGACCATGCCGATCCGGCGTCCGCGCACGGCGCGCAGCTCGCGCTCGGACAGGCGGAGCAGATCCTGCCCCTCGAAGCGGATCGACCCGCTGGCGCGCATGCCGGGCGGCAGCAGGCCCAGCACGGCGAGCGCCGTCATCGACTTGCCGGAGCCCGATTCCCCCACAAGCCCGAGCACCTCCCCCGGCGCCAGGGTGAAGCTCAGCCCCCGGACGATCTCCAGCTCGCCGAGGCGGATTGACAGATTCTCGACAATGATCACGCGCCGCGCTCCCGCAGCCGCGGATCGAGCAGATCGCGCAGCCCGTCGCCGAGCAGGTTGAAGGCGAGCACCGCGAGCGCGATCGCCGCGCCGGGAAAGATCGCCAGGAACGGCTGGCGGGCCATGAAGGTCTGCGCGTCGGAGAGCATGCGCCCCCAGGAGGGGGCCGGCGGCTGGGTGCCGAGCCCGAGATAGGAGAGCGAGGCCTCCGCGAGGATCGCAACCGCGAATTGCACGCTCGCCTGCACGATCATCAGCCCGGCGATGTTCGGCACCACATGGCGCAGCAGGATGCGCGCAGGGCCGGCGCCGGCGAGCCGCGCCGCGCGGATGTAATCCCGCCGCATCACCTGGAGCGCCGCGCCGCGCGCGAGGCGGGCGAAAACCGGAACGTTGAACAGGCCGATCGCCACCACGGCCTCGACGAGCCCCGGCCCGAGCAGGGTCACGATCAGGATGGCGCTCAGCACGATCGGGAAGGCAAAGACGAAATCGAGCAGGCGCATGATCGCCGCGTCGAGGATCGTGCCATCCGCCCGTGCGGCGAGCAGGCCGAGGGCGAGCCCGAGGACGAGCCCGATCCCCACCGCCACCAGGCCGACCGTCAGCGCGTTGCGGGCCCCGACCATCAGCATCGAGGCAATGTCGCGGCCGAACTGGTCGGTGCCGAGCCAGAATTCGGCCGAGGGCGGCCGGAGCCGCGCCAGGATGTTCATCCGGCCGGGATCGGCCGGCGTCCAGACCAGCGAGACGAGCGCCAAAGCCACGATCAGCGCGCTCAGCACCGCGCCGACGAGGAAGGAGGGATGCCGCAGCGCCCGCATCATGCCGGCCGCATGCGGGGGTCGAGCAGGCCGTAGGCGATGTCCACCAGCGCGTTCACGGCCATGGCCGCGCCGGCGAACATCAGCACGAGGCTGCGGATCAGCATCAGGTCATGGCCGCCGATCGCCTGGATCAGCAGCCGCCCGAGCCCCGGCAGCGCGAACACGCCCTCGACCACCACGGTGCCGGTCAGCAGGAAGGAGAATTGCAGGCCGAGGATCGTCACGACCGGGATCAGCGCGTTGCGCAACGCGTGGCGCACCAGGGCCTCGGCGCGGCTCAACCCCTTGGCGCGGGCGGTGAGGATGTAATCCTCGCCGAGCGCCTCGATCACCGCCGAGCGGGTGATGCGCGCCAGCACCGCCGCCATCGGCAGAGCCAGCGCGAGTGCGGGCAGGATCAGCGCGTGCAGCGCCGGCCCCGGCCCCGCCGACCAGCCCGGAAACCCGCCCGAGGGGAACCAGCCGAGCCCGATCGAAAAGATCAGCACGAACAGGAGCCCGAACCAGAAATTCGGAATGGCGAGGCCGAGCTGGGAAACCCCCATCAGCACGGCGTCGAGCCGGGTATTGGCGCGCGACGCCGCCGCGACGCCGAGTGGAATGCCGATCCCGGCGGCAAGCAGCATCGCGAGCACGGCCAGAGGCAGCGTCACGCCGAACCGCTCGCCGATCAGCCCGCCCACGGGCACGCGATAGGCATAGGAGAGGCCGAGATCGCCGGTGACGAGCCCCGCGAGCCAGCGCAGGAAGCGCCGGGCGGCCGGCTGGTCGAGCCCCAATTCGGCGCGGAGCGCGGCGATCGTCTCCGGGGTCGCACTGACGCCGAGCATTGCGGCGGCGGGATCGCCCGGCAGGATCTCCAGAACCAGGAAGATGACGAGGGCCGCGGTGGCGAGCGCCGCGACCAGCATCGCGATGCGGGCTGCAAGAAAGCGCAGCATCGCGCCGGCCCGGTCTCAATTCCAACGCAGGTCGCGGATCGGCGCCGCCGGGATCGGCGAATGCGGCCAGAGCCCCTCGAGCCCCTTCCGCGCAACCGTGATCTTCGGCAGCATGAACAGGAAGACGTTGACCTGATCCTTCGCGATCTGGCGCTGGGCGGCCTCGAAGGCGGCCTTGCGCTCGGCCTCGCTCCGGGCCGATTTCGCGGCCGCCAGCGCCGTCTTCACCGCCGGCGAGGAATAGCCGAAATAATAATCCTCGCGGGCATAGATGTTGAGATCCATCGGTTCGACATGCGCGACGATGGTGAGGTCGTAATCCTTGTTGCGGAACACGCGCTCCAGCCATTGCGGCCATTCCATCGGCTCGATCCGCGCGGTGATGCCGATCTCCTTCAGCATCGCCGCCACGATCTCGCCGCCGCGCCGGGCATAGGCCGGCGGCGGCAGGCGCAGCGCGAGCGTGAAGCCGTTCGGATGTCCCGCCTCGGCGAGCAACGCCTTCGCGGCGCGCGGATCGAACGGCGTTTCCTTCGTCAGATCGAGATAGGCCGGATGGTTCGGCGAGAAATGCGAGCCGATCGGCGTGCCGAAGCCGGAAATCGCGCCTTCGTTGACGAGGTTGCGGTCGATCGCCATCGCGATCGCCCGGCGAACGCGGAGATCGTCGAGCGGCGGCCGGGCATTGTTCATCGCCACGATGGTCTCGCCCTCGGTGCGGCCGATCGCCACCACGAGGCGGGGGTCGGCGCGGAGCTGCGCCACCGCCTCCTGCGCGCCGATATTGGTATGCGCGTCGCAATCGCCGGCCAGCAGCGCCGCGACCTGGGCCTGCGGATCGGAGATGAACCGCAGGATCGCCTCGCGGATCGGCGGTGTGCCGCCCCACCAGGCGGGGTTGCGCTCCAGGACCAGCCGGTCGCCACGCATCCAGCGGCCGAACCGGTAGGGGCCGGTGCCGACCGGCTCCGTCGCGGCGCGGGCAGCGGATGCCTCGGAGAGGATCACCGCGTCGCCCCAGGCAAGCCCTTCGAGGAAATCGGCGGTATAGCGCTTGAGCGTGATTTCCACCCGGTCCGGCGCCGGCGTGGCGATGGCGGCGATCGGCTCGAAGATCCATTTCTGCGTGTTCTTCGAATCCGGCGCGAGCGCGCGCTCGAAGGAGAATTTCACGTCGGCGGCGGTGAAGGGCGCGCCGTCGTGAAAGCGCGCGTCGCGGCGCAGGAAGAAGCGCCAGGTCAGGCCGTCGGCGCTGACCTCGTGGCGTTCGGCGAGCCGCGGCACGATCCGCCCGTCGCGGTCGAAGGCCACGAGCCCCTCGAAGATGTTGTCGTAGGTCACCTCGCGGATCGCCGCGGCGGCGCCGGCGGTAGGGTCGAGGATCGGCGGCTCGAGCGTCTGGCATAGGGTGAGCCGGTCCCGGGCCTGCGCAGCGGCTGGCGAAGATGCGGAAATCCCGGCCGCAACCCCGAGAATGGCCAGAAACGCGCCGCGGAACAGGCCCCACTGGAACACGGTGTGGCGGACAGGATCGCGCATCGTTCTCTCCCCCGGCATTGTCTGCCTTTGCGCCAATTAAGCCGCTGGCGTCGCCCGCCGCAACAAGGTCAGCGTTGTGGCGGCCATGACTTTCGCGCTTGTCACCATGTCATCGATGCCGACCCATTCGTCGGGCTGATGCGCGAGATCAAGGATGCCGGGGCCGTAGGCGACGCAATCGCGCACCTGGCCGAACCGCGCGACATGCTTCTGGTCGTAGGTGCCCGGCGAGGCGACATGCGCGGCCGGCCGGCCGAACAGCGCCTCGATCCAATGGTCTAGGGCACGGACGAGCGGCGCCTCCGGCTCGGTCATCGTCGGCTCGAACCGCATGATCTCGCGCAGGGAATAATCGATCCCCGCGCGCCCCGCCTTCACGCGCTCCAGCAGCGCCACGATCTCGCCGGTCACCGCATCCGGATCCTCCTCGATCAGGTAGCGACGATCGAGCACGAGCCGGCAGCGATCCGCCACGACCGGGGCCGGGCGGCCGCCATGCGGATCCGGTTGTCCGCCATGGATCGAGTTGAGGTTGAGCGTCGCGGCGCGCGCGCCGTCCGGCACGCAGGGCATGCGGGTACGCCGGGCACGCAGCGCCGGCAGCAGCTCGCGCTCGATCAGGGCCAGGAAATCGCCCATGCCCGCGATCGCCGACACACCGAGAAACGGCATCGCCCCATGGCCGATACGGCCGCGGATCTCGACCTCGGCCCAGTAGACGCCGCGATGGCCGAGGCAGACCCGATCCGGGTTCAGCGGCTCGGGGATGATGACGTGGTCGACGCGGCCGCGATCGAACCAGCCGTTGCGCGCGAGATGGCCGACGCCGCCGAAACCGCCGCTCTCCTCGTCGACCGTGCCGGAGAATTCGAGCGCGCCCTGGCTCAGCAGCCCCTCCGCGAGCAGCGCCTCGACCGCGATCAGCGCCGCGGCGATTCCGCCCTTCATGTCGCAGGCGCCGCGGCCATAGACGCGGCCATCCCGCACCTCGCCCGCGAAGGGCGGCAGCGTCCAGCCCAGCCCCGCCTCGACGACGTCGATATGGCCGTTGAAATGGATCACCGGGCCGGGCCGGCCGCTCTCCCAGCGGCCGATGACGTTCACGCGCGGATGGAGATCGCTGTCATCGGGCTCGCCATGCCCCCGGACATAGCGCACCGTCGCGCCCGTGCCCGCGAGTCGCGCGCCGAGGAAGCGCGCACAGGCTTCGTAGGCATCACCCGGCGGATTGACGGTCGGGAAACGGATCAGGTCGCGCGTCAGGGCGACAAGCGCCTCGCGCCCCGCCTCGATGCGGCGGAACAGACGCGCGATCTCCTCCCCGTCCGGACCGGAAGCGGGCAGCGGGGCAGGCGCGTCTGGCGGCGTGTGACGGTCCATGGCTGGTCCTCGGCGCCAGCATAGCCGGCCCCGCGCGCCCGGCAATCAGGCAATGAGGCTCCAGACGAAGCGTGCCGAAACGAGCAGCAGGAAAACGCCGAACGCAATCTCCAGCCGCCGCTTCGGCATGGCATGGGCCAGCCGGGCGCCAAGCGGGGCGACCAGCGTCGAGGTTGGGGCCACCAGCGCGAAGCCGAGCAGCGAGACATAGCCGACCGAAAGCGGCGGCAGGCTCGCCATCTGCGACCAGCCGGCGAGCATGTAGGCGATCGCGCCCGGAATCGAGATCAGCACGCCGAGCCCGGATGAGGTCGCAACCGCATTGTGGATCGACCTGCCATGGAGCGTGAGGAGCATGTTCGAGATCGCGCCGCCGCCAATTCCCATCAGCGACGAGGCAAGCCCGATCAGCACGCCGTAAAGGCGCATGCCGAGCCGCCCCGGCAGATCCGGCGCGATGCGCCAATCGTCGCGCCCCGAAAGCAGCTTGACCGCGTTGGAGCCGGCCACGGCGACGAAAACCAGCTTGAGCAGCAGCGCCGGCGCGAAGGCCGCGATCGCGCCGCCGGCGATCACCGAGAGCACCACGGGAACCGCCCAGAGCCGCAGCACCGCCTCCAGCACCTTGCCCCTGGCGCGATGGGCGCGGAAGGACTGGATCGAGGTCGGAATGATGATCGCCAGCGAGGTGCCGACGCAGAGATGCATGCGGATCGCCTCCGGCACGTCGAGCAGGCCGAAGATCTGGTAGAGCACCGGAACGATGACCGCGCCGCCGCCGACGCCGAACATGCCGGCGAGTAGCCCGGTGACGAGCCCCGCGCCCAGGAGCGCAGCAACAAGGACGAGAAGATCCTGAAGGGGAATGCCGAGCATGGGGCGCCGGAAAAGGAACGGGCTTTCCGCGTAAAGCAGATACGCCGGCAAGGCAATGCGCCAGCCTGGCACAGGATCGGGCCGCAGATCCGGGCCGGAGGGCAGGCGCCGGCATCGGCGGCGCCGACATGGCAGCAAGAGCATTGCGCCCGATGCTGCGGCGCACAAGTCCAGAAAACGGCTTCGAGGGCCCGAATCGGCGCCCCGAAAGTCTAATCGATCAATCCGACTTCCGCAGTTGATTGCGTCAGAATTACCTCGCGACCCGAGATAAAACAACAGAAAGCCATATATCCAGACGCGATTCAATACATGCCGTTTTGAGTGGCTGTATAACTATTGATCGCGTCAGTTTTGACAGGATATTGAATAACATAGCCGTTTTTGCTCTTTACAGGCACAGCAAAAAGCCCGATACGACATTCCATCGGTCATTCGATCAAATTCAAGACGCGGCTACCGCGCTTGCTCCGGGAGGGGGTTCAGTGTCAGACCATCGAAGCCAGGCTGCGCGCTCGCCGCAGGATATCGTCGGCGGGCTCGCGCTCATCCTGATCGCGCTGCTCGCGCTCTATCTCGTCAACCATCTCCCGGCCTCGGGGCGGGTCGGCTTCGCCTCCGGCACCGCACCGCGCCTCTTCGCCTACGGGCTCGTCGGGCTGGGCGCGATGGTCATGATCACGGGCTGGATGAAGGAAGGGCCGCATATCGAGCGTTTCTCGTTCCGCGGCATCATTGCGATCCTCGGCTCGGTCGTGCTGTTCGCGCTGATGATCCGCACCTTCGGGCTTGCGGTTTCAGGCATCCCGATGGTGCTGCTGGCCGGAACCGCCGCGCGCGACATACGCTGGAAGGAGGCGCTCGTCTTCGCCATCGCGCTCACCGCGTTCTGCGGCTTCCTGTTCCCGATCGCGCTTGGCCAGCCGATCCCCCTGTGGCCGCAATTCTAGGGTCCCGCGTCCGATGGAACTGCTCTCGAATCTCGCCTATGGCTTCTCGGTCGCGGCGACAATCCAGAATATCCTGCTCTGTCTGCTCGGGGCGCTGGTGGGCACGCTCATCGGCGTGCTGCCGGGCATCGGCCCTGTCGCGACCATCGCGATGCTGCTGCCGATCACCTACAAGCTCGACCCGACCGGCGCGCTGATCATGCTCGCGGGCATCTATTACGGCGCGCAATATGGCGGCTCGACGACCGCGATCCTCGTCAACCTGCCGGGAGAATCCTCTTCGGTCGTCACCGCACTCGACGGGCACCAGATGGCGAAGAAGGGTCGCGCCGGCGCGGCGCTTGCCATCGCCGCGATCGGCTCGTTCATCGCCGGCACGTTCGGCACGATCCTGATCGCGGCACTCGGCAAGCCGCTGACCGAGATCGCGCAGGCGTTCGGGCCCGCGGATTATTTCTCGCTCATGGTGCTGGGCCTCGTCTGTGCGGTGGTGCTGGCGAGCGGCTCGGTGCTGAAGGCGCTGGCGATGATCTTCCTCGGCCTGCTGCTCTCGACCGTCGGCACCGATCTCGAAACCGGCGAGCAGCGCATGACCTTCGGGCTGCTGCCGCTGGCCGACGGCATCGAATTCGTGACCCTCGCCATGGGCGTGTTCGGCTTCGCGGAAATCCTGCGCAATCTCGAACAGGAACAGAGCCGCGACATCGTCGAGCAGAAGGTCACGAACCTGATGCCGACGCGGGCGGATCTCAAGGAGGCCGCGCCGGCGGTGGTGCGCGGCACCCTGCTCGGCTCCATCCTCGGCATCCTGCCGGGCGGCGGCGCGGTGCTCGCGGCCTTCGGCTCCTATACGCTTGAGAAGAAGCTCTCCAAGACCCCCAAGGAATTCGGCAAGGGCGCCATCTGCGGCGTCGCAGGGCCGGAATCGGCCAACAACGCCGCTGCACAGACCTCGTTCATCCCGCTGCTCACGCTCGGCATTCCGCCGAACGCGGTGATGGCGATCATGGTCGGCGCGATGACGATCCACGGCATCGTGCCGGGGCCGCAGATCATGCAGAAGCAGCCGGATCTGTTCTGGGGCATGATCGCGTCGATGTGGATCGGCAACCTGATGCTCGTCATCATCAATCTGCCGCTGGTCGGGCTCTGGGTGCGGCTGCTGCGCGTACCCTACCGGATGCTGTTCCCCGCGATCCTGATCTTCTGCGCGATCGGCGTCTACTCGATCAACAACCAGCCTTTCGACGTGATGCTCACGGCCTTTTTCGGGCTTTGCGGCTATGTGCTGATCAAGCTCAGCTTCGAGCCGGCCCCGATGCTCGTGGCTTTCGTTCTCGGCAAGCTGATGGAGGAAAAGCTCCGGCAGGCGATGCTGCTGTCGCGCGGGGATCCGACGACCTTCGTCAGCTTCTCCCAGCACCCGATCTCCACGGTGCTGATCATCGTCTCGGGGATCCTGCTGGTGCTTGCCGTGACGCCGTCCCTGCGCAAGAAGCGCGACGAAGTCTTCGTCGAATAGGTGCGCCGATCCGCGCCCTTGCCGGCCGGCTCCCGGCCCGCCGGCAGCCTTTCCAGACCAACAGGGAGAACAAGAATGAAGATCCATCATCTGCTCGGCGCCACCGCGATCCTGGCCCTCGGCACGCTGGGAGCCATGGCGCAGGGCTACCCGACGAAACCGATTACCGTGGTGGTGCCCTTCGCCGCCGGTGGCCCCACGGACGTGATCGCCCGCATCGTCGGCGAGCACATGTCCAAGACCCTCGGCCAGCCGCTGATCGTCGAGAATGTCGCGGGCGCCGGCGGCACCACCGGCCAGGCGCGCGTGGCCAAGGCCGCGCCGGACGGCTACACGATCGGCATGGGGCATATGGGCACGCTGGGCGCCTCGCCCGGCCTCTATCCCAACCTCACCTATGATCCGCAGAAGGATTTCCAGCCGATCGGCCTTGCCGCCGGCACGCCGATCGTAATCGTGACCCGCAAGGACCTTCCGGTGAAGGACTTCAAGGAGTTCATGGATTACGCCAAGAAGAACGAGAAGACGATCAACCAGGCCCATGCTGGCTCGGGTTCCGTCTCCCACATCACCTGCATCCTGCTGCACGAGATGCTGAAGATCGACCCGAACTCCATCCCCTATCGCGGCACCGGCCCGGCGGTGACGGATCTCATCGGCGGCAAGGTTGATTACATCTGCGACCAGATCGTCTCGGTTTCGTCGCAGGTGAAGGGCGGAACGATCCGCGGCCTCGCCATCGCGACTCCGGAGCGCTCGCCGGCGCTGGCCGATGTGCCGACCACCAAGGAAGCCGGCCTGCCCGCCTACCAGGTCTCGGCCTGGAATGCGCTCGTGGCGCCGAAGGGCGTGCCGGCGGATGTGATGAAGAAGCTTTCCGATGCGCTCATCGCCGCCGTGACCGACCCGGCGACGAAGAAGAAGCTCGAGGATCTCGGCGGCGTGGTGCCGGATGCCAAGGGCGCCTCGCCCGAGGCGCTCGCCGCGCTGATCAAGAGCGAGAACGACCGCTGGGTGCCGCTGCTCAAGGCCAAGGTCAAGCCGTGATCCCGGCCTCCTGGCCTGAAATTCGATAGTTCGATAAAAACCGAATAAAGAACTTGAATGCCGCCGGGTTCCGGCGGCATTCTCGTTTCGAACCTTTCTCTCGGCTTTCAGGACAGTTCATGCACCTCGCGCAGACCTCGGCGCTCGGTCCGCGGGTTCGCCTCGCGATCTTCGGCCTCGGCATCACCCAGATCATCGGCTGGGGCTCGACCTATTACCTGCTTTCGCTGCTGGCGCCGGAGATCGGCCGCGCGCTCGGGCTTTCGAGCGCCGCGACGCTGGCCGGCGCCTCGCTGCCGCTGGTGGCGGCAGCGCTGTTCGGGCCGCGCATCGGCCGCTGGCAGGACCGCGCGGGCTCGCGCGTGGTGATGAGCACGGGCTCGATCATCACCGGGCTCGGGCTCGGCCTGCTCGGCTTCGCGCCGGACGCCGCCTTCTACTACCTCGCCTGGAGCGTGATCGCGATCGGCGGGCCGATGATCCTCTATTCGGCCGCTTTCACGGCGCTGACGCAGATCGCCGGCGCGCAGGCGCGGCGGGCGATCTCGTTCCTCACCTTCATGGGCGGGCTTGCCTCGACGATCTTCTGGCCCTTCACGGCCTGGCTCCAGTCCTTCCTCGATTGGCGCTCGATCGCCTTCGTCTTCGCGGTGATGCATCTCGTGATCTGCCTTGGAATTCATCTCCGCCTCCCGGCAACCGGCGAGGCGCGGTCCGACGCGGGCACCGCGCCCCCTGCCCTGCCGCCCGGCCTGCCGCCGGAGGCGCATCTCCTCGCCTTCCTGTTGCTTGCGGCGATGCTCGCGCTCAACGGGCTGATCTTCAATGCCTGGTCGCTGCTCGTGTTCGAAGTGCTGAAGGGAATCGGCTTCGTGCCGGCGGCGGCGATCGCCATCGGCAGCCTTGTCGGGGCGTTCCAGGTCGCCGGCCGGGTCGGTGAATTGCTGTTCGGGGGCCGCTATTCCGCGATGTGGACGGGGCTGATCTCGGCGATCTGCCTGCCGGTTGCTTTCATGGTGCTCCAGGTTTCGGGTGGTGGCGTGGGGCTCGGCGGCTTGTTCGCGGCGCTCTACGGCATCTCGAATGGGCTTCTGACCATCGCGCGCGGGGCGCTCGTGCTGGCGATGTTCGGCACGCGCGGCTATGGCGAGCGGCTCAACCGCGTCACCGTGGCGCAGAACGCCGCCGGCGCGGTGGCGCCGATTCTCGGCGGCTTCCTGCTCGACCGGCTCGGCGCGCCGATGGTCGTGAGCCTGATGTTCGCCACGGCGCTCGTGTCGCTGGCGCTGATGCTGCTCTTGCGCCGGCATTGCGCCCGCAACGGCCTCACCTGACCGCGACGCGCGGACGGGTTGCCTCCCGCCGCGCGACCGGACAAGGTGAGACCTCCCTTCCTCCGACAGGATTCCCCATGCGCTCCGAGAACCCGCCCGTCATCCGCCTCGCCGATTACCGCGCGCCGGATTTCCTGATCGAGCATGTCGCGCTCGACCTGCGGCTGGCCCCGGCGGCGACCACGGTCGCGGCGACGCTGACCATGCGCCGCAACCCGGCCGGACGCGCCGGCGTGCCGCTGGAACTCGACGGCGACGAACTCATGCTGGTCTCGGCGGCGATCGACGGCAGCCTGCTCACGCCCGCGGCCTATGTGGCGACGCCGGACCGCCTGGTGATCCCCGCCGTGCCGGACGGCCCCTTCACCTTGCGGCTCGAAACGCATGTGAACCCGGCCGCCAACACCAAGCTGATGGGGCTCTACCGCTCGAACGGCGTCTATTGCACGCAATGCGAGGCGGACGGCTTCCGCCGCATCACCTATTTCCTCGACCGGCCGGACGTGATGGCGACCTGGCGCGTGCGGATCGAGGCGGACAAGGCGGAAGCGCCGCTGCTGCTCTCCAACGGCAACCCGGTCGAGGCCGGCGAACTGCCCGGCGGCCGCCATTTCGCGGTCTGGGACGATCCGCACAAGAAGCCCTGCTACCTGTTCGCCCTGGTCGCCGGCGATCTCGACGCCGTGACCGATCACCACGTCACCCCCTCGGGCCGGCGGGTGACGCTCAATGTCTATGTCGAGCGCGGCAAGGCCGGCCGCGCCGCCTATGCCATGGATGCCCTGAAGCGCGCAATGGCCTGGGACGAAACGGTCTTCGGCCGCGAATACGATCTCGACCTGTTCAACATTGTCGCCGTTTCCGATTTCAACATGGGGGCGATGGAGAACAAGGGCCTCAACATCTTCAACGACCGCTACATCCTCGCCTCGCCAGAGACCGCGACCGATCAAGACTACCATAACATCGAAGCAATCGTCGCGCATGAATACTTCCACAACTGGACGGGAAACCGCATCACCTGCCGCGACTGGTTCCAGCTCTGCCTGAAGGAGGGGCTCACCGTCTTCCGCGACCAGGAATTCTCCTCCGATCAGCGCAGCCGCGCGGTGGAACGCATCGCCAATGTCCAGACGCTGCGCGCCTCGCAATTCGTCGAGGATGCCGGGCCGCTGGCGCATCCGGTCCGCCCGCAGACCTACAAGGAAATCAACAACTTCTACACGGCGACCGTCTACAACAAGGGCTCCGAGCTGATCCAGATGCTGCGCATCCTGGTCGGACCGGAAGCGTTCCGGAAGGGCATGGATCTCTACTTCGCGCGGCATGACGGCGAAGCGGCGATCGTCGAGCAGTTCATCCAGTGCTTCGCCGATGTCTCCGGCCGCGACCTTGCCCCCTTCATGCGCTGGTATGACCAGGCCGGAACGCCTGTGGTGCGCGTGACCGAGGCATATGATGCGGAAAGCGGCACCTATCGGCTCGATTTCCGCCAGGAAACCCCGCCAACCCCCGGCCAGCTGGAAAAGGGGCCGCAGGTGATCCCGATCCGCCTCGGGTTGATTGCACCCTCGGGCGGCGAATGCGCGGCGGAAGAGACGCTGATCCTCGATGGGGCCGCGGCGAGCCGGGTCTGGACCGGGATGGCCGAACGGCCGATCCCGTCGCTGCTGCGCGGCTTTTCGGCGCCGGTGAAGCTCGACATCGCGCGGCGGGACGGCGATCTCCTGACGCTCGCGCGCCACGATACCGACCCGTTCAACCGCTGGCAGGCGCTCCAGGACGCTGCAACCGACCTGCTCCGACGCTCCACCGCCGCAATCCGGCAGGGCGGCGAACCGCTCACCGATGCCCGCCTAGCCGAGGCGATCGGCCATCTCGTCGCGACCAGCGCCGCTGATCCGGCCTTTGCGGCGCTCGCGACCGGCCTGCCAAGCGAAAGCGACATGGCCCGCGAGATCGGCGCCGATGTCGATCCGGACGCGATCGGCCGCGCGGTCGACGGCCTGCGGCAGGCGGTCGGCCGCGCCATCGCCGGCATCGCCCGCGAGACCTATGCCCGCCTCGATGCCGAGCGCGGGTTCAGCCCGGACGGCGCCAGCGCCGGGCGCCGGGCGCTGAAGGCGCAGCTCCTGCGCTATCTCGTCGCCGCCGATCCGGCCACGGGGGGCGAAGCGGCTCGTCGCCAATACGCGCAGGCCGACAACATGACCGACCGGATGGCGGCGCTCGCAGCGCTGCTGATCGCCGAGCCGGACCTGCGCGACCCGGCGCTCGAGGATTTCGCGACGCGCTTCGCCGAGGAACCGCTGATCCTCGACATGTGGTTCGGGCTTCAGGCGCGCATCGGCGGCGCGGATGCGGTGGCGCGGATCCGCGCGCTGACGCGGCATCCGCATTTCACCATCGCCAATCCCAACCGGGTGCGGGCGCTGGTCGGCACGTTCGCGAATGCCAATCCGCGCGGCTTCCATGCGCCGGACGGCGCCGGTTACCGGCTCGTCGCCGAGATCATCGCGGCACTCGATCAGCGCAACCCGCAGGTCGCGGCACGGCTCGCCACCGCGTTCCGCACCTGGCGCAGCCTCGAACCCGGACGGCGGGCGCAGGCGGAAGCGGCGCTGCGCAGCCTCGCCGAAGGCACGGCCCGTTCGCGCGATCTCGGCGACATTCTCGAACGGACACTCTCCTAGCGTTTGCCGATCCGGTCGGACTCGCGGCGCGTGCAGAACCCGACGCGGCGCCGCGCGGCCGACCCCATGCCGAGGTCAGAACACTATGAGAACATAGAGGGGCCAAACAGAATCCGGATCGCCCCAAGGATTCACGCAGCCCATTCCAAGCACTGCCCCGCCATCAAAAGGTGAATCGAGCGTAAATTTTCGCTTGTCACGTCGATTCACCTCGATTCAACTAGAGGTGATTCGGAGCGATGCGGCACATTCTCCGGGTCCGCTGGGGGAAATCGAGGGGGCGGTCATGGTGCGAGCATTCGCGGCCAGTGGTGGCTTGTTGCGTCATGAGACAACCATCGCGCACGGGCTTCCGCCTCTGCCCCATCGGCGCCGCGAGGCACTGCTCGACAAATCCGTCATCGTTCTCGTTCTTGTCTTTCTCGCGATCTCGGCGCTGAGCGTCATCGCGCAATTCACGACCTCGCGCCATGAACAGCTCGAACAGAGCGAGCGGGCGCTGGCGATCGCGGCGCGGATGCTGGCCGGAGAGATCGCGGCGCGGACGCTGCGCGAGGGGACGACGCTGCCGTCGGAACTGCCGGCCAATCTCCACGCGCTCATGGAGCCGGGGCGACGCTTCCTGCTCGTCGACCGCACGGGACATATCCGCGCCGCGAGCGATCCGGCGGCGATTCCGGGTCTGAGCGCCGGGCGGCTCTTCGCCGACCCCCTCGCCATTGCGCGACTCGACAGGCGCGGCACGGTCGAGCAGTTCCGACTCGCGGATGGCGCGCTCGCCAGTGTCGTGCTTGTGGAGGATGCGGCGATCGGCGGCGCGATCCTGGCCATCCAGCCGGTCGAGGACGAACTGGCGCCGTGGCGGCGGCGGGTGGCGACGCTTTCGGCCATCCTTCTCGCCTTCGGAGCGGTCACGATCGCCTTCACGCTGGCCTTCCACGCCCAGCGCCAGCGCGCCGCCCATGCCGGCAACCGGGCACTGGCCCTGCGCTCGCAATTCGAAGTCGCGCTGGAATATGGCCGCTGCGGCCTGTGGGACTGGCCGATCGCCGGCGATCAGGTGCTCTGGTCGACATCGATGCGCAGCCTGCTGGGCATCGGCGGCGTCGGCGCGACGGATCGGGCGATGATCGAGGCGCGGCTGCATCCGGAGGATCGCGACCTGTTCTCGCGGCTCGGCCGGGGGGCCGAGACCGGCGAACTCGATTGCCTGTTCCGCATGCGCCACGAAAGCGGCAGCTGGATCTGGCTGCGGATGCGCGCGATCTTCGTCGAGGATGCCGCCGCCCGTCCCGGCAGGCTCCTCGGCATCGTCATGGACGTGACCCGCGAGCGCGAGGCCGAGGCCGAGATCCACCGCGCCGATGCCCGGCTGCGCGACGCGATCGAATCGATCTCGGAAGCCTTCGTGCTGTGGGACGACAACAACCGGCTCGTCCTGTGCAATTCGAAATACCAGAGTTTCCACGGGCTTTCGTCGGAATGCGTGCGCCGTGGCGCCCCCTACAAGGCGGTGATGGCCGCGGCCCGCGCCCCGCAAATGCTGATCGAGATCGATCGCGGCACCGAACCCACGACCGGCGCCCGCTGCTACGAGGCGCAGTTCGAGGACGGATCCTGGCTGCTGATCAGCGAGCGGCATACCCGCGACGGCGGCTACGTCTCCGTCGGCACCGACATCACGGCGCGCAAGCTGCAGGAGCAGCAATTCGTCGAGAACGAGCGCCAGCTGCGCATGACCGTCACCGATCTCGGCAATTCCCGCGAGGCCTTCCGCCGCCAGGCCGGGCAGCTCGCCGAACTGGCGGATCGCTATCTCGAGCAGAAGGCCGAGGCGATCAGCGCCAACCGGGCGAAGGCCGAATTCCTCGCCAACATGAACCACGAGATCCGCACGCCGCTGAACCATATCATCGGCTTCGCGGAAATCATCGAGACGGAAATGTTCGGCCCGGCCGGCTCGCCGCGCTACGTCGAATATGCCCGCGACATCCGCGAGAGCGGCGCGAGCCTGCTCGGCCTGATCGCCGACATTCTCGACATGGCGCGGATCGAGGCCGGCCGCGTCCGGCTCGAACGGGCGCCGACGCCGATCGGCGCGCTGCTCGCGGCGGCGGCCGAGCATGTCCGCGACGCGGCGGAGGCCAAGGGGGTCACGCTCCGGCTGGAGCCCGACACCGAGGAACAGGCCGGCCAGCGGCTGATCCATGTCGATGCAGGCGCGGTCTCGCAGGCGCTCGCGCATCTGATGCGCAACGGCATCCGTCTCTCCCCCGCCGGCGGCCGCGTCTCCGTCCGGGCGCGCATGGCGGGAGATCACGTCAACATCTTCATTGCCGATCGCGGCTGCCATCTCTCGCCCGGCGAGATCGACCGGCTGATCGCCCCGTTCGGCCATATCGACAGCATGCTGGAGGATGGCTGCAAGGGGTCCGCCCTCGGCATGCCGATCGCCCGGGCGCTGATCGAACTGCATGGCGGCACGATGCGGCTGAAATCGACGCCCGAGATCGGCTCGCTGGTGCTGGTTCGGCTGCCTGTGGCGCCGAATCCGGTGCAGCTCAGCCTGCTGTGAGAGCGCTCACGCCTTGAGCCGCCCGACGATGCGCTCGAACAATGCGCGGTTTGCCTTCTGCGCCTCGCGCAATTCGTTGCGCAGGAACGCGAAATCGGGAAGGTCGAGCAGGCTTGCGAGCCGCCGCTTGTAGACCGGGCTTGCGGTCTCGGCATCGAAAGGGCCGGAAATGCAGAGCCGGTTCACCTGCGTCACCGCGCTCTGGAGCCGCCAGCCGGCCACCAGGGTCTCGGCATCGCCGGCATCGATCAGCCCCTTTCCGGACGCCGCGATGATGGTCTCCGCCGTCCCGAGTCCCACGAGATCGGGATGCGTCGCCGCATGGGCGAGAACCAGGCCCTGGGCGATGAACTCGCAATCGACGAGCCCGCCCGGCCAGTCCTTGACGTCGAACGGATCCCGGCCCGGTTTCTCGCGCGCCATCAGCGCGCGCATGGCGGCGATGTCGGCAAAGAGCCGGCTCGGCTCGCGCGGCGCGGCCAGCAATTCGGCGATCGTACGCGCGACCCGCGCGGCAAGGCCGGCATCGCCGGCCAGAACCCGGGCGCGGCTCAGCGCCATATGCTCCCAGGTCTCGGCTTCACGCGTCTGGTAATCGCGGAAGCCCGGAAGCGAGGTTGCGACCGTACCCTTGCGGCCTGACGGACGAAGGCGGAGATCGATCTCGTAGAGCGTGCCGGTCTTCATCGGCGCCGAAAGCGCCGAGATCAGGCGCTGGGTGAGCCGCGCGAAATATTCCGCCGGCATCAACGCCCGCTCGCCATCCGACAGCGAATCCGGCGGCGCCTCATAGAGGATCACGAGGTCGAGATCCGAATTCGCCGTCATCTCGCGCGAGCCGGCCTTGCCGTAGCCGACCAGAACCATCTCCGCGCCCGGGATCTCGCCATAGATCCGCGCGAATTCCGCGCGCGTGCGGGCGAGAACGAGATCGAGAAAGATCTCGGCGATGGCGGTATGCGCCCGCCCCGCCTCCGCGACGGGCAGGACGCGCGAGAGCACCCGCGTGCCGAGCAGGAACCGCTCGGCGCGCGCCAGCTCGCGGGCGCGGTCGAGGAAATCCTCGAACAGACCCTCGCGTTCGAGCCGCGGGGCGATGCGGGCGCGGGCATCGGCGGGGCGCAGGCCGCGCACGAATTCCGGATCGACCAGCACGTCGAGCACATGCGGGTTCTGCGCCACGATCTCCGAAAGCCGCGGTGCCGTGCCGAGAATCTCGGCGAAGAGCCGGCGCAGATCGCCGTTGTTCTTGAGAATCGCCAGCAATTCGACCGCCGCCGGCATCCTGACCAGCGCGTTGTCGAAGGCGTTGAGCGCGCCGTCCGGGTCCGAGGCACTGCTGAAGGCCTCGAGCAGGCCCGGAACCAGATCGGTAACGATCTCGCGCGCCCTGGGCGTGGTGATGGCCGGTCGGCGGCCGAAATGCCAGCCGCGTACGGTCTCCGCCGCGGCCTCCGGGCGCTGGAAGCCGAGCCGGCGCAGGGTCCGCAACGTTTCCGGATCGTCCTCGACGCCGGTGAAGACCAGGCTGCCGGATGCCGAAGCGAGGCCCGGAACGGCTTCGAACAGCCGGGCGTAATGGCGCTCGACGATGCGCATCTCCCGGGTCAACGCCTTGTCGAGCCCGGCGCGCGTGAACCCCGCGAGACGCGCGAGCGCAGCGAGATCCTCGTCGGATTTCGGCAATTTCTGCGTCTGCTCGTCATTGACCATCTGCACGCGATGTTCGAGATCGCGCAGGAAGCGATAGGCGCCGGCGAGTTCACGCGCTGCTTCGGGGGTGATCCAGCCCTCGCGCGCCAGTTCCTCCAGCATGTCGAGCGTGCGCGCCCCGCGCAGGACCGGCCGCCGGCCGCCATAGACGAGCTGCTGGGTCTGCACGAAGAACTCGATCTCGCGGATGCCGCCGCGCCCGACCTTGAGATCGTGCCCCGGCACCACGATCTCCTCGTGGCCGCGCACGGCATAGATCTGCCGCTTCATGGCGTGAATATCGGCGATCGCGGCGTAATCGAAATATTTGCGCCAGATGAACGGCGCGAGATCGGCAATGAACCGCGCCCCGGCGGCAAGATCGCCCGCCACCGGCCGCGCCTTGATCAGCGCGGCGCGCTCCCAGTTCTGGCCCACGGTCTCGTAATAGCCAAGCGCGGCGTTGACCGGCATCGCGATCGGCGTCATCCCCGGATCGGGGCGGAGGCGGAGATCGACGCGCTGAACATAGCCATCGGCGTTGCGTTCGTTGAGAAGCCGGACGATGCCCTTGACGAGGCCGATCGCGAGCCCTGCGGGGTCGGTCGCGGAGGTCAGGCCCGGCCGCGTCGGGTCGTAGAAGATCGCGAGATCGATATCGGAGGAATAATTGAGTTCCCGCGCGCCATGCTTGCCGAGCGCGAGCACGAACAGGCCCAGTTCCGTTTCCGGCGCCGACGGATCGGGTGGCGTGAACCGGCCCGCGCGCAGCGCCTCCCCGAGCCCGAAGCGCAGGGCGGCGGCCACTGAAGCATCCGCGAAATCCGACAGCGCCTCCGTCACGGCCACGGTGTCGAACACGCCGCCAAGATCGGCAAGCGCGATCAGCAGTGCCGCCCGCGCCTTGGCCTCGCGCAGCGCGCGCATCGCGTCCGCCGGGACGGCCAGCAGCCCGGCGGCGCGCGTCTCGGCGAGGATCTCCGCGAGCTGGGCAGCCGGCGGCGCGGCGAGCATCGCGGCGAGCACCTCCGGCCGGCGCCGAACGAGGCGCCAGAGATAGGGCGATCCTTCCGCGATCGCGGCGAGAAGCGCACGCGGCTCCGGCCGCCCGTCGAGCAGCGGGCGGAGGGTGGCGGCCTCGGAATCGGCGAGCCAGTCGTCGAGGCGGCGAATGCCCTCGCGGCCGGATTTGGCGCGGGGGCGAAGCGTGGCGAGCAGGGGAGAGGCAGGATCAGGCGGAGGCATCGCCGCGATCATCGGCGAGGCGCGGGCCCCTGGCAAGGGCCGGATCAGCAAGACCCGGATCGGCGAGCGCCGGCAATGCCAGCACCGCCCGCAGGCCCGGCGCGTTATCCTCCAACCGGAGCTGGCCGCCATGAAGCCGCGCGACGGCCGCGACGAGGCTGAGCCCGAGGCCGAAGCCCGGCTGGGCGCGGCTCGGATCGAGCCGCACGAACCGCTCCGTCACGCGCTCGCGGTCCCCCGCAGGAATGCCGGCGCCCCGATCCGTCACCGCGATCTCGATCGTCTCGCCCGCGCGGCGGGCGGCAAGGTCGATTCCGGCCGTGCCGTCCGGTACGTCAGGCTCAGGTTTTCCGTATTTCAGCGCGTTGTCGAGCAGATTGGCGATCGCCTGGCCGATCAGCTCGCGATTGGCGCGCAGCATCAAACCCGGCTCGATCGCAACCGAGAGCGGCATGCCGGCTTCCTCGGCGAGCGGCTCGTAAAGCTCGGCGATGCCGGAGAGCATTTCGTCCACCGCCAGCGGCTGGAGGCTCTGCGCGAGATTGCCGGCCTCGGCGCGGGCGATCATCAGCAAGGCGTCGAAGATGCGGATCAGCTGGTCGCTTTCCTCGATCGCGCGCTCGAGCGCCTCGCGGCTTTCCGCGAGCGTCGTCGCCTTGCGCAGGCTTTCCTCGGCGCCGTTGCGCAGCCGGGTCAGCGGCGTGCGCAGATCATGCGCGACATTGCCGGAGAGTTCGCGCAGGCCAGCCATCAATTCGCCGATCCGGTCGAGCATCTGGTTGAGATGATGGGCGAGCCGGTCGAATTCGTCATCGGTGTTCGAGACCGGCAAGCGTTCGGACAGCGAGCCTTCCATGATCCGGGCGCTCGAGGCGGCGATGGCGTCGACGCGCGCCAGCACGCGCTTGGTGACGAACCAGGCGCCGAACCCGCCGAGCAGCAGCACCATGACCAGCGACCAGCCGCGGGCCCGGCGGATCACCTCGTTGAGGCGCGCGCGCTCTTCAAGATCGCGCCCGACGAACAGCCGCACGCCACTCGGCAGCACGAAGACGCGGAGCCGCGCGAGTCGCTGCACCTCCTCGGGCTCGTCCGGCCAGTTGAAGCGCGCCTCCGTCCAGCCGGGATTCTGCTGCAGCGCCGGGACGCGCAGGATCGCGTTGCCGGTGATGGAATCGCCGCGCGCATCGACAAGCAGGTAGATGAAGGAACCGCTCTGCCGGCCGCGCCGCTCGATAATGGTGATGAGCCGCCGCATGCCGCCCTGGCGATATTGCTCCGCGAGTGCGGCGATCTCGGTCTCGATCGTTTCCGTGATCTGGGCATCGAGCAGACGGCGGGTATTCCAGGCGATGTATCCCAGCACGAACACCGCGAAGATCAGGAAGATGACGAGATAGACCGCCGAGAGCTTGAAGGCCGAGGTGCGGATGATCTGGCCGAAGGCGCCGGGCCTGCGCGCCGGATCAGCGGCCATTGTCGCGGATCATGTAGCCCGCACCGCGCACCGTATGCAGCAATGCCGGGCCGGGGCCGCGGTCGATCTTGCCGCGCAGCCGCGAGATATGGACGTCGATCACGTTGGTCTGGGGGTCGAAATGGTAATCCCAGACATTCTCGAGCAGCATCGTCCGCGTCACCACCTGCCCGGCATGGCGCATGAGATATTCGAGCAGGCGGAATTCGCGCGGCTGGAGCGGGATCTCCTCGCCGCCGCGGGTAACGCGATGGGCAAGCCGGTCGAGTTCGAGATCGGCGACGCGATAGGTGAGTTGCGCGCTCTGCGGGTTCTGGCGGCGCGCCAGCGCCTCGATCCGCGCAAGCGCCTCGGTGAAGGCATAGGGCTTGGTCAGGTAATCATCGCCGCCTGCGCGCAGCCCGAGCACCCGGTCATCGACCTGGCCGAGCGCGGAGAGGATCAGCACCGGAACCGTCCGCTTCTCGGCCCTGAGCGCCGTGATCAGCGACAACCCGTCGCGCTTCGGCAGCATCCGGTCGATGATCAGCACGTCATAAGCGCCGGCGAGCGCCATTTCGAGGCCCTGCTCGCCATCGGTCGCGAGATCCGCGACATGTCCGGCTTCTCCCAGCGCGCGAACAAGGTAGCGGCCGGCTTCCTGATCATCTTCGACGACGAGAAGTTTCATGCGCTGGGCCGGTCGATTCGGATGTCCTCACCTCGCCACCGGCTGGCGGGATCGTCAAGCGGCGCGGGCACTGGGTGGTGGTCCCGCGGGGAAATCCGGAGCGGGGGGCGACGGGGGTTGACCGAACCTCTCGCCGCGGGACCTGAGCCTCTTGTAGAGGGGCGCCAGTCACGCGAACCTGTCCGGAACATGAAAAATCGTTAATGCCCCGGGGCCGCGACCCGGCCTGTCAATCCTGCCGGGGCGTGTCGAGAAGCCGGCGCAAGGCCGCCTCTTCCTCGGCGCTGAGCGGCGCCGCCGCCAGGGTCGCTGCGCGGCGGCGGCGGAACAGCGTCCACACCGCCCCTGCCCCGGCGAGCAGCGCGAGCGCCGGCAGGCTCCACAGCAGGAGCGTCCGCTCCGAGAATGGCGGGTTGAGCAGCACGAATTCACCATAGCGCGCAACGAGAAAATCGCGGATCTGCCGATCGCTGTCGCCGGCGGCGATCCGTTCGCGCACGAGCCGCCGCAGATCGGCGGCAAGCACAGCGTCGGAATCGTCGATCGACTGGTTCTGGCAGACGAGGCAGCGCAATTCGAGCGAGAGGCGCCGCGCGCGGGCCTCCTGCGCGGGATCGGCCAGCCGCTCGCCGGGCTGCACCGCGAGCCCCGGCAAAATCGCCATGACCAGCAGAAAAAGGGCGGTGAACGGGCGCATCGGCCTATTCCGCCGGGTTCGTCGCCAGGCCGCGCGCGCGGGCGGGAATGCCGATCCGCAGCCGGCGATCGCTCAGCGAGAGCAGGCCGCCGAACGCCATCAGCACCGGCCCGAGCCAGATCAGCAGCACGAAGGGCTTGTCATAGGCGCGGATATCGACGCGGCTGCCCTCGTGAACCTCGCCGAGCGCGACATAGACCTCGCCGAGTCCGTGGCGATAGCGCGCCACCTCGGAGGTCGGCATCTCGCGGCCGAGATAGACGCGCTTGGCCGGGGCGAGTTCGGCAAGGCGGCTGGTGGCGTCATGCAGGGCGAAGCGGGCCGCGAGGGCGGAATAATTCGGCCCCGTATAGGGCGCAATCCCCTCGAGAGTGAGCGTGTAGGCGCCGAGCGCAATCCGCTCGCCGAGCCGGAGCGAGGCGATGCGCTCGGTCTCGAACGCGGTCGCGGCGATGCCGAGCACCATCAGCCCGGCGCCGGCATGGGCGAGCGCCATGGCGACAACCGAACGTGGGAGGCCCGCGAGCCGGCCGAGGATCCGCGCCCGCCCCCCTCGTGCCGCACGCTCGACGAGATCATCGAGCGCGCCGAGCACGAGATAGGCGCCGAGCGCCGCGCCGAGCAGCGCGAGAACCGGCCCGCCGCGTTCGGCATAGGCGATGAGCGCGGCCAGCGCGAGGCCGGCGGCGGCACACCACCAGAGCCGCAGCGACGGCGCGAGCGTGCCGCGCTTCCAGGCCAGTTTCTGCCCGATCGGGATCATCAGGAAGAGCGGCACCATCAGCGGCACCGCCGCAGCATTGAAGAAGGGTGGCCCGACCGAGATCTTCGCGCCGGTCAGCGCCTCGAGCAGCAGCGGATAGAGCGTGCCGACGAAAACCGCGAGCGCCGTCACCGACAGGAACAGGTTGTTGAAAACCAGCGCGCCCTCCCGGCTCAGCGGCGCGAAGAGCCCGCCCCCCTCCATCGCGCCGGCCCGCAGCGCGTAGAGCACGAAGGAGCCGCCGATGAAGGCGACAAGGATCACGAGAATGAACAGCCCGCGCTCCGGATCCACCGCGAAGGCATGGACCGAGGTCAGCACGCCGGAACGCACGAGGAAGGTGCCCAGCAGCGAGAGCGAGAAGGTGATGACGGCGAGCAGGATGGTCCAGGTCTTCAGTGCCTCCCGCTTCTCCATGACGATCGCGGAATGCAGCAGCGCGGTTCCCGTCAGCCAGGGCATGAGCGAGGCGTTCTCGACCGGATCCCAGAACCAGTAACCGCCCCAGCCCAGCTCGTAATAGGCCCAGTAGGAGCCCATCGCGATGCCGAGCGTCAGCGCGATCCAGGCCGCCAGCGTCCAGGGCCGGACGAGGCGCGCGAAGGCAGCGTCGACCCGGCCGAGCAGCAAAGCCGCGGCGGCGAAGGAGAAGACGATCGAGAACCCGACATAGCCGAGATAGAGCAGCGGCGGATGGATCGCGAGGCCTGGATCCTGCAGGACGGGGTTGAGCCCCCGCCCCTCGATCGGCGCCGGGTCGAGCCGCAGGAAGGGATTCGAGGTGAAGAGCAGGAAGGCGAGGAAGGCGGCGGCGATCATGCCCTGGACCGCAAGCGTCGCGCCGACCATGTCATCGGCGAGGCGGCGCGAGAGCAGCGCCACCCCCGCGCCGAACAGCGCGAGGATCAGCACCCAGAGCAGCATCGAGCCTTCGTGATTGCCCCAGAGCCCGCTCCATTTGTAGAGCACGGGCTTCAGCGAATGCGAATTCTCGACCACGTTGCGCACCGAGAAATCCGAGGCGAGATAGGCCTGCGTCAGCGCGAGGAAGGCGATCGTCACCAGCGCGAATTGCGCCAGCGCCGCCGGTTGTGCGGTGCGCGCCAGCATGCCGTCGCCGCGCAGCGCGCCCCAGAGCGGCACAACCGCCTGGAACAGCGCCAGAGCCAGCGCAAGCGCCAGCGCGAAATGTCCGGTCTCGACGATCATGGCTTCGAGCCCTCCCCGGCGCCCGGCTTGGCACCCTCGGCATGGCGCCAGACGCCCTGCTTCTTGAGGCTGTCCGCCACCTCGCGCGGCATGTAGTTCTCGTCATGCTTCGCGAGCACGTTCGTGGCGTTGAAGACGCCGCCAGCCCCGAGGCGGCCCTCGGCCACCACGCCCTGCCCCTCACGGAAGAGATCGGGCAGCAGGCCCTGATAGACCACCCTCACCGTCTCGGCGCCGTCGGTGACGGCGAAGCGGACGCGCTGGTCCGGCTCCCGGGTCAGGCTGCCTTCCGCCACGAGCCCGCCGAGCCGGAAGGCTTCGCCGGGCGCGACCTTGCCGGCGACGACCTCGCTCGGCGAGCGGAAGAACACGATCTGGTCGCGCAGGGCCGTGAGGATCAGCCCCAGAGCCACGGCGAGAACCAGACCGACGAGGCCGATCAGCGCCAGACGCTTCTGCTTGCGGGTCATTGCCATGCCTGCGCTCCCATGTCAGTCCGCTGCCTCGCCGTCACCCGGCAGGGCGGCAATGGCCGCCTCGAACCCGTCGAGCGCCGCGCCGGCCTCGGCACCGAGCGCCGCCCGCGCGCGCTGCAGCGCCGCCGCCGCCGCCCGGCGCTCGCCGAGCACGATCCGCGCCTGCACGAGCCGCCGCCACTCGGATGCCGTGCCACCCTCCGCGCCGAGGCGTTGGTCAAGCGCCGCGACCATGCTCCGGATCGCCTCGCGCTGCGCCTCGGGCGGCAGGGCGGCGATCGCCGCGCCAGGCTCGCCCGCGATGGCGGCGAGCCGCGCGATCTCCTCCTCGACCCGAAGCCGCGCCGGCCCTTCGGGCATGCCTGCCGCCAGGGCGCGCAGGTCACCGAGCGCGCCGGCGCGGTCGCCATCCTGCTCGCGCAGCAGCGCGATATAGAACCGTGCCTTGGCGAAGCCGGGATCAAGCACCAGTGCGCGCTCGAAAGCCTGCCGCGCCTCGGCGCTGACGATTCCGTTGCCGACCGCCACCAGGCTCTCCCCGAGATCGGCGAGCCGCGCCGGGCTTTCGCCCAGAAGATCGATGACCCGGCGATAGGCATGCACGGCATCGGCGGCGCGACCGAGCCGGAGATAGACCGGGGCGACAACCTCGAAGCCCCGGCCGTCGTTCGGATTCTTCTGGAGATGCGCCTTGATGCGGTACAGCGCGCCGGCGATATCGAGATTCTGCGGCGCCGTCGGCCGCGCGGCCAGCGGCAGATCCGGGCGCTGCGGCGCGCCGAGCGTCAGATAGGTCGCGAGCGCCAGCGCGGGAATGCCGAGCATCGCGCCAAGCGCGGCCTGCTTCCGGCGGCGCACGATGTCGGGATCGGCGCCCTTTGCCGTCAGCGTGCGCTCCGCAGCGAGCAGGCGGCGCGCCTGTTCGGCGCCGGCGGCCGCGAATTCATCCGGGCCGATCTCGCCGGCATCGCGCTGCCGTTCGAGTTCCATCCGGCGCGCATGGTAAAAGGCCAGGGCGGCGGCCAGGGGATCCCCCCCTGCGCGGCGTGCCATCAGGGGGGCGAGCGCGAACGCGACCGCCGCCGCCGTGAGGACAAGCATCATGATCCACAGCATCATCGGCGCGCCATCCGATGGAACAGGCGCGCCGAACGCGTGTCCGGGCCGGATGCCGTCTTGATCCGACGCAAGCGGGGGCGCGCCTGCGGGCACCTGATATCCTTCATACCGGAGGAGATAGCAGAAGCCCGCCGCGCTGCAACCCGGAGAAGCCGGGGCACGGTGTCACAAAGCCGGGAGTACGAGGCGGGCGCGCAACCCGCCGAGGGGTGAATCCTCCAGCGCGAAATGCCCGCCATAGAGCGTCGCGAGATCGACGACGATCGAGAGGCCGAGGCCCGATCCGGGTTTGGTCTCGTCGAGCCGGCGGCCGCGCTTGGTTGCCTCCACCCGCGCCGCTTCGGGCAGGCCGGGTCCGTCATCATCGACGGTCAGCGCGATCATCGGGGCTGCAACGCCCTCCACGCGCTGGACGCGGATCACCACGCGCGTCTGGGCCCATTTCCCGGCATTGTCGACGAGATTACCGACCGCCTCTTCGAGATCCTGCTTCTCGCCCCGGAAGCGCAGCGCGGTGGCGATCTCGGCCTCGAACCGCACCTCGCGATCACGGTAGATCTTCTCAAAGGCGCGGATGAAGGCGGCGATCACCGGCTCGATCTCGGTGACGTGGCCGATCGTCGCGGCGCGCGCGGCGGCCTGCGCGCGATCGAGATAATATTGCACCTGATCGCGCATCAGCGCCGATTGCTCGCGCACCTTTTCGGCGAGCGGACCGGAATCGCCGCTCGCCTCGTTGATCAGCACCGAGAGCGGCGTCTTGAGCGCATGGGCAAGATTGCCGACCTGGCGGCGCGCGCGGGCGACGATCTCGCGGTTGACGTCGAGCACCTGGTTCAGCTCCTGCGCGAGCGGTGCGACCTCGTCGGGGAACGAACCCTCGACATGCTCCTTCTCGCCCGCCCGCACCCGCGCCAGCGCCCGGCTCAGGCGGCGCAGCGGCCTGAGGCCGAACCGCACCTGGAGATAGGCCGAGGCGGCGAGCGCGAGGCCGAGCAGAGTCAGGATGACGCTCAGGGTCAGGTCGAAGCGGCGGCGCTCCTCCACGATCTCGTCCGAATTCCCCGCAACCGAGATGATGAAGCGGTTCTGCTCGCCGAGATCGATCTCCTGCTCGACGATGCGGATCGTGCGGCCCTCGGGCCCGGTCAGGTAGCCGTCGCGGAAATCGCCGCGCTGCGAGGGCTGGCCGGGCTCGACAAGCGCCGGCAGGCGGTTGGAGAACAGCGAGCGCGAAGTGCGTAGGATCGCCGTTGTGCCGGCCTCGCGATCGACCCGGACGATCTGCCAGTACCAACCCGAAAGCGGGATCTGGAATTGCGGCTCGCCGAGATTGCCGGGCTCGACATTGGCATTGCCGTCGGTCAGCGCAGCGACATCCGCCACCAGCACCTTCAGATAGAGTTTCAGCCGCTCGTCAAACCCCGCCTCGACCGATCGCCGGTTGATCGTCGAGAGGATCGTCCCGGCCGCCACGAGCACGATCGTCGAGAGCACGATGGCCGAAAGGAACAGGCGACCGGCGAGCGAACCGGGGTTGATCGGCGAAAGGAACCGCCAGGCCATCGCGTCAGCGCTTGGGCGCGCCCGGCGCCTCGCCGGCCTGCGCGATATAGCCGAGGCCGCGCACGGTCTGGATGATGTCGACGCCGAGCTTCTTGCGCAGACGCCCGACAAAAACCTCGATCGTATTGGAATCACGGTCGAAATCCTGGTCGTAAAGATGCTCGACCAGTTCCGTGCGCGAGACCACGCGCCCTTGGTGATGGATGAGATAGGCGAGCAGGCGGTATTCGTGCGAGGTAAGCCGCACCGCATTGCCGTCGACGACGACGCGGCTCGACCGCGTATCGAGCGTCACCGGGCCGCAATGGAGTTCGCTCGTCGCATGGCCCGCTGCCCGGCGCAGCAGCGCGCGCAGGCGGGCGAGCACCTCCTCCATGTGGAAGGGCTTGGTCACGTAATCATCCGCGCCCGCATCGAAGCCCTGGACCTTCTCGCTCCACCGGTCGCGCGCGGTGAGGATCAGCACCGGCATGGTGCGGCCGTCGCGGCGCCATTTCTCCAGGACGCGGATCCCGTCCAGAAGCGGCAGGCCCATATCGAGCACCACCCCGTCATAGGGTTCGGTATCGCCGAGGAAATGCCCCTCCTCGCCGTCGAAGGCCTTGTCCACGGCATAGCCGGCATCCTCCAGCGCCGCGACGAGCTGGCGGTTGAGGTCGCGGTCATCCTCGACGACGAGAAGGCGCATGGTTCACTCCTGACAATGCCGACGCCCTCCTATACCAGCTTCACCGGCGGGCGAGGCAAGCCCGGCGATCAGATCAGCCGCCGGGTCGCGATCACGCGGAAGATCGTCGAGAGCACGAAGCCGAGCCCGGCCAGCCCCTGGAGCAAGTTCTCGACCAGCGCGTCACGGTCGAGCCCGCCCACGTCGAAGCCGAGCCAGGACAGGGCAAGCGCCGCGAACCCGACGGCATTGGCCCAGACCGTGCGGCTCGACAGAATGGTCTTGGTGGTCTCCATGGTATCTTTCTCCTTGATGCTGTTGCTATTCTTGTCAGCCTGCCGCTTTCCCTCCGGCCGTCCCTGTCCAGCGGCCAGCGCGAGCGCGCGCGCCTCGATCGCGGCGACGCGCCGTGCCCAGCCGCGGCCGAACACGCCATGGGCGGGCAGGGATTGAAGAAAGGCGCGTCGCGCGGCGCAGAGCGCGCGGATGCTCGCCGCGCTGTCCGCCGCCCGCGCCGCCGCCAGCGTCCTCGGGCCGATCAGCCCGTCGGCTGGCACTGCGAGAACCCGTTGCAGCAGCCGCACGGCTCGGCCGGGGCCGGAATTGACCGCGAGATCGAACACCGCGAGGTCGAGCCCGGCGGGCAGTTCGTCGGCCCGGATACGGTCCCAATAGCGCGCGCGGTAGATCGCTGCCGCCTCCGCGCGGCTCAACGCCCGCACCTCGTCGCGGGTCACGGGCCGCCCGCGCCATTCGGCGAGCGTCGCCTGCGTGATGCCCATCATCGTCGCGCCGCCGGGATCGTCCGGATGGTCGGCGAAACCGCCCTCGTGCCGGAGCACGGCGGCAAGTGCAGTCTGGAACATGTCGTGCGCCATCGCAAACAGCCTCGCAGGTCCGGGAATCAGCGCACGGGCAGCAGCATTTCCAGCGCATCGCCCGGCCCGACGAGCATGCTCATCTGCCGGATACGGACCGCGAGCGCGGTCTGCGCGACGCCGAAATCGGCGATTTCCTCCGCCGACGGGTAGAGATATTCCGTCCCGCCCAGCGCGATCGTGCGGATGGGAATGGCGCCATCCAGGATCTCAAGCTGGTATTCCTCGCGATCCTCGGCGAGCGGCACCTCGAACAGATCGAGCGAATCCCCCCCCGTGCGGGCGCGCCGGATGAAGCGGATCCGGATGCCCCCGGCCTCGCGGTGCGCGGTGGGGTGGACGGGCGCCAGCGGCCGCAAGGCGTGGCCGGCGATCGTCGCCGCGAGCGCCGTCTGGCTGGGATCGCCGGGCGCGCGGCCGGCCGGCAGCACGATCGCCGCGACCTGCTGGCCGATCGCCTCCGTCCCGAGCCCGAGATCGACCAGCGCATTGTCGAGCACGACAAAAGCCGCGCCGGCAGGCAGCAGGCGGCCGGCCGCAGCCTCGGAAAGGCCGATTCCGCGCAGCAACCCTGTCAGGCGATAGGTATTCGCGCCGATGAGCGCCGCCTCGCGCGCGAGCACGAGCTCGATTCCGCCAGCGGAATCGATCAGCGCCAGCGCATTGCCGCCCGCGAGCGTCTCGGCCTCGGAGAGGCTCGCCAGCGCGCCGCCCTCGAGGCGGATCTCCAGCCGCGCGCCGTGATCCCAGCGCCAGAGCGGCCCCGGCGGCAGCGCCGTCAGCGTCTCGCCGATCCGTGCCGGCGCGATCGCGCTCCCGAGAGGCCGGACGCCCCCGCCATCCACCCGCGCGATCGCATAAGGCCCGCGCCAGGGTTCGGCGCGGACCGAGGCGACGAGGAGCCCGCCGGCGCCGCGCGGCAGCGGCAATTCGAGCAGACGCGCCTCGGCCGGCCCCGGCAACGGGGGCGGCGACGGCGCGGCGGGCTGTTCGTCGAGCGCCGGCACGTCATCGGCGAAGGCGGGATCAAGGCCGCGCCCCTCGACATCGCGGATGCCGCGATCGGTGAGCCGGTCGACCAGAACCCGGCGTGGGCCGGAGGCGGTCGGGATTTCGACCAGATCGCCAGGCTCGATCGGCGGCGCCCCGCGCGCGAGCGAGAAGCGGAAGCTCTCGCGCGCCGACCAGATATCCTGGAGCCGCGTCTCGGCGATCCGCTGCGCGGCGGCGAGCGGGACATGGATCGCCACCGCCTCGCCCTCCTCGCGCATCGTCCGGGCATCGTTCTTCTCGGCCTGGACCACGGCGCGGCGGAAATCGCGCTCCGAATCGGTGAATTGCAGCTGGAGCCGGCGCGGCATCTCGGTTTCCTGCCGGCGCGTGATCTCGATCCGGCGTCCGTCGCGGGCCTCGACGAGCATCTCCTCGGGGATGGTCGCGACGACAGCACTCGGGCGGCCGATGAAGGCCACGCGATCGCCCTCGATGCGCACCGCAAGCCCGAAGAGACCGGCGAGCGGCTCGATTGCGGCGCGGGCGCTCATCGGACGCTCGATCACATAGCCGTCGACGATCCCGTCCACCGCGCGGAAGGCGGGCGGATCGAGCCCGAGATCCGCCGCGATCATCGCGATCAGCGCCGCGATCGGCACCGCCTCGATCCGGCCGTTGAGCCAATGGCCGCGATGCCAGTTCCCTCCGTCCGACCACAGCCCGGTCAGGCGCGGGAAGGCGGGATAGGGGCGCGCATCCCAGGCCCAGGGCGCGATGAAACCCGGCGCAACCATCCGGATGCCGTTGATCGGCGAAAGCGGATTGTTCGCCGCCGCGAAATCCGGCGCGGAGGGATCGAAATGGCGCAGGATCGCCTCCAGCGCGCGGCGCTGCACGAGATCGTCGCGCGCACCGATGGAGGCGTAAGGGAAGGCGTTCTCGGAGGATTTCGGATCGGGAAAGACGTTCGGCTGGTTCGCGCCCTTGTCCACCGCCGGGCAACCGATCTCGGTCAGGAAGATCGGCTTGACCGGGCCGGGATAAGCGGTCGGCTGGCCGAGTTCGAGGCCGCCGACGCGCTCGACATGCGGGCCGAGCCACCAGCCCGCGAGATCCTTCGGCCGGAAGACCCATGGCTTGCCATAGGCGCCGTCGGTGATCGGCTGCCGGATCTGGCCCGTGCGCGCCGCATCATCGGCGTAATACCAGTCATATCCCTCGCCGGAGGCGATCCGCGCGCGCAGGTAATCCGGATCCGCCGGACCATAGGCCTCCGCCGCGTCGAGATGGTCGCGGCCGGGCCGCCAATCGGACAGCGGCATGTAGAAATCGATGCCGATGGCGCCGATCTCTGGATGCGCCCAGACGGGATCGAGCGGAAAGCGCAGCTCCTGCCCGCCGTCGCGGGCTTGCGCGCCGTATTCGGTCCAGTCCGCCGCGTAGGTGATCACCGTGCCCGGGCCGAGGATCGCGCGGATATCCGAGATCAGCGCGAGCAGGGCCTGAACGAAGGGATAGGCGCCGTTGCCGGCAGAGAGATGCGTCAGACCCACCAGTTCGGAGCCGAGGATGAAGGTCTCGACCTCGCCTGCCGCCCTGGCCAGCATCGCATGGTGCAGCACCATGCGCCGGAGACTCCATTCCTCCGGGCCCGAATAGAGCACCGTGTCGCCGTCGAGCGCGAAATGCGCCGGGGATGCGGTGCCGATCAGCGCAGCGATCTGCCCGGATACCGCCGGCGTGCCTTCCGGCGAACCGGACTGCCCCGGCGCGGGGTCGCAGGTGATCCGCCCGCGCCAGGGGAAGGGGGGCTGATTCGCGCCGCCGCCATAGGGATCCGGCCGGCCATTCCCGGCCGGAATATCCATAAGGATGAACGGATGCAGCGCCACCTGGAGCCCACGTGCGCGCAGATCGCGGATGGCGTCGATCACGCTCTGGTCGGCGGGCGTGCCGCCGTAATTCGGGCGACCGTCATAGGCCGAGACGGGGAGCGCCTCGGCGCGGGTCAGCCCGCAGACGCGCCATTCGCCGCCGAGGATCGCCTTGCCGGATTTCTCGACCCTGGGCCGCAGCGTGCAATGCGCGGCGCGCAGGTCGTCGCCGAACCAGGCGGAAACCAGCGTCGCGCGTTCGAGTTCCGGCATCAGCGCCTGGAGCTGGTCGAGCGAGGCGTCCCAGTCGGTCGCATGCGTCCATTGCGCGCGGTTGACCGCCTGCGAGGCGCCATAGCCGAAATCCTCGCGGATCTCGCCCGTGCTGTAGCCGAATTCCGTCGAACCGGGAATGATGTTGATCGCGCGGATCATCCTGGGAAGTCCCGGCGCGGGCCGCACGATCTCGAAGGCGAATTGCGGCAGGCGGTTGCCATAGCGTTCGAGCGGCAGGCGCTCGAAGACGATATAGGCGAGGCCGCGGAAGCCCGGCAGCGCCGCCGTGCCCTGCTTGGCGACGATCAGCGGGTCGGGCGCCTGATCCTCGGTGCCGGGGTAGAAGCGCATCGCCACGCCGGCGAGGTCGAGTTCCTCGCCATCGGCCCAGATACGGCGCAGGAAGGCGACAGGCCCCTCGCAGAGGCCGATCGCGACATTGGCGAAATAGCTGTAGCGCACGGTCTCGGTGACGGGCGCGCTCCCGCCGCCGAGCGATTTGCCGCCCCCCGAGCCGGAACGCTCGATCGTCCGGCTCTCCTCGAACTCGGTCGCCCAGATCACCTGGCCGCCGATGCGCACCCGGCCATAGACGCGCGGAATCGGCGCGCCCTCGCTGGCGGAGATCCCCGCGAGATCGGAGAGGCGCGGCCCCTCGATCACGCGCTTGCCGGCGCCGAGCAGCGAGCGGTCGATCATCGCGCCGACGGTGCCGCCGACCGCCGAGCCGATCGCGGCGCCGAAAGGCCCGCCGAGGAAGGAGCCGACCGCGGTTCCCGCGATCTGGAGCGCAATTGTCGCCATCAATCCACCATGCCGGGAAAGTCGAAGGTCGCGGCGAGCCGCCGCCGCCATTGGGGAACGATCGCCACCTCGGCGACCGCGGCGCCATCATGGGCGTGGATCATCCGGTCCGGCGCCGTGGCAATGCCGCAATGCTTGGCGGGAAGGCCGGGCCGCCAGCGGAAGAGCAGCACCGCGCCGGGGGCGATGCTGCCGTCCGCGCGCGGCGCGAGATGGCGCCGGGCCGCCTCGATCAGCGGATCGCCGCCGCCGATCTCAGCCCAGGCGGGGGAATAGGGGCCTAGTGCCGCCGGTTCCGGGCCGATCAGCTCGCGCCAGAGGCCGCGCAGCAGCCCGAGGCAATCGCAGCCCGCGCCGCGCAGCGAGGCCTGATGCCGGTAGGGGGTTCCGATCCAGCCGCGCGCGGCGGTGACAATCGCCGCGCGGGTCGGCTGCGGGGCTGCGGAGGCGCTCATCGGCCGCCCTCACGCAACCAGCGGCCGGCCGAGATGCCGGCCCTCGCCCGTCCGGGCATAGGTCAGCACGAAATCCGGCGCCGGGATATGGGGAAAGCCGCGGAAGTTCACGGCATTGCCGAACCGGTCGCGGCAGGTCGCAAAACGCTTGTCGCAGCCGGCCCTGGCAGTAACGGAATCGCCGAGCGCCATCGCGCGGACCAGCGGCTGCCACAGAACGAGCACGCCGCCCGGGCGGTGCTCCTTGATCAGGGCCGAGCCGCCCGCATTGGCGCCGGAGATGAAATGCAGCAGCCCGCGGGTGAACAGCCCGGTGGCGCTGCCGGCAAGCGCCGGCACAGCAAGGGTCAGCGATCCGTCCGTTTCCCCGATCACCCCGTCGAGGCGATAGGGCGGGCCGCCGAGCCCGATCCCGCAGCGCGTATCGCCGAGTTCGGCGTCACACGCGGCGGCGAAGAGCCGGCCGCGCGCCTGGTCGTAGGCGTGCAGTGCGCTGCGCGTCTCGGCGACGAAGCGGCCGTCGAGCCGCCGGATCTCGCCGAGCGTCGCCACCTCGATCAGGCCATCGAGCGCGGGAGCCGACCAGTCGACGAGATAGGTCCGGAGTTCGGCGCCGTCATAGAGCCCGGCCTCGATCTCTTCGGGCAGGATGCGGGCGCTCGACAGCGAGCCCGCCACCTCGCCGCCGGTAACGGCCATCCCGGCGCCCGCCTCGGTCGCGCTCGCCTCGAAGCCACCCTGCGCCTCGAAGGTCCGGCCGTCGATCACGAGGTCGCGGTCATGATCGGTCAGGCCCAGCGCGAAGCCGTCCGGGCGCGTCAGCAGCCAGCAGCGGCAATGCGTGGTCACGCCGGAGGCGAGGCCCGCGGCGAGAACGGGGGGCAGCATGCGCATGGTCAGGCCCTCAATTCGACGAGCGGGATGGAGGGGATCGCCCCCGCCTCGAAGGCGGAGAGGTCGAATTCGAGGAAATCCGTGTCGAAACGCACCGGCACATCGAACACGAAGCCCGCCGTCACCGCCGCGCCGGGGGGCGGGACATGGCCGGGCTGGAAGGTGACGATCCCGCTCGCCGCATCGGCATGGAATGCGGTTCCCGCCACGGCCTCGATCCCGGCCACAGCCACCCGGACGGACCCCGAGACCGGCTTGAGGATCGGGCGGGAATAGGGGGCGAAGACCGTGCCATAGGTCTTGCGAAGCGCGAATTCGACACGGGCACCATCCCCGGTGCCGAGCGCCTGGTCGAGTGGGCCCGGCGCGGCGTTGCCGGGCGCCGAGGTCCAGTCGAGGCGGTCGCGGAAGCGGAAGCCGTGCAGCCGGCCGCGCCGCTCCTCGAAAAAGGCCACGATCTCGGCGAGCCGGGCGATGGTCTTCACGCCGTAGCCGGCATCGTATTTGCGGCGGGAATGCGCCCAGCGCGCGTTACGCTCCTCGCGCCCGGTGGCGGTGGTGACGATCTCGGTCTTGCGCTCCGGCCCGCCCCGCGCGCCGAGCGCGATATCGAGCGGGAAGCGCACCTCGTGAAAGCCGGCGATGCTCATCCTGTCCTCCGTCAGAGATTGCGCTGGCCGCGCGTCACGGCGCGGGCGAGCGCGGCACCGATCTGCCCCTCGGAATTGCGGAAGCTCTCCGCGTCCGGCGTCGAGACCGCCATGTTGACGGTCACGCCGCCGCCACCGAACAGCCCGCCGAACCCCGCCTCCCCGCCCCCGGTACCGCCCGAGAAAAGCCCCTCGCCGCCACCACCGCCGCCGAACAGCCCGGAAACCGCGCCGCTGATCCCGTTGAAGACCGAGCCGAGCCCGGTCTCCAGCGGCTTGAAGGCCGCGCGCAGGGAGAGTTCGACGAGCCGCTCCCCGAGCCGCTGGAGGATGTCGTCGAAGCTCCGGCCCTGCGCGATGCCCGAGGCGAGCGTGCGCGAAAGCGAGCGGCCGAACTGGGTCGCGAGCTGGTCGAGCCGGGACATATGGTCGCCAAGCCCGCCCAGGGCCTCGGCCGCCTCGTCGAGATCATGCGCCATGGGGATGGCTCCTTGCAGCAATCGGAACGGAATCATCGGGAAAGCGCGCCATCAGCGCGGCGAATTCGGCGCGTCCGAGCGGCGACACGGCACGGCGACGGCCGGTGCGCGCTTCGAGCGCCGCGAGGAATTCCGGCAGCGTCAGGCGCCAGAAGGCATCCGGCGGCAGGGCGAGGATCCCGAGCCCGAAGGCGAGCATGTCCGGCCAGGGCAGGCCGGCATCCGCGTCCGGGTTCAGGCTCCCCGCGCCGCCGGCAGCGGAGGGTCCGGGGGGCGCGCCGCGCCGGCCTCCCCCGCGAAGCTCGCCTCGAACAGCACGCCGAGCGCCGCAAGAACCGCCGGCAGGTCCGAGGCCGCCACGCGGGCGGCCACCGTTTCATCATCGATCGCCGCACCGCCGCCGCGGATCGCGGCCGCGAGCACGATCGCGAGGTCGCGCGCCGAGAGCCGCCCGCCGCCGAGCCGGGCGCCGAGCGCGCCGAGGCCGGGAAGCTCCAGCGCGGTCTCGATCTCGGCCAGTGCCTGGAGCGTCAGGCGCAGGGTGAAGCGGGTGCCGTCGAGCACAAGCGTCACCTCGCCACGATGCCTGTTCGCCATTTCGCCCTCACAGCGCGGTGAAGACGAGCGCGCCGGCGCTCTCGAGCGTCATGTCGAACGTGACCTCGCCCTGGTGCTCACCGCGGAAATCCAATGCGGCGACCTGGAACGGCCCCTCGATCGTGCCGAAATCCGGCAGGACCACCTGGAACCGGCGGATCAGCCCGTCGAAGAAGATCTGGCGGATCAGCGCATCCGAGGCCGCGTCCCGGAACACGCCGGCGCCGGTGATGCTCGCGCGTTTCACGCCGGCGCCGTCGAGCAGTTCGCGCCAGCGTCCGGCCGATTCCGAGTGGGTGATGTCGACCGCCTCGGCATTGAAGGCAAGGCGGCGCGTGCGCAGCCCCGCCACGGTTACGAGAAGGCCGGTTCCGTCATCGACCTTGAGAAGCAGATCCTTGCCGCGTTGCGCCGCCATGGAATCCCCCGTCGGGTTCAGGTTGGTTCGGTGAAGGCGCGAAACCGGAGGATCGCGCGGGTGAGGCCGGAAGCGGGATCGTGCCGGGTTTCGACCTGACGGAGATCGAGCGCCACGAGCCGATGCGCGCTCAGCACGGGAAGCGGGTCCGCCAGGGCAGCAGCGACCGCCGCAGCCAGTTCGAGCGCGCCGGCGCTGCCGCGCTCCCGTGTCACGCCGACGAGTTCGCAATCGATGATCGCACCTTCGGCAAGGCTTGCGCCGTTCTCCGTCAGCCGGGCATCGCCGAGGGCGAGATAGGGCGGGTCGAGGCCGCGCGGCGGCGCGTCATGCACGGCGCCTCCGATCAAGGCCGCGAGATCCGGATCGGCGAGAAGCCGCGTCCGCAGCGCCGCCTTGAGGCTCAGGATCGGGTGGAGCGGCACGGTCATGGCGTCGTCTCCTCACACAGGCAGACGAGGTCGCGGCGGCGTCCGTCCGGATCGAACACGGCGCGGATCAGGAAGATCCGCGCGCCGAGCCGGAACCGCATCCGGGGATCGATGCCGGGCCGGTGGCGCAGGGTGATGCGCGTCTCCGTCCGGCCTTCGGCCCGGCCGGCTTCCACCGGCTCGCGCCCGCCCGTCGCCTCGATCCGCGCCCACAGGGTCGCGAGCACCGCCCAGCCCGGCCGGGCGCCGCCGAGCGCATCGGGGATCTCGGCCGGCGCCTCGACCACGATCCGGTGCCGGCGCAGGCCGCCGGCAACAATCCGCCGCGCCGCACTCATCGCGCGCTCCCCAGGCGGAAGCGCCGGAACGGCTTGAGCAATGCGCGGATCGCGGGCGGCAGCCCGGCCTCGACATCCCCTGCATCGCCGCGATTCTCGTACCAGAGCATCACCAGGCGGCGGATCGCGAGGCGGATCGTCTCGGGCACGGCGCCGGCCGTCTCGCCGAAGCCGAGGCGCAGGTCGATCTCGATCCCGGAGGCAACCCGGCCGGGATTGGGCGTTTCCAGCGGCAGGATCCCGGGCGGATCGGCATGCGGGAACACGGTGAAGCGATCGGCCGCGATCGGCACCGCCGGCCCCTCCGACGGGAAGACGCGCCCGCCGGTGACTGCCAGAATCCGCCCGATCCGCACCGGAATCAGCCCGCCTTCCGGCCAGCGATCGCCGACGAGGCGCCAATTCTGACCGATCAGCACCTGGCCGTTCTCGGCCTCGACCATCAGCCGGGCCGCCACGATCAGCGCCATGACGAGATCGTCCTCGTCGGGGCCGTCGAGCCGCAGCCAGAGCTTCGCCTCGGCCAGCGTCACCGGCTCCAGCGCCGGCCCCTCGATCAAAACGGGTATCATCGCAACCATCCTCTCGACAGCGCCGCATGGCGCTTGCGCGGGGCCCGGTCCGGTGCCAAGGTCCGGCCCGTGATCAAGGCTCGCCGCTTCGCTGTTCTCGCACTGGTGCTCGCCGCGGCCGTGCCGGAGGCGTGGGCGCTTGGCGGGCGGGCGTCCGGGCCGGATTCAGGGCTCGGTGCGCATCTCGTCATGGTGCTCTCGAACGAGCGGAACCGGCACGGCGCCTGCACCGGCACCGCCATCGCGCGCGACATCATCCTCACGGCGGCGCATTGCGTCGCCGGCAACAAGCGGATCGCGGTCGCCTATCCCGAGAACGGCTCGCATGTCCTTCAGCGTGTCGCGGCGAAGGCGATCCATCCCGGCTTCTCGCCGCGCTCGCGCGTCTCGATCGACATCGCGCTGATCCGGCTCGAAGGCCAGCTTCCGGCCCGCTTCCTGCCGATGGCGATCGACCGCGGCGCGGGCGGGCATGCCGTCGGCGCGCGGCGGGTGATCGCGGGGTTCGGCCTCGCGGTCGACGGCCTCGAGGAAAGCGCGGGCACCCTGCGCAGCGCCCGCGTCTCGGTTCTGCCGCGCTTCTACCCGCGCTTCATGCGCCTCGGCTACACGCCGGATGCCGGGCTCGACGATTTCGCCGTCTGCACCGGCGATTCCGGCGGTCCGGTCCTGGAGGACCGGCTCGTCGTCGGCGTGGTCTATGGCCGCGAGGCGTTCGGCCGCGCGAAGAGCTGCGGCACGACGGCACAGGCGGTGCGCGTCGCGCCGCAGGCCGGCTGGATTGATGGCGTGCTCGGCCGCTGGGGGCGGAGCGCCGCCGCGCCCTGACGGCTCAGGTGCCGAAGCGCAGCAATTTGATCGCCTCGAAATCCTGGACGCCGCCGCCGACGCGCTTCGTGGTGTAGAACAACACATAGGGCTTGGCGGAATAGGGATCGCGCAACGCGCGGATGCCGATCCGGTCGACCACGAGATAGCCGCGTCGGAAATCGCCGAACGCAACCGAATGGCTGTTCGCGGCGATGTCCGGCATGTCCTCGCTCTCGATCACGGGGAAGCCCATGAGGCTCGGCCGCGCACCGGGCGTCGTCGCCGGCGCCCAGAGATACTGGCCCGAGGCATCCTTGAACTTGCGGATCGCGTTCTGCGTCTTGCGGTTCATGACGAAGACGCCGTTCTGGCGATAGACGCTCTTCACCGCATGCGCGAGGTCGACCAGCGTGTCCGAGGGGTTGGAGGCCGGGAAGGCGCCGGAGACGCCGGTGGCGATCATGCCGATATTGCCCCAGGTGAAGGCACTGTCCGCGACCTTCGGATAGGTCATGAACCCCTTGGGCTTGTTGGTGCCGTCGCCGTTGACGAAGGCCGCGCTTTCCTGCTCCGCGAAGGACATCAGGATCTCGTCGGCGATCCATTCCTCGACATCGACGGCAGCGTCGTCGAGCATCGCCTGCGTCGCCGCCGGCTGGGCGAAGAGTTCCATCGTGTTGAAGGTGATCTCGCCATAGCTCGAGGCGCCGATCGTGTTGCTCGGCGGGGTCTCCGTCGCCCAGCCGGCATTGGCGCCCACGGGATAGACCGCCTTCTTGAGCGAGATGTTCGCGAGCGGGCGGACGCTCGCCACCGAGCGGATCGGCGAGAGCGAGGCCATGCGGGCGAGGATGCCAGCCTCGGCGTCCGGCGGCAGGAGATAGCCGCCATCGGGGGCGATCGCGCCGTTCAGCGCCTTGGCCTCGATGAGGCGCAACGCCTCGCCCTGGCCGGTGCGGATATAGGCGTCGAAGGCGGTCTTGTGCTCGAGCACATCGCCGCCCTCGCGCCCCGGCATCGGCGCCAGCGCTGGCCGGCGCGACCATGTGGCGAGGCGATCGATCGCACGGCCGATGCGGTCGACCTTCTCCTCGAGCAGGATATCGGCGCCCTGGCGGCGCTCGATCTCGGCGAGCCGTTCGTCATTGGCGGCCCGGAAGGCCTCGAAAGCCTCGAGCACCTTGGTCTCCGGCGCGGCCTGCGCCTCGTTCTGATGGTCCATGGTTCAGGTCCTTTGCTGGAATGCCGGCCAGCCGGCGGAAGTCGCCGCGCCGCCTCGGCGCGGCATGAGGGCGGCCCACGCCGCCTTGACCGAGCGCACCCTGGCCTGCGGCAGGAGCGGGAAGGTCACGAGCGAGATTTCCCAGAGATCGACGCGTTCGAGCCGGCGCAGGCCGGTCGCGGGATCGCGCCGCTCCGCCTCGCTGCGATAGCCGATCGACAGCCCGTCCACGGCGCCGCGCCGCATCAGGCGCAGCGCCTCGCGCCCCCGCGCATGGCCGAGATCGAGCGCGCCGCGGACATAGAGCCCGTGCCGGTCCTCGCGGATCTCGCGCCATTCGCCGATCGGCTGCGCCGGATCGTGCTGCCAGAGCAGCTTCACCCCCCGCGCGCCGCGCCTTTCCAGCGTCGCGCGGAAGGCGCCCGGCAGCACGACGTCGCGGCCGAGATCCATCACGCCGAAGACCGAGGCATAGCCCTCGAACTCGCCGGCGGCATCGGGCGGGAGAAGGTCGGCGTCCGCGCGCTTGAGGGAGGGGGCAGGCGCGCGGACGCCTCTTCCGGCCGGTGGGGAGGTTAGCCGGCCGAAATCGGGAAGCTTCGTCATCGGGAAATCCGGGTCAGGACGGGCGATGGGATGGATCGTCAAGGCGCGTGATGCGCGCCTTGGTCTCGGGCGCGGCGCGCTGCGGCCGCTCCAGGCGGCCGATCAGCGTGAAGAAGCGGCGGAAGATCAGGTCCGCGTGGCGCGGATCGGGGCGTTCAGCCCCTTTCCGCCTGCAAAGGGAGAGGCGGGGCAGCATCATGGCTCGATATCTCCATGGCGGGCGTTGAAGCGCGCGAGCTCGCGCAGGAAGGCGTCGAAGCGCCGGTTGGCGGCGGCGTTCTCGCGCAGCACCTGCACCAGCAGCGCCGAGGCACCGCTCGCCCAGAGGAACAGCGCGAGATCGGCGAGATCCCCGCGCGAGAGCACGAATTCCGTGACCGCGCTCATGCCTCCTCCCGGCCCGTTCCGGTCAGGGGAGCCGTGCGGCGGCCGTAGCCGAGCGCCTCGCGCTTCTCCTCCTCGGTGAGGAAGGGCGCCTCGCCGACCCGCTTCCACAATGCGGCGCGTTCGGCGGCCAGCGCCTCGATCCGGTCGAGATCGGGCTCGAAGCGCAGCGTCTCGGCGAAGAGCGGCTGGAGCCAATGCGCCATCGCCGCCATGGTGCGCGAGGCGAGCGGCAGCACCGTCGTACGCCAGAAGGCGCGGTTCGCCTCGGCATAGTTGGCGTGGGTATTGTCCCCCGGCAGGCCGAGCAGCAGCGGCGGCACGCCAAGCGCCAGCGCGATCTCGCGCGCCGCACCGGCCCGCGCCTCGAGGAAATCCATGTCCTTGGGCGTCAGCGAGAGCGGTTTCCAGTCGAGCCCCCCTTCGAGCAGGATCGGCCGGCCGGCATTGCCGGAGCCCTGGAACGCCGTTTCCAGCTCGGCCTTCAGCCGGTCGAACTGATCGTCCGAAAGATTGTCGTTGCCCTGGCTCGCATAAACCAGCGCACCGGAGGGGCGCGCGGAATTGTCGAGCAGCGCCTTGTTCCAGCGGCTCGCGGCCTCGTGCATCTCGAGCGCGACCTGCGCCGCCGCGAGCGGGGCGAAGCCGTAATGATCTTCGAGCGGATCGAACAGCCGCAGATGCAGGATCGGCGACAGACCGGACGGCTCCACCCCGAAGCGCGTCACCGAAGCGCCGACCGCGTATTCATAGCCCGCCGGCCAGCCATCCGGGCCGGTGACGACCGAGACCCTGTCCGGGCGCAGGACATGGATCTCGCGCGGCGCATCCGCCTCGGCGAGCAGCGCGCAATAGGCGTTGCCGGAAAGCAGGAGATGGCCATAGACCGCCTCCATCAGCTCCGGTCCGCTCTGGCGCGGGTTCGGCCGGCGCAGCAGCTGCTCGGCCGGGTGGTCGCGCCGCTCGGCCCCGTCGGCAAGGATCGTCCAGGTCACGCTCGCGGCCGCCTCGGCGACGAGGCGAACGGAGCGGTGAACGATCGCGTTGCGGTGGTAGCCGGCCCGGACGAGCCCCGCGCCGGCACGCTCGCGGAACAGGCCGGGCGCGGGCTGATGAAAGGCCACGAAGGGCGCCGGCCGCGCGGCCTTCTTTCGCCCCTTGCCGCCGATCAGACGGCCGAGAATGCCAGGCATCCGTGTCTCCTTGCCTTCGACAGAATCCGCTCAACCGATCAGCCGCCGCACCCGCGGCGCGCCGGCCTCGCCGTCGAGCGCGAGATGCGTCACCGCCCAGACGAGCGCGTCGAGCCGGTCCGGAGACCGTCCCTCCGCCAGCCCGTCGGGGCCGAAGGCGACCATCTCGTCCTCGAGCGCCGGGAAGCATCCGGCATGGCGCACCCGGCCCTGGGCGTAGAGCGCCGCCACCGGCTCGGCGCGGACATGCTTGCCGCGCCGCGCGCGCACCGGCGTCACCGGCACGGCGGCATCCACCGCGCCGAGCACGCTCGCGACCATCGCCCCGCCCTGGTTGATCTCGGCGACGAGCGCATCGGCCTCGTGGCGGCGATAGGCCTCGATGGCGCGCGCGGCCCAGCGTTCCGGCGGCGCCGATTCGAGCGAGGCGTCCTCGACGACATAGACGAGCCCCGCCGCGTCCCGTCCCGCGACGATGATGCCGCAGCGTCCGCCGCGCCGCCCGCCCGCCGGCGGATCGACCGCGACGACGATCCGCGCCAGCGCCGGCGGCGATGCGCAGCGGCCGGCCTCGATCGCCTCGCGCCGGAACAGCGCGTCCGGCCGCTCCTCGATGAACAGGCCGTCGAGTTCCTGGCGCCCGAGCGCCGTTCCGGCATAGCGGCCGACGATCTCAGCCAGGAAATTCGGCGCGAGATTGGCGGCATTGGCCCGGGTCGGCGCATGGCTCAGGGCCGTGCGGGGGTCGGCCGCGAGGCGCTTGAGCAAGGGTGTCGGCCGCGGCGTGGTGGTGATCACCTGCCGCGGTCGCGCGCCGAGCCGCAGCCCGAATTGCAGCATGTCGAAGGCCTCCGCAGCATGCGGCCATTTCGCGAGTTCGTCGCACCAGGCGGCCTCGAATTGCGGGCCGCGCAACGATTCCGGATCCTCCGCCGAAAACCCCTGCGCCACCGCGCCGTTGGGCCATTCGAGTCGCCGCCGCGAGGCATGCCAGACCGGCCGCTCGGCCGGCGGGTGGATGGCGCGGAGGCCGGAGACGCCCTCGACCATCACCTCGCGCAGATCCTGCATCGTCTCGCCGATGATCGCGATCCGGCCGACGGGGCGCGCCGCGAAGGGCGGGCGTCCGAGCGCCAGCCCCCGGACCCATTCGGCGCCGGTGCGGGTTTTTCCGGCGCCGCGGCCGCCGAGCACCAGCCAGGTGCTCCAGTCGCCGCCGCCCCGCGCCGTTTCCGGCGGCAATTGGTCAGGCCGCGCGAACAGCAGCCAGTCCGTCAGGAACCAGACGAGGTCGCCGCCGCGGAGCCCTTCAAGCAGGTGCCTCCCCTGGCCGCTCTCGACGCAGCTGATCAAGGCGTCGCGCAAGCTCGGCGCGGAAATCTTCGAGGTTTCGGGCCTCGCCTGCGTCATCCGTGCTGTCTCCGGCCTCGCCGCGGGCGGGCATTCGCGAATCGGCGATCAGGCGGCTGCGTCGCGGCGCCGGCGCAGCGGCCTCCGCCGCCTCGACCTCGAGCGCGACGAGGTCGCGGACCGTCCGCGCGAGGATCGCCAGCGTCTTGGCATCGCGCTCGAGATGGGCGGGATCGGTCTCCGCCGCCTGAAGCCGCGTCTCGATCTCGGCCACCTGCCGCTCGGCCGTCCGCCACAGCCGCGCCACGAGGCGGCGGCGGCCCGCCGGGCGCGCCCGGCGGATGGGGGGCGGTGCCGCGTGCCCGGCCTCTTCGGGTCTCATGCTGGTCATGGTCTCGTTGTCCCTGCCCGGCAGACGCCCCGGCTGCGGGGCGCCGCAAAGGAAAGGGCCCGCGTCGCCGCGAGCCCTGACGATATGGATGAGCCCGGTGCAAACCGGGACGGACGCCCCCTCGGACGTCGCGAGAATGATCATGAGGAAGGTTCCGGCGGCGGAGAGCGCCATCCGCCCGCAATTCGGGAGCGTGTCCGAACCCTAGCGTCAGGCCGTGACGCTGTCAACGATATAATTCCTATACTAGGAATATTTACCTTAATCGCGGGGATTTCTCCGCCGCCGCGGCCAGCGCCCGGGCCATTGCCGGATGCGCGCCACGAGTTCGGGCAGGGTAAAGGCATCCTCCAGCCCGGAAACGCGCCCCCGGACGCTCGCGCCGGCTTCCTCGACGCTCTCCGCCCGACCGCTGACAAGCGGATGCCAGGCCGGAAGATCCCGCCCCTCGGCCAGCAGCCGATAGGCGCAGCTCGGCGGCATCCAGCCGAGCGCGCCGGCATTCTCGGGCGTGAGGCGCACGCAATCGGGCACCAATGCGTCGCGGTTCTCGTAATCGCGGCAGCGGCAGGTGCCGGCATCGAACAACCGGCAGGCGACATCCGTGAAATAGAACTGCCCGCTGTCCTCGTCCTCCATCTTGATGAGGCAGCAGCGGCCGCAGCCATCGCACAGGCTCTCCCATTCCGCCGCATTCATGGCCGCGAGGGGCTTGGTTTTCCAGAAGGGCGGGGCATCGGCCGGCATCCATCTGCCATTCACCGGCCTATCACCGAGGTCAAGCCCCCGATGCCGCGCCAACACTGGCCAGAGCGGAGGCGGTGAAGTAGAAACATCCTTTGCGTCGCAGGCGGTTGATAGCATGGCCGAGTTCCGGAAGATCAGTCTTGCCGAGAAGATCGCCCGCCGGGCGCGCGATCTCGACGCCTGGCTCGAACATTCGCTGCACGCGCTCGGCGAGCGCATCAAGGAGGGGCTGTGGCGGATACGCCATGCCTCCGACGCGCTCGAACCCTCCCCCGCCGGCCGCGCGCTCGTGGCCTTCGCCTGCGAGGCGCTGACCTATGCCGCAATCGGCGGCGTGCTGATGACGGCTTTGGCCAAGCCCGCCTTCCGCGCCGTGGACGAGGACAATTGGCTGAAGCGGCAGGATCTCGCCGTCACCTTTCTCGATCAGAACGGCGAGTTGATCGGGCGGCGCGGCATCCTGCATTCGGAATCGGTACCGCTCGAACAATTGCCGGAGCATCTCGTCAAGGCGGCGCTCGCAACCGAGGATCGCCGCTTCCATGACCATTTCGGCATCGATATCGGCGGCCTCTCCCGGGCGCTGATGGCCAATGCTCGCGCCAACGGCGTGGTGCAGGGCGGCTCGACCATCACCCAGCAGCTCGCGAAGAACCTGTTCCTCTCCAACGAGCGCTCGCTCGAACGCAAGATCAAGGAGGCGTTCCTCGCCTTCTGGCTCGAAGCGCGGCTCACCAAGCCCGAAATCCTCAAGCTCTATCTCGACCGCGCCTATCTCGGGAACGGAGTGTTCGGGGTGCAATCGGCCGCGGAGCATTATTTCGGCAAGGATGTCCGCGACATCACGCTCGCGGAGGCGGCGATGATCGCCGGGCTGTTCAAGGCGCCGTCGAAATATTCCCCGACCATCAACCTCCCCGCCGCCCGCGCCCGCGCGGCCGACGTGCTCTCGAACATGGTCGAGGCCGGGTTCCTCACCCAGGGCCAGATCGCGACCGCCTTGCGCAACCCCGCGACGCCGGTCGAGCGCCAGAACGAGAACATCGCCGATTACGCGCTCGATTTCGCCTTCGAGGAGGTGCGCCAGCTCGCCCTGGCCGGGCGGCTCGGCCATGAGCGCATCCTCACGGTGCGCACACCGATTGATCGCGGCCTCCAGCGGCATGCCGAGCGCGCCGCCGAGGCGATCCTGCGCCAGCACGGCGCGACTTACGGCGTGCGCCAATACGCGATCGTCACGCTCGATCTCGATGGCGGCCTCAAGGCCATGGTCGGCGGGCGGGATTACGGCCAGAGCCAGTTCAACCGCGCGACCATCGCGATGCGCCCGCCGGGCTCCTCGTTCAAGCCCTATATCTACGCCGCGGCGCTGGCGCAGGGGCTGATCCGCCCCGATACCGTGGTGACGGACCGCCCGACCTGCGTCTATGCCGGTTTCACCTGGTGCCCGGCGAATTACGGCCGCTCCTTCGCGGGCTCGGTGCCGGCGACGGTGGCGCTTGCGAAATCGATCAACACCATTCCCGTGCAGCTGACCGGACTGCTCGGCCAGAACGGCCGCGATGCGACCAGCGACAAGGCCCATGCCCGCGGCCGCAAGAAGGTCATCGCCCTGACCCGCGCGCTCGGCTTCACGACCAATCTGCGCGACGTGGTGCCGCTGCCGATCGGCGCCTCGGAACTGACGGTGGTGGACATGGCCAACGGGTTCAACGCCTTCGCCAATGGCGGCAGGCGGGCGAAAGCCTATGCGGCGCGGGAGATCCTCAGCGCCGCCGGGGCCGTGCTCTACCGCGTGGAGGATGAGCCGGACCGCCATCCCCAGGTGATGCCGGAGCAGGCGGCGCGAGACCTCAACTTCATGCTCTCCAAGGTGCCGACCGAGGGAACCGGCCGCCGCGCGGCGCTGCCGGGCGTGCCGCATGCCGGCAAGACCGGCACGACGGACGAATACCGTAACGCCTGGTATGTCGGCTATTCGGGCAATTTCACCACCGCAATCTGGTTCGGAAACGACGATTATTCCCCCACCAACAACATGACCGGCGGCTCGCTGCCAGCGATGACCTTCCAGCAGGTGATGGCCTTCGCCCATCTCGATGTCGAACTGAAGCCGCTGATCGGCCTGCCGGAGACCGACAGGCCGGTGCGCGACCCCAAGCTCGCCGAGATCGCCGGCGCCGTCGAGGCGACGACGATCCAGGCCCGCCGCGCCTATCGCCTCACCAATCGCGGCCGGGCGATCCTCAAGGAGATCGAGCTTCTCGCGGAAGAGCCGGCGGAGGGCCCGCTTTCCGCCGCGCCGACAGAGCCCGCGCGACGCTCCTGAACGTTCCGGCCATGCGCGCGCTTCTCGTCCTGCTGACCATCATCGCCGGGTTCGCCGCCGGCATCGCGCTGACGATCAGCGCGATCGGCCCCGGCGCGGCGCTGATCACCCGCCATGTCGGGCCTTGGGAATTCTCTCCGCGGGTCGGCTCGGCCGAGATCGATCCCTATGCCCGCGCGCGTCTGTTCTCGGAAGGCGAGCTGCCGCTGGCCTCCGGCGAGGGCTATGCGCTGCGTGCCAGCCGCGATGCCGGCGGGCAGCCGCTCGATACCGCCTGCCATTACCGGCTCTCCTCGCCCGTTCCGCCCGCGCGATTCTGGACGGTGACGCTCACCGATTCCGCCGGTCGCCTCGTCGCCAATCTCGCCGAGCGGCACGGCTTCACCTCGGCCGAGATCATCCGCGACCAGGACGGGCGGTTCGCGATCGAGATCGGGCCGGATCCGCTGCCGGGCAACTGGCTGCCCTCCTCCCGCGCGCAGCGGCGCTTCACCATCGTTTTCCGCTTCTACGAGACCCCGCTCAGCGCCAGTGCGACCGAACTCGATCCGCGCATGCTGCCGCGCCTCGAACGGATCGGGTGCGCGCCATGACGATCCTCCTCCACGCCGCGCTGTTCATGATCGTCGCCGGAATCACGCATATCGCGGCGATCTTCGCCCTCCCGCATTTCGCGCGCTCGGACATCTTCTCGCGCCTCGACGAGGAGGCGCCGGTCAACGCGATGGCGCTGGTCGATCGCCGGGCGCTCATGTCCTGGCCCTATGCCGATCCGGCCATGGCGATCGCGGTCTGCCGCTACGATCTCGCCGAGGGGCCGGTGCGCATCCGCGTGCCGCTGTCCGAGACCTTCCTGTCGATCACCTTCGCGCTGCCGCGCCGCGGCATTTTCGCCAGCGTTTCGGACCGCGCGGCAACCGGCGGGGCGCTCGATGTCGTGCTCGCGACCGAGGCCCAGCTCGACCGCATCACCCGCCTCGACGAGGAGGATCAGGCGGTGGAGGAAATCCGCATCGTCGCGCCGCGCCCTGCCGGGCTCGCGATCCTCAAGGTGATCGTCGACCGTCCCAGCGCGCGGGAGCGCGCGGAGGCCGTGCTCCGCCGCGCGCAATGCGGCAGCGAGGCGCTGCCGGGCTGAACCGGCAGGCGATGGTTCAGGGCAGGGTCAATATTTCCGCACGAGCGGGCGCGGCGTGATCACCGGCGGCATCTCGGCCTCCGGCAGGCATTGCGGCGGAATCACCGCATCCTTGCGGAAGCCGGCGATGTCGCGCTCGAACGCCATCAGCGTCCGCTCGGCCGGAATCGCCTCGCGCTCCGGGCCCTCGACGATCAGATGCTCGAGCGAATAGCGGTATTGCTCGGCCTTGTCGAAGAAGGCCCAGTTGACCCGCGCGATGATGATCGCGTTCTCGCATACGCGCGCGATCGCCTCGGCGCGGTGCTCCTCGGTCAGATAGCGGACATGGCCGAGGCTCTGGAGACGGATATGGTCCGCCTGCCGCACCTGGCTCGCGACCAGCTTGAAATAGGGGATCAGCGCGTGATCCGCCGCGATCGAATCGCGCACCCGGTTGTAGCGCGAGGTCAGCGATCTGAAATTGCCGCCGGGGCTGGTGATCGCACGCAGATTGGGCGAATCGCCGAGGCCGCGCCCGCCGCCGAATTGCGGCCCGCCCATGATTGTGCGGTGATAGAGCGTCACGTCCTGGGAGCGCGGCGGCAGGATGCGGTGGAAGGCGAGGTTGTGCTCCATCCATGTGCCGCGCGGCGCGTCGTTCTCGGGCATCAGGAAGTTCCAGGCGCGGTTGCGCAGCACCTTCTCGTCCTCGGTCAGCGCGTAGCTGGAGGAGGGTTCGCCCCGCGCCTTGGCGGCGAGCATGCCGGTGAAGGGCAGCAGCACGTCGTTGGTGAAACCGGGCTGCGGGCGACCGAAATCACCGGTCGTCGAGATGCAGCCGCCGAGCAGCAGCGCCGTGGCGAGACCGCAGGCAGCGCGGAGGGACGGGTTCGACGGGAGAGGATGGCGCGCCATCGCGAGGGCCTCCGAGACGCCGGATGCGGAAACGGAACGGAATCGGGAACGCGGATACGCGGAACGCGAGGCTACGCACGCTTGCGCCGCCGGCCCCGCGGCGCATCGCGGGTCGTGGGCGCGAGAATCGGGTCGTCATGGCGCTCGTAGCGAACACCAAGGAAAAGGAGGATCGTCGCGGTGCGCCCGCCCACCGCGCCTTGGGGCGCGGCGTTTTTCTGTCTGGCCTCCAGATGAGGCCGCAAGCGGATGATTTCGCCCATGGCCAGTTCCTTCGATGCCGCGACGGCAACGCCTGCCGGGCGTTCCGAATCGGGCATCTAGCGTCAAACTCGGCGGAAATCGTTAACGGAGGCCTAACGGGCGTCCCGAAACGGAGCCGTCATTCCGGCGAAAGATCGAGGAAATGCCGCCCGCCCCGATCCTCGATCTCGATGATCCAGCAATCGGGGTCGAAATCGATCTCGCGCACGAGACGCGCTTCGATCTCGGCGCGCGGGAGCACCTCGTCCTTGTGAAGGCGGGAGAAGGCGCGCCCCGGCGCCTGCGCGCCGTAACTGCTTTGCGGCGCGGGGCCGTAGAGCGTCCCCGTGCCGTCGAGGCGGTCGACCACGACAAGAATCGCGCCGGCCTCCGCGCCGCCGCGGCGGCGCAGCGCGGCAAAAACCCCCTCGGCGGCGCAGCGCCGCAGATGGGCGGAGACGAAGAAATCGCTCGTCAGCCGCGCCATCAGCGCGCGATCGCGATGCCGGTCGCCGCCGCCAGCGCCTGAAGCACCGGTCCCTTCGGCTCGCCCTTCGGCGGCAGCTTGCGGTCGGTCTCGAATTTCGCGATCGCCGCCCGCGTCGAGGGGCCAAGCTGGCCGTCCTCGGTCAGCGGCCCGTAGCCGGCCTTGTTCAGCGCGCGCTGGACATCGAGAACGGTGCGGTTCGGCTTCTCGGGCTCCACCGATTTGCGCAGCAGGTCGAGCAGTTCGTCCTTCATCGTCGCCCGGCTGCCGCTCAGTTCGCGCAGCAATTCCTCGCTCGCCCGGCCGTCCACCGGCAGGCGCTGGCCGAACTGGAAATCGCGGATCGCCTGCACGGTCATCGGCCCGGTCCGGCCGTCGGCCTCGCCCTTGTAGAGCCCGCGCCGCGCGAGTTCGCGCTGGATCTCAGCCACCAGCGCGTCGCCGCCCTCGCCGGCGGATTTCGGCTTCTCGCCCTGCCCGCGATCGGCGGGCTTCTCGATCCGCTCGGCACGGCCGCTGCCCAGCGGCACCGGCGTGAAGGCCGCCTGCCGGATGGTGGAACCGCCATCCGGCCGCAGCGGCGGCAGCGGCGCGCCGTCGGCGCCGCGCGCCAGCGTGCGGAAGAGCGGCGCGGGATGCCGGTCGTTCTGGAGCACCACCGCATTGACCGCGACGATGCCGGCAAACAGCACGAGCCCGGCCAGGATGGCGCGCTGGCGCGTGAGCACGCGGCCAAGCCGCGGCCGGCGCGGATGCGGCGCACCGGCGGGGCGCGGCTTCATCGGGGCTTCGCGTTCCACCATGTTCTCCTCCCCCTCACGACGCGAGCCGGACCGCCGGCGCATCCGCCCGGCATTCCGCCGCATAGGCGCCGCGAAGGCGCAGCCGCCGCGCATCCGCTTCGCCGTCCTCGAAGACCAGCGCACCGCCGGCCGCCGCCGCCGCCTCGATCTCGGCCTGGAGCCCGTCCGGCGCGGCCGGGTCTGCGCCTTCGTCGCGGTAGCAGGTCAGGACCAGATCCTCTCCCTCGCGTGCGAAGACGATCTCGGCGCGTGCAGCCCCGGCAGCGTGGCGCATCAGCGCCTCGACCGCGAGCCGCGCGGTGGCGGGTTCGAGCGCGGCCGGCGGCAGCGCCTCGGCGGAGCCCAGGCGGATCTGACCGATCTCGACCGCCCGGCGCAGATGCAGCGCGCGGATCGCGTCGCCGACGAGCCGGCCGGGTGTGATCGTCTCCCGCGCCGCGCGCGGATGGCGTGCCAGATCGAGCAGACGGCCGAGCAGGACGGCGTTGCGATGCGCCTCCGCGATGGCGCGATGCGCTTCGGCCGCGAAATCGCGATAGGTCGCGATGTCCCGCGGCGCGAGCTGCGGATCGGCGATCATGTCGAGAAATCCGAGGCCGGCATTGAAGGGGGCGACGCAATCATGCAGTGCCCGCCGGAGCGGCACCGGGTCGAGCGTCGCCACCGGGCCCGGCGCGGCATCGGCCGCCGGCGCCTCCCCATCGCGCTCGATCACCACGATCGCGCGCCCGGCAAGACCGGGCAGCGGCTCGACGCCGAGCCGCCGGACAGAGAAGCGCGGCGGCGCGGGGTAACCAGCCCCGGCCGGCGCCTCCAGCATGCGCAGCGCCAGATCGCGGCTCGCGACGCCGCCGTGCACCGCGCGCGACAGCGCCTCGAGCAGCATCGGGCGATCGGCGATCAGGGTGGCGGCGACAAGCGATTCCGCCTCCGCGGCTCCGCGCGATGCCGCTTCCGCCGCGTCCCTCTCCGCCGCGGACAGGACGGGGTCGATCATGCCGACGATATCCGTCACCACCACGCGGCGGCCGCTCCCCCGCGCCTGCGCGGCGAGCAGGGCCCGCAGGCGCAGGATCTCGGCGCCGAGCGCCGTGGGGTCCGCACGGCCAAGGTGCCGGCGCAGGAGCGCCTCGACCGGCACCGGCAGCAGCGCCGCGAACAGGACCGGCAGGGCGGCGGGAACAAGGATCGCGGCCGTCAGCGCCACGGCCAACGCGGCAAGGCCGAGCAGCAGGGCGCGCGGGCCGGGGCGTGCCTCGGCCGAGATCGCCGCATCGCTCAGCGCGACAAGCCCGATCGCGGCGGTCACCGGCCAGGGCGCCGCGGCGGCGGCGATCAGCGGCGCGAAACCGGCGGCGGCAAGCATCGCCGGGGCGCCGCGCGGCCCGAAACGCACATGCAGCACCAGCCCGAGCAGATTCCAGACGAGAAGCCCGGCCGCCGGCGCGGCCAGAGCGGCGCTTTCGGCGGCATGCGTGAAGAAAGGCTGAAGGAGCGCCGCAGCGGCCGCGAGCACACCGGCGCCGCGCGCGACAAGGCGCGCGCGGCACACGGCCTCCTCCGCCTCGTCGGCGCCCGGATGCGCCCGCCGATCCTGCCTCGGATCAATCGCCATGGATACGCGGCTTCCCGTTCTGTCTCGCCCCAACCCCGCACGAGACCCTGCGGTGCGGGTCCTTAAACGGAGCCTAAGAGCCGCCGCCCGCCAGCCCGCCGGGCGGCGGTTCCGGCGCGATCAAGCGCGGTTTTAAAACCTATGGTGAACAACCCCTCTCCATACCCTTCGAGCGGATCGCGATCCCGCCGCGATTCCAGGGCGTCCCCCGCCTCTGCCGGGCGATTGAATAAAATGCGGTGCAATCGCTTCAGCCCGCCGCAAGCCCCGCCATGCTAGGCCGAGACCGGGACGGAAAGGGACGGACATGCTCTGGCGCATCTCGGCGGCGATCGTCGCCCTCACGCTCGTTCACGGCGCGGATCGCACGCGGCAGGACGGCGTCGAACTTGCCGGCACCCTGCGCGAGCGCGCGCCGGAGGCCGTGATCCGGCTCTGCGCGGACCAGGCAGCGCGCTGCATCGAGACCATCGGGCAGGCGGCCGGCCTCGCCCGCGTCGCGGCGACGCCGAAGACGGCCGAGCCGGAACCGCTCCTCGCCCTGCCGGCCGGCGCTTATCCGCTGCCGCCGCGGCGGCCGGCCCATCCCCGCGCCTGAACGCCGCGCCGATCTCGGGGCGAGCCCCTTGACGCCCGCCGCGCGCCGCCCCAAGCCCCCCGAATGCCGGCGCGATATGCCGGCCCGAGGAGCCTTCCCATGCCGGCCAACGCCGCCCTGCAAGCCATCCGCGACGATCTCGCCTTTCTCGACGATTGGGAGGATCGCTACGCCTATCTCATCGATCTCGGCCGCCGGCTTGCGCCGCTTCCGGCCGATGCCTATACCGAGGCGAACCGGGTCCAGGGCTGCGCGAGCCAGGTCTGGCTGCTGATGCGGCCGGGGCCGGACGGCAGCACGCTGCGGATCGCGGGCGACAGCGACGCGATGATCGTCAAGGGTCTCGTCGCCCTGGTGCTGGCGATGTTCGACGATCGGCCGTTCGACGAGATCATCGCCCTGGACGCGCAGGCGGTGTTCGCCGAAATCGGCCTCAAGGACCATCTCACCGCCCAACGCTCGAACGGCCTCGCCTCCATGGTCGCGCGGATCAAGGCCGAGGCGGCGGCGCGGGCCGGCTGAACGGGGACGCGCCGCAGCTCCCTCCGACCTCACCCTGCCCGGAGCCTGGGCCGGGAATCGGGGGTTCCCCAGGCGCAGATCGGCGCAGTTTGCGGGCCCTGGGCGGCATTTCTGAGCCCGTAATGCCGGGCGAGTTGCCGCAGGGCGAAGGCCAGCACCACCTTGCCCGAACGCGCCGGCACGTCATGCTCGCGCTCCAGGGTCTCGATCCCTTTCGCGAAGCCGCAGACATCGATCAGGATGCCGCGCAGATCGGCATCAACCGCCGCCAACGCCGCCGAGACCCGCTGGCGCGCCGCCATTGCCGCCTCGGAGAGCGAAAGCCCCCGCCCCGGCGCCACGCCGTCGACCACAAGCCGCGACCAATCGGAGGTGACCCGCGGCATCATCTGCGCCGCGGCGAGATCGCGGCGCAGGCGTTCACCGGCCTCGATTTCGGCCGCGCCGAGGAAGCGCGTCGCGAGCCGGCCATGCCGGATCAGGCTCAGCGCATCCTCCCGGACATTGATCCGGACGGTCTCTCCCGCGCCGTTCTCGGCGATGACCCGTGTCTCGATCCGCCGGTGCTGCGCGCCGAAACCGTCATCCTCCGCGGCAGCGCGCCGGAGCCGCGCCCGCCCCTCCTCGGTGATGAGGAAGCGCGCCCGCCCCTGCCGCGTCTCGCAGCGCACGGCGCCGCAATGCAGGAGATCGGCGAGCGCGCCGGCCGGGATCCCGGTCGCCGTAGCGACGGCGCCGGGCCCGCGCACCAGCACCACCCGATCCTCCCGGCGCTCGGCATGGAGTCCGGGTTCCGCGAGCCGGGCCAGAAGCCGGGCCGCGTGGCGCGCGTAATCGGCAGCGACGGCACCGGGACCGGCGCCCGGAATGGGGCCCTGCGCGCCGCTCATCGATCGCCCTCCGCGGCGAAGGCCGCGAACCAGTACCGGATCGCCGGTTCCAGCAGGTCGATCGACCGGTCGATCGCATGATCGTCGCGCTGATCCTCGATCCGCGAACAGGCATGGCGGGCGGTGGTCCGGTCGCGGCCGAAAATACCGCCGGCGCGGGTCAGCGTCGCGCCGAAGATCACATGCGCAAAATAGATCGCCGCCTGCCGCGCGAACGCGATCTCGGCGCGGCTGCGCGTGGGCCGGCGCAGATCGGCCGGCGGAACGGCCCGCCAGGCGGCCGCGGCGGCCTCGCTCAGCCTTTCGCCGAGCGCCCGCCGCGCCGCAATCCCCGCGCGGCAGGGCCGCGGCAAGGCCGGACGCCCGCGCCGCCGCGTCGTTCCGGCCGCCTCAGACAAGGATGGGACAAGACAAGGGAGATCCGCTCCCGGATCGCTGCAAGACGCCATGATCAGCTCCAGCCACCTCAACTCCCCGCCGCAACGCTAGGGTTGCATCGTGTTGAAGTTCAAGGAGAAAGATCAGGTCGTAAGTTTTTATTCCTATTTTATCCTCGTTCTAGGGTTCACAATGAATTTTGCGCCAATCGGGTACATCGCAATCCGCGCATAGCCGCAGACCCGCCGCGCCTATTCCGGCGAGCGACCGAAGCCGGCAGCACGCCGTGCCGCCCATGAAAAAGGGCGCCCGAGGCGCCCTTCCGACCGGCCGGAGCCGGCGATCCCGGCCGCTCTCAGCGCCCGCGGCGGCGCTGCTGGCCGAGGCCCATTTCCTTGGCGAGGCGCGAGCGCGCGGCCGCGTAATTCGGCGCGACCATCGGATAATCCGGCGGCAGCGCCCATTTCTCGCGATATTGCTCGGGCGACATGTTGTACTGTGTGCGCAGATGCCGCTTCAGCGACTTGAATTTCTTCCCGTCCTCCAGGCAGATGATGAAATCGTTGTGCACGGATTTCTTCACCGGAACGGCCGGCTTCAGCGGCTCGGCGACGATTTCGGCCGGAGCCGTGCCGACACGCGTCAGCGCCAGATAGACGTCGTTGATGAGACCAGACAATTCTCCGGTCGGAACCGAATTGTTGCTGACATAGGCCGAAACGATTTCGGCCGTCAGTTCAATCAATTCGCTGTTCTCGACTGCGCCTGACATTGTGCTCTTCCTTCTCTTTCAGCGCGCGTGGTTTCACCGCCCCCCGGCGATATGCGCGAAACGCACCCAAACAAAAACCTGGCGAAACCGCTTCAGGACTGGCGGCGACAGCACCCAGCACCCGAAAAACGAGAATCAGACCTTGCACTGTGTTTGGTTATCTCTGCGCACAGTTTCAAGGCCTTCAATGAAAAACTGCGATGATCCACATCAAATAACATCGCTCTGACGCAATCTTGATCCTGCAAGGACAAGAACGGCCGCAAAGTTGGCTCTCGTGCTCTTGTTCGCGGCGCCGGGACGCGCATTTCTTGCCGGCAAGCGCTTCTACAGGAGAGAGAGAAGACCATGAAACCCAAGATCATCCGCTCCGAGGCGGAATGGCGGGCGATGCTGAGCCCGGAGCAGTTCCGCATCCTGCGCGAACAGGGTACGGAGCGCGCCTTCACCGGCCCGCATCTCGACGAGAAGCGGCTCGGCACCTTCTCCTGCGCCGCCTGCCACGCGCCGCTCTTCCGCTCGGACACCAAGTTCGAATCCGGCTGCGGCTGGCCGAGCTTCTTCGCCACCGTGACGCCGGATGCGGTCATCGAGCTCGACGACCGATCGCACGGGATGCGACGGGTGGAGATCCGCTGCGCAACCTGCGACGGGCATCTCGGCCATGTCTTCCCGGACGGGCCGCCTCCCACCGGGCTGCGCTATTGCATGAACGGCCATGCCCTGACCTTCACCGCCGACGCCGAGGCTTGACGGCGTCCGCGCCTTGCCGCATCGCCGCCGCATGCGCCCGGAACATCCCGCCTTCCCCCATCTCGACCGCAAGCCGCCGCTGGCGATGCGGAAGCCGAAACGCCGCCGCGTCCACGGCGTCCTGATCGAGGATCCCTATGCCTGGCTGCGCGCGCGCAACTGGCAACGGGTGATCGAGGCGCCGGAGACGCTGCCGGCGGAGATCGGCCGCTATCTCTGCGCCGAGAATCGCTACGCCGCCGCGGCCTTCCGGCCGCTCGCCGCGCTGCGCAAGACGCTGGTCGCCGAGATGCGCGGGCGCATGCGCGAGGATGATGCCGAGCCGCCGATGAAGGACGGCGCCTTCCTCTATTACGAGCGGTTCCGCAAGCGGCAGCAATATCCGCTCTATTGCCGCCGCCCGGTGGCGGGGGGACGGGAGGAGATCCTGATCGACGGGCCGCGCGAGGCCAGAGGGCATGCGTATTTCGATCTCGGCGGCTGCGAAATCTCGCCCGACCATTGCCTTCTTGCCTGGGCGGCAGACACGACCGGGGCGGAGAGCTATGTCATCCGCGTGCGCGACCTCTCGACCGGCAAGGACCGGGACAGGCTGGTCCGCACCAGCGGCGAGGTGATCTGGGGCCGCTCAGGCCGGTTCTTCTATTATGTCGCGCTCGATGCCTCGCAGCGTCCGTTCCGGGTGCTGCGCCATGTGCTCGGCACCCGGCAGAAGGAGGATGTAGAGATCTATCGCGAGGCCGATACCGGCTGGTTCGTGAGCCTCGACATCACCCAGGACGAGCGTTTCGGCTTCATCTCGGTGCATGATCACGAGACGAGCGAGATCCTGCTCCTCGATCTCGACGACCCGGTCGAGCGCGCCGAGCCGGTCTTCCCGCGCGTGCAGGGGGTGGAATACGAACTCGATCACCATGAGGGCCGCTTCATCATCCGCACCAACCAGGGAGGCGCGGCCGATTATCGGATCGTGGCGCTGCCGGTCGGGGAGACGGATCTCGGCAGGTCCGAAATCCTCGTGCCGGAATGCCCCGGCCGCGCGATCCTCTCGCTCTTCGTCCTGAAGGATTGGCTGATCTGGTCCGATCTCGGCGAGGATGGCCCGCGCGTCCATGCCCGGAACTGGCGAAGCGGCGCCGAGCAGCATTTCGCGCCGCGCGCGGCCGTGGGCGAGATCGGGGCCAGCGTCGGGCTGGAATTCGCGTCCGACACGCTCCGCCTCGCCTTCACCGCGCCGAACGAGCCGGAAACCATCCTCGACCGCGATCTCAAGACCGGCGCCGAGATTCTGGTAAAGCGCCAGGAGGTGCCCTCGGGGCATGACCCGGCGGCCTATCTCGTCGAGCGCGTCTTCGCGCCGGCCGCCGATGGCGAGCGGGTGCCGGTAACGCTGCTGCGGCGCGCCGACACGCCGGTCGACGGCACGGCGCCCTGCCTGCTCTATGGCTACGGCGCCTATGGCCACGCGATGGATGCCGGATTCGAAACCGACCGGCTGAGCCTTGTCGACCGCGGCTTCATCCATGCCGTTGCGCATATCCGCGGCGGCATGGAGAAGGGGTTCCGCTGGTACCGCGAGGGCAAGCGCGAAAAGAAGATCAACAGCTTCACCGATTTCATCGCCGCGGCCGATTTCCTCGTGGCGCAAGGCTACGCGGCGCCGAGACGGATCGTGGCGCATGGCGTCTCGGCCGGCGGCATGCTGATGGGGGCGGTTGCGAACATGGCCGGCGAGAAATTCGCCGGGATCGTCGCGGAAGTGCCCTTCGTCGACAGCCTCAACACGATCCTCGACCCGACCCTGCCGCTCACGCCGCCGGAATGGGTGGAATGGGGCAACCCGATCGAAGATGCCGCGGCGTTCGCGGCGATGCGGGCCTATTCGCCCTATGACAACATCGCCGCGCGCCCCTATCCGCCCATGCTGCTCATCGGGGGATTGACCGATCCCCGCGTCACCTATTGGGAACCCGCGAAATTCGTCGCACGGCTGCGTGCGACCATGACCGGGGGCGGCCCGGTCTTCCTCGTGACCAATATGGGCGCCGGGCATGACGGCGCCTCCGGCCGGTTCGAACAGCTCGACGACGTGGCGCTGGTCTATGCCTTCGCGCTAGCCGTCACCGGCCTTGCGGGAACCGGGGGCGCGCCGCCGGCGGCGTGAGCCTCATCCGAGCTGCTGGTCGAGATGGCGGCGCAGCGCCTCGAGCGAGCGGAAGCGCCGCTCGCCGTCGGGACCGACCGCCGTTACCGAGCCGTCCGAGTACATCGTGAAGCGGGTTCCGGCGGAATCGTAGGAGCCGACGATATCGAGCGTTTCGATCGGCGCCAGCGGCGGCTCCTCCGCCTCGGCGATGGCGGCAAGATCGGCATCCGCGATCAACCCCGGAACCGGCGGCGTTTCGGGAGATGCGCCGGCCTCCGGCGCTTCCGGCGAGGCGTCGGCCGCAGAATCTGCAGGATTGGCGGCGTCCAGAGCCGCGACGGGTTCCGTCGCGGGCAGCTCCACGGCGGAAGGTGTGTCGGCGGGGGTTTCCGCGGCGCGCGGCGGCACCGGGATTTCCAGTGCCATGCCTATCCGGCCAGCATCCAAATCCGGGGCGGGCGGCGGCGCGAGATCGCCAAAAAGATCGCGCTGCGGCGCCGGCGGGGCGGGACGGAATTCCGGGCTCCGGGCATCGGGAATGCGGGCCTCGGGAATACGGGCTTCGGGGGGCGGGAATTCGGGGGTCGGGAATGCGGGGAGGCTCGGCTCCGGAATGCGCGGCTCGGCAAAGGCGGGTTCCGGCATCATGGGGTCCGGCATCATGGGGTCCGGCATGGCGGATACAGGCGGCATCGGCGTGGCACCCGCGACAGGCTCGCCCGCGGATTCCGCTACGGATCCACGCGTCTGGTCCGCCGCCAGCGCCGCTCCGGCGACCAGCGCTCCTCCTCCCGCCGCGGCGATCACCGCCTCCGCGCCGGCGAGCCCGGGCGCGCGGGCGGGCGATTCCGCTTCGACGCGGAGCGGCTGCGGCGCGGTGATCCGTTCGAGCGCGCGGCTCAGGGCGCGGGTCGCGAGCCCGATTGCGAGCGTGACGACCCCGGAAGCGAGGAAGATGGCGCCGACCTGGGCATAGCTGAAACCAAGGTCGGTCGGCACAAGGCTCGTGCCGATGAGGAGGGACGCAATGCCTGCGGCAATCATGCCGAAGGCGAGAAGATGGATCACCAAAACCATGCCTGTCTAACTCCGGCCCTGGACAACCAGACATTCCGCGCCGTTAAGGTAAAGATACGCTTAGCGGCGGCAAACATCACGCGCGATTCGCGGTTATGCCTAACGCTGCGGTTGCGGGCCCGCGCGGCCGTGCCGCCCGGCGATTGCCATGCCGCCTTGCAGGACCTAATTAAGCGCGGGCGGGCCTCTGGGCCCCGCCCCTCACCCCACCCGAGCCACGGATCGATCGCGATGTCCTTCACCCTGCCGGACCTGCCTTACGCCCATGACGCGCTCCAGCCCTACATGTCGAAGGAAACGCTGGAATATCATCACGATAAGCATCACCTCGCTTACGTGAACAACGGCAACAACCTGCTCAAGGGTTCGGAATTCGAGGGTAAGAGCCTCGAGGAGATCGTGACGGGTTCGTTCGGCAAGAATGCCGGGCTCTTCAACAATGCCGGCCAGCATTTCAACCACATCCATTTCTGGCGCTGGATGAAGCCCAATGGCGGCGGCGCGATCCCCGGCCGGCTTGAGAAGAAGATCATCGAGGATCTCGGCTCGGTCGAGAAGATGAAGGAAGATTTCATCCAGGCCGGCGTGACGCAGTTCGGCTCGGGCTGGAACTGGCTCGCCGTAAAGGACGGCCGCATCACCGTCATGAAGACCCCGAACGGCGAGAGCCCGCTTGTCCATGGCGCGGCGCCGATCCTCGGCTGCGACGTGTGGGAGCATTCCTATTACATCGATTACCGCAACCGCCGGCCCGATTACCTCAAGGCTTTCGTCGACCATCTCGTGAACTGGGATTACGTGGCGGAACTGGCCGAGAAGGCCGGTATCTGAGGCGAAACGTCGTCGCGCGCGCAGGGGAAGCAATCCGGATGTTTCCGCAAGGTTCCGGATTGCCGCGGCGGCAGCGCTGATGCCGCCGCGCGGATGACAGCACATGCAACCGGAGGGGCCATGCCGTCACGCCGAACGATCACCGCCCCGAAACCCGCGACACGCGCGCGCCGCATCATGCCCGCGACGGCCATCGTGCTGGGGCTGGCCGCCAGCCCCGCCCTCGCCCAGCAGGAGACGTTCGTCATGCCCTCCGGCAATGTCGAATGCACCTATACCGGGCCGGCCGGAGCGTCGGTCTACCGGCCGCAGGGCGGCATCGCCGAACTGGTCTGCGATCGGGCGGCGCCGAGCTACCTCCGGGTTGTGCTGCGCGCACGCGGCGCGGTGCAGGTGATGCGAAATGTCGGCGACCCGTCGTGCTGCGGAGCGGGGCCGGTGCTGCGGTATGGCACGGTGTGGCGCCAGCCGCCCTTCACCTGCGAGAGCACCGAGGCCGGAATCCTGTGCCGGCGCGATGACGGCGCCGGCTTCCAGCTCTCGCGGCGCGGCGTGGCGCTCAACTAGCCGGCTCAATCCTGGCCGTGCGCGTCCTCGTTGATGGTGAGCGTGCGCATCTGCGAGAAATCCACCGCCACCGGCGCCTTGGCCTTGGCGAGCTGGCCCTGATAGGTGCGGATCACGTGCTCGAGCCGGCGATAGACCTCCTCATAGGCGGGGTCGTCCTTCTGGAGGCCGAGCGGCTTCAGGCAGAATTCGATGATCTCTTTCGGCCGGTCCATCGTCTGGCTCATGCGGGTTCCCCTTTTCGGATGCACTCCGCTTTTCCTTAGCAGCGCGAGCACCGCCCCGCCAATGATCTTGGTCAGGCCCGGCGGGTTCGACCTTCGGCGGATCAGCCCCGCCCCTGGAAGACGAACCAGGCGCCGGCGCAGATCAGCGTGAAGCCGATCGCGTGGTTCGGCGTCAGCTTCTCGCCGAGATAGAAGACCGAGAACCCGGCGAAGACGAGGAGCGTGATCACCTCCTGGATGGTCTTCAGCTCCGCCGCCGAATAGACCTGATGTCCCATGCGGTTCGCCGGCACGGCGAGGCAATATTCGATGAAGGCGATGCCCCAGCTCGCCAGGATCACGACCGGCAGCGCCGTGCCCTTGAATTTCAGGTGCCCATACCAGGCGATGGTCATGAAGACGTTCGAGGCGGCGAGCAGCAGCACGGGATAGAGATGGGCGGGGGTGAGGCTGGTCATCGGGGGTCCGGGGTTGGGGCCGGGCGGCCGGGCGGCGTCAGAGTTCGGAAAACCGCGCCGGCTTCATGCCGGCCTCGGCGCAGATCCCGGCGAAGCGCTCCGAGAGAAAGAAGGCGATCTCGTTCGGGCGGCTGCCGGTCGCGGGGTCGAGGGCGCGGAGTTCGTCATCGACCTCGCCGGGATGGCACATCACCAGATGCCGCGCGCCGGGCGCGACCAGGTAGGTGCGGAACTGCTCGGCGTAATCCGCGGCGGGGTCGAAGGCGGAAAATCCGGCGAAGCCGGCATTGAGCCGGAAGCCGGCTTCGCGCATGGCGCGCGCGAAGGGACGCGTCAGCGCCGCGACCAGCGCCGCCTTGCGCGCCTCGACCCGGCGCGCGCGGATCGCGGCAAGCCGGTCTCCGGCATCGCGAAGCCAGGGCTTCGCGCCGGGATAGCGGCGCAGCAGCACCGATCGCAGCACCCGGCGGATGCCGGGCATGGCGTGGACATGCTGATGGCCGTCGATGAAATCGGGCGCCGCGCCCGTCGCCTGCTCGAAGGCGTCGAGCTGGGCCTCGATCTCGGCCGCGAGCGCCGGCAGCGGCAAGCGCCCGGCCAGCCCGCGCGCGATCAGCGGCGCAAGGCGCGGCAGTGCGCCGCCCGGCGCCAGCGCCGAGGCGCCCGTCAGCGCCTGCCCGGCGGTGAGGTTGAGATGCAGGCCGAGATCGAGCCGGCCTGCAAGGCCGCGCAGGGCCCGCGCCGCCTCCGGCCAGGCGGGCCGGTTCGTCATCGCGCCGGTGGCATTGATGCGCCCGGCTTCCGCAAGGCGCAGGATGCCGCGCGTCACCGCCGGCGTCATCGCGAAATCATCGGCCACCAGCGCGAAGCCGCGTGTTTGCGCTCCGATCTCCGGCTCCGCATTCATTTCGCTTGCATTCATCGGCATGGGTGCAAAGAACGGTTCCGCGGCGCCCGGAACGCGCGCCGCCGCCCGAGTGTCATACGATGCAGCATCCCGACCTGTCGATTGTCGTGCCGGCCTTCAATGAAGGCGAGAATATCGAGGCCCTGGTGGCGCGGCTGGTCCCCGTCCTGGAGGGGCTCGTCGAGCGGTTCGAGATCCTGTTCATCGATGACGGCTCGCAGGACGATACCTTCGCCCGCATCAGCCGCGCCGCGCGGGCGGATCCGCGCATCCGCGGCCTCGCCTTCAGCCGCAATTTCGGCAAGGAGATCGCCATCGCCGCCGGGCTCGACCATGCCCATGGCCGGGCCGTGATCCTGATCGACGCCGATCTCCAGCATCCGCCGGAAATGATCGCCGTCTTCGTCGAGAAATGGCGCGAGGGCTACGACATGGTCTTCGGCCAGCGCATCGACCGTTCGGCGGATGGTCCCGTACGGCGCTGGTTCACTGAACTCTTCTACCGGCTCTTCGCGCGGTTCGGGGAGACGCCGCTGCCGCCGGGCGCCGGCGATTTCCGGCTGATGGACCGCAAGGTCGTCGATGCGATGCGCCGGCTCGGCGAGCGCGCGCGCTTCTCGAAGGGGCTCTATGCCTGGGTCGGGTTCCGGTCGATCGGCGTGCCCTTCGAGGTCGGCGAGCGGCTGCACGGCCAATCGAAATGGAATTACCGCAAGCTGACCCGCTTCGCCTTCGACGGGCTTTCCTCCTTCTCGACGCTGCCGCTGAAGCTCGCGACCTATCTCGGCCTCGTCATCTCGCTGATCGCCTTCGCCTATGCGCTGCTGATCGTCGCACGCACGCTGCTGCTGGGGGTCGATGTTCCGGGCTTCCCCTCGCTCATCGTGTCGGTCATGCTGTTCTCGGGGATCCAGCTCGTCTTCCTCGGCGTGATCGGCGAATATGTCGGGAGGATCTTCGCCGAGGTGAAGCGGCGGCCGCTCTACATCGTCGCCGAGGAGGTGGGGTCGCGGCATGCGGGCGAGGCGGTTGTGCGGGAGGCGGAAGCGATCGAGCGGCGCGAGCGCGCCGGCGAGCAGCGCCGCGGCCGCAACATGCCGGCCGGCTGAGCCCGCCGGCGCCGCCTCGCGATGATCCGCGCCTTCCTCTCCGTCGGGTTCTGGACGCTGCTGTCGCGCATCACCGGCTTCCTGCGCGACATCCTGCTCGCCGGCAGCCTCGGCGCCGGGCAGATGATGGATGCCTTCACGGTCGCCTTCCGGTTGCCCAATCATTTCCGGGCCATTTTCGGCGAGGGCGCGTTCGAGAACGCCTTCGTGCCCGCCCTGACCCGAATCCGCGCGCAGATCGGCGCGGAGGCGGCGACGCTGTTCCAGGGGCGGATCCTGGCGCTGGTGCTCGGCTCGCAGGGGCTGCTGCTCGTGCTGGTACTCATCTTCACGCCCGTGGCGGTGCGGCTCCTGGCGCCGGGTTTCGCGGCGCGGCCGGATCTGTTCGGGCTTGCGACCGAACTCACGCGCATCACCTTCCCCTATCTCGCGCTGGTCACGCTGATGGTGCTGTGGAAGGGCGTGCTCAACGCCGAGAAGCGCTTCGTCGCCGGCGCGGCGGCGCCGATCCTGCTCAATGCGGCGATGATCGGCGCACTGCTCGCCGGGGGGCTGTTTCCCAGCCTCGCGCATGCGGCAGCCTGGGGCGTGCTGGCGGCCGGCATCCTGGAGGCGGGCCTGCTCGCCTTCGCCGCCGCGCGGGCCGGGCTCATCGCGCCGCCGCGCCTGCCGCGGCCGGACCCGGAACTCGCGCGGTTCTTCCGCGCCTTCGTCCCGGCGGTGATCGGGGCCGCCGGGGTGCAGATCGCGATGTTCATGGACACGATCATCGTGACCTTCCTGCCCCCGGGCGGCGCCTCGGCGCTCTATTACGCCGACCGGCTCTACCAGCTCCCGATCGGGGTGATCGGGATTGCCGCCGGCACGGTGATCGTGCCGGAGATGAGCCGGCTCTTGGCCGAGAACCGGCCGGAGGCAGCGTATGCGGCGCAGAACCGCGCGCTGGTGCTCGGCTGGCTCGCGGCGGCGCCGTTCCTCGTCGGCTTCCTCGTGCTGCCGCATCTCATCGTCCAGGCCTTTTTCGAGCGCGGCGCCTTCGATGCCGCCGCCACGCAGGCGACGGCGGGCGTGCTTGCCGCCTACGCGCTCGGCCTGCCGGCAGCGATCGCGATCCGCTCGGCAGTCGCGAGCTTCACCGCGCGGGGCGATACCGCGACGCCGCTCCTAGCCTCGCTGAGCGGGCTCGCGCTCAATCTGGCGCTGAAGCTGCTGCTCTGGCGCGAGCATGGCGCGGCCGGCCTGGCGCTCGCCACCTCGCTCGGCGCGCTCGTCAATCTCGCGATCCTCGCCGGGCTCGCGATCCGGCAGGGCAAGGCCGCGCCGGATGCACTGCTGGGCCGGGCGCTTGCCGTGATCCTCGTCGCCGGAAGCGCGCTGGCGGCGGCCTTCGCCGCGCTCGCCGCTCCGCTGGCCGGCCTGCCCCCGATCGCGCGACTCGCGGCGCTCGGACTGGGCGGCGGCCTGCTCTATGGGGGGATCGTCGTGCTGGGCTTCCGCCTCGCGCGCATTCCCCTCACGCTGCGCAGGCCCACCGCCGGGTGAGGCTCCCGGTCAGCGCAGCGTCACGCTGACACAGGTCGCGCGGGAAGGGGTGACGGGGAAGCGGCGCGCCTGGCCGGCAAGCCAGATCTCGCAGGCCTCGGCGGTGCGGAAGCAGCCCTGGAACGATTTCCAATCGACGATGCCGTCGCGGATATGCCGCCCGCCGAGATAATTGCCGGCGATGGCGGTGAGTTTCGGACCCGGCCCGCGCGCGCCCTTGCAGGCGGCTCCGACCTGCGGCGGTGTCCAGGCCGAAGCCCCGGATGCGGCGAGAAGGCCGAGCGAGAACGCGGCGCCGGCGAGCAGACGGTTGACCATGGCGATCCTTCCCCCAATCATCGCGGTGTCCGGAACACCGCGCCGCGCGAGGCATACAGGATTCCTGCGCCATCCCCAACCATGTCCTGATTGCAGCGGTCCGTTCCGGCATGATCAGGATGACCAGACGAGGCAGGAGACCCCAGACCGATGTTCCGCCGTTTCTTCCTTGCCGGGCTTGCGGCGCTCACCGCAGGCGCCGCCTTCGCCCAGCAGCACGGTTCCCACGGAGCGCATGCCGCCAGCCCCGCCGGATCGGCGGCAACGGCCGGGTTCCGCGCCGCAAACGAGAAGATGCATCGCGACATGGATATCGCCTTCTCGGGCGATGCCGATGTCGATTTCTTCCGCGGCATGATCCCGCATCACCAGGGCGCGATCGACATGGCGCGGGTCGTGCTCGCGCATGGGAAGGATCCCGAGGTGCGCAGGCTCGCCGAGGCGGTCATCGCCGCGCAGGAGAAGGAGATCGCCTTCATGCGCGAATGGCTCCGCAGGAAGGGCAAATAGGCGCACGAAAAGGGAAAGGCCGCGACGGGGGGAGCGCGGCCTTTCCGGCAAAGGGTCTCGAACCTTTGGCGGCACAGAGAATTCCTTGGGGGCAGGCCCCCGGGGGGCGAAGTCCCATCACCGCAGGGTGACGCTAATGCTCCCCGATTAAGGAGGGGTAAGGGCGAAAATTCGGCCTTTCCTCATTCTGGCACAACCGGCCGCTCAGCGGCTGTGCGCGAAATCCCAATAGGCGGCGCGGGCGCGGGCATAGAGCGGGCCGGGCTGGAGATCACGGTCGTCGATCCGGGTCACCGGCATCACCTTCGAGTAATTGCCGGAGGAGAAGATCTCGTCCGCGCCGGCGAAATCGGCATAGGTCAGGCTCGTCTCGACCACGCTTACCCCCGCCGCGCGCAGCAGCGCGATCACCCGCTGGCGGGTGATGCCGTTGAGGAAGGCGCCGTTCGGCGCCGGGGTGAAGACCACGCCGTCCTTCGCCATGAAGATGTTGGCGGTCGTCGTTTCGGCGATATTGCCGAGGAGATCGCGCAGCAGCGCGTTGTCGAAGCCGCGCGCGCGGGCCTCACGCAGGGCGCGGGCGTTGTTGGGATAGAGGCAGCCGGCCTTGGCATCGGTCGGCATGCATTCGATCGAGGGCCGGCGATAGGGCGAAAGCGTGATCGAGGACGGGCCCGGCGCCGGCATCGGCGCCGCGAACAGGCAGAGCAGGAAGCGGCTGTCATCCGGATCGGGGAGAATGGCCGAGCCCTTCTCGCCCTCACCCCAGACCATGGGCTTGACATAGAGTGCGGTGCCGGGCGCGAATTTCCGCGCGCCCTCCAGCGTCAGCTCGACAATGCGCGCCGCCTCGACCGGACAGCGCAGGCCGATCGTTTCCGCCGAACGCACGAGCCGCGCGGCATGCGCGTCGAGATCGGGGGCGACGCCCTCGAAGATGCGCGCGCCGTCGAACACGCTCGAGGCGAGCCAGAATCCGTGGCTGCGCGGCCCGAGAATCGGCGGGTTGCCCTCGTGCCAGGCGCCGTCGAAAAAGGTCCAGGTCTCGGACCACGCCATCTGCTTGCCTCCCGATCATGCGGATGACCGCATTCGACCGGGTGTCGCGGCGGCGGTCAACACGCCGTGAGGCCCCTCGCAGAAAATTTTTCTGTCCGGTAGTGTCGCCGGAAACGAAAATTCAGGGGGCGGGCATGCCGCGCATTTTCATGTTCGATGCCTATGGCACGCTGTTCGACGTGCATGCCGCCGTGGCCCGGGCCGGCGCATCGCTCGGCGCGCGCGCCGAGGCGCTCTCGGCGCTGTGGCGCGCGAAGCAGCTCGAATACAGCTGGACCATGACGCTGATGGGCCGCGCCGGCGAGGTCGATTTCTGGACGCTGACCGGGCGCGCGCTGGATTTCGCGCTGGCGCGTTTTGCGATCGACGATCCCGCCCTGCGCGGCGCCCTGCTCGACGCCTATCCGGATGTCGCGCCGGCCCTGGCCGCGCTCAAGGCCGCGGGGCACCGCACCGCGATCTTCACGAACGGGACACGGCGCATGGTCGAGGCGGCCATCGCCGCGAGCGGCATCGGCGCCATGCTCGACCACGTCATCACGGTCGAGCCGACGGGGCGGTTCAAGCCGGATCCCGCCGTCTACGCCCATGCGCGCGCCGAAGCGGGCGCCCCGCCGCCGCGAAAGATCGTCTTCGTCTCCTCGAACCGCTGGGACGTGGCGGCGGCGGCCCATGCCGGGTTCACGCCAATCTGGGTGAACCGGAGCGGCCAGCCGGGGGAATATCCGGAGCTCGAGCCGGCGGCCGTGATGCGCGATCTTTCATCCCTCGGCAAACTGCACGAACAAGGAGGCATTTCATGATCAGTATAGACAATCTCTCAGAGATCACCTGCCCTGCCTGCGGGCATGTCAAGACCGAGAGCATGCCCGATGATGCATGCCAATATTTCTATGAATGCGAGTCGTGCCATGCCCTGCTGCGTCCGAAGCCGGGCGATTGCTGTGTCTTCTGCTCCTATGGATCAGTCCCCTGCCCCCCTGTCCGGAAGGAGCGCGGAACCGGTTCCGGTTCGTGCTGCGGGTGAAGCAGACCCCTCCCAGCCTATGTCCCCAGCGCGTCGATGATCCGCGCCCAGCTCCGCTGGCCCTTGTGGAAATTGGCGAGGTCGTATTTCTCGTTCGGGGAATGGATGCGGTCGTCGTCGAGCCCCCAGCCGATCAGCAGGGCGTCGAGGTCGAGCACGCGCTTGAAATCGCCGACGATCGGGATCGAGCCGCCATGGCCGAGCACCACGGGCTCGACTCCCCATTCCTCCTTGAGCGCCGCCACCGCCTTGCGCAGTTCCGGGCTGTCCTCCCGCACCTGCACCGCGCGGCTGCCCTTGTAGCCGATGAACTCGACCGAGCAATCCGGCGGGATCTGCGCGGCAACGAAGGCGCGGAAATTCTGCTGGATCGCCTGCGGGTCCTGGTCATGGACGAGGCGGAAGGAAACCTTGGCCCGCGCCTCGCCCGGGATGACGGTCTTGGTGCCCTCGCCGGTATAGCCGCCCCAGATGCCGTTGCAATCGCAGGTCGGGCGGGCCTGGATCTTCTCGATCAGCGTCCGGTCCTTTTCGCCCGCGGCGAATTTGAGCCCCACGGTGCCGAGGAAATCCGCCTCGGTAAGGCCGAGCGCCTCCCATTGCGCGAGCCGGTTGGCGCCGGTCTCGTGCACGCCTTCGTAAAAATGCGGCACCGCGACCCGGCCGCCGGCATCATGCAGGCTCGCGATGATGCGCGCGAGGATATGGATCGGGTTCTGCGCCGTGCCGCCGAAATGGCCGGAATGGAGGTCGCGATCGGCGGCGCGGACGATGATCTCCTCGTAGAGCAGGCCGCGCAGGCTCGACGTGATCTGCGGCCGGCCACGATCCCACATGCCGGTGTCGCAGACAAGCGCCAGATCCGCCTGCAATTCGGCGCGGTTCGCCTCGACGAAAGCCGGCAGGTTGATCGAGCCGTTCTCCTCCTCGCCCTCGACGAGCACTGTCAGCGAGATCGGCAGGTCGCCGGTCTCGGCGATGGTGGCGCGGCAGGCTTCGAGGAAGGTCATGATCTGGCCCTTGTCGTCCGCCGCCCCGCGCGCGACGATCGCCTTGCGGCCGGGCTCGATCTCGACGATCCGCGGCTCGAAGGGCGGGTTGGTCCAGAGTTCGAGCGGATCGACCGGCTGCACGTCGTAATGGCCGTAGAACAGCACATGCGGCCGGCCGGGCCGACGCCGATGCCCGACCACGACCGGGTGCCCCGGCGTCGGCCGCGCCGCGGCCTCGAACCCCATGGAGCGCAGATCATCGACGAGATGCGCCGCCGCGCGGCGGACATCCCCGGCATAGGCGCGGTCGGTCGAGATCGAGGGAATGGCGAGCCAGTCGAACAGCCGGCGGGCGTTGGTGTCGAGATCGCGATCGAGACGGGCGAGAACGGCGGCGAGAGACATCGGGATTGTCCGGATCTGGAGGGAGGGTCAGCGCGAGACTAGCCAGAGCGCGAGCTTCCCCGCAATCGCGAACATGACCAGCGTGATCAGCGCATCGAGCACGCGCCAGGCGGCGGGCCTTGCGAAAAGCGGCGTCAGCGCCCGCGCGCCGTAGCCGAGGCCGAAGAACCACAGGAAGGAGGCCGCCATGGCCCCGGCGGCATAGGCCGCACGCGCCGGGCCGGAATAGGGCGCGGCGAGGCTGCCGACCAGGATCACCGTATCGAGCCAGACATGCGGGTTGAGGAAGGTCAGCGTCAGGCAGGTGGCGAGCGCCGCGCGGAGCCCGGCCGGGCCGCCCGCCTCCGCCGCCATCCCCGCCGGCGCGAGCGCCCGGCGCAGGGCGCAGAAGCCATACCAGACGAGAAAGCCGATCCCGAACAGCGTCACCGCCGTCAGCAGCGCCGGGAAGGCCTCGATCAGCGCGCCGAGCCCGGCGACACCGAGCAGGATCAGCAGCGCGTCAGAGAGCGCGCAGACGAGGCAGATCGCGAAGACATGCGCGCGCAGGATGCCCTGCCGGAGCACGAAGGCGTTCTGCGCGCCGATGGCGACGATCAGCCCGAAGCCGATGCCGAACCCGGAGAGAAAGGCGGAGAGGATCACCGCCTCCCGCCGAGCAGGCTCCCGAGCACGCCGCGCACGATCGCGGTGCCGATCTGCCGGCCGACCGAGGTTGCGACCGAGCGCGCGGCCGAGGTGACGATCTTCTCGGTCATGCTCTGCGGCTGGCGCCCCCCGGCGCGCCGGCCCGGCGCAGGTGCCGCGCCGCCGCCCAGGATGCCGCCGAGCACCGAGCCGAGCAGGCCACCGCCCCCGGAGGCGGCCTTGGCCGCCTCCTCCGCGCGTTGCGCCAGCAATTCGAAGGCGGATTCGCGGTCGATCGTTTCGGTATATTTGGTCCGGAACGGGCTCTCGCGCAGCAGCGCCTGACGCTCCGCCGCCGTCAGCGGCCCGACCCGCCCACCCGGCGGCGCGATCAGCGTGCGCTCGACCATCGAGGGGGCGCCCTTGCCCTCCAGCACCGAGACCAGCGCCTCGCCGACGCCAAGCTGGGTAATGACCTCCGCGGTCTTCAGATTCGGATTGGGGCGGAAGGTCTCGGCCGCGGCGCGCACCGCCTTCTGCTCGCGCGGGGTGAAGGCGCGCAGCGCGTGCTGGACGCGGTTGCCAAGCTGGGCGCCGACCTTGTCCGGAACGTCGAGCGGGTTCTGCGTCACGAAATAGACGCCGACGCCCTTCGAGCGGATGAGGCGCACCACCTGCTCGATGCTCTCCAGCAGCGCCGGCGGCGCGTTCTCGAACAGGAGATGCGCCTCATCGAAGAAGAAGACCAGCTTGGGCTTCTCGGGATCGCCCACTTCCGGCAATGTCTCGAACAGTTCCGAGAGCAGCCAGAGCAGGAAGGTCGCGTAGAGCCGCGGCGATTGCATCAGCTTCTCGGCCGCGAGCACGTTGACATGGCCGCGCCCATCCTCGTCCAGGCGCATGAAATCGTGGATGTCGAGCGCCGGCTCGCCGAAGAAGCGCGCCCCGCCCTGGTTCTCCAGCGTCAGCAATTGCCGCTGGATCGCCCCCACCGAAGCGGGCGAGACATTGCCGTAGGCGGCCTGCAATTCGGCCTGGAGATCCTTGTTGGTGCCGAGTTCCTGCAGCAGCGCCCGCAGGTCCTTGAGGTCGAGCAGCAGCAGCCCCTGCTCGTCGGCGTAGCGAAAGAGGATGTTGAGCACCCCCTCCTGCACCTCGTTGAGTTCGAGCAGGCGGGAGAGCAGCAGCGGGCCCATCTCCGCCACCGTGGCGCGGACCGGGTGCCCCTGCTCGCCGAACAGGTCCCAGAACACGACCGGATATTGCCCGGCGCGATATTCGACGCCGATCTCCTTCGCGCGGTTGACGAAGGGCGGCAGCGCATTGCCCATGGCGCCGATCCCCGCAAGATCGCCCTTGATGTCGGCGGTGAAGACCGGCACCCCGGCATCCGAGAACCCCTCCGCCAGCTTCTGGAGCGTCACGGTCTTGCCGGTGCCGGTGGCGCCGGTCACGAGCCCGTGGCGATTGGCGAGCCGGAGAATCAGCCGTTCGAATTTCGTCGCGCTCTTGCCGATCAGGATCGTGCCGTCTTCCGCCGCCATCATGCCCTCCAAGCCCTGGACAGGGCTTGCTATAGCTGGTTTTCGCGGGGCGCAAAACGGCTGCGGCCCGCCGATTTCATCTTCCGGAAAGGTTTCGGCAGGCGCCCGGTCAGGTGCGGCGGACGAGGATGGCCGCGTTCCGAAACCGACAGGAGACGCCGATGCCCCGCCTCGCGATCGCCCTCTTCACCGCGCTCGCCGTGTTCGCGATCGTCACGGCCGCGCGGGCTGCGGCCATGTGATCGTTGACATGTGAACCAAACCGTCTTGCCAGTGCCACGGGCATCGCGTAGCGGTTCGGGCGCGCATTCGGCGCCGAACCGGAGGGGAACATGCAGGATCTGATCAATCGCGTCGTGACCAATGTCGGGCTCGACGCCGCGCTCGCCGAGAAGGCCATCGGGATGATCCTGGCTTTCCTCAAGAAGGAAGGGCCGGAGGCCGAGATCGGCCAGCTCATGGCGGCGATGCCGGGCGCCGAGGCGCTCGCGGCAGCGCATGCGCCCGGCGAGGGCGGCGGCCTGATGGGCGGGCTGATGAGCATGATGGGCGGCGGCGGCGTGATGGCGCTCGGCCAGCAGCTCATGGGCGCCGGGATCGGCATGGGCCAGATCCAGGGGCTTTCGAAGGAAGTCTTCGCCTATGGTCAGGAAAAGGCCGGCGAGGACGTGATGGGCGCGATCGTGGGCGCCATCCCCGGCCTCGGCCAGTTCGTCTGACGGCCGCGTCAGGCGCGCTCGACCGCGCGGCGAATCGCCGCGCGGACATCGGCATTGGCGACGAAGGCATCGTGCCGGACGAGGCCGGAGGCGAAGTCGGTGGCGTCGATCACCCGGATGCCGAGCGATTCCAGTTCGGCGCGCGGCAGGGCGCCCGCGCGGGCGGCGCCCGCCAGCCGGCGCGAGAGATCGAGCGCGCGGTCATTGGTCGCGCTGATCACGGTCAGCCGGCCGCGCCACGGGCCGATCTGGTCGAGCCCGGCCCGGAAGACGTCAGCATCGATATCCGGCGCCGCGAAGACGAGCGCGCCCAGCCGGTCGAGGCCCTTCTCGCCGTGGCGGTCGCGGTAGACGCGCAGGGCCTCCAGCGTCAGATGCGTGCCCATGGAATGCGCGACGACATGCAGGCGCGCCCCGAACGGATCCTGGAGCAGTGCCGCGAGCAGGGCGACGAGCGGATCGCGCGCGAGCAGCGCCGATTCGCGGTCATACCCGTAATCGAGCAGCCCGCCCCGCGACGGCCAGGCGAAGAGCGCCGTGTTGCCGGCGAAGCCGATGCCGTTCGAGAGCTGCGCGGCATCGCGGCTCGCGGCCTCGAAGCTCTGGTTGTAGCCATGGACGAACAGCAGCGTGTCGCGCCCGCGCAGGGCTTCCGCCGCCGCCTGCGGCCCGGCCCCCTCGACCGGCTCGACGCGCGTCACCGCGAACTCGCCGCCGACAAGGGCGTTGATCTGGCCGAAGACCGAGCCGTCCGGCGCCTCGAGACGGGCGCGGAGATAGCGCGCCTCGCGGGCCCGCGTTGAATCGAGGAACGGCGCCGTCCGGCCGTTGCCGGCGAGACGGCGGGTGGTGATCACGTGCAGGGTCGGGTCCGCCGCCAGCGGCACGGCGCCGGCATGGGTATTGCCGGCATGGGCGTTGAAGCTCCGCGTCGAGCCGATGCAACCGCCGAGCGGCAGCAGGCCAAGCGTGGCGAAAAAGGCGCGGCGCGAGAGGCGGAAACGGCTTGCGGTGGCCGGAAAAGCGGCGTCAGAATGCGGCATGTTGCGGTCGTTTGGCCCCTGCTGGCTTGTTCCCTGCCGGATTGGACGAAATGCGGAACGGAAACAAGCCTGATGCCGCGCGCCCGGACCGGACCCCTTCCGCTCCCTGACCTCCAAACCGGGCGAAAAGATGAAGCCGGCGATTTCGCGCTCATCACCGGGTTCGGCCCCTTCCCGCGCGTGCCATGCAACCCAAGCGCCGAGATCGCGCGGATCGTCGCGCAGGATCGGCGCTGGCGCCGGCTCGGCTGGCGGATCGAGGCCGGGATCTTCCCAACACGATACGGCATTGTGGCCGAGACGATCGCCCGGCTCGCGGCGCAGACGCCGCCGCGTTTCGTGGTCATGCTCGGTGTCGCGGCGCGCGCGCGGCGGCTCCGGGTCGAGATGGTCGCGCAGAACCGCGTCTCGGCCATCCACCGCGATGCGGGCATGGCGCGCCCCGGCGCGGCTGTCATCGCGCCGGCGGCCGGAGCGATCCGGCGCGGGCGCCATGCCGGGCCGGTGCTGGTGCGGGCGCTGCGGAAGGCCGGGGTTCCGGCCGAACCGAGCTTCAGCGCCGGGCGCTATGTCTGCAATTTCGCCTATTGGCACATGCTCGGCGCGTTTCCGGCCCCCACCGAGATCGTGTTCGTGCATGTGCCGATGCCGCAGGCGCCGTGGCGGCGGCGCGATCCCCGCCCCGACCGGGCGCGGATGGCGCACGCGCTGACATGGCTCGTCGCGGCGATGATCGCCCGCGCGCGCCTCAGCCAGCGAGCGCCGGCGCCGGGCGGAGCCGGCCGAATTCCACCCCGTTCCAGTTGGTGAGCGGCTTGTCGGCGAGCGCGGCGATCGCGGCCGCCTCCTGCGCCGCGAGCGGCAGGAACCGCGCGATCAGCGCCGCCATGACGATTTCGGCGGCGCGGCTGGCGCCGTCCTCGATCTTGAGCGCGATGCCGAGCCCCGCTTCGGGCAGAGCCGCGCAATAGACGCCTTCCGCCCCGGTCTTGACGAAGGCGCGGGCGCCGAGCGCCGTCATCGCCAGCGTGTCGAACCGACCGCTGCCGGCGACATGGAAGGGCGACGCCGCCACCGCCGCCCGGATGCGTGCCGCGGCCCGCGCCCGATCCGGCGCGAGCCCCGCACCGGTTCCGAAGCGGGCGAAGGCATGCGCGAGGTTGCGCAGCGGCACCGCATAGGTCGGGATCGAGCAGCCATCGATGCCCCGCGCGGTCCGGGCGAGATCGAAGCCGGTCATCTCGCCGAGCGCGGCGGTGACGCGGCGCATCGCCGGGTGATCCGGGCCGATATAGCCCCGGGGATCGTGCCCCTCGTGCAGCGCCAGGCAGATGAAGCCGGCATGCTTGCCGGAGCAATTGTTGTGCAGCGCGCTCGGCTGCCGCCCGGAGGCCGCGAGGGCGCGTGCCGCCGCATCGCCCATGGGCCAATGCGCCCCGCATTCGAGGCACTGCGAATCGCGCCCGGCCGCGGCCAGCATCGCGGCGGCCGTTTCCGCGTGCTCCGGCTCGCCGGAATGGCTCGCGCAGGCGAGCGCGATCCCGGCATCGGTCAGCCCGAAGCGCTCGGCTGCGCCGCTCTCGATGAGCGGCAGCGCCTGGAGCGCCTTCACCGCCGAACGCGGGAAGACCGGGCGGTCGATATCGCCGAGCGCCAGAAGCGGCCGGCCGGCCGCGTCGAGCACCGCCACGGCGCCGCGATGCGCGGATTCGACGATGCCGCCGCGCGTGACCTCAACCAGAACCGGAGCGTCCATCCCGCTCGTATCCTCTTCCATACCACTTCCGCGCTGCGCGCTTTCGCCCTAGAAGGCTGAGCCCTTCCTATACGGAACCATTGCCATGACCAAGGCCGACGCCGCCGCGCCCGCATCCGCCGCCGAAATCCTCGCCATGGGCGAGGCGATGATCGAGTTCAACCAGGTGAAGGGCGGCGACGGGCGCGATTACCTTCAGGGTTTTGGCGGGGATACCTCGAATTTCATCATCGCGGCGGCGCGCCAGGGCGCACGCACGGGCTATGTCTCGGCGCTCGGGGCGGATGCCAACGGCCAGATGTTCCGCAGGCTGTGGGAGGCGGAGGGAGTCGATCATTCGCTGGTCATCGAGAACCGCACCGCGCCGACGGGCATGTATTTCGTGACCCACGGGCCGGACGGGCACGCCTTCAGCTTCGCCCGCGCCGGTTCCGCCGCGAGCCTCTACGGCCCGGCCGATGTGCCGGCTGATGCGATCCGGGCCGCGAAGGCCCTGCATCTTTCCGGCATCTCACTCGCGATCTCGAACAGCGCCTGCGACGCGGCCTATGCCGCGATCCATGCCGCGCGCGAAGGCGGCACGCTGGTTTCCTTCGACACCAACCTGCGCCTCAAGCTCTGGTCGAAGGACCGGGCGCGCGCGATCATGACCGACATCATCGGCCTTTCGGACATCCTCCTGCCGAGCTACGACGACATCGTCGCCATCACCGAGCTGACGGACCCCGACGCGCTCGTCGATTGGTGCCTCGCGAAGGGGGCGAAGGTCGTCGCGCTCAAGCTCGGTTCGGAGGGCGCGCTGGTGGCGGATGCGAAGGCCCGCCACCGCATTCCGCCCCATCCCTGCCGGCCGGTCGATGCCACCGGCGCGGGCGATTGCTTCGGCGGTTCCTTCGTCGCCCGGCTCGTTGCGGGCGATTCGATCGCGGCGGCGGGGTGCTATGCCGGCGTCGCCGCCGCGCTCTCGACTGAAGGCTATGGCGCCGTTGCGCCGATCCCGCGCGCGGAGGCGGTGCGGCAGGCGATGGGGTGAGCGGCCCGCCTCAATCCTTGGCGCGCTCCACGTAGCTGCCGTCTTCGGTGTTGATGACCACCCGGGTGCCGGCGGTGACATGCGGCGGGATGGCGGTGCGCACGCCGTTCGAGAGGATCGCCGGCTTGTAGGAAGACGACGCGGTCTGCCCCTTGGTGACCGGCTCGGTCTCGACGATCTCGAGGATCACGCGCTGCGGCAGGGTGATCGTCACCGGCACGCCGTTATAGACGCCGATCTGGCAGACCATGTTCTCCTGGAGATAGGGCACCCCGTCGCCGATCACCTCCTTGGGCACCATGATCTGCTCGAAATTCTCCTGGTCCATGAAGGTGAAGCCGTCATCGTCGCCGTAGAGATAGGTGTAGTCCTTCTCCTCGACATAGGCCTTCTCGACCTGTTCGGTCGTGCGGTAGCGGACGGTCGTCTTCACGCCGTCGGAGAGTCGGCGGGCGTCGATCTGGGTCGTCGGCGTGCCCTTGCCGGGAAAGAAGCTCTCCGCCGAGATCACGGAATAGAGCTTGTCGTCGAGTTCGATGACATTGCCCTTGCGGATGGAGGAGGCGATGACCTTGACCATATTGTCCCCGATGCCTAGCGCTTGATGCGCCCGATTGGTTGAATTCGAGGCGCACCCCTTAACCGCTCGGCGCGCAAACGCCAAGCGGGGACGTGGGCCCCGCCATTTTCGACGAGGACCGCTTGGCCGATTCGCCCTCCCCCGCGCCACCGTTCTGGGCCGGGCCGCACCATGCCGCGCGACGGCCGGGGCTGGTGATCCGCGCGCGGCTCAAGGCGGCGCTGCGCGGCTGGTTCGAGGCACGCGGCTTCCTCGAGGTCGAGACCGGCATCGTCCAGGTCTCGCCCGGCAACGAGACGCATCTGCATGCCTTCGCGACCGAATGGACCGATGCCGCCGGGGCGCGGGGCCGCGCCTTCCTCCATACCTCGCCGGAATTCGCGATGAAGAAGCTCCTCGCCGCGGGGGAAGCGCGCATCCACCAGTTTGCGCCCTGCTTCCGCGCGCGGGAGGCTTCGCGCCTGCACGCGCCGGAATTCACGATGCTCGAATGGTATCGCGCCGGCACGGATTACACCGCGCTGATGGCGGACAGCGCGGCGCTCCTCCGGGTCGCGGCCGAGATCGGCGGGCGGGCCCGCTTCAGCCATCGCGGGCGGGAATGCGACCCGCAGGCCGGGCCGGAGCGGCTCAGCCTCGTCGAGGCGTTCCGGCGCCATGCGGGGCTCGATCTCGAAGCCTGCCTCGACGACCGGGCGGCCTTCGCCGGCGCCGCCGGCGGGATCGGCATCCGCGTCGCGGCGGATGATACGTGGTCGGACATCTTCTCGCGCATCCTCGCCGAGCGGATCGAGCCGCATCTCGGCATCGGGCGACCGACGATCCTCGACCGCTATCCGCTCTGCGAGGCGGCGCTCGCGCGGCCCTGCGCCGATGATCCGCGCTTCGCCGAACGTTTCGAACTCTATGTCTGCGGCGTCGAACTCGCCAATGCCTTCGGCGAACTGACCGACCCCATCGAGCAGCGCCGCCGCTTCGAGGCGGACATGGCCGAGAAGGCGCGAATCTACGGCGAGCGCTACCCGATCGACGAGGATTTTCTGGCCGCGCTCGCGCATCTGCCCGCCTGTTCCGGCATCGCGCTCGGCTTCGACCGGCTCGCGATGCTCGCCGCCGGCGCCTCGAGCGTGCATGACGTGATCTTCACGCCCTGGCCGTTCGGAGAGGCGGCGGTTTGAAGCCGACGCCGTTTCGGGCTATGGCGCGGCATGGCCAAGACCGACCCCGAACACGCGCCGCTCGCCCTGCCGCTGCCGCCGCGCGCACTGACCCGCCTTGCCGATCTTGCGGCGGCGGGGCTCGTTGCGCCGGGCGAGGCGGCGGCGCTGGAGGCGGTCGCGGCGCGCTACGCGGTTTCGGTCACGCCGGCGATGGCGGCGCTGATCGAAGGGCGCGAGGATCCGATCGGCCGGCAATTCCTGCCCGCGCTGGCCGAACTCGATGCGCGCCCCGAGGAGCGCGCCGATCCGATCGGCGATCACGCCCATTCGCCGGTGAAGGGGCTCGTCCACCGCTATCCGGACCGGGCGCTCCTCAAGGTCACGCATACCTGCCCGGTCTATTGCCGCTTCTGCTTCCGCCGCGAGATGGTGGGGCCGGAGGGCGACGGCAACCTGACCGAAGCGGAGCTTGATCGCGCCTTCGCCCATATCGCGGCGCATCCGGAGATCGTCGAACTGGTGGTGACGGGGGGCGATCCGCTGGTGCTCTCGCCGCGCCGGATCGCCGCGCTCGGCGCGCGGGCGGCAGCACTTGCGCAGCTCAGGATGATCCGCTGGCATTCCCGCGTGCCCGTCGTCGCGCCGGAGCGGATCACGCCGGCGCTCGTCGCGGCGCTGAAGGTGCCGGGCCGGGCCATCTATGTCTCGGTTCACGCCAACCATGCCCGCGAATTCACCGCCGAGGCCCGTGCCGCCGTCGCCCGGCTCGCCGATGCCGGCATCGCGCTGCTCGGCCAGACGGTGTTGCTGCGCGGGGTGAACGCCGATGCGGAAACGCTGGCGGCGCTCTTCACCGAGATGGCGGCGAACCGCATCCGGCCCGTCTATCTCCACCATCCCGATCTTGCGCCGGGCACCGGCCATTTCCGGCCGAGCCTCGCCGAGGGCCGGGCGATTCACGCCGCCCTGCGCGGCCGGCTCTCCGGCCATGCGATCCCGGCCTATATGCTCGATCTGCCGGGCGGGTTCGGCAAGGTTCCGGTCTCGGAAGACCATGTCCGCGCGGATGCCGAGGGGCAGGTCGAAATCCGCGATCCGGCCGGGCGCTGGCACGCCTATCGCGGCTAAGCATGGCGGGCGGGTCAGCGGTTCCGCCCGCCGCCCTTCAGGAAATCGGCATAGGCCTTCGCAAGTCCTGCCTCCAGCGTGGTGGTGGCCTTCCAGCCGAGATCGCGCATGCGGCTCACGTCGAGCAGCTTGCGCGGGGTGCCGTCCGGCCGGGCATGATCGAATTCCAGCTCGCCCTCGTATTCGGTGATGGTGCGAATGAGCCGCGCCAGATCGGCGATCGTGACATCGGTGCCGGTGCCGAGATTGAGATGGCTCTCGCCGGTGTAATGCTCGAGCGCGTGCAGCACGCCCTCGGCGCAATCGTCGACATAGAGGAATTCGCGGCGCGGCGTGCCGGTGCCCCAGATGGTGACGCTCGGCGCGCCGCTGAGCTTCGCCTCGTGGAAGCGCCGGATCAGCCCCGCGACGACATGGCTGTGCTCGGGGTGGTAATTGTCGCCCGGCCCGTAGAGATTCGAGGGCATGAGCGCGATCATGTCGGCATCGTATTGCCGGCGATACGCCTGCACCAGCTTGATTCCGGTGATCTTGGCGATCGCATACCATTCGTTGGTGGGTTCGAGCGCGCCGGTCAGCAATTCATCTTCGGTGATCGGCTGCTTGGCGAATTTGGGATAGATGCAGGACGAGCCGAGAAAGGCGAGCTTGAGCACCCCGTTGCGCTGCGCCGCCTCGATGACATTCGCGGCGATCATCAGGTTCTTGTAGAGGAAATCGCGGGGGAAATCGTTGTTGGCCTTGATGCCGCCGACATGGGCGGCCGCCAGGATGACGACCTGCGGCCGCCGACGCCGGAAGAAGGCCTCGGTGGCGTCCTGCCGTTCGAGATCGACTTCCGCGCGCGTCGCCACCAGCGGGCGGATGCCGCGATCGGCCAGCGCCCGGCAGATCGCCGCGCCGACCATGCCGCGATGGCCGGCGACATAGACCGAGCGGTTCGTCAGGTCGAAGAGCTTGCGCAGCGGTTCAGCCATGGCGCTCCGTCCGGTCCCGTTCCTGCCGCACGGCGACGAGATCGGCGGCGACCATTTCCTCGACAAGGGTGGCGAAGGGCGTCCGGTGGGTCCAGCCGAGCTTCTCGCGCGCCTTGCTCGGATCGCCGATCAGCAGGTCGACCTCGGTCGGGCGGAAGTAGCGCGGATCGACGGCGACGAGTTCGCGCCCCGTCGCGGCGTCGATTCCCCGCTCCTCGACGCCGGTGCCGCGCCATTCGACCGTGATGCCGATGGCGGCGAAGGCCCGCTCGACGAATTCGCGCACGGAATGGGTCTCGCCGGTTGCGAGCACGTAATCGTCGCCCTCCGGCTGCTGGACCATGCGCCACATGCCCTCGACATAATCCCGCGCATGGCCCCAGTCGCGCTTGGCGTCGAGATTGCCGAGATAGAGCATGTCCTGCAACCCGAGCCGGATCGCGGCCGCCGCACGGGTGATCTTGCGGGTGACGAAGGTCTCGCCGCGGATCGGGCTCTCATGGTTGAAGAGGATGCCGTTCGAGGCGTGGATGCCGTAGGCCTCGCGGTAATTGACCGTGATCCAATAGGCATAGAGCTTCGCGGCGGCATAGGGCGAGCGCGGGTAGAAGGGGGTGGTTTCGCGCTGCGGCACCTCCTGCACCTTGCCGTAGAGTTCCGATGTCGAGGCCTGGTAGAAGCGCGTCTTGCGCTCGAGCCCGAGGATGCGGATCGCCTCCAGCAGCCGCAGCGTGCCGAGCGCATCGGCATTGCCGGTATATTCCGCGGTCTCGAAGCTCACCTGGACATGCGATTGCGCCGCGAGATTGTAGATCTCGTCCGGCTGCGTCTCCTGGACGATGCGGATGAGATTGGTCGCGTCGGTCATGTCGCCGTAATGGAGCCGGAAGCGCACGTCCTTCTCGTGCGGATCCTGGTAGAGATGGTCGATCCGGCCGGTATTGAACGAGGAGGAACGGCGCTTGACGCCGTGGACGCGGTAGCCCTTGGCCAGCAGCAATTCGGCGAGATAGGCGCCGTCCTGGCCGGTGACGCCGGTGATGAGAGCGGTCTTGGTCATGCGGATCCTTCCGCCGGCAGCGCGGCCGGCGGCACCGCCTTAAAGAGTGCCGCCGAAAAAGGCCAGCCCGCCGCGGCCCGGCGGCGGAAAGCAGTAGCCGCGCGGCGACAAATCGGCTAGCCGCTAGCGCCATGAGCCTGCCCGTTCCGACCCGCGTCCTTGTCACCGGCACCGCCGGCTTCATCGGATTCCATCTCGCGCGACGCCTCATCGATGCCGGCCATGTCGTCTGCGGCATCGACGGCATGACCGCCTATTACGATGTCGGGCTGAAGCGCCGCCGCCACGGGCTGCTGCGGGCCTCGAACCGGTTCTCGGCGCACGAGATCATGCTTGAGGACGAGGCCGCGACCCAGGCGGTGTTCCGGGATTTCCGGCCCGAGATCGTGGTCCATCTGGCGGCGCAGGCCGGCGTGCGCTATTCGCTCGAAAATCCGCGCGCCTATCTCGACGCCAATCTCGTCGGCACGTTCAACCTGATGGAGGCTGTGCGCGAGGCCGCGCCGCGCCATTTCCTGATGGCCTCGACCAGTTCCGTCTATGGCGGCAATCTCGACCAGCCCTTCCGCGAGACCGCGCGGACCGCGCATCCCCTGACGCTCTATGCCGCAACCAAGGGCGCGGCGGAGCTGATGACGCATGCCTACGCGCATCTTCACGGCCTGCCGACGACGATGTTCCGCTTCTTCACCGTCTACGGCCCCTGGGGACGGCCGGACATGGCGCTGTTCAAGTTCGTGCGCGCGATGCTCGCCGGCGAGCCGATCGAGGTCTATGCCGGCGGCGCGATGCAGCGCGATTTCACCTATATCGACGATCTGGTCGATGGCATTGTCGGGCTGATGGCGCAGGCGCCGCGGCTCGGGGAGCCGGTGGCGCCGGAGATCGATTCGCTGTCTCCCGTCGCCCCGCACCGCATCGTCAATATCGGCGGCGGAAGCCCGGTCGGGCTCGACGATTTCATCGCGACGATCGAAGAGGCGCTCGGCATTCCGGCAAAGAAGCTCATGCTGCCGCTCCAGCCCGGCGACGTGCCCTCGACCGTCGCCGATACCCGGCTGCTCGTCGCGCTCACCGGTGCCCGGCCCGCGACCCCCGTCTCGGAAGGTGTCGGCGCCTTCGTCCGCTGGTATCGCGATTACGCCGGGCGCTGAGCGGCGCCCGCGCGGAACAGCAGGACGACGATGCCGAGCAGGCACCACCACCATTCCTGCCAGGCCCCGTGGCTGACGGCGCTGACGACATAGGCGCCGGCGAAGATCGCGGTCGCGGCCGGCAGCACCGCGTCCGGCAGCCGCCCGATCCGGCGCAGCACCGCGCCGAGCAGCAGCGCCAGCGCCAGCCCGCCGAAAAGCCCGAATTCGAACCAGACCTGGAGCACGATATTATGCGGATGCCCCCAGGCGAGAAGCGCGCGGCGGGCGGGATCGAGCATCGCCGCGGCCGGCGTCCCGGCAACCCAGGAACTCGCGTCGAAGCCCTGCCCCACCAAGGGGTGCTGCCAGAACAGCACGCCGAATTCCCGCCAGATCTCGCCGCGGATGGTGAGCGAACCATAGCCGACCGCCTCCTGCACGGCATGCGGGATCACGGCGAGGATGTTCGGCGCGATCAGCGGCATGAGGAGCGTGCCGGCGAGCGCCGCCCCCGCGACGAGCCGGAAGACCGGCCGTGGAAACCGCAGCCCGAGCCCGAGTACCGCCAGCACGACAAGCAGCGCGAGCTTCGCGGATTCGCTCTGCGAGTGGAAAATGCCGATGGCGGCGGCCAGGATCGCGAGCATGCGCAAGGCCAAGCGCGGCCGGAGGGCTGGAAGGGCCGGAAGCGCCAGAACCGGCAGGAGCAGCGCGAGCATGACCGCCGTCCGGTTCATCCGGAACAGGTCCGGCGAGATCCCCGCCGCGCGCTTCAGCGCCCCGGCGCTGCGGATCTCGACCGTGATCAGCAGCGTCGCAAGGAGGATCGTCCCGGCAAGGGCCGCGCCGAACCAGCGGCTGCCGTTCCGGATTTCGATCGGAACGCGGGCGGCGAGGAGCAGCAGCACGAGGCTGCCGGAAAAGGTGAGCAGCATCGCCAGCCGATCCGGGCCGCCGCCCATCCGATCCGTCAGCAGCCGCACGCAGATGAGGCCGAGGAACGCCACGGCTGCCGCGTCGAGCCCGCGCGTCGATGGCGGAGCAAGGCCGCCGGCGAGGCGTGCCGGGCCCGGCCGGGTGACCAGGCCCGCCACGAGCAGGGCCGTAATGAGCGTCAGCGCCAGCGGCGCGATGCCGCGCGAAACCAGCATCGCGAGCGGCGTCGCAAGGCAGAGCAGCATTGCCGCCGTGCCTGCGCCCTCCGCCCCGCGGATTGAAACACTACGCACCCTCACCGCCCCTCGCCCGCCTGCCCAGCGGCAAGACGGGCAAGCCCCGTCCGCGCATCGAAGACCGGTTTCCAGCCCAGCGCCCGCAGCGCCGCGGCATCCACCCGCTGCGCCCCCAGCAGCCGGTCGATCCTTTGCTTTTGCCCCATCATATACGCCGCGATCCGCAGAAGCGGAACCGGGAGGGGGACAAGCCCCGGCGAGCGGCCGAGCCCGGCGCGGAGCGCCGCGATCATCTCGCCGATCGTGAGCGGCTCCTCCTCGGCGACCACGAAGGGGCGTCCGACCGCGTCCGGCGCCTCGAGCGCGAGGGTGATGGCGGCGATGAGCGATTCCACGGAAACCAGCGAGCGCCGCGCCGTCACCGCCCCCAGCGGCAGCGGCACCGGCAGCCGGGCGAGGCGCAGGAGATCCGCGAGATTGCCGCGCGCGCCGGCGCCGTAGACCAGAACCGGGCGCAGCGCGACCCAATCGAGCCCGCTCGCCGCCAGCGCGGCTTCCGCCGCCAGTTTCGAGCGGCCATAGGCATCGCTCGGTCGCGCCGGGTCCGCCTCGGTCAGGATTCCCTCGGCGGCGATCCCCGCCTGCGCGCGGATCGAGGACAGAAACACGAACCGGGTGATGCCCGCCTGCCGCGCCGCCTCGGCATAGGCGGCAGTCAGTTCGGCATTGTCGCGCAGATAGGGCGTCTCGTCGGTCTCGCCGGTATGGGCGCGGCCGGCGAGATGGACGATGGCGCGACAGCCCGCGAGCGCCTCGGCGAGCCGGGCGGGGTCGCGCGTGTCGCCGATGAGGCGCGCCTCCGGGAACCGATCGCGCCACGCGGGATCGCGCAGGAGCGGCCGCACCGCCCGCCCCTCCGCCCGCCACAGGCGCAGCAGATGGCCGCCGACGAACCCGGTCGCGCCGGTGACCGCGACCGGACCGCCCTTGTCCGCATCCATGCTCCGGCTCATGCGCTGCTTCTGACCGGCAAGCCCCGCTCGCGGGGCCGTATGAAATGCCGGAGCAGCAGGGCGACGAGCAGCGCCGCCGCCAGCAGCGCCGCCATGTCGATAGCGGGCGAATCCGTCAGGATCGTCAGCGTCGCGAGCCCGGCGAGGCCGATATTGAGCACAAGGAGCCGCAGCGACACGCCGCGCGCGGTGAAGCCGTTATCCGTCGCCCGCTGGTAGAAATGGCTGCGATGCGCCTGCCAAACCGCCTCGCGGTTCAGCAGACGGCGCAGCAGGGTCAGTGTCGCATCCGCGACCGAATAGGCTGGAAGGATGAGCGCCGCGGCCGGGTGCCCGGCTTCCGCGACGCGGTAGAGCAGGTAGAAGACCAGCAGCCCGACCGGGAGCGAGCCGACATCGCCGAGGAAGACCCGTGCCACCGGGCGGTTGAACGGCGCGAAACCGAGCAGGGCGCCGGCCAGCGCGGCAGCGAGCACCGCATCGGCCGGAGCGAGCCCGGCAACGGGCGCAAGCAGCGCCAGGGCGGCGGCCAGCGGCACCACGGCGGCGACGGTGAGCCAGTCGAGCCCGTCCATGAAATTGGTCAGGTTGACCATCCAGGCGCCGGCCAGGATCGCGAACAGCCAGAGGCCGGGCGCCAGCGCCGGCGCTTGAACGGCGAAGACTTGCGCGGCCCCCGCACCCCACAGCACCAGGACGACCGCCCCAGCATGAACCCCGAGCCGCAGCAGCGCCGGCAGCGGCCGGATATCGTCCGCGGCGCCGATTCCGGCGAGGAGCAGAAGCGCGAGCCAGAAGCTCGGCGGCTGCGCCACGAAGCCGGGCCCGAACAGCCCGGCCGCGGCGGCAAGGCACACGGCGAGGATCGCCGCGACGACCGCGATCCCGCCCCCCTGCGGCGTCGGCTCGCGATGGCTCGAACGGGCATTGGGGCGCGCCAGCGCATAACGGCGAAGCAGCGGCATCAGCAGCGGCAGCAACGCGCAACACAAAAGCAGCGCCGCCGCGCCGCTCAGAAATACAACCATGGGCCTGCCTCCCCGGCACCGCCTCGCCCGAGCGGTGCGCCCTTACTAGGACGCGAAGGGGGCGCTGACAATTCCCGGCGCCGCGTCAGCTTGTTTCAAGGGCATTGCGGTGTTAGGACTTTCCCAAGTCGCGCAATGCTCTGAGACGTGACAATATTCGAGGATATCATGATGTTGCGGGCGATTTCGTGGAAGCGGCTGCTCGCGGGCATCCACGATATCCTGATCGCCGGTCTCTCGTTGCTGATCGCCCTCGTTGCGCGCTACGGCCTCGAGGATGTGCCGTGGGATGAACGCCTGGTCCTTTGGCTCGGCGTGTTCATGGTCATCGCCGGCATCACCTTCCGCATCTACGGGCTCGGGCGCGGAATCTGGCGCTTCTCGTCGGTGACCGATCTTCGGGCGATCGTGCTCGCCTCGACGACGACGATCCTCGCCTTCCTGGTCACGATGTTCATCCTGCAGCGGCTCGAAAGCATGCCGCGCACGACGCTCGTCATCACCTGGTTCGTGATGATCGTGATGATCGGTGCGCCGCGCCTCGCCTACCGGTTCCTGAAGGATGGCGGCTTGGCCAATTTCCGGCCGCGCGATTTCACCCCCGACGGGGTCGAGTATCTCGTCATCGTCGGCAATGCGACCGAGGCCGACCGCCTGATCCGCACCTACAATCTCGAGGCGTCGCGGCGCTACCGGGTCTGCGGCATCATCGATTACGCCGACGGGCGGCAGGGCCGGCAGATCCGGGGCATTCCGTTCATCGGCCAGATCCGCGACCTCGAGGAGATCGTCGCGGGCCTGGGGCGGCGCGGCACGACGATCTCCTCGCTGCTGATCGCGGCCTCGGGCTCCGGGCGCAGCGAACTGAGCCAGATCGCGACCATCGCCGCGCGGCTGCGGCTGCGGCTGTTGCGGGTGGGGGCGCCGAAGCTCGACGGCATGGAACCGAGTCTCGAGGATGTGACGCTCGAGGATCTGCTTGGCCGGCCTGCCGTCTCGCTCGATATCGAGAATATCCGCGAATTGATCGAGGGCTCGGTCGTGCTCGTCACCGGCGCCGGCGGCAGCATCGGCTCGGAATTGTGCCGGCAGGTGGCGGCCTATGGGCCGGCGCGGCTCGTGCTGCTCGATCATTCGGAATACGCGCTCTACGAGGTCGACCAGATGCTCCGGCGCGAGGCGCCGGCGGTGTTCCACCGGCCTGTCATCTGCAATGTCCGGGACAGGGCACCTCTCGCCGCCGTGTTCGCCGAGGAGAAGCCGCGCCTCGTCTTCCACGCCGCGGCGCTGAAACATGTCCCGCTGGTCGAGCAGAATGTGTGCGAGGGCGTGCTGACCAACCTGTTCGGCAGCCGCAACGTCGCCGATTGCGCGGTCGAGCATGGCAGCGAGGCGCTGGTGATGATCTCGACCGACAAGGCGATCCGCCCGTCGAGCGTGATGGGCGCAACCAAGCGCGCAGCCGAGATCTATTGCCAGGCGCTGGATGTCAGCGGGGTCGCGACACGGTTCGTCACCGTGCGCTTCGGCAACGTGCTCGGCTCGACCGGCTCGGTGGTGCCGCTGTTCAAGCGGCAGATCCTCGCCGGCGGCCCGGTCACGGTGACGCATCCGGAAATGAAGCGCTATTTCATGACGATCCGCGAGGCGAGCGAGCTGGTGCTCCAGGCCGCGGCCTTCGGCACGCGCCCCAGCGCGCCGCGCGGCAAGATCATGGTGCTCGACATGGGGGAGCCGGTGCGGATCGTCGATCTCGCGCGGACGATGATCGCACTGGCCGGCCTCCGCCCTGGCGACGATATCGCCATCGAATTCACCGGCCCGCGGCCGGGCGAGAAGCTGTTCGAGGAATTGTTCGACAGTGAGGAAGGCGCGGTGAAGAGCGAGGCGGACGGCGTGTTCATCGCCAATGCGCGGCTCAATTCCCTCGCCGAACTCCGCCCGAAGCTCCAGCTGCTCGAACAGGCGCTGCAGAGCCGTAATGCACCGGAAGCGCGGCGGCTGCTGATGGCGCTCGTCTCGGGCGCCGAGATCGGGGGAGGAACCCGGTTCGCCCCCGACGATTCCAAGCACGCCAGCGGCAACGTGGTGAAGTTCAACCCGCCGGGCGGCGCATCGGCCTAAGCCGGCGCGGCCCGGCGGTCACGTCCCGTCGGGCGCGCCGAGGCTGCGGCGATAGAGCGCCAGGGTTTGGGCGGCGATCAGGCCCTGATCGAACCGTGTCTCCGCCAGATGCCGGGCCTTGCGGCCGAATGTGTGGCGCAGCGCCTGGTCCGCCGCGAGCGTGGCGATCGCCGCCGCGAGCGCGGCGGGATCGCGCGGCGGCACGAGGAGACCGGTTTCGGATGCGATGCAGATCTCGCGGCAGCCGGGAACATCGGTGGCGATGATCGGCCGCCCGCAGGCCGCGGCCTCCAGCAGCGATTTCGGCAATCCCTCGCGGTAGGAGGGCAGGACAGCGATATGCGCCCTGGCATATTCGGCGGCGATATCCGTCCGGTGCCCCGCGATCTCGACGATCCCCTCCCGCTGCCAGGCATCGAGCTGCGCCGGCTCGATCCGCGCCGGGTTGCTGTCGGTGCCGCCGACGAGCCGCACCAGGACCGGCGCGCCGCGCTGCCGCAGCAGCCGCGCCGCCTCCACCAGTTCGCCGATCCCCTTGTCCCAGAGCATGCGCGAGACGCATACCGCGACAACCGGCCCCTCGCCGGGCTCGGGTTGCGGCGTGAACGCCGCCGTGTCGATCCCCGAGCCGGGGATCAGCACGATCCTGCCCGGATCGAGACCCGCCGCAACGAGCGCGGCGCGATCATCCGGGTTCTGGACGATGGTGCGGGCGGATGTCGCCCGGTCGAGCAGCCGCAGCGCCAGGGCAAAGGGCGCGCGCAGGAGCCGGGCCCGCGCGCCGCCTCCGGTGAAGAGGAAGCCGAGGCCGGCCATCGCATTGATCACGGCGTGCCGGCCGGTCAGCCATGCGGCGAGCGTTCCGTAGAGGACCGGCTTGACCGCGACCTGATGGACGATGTCCGGCCGGATGCGCCGATAGGCCGAGACGATGGCCGCGAGGGTGCCCGCGTCGCGGAACGGGTTGAGCCCGGAGCGGTCGAACGGCACCGGCACGGTCTCGAACCCCTCGCCGAGGATGCGGTCGCGATGCCGGTCGAAATTCGACGCCACGACGACGCGCGCGCCGGCATCGCGCGCTGCCCGCGCGACCGGCAGCCGATGGGACCAGAAATACCAGTCCTCGGTGACGAGATAGAGGATCGTCCTGCCTTTCAGGGGGAGCACGGGCCGCCTCCTCCAGCGATCGCGGTCAGACGGGCACGGAACCGCGCGCGCACCATGCCGGCATCGTGATGGGCGCGTGCCACAACCCGGGCGCGCGCCATCACCCGTTCGCGCCCCTCCCGGTCGGTCAGGGCCAGGCGGATCGCCGCGGCGAGCGGTTCGTCGCCCGGTCGGGTCTCGGTGAAGGCCCAGCCCTCCGCCATGGCATAGGCGATCTGCGCGACCTCGGCCGGGCCGACGGCCAGGATGGGGGCGCCGGTCGTGAGATAGGCCGGCACCTTCGTCGGCATCGAATAGCGGATGAAGGCGATGCTTCCGGCATCGAAATTCACCGGCAGCAGCAGCAGGTCGGCTGCGGCGATGCGCGCGAAGAACGCATCGTCGTCGCGGATCGTGTCGATGAGCCGGATGGCGGGGTGGATCGCCAGCCGCGCGCGATGGCGCTCGGCATGGCCGGACGGGGTGCTGATCGTCAGGGTGGCGGGAAAGCCGGATTCGTCGAGCATCGCGACGGCCCGCGCCGCCGAGGCCAGCGTTTCGAGCTGCGCCTCGGGGAAGATGGAGCCGACATAGAGGATATCCGCCGGGGATCCGGCCGCCGCCGCGCGCCGCGCACGGGGGAGCCAGCGCGCCGTGTCGATCGTGTTCTGGAAGGCCTCGAACGGGCGGCCGTAGCGTTCCGAGAACGCCACCGTCATCGCGGGGGAAATGCTGAAATGCCCCGATGCGACCTGCATGGCGTGCCGGACCCGGCGTTCCATGGCATGGCGCAGGAAGGGGGCGAGCAGACCATGGCGATGCCGCGAGGACATCCAGTCATCCATCACATGCACGATCATCGGCAGCGCGAAGCGGCGCCGGATGGCTTCGGTCAGCGCCATCATGCCGTTCGATCCGAGGATGGTGTAGAGCACGTCCGGCTTGAACGCCTCGATCCAGGCCGCGAGCCGGGGGGTCAGCACCGCGCGCTCGGGAAACCCGTCCCCGAGCGCAGCGATCGCGGCGTTGCGGAGCCAGCGGCCGGCGCGGCCGCCTCCCTCCGCGCCTCCCTCCGCGCCTCCTCCTGCGCCGCCGCCGGCAGCGGCGTTCACGCCGACGGTCGGCCCCGAGGGGCCGCCATCGCCCCCCGCGCCGCGTCCGAGCAGCCGGCGGATCGCCGGCAGCGGCGGCGCATAATCCAGTTCGTCGCGGCCGAGAACGAAATAGCGGCGACAGACATCGCCGGTCGTCGGTTCGGGATCGTTGTGCACGGTCGCGATCCGGTCCTCCGGCCAGCCGCGGAACAGCGCCGAGAACGTGATCCCCCCGCCGGTGACGGCATTGAATGCGTGCGGCGTCACGAAGAGCACGCGCGGCAGCGCGCCGGGGACGGTGTCCGGGGAACCTGCAATCATGGCGCGCTCCGGCTCCCCAATTCGGCATAAAGCCGCGCGAAACGGTCGATCTCGATCGCATGGGCGAATTCCCGCTCGGCGAGCGCCCGCGCGCCATGGGCGAGCCGCGACCGGAGCGCGGCATCCCTGACGAGGCCTGTGAGTGCCGCGCCGAAGGCGTCCCGATCCCCCGCCGGCACGCAGAAGCCGCTCTCGCCGTCGCGAACCGCGTCGCGCATCCCGCCGATATCGAACGCGATCATCGGCCGGCCGCTGGCCAGCGCCTCCAGGGCGGTGTTCGGCAGATTCTCGACGCCGGAGGGCAGCGCGACGAGATCACAGGCCGCGTAGAGATCGGCAAGGCGCGCCTCCCCGGTGACATAGCCCAGCGGATAGGTGGCGAGCGGCGTCTGCCCGCGCCATTTCTCGCTGTCGCGCCCCGCCACGATCAGGCAGAAGCGTTCGGGCTCCGGCAGGGCGCGCAGGATCGCCAGCAGCATATCCGTGCCCTTCCGCGGATTGTCGAAGGCGATATGGGCGTTGAACAGGATCGCGGGCCGGTCATCCGCGATCCCCAGCCGCGCGCGCGCCGCAATGCGATCCTGCGGCCGGAAGCGCAGCGTGTCGATCCCGTTCGGGATGCGGAGAACCGGAAACCCGGCAAGGGCCGGCGCCGCACGGGCCTGGCTTTCGGTCCAGCTCGACGGCGCGACGATCGTCATCCGCGCGATCCGCCGGTAGAGCCGGCGCTTCCGGGATGCGAGAAAGCGGGTGAAATCGAGCCCGATGGCCGGATAGGTCGCAAGATCCGGGCATTGGCCGCAGCCGATGCGCCAGCGCTCGCAGGAGCCGGGATAGGCGCAATGCCCGGTGACCGGCCAGAGATCGGAAAGCCGCCAGACGATGGGCGCGCGGCGCGCCAGCGCGGGCAGCGCCGCGAGATCGAAATACCCGCCATGAAGATTGTAGAGCTGGATGACATCGATATCGGCAAGCCAGGGATGCCCCGGCAGCCCGAACGAGGAGGGAATCGCGCAATATTGCAGCCCGATGCGCCCGGTGATCCGGCTCGCGAGATTGTCGAGGCGGCGGAGCCAGCGCGCCTCCGCGATCTCCGCCACCTCCGCGCTCGCCGAGGATTTCCAGCCGACCAGCATGCGCGAGCGCAGGCCCCGCGCCAGGAGCCCGGAATGGATGCGCCAGGCGGAGCGTGCGGAGCCGCCCTCGATATCGCTCGTGGAGATATGGACGACGGAGAGGGTCACCGGCTGTCGATCCAGAGCTGATACATCAGGAGCGGCCAGAGCTGGGCGGTGCGGTTCTCGCCGGCGAAATGGGCGGCGGTGATGGCGGCGACCGCCTCCGGGCGGAAGATCCGCTGCCGGCGCAGCGCCGGCTCGGCCAGCCTCTCCTCGACAAGGCCGCGGAGCTGGCCGCGGAGCCAGTTCGCGAGCGGGAGGACGAAACCGCGCTTGGGAGCATTCAGCAAGGCCGCGGGCAGCAGGGGCGCCACGGCCTCCCGGAGCAGACCCTTGAGATCGCCGGGGGCGGTGCGCACCGTTTCCGGGATGGTGCGGACCAGGTCCACGAATTCGTTGTCGAGGAACGGCGTGCGGGCCTCGAGGCCATGCGCCATCGAGAACCGGTCCGTCATCATCAGGAACTCGTCGGCGAGCTGGGTCTCGATATCGGTGATCGCCCAGGCATCCCGGAGCCCCTGCCCCGCCCGCACCGCGGCCTCGAACCGTTCGAAGAGCAGCGTCTCCGTCGCGGCCGCGACCGGGGGCGGATCGACCAGCAGCGCCGCCTTCGCCGCCGCGTCGGCGTAATAATAGCGCCCGACCAGCCGCTCGGCGAACAGCTCCCGGCTCACCGCGCCAGCGGGGCGGCGGCCGAACCGGCCGAACCAGCGGCGCTCCAGCCCCAGCCATTTGCCGTAATTGCCGAACATCTCGTCGCCGCCAACCCCGGTCAGGCCGACCTTCACGCGCCGCGCCATCGCCTCGAACACGAACCAGGAGGGCAGACCGCCGGCATAGGGCTCGTCGAGCGCCGCGACCATGGCCGGCAGGCGCTCGATCAGCGCCTCGGGCCTGAGCACGATTTCCTCATGGGGAATGTTCCAGCGCGCCGCGACCTCGCGCGCCAGCGGCAATTCGTTCCAGGGCGCCTCGTCCGGGCCGTCGAAGCCCAGCGACACGGCACTGACGGGGATGCCCTCGAGCGCGGCGAAGGCGGCCACAGCCGAACTGTCGAGCCCGCCGGAGAGGCTCACCGCGACCGGGACATCCGCCCATGCCCAGCGCCGCACGGCGCCCCGGAGCGTCTCGCGGATCGCCTCGCGCCATTCGGCCCGCGATCGCCGGTGATCCGGCGCGTAGGAGAGCCGCCAGAACCGCGTTAGCCGCGTCGCGCCCGAGCGCAGATCGCGCTCCAGCACGGTGCCCGGCGGCACGCGGCGAATGCTGCGGAACGCCGTGGTTTCGCCCGGCACGTAATGCAGGGTAAGGAAATGCGCCGCAGCCGCCGGGTCCGGCGCGGCATCGAGCGCGTTCAGCGCCAGGAGGGACTTGATCTCGGATGCGAACGCGAAGCCGCCGGCGCATTCGGCGTAATGCAGCGGCTTGATGCCGAAGCGGTCGCGCCCGAGCGCCAGCGTGCCGGCCTCCCGGTCGAGGAAGGCGAAGGCGAACATGCCGTTGAGGCGGGAGACGGCCTGCGGCCCGTCGGCGACCAGCAGGCGGAACAGGGTCTCGGTGTCGGAATGATCGGAAGCGAACCGGATGCCGCGCGCCTCGAGTTCCCGGCGCAGCTCCGGCGCATTGAAGATCTCGCCGTTGAAGACGAGCGCGTAGCGCCCGTCCGCGCTGACCAGCGGCTGCCGACCGCCGGCGATGTCGATGATGGCGAGACGGCGCATCGCCATCGCGAAGCCGAGTTCCGGCACCGCGTGGCTTCCCGCCCCGTCCGGCCCGCGATGCGCCTGGGCGGCGTTCATGCGCGCGACCTGCTCGTCCGCTTCGTCTCCCTGAAAGCCGACGATGCCGCACATGATCGCTAAAGGGGTTTGATCGCGTTGATCACAACGCCGTTGCCACCCGGACGGATCTCGGCATCCACGAGCCCTGCTTCGCGCGCCCATCGGCGCACATCGTCGATATGCGCCGGCAGATCATAGGCGGGGGCAAGGGCGTCGAACGTATCCATGATCGCCCATTCGCGCTTCTGCTCGGGCGATAGCGCGCGATTGCTGTAGTTCCAGCACGGGATGACCGAACCGAGATAATTGCCGGCATAGGGAATGGACTTGATCGCCGTATCGATCGGCAACCATTTGGGAATGAACCAGCGCAGGAAGGCGAGCAGCCTGTCGGGCGCGATGCGGGTGGTCCACCACCGCCAGAGATATTTCGATTTCCACGGCCGGATGAGGCCATCCTTGCGGTAGATATCGGCCGAGAGGCGCCCGCCAGGCCGAACCATGCGCAAGAGGGCGTGGAAGGCGCGCTCCGGGTCCGGCGTATGCTGGAGAACGCCGTGGCAGAAGACGAAATCGAAACTGCCGGGCTGGAACGGCATCGCCAGGATATCCGCCTGCACGAAGGCGATCTCGCCCTTCTCCTCATTGTTCTGGCGGCTCACATCGACCGCGCTCGAATAATCGAGCGCCACGAGCCGGGCGCCGAGGCGCGCCAGGATGGCGGTGAACCGGCCGGCGCCGCATCCCGCCTCCAGCACGCGCTGCCCGTTCAGCATCTCTGCGGTCCAGCCGGTTTCGGCGAAACGGAGCATCGAGAGGTTGGAGCCGTTGACCTCGTCAAGCTGGTTGGTTCGGAATGCGCCCCATTGGAGCGCGAAGGAGCGATTGTAACTGTCTTCCTCGCGGAAACGGGTGACCCCGTCCTGCACGGGCACGCGCGTGCCATCGGCCGCGATCAGTTCCTCTGCCGAGACGCGCCAGGCCGGTCCCAGCACCTCCGCGAGAAGCGCCTGCGCCTGGGGGTTCAGGGAGCCCCCGCTCACGACGCTGCGCTCCGCTGCGCGACGGCCACGAGATGCGGCTTGCCGGCCGGACCATGCAGCATGCGCCTCGTGAAAGCCCGCAATGCCATGCCCGGCGAAGAGACCCTGGGACGCGACATGTCGGTCTCGATCATCGCTTCGGGCACGAAGCCGGCCTGCTGGAGGCTGCGCTCCAGGCTCTCGGCGGACCAGGAGCGCACATGCTGCCAGCGGTGGAACAGCTTGCCGCTCTCCGGGCACAGGATCATGTTGCGTCTGCGATCCTCGTTGTTCGGCGTCGAGAAGATCGCGATGCCGCCCGGCGCGAGGCGCGCCCGCACATCGGCGAACAGGGCCGCGAGCGCATCGTCATAGAGATGCTCGATCACCTCGATCACCAGCACGACATCGAAGGTCTCGCCACGCTCGGCAAGGGCGCGGATCGTCGAGGCGCCCCGAAAGCGCTCGAGATGGCCGAGCCGGCGGTTGACCTCGGCAACGCTGACCTCGGAGGTATCGGCGGCATGCACTTCCGCCGCATGCCGGCACAGATGCGGAATGAGATAGCCCACGCCGCAGCCGTAATCGAGGATGCGCCGCCGCCCTGCGAACCAGGGCGCCAGGGTGCGGGCGATCTCCGCGCCGAACTGATAGGTGAAATAGACTTCCGGCGTGCCGGCCTGCCAATCCCAGAACCGCGCGATCATCTCGGGCGTCCAGACCAGTTCGGGATATTGCTCGGCCTTCATCCGGTGGGCTCCTCGGCGCGTGGGAACACCCCGAGGTCTTGATCGGCAATCGCGAGAAGATCAAGCGGCGTCCGGGATTCGATCCAATCCGCAAGGCGTTCGAGGTCCGGGCCGGGGCGCCAGGCCTCGCCCTGGGATGCGGCCTGCAGACGGGTATTCTGCCGCAATTCCGGAAGCCCGAAGGTTCCGGCGTCGAAATCGAGCAGGAACGAGGTCATGGGCTGCGGGCGCAGGTTGAGCGCCGCGTTGTAATGCTGCCGGGCGAGGCGGATCGTTGCCGGATCGAGCCGCGGCACGTCGTGCAGGCGGCCGAGCAGGTCGGCGAACTCGGCCCGTGTCGGCGGATCGAGCGTGAAGCCGAGGCCGGAATAGCGCCCGGTTCCGGCCGTGACGACGGGAACGCCGAAGCATGGGAGCTCCATGCCCACCGTTCCGCGCACCGTCAGCCCGTAATCGGTGATCGCGTAGAGCGAGGCGGTGTTGACGGGCGTATCCGCCGGCATCAGCCGGACATGGTCCGGCAAGGCGCCGAAGGCACGGGCGAGCGCGGCCGCCTCGAGCTGCTCCATCGCGGCGCCGTCCATTTTCGAGCGCCACACATTGACCGGATGCACCTTGACGATCCAGGTCAGTGCCGGATTGGCGATCGCGTGCCGGACCGTCTCGACGAGCCATTCCTGATAATCGGCGAAGAGGCTCTCGCCATAGAAGAAGGTGGCGTCGTAGAGGATATGGGCGAAGATCACCGCCACCGGCTTTCCCGGCGGCAGGTCCAGGGCGGCGCGGGTCTCCGCCGGCGAGAGCGCGACCTTGCCCTCCTGCAGCTTCTGGCGGTTATACCAGCCGCCGCCAGTATAGTTGCGCCGGATCCGCGCCAGCACCGCCGCGTCATCGGCCTCCGACCAGGGCCGGGCCTTGATCGCCGCCCAGGTCGCCGGCGCGAGCGCCATGGGATGCATGCCGCGATTGTCGAGCCGGTAGCGCGTATACATCAGGCTCTCGGAACTCGGCGCCCCGAACCATTGCACCGCCTCGCAGCCGGCCAGAAGGCAGGCATCGAACACCTCCCCCGCCGGCGTATAGCCACGCTCGTTGAACAGCGCCCGGTCCGGCCGCAGCGCGCCGACCAGCCGGCGCATGGTGGCGGCCGCGCGAAGCGAGGCGGCGATCTCGCCCAGCACCTCCTCACGCAGCGCCGGATCGGCGAGGTCGATCTGCCCGGCCCGCCGGCGGCGAAACACCGCTGAAAGCGCGTTGCGGCCGGTCCGGAACCCTTCGAGCTCCAGTGCCGCGACCTCGGCGATGCTGCCCAGCGGCGCCAGCAGCCGCGCCGCCTCGGCGCGATGGGGAGCGGGATCCTCCGCCGCCAGGAGAGCGTCGAAATAGCGGAATTCCACGTCGCGGCAGGCCGCGCGATAGATGCGCTCGATCACCGGCTCCCGTTGCCGCAGCAGCACCACGCTGCGGAAGCCGTGTCGCGCCTCGAGCGTGCCGGCAATCAGGGCCTCGACCTTGGCCGTCGCCGTCATCATGAACAGATCGGAGATCAGCAGCGTCCGGCGCGCCCCGGCCGGGGGCCTCGCGGCGCGCCAGGCGCCGAGCGCGCGGCGGAAGCGCAGCGCGTCCATTTCGAGCAAGGCCCGTGTCCGCAGCCGGCGGGGCAGAGACCCCAGCGCCATCACGGGTGACGCTCCCTCAGGCACCGCTCGGCCGCCTCCAGATCCTGCTCCTCGTCGATGTCGAGGCTGTCCTCGACAGGCATCGGGAAGGGGAGCAGATTGCCGCCGAACACGTAATCGGCGAGCCGCGCCGTGCGGGTGATGTAGATTGCGGCGCCGTTGCGGGCCAGCGCCGGCGGCTTCTCCTGCCGCCGCGTCGGCGTCGCCGGCTGATCGAGATAGGGCCGCAGATATCCGTCCGGGCCGAGGCGCATGACCGAAAGCGGGTGGAAGATATGCGGCACATCGATGCAGCTCACGAGGCTGTCGGCGCGGGGATCGGCCGCAAAGGCCGCGCAGGCCGCGCGCAACTGCTCGGGGCGGCGCAGCGGCGATGTCGGCTGCAGCGTCACCACCGCATCGGGATGATAGCCTGCGGCGGCGCAATCCGCGACATGATGCCAGAGGACATCGCGCGTCGGCGTCGCATCCTCCGCCAGGGCGGCGGGGCGCTCGAAAATCTCGGCGCCCCAGGCGCGCGCGATCGCCGCGATCTCGGCATCCTCCGTCGAGACGGCGATCCGGTCGAGCGCGCCGGAAAGCCGCGCGGCCTCGATCGTCCAGGCGATGAGCGGGCGGCCGGCGACCATCCGGATGTTCTTGCGCGGAACCCCCTTGGAGCCGCCCCGGGCCGGGATGATGGCGAGGAACCGCATCGCGTCAATAGGTGATGGTCTTCTGGACCCGGACCGGCCCGATCGTCGCGAGGATCTCGGCGATGCGCGCGCCGGCATGGCCATCGCCGTAGATATCCTCCATCGGGTAGCGGCCATGGGCCATCTGCGCGGCGATCGCATCACCGATGGCCCCGGCATTGTGATCGACATCCAGGACGTTGCGCCCGCGTTCGCGGCTGTCCTGACGGCTGCCGACATTGACGACCGGCGTGCCGATATAGGCGCCCTCGCGGATGCCGCTCGACGAATTGCCGACGAGACAGGCCGTCCGCGCCATCAGCCGCACATAGGTGGCGATCGGCAGGTTCTTGAAGAAGTGCAGCCCCTCGGCGAGCCCCTTCTCGCGCCATTTGCGCATGCCGCGGGCGATGTCCTCGGAGCCGGCATCCGCGTTGGGCCACAGCACGATCGCCTGCAATCCGTTGCGCCGCACCGCTTCGAGCGTCGCGGTGATCTGCGCCTCGCCCTCGCCGTATTCCGTCGTGACGGGGTGCTGGCTCACGATCGCGAAGGGGCGGGAGAGGTCGAGCCTGGCGCCGACGCCCGTCGCGAAGAGCTGATCGGCGGCGTCGAGCGTCGCGGTGCCGTCATCCGCGCCGAGGATTTCGGCCACCAGATCGATGCGCGGGCAGCCGACGCGGAAGATCATCTCCGGCCGCTCGCCGAGCCGCTCGATCCGCTGTGCGGCATCCCGGCTCGCCGGGAAATGGATATGGGCGAATTTCGTCACCGCGTGGCGGATGCTCTCGTCGATCGTCCCGGTGACCTCCCCGCCCATGGTATGCGCGACGGGAATGTTCATGTAGGCGGCCGCGAGCGTGGTCGCCATGGTCTCGAAGCGGTCCCCGACCGTGATGACGATATCGGGCTTCAGCCGCTCGAAGGCGGAGGGAAGCTCGATCAGCCCGACACCGGTCGATTTCGCCATCGTGGCCGGAGTCTCGCCTTCCAGCAGGATGTGCAGCCGCTCGTCGATCTCGAACCCGTCGCGTTCGATGAGGTTCACGACGCTGCCGTAGCGGTCGAGCAGCGCCGACGCCATGCAGACGAGCTGTAGGCGCAGGCCCGGATGCGCCCGGATCGCGCCGAGCGCGGATTTGATCGAGCTGTAATTGGCCCGCGAGCCGATGACGCAACAGATCTTTTTCATGCCCGTTCCATTCCCCCGCCGCGTTCAGCGCATGGCGTGACGATCGACCAGGGGGCGCAGCGCCGCGAAGGCGAAGACGGTGATTTTCCCCGATGGCTCGACCACCCGGCCGATCTCCAGCGGCTCAAGCCCCGCGCGGGTCAGCGCCAGCGCAAGGCCGGTAGGGCTATAGAGATGAACATGCAGCGCGCCAAGGATGTTGTCATCCGGCGGCCGGTTGCCGATCGTCGCGACATCCGGAACCTCGACATAGGCGAGCCCGCGCGCCGGATCGAGCACCCGCGCGACGGCCCGGAGCAGCTCCACAGGCTGCGCGACATGTTCGAGCACCTTGTTGAGCGTCACGAGATTCGCATCCCGGTGGCGATCCTCGCCCGAGAACAGCCCCTGCTCGACCGCAAAGCCGCCGAGCCCGCGCAGATGCGCCGCGGCGGTCGGATCCGGCTCGATCGCAACGGCCGACAGCGCGAAATCGGCCCGCGCCGAAAGCCGCGCCAGGAAGACCCAGAGCCCGGCGCCGATATCGACGGCCTTGACCGGCTCGACGGGCAGAACCCAGCGGCGCAGCGCCGCCAGAACACGCTCGACCCGCCCGGCATTGTCCGAGCGCTCCGGCGGGAGCGCCATCACCTTCGCGTATTTGCCTGCGAGATCGCCGCCCGCGAAGTCGATGTCGTAATAGGCGGCGCCGACGGCCTTGATGGCCTTGGCATGGGCGGGGTCGTGGATATTCGTCGCCGTGCCGCAATGCGGACAGCCCCGCCAGACCCGCCGGTAGCCGGCTTCCGCGATCCCCACGGCCCGCTCGAACCGATCGGGAATCGCGTGGACCAGCAGCGCATCGCCCAGCGCATGCCCGCAGAGCATGCAGGTTTGCGGGGCCATGTCAGTTCCATCCCTCGATCTCGGCGGCCGCGAGCTTGTGATCGGCCGGCAGGTCGCGCAGCACGCGCCGGCCGAGAAGATCGCGATACCGGGCCGCCGGGATCCCGTCGCCCGGCTTCTTGAAGGCGAGATCCTCGCGCCGGATCGTCGTTCCCGCGGCCAGGGCCCGCGCGGTGACGACGGATTTCTCGAAAATCCGCTTCATGTCGCGATACGGGGCCAGATCGTCCTTCTCGACCGGGTTGTCGAGCATGGTCCAGACGGCGCGGAGATCGCGGCAGAGCGCCGCGAATTCCGCCGGCTCCATGGAATTGGCGGCGTCGGAGCCATACATTTTCCGTGAGAAGGTCAGGTGCTTCTCGATCACGCCGGCGCCGAGCGCGGCGGCGGCGAGCGCGGCCGCCGGCCCCAGCGTGTGATCCGAGAAGCCAACCGGCACGCCGTAGCGCGCGCGCATCTCCGCCAGCACGTTGAGCCCGACCCGCTCCGGCGGGCAGGGATAGGCGGAGGTGCATTGCATGACGCAGAGCGGCCCGCCACCCCGGAGGATCGCCACGGCCGCGTCGATCTCCGCCCAGTTCGACATGCCGGTCGAGAGAAGGACCGGCTTGCCGGTCTCGGCGAGTCGCTCCAGCAGCGGCAGGTTGCTCGTCTCGCCGGACGGCACCTTGTAGAGATCGACGCCGATCTCCTCGAGGAGATCGACCGCCTCGAGCGAGAACGGCGAGGACAGGAAGCCGATGCCGGCCGCCGCGCAGGCCCGCTGCAGATCGCGCCATTGCGGCCGCGAGAACCCGGTGCGCTCGAAATATTCGAAGCGCGGCTCGCCCTTGAAATAGGGCGGCATCGGCGCGTCGCGCAACGTCTCGGCGGCCGGGATATGCGTCTGGAACTTGACGATATCGGCCCCGCATTCGGCGGCGAGCTCGATCAGCTTGCAGGCATTCCCGAACGAGCCGTCATGAACGGAGCCGATCTCGGCGATGATCATCGTCCGCATGTCAGGACGTCCCCAAGGGTTCGCGCCAGCCTTCCGCCTTCAGCCAGGCCTGCCAGCGCATCATGTTGAAATAGGGCCAGAGGAACATCATGTGGTTCTCCTCCGCCGCGCCCGATGTCACGATCCGCTCATGCGCATCGATGATCGCGAGCACCCCGCCCCGGTCGTAAAGTCCCAGGTCGTCGAACAGCGCCGAATGCGTCAGGTCGCGGAGCATCGCGGCGCCGGGGCCGGTGAACCAGAGATGAGCCGGGGCGTTCCAGCCCGTCTTCTTGACGCGGGTGCGCGTCGCCTCCGGCAGCAGGCCGCGCGTCGCCTCGCGCAAGAGCCGCTTCGTCACGCCGTCGCGGATCTTCATCGTGCCGGGTACGCGGTACATGAAGCGCACGAGGCGCGGATCGAGGAAGGGCAGGACCGGCGGCAGGCCGAACGCGGCGCCGTGGCGATCCTCGGCGCGAATGCAGCACGGCAGGGTCTCGCGGGTGAGGTCCTGCCATGTCCGCGTCTTGAGATAGGAGCGGTACGGCGCCTCCATGGGCGGCGCATAATCCCGGAATTCCGCGAAATCGGGTGAGAGCACATGCTTGTAACGGTCGAGCCGGGCCCTGTCCGCGAGGCAATGGCCGGGGCGCGCGGGATCCGTCAGACGATTCATGAGTTCGCGCGCGATCGCCGGCGATTTCCGGAAGATCGGATGGTCGTGGTGATGCGCCCAGGCGGAGATCTCGCGTTCGAGCGCGGCCTCTTCGCCGGCGGCGCGCAGATCGGCGAAATGCATCGGGAAATATTCGTATTCGCCGGCATTGAGCTCGTCGCCGCCAAGGCCCCCGAACAGCGCCGCGAACCCTTCGCCCGCAGCCTGCCGCGCCAGGCGGAGATGCGACAGCCAGGTCGCGGTGGCGACGGGCTCGTCATGGAGGCCGATCATCCGGTCGACATCGGCCGTCAGGTCGATCGCGTTCGGCAGCACGACCTGCCGCCATTCGCCGACATGGCGCGCCAGCATGTCGGCGATCTCCCGGCGCTCGTCATAGGTTTCGTCGACATAGAGCGTGCTGAACGCGATCTGCGGCCGGCCCTCGATCTCGACTGCCGAGGCGAGAACGGAGGAACTGTCCATGCCGCCCGAGAGCGTGAAGGCCCGGTTCGGAAAGCGCGCGAGACGGATGCCGACCGCATCGAGCAGCAGGGCGCGCAATTCCTCCGCGAGCCGCGGCTCGTCGCCGACCAGTTCGGGCGCATCCTCGGCATCGAACCAGCGCGTCATCCGCGCGGCACCGTCGCGGCCCAGCCGGACGACCATCCCGGCGGGAACCTGCGCGATGGCGGCGTAGGGCGAGCGCGCAGGCTCGGCATCGATGAGCCGGTAATGCATCGCACCGAAACGCGCGAGAAAGGCGCGGTCGGGCGTCGCGGGGATACCGGGCAGCCGCAGGAGCCCGCGCGGCTGCGAGGAGGCCGCCCAGCCCCCGCCGGGCAGCGCCGCGTAGAAGAGCGGGCGCATGCCGAACGGATCGCGCGCAAGCGTGATCCCGGTGCCGTCCGACGGGATCCAGGCGAAGGCGAAATCGCCGTTGACCCGTGCGAGCGCGGCCTCGACGCCGAGCCTGGCGATCAAAGCCGCGAGGATGGCCGCGTCGTCGCCCGTCGGCGGCTCCGGCAGGGATGCGAGATGGCCGGAACCGTAGAGCAGCCCGTCGAGCACCAGCAACCCCGCCGGATGCGCGGCGATCCCGCCTGGCCCCGAATGCGCAAGCCCGGCAGCCGCGCCGGTCGCAAGGAGGGTCTCCGGCGCGCCGCGATAGGCCGCGAGCATGTCCCCGATTGCGGCGGGAAGCGGAAGGCCTGGGGCGGCGAGAACGGCGATGCGGCTCATGATGCGGTATTTCCGGTCGCGGGAGTCTCGCGCCTGGCGACGAGGAATTCCCAGTGATGATCATAGCCGATGACCGGTTCCGCCGCACCGCCGGTGCGGATATCGGTCACGAAGCGGGAGATGAACCCGCGCTCGGCCAGAAAGGCGGCGATCTCGGTGCGGGCATAGCGGTTCACATGCACCTTCAGCTCCACCCCCGGATCGAGGAACCGGTCGGTCACCAGCGCATAGGCCGCGTCATCCCCGAAGGATTCGCGCAGGATGATCCCGCGCCGCGCGATGGCGGCGATGCGGTCGAGCGCGCGGTGCCAGTTGTCGATGTTCGAGAGCACGTTCATGCACAGGACGAGATCGGCCGCGCCGGTCGCGCTCTCGATCTCGCCGAGCAGCAGCCGCTCCGGCGGCAGGCCATAGCGGGGCAGTTCCTCGCGGCCGATCGCGATGAACGGCGCCGTCCTGTCGATGCCCCAATAGTCCAGAGCAAGGCCGCGCCGGCGCAAGGAATGGAAGAACCAGCCCGAGCCGCAGCCGACATCGAGCAGGCTCGCCCCGTTTCCCGCCATGCCGGCGACAAGATCGGCCGCCTGCGCGGCGCAGGTCATCTCCTCGGCCTCGTCCCGCGCACGGGCGCGATAGAGCGCCCGCATATGCTGTGAATGCGACCAGATGTTGAAGTGATCCGGATCGCCCGCGCGGATCATCCCTGCCGGCGCCCGACCAGATGGAAGGAGGAGGCCATCACCATGCCGCGCCAGTCGCGCGGGTTCTCCATGGCAAGGCTGGCCCGGCGGAAGAGATCCGGCACGACCCGCTCGAACATCGGCGGCAGGGCATGGAAATGCGTGTAGAGGATCTCGACATCGGTCCAGCCGGCGCGGCGCGCCGCCTCGGCCAGTTCGAAGGGCACATGCGCCCGGCTCAGCACCTGATCGTAACCCGGCTCTCCGGCCTTGCCGGTCCGCACGGGCGGGAGATCCATCCGGAACCGCGCCGCGAGCGCCTCCCGGAGCCCGTCGAGCGCGGCCCGCTCCGCATCGGACGCGGCGGCGGCCAGGGCCGGCCAATCGACAAGCCGTTCGGCAAAGAGTTCGAAGCTCGGGCGGTTGAGCGTGAAGAGCCCGAACAGCGCGTTGCGCGCCTCCGCGATCAGCAACCCGCCCGGCGTCACCGCCCCGGCAAGGCGGTGCAGGACCTGCTCGTCCTCCTCGGCAGGAATATGGGGAAGCACGCCGATCAGGATGGCCGAATCGAAGGCGATGTCCCGGCCCGGCGGCCGGAAGGCCCCGTCATCCAGCACCGAACCGACCCAGATCTCGGCATCCCCGCGCCCGATCTCGGTCGCCAGCGCCCGCGCGCGCGCCACCATTTCCGGCGTGAGGTCGAAGCCGTGCCAGGCGATCGGCGCATGCGCCATATGGCGGAGAAAACTCGCCGGGCCGCAGCCGGCATCGAGCAGGCAGCGCGCGCCGCCCTCAAGCAGCGTCCGCAGCACGAGATCGGCATGCACGGGCGGGTAGGCCGCGGCGGGCCCGTAATAATTGTCGTAATAATCGTCCGCCCAGGTCGCGTAGCAGGCGGCGATTGCACGCTCGACATGCGCCTTGTCAGCCATCGCGCGCCTCCTCCCGGCCCGGAACCGCCGGCATCGCGGCGAGGGTATCGAAATCGTCGAGCCAGAGCACGACCTCCTGCCGCTCGGCGGCGTTGTAGGCGTGCCATTCCGCCTCGCGCCCCGCTTCAACGAGCACCACGAAGCATTGCCGGGTATCGATGTTGCGCGTCAAAGCCGCGCGCAGGCCATGCCGGCGCAGACGGCCGCCCAGCGAGGGCGTCGCGTAATATCCCCAGCTCTTGCGCGTCACGTCGTATTCGCCGGCCTGTCCGTGCCGGAACGTCACCATCTCATCCGGTTCGAGCGCGATATCGGCGACATGCGACAGCATCAGGCCGGCAATGCCGACCCCGAAGCGGCGCGGGGGCGATTTCTCGTCGATCCGCATCGAGCCTCCTCCTAGGTGCCGGCGATCGCCGAACGCACCGCCGCAATTGCGGCATCGCCGATCCGCTCGGCATCGGCGGCGCTGACATGCGCGGCGACCGGCAGCGAGATCGTCTGCGCGGCGAGCCATTCCGCGACCGGGAACTGCCCGGGGCGATAGCCGTATTTCTCGCGGTAATACGTGAAGAGCGGCACCGCGCCGGGATAATGGATCGAGGTGCCGATGCCCATGGACTTCAGGGCATCCTGCACCGCGTCGCGGCTGATCGCACCGCTTCGCGGCAGCACGAGATTGATGCAATAATGCGAGGACACCGCCTTGCCATGCCGATCCGGGAAGATGGTCGCACCGGGGATCGTCGCGAGCCGCTCCGCGATCAGCGCATGGTTGCGGGCGCGCGCCGCAAGGCTGGCATCGAGCTTGGCGAGCTGGGCGAGCCCCACCGCGGCCTCGACCTCGCTCATGCGATAATTGAAGCCGAGGGCATCGACATCATAGAGCCCCGGCCGGGCGCGCTCGCCAAGCTGGCGGTTGTAGCCGAAGGCCCGGCGCTTGCGCAGCGTGGCCGCGAGATCGGGATCGTCGGTCGTCACCATGCCGCCCTCGATCGAGGTCATGTGCTTGACCGGATAGAACGAGAAACTGCCGCAGGTGCCGAGCCCGCCCGCCTTGCGCCCGCCGAAGGTCGCATCGAGCGCCAGCGCGCAATCCTCGATCACGAGGGCACCGGCCTTCTCCGCGATCGGCAGGATGCGGTCCATGTCGCAGGGCAGGCCGAGATAATGCACCGGCAGGATCGCCGCCAGCGGCCCCTCGGCCGCCGCTTGGGCCAAGGCATCCGGATCCATGTTGCCGGTTTCCGGGTCGACATCGACGAAAACCGGCGTCGCGCCCTGCAATTCCACGACATGGGCGGTCGCCACATGGGTCATCGCCGGCACCGCGACGCGGCGGCCGGGGCCGACCCCGTGGACGAACAGGGCAAGGTGCAGGCCCGCGGTGCAGCTCGACACCGCCACGGCCTCCGCGACCCCCAGCCGCGCCGCGAAGGCCCGCTCGAAATCGTGCGTCACCGGCCCGTGAACCAGGATACCGGAGCGAAGAACCGCAACCGCGGCCTCGATCTCGGCCTCGTCGATCTGCGGGCGACCGAAGGGAATGGGCGTATCCATGCTGGAACTTCCGTCTTGTCGCCGCCGCCGCTCAGAGACGGCGCGCGACCGTCCACATATGAGAGGAAAGGCCGTGGGCCGCGAGGAACTGCTGGAAGGGCCAGCCGAGGCGCTCCCATTCGGTGATCAGAACCCGCTCGAGGAACGGATCCAGCCGGACCCTGCCGGCCAGCGCGGCCTCGCGCACGAATTCCGCGTCCAGCCGGCCCGGCGTCGTGCTCTCGACCACCTCGTAGCCCTCATCGGCCAGGAGCCGGGCCAGCGCGGACGGGTTGAAAAGGTTCACATGCTCCGCATCGACCGCCAGCGATTCCGCGCCAAGCGTCGCGATGTCGAACCCCTCGCCATTGGGACAGGAGAGCACCAGCAGCCCGCCCTTGCGCAAGCGCGGGCCGATGCCGCGGATGAACCGCCGCGGCTCGAAAAGATGCTCGATCACCTCGAAGGCGACGACGACATCGGCCTCGGGCAGCGCTTCGGTCGAGACATCCTCGACGCGCGCCTCCACAACCTCGACGCCGCGCTGGCGGCAGGCCTCGGCCAGTTCCGGCGTCGGCTCGATGGCGACCACCCGCCGGAACGCGCCGGATTCCGTGGCCACCGCCGCGAAGGTGCCGAAGCCGGGGCCGATCTCGACCAGGGTGCCGCGCGGCACGCCGAACCGATCGCAATACCCGACAATCCGCCCCAGCCAGGGCCGGTGGATCTTCTCGCGGCGCGCGGCCTCGGAGGCGGGGAATACATGCTTCGCCCAGACGGCGTAATTCTCCGAATTGCGGTAATAATCCGCCAGGACGGCCTCGGAGGGGCGCGGCGACATGTAGAGCGTGCGGCATGTGCCGCACCGGAGATAGGAGAACCCGAATTTCTCGAAGGCCGGCGTGCCGGCGCGATCGCCACAGGCGGGGCAGGACACGGCCACGAATTCCGCCGCGCGGGCATGCATCCGCGCGATGTCCCGCGCGAAGGCCGCCTCCTGCATGGCCAGAAGATCGGTCGGGCAAAGCTCGGTCTCGCTGAGCCGTTCGCCGATATCGGTCATCGTCCTTCCTTCGTTCCGGCGGCGTCATCCGGCCTGCCGCCGCGGCCCTCCCCGCGGTCGTAGCCATCCAGCGCCATGATGTCCACCATGCGTGCGAATTCGGGGCTCGTCCGGTAGACCTGCGCGAAGCTGCCCTCGGCCATCACGCGGCCGGCCGCCATGAAGACGATCCGGTCGAAATGCTGGATGCTGCTCAGCCGATGCGCGATCATGATGACCGCCCTGCTCCCGCGCAGGCTGCGGATGGTCTCGATCACGGTCTCCTCGGTCAGGGCGTCGAGCGCGGAGGTCGGCTCGTCGAGGACGATCACCGGCGCGTCGCGCAGCAAGGCCCGCGCGATCCCTATCCGCTGGCGCTCGCCGCCCGAAAGCCCGCTGCCCTCCTCGTCGATCCGGCTGTCGAGCCCCTCGGGCAATCGGTCGAGGAGCGCGGAGAGCCCCGCCGCACGGGCCGCGTGCAGGATCGCCGCGTCGGAGACGGAGGGCAGGCCGAGCGCGATGTTGTCGCGCAGCGTGCCATGGACGACGAAGCTCTCCTGCGGCACATAGGCGAACAGCCCGGCGGGCATGGCGTGCATCGGCACGCCGTCGAGCAGGATACGCCCGCCGGTCGGCGCGAGCAGGCCGAGCAGCAGGTCGACGAGCGTCGTCTTCCCCGCCCCCGACCCCCCCGCGATCGCCACGAGTTCGCCGGGGCGGATGGAGAGATCGATCCCGGCGAGCACGCCGGGCCGGCCCTCCGCCCGGGCATAGCTGAAGAAGACGCGGTCGAGGTCGAGCCGCTCGAACGCCAGGCGCTGCGCCGCCGGCGCCGCCTTGGGGCCGGTATCGACGAGACCGGCGACATCCTCGCACAGGGCCGCGAGCGGCGCCTCCGTCATCCGCATATACTGGAGATGATTGAGGATCGTCGTGGCATGCGGGATGAGCCGGATCGCCGCGGCGGCGAAGAGCGCCATGCTCGGGATCAGTTCGCCGGGCCCCATCCCGGCATTGAGTGCGATCACGATCCCGCCCAGCACCGCCGTGACGACCAGCGCTTCTAGGGTCAGCCGCGGCACCTGCTGGGCCAGGCTGCGGCGGACCTGCAGCGCCATCGCCGCCTCGGTCGCACGGTCGACCGCACGCGCGAAGACATCACCGATGCCGAGAACCTTGAGCGTCTTGATGCCGCGCAGCGGATCGCGCACCGCGCGGTAGAGCGCCGCCTGGATCTCGACATTGTCGGCCCCCCAGCGCAGCAGCACCGGCCGCATGACCTTGAGGAACAGCCATGCGCTCGCCAGAACCAGCATAATGGCGGCAAGGGTTCCGAGCGGCTGGACATAGAGCAGAGTGCCCAGGACGACGGCCATCAGCACGAGGCTCGCGAAGATATCCAGCGCTGCGACGATCAGATGCTGCGAAACCTGGCCGATATTGTTGGCGATGTTGGTGACGAGGCGCGCCTGCCCCTTCGCCATGTGCCATTCCAGCGGCTGCGCGAGATAGGCGCGGAAGAGCCGGTTCGTCATCTGGATCTGCAACCGCCGGCGGAAGGCGAGGCCGAGCCAGCTGATGGCGAGCAGCATCGCCGCGCGGATCAGGAACGCCGTCGCTGTGGCGATCGCAAGCCCGGAGAGAAAAGCGTTCCGCTCCGGTGCCCCGAACGCCGCATGGAGCGCGCGGACGATTCCCGGCGCCGTGTCGTCGAGTGGCGACATCGCGACATGGAAGAAGGCGAACAGCCCCGCGAGCCCGCCCGCCTCGAGCACGGAGGCCGCGATCGCAGCAACGATATAGGCCGCGATCCAAGGCCGGGAATCGCGGTTGACGAGACCGAAGGCGCGGCGAACACTCGCAAGCACGTTCAGCCTTCCAGCCTGTCGCGCTTCCAGCGACCGTTCTCGAAGGACCACACGCGGGGATCGCGGAACGTGTCGGCGATGCGGTCGAATTCCGCCTCGCTCATGCCGACATAATCCAGCCAGCGCGCGAGGTCGGAGGGCTTGATCGGATCGTAATGGTTCACCAGTTCGATCGCGCGGGCACGGGTCATCAGGCCGGCGCGGATATCCTTCGAGGCGTGGTCGGTGGCGCGCCCATAGCCGAACTTGATGTATTTGAGATAATCATGCACGCCGTTCTCGTGCATGTCGTCGAGGTTCGACATGGTCCGGTAGGTCCTGTCGAACGGCGTGGTGCTGACCTCGAAGCCGTATTTCTCGACGACCATCCGGCCATGGTCATTCGCTTCCCAATAAATGTAATTGCCCAGGAAGATGCCGCGCAGGTCGAGGTCGAACAACGCCTGATCCGAGGGATATTTCCACGGGATCATATCGCCGCTCGTGAGCCCCTCGCGGCCGACGAAATACGTCCATTCATACCCGCGCGCGAAATGCTCGAGCCGGTCGCGGAACGTCACTTCCGGGAAATCGTCCATCGAGAACTGGCCGCAAAGGTCGAGATAGCCGTGCTCGCCGTAGAAGACCAGCGGAATGCCCCGCTCGGCCGCAACCCGCATCGGCACCGTCATGATGCCGACATGCGCGTGCCAGTTCATGTCGCCCATGATCACGAAGGCGAGGCGGTTGAGCTTTCGCAGTGTCGCCACCGAGGGCCGGACCACGACGTGATCGACGTCGAAGGCCTCGCGCATGCGCACCATGTTGCGCCAGCCGACATCGGTCCAGTTGTTGCCGTCATATGTGACGAGCAGCGGGTTGAGCCCGAATTCGTGCTTGAGGACGTGCGTCTGGAAATAGCTGTCCTTGCCGCCGGAAACCGCGATCACGCAATCATGGCGCGCGCCGTCCCGGCTGCGGTGGCGCTCGACCAGTTCGCGCAGGATCTCGCGGCGGCGGTCCCATTCAGAACGCGGGATCGCCGCCTTGACCTTCGCCATCTGGCAGCCGGTGCAGACGCCCGCATCGTCGAATTCCATCGGCGCGGCCGAGATCGTCGGGTAGACGCAGGCCGAGCACCAGCGCACCGCCGCATGGCCGCGACCGCCCGGCGGCCGCGCGGCCGCGAAATCCCCGGTTTCCGCCCGGCGGAGCCTTTCGGCGATGCGGGCATCCTCGCGGGCGGTGTCGTAGCGGGGCTCCCGGCACAGGAAGCGCGAGCCGAGCCCGACCGGGCGCATCGGCAGGCCGGCATCGAGGCAGGCCTGCTTGCCGTGGGAATAGCTCAGCTCGAAGAAATGGAAGATGTTCGCCGCCGCCGCCGCCGAGGCGCCGGCCTCGATCGCGGCCGGGAAATGCGCGTAGCGCCCGACCCCGCCGCAGGCGACGACGGGGATGGCGACCGCCTGCGTCACATGCCGGATCAGCGCGGTATCGTAACCCATGCCGGAGCCGTCGCGGTCGATGGAATTGAGGAAGATCTCGCCGGCGCCGCGCTCCTGCATCTGCCGCGCCCAATCGGCCGGATCGAGCCGGGTGGGCCGGCGGGCGCCGTCGACGAACACCTCCCATCGCCCCGCCTCGCGGGCGCGCGCGTCGATCGAGACCACGATGCATTGCTCGCCGAAACGCCGCGCCGCCTCCTCCACAAGCCCGGGCGTTTCGAAGGCGGCGGTGTTCAGGGTCACCTTGTCCGCGCCCGCGGCGAGCCGCGCCTCGATGTCGCGGAGCGACCGGATCCGCCCGCCGAAGGTCAGCGGCATGAAACAGACCTCGGCAATCGCCCGCAGCACATCAAGCGCGGAATTGCCGGCATAGCTCTGCTGGAGATCGTCGCGGCGCAGATCGTGCCCCTCCTCGCCGCGGCTGATATCCAGCACGACGAGTTCATCGACATTCCAGTCCGAGAAGCGCTGCACGCTGCTCATCGGGTTGCCGATGACCTGGTGCACCTTGAACAGCTGGCTGCGGACGATGACGCCGTGCTTCAGCAGAAGCACGGGCACCAGCCGGGGGCGAGTGGTCGGCGGAGCAGCGATCGTCATCGGGCGATCACCCCTTCACGAAGCGTGCGCCGAAAACGCTGCACATGAACATCAGTTTCCAGCGGACATCCTCGGCCCAGCCGATCGTATCCTCCATCTCCCTCGCCGCAAGATCATCCGGGTTGAACCCCGGCATCAGCAGCGGCGGCCGGGGATGCAGGATGGCGAATTCCTGCCGCTCCTCGAACAGCGAGAAGCGCTTCAGCCTGGCGCCATAGGCCAGAGGATTCTCTCGCGTCGGGAAGGAGGCCCGGTCCGGCTTGTCCGGATGGGTCAGCAATGCGGAAACCTCGCCGTTGTCCACGAAATCGGAGAAATTATTCCGATAGAATTCAACGGTTTTCTTGTTCAACGTAAACATGTCGAACAATTCGTTCGAATGGGTAACAACAAGATGGCCGCCGGGCTTGAGAATTCTGCTCGTCTCCGCATAGAATCTCTCGCCTTCCTCCGCCCCCATATAGGCGAGGACATTTAGCGCCAGAACCAGATCCTGGCTCGCCGTGGCGATCGGCGCCAGAGCGGTTTCGGTTCCCTGGAGAACCTGCCAACCGCCTCCGAAGCGCGACAGACGCTCCTGCGTGGCGTGCACCATGCTTCGATCGATATCGATTGCAATCACGCTGCCGCCGAGATCGAGGATGCGTTCCGACATGATTCCGTCGCCGCAGCCGAAATCGACCGCAGCCCCGTCAAGCCGCGCCCCGGCGAGCAGCGCCTCCACCATGCGCAGCCGGTTCCGGTGATAGGGGGTCGCCATCGTGTCGCGATAGGCGCCGGCCCGCTGCTCCCAATATTCCTTGCTGCGCATGTCAGGCTCCCCGCATCCTTCGACCTCAGAGGTTCCGGCAGTAATCCGCGAAGGCCGCCAGCATCGCGAGACCCGCATCCTGGCTCTTCTCGGGATGGAACTGCGCGCCGAACACCCTGCCGCGCTCGATCGCGACCGTGATCCGCCCATTGCCATAGGCCATCTCGGCGGCGACGTCCTCGTCCCGGTGGCAGACGACGTGGTAGCTATGCGCGAAATAGACGCTGGCGCCGGGCGGAATGCCCTTGAACAATCGCGCCTCGGGCCTGGGCCGGATATCGCACCAGCCGATATTCGGCACCCTTTCCCCCGGCCGCTGCGGTTGCAGGCGGATCGCCCGCCCGGAAACCAGACCGAGCCCGGCATGGGCGCCGAATTCGTCGCTCCCCTCGGCCAGGAGCTGCATGCCGAGGCAGATGCCGAGAACGGGGACGCCGCGCGCCGCCGCCCGGCGGATCGGATCGACGAGGCCGTTCTGCTCCAGGCTCGCCATGCCGTCGCCGAAGGCCCCGACACCCGGCAGCAGAAGCGCCCGCGCGCGCGCCACCATCTCGGGCTGCCGCGTCGTCTCGGCGGGCGCCTCGATGCGCCTCAAGGCCGAGAGCACCGAGCCGATATTGGCGATGCCGCTGTCGATGATCGTGATCATGGCGCCATCCGCTCCGGTTTGCGACGGGGGATCTCGGCCCTTTCGAGCGCAACCAGTCCCTTCTCCTGAAACCGGCCGAGATAGCGCCGCAGCCGGTCGAAGGGCAGGCCGTGCCGCTCGGCGATGTCGAGCACGCTCATGCTGCCGTCGAAATAGCGCAGCAGGCAATCCAGCAGATGGCCCCAGAGTTCGGCATCCGCTGCGAGATCCTTGGTCACGGTCGGGTCCGGCCGCTCCATGTAGAGATCGTAGGCGGGGTTCGACAGGCAGATCAGGCCGTCGAACCGGCGGCGGATCGTCACGTTGTCCTCGAGCGATTCAACGATCTTCACCAGCACGTTCAGCATTTCTTCCAGCTGTTGCGGCTGCATCAGGTCCGGGCCGTCGAGGCTCGAATGATATTCGCGAAACGGCGCGAACTGGTCCTCGCACCGCGTGATCTCGACGAAGGGAACCTCGTATCCGGGCGCCTCCCAGACCGTCTCGTCGTTGCCCGCGCCCTTGCGCCAGGGCACGAGATGATGCGCGCGCGCATGGTGGCGCAGCGCATTGGAGACGGCCTGATCCAGCATCTGCCCGCCGAGGAAGGTGGCGGTCGCCTTGATCGGTGCGCCGGTGCCCGGCATCTCCTCGAACAATCCGGCCACGAGCGTCTCGATCTCGTCCGGCGGCAGATCCGCGAGATAGAACACCGTGCCGAGATGTTCGGGCGCGATGACGAGACGGTAGCTGTAGAACGTCTCGCGTTGCATGAGCCGCTGCATGAGCCGGATCAAGACCGCGACGCCGGCGAAGCCGTCATTGGCCATGTGCGGATGGCAATTGTGCGCGTTGAAGACGATCGTCTTCCGGCTGGCGCCCCGCTTGTGGGCGATGCCCACCAGCATCTCGCCATCCTCGTATTCCGTTTCGAGCTCGACGCGGTAGCGCCCCGGTCCGAGCGTGCCATAAAGGGAATAGGGCAGGACGAGGCGCCAATCCGCATCCCAGGGGCGGTATTGCCACATGCAATGGAACATGAAGGCATCCGGCAGGTCCGGGTTCGTCACCAGCCGGGGCCGCAGCTCCTCCCAATCGAGTTCACCGCTGAAGGAACGGGAATAATAGCCGACCGCCAGCGCGTTTCCGGTTCCGTCGAAGATCTCCACGCCGTCCCGATAGAGCTTGGCCCTGCGCACGCGCCAATTCTTCGGAACAGTCCAGCCATTATGCGTGAGCCCCGACGGGTAGCGCCGGATCTCGAGCGGCAATTCCGCGGCGATGCGCCGGAACAGCCCCTCATTGTCGTCTGCGACGACGGCCGTGCGGAAACTGCAGAGATCGCGGATGAGCGTGCGCATGGTTCAGGCTGTTTGGGATAGCGGCGGGCGCGAGGCAAGCGCGATGATGTCGTCGACGATGCGGGGCGCAGCCGGCGAGACCGGAAGCGTCTCCGGGATGCCGGAGTCCACCGGGCGCAGCAACTCCGCCGCGACGCAGCGCTCGAGATCCTCGAAACTCGTCACGGCGGTGAGGCGCGGCTGATCGTAGAGCGACCAGCGCCATGGATCGGCGCGGATGCCGAACCAGTCATACATCACCAGCGGCTTGTTCCAGAGCACCGCATAGGCATTGGTGGAGCAGCCGAAGGACAGTACCAGGCGGCAGCCGGGATAGAGCCGCTCGATCCCCATCCCGCGGCTGATCGTGATCTGCGGCGCGCGCTCCAGCAGCGGCGCGTAATCCTCCGCCGCGCAGAGGGGATGGAGGGACACGAGCGTGCGCAGCGGCTGCCGGACGAGGAAGGCCGCGATGCGCTCGATGCGCGCGAAATGGGTTTCCCGGTCGCAGTAATGATGCTCCCAGGACGGCTCGACATTGTAGAGGATATAGGGCTCGTCCGGCCGCAGGCCGAAGCGGGCCGCCATTTCGGCGCGGAGCGAACTATCGGCCGCCTCGGCGATCACGGGGTCGAGCCGCGGCGGGCCGAAGACCCGGATCAGCCCGGCCTCGGTGCCGCTCGCCACGAGAAGCTGCCGGGATTTGTCCGACGGCGCGTAGATCCGGTCGAAATCGCCGGAAGGATTTTCCCAGACATCGCGCCGGGCGAGGCCGGCGATGAAGCCGCCCGCGATCTTCTCCCCCGGCCAGCACAGGATGCGCTCGGCGCCCTCCCCCACGGTCCAATCCGGCCGCAGGCGGGCGAGGATACGGGAGAGCAGATGCGCATCGGCCCGGTGGCTGCCATCGACCATCCCGAGATGGTAATTGGACAGACGGGCCCGGCGGCCGATGATCCCGGCGACCAGCGGCGATGTCAGCACGCAGGCGCGCGGCACGCCCTGCCGCCGCGCCTCGACATTCATCGCGTTGTCGAACTCGCAGCAGCTGTGGAAATTGTTCGCGACCACCACGTCCGGCCGGATATCCCCGAGAAGCCGGCGGGCATGCGCGCGCTGGCGGAAGCCGCCGCACGCATAGAGCAGCGCGTTGACGAAGGGGCGAAGCGGTGCGGGCACGCGCGGCCTGCGCCCGGGCCTACGGACCGTGCCGGCCGCCGCGCCGGCATCCTGCGCCGGGTTCGCCGGCGCTGCGCCATAGGCCCAGGGATCGGGGACGCGGTGGACCGTGGTCCCCTCGGCCTGCGCCGCCGCCGCCAGCGCATCGGCGGCCGGCCCGCGAAAGCCGATCAGCAGGTGCACATCCCAGCCCCGATCCCGGAATTCCGGCATCAGGCGCGCCATTTCGGCGCGGGCATGAAGAACCGAGAAGGTGAACAGCACCCGCCGCTTCACGGCAGGATTCCCCCGCCGCGCAGCAGGCCGAGGAGGCGCTCGGCCCCGGCCTCCGGGCTCAGCTCGCCGGTCATGATCCGCAATTCGGGGGTTTCGGGCGGCTCGTAGGGCTGGTCGATCCCCGTGAAGTTCGGAAGCTTGCCGGCGCGCGCCTTGGCATAGAGGCCCTTGGGGTCGCGGCGCTCGCATTCCTCGAGCGGCGTATCGACGAAGACCTCGAAGAACCGGCCCGGCTCGAACAGCGACCTGGCCATGGCGCGATCGGCCCGGAAGGGCGAGATGAACGAGACGATCACGATCAGCCCCGCATCCACGAACAGCCGCGCCACCTCGGCGACCCGACGGATATTCTCAACCCGATCGGCCTCGGTGAAGCCGAGATCGCGGTTGAGGCCGTGCCGGATATTGTCGCCGTCCAGCACGTAGGTATGGCAGCCCTCGCGCACCAGCGCCCGGTCGAGCCTGTCCGCGAGCGTCGATTTCCCCGAGCCTGAAAGGCCGGTGAACCAGATCGCGGCGCCCTGATGCCCCTTGAGCCGCGCGCGGGCGGCGCGGTCCACCGAGAAGCCCTGCCAGGCGATGTTGGAGGCCCGGCGCAGGGCGTGCCGGATCATGCCAGCCGCCAGGACATCCCCGCTTTCCCGGTCGATGAGGATGAAGCCGCCGGTCTCGCGGCAGGACTCGTAGGGATCGAACGGGATCGCGCGGTCGAGCCCCAGGGTCACGCGCCCGATCGCGTTCATGGCCAGCGCCCGCGCGGCGCGCGGCTCGCCCGTCGCGATATCGATCTCGTGCTTGAGGGCGGTGATCGCGACCCCGGTTTCCGATGTCCCGACCCGCAGCAGGTAGCGCCGGCCCGGCAGCAGCGGCGTCTCCGCCATCCAGACCAGATCCGCCGCCAGCTGATCGGCGAATTCGGGGGGGCTTTCGGCGGAGGCGAGGAGATCGCCCCGCGCGATATCGACATCGTCCGCAAGCGTCAGCGTCACCGCCTGCCCCGCCCCGGCGCGCGGCAGGTCGCCCGCCATGGTGACGATGCGCCCGACACGCGATGCGCGCCCCGAGGGAAGCACGACGACGGAATCGCCGGGCGCGACGGTGCCTCCCGCGATCGTCCCGGCATAGCCCCGGAAATCCGGCGCGACGCGGATGACATGCTGCACCGGCATCCGGAACGGCCCCGGCGCGGCCGGGGTGATGTCCACCGTCTCGAGATAGGGAAGCAGCGTCACCCCCTGATACCACGGCATGGTCGACGCCGGCGCGCCGGCGATGTTGCAGCCGTTGAGGGCCGAGACCGGAATGGATTCGACGGAGCGGAACCCGAGGCCTTGCGCCAGCGGCGCGTAGGCGGCGCGGATTGCCTCGAAGACCGCCTGATCATAGCCGACGAGATCCATCTTGTTGACCGCCAGCACGACATGGCGGATCCCCAGCAGGGCGGCGATCCGGCTGTGTCGGAAGGTCTGCGGCAGCAGGCGCTTGCGGGCATCGACCAGGATGATGGCGAGATCCGCCGTCGAGGCGCCGGTCGCCATGTTGCGGGTATATTGCTCATGGCCCGGCGTGTCGGCCACGATGAATTTCCGCCTGGGCGTGCCGAAGAACCGGTAGGCGACATCGATCGTGATGCCCTGTTCCCGCTCGGCCTGCAGCCCGTCCACGAGCAGGGCGAGGTCCGGCGCCGCGCCGGTCGTGCCATGCTTGCGGCTGTCCCGGTCGAGCTTCGCCATCTGGTCGTCCATGATGGCGCGGGCCTCGAACAGCAGCCGCCCGATCAGGCTGCTCTTGCCGTCATCGACGCTGCCGCAGGTCAGGAACCGCAACAGACCGCGCGCGGATGGCCCGGAATCCGGCAGCGCCATCAGAAATACCCCTCGCGCTTCTTCTTCTCCATCGAGCCGGATTGATCGTGGTCGATCGCGCGGCCCTGCCGCTCGGAGGAACGCGATTCCGCCATTTCGGCGATGATCGCCTCAAGGGTCGCGGCTTCGGAGACGATGGCCCCGGTCAGCGGATAGCAGCCCAGAGTCCGGAAGCGGACCATCCGCTCGCGCACGATCTCCTCCGGCCCGATCCTCAGCCGGTCGTCATCGACCATCAGCAGCAGGCCGTTGCGCTCGACAACCGGGCGCGGCCGGGCGAAATAGAGCGGAACGACCGGAATCCCCTCGCGGGCGATGTAGCGCCAGACATCCAGCTCGGTCCAGTTCGAGAGCGGGAAGACCCGCATCGTCTCGCCCTGCGCCATGCGGCCGTTGTAGAGCCGCCAGAGTTCGGGGCGCTGACGGCGCGGCTCCCAGCCATGGCCGGGGGCGCGCAGCGAGAACACCCGTTCCTTCGCCCGCACGGCCTCCTCGTCGCGCCGGGCGCCGCCGATGGCTGCGTCGAAGCGATGGGCATCGAGCGCCTGCCGCAGCCCCTGCGTCTTCATGATGTCGGTATGGAGCGCGGAACCATGATCGAGCGGGTTGATGCCACGCGCGAGACCCTCCGGGTTGATATGCACCAGCAGGCGCAGGCCGAGTTCCCGCGCGCGGCGATCCCGGAACGCGATCATCTCCCTGAATTTCCAGCCGGTATCGACATGCAGCAGCGGGAAGGGCGGCGGCGCGGGGTAAAAGGCCTTCATCGCCAGATGCAGAAGGACGGAGCTGTCCTTGCCGATCGAATACAGCAGCACCGGATTGGCGAACTGCGCCGCCACCTCGCGGAGGATGTGGATGGATTCCGCCTCCAGCAGATCGAGATCGGAGACCGGCGCGGAATCCTCCGCCATGGCGCGGCGCGTCGACATCGCCCCGTCAGGCCTTCCGCGCGATCATGTGGCACCAGGGCTGGAACAGCGTGCCCCGGAACATCATCCGCGCGCCGTGCTCGTCCTTGCGGGTATAGGTGATGAGGTCGTTGGGATAGGGCTGCCTGGGCAGGTCGATCGGCAGTTCGAAAGGCTGGAATTCCCAGCTCGCGAAGCCTGCCGCGGCAAAGGCCGCCGCGATCCGCTTTTCCGAACGGAAGCAGAGGCGCAGCCCCTGCGGATGGCTGTCCGAGGTCTCGATGATCTCAAGCTCCTGCTGGAACGGATGCGCGAAATCATAAATGACCACCCGCCCGCCCGGCCGGAGGGCGCGGTGAAGGGATGCCAGGGCCATGTCGTATTGGGCCTCGGTCATCATGTAGAGCACCGCGTTGACGACGATCACGTCATAGGCCGCCGCCCGAAGCTCCATGATATCCATGGCTTCGAACGCAACTCCCGCGAGATCGGGATTGGCGCGGGCCAGTTCCAGCGACGATTCGGCCAGATCACCCCCGACAAGGGTGATTCCGGCCGGCAGGGCACCGCGCAGATGCTTCAGGAGATTCCCGGTCGAGCAGCCGATATCGAGCACGACTTCCGAGCCGCGAATTCCTCTGATGATGATATCAATTATCTTCTTGTCGCTCTGGCGAATGTCTTTTGCATATTTCTCCTGATACGCATTGTATTCCTTGAGGAATTTCTGATCCCCGACATATTCCTCATAACTGAATTTGCTGCTCATCATTCTGCTCGCTGCTGGAGAACGTCAGGGTTCAAGAAACACCGCGCCATGAGGGTCCCTGTTTCGGGGAGAGAGGGGGGGGCGCGCCAAAGCCGGTGCCTGAGCGCTTCCCAGGCGAGATCGGCGAAGGGGTCGCCGCTATCGCTGCGCCAGCTGCCCGGATCGTCATGGAAATCGAGCATGCGGCGGAGCACGGCATCGGTCGGTTCGGGCAGCACAGCGTCCGGCTCATAGCCGGCCGCCGCCATTTCCGGGGCGCAGAGGAATTCGGCGAGCGCATGATCCGCCGGAGCGATGCGCCGGCGCCAGCCCTCGGCGGCCGCAGGCGAAATGCCGGTGCCGATCGCGCCGAAGGAGCTGTTGCCCTGCCAGCCGTTCTCCCCGCCGGGATGCAGCATCGCCGCCTCGAAAGGCAGGCCGAGAAACGCGCCGAGCCGGCCGGCTTCGGTCTCGGCGGCATGGCACATGGTCTCGAAACGCGCCACCGTGAGGCGCGGCGCGAGATCCGGTCGCGCCTGGAACAGCGCGACCAGCGCGACCAGCTTGCGCCAGTGCCGGAGATAGCTCACGCCATGGGCGTGCTGGCTCGGATCGCCGGCCGCCATGGCGATGAGGCTTGCGAGCACCGCGCGCGGATCGCGCAGGACGATGACGAAGCGGGCATCGGGGAAGGCGCGGGCCAGCGCCGGCAGGAAATCGACGGTCCAGACCTCCTTGCAGCCGAGCCAGGCGAGCGGCCCCCGCCCCGCCTCGCGCGCCTCGGCCGCGACCGCGCCCAGCACGGCGCCGATCAGCGCCGCGACATCGCTGCCGTCCACGCGGACGAGATGCCGCGCGAGATCGGGGCTCTCGAGCGCCGCCCGAGCGGCGAGCGCCTCCCTGAGCGGCGCGAGACGATCGGGCGGGATCGCGATATCCGTCCGCGCCGCCAGCATCGCCGCCAGCATCGCCGGACCATCGGCGTCGAAATAGAAATCCTGGAACGGCTCGCCCGCGGGCCGCTCCCGGAGGAGCCCGGCCCGCGCCTCCGCCATGACGGCATCGCGCCAGAACCGGAACAGCGGCATGAGCGGATCCATCCCGATCGCCACGGCGGAATGCGCCGCGAGCACCCGCGCGATCAGGTTGGTGCCGCCGCGGGCGACGCCGAAGACGAAAAGCGGATGCGGGGCCATGAGGCTCATTCCACCGGCACGGCCGCGACGATGATGTCGTCGCAGAGCCGGCCGTGATCGAAGCCGGCCTGGAGCAGCGGAATCGCATGCGCGAGGCGCGCGACGAGCGCATCCTCGCCGGCCACGAGCGCGCATTGGACGAGCAGCTCGTAGGCATCCATGCCGAAATACCAGGCCGCGACAGGGCGGAAGCCCGTATCGACCAGCGCCGAGAACAGGCCGGAATCGGAAAAGCAATTGATATGCGAACTGGGGTCCATATGCCGGGCGACGCCCTCGGGATGGGCGATCTGGGCCAGGGTTCCGGCGGCCTCCAAGCGCGGAACCTCCACCACGAGCATGCCCCTCCCCGGCTGGAGCCGGGCGCGGGCGGCGCGCAGGAATTGCCGCGGCGCGGGGATGTATTCGAGCAGCCCCCAGAAGGTCACGAGATCGACCGGCTGCGCGGGCGCCGCGCGGAAATCCGCATTGTCGAGCGCGATTCCGAACGTTTCGCGCGCGAAGCGGCGCGAGCCCTCGGCCAGTTCGAACCCGTCGCAGCCGATCCCGGCACGCCGCGCCGCGGCGACGAAATGCCCGCCGCCCGCCCCGATATCGAGCGCGGTCGCGGGGGCACGGCCGAGATGGCGGCGGAAGAGATCGAGAACCCAATCGAGCTTCGGCGCAACGATGCGCGCGATCCGGCGCTCCGCCGCCTCGCTGTCGGTATAGATCGCGGCATGGTCGTCGGAGGCGGCGAAATGGCGCGCGAAGGCGGCGGCGGAGGGGCGCCGGCCGACGAATCCGTGCCCGCAGGCCGGGCATTGGTGATAGGCCACGCCGAAGACGCGGAACGCCTCCTCGAGAACGGGCTGTGCCGCGTCGCAGGCGGGGCAGGATGCGAGCGTCTCGAGTTCGGCCTCCTCGCCATAGAGCGCTTGTGCCGAGCGCTTGAGGAAGGCGGCGTAATCCCGGACCTCGCCGAGATCGGTGCCCTTGAAGGCAAGGACGTCGAGGGGCTTTCCGGTCCGCACCTCGATCTCGAACGGCCCGCCGCGCCCCGCGGGCGGTGTCCAGCGTTCCATCGCTACCGCCACGCGTTCCACCGGCGCCTCGCGCCGCCAGACGCCTGCGCCGCGCATGCCCCCGCTCATGGTGCCTCCCTCGTCTCCGCCACGGCCCAGACGGTGTATTTGCCGCTCGGTTCGCGCAACGCCTCGAGGCGCCGCAGCACGAAACCCGCGCGGGCCACCAGAATCGCCAGCGATGCCGGGGAAAAGACATGGTGGTGCTCGATGAAGAATTCCTCGCGGGCGGGGCCGTCCGGATCCCCGGACGCCGCCTCGCCATCGGGAACCTCGACATAGACCAGCCCGCCGGGCAGGAGCAGGCGCCCGGCATGGCGCAGCATGGCGGCCGGTTCCTCCACATGTTCGAGGACCTTGTTGAAGCTCACCAGCGCAAAGCCGCCGATCTCCTCGCGCGAAAGCGCCTCGATCGGCTGTTCCAGCGCCTCGACGCCGACGACCTCGCGGAGATGGACAACCGTGCGCGGATCCGGCTCCACGGCGAGAACCGCCCATCCCTTCGCGGCCATGCCCGCGGGGAACACCCCGAGCCCGGCGCCGATATCGAGCAGCCGGCGCGGCATGGCGGGCGGCAGCAGGGCGTCGGCCAGGGCCGAAAGCCGCGCGACGCGGCCGGCATTGTCGGAGCGCTCCGGCGGCAGGGCGAGGATCCTGGCGAAACGCGCCGCCATGCCGGCCGACCCGCCATAGGTCTTGTCCACATAATCCGCAGCATAGAGGGCGGAGAGATCGAGATCATGCGCGCCGAACCAGTGCCCGCAGAGGCCGCATCGGGCATAGCTGCGCCGATAGGCCGTGGCACCGAGATCGAAGCGGGTCTCGCCCATGGGCGGCCGATCATACGCATAGGCCTCGGTCCGATGCGCGCCGGCGCAGGGACATTCGATCGAGGGCGCCAGCGCGCGCGTCATGTCCAGGTCCAGTCCGGCAGAAGGAAGTCCGGAATATGCCAGCGGCCATCCGCGCGCCGCTGCCAGATCGCGGGGTTGCGGAAGGTCTCCGCGATGGCGAGGAAGCGGGCGCGGTCGATGCCCGCGAACGCGCAGAACCGGTCGATATCCGCATGCGGGGTCTGGTCGCCGGTGGCGCGGATCACCGCGATCGCCGCCTCGCGCGTCATCCTGCCGTTGCGGATCTCCAGCGACAGATTGTCGAAAAGCCGCGTGAAGCCGAACTTGTACCATTTCATCCAATGATGCAGCGAGATGAAATCGTCGTCGATATCGGCGAAATCGTAATAGCCCGTGCGCGGCCCGGCGGCATCGGAGGAGAAGCCGTGGGCCATGGCGACGCGCCGGGTCTCTTCCGGGTCCCATTCGAGATAATAGCCGAGGAAGACCGCCCGCACCCCGGCCGCGTCGAGTTCGGCCTCGCTCGGCGCGGAATAGGGGATCAGGTCCTTGGCGGACAATTGATCCGACAGCCAGTCCCGCGCCACCGTGCCCTGGGTGACGCCGTAGGTGCGCAGCCAGGCGGCATCCAGCCGGAACCCGGTATCCGCCTCGTCGCGGCTGCCATATTCGAAGGCCGAGTTCTCGCCCCAGACAACCAGCGGGATGCGGAAGCGGACCGCGATGGTCAGCGGAATGCTGAACAGCGCAAGATGCATCGGAATCGCGGTCGATCCGTGGCGCTCGAACGCGGCGAGCATGAAGCGCGCCTCGACATCCGGCGCGATCGACCAATCGACATGGTCGACGCCGAGGCGGATCAGGTTGTCGAGATTGCGCTGGCCGATCGCCGTGCGCCCTGGAGGGCGCCACGTCACCGCCAGCGGCTTCAGGCCCAGTTCCAGGCATTTGACGACCTGCCAGGTGCTGTCCTTCCCGCCCGAGACCGGGATCACGCAATCATAACCGCCCGCCGAGGCCTGCCGCGCGGAGGCCGCGACGGCCTCGAGCTGGCGCCGGCGCGCCGCCCAATCGATCCGGCGCTTGGTGCCATGCGCGCGGCAGGCATTGCATACGCCATCCTCCGCGATGCGTAGATTGGGCCGCGTATCCGGCAGCACGCAGGAACGGCACCAGATCATGCCGCCACCTCTTCCAGGAAGATCTTCGCATTGACGAAGTTGAACAGGAACTTGCTCCGGCTGTTGGGCAATTCGGCGGCATCGAGCAGCGCCGAGATCCTGTCGCGCCGAAGAAGCGCGAAGACGGGCGAATCCGCCAGCAGTTCCGCGCGCACGGCCGGATCGCGGGTATCGAGATAATCGAGGATCGGCGCGTTGAAGCCGACCTTGCGCGGATTGTCGAGGATGACATCCGGCGCAAGCCCCCGCACCGCATCCCGCAGCAGCGCCTTGGCGCGGCCGTCGCGGACGAGATGCCGCGTCGGCACCCGCTGCATGAAGTCGAACAGGGCCATATCGAGAAAGGGCGAGCGGTTCTCGATGGAGAAATACATTGCGTTGAGGTCGTCCTCGTGCAGGATCACGGGCACGCTTTCGGCAAACAGCTCGTTGGCCATCCGGTTGCGCAGCAGCGGTTCCGTATAGGCGCTCTCGATGAAGGGCTCGGCGAACGGATCGATCAGGAAATCCGAGAACACATCCGCGTCGAGATAGATGTGATCGCGCGCGCCGGGCCGCGCGATGAAATAATCGGGATCCGACAGGAAAGGGTTGCGGACGATGGGGGCGACATGGCGGCGCCAATGCGCCAGCGCCTCGGCATGGCGCTGCGGCGCTTCGGCCGCCATCGCGGCGAGATAGGCGTTGTGGTGGTCGTAATAGCCGGAGAACAGCTCGTCCGCGCCGGTGCCGCTGACCGAAACCTTGTAGCCCGCGGCGCCGATCGCCTCCATCAGCAGCCATTGCGCGTAATAAGTGATCGTATAGACGGGCGCATCGTGCTGGCGCACCAGCCGCCGCAGGTTCGGCAGGAAATCCGCGGTATCGACCGGCAGGGGCGTGTGCCGCAGCGCAAGTTCGCGGACGGCGGCTTCCACCATGTCGCGCTCCTCGTAGCGTGCATCGGTGTTCATGACGGTGAAGCCGTGGACATCCTGCCCGAGTTCCCGCCGGGCGATGGCGATCAGGGCGTTGCTGTCGATGCCGCCGGAGAGGCAGAAGGCCAGCGGCACATCGGCCCGCAGGCGCAAGGCGACCGAGCGGATCAGCCGGCTGCGGACGCCCGCGACCGCCTCCTCATAGGGCATCGCATCGTCCCGATCCCCGAAGCGGGGGCGCCACCACGGCGTCTCGACATAGGCCGCGCCGGGGCGGCAGATCCCGAGATGGCCGGCGGGCAATTCCTCCAGCCCCTCGAAGAAGGTGTCCCGCGTCTTGTAGAGCGCCTTGTAGCCGTTGACGAGAAACCGGCGCAGATGCCGGAGGTTCGGGGCGGGAACCCGGCCGGCCAGCGCGAAGACGAATTTCGCCTCCGAGCCGAAGAACAGCGTGCCATCGGCCTCGCGCAGCACATAGAGCGGCTTCTCGCCGAACCGGTCCCGCGCCAGCGTCAGAACCCCGGTTCCGGTATCATACCAGGCGAGGGCGAACATCGCCTCGCAGGCGCCGAGGCCGGCGAAGCCGCGCTCCGCGAGGATGCGCGCGAGGATGCCGGTATCGCCCCGCGTCGCGACCGGCCCGCCCGTCCGTTCCAGCTCCTCGCGCAATTCGAGGTAATTGTAGACCTCACCATTATAGCTCAGCACGCCCGCGCCCTGCCGGAACGGCTGGTTGGAGGCCGGATCAAGATCGATGATGGCGAGGCGGCTGTGGAGCAGAGTGAGGTGCCGGCCGTCCGGCGTCCGGGTCGAGAAGGTGCCCTCGGCATCCGGCCCGCGCCGGCGCATCGCGGCGCGGCAGGCCGCGAGGCGGGCATCCGCCAGCGGCCGGGAACCGAGATAGCCGGCGATGCCGCACATCGCTCAATCCTCGATATCGGCAGGCGATAGCCGCGCGCCGGCCGCAACCGCCCGCTTCAGCCTGCGGCCGAGCACGGCGGCCTCGGCGCCCGGCGGCAGGCCGCCGCCGGGGCGCAGCCATGCCAGATCGGCGAAGGCCAGGACATGCCCGGCGGGCAGATCGCGCGACGCGGCGATCGACCGGCGCGCCGCGCTCCCGCTCTCGGCGGGCATGGCGCGCTTCACCCCGTCGCCCAGCAGCGCGTTCGCCTCGCGGATCCGGGCCACCATCTCGCGCAGCTCCGCCGGCTCCGCGGAAAGCTGGTGATCCCGGAACGCGGACTGGGTCTTGGACCGCGTGAAATGCTTCTCGATGACCCGCGCGCCGAGCCCGACCGCGAGAATCGCGGCGGCGATGCCGAGCGTGTGATCCGAATAGCCGACGGGGCGCCCGAGCGCGGCAAGCGTGCGGATGGCGGCGAGATTCGCCTCGCCGACGGGCGTCGGATAGGCGGAGACGCAATGCAGCAGCACGAGACCGGGATCGACACCCGAGCGCGCCCAGACGGCCTCGATCGCGGCCTTGGACCGCGCGACCATCGCCAGATCCGCCATGCCGGTCGAGAGGATCAGCGGCAGCCCGGTGCCTGCGGCGCGTTCCAGCAGCGGCAGGAAATCGTTGTCGCCGGAGGCGATCTTCAGCGCCGGCGCGATCGGAGCGAGAAAATCGACCATGCCGAGGCTGAACGGCGTCGAAAGGAACATCACACCCGCCCGCCGCGCCGCCTCGGCGAGGCGGTGATGCGCCGCCTCCGGGAGCGCGAAGCGCCCGAGCTGGGCGAGGCGCTCCGGCTGATCCGGCGCGACCAGCGCCCGCGGTTCGATCGACTGGAACTTGACCGCCTGGGCGCCCGCCTCGGCTGCGAGATGGACAAGCTCTTCCGCGAGCCCGACATCCCCCTCGTGATTGTTGCCGATCTCGGCGATCACCAGGACGTCCTGCGTCAGGTCAACGGGGCCGATGCGCATGGCGATCACCTTCGACAGATTAGGCCGGCAGGCCGTGATGATGCAGGACATAGGCCGCGCGGGCCAGGCGGAAGCCGCACGCCTCGTAGAGGCGGCAGGAGGGGGTATTGGCGGCCTGGGTTCCGACCAGCAGCCCGGATGGCGGCGCCCCGCCGGTGCGATCGGCGAAGGCCGCCGCGACGAGCGCCCGCCCCAGGCCGCGGCCGGCCATATCCGGCGCCACGGCGATGAGATCGATGGTCAGGCGCGCCTCGGCATCGCGCAGGAAGAGGAGAAATCCGGCGGCCCCGCCGGCCGGTCCCTCGGCCAGGAGCATGCCGTCTCCGCGCCGGCCCGCGAAATAATTGCCGGCCCAATCGGCCTTGATCCGGGCCGCGACGTGGTCGTCGATCTCCGGATCGAGATGGAAGCGCGTGAAGCGGAACGCCTTCCGGGCGATGTCCGTCACCGCCTCCCGGTCCTGGGGCCGCGCGGCCCGGATGCCGGACGGCGGCGTTTCGGCCCGGCCCGGCGCCTCGAAGGTCAATGCGGTATCGACGACGCGGAACCCGCGCGCCTGCAGCGCGCAGAGCCGGGGCGTGTCGGCGGCAGGCACCTTCGCCGTGACGAAGGCCGGGGCGGCCGGAAGCGCCATCTCCGCGATCGCGCCCGGCTCCGGGGCGTGCAGCGTGAAGGCGGGGCGCCCCATCCGCTCCGAGAGAAAGGCGTCCGGCGTCAATGCGGCGCTCATGCCCCGATCCCCGCGCCCGCTCAGTGGCCGAAGAGCTTCGGGTCTTCCTTCGCAAGCCCCAGATACCAGTCGATATACTGCAGGTAGCCCCGTTCCAGCGGGAAGGCGGGTTCATAGCCCAGCAGGGTCCGGGCCTTGGAGATATCGAGCGTGCCGCGTTCCGGCATCAGCGCATCGCGCGGGTGATGGGTCACCGTGACCGTCGGGAAGCGCTGGCGGAGCAGGTCCGCCATCTGGTTCAGCGAGCGCGCCGATCCATAGGTGAGGTTGAAGGTCTCGTTCCGCGCGGCCTCCCGCGTGATGCAGAGCGTGACGCCCTGCACGAGATCGCCGATATAGGTGAAATCGAGCTGGTCGCTGCCGTCGCCGTTGACGGTGATCGCGTTGCCGCGCAGCGCGTTCTCGATGAAGGCCTGCCCAACCCGCCGGCTCACGCAGCGCTCGCCATAGAGCGCGGAGGGGCGGATGATCGTGTAGGGAACCCCGAAGACCTGCTGATAGGCCTTCACGAGATGCTCGCCGGCGAGCTTCAGCGCGCCGTAGATGCCCATCGGCTCGCAGATATTGGTTTCCTTCGCGGCGGCATTGCCGAAATTGCCGTAGACCATCGAGGACGAGAAGAAGATGAAATGGGTCTTGCGTTCGCGCACGCTGTCGAGCGCGTTCTCGAGGGTCCGCATCGAATGGTCGAAGGTGCTGTAGGGATCCTTGTTCGCCCGGTTCGCATGCGCCACCGCCGCCAGCTGCACGACGACATCGGCCTGGATCTCCGAGAGATGCCGGGACAGGAGCTGATAATCGCGCGCATCGACGATATGCAGCGGAATGCCGGCCCGGCGCAGCAGATCGAGCCGCTGGTTCGCGAATTCGATGTAGAGGCGGGCATTGGGGTTCTGGTCGAGCCCGTGCGTGAAGGCGCCGAGATTGTTCACCTGTAGGCTGTCGACCACATGCACCTCGGCGCCGAGCCCGTGCAGGTGCAGCGCGAGGTTATGGCCGATGAATCCGGCGCCGCCCACCAGGGCGACGCGCCTGCCAGAAAGTTCAGTCGTCACGATGGCTATCTTTCAGGTTCATGCGGAAAAGGAGATGGAGGGCAGGACGGGTTCCGGCCTGCCGCTGCGGGCGGAGCGATCGATGGCGTGGCACAAATTCATCGCGGCGAACACCTCCTCCGCGCGGATCGCGGCATCCCCCTGCCCGAGCAGGGATGACACGAAGCATGCGAGCAGCGCGTGCTTCGGCACGCCCGGATAGGCCGTTTCCACACGCTCCGGCGCGACCGCGGGATCCCGCGACCGCCAGATCCGCGCGTGATCGCGGCCGTTCTCGAAGGTTGCCTCGGTACCATAAACCAGCAAGCGATGGAAATGCGGCTCGACACAGCCGAAATTCGCGCCGATCTTGCCGATCACGCCGTTCTCGAACCGGACCAGCGCCATCGCGAGATCCTGCCCCGCAAAGGCGGTGCCCTGGCTGGCAATGGCGTTGGAGAGCGCGAAGACCTCGCGCGCCGGAGACGCCACGAGCCACAGCAGAAGGTCGGCGAGATGGATCCCGCCGCCGAGGATGACGGAATATCCGGGATCGCGGCCGCGCCAGCCCTCGGTCAGCTTGTGCAGGCGGCCGTAATTGTAATCGCCCTCGATGGCGGTCAGCCGGCCGAACGCGCCGCGCCCGATCTCGGCCTTGAGCGCCAGGAAGCGCGGGGAGCGCCGCAGGATCGTGTTGCTCGACAGCCGGATGCCGGGCCGGGCGGCCAAGGCGGCCGCGATGGCGGCCGTGTCTTCCTCCCGCGTCGCCAGCGGCTTCTCGGCGAAGACATGGCAACCCCGCGCGATGGCGTCGAGGATCTGGGCGGCATGATCGGCGTCGTAGCTCGCGACCACGACCAGATCCAGCGCCGCGCCGTCGAGCATCGCGCGCGCATCCGCATAGCGCGCGGCCGCCGGAAAACGCGCGCCTGTTGCGGCGAGCCGCGCCTCGTCCCGATCGCAAACGGCGACCAGCGCACAGCCGGGCGCGGAATCGAGGAAGGCGGCGTGCTGCTCGCCGATGCCGAGGCCGATGACGCCGGCGCGGATCGTCATGCGCGCAGCACTCCTTCCGCAATCAAACGCTGCCGGGTCGCCAGCAGGGTCTCGAGCCCGGCCGCATCCGCCTCCGGGCCAAGCGCATGGATGAGGCGCTCGACGGCCTTGAAATCCTCTTCCGTATCGATCGAGAGCTGAACCTCGCCTGCCGGCGGTTCGCGCTCGAAGCCGACGATCCGGCACAGGTCGGGGTTGCGATAGAGGAACGGCGTCACATGCTCGCGGTCCTCGCCCGCACCGAAGCGCGGCAGCAGCCGCGCGAACGTCTCGACCCTCACGATCTCTACCGATTGCCCCTTGGGAAAGGTTCTGCGCACGACATTGCTGACCAGATCCGGCCGCGCATCCCCGAATAGCCGCAGCGCCTGCGCGACGATATCCGGATCGAGGAGCGGGCTGTCGCCGCTGATCCGGACGAAGGCATCCGCACCGCTCGCGCGGGCCGCTCCCAGCATCCGCGTCGCGACATCCTCCAGCGGCCCGCGATGGCAGGGGATTCCCTCGCGCGCCGCGAAAGCGGCCACGGGATCGTCGCTCGGCGCGTCCGAGGTCGCGATGGCGATGCCATCGAGGCCGTTCACCCGGCGCAGCCTTCCGACCAGATGGCCGAGCAGCGGCCGGCCGGCGAGCACGCGCACGACCTTGCCCGGCAATCTTGCCGAGGACCAGCGGGCCTGGACGATCGCGACCACCCGCATGACGCCCTCAGCGAAGCGGATGGGCGCGGGCGCGCTGCATGGCGCGGCGCACCGCGAGCCCGGCCTCGAAACCGGGCAGATCCGGCGGTGCGGCGCCGTGATGCGCCGCCAGCCAATCGGCGAGCAGGGCGGCACTGGCGGCAACCCGCATGTCCGGATGCGCCGGGGCGCCCGCCAGCGGCAAGACCCGCTCGCCGGCGCCATCCTCGATCCAGACCCGATGATCCGCCAGCCCGAAGGGCGGCCGATGGCACCAGACGAGCCGTCCGCCCTCGCCATGCACGGTGACGCGATGGCCGAGCGGGACGGATTCCGTGTTGGAAATCGCGATCAGCGCCGGAACCTCGCCGAAATGCGCGAGCATCGACAGGCTGTCCGCCGTCTCCGTCTGCAGACGTCCCTCGCCCGCGGGACGGTCCTGAATGCGCTTGCGCTCGCTCAGGACCACGGCTTCGACCGGCGCCGCACAGAGCCAGGCGAGGTAATCGAGGACATGGGAGCCGAACTCGGTCAGGATCCCGCCGGACCGGGCGGCGTCGTCCCGCCAGCTCCATTGCCGGTCGGGCCGGGCGCCGCCGGAGGTCAGCCAGGCCACGTCCACATGGTGGATGCGCCCGATCTCCCCGGCCCGCACGGCCCGCGCCAGCGTCGCAAGCCCGGCATCGTAGCGGAACTGGAACCCCAGGGCGAAGCCGCCGCGCGCCGTGCGGGCCCTGGCGGCCATGGCTTCGGCTTCGTCGAGATCGAAGCCGAACGGCTTCTCGCACAGGACGGAGAGGCCGCGATCCAGCGCGGCATGGACGAGCCGCGCCTGGGCGCGCGGCGGCACCGCGACGATCACCATGTCGAGCGCCGCTTCCGCGATCATCCGGCCGGCATCCGAATAGGGCGTGGTTCCGGCTTCGGCGATCTGCGCCGCACGGCCCGAACCGCCATCGGCGAGCGCCACAAGGCGGATGCCGGGCGTGGCGGCCAAAGCCGGGATATAGACCTGCGCGCCGAAGCCGACGCCGGCAAGACCCACCCGCAGCATGCTCATCCCTGCGCGATGTCGATCGTCACCTCGGGAAGGGGGAGGATGATCTTCGACCGGAGCCCCCGCTGCCGCAGCTTCGCGATGATCGGCCGGGCGTAATGCCAGGAGAGCATAAGCGCATAATCCGGCTGCTCGCGGAACATCCGCTCCTCGTCCACGATGGGGATATGCATGCCGGGCAGGAAGAGGCCGAGCTTGAGCGACGAGGATTGCTCGGCGATATAGGGCATGAGGTCGGGGTCGATGCCGACATAGTTCAGGAGCGTGCTCGACCTGCCCGGGCAGCCGATGCCGCAGAGCGTGTGGCCGGCGGCGCGGATTTCCAGCACCTTCGCGAGCAGGTCGCGGCGGCTGCGCCGCACGCGCTCGGCGAAGGCCTGATAGACCGCGCCCTCGTAGAGCCCCGCCTCCCGCTCGGTCGCCAGCAGGTCGCGGACCGCATCGCTGACCGGCCGCCCCCTGCCCTTGACGGCGAAGACGCGGATCGAGCCGCCGTAATTGTCGATCCGCTCCACATCGGCGACCGTGAAATCATATTGTTCGAACAGCCGGATAATCGACTTCAGAGAGTAATAGCGGAGATGCTCATGGTATATGCTGTCGTATTGCAGGGTCTCGATAAGATCGAGGATGTAATGCGATTCCGTCACGAAGACGCCGCCATCCTCGAGAAGGGCGGAGACGCCGCGCATGATCGTGCCGAGCCCGGCGACATGCGCGAAAACGTTCGTCGCGGTCATGACCGAGGCATGCCCGTAATCGCGGACGATCCGCGCCGCGACCGTCTCGTCGAAGAAGGCTTGCAGGGTCTCGATCCCCGATTGGTTGGCGATCTGCGCGATATTGGTCGCCTCGACGCCGAGAACCCGCATGCCGCGCTGCTTGAACGCCGAGAGCACCGTGCCGTCATTCGAGCCGATATCGATGACGAGCGATCCGGGTTCGACCTGAAACCGGCCCAGCGTGGATTGCGCCGTGCGGCTCAGCTTCTCGACGAGCGTCGCGGTGATGCCCGATCGATACGGATAATCGGGGAAGAACAGCACCTCCGGCGCCACGACATGGTCGATCTGCACCAGCGAGCAATCCTCGCAGAAGAACAGCCGCAGCGGGTAGCTCGTCTCGGGCTCGTTGCGCTGGTGCGGCCAGAGCAGGCTGTCGCAGGGCGGCTGGTGGCCCAGGTCGATCACGGGCTGGAGCCGCGTGGAATTGCAGACCTGGCAACAGGTCAGCGTTCCAACGCTCAGATCATGGTGCGCGGCCATCTGTCACGACTTTCTCTCAACGCTCGACTGCCGGGCAGCTTTACAGGGTTTCATCGGTCCGCGCTGCCGGCGCCTGCCCGGCCAGCAGCGAGACAAACAGCCCGGAGGCAGCCGCCGGGCTGAACTGCTCCTCATACACGCGATGCGCGGCGCGAATAACCGGCATCTGCCGCGCGGGGTCGCGGAACGCGTCGCGCATCTGCGCGACCATCTCGTCGGCGGTGCCAAACAGGCGCGCCGTCTGCCCGTCGACAAGCGCCGGGTTGCCGAGGCTCGTGTTGCGATGGGCGATGACGAGCCCGCCCGCGGCCATGGCCGTGAGGATCCGGCTCCGGTTACCGACGGGGACATCCATCGGCGCCAGAACGGCATGGCATTGCCGGATGAGGCCGACGAGATCCTCGACGAAGCCCAGAAATTCAAGCTCCGGGGTTTCGGCGATGGCGCGCACCGCGAAATCCCGCAGATCCGCGTGCCCGGCGATCAGCAGCCGGAACCCGCCGCGTCCCCAGAGGCGGCGCAGCCGCGGCACCACCTTGCGGAACATGAAATGCAGCGCCGATCGCGAACCCAACCCGGTCAGGTTGCCGAAGAACAGGAAGGTCGGCATCGCCGGTTTCGGCGGCAGCGCGGCGGGTAGATCGGCCGCGGCCGGCCAGGGATAGGGCGCATAGCGGCTTGCGATCCCCAGTTCCGCCAGGGCCGCGACCGAGGACCCCGAGGAGACGATGACGGTCTCGAAATGCCGCAGTACATCGGCATAGACTCGCGCCCAGGCCCGCCGCTGCGCCCAGGCATAGGGAAGCCAGCGCAGGCTGAGCGGGTTCTCGCGAAAACCGTAGAGGTAATTGTACCAGCTGGACTGGAATTGCAGATCGCCGAGCCACACGATCTTGCGGGCCGCGCTCGCGCCGGCGGCGAGCGCCGCCGCATGGATATCGAAGGCCAGGATCGCATCCGGCCGCGCCGCGGCGATCCGCGCGTCGAGCGGGGCGGGATCGCCGTTCTCCAGCCGGACCGAGAACCGGCTGGCCCGGAACCCGCCCGCGGCGCAGGCGAACAGCGTCCTGCCCGGGACGAGGCCGGTGCGCGCGCCGTGATCGGCGATCGCCGCCGGGTCGGGTTCGCGCCCCTCATGGAGGCAGAGATGCGTGAGATCGTGCCCCGAACGCGCCAGCGCGGCGATGTAATGGTGGAACAGCACGACGCTGGCGCCGCGCTCGGGATGCGGCACGCCGGGCGAGAGCACGAGAACCCGCATCGCCCTGGCCCTGCCACCTCACGCTGCGAGGCGAGCGCGAAGGCTCGCGACCACGCGGCCGGCCGTCTGTCCGTCCCAGAGAGCAGGCCGGCGCCCGCCCGGATGGCGGCCGGCGAGCACCTCGGCAAGCGCCAGGTCGAGCGTCTCCGGGGCGACCAGACGGTTCGAGCCCTGCGTCACCGTGATCGGCCGCTCGGTCGTCGGGCGCAGCGTCAGGCAGGGGATGTCGAGATAGGTCGTCTCCTCCTGGATGCCGCCGCTATCGGTGATCACGACGGCGGCAGCGCGGACGAGCGCCAGGAACTCGACATAGCCGAGCGGCGGCAGCAGCCGGATGCCCCCCTGTTCGAGGACGGTTTCGAAACCCTGCCGTTGCAATGCGGAGCGCGTGCGCGGATGCACAGGGAAGACCAGCGGAAGGCGCCGCGCGGCGAGGAGCAGCGCGTCGACGAGGCGCCGCAGCGGCTCCGGCCGGTCGACATTCGCCGGACGATGGAGCGTCACGACGCCGAAACCCTTCGAAGACAGGCCGAGCGCCGCGGGGCCGGGCGCCGCGAGGATCGCCGGCCACATCCGCAGCAGCGTGTCGATCATGATGTTGCCGACCCGGACGATCCGGTCCGCAGCGATGCCTTCGGCGGCGAGGTTGTCGTCGGCGTCGGGCGACGGGGTCCAGAGCAGGTCGGCCAGGGTGTCGGTGACGACACGGTTGATCTCTTCGGGCATCGTCCGATCGAAACTGCGCAACCCGGCTTCGAGATGGGCGACGAAGCAATCGAGCTTCTTCGCGGCCAGAGTGCAGGCGAGCGTGCTGTCGACATCGCCGACCACGATGGTGCAATCCGGCCGTTCACGGCGGATCAGGGTCTCGTAGGCGACCATGACGCGCCCGGTCTGCTCGGCATGCGAGCCGCCGCCGACCCCCAGATGATGGTGCGGCGGCGGCAAACCGAGATCCCGGAACAGCACGCCGGACATGGCATCGTCGTGATGCTGGCCCGTATGGACCAGCGCGACCCTGCACCAGGGCTCCGCCGACAGCGCATCGAAGAGCGGAGCCACCTTCATGAAATTGGGCCGCGCGCCAGCAACGAGATGAACGAGGGCCGGCAAGAGCTTTTTCCGAGAAATGGCGCGGCGACAACCGGGCGCGCAGCGCGCGATGAGGCCAGGCAGCCTTGCGGCAGGAGGATTGCGGAAGACACGGTTCAGCCCGGCTGCGGAGGTCCGGACACGCTACCGCAGCCCGGGTGAACAGGTTTCACCGGGCTGCCGGAGCCGAAAGCGGCGCCGTTCTGCCTCTGGCCCGGAGGCTTGTCAAGGATCGCGGGCCGGCGGCCGATCCCCGCGGAAACGGCCGCTTCGGCTTGACCGGAGGCCGCAAACCGCTCAGATCGAACGCCATGAAACAGGTCGTCATCCAGCCGCGTGCCGGGGTTTCGCTGGCGGAGGTTCCGGCGCCGGGCATCGAGCCGGGGCGGGTGCTCGTCCGCGTCGGGCATAGCTGCGTGTCGGTGGGAACGGAGATGAGCGGCATCCGCGCGCTCAACCGGCCGCTCTGGAAGCGGGCGATCGACAAGTCCGGCGATCTTCAGCGCCTGATCGCGCATGCGCGGGAGAACGGCATCGCGCAGACCCGCGCGCTCGTGGATCGCAAGCTGAAGGCCCTGCAGCCGCTCGGCTATTCGGCCGCCGGAACCGTGATCGGGATCGGCGCGGGCATCACCGGGATCCGGGAGGGCGACAGGGTCGCCTGCGGCGGCAGCGACTGGGCGCATCACGCGGGCTTCGTCAACGTGCCCGAGAATCTCTGCGTGCTGGTCCCGGACGGCCTCGCCGAGGCGGAGGCCAGCACGGTGACGCTGGGCGCCATCGCGCTCCAGGGTGTGCGGCGGGCCGCGCCGACGATCGGAGAGACGTTTCTCGTCAGCGGGCTCGGCATTCTCGGGCAGCTCGCCTGCCGGCTGCTCCACGCCAATGGCGTGCGGGTCATCGGCGTCGATCCGCTTGCCGCCCGGCGCGATCTGGCGCTGCGGGCGGGCGCCGCCCATGTCCTCGATCCGGCGGCGGAGGATGTGGCCGCCCTCGCGGCCCGCCTGACCGGCGGGCACGGCGTCGATGGCGTGCTCGTCGCCGCCGCAACGCGCGATCCGGGGGTGCTGGCGGCGGCCTGCGGCGCCTGCCGCCGCAAGGGGCGCGTCGTGGTGATCGGCGATGTCGCGCTCGCGGTCGATCGCGGCGATGTCTATGCCAAGGAACTCGACCTGCTGATCTCCACCTCTTACGGGCCGGGCCGCTATGACCGGCGCTACGAGGAGGAGGGCCTCGATTATCCGCTCGGCTTTGTCCGCTGGACAGAGAACCGCAACATGGCCGCCTATCTGGATCTGCTCGCGGCCGGCCGGGTGAACATCGCGGATCTGATCGCCACGCCCGTGCCGGTGGAGGAGGCGGCGGCCGCGTATCGCCGGCTTCAGGAGGGCGGCGACGCCCCGCTGATGGTCCTGTTCCGGTATCCGGAAGCCGCAGCGCCCGCGCGCATCATTCCGGTCGCCGCCCCGGTGGTCCGGCGCGCGCGCACCGGGCAGATCGGGCTCGGGCTGATCGGCGCGGGCGGCTTCGCGACCGGAACGCTGCTGCCGCTGATCGCCGCGGAGCGCGACCGGTTCCGGCTGACGACCATCGTCACCCGCCAGGGCCTGAGTGCCGTCAGCACGGCGCGCCAGTTCGGCGGCCTCGCGGCCGCGACCGATCCCGCGGCGCTGCTCGACGATCCGGAGACCGAGGCGGTGCTGATCGCGACACGCCATCATCTCCATGCCGGCCAGGTTCTGGCGGCGATCGAGGCCGGGCGGCATGTCTTCGTCGAGAAGCCGCTCTGCCTGACGGAAGAGGAACTGGCGCGGATCGAAGCCGCGCTCGCCCCGCGCGACACGCCCGGCCCGGTGCTGATGACCGGGTTCAACCGGCGGTTCTCGCCGCCGATCCGCCAGCTTTCCACCGCGCTGCGGCACCGGAAGGGGCCGATGATGATCGATCTGCGCGTGAATGCGGGCTACCTTGCACCGGAAACCTGGGTCCATGGCCCCGAAGGCGGCGGGCGCAACATCGGCGAGGCCTGCCATTTCTACGATCTCTTCACGGCGCTGACCGGCGCCCCCGTGCAGGAGATCCGTGCCATGGCGATCGGGGATCGGTCCGGCGCCCTTCGTCCGGACGACAATTTCTCGGCACAGATCCGCTTCGAGGACGGCTCGCTGGCCGTGCTCACCTATACGGCGCTGGGCGATGCCCGTTTCCCGAAGGAAAGGATGGAAATCTTCTGCGACGGCCGGGTCTACAGCCTCGACAATTACACGGCCCTGTCCTCCAGCGACGGGCGCCTCAGCTGGCGCGCGCCGCGGCCGGAGAAGGGGCACCGGGAAGAGCTGCGCGCCTTCCACACCGCCATCACGGCCGGCGGGGATTGGCCGATCCCGCTCTGGGAGCAGGCCCAGGCCATGCGGATCGCCTTCGCGATCCAGCGACAGATCACGGCGTGAGCATGCAGGCCGACCACAGCCCGCCGCAGCCCGCGGCATCGTTCTTCGACAGGCTGGCCCCGGAATGGGGCGCGCGCTATGCGCGCGATCAGGCCTATGCCGCGCGCCTCGCCCGGTTCGACACGGCGCTCGCCGGCCTGGAACCCGGCGCCCATATCCTCGATTTCGGCTGCGGCGCGGGGGATCTCGCCCGCCATCTCCGGGATCGGGGCTTCGTCGTGATCGGGCTCGATGCCTCGCCGTGCATGATCGAGGCCTGCCGCCGCCACGGCGCACGCGGCGATATCCGTTTCGAGGAATATCCGGGCACCGGCCCCCTGCCGCTCGCCGACGGCAGCTTCGACGCCGTCGTGAGTTCGAGCGTCCTCGAATATGTGCCGGAGCTTGACCGGCTGCTCGCGGAGCTGCGCCGGGTGCTGAAACCGGCCGGCCGGCTCGCGGCCACCGTTCCCGACCCGCGCGACCCTCTCCGCCGTCGGGAGCAGCTGATGCGCGCCGCCATCGCCGTTCCCGGCATGCGGCCCCTGCTCCGCAGGACGCGCTGGCGTGAGGGCGCCGAATATCTGGCCCTGTCGATCAACCGGTTTCCGCTCGCGGGCTGGGCAACCCGGCTGGAGAAGGCGGGCTTCGATGCCGCCCCTCCCCGCCGGGAAGGACCGCTGATGATGCTGCTCGCGACGGCCGGGCGATGATGGAGACGGGCATGCCAGCAACCGGCCTTGCGCCTTCGTCCGGGCAGCAGCCACCGGCACCGCAGCCGGCCTGGGGGCCATTGCCCGCCGAGGATTGCTACGCGACGGCCAAGAAGATGGCGTGGTTCCGCACACGCCTCGACGCCCAGCGCCGCCGCCTCGGCCGGCCGCTCGCGATCCTCGATTTCGGCTGCGGCAGCGCCGCCCATGCCGGCCGCTACCTGATGAACGACATCGACCATTACACGGGAATCGATATCCACGAACCGTCGCTCGGCTACGCGCGGGCGCATTTCGCGGGGCCGCGGGCCCGGTTCGAGGCCGAGATCCCCGAAGGCGAGCGCTTCGACATCATCATCGCCTGCGAGGTGCTCGAGCATCTCGATCATCCCGATGCCGTGCTGGGCGGGCTCGTGGCGCGGCATCTGCGACCCGAGGGCCGAGTCATCGGTTCCGTTCCCAATGGCTACGGCCTGACGGAGATCGAGAAGAAGATCGACCAGACCCTCGGCCTCTATCGCGGGCTGCGCTGGCTGGTCCGGCTTGCGCGCCGCATCCGGGGCGCGGGCGATCCGGCCCGCGCGGCGGCGATCCCGTACAATTACGAAAGCGGGCATGTGCAATTCTATACCAGCGGCCAGTTGCGCCGGGTTGCGCAGGCGGCCGGCCTCGATCTCGCCGGGCTGGTCAACGGCACGCTGATGGGCGCAGACCTTTCGGGCTCGACGATCCTGCGGCCCGGCGCGATGATCCGCGCCAATGTCCGGATCGCCGATTGGCTGCCGAACTGGGCCGCCGCGACATGGTTCTTCGAGATGCGCAGGCCCGGGGATGATGCGGATCCTCTCCGGCGCTAGGCGCGTTCACGGCGCGCTGGGCCGGCGGCTTCGCGCGGCCCGGCTCGCGCTGGCGGACCGCTTCCGCCCGAGCTTCGGAGCGACGCCGGAACACCCCGCCTTTCCGGTCTTCCCGCCCGCGGCGTTTGATCGCCTGCTCGATCGCGGCGCGGCGCTGGAGGCCGAGGTCGAGCCCCTGCTCCGGCATCGCTTCACCGTCTTCGGGCGCCGGGGGCTCGATCTCGGCTTCGGCGCAACGGCACCGGGGCGCGACGGCCATCATTGGCCGGCCACGGCACCGGTCGAGGCGGATGCCGGAGGATTGTGGCTCGGCGCCCATGTCTGCCGCGCCAACCGGGCGCGATCGGCGGCCATCTGGGCGCTGATCGCGACAGGCCCCCAGGCCCTGCCGGATTACCGGCCGATCGACTGGCAGCGCGATCCGGTCAGCGGTTTCCGCTGGAACGGCCGGCACCGATCCCGCCGGCTCGCGATCGCACCGGCGCGCGGGGTCGACATCAAGGCCGCCTGGCAGACGGCGCGGCTCCAGCATCTCCCGCGCCTCGCCATCGCCGCCGCGCGCGCGGGGCGGCGCGGCGAGCATCCGCGCGCCAACCGCATCGCGGCCGAAATCCGCGCGCAGGCGCTCGATTTCCTCGCCGCCAATCCGCCGCGCCACGGCGTTCAATGGCGATCGGTGATGGAAGTCGCGATCCGGGGCGCCAATCTCGCGCTGGCGCTGAGCCTGCTCGCCCATGCCGGCCTCGCGCCGGAACGCGCCGCGCTTGGCGTTCTCGGGGCGGGGATTGCGGCGCATCGTCGCCACGTGCTCGACAATCTCGAATGGTCGGAGACGGCGCGGGGCAATCATTACCTGTCCGATCTGTTCGGCCTGGCCTTCATGGCGCTGGTGATGCCGCCCGGAACCGGGCGGGACGCGCTATGCGCGTTCATTGCCGCCGAGATCGACACCGAGACCCTCCGCCAGTTCCACGCGGATGGCGGCTCCTTCGAAGGCTCGACGGGTTATCATCGCCTGGCGGCGGAGGCAGTGCTCTGGGGGCTCGCCGCCCTCGCCGGGGCCTGGCGGGCCGATCCCTCCTGGGCGCGTCAGGTGCCGGCGGGCGGCATCCGCCCCCGCCCCGGCATGCCGCGCGGGCCGCTCGGCTCGGATCATGCGCCGGTTTCCGGGGCCGCGCTCCGGCGCTTGCGGGCCGCGACCGCCTTCGCCGCCCAGCTGCGCGGGGATGACGGCGCGGCGATCCTGATCGGGGATGACGATAGCGGCCGGCCGCTCGATCTCGACCCTGCCGATGGAACCGCCACGCCACCCGATCCCCGCCGCCGGGAGGGCCTGCTCGCGCTGGGAGAGGCTCTCCTCTCCCCATGCGACCCGACCGGGATGGAAGGGCCGCTCGCGCGGCTTATCGCCGCCGGCCCTCTCCCATCCGGCGAGGCGCCGGCGGCGGCGCGGACACAGTTCGGCGAGGCCGGTCTTGCTGAAGCGGAGGCGCCGCTCCGCGATCTTCCGCCGGAACGCCGGCGGCGGCGAAGCTTCGCCCTGCCGCATGACGACGCAACCTGGCGCGTCGCGGTGTTTCCGGATTTCGGGGTCGCCCTCGCCCGGCGCGGCGGTGCGCATGTCGCGTTCCGCTGCTTCGACCCAGGGCGCCTCGGCGAGAGCGGACACAGCCACGACGACAATCTCGCGGTGGATCTCGTGCTCGGCCCTGTCGCGATCCGGGATCCCGGCAGCCGCTGCTACACGCCCTTCCCCGATCTCAGGCGGCAATACCAGGCGGCGGACGCGCATGACGCCCCGCGCCCGGTCGGGCATGCCGCGACCCGGCCCGGAGCGACGCTGTTCCATCTCGATCATCTTGCGACGGGCCGGCTCCTCCATGCTTCCGAGGCCGGGTTTGCCGGCGATCTCGTCGGGCCGGGCTGGCATGTCCGGCGGATCATCCGGCTGCTGCCGACCGGCGTGACGATCGAGGATGCCTGCCTGACCGGACCGCTCGCGCCCGCGATGCCGGCCCCGCCCGCCTGCCGAGGATATGATGAGCCATTCCCGAATCCTGCTGATCCTCACTGAGAGCCTCGCCAATCCGGTGGTGCGCTCGCAGGCGCTCCGCCACGCGGCGGTGATGCACGGGCTCGGCATTGCGGAATTCGAGATCGCGGCGCTCGGCCTCGGCACGGACATGCACCGCGCCAATCTCCTTGCCCTGGAGGCGGCGGAGCAGGCCGCCGGCTGCCGCATCCGGCCGCTGGAGGGCCTGCGCCCCGCCATGCCCGGCGCCGCGCGGCACAATGCCGGCCGGCTCCTGGCGCGGCACGGCGGAGGAAGCGAAGCCTTCGGAGCGATCCATGCCCGCACGGATTACGCCGCTCTGGTGGCGCTGCCGCTCGCCCGCAGCCTCGGCGTGCCGCTGATCTGGGATTGCCGGGGCGATGCCGTCGCCGAAACGGAATATGGCGGCAAGGGTCCGGCGGCGGCCCTACGGCGGCTGGTCCTGCGCCGCCGCCAGGTCGAACTGGTGCGCCGGGCCGACCGCGCGATCTTCGTCAGCCGCCCGCTGCGCGCCATGCTCGCGCCGCCCTGGCCGGCGGAGAAACCCGCCATTATCGCGCCCTGCGCCGCGGAGGGGGAGTTGTTCCGGCCGGATGCGGCCTTGCGCGACGCGACGCGCGCCAGGCTGGGGCTCGCACCCGCAACGCCGCTCCTGCTCTATGCGGGCGGCCTCGCGCCCTACCAGCACCTGCCCGAGACCATCGCGCATTTCCGCGCGCTGCACGCCGCGCGGCCCGAGGCGCGGCTGCTCATGCTGACGCCGGACCGCGACGCGGCGCGCGCGATGGCGGGCGCGGACCCGGCGATCCTGGTCGACAGCGTCGCCAACAATGCGGTGAACGCGTATCTGAACGCCGCCGATGCCGCCTATCTGCTCCGCGCCGCCGACCGCACCAACCGGGTGGCGAGCCCGACCAAATTCGCGGAATACGGGCTCGCCGGATTGCCGATCATCATGTCGCGCGCGATCGAGGATTGCGCGGCCGCGGCGGACGAGGCCGGCAACCGCGTCGACCCCGCGGGCGGGTGGTCGGCGCTCGACCAACCGCGCCCGCCCCGCGAAAGCATCGCCGCCTGGTTCCGGAGCCGCTATACCCGCGAGGGGCAGGCTGGCCTTTATGCGCGCATCTACGCGCCGTGAGGCGCCGCCGCCGACGCGAGGATCGAAGCCAGCGGCACGGTTCCGAGTTCGCCGGCGCGGCGGTAGAGCATCTCGTAGCGCGCGAGCATCGCCGCCTCGCCGAACCGCTCTGAAACGCGCGCCCGCGCCGCCGCTCCGAGCCGCCGCGCATCGTCCGGGCTCGCGGCCAGAGCCAGGATTGCGCGGCCGAGCGCCGCCGGATCGGCCACCGGCACGAGCAGCCCGCTCACCCCGTCCTCGACCGCGTCGAGATTGCCGCCGACCGCCGTGGCGATGGTGGGGATCCCGGCGGCCATCCCCTCGACCAGCGCGTTCGAGAACCCTTCCTGATGCGTGGGCAGGACGGCGAGATCAGCGGCCGCGAGCAGTTCGGCCGCGTCGCTCCGCGCCCCGACCCTGCGGACGCGGCCGGCGAGACCGTGCCGGAGGCTGAGAGCGTCGAGGGCGGCACCGATGCCGTCATCCCGGCCGATCAGCGCCAGAACCCAATCCTGCGGGAGCCGCGCCGCGATCGGCCCGAGCGCCGCGATCAGGTCCGCATGGCCCTTGTAGGGGATCAGGTTGGCGACGACGGCGATGAGATAGGCTTCCTCCGCGACCGCGATCCGGGCGCGGCGGGCGCGGCGCTCCGCGGGAGAAAGCAATGCCGGCACCGCCACGCCGTTATGGATGAGCCCGAGCCGCGCGCGCTGCCCCGTTTCCGCCAGGAGTTCGGCCAGAACCGCCTCGGAATTGCCGATCACCCCCAGCGCGCGCCGGATGAAGACCCGCTCCATCGCCCATATCCCCGGATAGGCCGCGCGATAATGCGCCAGCGAACGCCGGCTGAGCAGATAGCGCCGGAACCCGACGCTCTCGGCTGCCAGAGCCCCGAGCAGGCTCGGCTCCGGAAGGAACAGGTGCAGGAGATCGGGGGCGGTTGCGCGAATGCGCCGCCGCAGGCCGGAAACCATGGCCGCCGCCCGCCATGCGCGCCCCATGCCCGGTTCGGGGCCTTCGACGGCGATGCCGGCGGCGCAGAGCGGCGCCTCGAGGACGCCGCCGCGCTCGAGAACGTGCAGGCCGATCTCGATTCCCCGCGCGGCGAGGGCCGGCAGGACCTGAGCCAGGTGGCGTTCGGTGCCGCCGACATGCATCGGCGGTCCGACAACGAGCACGCGCGTCATTCCGCACTCATTCCCGGAATAGGCCGGGGAGTCCAGCGGCGGCGCCAGACCTCGAACATCAGCAATGTCCAGAGCTGGTAGGCATGGTTGCGGCGGCCGGCCGCGTGCTCCTGCCAGAGCTGCCGCGCGGGCGCGGCCCGCAGCAGGCCGCCGCCGTAATCGGCGGCGTGCAGGAGATCGCCCGCCCAGCCGCGCAGGGGGCCGCGCAGCCAAGCGGCGAGCGGCACGGCGAAGCCCATCTTGGGCCGCTCGATCAGCCGGCGCGGCACGTAGCGGTCGAGAACCTGCCGGAGGATCCATTTCGAGCGTCCGTCCCGCAGCAGATGGCGGCGGGGGAGCCGCCAAGCGAATTCGACGACACGATGATCGAGCAGCGGCGGCCGCGCTTCCAGCGCCACGGCCATGGAGGCACGGTCGACCTTCTGCAGGATATCGTCCGGAAGATAGGTCAGCGTATCGCGGAAGCGCATCCGGTCGATCAGGTCCAGCCCCTCCGGCACCGCCAGCGGATCCGCCGGCTCTTGCGCATCGATATGCTTGGAAGGGTCCGGAATCTGGCTGACGAGCCGCCGATAGAGCCCGTCGGCATCCAGCGCGACGACGCTCCCCGCCTTGATCAGCTTGTCGCCGAGCTGCCGGGGCATGCCGGGCAGCCGGCCGATCGTCGCGTCGACGGCGTCGGGCGGCAGGCCGGCGAGAACCCCCGCCGCCAGCCGGCGGAGAGGCCGCGGGATCCGCTCGACCAGCGGCCAGCGGGCGCCGGCCAGGATATAGCGGTTGTATCCGGCGAAGAGTTCGTCGCCGCCGTCTCCGGACAGCGCCACCGTGACATTGGCCCGTGTCAGCCGCGAGACGAGATAGGTCGGGATCTGCGAGGAATCGGCGAAGGGCTCGTCATAGATCGCCCCCAGGCCGGGAGCGGCTGCCAGCGCGTCCGCCTCGGTGGCCACGAGTTCCGTGTGCTCCGTGCCGAGATGCCGCGCCACCGCGGCGGCATGCGCCGATTCATCGAAACCGAGATCGGGGAAGCCGATCGAATAGGTCCTGACCCGCCCCTGCCCCGCCGCCGCCATCATGGCGACGATCATCGAGGAATCGACCCCTCCGGACAGGAAGGCCCCGAGCGGGACATCCGCGATCATCTGGCGCGACACCGCGTCCCGGAGGAGTTGATCGAGGGCCTCGACCGCCGCCTCGTCGGGCAGATCGAGCGGGTCGGCCCGGCCCCGCTCGACGGCCCCGGCCAAGCTCCAATAGCGCGTGCGCCGCTCGGCTCCGTCGGGTCCCAGGATGCACCATTCGGCCGGGGCGAGCTTTTCCACGCCGGCGAAGATCGCGCCGGGGGTGGGGACATAGCCGAACCGCAGATAGGCGGCCAGCGCCGCGGGGTCGATCGCGCCGCCGATTCCGGCAGCCAGCAGCCCCCGCATCTCGGAGGCGAAATAGATCCCCCCGCCCCGCCGCGCGAAGAACAGCGGCTTGATGCCCAGCCGGTCCCGGACAAGATGCATCTCGCGGGTACTCCGGTCGAACAGCGCCAGCGCATACATGCCGTTGAGATCGGCCAGCGTCTGCGCGATGCCGCGCCGGGCGAAGCTCTCCAGCATGATCTCGGTGTCGGAATGGCCGCGCCAGGCGATGCCGCGCAGCGCCGGATGCGCGCACAATTCGCCGGCATTGTACAATTCCCCATTATAGACCAGCACGAAGCGTCCATCCGCCGACACCATCGGCTGGGCGCCCGCCGGCGAGAGATCGACGATCGCCAGCCGGCGATGGGCCAGCGCAAGGCCGGCCTCCGCCTCGACATAGAGCCCCGCGCCGTCCGGGCCTCGATGCGCGATCGCGAGCCCCATTGCCTCGCCGAGGCGGCGCAGTTCCTGCGACGCTCCGACGAGCGCGGGGTCGAGCAGGCCGGCGATGCCGCACATCTCACGCTCCCGGGGCTAGGGGTCCTGCCGGGCTGGCCGGCCGTGCATGCTCACAGGCTCCAGTATTCGGTGCCGGCCGGCAGCCGCGACGGGTCCAGGCAGGATTTCACGTCGATCAGGATGCCGCCCGGCCGCAGCAGCGCGGCAAGGCCGGCCTCACCCTCCTGAAGGAAGGTCCGGTGCGAGACGGCGACCACGAGCGCATCGAGTTCGCGCAGCGAGTCGCGGGGCGCGAGGCGGACGCCATATTCCGCTTCAGCCTCCTCGGCGTCGGCGATGGGATCGTGAACCAGCGGCGCGATCCCGAACGCATCGAGTTCCCGAATGATGTCGGGAACGCGGCTGTTGCGGAGATCGGGGACATTCTCCTTGAAGGTCAGGCCGAGGATGCCCACGCGCGCGCCTTGCGCCCGCCCCTTCCGGATCAGCATCTTGACGAGCTTCGCGGCGATGAATGCGCCCATGCCGTCATTGACGCGGCGCCCCGCGAGGATGACATCCGGATGATAGCCGAAGGTCTCGGCCTTGGCGGTGAGGTAATAGGGGTCGACGCCGATGCAATGCCCGCCGACAAGGCCGGGCGTGAAGCGCAGGAAGTTCCATTTCGTGCCGGCCGCCTCGAGGACATCCTTGGTGCGGATGCCCATCCGCTCGAAGATCAGCGACAATTCGTTCATCAGCGCGATGTTGAGGTCGCGCTGGGTATTCTCGATGACCTTGGCGGCCTCGGCGACCCTGATCGACGGCGCCTTGTGGATGCCGGCGCGGACGACCGAGCCATAGACCGCGGCGACGGTTTCGAGCGTGTCCGGATCGGAGCCGGAAACCACTTTCGTGATCGTCTCGAAGCGATGCTCCGGATCGCCGGGATTGATGCGCTCGGGAGAATAGCCCGCAAAGAAATCCACGCCGAACCGCAGCCCGCTCTCGGCCTCCAGCAGCGGCACGCAATCATCCTCGGTCGCGCCAGGATAGACGGTCGATTCGTAGACGACGATGTCGCCGGCCTTGAGGATCCGGCCAACCGTGCGGCTCGCCGCCAGCAGGGGCCGCAGATCGGGGCGCTTCGAATCGTCGATGGGCGTCGGAACGGCGACGATGTGGAAATCCGCCCGGGCCAGATCCGCGGGATCGGCGGTGAAATGCAGTTCCGCCGCCCCGAGCCGCTCCGGCTCGACCTCGCCGGTCCGGTCGATGCCGCGCTTCAGTTCGGCGATACGTTCCGCATTGATGTCGAAGGCGATGACCGGATGGCCGGCCGCCGCGAAAGCGACCGCGACCGGAAGGCCGACATACCCGAGCCCCGTGACAGAAATCCGCCTTGCGCGTGCCTGCTGCGACATTGATTTTCCCGGATCTGACCGCTATCCGGTCGTCGGTAGAGGCAAATTCCCGTCAGCACAACTCCCCGGATGCCGAGGGCGCCGATCGTCCGGCCTGGCGAATCGGCCCGATGCGGCGATGCTCCGGGGCAGATTTCGAATTGCGGGGCGCGATCCACGATGCTCACAGAGGAGCCGGGCGGTGAACGCTGGTATGTCGTGCATACCCAGCCCAATGGCGAGGCGCGGGCGCTCGACCATCTGCGTCGGCAGGGATTCGAGGCCTATCTGCCCCTGATCCGCAAGCGGCGGCGCCATGCCCGCAAGGAGGAGATCGTCGAGCGGCCGTTATTTCCGCGCTATCTCTTCGTGCGCATCGATATCGACCGCCAGGCTTGGCGGTCGATCCTCTCGACCATGGGGGTTTCGACGCTGATCCGCTTCGGCGAACATCCGGCGCCCCTGCCGCAGGGGGTCGTCCGGGCGCTGCGGGTGCGGCAGGAGGCCGGGCTGCTCGCCGAGCCGGCGCTGGTCGATCAGCTGCGCCCCGGCGATTGCGTGACGCTGCATGACGATCCTTACGGAGACATGATCGCGCAATTCGTGCGGCTCATCGACAGGGAGCGGATCATCGTCCTGCTCGACATGATGGGGCGGGCGGTGCCGACGACGATCAGCGCCAGTTCCGTGAGTTCGGTGGCGCCGGCCGCGCCCCGCTAGGCTCAATCCGCCGCCGGGCGGGCGCCGGCGAGGTCATGCGCGTCGATCGCCACCGCCTTGACGAGCGCCTGGACCTCATCCCCCACAGCCAGCCCGAGCGCGTCGGTCGCAAGCCGCGTGGCGTAGGCCCGGAGCCGGTCGCCGCCCTCGAGCCGGACCGTCACCAGCGCGAACGGCCCCGCATCGGTTTCCAGCGCGACGACCCGCCCCCGGAGCACCGTGCGGATGCTGACATGGCCCGGATGGCCCACCGACAGGGCGACATGCGTGGCGCGGATGATGACCCGAACCGCCCCCGGCGCCTCGATCCGGCCGGGAACGACGATCTGCCCCGCGGGATGGTCGAGCAGCGTGACGCCGTAATCCGGCATGAAGCGGGAAACCGGCGCGGCGAGAACCGAGACGGCGTCGAAACGGCTCGAAGCCTCGGCGAGCGAAGCCGGCGCCAGCACCTCGGCGGGGCTCCCGCTCGCCACGACCCTGCCCTGCTCCAGCCTGACGACGCGGGTGGCCAGCCGCGCGACTTCCTCGACCGCGTGGCTGACATAGATGATCGGAATGCCGAACGCGTCGCGCAGAAGCTCGATGAAAGGCAGGATCTCGTGCTTCCTCTCCGTGTCGAGCGCGGCGAGCGGCTCGTCCATCAGCAGCAGGCGCGGGCTCGTCAGCAGCGCGCGCCCGATCGCCATCCGCTGGCGCTCGCCGCCCGAGAGCGTGGCCGGCCGGCGCCCGAGCAAATGGCCGATGCCGAGAACCTCCACGACCGGATCGAAGGCGATACGGCGCTCGCGCGCCGGCGCGAAGAAGCGGCCATAGGTGAGGTTCGCCCGCACGGAGAGATGGGGGAACAGCAGCGCATCCTGGAACACCAGGCCGATCCGGCGGCGATGCGGCGCCATGCACAGGCCCGCCGCCGTGTCGAGCAGCGTGGCGTCGCCGATCCGGATGCGGCCCGCCTCGGGCCTCTCCAGCCCGGCGAACAGCCGGATCACCGTGGATTTTCCGGAACCGGAGGGGCCGAACAGGGCCGTCACGCCGCTCCCGGCCTCGAAGGCGGCGTCGAGGGTGAAACCATCGCGAGGGAGCCGGCAGGCGAAGGCGATCATCCCAAGCGCGCCTTGCTGCCGCTGCGGCGCGCCAGCCATTCCGACGCGACGAGCGCGCCGAGCGCGATCATCGCGGCGACGATCGACAGCCGGAACGCGCCGGCCTCGCCGCCGGGAACCTGTGTGGCATTGTAGATCGCGGCGGGGATCGTCTGCGTCTCGCCGGGAATGTTGGAGACGAAGGTGATGGTGGCACCGAATTCGCCAAGCGCCTTCGCGAAGCACAGGACCGCCCCGGCGATGATGCCCGGCAGCGCAAGCGGCAGGGTGACCGTGACCAGCGCCCAGATCGGCGCGGCGCCGAGCGTGCCGGCGGCCGCCTCCAGCCGCGCATCGATCGCCTCGATGGCGAGCCGGATGGCGCGCACCATCAGCGGAAAGCCCATCACCGCGCAGGCGAGCGCGGCGCCCGTCCAGCGGAAGGAGAAGACGATGCCCAGATTGGCCTCGAACCAGGCGCCCAGCACCCCTTTGCGCCCGAACAGGACCAGCAGCACATAGCCCGTCACCACCGGCGGCAGGACCAGCGGCAGATGCACCAGCGCGTCGAGAAACACCTTGCCCGGAAAGCGCCCGCGCGCGAGCAGCAGCGCGATCAGGATGCCGGGCGGCAGGCTGGCGAGCGTGGCGACGCCCGCGACGCGGAGACTGAGACCGATCGCCTGCCATTCCTCGGCCGATAATTCGAGACCCAGCACGCCGGCACCCTCATTCCAGGATCAGGAACCCTTCCGCCTCGAAGATACGCTTCGCCGCCGGCGCGGAAAGATAGGCGAGAAAGGACGCGGCGTCCGGATGCCGCGCGCCGGCGGTGACGGCGAAGGGATAGGCGATCGGCGGATGGCTCGCGGCAGGGAAGCTGCCCAGAACCCGCACGCGCGGCTCGGCCTTCGCGTCCGTCGCGTAGACGATGCCGAAGCGGGCTTCGCCACGCGCGACCAGGGCGAGCGCCGCCCGCGCGGTATCGGCCCCGGCGATGCGCGGGGCGACCTGATCCCAGATGCCGAGCGCGCTCAGCGCGGCGCGCGCGTATTTCCCCGCCGGCACGCTGGCGGGGTTGCCCATCGCGAGCCGGTATCCGCCGAGCGCCTGCGCCAGCGGGAAACCGGGGGCGATCGCCAGCGGCGTCGCGGGGCGATCGGCCGGCTCGATCAGCACCAATGTGTTGCCGAGCAGGGTCCGGCGCGTCTCGGCGCGGATCAGACCGCGCTGGCCGGCCCAATCCATCCAATCGGGATCGGCCGACGCGAAGAGGTCGGCCGGCGCACCCTGCTCCAGCTGGCGGGCGAGCGCCGGGGTGGCCGCATAGGCGAAGAGCACGCGCCGGCCGGTCTCCTTCCGCCATGCGGCGGCGATCGCGTCGAGTGCGGTTTGCAGGCTCGCGGCGGCAAGCACGAGCAGCGGCCGTGCCTCGCCGCCGGCGGGAAGGACCGCGAGGAGCCCGAGGCCGGCCGAAGCGATCACAAGCAGGCGGCGCGTTCGATCGGGCATCGGACAGGGTTCTGCATATGCCTCGCGGCCCGGAAGCGACCGGGACTCGAGCGATCCCGTGGTTACGACAAAAGCCTGCCGCCGTCAACCGGCGGCGGCTTCGGCCTGAGGCCGCATGCCCGGCTTCGACCGTCCGGCCCGGCGACGGCGGCGGGACGGCGCCTGCCGCGGCGCGTCGTGGCGATCGGGCGTTCCGCGGCTGTGCGGCCGCGCCGGCTCCGTCACCGCGCGGATCACCGCCGGATCGGGGGCGAAGCCTTCCGGCAGGGCGAGAACCGGCACCGATTGCCGCGTCAGCCTCTCGATGTCGCGCAGATACGGCCGCTCCTCGCCCGAGCAGAACGAGATCGCGATTCCCGCGGCCCCGGCCCGCGCCGTGCGCCCGATGCGATGGACATAGGATTCCGGCACATTGGGCAGATCGAAATTGATGACATGGGTGACGCCGTCGACATCGATGCCGCGCGCGGCGATATCCGTGGCCACCAGCACCCGGCAGGTGCCGGCGCGGAACGCGCCGAGCGCCCGCTCGCGCTGGGCCTGGCTCTTGTTGCCGTGAATGGCGGCGGAATCGATCCCGTCCTTCACGAGCTGCTTCACGACGCGGTCCGCACCGTGCTTGGTCCGCGTGAAGACCAGCGCGCGCCCGATCTCGCGGTCGCACAGCACATGGTAGAGCAGCGCCTGCTTCGCCGCCTGCGGCACCGGCATGACGCCCTGCGTCACGCGTTCGGCCGTGGTGGCGACCGGCGCAACCGCGACCCGGACCGGATCGGTCAGGAACTGGCTCGCCAGCCCCGCGATCGCCTCGGGCATGGTGGCGGAGAAGAACAGGCTCTGGCGCTTCTTCGGCAGCAGGGCATGGATCCGCCGGAGCGGCACGATGAAGCCGAGATCGAGCATCTGGTCGGCTTCGTCGAGCACGAGGATTTCGAGCTCATCGAGCCGCAGCGCCTTCTGGGCGACAAGATCGAGCAGGCGACCCGGCGTCGCGACGAGGATATCGGCGCCGGTCGCGAGCCGCTTCGCCTGGCGGACGACCGGGATGCCGCCGAACACGACATCGATCGACAGATGCATGAACTTGCCATAGGCGCGGAAGCTGTCGGCGATCTGGCTCGCCAGCTCGCGCGTGGGGGAGAGGATCAGCGCCCGGCAGCTGCGCGGCTTCCGCGTGGTGCCGGATTTCCCCAGCCGCTGGAGGATCGGCAGCGCGAAGGCGCAGGTCTTGCCGGTTCCGGTCTGGGCGATGCCGAGCAGGTCGCGGCCGGCGAGCGCGTGCGGGATCGCCTGGGTCTGGATCGGGGTGGGAATGGTGTAACCTTCGCCATCGAGCGCGCGCTTCAGCGGCGCGAGCAGGGCGAAATCGGAAAAACTGGCCAAGGATATGTCTTTCGGGTTCGGCGGCCGCGCGGCCGCCTTGACCGGAACGCGGATCCGCGCACCGGAGAAAAGGCGGCCCGCGTGATGGGGAAGCCGGACAGGGAACGATTGAAGGGGGAAGCCGGCACCCATCGCCTTTAGACGGGCGGGTGCAATCACGCTGCTTCGCTCAAGCGCAGGAGCTGCGCCGACGTTCAGACAGCCTTCTGCGCGTGCTGCGCTGCAATGTCAAGCGCCATGCGCGGGGGACGGGCGATCGTGGCCTGATCAGGCGTCGATCAACCGTCGCAGGTTCGGGATATCGCACAGGAAATGATTGGTGCGGGGCTCGGAAATGAAGCCCTGCCGCTTGAGTTCCGCCATGGTCCGGCTGGCCGTTTCCGTCGTCAGACCAAGAACGGCGCCGAGATCCTCCCGACTGAACAGGTCGCAGCGCTCGCCATCGTCGCGCTCGGTCAGCCACAGGAGCAGCCGAACCACACGATCTCGGGCCGAGCCGGTCGAGAATTCGGTAATCCAGCGATCGGCATTGCTCAGGGCACGATGCCATCGCGCCATCAATTCGTGAAAGAGTTGCGTATTGCTCTGCGAGAGCAAGCGGATGAAATCCACCGGGAGCCGGCAGATTTCGGTGTGGTGCAATGTGATCGCCGTGTGCGGGTACTCGCTCTCGATCAAGGCCTCGAGCCCGATCAGGTCGGTCTTGCCCATAAGACGCACGATCCGCTGTGTCCCATCGGGCAGATATTGCGTGAGCTTGACGAGCCCGTTCCGGATCGTGAACAGCGAAGTTGCCGGATCGCCGGTGGAGTAGATCACGCTGCCCGCGGGAAAGACGGATTGATCAATCGGGCGGTGAAACTTCTCGAAATCATCCTCTTTCAGGCCGGAAAACAGCACTGATCCCCGGATCACGCAGTTCCGGCAATCGGCTGTGCCACTCCATGCTTCATGTAGACCGACGCGTTTCACCTTGAACTCCACCGTCCATCTCAATCGTGCGCGGGATTGGGCCTGATGCAAGGCGCTGCGGGCGTTGCGCGACAAGTTGGCCGGATTCGAGGGAAAAGCATGCATGCATCTTGTCCAGGCCGACAAGCCGATGCGTGAGCAGGAGGATACCCGCCTCGGGATGATCGGCGATGATGGCCTCGATGACGGCCTGTTCCGTCGCCGGATCAAGGCCCTCCGTCGGCTCATCCAGGATCAGAAGTTCCGGACGCCGGAGCAGCGTTCGGGCGAGAAGCAGGCGCCGTCCCTCGCCGCCGGAAAGCGCCTTGCCATGCGCACCAACCCAGGTCTCGAACCCCTCCGGCAGGCCTTCAATGAAGGGCAGGATCCGCGCAGTCCGGCAGGCCTGTTCCAGCGCTCCCGGCGACGCTCCGGGATCGGCCATGAGGAGATTGTCGCGGATCGAGCCGCTGAACAGATGATCATGCTGACCCAGCATGGCAACGTGTCTGCGCAGCTTTTCGCCGGATATTGCGCGGTAATCGGTATTTCCGGCGCTGATCACCCCCTTGCTGGGCTGGTAGAACCGCATCGCCAGGGCGCCGAGCGTGGATTTTCCGGCGCCGCTCGGCCCGAGAATGGCAATCCGCCGGCCGGGGGAAAGGGTCAGGTCGATGTTCCGCAGCCCTCCGGTTCGCGCATCGGGATAACGAAAGCTGACCCCCGAGAATTGGATCGATAGCGGCAGGGGAATTGGTTCCGGCGCAACGGGGTCAGGGACATCCGAAGGGCGATCAGCCAGTTCGAAGACCCGTCGCGCAGAATGCATCAGGATGGGGATCGACTGGATCGCCAAGGGCCAGCCCGCTACGGTGTCGAACAGCGCGAGGCCGAGAAGGGCCAGCATCGGCAGATCTGCCGGCGCCAGCGAGCCTTCGCGAACGGCGGGAATACCCATGCAGAGAAGCAATGGCAGGCCAAGATGCGCAGCGAGTGGAACGGCCGTATTGCCAAGGGCTTGTGTCCGGGCAATCCGGTCCTCGTCAGCCAGAAGTCCGTTTGCGAGAGCAAGAGTCGCGGCGCGATGGTGCCCATCCGGATCATAGACCGCCAGCTCGGCCTGACCATCGACGGTCTCGACCAATGCCGCATTCAGTCGCGGCGTCTGGGCAACCAGGGATCGTTCTGCCCGGCGGCTGGCCGCAAGCAGCGCCGCCGGCAGCAAAACCCCTGACACAACGAGGAGAATCGTCAGAACCAAGGCAAAGTCCGGCCGCTTCAAGGCCAACCAGATCAGAACGGGCACGAGGACGATCAGGCCAGCCAGGACGGGGGAGAGAACCCGCAGGAAACCCAGTTCCATCCGATCGATGTCAGACCGAAGGCGGGTCAGGAGATCAGCCGACCGAAGATCACCGAGATTGGCCGGCGCGGCGCGCTCGATCCGGCTGAAAAGCCAGGGCCTCAGCCGGGCCACGAAGCGCAAGGTCGCCTCGTGGCCGATCAGCCGCTCGCCATAACGGCCGGCCGTCCTGATGATGGCAAAGCCACGGATCAGGGCGGCCGGCGTGAAGTAGTTCATCGTGATGCCCGCAAGGCCGGCAAGCGCCATGCTGGTAATGAACCAGCCGGATGTCGCCATCAGCGCGACATGTGCCCCGGTAGCCACAGCGGAAAGCAGGATCGCGAGCGCCATCCAGCCGGCTTGGGGACGCATCAAGCGGAAGAGGCGCGCCAGGTCCGTCATGCCGGAACCGGACCGACAGGTGGCTCGGGGGCCGGATCCTGTTCGGCGACCCGCCCGGCGGCAAGGGTAATCACCCGATCCGCCAATTGCCGGGTAGATTCGCGGTGTGCGATCAGAATCATCGTCCGACCGGGCTTGAGCGCTGAAATTGCCGTGTGGATGGCGTTCTCGGTTTCAGGATCGAGATGGCCGGTCGGCTCATCCAGCAAAACGAGAAAGGCCTCGCGATAGAAAGCCCGCGCGAGCCCGATGCGCTGCGCTTCCCCTCCGGAGAGAGCATGACCACCAGCACCGATCAGCGTTTCATACCCCGATGGTAAAGCAAGGATGCGCTCTTCGATCCGGGCGCGGCGCGCGGCTTCACGGATCCGGGCAGGATCGGGCTCCGGATCGCCCAGCGCAATATTGGCCGCCACGCTTCCTGAAAACAGGGTGGGCCGCTGTGGGACATAGGCTATGGACCGCCGCCATGCCTCGAGCGAGAAGCTCTCAAGCGGCACATCGTCGATCCGGATCTCTCCGGCCTGCGGAATGGCAAATCCCATCAGCAGCGCAATCAGGCTCGACTTGCCTGAGCCGGACGCACCGGTGAGCGCGACGGTCTCCCCCGCGGCGATCGCGATGCTCACGCCCCGCAGCGCGGGCCGATCCCCCGGATAGGTCAGGTGCAGATCCAGCATCGCGATTGCAGGGGCTTGTTTGAGAGCCCCCGCCTGCGCTGTCCTCCAACCTGTCCGGGCCAGCTCCGGCAGGGCCTCGATGGCGAGAAGCCGCTCGGCGGCGCCGAGCGCCTCCATGCGCGCATGGTAGGCCGCCCCCATCGTGCGCAACGGCAAGTAGAATTCCGGGGCGAGCAGCAGGATGAACAGGCCGTGAAGATAGGTCATCTCGCCCCAAAGCAGGCGGAAGCCAATCAGGACGGCAATCATGGCGATGGAAACCGTGGAGAAGAATTCGAGTGTCAGGGCCGAAAGAAATGCGATCCGAAGAACCCTCATGGTTTCTTGCCGATAGCTTTCCGCAGCGTCTGCGACATGATGTGTCATCCGCCTGCCGGCATTGAACGCCTTGATCGTGGCGAGTCCCTGCATGGCATCCAGAAAATGGCCGGACATGCGCTGAAGCCTGAGCCATTGCCGCTGGTTGAGCGTCTCGGCGCCTTTGCCGATCAGCACCATGAAAAAGGGAATCATCGGCGCGGTCACCAGCAAGGCCAGACCCGAGATCCAATCCAGCGGGGCGATGACGATGAACATGCCAAGGGGCAGGATCGCGGCCTGAAAGCGCGCCGGAAGATACCGCGAAAAGAGAGCTGGCTCGGTTTGTTTGAACAGTTTCGGGGCGTTTCCTAAGTGGATTCCTGCCTCGGTTAGGCCGCCATCGGGATTGCTGGCAGCGCATTGAAGTACGCCTCGTCCGGGGTCAACCGGCCGAG
>NZ_VTRS01000006.1 GCF_008641065.1 Rhabdaerophilum calidifontis | reverse complement strand
GCCGGAATGGTTCGACCACTACAACGAGCTTCACCCGCATCGGGCGCTCGGATATCGTTCACCCCGCGAGTTCATCGCGGCCCAAGCAGCACCGTGAGAAATGTCCGGGCTTTTGGGGGCTACAACATCTTGTTCAGATTGGTCGTGCGCACCGGAACCTGCTCCATGACCTGACTGGCGACTGCTCCGAACGCGATCCCTGGCCTCAGTGACACCGCTCGCAGCAACAGTTCGGTGGCCCAGCCCAAATGGGCCGAACAGCCCACCCCGTCGCAATCAGTCTCGAAAGCAATAATCTGATCCTCGGGGAAGAGCTGGGGCTGCCCGCTTTCCTCGGTCCGGATGTTGTGGCGGGTACGAACCGCCTCCTTTTCCACCTTCTCTTGAACGGTCCGGAACACCTCAACACCGAAACCGCTGTGGGTGCCGAGGATCAGACGCATTTTGATCCGTTCTTCGCGAGGCTTCCGGATGGCCATATCCGTGAGATATGTCGCGACCCTTGCTTCCTTCATCTTTGCTTTCAGAAGCTGCAGAATCTTCGTCTCATTTGAGCCTTCGGTCATCGCCTCGAATGACGTCTTCCAGGCTGGGTCCGCCAAGAATCGGCCGACAGACTCAGCAACGCCGTCCCAGCCGGCATGGCGGTTCACTTCCTCGGCCATGAAGTTGAACAGAAACTCGCCATTCAAGGCTCTGAGAAAATCGAAAACCTTGCTGGACTCAACATTCCATCCGGTCGGATCGATGAACGTGAACGTGAAGCCATCGCGACAGGCTGAGCGGATGGCATCAAGGTTGTCCTCGAAGGCGCCCGAAAAGACCTGGATGTCGAATTCTGGCTTCTGGGCCGCGAACTCCTTTAGCTTGGCGACCGAAGCCGGGTTCCTCTCACAGAAGCGGAACCGCACCTTGAGACCGGTGCGACCCATGCCGATGAGCGAGCTGCGTACGGTTTCGAGTGTTTCGATCGCCTGTGAGAAGGAGGCATCGGAGTACATGTTGGTGTCCGATACCCGCCAGGGGCCTGCAAATGCGTCGACGAATTTGAAAACCGGCGATCTACCTTGGAAAAGCTTGTAGGCTGCGGCCTCAAGATAATTGTTGAGAAACAGATGCTTGATGAAAGACTGCTCGCGTCCCTGGTAGTCTTCGATCCGTGGCGGCATTAAGCATCCTCGGGTTGCAAAGCGCGCATGATTGGCTCAGGCACGATTTGCCACGGAAAGCCGTTCCATTCCTCGCCATCGAGCAAACGCCCACCGGACTTCGGACGGGCGCCACCCCATTGCTTGAAGAAGAACGCAACGTCGTCACGATCGCAGATGTCCCGGATCTGTCTGGCCCAGCTTTCGTCCATGGGGCGAGCCCGCGGCCCGCTCTCGCCGCCGACGATGGCCCATGCGATGCCGCGTAGGTCGACGTCGCCGATAGGGCTGAGCAGTGGCTCGAACGATATGAAGCGGGCATCCGAGTTGATCTGCTTCAGATGGTCGATCCGGCTCGTGTGAGCGGCGTCCTCAACCGATACGCCAAGCCAGATATGGCGCGGAACCGCCCTGCCATCATACCGCTTCCGGACATAGTTGCGCATGAGCGAGCTGCGCTTGGTCAGCACCTGATAGACATGCCAGTGCGCCTGCTCCATGGCATCGAACACCTTGTCGATAAACGCGCGGTCGATGTCCTTGTGGAACAGGTCGCTCATCGAGTTCACGAAGATCATCCGCGGCTTTTTCCACTGCGCGGGTTGCATCAGCCTTGATGGCCAGAGCGTCAGGTCGAAGCCTTGTTCGTAGGGGTGCCCAGCAACCCCACGCCAACGTTCCGCAAAGCGTTCAGCGTAGCAGTTGTCGCAGCCCGGACCAATCTTGGTGCAGCCCGTCACCGGGTTCCAAGTTGCGTCAGTCCATTCGATTTCCGACGTTTGCGCCACGGGGCTGCCTCGTAATTGGACCTCATCCTATCCGAGGTTCGCATCAGAACAAAGAGCGAACCTGCGGCCTTCGAATAAGAATTTGCTGTTTCGAATCAACAGCCTATTTGGGAGCGATTGAGGTTTCGTTAACCAAAGAAAACTCGAACTCCCGCCCCGGCCTGATCGTCCAACCGTATGAAGAACCGAGGGTTTCTGTCCGTATGGTGGTGGCTTCAGTCCACAGGTCGGGAGAAAAACGGGCCATTCGGAGAATGCGGCCCGGATTTCGCGGGCATCGCAGTGCAGAGGTCGACCCTGCAAAGCCTTTGAAACGTTGCGCTTTCTTCTGCCGTGCCGCGCGCTGGGAGACGCTTCATTTGAAGGCAATGGCGGACAGGGAGGGATTCGAACCCTCGATACGCTTGCACGTATACACGCGTTCCAGGCGTGCGCCTTCAACCACTCGGCCACCTGCCCCGCACACGCCCGAAGGCGCACGCGAGTTGCGCGTTATGGCGGCGGGCAGGACAAAACGCAAGGCGCAAAAGCATGGATCAGAGCGGATGGCACAGGATGCGGGTGCGGGACCGCCGGGAACGCGGCAGGGCTCCCGCGGCCGCCCCCCTCCTCCCGCCCGGCGCCGCATTTCCCGCCTGCGGGGTCACGAGCCGGTGAGCGGGCTTGCGGCGCGGCCTGCGCGGCGCCACCTTGAGGCAACCTGAAAGCGAGGTTCCCATGCTCTTCCGCAAATCCGCGACCATGCCGAAACCGGCCGAGGCGCTGCCCGGCCGGACAACGCCGATCCCCACCGCCGAGACGCATTTCGTATTCGGCCGACCGCTCAGGGATCCCTATCCGGAAGGATATGAAACCGCCATGTTCGGTCTTGGTTGCTTCTGGGGCGCGGAGCGGAAGTTCTGGCAGCTCGGAGACGGAATCTGGATCACGGCCGTGGGCTATTCCGGCGGATTCACGCCGAACCCGACCTATGAGGAGACCTGCACCGGCCAGACCGGGCATAACGAAGTCGTCCGCGTGGTGTTCGACCCCAAGATCCTCCCCTACGAGACCCTGCTCAAGACCTTCTGGGAAAACCACGACCCGACCCAGGGCATGCGCCAGGGCAACGATATCGGCACGCAATACCGGTCCGGCATCTATGTCGCGGGGGAAGCGCAGCGCGCGGCCGCGGAAGCCTCGCGGGCGCTCTATCAGGCGCGCCTCGCCGCAGCCGGACATGGCACGATCACGACCGAGATCGTCGAGGCCGGGCCGTTCTATTTCGCGGAGGAATATCACCAGCAATATCTTGCCAAGAATCCGGGCGGCTATTGCGGCCTCGGCGGCACGGGAATCGCCTGCCCAATCGGGCTCAAGACCGCCTCGGCCTAGCCTCCCGGCAGCATCGCCCGCGCATGCGCGGGGATCGCCGTCAGGTCGAAGATCTCGGGATATTGCGCCTCGAGGCTTGGCAGGGCGGCGAAGATCTCGCGCAGATGCCGGCGCATCGCCGCCTCCGCCGCATCGGGATCGCGGGCGGCGAGCGCGGCAACGATCGCCTGGTGCTGGGCGATGAGGACATCGAGCCGCGTCGCGCCCGGCAGGCTGAGATAGCGCACGCGATCGGTCTGGGCGCGGGCGCTCTCGACGACGCGGGCGGCGTAGTCGCATTCGATGATGGTGGCGATCTCGCGGTGGAAGGCCTCGTCGAGATGGTAGAAGGCGCGGCTGTCCCCCGCCTCCGCCACGCGCTTCTGCTCGCCGATCAGCGCTGTGAGCCGGGCGATGCCGGAGGCGTCGATCAGTTCCGCGGCGCTGCGCACGATCGCCCCCTCCACCGCCTCGCGCACGAAGCGGGCATTGAGCACCTCCCGCACCGAAATCTTGACGACATAGGTGCCGCGGCTCGGCAGGATCTGCACCAGCCCGATCTCGCGCAGCTTGATGAAGGCCTCGCGAACCGGCTGCCGGCTCACGCCGTAGCGCTGGGCGATGTCGTTCTCCGACAGCGCCTGGCCAGGCTGGAGTCGCATCTCGATGATCGCCTGCCGGAGCAACTGGATGACCTGCGGAACGATCGGCTCCGAAAGTCGTAGGCTCTGCTCCATGCGAGACTCCTTGCGTGCGCCGCCAAAGCGGCTATCATTCCTGTATGGTGCCATACTCCATGAAATTGGAAAGGCCCCAAACAGGGAGGAGACAATAATGCGACATCATCTGTCAAAGCGCATGTTCGGGGCGCTCGTCGCCGGCGCGGCCCTGCTCGGCCTCGGCGCCGCGGCGCAGGCGCAGCACCAGCTCAACATCAACACCGCGCTCACCCGCGATGACCCGATCTACAAGGGGCTTGAGCGCATGCGCGACGAGGTCGCCAAACGCTCCAACAACCAGCTCACGATCCGCATCTTCCCCGGCTCGCAGCTCGGCAAGGACGAGGACGTGCTCGAACAGGCGCGCGCCGGCGCGAATGTCGCGGTGGTGGTCGATGGCGGCCGGCTCGCGGTCTTCGTCAAGGAATTCGGCATCCTCTCGGCGCCCTATGTCGCGAGCGGCTTCGACGGCATCCGCAAGGTCGTGACCTCGCCGATGTTCGAGGAATGGGCCGGCCAGCTCAGGAAGGCCTCCGGGCACCAGGTGCTGTCGTTCAACTGGTGGCAGGGCGAGCGGCATCTGCTCACCAACAAGCCGATCAAGCTGCCGGCCGATCTCGCGGGCGTCCGGCTGCGCACGCCGGGCGCGCCGGTCTGGATGGAGACGATCCGCGCCATGGGCGCCACCCCGACGCCCTTGGCCTGGGGCGAGGTCTATCCCGCGCTCCAGCAGAAGGTGATCGACGCCGCCGAGGCCCAGCACCCCGCGACCTTCGGCGCCCGCCTCTACGAGGTGACCAAGAACCTCACCAAGACCGGGCATTTCAACCTCATCACCGGCATCGTCACCTCCGCGCAATGGTTCGACAAGCTGCCGCCGGATCTCCAGAAGATCCTGCGCGAGGAATCGCTCGCCGCCGGTGATTTCGCTTCCAGACTGACGCAGGAATCGCTGGCCGGGCTCGAGGAGCAGATGAAGGCCAAGGGCATGGCGATCGCCGAGATCGACAAGGCCCCGTTCGTCGAGGCGACCAAGGGCGTCTACGAGAAGCTCGGCTATGCCGATCTCAAGACCAAGGTCGATGCGATCCTGAAATAACCCCGGGGTCCCCAGCGACCGGCGCCAGCCGCCGGCCGCGGACTGCCGCCGGCGTCGCCAACACGCCGGCGGCAATTTTCCCCGTCCATGCCGCCCCCTCGATCGCGGAGGCTTCCATGTCCGCCCTTCTGGCGCGCCTTGAGGATCTTGTCTCGAAGGCCCTGCTCGCCGCCATCGTGCTGCTGGTCTTCGCCGCAGCGATTGCCCGGACCATCGGCCATCCGCTGATCTGGTCGGTCGATCTGGCGCAGCTCCTGTTCATCTGGCTGTGCTTTCTCGGCGCCAACCGCGCGATGCGGATCAAGGCGCATATCGGGGTCGATCTTTTCGTCCGGAAGCTGCCCCACACGCCGCGCCACATCATCGAGGTCGGGCTGGGGATCGTCGCGCTGGCCTTTCTCATCGCGCTGGTCGTCGCCGGATACCGGCTGACCGTGCTCAACTGGCAGCGGATCTACGGCGATAGCGGCATCTCCTACGCCTGGGTGACCTCGGCGGTGCCGTTCGGCGCCGGGCTGCTCGCGATCACGCTCGCCGGGAACCTCATCGGCGCACTCCGCACGCGCGGGCTCGTCTTCTATGCCGACAAGAGCCTCGACCGCTCGGAAAGCCAGCTGGGGTAACGCGCGATGCTTCTGCTCTGGGGTCTCTTCTTCCTGCTGATGTTTCTCGGCCTGCCCGTTTCGCTGGCGATCGGCATTTCGGGCTTCAGCTTCTTCGTGTTCTCGGGCTCGGTTCCGCTCGGCATCGGCGTGCAGCAGATCGCGACCGCCTCGCAGAGCTTCCCGCTGCTCGCGGTGCCGTTCTTCGTGCTCGCCGGGCATATGATGAACAAGACCGGCATCACCCACCGGCTCATCACCGTCTCGAACGTCCTCGTCTCCTGGATGGCGGGCGGCCTCGCGCAGGTCTGCATCCTGCTCTCAACGCTGATGGGCGGCGTCTCCGGCTCGGCGGTCGCCGATGCCGCCATGGAGGCGCGCATCCTCGGGCCGGACATGATCCGGCGCGGCTATTCCAAGGGCTTCACCTGCGCCACGATCGCCGTCGGCTCGCTGATCACCGCGACGATTCCGCCGAGCCTCGGGCTGATCCTCTACGGTTTCGTCGGCAATGTCTCGATCGGCCGGCTCTTCCTCGCCGGGGTGATCCCCGGGCTGCTGATGATGATTGCGCTGATGGGCGTGGTGTTCGTCATCGCACGCAAGCGCGGCTACCAGGCCGCCGCCAAGGAATTGCCGGATTCCCGGACCGTGCTGCGGGCCGTGATCGACGCGAAATGGGCGCTGCTCTTCCCCGTCGCGTTGCTCGTCGGCATTCGCGGCGGCGTATTCACGCCGTCCGAGATCGGCGCCTTCGCGGTGGTCTATGCCATGGTGATCGGCGTGGTGTTCCACAGGGAGCTGACCTGGGGCAAGGCGCTGGAGGCGCTCGGCGAAGGCGTGCTCGACGTGGGCGTGATCATGCTGATCATCCTGCTCTCGGGCATGGTCGGCTACGCGCTGATCTTCGAGCAGGCGCCGCAGGAAGTGGCGGAATGGATGCTGGGCCTCTCGCGCGAGCCGATCGTCATCATCCTGCTGATCCTGCTCTTTCTGCTGATCGCCGGCTGCTTCGTGGAAAGCACCGTCCTGGTGCTGCTGCTGACCCCGATCTTCGTGCCGATCATCAAGGAGCTTGGCGTCGATCCGGTGCATTTCGGCATCCTGATGATGTCGATCGTCACGCTCGGCTCGATGACGCCGCCGGTCGGGGTGGCGATGTATACGGTCTGCTCGATCCTGGACACGAGCGTCGAGGAATACACGGTCGAGGCGATCCCCTTCGTCCTCATGATCGTGGCGGTGATCGCCTTCCTCGCGCTGATGCCGGGGCTGGTGCTCTGGCTGCCGAACATGCTCATGTAAGAGAGAGAATCGACGATGGAACAGACTTGGCGCTGGTTCGGTCCGGAGGACAGGGTCACCCTTGCCGCTGCGCGGCAGGCGGGCGCGACCGGCATTGTCACCGCATTGCACCATATTCCCTATGGTACCGTCTGGTCGCCCGAGGAGATCGAGACGCGCAAGGCCGAGATCGCGTCACCCGGCTTCGGGCTCACCTGGTCGGTCGTGGAAAGTCTGCCGGTGCACGAACAGGTCAAGATCGGCGAGGGTGATCTCGAACCGATCTTCGCCAATTACCGGCAATCGCTGCGCAACCTCGCGGCGGCCGGGCTCAGGACGGTGTGCTACAATTTCATGCCGGTGCTCGACTGGACGCGCACGCAGCTCGATGCTCCCGTGCCCGGCGGCGCGACGGCACTGCGCTTCAACCTGCATGAATACGTCGCCTTCGACTGGCTGATCCTCGAGCGTCCCGGCGCCGAGGAGGGCCATTCCGACGCGGTGCTCGCCCGGGCCCGCGCCTGGCATGACGCCGCGAGCGAGGACGACAAGAAACGGCTTCTCGCCAATATCATGGCGGGCCTGCCCGGCGCCTATGACCGTTACGACGTGCCCGGCCTGCGCACTATGCTCGCGCGCTATCGCGGCATGGCGCCGGACACCCTGCGCGCCAATCTCAAGCGGTTCCTGGAGGCGGTGATCCCGACCGCGGCGGAGGTCGGCATCAATCTCTGCATCCATCCCGACGATCCGCCCCGGCCGCTCTTCGGCCTGCCGCGCATCGTCTCGACCGGCGAGGATCTCGCGGCGATCCTGGCCATGGTCGACAACCCGGCCAACGGCGTCACGCTCTGCTCCGGCTCGCTCGGCGCGCATCCCGACAACGACGTGCCGGCGCTGGCGCGGCGCTTCGCGGACCGGATCTGGTTCGCGCATCTGCGCAATGTCCGCAAGGATCCCGACGGCTCCTTCATGGAGGCCGAACATCTCGGCGGCGATACCGACATGGTGGCGCTGGTCGATGCGCTGCTCGGCGAAGAGGCGCGGCGGCGCAAGGCCGGCTGGACGCATTGGCAGATCCCCATGCGGCCGGACCATGGCCACGAGATCCTCTACGATATCGGCCGCGGCAGCCATCCCGGCTACCCGGCGATCGGACGTTTGCGCGGGCTCGCGGAACTGCGGGGGGTGATGACGGCGCTGGAAGCCGTGAAGCCCTATGGCTGATCCGGCGGGCGGCGGTAACCTGCCCTCTCCCCAATCCGGAGCCGGTCCCCCAGGGGCCGGCCCGTCTCATTCCGGCCGCTCCTCCTCGATCAGCACCCGCTCGGCAGCGCCTTCGAGATCCTCGTATTGCCCGTTGCCGAGCGACCAGAGCAGCGCCGCGAGCGCCGCGGCGCCGATCACCAGCGCGGTGGGGATCAGGTGCAGCAACGTCATGGCGCCACCGTCTCCCGCCCGTCCGGCGCGGGCGCGCGCATCGTCTCATAGGCATGCCAGGTCGCGTGGCCGAGCAGGGGAAAGACCACGATCAGCCCGAGCAGCGCGGTCGCCACCGCAGCCAGGAACAGCGCGAGCACGATTCCACCCCAGAGCAGCATGACCGGCAGGTTGCGCCAGACCAAGGACATGGAACTGCCCATCGCGGTCAGCGCATCGACACGCTCGGTGAGCTGCATCGGCAGCGCGAACACGCTGATCGCGAAGGAGAAGGCCGCGAAGAGCGCGCCGATCGCGCTGCCGACGAAGAGCATCGCCCAGCCGGTGGGCGTGGTGAACAGCATCGGCGCGATCTGGTCGAGGCCGGGAAACGGCCGCAGGCCGAAGAACAGCGCGTAGATCAGCACCGCCGCCCGCATCCAGGCGAGCATCAGCAGGCAGAGCAGCGCGCCGGTGAACAGGATCTGCGCGCCCGAGGCCGGATGCAGGAACACCATCCGCCACAGCCCGGCCGTCTCGCCCGCCGCAAGCCGGCGGCTCTTCTCGTAGAGCCCGAGCGCCACCAGCGGGCCGACGACCAGGAACCCCGCCAGCAGCGGAAACAGGATATAATCCCGCCCATGCCGGACCACGAAAAGGATGAGCCCCAGCGAGGCCAGCCAGACGAGGACGCCATAGGCAAGGCTGGAGGCCGGGTCATGGCGCAGGTCCCGCCAGCCGGCGGCAAGCCAGGCGCGCGGCGCGGCACGCGTCACCCAGGGGCGGGCATAGGCCGATGGCACGGGCTCCGCGCGGGGCAGCGGCAGGTCGATCTCGGATCCGGGATTCATCGGCGGAACCTCCTCGCGGGAACGGGATGCCAGCTCATCGCGGCGCACAGGCGGAGCGCGCCGCGGCGGGGCGGCCGTCCCGCTCGCCGAGCCGCGCATGCGCGACGCAATCCGGCTGAGAGCGCTGCGAGACAATGTAGAGATGCGCATTCGCGGCGATGAAAAGCGCAAGCCCGGCGGCAATGCCGAGCCAGAGCACAAGCCGCCGGGGGACGCGGGCGCGATCCATGGAGCGGCTCATCGGGTGCTTCCTTGTGCGCTTCCTTGCGCGCTTCCCGGCTCCTGCGCCCGCAGATCGGCGACATAGAGCGCCAGCAGCCGGCGCTCCCACAGCGCAAGCCGCGCCTCCCAGCTCGGCATCTGGCCCTGCCGGCCGTTCCAGATGGTGTTGAACACCGCCTGCGCCCCGTCGCCATAGATCCAGGTCTCGTCGGCGAGATCCGGCGCGCCGGTCTCGCGGCTGCCCCGGCCATCGGCGCCGTGGCAGGCGGCGCAATTGCCGGCGAAGAGCTCGGCGCCGGCGACCGCATCCGGCGCGGCCGCGAGCCGCGGGTCCGCGAGCCCGCGCAGATAGGCCGCCACCGCCTCGATCTCGGCGCGCTTCAGTATCCCGTCGCGGCCGAAGGCCGGCATCTGCGCAACCCGGCTCTCGGGATGGGTGGAATTGATGCCGACCCTGAGCGTCTCGGCGATTTCCTCCGGCGCGGCGCCCCAGAGCGGTGTGCCCCGCCTGAGGCTCGGGAAGCCGGGACCGCCGGCGCCATCGCGGCCGTGGCACATCGCGCAATTGTCGCCGAACAGCGTCCGCCCCGTCTCGCGCATGATCGCCATCAGGCGCGGATCGGCCTGAATGGCCGCGAAATCCGCGCGCTCGAACCGCGCCGTCCAGCCCGCGCGGTCGCGCGCGGCTTCCGCCACGGCGGCGGTGACATGCGCCCGCTCGTCGGCGCCGAGCAGCCCGCGCGTGAAGGTGGTGCCGAGCGGCCAGGCCGGCATCAGCAGCCAATAGCCGATGCAGAACAAGGTCGTGACAACCAGGAAGAAATAGACCGGGCGCGGCACCGGGGTGTCGAGTTCCTTGATGCCGTTCCATTCATGGCCGGTCGTCAGCCGGCCGGTGACCGGATCGCGCTCTATCGCCATGGCCGATCCTCCTGCGAGAGAATGTCCGACGCCGCCTGATCGAATTCACGCTGCTTCGAGGGCCAGCAGGCATAGGTCAGCGCGAGCCCGGCCATCGCCAGCAGGTAGAACAGGCCGATCGTCTTGGCGAACCAGACGACCGTGTCATGCGCCACGAGATCCGTCATCGCGCCACCGCGGCGACCGGCCGATGCGCGGCATCGGTCAGGCGTCCCAGGATCTGGAGATAGGCGACGAGCGCGTCCATCTCGGTCAGCCGGTCCGGCCGGCCGTCGAAGGCCCTGAGATTGGTCGCCTCGCCATAGCGCGCCGTCACGCCGGCAGCCTGCGGGGAATCCGGCGCCGATTGCCCGAAGGCATCCTGCTCGGCATGGGCGATCATCGCGTCGCTATAGGGCACCCCCACCGCCTTCTGCGCGCGCAGATGGGCCGGCAGATCGGAAACGCGCAAGGGGTTGCGCGAGAGCCAGCGATAGGCGGGCATCACCGATTCCGGCACCACCGCACGCGGGCTTTCGAGATGCGCCACGTGCCAGGCATCGGAATATTTCCCCCCGAGCCGCGCGAGATCCGGCCCGGTGCGCTTCGAGCCCCAGAGCATCGGGTGATCGTATTTCGACTCCACCGCCAGCGAATAGGGCCCGTAACGCTCGACCTCGTCGCGCAAGGTGCGGATCATCTGCGAGTGGCAGGCATAGCAGCCCTCGCGGATATAGATGTTGCGTCCCGCGAGCTCGAGCGGGGTGTAGACGCGCATGTCCGGCGCATCCTCCACCGTCTGATGGATCGTGAATAGCGGGGCAATTTCGACCAGCCCGCCGATGCTCGCCGCGACGATGATGGCGAGCGAGAGCGCGAGGGTCCGGCGCTCGAGGCGCTGGTGCAATCCGAACATGGGGTCACTCCGCGGGCTGGAGCTGGCCGGCGGCCGGCGGCTCCGCATCGGCGGCCGCCGCAGGCGCCGGCGCGTGCCGGATCGTCAGCGCGATATTGACGCAGCCGATCACGGCGCCGGTCAGGAACAGCAGCCCGCCGAAGGCGCGGGCGATGTAATAGGGATGCATCGCCGCGACGGAATCGACAAAGCTGTAGGCGAGCGTGCCGCTCTCCGTGTAGGTCCGCCACATCAGCCCCTGGATGATGCCGGAATTCCACATCGCGACGACGTAGACGACGGTGCCGCCGAGCGCGAGCCAGAAATGCGCCTCGACCAGCCGGGTCGAATACATGCGCTCGCGCTTCCAGAGCCAGGGCACCGAGGCATAGATCGCGCCGAAGCTGATCATCGCCACCCAGCCGAGCGCCCCGGCATGGACATGGCCCACCGTCCAATCCGTGTAATGCGACAGCGAATTCACCGAGCGGATCGCGAGGAACGAACCCTCGAACGTGGTCAGGCCGTAGAACACCGCCGAGACCATCATGAAGCGCAGCGTCGCGTCGTCACGCACCTTGTGCCAGGCGCCGTTCAGCGTCAGCAGGGCATTGGCGGCCGAACCCCAGGACGGCACGAGCAGGACGATCGAGAACGTCATCCCCAGCGTCTGCACCCATTGCGGCAGCGCCGTGTAATGCAGGTGATGGGAGCCCACCCACATATACATGAAGGTGATGCCCCAGAAGCTGATGATCGACATCCGGTAGGAATAGATCGGCCGCCCCGCCCGGACCGGCAGGAAATAATACATCATCCCCAGGAAGCCGGAGGTGAGGAAGAAGGCGACCGCGTTGTGCCCGTACCACCATTCGGTGAGCGCGTCCTGCACCCCGGCGAAGAGGGAATAGCTCTTGTCGCTGCCGAGCGAGATCGGAAACGCCAGGTTGTTGACGATGTGCAGCATCGCCACGACCAGGATGAAGGCCAGATAATACCAGTTGGCGACGTAGATGTGCGGTTCCTTGCGATGCGCGAGGGTCCGCAGGTAGATGGCGAAATAGACCACCCAGACCACGACCAGCCAGAGATCGGCATACCATTCCGGCTCGGCATATTCCTTCGATTGCGTCACCCCCAGCGCGTAGCCGGTCACGGCAAGCAGGCAGAACAGGTTGTAGCCCAACAGCACGAACCACGCGCCGAGCTGATCGCGGATCCGCGCGCGGCTCGTGCGCTGCATGACATAGAACGACGTCGCGATCAGCGCGTTGCCGCCGAAGCCGAAGATGACGCCGGTGGTGTGGATGGGGCGGATGCGGCCGAAGCTCGTGAACTCGGAATCGAAATTGAGATCGGGCCAAGCGAGCAGCGCCGCGACCCAGACCCCGAAGAACATGCCGATGACCGCCCAGCCCATGGCGAGCAGGATGCCGGCCCGGCCTGGCGCATCGAAATATTCCCGCAGCCGCGCCGGATCGGGCGGCGGCGCGTAATAGCCGCGGATCACCGCGAAGAGCCCCGCGACCGAGAGCGCCAGCACGAGGGCGCCGTGGAAATCAAGCGCGCTCTCCCGGCCGAAACCGGCCATGAGAAGCCCGGTGAACGCCAGGACGCAGAGAATGATCAGGGCGGCCTGCCGCTCGCCGCGTGTCAGTTCCGCGATCATCGCGGGGTTCCTTCTTTCCGAGGGGAAGCCGGGGCCGGCGCGGGCGCGCGGGTCTCGACGGAGGAGCGCCAGCGCAGCCGGCCCTCCCGGTCCACGATCAGGCGGACGCGCCGCGTGCCGTGGCGGAAGGTGAGCCGCATCAGCCCCTCATCCGCCCCGATCCCGCGCTCGCAGATCGAGATGAGACTGCCCTCGCGGATCCGTGCAATGATCGCCTGCGGCTCGAGATCGAAGAGCGGCGCGAGAAGCCCGGCATCGACCGTGATCTCGGCCGCGCCCGCCTCCCCGCCTGCGATCGTCACGCCCTGCCTGCTCATCGCGCTCCACCGGTTCAAAAAAAGAATATATTAAATCTATCTTTTCGTCAAGCGTTGTGTGGGTTGGCGTCACCGGATTTCGGTGCGGCCGGAACATGCGGCACTCCGTTCCGTGATCGTGACGCATCGTCATGCCAGGATGATCTGCCGCCTGTGCTCCAGCCGCGCGGCGCACATATCGCAACATCCGATGACAGGCGGATATCAGGCCCGGCGCTCCGGCGCGCGGGGCCTCACGCGCCGTCCACGGCCTCGATTACGAGTTCGAAGGTCATCAGAACCGGGTTCTCGCCGCGCGCGAGCCGGCCGCGATGCAGCGCGCCGACATGGTTGACGAAGCCGGCCTCGATCGCGGCGCGATGGTCGCCGCCCGGCTGGCGCGCCACGGTGCCGGCGGCGATGAACACCTCGGTCGCGAATTCCGGGAAGCAGGCGCCGTCCTCGAACCGGGCGCCGATAATCGAGCCGACCCCGCCGCGGATCAGCGCCGCGCCGAAGCCCGCCGCCGCGCAGGCGGCCTCGATCGCGGCGTGCAGGTCCTGGTTTGGCCGCAGCCGGATTGCGAGCGCCGCGCGATCCCCCGCCCCGCCTGCATCGGCGGCAACCGGGCCGAAGATCGTGAAATTGGTTTCGGGGTCAGGCCGGGATTCGAAGATCGCGCCGTCGAGCCCGAAGGCCCGCACCCGCGCAGGCTCGGCGAGGGTGGTTTCCTCGGGCAGGATGTGGCCGCCCCCCCGACGGCCGTCCGCCTCGCGCCACAGCGCGTGGCAATGGAAGAAGGGCGCGCCCTCCCGCCGGCCGAAGGTCATGGCGCCGCCTTCAAGCCGGGTGATCCCGGCCGGGCGAAAGATCGCGGAATAGAAGGCGGCATGGCGCCCATCCGGCGATAGGGCCGGCATCACATAGGCGAAGGGGCCGAGCGCCAGCGCGCCGAGTTCCACGACCCCGCTCGCGAAGCCTGAAGCCGCAAACCCGCGCCGCACCGCCTCCAGCAGCGGCAACCCGGCGGCGAGGTCGAGATCCAGCGCCCGCCCGCGCGCCGGCTCGGCGACGATGCGCGGCAACAGCGCCGGCCCCGGCTGCCGGATGAAGCGGGTTTGCGTCATCCGGCGAGCCCGTCCGGCCCGATCAGCCCGCGCCGCTCCAGCTCATCGCGCACCATGCGCTTCGGAACCTTGCCATAACCGGATTTCGGTAGCGCCTCCCAGAAGAAGAAGCGCTTCGGCATCTTGTAGCGCGGGATCTTCGCGCCGAGGAAATCCGCGAGCGCCGCCTCGTCCGGCTGCGCGCCGGGGCGCGGCACGCAGATTGCCACCCCCACCTCGCCCCAGAGCTTGTCCGGCACGCCGAGCACCGCCACCTCGGCGATGTCGGGATGGGTGAGGATCTTCTCCTCGATCTCGCGCGGATAGATGTTGGAGCCGCCGGAGATATACATGTCGGAGGCGCGGCCGGTGATGTAGACGAAGCCCTGCGCGTCCATGTGGCCGAGATCGCCGGTGCGGAACCAGCCGTCGCGGAAGGCTTTCTCGTTCGCCTCCGGGTTCCGGTAATAACCGGCGAAGACCGCCGGGCCGATGACGCAGATCTCTCCGGTCTCGAACGGCGCAAGTTCGCGCCCCGCCTCGTCCTGGATCGAGACCTGCATGCCCGTGCGCTCGAAGCCGCAGGTGCCGACCCGGCTGTTGGCGTGGTCCTCCGGCTCATGCAGTGCCGGTGGCAGCACCGTGATGTTTCCCGTCACCTCACCAAGCCCGAAATACTGCACGATCACCTTGCCGAACTTCTTCAGCGCGAATTTCTGATCCTCGCGATACATCGGCGCGCCGGCATAAATCACATGGCGCAGCGAGGAATGGTCGAAGGCATCCGCAGCCGGATGCTCGGCCAGCATTTTCAGGATGGTCGGCACCGTGAACATGTTGGTGACGCGATGCGTCTCGATGAGCCGGAACGCCTCGGCAATGTCGAATTTCTCGCTTGGCATCAGGATCGTCGGAGCGCCGCGCGCGACGATGTTGAGCTGGTGGACGCCGGCGCCGTGGCTCAGCGGCGCGACGACAAGGCTCGCATCGCGCTCGGTGGTGCCCGGCAGGAGATCGCAAAGATGGTTGGTCAGCACGAAGGCCATCTGCCCGTGGCAGAGGACCGCCGCCTTGGAGCGGCCGGTGGTCCCGGATGTGAAGAAGAACCAGCACGGATCATAATGCTCCACGGCCGCGTCCGGCACGCGGGCGCCGCGATGCGCCGCGAGCAGCGCCCCCATCCCGGCCTCGCCGAAATCGCCGTCGCGCGCCTGTTCGTCGAGGCGCCAGATGAATTCGACATTGGCGACCCGGCCGGCGATCGCAGCAGCGTGGTCCGGGAAATCGCCATGGCAGAGGAAGCTCTTCGCGCCGGAGAACTCGGCGAGATAGATGATCTCCTCGGGCATCAGGCGGAAATTGGTCGGCACCCACACCGCGCCGAGTTTGAAGCAGGCAAACATCGAGAAGAACATCTGCGCCGTGTTCTTCGAATGCACGAGCAGCCTATCCCCCTTCGCGATCCCGCGCGCGGCAAGCGCGGCGGCGAAGGCATTCACCTCCGCGTCGATCTCGGCCCAGGTCCAGCGCCTCTCGCCCCAGATCAGCCCCGGCAGATCCGGAAAGCGGCGGGCGTTCTGGCGGATGAGATGCGCGAGATTCATCACCCGCGCCGAGCGCGGCGCCACCCCGCCGACGGGATCCAGCGGGGTCATGCCGCCGTCCTCCGATGCGCGATGCCTCCGGCGCCGGCGGCGCGGCTCCTGCGTTGCGTCATGGTTCCTCCCCTTCAGGCTTCCGGCGCCGGACCGCACCGGGTGGGATACGGGTCTCCGATTGATGGCTTGCGCGCAGGCGCTGTTCCACGAGCCGCACCTCCTCCGCAAGCCAGGCGGCGAGCTGGGGCTCGCGATCCGGCTGCATCCGGTTTTCAACCGCGGCCAGCGACAGGCAGGCCTCGATCCGGCCCGACGGCGTCCGGATCGCCATGCCCATGCCCCACGAGCCCGGAAAGAGCAGGCCGCGATTGAGGCTGTAGCCCCTGGCGCGCGTCTCGGCGACCAGATCGAGGATCTGCGGCCGGCTCAGCATCGGGTATTTGGTTTCGAGCAGCCGGGCATTGGCGGCCATCATCGCCGCGACCTCGGGATCCTCGAGCGCGGCGAGGATCGCGAGCGGCCCGGCCCCGACGCCGAGCGGATGGCGGTCACCCGCCGCCAGAACATGCGAGCGGATCGGATAGGTGCCGTCCTCGCGCGCGAGACAGACGACGACACTGCCGCGCCGGACCTGGAGAAAGGCCGCGTCGCCGGTTTTCTGCGCGAGGCGGCCGACGCAATCGAGCGCGAGGCGGTCGATCCCGAAGCGTTCCGCCGCGATCATGCCGAGCACATAGAGTTCCGGCCCGAGATAATAGCGGCGCGAGCCGGAATCCTGCTCGACAAGGCCAGCCTCCATCAGCGCCAGCAGAATACGCCGGCAGGTCGGCTTCATCAGCCCGCTTTCCGCCACGAGTTCGGAGAGGCTTGCGCCATGCTTCGGGCTGGCGCCGAGCAGCCGCAACACCGCGAGCGCGCGCCCGATGCTCTGCGCGCCGGGCGCCGTGTCGAGGGAGTTGATCTCAAGGTTCATGATCGGGATCGGTTCCGCGCGTCCGGCCCGCTCCGAAGGGCGCGCATCCGCGGCGCGCCCTTCGCAAGCCCGACTCAGCCCAGCGTGCCGCCGGAGGCCTTTTCGAGGATGCTCCAGGCCTCGTCGCCGTATTTCTTCTTCCATTCGGCGTAAAACCCGGCCTTGCGCAGGGCATCCCGGAACGGGTCGGCCTTGGTGTCGTTGAAGATCATGCCCTTGGCGGTGAGGTCCGCGCGGAGCCCGGCATTGAGCTGCGCCACGTCCGCGCGCTGGAGGATCGCGGCCGCGTTGAGATTCTTCGCCACGATCTCGCGCAGATCCGCCGGCAGCCGCTCCCAGGCACGGCGATTGGCGAGGAACCAGAACCCGTCCCACATATGGTTGGTGACGGAGCAGTATTTTTGCACCTCGTAGAGCTTGGCCGTCGAGATGATCGCGAGCGGGTTCTCCTGCCCGTCGACGATCTTGGTCTGGAGCGAGGTGTAGACATCCGCGAAATTGATGCTCGCGGGAGCGGATTGGAAGGCCGTGAACATCGAGGTCCAGAGCGGGCTGACAGGCACGCGGATCTTGAAGCCCTTGAGATCGTCCGGGGTGTTGATCGGCCCCTTGGAACTCGTCATCTGCCGGAAGCCGTTGTCCCAGATCCGGTCCATCACCACCAGATTGGCCTTGCCGATCTGGCCGCGGACATAGGCGCCGAGCTCGCCGTCCATCGCCTTCCACACCGCATCGTAATTGGCGAAGGCGAAGCCGATGCCGTTGAGCGAGGCGTTGGGCACGAGCGTCGAGAGAATGAGCGGCGAGAGCGTGAAGAAGTCGATGCCGCCCGAGCGCACCTGACTCAGCATATCGGTATCCGAGCCGAGCTGGCTCGACGGGAAGATCTGGATGACGAGCCGGCCGTTCGTCTCCTGCCTGATCTTCTCGGCCGCCTCCGAGGCGCGGATATGAACGGGGTGCGTCACCTGGAGGTTGTGCGCGTATTTGTAGGTGAATTCGGCGTTCTGGGCCTCGCCACGCCCGAGATGGAAGCCACCGAGCGTGGCGGTGGCGGCGCTGGCCTGAAGAAGCGCGCGACGGGAGAGTTTCATGGTTTCCTCCTATGTTGGTCGGCTATCCCGACAGGGTCTTCCGATATGCGTTCGCGTGTCCGGGCTCTTTCCCGGCTCACAGCAGGACGGTCGAGATGGCGGGCACGGCGGCGATGATCACGAGCCCGGCGACCAGCGCGACGAGATAGGGCCAGATCGCGGCCATCGCCTCGTCGGGCGGCACATCGCCGATCTTGCAGGCGATGTAGAAGCCGATGCCGATCGGCGGCGTCATCAGGCCGATATTCATCGCGGTCACCACCACCATCGCGTAATGAACGTCGTGGATGCCGAGCTTGCGCGCGATGGGGAACATCAGCGGCGCCATCAGCACGATGGCCGGCAGCCCCTCCAGGAAGCAGCCGAGCACCATGAAGACCACGATCGTGATCGCCATGAAGCTGATCCAGCCGCCCGGCAGGTTGGCCATCCAGCGCGCGAGTTCGTTCGCGAAGCCGGTCTGCGTCAGCGCCCAGGCCATCGCCAGCGCCGTGCCGAGGATCAGCAGGATCGCGCCTGAAAGCGCCGCCGTCTCCACCAGCATGGCGGCGAACCGGCGCCAGCCGATGCCGCCATAGAGCAGAATGCCGACCACGATCGCATAGAGCACCGCGATGGTCGAAACCTCGGTGGCGGTCGCCACGCCGCCGCCCACCGCACTGCGGATGATGAAGGGCAACACGAGCGCGGGTGCCGCCACGAGGGCGGTCCTGCCCACCAGCGCCAGCGGCGCGCGGCGGACATTGTCGAGGCTCTCGATCCCCGCCTTCCAGCGCGCGAGCACCGCCAGGACGACGAGCAGCACCATCGCCACGAGGAACCCGCTGGTGAACAGCCCGGCGATCGACACCCCCGCCACCGAGCCGAGCACGATCAGCAAGATGCTCGGCGGCACGGTCTCGGCCATCGCCGCGCCGGTCGCGAGCAGCGCGATCAGCTCGCGCGGGCGGTAGCCGCGCCGCTTCATCTCCGGGAACAGCGCCGGTGCCACCGTCGCCATGTCGGACACCTTGGAACCCGAGATCCCCGAGACGAGGAAGAGCGAGCCGAGCAGCACATAGGACATGCCGGCCCGGACATGACCGAGCAGCGAGGCAAGAAAATCCACGATGGCCTTGCCCATGCCCGTGGCATCGAGCACGCAGCCGAGCAGCACGAAAACTGGCACGGAAAGCAGGATGATGTTCGACATCCCCTCATCCATCCGCCCGATCATCACCAGCATCGGCACCTGGGTCGAGAAGGCGAGGAAGCAGAGCGTGCCCATGCCGAAGCAGAAGGCAATCGGCACGCCGGCGACGAGGCAGAGCGCCACCACGACAACCAGGAAGATGAAGATATTGCCGTAGCCGAGCCCCTTGAAAACCGGGGTCAACGCCCAGAACGCCGCCGCGAGGCCGACGATCAGCGCTGCGGCGAGGATGAGATCACGGCGCGCGCAGATGCGGAATGCATGGCGCAGCGTCAGCGCCAGCATCGCGGCGATGCCGAACGCGATCGCCGAGACGCGCCAGGAATTGGGAATGTCCAGGGCCGGGCTGCGGACGAAGGATTCCTCGATCGCGTAATCAATCGCGGGATACAGCATGCCGAGCAGGAACGCGGCCATGACCAGCAGCGCGAAGGCGTTGACGAAGGCGCGCAGCCGCGGCGGGAACATGCCGACGAACAGCGTCAGCCGCAGGTGCTCGTTGCGGTCGATCGCGATCGCCGCCCCGAGCATCGCGAGCCAGAGGAAGGAGATCGACGTCACCTCGTCGATCCAGATCACCGGCAGCGAGAAGACGTAGCGCGAAACCACGCCGGCCAGCAGCGCGCCGATGATCACCAGGATGAGGAGCGAGGCGGCGATCTCGAACGGGCGCATCAGGGCCGATCCGCCCGGCGGCGCGAGATCGACCCCCGGCGCCGGCGCGGAAGGCCCGGCCCCAGAAGATCCGGCCCCGGAAGGCCCGGCCCCGGAGGATTCGATTATGGTCGTTCCCGTCACGGCGTCTCGCTCCCGTCTTGCGCCGCCGCGACTCGGGAAGGGCTTGCCCCGCCGGCCGTGACCGGAACAGGGAATGCCGCGCCCGAAATCCTGCTATCGCCTTTCCGGCCGTTCGGCGCATGCCTTGGTCCGTATTGTGGATCTACGGTCCAAGATTTGTTTTGATCCTAAGCGGACTTCCCGTATCGACGCAACCTGCTTACAAAATAATATGGAATCGCCGCTCCATATTATGGACTCGTGAAATCGCGCGCGGCGGCCGCCCGGCCATGCCACCCGCGCGGGGCATGCGGGCGAGGCAAATCCGGAAAGCGCGAACGCAGAGCGCGCACCAGAGGAGGAAAGCCATGACGAGCGGGAACGGACCGGTGGAGCGTGTCGCGCTCGTCACCGGCGCGGCGCGGGGAATCGGCCGGGCGAGCGCGGCGCGCTTCCTCGCCGCGGGCTGGCGGGTCGCCGTGCTCGATATCGACGGTGCCGCGCTGCGGGAGACCTGCGCGGCGCTCGGCCCCGGCGCCTTGGTTCTGCCGATCGAGGGGGACGTGGCGGATCCGGCGGCGGTCACGGCGGCGATCGCGGCGGTCGAGGCCCGTTTCGGGCGGCTCGACGCGCTCGTCAACAATGCCGGCACGGCGGTGTTCAAGCCGCTGCTGGAAACGACGCTCGCCGAATGGAACCGTGTCCTCGCGGTCAATCTCACCGGACCGTTCCTCGCCACCGCGGCGGCGGCGCCCATGCTCGGAAAGACCGGCGGCGCGGTGGTGAACGTCACGTCGATTTCCGGCCTTCGCGCCTCGACCTTGCGGGTGGCCTACGGCACGAGCAAGGCGGCGCTCGCGCATCTCACGCGGCAGCAGGCCGTGGAACTCGGCGAACTCGGCATCCGCGTCAACGCCGTCGCGCCGGGGCCGGTCGATACCGCGATGGCCAAGGCGGTGCATTCCCCGGCTATCCGCGCCGATTACCACGACGCGATCCCGCTGAACCGCTACGGGCTCGAGGAAGAACTGGCGGCGGCGATCTTCTTTCTGGCCTCGCCCGAGGCGAGCTACATCACGGGCCAGATCCTGGCCGTGGATGGCGGGTTTGACGCGGCGGGAATCGGCCTGCCGACCCTGCGGCGCGGCGGGCGCGGAGCCGCCCCTTCGGACCGCTGACCCCGGTCATCCGTAAGGCTGATGCCGGCCTCGCCCGGCCATGGCGGCATCCCGGAACAATCTGGCTGGGGCGCCAGGATTCGAACCTGGGAATGGCGGAATCAAAATCCGCTGCCTTACCGCTTGGCTACGCCCCAACAGGATTTGCGGCCGGACCAGGACATGGCCGGCGCGGCCGTCCGTTTAGCTGCTCGCACGCCACGGGGCAACCGCGAAGGTTGGCGTCCTTGCGCATCGATCGTCGCAGCGCGTTTCCGCACCCGCGAAAAAAAACCGCCGCCGCCCTTGCGGCACGCCAAGCGGGGTTCTATAGAAACCGCCTCTTCGCTGGTCTTACGGAGTGTAGCGCAGTCTGGTAGCGCACCTCGTTCGGGACGAGGGGGTCGCAGGTTCGAATCCTGCCACTCCGACCAGTGAGACTGCTCCCGATCCGAGATTGCTCCTGATCAGCCTTCATCTCATGCAATTGTCGCGCCCTCCGGGCCCCGCGACATCGGAACTGACGATTCGGGGCCGGGCGCGAGATCTCGCATCCGGCAAGCCCCGTCAGACAGGGCTCCCCCGTCAGGCGCAGAGCACCCGGTCGGCTTCGACCGCCGCAACGAAGATATGGTAGAGCGTGCTCGCCGGCACGGTGTCGATGCCGATTGCTCCTGCCGCATCATAGCGATCATACCAGCCGCCGGCGAAGGGGCCGGAGAGATAGGTGGCGAGAAGCGTGCCGATCAGCGTATCGGCGGCCTCCTCGGCACGGTCGGCGCCGGTCTCGGCCTGCGCGAGCCAGGCCTTGATCAGCTCCGTCTGCGGCCATAGCCGCCGACTGGCGCGGCGGACCTGCTGCGCGGTGTCGATCTCGTCGATCAGGAAGCCGGTCTGCGGTTCGGCGGCGCGGAGCGCGGCGCCGAGCAGATGCGTGCCGAGGGGGGATGCCTTCTGGCCGAGCAGCTTCTCGTATTTGCGGATCAGCCAGACCCATTCCGCCATATGGCCCGGCTCGACCACGGCGGCGCCCTCCTCCGTGATGACGTTCCAGTCATCATCGAAGAATTCGACGAGCAACCCGGTCTCGCGATCGAGGAAGCTGCGCTCCAGCATGCGCCGGTAGCGCGTGGCGCGCGCGGCGGCATCGGGATGATTCACGGTTTCGAGCGCGGCCATCATCGCCTCGAGCATGTGCATGTGCGGGTTCTGCCGGCGTGGCAGTTCGGGCGGAAGCGCCTCGATCAGGAAGCCGTTGGCGTCGGTCAGCGCTTCCTCGCAGAAATCCATCACCCTGTCGAGCAGCGCGCGCACCTGCGCGTCACCGCTGGCGCGGGAGAGCCAGGAGAGCGCAAGGATCGCGAAGGCGTGGTCATAGGCGTCGCGCTTGCCTGCGGAGACCGAACCATCCGGGTTGAGGACATGGACGAAGCCCGGCGCGCCGTCCGGCGCCCAGGCGCGGGCGATCATGTGCTCAAGCCCCTTGAGCGCGATCTTGAGCCCCGCCGTCCAGCCAAGCTCATGCGCGTGCGCATAGACATAGATCTGCCGCCATTGCACCCGGGTGCGGCGCATGACGAGATCATCGGCCTTGCCGTCGAAGAACATGCGCTCGTGGAAGCCGCCGCGCCGGGCATCCCAGCCCCTGTCGCTCCAGAAGGGCAGCGCCTCGTTCCGGAGCCAGGAAACAAAACGGCGCGCATTCTCCTCGCCGGCGCGGATGCGCCGGGTGGCGATTCGCGCCGTGGCGGCGGCGTTCCGATCATCCTGGCTGTGCTGCGCCATGCTGCCCCCCGATTCGCGGGGCAGGCTCGCAGAAGCATCGGAACCTGTCCAGCCCCGAACCGATCCCTCGCGCGCGTTGCCTCGGGCCGGGCGAGCCGCTATGAGCGCCGAGGCCCGATGTGGCCGCCGCTTGCCCGAAACCGCCATGGCCCCGCCTTTGCCCATCCCGCCCGCAGAGCCTGCCCGCCTCGCCCCGCCCTGGCCGACGCCGACCGAGGCGCGCGCCCTGATCATGGGCATCGTCAATGTGACGCCGGATTCCTTCTCCGATGGCGGCCGCTTCCTCGCGGCGGAGGACGCGCTCGCGCAAGGGCTCCGCCTTGCCGGGGAAGGCGCCGACATCCTCGATATCGGCGGGGAATCGACCCGGCCCGGCCATGTCGAGGTGCCGGCCGATGAGGAAATCCGCCGCGTCCTGCCGGTGATCGAGGGGCTCGCCCGCGCCCGGCCGGATCTCGCGCTCTCGATCGACACCACCAAGGCCGAGGTCGCGCGGCGCGCCATCGCCGCCGGGGCGCGGATCATCAACGATGTCTGGGGCCTCCAGCGCGACCCGGCGATGGCCGGGATCGCCGCCGAGACCGGCGCGGGACTGGTCATCATGCATAACCGCGCCGACAAGGACCCCGGCTGCGACATCGTCGCGGATATGGAGCGCTTCTTCGAACGGAGCCTGACGCTTGCCGCGCGCGCGGGGCTCGATCCGGCGCGGATCGCGCTCGATCCCGGCATCGGCTTCGGAAAGAGCTTCGAGCAGAATCTCGCCGCCATCCGCGCGATCCCGCGGCTGCGCCGCCTCGGCCACGCGGTGCTGCTCGGGCTGTCGCGGAAATCCTTCCTGGGCCTGATCACCGGCCGGCCGGTCGAGGGGCGTGGCGCCGCGACCCTGGCGGCCGATTGCTTCGGGCTCCTCGCCGGCGCGGACGTGATCCGCGTCCATGACGTCGCGCCGCATCGCGACGCGGCGCTGCTGATCGCCGCGCTCGCGCGCGACCCCGCCTGAACGAGAGGCCCGCCATGACCGAACCTGCGCCCGCGCGCGACCGCATCGCCATCCGGCGCATCGGCGTCTTCGCCTATCACGGCGTCTACGAGGAGGAGAGCCGCCTCGGCCAGCGCTTCTACATCTCCCTTGAGGCGATGCTCGATCTCGCACCGGCCGGGAAGGCGGATGATCTCGAACTCTCCGTCTCCTATGCCGATCTCGCCCAGCTCGTGCAGGAAATCGCGGTGGCGAACCGCTTCCGGACCATCGAGGGGCTCGCCGAGGCGATCGCGGCGGCGCTGTTGCGCGATTTTCCGCGCATCGACACGATCGAGGTGACGGTGGAAAAGCCCAATGCCGCCGTGGCGGCGCTGCTCGACACGATCGCCGTGACCATCACCCGCACGCGGGCACGATGACGGGAAGGGAGCATCGGGAGCCGCTGCCGCGCGCCCATCTCGCGCTCGGCAGCAATCTCGGCGACAAGGCCGACCATCTGCGCCGCGCGGCGGCGGCGATCGCGGCGCTGCCCGGAACCCGGATCGCGGCGCATTCGCGCATCTACCGCACGCCGCCCTGGGGCAAGACCGATCAGGATTGGTTCGCCAATGCGGTGCTGGCGGTCGAAACAACCCTCACCCCGGAGGCGTTGCTGGAACTCTGCCTCGCCATCGAGGCGCGGCTCGGGCGCGAGCGCCGCGAACGCTGGGGGCCGCGCATCATCGATATCGACCTGCTGACCCATGGCACGGCGACCCGCGCGACATCGCAGCTCACCCTGCCCCATCCGGCCTTGACGGAACGCGCTTTCGTGCTGGTGCCGCTGCTCGATGTCGCGCCCGGCCTCCGGATCCGGGACCGGTCCATCTCGGATTGGCTCGCGGCGCTTGACCGGACCGGCATCGTGCCGATGGCCGATTTCGAGGCATCCGCCCCGCCGTCGCCGGAGACGTGAGGCGGAAGGCGGCCCGCGCGACGCGAAAAGGCCGGGCGAACCCGGCCTTCGCGTGCCCTCGGGATGATGATGCGGGGAGGATGCCGCCGGCTCAGTCCCGGCGCACCCGGTCGAGCAGCCACCAGGCCGCGGGCAGAAGCGCGGCACCGAGCGCGGTCTTGAGCACGGTCGCGGCATAGAAGGGCGCGACACCGGCAAGCCAGGCCTTCTCGGCGCCGATCAGTGTCGCGAGCCAGGCCCAGCCCGGCACGAACAGCGCGACATGGCCGAGCGCGATTGCGGCGAGCGCGCCGCCGGCGCTCTTCGTCCAGCCGCGCTCCGCGAGCCAGCCGGTGAGCGCGGCGCCGAGCACGAAGCCGAGGAGGTAGCCGCCGGTCGGGCCCATCATGTAGGGGAGGCCGATTCCCTTCTCCGGCGTGCCGGCGAAGACCGGGAGGCCGGCCGCGCCCTCGGCGAGATAAAGCAGCACGGTCGCCGCGCCGAGCCGCCAGCCGAAGGCCGCGCCGATCACCAGCACGACCAGCGACTGCATCGTCATCGGGACCGGATAGAACGGAATCTGGATCTTGGCCGAGAGCGTCAGCAGCAGCGTCGCGGCGAGCGCGAGCGCGGCATCGCGGATCAGGCGGGCGCGCCCTTCGGCACGGATGGCTTCATCGATCATCGGGGCGGCGCGCATCGGGCTCTCCTCTTTCGGCATTCCGGCCTGCGGTGGTAGCGCGCCGCCTGCCGCATTTCAATCCGGCCGGAGGTCGTATAAGCCCGACGCGATGGCCCAGGCGAGAGGAGGGGATCATGGACCTCGAATTCGACCGTGCGCCGCCCGCCGAACCCGGCCGGCTGCAGGCGGTGGCGCCGGGCATCCGGCGCATCATCGCCAACAATCCCGGCCCCTTCACCTTCACCGGAACCTGCACCTATGTCATCGGCCGGGAGGCGGTGAGCGTCATCGATCCCGGGCCGGAGGATGCCGGCCATGTCGCCGCGCTGCTCGACCAGCTCGGGGGCGCGCGGGTGGCGCGGATCCTCGTCACGCATACCCATCGCGACCATTCCCCCGGCGCGCGCCTGCTCGCGGCGCGGACCGGCGCGCCGATCCTGGGCTGCGGGCCGCACCGCGCCTCGCGTCCCCCGCGGGCGGGCGAGACGATGATGCTCGACGCCAGCGCCGACCCGGACCATGCCCCCGCCGGCATCCTCGCCGACAATGACCGGGTGGAAGGCCTCGACCACGCCTTCCGGGTGATCGCGACGCCGGGGCATACCGCGAATCACCTTGCCTTCGCGCTCGACGACGCGGCCGGCAAGCCGACCGGCATGGTGTTCTCTGGCGATCATGTGATGGCCTGGTCGACGACGATCGTCGCGCCGCCGGATGGCGCCATGAGCGCCTATCTCGCCTCGCTCGAACGGCTTCTCGCGCGCGAGGACGACGCCGCCTATTGGCCCGGCCATGGCGGGCCGGTGTCAGAGCCGCGCCGCTTCACGCGGGCGCTGCTCCAGCATCGCCGCCAGCGCGAGGGGCAGGTGATGGATTTCCTCGCCCGCGGGCCGGGCCGCATCCGCGAGATCGTGGCGACCCATTATCCGGGGCTCCAGCCGGCGCTGCTCGGCGCGGCAGCGCTTTCGGTCTATGCCCATGTCGAGGATCTGATCGGCCGCGGCCTGGTCGCGGCGGAGGGCGAGGCGACGCTCGACGCCGTGTTCCGCCGCGTGTGAACTATTCGGCTGGGTTCAGGATCTCCTGCACCAGCGCGCGGATCCGCGCGGCATTGGCACCGAAATCATGCCGGCCGACGCGCCCGGCGGCGCGGATATCGACGCGCGTCTCCCGCCCCGTCCAGCGCAGGCGGATGGTGATGTCGTGCGGCAGGCGCATGAGCCGGGATTCGTCGATTGCCTCGATCCGGCCGAGCCCACGCCGATCATCCGGGCGCTGCTCCTCGATCACCCGCCATTTGCGCCGGCGTACGGCCTCGATCACCTGCTGGAACGCCTCCTCCGGCTCGATATCGAGCACGAGGCCGCGCAGATCGGGATAGGCGCCGGCCTGCGCCGCGCGGCGGCGCGGGTCGAGATCGGGCGGGCGATGGCCGTCGCGGGCGGCGAGCGCGGCGCGGCTCGTCGAGAAGACCGGCGGATCGGCGAGATCGGTCGTCACATCGTTGAGAACCGGCAGCCGCAGCGCCTGCGCCGCCAGCCAGGCGGGATAGGCCAGAACCAGCCCCGCCACCGCAACGGCCCGGAACAGCGCGCCAAGCCCGAGATGGCCCGTCCGCCACATCTCGGCCGCGCCGACGCACGCCACCGCCAGTGCCGCCGCGGCGAGGATGGCGGCGCCCGCCATCACGGCAATGCCGGCCAGCGGCGCGACCTGCCCGGCCCGGGTGGCGAGCACCGCCGCCAGCGCGACCGGCACCGAAAGCCAGGCCAGGCGCTCGGCAGCGCGGGCAAAGCGCGAGGGCGGCAGGGGCGGCAGACGGTAACGCATGCGGCGGATATCGCCCGCGCGGCGCGGGCGTGCAAGCGGGTTCAGCCGCTGCCGCCGCGATCCTCGGCGCAGATCGCCTTCAGCGCCGCCCAATCGGCAGCGTCGAGGATCGGCCGGGTGGCCGCCGGCACCGCGCCGGCGAGCGCCTCTACCGCTGAGATGCGCTCTCCCGTCACCGGATGCGAGCGGAAGGCGTCGAGCAGCGAGCGGCCATCGCCGTCGAGCGGTGCGATGCGGCGGAAGAAGCGGTTGATCGCACGCGGATCCGCCCCCGCCGCCCGCATCAGGGCGATGCTCACCCGGTCCGCCTCGCTCTCGTTCTCGCGGCTATAGGCGGAGCCGGCGAGCGCCTTGCTCAGGATCGCCAGCGTTGAGCCGCCGGTGATGTCGCCGATCACCAGCCCGACGAGCACCGAGAGCGTCGCGTCGCTGATGAGGCCGCGCATCGCGTCGCGGTGGATCACATGGCCGATCTCATGCGCGAGCACGCCGGCGACCTCGTCCGGATGGCCGGCCTTCTCGATGATCGGACGGAACAGGAAGATCCGCCCGCCGGGCAGCGCGAAGGCATTGGTCATCGCGGTGTCGAGCACCGCCACATGCAGGGGGCCGGGCAGTTCGGCGCCCGCCATGAGCCGCCCGGCCATCCGCTCGAGGGCCGCGCGCCCCGGCCCGCCCGGCCGGCCGCAAAGGCGCGGCGCCTTGCCGTCCGTGAAGAAGTCGAGCACCTGCCGCTCGACCTGGAGCCCGATCGCCGCCTCCCATCGCCAGGGCACCAGCGGCGCGGCATGGCGCGCGAAGACGGGCAGCCCGACGAAGAACAGGAAAAGAAACGAGGCGATCGCCGCGCCGGACCACAGCGCGAGCCGCCGCAGGCTGATCTCGCCGGCACGGCCGCGGCCGAACCGGGTCATATCCGTCCCGAAGAGCGCGCGGAACGCCGCCGCCGGCACCACCAGCCGCTCGCCGTGATCCTCGCCCGCCTCCACGCGGTGGAGCTGGACATCGGGCGCCGTCCGGTCGATCCGCGCCTCGGCGAAGGGCCAGACGCGCGGTGGCGCCGGATCATCCGGGGCAGCGGGCAGGATCTCGATTCCATCGGGCGCGCGGCGCAGCCGCACCAAGCGGGGCGTCGCAATCTTGCCGTCGAAATGGCGGGCCGCGATCTCCATGGGGCTCATACCGGGAGATCGAAGCCGGTGTCGAAAGCCTCGCCGATGCCGCGCGAATCCTGCTGCGCGGTCTGGACGATCGCATCGAGCGCGGCGGCGTTCAGCACCGTCACCGAGGCCGCCATGCGCCGCCAGAGCGGCCGCCGCAGCAGGAACTCCCCGAGAAAGGCTGCGGCGAGCAGCGCGGCGAGCGCGCCGCCCGCGAGCACGATCCACCCGCCGGGCCCCGATCGCGCCAGCGCCTCGGCGGCGCCCTCGACGCCAGCATCCGCGCCGCCCCCCGCGAGAAGAGCGGCGGCGGCGGCCAGGACGACCAGCCCCAGCGCGAGAGCATAGCGCAGGAAGATCCCGATCACCGGCCAGAGGGCGAGATCGGCACGGAAGGCCAGCGGCCCGAGCCGCGTGCCGCCGGTGAAGGCCCGGAATTCCCGCACCCGGTAATTCATCCACAGGAAGGGCAACGTGATGAGAGCGAGGCCGCCGAAAAGGGCCGCGCCCGCCGCGAGCGCGACATTGCCGCCAAGCAGCATCAGGATCGCGGCCGCGAACCCGGCCAGCGTGCAGAGCGCCGTGAGCCAGCAGGCGATCCACGGCCCCATCAGCGGGCGGATGCGCGCCTCGAACGCGCCTTGCGCCGAGCCGAACCAGGTGTTGTCGATCTTGTAGCGCTCCTGCGCGGCGCGCAGATAGGGCAGCAGGATGCCGAATGTCGCGCCGGCGATCAGCAGCCATTTCACCGTCCGCGCGAGATAGGCCGTGCCGGTGCCGCCCTGGCGGAAGCGGATGCCGCGGAACCGGGTGCGCGACAGCCGATAACGCCGCGCCCGGTAGAGCGCGATCTGCACCAGGGCCGGCACCAGCACGAGGGCAACGAAGGAGGAGAGGAACGGCCCGAATAGCGCCCCGCCGAACAGACCGAGCAGCGTGACGGCAAGGTTGATCGGCACGATGATCGCCAGCGCGATCAGGAAGCCGATGAACAATTCCCGGCCGGTCCCCGTATATTCGAAGGCATCGCCGAGGAGCCGGGTCTGGCCCCAGTAATACCGCCGCAGGGCGGTGCGATACCAGAAGCGGTAGAGCCCCAGCGTCGCGAAGGTCAGCACCAGTCCCCGGAGCACCAGCCCGGCCAGCGGCGCATCAACCGGTTCGAGCCGCCGGCCGGCCGGCTCCCCCGAAGATGCCGGGGCGCTTGGCACAGGCGCCACCGCCCAGGCGCGGGTGATCGTCGGAACATGCACCATCGCGCCACCCAAACCCGTTCCCGTCGCCCGCGTTTCCCCAACTCCGGCACGCTTGTCGCACGCGCGCCGCCCGAGGAAAAGCGCCCCAAGGAAAACCGGCAGACGGACAAGCATCGTCAGGAAAAGCCATGCGCCGCCGCACAGCATCGCAAAACCGGATTGACAAGAACGGCTATCATCACAAAAGCCAGTATGGTAGAAGGATATCATATGTCCGAACGTCCAGCCGTCACGCCCGCGAGGATCTGGTTCCGGTTCCTGCGGCTTCACCAGCGCGGCCACGCCGCGATGTCACAGCGGCTTCGGCGGCTCGGGTTGTCGATTGCCCAGTTCGACCTGCTCTCGACCCTGACCGAAGCCGAGGGCATCACCCAGCGTGACCTCGCCGAGCGGCTCTATGTCACCAAGGGCAATGTCTCGGGCCTTGTCGACCGGCTTGTCGAGGCCGGGCTCGTCGACCGCCGCGCGATCCCCGGCGACCGGCGCTCCTACGCGCTGCATCTCACCACCGAGGGCCGCCAGGCGGCGCAGGCGGGGATGCAGGTGCAGCAGGTCTTCGTCACCGAGACCATCGGCCGCCTGAAGGATGTCGATCTCGAATATCTCGACCAGGTGATCAGCCGCTGGCGCGACACGTTTCGCGCGCTCGAACAGAGCGAGGCCGCCACGACCGTTGCGGAGGCGGGCCCGGCTCAGGGCGAGCCCAAGGCACGTAGAACGGCCTGACGCAGGATCGCGCGATCTCGGGCCGCGCTTTTTCCACAATTCGGCCGAACGGATTGCATCATCCTCGGGTTTCTCTTCCCGATGGTCGGCGGATCGTCCGGCCGTGCCAGGAAGGACAGATTGAGATGATGCCGGCCTCGATTCTTGCCGAAGCCATTCGCAACCAGGAAGAGATCCATATCGCGCGCGAGCGCGTCGCGGTCCGGGAGCATGTCGCCCGGAACTACCGCTCGATCGCGCTGCCGGCGCTGGCCGCCGCCGCGCGCCCGCGCCGCACCGGCACGGCGCCCTCCCGGCCGATGCCGCAGCCCGATCACGACTGACCCGGCTTCGATTATCCGATGCGAAAAGGCGGCCGGTCGGCTGTCTTTCTGGCATTCCGGAAACGTTGCCGCACCGAGTCCGGTGCAGGCCCGATCAGAGCACGACGACCTTCGAACCGATCTTGACGCGGTTGTAGAGATCGATCGCGTCGATATTGTGCATGCGGATGCAACCGAGCGAAACCGGGAGGCCGATCATATCCGGCTCGTTGGTGCCGTGGATACGGTATTCGGTGTCGCGGCCGCGCTCATCGTGGAGATAGATGGCACGCGCGCCGAGCGGGTTTTCCGGCCCGCCCGGAACCGTTCCCGGCAGGGCCGGGTTCATCTTGCGGGCCGTCGGCCCCGGTGTCCAGGACGGCCATTCGACCTTGCGGCCGATGGTAGCGATTCCGGTCCATTGATGCGCTTCCTCGCCCGGCGAGATCTCGTAGCGCAGAACCGTGTTGCCCTCCTCGACGAAATAGAGGAAGCGCGCCTGGGTATCGACCACGATGGTTCCCGGCACCCTCTCCTTCGTCGGGTTCGGCATGCGGTAGCGGGCGCGGGCCGGATCGAGATCGCGGTTGAGCGATTTGGGCGCGAGCGCGAGCAGCTCGACATCGCGCGCCGAAAGCTGCGGATCGGGGAAGGATGTGTAATTGCAGGCCGCCGCGGCCATGGCGAGGCCGGCAACCAGCGCGAATCGGGCAAAGCGAGAAAGAATCGTGTTCATGACTTGACGTAGATCAGGGAAAACTTGCGGTCTGCTTAACGCCGGATGAATCGCCGCAATAGTGCAACAAAGCCACAGTTTCGCCAAGCGATGGTTTGCCGCGGCCGGTCGGTGCGCTATCACACACCTTGAACGCCCCTGCCCGAGCCCATCCGGATCGCCCGTGACGACCCTCCTCATCTCCGACCCCCTCTTCCTGGGCCATGCGATGCCGGCCGGCCACCCGGAACGGCCGGACCGGCTGCGCGCGGTCGAGGCCGCGCTTGCCGATCCGCGATTCGCGGCGCTGCGACGCGAGGGCGCCGCCCCCGGCACGCCGGAACTCGCGCTCCTCGTCCATCCCGAGGGCTATGTGCACGATCTCGTCGCCGCGGCGCCGGAGACGGGTTTCGCCTTCCTCGATGCGGATACCTCGCTTTCCCCCGGGTCGCTGCCGGCGGCGCTCGCCGCGCTGGGCTCGGTGCGGCGCGCGGTCGCGGCGGTCCTCGGGGGCGAGGCCGCCAATGCCTTCGTCGCCGCCCGCCCGCCGGGCCACCATGCCGAACGCGAGACCGCGATGGGCTTCTGCCTGTTCAACACGGTCGCGGTCGCGGCGCGCCTCGCGCGCGAGGCCGGCGCGCGGCGCGTCGCCATCGTGGATTGGGACGTGCATCACGGCAACGGCACGCAGGACATCTTCTGGTCGGAGCGGGACGTGCTCTTCATCTCCAGCCACGAGATGCCGCTCTATCCCGGCACCGGTGCCCCGGACGAACGCGGCGCGCATGACAACATCGTCAATGTGCCGTTCCGCGCCGGGGATGGCGGCGCGGCGCTGCGCGAGGCCTATGAGGCGAAGGTCTTCCCGCGTCTTGTCGCGCATGCGCCGGATCTGATCCTGATCTCGGCCGGGTTCGATGCGCATCGGCGCGATCCGCTTGCCAATCTGCGGTTCGAGGCCGCGGATTTCGCCTGGGCCACCGCGCGGCTGATGGAGATCGCCGGCCGGCATTGCGGCGGCCGCATCGTCAGCCTGCTGGAAGGCGGCTACGATCTCGAAGGGCTCTCGACCTCCGTCGCCGCGCATGTCGAGACGCTGATGGGCGCCTAGCTAGGGGCGTTTCCGGGCGACATGGCGCCGGAACGGGCCGCTAGAGCGCCTCCGTGCCCTCGATCTCGATGCCGAAGGCCGCCAGCCCGACGAAGGCGCGGTTGCCGCTCGTGGAGAGATTGCGGATCGAGGAGACGCCGAGATCGCGCAGGATCTGCGCGCCGAGCCCGACCTCGCGCCAGGCGGTCGCGCGCTGCTGGTCCGAATTCTGCCGGCTTGCGAGCCCGGAACTCGGGACACCGGCGGTGCCATCGCGCAGATAGACAAGCACGCCGCGCCCCTCGGCGCGGAAGCGCTCCAGCGCCGCGCCGATCACCTTGCCGCCGCCGAACACGTCGGTCATGGCGTTGGCCCGGTGCAGGCGCGTGAGCACGCCGCGGCCGTCGCCGATCTCGCCATGCACCAGCGCCAGATGCTGCACCTCGTCGAACGGGGTCGAGAAGGCGTGCCCCCGGAGCGTGCCGATCGCGGTCTCGACCGGGAAGGTGACGACACGCTCCACAAGCTTCTCGCGCGCCTGGCGATAGGTGATGAGATCGGCGATCGTCACCGTTTTCAGCGCATGCCGGGCCGCGAAATCCGCGACCTGGCGGCCCTTGGTCACGCTGCCGTCGTCGTTCACCAGTTCGGAGATGACCCCGACCGGCGGCAGCCCCGCGAGCCGGCAGAGATCGACCGCGGCCTCGGTGTGCCCGGAACGCATCAGCACCCCGCCCTCGCGCGCGATCAGCGGGAAGATATGGCCGGGGCGGACGAAATCCCCCGCCTGGACATTGCCATTGGCCAGCGCGCGCACGGTGGCTGTGCGCTCATCCGCCGAGATGCCGGTCGTCAACCCCTCGCGATAATCGATCGAGACCGTGAAGGCGGTGGAATGCGCGGAATCGTTGACCGCCACCATCGGGTCGAGCCTGAGCCGCCGCGCCTCGCCGAGCGGCAGCGGCGCGCAGACGATGCCGGACGTGTGGCGAATGATGAAGGCCATCTTCTCCGGCGTGCACAGCGACGCCGCAACGATGAGATCGCCCTCGCCCTCGCGGTCGTCGTCGTCCGTCACGACGACGATCTCCCCGTTCCGGAATGCCTCGATCACATCGGCAATGGAATTGGCCACCTGATGCTCCCTCACCCAACCTGCCCGCGATGGCGGAGATAATGATCCGCCAGGACGATTGCCACCATCGCTTCGCCGACGGGCACCGCGCGGATGCCGACGCAGGGGTCGTGCCGGCCCCTGGTCAGGATCTCGGTCTCGTTGCCGAACCGGTCGACCGTCTCGCGCGGGGTCAGGATCGACGAGGTCGGCTTGACGGCGAAACGCGCGACCACCGGCTGCCCGGTCGAGATGCCGCCGAGGATGCCGCCGGCATGGTTCGAGGCGAAGATTGGCCGCCCGTCATTGCCGATGCGCATCGTGTCGGCATTCGCCTCGCCGCTCAATTCCGCGGCGCCGAAGCCGGCCCCGATCTCGACGCCCTTGACCGCGTTGATCGACATCAGCGCAGCGGCGAGATCGGAATCGAGCTTGCCATAAACCGGCGCGCCGAGCCCCGGCGGCACGCCCTCCGCCACCACCTCGATCACGGCCCCGATCGAGGAGCCGGCCTTGCGGATGCCGTCGAGATACTCGGCGAACAGAGCGGCGGCTTTCGCATCCGGGCAGAAGAACGGGTTGCGGTCGATCTCGTCCCAATCCCAATTGGCGCGGTCGATCCGGTGCGGGCCCATCTGCACCAGCGCGCCGCGCACGCGGCAGCCGGGCAGGATCTTGCGGGCAATCGCGCCGGCGGCGACGCGGCAGGCGGTCTCGCGCGCCGAGGCACGGCCGCCGCCACGCGGATCACGGATGCCGTATTTCGCGTCATAGGTGAAATCGGCGTGACCGGGGCGGAATTTCGCGGCGATCTCCGAATAATCCTTCGAGCGCTGGTCGACATTCTCGATCAGGAGCCCGATCGGCGTGCCGGTGGTGCGCTGGATGCCGTCGGCCTCGGTGAAGACGCCGGAGAGGATCCTGACCGTATCCGGCTCCTGGCGCTGGGTGGTGTAGCGGCTCTGTCCCGGCCGGCGCCGATCGAGATCGGCCTGGATCTCCGCCTCCGTCAGCGGGATCAGCGGCGGGCAGCCATCGACGACGCAGCCGATCGCCGGGCCGTGGCTTTCTCCGAAGGTCGTGAAGCGGAAGAGGTGGCCGAAGGAATTATGCGACATGTCCGGGCTCTAGTCGAACCCGGCCGCCTTGGCAAATCCGGCAGGTCCGCTTGTCCCGGCGAAGCGCCTGCCCTGCCCCTCCGTCACGGCGCGGCCCCCGCCGGCACCGCCGGCGCACCGCCCCAGACGGTATGCGCGGGGATCTGCTCGCCCTTCATCACCAGCGTCAGCGGGGTGAGCCGCGCGAAGGCGCCGACCTTGGTATCGTAGAGCACGGTCGCGAAGGAGCCGATCGACACCCCGTCCGCCACCTCGATCCGCCCGACCTTCATCACGCGATCCTCGTAGAGATGCGTCTGGAGGCAGGAGAGATCGTTCATCGCCACGTGATTGCCGATCCTGACGCAATCGAATTCGGTGATGTCGGTCGTGTCCATGTAGACACCCTCGCCGATCCGGGCCCCGAACAGCCGCAGGAACATCGGCAGATAAGCGGTGCCGCGCAGATGTTCGAGCAGGACCTTGCCGCCGAGCCCCCAATAGAGCACCGCCACCGCCTCGGTCTTCATCGCCCACCACGACCACATCGGCTTGGCGAGCGGCTTGTAGACGCCCATCAGCCCCCATTTGATCGCGCAGACGCAGAGCACCATCACCACCGGCATCACCATGCTCGCGGCGACGAAGGCGCCGAGAGCGCTGAGCCACAGCCCCTTCTCGTAGGCCGGGTAGATGAAGAAATAGACCGCGATCGACCCGAGCGTCAGGAACAGCATGGTCGGGAAGGTGGTGTGGAGCGCCTCGAAAGCGGCCCGCCACAGCTTCATCCGCAGCGGTGGCTCGTAGGTCCAGTTGGCGCCGATATCGCCGAAGGTCTGGCGCACGGGAAACTTGATCGGCGGCGAACCGAACCAGGTCTCGCCGGGCCCGACAAGGCCGGAATCCGGCGCGCGCGATTTCACGCCGACCAACGCGCCCTCCTCGATGCGCGTGCCATGGGCGATGACGGCGTTGTTGCCGACGAAGACGCGGTTGCCGATCGCGGTCTCGCGGAACGTGACCCAGCCGCGATGGTTGTCCTCGTCGCCGAGCACGCATTCATCGGCCATGAACGATCCCTCGCCGATCGAAACCAGATCGTAGCGCGCGCCGATATTGGTCGAGATCTCGGCGCCCTTGCCGATGCGGCAGCCCATCAGGCGATACCAGCCGCGCATGTAGATCGTCGCATAGAGCGAGGAGAGCGTGTCGAGGGAGACCTCGGTCGCGAGGTTCACCATCCATTGCCGGAGATAGAACCAGGAATTGACCGAATAGGTGCCCGGCTTCACCCGCATCGGCAGCAGCAGCCAGCGGATCGCGATCACGAAGGCAAGCGTGAAGACCACCAGCGCCGCACCCATGATCCAGGTCACGACCGGCAGGACGTGATACCATTCGAGCCAGGATACGCTGTCGACCAGCAGGGCCTCCACCTTGTCCATCAGGAAGAAGGCGGGGAAGAGCGGAATGAGGCCGATCGCCGAGAAGGCGAGGATCAGCAGGCCGTAGACCCAGTATTGCGCATGCCGCCAGAACGGGCTCGGCAGCGATTTCTCGGGCAGGGTGGCGCGATCGACCATGCCAACCCTGCGCGCCGGGGAGCCGTCCCAGATCTCGCATTCGCCCACGACCTGATGTTCGGCGAGCGCGGTCATGTCCTCGATGCGGGCATCGGCGCCGATCTCGCAGCCGAGGGGGATGATCGACTGGTTGCCGATATAGGCATCCGGCCCGATCCGCACCCGGCCGATCACCAGTTCGCCGGCGATCACCTCGGAATTGGCGATGTTCGCCTTGTGGCCGATCGAGGCGCCGGCGCCGATCTCGACAAGGTCGGCCGAGCCGAACTCGGCATGGGCGATCATCACCCCCGAGCCGACCCGGGCGCCCATCAGACGCAGATAAAGCCGCATGATCGGGGAATTGGCGAGATAGCTCGGATGGACGAGCGCGTTGAGGCGCTGCACGAACCACCAGCGGAAGAAATAGACGCCCCAGAGCGGGTAGCGCCCCGGTTTCGTGCGGCCGAGGACCAGCCATTTGAGCGCCACGACGAGCGCGAGCGTGCCGAATTTGATCCCGACATAGGTCGTGCACAGGATCAGCACCGTGCGGCCGAGCGAAAGGTTCTCGGCGCTCACGAACATGAAGGCCAGGAAGACGCCGAGCCATTGCAGCGTCGAGATCGAGAGGATCACCGGCATCGCGGCGAGCTGGGCGAGCGCGCAGGCGATGCGCCGCGCGCGCGAGGGCGGCGCGAAGGACAGATCCGGCGGCGGCGCATCGGCATGCCCGAAGCGCGCATCGAGCATCGCGCCGATCTTCCTCAGCGTGCGGAGCTGGTAGACATCCTGGAGCGTGATGCCGGAAAAGGCCGGAACCTCGCGGATCAGCGACACGAATTGCGCGGCGATCAGCGAATGGCCGCCGAGATCGAGGAAGAAATCGGCATCGAAGGCGATCGCCCGTCCCGGCATCACCTTGCGCGCGGCGACGAGCAGCAGCGCTTCGGTCTCGGTCGCGGGCGGCTCCTCGTCATTGGCGGCGACCGGCATCTCGGCGAGCGGCATCGCCTTGAGCGCCTTGCGGTCGGTCTTGCCCGAGGTCAGCCGCGGCAATGCCGCGACGGTCTCAAACCGCTCGGGGATCATGTAGGGCGGCAGGCGCCGGCGCAGCTCCTCGCGCAGGATCGTCGGCACGACGACGCTCTCCGGCTCCGGCACCAGGAAGGCGACGAGCCGGTCCATCCCGGCATCATGGCGCAGGACGACCGCCGCCTGGAGCACATCGTCGCAATCGGCGAGCGCGGCCTCGATCTCGCCGAGCTCGACGCGGAACCCGCGGATCTTGACCTGATCGTCGATGCGGCCGTGGAACACGATCCGCCCCTCGGCATCGAGGCTCACCGCATCGCCGGAGCGGTAGAGGACGGGATCCTTCCCATCGCCGCCGAACGGGTTGGCGATGAATTTCTCGGCCGTCAGCTCGGGGCGCTGAAGATAGCCGGCGGCGACGCCGGGGCCGCCGATCAGCAATTCGCCCTCCTGCCCCGGCGGCACGAGACGCAACGCCTCGTCGACGATGTAGCAGGTATAGTTCGGGATCGGCCGGCCGATCGTCACGGGCCGGCCGGGGGCGACCTCGTCGACGGTGGCGACCACCGTCGCCTCCGTGGGGCCATAGGTGTTGAGGATGCGCCGGCCGGGCCGCGCCCAGCGTTCGACGAGCGCCGGCGCCAGCGCCTCGCCGCCCAGCAGGATGAGGCGCAGGCCGGGAATGTCGTTCGGAATCACCGAAAGCAGGGTCGGCACCGTGTCGATGACCGTCACCCCCTCATCGGCGAGCAGCTTCGGAAGCCGCTCGAGATCGGCGAGGATCTCCGGCGTCGCAACCAGAAGCGTCGCGCCGACGAGATAGGGCGTCCAGATCTCCTCCATCGAGAGATCGAAGGCGACCGAGGCGCTCTGGAAGACGACATCGTCCTCGCGGATGCCGTAGACCGCGTTCCCGGCGCGCAGGAAATGGCAGATATTGCGGTTCGAGATGACGATGCCCTTGGGCACGCCCGTCGAGCCGGAGGTATAGATGAGATAGGCGGGATCATCCGGCGCGGCGGGCAGCGGCGCCGTCTCCGCCATCGGTGCCGCATCGGCGAGCGTCTCGAAGGCGGCGAGCGCGAGGCCGGTCTCCATGGCCTTGTGCGTCCCCGCTTCGTCCGCCAGCAGCAAGAGGCCGCCGGCATCGGCGAGGCAGGTGGCGATGCGATCGGTCGGCGCGTCGGCGTCGAACGGCAGGAAGGCCGCGCCGGATTTCACGATCGCGATCTGCGCCATCAGGAGATCGATGCCGCGCGGCATCCACAGCCCCACGACCCGGCCCGGCCGCGCGCCGAGCGCGGCGAGCCGCGCCGCGATACGGTCGGTGAGCCGGTCGGCCTCGGCCCAGGTGACCCGGCGTGCGCCGGAGCGGAACAGAACCTTGTCGCCCCGGCGGGCGGCGCTGGCCCGGAACAGGTCGGCGAGCACCTCGTCGCGCAGCAACCCGGGATCCCGCGCGCCGGCGAGCCATGCGGCCGGCGCCTCCACCGCAACCTGCGATGCGTCCATGCTGTTCATCGATGCTCCGATTGCGTGCCGACCAGGCCGCTCCCACCCATGCCGCGCGGCGGATCGATCCGCCCCGCGCTGTCGCCCGAGGATCCCGGCGCATCCGCGCCGCGTTTCATTCGGAACCGCCCGTCCACCGGACGACCCGATCGATTCCCGCCAGCGCGGCCCTTATACGATTTCGGGCTGAATAGCGACTGAATAGATGGCGCGACCTGTTTTCAGCGCGGCGCGGTCAGGCATGGCCGGCATCCGGCAGCCATTCGGCGCCGTGCGCGGAAAGCCGCAGCACCTTGCCCTGCCAGATCTCGCGATGCGCAGCTTCCTCCGGCGGAACACCGGCCAGCGCGACCATCAGCACGCGCGCCGTGCCGCCATGGGCGACGACGCAGAGATCCTCGCGGACCGATCCGAGCCAGGCCGAGACGCGATCGAGCATCGCGGCATAGCTCTCGCCGTCCGGCGGCTCGAAGCGCCAGCGGTCGCGGTTGCGCGCGCGGGCGCGGCCGGGCTCGCGATCGCGGATATCCGCCCAGCGCCGGCCCTCCCAGGCGCCGAAGCGGATCTCCTTGAGCCGCGCATCGGTGGTGTAGCCGTCCGGCGGAAGCCCCAGGCCGGCGCGGATGATCTCGACCGTCTCGCGGGTGCGCGCCATCGGGCTCGCATGGAAGGGCAAGGCGGCGAGATCGGCCACGCCGTCGGCCGCCGCGACCGCGCTCAGATGCGCGCCGGCGATGGCCGCCTGCCGCCGGCCGCGCGCGTTCAGGCTGGTCTCCGTCTGGCCCTGGAGGCGGCCCTCTCGGTTCCAGTCGGTCTCGCCGTGGCGGATGAAATACAGGACCGGCATCGCCCTATTGAACGATGACCCTGGCCGTCACCTCGCGGACATCGCCGGTTGGATAGACGACGCGGAAGACGATCCGGTCCTCGCCCCGGAAGCGGCGCTCCGAGCGGTAGATCACCGCGAGCCCGTTCGGCGAGGTGCCGATGCAATTGCCGCGCGGCGCGCCGGGCACCGCGCGCAGGTTGATCGGGAAGGGGCGGGTCGTCATCTTCCCGTTCTTCGGCGGTTCGGGATATTCGATCTTCGGCGTCGGCCCGACCTTGCATTCGCGGTTGAGCGTCAGATAGGTGCCGAGAAAGATCTCGAGCCCGGAGCGGCCCTTGCGCTCGGTCTCGGTCCGGACCACGTTCGGCGCGGAAGCCGGCGCCGTAGCGGTCGGTGTCGCGGAAGCCGGCGCCGCGGGAGCAGTCTGGCCGGAAGCGCCGGAGACGGCGAGCAGCATCACAAGACCGGAAACGGAATGGATGGCCGGCCGCATCGGAACCCTCATTCCTTGTCGAGCGAAAGATCCGGCGCCTCGGGGTTCTTCATGCCGACGACATGATAGCCCGAATCGACGTGCATCACCTCGCCGGTCACCCCGCGCGACAGGTCCGAGAGCAGGTAGACCGAACTGTCGCCGACCTCTTCGATCGTCACGGTGCGGCGCAGCGGCGCGTTGTATTCGTTCCATTTGAGGATGTAGCGGAAATCGCCGATCCCGCTCGCGGCCAGCGTCTTGATCGGCCCGGCCGAGATTGCGTTGACGCGGATCGCCTGCGGACCGAGGTCGGCCGCGAGATAGCGAACGCTCGCTTCGAGCGCCGCCTTGGCGACGCCCATGACATTGTAATGCGGCATCCATTTCTCGGCGCCGTAATAGGTCAGCGTCAGGATCGAGCCGCCGGCCCCCATCAGCTTCTCCGCGCGCTGGGCGATCGCCGTCAGCGAATAGCAGGAGATGAGCATGGATTTCGAGAAATTGGCCTCGCTCGTGTCGATGTAGCGGCCGGTCAGCTCGTCCTTGTCGGCGAAGGCGATGGCATGGACGACGAAATCGAGCCGGTTCCAGTGCCGGCCGAGCTCGGCGAAGACGGCATCGATCGAGCCCTGGTCGGTCACGTCGCAATGGCCGACCACCAGGCCCCCGAGCTCCGCGGCCAGCGGCTCGACGCGCTTCTTCAGCGCATCGCCCTGGTAGGTGAATGCCAGTTCGGCCCCCGCCGCTCGGCAGGCCCGGGCGATGCCCCAGGCGATCGAGCGGTTGTTGGCGAGCCCCATGATGAGCCCGCGCTTGCCTTTGAGGAGGCCGTTGCCCGGCTTCTCTTCCGTCGCCATCGTCATTCCGGCTCCGATTCCCGAACAGAGAAGACGGCCGTCCGCGGCGGATCGACCGTGATTGGCCGTCTTCCATACCCGGTTCGGAGCAAGGTTCAAGCGGGGACGGGCGACAATCGCCGTCTTTCAGCCGCGGCGGCGACGGAAGAAGCCCTCGATCTCCGGATCGTTGGGGCCGAGATCGATGTCGAGCGTCACGAAAAGGTCGCCCGTGCGCTCCTTCAGCGGCAGGCCCTTGCCGCGCAGGCGCAGCGCCTTGCCGCCGCTCGTCCAGGGGGGAACCGTGACCTCGACCTCGCCGGCCAGCGTCGGCACCCGCACCGAACCGCCGAGAATCGCCTCGCGCAGCGGCACGGGCACCGAGATCCGCAAATCGGCGCCATCGAGCGTGAAGCGCGGATGGCGCTGGTAGCGGATCGTCACCAGCGCATCGCCGTTCGGGCCACCGAAGGGCGAGGGCTGGCCCTGGCCGCGCAGCCGCATCGTCGCGCCGTTCGCCGCACCGGCGGGCACCTTGACTTCGAGCATGCGAAGATCCGGCAGTGTCAGCCGTACCGTTCCGCCCTGTGCGATCGTTTCGAGCGGCACTGCGGCCTCGAGTTCGATATCCTCGCCCGGCGGGATCGCCGAGCGTCCGCCTGCCGCGCCGCCCGGTCGCGGCCCCGCGCCGGCGCGCGGATCGGCGCCGCCGGCCTCGAAGCGGCGGAACAGGTCTGAGAAGATGTCGCGCGGGTCGGGGCGGCCGCCCGGAGAGGCATCCGCACCGAAATCGAAGCGGAACCCGCCCGCCATGCCCTGGCTGGCGGGGTCGAAGCCGGGATGGAAGGTGGCGCGCGGCTTGCCTTCGGCATCGATCTCGCCGCGGTCGAATTGCCGGCGGCGCGCCGCATCGCCGAGGATCTCGTAGGCGGCGTTGATCTCGGCGAAGCGCTCCTTCGCCTTCGGATCCCCGGAATTGCGATCAGGATGCCAGGTTTTCGCGAGCTTGCGGAAGGCGCGCTTGATCTCCTCCGCGCCCGCATCGCGCTTCACGCCCAGAACAAGGTAAGGATCGCGCATCTGTCCCTCGATCGGCTGCCGCACTCGTCGCGGCGCCCGCCGCCTAGATGGGAACGCTGTTGCCGAAGCGCAACGCGCCGGAGAGGCTATTCGTCGGCCGCCCTCGCCTCGAGCGCCGAACCGGCAGGGCCGGGCAGCCGCGGCGTCAGCGCGAAAGGCGCCGCGGCGGCGCGTCCATCCCTGACTTCGGGTTCCGGAACGCTCCGGAGCGCCCATTCGCCGGGGCCGGTGCGGCAGGCGCGACCGTTGCGCCGCGTCTCGCGGGTGCCGGGCAGCGAGGAGCCGAGCGTCGCCACGAAGGGGCGGCAGACCTGCCCCTCGACGAGGACGAGGTCGCCGGCCGGCGCGAAGCTGCCGCGCCGCCGGGTTGCGGGATTGTCCCAGTTGACCGGCTGCCCCGGTCCCTGCGGATCCACGGCCAGCGCGAGCGCGGCCTGGGCGCGGCGCCAATCCTCGGCATCGAGCGCCGGATCGAGGGCGGCGGCCGGGCTCGCGAGGCTGCCCGTGGTCTCGGCATCCTGGTGGAAGGAGGCGAGCGGCATCACGAGGCTGCACCCGCCGAGCAGCGGCCCGCCGAGCAGCAGGGCCGCGAGCATGCGCGCCGAACTGTTCCGATTGCGCGCACCCGGCGGCGCGCTATATCGGAAGCATGGCACGGCCATCCGGCCGGCAGGGGAGCAGGTTGAACGCGACACGACGCGACCCCAGCGAGTGAACCGCAATCTTCATTAGAGGACGGAACCGTTAATGACCGGTTTGTGGGATGACGTGCGGGACCCTTTCGCGCTGTTTGCGGAATGGTTTGCGCAAGCGCGCGACAAGGAGATCAATGATCCCGACGCGATGGCCCTCGCCACCGCCGGCGCCGATCTGATGCCCAATGTCCGCATGGTGCTGCTGAAGGAGTATGATCCGCGCGGCTTCGTCTTCTATTCCAATCGCGAGAGCCAGAAGGGCGGCGAGCTGGCCGCGAACATGCAGGCGGCGGGCGTTCTGCACTGGAAGAGCCTGCGCCGGCAGGTGCGCTTCCGCGGCCCCGTCGAGGAGGTCGCTCCGGAACAGGCCGATGCCTATTTCGCCTCGCGCCCGCGTGACAGCCGGATCGGCGCCTGGGCCTCGCGGCAATCGCGCCCGCTCGAGGGCCGCTTCGCGCTGGAGGCGGCGGTGGCGCGCGAGGCGGCTCGGTTCGGGCTCGGCGAGGTGCCGCGCCCGCCCTATTGGAGCGGCTGGCGGATCCGGCCGCTCTCCATCGAATTCTGGCAGGACAAGCCGTTCCGCCTGCATGACAGGCTGATCTTCCGCCGCGCCGCGCTCGACGCGCCGTTCGAGATCGTGCATTTCTACCCCTGAACGGAGGCCGCCATGGAACGGGACCGCGCCAATGCCCCCGCCGAGCGGCGGACCCTGCTCCTGACCGGTGCCTCGCGCGGGATCGGGCACGCCACCGTCAAGCGTTTCGCCTCGGCCGGCTGGCGGGTGATCGCCTGCTCGCGCCAGCCCGTGCCGGAGAACTGCCCCTGGGACGCCGGGGGCGACAACCATGTCCAGGTCGATCTCGCCGACCCGGCCGACACCCTGCGCGCGATCGGCGAGATCAAGTCGCGGCTGGCGGATGGCCGGCTGCACGCGCTTGTCAACAATGCCGGGATCTCGCCGAAGGGGCCGGGCGGCGCGCGGCTCTCGGCGATCGAAACCCCGATCGAGGATTGGGCCACCGTCTTCCAGGTCAATTTCTTCGCCCCGATCATGCTCGCGCGCGGGCTGATCGATGAATTGCGGGCCGCGAAGGGCGCGGTGGTCAATGTCACCTCCATCGCCGGCGGGCGCGTCCACCCCTTCGCGGGGGCGGCCTATGCCACCTCCAAGGCCGCGCTGGCGGCGCTGACCCGCGAGATGGCGGCGGATTTCGGCCCCTTCGGCGTGCGGGTCAACGCCATCTCGCCCGGCGAGATCGACACCTCGATCCTCTCCCCCGGCACGGAGAAGATCGTCGAGACCCTGCCGATGCGCCGGCTCGGCACGCCGGACGAGGTCGCCAAGGCGATCTATTTCCTCTGCACCGATGCCTCCGCCTATGTCACCGGCGCCGAATTGCACATCAATGGCGGTCAGCATGTCTGACCCGCCGGCGCGGCCGGTGCTCGCGGCGTCGATCGCCGTGTTCCGCGACGGCCGGGTGCTGGTCGCGCGCCGCGCCCGCGCACCGGCGCTCGGGCTCTGGTCGCTGCCCGGCGGCCGGATCGAGCCCGGCGAGCGCATGGCTGAAGGCGCGCTGCGCGAACTCGCCGAGGAGGTGGGGGTCACGGCCGAGATCGTCGGGTTCGTCGATCATGTCGAGCATATCGAGCATGATCCCGCCGGGCTGCTGCGCGCGCATGCGGTGATCGCGGCCTTCGCCGGGCGCTGGATCGCGGGCGAGCCCACCCCATCGGCCGAAATATCCGATATCCGCTGGGTCGATCCGCTCGCGCCGGGCGATCTCGCGATGACGCGCGGGCTCGAGGCGGTGCTCGCGCGCGCGGCGCGCCTCGTCGCCGGGGCGGCGGCGTGACCGGGCGACGCGCCCGGTCCTTTGCCCGCGCCGCGATGGCGCTCGTTCTCTCCCTGCTGCCGGCGCTGGAGGCGCTCGCGCAACCGGCGGCGCAGCCGCGCCCGATCCGCCGCAAGCGCCCTGCGGCGGAGGCGCCGGCACCGGTGCCGAAACCGGCGATCGCGCCGCCGAATGCGCAGGAAGCTCCCCTGACGCAGTTCTCGGAGGTGATCGGGGCGCTGGCCTTCCTCGCCGATCTCTGCGCGCCGGACACGTGGCCCAACCCCTGGCAGCGGCGGATGGAGGCGTTCCTCGAAGCCGAGGGCGACAATTCCGGGCTGCGCGAGCGGCTGACCGGCGCCTACAACCAGGGATTTTCCGAATATTCGACGAGCTACCGCCAATGCACGCCGGCCGCCCGGGCCGCCCGCGCCATGCTGACGCGCGACGCCGCGCGGCTCGCCCGCGAACTCGACCGCCGCTTCGGGAGCTGAGCTTTCCCCGCTTTCATCCACAAGACGAACGGCCGCGTTAACGTTTTCTCAACGGAATGCTCGCTTTCGCGCTCTGCGCGGTCTAGCCTGATCCTGCCAGCAAGGGGCGAGTGGAAGGCGAGCAGCGCCGGGAACGGCGGGCCGACCTGCGGACGAAACGGGGAATGCGCGCGTGCAGACGAACGACGAACTGGGCAGGTCGAACGACGCGCTCTACGCCGACCAGCGGCGTGCAGCGTATAATTATGTCTCGGAAGCCTTTGCCGAAGGCCGCTATGACGGAATCGACGGCGATTGCCTCGCCCATGCCGCGCTGTTCGCCGCCTTCGTCGAGCTCGTCGCCACCTATGGCGAGGAGGCTGTCGGCAAATTCGCCGAACGGTTGCCCGAGCGGATCAAGGCCGGCGAATATTCGCTCAAGATGAAGAACTGAGCCGGCCGGCCCGTCAAGAGCGGCCCGTTCATCCGCGTTCCGGCAAGGCTTCCCCGAAACGCACCGGCTCGCCCGTTCCCGGTCCCGTCAACTCGCCCTGCCACATCACGCGGCGGCCGCGCACGAAGGTGCCGACCGGCCAGCCGGTGACCTGCATCCCGTCATAGGGCGTCCAGCCGCATTTCGAGGCGATCCAGCCGTCGGTGATCGTCTCGCGGCGCTTCAGATCGACGATCGTCAGGTCCGCGTCGTAGCCGACCGCGATGCGCCCCTTCGCGGCGATGCCGAACAGCCGCGCCGGCCCGGCCGCGGCGAGATCGACGAAGCGCTCGAGGCTCAGCCGCCCGGCATGGACGTGATCGAGCATGACCGGGACCAGCGTCTGCACGCCGGTCATGCCCGAATGCGATCCGGGATAGGGGTGATCCTTCTCCGCGCGGGTATGGGGGGCGTGGTCCGAGCCAAGGATATCGACGACCCCTTCCGCCACACCGCGCCAGATCCGCTCCTGATGCGCCCTATCGCGCACCGGCGGGTTCATCTGCGCGTAGGTGCCGAGGCGTTCGTAGCATTCCGGCGCGGCGAGCGTGAGATGATGCGGCGTCACCTCGCAGCTCGCGACATCCTTGTGACCAGCGAGGTATTCGATCTCGTCGCCGGTCGAGACATGCAGAACGTGCACCCGCCGGCCGAAGCGGCGCGCCAGCGTCACCAGCCGCTGCGTCGCCAGCAGCGCCGCCTCCGGATCGCGCCAGACGGGATGGGAGGCGGGGTCGCCCGGCCGGCGCAGATCGAGCCGCGCGCGGAGCCGCGCCTCGTCCTCGCAATGGAAGGAGGCGCGGCGGGAGAGCCGGGCAACGATCCGCGCCAGGGTTTCGTCATCCTCCACCAGCAGGTTGCCGGTCGACGAACCGATGAAGACCTTGATCCCCGCCGCGCCGGGCAGCTTTTCCAGAACCGGGATCTCCTCGACATTCTCGGCCGTGCCGCCGACAAAGAAGGCGAAATCGCAATGCATGCGGTGATGCGCCGCGGCAACCTTGGCGGCGAGCGCCGCGGCGGAGGTTGTCATCGGGTTGGTGTTCGGCATCTCGAACACCGCCGTCACCCCGCCCAGAACGGCGGCGCGCGAGCCGGATTCGAGATCCTCCTTGTGGGTGAGGCCCGGTTCGCGGAAATGCACCTGCGTGTCGATGATGCCGGGCAGGATGGTCAGGCCCCGGCAGGAGAGCGTCTCGGCGGCGGCGGCGCGGGAGAGATCGCCGATCACGGCGATCCGCCCGCCGCGCAGGCCGAGATCGCAGATGGCGCGGCCGTCCTGGTTGACGATCTCGGCGCCGAGCAGCAGGGTGTCGAATGTCTCTGCCATACCTCTCTCCGCGGCCGGTGATCCGGGCGCCCTTGCCGCGCCCCCGCACCGGACTTATCTGCCGCTCCGGAGGCAAACAAGCCCCCAACGCGCCCGCCAGCCCGTGAACGAGATCCCGTGACCGCGATCGAGCCCTCCGCCCCGCCCCACGTCATTCCCGCAGAGGATCGCGCCGTTCTCGCGATCACCGGCGGCGAGGCGCAGCATTTCCTGCACAACCTCGTCACCGCCGATATCGCCGGGCTCGCGCCGGGAACCGGCCGCGCCGCGGCGCTTCTGACCCCGCAGGGCAAGATCATCGCCGACATGCTGGTGTTCAACGGCAGCGACGACGAGCCGCTTTACCTCATCGATGTTGCAGCCGGGCTGGCGGATGACCTTCTCGAACGCCTCGAACGCTACCGGCTGCGCGCGGCGATCGCCATCAGCCGGCTCGGGGCGCCGATCGATATGCGGATCTGCCTCGATGCACCGCCGGTCGAGGGGCCGGATTTCTACGCCTTCGCCGATCCCCGCGCGCCGGAACTCGGGCAGCGGCTCTACGGCCCGCGCGATGCGCTGGAGCGTGCGACCGCCGGCTTCGCCCCCGGCGCCGCGGAAGCCTATCACGCGCGGCGCGTGGCGCTCGGCATCCCCGAAGCGGGGAAGGATTTCGTCACCGGCGACGCCTTCCCGCACGAGGTCAATCTCGACCAGCTCGGCGGGGTCGATTTCCGCAAGGGCTGCTATATCGGCCAGGAGGTCGTGAGCCGCATGGAGCATCGCGGCACGGCGCGCACGCGCGCGCTCGCGGCGCGGTTCCTCAACGGGTTCGGCGTTACCGGCGGTGCCGAGGTGATGGCGGGAGAGCGGGCGATCGGCCGGGTCGGCGAAAGCTTCGGCGACCGTGCCATCGCCATCCTGCGGCTCGACCGGCTGGCGGAGGCCGAAGCAGCGGGGCTGCCGGTCACTGCCGGCGGCGTTCCCGTCGAGCTGACGCCGCCCGCCTATGCCCGCTTCGGCAAGGGCATGGCCTGACCGGCGCATCGCGCCTGTTGCCAATCCCGGCGCGAGAGGACAAAACCGCTGCATGGCGCGCTCCGCATCCGCCCCCTCATCCGCCGCGCGGACGACGCGCGCGAAACCGCCGCGCGCCTGGCAGCGCATGCTCTCCGGGCGGCGGCTCAACCTGCTCGACCCCTCGCCGTTCGATATCGAGATCGCCGACATCGCCCATGGTCTGGCGCGGGTCGCGCGCTGGAACGGGCAGACGCATGGCACGCATATCTTCTCTGTGGCACAGCATTCGCTGCTCGTCGAGGCGATCGCGGGGGAGATGGCGCCGCAGGCCGGCCTGCGCACCCGGCTCGCGGTGCTGCTGCACGATGCCGCCGAATACGTGATCGGCGACATGATCTCGCCGTTCAAGGCGGTGATCGGCGACGCCTATCGCGAGACCGAGAGCCGCATCCTCGACGCGGTGCTGCGTCGCTTCTCGCTGCCGGCGCCGATGCCGCGCCTCGCCGCCGATCTCGCCAAGCGCGCGGATCGCGCCGCCGCGTATCACGAGGCGACCCGGCTCGCAGGCTTCACCGAGGCCGAGGCGCGGGAATTCTTCGGCCAGCCGTTCCGGCTCAAACCGGACATGGCCGCGCTCGTCCTTCCCCTGCCGATCGAGGCGGTGGAGGCGGCCTTCCTCGCCCGCTTCACCGAACTCGACGCCGCCCTCCATGCCGGGCCGCCCGGTCGACAGGAGCCCTGACATGCCCCGCATCCATGTCTGTTCGCTGCAGCGCCTGTACGAAACCGTCCGCACGACCGGCGCGGCCGATGTCGTGACGGTGATCAAGGCGGTCACACCGGTGCCGCGCCCGGAGGGAATCGCGCCGGAGCGGCATCTCGTGCTCAATTTCTCCGACATCACCGAACCGCGCGAGGGCGAGGTGATGGCCGGGGAGCAGGATGTCGCGGCGCTCGTCGCGTTCGTGACGCGCTGGGAGCGCGCGCGGCCCCTGGTCATCCATTGCTATGCCGGGGTCAGCCGCTCAACCGCGAGCGCCTTCATCGCCGCCTGCGCGCTCCGGCCGGACCGGACCGAGACCGAATGGGCCGGACATATCCGCGCCGTCTCGCCCACCGCGACGCCGAACCGGCATCTGGCCGCGCTCGGCGACGATCTGCTCGGGCGCGGCGGGCGGATGGTCGATGCGATCGACGCCATCGGCCGCGGAATCGATACGTTCGAGGGCGTGCCCTTCGCGCTCGATATCGGCGCCGGCTGAACGGATATGCGCCCCGCCCTGCCCATCGAGATCAATCTCACCGCCGTCCTCATGGCGGTGGAGGGGCAGACGCCGCTGGTCTATGCGGCGCGGGGCGGGGAGAGCCTCGGCCTGCCCTCCGGGCCGTTCGACCCGCTGAAGCATCGCACGCTGGAAATCGGGCTGCGCTCCTTCGCGCAGGAGCAGGCCGGGCAGGCATTGGGCTATGTCGAGCAGCTCTACACCTTCGGCGATCGCGGCCGGCACGCCGCCGAGCGCGCGCGCGGCGAGGTCGATGCGAGCCCGCATGTCGTCTCGATCGGCTATCTCGCCCTGACCCGGATCGCCGATCGCGGCGCGGCGCATTTCGCGCCGCTCTACGCCTGCTTCCCCTGGGAGGATTGGCGGGGCGGCAAGCCGGCGCTGATCGACGCCATGATCCGGCCGGCGCTCGAAAGCTGGGCGCGCGGCGCCGATCAGCGCGGCGCCGGCATCGACCGCCGCGCGCTCTCGCCTGTCGAGCGCGTCGCGCTCTATTTCGGTTCCGATACCCTGCCCTTCGACGAGGAGAAGGTGCTCGAACGCTACGAACTGCTCTACGAGGCCGGGCTCGTGCCGGAGGCGATCCGCGACGGCCGCGCCGCCGGCGCCGTTTGCGTGCCGGGCGAGCCGATGGCGTTCGATCATCGCCGCATCCTCGCGACCGCGCTGGGGCGCATCCGCGGCAAGCTGAAATACCGCCCGCTGATCTTCGAGATGATGCCCGAGAGCTTCACGCTGACCGATCTCCAGAAGAAGGTCGAGGCGATCTCGGGCCATCACCTGCACAAGCAGAATTTCCGCCGCCTCGTCGAGCAGGGCGGGCTCGTCGAGCCCACCGGCGGCCAGACCGTGACCGGCGGCCGCCCGGCCGCGCTGTTCCGCTTCCGCCGCGAGGTGCTGACGGAGCGCCCGGCGCCCGGCTTCCGCCTCGGCCGGCTCGGCTGATGCGCGGGCGGCCGCGTCGGGGCGTGGATAACCCGCCGCGCTGTTTCCTCCCCGGCCGCGATCGTCTAGGGTCTGCCCGATCACAGGTTCTTCCCCATGAGCAGCACCCTTCCCCCCGATATCGCCGCGATGCCCTTCGAGGCGGCGCTGGCCGAACTCGAAACCATCGTCGCCGAGCTCGAACGCGGCGAGGTGAGCCTCGAAAAATCGATCGAGCGCTACGAGCGCGGCGAACAGCTGAAGAAGCGCTGCGAGGCGCTGCTGAAGGAAGCCGAGATGCGCATCGCCCGGATCGCGCTCGGACCGGACGGCAAGCCCGCCGGCGCCGCGCCGCTCGATCCCGAGCGCTGAAGCCGCCTGCCCTTCCCGCAGCGGCGCACGGCCCCATTTGCTTGCGCAAGGAGGAGCCCGCCATGTCGAGCCTGCCCGCCGAAGATCCCGCCCCCGGCGATGCCCGCGCCTGCGCGGCGATCGAACAGGTGATCGTGCCGCGCGCCCACGATATCGGTGGATTCGAGGTGCGGCGCGCGCTGCCCGCAGCCGGGCGGCGGATGGTCGGCCCCTTCGTCTTCTTCGACCAGATGGGGCCGAGCGAATTCCTGCTCGGCACCGGGCTCGACGTGCGGCCGCACCCCCATATCGGGCTCGCGACCGTGACCTATCTCTTCGATGGATCGATCCTGCATCGCGATTCGCTCGGGATCGTGCAGGAGATCCGGCCCGGCGCGCTCAACCTGATGAGCGCCGGCGCGGGCGTCGTCCATTCCGAGCGCACCAGCCCCGAGGCGCGGCAGGCCCCGAACCGGCGGCTCTTCGGCATCCAGGCCTGGGCCGCCCTGCCCGCCAGCCACGAGGAGACGGCGCCGGCCTTTGTCCACCATGCCGAGACCGAATTGCCGCGCGTGACCGGCGAGGGCAAGCGGGTGCGGATCATCATGGGCGAGGGCTACGGCGCCCGCTCGCCCGTCGCCTTCCCCCATCCCGCCTTCTATGCCGAGGCGGTTCTGGCGCCCGGCGCCGTGCTGCCGCTCGACGCCGATCTCGACGAGCGCGCCGTCTACACGGTCTCGGGCGAGATCGACATCGCCGGCGACACGTTCGGCCCCGGCCAGCTCCTCGTCTTCCACCCCGGCGACCGGATCTCGATCCTCGCGCTCGGCCATGCGCGGCTGATGATCTTCGGCGGCGAGCCCATGGACGGACCCCGGCACATCTGGTGGAATTTCGTCTCCTCGCGCAAGGACCGGATCGAACAGGCCAAGGCCGACTGGGCGGCCGGCCGGTTCGATTCCGTGCCCGGCGAAAGCGAGTTCATCCCGCTGCCGGAGCGCTAGGTCCGGGCCTTTTCGCCGGCCTCGAACTGGAGGAAGGCGGTCATCGCATCGGCGGCATACATCAGCGAGGGGCCGCCGCCCATCTGCACCGCCACCGCCAGCACCTCCGCCAGTTCCTGGCGCGTGGCGCCGAGCCGCACCAGCGCCTCTGCGTGGTAGCCAAGGCAGGCATCGCAGCGCGCCGCGACGCCGAGCGCCAGGGCGATGAATTCCTTGGTCTTGGCATCGAGCAGCCCCGGCTTCATGGCCTCCTTGGTCAGGGCGGAGAAGGCCGCGAGCGTCTCGCCGGCATCCTTGCGCAATTCGCGCAGGCCGGCCGAGGTCGAGCGGGTGATGTCCGGATAATCCTTCATGGGGTGCTCCGCTGCCGGCGGCCATCGCGCCGGACCTTTCATAGACACATTCAGTTTTTCATATGATTTCCCTTGCGGTGGCGCAAGCCGTGGCGGTGCATGATCAGGGATGGGCGATTGCCCGAACCGCCAGAGGCGCTATAACGCTGCGGATGAACCCGCGCCCTGAAACGCCGCTGCTCGACCGCATCGCCAGCCCCGCCGACCTGCGCCGGCTCGACCCATCGCAATTGCGGCAGGTCGCCGACGAACTCCGTGCCGAGACGATCGACGCGGTCTCCGTTACCGGCGGCCATCTCGGCGCCGGGCTCGGGGTTGTCGAACTGACGGTCGCGCTGCATCACGTGTTCGACACCCCGGCCGACCGGCTGATCTGGGATGTCGGACACCAGGCCTATCCGCACAAGATCCTGACCGGGCGGCGGAGCCGCATCCGCACGCTGCGCCAGGGTGGCGGGCTCTCCGGCTTCACCAAGCGCGCCGAGAGCGAATACGATCCCTTCGGCGCCGCGCATTCCTCGACATCGATCTCGGCCGGGCTCGGCATGGCGGTGGCGCGCGATCTCGCCGGCGGGACAAACCACGTCATCGCCGTGATCGGTGACGGCGCGATGAGCGCCGGTATGGCCTATGAGGCTATGAACAATGCCGGCGCAGCGCATTCGCGGCTCATCGTCATCCTCAACGACAACGACATGTCGATCGCGCCGCCGGTGGGGGGGATGTCCGCCTATCTCGCGCGGCTCGCCTCGGGCAAGACCTATCTGAAGCTGCGTGATTTCGGCAAGCAGCTCACCGCGCAACTGCCCAAGCGGCTCGATTCCGCGATCACCCGCGCGGTGGAACATGCGCGCGGCTATGTCACCGGCGGCACGCTGTTCGAGGAGCTGGGCTTCTATTATGTCGGGCCGATCGACGGCCACAATCTCGACCATCTGCTGCCGGTGCTGCGCAATGTCCGCGACGCCGAGGTCGGCGCGCCGATCCTCGTTCATGTCGTGACGCAGAAGGGCAAGGGCTATGCCCCGGCCGAGGCGAGCGCCGACAAATATCACGGCGTCGTCAAGTTCGATGTCGTCACCGGCAAGCAGGCCAAGGCCCCGACCAACGCGCCGGCCTATACCCGCGTCTTCGCCGAGAGCCTGATCCGCGAGGCGGAGGTGGACGAGAAGATCGTTGCGATCACCGCCGCGATGCCTTCCGGCACCGGGCTCGATCTGTTCGGCGCGGCGTTTCCGCGCCGCACCTTCGATGTCGGAATCGCCGAGCAGCACGCCGTGACCTTCGCGGCCGGGCTCGCGGCCGAGGGGTTCAGGCCGTTCTGCGCCATCTATTCCACCTTCCTTCAGCGCGGCTACGACCAGGTGGTGCATGACGTCGCGCTCCAGAACCTGCCGGTGCGCTTCGCGCTCGACCGGGCCGGGCTTGTCGGCGCCGACGGGCCGACCCATGCCGGCGCCTTCGACCTCGCCTATCTCTGCTGCCTGCCGAACATGGTGGTGATGGCGGCGGCGGACGAGGCCGAATTGTGCCACATGGTGCGCACCGCCGCCGCCCATGATGCCGGCCCCATCGCCTTCCGTTATCCGCGCGGCGAGGGAATCGGGGTCGAGATGCCGGCGCGGGGCGAGGTGCTGGAGATCGGCCGGGGTCGCATCCTGCGCGAAGGGCGGGAGATCGCGCTGCTCTCGCTCGGCACCCGGCTTCAGGAGGCGCTGAAGGCCGCCGAGGAGCTGGAGAAGCTGGGGCTTTCCACCAGCGTCGCCGATGCGCGCTTCGCCAAGCCAATCGACCGCGCGCTGCTCCGGCGTCTCGCGGAGGGGCATGCGCTGCTCGTCACCATCGAGGAGGGGTCGGTCGGCGGCTTCGGCAGCCAGGTGCTGCACGCGCTGGCCGAGGACGGGTTGCTCGACGGCGCGCTCAAGGTGCGCACGATGACGCTGCCGGACCGCTATCAGGACCAGGACAGGCCGGAGCGGATGTATGCCGAGGCAGGGCTCGACGCGCGCGGCATTGTCGCCACGGTGTTGCGCGCGCTCGGCAGCCAGGCCGAGCGCGCGGTGCGGGCCTGATCAGATCGTCAGCGTGCCGGCCTTGGCGGCGGCATAGCGCTCGCCGATCTTCGTCCAGTTGACGACCGCCCACCAGTTCACGAGGTATTCGGCGCGGCGGTTCTGATACTTGAGATAATAGGCGTGCTCCCAGACATCGTTGCCGAGCAGCACCCGCTGCCCGTCCATCAGCGGCGTATCCTGGTTGGGGCGCGTGGTGATCGCCAGCTTGCCGCTCTGGTCCACCGTGATGAAGACCCAGCCCGAGCCGAAGACGCGCGCACCGGCGGCGTTGAAATCGGTCTTCATCTTGTCGAACCCACCGAGATCGCGCTCGATCGCGGTCCTGAGTTCGCCCGAGGGTTCCTTGGCGCCGCCGGGGGTCATGATGATCCAGAACATGGTGTGGTTGGCATGGCCGCCAAGCGAATTCTTGGCCCCCATGCGGATCGATTCCGGCAATTGCTGCCAGCCGGCGAGCAGCTTCTCGACCGGGTTCGCGGCCAGGACCGAATGCTCCTTGGCGAAATTGTTGAGATTGCCGATGAATGCACCGTGGTGGCGCTGCGAGTGAACCTCCATCGTCATCGCGTCGATATGCGGTTCGAGCGCGTTGAAGGCATAGCCGAGCTGCGGCAGGACGAAGGGACCGGCGGGCGCGGCCTGCGCCAGCACGGCGCGCGGAAGCGCCGGCAACGTGGCGGCGCTTGCGGCACCGGCGAGGAACAGGCGGCGCGAGAACAGGGTTTCGGGTTTCATTGTCTTCCTCCGGGTCGAGTCTGGGGTTAAGGGTCCGCTCTGGACCAGGGCGCGAAGCCTCCCCGTTTTTCTACCTCCCGGCCGCCACGCCGGATGCATAGAGGCACTGATAAAATATGGCACGGATGCGGCTCGACCAGTTGCTCGTCGAACGGACAGTCTTCCCGAGCCGCGCCCGTGCCGCGGCAGCGATCGCCGCCGGCCGGGTCCGGATCGGCGGCAGCCCGGCGCGCAAGGCGGCGCAGATGGTGGAAGCCGATACGGCGATCGAGGCGGAGCCCGAGCATGACTATGTCTCGCGCGGGGCGCTGAAGCTCGCGGCGGCGCTCGACGCGGCGGGGATCGATCCTTCCGGCGCCATCTGCCTCGATCTCGGCGCCTCGACAGGCGGGTTCACCGATCTCCTGCTCCGGCGCGGCGCAAAGCGCGTGTTCGCGGTCGATGTCGGGCACGGCCAATTGCACGCCGCGCTGCGCGACGATCCGCGCGTCGTGGCGCTGGAAGGGCTCGACGCGCGCGCGATCACCCCCGCCGAGGTGCCGGAGCCCGTCGATCTTCTCGTCGCCGATCTCGCCTTCATCGGGCTCGCCAAGGCGCTGCCGGCCGGCCTTGCCCGCGTGAAGCCCGGCGGGCGGCTGGTGGGGCTGGTGAAGCCGCAATTCGAGGCCGGGCCGGGTGCCGGCAAGAAGGGCGTGATCCGCGATCCGGCCCTCCAGGCGGCGGTTCTCGACCGGGTAGCGGCCGAGATCGCCGCGCTCGGGGTGACGGTCGAGGCCCGCCTGCCCTCGCCGATCGCCGGCGGCGACGGGAACCGCGAATTCCTGATCGTGGCGCGGAAGGCCGCATGAGCGCCGTCGCAACGCTCGACATCACCGCGATCGGCGGGCGGGGCGACGGGCTCGCCCGGGATGGGGAGGCGCGCGTCGCGGTGCCCTTCACCCTGCCGGGGGAGCGCGTGCGGGCCGCGATCGCGGACGGGCGCGGCGCGTTGATCGAGATCCTGGCCCCGAGCCCGGAACGGATCGCCCCGGAATGCCGGCATTTCGGCACCTGCGGCGGCTGCGCGCTCCAGCATTGGGCAGCACCGGCGGTCGCGGAATGGAAGCGGGCGCGGATCGTCGCGGCGCTGGCGCGCGCGGGGCTGTCGCCGCCGGTCACGCCGACGATCGACGCGCATGGCGCAGGGCGGCGGCGGGTGACGCTGCATATCCGCCGGCACACGGCCGGGATCGCCGCCGGCTTCATGCGGCAGCGCAGCCACGATCTCGTCGATCTCGACCATTGTCCGCTGCTGGTGCCGGCGCTCGCCCCGGCGCCGGACATCGCCCGCGCCATCGGCCATGTGCTGCGCGGCCTCGCCAAGCCGCTCGACCTGCTGGTGACGGCGAGCGATTCCGGACTCGATTGCGATATCCGTGGCGCCGGCGCCCTGCCGGAGGCGCTGCGGCAGAAGCTCGTCGTACTGGCGGCGCGCTTCGATCTCGCGCGCCTGACGCTGCATGGCGAGCGGCTGATCGAGGCGCGGATGCCGACGATCCGTTTCGCCGATGCGCCGGAACTCTCCGCCACCCTGCCCTCCGGCGCCTTCCTGCAGGCGACGGCCGAGGCCGAGGCCCGGCTCGCGGCGCTGGCAAGCACGGCGCTCGGGGAGGCGCGGCATGTCGCCGATCTCTTCTGCGGGCTCGGCCCGTTCACATTGCGCCTCGCACGGCGCATGAAGGTCGCGGGCTATGATTCCGACAGCGGCGCGATCGCGGCACTCGCGCGCTCGATCCGCGCCAATCCGGGTGGGAAGCCGGCGCGGGCGGAGGCGCGTGACCTGTTCCGCCGGCCGCTCTTTGCGGCGGAACTGAAGCCCTTCGACGCCGTCCTCCTCGACCCGCCCCGCCAGGGCGCCGAGGCGCAGGCGCGGGAAATCGCCAAATCGCGGCTTGCGCGCCTCGCCTATGTCTCGTGCGATCCCGAAAGCTTCGCGCGCGACGCGGCCATCCTCGCTGCGGGCGGGTTCCGGATCGAGACGGTGACCCCGGTCGATCAGTTCCGGCATTCGCCGCATGTCGAACTGGTCGCGCAACTGTCGCGCTAGGCGGACTGGCCTCCCGAACCCCCGCAGCCTCACGCCGCGCCGCGAAGCGCGGCGCGGTATTCCGAAGGCGTCAGCCCGGTCTCCTTCTTGAAGGCAGCGTTGAAGGTGGAACGCGAATTGAAGCCGACCTCCTCGCCGATCTCGATGATCGAGAATGCCTCGTCGGCAAGCAGCCCGCAGGCATCCTTGATCCGCCAATGATTGATGTATTCGTAGAAGTTGCGGCCGAGATGCTCGTTGAGCACCTGCGAGAGATAGTTCTCCGGCACGCGGGTATGATCCGAGAGATGCCGCAGGGTGACGCCCTGGTTGCGATAGAGCCGGTCCTCCGCCATCGCCTTCTCGATCTTGGAGGCGATCCGGCGGCCGCGCTCCTCGTCGAGGGCCGAGCGCTGGTATTTGGGCGCGCCGTTCGCCGGCGGTTCCGGCTCGGTCGCCTCACCCGCAGCCGCCTCGATCTCCGGCTGCGGGTGGAAATGCCGGTAGGGTTTGAAGATCGCCTGCTGCCAGAGCACCATGAAGGACAGGACATAGACCCAGCCCGCCTCGACGATCGCCGAGGCGTCCGGCGAGATCCCGAACAATTCGAGGGTCATGCCGTCGATGATGAGAATCAGGTTGACGAGCCAGATCAGGGTCAGGATCCCGATCATCCACTCGAACCAGGTGAGGCTTCGCCCCTCGATCGCGGCGAAATAATCGAACTTGCTGCGCCTGTATCGCGCCAGCAGACGCAGGGTCTGGGCGAGATAGAAGGTCGTGACGATGAGGAAGCCCCCGACGACGAGGATCGACAGCCCCACCAGCGCGATGGCCGCCGGCGGCCAGGGCGTGCCGGGAGCGAGCTTGGCCGGGTCGATGCCGGCGCGGATCAGCGGGAAGAGGATCGCCACGACTGCGAGCGTTCCGGCAAAGGGCGCGAGATGCACGAGATCGCCCCGGGCGAGCCGGACGACCTCCGGCGCCACCAGGGCGCGGGCATAGAAATAAATCGCCGGGCCGAGCAGCATCAGGAAGGCGGTCGCCAGCATCTCGCCGATCTCGACATGCCCGCCCGGCCAGAAGAACCCGACGAGATCGGGCAGGCTGGTCGTGAGATTCGCGGCGAAGAACGCCGCCATGGCGAAGGAATGGTCCTTGCGCTCCTCGCGCCGGGTCAGCAGCAGCAGGATGACGAACAGCTGGTGCAGCACCAGCGCCCCGGTCAGGATCTGCCCGACGAGAGTCATCTTCATGGAACCGTGATCCCCGATTCGCGCGCCCCGCGCTACGCTCCCTGCCGGATTGCGTTCGAGCGGGTCGAAACTGTGGCGGGCAGCGGCTGCGGCCCGCCACCATGTCCGATCCGGCCCGTTCGGACATGGCGGCGACCGGGCCGACCCGTCCGGGCGACAGGCGGGTCGGGGTCCGGCATCGGAGCGGCGAGGCGCCGGCCATGGCGCCGGCGCCGCCCGTTCCGACCAACCGAGAGACGATGATGAACAGAATAACCGGCCTTGCGCTCACCGCCGCCGCCCTAGTCCTCCTGCCGGGTGCCGCCGGCGCCGCCGATCCCCTTGCCCGCCGCCCGGCCCCGGCTGCGGCTCCGATACCCGCGCGCGTCATGGACTGGTCCGGCGGCTATATCGGCGTGCATGGCGGCGGGGATGCGAACGGATTCAAGTCGAGCGGCGCGAGCCCCAACATCAACGCGCTGAACTTCTCCGGCAAGCGCAACACCCGCAGCATGGGCGGCGGCCGGCTCGGCGTGCAGGCCGGCTACAATTTCCAGGCCGGGAGCCTCGTCTACGGCGTCGAGGCCGAGAGCGCATTGCTGCTCGGCAGCCGCAAGAAGAGCTCGACCCATCTCGGGGTCGAGCAGCATTCGCGCCATGCGCTCAAGGCCCGGCTGGGCTATTCCTTCGGCTCGACCCTGGTCTACGGCGTCGCCGGCATCGGCATCGCGCCAGTGCGCTACACAAGCCCGGCGACCGGCGGCTTCGCCTCCAGCCGCAAGAACGAGACCCGCGCCGGCCCGCTCCTCGGCTTCGGCGTCGAGCAGATGCTGACCGACCGGATCAGCCTCAAGGGCGAGGTCGATTACCTCGCACTCGGCAAGCAGAAGATGAATTTCGCCGCCGGTCGCACCCATGTCACCGCCGGCGATCTCTCCGCGAAGATCGGCGTGAATTACCGGTTCTGAACGCCCCCGGCCCCCCTAGTCCGGCGTTCGGAAGCGGGGCGGAGCCAGTCTCCGCCCCGCCGCATCCGGCTCAGCCGCCGGGTCCGCGATGGTCGCGGTCGATATGGCCGAGATCGCGGCCCGGATCGAGGCGGTCGCGCACCCGCTTCTTGAGCTCCTTCGAATCCGGGAAGCCGCCGTCGCGCACGCGCTCCCAGATCAGCTCCTCGCCGTAATGGATCGTGAAGACGCCGCCGCGCGTCGGAACCAGGCTGACGCGGCCGAGATCCTCCCCGAAGGTGGAAAGCAGTTCCTGCGCCATCCAGGCGGCGCGCAGCATCCAGTGGCAGAGCGTGCAATAGGTGATGGTGATCGAAGGCTTGCCGGACATCACAGCCACCGCTTCATCTTGAAGAAGAGATAGGTCGCCGCGGCGGAGAGCACCATGAGGCCGAGCGCCAGCGGATAGCCATACTGCCACTCAAGCTCAGGCATGTTCTTGAAATTCATGCCGTAACTCGATGCGATCAGGGTCGGCGGCAGGAAGACGACCGCCGCGACCGAGAAGATCTTGATGATCTTGTTCTGGTCGAGATTGACGAGGCCGAGAACCGCATCGAGCAGGAACTGGATCTTCGAGGACAGGAAGGTCGCGTGGTCCTCGAGCGATTGCAGGTCGCGCAGGGTGGTGCGGACCTCGGCACGCAGATCGTCGCGCAGGACGGCGCCGGCGGTGTTCGCCGAGAGGAAGAGCAGCATCCGCTCGACCGAAACCAGGCTCTCGCGAACCTTGGAGATGCGGTTGCCCTCCGCGCCCATGAGCTGGAGCGTGGTGCGAAGCTGGTCACCGCCGCCGCGCGGCGCGGCACCGTCGAAGATGGCGGCGGAGACATCGTCGATCCGCTCCCCCGTCAGGCGCAGGATCTCGGCCGCGCGGTCGATCACGGTCTCGAACAGCGCGATGAGGATATGGTCACCATCGGCCAGAGCCGCACCGGGCCGCTGGAGGCGGTTGATGAACATCTGGAAGGAGCGCGGTTCGTCATAGCGCACCGTGACAAGCACGCGGCCCTTCAGGATGAAGGAGATCGCCGCGAGCTTCGGGCTCTCCGTCCCCGATTGGCAGAGGATGCGCGCCGACATGTAGCGCGCATCGTTCTCGAAATAGAGCACCTCGGAGGGCTCGATGTTCTGCGATTCTTCTCGGGTCGGGATTTCGATGCCGAGGGCCAGTTCGACGCGGCGGTCCTCCTCGCGGGTCGGCTCGATCAGGTCGAGCCAGACGGCATCCGCAGGAACCGGATCCGAGGGGCCGAGGATGCGCCGCTCGAAATGGCAGCGGGCATCGGCCGCCGCCGCGCCCGCGGGGAGATGGGCAATGATCATTCCGGAACCTCGTCGCGGGGCGCGGCGCCTAGCGCTGTTCCAACCGATCCGTCCGGTCTTGGCAAGCGAAAAACGCGGCCGCGGTCACGCCTTGAGCGGCCCGAAGCGCGCGGTCGGCGGCGGCGGGATATCGTCCGGCACGAAGAAATCCGGCGCGAGCGCATGGGTGGGATCGGCGCGGTAAGGATCGAAGTCGGTCACACCCTCGCCGGCGAGGAAGGTGTCGTCGATCAGGAAATGGCCGGTGAAGGTCTTCGCGTCCTTGTTGAAAACCGCATAGGCCGCATCGGCCAAGATATCCGGCATGCGCGAGGCGCGCATCAGTTCATCACCGCCGAGGATGTTGCGAACCGCCGCCGTGGCGATGGTGGTGCGCGGCCAGAGCGCATTGACGCCGATGCGGCCGCGCGTCTCCCCGGCAAGGCCGAGCACGACAAGGCTCATGCCGAATTTCGCCATCGAGTAGCCAGTATGGCCGGCGAACCATTTCTCCTTCATGTCAAGCGGCGGCGACAGCATCAGGATATGCGGGTTCGCGGCCTTCGCGAGATAGGGAAGCGCCGTGCGCGAGACGAGATAGGTGCCGCGCGCGTTGATCTGGTGCATGAGGTCGAAGCGCTTCATCTCCAGCGCCGCGACCGGGGCGAGGTTGATCGCGCTCGCATTGTTGACGACGATGTCGATGCCGCCGAAATGCTGCGCGGCCTTCGCCATCGCCGCCTCGGTCGCGGCGTCGTCGCGGATATCGAGCGCGATCGGAAGCGCCCTGCCGCCGGCCTTCTCGATCGCGTCGGCGGCGGTGAAGATCGTGCCCTCGAGCTTCGGATGCGGTTCCGCGGTCTTGGCGGCGACGACGATATTCGCGCCGTCCCGCGCCGCGCGCAGCGCGATCGCGAGGCCAATGCCGCGCGAGGCACCGGTGATGAAGAGGGTCTTTGCGTGGAGGCTCATGGCGCACCTTTCAGACGGCATTGCATTCGGCGGCGGAGATCGGGCCCCGGCTCATCCCTTGCCTTTCGACAGGAACGCCTCGAAGGCCCGCCGGGCCTCGTCGGAGCGCAGACGCTCGGCGAAGGCGCTGGCCTCCGCGTCGATCCGTGCGAGCAGCGCGGCGGGATCGCCGCGCATCAGCGCCCTGGCGATCATCGTCGCCTCGCGCGGCTTGGCGGCGATGCGCCGGGCGGCGTCGATCGCGGCGGCTTCGAGCGTCTCGGCCGCGACGACGCGGTTGACAAGGCCGGTGGCCGCCGCGCGGTCCGCGTCGAACTTCTCGCCCATCACCAGCATCTCGAAGGCGAGGCGCTGGCCCATGAGCTGGGGCAGGATGAGGCTCGAACCGGCCTCGGGCACCAGGGCGAGATCGACGAAGGGCGTCTGGAACAGCGCCCGCTCGCTCGCCACGGCGTAATCGCAATGCAGGACCAGGGTGGTGCCGATGCCGATGGCGGCGCCGTCGATGCCTGCAACGAGCGGCTTCGCATTGGCGACGAGCGCGCGCAGGAAGGCGAGGATCGGCTCGCCCAGGCTGCCCGACATCGCGAAGCCGACGAAATCCTTGATGTCGTTGCCTGCGCAGAAGATGCCCGGCTGGCCGAGGATCAGCGTCGCGCCGATGGCGGGGTCGGCATTGGCGTCCGCGAGGCCGGCGCTCAGCGCGCGATACATGTCGCCGGTCAGCGCGTTCTTCTTGTCGGCGCGGTCGAGCGTCAGGACTAGGACGGCGCCTTCGCGCCGCTGGACGACATTCCCGGTCATGCTCTCACTCCGCCGCATCTTGGAAGGCGGCATTGACGGCCTCGCCGCCTTCGAGCACCGCGATCTCGAGCCCGCCGGCGCCGCTCGCAACATTCTCGGCGAAGAAACGGGCATCGCCGATGCGCCGGGCATGGCGCGGATCGGTCTCACCCGCGGCAAGCGCCGCCCGCGCGGCCAAGGCCTGATCGGCAAGGCGCGCGCCGCCGGCGGCCAGCGCGAAGAGCCGGAGATAGGGCGTCGCGCCGGCGAGTGCGGTGTCGGGCCGGGCCTTGAGATTGTCGAGCATGAAGCGCGTCGCGCGTTCGAGCGCGTCGACCGCCTCGCCGAGGCGCGCGCCCATGCGCCCGAAGCCGGGTTCGTTGACCGCGGCGGCCGCCTCGGCCGAGCGGCGGCACTCCGCGATCATCGCCGCGACGCGCGCCCCGCCGGAGAGCGGCAGCTTGCGCGTCACGAGATCGATCGCCTGGATGCCGTTGGTGCCCTCGTAGATCGGAAGGATGCGCGCATCGCGGTAATGCTGGGCCGCCCCGGTCTCCTCGACGAAGCCCATGCCGCCATGGATCTGCACGCCGAGCGAGGCGACCTCGATGCCGATATCGGTCGAGAACGCCTTGGCGATCGGGGTCAGCAGGCTCGCCTCCTCGTGCGCGATCCGCTCCGCCTCGGCATCTCCGGCGCGGTGGTGGCGGTCGAGCGCGGCGGCGGTCGCCAGGCAGAGCGCACGCGCGGCGGCGGTCTTCGCGCGCATTTCGAGCAGCATGCGCTTGACATCCGGATGCGCGATGATCGGCGAGGCCGCAGAAGCGCCGGTCGCCCGGCCCTGCCGGCGCTCCCGCGCATAGCCGAGCGCCTGCTGATAGGCACGCTCGGCCACCGCCACGCCCTGGACGCCCACCGCCAGGCGGGCATTGTTCATCATCGTGAACATGCAGGCGAGGCCCTTGTTCTCCTCGCCGACCAGCCAGCCGATGGCGCCACCCCTATCGCCATAGATCATGGTCGCGGTCGGGGAAGCGTGGATGCCGAGCTTGTGTTCGAGGGCATGGCAGCGCAGATCGTTGCGCGCGCCGAGCGAGCCATCGGCGTTGACGAGGAATTTCGGGACCAGGAACAGCGAGATGCCGCGCGTGCCGGGCGGCGCGTCCGGCAGCCGCGCGAGCACGAGATGGACGATGTTCTCCGTCATCTCGTGATCGCCATAGGTAATGAAGATCTTGCTGCCGAAGATGCGGTAGCTGCCGTCGCCCGCCGGTTCGGCCCGCGCGGTCAGCAGGTTGAGATCCGAGCCGGCCGCCGGCTCGGTCAGGTTCATCGTGCCGGTCCATTCCCCGGCGATCATCTTCTCAAGATAGGTCGCCTTCAGCGTATCCGAGCCATGCGCCGTCAGCGCCTCGATCGCGCCCATGGTGAGCAGCGGGTTGAGCGCGAAGGCGAGGTTCGCCGCGTTCCACATCTCGGTGCAGGCGATGTTGAGCAGGACCGGCAGGCCCTGGCCGCCGAATTCCGGCGCGGCCGCGACCCCCAGCCAGCCCCCCGCCGCCCAATCGCGATAGGTCTCCGCGAACCCTTCCGGCATGACCACCCGGCCGTCGACGAGGCGGGCCATCTCCCGGTCGCCGGTGCGGTTGAGCGGCGCGATCCGCGCCTCGGCGAATTTCGCCGCCTCCTCGAGCACCGCCTCGGCGGCGCCATCGGCGAGATCGGCGTAGAGCCCGCTCTCGATCCCGCGCTCAAGCCCGGCGGCATGGCGCATCGCGAACAGAATATCCTCGACCGGCGCGCGATAGGTCACGTTCCCTCCATGCGGGCGGAACGGGCCGCCCTCGTCTTTCGTGTTCCGCGAGCCTAGCAAGGCCGCCCCTCTCCCGAAAGGCCGGGGCCGCGGCTCGACATCAGTTTGTTTACATATAAACTATATCGTCTCCTGATCCGTTGCAAGCCCGATCGCACGAAGTGTCGCCGGCGACGCGATCAAGGATCGACGCGGGCCATTATCCACGCTATCGCGCGGGGCCTGTGTCAAAAACCTGACATTCGCGCGAGGGATTGGACCATGGCCGCGATCGCGCCGCCCCGTTCCGGCTCCGGCCGGCCCCTGTGGCTCGATGCCGCCCCCGCCGGCATCGCCGAGGCGGCGCGGCTTCTGCGCGCCGGGGCGCTCGTCGCCTTCCCGACCGAGACCGTCTACGGCCTCGGTGCCGACGCGACCGACCCGGCCGCCATAGCCGGGCTCTATGCCGCCAAGGGGCGGCCGCATTTCAACCCGCTGATCGCGCATGCTGCCACGCTCGACGCGGCGCTCGAGCTCGGTGATTTCCCGGAACCGGCGCGCGCCCTCGCCCGCGCCTTCTGGCCCGGACCGCTGACGCTCGTCGTGCCGGCCGGTGCGGCCTCGCCGGTCTGCGAACTGGCGCGGGCGGGCCTCGCGACGCTGGCGATCCGCGTCCCCGATCACCCGGTCGCGCAGGCGATCCTCGCCGCGACGGGGCGACCGGTTGCAGCGCCGAGCGCCAACCGCTCCGGCCATGTCTCGCCGACCCGGCCGGAGCATGTCGCGGCGGATCTCGGCGCGGGAATCGCGGCGATCGTCGCGGGCGGGGCGAGCCCGGTCGGGGTCGAATCGACGATCCTCGCCTGCCTCGACGGCGAGGTGGCGCTGCTGCGCCCCGGCGGCCTGCCGCGCGCCGCGATCGAGGCTCGGCTTGGCCGCCCGCTTGCCGCGCATCGCGGCGACGGTGCAGCACCGCTGGCGCCGGGCCGGCTCGATTCGCATTACGCGCCCGCGCATCCGGTGCGGCTCGACGCGGCGCGGATCCTGCCGGGCGAAGCCTGCCTCGGCTTCGGCCTGCCGCTGCCGGCGGGGGCGGAAGCCGGGCTGACGCTCAACCTCTCCGAAACCGGCGATCTCGCCGAGGCCGCCGCCAATCTCTACCACCATCTGCGCGCGCTCGACGCCCGCGCGCATCGCGGCATCGCGGTGGCGCCGATCCCCCCCGAAGGGCTCGGCGAGGCGATCCGCGACCGGCTGCGGCGCGCGGCAGCGCCGCGGGCGTGATCGGCGGATAGGCGCGGGGCGCGGGGCGCGGGGCGCGGGGCGCGGGCCTTGCCTGCCGTGCCGTGACACTTGTATGACGTGCTTCCGGCGGGTCCTGGCCCCGCCGTGGGTTTCGGAGTCTCGATGCAGCCGCTCGCCTGGGACGATTTCCGCCTCGTCCGCGCCATCGCCGACCACCGTTCGCTCGGCGGCGCCGCGGATGCGCTCGGCGTCAACAATTCCACGGTGTTCCGCCGCCTCAACGCGCTGGAGAAACAGCTCGGCGTGCGCGTGTTCGAGCGTGCGCGCACCGGCTACATGCTGACCTCTGCCGGCGAGGAGATGGTTGCGCTCGCGGTGCGGATGGCGGAATCGATCGTCGAGTTCGAACGGCGCGTCGCGGGACAGGATGTCCGCCCCTCCGGCGAATTGCGGGTCACAACCACCGACACGATCTTCTCGCATCTCGTCGCGCCGATGTTCTGCGCGTTCCGGCGGAAATATCCCGAGATCACGCTCGATTTCGTGATCGATAACCGCGCGCTCAACCTGTCGCGCCGCGACGCCGATGTCGCGATCCGCGCCGCGATCGACCCGCCGCAGACGCTGGTCGGCCGTCGCGTCGCCACCATCGCCTGGCATGCCTATCTCTCGACCGGCCTCGCCCATGAACTCAAGCTGCCGCTCGACGACGCGGTGGCGCTGACGCGGCCGCCGATGCGCTGGGTCGGCCTCGGCGATCCGCTGGCCATGACCGCGGGCGCGCGCTGGATGGCGGCCAATGTCCATCCCGATTGCATCGGCGTGAAGGTCAACATGGTCTCGGTGCTCGCCACCGCGATCGAGAGCGGGCTCGGCATCGGCGTGCTGCCGAGCTTCATCGGCGAATGCATCAAGGGGCTGATCCGCATCCCGGCGCTGCGGCCGACCTCCAGCACCGGGCTCTGGGTCCTGACCCATCCGGATCTCAAGAAGGCGGCGCGGGTGCGCGCCTTTCTCGAATTCTTCGGCACCGAACTCGCCCGCAAGCGCAAGATCATCGAGGGCGAGGACGGCTGAGCGGCGTCAGGCGCCCTGCAACTGCCAGCGCCCCGGCGCCGCCCTCTCGACGATCGGCAGGTTGATCAGTGCCGAGGCGATGCCCAGCGCCACGGAAAGCCACCAGACGATGTCATAGCTGCCCGTGCGCTCGAACAGGAGGCCGCCGAGCCATACGCCGAGGAACCCGCCGACCTGATGCGAGAAGAAGGCGAAGCCGTAGAGCATGGCCATGTAGCGCGGGCCGAACATGATCGAGACCAGCCCCGCCGTCGGCGGCACGGTGGAAAGCCAGAGCAGCCCGGTCAGGGCGCCGAACGACAGCGCCGTCAGAACGCCGATCGTGAGCGGAATCCCGGCCATGCTCTGGATGCCGAAGAGGGAAACCGGAACCGCCGCGAAGGGGACGGCCAGCAGCAGCCCCACCGTGACCACGGATCGCGCGAGATAGATCAGCGCCAGGATCCAGCGCTTCGGCACGCGGTTCGAGGCCCAGCCGGCCGTGAGCGAACCCGCGATGTTGAATATGCCCACCAGCGCAAGCGTCCAGCCGCCGATCTCAGGCGGGATGCCGATATCCTTGAGGTAGCTCGGCAGATGCACCGTGATGAAGGCGAGCTGGAAGCCGCAGGTGAAGAAGCCGAGCACGAGCAGCACGTAGGAGCGGTGCCGGAACGCCTCCGCCAGCGCCTGCCGGATCGATTGCCCCGCGGCGGCGGAGGGCGCCGTCATGCCCGTGCCGGGTGCCTTGTCCTGCGGCTTCGTCGCGAGCGCGAGCGCCAGCGGGAGCACGAGCAGCGTGAGCCCGGCGAAGATGACCAGCGCCTGCTGCCAGCCGTAATCCCGGATCAGCATCACGCCGAGCGGCGAATAGAGGAACTGGCCGAAGGAGCCGGCGGCCGTGCCGAAGCCGAACGCCATGCCGCGCTTCTCCGGCGGCAGCAGCTTGCCGAAGGCCGCGAGGACCAGGTTGAACGAGGAGCCGGCGAGGCCGAAGCCGATCAGCACCCCGGCGCCGATATTGAGCGTCAGCGGATCGGTCGAAAACGTCATCAGGTAGAGGCCGGCGGCATAGAGCCCGGCCCCGATCCAGAGCACGCGCAACGTGCCGAACCGGTCGGCGATCGCGCCCATGAAGGGCTGGCCGACCCCCCAGAGCAGGTTCTGGACCGCAATGGCGAAGGCAAAGACATCGCGCCCCCAGCCATTGGCGGAGATGATCGGCTGCTGGAAGAAACCCATGGCCGAACGCGGACCGAAGGTCAGCATCGAGCACAGGCAGCCGGCGAGAATGACGAGCGCGACCGGCAGGACACGAGGCGCAACGGCGGCGGAAGCCGGTGGGGACATGGCGGGCTCCAGGCGGGGCGGAGCCGCGGCGCGGCTCCCGTTGCCCCGGAGGCTACACGCACCGGACCCATTTCACGAATGAATAGATTTGATCGATCAATCGGACGCCGTGATAAGAAGGGTTGGCTGTTCGGTTCGTGTAAGGCGTGCGTTCACCCCGCGACCTTCGAGAAATCCGCCACCTGCCGCGTCACGCGCCGGAGCGCGGCGAGCAGCGCGAGGCGGTTGCGGCGGATGGCCGGATCCTCGGCATTGACCATAACCGCCTCGAAGAATCGATCGACCGGGCCGCGCAAGGCGGCCATGGCACGCATGGCGGCGGCATAATCCTGCTTGTCGAGCGCAACGGATGCCGCCTCGCCCGCTGTTGAGAGCGCATCATGCAGCGCCTGCTCGGCGCCCTCCTTCAGCAGAGCGGGATCGGCGGCGGCCTCGAACGCGCCCTCGCCGTCCTTCTTCTCCTCGGCGCGCAGGATGTTGGCGGCGCGGCGGAAGCTCGCGAGCAGGCTCCTGCCGTCCTCCGTATCGAGGAAGGCGCCGAGGGCTTCCACCCGGCGGACGACGAGCAGGAGGTCGTCGTTGGCATTGTTTCCTGACGCGAAATCTTCGCGCGAGCCGGTTTCCACCTCGTTCGATTTCGCTTTGCCGCCGTTGCCGAGCACGGCATCGACGAGATCATGCCGCGCGCCCTGGTCGCGCAGCATGACCTTCAGGCGATCATGGAAGAAGGCGAGGAGGTCGGCGGCTTGGTCCTCGCGCATGCGACGCCCAGCGTCCGGGTCCGTTTTGCCGGCCTGCTGAGAATCCAAGCCTGCCCGCATGGTGCGGAACAGAACCGGGCGAAGCTCCAACCGCACCCCATTCTCCACCACGAGCCTGATCACCCCCAAAGCCGCGCGGCGCAGCGCATAGGGGTCCTTGGAGCCGGTGGGCTTCTCGTTGATGGCCCAGAAGCCGACGAGGGTGTCGAGCTTGTCGGCCAAAGCCACGGTGACGGAAACCGGGTCCGTGGGCACCGAATCCGTCGGCCCCGCAGGCCTGTAATGCGCCTCGCAGGCGGCGGCGACGGAAATGTCCTCGCCGATCAGCCCGGCATAGATGCGCCCCATCAGCCCCTGCACCTCGGGGAATTCGCCGACGACTTCCGTGAGCAGATCCGCCTTGCAGAGCCGCGCCGCGCGATCGACCTTTGCGGGGTCGGCCCCGGTGACATTGCACAGTTCCTTCGCCAGCGCGCGGATCCGCTCGATGCGGTCCCACTGGCTGCCAAGCTTCTCGTGGAAGGTAACGTTCTTGAACTTCTCGAGCCGGGCGAATTCCTTGTCCTCGCGCCAGACCCGCTTGTCCGTCTCCCAGAAGAATTTCGCATCCGAGAGCCGCGCGCGGATGACGCGCTCGTTGCCGGCGATGATGGTTTTCCCGCCATCCCGGGCGAGGATGTTCGAGACCATGAGGAAGCGGTTGGCGAGGCTGCCGTCCGCGCGCCGCAGCACGAAGCATTTCTGGTTGGCGCGGATCGTGGCGCGGATCACCTCGCCCGGCACATCGAGGAAATCCGCCTCGAACGACCCCATCAGCACGACCGGCCATTCGACGAGGCCCGCGACCTCCTCCAGCAGGCCCTCGTCCTCCACAACCTCAAGCCCTTGCGCAAAAGCAAGATTTTTCGCATCCGCCTTGATGATCGCCTTGCGGCGCTCGGGATCGAGCACGACCTTTGAAGCTTCAAGCTTCGCGACGTAATCATCGAAGCGACGCACGGTGATCGCCTCCGGTTTCAAGAACCGGTGACCGTAGGTGACGTTGCCGGCGACGAGCCCGTCGATTTCGAACGGCACGATCTCGGGGTCCTCGGTCTCGGGGCCGAAGGTCGCGACGATCGCGCGCAGGGGCCGCACCCAGCGTAAGGAGCCCGGCGCCGCGCTTGCCGCCCCCCAGCGCATCGATTTCGGCCACGGAAACGCGCGGATGACCTGCGGCAGGATTTCGGCGAGGAGATCGAGCGTCGCGCGGCCGGGCTTCTCGATCACGGCGACATAGAATTCGCCCTTCTTCGGGTCGCTCTCGATCTTCGCCTCAGAAATATCCGTCAGCCCGGCGGATTTCAGGAAGCCGGCCAGAGCCGCCTCGGGCGCGCCGACGCGCGGGCCCTTCCGCTCCTCGCGCGTGTCCGGCTGGCGGGCGGGCAGGCCCGCCACGTGCAGCGCGAGCCGGCGCGGGGTCGCGAAGGCGCGTGCACCCTGATAGGTCACGCCGGCCTCGACCAGCGCGCCGGTCACGAGGCGCTGGAGATCCGCCGCCGCCTGCCGCTGCATGCGCGCCGGGATTTCCTCGGAGAAGAGTTCGAAGAGAAGATCGGGCATGGCTCAGGTCTGGCTGCCTAGGAAGGTCGCGGTCGAAAAAATTCCTGCGAACCGATCCGACAGGGCGGCAAGTTCCGCGCGGTGCACGACTTCCGCCGGCACCACCCCCCCCGATCCATCCGGCAGGTCACGGGTCGCACAGGCGTCGGCGAGAATTGTCGTCGCGAAGCCGAGATCGAGCGCAGCGCGCGCCGTGGATGAGACGCACATATGCGTCATGAAGCCGATCGTCACGAGCTTCATGCGGCCGGTGGCCGCGATGGCCTCGGCCAAAGTGGTTTTCGCGAAGGAATTCGGCAACGGCTTCTCGATCACGGTTTCACCGGCTATCGGGGCCAGCGCCTCGACAATCTGCCCGCGCGCCGCATCGCGATCAAAGGCGCCTCCGGGGCGACCCTTGTGCGCGATGTGGATCACCGGTGCCCCTGCCTTGCGGAAGGCGGCGAGCACCTCGGCGGAGCGCTCAACTGCAAGGCCGATGCCCGTGAGCCCCAGCGGCCCCTCGAGATATTCGTTCTGTGCATCAATGATGACGAGAACGCTTTCCGCCAGCATCGGCGGCACCGGAGCGACGCCAGCCATTTGCAACAAGGTCTTCGGCTCCATGGCTCACGCCCCCCCGGCTTCGGTTTGCACCCAGGCCGCGCCGCAGGCCTTGGCGAGTTCGCGCACGCGCAGGATGTAGCTCTGCCGCTCGGTGACCGAGATCACCCCGCGCGCATCGAGCAGGTTGAATGCGTGCGAGGCCTTGATGCACTGGTCATAGGCCGGGAGCACCTGGAGATGGCGCGCGCCCTCGCCGCGATCGCCCGCCGCGAGCAGGGCCCGGCATTCCTTCTCGGCCTCGGCGAAATTGCGGAAGAGCTTGTCCGTATCGGCATATTCGAAATTGTGCCGGGAATATTCCTCCTCGGCCTGCCGGAACACATCGCCGTAAGTGACCTTTTCCGCGCCTTCGAGCCCGTTGAAATTGAGATCGAAGCCGTTGTCGACGCCCTGGAGATACATGGCGAGGCGTTCGAGGCCGTAGGTCAGTTCGCCGGCGACCGGTGCGCATTCCTGACCCGCGACCTGCTGAAAGTAAGTGAACTGGCTCACCTCCATGCCGTCGCACCAGCATTCCCAGCCGAGCCCCCAGGCGCCGAGCGTCGGGCTTTCCCAATCGTCCTCCACGAAGCGGAGATCGTGCAGGGCCGGGTCGATCCCGATCGCAAAGAGGCTTTCGAGATAGAGTTCCTGCAGGTTGGGCGGCGACGGCTTCAGGATCACCTGGAACTGGTAATAATGCTGGAAGCGGTTGGGGTTCTCGCCGTAGCGCCCGTCCTTCGGGCGACGCGAGGGCTGGACATAGGCGGCGTTCCAGCGCTTCGGGCCGAGCGCGCGCAGGGTCGTCGCCGGGTGGAAGGTGCCGGCGCCGACTTCCATGTCGTAGGGCTGGAGGATCACGCAGCCTTTCGAGGCCCAGAAGCGCTGGAGCGTGAGGATCAGCCCCTGGAACGAGCGGGTGGGGCTCAGCGGATCGGAATCGGCGGACAAGGCGGGCGACCTTCGCAGCGGAAAGCGGGGCCTTCCGCTTAGCCGAGCCCCGGCCCGCGGGGCAAGCCTTTCCGGCGCGGCATCCGGCAGCGTCCGCCGCGGTTTCCCCGATCAGGCCTGTGCGCGGCCGCACCGACGCGCGGATGCCCCCGCCGCATGATGCGCACAGATCACGCGGCGCTTTCAAGCGCAGCCCCAGCCCGGGTTCGGGTCGAACTGAAACTGTCAGAACAGCCAGGAGAGACGACCATGACCAGCCAGACGAAATCCTCGAAGATCCACAGCATCGCGCTCGCGCTCGCCCTGTCCTGTGGCACCGCCGGCGGCATGCTCACCTTCGCAACGCTGACCGAACCCGCCATGGCCCGCGGCCAGGGTGGCGGCGGCGACAGCGGCAATGGCGGCGAGCCCGGTGGCGTGATGGCCCAGGATTACGGGGCGATCACCCATGCCCAGAACCAGCGCGAGCGGCGCCGGGCGCCGGAGACCTGCGACGCCCAGAGCGACGGCGCCAGCCTGCGCCAATGCAAGTTCACCCCGCCGCCCGGCGCCCGGCCGACGGCGCGCCTCGTGAAGATCAACGGCTTCGCCAATTGCGCCGTCGTCCAGCAGGTGCCGGTGGGGCCGGGCCAGCAGCCGGAATTCTACTGCCTGAAAGGCATGTGAGACAGGCGGCGGGGACGCCGCCTTTCCGCGCCGTAACGTGTTGTTGAACCTATGTTCATGTCCGCCGGATATGATTGCGGCGGGCGACTGAGACAGGAGACCTGCCTGATGATCCGATCAACGCATTTCGCCATTGTAGCCCTGTTCACGCTGCTTGTCGGGCTTTCCGCCGCCGCGCCGGCCCGCGCCGCCAGCCTGCCCGTCGGCCCGGCGCTCGCGCTCGACGAAACCTCGCGTCCCGCGGCCGAATCTGTGCGCTGGGTCGTGCGCTGCGGCCCCTATGGCTGCCGCCGCGTCTGGGTCGGCCCGCCGCGCTATTACAGCCGGCCGGTCTATTACCGCCGCTGCTTCACCCAGCGCCGGATGGTGTGGACGCCCTATGGCTGGCGGCCGCGCTACGTCCGCGTCTGCCGCTGAGGCCCCTCACGGCTCGATGGCTGCCGCCCCGGCATGCAGGGCGGCGGCTTCCGCGGTGAAGGCCCCGCCCGCCCCGTGAAGCACCAGGGGCGGAAGAACGGTGAGCGGTGCCCGCGAGCCCTTGATCCCCGTCATCAGAACCCGGATCGCCGTGCCCTCCGCCGTCGGATGAATGAAGCGCAGCCGCAGCCCGCCGAAGCGTCGGCCCGCGGCGCGGATCAGCGCCGGCAGCGCATCGGCGCGGTGGATGAGCACCAGCCGCCCCCGCGGCGCGAGCAGGGTGGCGGCGGCGCGCAGCCAGCCTTCGAGATCGCCGTCGAGCACATGCGCCTCGGCGCGGCGGGCATCCGCCGAGACCCGCGCCCGGCCGGCTTCGAGAAAGGGCGGGTTCGTGAGCACGAGGTCGAAATCCTCGCGCAGATCCGGTGCCCGGCCAAGCGCGAGAATGTCGGCCGCGCGCGCCGCGACGCGCGCGGCAAGGCCGTTGCGGGCGATGTTGGCCTCGGCCAGCGCGACGAGCGCAGGATCACGCTCGACGAGCAGAACGCGCGCCGCCGGCGCGATCTGCGCCGCGCGCAGGCCGACAATGCCGCTCGCCGCGCCGAGATCGGCGATCCGCGCCGCGTCGGGCGGGGTCGCGGCGGCGAGCAGAACCGCATCGGTGCCGGCGCGGTGGCCGCGCGCCGGCTGAAGCAGCAGCAGACGGCCGCCGAACAGGCGGTCCTCGGTCACGCGTTCCGGTTGCCCGGCGGCCTGTTGCGGCATTCCGGCCTCGCTTCGCCGCGCATCGCGGATGCGGCATCGGCTCAAGTTGCAATTCCGCCAATCTAGGTGCATGCCTAGCGCCGGTTCAATCGCGCGGGGGGCAAATCCCGCTCGCGCGGGCAGCGTGGAGGCGAAAGCGTGGGCGTCGTCGTTTCCTTCGGCGAGAAGGCGGATTCCGGCAGCATCGACCGCCTTGTCGCTTTGGTTCGCGAGGATATGGGCCGGGTCAACGAGACGATCCTCGCCCGGACCGGCTCGGACGTGACGATGATCCCCGAGGTCGCGCAGCATCTGATCTCCTCCGGCGGCAAGCGCCTCCGGCCGATGCTGACGCTCGCGACCGCGCGGCTCAGCCGCTATTCCGGCGCCGGCCACGTCAAGCTCGCGGCCTCGGTCGAGTTCATGCACACCGCGACGCTGCTCCATGACGACGTGGTCGACGAGAGCGACCTGCGCCGCGGCAAGCCCTCGGCCCGCAAGGTCTGGGGCAATGAGGCGAGCGTGCTTGTCGGCGATTTCCTGCTCGGGCAGGCATTCAAGATGATGGTGGAAGTCGGTTCGCTCGCCTGCCTCGACGTGCTCTCCACCGCCGCGGCCGTGATCGCCGAGGGCGAGGTGATGCAGCTCGCCGCCGCCAAGAACACCGCGACGACCGAGGACGAATATCTCGCCGTGATCCGCGCCAAGACCGCGGCGCTGTTCGCTGCGGCGGCGGAAGTCGGGCCGATCCTCGCCGGGGCGGAGCCGACGGCGCAGAAGGCCTGCCGCTCCTACGGGCTCAATCTCGGCATCGCCTTCCAGCTCATCGACGACGCGCTCGATTACGGCGGCACGGCCGCCAAGCTCGGCAAGAATGTCGGCGACGATTTCCGCGAGGGCAAGATCACCCTGCCGGTGGTGCTCGCCTTCCGGCGCGGCTCGGACGAGGAGCGCGGCTTCTGGCGCGCCGCGCTCGAGGAGGGCCGCTCCGACGATGCGGCCCTGGCCCGCGCGATCGAGCTGTTGCGCCGCCACCGCGCCATCGAGGACACGATCGAGCGCGCGCGCCATTACGGCGCCATGGCGAAGGATGCGCTGGCGCTGTTCCCGCCCTCGGACATGCGCGAGGCGCTCGACGAGGTCGTCGATTTCTGCATCAGCCGCGCGCATTGAGCGCGCCGCTCAGGCCGTCGCCTCCGCGAGCAGGAAGAGATCCGTATCTCCCGGTTTCGCGCCGGCGGCGGTCAGCATCGCGTGGACCTGGCCGCGATGATGCGTCTGGTGGTTGAAGAAATGCGCGACCAGCAGGCCGCATGGCTTCGTCACCGTGCGCCCCGCGGCGCCGGAGAACCAGGTCAGGTCGCCGGCGAGCCATTCCGCGTCGAGCCCCTCGGCCCAGGCGAGGATCGCGCGGTCCAATGCCGCGCGTTCGGCCTTGAGCGCCGCCCAATCGCCGATGCGGCCGGCGGATTCCGCGATGCCGCCCGCCGGTTTCGGCGTGCCGGCAAAGCGGTGCATCCAGATCGCATCGCCCCACAGGAGATGGTTGAAGGTGCCGTGGATCGAGCGGAAGAAGGCGCCGCGGTCGAGCCGGCGGGCGGCCTCGTCGAGCGTGTCGGCCGCATCGTAGAGCGACCGGTTCTGCCATGCGTTGTAGCGCGCCATGGTACGCACGAATTCAACCGAGACCATTCAAGCCTCCCTGCGGAGACGGGATCATGATCCGAGTCGGCGCGAGCCACCAGCGCGGATGATCGCGCGCGATCCGCGCCGCCGCCGAAGCCGTCGCCTCGCCGCTACCGAACAGGCCGAAGCAGGTCGCCCCGGATCCGGACATCCGCGCAAGGCGGCAGCCCGGAGCGGCCCGCAAGGCCGCGAGCGCCAGGCCGATCTCCGGCGCGAGCCGCAAAGCCGGCGGCTCGAGATCGTTGCGGGTGCCGGCAAGCAGTGCCCCGGCCGGACCCGGCACCGCACCCTCCGGCACGAAGCGCGCGCCGCAGGCGAGTCCGAGCGCGGCGAACACCGCCGGCGTCGCCACCGCCACGCCGGGATTGACGAGCAGTGCCGGGACCGGCGCCGCCGCAAGCGCCGGGCCGAGTTCGTGGCCGATGCCGCGCATGAGCCGTGGCGCGGCCGGATCGAGACAGACCGGCACATCCGCCCCCAGCGCGCGGGCGGCGTCCATCAGGCGGGGATCGTCCGCAGGGAGCCCGTTCGCGCGGGCCAGCAGGCGCAGGGCGGCGGCGCAATCGCTCGAACCGCCGCCGATGCCGGAGGCGACGGGAAGGGTCTTCTCCAGCCGGAAGGCCCCGAGCCGCGCGCCGGATATATGGGCGGCAAAGGCCCGCGCGGCGCGCAGCACGAGATTGTCCGCCTCGCCCCGGAGCGGGGCCGCGAAGGGGCCGCAGAGATCGAGCCCGAGCGGCGCGCCCGGCACGAGGCTCAGCCGGTCGCCGATCTCCGCGAAACTGACGAGGCTCTCCAGCGCGTGATACCCGTCCTTGCGACGCCCGAGCACATGCAGGAACAGGTTGATCTTGGCCGGTGCGAGCGCCTCGATCTCGCCGTTCCGCGCCTCAGCCGCCATTCGCTTTCGGCGTGACCGCGGCCGCCGGCCCCTCGTCGAGGCCGGTTTCGAGCTTCTTCTGGATCTTCTCGCGGTCCTCGGGCTCCGGATCGAGGCCGAGCGCCTGGCTCCATTTGAACCGCGCCTCGCGCTGGCGGCCGAGCTTCCAATAGGCATCGCCGAGATGATCGTTGATCGTCGGATCGCCGGCCTTGAGCTGCACCGCGCGCTCCAGCTCTCGCACCGCCTCGTCGAAGCGGCCGAGCCGGTAGAACGCCCAGCCGAGCGAATCGACGATCGCGCCGTCGGTCGGGGTCAGGGTCACGGCTTCGCGCAGCATCTCGAAGCTCTTCTCGATATTCATGTGCTGATCGACCCAGGAATAGCCGAGATAGTTCAGCACCTGCGCCCGCTCCGCCCGCTCGCGCGCCGTGCGCGGCCGCTTCGGCAGCAGGTCGAGCGCCGCGAGGAAATCGGGCTCCGCCTTCGCCCATTGCTTGGTGCGCTCGTAGCCGATGGCGCGGCCGAAGAAGAGCGTCCAGTGCTTGTATTCGTAATGGCGGATGGCCTTGAGCCCGGCATCATAGGCCTCGATGGATTCGGGCCAGCGCTTCTTGATGCGCAGGATCGAGCCCAGCGTGTCGATCGCCTCGGCATCCTCGGGATGCGCGGCGACCAGACGCCGAAGGATGCCGATGGCCTCGTCGGTCCGCTCCAGCCGCTCGAGCGCGGTCGCGCGGCCGATCACGGCGCGATTCGCAAGCGGCGAGGTGGCGGGAATGCGCTCGTAGAGCGCGGCCGCGCGCTCGTTGCGGCGCAATTGCTCAAAGAACTCGGCGAGGGTCATCGTGATGACCTCGTCCTCCGGCGAGAGGTAATGCGCGAGCTGCATGTAGATCAGCGCGGTCATCGGATCGCGCGAGGCGGAGCCGACGGCGCCAAGCCCGTAGAAGACCTCCGCCGCGCCCTGCGCGACATCCGCCACCAGCGGCGGCAGCGGCTCGCCCTTTTCCAGTAGCGCCAGTTCCCGCCCGAGGAAGGGCTGGCCGGGATTGCGCTCCCGCCATTGCCGGAGAGTTTCGCGCGCTTCCGGGATCTTGTTGCGGCGCGAGAGGTTCCGGGCATAGGCCTCGGTGACGCGCATGATGCCGCTCTCGGTCTTGAAGGCGCCGGCGAGCCGCTTCTCGGCCTCGCCCGGCCGCCGGCCGATCTCGGCCATGAGACCGCCGAAGAAATCGCGGTAACCGCGCAATTCGTTGTCCTGGAAGCGATCCACCATCTGGAGCGCGGCGGGCAGGTCGCCGGTGCCGACGACCGCCCAGGCCTTGAGCAGCGCGATCGTCAGATCCGCCTCGCGGACATCGCCGCCGGCGCGCTGGAAGGCGCGGCGGGCGCGGACGTAATCCCGCGCCTTGAGGGCGCGGACGCCGAGTGCGACATGGGCGAGCGCGTTGGATTTGTCGCGCTGGATCGCCCGTTCCGCGAGCCTGAACGCCTCCGGAAGGTTGCCGTCCACCAGTTCCGAGAGGAAGGCCTGGTCGAGCAGGCCCGCATTGCCGGGATCGGCCTTCAGCGCCTCGCGGAAATATTCCGCCGCCGCGCTGGTGTCGCGGCCGGCATTGGCGACCACTCCGGCCAGGAAGGTGCCCGAGGCCCCGAGGCCCGACGGACGCTCGCGCGCGGCCGCGCAGCCTGCCGCCAGCAGGAGAAACGCCGCGGCGAAAGCCGCGCCCCGCCGGAGCCGGGAAAATGCCACCCGGCTGGCGGACACGGTCGCATGGGAGAAGCGATCCATTCTGATGACCAATCCTCTGAAGGCCGGCAGGGCCGGCCGGGAAACCCCGTGAATCCGGTTATCACCGAAACAAGGCCGCAGAAAGACCCTTGCAAGCAGAGGTTCCCGAGAAGCCCCCGACGCCCCGTCCCACGGGAAAGTGATCTTTACGCCCAGGCTCGTGAAATGACAGTCCCACGCCGCGCGCGCAGGGTGCGGCCGGTCGGGAACCCGAAACCCGGACGAACCTGCGGAGACAAAACCATGACCACCCTTCCCGCCCCGAATCCGTCGCGCCGCGCCGTGCTCGGCGGCGCCACCCTTCTCGCCCTCGCCGCGGCCGCCCCGGCGCTCGCGCTCGCCGCAGGCTTCGAACCCTACAGCAAGGCGGCGTTCGAGGCGGCGCTGAAGGAACCGAAACCGGTTCTCGTGCATGTCCATGCCGATTGGTGCCCGGTCTGCAAGAAGCAGGAAACCGTGCTCGGTGAATTGTCCGGCACGCCGGATTTCCAGCAATTCCGGGCCTTCGTCGTCGATTTCGACAAGGAGACGGACTTCAAGAAGGCGCATAATATCGGCACCCAGTCGATCATCCTGGTGTTCCGCGACGGCAAGGAGGTCGCGCGTTCCGGCGGCGTGACCGACAAGGAGAATATCCGCACCTTTGCGCTCGCCGCCTTGCGCTGAAGCCGCGGCGGCCCGAACCCCGTCACATGTTCGGATACGTCGGGCCGCCTCCGCCCTCGGGGGCAATCCAGGTGATGTTCTGCGCCGGGTCCTTGATGTCGCAGGTCTTGCAATGGACGCAGTTCTGCGCGTTGATCACGAAGCGCGGATCGCGCCGCGCGGCTTCGTCCGCATAGACGACCTCGTAGACGCCCGCCGGGCAATAGAGCCGGGCGGGCTCGCCGTATTTCGGCAGGTTGTCGCGGATCGGCGCCGCTGGATCCTTCAGCGTCAAGTGAACCGGCTGGTCCTCCTCGTGGTTGGTGCCCGAGAGGAAGACGGAGGAGAGCTTGTCGAAGGAGAATACGCCGTCCGGCTTCGGATAGATGATCGGCCGCACCTCGGCGAGCGGCTTCAGGCTGTCGCAATCGCGCTTGCCGTGCCGCAATGTGCCGAACAGCGAGAAGCCGAACACTTCGTTCGTCCACATATCGAGCCCGCCGAGCGGGATGCCGAGCCAGGTGCCGAACCGTGACCAGAGCGGCTTGACGTTGCGGACCGGGCGGAGATCGCGCCCGATCTCCGAATGGCGCCAGCCGGCCTCATAGCCCGCGAGTTCATCATGGCTGCGGCCGTCCCGGAGCGCAGCGGCGATCTCGTCCGCGGCCAGGATGCCGGAGAGCATCGCGTTGTGGCTGCCCTTGATGCGCGGCACATTGACAAAACCCGCCGCGCAGCCGACCAGCGCGCCACCCGGAAAGACCAGCTTCGGCACGCTCTGATAACCGCCCTCGGTGATGGCGCGGGCGCCGTAGGAGAGCCGCTTGCCGCCCTCGAGCGTCTCGCGGATCATCGGATGCTGCTTGAAGCGCTGGAACTCGTCGAAAGGCGAGAGCGTCGGGTTCTCGTAGTTGAGATGCACGACGAAGCCGATCGAGACCAGGTCCTCGTCGAAATGGTAGAGGAAGGAGCCGCCGCCGGTCCTGCCGTCGAGCGGCCAGCCGAAGGAATGCTGGACGAGGCCGGGCCGGTGCCGGGCCTTGTCGACCCGCCACAATTCCTTGAGGCCGATGCCGAATTTCGGCACGTCCCGCCCCTTGTCGAGGCCGAACCGCGCGATGACCTGCTTCGAGAGATGCCCGCGCACCCCCTCGGCGAAGAGCGTGTATCGGCCGAGCAGCGCCATGCCGCGGGTGAAGCTGTCCTTCGGCATGCCGTCCCGGCCGATTCCCATATCGCCGGTCGCGATGCCGATCACGGCGCCGGCATCGTCATAGAGCACCTCCTGCGCCGCGAAGCCGGGATAGATCTCGACACCGAGCGCCTCCGCACGTGCCGCAAGCCAGCGGCAGAGCTGCCCGAGCGAGATGATGTAATTGCCGTGATTGCCCATGAGCTTCGGCATGGCGAAATTCGGCAGCCTGATCGCGCCGGCGGGGCCGAGGAGATAGAAGCGGTCGTCCGTCACCGCCGTCCTGACCGGGCAATCGGGATCGTCGCGCCAATCGGGGATCAGCCTGTCGAGGCCGACGGGGTCAATCACCGCGCCGGACAGGATATGCGCGCCGATCTCGGAGCCCTTCTCGACCAGCACGACCGAAATCTCGGTGCCGGCCTCGGCGGCGCATTGCTTGAGGCGGATGGCCGCCGCGAGCCCGGCCGGGCCGCCGCCCACCACGACGACATCGTATTCCATCTGGTCGCGTTCGGGCAGATCCATCCGCTTTCCTCCCCACCGGGCCGGACGGATAATAGTTTATATGTAAACCTTCTGCAAGCCCGGCTTGTTCTGGATAGGGCAGACGGCTAGAAATGGAAAGCATCACCCCCGCAACCGACGGGCGAAAGCCGGCAGCCGCTTCGGGCGGGCGCGGGCGCTTCAGCGGAACGAACCCGAGCGAGCGAACCGGAAGCCATGGACGGCGCTTCGCCCCTGCAGATCCTCGAATTCTACGCCGCGGCGGGGATTGATCTCGCCATCGGCGACACGGCTGTGAACCGCTTCGCGCCGGAGCCCTCCCTCCTGCCGGAGCAGGCGGCCGCGCCGCGTGCCGATGCGCAAGACCGCGCCGCCGCGCCGAAAGCCGCCGCACCGAGACCCGCCACCCCCCCGCCGCCGGACGACGCGGCGGGCGAGGCACGGCGTCTTGCGGCCTCGGCGCCGGATCTCGCCACGCTCGAAACCCTGCTCGCCGCCTTCGAGGGCTGCGCGCTCAAGGCCACGGCCTCCCGCCTCGTCTTCGCGGACGGCAACCCGGCCGGCCGGGTGATGATCATCGGCGAGGCGCCGGGCCGCGAGGAGGACGAGACCGGCCGGCCCTTCGTCGGCCGCGCCGGGCGGCTGCTCGACCGCATGCTGGCGGCGATCGGCCTCGACCGCAGCGGCGTCTACATCGCCAATGTCGTGCCCTGGCGGCCGCCGGGCAACCGCACCCCCACCCCGCAGGAGATCGCGATCTGCCTGCCCTTCATCCGCCGGCAGATCGCGCTCGCGGCGCCCGAACTGCTGGTGACGATGGGGGCGCCGGCAAGCCAGAACCTGCTCGGCCAGAAGGATGGCATCCTGCGGCTGCGCGGACGCTGGTTCGATTGCGAGATCGAGGGCCGGAAGATCCCGGCACTGGCGACGCTGCATCCGGCCTATCTCCTCCGCCAGCCGGCGCAGAAGGCCCTGGCCTGGCGCGACATGCGGGCGCTGAAGGCGCGGCTCGATCCGCGATGAGGCGCGCTGCGCATTGATCCCGGCCCCGGCCTCGCGATATTGATGCCGGGCGGGCGAAGGCGCCCCGGGCAGGAGACCAGCCATGCGGCTCGATGACATCGAGGAATCATCGAATGTCGAGGATCGCCGCGGCCAGGGCGGCGGGTTCGGCGGCGGCTTCCCCGGCGGTCGCGGCGGTCTGGGGATCGGGACGATCGCGGTCCTGACCCTGGTCGGCTGGGCGCTCGGCATCAACCCGGCGATCCTGATCGGCGGGGCGGAGATGATCCAGGGCCGCGGCGGGCAGGTGGTGAGCCAGAGCGCGCCGCCGCGCGCCTCCTCGCCCCAGGAGGAGCAGCTGCGGCAGTTCGTCGCGCGCGTGCTCAAGACCAACGAGGATGTGTGGGAACGCATCCTGCCCGAACAGCGCCGGGTGCAATACCGCAACCCGCGGCTGGTGCTGTTCCGCGGCGCGACGCGCTCCCAATGCGGCGGCGCGCAATCGGCGATGGGGCCGTTCTATTGTCCGCTCGACGAGCGGGTCTATCTCGACATGAGCTTCTTCGAGGAAATGCGCACCAAGATGCGCGCGGGCGGCGATTTCGCCTATGCCTACGTGATCGCCCACGAGGTCGGCCACCATGTCGAGAACGTGCTCGGCATCCTGCCCAAGGTGCAGGCGATGCAGCAGCGCCTCTCCCGGCGGGAGGCCAATGCGCTCTCGGTGCGCGTGGAACTGATGGCGGATTGCCTCGCCGGGGTCTGGGCCCATCACGCGCAGCAGCGCTGGCGCATCCTCGAACAGGGCGATATCGAGGAGGCGCTGACCGCGGCGGCGGCGATCGGCGACGACAAGCTCCAGAAGCAGGCGCAGGGCTATGTCGTGCCCGACAGCTTCACCCACGGAACCTCCGAACAGCGCGCGCGCTGGCTGACGCAGGGGCTGCGGACCGGCTCGATCCAGGCCTGCGACACGTTCAACAGCCGGGCGCTGTGAGGCGGAGGCGACCATGATCCGCGCCGCACCGCTGCTGGCGCTGCTTGTCTCCGCCGCCGCCCATGCGCAAGGCGCGCAGCCGCGCGACCATATCCGCGAATGCATGGCCTGCCATGGCGAGGAGGGAATCGCCAAGGACAAGGATGTTCCGCATCTCGCCGGGCAGAATTTCGAGTATCTCCTCAAGCAGATGCACGATTTTCGCGCCGGCCGGCGCGCGCATCGCGAGATGCGGGTCATGAGCCGCCAGATGACCGACGCGGAAATGCGCGAGATCGCCGCCTTCTTCGCTTCCCTGCCACGCTGAGGCGCGTCAGGGCAGGCGGCGGACCTCGGGGTCGAGCCGCACGAGATCGCGCCCGAACGGATGCGCGAACGGGTCCGCCTTCGCCGCCGCGATCTCGCGGGCGCGGCGGGGCGGCAGCAGCAGCGCACGGTCGCGGCCGGCGCGGCCGCCGGTCTCGCGCAGGATCGCCGCGGCCCGCGCCGCCATTCCGGCGAAACCCGGCCGCGCGGCCGGCCGCGTTACGGCCGGGCGGTCCTGGAGCAGCGGCAGGCGATCGGCGAGGATCGGCCAGAATTCCGGGCCGATCAGCAGGCCCGTATCGACGAGCAGGAAACCCGAACCGCCAGCGCCGGCCACCGCGCGCGCGAACCCTTCCGGCCAGCGCGACGCGACCAGCACCCGGCAGCCGGCGGCGTCGGCGATCTCCTCGACAGCCCGGTCCGCCGCCGGCGCCACCAGCACGGCGCCGCCGACGATGCCCTCGACCACGCCACGCACCAAAGGCGCGATCGTGGCGGCGAGCGCGGCGGGATCGGGCCTGGCATCGATGATGACGGTGAGCATGGGCCTCCAGCAATCGCGCGTGATCGATCTTTATGCTGCGCCGCAGCATACAAAAATGCAACCCGTCGCGCTTGACCTCTCGATCATGATATGTTCTTTTTATGTTCTGATATATGGAGAACATTACATGTCTCTCGGCCCGCATGCCCGCAACCAGGATCTCGCCGGCCCGGATCTCTCGCGCCAGAACCTCTCGCACCAGGACCTCGCCCGTCAGGCGCGGCTGGTCACGCCCCTCGCGGCCGCCAATCGCGGCGGCCGGGGCGCGCTGACCAATGCCTCCGGCCGCTTCGAGCCGCTGGCGCGGGAGCGTTTCGACGACGGGTGGGACGAGCCGGACGAATTGCCGCCCTTCCGCACCGAAACGACGCTCGAACGGGCAATGACGATCATCACCCGCAACCAATCGCCGGACATTCCATTCGACCGGTCGATCAACCCCTATCGCGGCTGCGAGCACGGATGCAGCTATTGCTATGCCCGGCCGAGCCATGCCTATCTCGGGCTCTCGCCGGGGCTCGATTTCGAATCGCGGCTCTTTGCCAAGCCGAACGCGGCCGAATTGCTCGCGCGCGAACTCGCGGACCCGAAATATGCGCCGCGCGAGATCGCGCTCGGCGCCAATACCGATCCCTACCAGCCGATCGAGCGCCAGCACCGCATCACCCGGCAGGTGCTGGAGGTGCTGGCGCGCGCCGGGCATCCAGTGACGATCGTCACCAAATCGGCGCTCATCACGCGCGATATCGACATCCTGACGCCGATGGCAGCGCAGGGGCTCGCGCGCGTCGCGGTGTCGATCACGACCCTCGACGGCACGCTGGCGCGGCGGATGGAGCCGCGCGCGCCGACACCGCGGCGACGGCTCGAGGCGGTGCGCGCACTCGCGGCGGCGGGAATCCCGGTCTCGGTGCTGATGGCGCCGATCATCCCCGCGATCAATGATCACGAAATCGAATCCCTGCTCGAGGCGGCGCGGGAGGCCGGCGCGGGCGATGCCGGCTACGTGCTGCTGCGCCTGCCGCACGAATTGCGCGAATTGTTCCGCGAATGGCTGCTCACGCATTATCCCGGCAAGCTGCGCCATGTGATGTCGCTCGTGCAATCGACGCGCGGGGGGCGGGATTACGTGGCCAATTTCGGCGAACGGCAGCGGGGCAGCGGCTATTTCGCCGAGATGATCGCCAAGCGGTTCCGGCTCGCCTGCACCCGGCTGGGTCTGGGACGCCGCGCGGCGGGGCGACTGCGGACCGACCTGTTCCGCCGCCCGGGGATCACCGGGGAACAGATGTCGCTGTTCTGATCTCAGGGTTGCACGACGAGAACGCGCAGCAGCAATGCCGTGACGATCACCGCCAGCAGCAGCACGAGGAGCCGCAGCGTGAGCCCCTTCCAATCGATCGGCCCGGCAGCCGGCTGGGTCTCCGGCAGCAGGCCGAACCAGGGCCAGCGACGCGGTATGGCGCTGCCGGACGGTTGTTGCCCCTGCTCCCGCACCGCATCCTGCCCCGCTCCCGCGCGCCATGACTCGACCAGGCGTCGCGCCTCGGCGCGATAGGCGGCGATCCGTGAGGGCGCGGTCTCCCCCGTCTCGAACGCCGCGATCTCGCCCGGCTCGGGCCTCCGGGCATGGCGGCGGCGGAATTCCCCGGCGAATTCGAGGCTGGCGCGGCGGTGCAGTGCATAGGCGATGAGCCCCTCGACATCCTCTCCGCCAGCGATGAAGGCGGCCTGGAGGCGGTGCTCGGCCGCGAATGCCGGGTCATCCGGCGCGTCGGGCGGGATGAAGGGCGGTGCCGGCGCGTCGGGAAGGGAATCGGCCATGGGCGGGTCCGGTGCATAGCAGGGAAGCCTGACATTCTTGCCCCCGGCGGCCCGGCAAGCCAAGACAGAAGAGGCAAGATGAACGACGCGGAATGCCCGCGGGCATTTGCCGGATCGCGCGGGCCGTGGCGAGGGGCCGGCCCCGCGCGGGAGATTGACAGGGGGAACCGGAATGGCGCCGGCAATCGCGGGGATCGACGAGGTGGGGCGCGGACCGCTGGCCGGACCGGTCGTCGCGGCAGCGGTGATCCTGCCGCGCGACTTCGACCGCACGGGGCTTGCGGATTCCAAGAGCCTCACGCCCGCGCGGCGGCGCGTTCTCGCGCAGCGAATCCTCCACGGCGCCCAGACGGGATTGGCCTTCGTGCCCGCCGCCGAAATCGACCGGTGCAACATCCATGCGGCGACGCTGCTCGCGATGCGCCGCGCCCTTGCCTGCCTGGCCGCGCCGCCGGACAGAGCGCTGATCGACGGGCGCTTCGTGCCGGAGGACCTGCCCTGCCCGGCCGAGGCGCTGGTCGGCGGCGATGCGCGCGAGCCGGCCATCGCCGCCGCCTCGATCATCGCCAAGGTCGCGCGCGACCGCATGATGGCGGAGGCCGCGCGGCGCTTTCCCGGCTACGGTTTCGAGGATCACGCCGGGTATCCGACGCCCGCGCACCGCGCCGCCCTGCGGCGCTTGGGCCCCTGCCCCATCCATCGATTGAGCTTCGGCCCGTGCCGGGCCGCGTCTTGAAACGGGACAGCGAGAGTCAACGGCCCGTAAACCTCGCCTTCACCCGGCCCGCCGATAGTCGCAGCGTCTGTTGTCCAACCGGTGCTGCCCTCTGTCATGCGTATCCTTCGCTCGGAAGCGACAAACCGGCGGCCGCGGGATCCGGTCACGCGTACCCGCGCTCCTGGGCCTGGCACCGCCTCGCCTGTCCGCGACGTCATCCTCACCGCGGAGTGCCGCGCCGCCCTCGGCGACCTCGCGCCGGAGAGCGTCGATCTCGTCTTCGCCGACCCGCCCTACAATCTCCAGCTCGGCGGCAGCCTCACCCGGCCCGACCAGAGCCTTGTCGACGCAGTCGACGACGAATGGGACCGGTTCGACAGTTTCGCGGACTATGATTCCTTCACCCGCGGCTGGCTCGAGGGCTGCCGCCGCGTGATGAAGCCGAACGCGACCCTGTTCGTCATCGGCTCCTATCACAACATTTTCCGTGTCGGCGCGATCCTGCAGGATCTCGGCTTCTGGATCCTCAACGACATCGTCTGGCGCAAGGCCAATCCGATGCCGAATTTCCGCGGCCGGCGCTTCACCAACGCGCATGAGACGCTGATCTGGGCGGCGCGCGACGCGGATGCGCGGAAATATACCTTCCATTACGAGGCGCTGAAGGCCGGCAACGAGGATTGCCAGGTCCGGTCGGACTGGTATCTGCCGCTCTGCACCGGCGCGGAGCGCCTGAAGGACGCGGCCGGCGCCAAGGCGCATCCCACCCAGAAGCCCGAGGCGCTGCTGCACAAGATCCTGCTCGCCACGACCAATCCCGGCGATCTCGTGCTCGACCCGTTCTTCGGCACCGGCACCACGGGGGCGGCGGCGAAACGGCTCGGCCGGCATTTCATCGGCATCGAGCGCGACCCCGGCTATGCCGCCGCGGCGCGGGCGCGGATCGAGGCAGTGACGCCGCTCGATCCGGCGCTCGTCGTACAGCCGCTCGCGCGGCGCGAGGAGCCGCGCGTCGCCTTCCAGGCGCTCATCGAGGCCGGGCTCGTCGTGCCCGGCGCCCGCCTCGCCGATGCCAGGCGGCGGTTCGAGGCGGTGATCCGGCCGGACGGGCAGATCACCGCCAACGGCATCGTCGGCTCCATCCACAAGATCGCCGCGCTGGTCCAGGGGCTGCCGGCCTGCAACGGCTGGAGCTTCTGGCATCTCGATGCGGGGAACGATCTCATTCCCATCGAGACATTCCGCGCCCGCATCCGCGCGGCGATGAAGGCGGCCTGACCCTACCCGGTCGCCGCGATCACCTTGCGGAACAGGGTCGGCAGCGGCTCGGCATCGAGCGCCTCCGCCGCGACCCAGCGCAGGCCGGGAGGCGGCGCCACACGCCCGACCCGCGCGGTCTCGATCGCCAGCCGCAACTCGAAATGCGTGAAGACATGGCTGATACCGGCCGGATGGCGCTGCCAATGCGCGGCAAGCGGCGGCACGGCGGCCGGCGGCGCACCCGGCGCCCAGCCGGAATTCGGGATCTCCGCCATGCCGCCGAGCAGCCCGCGCGCCGGGCGGGTGCCGAGCAGCACGCGCCCCGCGGCATCGCGGCAGAGATAGGCGATCCCGTGCCGGACGGGCCGGGGCCCGCGCGGCGCCTTGCGCGGGAAGCCGGCCGGATCGGCCCCGCGGCCGGCCCGGCAGGCGAAGGCGAGCGGGCAGCGGCCGCAGGCCGGCGCGCGGGGCGTGCAGAGCGTGGCGCCGAGATCCATCATGGCTTGCGCGAAATCGCCGGGCCGATCCGCCGGAACCAGTGGTTCGAGCGCGGCGCGGATCGTCGGCTTGGCGGTGGGGAGCGGTGTTTCAAGCGCCAGGAGGCGCGCCATGACCCGCTCGACATTGCCGTCGATCACCGCCGCGCGCGCTCCGAAGGCGATCGCGGCGATCGCCGCCGCGGTATAGGCGCCGATTCCCGGAAGGGCGCGCAAGCCCGCCTCGGTTCCGGGAAAGCGGCCGCCCGCGCCGGCCACCTGCCGGGCACAGGCAAGGAGATTGCGGGCGCGGGCGTAATAGCCGAGCCCGGCCCAGGCCGCGAGCACAGCGCCATCCTCCGCCGCCGCCAGCGCCCCGATATCCGGCCAGGCGGCGAGGAAACGCGCATAATAGGGCTTCACCGCCTCGACCGTCGTCTGCTGGAGCATGATCTCCGACAGCCACACACGATAAGGGTCGGCCCGCCCGCTGCCCGGCTGCCGGCGCCAGGGCAGGTCGCGGGCATGGCGGTCATACCAGCCGAGCAGCGCCGGCGTGATCGCGGCGGGAAGCGCCGATTCCGGCTTGGAGGCGGGTGGCGGATTTTCTACCATGCCGCCTTGTCGCAGAGCCCTGTCCCGCCGCCAAGGGTGACGGAGGGGCCACGTCGCCGCAGCCCGGAGCCTCGCCCTTGGCCACGAAGCCGCATGCCGTTTCCGTCAAGCCGCGCCGCGCCGGTGCCATCCGGGCCGGTGCCATCCGGCTCGATTCGCTGCTGCCCGAGGCGGTCGCGCCGGTACTGCATCAGCGCGGCCTCGCCTCCAGCGCGATCCTGACCGGCTGGGCGGAGATCGCCGGCCCGCATCTCGCCGGCTGGACGACGCCGCTCGAAATCCGCTGGCCGCGCCGGCCGGAAGACCGCGAGGCGGCGGAGAAGCGGCGGGCGGCACAACCGGCGCGCGGCAAGGCAGCGCGCTCCGAGCATGCGGTGCTCGTCATCGGCGTGGCCGGTGCCTTCGCGCTCGAGGCGCAGATGGCCGAGCGCGCCATCGTCGAGGCGGTCAACCGCCGACTCGGCTATGCCGCGATCGGCGGGATCGAGATCCGGCAGGCGCCGCACCGGCCGGCCGTCGCGCCCGCACCGCCCCGCGTCCTGCCGCCGGAGACGGTGGCGCGCGTCGAGGCCGGGCTCGGCGATATCGCGGATGACGGCCTCCGGCGGGCGCTGGCGCGGCTCGGCGCCGCCATCGAACGCGACCGGGGTTGATGCCGAAGCCGTGATCGCGCCGCCACGTTTCGGTCGCAATGCGCCGGAAAGGTCGCGCCGCGCGGTTCGACGCGCGGAGGCTTCCGCATTCGGAGCCCTTGCTTTCGGCATCGTCCCGGCCCTATCTCGGCGCCGCATCCGGAACGCGGTGCGCCCGCGCCGGACAGGAGGAGAATTCGATGGTCCTGCGCTTCGCCGCAATTCGTTTCACTCAACCCATTCTGCATGCGCGGCGGCTCGGCGCCCTCTTCGCGGCCGGCGGGTTCGCCCTCGCGCTGGCGGCCTGTGGCGAGAGCGGCAAGCCCGCGTCAAAATCCGAGACGCCAGCGGCGACCAACGCCTCGGCCGGAGGCAAGGGCGCCGAAATCGCCGCCCTGCTCCAGCCCGGCCCGCTCGGTGACCGGGTCGTCGGCAAGGCGGATGCGCCGGTGACGATCGTCGAATACGCCTCGCTCACCTGCTCGCATTGCGCGAACTTCCATCAGGTGACCTATCCCGCGCTCAAGGAAAAATACATCGACACCGGCAAGGTGCGGCTGATCTTCCGCGAGTTCCCGCTCGATCCGCTCTCGACCGCCGCCTCGATGATCGCGCGCTGCGCGCCCGAGCCGCGGTATTTTCCGATCATCTCGGTGCTGTTCCAGCAGCAGCGCGGCTGGGCGGGCTCGGACAAGCCGCTCGAGGAATTGCTGACCATCGCCCGGCAGGCCGGTTTCACACAGGAAACCTTCGACGCCTGCTTGAAAAACCAGTCGATCTATGACGGCCTGAACGATGTGAAGAAGCGGGGCGCGGAAGTGTTCGGCGTCAATTCCACGCCGACCTTCTTCGTCAACGGCCAGGTCCGGCGCGGGGATGCGACGCTCGAGGAACTCGAGAAGCTGATCGAACCGCTCCTGAAATGAGGCCCGGCGCCGGCCGAGGCGGAAGTTCGGGCCAGAACCGGGGATGAGCGGGCAGGACGGCATCACGTGAAATTCGAGCGGCTGCGCCTCGCCGGTTTCAAGACCTTCGTCGATCCGACCGATATCGCGATCGCTCCCGGACTCACGGGCGTGGTCGGGCCGAATGGTTGCGGCAAATCCAACCTCGTCGAGGCGCTGCGCTGGGTGATGGGCGAGACATCGTCCAAATCGCTGCGCGGCGGCGGCATGGACGACGTGATCTTCGCTGGCTCCCAGACGCGGCCGGAGCGCAGCCATGCCGAAGTCTCCATCCGCATCAGCGCGCCGCCGGCGGATCTCCCCGGCCATCTCGCAGGCGCCGACCAGCTCGACATCTCGCGCCGCATCGTGCGCGAGCAGGGCTCGACCTACCGGATCAACGGCCGCGAGGTGCGCGCGCGCGATGTCCAGATCCTGTTCGCCGATGCCGCGAGCGGCGCACGCTCGCCCTCGATGGTGCGTCAGGGGCAGATCGGCGAACTGATCGCCGCCAAGCCGCAGCATCGCCGCCGCATCCTCGAGGACGCCGCCGGCATCGCCGGGCTTCACGCCCGACGGCACGAGGCAGAGCTGCGGCTCCGGCAGGCGGAGGACAACCTCACCCGCACCGAGGACGTGCTCGGCCAACTCGATCGCCAGATCGGCGATCTGCGCAAGCAGGCGAAGCAGGCCCAGCGCTTCAAGGCGCTCCAGGCCGAGATCCGGGCGCTCGAACTGCGCCAGCTCGCGGCGAGCCTCGATCTTGCCGCGCGCGAAGCCGAGGCGGCGCGGCGCGAGCATGACCTTGCGGTGCGGGCCATTGCCGCCGCAACGATCCGTCAGGGCGAAACCGAGCGCGCCCGCGCCGTGGCGGAGCACGAGGCCGAGGCGCTGCGCCAGCGCGCCGCCGAGGCCGAGGCACGACACCAGCGGCTCATCGTCGCACGCGAGACGCTCGACAACGAGATCCGCCTCGCGGACAGGCGAATCGCCGAGATCGCGGCGCGGCGCGAGGAACTCGACCGCGACCGCGCGGCGGCGGCCCGGATGCTCGGCGATGCCGACGCGGCGGCGATCCGCCTCGCGGAGGAAGCGGAGGCGCTGGCCGCGCGGATCGCGGCGGAAATGACGGAGCAGGCCGGCGATGCCGAACGCCGGGCCGAGGCGGAAGCGGCGCGGGGCCGCGCCGAGGCCGCCTTCGCCGAAGCGCAGCGCGCCGAGGCCGAAGCCGAGGCCGATCGCCGCGCGGCCGAACAGCGGCTCGCCGAGGCCGAGAGCCGCCGCGCCCGCCTCGAGGGCGCCGAGGCGCAGGCGCGGCGCGAACTCGAAAGGCTCGAATCGAGCGATCCCGGCCTGCAACGCCTCGCCGCGCTGGAGCGCGAGGCGGAGGCCCGTCTCGCGGCCTATGATCAGGCGCTGGCCGCGGCGGAGGCGGCCGAGAACGCGGCGCGCGCCGCGCGCGCGGCCGAGCAGGCGGAGCGGCCGCGCCTCGCGGAGGCCGAGCGCCTGCTCCAACGCCTCGAGACCGAGGCCCGCACCATCCGCAAGCTCGTCGATCAGGCCGAACCGGGGCTGTGGACCCCGGCGATCGACCGGATCCGGGTCGCGCCCGGCTACGAGACCGCGCTCGCGGCGGCGCTCGGCGAGGATCTCGAGGCGGCGCTCGAACCCGGCGCGGCGCGGCACTGGGACGATGCCGCGATCGAAGCCGCCGGGCTGCCCCCCCTGCCCGAGGGCGCCGAGCCTGCCCTCAATCATGTCGAGGCGCCGGCGGCACTGCAGCCGCGCCTGTCGCAGATCGGCATCGTCACGCGCGAGCAGGGGCTCGCGCTCCGCCGCCATCTCCGCCAGGGCCAGCGGCTCGTGACCCGCGAGGGCGATCTCTGGCGCTGGGACGGTTTCACCGCCCGCGCCGAGGCGCCGAGCGCCGCCGCGCGCCGCCTCGCCGAACGCAACCGCCTCGCCGAGATCGAGGCCCATGCCGCCGAAGCGCGCCGGAAGCGCGACGAGGCCCGCGCCCGGATCGACCAGCTCGCCGGCCAGACCCGGAAGGCCGAGGCCGATTCGCTTGCGGCGCGCGAGGCGGCGCGCAGGGCCGGCGGCGCGCGGGACGCGGCGCAGGCGGAGTTCCAGCGCGAAACCCGCCGCACGGAGGAGGCGCGCCTGCGCGTCGAGGCCCTGCGCAACCGCGTCGCCGCGCTCGCGGGGGATTGCGCGGAAGCGCTGAGCCATGCCGAAACGGCGCGGGCGGCTTGCGCCGCCCTGCCGGAACGCCGGGCCGAGAACCCGCTTGCCGGGCTCGCCGCCGCCCTGGCCGAGGCGCGGCGCGCCGAGCAGGCGGCGCGCGACACGGAGAGCCAGCGGTCGGCACGGCTCGCGGCGGCGCGGGAGCGCGTCGCGGCGATCGGCCGCGAGCAGGCCGCCTGGGCCGAGCGGATCGCGCGGGCGCGCCAGCAGGATACGGATCAGGCCGAACGCCATGCCCGGCTTGCCGCCGAGGCCGAAAGGCTGGCCGCGCTCCCCGCCGAACTCGGGCAGCGGCGCCGGACCATCGAGGCCGAGATCGCGACCGCAGCACAGGACCGGCAGATGGCGGAAGATGCCCGCGCCGAGGGCGAGGCGACGTTGCGCCGGGCGGACGAGGCGGCGCGCGGCGCGATGACCGCGCTCGCCGACGCGCGCGAGGCGGCCGCGCGGCTCGACGCCCATCGCCAGAATGCCGGCGAGAAGCACGCCCATGTCGTCCGCGCCATCGAGGAGCGGATCGAGGCGCCCGTCGCGGCGCTGGCCGAGCGGATCGCGGCGCTCGACGGGCCGGCGATCGTCGATCCCGATGCGATCGAGCGCCGTCTCCAGGATCTGCGCGGCGACCGCGACCGGCTCGGCGCGGTCAATCTGCGCGCCGATACCGAACTCGCCGAGATCGAGGGCGAGCGGGCCATGCTCGACCGCGAGCGCGAGGATGTGCTCGCCGCGATCCGCAAGTTCCGCCGCGCGATCGACCAGCTCAATGCCGAGGGCCGAAGCCGGCTCCAGGCCGCCTTCGGGGTGGTGGACGGGCATTTCCGGCGGCTGTTCGAGCGGCTGTTCGGCGGCGGTGCGGCCGAGTTGCAGCTTGTCGAGGCGGAGGATCCGCTCGAATCAGGGCTTGAGATCATCGCGAAACCGCCGGGAAAGAAGCCGCAATTGCTCTCCCTGCTCTCCGGCGGCGAACAGGCGCTGACCGCCACGGCGCTGATCTTCGCGGTTTTCCTCACCAATCCCGCGCCGATCTGCGTGCTCGACGAGGTCGACGCGCCGCTCGACGATTCGAACGTGGAACGGCTTTGCGATCTGCTGCGCGACATGGCGCGGGAGACCGAGACGCGCTTCCTCGTCATCACCCACAATCCGATCTCGATGGCGCGGATGGACCGCCTCTACGGCGTCACCATGGTCGAACGCGGGGTGAGCCAGGTGGTTTCGGTCGATCTCGCTGCCGCCGAGCGCCTCGCCGAGGCGGTCTGACCGGGGCCGCCTCCGCCCTGTGCTGCATTGCGGCAACAGCCGGCGGAGGAGGTCGCGCTGCGCGCGGAAGCCGCGGAAATCCGCCCTTCGCGCGGCTTGACACGGACATTAGCGGCTGATTAACAGCGCCTCGACGCGGGGCTCCGGGAAATCGGGGCGCCGTGCCAGCGCGCCGCAGCCCTCGGGAGGCGGCGCACCTGACAGGATGATCAGGCGCCATGCGCGAACCGGACGGATCCTCGGCCCCTCAGGGCCCGAACGCCCCGCTCCCGGATCAAAGCCCGGCGGATCTCAGGTCACGGCTCGATGCTCTGAAGGCCGATCTCGGCGAGGCTGTCGCCGAGGACCGGGAAGCTTCAGGCGCATCCGGTAAGCATGCCTCTGGGGGCGAGCTGGCTGCGGGGCTGAGGGCGGCGACGGAACTCGTCGCGGGCGTCCTTGTCGGGGGGGCGATCGGGTTCTTTCTCGATCGGCAAATCGGGACGAAGCCTTTGTTCCTGGTCGTGTTCCTGATCATGGGCATGGGGGCTGGTTTCCTCAATCTCTATCGGCTCGGGCAGCGCCGCCCCGACGGGAATGGCGGACGGTCCGGGCAGGGCGACTAGGAAGAAGGGCGACCCACGTGGCGCAACCCGGCAAACCCATCGACCCGATGCACCAGTTCGAGGTGCAGAAGCTCGTCGACCTCCAGTTTTTCGGCCGCGACCTTTCCTTCACCAATGCGTCGCTCTGGATGCTGATCGCGATCGGCGTCATCACGCTGATCATGGTCTACGGCACCGCGCGGCGCGAACTCGTGCCGGGGCGGCTGCAATCCCTGGCCGAGATGGCCTATGAATTCGTGGCCAGCACCCTGACCGGCGCCACCGGCAAGGACGGCATGCAATTCTTCCCGCTGGTCTTCTCGCTGTTCATGTTCGTCTTCGCGGCGAATCTGCTCGGCATGATCCCGGGCTCCTTCACCGTCACGAGCCAGATCGTCGTCACGGCGGCCTTCGCGGTGCTGGTGATCGGGGTCGTGGTGATCGCGGGCGTGATCAAGCACGGCACGCATTTCTTCGGGCTGTTCGTGCCCTCGGGTGTTCCGGCGCCGATCCTCGCGCTGATGGTGCCGATCGAGATCATCTCCTTCCTGTCGCGGCCGGTTTCGCTGTCGCTGCGTCTGTTCGGCAACATGCTGGCGGGGCATATCGTCCTCAAGGCGTTCGGCGGCCTCGCGGTGATGCTGCTCGGGGCGGGAGCCTGGGCGGCGCTGGCGCCGGTGCCGCTGATCATGGCCGTGGCCGTGACCGCGCTCGAATTCCTGGTCGCGTTCCTCCAGGCCTATGTCTTCACCATTCTGACCTGCGTCTACCTCAACGACGCGCTCCATCCGGGGCATTGACGTAAGAAGCCGGTCGAACCCTCCACCAACCCATCTCTTCAAACGGAGTAATCTCGATGGATCCGATCGTTGGCAAGTATATCGGCGCTGGTCTCGCGGCGCTGGGCATGGGCCTCGCCGCCATGGGCGTCGGCAACATCTTCGGCAATTTCCTCTCGGGCGCGCTGCGCAACCCGTCGGCGGCCGACGGCCAGTTCACCCGCGCGCTGATCGGCGCGGCGCTCGCGGAAGGTCTCGGCATCTTCTCGTTCGTCGTCGTGATCTTCCTGCTCTTCGTCGTCTGAGATCGCGGCCGGAATCGCCGGCGGTGCGGCTTAGGTCGCGCCGCCGCTCTCTCCCTCCTGCCGAGAGGATGCAGCCATGCGCCTCGTGACTGCGCTTATGATCGCGGCGGTGCTGACCGTCCCGGCCCTCGCGGCCGGCGATGGCGGCGGCCACCGCTTCCCGCCCTTCGACGCGCGGACCTTCCCCGGCCAGATCTTCTGGCTGATCCTGTCGTTCGGCGCGCTCTACCTGCTGATGAGCCGGGTGGCCCTGCCGCGGGTGGGCGCTGTCCTCGAACATCGCCGCGAGACGATCGACGGCAATCTCCGCGCCGCCGAGGCGGCGCAGAAGCAGGCCGAGGCCGCCGCCCAGGCCCATGAGCAGGCGCTTGCCAAGGCGCGCGCCAATGCGCAGGCGATCGCGCAGGAGGCCCGCGCCAAGAGCGCGCGGGAGATCGACGCGAAACGCCAGGGGGTCGAGCAGGATCTCGCCCGGAAGATGATCGCCGCAGAACAGGCCATCGCCGAGACCAAGGCCAAGGCCATGGAGCATGTCGGCGACATCGCCCGCGAGGCGGCATCGGCCATCATCGAGCAGCTCGGCGGCAAGAAGCCGACCGCGGCGGCGCTCAACAAGGCGCTCGGCGCGGCAGCCGGCGAGTGAAGGTGAAACCATGAGCGCGGAACTGTTCGTTGCCCTCGCCTTCCTGATCTTCGTCGGCATCCTGATCTATGCCGGCGCGCACCGGATGATCCTCGACGGCCTCGATTCGCGCGGCCGGAAGATCGCCGCCCAGCTCGCCGAGGCCGAGCGGCTGCGCGACGAGGCGGCCGCCCTGCTCCGGAGCTACGAGGCGAAGCGCGTCGCGGCCGAGAAGGAGGCCGAGGAGATCGTTGCCGCCGCCAAGGCGGAGGCCACGCGGCTCGAGGCCGAGGCCAAGACCAAGCTTGAGGATTTCGTGAAGCGCCGCACCGCGCAGGCTGAACTCAAGATCCGTCAGGCCGAGGAGCAGGCGACGCAGGAGGTGCGCGCCGCTGCGGTCGATCTTGCGACGAAGGCCGCCGCCACCATCCTCGGCGCTGCGAAGGGCGACGAGGCCTTCCAGACCGGGCTTGCCGAAATCAAGGCCAGGCTCAACTGAGCGCATCCGGAGCGTGAGGAAAATGGGCCGCTTTCGAGCGGCCTTTTTCATGGCGCGGGAGCAGGGCGGCGATATCCTGTCCGGGCAATCCACCGTGTCGCCGAGGACATCGCCATGCTCGTCACCCTCCGCCTCCTCATCGCCTGCGCCGTGGGGCTCGCCGCGCTGGGGGCGGCGCTCGCCGGCGAATGGGTCACCTATCCCGGCCGCGGCGGCCACCCCGTCAAGGCGCTGATGATGCGCCCGGATGGCGGCGGCCCGTTTCCCGCCATCATCGCGCTGCATGGCTGCGCCGGGCTCGGCTCGGCGCGCGGGCTCAACCCGCGCCATTCCGATTGGGGGCAGCGGCTGCGGGATGCCGGGTTCCTGGTGCTGTTCCCGGACAGTTTCGGCTCGCGCGGCCTCGGCTCGCAATGCACCGAGCGCGACCGCGAAATCGATCTCACCGACCGGCGCGACGACATCTTCGCCGCAGCCGAATGGCTCGCCGCACGACCCGATATCCAGAAGCGCCGCATCGGGCTCCTCGGCTGGTCGAACGGCGCCATGGCGCTGCTGCACGCCACCAATGCCGGCGCGCGGCCGAGCGGGGTGGAATTCGCGCGCGCCGTCGCCTTCTATCCCGGGTGCAAGACCTTGCTGCGGAAGGGCTATTCCGCCCGCGTGCCGGTGACGATCCTGCACGGGCTCGCCGATGACTGGACCGCCGCCGAACCTTGCCGGCAACTGCCCGGCGTGCGTTTCATCGGCTATCCCGGCGCGTATCACAGTTTCGACCATCCGAACCTGCCGATCCGCACGCGCAAGGCGGCCTTTTCCGCCAATGGCAGCGGAACCGTGACGATCGGCACGCATCCCGAGGCGCGCGCCGACGCGATCGGCCGGGTGATGGCGATCTTCCAGGGGATGTGACGGCGGCGGACGCCGCCTTCGCGGAGCCTATTCCGCCGCGTCGCGCACCGGCTCCGGCGGCGTCCATCGCAGCACGGGGGCGCGGGCGGCGCGGGTTTCGTCGAGCCGCCGCCGAGGCGCGTGGAAGGGCGCGCCGGCGAAGCGCTCCGTCTCGCCGCGTTTGGCGCGCAGCGCGAGATCCCGCAAGGCCATGATGAACAGATCGAGCGCGGCGCGGCTCTCGCTCTCCGTCGGCTCGATCAGCATCGCGCCATGGACGACGAGCGGGAAATACATCGTCATCGGGTGGTAGCCCTCGTCGATCATGGCTTTCGCGAAATCGAGCGTCGTCACGCCCGTATCCTTAAGCCAGGCATCATCGAACAGCGCCTCGTGCATGGAGGGATGATCGGGGAAGGGCACGGACATCAGGTCCTGCAAGCCGGCGCGGATGTAATTCGCGTTCAGCACCGCATCCTCGCTGGCCTGGCGCATGCCGTCGGCGCCATGGCTGAGCATATAGGCCAGCGCGCGCACGAACATGCCCATCTGGCCGTGGAAGGCCGTGACGCGGCCGAAGGGCCGGGACTCGCCCGCGGCGGCACGGTCTTCGACGAGTTCCAGCCCCGTTTCCGTGCGGCGGAGGAAGGGCAGCGGCGCGAAGGGCGCGAGGCGCGCCGAGAGCACCACGGGCCCCGCCCCCGGCCCGCCGCCGCCATGGGGCGTCGAGAAGGTCTTGTGCAGGTTGATATGCATGGCGTCGATGCCGAGATCACCGGGCCGCGCCTTGCCGACGATGGCGTTGAAATTGGCGCCGTCGCAATAGAAATACCCGCCGGCCGCGTGCATCGCTGCGGCGATCTCGACCACCTGCGGCTCGAAAATGCCGCAGGTATTGGGGTTGGTGAGCATGATGGCGGCAACATCCGGCCCGAGCAGCGCCCGCACATCCTCGACATGCACCGTGCCGTCAGCCCGCGCCGGAACCGGCTTCACGACGAAGCCGATCAGGGCGGCGGTCGCCGGGTTGGTGCCATGCGCGGATTCCGGCACCAGCACCACCCTGCGCGTCTCCGCCTCGCCCCTGGCCTCGATCGCAGCCTTGATCGCCATCATGCCCGCGAGTTCGCCATGGGCGCCGGCCTTGGGCGACATCGCCACCGCCTCGGTGCCGGTCAGCGCCAGGAGCCAGCGCGCCAGTTCATCGACGAGTTCCAGCGCCCCCTGTACGGTCGATTGCGGTTGCAGCGGATGCACATCCGCGAAACCCGGCAGCCGCGCCATCTTCTCGTTGAGGCGCGGATTGTGCTTCATCGTGCAGGAGCCGAGCGGGAAGAGCCCGGTATCGATGCCGTAATTCTTCTGGGAGAGGCGCACGTAATGGCGCATCGTCTCGGGCTCCGAGAGGCCGACAAGGCCGATCGCACCCTTGCGCTCGAGCCCGCCGAGGCGGTGCTTGAAGGCCCTTTTTCCGGACGCGTTTTCTTCACGCGAGCCGGTTCCCACCTCGCTTGAAAACGCGATGCCCTCCGGCTCGTCGAGGTCAACGCCGGTGACATCGGCGCGGCCGATCTCGAAGAGCAAAGCCTCCTCGATCATGAGCGCGCGGTTGCCCGTGAAGGTTGGGTGGCTCTGGGCCCCGGCCGCGCCGGCGGCGGTGGGACGTCCCTGATTGTTGAGCATCACACGACCTCCTTCAGCGCGCCGACAAAGGCTGCGCGATCCTCGTCCGTATTCACCTCGGTATTCGCGACGATCATCAGATCGTCGAGCCCGGCGGCCGGGGCGAGCCGCGAATAGGGCACGCCCGCGAGCACACCCTTCGCGGCGAGCCTTTCCACGATAGCCGCCGCGTTGCCGGGCAGCTTCAGCGTGAATTCGTTGAAGAAGGCGCCGGTGAGAACCTCCACGCCCCGCACATCGCCCAGCATTTCCGCAAGCTTCACCGCGTTGGCATGGTTGATGCGCGCAAGGCGCGCGAGCCCTGCCTCGCCGAGCAGCGTCATGTGGATGGTGAAGGCGAGGCAGCAGAGGCCGGAATTGGTGCAGATGTTCGAGGTCGCCTTGTCGCGGCGGATATGTTGCTCGCGCGTCGAGAGCGTGAGCACGAAGCCGCGCTTGCCCTCCGCATCCACCGTCTCCCCGCAGAGGCGGCCCGGCATCTGGCGTACGAATTTCTGTCGCGCCGCGAAGAGCCCGACATAGGGACCGCCGAAATTGAGCCCGTTGCCGAGCGATTGCCCTTCCCCGACGACGATATCCGCGCCCATCGCGCCGGGGCTCTCGACGAGCCCGAGCGAGACGATTTCCGTCACCACCGCAATGAGCAGCGCGCCCCTGGCCTGACAGGCGGCAGCAAGCGGGCGAAGGTCGCGCAGATTGCCGAACACGTCCGGGTTCTGCACGACCAGGCAGGAGGTTTCGCCATCGATGAGCGCCGCGAGATCCTCGTCCGCCTTCGGGCTCGGCGGGGCGGCAACCACCGTGTCGCCCGCCATGTGCGAGAGCGTCTTCACCACCTCGGCATAATGCGGGTGCAGCCCGCCGGAGAGCACGGCCTTGTTGCGCCGCGTCACGCGATGCGCCATCAGCACCGCCTCGCCGGTGCCGGTCGAGCCGTCATACATCGAGGCGTTGGCCACCTCCATGCCGGTGAGGAGCGCCACCTGCGTCTGGAATTCGAACAGGTATTGCAGCGTCCCCTGCGCGATCTCCGGCTGATAGGGGGTATAGCTCGTCAGGAACTCCGAGCGCTGGATCAGGTGATCGACCGTCGCCGGAACATGGTGCCTGTAGGCGCCGGCGCCGACGAAGAACGGAACGGAGGCGGCCGGAACATTCTTGGCCGCCATGCGCGAAAGGATGCGCTCGACCTCCGCCTCGCCCTTGCGGCGCGGCAGATCGACCGGCCCGCGGAGCAGCTTGTCGGCCGGGATATCGGCGAAGAGCGCGTCGACATGATCGACGCCGATCTTCGCGAGCATGGCCGAGCGGTCCTCGGCGGTCAGCGGCAGGTAACGCATCGAAAGCCTCCCTCCGGCAGGTTCAGGCGCCGACCAGCGCCTTGTAGGCGGCTTCGTCCATCAGGCCCGCGAGCTCGCCCGTGTCGGCGAGGCGGATCTTCATGAACCAGCCTGCGCCCTCGGGATCCTCGTTGACCGTGGCCGGCGCATCAGGCAGCGCGGCATTGACCGCGACGACCTCGCCGGAAACCGGGGCATAGACCTCGCTCGCGGCCTTGACGCTCTCGACCACGGCGGCCTCGCCGCCCTGCTTCACCGCCCTGCCGATCTCCGGCAGCTCGACGAACACCACGTCGCCGAGCTGTTCCTGGGCGTAATGCGTGATTCCGACGGTGCCGGTATCGCCTTCGACGCGGATATATTCGTGATCCTTGGTGTAATAGGTCGGCATGGCTCTCTCCCCGAGCGATGGCGGAAGGGTGTCAGCGGAAATAGCGGTGCGGCACGAAGGGCATGGCGGCGATATGCGCCTGAAGCTCCCGACCGCGGACGATGAGCGTGACGGGCGTGTCGGGCCGCGCGAAGGCCGCCTCGACATAGCCCATCGCCACCGGCGCATTGGCCGAGGGGCCGAACCCGCCGGAGGTGATGCGGCCAACCGGCCGGCCGCCGACCAGGATCTCCGTGCCCTCGCGCGCGGGCTGGCGCCCCTCGGGGCGGATGCCGACGCGCAGCCGCGCCGGCCTCTCGCGCAATTCGCGCTGGATGCGCGCCGCGCCGGGGAACCCGCCCGCCTCGCGCCGGCGCTTCTGGATCGACCATGTCAGATCGGCCTCGACGGGCGAGGTCGTGGGATCGATATCGTGGCCATAGAGGCAGAGCCCCGCCTCCAGTCGCAGAGAATCCCGCGCGCCGAGCCCGACGGGACGCACACGCGCATCGGCCATGAGCCGGTCGCAGAACGCAACCACATGCGCGTCGGGCACCGCGATCTCGAACCCGTCCTCCCCGGTATAGCCGGAGCGCGAGACATGGAGATGGACCCCTTCGACCAGGGCGGCATGCGACATCATGAACGGCAGCGCACCGATGCCGGGCACGATGGCGCCGAGGATATCCGCCGCCGCCGGCCCCTGAAGCGCGACGAGCGCCATCTCGTCCTCCAGTTCGAGCCGCACGCCGGCAGGCAGGCGGGCGCGGAGATGCGCGTAATCCTGCTCCTTGCAGCCGGCATTGACGACGAGATAGGCGTAGCCATCGAAGCCGGGATAGGCCGGGCGGGTGATCATCAGATCGTCGAGAATGCCGCCATCCTCGGCGAGGAGCTGGGAATAACGCTGCTGACCCGGCCTGAGATTGAGGATGTCCGCCGGCACCAGCGCCTCGAGCGCACGGGCTGTGCGCTCCCAGGAATCCGAGATCACGAAACACTGGCCCATATGCGAGACATCGAACAGGCCGGCCTTCTCGCGCGTCCAGAGATGCTCGGCCATGATGCCGGACGGATATTGCACCGGCATGGAATAGCCGGCGAAGGGCACCATGCGCGCGCCCTGCGCCCCATGCCAGGCCGCAAGCGGCGTCGTCCTGAGCTCGCCGGTCTCGGTATTGTCAGCCTTGGAAGTATCCGCCATCCGCGCCCGGCCGCAGCCGCCTCCGTCAACAGGTGTCAGCGCGTCCTCACGGAACGCGGCTGCCCCCTCTGTCACGGGACCTGAGAGATTTCGCGGGGCGCCGCCTGCCGGGCAACCCGCTTACTCCGTCGGTGGAGGGCGCGCCCTCGCTTTCCAGAGCGGCTTTTCTCGCGCGGTCCTTTTGCCTGAGCGTTTCCGGGGCGGTTGCGCCTTCGGCGGCGGCGGGCCGAAGCCTTCCGCTCTCTCCCGCGCGGGAGATGGCCTATGCTAAGACCCCTAACGGATTTCCGGGGCCTGTCAACGCCGCCGGCGTCGCTCCGGCCGGGCGCCCTGTGGATCGATGCCGACAAGGATGGAATAATATTCGCCGGGATCCTCCCCCGTGATCGGCAGGGCGATCTGGTCGTCGATCACGACAAAGCTCGCCTGGGTGTCGTTGGACGGAATCGTCACCGCCAACGGCACGAGCCGCGAATAGACCGTCTGGCCATTGCCGCGTACCGCGACCCGGAGCGGGACGGTCACGGTGCCGGGCTTGCCGCTATCCCCGAGCAGCACGCGGCCCTGCACGCCGACCCGGATCCGCATCACCTCACCATCGGGGTTACATTCGCGCGCGAGATCGTTGATCGCCGCCTGGAAGGTAACCCCGCGTGCGCCCCCGGCATCGCCCGCCCGGAAAACCCCGGTTCCCTCGAGGATCCGCGCCGAGGGGCAGCCGAGTTCGCGCCGGCTCGCCTCGGATGTCTCCTTCTGCTCGGGCAGCTTGGTGCCGGCGAAGAGAAAGCGCTCGGTGAACGTCTTCTCGCTCTGCGTCGCGGTCGTGCCCGAGCAGGCGGCGAGGCCGGCGCCGGCGAGACAGAGGGCGGCAAGGCGGACGAAGCGGGACGGGACGCGGGCACTCACGGGCATTCATCCTCGGGATGGCGGCGGAAGGGACTCACTTCAGTTGCGCGAAGCCCTGTTCGAACCCGGCGAGCGTGACCGGCAGGCCCCGCCCCTCCTCCGGCGTCAGGAACACCGCGAACAATGCAACCTTGCCCTTCCTGAAGCTGTCGATCAAGCTCTGGTCCATGTCGACCTCGGCCACGCAGCCCGATTCGAGGCAGCGCACGAAGCCGGTCGAGCCGATCTCCCTGTCGTCGATCTTCAGGCCAAGTCCGCGCGGCAGCAGGATGCCGAGCGGCGCGATGACGCGCAGCACCGGCCGGCGCACCGGCGGGGCCTTGGCATCCTTCTTGCGTGCCTCGGCGGTAGCGAGCGTGTCCTCGACGCGCAGGACGACCACCGCGAGATTGAGATCCGATTGGTCGAGCACGTTCTGGATCAGGATGCATTGCTCGATCCCGGTCGCGGCCGGCGTGTCGCAGCGATGCTGCCAATCCCCGAACTTGCCCTTGAGCGCGCCCTGCGCGCAGGCCGGAGCCACGAGGCCGGCAAGCAGCGCAAGAGCGGCGACGGCGCGACGAATGGAGCGGGGAAACGGAAGGCTCTGGGGCAAGGCTCGGGTGACTCCGCGAGTTCGGCAGGTGATTGGCCTAACAGAGCCGTCCCCCGTGTCAAGAAAGCGGAAACCCCATTGCCGGAAGCCCTGCCAGCGCGCTGCGGCGAACGGACGCCGCTGCTTTCGGCGCGCTTGCCTTCATCGAAAATCCGCTTAAGTGGAAAAGGCAAAGCTGGGCTCGCCCGGCCTTGCATCATCGCCCCGATCATGAATAGTGATCGGGATCATATACGCAAGCACGCATATGAGTGCGCGGATTTCCGCCCCACCGGATCGGGGCGATCGAAGATCCCGGCGCCGGTGGCAATCCGGCGCGAAGACCGACCGGATCCGGGGCGGGTTTTAGGGGAGTGGCAGCGGCCATGGCTTTGACGTCGATCAATCGCGCGCTTGGCGCGCTGGCTCGGACGACGACTCCGGGAGGAGTGCTCCGATCGGTCTCGGCGGGCGCGCTCTGCGCAATGCCGGGCGTCGCCGCCGCAGGATACGGGCAGGCCACGCCCTGGCAGATCGGGCTGCAGAGCGCGGCAACGCCGGTCGCGCAGGATATCCACTGGTTCCACAATGCGCTGCTGATGCCGATCATCACGGTGATCACGCTGTTCGTGCTGGTGCTGCTGGCGATCGTGGTCGCGCGGTTCAACGCCAAGGCGAACCCGACCCCCTCGAAGACCACGCATCATGCCGGGCTCGAAGTCGCCTGGACGTTGATCCCGGTGCTGATCCTGGTCGTGATCGCGATCCCGTCCTTCCGGCTGCTCAAGGAGCAGATCGTGGTGCCGAAGCCGGACCTGACGCTGAAGCTCACGGGCCATGCCTGGTATTGGAAGTTCGAATATCCGAAGGATGCCGGCGGCGGCTTCGAATTCGAGGCGCGGATGCTCGCTGAAGAGGATATCCGCAAGCTCGTGGCTGAGGGCAAGGCCAAGGCCGAGGATCTGCCCCGTCTGCTCGCGGTCGACAATGTCGCGGTGGTGCCGGTGAACAAGGTTGTGCAGGTGCAGGTGACCGCGGCGGACGTGCTGCATGCCTTCGCGATGCCCTCGTTCGGCGTCAAGGTCGATGCGGTGCCGGGACGCCTGAACCAGACCTGGTTCAAGGCGACGCGCGAGGGCATCTATTACGGCCAGTGCTCGGAGCTGTGCGGCAAGGACCACGCCTTCATGCCGCTCGCGATCAAGGTCGTGCCGGAGGCGGAATACGTCGCCTGGCTCGCCGACGCGAAGAAGAAATTCGCCTCGACCGACGCGCCGACGAAGACCGCCGACGCGACCCCCTTCGCGCGCTGAGCGCGCCGTCAGAACCGTTTCGACAGGAGTTCGGCAATGGCTCACGCCCACGCAGCTGACCATGATCATGGCGTTCCGACCGGCTGGCGGCGCTATGTCTATTCGACCAACCACAAGGATATCGGCACGCTCTACCTGATCTTCGCGCTCTGCGCGGGCATCATCGGCGGGGCGCTCTCCATCGCGATGCGCATGGAATTGCAGGAGCCGGGCCTTCAGATCTTCTCGAACCCGCACACCTTCAACGTGTTCGTCACCGGGCACGGGCTGATCATGATCTTCTTCATGGTCATGCCGGCGCTGATCGGCGGCTTCGCCAACTGGTTCATCCCAATCATGATCGGCGCGCCGGACATGGCGTTCCCGCGCATGAACAACATCTCGTTCTGGCTGCTGCCCGCGGCCTTCGGGTTGCTGCTGATCTCGATGTTCGTCGAGGGGCCGCCGGGCGGCAACGGCGTCGGCGGCGGCTGGACGATCTACCCGCCGCTCTCGACCTCGGGCCAGCCCGGCCCGGCGATGGATTTCGCGATCCTGTCGCTGCATATCGCCGGCGCCTCCTCGATCCTCGGCGCAATCAACTTCATCACCACGATCTTCAACATGCGCGCGCCGGGCATGACGCTGCACAAGATGCCGCTTTTCGCCTGGGCGATCCTCGTCACGGCCTTCCTGCTGGTGCTCTCGCTGCCGGTCCTGGCGGGCGGCATCACGATGCTGCTGACCGACCGAAATTTCGGCACGACCTTCTTCGCCCCCGAGGGCGGCGGTGACCCGATCCTCTTCCAGCACCTGTTCTGGTTCTTCGGGCATCCGGAGGTCTATATCCTGATCCTACCGGCCTTCGGCATTATCAGCCACATCGTCTCCACCTTCTCGCGCAAGCCGGTCTTCGGCTATCTCGGCATGGCCTATGCGATGGTGGCGATCGGCTTCGTCGGCTTCATCGTGTGGGCGCACCACATGTACACCACGGGCATCTCGCTCGCCGCGCAGCAATATTTCGTCGCGGCGACGATGGTGATCGCGGTGCCGACCGGCGTGAAGATCTTTTCCTGGATCGCGACGATGTGGGGCGGCTCCATCCAGTTCCGGACGCCGATGGTCTGGGCGATCGGCTTCATCTTCCTCTTCACGGTCGGGGGCGTGACGGGCGTCGTGCTCGCCAATGCCGGCGCGGACCGCGTGCTGCACGACACCTATTACGTCGTCGCGCATTTCCACTACGTGCTCTCGCTCGGCGCGGTGTTCGCAATTTTCGCGGGCTGGTATTACTGGTTCCCGAAGATGACGGGCTATGTGGTGCCGGACTGGATCGGCAACCTGCATTTCGCCATCGCCTTCATCGGCGCGAACGTGCTGTTCTTCCCGCAGCATTTCCTCGGGCTCGCGGGCATGCCGCGCCGCTATGTCGATTATCCGGATGCCTATGCCGGCTGGAACTACATCTCCTCCATGGGCTCCTACATCTTCGCCTTCGGAATGTTGGTGTTCTTCTACGGCATCTGGCATGCCTTCGCGAAGAAGGTTCCGGCGGGCAACAATCCCTGGGGCGAGGGCGCCACGACGCTGGAATGGACCCTGTCCTCGCCGCCGCCCTTCCACCAGTTCGAGACGCTGCCGCGCATCACCGGCAGCTCGCATTGACCAAAGCCCGGGAGGCCCCGCGCGGGCCTCCCGCCCTGTCGAACGGAACCGAACGACGTGAGCGATCTGGGTGCCGACCTGCGGCGTGAGACGCTGATCTCCAACGCCGACCCTGCGGATTTCCTCGCCCTGCTCAAGCCGCGGGTGATGTCGCTCGTCGTCTTCACGGCCCTGGTCGGGCTGCTGCTCGCGCCGGGCGCCATCCATCCGGTGATCGGCGCGACCGCCATCCTCGCCATCGCCGTCGGCGGCGGCGCCTCCGGCGCGCTCAACATGTGGTATGAGGCCGAGACGGATGCGCTGATGCGCCGCACCGCGAACCGGCCGATTCCCGCCGGGCGCGTGACGCGGGAGGAGGCGCTCGCCTTCGGCCTCTGCCTGGCCTTCTTCTCGGTGATGGTGCTCGGCCTTGCGACGAACTGGGTCGCCGCCGGGCTTCTCGCCTTCACGATCTTCTTCTACGCGGTCGTCTACACCATGCTCCTCAAGCGGCGCACGGCGCAGAACATCGTGATCGGCGGCGCTGCGGGCGCGCTGCCGCCGGTGATCGGCTGGGCGGCGGTAACGGGCTCGCTGGCGGTGGAGCCGCTGGTGCTGTTCGCGATCATCTTCCTGTGGACGCCGCCGCATTTCTGGGCGCTGGCGCTCGTCAAATCCGGCGATTATGGCCGTGCCGGCATCCCGATGCTGCCGAATGTCGCGGGCGAGCGCGCGACGCGGATGCAGATCCTGCTCTACACCTTGGTTCTCGTGCCCTTCGCGCTCGTGCCGCTGGCGCTCGGCTTTGCGGGCCCGGTCTATGCCGTGGCGGGGTTCGGGGGCGGCTTGCTGATGCTCGTCTGGGCGTTCGCGATCCTGCGCGCGCCGACGCCGGACCGCCTCGCCCGCGCCTGCTGGCGCATGTTCGGGGGCTCGATCCTCTATCTCTTCGCGCTGTTCGCGGCGCTGCTCCTCGAATGGAGCGCGGGCCGGCTGGCGCCGCTGCTGCCGGGAGGCTGGGCATGACGACCGGCGAGGAGCCCGAGGGCCTGCGTCTGACCGCGGCGGAAGAGGCATCGCGGCGCCGGCGCAACCGCGCGATCGGTCTGGCGGTGGCGGCCCTGTGCCTGCTTTTCTACGCGATCACCGTGTTCAAGATGGGGCCGGCGATCCTCAGCCGGCCGATGTGAGGGGAACTATGGAAGCGCCTCACCCCACGCTCTCGCCACAACCGGTCGTCATCGACCCGGCCAAGAACCGTCGCGTCGCAGCGATGGTCGCAGGCGGCTTCTGCGTGATGCTCGGCGCCTCGTTCGCCGCGGTGCCGCTTTACGATCTCTTCTGCCGCGTGACCGGCTTCGGCGGCACGCCGATGATCGCGAGCGCCGCGCCGGCCGAGACCGGAACCCGCGAATTCACCATCCGCTTCGATGCCAATGTCGCAGCGGGGCTCGGCTGGCGCTTCGAGCCCGAGATGGAAACGGTGACGATCCGGGTCGGCGAGGTGCGGACGGTCGGCTATCGCCTGCGCAACATGCGCGAGGTGGCGACGACGGGAATCGCCAGCTTCAATGTGACGCCGGAGCAGACCGGGGCCTTTTTCAACAAGATCACCTGCTTCTGCTTCACGGAGCAGACCCTCCAGCCCGGCGAGACGCGCGTCGAGGAGGTGGTGTTCTTCATCGATCCGGCGATCGTCCGGGAGCGGGAGCTGGAATCGATCCAGCAAATCACCTTGTCTTACACGTTTTTTCCGGTCAGAAACGCAGCGAGACCGCTCGCGAATGCCGGGGTACTGACCACGTCGTCGGGCGGGGCGCCCGCCGCGGGTTCGAACTAGGAAGGGGGGCCTTTCGCTCATGGCCGACGCGCACGCGAAGAACCACGATTATCATATCCTGCCTTTGAGCCCGTGGCCGTTCGTCGGCTCGGTCTCGGCCTTCGTCATGGCCGTCGGCGCGGTGATGTGGATGAAGAAGATGACCCTTGGCGGCCTGCCGATGGGCTCCTTTCTGTTCTTCGCCGGCTTCCTCGGCGTGCTCTACACCATGTATGGCTGGTGGTCCGATGTCGTGCGCGAGGCGAATTCGGGCGATCATACGCGCGTCGTCCAGATGCATCATCGCTACGGAATGATCCTGTTCATCGCCTCCGAGGTGATGTTCTTCGTCGCCTGGTTCTGGGCCTATTTCGACGCCGCCCTCTGGCCGGGCGAGGCGATCCAGTTCCAGCGCACCGAGCTGACCGGCGGGCATTGGCCGCCCAAGGGCATCGCCGTGTTCAGCCCCTGGGATCTGCCGCTCTTCAACACGCTGATCCTCCTCACCTCGGGCACTACGGTCACCTGGGCGCATCACGCGCTGCTGCACGGCGACCGCGAGGGGCTGAAGAAGGGCCTGTGGCTCACGGTGGCGCTGGGCGTGCTGTTCAGCTTCGTGCAGGCCTATGAATACAGCCATGCCGGCTTCAAGTTCTCGGGCCATATCTACGGCGCCACCTTCTTCATGGCGACCGGGTTCCACGGTTTCCACGTGCTGGTGGGAACGATCTTCCTCGCCATCTGCCTGATCCGCGCCTATCGCGGCGATTTCACGCCGAAACAGCATCTCGGCTTCGAATTCGCGGCCTGGTACTGGCATTTCGTCGACGTGGTCTGGCTGTTCCTGTTCGCGGCGATCTATTTCTGGGGCTCGAATTACGGCGCGGCGGCCGGCGCTGCCGGAGCGCATTGACGCACCCCGAAGAAGGACAAGGGCGGCACCGGCCGCCCTTTTCGTTCCACCCGGAAAGACGATGATGACAGCCGGCCCCTCCGAGACACCCGCGCCCTATTCCGGCCCGATGGCCGATGATCCGGTCTCGGCCGCGCTCGGCGGGCGCTGCCCGCGCTGCGGCGAGGGGCGACTCTTCGCTGGCTTCCTCAAGCTCGCGCCGGGCTGCCGCGCCTGCGGGCTCGATTATGCCTTCGCCGATTCGGGAGACGGGCCGGCGGTGTTCGTGATCCTGATCGCCGGGTTCCTGATCATCGGGCTCGCGCTCTATGTCGAGATCGCCTACGAGCCGCCGTTCTGGCTGCATCTCGCGCTGTTCCTGCCGCTGACGATCCTCGTCTGCCTCGCGCTGCTGCGGCCGCTCAAGGCGCTGATGATCGGCCTCCAGTTCCGCAACAAGGCCGAGGAAGGGCGGCTGTCGCGGTGAGGCCGCGCGCGCCCCGCGCCACCGGCCCTGCGCGCCGCGCCGCGGGGGCCGCATGAGTTGGCGGCTGCGCCTCTTCCTCGCCTTCATCGCGACGGTCACCGCGCTGCAAGCCGGGCTCGGCTTCTGGCAATGGGAGCGGCGCAAGGAGAAGGCCGCCTTCCTGGCGGCCATCGAACAGGCGGCGAGCTCTCCGCCACGCGCCCTTTCCGGCGCGCCGCTCTGGTCGCGCGTCGTGCTCCGGGGCCGCTACGCACATGAGCGCTCGGCCTATGTGCGAACCTCGCGCCCCGCCGGCAAGGACGGGCGTGGCGGCGGCTTCGGCGTCTTCGTGATGACCCCGTTCATCACCCGGATCTGCGGCACGGACGGCAAGTGCAGCCTCACGAATGTCTATGTGAATCGCGGTTTCCTTCCCACGCCGCCAGACGGGCGCATTCCGTCCCATGACCGGCCGGAGGATCCGGTGACGGTGACCGGGTTTCTCCGTCCCGGCGAGAAGCCGGGCCTGTTCCAGCCCCGCAATGACCCGGCAAGAGATGTCTGGTTCCATCGCTCGACCGAGGAAATGGCGCTCAGAGCGGGATTGCCCGGCGCGATCCATGCCGAGGCCGCGAGTTATCTCTATGAACGATTCATCGATCGCGAAGCAGAGCCCGGGGAACAGGCGCCCCCCTTCGGCATCGAGCCGGCCGCCTTTCTGGCCGCGATCCCCAACAACCACCTGACCTACGCCCTCACCTGGTGGGGGCTCGCCGCCACCAATCTCGTCGTGCTGGCCGTGTTTCTCCGACAGCGGCGGCGGCAGGATGAAGAGGCGCGCTGACAAGCCGCCGCGATTTCGCTAGAGGGGCGGCATGCGCTACATCTCGACCCGGGGCGAGGCCCCTTCCCTCGATTTCTCCGAAGCCCTGCTGGCGGGCCTCGCCCGCGATGGCGGGCTCTACCTGCCGGAAACCTGGCCGCGGGTGAGCCCGGCCGAGATCGCCGCCTATGCCGGCCGGCCGTTCCATGCCGTGGCCTTCGACATCATCCGCCGCTTCACCGGCGGGACCATTCCGGACCCGGTGCTCGCGGCGGCGACCGAGGCCGCCTATGCCGGGTTCGGGCATCAGGCGGTGACGCCGCTGCAGCAGATCGGCCCGAACCGGTTCGTGCTCGAACTGTTCCATGGCCCGACCCTCGCCTTCAAGGATGTGGCGATGCAGCTTCTCGCGCGGCTGATGGACCACGCGCTCGGGGTGCGCGGTGGCCGCGCGACGATCGTCGGGGCGACCTCGGGGGATACCGGCGGCGCGGCGATCGAGGCGTTCCGCGCCTCGACCCGGACGGATGTGTTCATCCTCTTCCCCGATGGCCGCGTCTCGGACGTCCAGCGCCGGATGATGACCACCCCAGGAGAGGCACATATCCACGCGCTCGCGATCCCCGGCACCTTCGACGATTGCCAGAACCTCGTGAAGGCGCTGTTCAACGCGCATGATTTCCGCGATTCCATACGCCTCTCGGGCGTCAATTCGATCAACTGGGCGCGGATCGTCGCGCAGGTGTCGTATTATTTCGTCGCCGCCGTGGCGCTCGGCGCACCGCACCGCAAGGTGGCCTTCGCGGTGCCGACCGGCAATTTCGGCGACATCTTCGCCGGCCATGTCGCCAGGCGGATGGGGCTGCCGGTCGAGACGCTCGTCATCGCCACCAATTCCAACGACATCCTCGCGCGCACGCTCGCGACGGGGCGCTACGAGATGGCGGCGGTCGAGGCGACCTCCTCGCCCTCGATGGATATCCAGATCTCGTCGAATTTCGAGCGGCTGCTGTTCGAGGCCACGGAGCGCGATGCCGGGGCGGTGCGGCGGATGATGGCCGGCCTGCGCCAATCGGGCGCCTTCACCGTGCCGGAGCCGGCCCTGGCGGCGATCCGCGCCGGGTTCCAGGCGTTCCGCGCCGGGGAGGAGGCGGTGGCGGCCGCCATCCGCGAGACCCGCGACCGCGCCGCCTATCTCACCGATCCGCATACCGCGACCGGCATCGTCGCCGCGGACCGGGCGGCGATCGACCCCGCGGTGCCGATCGTCGTGCTGGCGACCGCGGCGCCGGCGAAGTTTCCCGAGGAAATGCGCGCGCTGGCCGGCGCCGAGGCGCCGCTGCCGGCGCGGCTCGCGCATCTGATGTCCGCCCCCGAACGCATCGCGCGGGTCGCGAACGACGCGGCGGCGCTGATGGATTTCATCCGCCGGAACGCGCGCGCGGCGGAGGAGGCGGCGCCTTGATCCGCCTGTTCGGCGCGCCGAGCCTGGTGCGGCCGGAAGGGCTCCTGATCGAGGCCGGCGACCTGCGGCTGCGCGTGCCGGAAGCGGCGGATTTTCCCGCCTGGTCGGCCGTTCGCGCGGCCTCGCGCGCCTTTCTCGAACCCTGGGAGCCGCTCTGGCCGGCGGATGACCTCACCGAGCGCGCCTTCCGCCGCCGCGTCGCCCGCTATCGCGAGGAGATCGCGGCGGACAGCGCCTATCCATTCTTTCTCTTCCACCGCGCAAGCGGCGCGCTTCTCGGCGGGCTGACGCTCTCCAATGTGCGGCGCCGGGCGGCGATGAGCGCCTCGCTCGGCTATTGGATGGGCGCGATGCATGCCGGACAGGGCCATATGTCGCGCGCGGTTCCGGCCTTGTGCCGCCACGCCTTCGCCATGCTGGCGCTCGAACGGATCGAGGCCGCCTGCCTGCCGGAGAATGCCGCCTCGATTCGCGTTCTTGAAAAAGCCGGATTCCGGCGCGAGGGCTTCGCCCGCGGCTATCTCGCGATCGCCGGCACGCGGCGGGATCATCTGACATTCGCGCTGCTGCGATCCGATCCCGGCCCGGAATAGCGGGGGATCGGTGCTCCGCTCCGCCTTCTCCGCTTGCTCCCCATCAACCCCGTCGTTACTCCTCAGCCATGCGCGCGCTCCAGGTTTGCGTCCCGACCGGTAATCAACCGGCCCGATTCTCCGGGGCGGAACGGGGCCTGTCTTCACGCGTCATGGGGCCGGTGCTCATGCTGCTCTGCGCGCTTCTTCTCGCGCCCGGCGCGGCACGGGCGCTCGAGGCGGTGCGCGTCGTGCCGCAGGTCGAGGCGATCGATCTCCTGCCGCTGACGCAGGCGCAGCAATCGCGCGATGACCGGATCGAGATCCAGACCGCGCGTGACGCCAACGGCATCGTGCGGCGGATCGAGGTCCAGGCGCGCGAGCCGGGTTCGCGGCCGCGCTGGATCGCCTTCGCGCTCGCCAATGAATCGAACGAACAGGTCGAGCGGCTTCTGGTGGCGCCGCGCTTCAAGCTCGCCGGCTCGGGCGTGCTCTGGCCCGATCTCGCCGCATCGCGGATCGAGGCAATCACCGCGAGCCACGGTTTCCGGCCGGAGCGCGAGGATTCCTCGGATGCCGACCTGTTCCTGATCACCCTCGACCCCGGCGCGATCGTCACCTTCGTCGCGGAGCTGCGCGGCAACCGGCTGCCGGAACTCACGCTCTGGGATCCGGATGCCTACAAGGACAAGCTCAATTCGCTGACGCTCTATCGCGGCATCGTCACCGGCATCGCGGCGCTGCTTGCGATCTTCCTGACGATCGTCCTCGCGCTGCGGGCGGCGCTGGTCTTCCCGGCGGCGGCGGCGCTCGCCTGGGCGGTGCTCGTCTATCTCGGCATCGATTTCGGCTTCATCGGCCGCTTCTTCGGGCTGCGGCCGGAGATCGAGAACATCTACCGCGCCGGCGCCGAGGCGGTGCTCGGCGGCACGCTGCTGGTCTTCCTCTTCGCCTATCTCAATCTCAACCGCTGGCACGCGCGCTACGCGCATATCACTCTGGTCTGGCTCGGGCTGCTCGCGGTGCTGATCGCCCTCTCCTCGATCGATCCGGCGGTGGCCTCCGGCATCGCCCGGATCTCGATGGCAGCGATCGCCGTGATCGGCTTCGTGCTGATCGTGTTCCTGGCGCTGCACGGCTATGACCGCGCGACGATGCTGGTCCCCACCTGGCTGATGCTGCTGGTCTGGGTAGTGGCGGCAGGGCTCGTCGTCTCGGGGCAGATCGTCAACGACATCGCGGCACCGGCGCTGCTCGGCGGACTGGTGCTGATCGTGCTGCTGATCGGCTTCACGGTGATGCAGAACGTATTCTCCTCGAGCGCGGTCGCGACCGGCGCGGTGCCGGATTCCGAACGCAAGGCACTGGCCTTCCTCGGCGGCGGCGACCTCGTCTTCGACTGGGATGTCGGGGACGACCATCTCCATGTCAGCCCCGAACTCGAAATGCATCTCGGGCTGGAGCGCGGTGAACTCGACGGGCGCGCGGCGGCGCTGATCGATGTCATCCATCATGTCGACCGCGACCGCTACCGCACCCTGCTCAACGCGCTGATCGAACAGCGGCGCGGCCGGCTGGCGCAGGATCTGCGCTTCGTCGCGCGGGACGGCTCGATCCTCTGGTATCGCCTCAAGGCCCGCCCGGTCGTCAACCGCGAGGGCGAGGTGGTCCGGGTTGTCGGGACGCTGGCCGATGTCACCGCGCTGCACATGCAGCAGGAGCGGCTGCTGCACGACGCCATCCACGACCACCTGACCGGGCTTCCGAACCGCCGCCTGCTGCTCGACCGGCTCGAAACCGCTCTGGCCGCCGCGCGGCACCTCAACGGCGCCGCGCGGCCGGCTTCCGGCGGCAGCACGCCGAAGCCGAGCCTGATTCTCGTCGATGTCGACCGGTTCAAGCAGGTCAACGAGCAGATCGGCGTCAATGCCGGCGATATGGTGCTGCTGACGATCGCGCGGCGGCTCGCGCGCGTCGTCCGGCCGGGCGACACGCTGGCGCGGCTCTCGGGCGACACATTCGTGCTGGTCGTCGTCTCGGAGCAGGAGCCGCAGCGCATCATGGCGATGGCGGACCTGGTGCGCCGGGCGGTCTCCACACCGATCACCCATGGCGAACGGCAGATCTACCTGACCGGCTCGGTCGGCGTCGCCTTTCTCGACGAGGCCGGGCTCGCCGATCGCGAGGCTTTCCTGCGCAACGCGGAACTGGCGGCGATTCATGCCAAGCGCACGGGCCGCGACCGGATCGAGGTCTACCGTGCCTCGATGCGCGCGGTGCCGCAGGACAAGCTTGCGCTCGCGGCCGATCTGCGCAAGGCGATCGAGCGCAAGGAACTCGAGGTGCAGTTCCAGCCGATCGTGCGGCTGGAGGACCGTTCGATCGCCGGGTTCGAGGCGCTGGTGCGCTGGAACCACCCCCGGCTCGGCCGGCTTCCGCCTTCGGAATTCATCTCGATCGCCGAGGAGACCGGCACGATCGTCGAACTCGGCCTGTTCGTGCTCGAGACCACGGCGCGGGAATTGCTGCTCTGGCAGCAGAACCTTGTCGTCGATCCGCCGATCTTCGCCTCCGTCAATGTCTCGAGCCGCCAGCTCATCCGCAACGACCTGCTCGCGGATGTGAAGAACGTCCTGATCCGCTACCCTGTCCAGCCGGGCTCGCTCAAGCTCGAGATCACCGAAACGCTGGTGATGGAAAACCCGGAATACGCCGCGCAGATGCTGCACAAGATCCGGGAACTGGGCGCCGGCCTCGCGCTCGACGATTTCGGCACCGGATTCTCCTCGCTCGCCTATCTCCAGCGCTTCCCCTTCGACACGCTGAAGATCGACCAGAGCTTCGTCCGCCACGACGACAGCGGCAAGCGCCCGCTCATCCTGCGCTCGATCGTCGGGCTCGCGCATGATCTCGGCATGACGATCGTCGCCGAGGGCGCCGAAACCGAGGCGGATACGGTCGAACTGTTCCAGCTCGGCTGCGAATTCGCGCAAGGTTACGTGTTCGGGCCGGCGATCAATCTCGACCAGACGCGCAAGCTGATCGGCATCAACGGCTGAGGCTCAGGCCCGCCCCGCCTCCTCAGGCCCGCCCCGCCTCCTGCGACAGGAAGGCCGGATCGATGCCGAGCGCGCGCAGGGCGCGGTCGTATTTCCCTTCATGGTCGCCGCCGAACACGATGCCCGTATCCGGCGGGCCATGCAGCCAGACATTCGACTGGATCTCGTGCTCGAGCTGGCCGGCGCCCCAGCTCGCATAGCCAAGCGCGAGAACCGCGCTTTCCGGCCCCTCGCCGCGCGCGATGGCGCGCAGGATATCGACGGTGATCGTCAGCCCGATATTCTCGGCGATCGGCAGGGTCGAATCCTCGATGATGAAATCCGTCGAATGCAGCACGAAGCCGCGCGTCGTCTCGACGGGGCCGCCCGAGAGCACCGCGACGCGTTCCGCGCGGCGCGGCAGCCGGATCGCCTGATCCTTGGCGATGATGTCGAGCTGAACAAGCAATTCGGGAAAGGCAATGTGCCGGGCGCGCCGGTTCACGACGATCCCCATCGCGCCCTCGTTCGAATGCGCGCACATATAGATCACGGTCCGGCTGAAACGCTCATCGGGCATGCCCGGCATGGCGATCAGCATCTGCCCGTCCAGGAACCCCGGCGGGCCAGCGCGGCGGAGCGAGGCGAGGTTCATGGTTGAAGCTTCGCAGCCCCGCGCCGGGTTGCCAAGGGGAAATCGCGCGCCAGGATTGGCAACCAAGCATCACGCGTTTGTTCATCGGTCTTGAAGGCACGTTCCGGCATAAGGAGACATGAGATACGCTCCGCTTCTCGCCCTCCTGATCGCCGGAGCCAGCCTTGCCGCCCCATGCGCGGCGGCCGGCGAGGCCATCGTTTCGCCCTGGACGGATTTCCGTGAGGCGAAGGTGCGGCTCGTTGCCGCAACCCCCATCCGCCCCGGCGCGCCGCTCTCGGCCGGGCTCGAGATCCGCCTTGCCGAAGGATTCAAGACCTATTGGCGCAGCCCCGGCGATTCCGGCGTGCCGCCGGTCTTCGATTTCTCGCGCTCATCCGGCCTCGAAGCCGTCACCGTCCGCTTCCCGATGCCCGAGACCTTCGATGACGGCGCCGGCGGCCGAGCCTGGGGCTATAAATCCAGCGTGGTGCTGCCGATCGAGGCGCAGGTGACGGCGCTGCCGGCCCGGCTCGATCTCAAGCTCGATTTCGCGGTCTGCGGCACGATGTGCATCCCGCTTTCCGGCGAACTCCGTCTCGAAGCCGCGACGGCCGGCCCGGCCGAAGCCGCGAGCGCCGCCGCGCTCGCCTTCTGGCGCGGCCGCGTGCCGGAACCCGCTTCCGCCCTCTCCCCGCCCCTCGCGGCGACACGGCTTCCGGGCGATCCGCCGCGATACCGGATCCTGCTGCCCTTCCCCGGCGATGCGGCCGAACTCGCCGTCTTCGCCGAGGCGAACGGCTTCCTGGAAACGCTGACGATCGCACCGGCAGGGACCGGTCTCGCCGAGATCACGCTCAGGGGCGAGCCGATGCCGGGAACGGGGCGCCTCGGCCCGGTGCGGCTGACCTATGGCGACCGGCACCGCGCCTTCGAGCGCGTCATCGATCTCGACGGGCTCGCGGCCTTGCCCTAAATCTCACTCCGCAAGGCGCCGCGACGTTGCAGGCGCCGGAACAGCGGGGAGCGCCATGCCTATTGCCGTCGGAGATCGTCTGCCGGATGTCACATTCCGAACCCTGACCGAGAGCGGCCCGAAACCGGTTTCGACTGCCGATCTCTTCGCCGGCAAGACGATGGTGCTCTTCGGCGTGCCAGGCGCCTTCACCCCCACCTGCCACAACACGCATCTGCCGGGTTTCCTCAAGGAAGCCGAGGCGTTCAAGGCCAAGGGCGTCGCCGGGATCGCGGTAGTCGCGGTCAATGACCCGTTCGTGATGGGTGCCTGGGCGAAGGAGACCGGCGGGGCCGGCGCGATCACCTTCCTCTCGGACGGCAACGCCGAATTCGCGAAGGCGACCGGGCTCGATGTCGATCTGTCCATGGCCGGGCTCGGCATTCGCTGCCGCCGCTTCTCGATGCTGGTCGAGGACGGGGTGGTGCGGAAGATCAATATCGAGGAGGCGCCGGGCAAGGCCGAACTGTCCTCGGCTTCGACGCTGATCTGCCAGCTCTAGACAAGGCGGGCCTAGGCCCCGGGGCCGAGCGCTGCGATCGCGGCGCGAGCGAGCGCATCCGCGCGCTCGTTCTCGGCATGGCCGGCATGGCCCTTGATCCAGCGCCATTCGACCTGGTGGCGGCGCACGGCCTCGTCGAGCGCCTGCCACAATTCGGCATTCTTCACCGGCTTGCGGTCCGCCGTCTTCCAGCCATTGCGCTTCCAGCCATGGATCCAGGCGGTGATGCCGTTGCGGACATATTGGCTGTCGGTGGTCAGCACCACCGTGCAGGGGCGCTTGAGCGCGTTGAGCGCCTCGATCGCCGCCATGAGCTCCATGCGGTTGTTGGTCGTCAGCATCTCGCCGCCGGAAAGCTCGCGCTCGGTTCCGCCATAGCGCAGCAGCGCGCCCCAGCCGCCCGGGCCGGGATTGCCGGAGCAGGCCCCGTCGGTCCAGATCAGGACGGGATCGCTCATTCCATCAGGCCGTAGGCGGTGGCGGATTGCACGCCCTGGTGGAAGCGCAGCTTCTTGAAATATTCCATCGGATCGAGCGGGCGGACGAGCGCCCCCACCGGCACGTTGAGCCAATCGACGAGCCGGGTCAGCAGGAAGCGCATGGCCGCGCCGCGGCACAGGATGGGCAGCGCCTCGATCTCGGCGCGGTTGAGCGCGCGCCGCGCGCGATAACCGGCGATCATCGCCCGGCCCTTGGTGAGATTGAACGAGAAATCCGGCTCGAAGCACCAGGCATTGAGGCAGATCGCCAGATCATAGGCGAAGGCATCCTCGGCCGCGAAATAGAAATCGATCAGCCCCGAAAGCTGGTCGCCGACGAAGAGCACGTTGTTGGGGAAGAGATCGGCATGGATGATGCCCTTTTCGAGATTGCGCGGCCAATGCACCTCGAGATCGGCCAGCTCGGTGCGGATCGCGATCGCCAGCCCCGGCGCGATGCTCTCGGCCCGCTCGCCCGCCGCCTCGGCCAGCGGCCGCCAGCCGGCGACCGACAGCGCATTGGCGCGGCTCATCCCGAACCCCCGCGCCGCCTCGTGCAGGCCCGCGAGCGCCCCGCCGAGCGCCCCGCAATGCGCAACCGAGGGCCGTCGATAGGAGACGCCTTCCAGAAAGGTGACGATCGCCGCCGGCCGGCCGGCAAGCACGCGCAGGGCCTGCCCGTCATGCGCCTTGACCGGCAGCGGACAATTGATGCCGCGATCGGCGAGATGCCCCATCAGGCCGAGGAAGAAGGGGATCTCCTCCGGCTTCACGCGCTTCTCGTAGAGCGTGAGGATGTAGCGCCCGCCGCCGGTCTCGATCAGATAATTTGAATTCTCGACGCCCTCGGCGATCCCCTTGAAGCTGAGCAAGGGGCCGAGATCGTAGGCCTTGAGGAACTCGACCAGTTCCTCGGCGCTGATATCGGTGTAGACGGCCATGATCGGGCGCGATGCCCCCTCCCCGCGGAGATGACGCGTGACAGGTCCATGACGCCGGTGATACGCCGCGTTTCCGCCTCCCGTCAAACATCAAGCCGCGCCATCCCGTTCTTTTCCCGATGCTCTGGGCCGTCTTCACGATCCTCGCCGCCGCGGCGCAGACCCTGCGCAACGCGCTCCAGCGCGACCTGACGGCGCGGCTCGGCGTGACGGGGGCGACGCATGTGCGCTTCCTGTTCGGCTTTCCCTTCGCGCTTCTGTTCCTGGCAGGGATGGTGCTCCTGACGGGCGAGACGGTGCCGCCGGTCACGCCGGCGGTGCTGCCGCCGGTGATCCTCGCCGCGCTCGCGCAGATCGGCGCCACCGCCCTGATGCTCGCGGCGATGAAGACGAAATCCTTCGTCGTCGCCACCGCCTATACCAAGACCGAGCCGGTGCTGGTCGCGCTGTTCGGGTTGATCGTCCTCGGCGATGCGCTGAGTCCGGCCATGGCGGCGGCCATCGCGATCGCGACCTTCGGCGTGATGCTGACCGCCTGGCCGGAGCGGCGCGGCGAGGGCTGGTCCCTGCCGGCGCTCGGGCTCGGCCTGCTCTCGGCAGCGCTCTTCGCGATCGCCGCGATCGGTTTTCGCGCCGGCATCCGCGCCCTGCCCTCCGGCGGGTTCGGCATCCGCGCCTCGACGATCCTGGCACTGGGGCTCTTCGTGCAATCGGCGGGGCTCACCCTCTGGCTCGGGCTGACCGACAGGCCCGCCCTGCGTGCCATTCTCGCGCTGTGGCGCCCCTCGCTCTTCGCCGGGTTCATGGGGGCCGCAGCCTCGCAATTGTGGTTTCTCGGCTTCGCGCTGACCTCGGCGGCGAAGGTGCGGACGCTGGCGCTCGTCGAGGTGTTCTTCGCCAGGATCATCTCCGGCAAGATGTTCCGCGAAGCCCCATCGCGTCGCGAGGGCCTCGGGCTCGCGCTGATCGTGCTCGGCGTCGCCCTGCTGCTCAACAGCGGGTGACGCGCCATTTCATGGCGAAGCGCCGGCTTTCCGGATGCGTCCCGCCCGCCCCTGCCGGAAATTGCCACGGGAACCGGCCTTGCCTCGGGGCGAGACCGGGCGGGCCTCAGGCCGCGTCCGGCCGCAGCGCGCGCGGCAGGGGGAAGAACACGCTCTCGTCGGCGGTCGAGACCGTCTCGACCGCGACCGTGTAGCGCGCCGCGAACGCGTCGATGATCTCCTCGACGAGGATTTCCGGCGCCGAGGCCCCGGCGGTGATGCCGAGCGAGCCGATGGCGCCGAACAGCGCCCAGTCGATCTCCTCCGCACGCAGCACCAGCGCCGCGCGTCGGCAGCCGGCGCGCTCCGCGACCTCGCGCAGACGCTGCGAATTCGACGAATTCGGCGAGCCGACGACGATCATCGCATCGACCTGCGGCGCGACCCGCTTCACCGCTTCCTGGCGGTTGGTGGTCGCGTAGCAGATATCCTCCTTGTGCGGCGCGACGATCTCGGGAAAGCGCGCCTTCAGCGCCTCGACCACCTGGCGGGTATCGTCCACCGAAAGCGTCGTCTGCGTGACGAAGGCGAGCGGGGTGCCCGGCGGGATTTCGAGCCGGGCGACCTCCTCCGCCGTCTCGATCAGCACGACCGCGCCCGGCGGCAATTGCCCCATCGTGCCGACGACCTCGGGATGGCCCTGATGCCCGATCAGGATCACGAGCCGGCCGCGCCGGTGATGGATCTCGGCCTCGCGATGCACCTTCGTCACCAGCGGGCAGGTGGCGTCGATGGCATGGAAGCGGCGCGCCTCGGCCTCCTCCGGTACGGATTTCGGCACGCCATGGGCGGAAAAGATCACCGGCGCGTCGGTATCCGGGATTTCCGACAATTCGTCGACGAAGATCGCGCCCTTCCGCTTCAGCCCCTCGACGACATAGCGGTTATGGACGATCTCGTGCCGGACATAGACCGGGGCGCCGAACTTGCGCAAAGCCTCCTCCACGGCGTCGATCGCCCGCACCACGCCGGCGCAGAAGCCGCGCGGCGCGCAGAGCAGGATCCGGAGCGGCGGTTTCGCGGAAACGGACATCGACATCTCGTGCCCGGTTCTGGGGCGGCAGGGCGCTTCCGTCAAGCGTCGGGCGGGTTACGTTTCGTGAAGCACGATCCGACGAAACCATGCGGAAAGCCATGGTTATCGGGGTTTAACCGCGTTTTTTAAGCGGATTCGCGGCTGGCGCCGCTAGATTGGGCCGAGATCGGGAACGTCAGATTTTCCGACAGGAACAGGCGTCAGACATGACAGCGAGCCATCACGCCGATGGACCGGGCGGCCGCGCGCCGTCCGGTCCCGGCAGTCGCGACACGCCCTTCGCCAACGACAATCCGCCGGCCGTCGCCGGCGCGGTCGGGCTCGCGCTTTCGGCCGAGCATCGACGGGACGGCACCCCGGTCCTCGCCATCCGCCCGGTCCTGGCCGGTGGCGGCCTCGGCGACGCGGTGCATGTCGCCGGCGACGATCCCGACATCATCGCGCTCTGGCGCGGGCTCGGACGCGACCTCAACCTGGCGCTCTACCTGCGCGACCAGACCGGCGCGACGACCCCTGTCGCGCCGCAGGCCGGGCGCGGCGCGCCCCGCCGCCGGGGGTCGCCGCTCGCCGCCCGTCGCCCGCGCTTCCTGACACGGCGGAAAGTGCCGGGTCCAGAGGCGCCCGCCGGCGCATCGCCGCGCCGCCGCGAAGGCTGAAGCGGCGGAGCCGCGCCTCAGAACCGCTGCGCGATCGCGTCGAGGAACAGCCCGGCGAAGAGCAGCAGCCCCGCATCCCGGTTCGCGCGGAACAGCCGCAGCGCCTGGGCGGCATCCTCCCGGCGCAGGATCGCGACCTGCCAGCCGAGATGCACCGCGAAGGCGGCAAGCCCGAGCCAGGCCGCCGGACCGGACCCGGACAAAACGAGCGCGAGGCCGACAAGCGCCAGCGTGCCGGCGAACATCGCCGCGATGAAAAGCCGCACCCTGTCGCCATAGGCCCGTGCGGTCGAGCCGATGCCGACGATGGCGTCGTCCTCGATATCCTGCAAGGCGTAGATCGTGTCGTAGCCGATCACCCAGAGGATCGCGCCGGCATAGAGCGCGAAACCCGCCGGCGGAATCGCGCCGAGATGCGCGGCGAACCCCATCAGCGCCCCCCAGGCGAAGGCGAGGCCGAGCACGATCTGCGGATGGTTGGTCACCCGCTTCATGAAGGGATAGACGATCACCGGCGCCATGGCGCACAGCCCGGCCAGGATCGCGAAGCGGTTGAGGCTCAGGAGCACCAGCAGCCCGACCAGGAGCTGCGCCGCAAGGAACAGGGCCGCGCGGGCCACGCTGACGGCGCCCGAGGGCAGCGGCCGCCCCATGGTGCGCGCGACGCGGGCATCGAGATCGCGGTCGGTGATGTCGTTCCAGGTCGAGCCGGCGCCGCGCATCGCAACGGCACCGATCAGGAACAATGCGAAGAGCGGCAGGCTCGGCAGGTCGCCGGCCAGGCGCGCGGCCAGCGCCGCGCTCCACCAGCAGGGCAGGAGGAGCAGCCACCAACCGATCGGCCGGTCAAGCCGGGCGAGACGCGCATAGGGCCGCCAGGCAGGCGGCAGCTTCTCGACAAAGGAGCGCCGGACGGCATCCGGGATCGCCCCGGAAAGGCCGTCCCCCGCCATCAGAGCGCCCCCTGCGGCAGACGCACGCCGCCGCCCGGAACGGGGCCGCGCGGGCCGCCGGCGCCGCCGCCCCCGGCGGCCTGCCGCTTCGCGGCCGTGCAGGCCTGGCCGCGAGCCTTGACCGCTTGCTGCGAGCCTTCCTTGAAATTGGCGATCAGCGCTTCCGGCAGGCGGCACCAATCCTGGTTGTCCTGCATCCATTTCAGCATCTTCGCTTCCGATGCCACAAGCTCGCCGAACGCCGCGCAGGCTTGCTGCGCCGTCGGCCGCTTCTTGGAGAAGCCGTTGATGCGGTTGATGACCTTCAGCCGCGCCTCTCCGAGCGAATCAAGCTCCGCCTGGCAACTGGCCGGCATCTGCTGCGCGCCCGCCGGCGTGGCGGTGAACAGGCACAAGAGCAGAAGGCCGGGCAAAGACCGCTTCATCATGGGCTCCCCTCTCGCGCGTTTCGTTCTCCCCGCCCGCCCCCGGACGCGGCCCTTTTCTTTCGGCGCGGCACGATTGCCATCAGGGCCGAAAAATCAAGGCATTTTTTGGCTCGCCTGCGATATTGGAGGCTGTCTTTCCCGAATCGCTCCGCCATGGCCCGCTACGATTTCGCTTCACACCGCCTGTTCGTCGATTACCCACTCGCCGCCGGCACGGATGCGCCGGTGACCCGCGAACAGGCCAATTACCTGCTCAACGTGCTGCGCATGGCCGAGGGCGCGAAGCTCCTGGTCTTCAACGGCCGGGACGGCGAATGGCGCGCCGAACTGCGCCAGCCCAACCGGCGAACCGCCGTGCTCCATCTCATCGAACAGACGCGACCGCAGACGCCGCCCGCAGGGCTGCGCCATGCCTTCGCGCCGCTCAAGGCCGCGCGGCTCGATTATCTCGTCCAGAAGGCGGTGGAGATGGGGGCGGGGCGGCTCGCGCCGGTCATCACCCAGCGCACGCAGGTCAGCCGGCTCAAGGCCGAACGGCTCGCGGCGAACGCCATCGAGGCCGCGGAGCAATGCGGCATCCTGGCGCTGCCGGAGATCGAACCGGAAACCAGGCTTCCCGCCTTCCTCGCCGGGCTCGCGGCGGAGGAACTGCTCGTCTTCGCCGACGAGGATGCCGAGGTGGCGGACCCGCTCGCCCTGCTGACGGCAGCGCCGGCGGCGGAGCGGATCACGCTGCTGATCGGCCCGGAAGGCGGGTTCACGGCGGAGGAACGCGCCGCGATCCTGAAGCATCCCCGTCTCTGCCGGCTCTCGCTCGGCCCGCGCATCCTGCGGGCGGACACCGCCGCGGTGGCCGCCCTGGCGCTGGTGCAGGCGGTGCGGGGCGATTGGCGGTCGGCGGGCTGAACGGCCACACCTCCCGGCCGCGAAGCCGGCGGCCATTGCCGATCGGGAGCCGCATACCTATACATCCGGTCGGCCGGGTTTCCCCGGACGAGCCGCAGACGATCACCGGGGGCTTCATGGCGCGGGACACGGTCGACCTCACCCCGATCGAGGGGCGCGATGCCCTTGTCGCCTGGATCGAGAAGGGCGTGAAGCCGGAAGCGGAATTCCGCGTCGGCACCGAGCACGAGAAAATCCCGTTCTACGCGGCGGACCATTCGCCCGTGCCCTATGACGGCCCGCGCGGCATCCGCGCATTGCTCGAAGGCATGCAGGGCCTGCTCGGCTGGGAGCCGATCATGGAGGGCGACCACCCGATCGGCCTCGTCGATGTCACCGGCGGCGGCGCGATCAGCCTGGAGCCGGGCGGCCAGTTCGAATTGTCCGGCGCGCCGCTCGAGACGCTGCACCAGACCTTCCTCGAAACCGGCGCGCATCTCGCCCAGGTCAAGGAAATCGCCGATCCGCTCGGCATCCGCTTCCTCGGCCTCGGCATGTCGCCGCTCTGGACGCTCGACGAGACGCCGGTCATGCCGAAGGCGCGCTACCGCATCATGCGCGCCTATATGCCGAAGGTCGGCTCGCGCGGCCGCGACATGATGTTCCGCACCGCGACCGTGCAGGCCAATCTCGATTTCTCCTCCGAGGCGGACATGGTCCAGAAGCTGCGGATGAGCATCGCGCTCCAGCCGGTGGCGACGGCGCTGTTCGCGAATTCCCCCTTCACCGACGGCCGCCCGAACGGCCTGCTCTCGGCGCGCTCCGAGATCTGGCGCGATACCGACAATGCCCGCGCCGGAATGCTGCCCTTCGTCTTCGAGGAGGGGTTCGGCTTCGAGCGTTACGTCGATTACGCGCTCGACGTGCCGATGTATTTCGTCAAGCGCGGCGACACCTATCACGATGTCACCGGCCAGTCCTTCCGCGACCTGCTGGCAGGGCGCCTCCCCGGCCTGCCCGGCACCCGGGCGGTGATTTCCGATTGGGCGAACCATCTCTCGACCATCTTCCCCGAAGTGCGGCTCAAGCGCTATCTCGAAATGCGCGGCGCCGATGTGGGGGATCGCGACATGATCGCGGCGCTCTCGGCGTTCTGGGTCGGGCTGTTCTATCACCGGCCGAGCCTCGACGCTGCCTGGGATCTCGCGAAGGGCTGGAGCGCCGAGGAGCGGCAGCGCCTGCGCGACGATGTGCCGCGGCTGGCGCTCCGCGCCGAGATCCGCGGCCGCTCCGTGCGCGATCTCGCCCGCGACCTGCTGGCGCTCGCCCGCGCCGGCCTCGCCGCACGCGCGCGGCGCGACGCGCAGGGCCATGATGAGACGCGTTTCCTCGATCCGCTCGATGCCATCGTCGCGCGTGGCGAAACGCGGGCCGAGGCGCTGCTAGCCCGCCATGGCGGCGCCTGGGGCGGACGGATCGCGCCGGTCTTCGACGAAGCGGCCTATTGAGCTATTCCGCCGCAGCGATGAGGCTCGGGCGTGGCTCAAGCGAGAGATTGTCGAGACTCTGGACGATATGCGCTGCCAGCGCATTCGCCACCGTGTCACGCGCATGCGGATTGCGGACCAGGGCGATCTTCACCGTCGGCAGATCGGGAAAGCCGGCTTCCGGCGTGAGGATGCGCATGCCCGAACGCACCGCGCTCTCCGGAAGCACGCTGACCGCCATGCCGGCGAGGACCACCGCACCGACGGCAGCCGAATTCCAGCTCGTATAGAGCACCTTGAACGCCGTGCCGGCCTGATCCAGCGCCGCGGTGGCGGCGCGGCGCCAATCGCAGGTATCACGCCCCATCGCCAGCGGCACCGGCCGGTTCTGATGCGTGCAATGGCGCTGCGAGGAAACCCAGAGCAGCTTCTCCTCGCGGATGATCTCGCCGACATCGCGCTTGCGCGAATGGGTGATGATCGCCATGTCCATCTCGTTGGCCTGGATATTGGCCACGAGGCAGGGGGTCGGCTCGCAGACGACGACAACCTCGATCCCCGGATTGCTCTCGGTGAAGCGGGCGAGGATCTGCGGCAGATAGCGTTCGGCATAATCATCCGGCACGCCGAGCTTGACCTTGCCGGTGAGCCGCGCGCCGCGCAGGCTCGCGACCGCCTCGTCGGAAAGGCGGATGATGCGGTAGGCGTAATCGAGCAGGCGCTCGCCCTCCGGCGTCAGCCGCGCCGAGCGCCCCTCCTTGACGAAGATCTCGACGCCGAGCCGCTCCTCCAGCCGGCGGATCTGCATCGAGATCGCGCTCTGCGTCTTGTGGATGGCATCCGCCGCCCTGGTGAAGGAGCCGGTCTCGGCGATCGCGATCAGCGCGCGCAGATGTTCGTTGTCGAGCAGCGGCAGCATGGGATCTCCCAGGATGCGCCCTCCAGGCGCATATATCGTATTTGGTGATGATTACATCATAAACATTCGTTTTTCAAATGAACGGGGGATTGCTACAAGAACTCTGCACCTGACGCAATTCGATGTTGCTCCGACGGCCGACCTTGAAAGGAATATCCCATGGCCATCCTTCCCGGCACTCTGACCGCCCTGATGATCGCGCTCGCCAAGACGGCGAACCGCGTCCGGACGGCCATGGAGAACCGCCGCGCCGCGAAGGAGCTCCTGGCCTGGGACAACCGCGCACTCAAGGATATCGGCCTCACCCGGAGCGATGTTCGAGGCGCGCTTCAGCTCCCCTTCAACCAGGATCCCACCCTGGTTCTCTCCCTGATCGCAGCCGGCGGCGAAACCCGCCACCGGCGGGAGAGCCCGGCCGGACGGGCGGTTCTCCCCGCCCGCCCGAACGCGGCGCACGCGCCCGGCATTCTCCCCTCCGCCGCGCCCGCGCTCTGCAACTGACCGGGGTTCCCGGCGATCGCCTCGAGCACGCTCGGCGCATTTCCTGGCGCCGGGCGTGCTCGATCTTTTTCGGGGTCCAGAGCATGCCTGCCCCCGGCGAAACGTCGCCGGAAGCTCTCCGCTGGAATGGAAAAGGCCGCCCGGAGGCGGCCTTCCCATCGCGTTTCGGAACCGGCGCGGCAGATGCGCGCTCAGGCGATCTTCTTCACCAGGCCGGAGAGGACCGGCTCCACCGGCGCCGCGGCGCGGTAGGCGCCGATCTTGCGGCTGGTCTCGGCATCGCGGACCGGGAATGCCTCCGTCGCCTCCGAATCCGCCCGCGTGGCATCGAGCCGCTTTGCCTCGCGCCGCTTGCCGTCGCGCTCCGCAAGTTCCTCACGCAGCGCATCGGCCCGCTCGCGGAAGCGATCGTTCAGCGCGCGCGTGGTGCCGGTCCGCTCGCGCATCATGCCGGTCATCCACTCGCCGAAGCGGTCACGGATCTCCTCGAGCGCCTTCAGAACCGGCTGGGCAGCTTCCGCGGTCGCGCCCGCATTCGCGTTCTCCTCGACGGCCTCCGTCGGCTTCGTCACCGACTCGCGCGTCTCCTCGGCGGGAGCCGGCTTTGCCGTGGCAGGCGTTCCGACTTCGGGTGTGTCGGCCTTGGGAGGCTCGACCGCAGGCGGCGTCACCACCGGCGGCTCCACGGATGGCGGAGTCACATTGCTGCCGTTGCCCGCGCCGCCACCGGCAACCGGCGTGCCGCCACCGGAGCCGTTGCCCGAGCCGTTGCCCGTTCCGCCGCCGGTAACCGGTGTGCCGCCACCGGAGCCGTTGCCGTTCCCGCCGCCCGAGCTACCGCCCGAAACCGGCGTGCCGTTGCTCGAGCCGCCACCCGTCGCGGGCGTGCCGCCGGGATTGGTGAAGATGCCGGTCCAGCGATCCTTGTTGCCCTGAAGATTGGCATTGAGCAGCGCGAAGTTGTTGAGCTCGGTCTGAAGCTGGAGATATTCCGCGCGGGTCAGGCCACCATTGTCGAGCTTATTCTCGAGCGCCTGGATTGCACGCTGCGATTGCAGCAAAGTTTCGGCCTCGTCATTCGTCAGCCAGCCGTTATCGATGCCGCGCGTGATGCTCTCGAGTTGCTGGGCCTGACGCTGATCGATGTATTTGACATCGACATAGCTGTCTTCGAGCTTCACGCCGGCATCGTTGCGCTGGAGATCATAGAGCACGATCTCGGCACTGTTCAGCGCGTTCGACACCAGGGTGTGCTCGCGCCAATCGACGCGGCCATTGGCGAGCGCCTTGATCTCGACCTCGGCCGCCTTCTCGAACGCGCTGCGAACCTGATCGGCCTCTTCCGCGGTGATCGAGCCGAGCTTGATCGCCTCGTCGAGCTGCTTCTCAAGCGCCGCCTGGCGCTTGTCGATCTGCTCGGCATAATTCAGCGTGTTGACGTTCACACCCTCGCCGTTGCGGCGCGCGGCGTTGATCTGGTCCGCCGTCTTGCGCAGATCGTCGAGCAGAACCTTCTGTTCGCCCGCCGTCAGCTTGCCGTCGCTCGCGCGGAGCTTCTCCTCGACCGCGGCAATCTCGCGCTGGCGGGCGAGAAGGGTCTCGGCCTCATCCTTGGTCAGCGAACCGTCATGGATGCCGGCCCGGATGCGGGCGAGGAGATTGTCCTGGACCGTATCGAGATCCTTGCCGTCGATCGCCTCGATGCTCGAAAGATTGGCGCCGCGATCATTGTTCTGGAGCTTCGCGATCTGCTTGTCGGCATTGTCGAGCTTGCGCGCGAGCTTGCGCAGATCCTTGTCGGTCGGACCGCCGGCCTGCTGCGCCGCCTGGGCGGCATAGGCCTGGATCGCGTCCTGGCGCCGCAACGTCCGCGTGCCCTCGGCGAGGGTCAGCGACCGGTCATAGAGTCCGGCGGCGATCTGCTGGCGCTGCGTGGCCGCGCGCTGGTTGAGTTCCTCGATCGTCGGAACCTTGGCTTTCTCGGCAGCACGGGCCTCGCGTTCGGCGATGCGGGCCGCCTTCTGCTCGGCGCGCTCTGCGGCCTTCGCCGCCTTTTCTGCGGCCTTGGCCTGCTGCTGCGCCTGTTTCGCGAGCGCAGCACTGCTTGCGGCCGAGGCCGCGGATACATTCTGGACCATTTCCACTCTCCAAACCCAAGCCTTCTGCCTGGCTGGAGGCGATTACACGCGCGGGTTTTGCGAGTTCGGAAACGCAACCTTTAAAACTTTAACGGTCAGCCTGCGGTTGCACAATCTGCCGTTGCCGATACCGCGACGGTTAACCGCGCGTTTCGCGATCGAATCAAATCGTCGCCGCGCCGTTCAGCGGCGCTGGGTGAACGGGCCGAGGATCTGCTGGAGCGCGTCGAGCTGGGCGTTCTGGACCTGCTGGCCGGTCTGGAACATGCCCTTGAGCGCGTCGAGCCCGGCAGCGACCGGGTCCGGGCCCTGCGGCGCCTGAGGCTGCGCGCCGCCCCCGAGAAGCGAGCCAAGAATGCCGCCAAGGCCGCCTGCCTGCGGCTGCGGCTGCGGCTGCGGCTGGCCGCCGCCGAGGATCGATCCGAGGATGTTTCCGAACATCCCGCCCGACACACCGCCGGGCATGGGCGGAGGCGCGGATGCCTGCCCGCCGAGCAGGCCGCCGAGCACCGAACCGAGCCCGCCGGCGCCGCCCTGCATCATCTGCCCGAGCAGGCCGCCGAGGCCGTTATTCGCGGCGCCCTTGAACAGCCCGCCCAGCACCATGGTCGCGATCACCGGCAGCATCTGCTGCATCAGCGAGGCGGGCAGGCCGGCGAATTGCGCCGCCTGCGCCGCAACGGCGCCGCTGGCCTCGGGCGAGCCGAACAGCGCACCGAGCGCGGTCTGGCCCTGCTCCTCGAGGTGATCGGGGATGCCGTCGCCGTCGGAATCGTAGAATTCCTGGCTGCCCTGCCCCTGGCTTGCGAGCCCGGACAGGATGTTCGACCAGCCCTCCAGCGTCTCCGCCTGCTGCTGGAGGCCGAGCGAGAAGGCCGGGAGCACCGCCTGCACCGCCCGTTGCGCCTGTTCCGGCGCGATGCCGAACTGGCGCGCGAGGTTGTCATAGGCCTGGCCGCCCTGCGCGGCCTGCATGATCTCGATCAGGTTCATCATCGACGCTTCCCCCTCGCGCACGCCCCGGACGACAGAACGGTAGCCTCCGGCAGCGCCCGGGGCAACGACTTGTTAACCGGCCGCCGTGATCCGCGTCTCGATCCGTCGGATGGCGCGGAACGCGACGAAAGCCGCCGCAAGCCCGAAGATCACCGAACCGAGCGTCATGCCCGCCGCCGCGCCCTCAACCCCGGCCAGCGCCGCACCGGCCATGCTGAGCGGGATCGTCCCCAGCGTCGCCCGGCCCCAGTTGAAGACCGTGGCATAAAGCGGAAAGCCGAGATTGTTGAACGCGGCATTGGCGACGAACAGCAGGCCGTTGAAGATCCAGCCGAACCCGCCGACGAGGCAGAAATAGGCAAGGTAGCGCGCCGTCTCGCCCTCGACGCCGAACAACGCGGCGATCGGATGGCGAAACAGCGCCAGCGCCAGCCAGGCCAGCACCGAATAGCCCATCGCGAAGAGCAGCGCGTCGCGCAGCGCGGCGCGGAGCCGGTCAAAGCGACGCGCACCGAGATTCTGGCCGAGGATCGGCCCGACCGCGCCGGAAAGCGCGAACAAAACGCCGAACGCCACCGGCACCAGCCGGTCGATGATCGTGCTGGCGGTGATCGCCTCGGCGCCGAACGGCGCGAGGATGCCGACGAAGAACAGGAGCCCGACGGGGCTCGCGACATTGGTCAGCACCGCGGGAACCGCGATCGCCGCGAAGGGGCGGGCATCGCCCCGGATCTCGGCGGGGTGCGCCCAGCGCAGCAACCGGTGGACGCGCAGGACGCCGTTGAGCCCCACGGCGGTGAAGACCAGGCGGCTGATGACGGTGGCGATCGCCGCGCCGTCGGTTCCGAGCCCCAGTCCGAAGATCAGCAGCGGATCGGTGATCGCGGTGACGAGGCCGCCGATCAGCGTCACCAGCATCGCCCGCCGCGCATCGCCGACGGCGCGCAGCAGCGCGGAAAGCATCATCCCCGCCGCCATCAGCGCGTTGGCCGGCAGCGTGATCGCCAGGAAGCGCGCTGCCACCGTGCTCGGCGTGCCCTTGGCGCCGAGCGCCGCCAGAACGGGATCGAGCGCGACAAGCAGCCCCGCCGAGACCAGGAGAGCGACGAGCATGCCGAGCGCCAGTGCCGAGCCGGATAGCCGGCGCGCGGCATCGCGCTCGCCGGCGCCGATCGCGCGGGAGACCAGCGCGGCGCCGGCGATCATCGTGCCGATATTCACGGAAATGGCGAGGAAGAGCACCGTCGTCGCATAGCCGACGCCGGCGGTCAGTTCGTCGTTTCGCAGCAGCGAAATGTAGAAGAGCGACAGGAAATCGACGACGAAGATCGCCATCAGCCCGATAGCGCCCGTCATCGTCATCTCGATGACATGGCGCATGGTGGAGCCCTGCGTGAAGCGGGGCGGCGGCGCGGCGAGCGGTGCGTTCACGACGAGGCCCCCGTCACGCCCTCGAGATCCGTGCCGGAGGGCGGGGCGGGCTTGGGCGGCACGGAAATGTCGCGCCCCCTGCGCTTGGGCTCGGAAAGCGGCGTCGGCGTCACACGGATGCCGTGCAGCAGATCATGGCCGCCGAAGAGCCCCTCCTCGCGCTGCCGCAGCAGGCGCTGCGTGTCGCGGCGGCGGATATCAAGCCGGACTTCCTCCGCCGTCGCCTCCGAGACGCCAAGCGCAAGCAGCGCGTCGCGTCCCAATATCAGCGCCGATTCGAAAGTCTCCCGCACCGGCGCCTTGACGCCGCGGTCCATCAGATCGAGCGCATGGACGCGGTCATAGGCGCGCACCAGCAGCCGTGCCTGCGGGAAGCTGCGCAGCACCATCTCGGCGATCATCGTCGTCGCCTCGCTGTCCTCGATGCAGATGACGATCACCCCCGCCCGCTCGGCCCCGGCGGCGCGCAGCACGTCGAGGCGGCGTCCATCGCCGTAATAGACCTTGAAGCCGAAGGTTCCCGCCGCCTTCACGCTGTCGATATTGCGGTCGATCACGGTCACGTTGCGCTCGATGGCGAGCAGCATCTGATTGACGACCTGTCCGAAGCGCCCGAACCCGATGACGAGGACATCGCCGGTGGCGCCGTCGAAATTGTCAGCCACCCCCTCCTCCGGCACCGCTCGCGCCTGGCGGCGCGCGATCAGCATTTCAAGAGCCTTCGCCGCGAGCGGGCCGAAGAACATCGTCAACGCGGCGATGGCGGTCAGCAGCGACGCCTCGCGCGGACCGAGCAGCCCGAATTGTGCGCCAAGCGGGACGATGACGAAGGAAAACTCGCCGATCGTCGCGAGAAGCACGGCAGCACGGGCGGAATCCGTGACGCCGAGCCGGGCGAAACGCAGCAGGCCATAGACAAGCCCCGCCTTGACGGCAAGGATCGCCAAAGCGCCGCCGAGGACGAGCGCGAGGTTGCCCGTGACCACCCTGGCCTCGATCCCCATGCCGACGCTCATGAAGAACAGGCCGAGCAGCAGGCCGCGGAACGGTTCGATATCCGCCTCGAGCTGGTGTCGGAAATGGCTCTCCGCCAGCAGAAGCCCGGCGAGGAAGGCGCCCAGCGCCGCCGAAAGCCCGACGATATGCATCGCCTCCGCCGCGCCGAGCACCACGAGCAGCGCCGCGGCCGTCATCACCTCGCGGGCATCCGCGCGGGCGAGGATGCGGAACAGCGGGTTGAGCAGATAGCGCCCGGCGAGCACCAGCGCGGCCAGCGCCCCGAGCGCCAGCGCGAGGTCCGGCAAGTGCTCGACGAACCCGCCGCTCGCCGCCGCCTGCCCTCCGGCGAGCGGCAGCAGCGCGATGAACGGCACGATCGCGAGATCCTGGAACAGCAGGACCGAGAAGGTCTTCTGCCCGTAGGGCGAAGACATCGCGCCGCGCTCGTCGAGTGTCTGGAGTGCGATGGCCGTGGCCGAGAGGGCGAAGGCAAAGGCGGCAACGAAAAGCCCGGCCCCGGCCGGCAGGACCAGTTTCAGCAGCGCGGCAAGGATCAGGGTCGTGATGGCGACCTGCGTGAGGCCGAGCCCGAGAATGTCGCGCCGCATCGAGAGGAGCTTCGAGGGCTTGAGTTCCAGCCCGATCACGAACAGGAACAGGACGATGCCGAACTCGGCGATCGAGCGCAGAACCTCCGGCTCACGGAACAGCCCGAGCCCCGAAGGACCGATGATCAGCCCGGCGCCGAGATAGCCGAGCACCGCCGAGAGCCCGGCGAACCGGAACAGCGGCACCGCCGCCACGGCCGCCGCGAGAAACACCAGAATGGAAAGCGTGGCCCCGAGAGGCGCGGCATCAGCCATGGGGAGGGTCTCGACCGGAGGGATATTTCGGACGGGAGCGGAAGCCTCGGATTCCTGCGAGGCTGCTGCTCCATTCCGGGCAAGATAGGCATGCCGGAACGAATTGCGAGGGCGGCGCGAAGGCCCTATGGCGAATGCGGCCGGAATCGCTCCGGCGTTGCAAAATCGCTGCAGGGAGCGGAATGCCCATGGACATGCTCGTGAAGGCCGGCGCGACCCAGGCCCTGGCATTCGCCGTCAGCTATGTGGCGCTGCTCGCCATTCTCGGCGTGGCGCTGACGGTTCGCGTCATCGGGCAGCGGCGCGCGGCGGGAATCGGCATCGGCGATGGCGGCGACCGCGATCTTGCCCGGCTGATCCGCGTCCATGGCAATTTCAGCGAGACGGCGCCGATCATGATGATCCTGCTCATCGCCCTGGCGCTCGCCGGCGCGCGGGAATGGATGGTGCACCTTGTCGGCGTCAGTGCCATCCTCGGCCGGCTGCTGCATGCCGTCGGGCTCGGACGCAGCATCGGCGCGAGCTGGCAGCGGGTGGCGGGCATGACGCTGACCTTCACCGCCATTCTCTCCGGGGCGCTGCTGCTGCTCCTGCGCGCCTGGGCCTGAGCCATCCGGATGTCCTCCACCCGTGCCGATCTCGACAGCACCCAGCGCCTTCAGGCCCTGCATGACGGGCTGATCGCGCTGGCACGGGAAGCCGGCCGGCTCGCGCTGCGTCATTACCGGCCCGGCGCGACGACAACGGCCCGGATCGACTGGAAGACCGGCGGATCGCCGGTCACCGAGGCCGATCACGCGGTGGACCGGCTGCTTGCGGCGGAATTGCCGCGCCTCGCGCCGCTCCCCATCCATTCCGAGGAGCGGCCGGAGGGCTGGGCGCAGCCCGCGGGCGGCGATGCTTTCGTGCTCGACCCGATCGACGGCACGCGCGATTTCGCCGGCGGCGGCCGCGATTGGTGCATCGTGATCGGCGTGCTCGCCGGCTGGCGGCCGATTGCGGGGGTCGTGCACATGCCGGCCACCGGCATGATGGTCTCGGCCTTTCGTGGCGGCGGTGCCTTCCGTGACGGCGCGCCCCTCGCCCCACCCCCTGCCGCCACGCCGCCGCGCGCCACCGGGCCGCGCAGCATCGCCGAGATCGCCGAACGCCGCCTCGGCACGCCCTTGGCGCCGATCGCCCGCATCGCGCCGCTCGCGCATCGATTGCTGGCGCCGCTGACCGGCGCGGCGGAATTCGCCTGCGCCAATCCCGGCGCGCATGACTGGGACATCGTCGCCTCGGATTGCATCCTCGCGGAGGCCGGCTTCCGCCTCGCGACGCTCGCCGGCGCATGCCCCGATTACCGGCTCAAAGGCGGCGAACAGCCGGCGCTGATGGCCGGATCCGCGGCGCTGATCGAGAAAATCCGCCCGCCGCTCTTGACGAAACCCGGCTGATTGAGGATCGACGTCGGCGATCCCAACCGGCGCCGGAGCCTCCCGCGCGCGAGTGAATGCAACGGATTTCACCATGCCCCAATCCGCCGCCTCCCAGAACGAAGCCGCACCGAAGCAGCTCCTGCACCTCGTGTTCGGCGGCGAACTCGAGCAGATCGACGGCGTGACCTTCCGGGATCTCTCCAAGCTCGATCTCGTCGGCATCTATCCGAATTACGCCAGCGCCCATGCCGCCTGGAAGGCCCGCGCGCAGGCGACGGTCGACAATGCCCAGATGCGCTATTTCATCGTGCATCTCCACCGGCTGCTCGACCCCGAATCCGGCGCATGATCGCCGCCGCCCCGCACGGGGAACGCCTCTGATGCTGCGCCGCATCGGCCGCTCGGCCTTCGTCAAGCACGCGCTGGGATCGCTCCTCGCCGGCTATCTCCATGTCGTGCGGCGGACGAACCGGATCATCGTGATCCCCGAGGATGCCTATGAGGGCATCGCGGCGATCCAGCCGGCCATCTTCACCTTCTGGCATGGCCAGCACCTGATGCAGACCTTCTTCCGCCGGCCGCAGGACCGCGCGCATGTCATGATCTCGCGCCATGGCGACGGTGAGATCAACGCCATCGCCGTCGAGAAGCTCGGCATGAACGTGGTGCGCGGCTCGGGCGCCCAGCGCGCCGATCAGATCCAGAAACGCGGCGGAATCCCGGCCCTGCGCGCAATGCTGGCGCTTCTGGAACAGGGCGAGCACGTGGCGCTGACGGCGGATGTGCCGAAAATCTCCCGCGTCTGTGGCGAGGGTGTCGTCACGCTCGCGGCGCTGTCCGGGCGGCCGATCCTGCCGGTGGCGGTCGTCTGCTCGCGGCGGATCGATTTCAAGAGCTGGGATGCCGCGAGCCTCGGCCTGCCCTTCGGCCGCAGCGTGATCGCGGTCGGGGCTCCGATCCGCGTGGCGCGCGATGCCGATGCCGGCGCGCGCGAGACGGCGCGGCTGGCGGTCCAGGCGGAACTCGACCGCGTCTACGCGGTGGCCTATGGCGTGCTCGGCCAGCGCGACCCCGGCGCGGGGCGCGCCTCGGTGGCGGCGGCACGCGAAGCGCACCGCAATGCACGCCACCCCGGCGCTGCGGGCCCGTGATGGCAACGCCGCTCACGCTTCATCTCTACGCGGCTGCGGGATTGCTGCTGACCCCCTTCGCCAAGCGCATCCTGCGCCGGCGTCTGGCGCGCGGCAAGGAGCATCCGGAGCGGCTCGACGAGCGGCTCGGCCGACCGGGGCAGGCCCGCCCCGCCGGGTTCCTCGTCTGGCTCCACGCCGCGAGCGTCGGCGAGACGATGTCGATCCTGCCGCTGATCGGCCGCCTCGCGGCGCGCGGGCTTCCGGTGCTGCTCACGACCGGCACCGTGACCTCCGCCGAGCTGGCGGCGCGGCGCCTGCCAGCGGGGGCGCTGCACCAGTTCGTGCCGATCGATCTGCCGGGGCCGGTCCGGCGTTTTCTCGATCATTGGCGGCCGGATCTCGCGCTGTTCTGCGAATCCGAACTCTGGCCGGGGTTAATGCGTGCGGTGCAGGCGCGCGGCGTGCCGCTCGGGATCGTCAACGGCCGGATGTCCGCGCGTTCGGCGCGGGCCTGGCAGCGGCTGCCCGGCACGGCGCGGGCCCTGCTCGGCGACCTCGCCCTCTGCCTCGGCCAGAGCGCGGAGGATGCCGCGCGCTACCGTGCGCTTGGCGCCCCGGCGGAGGCGATCGGCAACCTGAAATTCGATGTGCCGCCGCTGCCGGTCGAGGCCCGGGCGCGCGCTGCGCTCGACGCGGCGATCGCCGGCCGGCCGGTGCTGCTCGCCGCCTCGACGCATCCCGGCGAAGAGGAGATTGTTCTCCGCGCGGCGGAACGGCTGCGCGCGACACATCCCGCCCTGCTGACGGTGCTCGCGCCGCGTCATCCGGGCCGCAGCGCCGAGCTCGCCGCCCTCTGCGCCGCGCATGGCGAGGCGCCGGCGATCCGGAGCCTCGGCGCCCTGCCCGGTCCCGAGACGCGGATCTATCTCGCCGACACGCTTGGCGAGCTGGGGCTGTTCTACGCGCTCGCGACCCTGGCCTTCGTCGGCGGCTCGCTGGTGCCGATCGGCGGGCACAACCCGATCGAGCCGGTGAAGCTCGGTGCACCGGTGCTCCACGGGCCGGAGATCGCCAATTTCCGCGATGTCTACGCCGCCCTTGCCGGCGCCGGCGGCGCGATCGCGGTGGCGGATGCGGCCAGCCTCGCCGAAGAAGCCGCACGGCTGCTCGCCGACCCGGCGGCGTGCCGGCGCCTCGCCGATGCCGCGCGGGAGGTCGTCGCGCGTTCCGAGGGCGCGCTCGCGCGCACGCTCGCGGCGCTCGCGCCGCTGCTGCCGGAGCCGGGCTGATGCGGATGCCGGATTTCTGGCGCGCGGAGGGCGCGCTCTGGCCGGCCCGGCTCCTGACCCCCTTCGCGGCGGTGCTCGGCACACTGACCCTGCGGCGCATGGCGCGCACCGGATTCCGCGCGCCGGTCCCGGTGGTCGCGATCGGCAATTTCACCGCCGGCGGCGCCGGCAAGACGCCGGCGACGATCGCGCTGGCAGAAGCCTTTTCGGCGCGCGGCGAGCGCCCTTTCGTGATCATGCGCGGCCATGGCGGGCGCCTCGCCGGGCCGGTGGCGGTCGATCCCCGGCGGCACGCGGCCGAAACCGTCGGCGACGAGGCGCTCCTGCTCGCGCGGGCGGCGCCGGTGATCGTGGCGCGGGACCGTGCTGCCGGGGCGCGCCGCGCCGTGGCGGCAGGCGCGACGCTGCTGCTGCTCGACGACGCGCTCCAGAACCCGCATCTTATCAAGGATCTGACGCTGGCGCTCATCGATGGCGCCTTCGGCTTCGGCAATGGCCGGGTCATTCCCGCCGGCCCGCTGCGCGCGCCGCTTGAAGGGCAATGGCCGCAGGTGGATTGCGCGGTGATCGTCGGCCCGGATACGGCCGGGATCGCGGCGCGGATCGGCCCGGCGATCCCGCTGCATCCGGCCCGGCTGGAGCCGGCGCCGGAGGCCGCCGCGCGGCTGGCGGGCGTGCGGGTGCTGGCCTTTTCCGGCATCGGCCTGCCGGAGAAATTCGAGGCGAGCCTGCGCGCCTGCGGGGCCGAGATCGCCGCGGCCCATCGCTTCGGCGACCATCACCGCTTCACCCCGGCGGAGGCGCGGCGGATCCTGGCCGAAGCCGAACAGCTTGGCGCGCGGCCCGTCACCACCGAGAAGGACCATGTCCGGCTCGGAGGGCATCCCGATCTCGAACGCCTCGCCGCGCGGGCGGAGATCCTGCCGGTGACGCTGCGCCTCGCGCCGGAAACGCTGGACCTCGCCTATCGCGCGGTCGATTCGGCGCGCAGCCGCATCAGCACGGCTTCCGGCCCGGCATAGGCCTCCTGCCGCTCGGCGCTCCAGTAGCGGAGTTCCTCGATCGGGATCACGGCACCGGTGACCGCGCAGCGCACGAAGCTGCCCGGCCGCACGATCCGGTAATCGCTGTCGCTGTATTCCAGCACGGCCTCGGTGCCGAGGCCCGGGCCGGCGGGGCCGGGATTGCCGCGCATCTGCCGTTTCCTTTCCGTCCAGCGTCGATCTAGGCGGAGGCGCCGTCGCATGCAAGCCGGCCGGCGCCGAGCCCCTCGCCGGCAAAGCCCCGACCGATGCGCTCAGAACAGCGAGCCCTGGCCGCCCTCCCCGCCGCGCGGCCGGGCGGGGCGCGCCGCGGACGGGCGCGGCGGCGCCTCCCCCGCGGCGACGGCGCCGAGCCTGCCATCCGCGAATTCGATCGTCATCGCGGCGCCGGGGCGCGCAGCGCCGGCGGAGGCGAGGATCGCCTCGCGCTCGTCGCGCACCACCGCGTAGCCGCGCGCCAGCACCCGGCGATAGCCGAGCGATTCCAGCAATTGGCCGCGCGCGGCGACCCGATCCGAGAGCCGCGCGAGGCGCGCACCAAGGGCGCCCTCGAGGCGGGACGAGAGCGCGGCCAGCCCGGCGATCCGACGCTCGGAATCGCGGCGCTCGAGCGCGAGGCGCTGGGCCAGGGCGCGTCCGAGGCGCTCGGCAAGCGCGGCGAGGCGCTCGCGCCGCCGCTCCATCAGCCGGGCGGGCAGCACCGGCAGGCGGCGTCCGAGCCCGTCGAGCCGCTCCGCCGCGCGGGCGAGCCGCGCTTCCGGCGTCTGGGCGCCGAGGCGGCGGGCCAGCCCGGCCAGGGCGAGGCCCCTCCGGTCGAGCCCGGCGCGGATCAGCCCCGCCGCGCGCAGGCCGGCACGGTCGAGCCGCTGGCGCGGCGCCTCCAGCGCCCGCTCGGGCGGCGGCAGGGCGCGGGCGAGGTTCTGGAGATCGCGCCGCCACCGCTCCTGAAGCCGGGCCATGCCCCGCGCGAGCCGGCCATCCCGATCGCGGACCCGCGCGATCAGCTCGGCGCGCACCGGCACCACCATCTCGGCGGCGGCACTGGGCGTCGGGGCGCGAATATCGGCGACGAGATCGAGCAGGGTCCAGTCCGTCTCGTGGCCGATCGCCGAGACGAGCGGGATCGCGCTTTCCGCCGCGGCACGCACGACGATCTCCTCGTTGAAGCTCCAGAGATCCTCGAGCGAGCCACCGCCGCGCGCAACGATGATGACATCGGGGCGCGGCAGGTCGGGGTCCTCCGCGGCGATGGCGTTGAGGCCGCGGATACCGGCGGCGATCTCCGCCGCACTGCCCTCGCCCTGGACCCGGACGGGCCAGACCAGCACCTGGCGGGGAAACCGGTCCGACAGGCGGTGGATCATGTCGCGGATCACCGCGCCGGTCGGCGAGGTGACGATGCCGATCACGCCGGGCAGAAAGGGCGGCCTGCGCTTGCGCGCGGCATCGAAAAGCCCCTCCTCCTGCAATTTCCGGCGCCGCTCCTCAAGGAGCGCCATCAGCGCGCCGATACCGGCCGGCTCCAGCGCCTCCACCACGATCTGGTAGGTCGATTTGCCGGGGAAGGTGGTGATCCGCCCGGTGGCGACCACCTCCAGCCCCTCTTCGGGGCGGAAGCGCAGGCGCGAGAAAACGCCCTTCCAGATCACCGCATCGATCTTGGCGTTCTGGTCCTTGATCGAGAAATAGCAATGCCCCGAGGAATGCGGGCCGCGATAGCCGGAAATCTCGCCGCGCAGCCGGACATGGCCAAATGCGTCCTCCAGCGTGCGCTTGAGGGCGCCGGACAATTCGGAAACCGAGAGTTCGGGCGCGTTGGAAACCGGATCGGGCATCGCGCCGGAGTGTAGAGATCACGGCCGCGCGATGCTACAGCGCGAACCGGTTTTCGACAGCGGCGCGCGGGAGCGATTCATGAATGTCCTTCTCATCGGCAATGGCGGGCGCGAACATGCCCTCGCCCATGCCATCACCCGCAGCCCGCGGCTCGGCACGCTGTTCGTGCCGCGCGGCAATCCCGGCCTCGCCGCGCTGGGGCGCGAGGTCGCGCTCAATATCGGCACGGCGGAGGATGTGATCGGCTTCTGCCGCGACCATGCGGTCGATCTCGTCGTCGTCGGCCCGGAGGCGCCGCTGGTGGCGGGCCTCGCCGATCCGCTGGCCGCGGCGGGAATCGCGGTGTTCGGCCCGTCGAAGGCGGCCGCCGCGCTTGAGGGGTCGAAGGATTTCACCAAGACGATCGCGCAGGCCGCCGGCGTGCCCACGGCCGCGCATGCGACCTTCACCGACGCGGCGGCGGCGCTCGCCCATGTCCGGGACAAAGGCGCGCCGATCGTCGTGAAATATGACGGGCTGATGGCCGGCAAGGGCGTGACGGTCGCCTCAACGCTCGCCGAGGCCGAGGCGGCGATCCGCGCGCTTCATGCCAACGAAGCCGATGCCCGCATCGTGATCGAGGAGATGCTGGTCGGCGAGGAAGCAAGTCTCTTCTGCCTCGTCGACGGCGAAACCGTGCTGCCCTTCGGCTCGGCGCAGGACCACAAGCGCGCCTTCGACGGCGACAGGGGGCCGAATACCGGCGGCATGGGTGCTTATTCCCCCGCCCCGGTGATGACGCCCGCGATGGAGCGACGCGCGCTCGACGAGATCGTCATTCCCACCATGCGCGAGATGGTGCGGCGCGGCACGCCCTATCGCGGCGTGATCTTCGCCGGGCTGATGATCACCGCGGAGGGGCCGAAGCTGATCGAATACAATTGCCGGTTCGGGGATCCGGAATGCCAGGTGCTGATGCTGCGGCTGGAGAGCGACCTGCTCGACCTGCTGGAGGCGACCGCGCGGGGCAGCCTCGCCGGGCATCGCGTGACGCTGCGGCCGGACGCCGCCGTGACGATCGTGCTGGCATCGCAAGGCTATCCCGGCGAATACGCGAAGGGCAGCGAAATCCGCGGCGTCGAGACGGCATCGGCCATGCCCGGCGTGACGATCTTCCATGCCGGCACGCGGCGCGAGGGTGGGCGCCTGCTTGCCGCCGGCGGGCGGGTGCTCAATGTCTCGGCGGTGGGCGCCGATCTCGCCGAGGCGGTCAGCCGCGCCTATGCGGCGGTCGACGCCATCGATTGGCCGGAAGGCTTCTGCCGCCGCGACATCGCGGCGCGCGGGCTTATTGCGCGCTGAAGGACCGTCACGATGTCTGATCTCGCCGATCTCTTTCCCGGTTTCGAGAGCCGCCATATTCCAACCGAGGCCGGGCATGTCTTCGCCCGGATCGGCGGCGCGGGCACGCCGCTGGTCCTGCTGCACGGCTTCCCCCAGACGCATGTGATGTGGCACCGGATCGCGCCGGAACTCGCACGGCGCTTCCGCGTCATCGCGCTCGATCTGCGCGGCTATGGCTGGTCGAGCGCGCCGGCCGATGATCCGCGCCACGAGACCTATTCGAAGCGCGCAATGGCGACGGACGTGATCCGCGTCGCTGAGGCGCTCGGCCATGCCCGTTTCGCGCTCATCGGCCATGATCGCGGCGCGCGGGTCGGATACCGCCTCGCGCTCGACCATCCCGGCCGGGTGACGCGGCTCGCGCTCCTCGACATCATTCCCACGCTCGCGATGTGGGAGCGGATGGACGCAACCCGCGCGATGCAGGTCTATCACTGGACGTTTCTCGCCCAGCCGGCGCCGATGCCGGAGAGCCTGATCGGCCGGGCGCCGATCGACTGGCTCGAACATACGCTGGCGAGCTGGACGCGGCAGAAGGATCTCTCGGCCTTCGACCGGCGGGCACTCGCGCATTATCGCGCGTTCTTCAACAATCCCGACCGCATCGCCGCGACCTGCGCCGATTACCGCGCCGGACAGAGCCGCGACCCCGAGGCCGACGCGGCCGACCGCGCCGCCGGCCGCGTCATCGGCTGCCCGACCCTGGTGCTCTGGGGCGACAAGGGCATTCCTGCCGAGGGCGCTTCACCCCTTAACGATTGGCGCGCCTTTGCGCCGCAGGCGACGGGGCATGCGATCGCCGGCGGGCATTTCCTGGCCGAGGAAAACCCCGCGGACACGCTTGCCGCCCTTGACGGCTTCCTCGGATGAGCGCGCGGCGCCAGCGCAACTGGCCGCGATTCGGGCTCGTGCTGGGCTCCGGCGGCGCGCGCGGCATCGCGCATGTCGTGGTGCTCGAAACCCTCGACCGGCTCGGGGCGCGCCCGGTCCAGATCGCGGGAACCTCGATCGGCGCGATCCTCGGCGCGGCCTATGCCGCCGGGGCGAGCGGCGCGCAGCTGCGCGCCCATATGCTTGCGGATTTCCGCGACCGCGCCGATGTGATGGCGCGGCTGTTCCAGGCCCGCGTCGGGAAATTCGCCGATCTCTGGCGGCGCGGGCTCGGCAATCCGGTGCTGATCGACGGCGAGGGCATCCTCCAGCGCTTCCTGCCCCGGCCGCTGCCGCCGCGCTTCGAGGATCTCGCGATCCCGCTCGCGGTGGTGGCGGCCGATATCCACCGCCTCGAACGGGTGGTGTTCACCGAGGGCCCGCTCCAGCCGGCGATCGCCGCCTCGATGGCGATTCCCGGCCTGGTGCGGCCGGCCGTGATCGGCAACCGCGTGCTGATTGATGGCGGCGCGGTCGATCCGCTGCCGGTGCGGGCGATCACGGCGGATGTCGACATGATCCTCGCGATCGACGTCTCACGCGCCGCCGCGCGCGACGAGGGCGAGAAGATCCCCGGCCCGGTGGAGACCGGGTTCCGCGTCTTCGACCTGATGCAGGCCGCGCTGGCCGATGCGCATGTCGAGGAGGGGCTGCGCCCGGTGCGGCGGCTCAAGGCACCGGTCGAGGGCTACAACGCACTCGATTTCTTCTCGGCCCGGAAAATCCTCGCCGCCTCGGAGAGCCTCGCCGGAGCGGTCGAATCGGCGCTCACGCTGCCGGTCGGCGCGATGCCGGGCCCATCAGGAGCGTGAGCGGGTCCCGGCGCGGAACGGCCGATCAGACCCGGCGCGCCGCGAAGAAATCACGCAGCAAAGCCGCCGCCTCGGCCTCGCGGAACCCGGAATAGACCTCCGGTGCGTGGTGGCAGGTCGGATGCGCGAAGACGCGCGGGCCATGTTCGACACCGCCGCCCTTGGGGTCGGCGGCGGCGTAGTAGAGCCGACGGATGCGCGCGAAGGAAATCGCGCCGGCGCACATCGGGCAGGGTTCGAGCGTGACATAGAGATCGGCGCCGCCGATCCGCTCCGAGCCTATGGCGGCGCAGGCCGCGCGGATCGCAAGGATCTCGGCATGGGCGGTGGGATCGTTGCATTCACGGGTGCGGTTGCCGGCGCGGCCGATCACCCGGCCGTCGAGCAGGATCGCGGCGCCGATCGGCACCTCGCCGCGCGCGCGCGCGGCCTCCGCCTCCGCGAAGGCGATATCGAAGCCCGATTCTGCCGCGCCCTGCGCCGGGTGCATGCCGCCCGTCCCCGCAACCAAAAATGCGGATCCGGCCCTCGCAAGGCCGGACCCTTCCTGTTAGAAGCGCCCGATGACCGACAGCGATAATGACAAACGCCGCCCTGGCAAGCCCCGCGCCCCCCGTTCCCGTTCCGAGCAGGACCGGCCGGCACGGCCCGGCCCTGCGGGCGAGACGCGCCCCAAGCGGGGCTTCCGCCCCCAAGGCCCACGCGCCGAGGCGGGAGAAGGCGGCAACCGGGAGCCGCGCGCCTTCCGCCCCCGCCCGCCGCGCGCGGATTTCGCGCAGCAGCGGGAGCGTGAGGAGCGCCCCCGCCCGCCGCGTGCGGAAGGCACTGCCGGCATCGCCCCCGGCGGCGAGCGCATCGCGCGGGTGATGGCACGCGCCGGGCTCTGCTCGCGCCGCGAGGCCGAGGAATGGGTGGCGGCCGGCCGCGTCTCGGTGAATGGCCGCGCCATCCTCTCGCCGGCGCTGGATGTGACAGGCCGCGACACGATCCTCGTCGATGGTCGCCCCCTCCCCCAGCGCGAGCGGACGCGGCTCTGGCTCTACAACAAGCCGCGCGGGCTGGTGACAACCGCCTCGGATCCCGAGGGCCGGCCGACGATCTTCCAGAATCTGCCGGAGGATTTGCCGCGCGTCGTCTCGATCGGCCGGCTCGACATCAACACCGAGGGGTTGATGCTGCTCACCAATGATGGCGGGCTCGCGCGCGTCCTCGCCTTGCCGGAAACCGGCTGGCTGCGGCGCTACCGGGTCCGCGTCCATGGCGATGTCGACCAGGCCGCGCTCGATACCCTGCGCGAGGGCGTGACGATCGACGAGGTGCATTACGGCCCGATCATCGCAACGCTCGACCGCGAGATCGGCGACAATGCCTGGCTGACCATGGATCTCCGCGAGGGCAAGAACCGCGAGATCAAGCGCGTGCTCGAACATCTCGGCCTCCAGGTCGGGCGGCTGATCCGCGTCTCGTTCGGCCCGTTCCAGCTCGAGGATCTCGGCCCCGGGGCGGTCGAGGAGGTGCGCACGCGGGTGCTGCGCGACCAGCTCGGGCCGCGCCTCATCGAGGATTCCGGCGCCTGGTTCGACGGCCCCGAGGAGGATGGCGAGACGCCGATGCAGCGCTCGGCCCGCCCGAAGCGCTTCGACCGTCGCAAGCCCGGCGAGAAGCGTGATCTCGCGCTCAAGGGCGAGGCGAAGGATCTCAAGGTGGAGCGCGAACGCGTCGCCGACCGCAAGGGACGCGTGGTCAAGGTGGAGCGCGTGGTGACGCTCGATCGGCCGCCCATGCCGGCACCGCGGCCGAGCCGCGACGAGCGTCAGGCCGAGCGGAAGGCCCGCTACGGCCGCGAGGGCGGCGACGCGCGGCGCGAGGGCGCACGCCCGTTCCGCGAGCGCCGGGACGATCAGGCCGGCGAGCGGCCTTTCCGCGAACGCCCGCCCCGCGCTGCCGGGGAACGCGGCGCCGGCGGAGGCAAGCCCTTCCGTGATCGTTCTCCCCGCCCGCGCCGGGAGGAGGAGGGCGGCGAGAACATGTTCCGGCCCCGGCCGCCGCGCCGCGAGGGCGGCGGGCAGCGCGAGGACGCGCGCCCGTTCCGGCCGCGGCACGAGGAGGGCGATGCGCGCCCGTTCCGGCCGCGCGGGGAGAATGAAGCCGGCGCGCGCCCCTTCCGCGAGCGCCGGGACGATCAGGCCGGCGAGCGGCCTTTCCGCGAACGCCCGCCCCGCGCAGCCGGGGAACGCGGCGCCGGCGGCGGCAAGCCGCAGGGCAAGCGAGCCGGCGCCCCGGGAGCCGGAGGCAAGGATTTCCGGGGGCGCGATTCCCGCGGCGCGCATGCCGGCGGCGGACGGCGGGATGGCGCACCGGGCGGCGGCAAACCTTCACGCGGCAAGCCTTCGCGGGGCGGGGGGCGCGGCGGCGCGCCCGCCGGCCGGCCGGGCGGCAAGCCTCCGCACGGCAAGCCCCCGCGCGGGCGCGGCGGAGGCTGAGCGATGCGGATCGTCGGCGGCCGGCTCGGCGGGCGGGTGCTCAGGGCCCCCGCCTCGATGGCGATCCGCCCAACGACCGACCGGATGCGCGAGAGCCTGTTCAACATCCTCGAACACGGGTTCGAGGAGGCGCTCGCGGGGGCGCGCGTGCTCGATCTCTTCGCCGGCACGGGGGCACTGTCCTGCGAGGCGCTGTCGCGCGGCGCCGGCTTCGCGGTGATGGTCGATATCGGCGCCGAAGCGCGCGGCCTCCAGCGCGAGAATGTCGAGGCGCTCGGCCTCGGCGGCGTCACGCGCATCCTGCGGCGGGACGCGACACGGCTCGGCGATGTCGCGCCGTTCACCCCGTTCACGCTGGTCTTTTGCGATCCGCCCTATGGCCGGGGGCTTGGCGAGGCGGCTTTGCGCGCGGCACTTCAGGGCGGCTGGCTCGCGCCCGGCGCGATCGCGGTTCTAGAGGAACGGGCGGGCACCGACATCGCCCTTCCCGCCCCGCTGGCCGAGATCGACCGGCGCAGGGCCGGCGACACGCAGCTGCTCTTCGCACGGATGCCTGGCTAGCTTCGCCCGAACAGGCGCTCGAGCGCGCCGAGATCCATCTCGATATAGGTCGGGCGGCCGTGATTGCACTGGCCGGAGCCGGGGGTCGCCTCCATCTCGCGCAGCAGCGCGTCCATCTCCTCGCGCCGGAGCAGGCGCCCGGCGCGCACGGAATGGTGGCAGGCGAAGGTCTTGAGCACGTGGTCGATCCGCGCCGCGAGCGCCTCGGCGCTGCCCCATTCCGCGATCTGGTCGGCGAGATCGCGCACCAGCGCCGGGATATCCGCCCCCGCGAGCGGCGCCGGCACTTCCTGCACCGCGATCGCGCCGGGGCCGAAGGGCTCGATCACCAGCCCAGCCCCGGCCAGGTCTTCCGCCGCCCCGGCGAGCCGCGCCGCGCCAGCCTCGCCGAGATCGACGATCACCGGAATGAGCAGGGGCTGGCGCGGCACGGGTCCGGCGGCGCGGGCCGTCTTCAGCCGCTCGTAGACGAGCCGCTCATGCGCGGCGTGCTGATCGACGATCACGATGCCGCGCGCGGTCTGGGCGACGATATAGGTCGCGTGAAGCTGCGCCACCGCATGGCCGAGCGGAAATTCCGCCCCCTCGCCCGGCTGCGGCACGGCAGCGGGCCGCACCGGCGGCTCGGCGAGACCGGGGGAGCCGGCCGCCGGCGGAAGCCCGTCGGGAAAGACGAAGGACAGCGGCCGCCCGCCCGGGGGCGATGCCATTCCCGGCGGCGGGGCGAGATGGCGCAGGCCATGGCTTTCGAAGCGGCGCAGCATCGCCGTGCCGCCGAGACTCGAGGTACGGTGCCCGGCTGCGGCGAGCGCATCGCGGATGCCCGAGACGATCAGCCCGCGCACGGCCTCGCCGTCACGGAAGCGCACCTCCAGCTTGGCAGGGTGGACATTCACGTCCACGGCCGCCGGATCGAGCGTCAGGAACAGCGCGACGACCGGGTGGCGCCCGGCGGTGATCGTATCGGCATAGGCCGCGCGCAGGGCGCCGATCAGCAACCTGTCGCGCACCGGGCGGCCATTGACGAACAGATATTGGTCGAGCGCGCTCGCGCGGTGGAAGGTCGGCACCGAGGCGAGCCCTTCGAGCCGCAAGCCGGGTCGCTCGGCCAGCACCGGCGCGGCATTGGCGCCGAAATCGCGGCCGAGAAGGGCGGCGACACGCCGCGCGACGGCCTCCGCTCCGCTCTCGGCGGCAAGCTCGAACCCGGCGAGATGATCGCCGGCCAGCGTAAACGCGATCCCCGGATGCGCCATGGCGAGCCGCCGCACCACCAAGGCCGCCGCCTGGGCCTCCGCGCGGTCACTCTTGAGGAATTTGAGCCGCGCCGGCGTGGCGTGGAACAGATCCTCGACCTCGATCCGCGTACCGGGCCCATGCGCCGCCGGCCGCACCGGCGCGACACGCCCGGCATCGACGCGGATCATGTGGGCGTGGGTATCTTCCCTCGCTCCGGAGAGCGCTCGACCGCTCGGGTGTTCTTCCCGCGCTCCGGACTGCGCTCGACCGCTCGGGTTTGAGCGCGGGCGCGAGGTGATGGTGAGCCTCGCCACGGCACCGATCGAGGGCAGCGCCTCGCCGCGGAAGCCGAGCGTGCGGATGACATCGAGCCGGCCATCGGGCAGCTTCGAGGTCGCGTGGCGCTCCACGGCGAGCGTGAGATCCGCCGCGCTCATGCCGATTCCGTCATCGCTGACGCGGATGAGCCGCCGCCCGCCCTGCTCGACGCGGATATCGATGCGGCGCGCGCCGGCATCGATGGCGTTTTCGACCAGTTCCTTCACGGCGGCAGCCGGGCGCTCGATCACCTCGCCGGCGGCGATCTGGTCGATGAGCACGGGGTCAAGGCGGCGGATGGGCATCTTGCCTAGATAGGCTGATTCCGATGCCGGGGCGACCTTTGTCGCCCGCCCTCGTCCCGCCTCAGGCGCTCAGCGCTTCCTTCTGCTTCTCGGCGCGCTTGCGGTCGTTCGGATCGAGGAAGCGCTTGCGCAGGCGGATCGATTTCGGCGTCACCTCGACGAGTTCGTCGTCCTGGATCCAGGCCAGCGCGCGTTCGAGCGTCATGCGGATCGGCGGGGTGAGGCGCACGGCCTCGTCCTTCGAGGTGGTGCGGATATTGGTGAGCTTCTTGCCCTTGAGAACATTGACCTCAAGGTCGTTGTCGCGGGAATGGATGCCCACGAGCATGCCCTGATAGACCTTCCAGCCCGGCTCGATGATCATCGGCCCGCGATCCTCGAGGTTCCAGAGCGCATAGGCCACCGCCTCCCCCGCCTCGTTGGCGATGAGCACGCCGTTCGAACGCCCGGCGATCTCGCCCTTGAATGGCTCATAGGCCTTGAACAGCCGGTTCATGATCGCGGTGCCGCGCGTATCGGTGAGGAGTTCGGATTGATAGCCGATCAGCCCGCGCGTCGGCGCGTGGAAGACGAGGCGCTGGCGGTTGCCGCCCGAGGGCTTCATCTCGATGATCTCGGCGCGGCGCTCGCTCATCTTCTGCACGACGGTGCCGGAATATTCCTCGTCGACATCGATGACGACCTCTTCCACCGGCTCCAGCATCTCGCCGTTCTCGCCCTCGGTGAACACGACGCGGGGGCGCGACACGGCGAGTTCGAAGCCCTCGCGGCGCATGGTCTCGATCAGGATCGCGAGCTGCAATTCGCCGCGGCCGGAGACGAAGAACGAATCCTTGTCCTGGCTCTCCTCGATCTTCAGCGTCACGTTGCCCTCGGCCTCCTTGAACAGGCGGTCGCGGATCATGCGGCTCGTGACCTTGTCGCCCTCGGTGCCGGCGAGCGGGCTGTCATTGACGATGAAGCTCATCGTCACGGTCGGCGGGTCGATCGGCTGCGCCTGGATCGGCTCGGTGACGGCGGGATCGCAGAACGTGTCCGCGACCGTGCCCTTGACGAGCCCGGCGATGGAGACGATGTCGCCGGCAACGCCCTCGTCGATCGGCTGACGCTCCAGCCCGCGGAAGGCGAGGATCTTCGAGACGCGGCCGGTCTCGACGACATTGCCCTTTCGGTCGAGCACCTTGATCTGCTGGTTCGGCTTCACCGAGCCGGAGGAGATCTTGCCGGTGATGATGCGGCCGAGAAACGGGTTCGCCTCGAGCAGCGTGCCGAGCATGCGGAAAGGCCCTTCCTCGGTGCTCGCCTCGGGGACATGGCTCAGAACGAGGTCGAACAGCGGCGCAAGGCCCTCGCTCTGGTCGCCGTCCGGCTTCAGGCTCATCCAGCCATTGCGGCCGGACCCGTAGAGGATCGGAAAATCGAGCTGCTCGTCGGTCGCGTCGAGCGCGGCAAACAGGTCGAAGACCTCGTTGACCACCTCGGTGACCCGCGCGTCGGGCCGGTCGACCTTGTTGATCGCGACGATCGGCTTGAGCCCGATCTTCAGCGCCTTGCCGACGACGAACTTGGTCTGCGGCATCGGCCCCTCGGCGGCGTCGACGAGCACGATCGCCGAATCCACCATCGAGAGGATGCGCTCGACCTCGCCGCCGAAATCGGCGTGGCCTGGCGTATCGACGATATTGATGCGCGTGCCCTTCCAGACGACCGAGGTCGCCTTGGCGAGGATGGTGATGCCGCGCTCCTTTTCGAGATCGTTCGAATCCATCACGCGCTCGGCGACGCGCTGGTTGTCCCGGAAGGCGCCGGATTGCGCGAGGAGCTTGTCGACCAGCGTTGTCTTGCCGTGGTCGACATGCGCGATGATGGCGATGTTGCGAAGGGCCATGGGAAATCCGGGTTCGTGGTGGCGCGCGGCTTCGGTCGCGGCCAGACCGTGTCATCTCGAAAGCGGGTGTTGCGGCGCAATAACCGTTTTACGCCGCCGGAGCAAGCTCAGCCCGCGCGAAGGAGCCCCGCGCGCCGTCGCGCCAGGGCCGCCTCCAGTTCGTCGATCAGGAAGCGCATCGCCGCGATCTGGTCGGCATCCGGCTCGTTGGCGATCATGGCGGTGGCGAAATCGGCACGCAACCGCTCGCTTTCGCGTTCGATTGCGGCCAGATCCTCCGCGTCGGGCCCGGCCCGCACCCGCTCGATCAGCCGCACGAAGTCGGAAAGATCGCTGCGCAGGTTGACGGGCGGCCGCGCCGCCGTGAGCCGCGACCAGAAGGCCGCGACCACGGAGCCGACCAGCGAGAACCCCATCACGCCGAGATAGAACCAGTCGCCGTAGCGCTCGAAGAAGGTGCGCGTCTCGCCCTCGGCATAGGCGATCGTGCCGGGATGGATCGGCAGCTTCGCCGCGCGGTCCTCGGTCGAGGGCAGCTCGATCTGGTTCGCGGCCGGCGCCTCGGCGACGATCGCCAGCCGCAGCTGGGAGAGCAGGCGGGTGAGATCGGCGATCAGCGCATCGTCGAGCCGGCGGCGGGCGATCAGCCGATGGCTGACGGCAAGCGTCGTCAGCGTCTCGGCCGGGCGCGGCGGCTCGCCGCCGAAGGCCCCGCGGACGATCTCGATCGTGTCGAGGCCGGGATTGTCCTCGACGAGCGCGTCGGCCTCCGTCACGGCGATGATCGCCGGCTCCTGCCCCTCGACGGGCGGAAAGCTCTGGAAGAAGGTCCGGCCCACCCGGTCCGCCGGCGGCGCGACGACGAAGATCGCATCGAGCCGGCCTTCGCGTGCCGCCTGCTGGAGCTCGGCGGCGCTGCCGCGCAGGAGATCCGCGTCGTCGATCGCGAGCCCGTAATGTGCGAGCACCTTCTCGAAGGTCGCGTCATTGGCGGGACGCCCCTCGATCAATCCGACCGTCTTGCCGCGGAGATCGCTGAACCGCGCGATCTCCGCGCCGGGCCGCGTGATCAGATACACGGCATCGCGGCGAATGATGGCCACCGTCGCGCCCTCCGGCGGCAGGCCGGCATCGGAGCGGACGATCGCGAGATCGGCTCGCCCCTCCGCGAAGGCGCGGGCGCTGGCGACGGCACCCTCGGTCAGAACCAGCTTGAGGCGGATCTCCGCGCGCTCGCGCTGGAGCGCCTGGAGGAACGCGACGACGACGCGGGTATCGGCACCGCCGACGGGGCCGACCGCGATGCGCAGGGTGCGCGGCGCAAGGAGCCAATAGCCGAGCGCCGCGAGCGTCGCGACCGCCACCAGCGCCAGAGCGATGACCTTCAGGCGGTGCCGCATGCGATGCCTTCCCCCGGTTGCGCCTCAGGAAAAGCCCGATTGCGGCACGAGCATGTCGGCCGCGCCCTCTCAGCCGATCCGGGCCCGGCGCATGGCGAGCGTGCGCAGGCGGAGCGCGTTGAGCTTGATGAAGCCCTGCGCATCACGATGATCATAGGCGACTGCACCCTCCTCGAAGGTAACGAGGTCCTGATCATAGAGCGAGAACGGGCTTTCGCGGCCTATCACAGTGACATTGCCCTTGTAGAGCTTCAGCCGCACGCGGCCGGTGACCATTTCCTGGCTCTTGTCGCAGAGCGCCTGGATCATCTCGCGCTCGGGCGTGAACCAGAACCCGTAATAGACCAGCTCCGCATAGCGCGGCATCAGGCTTTCCTTGAGATGCATCGCCTCGCGATCGAGCGTGATCGACTCGATGCCGCGATGCGCCACGTGCAGGATCGTGCCGCCCGGCGTTTCGTAGACGCCGCGCGACTTCATGCCGACGAAGCGGTTCTCGACGAGATCGAGCCGGCCGATGCCGTTGGCGCGCCCGAGTTCGTTGAGCCGCGTGAGCAGGGTGGCGGGGCTCATCGCCACGCCGTCGATCGCCACGGGATCGCCCTTCTCGAAATCGATGGCGATGATGGTGGCCTTGTCCGGCGCGGCCTCGGGGGCGATGGTGCGCATATAGACCATCTCCGGCGCCTCGACCGCCGGATCCTCCAGAACCTTCCCCTCCGAGGAGGAATGGAGGAGGTTGGCGTCCACAGAGAACGGCGCCTCGCCGTATTTGTCCTTGGCGATCGGGATCTGATGCGCCTCTGCGAAGGCGATGAGCTTCGTGCGGCTCGCGAGATCCCATTCGCGCCAGGGGGCGATGATCTTGATATTGGGATTGAGCGCGTAATAGGTGAGTTCGAAGCGGACCTGATCATTGCCCTTGCCGGTCGCGCCGTGGGAGACGGCGTCCGCCCCGACCAGCTTCGCGATCTCGATCTGCCGCTTGGCGATCAGCGGCCGCGCGATCGAGGTGCCGAGCAGGTATTGCCCCTCGTAGAGCGCGTTCATGCGGAACATCGGGAAGACGAAATCGCGGGTGAATTCCTCGCGCAGGTCATCCATGAAGATGTGCTCGGGGCGGATGCCGAGCATCTCGGCCTTGCGGCGTGCCGGCTCCAGCTCCTCGCCCTGGCCGAGATCGGCGGTGAAGGTCACCACTTCGCAGCCATAGGTGGTCTGGAGCCATTTGAGGATGACGGAAGTGTCGAGCCCGCCCGAATAGGCGAGAACGACGCGCTTGATATCGCTTTGTGCCATGGAGCCGTTCCGAGGGGGGCGGCGGAAGCGCCGCTTTGCCGAGAAAACCGAGGCGTTCTATAGACCTTGCCGAGCCGGACGCAAGCCGGCGAACCGGCCGGGATGCGCATGCTGAGCAACGACGACCTTTCCCGCTTCGCCCGCCATATCGTGCTCAGGCATGTCGGCGGGCCTGGCCAGCAGCGACTGCGGGCCGCAAAGGTGCTCGTCGTCGGCGCGGGCGGGCTCGGCTCGCCGCTGCTGCTCTATCTCGCTGCCGCGGGGATCGGCACGCTCGGCATCGTCGACGACGATCGGGTGTCGCTCTCCAATCTCCAGCGGCAGGTGATCCATCGCCTGGCCGATCTCGGCCGCGCCAAGACCGACAGCGCCGGCGACGCGATCCGCGCGCTCGATCCCGGCATCCGGATCGCGCCCCATCCGGTGCGGCTCGATGCCGCCAACGCGGCGGGCCTCGTCGCGGATTACGACGTGATCGCCGATGGCTCGGACAATTTCGATACTCGCTACACCCTCGCCGAGGCGTGCGAGGCGGCGCGGAAGCCGCTCGTCACTGCCGCCGTCAACGAGTTCCACGGCGCGGTGACGGTTCTGCGCCCGTGGGAGGCGGCGCAGGAGGGGGGGCTCAACCCGCGCTACCGCGATCTCTACCCGGACAAGCCGCCCCCCGGCGCCATTCCGACCTGCGCCGAGGCCGGGGTGCTCGGCGCGCTCTGCGGCCTCGTCGGCTCGCTCCAGGCGATCGAGGTGATCCGCCAGATCACACCGTTCGGCACGCCGCTGATCGGGCGGCTGCTGATGATCGACGCGCTCGACATGCGCTTCGAGACGCTCGGCTATTCGCGGCTCGATTGAGGCTCAGCGGCGCCGGCGCCGGAGCGAGGAATCCGTCTGGCGCACCGAGGACCAGGGGTCGATCGTTGCGGAGACGCGGTTGCCGCCGCGGCGCTGGATCGTCACGCCATGGCCGCCCCCGAGGGGCTCGAGCCCGCCGGCGCGCCCCCGCGCGCGGCCGCGGACGGTCGCCTCCGGGTCTCCGGCAGCGGTCGCCGCGCGCTGGCCGCGTTGCGGCCCCTGCCGTGCGAGGCATTCATTGTAGGCGAAGGCATTGGTGATCTGCTCGCAGCCAGCCGCGATCGCCGCATGCGACGGCATCACGGCCCAGAGGCCAAGCAGAAGGGCAGCGGCCCGCAAGCGCATTCCCGTTCCATCCTTGCTGTGCCGGGCACTCAGGCGCGCAGGACAGCCCCTGTCTTCGCCGCGATCTCGGCGACAAGCCTTGCCGAGAGTGCGTCGATCTCGGCATCGGTCAAGGTCTTGTCGCGTGGCTGGAGCGTCACGGCAAGACCGATCGAGACCTTGCCGGGCTCGACGCCCTTGCCGGCATAGCGGTCGAAAACCGAGACATCCGCGATGAGCGCCCGGTCAAGTCCACGCGCGATCCGAAGGATCGCTTCCGCCTCCACCGTCTCGTCGACAAGAAAGGCGAAATCACGGCTGACGGGCTGAAGGTCGGCGAGATCGAGCCGCGCCCGCGCCCGGGTCGGCTTGCGCTTGGGCTGCGGCAGCACGTCGAGCACGAGTTCGAAGGCGACGAGCCGTCCCTCCGCCCCGAGCGCCTCGACCGCGCGCGGATGCAATTCGCCGAACCAGCCGACCACCTCCTTCGGACCGAAGCGCAGGATCGCCGAGCGGCCGGGATGGAGGAAGGGCGGCAGGTCGACATTGACGATCTGAAGCCCGCCGGTCGGCACATTCATCGCCGCGAGCGCGGCCAGGAGATCGACCTTCGCATCATGGATCGATGCCTCGGCCGTGCCGGACCAGTGCCGGCCGGTTCCGAGCCCCGAGGCCAGCCCGCGCCGGAGCCCTGCGGCCGCGAAGCGCTGCTCGTCCTCGCCATCACCGAGAAAGACCTGCCCGACCTCGAACAGGGCGTGATCCGGGTAGCCGCGGTCAGCGTTGCGCTGCGAAGCAAGGACAAGCCCCGGCATCAGGCTCGGGCGCATGTCCGAGAGATCCGCTGCGATCGGGTTGGCGAGCGCCAGCGCCGGCTGGCCGCCGCCGAACAGGGTCGCGGCGCCCTTCGCGATGAAGGACCAGGTGACCGCCTCGACAAGCCCGCGGGCGGCGAGCGCGCGCCGCGCCTGCCGGACGCGCAGCTGAAGCGGGGTGAGCACCCGCCGATGCACCTGATCGACCCGCGCGATCGGCACCAGCGGCACCGCGTCGATGCCGTGGATGCGGACGATCTCCTCGACGAGATCGGCCTTGCCCTCGATGTCCGGCCGCCAGGAGGGCACCGCCACCTTCACATGCGGCGCGATGCCGGAGACCCAGAAGCCCAGCGCGGAGAGGATGGCCTTCATCTCGGAGAAGGGCAGGTCGAGCCCCGTCAGCCGCTTCACTTCCGCGACCGGGAAATCGATGATCCGCTCGCGCTCCGGAACTGCGCCGGCCAGCGTCACCTGGCTCGGCGTGCCGCCGCACAGCTCCGTCACGAGCCGCGTCGCCAGTTCGATTCCCGGCAGGGTGAAGGCGGGATCGACCCCGCGCTCGAAACGGTAGCGCGCATCCGTGACGATGCCGAGCCGACGCCCGGTCTGGGCGATGTTGGTCGGGTCCCACAAGGCCGATTCGATCAGCACATCCGTCGTCGATTCGTCGCAGCCGGAATGCTCGCCGCCCATGATGCCGGCGAGCGATTCCGGGCCGTTCTCGTCCGCGATCACGACCATGGACGGATCGAGCGCGTAGGTGCGGCCGTCGAGCGCGACGAGGCTCTCGCCCGGCCATGCGCGGCGCACGGTGAGCGCGCCCTTCACCTTCGCGGCATCGAACACGTGCAGCGGCCGGCCGCGATCGAAGGTGACGTAGTTCGTGATATCGACCAGCGCGTTGATCGGGCGCAGCCCGATGGCGCGCAGGCGCTTCTGCATCCATTCCGGCGAGGGGCCGTTCCTCACCCCCTCGACGAGGCGCAGCGCGAAGGCCGGGCAGAGCGCCCGGTCATCGCCCTCGAAGGCAAGCGTGACCGGCACGGTGCAGGCGGCGCTGCCTTTCACCGGCGCGATGCCGCGATCCTTGAGCTTGCCGAGGCCGGCCGCCGCGAGATCGCGCGCGATGCCGTGGATGCCGGCCGCATCCGGCCGGTTCGGCGTCAGGTTGATCTCGATGACGGGATCGGCAAGGCCGGCCCATTCGGCGTAAGGCATGCCGATCGGCGCATCCGCCGGCAGATCGAGGATGCCGTCATGATCCTCGTTCACGAGCAATTCGCGGCCCGAGCAGAGCATGCCGTTCGATTCGACGCCCCGGATCACGCCCTTGCCGAGGGTGATGTCCTTGCCCGGAATATAGGTGCCGGGCGGGGAGAACACGCTCTTCATGCCCTTGCGGGCATTGGGCGCGCCGCAGACCACCTGCACCGGTTCGCCGCCGAGGCCGGTCTCGACCATGCAGACGCGCAGCCGGTCGGCATTCGGGTGCTGCTCGGCCGAGACCACATAGCAAACCGTGAAGGCCGAAAGCTTCGCGCCGGGATCCTCGACATGCTCGACCTCGAGGCCGATGCGCGTCAACGCCTCGACGATCTCGGCGAGCGAGGCATCGGTTTCAAGATGATCCTTGAGCCAGGAGAGGGTGAATTTCATGTTTGCCCCCTTATGCGCTCAGCCCGCCCGCCAGGCTCGGCAGGTCGAGCGGCCGGAAGCCGTAATGCTTCAGCCAGCGGATGTCGGCCTCGAAGAAGGGGCGCAGGTCCGGCATGCCGTATTTCAGCATGGCGATGCGGTCGATGCCCATGCCCCAGGCATAACCCTGCACCTCGTCCGGGTTGAGGCCGCAATTCCTCAGCACATTCGGATGCACCATGCCGCAGCCGAGGATTTCGAGCCAATCCTCGCCCTCGCCGAAGCGGATCTCGCCGCCCCGGCGCGAACACTGGATGTCCACCTCCATCGAGGGTTCCGTGAAGGGGAAGAAGGAGGGGCGGAAACGCATCCGGACATCCGCGACCTCGAAGAAGGCCCTGCAGAATTCCTTCAGCACCCATTTGAGCTGGCCGAGATTGGCGGAACGGTCGATCACCAGCCCCTCGACCTGATGGAACATCGGCGTGTGCGTCTGGTCCGAATCGCAGCGATAGGTGCGGCCGGGGCAGATGACGCGGATCGGCGGCTTCTGGCTCAGCATGGTCCGCACCTGCACCGGCGAGGTATGCGTGCGCAGCAATTTCCGCTCGCCCTTCGCATCCGGCGCGAAAAAGAAGGTGTCGTGCATCTCCCGCGCCGGGTGATGGGGCGGGAAGTTGAGCCGGGTGAAATTGAGATCGTCGCTCTCGATATCCGGCCCCTCGGCCACGGCGAAGCCGAGATCGGCGAAGATCGCGGTCAGTTCGTCCATCACCTGGCTGATCGGGTGGATGCGCCCGGCCTCGATGCCGCTCTCGCGCGCCGGCAACGTGACATCGAGCCGCTCGGTCGCGAGGCGGGCGTCGAGCGCGGCATCCTTGAGCACGGCCTTGCGGGCGCTGAGCGCCTCGGCGACGCGGTCCTTCACCGCATTGACCGCCGCGCCGAAGCTCTTGCGCTCCTCCGGCGCCATGGTGCCCAATGTCGCCAGCAGGGCCGAGAGCGAGCCCTTCTTGCCGAGCGCGGCGACACGGACGGCTTCGAGCGCCTCCTCGGAGGTAGCGGCGGCGATATCGGCGAGGAGGGAGGATTCGAGAGCGGCAGGATCGGTCATGGCGGGTTCCGGTTCAGGCGGAACCCCGCTTGTCACGCCGGCCCGGCGGGCGTCAAGTTCCGCCGCGCGGCGGAGCTGGCGGAGAATGGCAAACCCGCCGCTTCCGGCGGATTTGCCCGTGATGCGATGGTCAGGCGCCGGCCGGCAGCGCGCCCTTCGCCTGCTCGACGATCGCCTTGAAGGAATCCGGCTCGCGGATCGCGAGATCGGAGAGCACCTTGCGGTCGATCGAGATGTTGGCGCGGGCGAGCCCGTCGATGAAGCGGGAATAGGTGAGCCCGTATTCCCGCACCGCCGCGTTGATGCGCTGGATCCAGAGCGCGCGGAAGGTGCGCTTCTTCACGCGCCGGTCGCGCGTGGCGTATTGCATCGCGCGGTCGACGGCGGCCTTGGCGGTGCGGATGGTGTTCTTGCGGCGACCATAGAAGCCCTTGGCGGCCTTGTAGACCTTCTTGTGCTTGGCGTGGCTGGTCACGCCCCTTTTGACACGAGACATTTCTTAACTCCTTGAATTGCTGATCGTTTCGAATTGGCCCGAGGTAATCAGCCGTTCGGGAGCCAGTATTTCTTGATGTTGTCGCCGTCGGTCTTGAACAGCACCTTCATGCCGCGATGATCGCGGATCTGCTTGTTGGTGCGCTTGATCATGCCGTGGCGCTTGCCGGATTGGGCGAACTTCACCTTGCCCGTTCCGGTGATCTTGAAGCGCTTCTTCGCGCCCGATTTGGTCTTCAGCTTGGGCATTTGCTTCTCCACAGGAAGAGCGACCCCGAAAGGCCGCAAGCGCCGATGAAATCCTCAACGGATTCCGGACGCGAAAGAACCGCCACGGCAGCCCTTACCGGCCGGGCGGTTCAACGAAAGGCGCGCATATAGGGGAAAGCGGGCGGGAAATCAAGCACGGTGGCCGAGGAGGATGAGGCCCGCCCCAAGCAGACAGAGGCTCGTTCCGATGAGATCCCAACGGTCGGGCGGCACCCGTTCGATACCGATCATCCAGACGAGGGAAGCCACGATATAAACCCCGCCATAGGCGGCAAAGACACGTCCGGCCGCCGAGGCGGGCACGAGGGTGAGCAAGGCGGCAAAAAGCGCCAGCAGGAACAGGCCGGGAACCGCGAGGATGGCCGGCCTGCCAAGGCGCAGCCACGCCCAGAAGAGGTAACAGCCCGCGATCTCCGCAAAAGCCGCACCGAGATAGATGGCGAGCAGTTTCACCCCGATGCGCGCCTCATTTCGGCGCGAGCACCATCACCACCTGGCGACCCTCGAAGCTCGGCTCGTTCTCGACCTTGGCGATCTCGGCGACATCCTGCTTCACCCGGTCGAGCACCTTCATGCCGATATCCTGGTGCGCCATCTCGCGGCCGCGGAAGCGCAGCGTGATCTTGACCTTGTTGCCTTCCTCGAAGAAGCCCTTCATCGCCTTCATCTTGACGCCGTAATCGTGGTCGTCGATGGCCGGGCGGAGCTTGATCTCCTTGATCTCGATGGTCTTCTGCTTCTTGCGGGCCTCGGCCGCCTTCTTCTGCTCGAGGAAGCGGAAGCGGCCGTAATCCATCACCTTGCAGACGGGCGGGTTCGCGTTCGGCGAAACCTCGACCAGATCGAGCCCCTGATCCTCCGCGAGCTTGATGGCATCGAACGTGGACAGGATCCCCTTGTTCGAGCCGTCGGCGTCGATGACCTGGACCTCACGGATGCGGATATCGCGGTTGACGCGCGGCCCCTCCTTCACCGGAAGGGGAGCGTTTCTCATGGGCCTGCGAATGGTCGTTCTCCTGTCGCTGTGGCAAGGGGGCCCGCGCGGCGACGCGCCGGGCGGACGAAAATCTGCATAATCGCTGTCAAAGTCAACGGCAAGGCGGCGCGGGCGCCATTATCCGACGCGGCCCTCGAGCAGGGCCGTATAGCAGTCGAGCGTCTCGGAAACCATGGTTTCGAGCGAGAAGCGGCCCTCGACATGGTGGCGCGCGCGCGCCGCCATCGCCTCGCGGGCCGAGGCGCGCAGATCCAAAGCCGCGGCGAGGGCTTCGGCGAGCGCGAAGGCGTTTCCGGGTTCGATCCGCCAGCCGGTCCGCGCCTCGGGGCGCACCTGCGGCGGCGCCAGCACCGTTTCCGGCACGGCGCCGAGATTGGAAACCACCACCGGCACGCCCATCGCCTGCGCCTCGACCGCAACCCGGCCGAAGGCTTCCGGCTCGGTGGAGGGCACGGCGACGATCGCCGAGGCAAGCAGCGCCGCCGGCATGTCCGTGACATGGCCGACGCGACGCACCACGCCGCCGAGATTGGCGTCGGCGATCATGCGGTCGAGTTCGGCGACATAGCCGTCGCGTCCCTGCGGGTCGCCCGCGAGCACGAAGACGACATCGTGATAATCACGGGCGCGCAGCATCTCCGCCGCCTGGATCAGGAGCTTCTGGCCCTTCCAGGCCGTAAGCCGCGCCGCGAGCAGCACGATCCGTTCGTCCGGCGAGACGAGCCAGGCGCGGCGGATCTTCTCCACCCTGTCCGGCCCGACGCGCTCGGGCGCGAAGACATTCAGATCGGTGCCGCGATGGATGACGCGCAGGCGCTGCGGCTCGATCCGGTGCGTCTTCTGGATCAGTTCGGCGGTGAAGAGCGAATTGGCGATCACGACATCGCCGCGCGCCATGATCGAGTTGTATAGGATCTTCGGCGCAGAGCGGCCGGAATAGGTGCCGTGATAGGTCGTGACGAAGCCGGCGCCGGTGGCGCGCGCCGCCGCATAGGCGACCCAGGCCGGCGCGCGGGAGCGGGCATGGACGAGATCCACCCGCTCGGCGCGGATGAGCCGGGCGAGCCGGCCCACATTCATCGCCATCGCCGCCGGGTTCTTGGTTCCGGCGGGGAATGGCACCCAGATGCCACCCTTGGTCTGGAGTTCGCCGATCAGCCGCCCGCCTTCGGTGGCGACCAGCGCGCGGGCGCCCGCCTGGTTCAGCCCCTCGGCGATGTCGATCGTGGTGCGCTCGGCGCCGCCGGCGTTGAGATCGGGGATGATCTGGAGGATCGTCCGGCCGCGCAGGGGCTTCGGCGTCGTGGAGGAAAAAACCATCGCGGCTCTTTCAATCGGCGGGGCGCCTGTGAGAGGAGGATCCGCGAACCGGATATTCCCGAGGCGGAGACATAGAGAGATGCAGGAGGCGGCGCAATTCCTCACGGTTGCGGCAGATGGGGAGAACGGTTTTCCCGCCCGCCGCCTCGCCTATCACCATCAGCCCGGCCATGCGCCGGCGATCCTGTGGATGGGCGGTTTCCGCTCCGACATGACCTCGACGAAGGCCCTGGCGCTGGGCGCGGCGGCGGCGGCCGAGGGGCGCGCCAGCCTGCGCTTCGACTATACCGCCCATGGCGCGAGCACGGGCGATTTCCTCGCCGCGACGCTCTCGCTCTGGCTCGACGACGCGCTGCGCATGATCCGCGGCTTCGGCGGCCGCCGGCCGATCCTCGTCGGTTCCTCGATGGGCGGCTGGCTCGCGCTGCGCGCCACGGAAATCCTGGCCAAGGAGGGGAACCCGCCCGGCGGACTGGTGCTGATCGCCCCGGCGGTCGATTTCACCGAGATGCTGATGTGGGAGGCGTTCCCGCCGGAGATCCGCGCCGAGATCACGGCGAAGGGCGTCTGGTATCGGCCCTCCGCCTATTCGCCGGAGCCCTACCCGATCACGATGCGGCTGATCGAGGACGGGCGCCGCCACCGGCTGATGACACGCGAGGTCCGGCTCGGGGTGCCGGTGCATATCCTCCAGGGCGGACAGGATCCGGATGTTCCGCTCGCGCATGTCGAGGCTTTCGTCGCGCGGCTTCCGGCCGAGGATATCCGGATGAGCGTGATCCCGGACGGGGATCACCGCCTGTCGCGCGAGGCGGATATCGCCGCCTTGGTCCGCATCACGCTCGGGCTCGCGCGGGAGGTCGCCGCGCTCTGATCCCTCAATGCAGCACGGCGATGGCGAGTTCGTGCTGCCAGGCGCCGGCAATGACCGCGTCGCGGCTGTCGGCCAGCATCAGCGGCGCGCCATCGGCGCCGAACAGCGCGTAGAGCCGGACGGAGGGGTGCAATTGGGCGCTCTGCGGGAAGAGATGGCGCAGTTCGGAAGCGCGGAAGGCCCGGATATAGGCCACCTCGCCGCCGCCCATCGCGGCCAGTTCGGCAGCCGGGCTCAGGACCCGGTCCTGCGGCTTGGCAACCAGCGCCGCCTGTGCGGGCGTTGTGCCTGTCCGGGTCTGGGTCGTCCTTTTCACGTCGGCCATGTCAGCCTCCAATATTCCCATGAAACGCCTCAAGGCGTTGACGAAGTCTTGCGTTACAGACGTTCCGCGTTTCTCGAGCGCGCGAAGAGTCTTGCCGGCTTCGCATCACCCTGCGGTGACGCGAAGCACAAACCGGACCGGCCGGGCGGCGGGAACGCGGCGGAAACCGGAAGGGGTCAATCCCGCGCCAGGATGTCGATCCTGCGGATGATCCGCTCCGGCTCGGGCCGGGCGAGATCGACGGAGAGCAGGCCGTTCTGCAACTCGGCGCCGAGCACCTCCATGCCGTCAGCAAGGAGGAAAGCGCGCTGGAATTGCCGCGCGGCGATGCCGCGATGCAGGAACTGGCGCGTCTTGTCGTCCTGCTGCCGGCCGCGGATCACGAGCTGGCTCTCCTCCAGCGTGATTTCGAGCTCGTCGCGGACAAAGCCGGCGACGGCCAGCGTGATGCGCAGCCGCTCGGGGCGGTTTTCATCGCGCGGGAGACGCTCGATATTGTAAGGGGGATAGCCGTCCGATGCGGCCTTGGCGACGCGGTCGAGCGCGCGCTCGATATCGTCGAAGCCAAGCAGGAACGGCGAGGAAAGCGATGGTACGCGCGACATATCGTTCGAGCCCTCCGGAAGAAGCGGCCTTGTCCTGTCACCCGCAGCGGCGTGACGATGAAAATATGGGCGCCGCGCCGCAGGCGCACAAGGGGCGGGGACCCGTTGTCCACGCCGCGCCGGCCGCGCGGGGGCGGCGATGAGCCGGCCCGCGCCACCCTCCGCCGAGGAAGCCCGGCTCGCCGGTGAGAAAACCGCGCTGCGCCGGCGCATGGCCGCGCTGCGCGACGCGCTCCCCGCCCCGATCCGGGCCGGACGCGCGGACCTGCTCGCCGACCGCCTCGACGATCCTGCCTTCCAGGCCCTGCTGCCGGGGCCGGGCGGGATGGTGGCCGGCTACCACCCGATCCGCTCCGAACTCGATCCCCTGCCGCTGCTGGAACGCCTCGCTAAGGCCGGATTCCGCCGCGCCCTGCCGCGGGTGACGCCGGACGGGCTCGTCTTTCACGAATGGCCGGCGGCAGAGCCGCCGATTGCCGGCGCCTTCGGCATCCCGGAGCCGGCGCCGCATTGGCCGATCGCCGCGCCGGACCTGTTCCTGACGCCGCTTCTCGCCTTCGATTCCGGCGGCGGGCGGCTCGGCTATGGCCGCGGCCATTATGACCGGCTCTTCGCGGCGCAGCCGGCGGCGCGGCGGGTAGGGATCGCCTATCGCGAGCAGCAGGTGGCGGCAGTTCCATGCGCGCCGTGGGATGCGCGGCTCGATCTGGTTCTGGCCGTGTAACCGCTAGGCCTTGCCGAATTTCCACCATTTGCCGCGCGGCTTGTCCTCGCCGCCGGTCTCCTGCCCGCCAGCCTCCGCCTCGCCGGCAACGTCCGGCGGAACGAGGATCTCACCGAAGGCCTGGAAGAAATCCCCGGCGAGCTTCCTGGCGGTCGAATCGATCAGCCGCGCGCCGAGCTGGGCGATCTTGCCGCCGACCTCGGCCCTGGCGGTGTAATGGAGGATCGTCGCCTCGCCATCGGGTTCGAGGCGCACATCGGCGCCGCCTCGCGCATGGCCGGCGACGCCGCCCTGCCCCTCGCCGGTGATCGTGTAGCCGTTCGGCGGATCGATGTTCGAAAGCGTCACCCTGCCGGTGAACGCGGCCTTCACGGGCCCGATCTTCAGCGTGACCTTCGCCTGAAGTTCGTTTTCGCTCAGCCGCTCGATCTCGTCGCAGCCGGGAATCGCCTGTTTCAGCACATCGGGATCGTTGAGCGCCGCCCAGACCACTTCGCGCGGCGCCTCGATCCGCCGGCTGTCGCTCATGTCCATGGCCGTTCTCCCGCCCGATCTTTCGCATCGGGCATGAAGCGCGTGTGCCGAGGCGACGTCAAGGGCGGTTGCCCTGCCCCGCACGGGCCATCTTGCAGATCAGAGGCAGGGAGCGGGGTCTCCTGCGTCAGGAGCCCCCGCCGGGAATGTCCGAAGCGCGCCGGATCACTGCTTCGGCTTGCCATCCGGCCCGAAGGTCTTGAGATAGGCGAGAAGGTCGGCGGCACGCTTCTCGTCTTTCAGGCCGGCATAGGCCATCTTGTTGCCGGGCATGAAGCCGCGCGGATCCTTGATATAGGCGAGGAAGGTTGCCTCATCCCAGGTCTTGCCGGAATTCTTGTTGGCCTCGGAATAATTGTAGCCCTCGACCGTGCCGGCCTTGCGGCCGATGATCCCGTTCAGGAGCGGGCCGACGCCGTTCTTCGCCGTCTCGCCGACCTGATGGCAGGCGCGGCACTGGCCGAATACCGCTTTGCCGGCTTCGGCATCCTGTGCCTGGGCGGCGGCGGCGAGGGCGATCGTGGCGGCAGCAATCGAAAAGCGAAGCATTGCGTTCCCTTTCTTGAACAATTCCAGCCTCTAACGGAATCAGTGTCCGCGCGCAAGAACGCCGATGTCGCAGAGCCGGCTTGCGGCCTCAGCCCGCGGGCAGCGCGAGCCCCCGGTCCCAGCTCGGCACGGGGCTGTAAAGCTCTGTCAGGAAATCGATGAACACCCGCGTGCGCTGCGGCAGGTGGCGACGCGAGGGATAGACCGCATGGATCGCGACGCGGCGCGGGGCGCGATAGCGCGGCAGCACGACGGTGAGCGCGCCCGAGCGCAGTTCCGGCCCGACATCCCAGGTCGAGCGCAATGCGATGCCGAGCCCGGCGATCACCGCCTCGCGGATCACTTCGCTGGAATTGGTGGCGATGACGCTGCGGACCGGCACCGCAAGCGGCCCCTCGGGCCCTTCGAGGCGCCAGTGATCGGCGTTGTGAACCAGCAGCCGGTGCCGGGCGAGATCGGCGATCGTCGCCGGCGCCGGGTTGCGCGCGAGATAGGCCGGCGCAGCGCAGAGCACGCGATGATTCGGCGCGAGCCGGCGCGCGACGAGGCTCGTATCGGCGAGATCCGCGATACGGATCGCGACATCGAATTCGCCGCCGATCACATCGACGAAATCGTCCGAGAGCGAGAGATCGAGCGCGATCTCGGGGTAGCGTTCCAGAAAGCGCACGAGATGCGGCGCGACATGCAGCCGGCCGAAGGTCGTCGGTGCCGAAACACGCAACGGCCCGCGCGGCAGGGCCGCGCGCTGGGAAACCCAATCCTCCGCCTCCTCGACCGAGGCCAGGATCGCCAGCACGCGCTCATGGAAGCCGCGCCCGGCCTCCGTCAATGCGATCTGGCGCGTCGTGCGCTGGAGCAGCCGGGTGCCGAGACGCTCCTCAAGCCGCTTGATCCGCTTCGAGATCACCGGCGGCGAGAGGCCGAGTTCGCGCGCCGCGCGCGACATCGAGCCGGTTCCGGCCACACGCGCGAAGACGTCGAGATCGCCGAACCTGTCCATCAAGCACGAATGCTAGCATATCCATTCCAAATCGGAACAGATGCCATGCAAGAACCGCTGCGGTGGATCAATCGTCAAAGCGCGCGCGATTTGGCATAAGAGACGCAAGCAGACAAAAACGTCACGGGAAACGCCTGCCATGACCGCGATCGCCTTCCCGGCACCCGATGCCGGCATCCTCGGCCGCCGAGACCTGATCCTTGCCGGGCTGGCGCGGCTGGTGGCGCCGGAATGCCTGATCACCAGCGACGACGAGCGCCGCGCCTTCGAGACCGATGCCTTCACAGCCTATCGGCGCATGCCGCTGGCGGTGGTGCTGCCCCGGACCACGGCGGAAGTGGCGGCGGTTCTCGCCTATTGCCATGCCGAAGGCGTGCCGGTGGTGCCGCGCGGCGCCGGCACCTCGCTCTGCGGCGGCGCGATCCCCCAGGAGGACGCGGTGGTGATCGGCGTCTCGAAGATGAACCGCATCCTGGAGATCGACTACGCCAACCGCCTCGTGCGCGTCGAGGCGGGCGTCACCAATCTCGCGGTGACGAATGCGGTCTCGGCGGAAGGGTTCTTCTATGCGCCGGACCCGTCAAGCCAGCTCGCCTGCACCATTGCCGGCAATATTGCGATGAATTCCGGCGGCGCGCATTGCCTGAAATACGGCGTCACCACCAACAACATCCTCGGCGTGACCTTGGTGACGATCGACGGAAGCGTGATCGAGATCGGCGGACCGGCGCTCGACGCGCCGGGCTACGACCTGCTCGGCCTCGTCTGCGGCTCGGAAGGGCAGCTCGGCATCATCACCGAGGCGACGATCCGCATCCTGCGCGCCGCCGAGGGCGCGCGGCCCGTGCTGTTCGGGTTCGAGACCAGCGAACAGGCCGGCGCGGCGGTGGCGGCGATCATCGCCGCCGGCATCGTGCCGGTGGCGATGGAATTCATGGACAAGCCGGCCATCGAGATCTGCGAGGCTTTCGCGAAGGCCGGCTACCCGCTCGATGTCGAGGCGCTCTTGATCATCGAGGTCGAGGGGTCGGAATCCGAGATGGAGGCGACGCTCGCGCGCATCGTCACGATCGCCAGGGCCCATGGCGTGAAGGTCGTCAAGGAATCGAAATCGGCGATGGAGACCGCGGCGATCTGGAAGGGGCGGAAGAGCGCCTTCGGCGCCACCGGCCGCATCGCCGATTATATCTGCATGGATGGCACGATCCCCACCGGGCAATTGCCGCTGGTGCTGCGCCGGATCGACGAGATCGTGAAGGCGAAGGGCCTGCGCGTCGCCAATGTCTTCCATGCGGGCGACGGCAATCTGCATCCGCTGATCCTCTACAACATCAACGATCCCGACGAGGCGCGGAAGGCCGAGGAGGCCGGCAACGAGATCCTCACCCTCTGCGTCGAGGTCGGCGGCTGCCTCACCGGCGAGCACGGCGTCGGGATCGAGAAGCGCGACCTGATGCGGCGCCAGTTCACCGACATCGATCTCGCCCAGCAGCAGCGGATCCGCGCCGCTTTCGATCCCGGCTGGCTCATGAACCCGGCCAAGGTCTTCCCGCTCGATCGCAGGGCGGCATGATGGCCACGGACACGCATCCCGAGAGCGAGGAGGCCGTCGCCGCGGCCGTGCGCGTGGCATTCGAGGCCGGAGAACCGCTGCGGATCATCGGCGGCGGCACCCGCGCCGCGCTCGGCCGGCCGGTCCAGGCGGCGCGGCGCCTCATCCTCGATCGCCTCGCCGGCATCACCCTTCACGAGCCGGCGGAGATGGTCATCGCAGCGAAGGCAGGAACGCCGCTCGCCGCGATCGAGGCGGCGCTCGACGCCAAGGGGCAGATGCTGGCCTTCGAGCCGGCGGATTTCCGCGCGCTGTTCGGCTCGCAGGGCACGCCCAGCATCGGCGCCATCGCGGCCGGCAACATTTCCGGCCCGCGCCGGATCTGGGGCGGCGCGGCGCGCGACAGCCTGATCGGCCTCCGCTTCGTCAACGGGCGCGGCGAGATCGTCAAATCCGGCGGGCGGGTGATGAAGAATGTCACCGGGCTCGATCTGGTGAAGCTCCAGGCCGGAGCCTGGGGCACGCTCGGCATTCTCACCGAGGTCACGTTCAAGGTGGTGCCGAAGCCGGAAACGATCGCGACGCTGGCGCTTGACGGGCTCGACGATCCGGCGGCGCAGGCCGCGATGAGCGCCGCCCTCGCTTCGCCCTTCGAGATCACCGGGGCGGCGCATCTGGCGGCGGGGCTTGCGGGAGAGACGGCGCGGACATTGCTGCGGATCGAGGGATTCGGCTTCTCGGTCGATTATCGCGCGGGCGAGCTTGCCCGGCTGCTTGCGCCCCATGGCCGGCTCGAACGGCTCGACAACGCGGCCGGCCGGGCGCTCTGGGCCGCGATCCGCGATGGCCTGCCCCTCGCGGAGCCGCGCGAGGCGGCGCTGTGGCGGCTTTCGCTGAAACCCTCCGAGGCGGCGGCGGCGGTGGCCGCCATCCGCGCAAGGCGGGATGCGCGGGCCTATTACGATTGGGGCGGCGGGCTTGTCTGGCTCGCGACGGCGGCGGATGGGGATGCAGGTGCGGGCGTGATCCGCGCCGCCGCGAGGGCCGCGCACGGCCATGCAACGCTGATCCGCGCGCCGGAACCGGTGCGCGCCGCGGTGTCCGTGTTCGAGCCGGGACCGGCGCCGGTCGCCGCGATCACGGCCCGGATCCGGGCGGCCGTCGACCCGGCCGGGCTCCTCAATCCCGGCCTGATGCATGCGGGGGCGTGAGATTCGATGCAGACCAGTTTTTCCCTCGCCGCGCTCGCCGATCCGGCCATGGCCGCCTCGGAGAAGATCCTGCGCACCTGCGTGCATTGCGGCTTCTGCACCGCCACCTGCCCGACCTATCTCGAACTCGGTGACGAGCTCGACAGCCCGCGCGGGCGCATCTACCTGATCAAGAAGATGTTCGAGGCGGGCGAGCCGGCCAATGCCGAGGTCGTGCAGCATATCGACCGCTGCCTCTCCTGCCTCTCCTGCATGACGACATGCCCCTCCGGCGTGCATTACATGCATCTTGTCGACCATGCCCGCGCCCATATCGAACGCAGCTACCGCCGCCCCTGGCACCAGCGGCTGATGCGCGGCCTGCTCGCCAATCTCCTGCCTTATCCCAACCGCTTCCGGCTCGCGATCTTCGCCAGCGTTCTGGCGCGGCCCTTCCGCGGCGTGGTGGAAAGGCTGCCGGTGATCGGCGCCCAGCTCGGCGCGATGCTGGCGCTGGCGCCGGCCAGAATCCCCACCCGCTCGGCGATGGAGGGGCCGGGGCGCTTCCCGGCCCGGGGCCCGCGCCGGGCGCGAGTGGCGCTGCTCTCGGGCTGCGCCCAGCCCGTTCTGGCGCCGCAGATCAACGAGGCGACGATCCGCGTGCTCAACCGGCTCGGAATCGAGGTCGTGCTGCCGGAGGGCGCGGGCTGCTGCGGCGCGCTGGTGCACCATATGGGCCACGAGGAGACAAGCCACCGTCAGGCGGCGCGGCTGATCGACGCCTGGATGGCGGAGATCGAGGCCGCCGAGCGCGAGGGCGCCAGCCTCGACGCCATCCTGATCACGGCCTCCGGCTGCGGCACCACGATCAAGGATTACGGCTTCATGTTCCGCAATGATCCGGCCTACGCCGCCAAGGCGGCGCGGGTTTCGGCGCTGGCCAAGGACATCACCGAATATCTCGCGACGCTCGATCTCGCGCCTGCCCGCGAGACCGGGCTGACCATCGCCTATCATTCCGCCTGCTCGATGCAGCACGGGCAGAAGATCACCGAGCCGCCCAAGGCCATCCTCCGCGCGCTCGGCTTCCGGGTGAAGGACGTGCCGGAGGGGCATATCTGCTGCGGCTCGGCCGGCACCTACAACATGCTCCAGCCGGAGATTTCCGGCCGCCTGCGCCAGCGCAAGGCCGGGAACATCGTCCGGACGCGCCCGGACGCGGTCGCGACCGGCAATCTCGGCTGCATCAGCCAGATCGGGCTCGGCCTTTCCGAGCGCGGCGAAGCGGTGCCGGTAATCCACACGATCGAGCTGGTGGATTGGGCGCTGGGCGGCGCCGCGCCGGCGGGACTGCGCATGCCCTGATTGAAGCTTGCGCGGCAATCCGCACCCTCCTGCGGAATGGCGCCGGCATCACCGGTTCATGACGGGAATTGCTTCAAGTTTAGGCAATCCTTCATATTCGCGGCAGAGAATTTCTCCTTGAGCGTGCAAGGAATGCCGCGTTTGCCTGTTGGGAGATGCATTCGTGATCTTTCGTTTCAGAAGCCTGCGGGTGCAGTATGCAGCCGCGGCGACCCTCATTTTCGCGGCCGGGTTCGCCGGCGCCGCTACCCTCTCGAAAATCGTCGTCGAGCAGACGATCCGCGCGGAACAGCTGGTGGCGACACAGGCGGCCGGCGCGCAGGCGGCGCAGGCGTTCGACACGATCCGCGATCGCATCCTCGTCTATGCCGGGCTCATCGCGCGGGATCCCGAATTCGCCCGCATCGTCGAGCGCGGCGATGACAACGAGCGCATCAACGCGACGCAGATGGCGTTCGAAAGCCTGCGCAAGGCCGACGCCGCGATCTCGACCCTGGAAATCTCCAACGCCGCCGGCATCATCCTGGCGCGCGGGCACAATCCGAAGGTGAAGGGCGACGACAAGAGCAAGGTCAAGGGTGTCGGAAGCGCCGTGAACGGCAAGGCCTGGTCCGGGCTCGAAATATCCCCGACGACCGGCCAGGCTGCGCTCGGCGCGGTGGTTCCCGTGGCGACGGGCCGCGGCGTGATCGGCACGCTGGGAATCGGCGCGCGCGCCAGCGCGGCGACCGGCGCCGAGATCAAGGCCAAGACCGGCGCCGAAATCCTGATGTTCTACAAGGGCAAACTGACCAGTGCGACGCTCGACGCCGCCAAGGATCTGACGATTGACCCGGATTTCTATGCCCGCGCGGTCAACGGCATGCAGGCGGATGGCGCGCTGCGGATCGGCGAGGCGTCCTATGCCGCGCAATTGCGGCATTTCCCCTCGGCGGCCGGCGAGGGGCTGGTCGTGGCGGTGCTGGTCGATGGCGCACCCTATGCCGCGCGCGTGGCCGAATTTTCTACCTCCATGCTGCGCTACGGCCTGCTGGCCCTGCCGGTCATCGCGCTTATGGGCTTCGCGCTCGGCGCGCTGTTCGCGCGGCCGATCCTGCGCACCGCGCAGGCGCTCGACGGGCTTGCGGCGGGGCGCGAAGTCTCGCTCGCCGCCTATGCGCAACGCGGCGACGAGATCGGCGACATGGCGCGCGCCTTCGGCCAACTTCAGGGCGAGGTTGTCGATTCCTTCCGCCTGCGCCAGACCGTCGCCGGAATGCCGACCGGGGTCATGATCCTGGACCGGGCCGCCGGCTGGACGATCGGCTATCTCAATCCCGCGCTGGTCGCGGCGCTGCGGCCGGTCGAGAATGCCCTGCCCGCCGCGGCCGATGCGCTGGCCGGGCGCGCCGCGACGGATGTGCTCGCGGCGGCCGGCATCGATCGGGCGGTGCTGGACACCCTGCCCGCAGACGGGCTACGCCGCCCCATCCACATCGGCGATACCGCCTTCATGCTCACGCTTGCCGAAATCCATGCCCCGGACGGCGCAGCCCTCGGTGCCATGGTCGCCTGGGAGAACGTCTCGGATCGCCTGGCGCTCGCCAACCGCTTCGAGGCGGCGGTGATGGCGGTGGCGGCCGGGGTCGAGCGGGCCTCGTCGGATCTGCGCGCCCGCGCCGCAATGATGCGCGACAGCGCCGCCGCAGCCCAGGGGCAGGCCGAGGCCGTGGCGCGCACCTCCGAGGAAAGCGCCACCTCGGTCACGTCCGTCGCCGCCGCCGCGGAAGAGATGCTGACTTCGATCGAGGAAATCCGCCACCGGATCGACGAATCGGCGGCGACCAGCGCGACGGCGACGCAGGAATCGCAGCGTGTCGTCGGAGTGATCGGCCAGCTCGCAAGCAATTCCGAGCGGATCGGCACCATCGTCCAGGTGATCGGCTCGATCGCGAGCCAGACCAACCTGCTCGCGCTCAATGCCACGATCGAGGCCGCCCGCGCCGGCGAGGCGGGCAAGGGCTTCGCGGTCGTCGCGAACGAGGTCAAAACGCTCGCGAGCCAGACCGCGCGCGCCGCCGAGGAAGTGGTCGCGCAGATCAACGAGATCCAGGGCACGACCCAGATCGCCGTCTCCGCCATCGACACGGTTGCTGAGACCATCGCCCGCATCGCCGCGGCGACGAACGGGATCGCCGCCGCCATGGAGCAGCAGCGCGCAGTCACGGGAGAGATCGCGCGGAATACGCAGCTGACCGCCGCCGGCACCGCCGAAGTCGCGACGGCGATCACCGAGGTGTCCACCACAACACGCCTGACCGGAGACGCCGCCGCCGCCATGCTCGAACAGGCGGATGGGCTGCTCGGCGAGGTCGAGACGCTCAAGGGCGAGGTCAGCGCCTTCCTGGCCCAGCTCGCGGCCTGATCGCGGTCATTCCTCGGCCGGCTCGGCGCTGTCGCGCCGGGGCGCCGGGCGGCGGGGGGTGCGCTTCGGTCGCACCACCCCCACCCCCTCGCGCAGATTGGCGCGGAACTCGTCGCGCTTCTCGTGCACCGAGGCGATGACAAGCCCCATCGGCACGCCGATATCGACCAGAACCGCCTCGGCGAGCTGGAGGCTCGCCTCCATCGTCTCCGGCACGACATCGGAGGCGCCGAGCCGGTAGAGCTGCATCGCGTGCTCCGGATCGCGCGAGCGGGCGATGATGACGAGATCGGACCGTTCGGCGCGGGCGGCGCGCACCAGGCGGTCGACCGAATCCGGATCCCCCGAGGTCGCGACCAGCGCCCGCGCCTCGCCCACCCCGAGCCGGCGTAACAGCTCCGGGCGCGAGCCGTCGCCGAAATGGATGCTCAGCCCGCGCGCCCGCAACCGCGCCACCAGTTCAGGGTCGGAATCGACCGCAACCACCGCCACCCGGTGCCGTTCCAGCATGTCGGCGACCAGCTGCCCGACCCGGCCATAGCCGACCACGATCACCGGCGCCGCACCCGGTTCCGGCAACACCGCCGGTGCCGCCGCCACGCCGGCGCGCAGCCGCGCAGCGCCGAGCCGCAACCCGAGCGCGTGCAGGCCCGGAATCAAGAACATCGACAGAAGCACCGCGATCGCGGCCAGCGCGCCGGTCTCGCGCGGCACGACACCGCTCGCCATGCCGGCCCCGAGAATCACGAAGGCGAATTCTCCGGCCGGCGCAAGCACCAGCGCGATCTCGGCACGGGCGGCGGAAGCAATGCCGAATGCCGCGAGCAGCCCCCAGAGCAGCGCGGCCTTCACAACGATCAGCGCCAGAGTCACACCGAGGGCCACGGCAGGGTTCGCAAGCAGCAGCGCGACATCAAGCTGCGCGCCAGCCGTGAGGAAGAACAGGCCGAGCAGCAGCCCCTTGAACGGCTCGATCGTGACCTCGATCTCGTGGCGGAACTCGGTCTCCGCCAGCAGAAGCCCGGCGAGGAAGGCGCCGAGCGCCATGGATTGCCCGGCCGCCGCCGCCAGCAGCGCGGCGCCGAGCGCCACCAGCAGGCAGGCGGCGAGAAACAATTCCTGGCTGCCCGAAAGCGCCACCAGCCGCATCAGCGGCCGCAGCGCCAGCCGACCAACCAGAACCAGCCCTGCAATGGCGAGGATGCCCCACAGGAACGCCACGAGGAACCCCTGCCCCGCCGCGCCGCCGAGCCCCGCCAGCGCCGCGACCGCAATGAGGATGGGCGCAACCGCCAGATCCTGCAGGATCAGGACCGCGAACGCCATGCGGCCGGAAACCCGCGCGATCCGCCGCCCGGCGGCCAGGACCGGCAGCACGATCGCGGTGGAGGACAGGGCGAGCGCAAGCCCGAGGATGATCGACGCCTCGCGCGAGACGCCGAACAGCCAGGCCCCGACGCCGATCGCCAGCGCCGAGGCGACGAGTTGCGCAGAGCCGAGCCCGAACACGTAGCGGCGCAGCCGGATCAGCCGCTCGAAGGAAAGTTCGAGCCCGATCGTGAACAGCAGCACCACGACGCCAAGCTCGGCGAGCGGCGCGAAATCGCGGATATGCGCGAAAGTGAGCGCACCGAGCCAGGGCCAGTGCGATGCCAGGCTCGCAAGCCCGTGCGGGCCCAGGAAAACGCCGCCAAGCAGGAAACCGATGACGGGGCTCACGCGCAGGCGGTGGAAGACCGGGACGATAACCCCGGCAATCACCAGGAAGATGATCAGGTCGCGGAAGGGGCCGAGGCCCGGGCCATGCTCCATGCCGCGCCCCCGATCACATCAGACACGGCTTCATCGGAAGAAGACCAGCGTCACGAGAATGAAGACCGGGACCAGGATGCCGCCCGACCACAGGATGAACCCGAAGAACGAGGGCATCTTCACCTTCATGTCCTTGGCGATGGCATAGACCATGAAGTTCGGTGCGTTGCCGATATAGGAATTCGCGCCCATGAACACCGCGCCGGAGGAGATGGCGGCGAGGGTCAGCGCCATGGGCCCCATCAGCGTCTTCGGGTCGCCCCCCGCCAGCTCGAAGAAGACGAGATAGGTCGGCGCATTGTCGAGGAAGGACGACAGGATTCCCGTCAGCCAGAAATAGGCGATGTTGTTCGGGCTGCCGTCCGGGTTCGAGACCAGCGCGACCAGCGGCCCGAAGGCCCCGGCCTTGCCGGCCTTCAGCATCGCGAGAACGGGGATCATGCAGATGAAGATCCCAGCGAAGAGCTTCGCCACCTCGAGGATCGGCCCCCAGCCGAACTCGTTGCCGGCGCGCACCGGGCCGGGCGTGATCTTCAGCGAGATGAGCGCGATGACCACCAGAACGATATCGCGCAGCAGGTTCTGAAGCTCGATCTCGCCGCCGGGGAAGGCGATCCGGATGCCCGGCTTCCACGAGGCCGAGACGAGAATCGCGGCGATGATGGCGCCGAGCAGCAGGAAGTTCGCCTTGCCGAAGATCTTGATCGCACGATCCGGCGTCGGGTCCTTCGGATGCGGGAGCGAATCCTCCCGGCGGTGGATCACCGTGTCCCAGGCATAGAACAGCACGAGCAGAAACCCGGCCACGAGCAATGTCTCGGTGAAGAGATGCGTCGTCGTCCAGAAGAAGTCCACCCCGCGCAGGAAGCCGAGGAAGAGCGGCGGATCGCCGAGCGGGGTGAGCGAGCCGCCGATATTCGAAACGAGGAAGATGAAGAAGATCACGACATGCACATTGGTGCGCCGGTCGTCATTGGCGCGGATGAGCGGCCGGATCAGGATCATCGAGGCGCCGGTGGTGCCGACGATGCTCGCGAGCACGGTGCCAATGGCCAGAAGACCTGTGTTCACCGCCGGCGTGCCGCGCAGATTGCCGGTGATGAGGATGCCGCCCGCCACCGTGAACAGCGCGAAGAGCAGGATGATGAAGCTCATATATTCGAGCAGCATCGTGTGCAGAACGGCCTCGAAGGCCACGCCGGCCCCCTTGAAGGCGATAAGCGGCAGCACCGTCAGCGCCGCCCAGAGCGCGGCGATCTTGCCGTAATTGTGCTCCCAGAGCCGGTGGAACAGCACAGGGCCGGTGGCGATGCAGAGCAGCAGGCCGATGAAGGGAAGCGCCCAGAAGAAGGAGAGGCCCTTGCCGTCCAGTCCCTCGGCGGCGGAAGCCGGGCCAGACAGGAACAGGGCGAGACCCAGACAAAGCGCGCGCAGCATCATTTCCCCCGCGAAGATCACATGGCAGTTGTTGTGCCATTCGCATGGCGGCACATCAATTGTCTTCGGCGAAGGCGGCAGGCTTCGCATGTGGAAAGAACGGCGGCGTCTCTTCACAACCGGTTCAGTTTCCGCGTCCAGAATGAATATTGGACAATTCTCCCGTCACAGCCGGGAGAGAGCAGACGTCGTTGACGATAAGGATGCCATGTGCCGCTTCCTCGCCTATCAGGGCCAGCCCGTGCTGATGGAGAGCGTCGTCTCCAAGCCCTGCCATTCGCTGATCCACCAATCGATGCAGGCGCATGAGGCCAAGACGACGACGAATGGCGACGGGTTCGGCCTCGGCTGGTATGGCGAACGGCCCGAGCCCGGCATCTATCGCGACCTGCGCCCGGCCTGGTCCGACGAGAACCTGCTGTCGATCTGCGCGCAGGTGCGTTCGCCGCTGTTCTTCGCGCATGTGCGCGCGGCGACCGGGACGGCGACCAGCCGCCCGAACTGCCACCCGTTCTGCCATGGCACCAGCCTCTTCATGCATAACGGCCAGATCGGCGGCTACCATGCCGTGCGCCGGCAGGTAGAGGCGCTGATCCCGGACAGCCATTATGCCCACCGCCACGGCACGACCGATTCCGAGGCGATCTTCCTCGCCGCCGTCGCACGCGGCGCCGCGAACGATGCCTTGCGCGCCTTCGCCGAGGTTTTGAGCGCGGTGCGAGGCATCACGCAAGCGGCGGCGCTCGATGCCCCGCTCCGCTTCGCCGCCGCCTTCACCAACGGCCATACGCTCTGGGCCTTCCGCTGGGCCTGCGACGACCACGCGCCGACGCTCTACTGGCGCCACGAACCGGACGGGCTGCATGTCGTCTCCGAACCCTGGGATGACCGAAGCGGGGCGTGGCATGCCCTGCCCCAGGGCTCGGCGCTGATCGCCGACCGGCACGGCGCGCCAAGGGTCACGGATTTCCGGCCGGCATGCGGGTGAGGCGCCGGCGCCCGCCTCCCGTCTCGACGGCTTGCCCGCCCATGAGCGGCATCGCCCGACCGGAAATGTCTTAATGCGCCTCGTCCCAGTTCTTCGCCGCGCGCGCGTCCACCTTCAGCGGCACCCTGAGCTGGACGAAGGGAAGCGGCGCCGCCTCCATCACCCGCGCGATGACCGGGATCGCCGCCTCCGCCTCGCCCTCGGGCGCTTCGAAGACGAGTTCGTCATGGACCTGGAGCAGCATTCCCACCGATGACAGGCCCGCAGCGGCGAGCGCGGCGTCCATCCGCATCATCGCCCGGCGGATGATGTCCGCCGCCGAGCCCTGGATCGGCGCGTTGATGGCGGCGCGCTCCATGAAGGCGCGCTCGGCCGGGTTCTTCGAATCGATCTGCGGATAATGGCACTTGCGGCCGAAGATCGTCTCGACATGGCCCTCTGCCCGCACCCGGGCCTTCATCGCCTCCATGTAATCGCGGATGCCGGGGAAGCGCTCGAAATACTTCCGGATATAGGCGCCGGCCTCCTCGCGCGGAATGGAGAGCTGGTTCGCGAGGCCGAAGGCCGAGATGCCGTAGATGATGCCGAAATTGATCGCCTTGGCGCGCCGGCGGATCTCGCTCGTCATTTCCGCGAGCGGCACGTTGAACATCTCGCTCGCGGTCATGGCATGGATGTCCACCCCATCCGCAAACGCCTGCCGGAGCTGCGGGATCTCGGCGATATGGGCGAGGATGCGCAACTCGATCTGCGAATAATCCGCCGAGATCAGCACCTTGCCGGGCTCCGCCACGAAGGCCGTGCGGATCTTGCGCCCCATCTCGTTGCGCACCGGAATGTTCTGGAGATTGGGCTCGGAGGAGGAGAGCCGCCCCGTGGTGGTGGCGGCCAGCGCGAAGGAGGTGTGGACGCGCCCGGTCTTCGGGTTCACATAGCCGGGCAACGCGTCGGTATAGGTGGATTTGAGCTTCTGCATCTGCCGCCATTCGAGCAGGCGGGCGGGAAGTTCGTAACCCTCGGCCGCGAGATCCTCCAGCACATCGGCGCCGGTCGACCAGGCGCCGGTCGCGGTCTTCTTGGCGCCCGGCAGCCCCATCTTGCCGAACAGGATGTCGCCGAGCTGTTTCGGCGAGCCGAGATTGAAGCTCTCGCCGGCCAGGGCGTGGATATCCGCCTCGAGCCGTGCCATGCCTTGGGCGAATTCTCCCGAGAGCCGGGAGAGAATCTGGCGGTCGATCGCGATGCCGCGTGCCTCCATGCGCGCCAGGCAATCGACCATGCCGCGTTCGAGCCCCTCATAGACCTCCACCATACCCTCGGCGACGAGGCGCGGCTTCAGCGCCAGCCACAGCCGGAGCGTGATATCGGCATCCTCGGCGGCGTAGGCGGCGGCCTTGTCGAGGCTCACGAAATCGAAGGTCACCTGGGCCTTGCCCTTGCCGGCGACCTCCGAGAACGGGATCGGGCGGTGATGGAGGTGGAGCGCGGAGAGTTCGTCCATGCCATGGCCGTTGCGGCCGGCATCGAGCACGTAGGAGATCAGCATCGTATCGTCGATCGGCGCGATGTCGATGCCGTGCCGGCGCATGACGATCAGGTCGTATTTCAGGTTCTGCCCGATCTTGAGAACCGAACCATCCTCCAGCAGCGGCCTGAGCGCCGCGAGTGCCGCGTCGATCGGGATCTGGTCCGGCAAAAGCCCGGCATCGAACAGCCCCTCGCCGCTCCGGTGCTGGAGCGGCACATAGGCGGCGCGGCCCGGTTCCAGCGCCAGCGAGAAGCCGACGAGGTCCGCCTGCATCGCATCGAGCGAATTGGTCTCGGTGTCGAAGGCGACGATCCCGTGCTCGCGCGCCGCCGCGATCCAGGCCTCGAGCGTCGCGGGATCGCGGATCGTCTCGTAGGCCTCGAACCGCACCGGCATCGCGCGCAGCGCCGCGAGCCGGCCGGCGGCGAGCGCCGCCGGTCCGGTTCCGCCCGCCGGCACGGGCTCCGGCTGCACCGCGCCCGGTTCCGCGGCCGGCGGCGGCGCCGCGGCCGGGCCGCCACCGCCCTTCGCGTGGACGGGATCGGGCTCGATCTGCTCGGCATCGACGCCGTAAAGCTCCGCCACGCGGTTGGTGAGCGTCTTGAATTCCATCGCCTTGAGAAAGGCCACCGCCCGCGCCGCGTCGGGCGGATGCGCGACAAGGTCTTCGAGCGGCGTCGCGATCGGCACGTCGCGGACGAGCGTGACGAGCCTGCGCGACAGGCGCACCTTCTCCACAACGGCGGGGTCCGTCAGCGTCTCGCGCCGCTTCGGCTGCCGGATCTCGGCGGCGCGGGCGAGCAGCGTTTCGAGATCGCCGTATTCCGCGATAAGCTGGGCGGCAGTCTTGACCCCGATCCCCGGCGCGCCGGGGATATTGTCGGTCGAATCGCCGGCGAGCGCCTGGACATCGACGACCTTCTCCGGCGGGACGCCGAAATAATCCCGGACTTCGGCCTCGCCGATCAGGCGCTCCTCGCGCTCGCCGGAGGCGGGGTCATACATCACGATGCCAGGACCGATGAGCTGCATCAGGTCCTTGTCCGCCGAAACGATGGTGACCTCCGCGCCCGCCTCGACCGCCTCCTTCGCATAGGTGGCGATCAGGTCGTCCGCCTCGTAGGTGTCCTGCTCGATCGGCACATAGCCGAAGGCGCGCACCGCCGCGCGCATCAGCGGGAATTGCGGGACGAGATCCTCCGGCGGCTCGGAACGGTTGGCCTTGTATTCGGGGTAGAGCGCCTTGCGGAAGGAATTCTCGCTCTTGTCGAAGATCATCGCGAGATGCGACGCCGTCCGGCCGCGCACGCCCTCGCGGATGAATTGGATGAGCTTGGTCGCGAAGATGCGCACCGCGCCGGTGGGCAGGCGGTCCGACCGGTAATTGTAGCGTGAATCCTGCCGGATCGACTGAAAATAGGCGCGGAACACGAAGGAGGACCCGTCGATCAGCATGACGTGATCGCCGGGGCCGGGCTTGCGGGGCGGGAGGGTTCTGCTGACGGACCGGGTGCTCATGGGGCGGTTATAGGCCGAAGCCGGTGCCGCGTCAGCCCGGCGCCGGCGTTTCTCCCGCCTCAGGCCGCGCTTCGCGCCGCCTCCAGCAGCACCTGCGCGCGCTGCGCCACCAACCGAGCGCTGCCCGTGACCTCGCGCGCGGATTCGGTCGCCCGCGCGACGGCAGCCGCGAGGCTTTCGATCTCGCGCGCCACCTGCCCGGTATCCTGCGCGGCCTGCTCGAGCCGGCCCTCGATGCGCGCCGTCTCCTCGCTCTGATTGCGGACGACGGTCGCGATCTCGGCGTTGCGGGCGCTGACATCGCGCACCGCCTCGCCGACCGTGTCGATGGCGGCGACGCAGCCATCGACCTGCTGACGCACTGCGGCAATCTCGCTGGCGATGGTCTCGGTCGCGCGCGCGGTCTGCCCGGACAGCGACTTGACCTCCGCGGCCACGACCGCGAAGCCCCGGCCCGCAGAACCGGCCCGCGCCGCCTCGATCGTGGCGTTGAGGGCCAGGAGATTGGTCTGGGCAGCAATCGACTGGATCAGATCGACAACGCCCATGATCGAGGTCGCCGCGGCTGCGAGCCGATCCACCGCCGCGCGCGCCGAGGCCACGCGGTCGGCGGCGACACGGGTGATCCGCTCGGTCTGTTCGCCGGCACGGGCGATCTCGGAGGCATCCCGCGTGAGATGCGCGCTGGCGACGACGACCGCGGACAGCCCCTCATCGATCCGCGCCGTGCGGCCGCTCGCCTCCTCGGTGCGGCCGGCGATCTCCTCCGAGACGCGGGCAAGATCGTCGGCGCGGGTCTCGATCGCCCCGATCGCCTCGAGCGTGCCGGCGAGCCCGTCGCGCGACAAGCGCTCGAACTCGGCGATCGACGCCTCCAGGATCCGGCGCCGCTCGGCATTCTCGGCGGCCTCGCGGGCGCGGGCGGCCTCGAGTTCGGCGCGCCGACGCAGGGAGGCGCGGAAGGTCTCGACGCTGGTGGCGATGGCATGCACGACATCGAGGCGCGAGCGGTCCTCGACGACAACGTCGAGTTCGCCCTCCGCCATCGCCCGCATCGCCTCCGACAGCGCCGAGATCGGCCGCACGAAGCCACGGGCGATGGCGCGCGCCACCCCGAGGAGCACGCAGAGCGTGAACACGAGGCCGACCCCCAGCCCGACCATGATCCAGCGGGCATTGACCGCCGCGAGCGCGCGGGCGGCATCGACATCCGCGCGCGCCGCGACACGCTGCGCTGCCGCCTCGCGATTCGCCTCGGTCGCGGCCGCGCGCAGGGCCTCGTCGGCCACGCGGATCGCCTCGGCCGAAGCGCGATATTGCATCGTGATCTCGTAGAGACGGGCACGCGGCCCGTCGCTGCCGCGGAACATCGCCCGCGTCGAATGCCCGGCGGCGCGGATCGCTGCCTCCATCGCCTCGGCGCGATCGGCGAAGGCGGAGAGCGCGACCAGCGCGGCATCGAGCTTCGCCGGGTCGCGGCTCTGGGCGCCATCGGCGCTGAGCCGGATGATCTGCCGCGCCTGTTCCTCGAACGGTTCCGTCAGGGCGCGCAGCGCCTCCTCGGGAAGCGCCTGGACGCGCGCCGAAAGCTGCGTGGCCATCTGATTGAAATCGACGATCGCCGGCAGCAGCAATTCCTGCGCCTCAAGAATGCGCCAGTTCGCCACGAGCGTCTTCTCGCCGGCCACGCGCAGGCTCGCGACCTGGGCGGGGAAGACGGCGCCGAACTCGGGATGCAGGGCGCCGAACGCCTCGCCGGCCCGGTTCAGCCGCCCGAACGGGCCATCGAGCGCACCGGCGAAATCCGACCGCGCCGCCATGCCGGAATCGAGCCGCGCGCGGTCGATCCCGCCCAGGGCCAGGCTCAGTTCGTCGGCATAGGCGGTCGCCGCCTCGAGCCGCGCCAGCGCCGGGCCGATCGTCTCGACGGAAGCGACCATGCGGTCCGTCAGCAGGGCGATGCCGAGCGATACCGCCAGACTGACGGCGACCATGCCGGCCAGGACCAGCCGCGAGATATTCCTGAGGGACACATTCTTGCGCATGCGACTCGTTCTGAGCAATTCAGTTGTGTGTGCGGATATCGTCCCGAACCCCACGCAGATACATGAATTTGCGAGTCTAACATCAGGTTAAGACCAGAACTCGATAATTGAATTCAATATATATTAGCCGTCGAAATGTATTTCAGTTTAGCCGCCTCTTGAAAGAAAAAGGGCGCCTTGCGGCGCCCTTCCGTTCTTAACTTTTGACATCCCCGATCTAGGACGATTTACTTGCTCTTCTTGAGCGCCGCGCCGAGAATGTCGCCCAATGTCGCGCCGGAATCGGCCGAGCCATATTGCGCCATGGCCTCCTTCTCCTCCGCCATTTCCAGCGCCTTGATCGAGACCTGGACCTTGCGGGCCTTCTTGTCGAACAGGATCACGCGGGCGTCGAACTTCTCGCCGGCGGCGAAACGGTCCGGCCGCTGATCCATGCGGTCGCGCGCGAGTTCGGAGCGCTTGATGAAGGTGGTGAGATCCGAACCGACGATCTTCACCTCGAGGCCGCCATCCTTCACCTCGAGCACCTCGCAGGTGACGACGCCGCCCTTGCGGATCGCATCGCCGGCATCGGCGAAGGGATCGCCCGCGACCTGCTTGATTCCGAGCGAGATACGCTCCTTCTCGACATCGACATCGAGCACCACGGCGCGGACGACATCGCCCTTCTTGAATTCGTCGATGACCTGCTCACCGGGGCGGTTCCAGTCGAGATCCGAGAGATGGACCATGCCGTCGACATCGCCCTCGAGCCCGACGAAGAGGCCGAATTCGGTCTTGTTCTTGACCTCGCCCTCGACGACCGAGCCGATCGGATGCCGCTCGACGAAGCTCTCCCACGGATTGGCGAGCGTCTGCTTGAGCCCGAGCGAGATGCGGCGCTTGACCGGATCGACTTCGAGCACCTGCACCTCGACCTCCTGGCTGGTCGAGAGGATCTTGCCGGGATGGACGTTCTTCTTGGTCCAGCTCATCTCGGAGACGTGGATCAGGCCCTCGATCCCCGGTTCCAGCTCCACGAAGGCGCCGTAATCGGTGATGTTGGTGACGCGGCCGGTGAACTTGCCCTCGACCGGATATTTCGCCTCGATGCCCTCCCAGGGATTGCCCTGGAGCTGCTTCATGCCGAGCGAGATTCGGTGGGTTTCCTGGTTGATCTTGATGATCTTGACCTTCACGGTCTGGCCGACGGTCAGCACCTCGGTCGGGTGGTTGACGCGGCGCCAGGCGATGTCGGTCACGTGCAGCAGGCCGTCGATGCCGCCGAGATCGACGAACGCACCGTAATCGGTGATGTTCTTGACCACGCCGTCGATGATCTGACCTTCCTCGAGATTCGAGACCAGTTCCTGGCGCTGGCCGGCGCGGGTCTCCTCGAGCACCGTGCGGCGCGAGACGACGATGTTGCCGCGGCGGCGATCCATTTTCAGGATCTCGAAGGGCTGCGGAACGCCCATCAGCGGGCCGATGTCGCGGATCGGACGGATATCGACCTGCGAGCGCGGCAGGAAGGCGACCGCGCCGTCGAGATCGACGGTGTAGCCGCCCTTGACCTGGTTGAAGATGGTGCCCGAGACCTTCTCCTTGTTCTCGAAGGCCTTCTCAAGCTTGACCCAGCTCTCCTCGCGCCGCGCCTTGTCGCGGCTGATCACCGCCTCGCCCATCGCGTTCTCGACGCGCTCGAGATAAACCTCGACGACATCGCCGACCTTGAGCACCTGATCCTTGTTCGGACCGGCGAATTCCTTGAGCGCGACGCGGCCTTCCGTCTTGAGGCCGATATCGATGACGGCGACATCCTTCTCGATCGCGACGACCTTGCCGGCGATCACCGAGCCCTCGGCGGTATCCGCCTGGAGGAAGGATTCTTCGAGAAGCGCCGCGAAATCCTCACGGCTGGGGTTGAAGTTGGGGGTCATCAAAACTCCGAAAGCGCCCCGTTTCCAGGGCATTGGCGCCGGCATTCATGGTTGGGGTCGCTCCGAGTCGCCGGCCATCCCCCAGTTTCCGGGAGATGCGGCCCCTGCGGGCTGCCAGCGCGGTCAAACCGGCGCATCGGAACGTTCGTCTCCCCGCGACACCCGCCGGAAAGGCCGGAGGCACGCGGATTGTGCTGGCGCCTAGCAAAAAACACGGGAAGCGGCAAGCAAAACCGGGCAAAAACCGGGTTCCGCCCGGCATCTCGGCATCTCCCGCGTCATTCCGGGCGTTGGGGCAGCCTCACGCGCCCCGCAGATCCAGCATCATGGCAGATCCAGCATCATGAAGGTGGAGTTGTGGTCGGCGCGATAGCCCTCGAACGGGGCGCATTCGACGAAACCATGCCGGGCATAGAGCGCGCGTGCGGGTTTGAAATACTCGAAGGATCCGGTCTCGAGATAGAGCCGCGCCAGCCCGGCCGCCCGCGCCTCGGCGATGAGATGGCGGAGCATGGCGCTCGCGACGCCACGGCGCCGGGCGGCATCGACGGTACGCATCGACTTGATCTCCCCTGCTGCGTCGGCAAGGCGCTTCAACGCCCCCATGCCGAGCAGGGCCTCGCCTTCCCAGAGCGTGAAGAAGGCGAGTTCGGGCGCCTGCATCGCCGCGAGATCGAGCACATGCGCCGAGCCGGCCGGCGTCACGGCGCGGTTCTCCGTGTAATGGCGCTCGAGGAGCGCGACGACGCGCGGATCGGCGAAATCGCCGGGCTTGATCTTGAAGGAAGCGGACATCCGGATCGGCCTCACACCAGGACAAGGATATAATGCGCGCCGCTCTCCGGCGGGGTGCGGAACCGGCTCGCGCCCGCGAGGCGGAAGCGCAGGCAATCGCCCGCCGCCAGGCAATGGGACACGCCGTCGACCTGCATCTCGAGCGCGCCGGCGAGCAGGAACAGGTGATGTTCGAGATCGGCGCGCGGGGCCCGGTCATAGGTGATCTCGCGCCCCGGCTCGATCCGGCATTCGAGCATCTCGGCGCGCAATTCCGGCGCCGGCGGGGAGATCGACCGGCGGTGGAAGCCAAGCGCGGCATCGACATAGACCGGCTGCTCCGCGCGCGTCACCAGCGGCGCGAATTGTGCTTCCGCGAGATGGATGATGCGGGTCAGCGTCAGCCCATAGGCCGCCGCGATGCGGGCCAGCACCTGGGTGGTGGGGCTGGTCTCGCCCTTCTCGAGCCGCGCCAGGCTTGCGCGGCTGACGCCCGAACGCGCCGCAAGCTCATCCAGCGACCAGCCGCGCTCCGCCCGGAGGACGCCAAGCCGCCCGGCGATCCGCTCCTGTAGAAGGGCCTGTTCGTCTTCTCTCATACTTGAGAGATATTCTCATAAATGAGAAACGTCAACTTCACTCCGGGGCTTCCAGAAAGCTGGCGATCTCGGCGAGCGGCTTCTTCTCCAGGGCGTGACGGGGAATTGTGGCATCCGGCGCGGGATAGCCGGTGACGAGCAGAAGATAGGGCTTCTCGCTCGCGGGCCGGCCGCACAGGGTGTTGAGAAAGCCCATCGGGCTCGGCGTATGGGTCAGCGTCGCGAGCCCGGCCTGATGCAGGGCGGCGATCAGGAATCCGGCGGCGATCGACACCGATTCCGGCACGTAATAATTCTTGCGCAGCACACCATCGGCGCTCACCGAGGCGCGGGCGCCGAAGATCGCGATCAGCCAGGGCGCGGTTTCAAGGAAAGGCTTGGATGGATCGGTGCCGAGCGGCTTCAGCGCCGCGAGCCAATCCTCGCCGGCCTTGCCGGCGTAGAAGGCGCGTTCCTCCGCCTCGGCCGCGGCACGGATACGCGATTTCAGCGCGGGGTCGCTGATGGCGGCGAAATGCCAGGGCTGGTGGTTGGCGCCGTTGGGCGCGGTGCCGGCGGCGCGCAGGCAGGTCTCGATCAGCGCGCGCGGCACGGGGCGCGGCGCGAATGCACGCACGCTATGCCGGCGGGCGATCATCGCGCGGAAGGCCTCCGCGCGTTCGAGCATCTCCGCCGGCGGATATTCCACGTAATCGGGCAGCGGAACCGGTTCGAAATCCCGTGTCGTCATGCGGCCCTCCCGGCGCGGCGCTTCAGCCGCGCAGGTTAGCGGCCTCCGGGCAGGCGGCAAGCACCGCGCGCAGGGCGGCCGCGAAGGCGGCCTCGACATCCATGGCGCTGGTATCGATGCGGACGGCATCCGCCGCAATCGCCATATTGGGGGCGTCGCGCGCGTCGCGCGCCATGAGATCGGCGAGGATGCCGGCCTCGGAGACCGGCTCGCCGCGCGCGGTAAGCTCGCGATAGCGACGGCCGGCGCGGATCGCGACATCGGCGTCGATCCACAGCTTCGCCGGCGCGAAAGGCGCGATTACCGTGCCGATATCGCGGCCGTCGAGCACCGCGCCGCCGGGCTGGCGCGCGAAATCCTGCTGGAAGCTGCGCAGGGCCTCGCGCACCGGGCCGAAGCGGGCGACCCGGCTCGCGGCCTCGCCGGCCGCCCGCTCCCGCAGACGGGGATCGTCGAGCCAGCCTGCCTCGAAGCCGCGCGCGGCGGCGGCGGCATGACCGGCATCGTCCAGGTCGCGCCCCGCATCGCGCAGCCGCTGGCCGACGGCCCGGTAGAGCAGGCCGGTATCGAGCACCGGCAGGCCGAAATGCGCGCCGAGCCGCGTCGCCAGCGTGCCCTTGCCCGAAGCCGCGGGACCGTCGACCGCGATGACGAGCGCGCGGCTCACGCGAAATTTCCGCCGAGCCGCGTCATCAGCGGCAGGAAATCCGGGAAGCTCGTGGCGATGAAGGCGGTATCGTCGACCGCAACCGGGGCATCGGCGGCGAGCCCCATCACCAGGAAGCTCATCGCGATGCGGTGGTCCATATGCGTGCGCACCAGGCCGCCGCCCCGGCGCGCGCCGGCAAGCCCGCCGACGACAAGATCGTCGCCCTCGATGCGATGCGCGATCCCGTTGGCCGCGAGCCCGTCGGCAACCGCCTGGAGACGATCGGATTCCTTGACACGCAGCTCCTGGAGCCCGTTCATCCGCGTCTCGCCCGCGGCGAAGGCGGCCGCGACGGCGAGGATCGGATATTCGTCGATCATCGAGGGCGCGCGCTCGGCGGGAACATCGACGCCCCTGAGATCGGAATGGCGCACCCGCAGATCGGCGACGATCTCCCCGCCTTCCTCGCGCCGGTCGAGTTCGACGATATCGCCGCCCATCTCGCGCAGCGTGGTGATCAGCCCCGTGCGCAGCGGGTTCATCATCACCGCGCGCACCACGATCTCGGAGCCCGGCACGATCAGCGCCGCGACGATCGGGAAGGCGGCCGAGGATGGATCGGCCGGGACGCGGATCGGTTGCGGCACGAGTTCCGGCCGCCCCTTGAGCACGACGCGCCGGCCATGCGCGCCGAAGGGCTCGCTCCGCACCTCGGCGCCGAAGAAGGCGAGCATCTTCTCGGTATGGTCGCGGCTCGCCTCGCGCTCGATCACCACGGTCTCGCCCGGCGCGTTGAGGCCGCAGAACAGAACGGCGGACTTGATCTGCGCGGAGGCGACCGGCGTCTCGTAGGTGATCGGGATGCAATCGCGCGCGCCGCGGATCGTGAGCGGCATGCGCTCGCCGGCCGCAACGTCGAGCACCTCGACGCCCATGCGCCGCAGCGGATCGAGAATGCGGCCCATCGGCCGCTTGCGCAGCGAGGCATCGCCATCAAACCGCGCGGTGATCGGGTGGCCGCCGATCACGCCCATCATCAGCCGCGAGCCGGTGCCGGCATTGCCGAAATCGAGCGGGGCCTCCGGTTCGAGCAAGGTGCCGATGCCGAGCCCGCGCACGCGCCATTCGCCGGGGGCGAGATGATCGACCGTGGCGCCGAGCGCGCGGGCGGCCGCGGCGGTGCGCAGCACGTCCTCGCCCTCGAGCAGCCCCGAGACCCGCGTCTCACCGACGCTGAGCAGCCCGAAGATCAGCGCGCGATGCGAAATGGACTTATCCCCCGGAACGATGATCGTGCCGGAAAGCGCCGCAGCACGCCCGGCGCGCAGCGGCCGGGGCGGCGTGGAAGCATGCTGCGCGGAAGGCGCCGCGGAGGGGCGGGGTTCTGCTGCGTGGGTCATCTCGAACCATCCTCGCGGCGCGGCTCTCGCCGGAGAAGCGCCGCCGGGAACCGGGGAGTTTTGCTGCTCGGCCCCGACGAGCATTGACAAAGGGTATGCCGGGCCACTAACGGGCTTCACCCCGAGTTTGCAAGTGGAACTTTGCGCCGAGCCGAGCCGCCGGTGCCCATCTCGACAGGAACGCGACATTGGCCAAGCCAGATCTCGGCACGAAGCGCATCTGCCCGGTTACCGGCAAGAAATTCTACGATCTGGGCCGCGACCCGATCGTTTCGCCCTATACGGGGCAGAGCTATCCGCGCAGCTATTTCGATCCGCTGCTCAAGGCGGCGAAGCCAGTCGAGGCGGACGAGGACGAGACCGAGATCGACGAGGCCGTCGGCGCCGACATCGTCCCGCTCGAAGAAGCCGACCAGGCCGATGAAACCAAGGTTGTCGCCGGCGCGGACGACATCGATATCGCGGATGACGAGGACGACACCTTCCTCGCTGCCGAGGAGGACGAGGATGACGGCGATGTCGCCGGCCTGATCGACGGCGAGATCGAGGAAGACGAAGAGGGCTGACCCATGCGCCGGCGCTCGCAGCCGCCGGTGTGACCATGCCGGCGCTTTCCTCTTGCGGACCGGTTTCTCTTGTGACATTAACCGCGCCTCCGGTCACCAGCGACCGGCGGCGGAGTTCTCGGCTCCGGCCGAAGTGGGGCTATAGCTCAGCTGGGAGAGCGCTTGAATGGCATTCAAGAGGTCAGCGGTTCGATCCCGCTTAGCTCCACCAAATCCTTCTCCGCAGAACGTTGAACTGGTCTCTTCGCGGGCTGCATGTGGCGCCGGGCACCCGCCGCAGGATTGCGCGGCGGCAGCGGGCATGCGAAACATGGTTCCGTACTGACGCGAAACCTGCCCGCTCTGCGCTAGTCCCTGCGCCAGCATCCGGGCCTCGGCCAATCCGGTGTCCGGCAGCCCCTGACAAGAACCGCCCTGACAAGACCAGAACCGAAGCCCGCCATCTCCCCCAAGGTCCCCGATGTCCGCGCCGCTCGTCCTTATTCTCAACGGCCCGAACCTCAATCTGCTCGGCAAGCGCCAGCCCGAAATCTACGGCCGCGAGACCATGGCCGATGTCGAGGCCAGCTGCCGCGCGCTGGCGACCGCCTTGGGGCTCGACCTGCGCTTCCATCAATCGAACCGCGAATACGAGCTGATCGACTGGATCCACGAGGCACGCGAGACCGCGCGGGGCATCGTGATCAATCCCGGCGGGCTGACCCATACCTCGGTCTCGCTCCTCGACGCGCTCAACGCCTTCGAGGGCCGGGTCGTTGAGGTGCATGTCTCGCAGATCCACAAGCGTGAGGCGTTCCGCCATCATTCCTATGTCTCCCACCGCGCCGATGCCGTGATCGCCGGCGCCGGAACCCAGGGCTACGAACTTGCGCTGCGGCGCATCGCCCGCCTGCTCGGCGCCAAGGACGCCTGAGCGGGGCTGGCGCGATCGCCCACACCGCCCTATCGTCCCGGTGGACGATGCGCATCATTGCGGGCCACCGCGGCGGATCATGACAGCGAAACCGAGAACCCTGTTCGACAAGCTCTGGGACGCGCATGTGATCGTCACCCGCGAGGATGGCGAGGCGCTGCTCTGGATCGACCGGCATTTCGTCCATGAGGGCTCCCATCACGCCTTCCGCGCGCTCGACGGCAGGGGGCTGCCGCTCGCCGAGCCGGGCCTCACCTTCGGCATCGCCGATCATTACGTGCCGACGCGCGGCCGGCCGCATATCCCGGACCCGGAAATCGCGGGGATGGTCTCGCGTCTGGCCGACAATGCCGGGCGGCACGGCTTCCGGCTGTTCGGGCTCGACGATCCCGCGCAGGGCATCGTCCATGTCGTGGGGCCCGAGCAGGGGCTCACCCTGCCGGGGCTGACCATCGTCTGCGGCGACAGCCACACCTCGACCCATGGCGCGTTCGGCGCCTTCGCCTTCGGGATCGGCGCCTCGGAGGTCGCACATGTGCTGATGACGCAGACGCTCTGGCAGCGCAAGCCGAAGCGGATGCGGGCGTGGTTCGACGGGCGCCCCGGCCCGCATGTCGCGGCGAAGGACCTCGCCCTCCATCTCATCCGCACCATCGGCGCCGACGGCGCACGCGGGCATGCGCTCGAATATGCCGGCGCGGCGATCGCGGCGCTGTCGATGGAAAGCCGGCTGACATTGTGCAACATGGGCATTGAGGCCGGCGCGCGCCTCGCCCTCGTCGCGCCCGACGAGACCACCTTCGCCTATCTGCGCGGCCGGCCCTTTGCGCCCGAGGGCGCGGCGCTGGAGGCGGCGATCGCCGAATGGCGCGGACTCGCGAGCGACCCGGACGCCGCCTTCGACCGCGAGGTGACGATCGACGCCGCCGCGATCGCGCCGACCGTCACCTGGGGCGTCAGTCCCGAGGACGCGCTGCCGATCGATGCCGCGGTGCCCGATCCGGCGGCGGCCGGGAGCGCCGCCCGTGCGGATTACCTGCGCGCCGCGCTCACCTATATGGGCCTCGCACCGGGGCAGCGGCTCGAGGATATCCGGATCGACCGCGCCTTCATCGGTTCCTGCACCAATGCGCGGATCGAGGATCTGCGCGCCGCGGCCGCCGTGCTCCGGGGGCGGCGCGCGCGGGTGCCGGGGCTCGTCTCGCCCGGCTCGTCGCTGGTGCGGCGGCAGGCGGAAGCCGAAGGGCTCGACCGCGTCTTCATCGAAGCCGGCTTCGTCTGGGGCGAATCCGGCTGCTCGATGTGCGTGGGGATGAACGGTGACACGGTCGGCGCCGGCGAACGCTGCGCCTCGACCACCAACCGCAATTTTCGCGGCCGCCAGGGCAAGGATGCCCGCACGCATATCATGTCCCCGGCCATGGTCGCGGCGGCGGCCGTGACGGGGCGTCTCACCGATGTCCGCGCGCTGGGGGAGGCGTGAGATGGAGCCCTTCACCCGGCTCGATGCCGTGGCCTGTCCGCTCGGTCTCGCCAATGTCGACACGGACCAGCTCATCCCCGCCCGGTTCATGAGCCGGCCGCGCGCCGCCGGCTATGGCAGCTTCCTTCTCCACGACCTGCGCTACGACGATGCTGGCGCAACACGGGGCTTCCTGCTCGACACGCCGCGCCATGCCGGGGCGCGCATCCTCGTCGCGCGGCGGAATTTCGGCACCGGCTCGTCGCGCGAGGCCGCGATCTACGCGCTGTGGGATTTCGGGATCCGCTGCGTGATCGCGCCGAGCTTCGGCGATATCTTCGCCTCGAACGCGGTGAAGAACGGCCTGCTGCCGGCGCAGGTGACGGAGGAGGCGGCCGAGACGCTGATCGCGGCGCTGGAGCGGATGGCCGCGCCGCGCCTCGCCGTCGATCTCGTCACGATGAAGATCGGCGGCGCCGGGAGCGACATCGGCTTCACCCTCGATCCCGTACGCCGACTCCAGCTTCTCAACGGCTGGGACGATCTCGACCTGACGCGCCGGCACGCGGCGGAGATCGCCGCCTTCCGCGCCCGGCGCCTCGCCGCGCATCCTTACGCGCTGCCGGCGCAGGATTGAGAGCCCCGGCTCAAGACCCGGTGCCCCGTTTCCAACCGCTCGGGAATCCGCTTCAAGAGGGCGTGGCCCGCGGGCCAGACGATACGGGAGGGCGGCATGGCGCGGCAGATCAGGCTGATCGGCGTTCCGGTCGAGGAGGGGGCGGGGCGGCTCGGCTGCGAGATGGGGCCGAGCGCCTATCGCGCCGCCGGCCTGCGCGAGGCGCTCGTCGCGCTCGGGCATGACGTGACCGATTGCGGCAATCTCGCGCCGGGGCCGGATCACCCGGTGCAGCATCCCAACCCCGCGATCCGCCATCTCGGACGCATCGCGGCCTGGACGGAGACGATCGCCGCCGCCGCCTTCGCCGCGAGCGCCGAGGCGATGCCGATCTTCCTCGGCGGCGATCATTCGCTTGCCGCCGGCACGCTGAGCGGCATGGCGCAGCGCGCGGCGGCCAATGGGCGCCCGTTCTTCGTGCTCTGGCTCGATGCCCATAGCGACATCCACACGCTCGAAACCACGCAGAGCGGCAATCTTCACGGCGTGCCCGTCGGTTATGCCACCGGCGCGCCTGGCTTCGCCGGCTATTTCCCGCCGCTGCCCGTTCCGGTCGACCCCGCGCATGTCTGCATGATGGGCTTGCGCAGCGTCGATCCGGCGGAGAACGAGGCGCTGCGGCGCGCGGGCTTCACGATTCACGACATGCGGGCGATCGACGAGAGCGGGATCGGCGCGCCGCTCCGCGATTTTCTCGCTCGAGTCGCGGCGGCGGGCGGGATGCTGCATGTGAGCCTCGATGTCGATTTCCTCGATCCCGGCATCGCGCCCGGCGTCGGCACCACCGTGCCCGGCGGCGCGACCTTCCGCGAGGCGCATCTCGCCATGGAATTGCTGCATGACAGCGGGCTGGTCACGAGCCTCGACCTCGCGGAACTCAACCCGTTCCTGGACGAGCGCGGCCGCACCGCTTTGCTGATGACCGACCTTGCCGCAAGCCTGCTCGGCAAGCGCGTGATGGAGCGGCCGACGCGCAGCTTCTGACGGTCCGCCCGGCAAAGCGACCAGCCGCTTGACAGGTATATTTCAAATTTAAAATATTTGGGCGGGATCATGCGTTCCCACTGCCCGCGCGGCCGGCGTCGATGCCGAAGAACGGACAAGACAGCGATAGCGAGGCAGGGCTAAGGTAGGTCGGTTCGCGTCAGCGAGGTGCCGCCCGGCACCGCCAGAGGAGGAAGCATGAAGATTTGGGACAAGGGGTTCACGCGCGGCATTCGGGGCGGGTTTCTCGCCGCCGTCGTCCTTGCCGCGCTGCCGGCGGGCGCGGCCGCGCAGGAGAAGGTGAGGATCGGCCTCCTGACCACGCTCTCGGGCCCGGCGGCGACGCTCGGACAGCAATCGCGCGATGCGTTCCTGCTCGCGGTCAAGACGCTGGGCGGCAAGCTCGGCGGCCTCGAGGCGGACATCGTCGTGGTGGACGACGAACTGAAGCCGGATGTGGCGGTGACGCGGGCGCGCGGCCTTGTCGAACGCGACAAGGTGGATTTCGTCGTCGGGCCGATCTTCTCGAACATCCTGATCGCGATCCACAAGCCGGTGACGGATGCCGGCGCCTTCCTGATCTCGCCCAATGCCGGCACCTCGAATTTCGCCGGCCGGCAATGCCACCCGAACTTCTTCGTTGCCTCCTACCAGAACGATCAGAACCACGAGGTGATGGGCAAATACGCGCAGGACAAGGGCTTCAAGAAGGTTTTCCTGCTCGCCCCGAACTACCAGGCCGGCAAGGATTCGCTCGCCGGCTTCAAGCGCCATTTCAAGGGCGAGATCGTTGGCGAGGAATATGTCCCGCTCAACACCGCCGATTTCTCCGGCGAACTCGCGAAGATCGCCGCCGCGAAGCCGGACGCCTTCTTCACCTTCATGCCGGGCGGGCTGGGCGTGAATCTGGTGCGGCAATACCATCAGGCCGGGCTCGCCAGCACGATCCCGTTCCTTTCGGCCTTCACGGTCGACGAATCGACCCTTCCTGCGCAGAAGGAGGCCGCGCTCGGCTTCTTCGGCGGCTCGAACTGGGCACCGGACATGAAGAATGCGCAATCGGAGGCCTTCGTGACGGCCTATGAGGCGGCCTTCGGCACGGTTCCGGGCAGCTATGCAATGCATGGCTACGATGCCGCGCTGCTGATCGACGCCGCCATCCGCACCGCCGGCGGCAAGGTCTCGGATCGCAATGCGCTGCGAGCCGGGCTGCGCAAGGCGGATTTCACGTCGCTGCGCGGCGATTTCAGGATGGGGGCCAACCATTACCCCGTGCAGGATTTCTATGTCGTGCAGGTGGTGCGGCGACCGGACGGCAAATACGCGACTTCCCTGCGGCAGAAGGTGTTCGACGATTACGTCGATGCCTATGCCAAGGATTGCCAGATGCGGGCGAACTGATCCGGCATGCCGGGCGCCTGGCCGGAGCAGGCGCCCCTCCTCTTCCTGATCGGGGGCCTGCCGTGTCGGCGACCTTGCTCTCTGTCCAGACGCTGAACGGCCTTCAGCTCGGCGTGCTGCTCTTCCTCGTCGCCGCCGGGCTGACACTGGTCTTCGGGGTGATGGACTTCATCAACCTCGCCCATGGCGTCCAGTTCATGATCGGCGCCTATCTGGCGGCGATGTTCACCGCGCTCACCGACAATTTCTTCCTCGGGCTCGGGCTCGCGCTGCCCGCGGCGCTGACGCTCGGCCTCGCGCTCGAATGGCTCGTCTTCCGCCATCTCTACGCGCGCGACCATCTCGACCAGGTGCTCGCGACCTTCGGAATCATCCTGTTCCTCAACCAGGCCGTGAAATTCGTCTGGGGCGCGGCACCGCTTTCGGTGCCGGTGCCGACGCTGCTCTCGGGCTCGATCCAGCTGATGGAAGGGCTGCGCTACCCAATCTACCGCCTTGCGGTGATCGGCGCCGGCATCGCGGTGGCGCTCCTGCTCTCCCTGCTCGTGAGCCGGACGCGGATCGGCATGCTGGTGCGCGCCGGCGCCGCCAATGCGCCGATGGTCTCGGCGCTCGGCGTCGATATCGGCCGGCTCTTCATGCTGGTTTTCGGGTTCGGCGCCATGCTCGCGGGCTTCGCCGGCGCGATGGTGGCGCCGCTCGTCTCGGTCGAGCCCGGCATGGGCGACAACCTGCTGATCCTGACCTTCGTCGTCATCGTCATCGGCGGCATCGGATCGATCCGCGGCGCCTTCATCGCCGCGTTGCTCGTCGGGCTGGTCGACACGCTCGGCCGCGCCTTCGGCCCGCTGGTGCTGCGGCTGTTCCTCGACGCTTCCGCCGCCAGCCAGGCCGGGCAGGCGCTGGCGCCGATGCTGATCTATATCCTGATGGCTGCCGTGCTGTTCGTCCGGCCGGCGGGGCTCTTCCCGGTGCGGCGATGAGCGGCGCGCACCCCACCGCCGGCCCGCTGCGCGATCGGCGGCCGCGTCTCGCCGGGCTGATCCTTGCAGGGCTCGCGACACTGCCGCTGCTCGGCGCGCTCGGTGCGGACAGCTACGTGCTGCTGCTGGTGACGCGCGTGATGATCTTCGCCGTCGCCGCGATCTCGCTCGACCTGATCCTCGGCTATGGCGCGATGGTCTCGTTCGGGCATGCCGCCTTCATGGGGATCGGCGCCTATGCCGTCGGCATCCTCGCGACGCATGGCATCGAGGATCTGCTGGCGCAGGCGGGCGTCGCGATCCTCGTCTCGGCCGGATTCGCGGCGCTGACCGGCGCCGTCTCGCTCCGGACGAAGGGCGTCCATTTCATCATGATCACCCTCGCCTTCGGGCAGATGGCGTTCTTCCTCGCGGTTTCGCTCGCGGCCTATGGCGGCGATGACGGGCTGACGATCGCGCGACGCTCGACCGTTCTCGGCGCCGAATGGCTGGGGAACGCGACGATCTTCTACTATCTCGTGCTTGCGGTGCTGGCGGCGACGCTCCTCGCCTGCCGTGCGCTCGTCGCCGCGCGCTTCGGCCGCGTGCTGCGCGGCACGCGCGAGAACCCGGTGCGGATGCAGGCGATCGGCTTCGAGCCCTTTCGCTACCAGCTCACGGCCTACGTGATTTCCGGGGCAATCTGCGGGCTTTCCGGGGTGCTGATCGCCAACCAGACGAATTTCATCTCGCCCGCCTACATGGCCTGGCAACGCTCGGGCGAACTGATCGTGATGGTGGTGCTCGGCGGAATGGGAACGCTCATCGGCCCGCTGATCGGCGCGCTCGCCTATCTGCTGATCGAGGAATGGCTCGCCGGCATCACTGAGCACTGGAAGATGATCTTCGGACCGCTGCTGATCCTGGTCGTGCTCCATGCGCGCGGCGGCCTCGTCGGGGCGATCACGCGGATCACGGGAGGGCGGCATGGCTGAGGACATCCTCATCCTCGATCGCCTGCGCAAGGCCTATGGCGGCCTTGTCGTGACGGAGGACGTCTCGCTCGCGATCCGCCGTGACGAACTCCATGCCGTGATCGGCCCCAACGGCGCCGGCAAGACGACGCTGATCCACCAGATCTCCGGCCTCACGCCGAGCGATTCCGGCCGGGTTCTGCTCGACGGCGCCGATATCACGGCGCTGTCGCTCGCCGCGAGGACGCGGCGCGGCCTGGCGCGCTCGTTCCAGATCACCTCGATCCTGCCCGGCTTCCCGGTGCTCGAGAATGTCGCGCTCGCGGTGCAGGCGCGTGCAGGAAGCAGCTTCCGCTTCCTCGGCACGGCGGCGGACGAGCCGGCGCTCAACGCCGAGGCCCGGGCGATGCTCGACATTGTCGGCCTCGGTGCACGCGCGGACCTGCCGGCGGGCTTGCTCTCGCATGGCGAGAAGCGCCAGCTCGAACTTGCGATCTCGCTCGCCACCCGGCCGAGGATCCTGCTGCTCGACGAGCCGCTCGCCGGAATGGGCCACGAGGAAGGGCAGGCGATCGTGGCACTGCTGCGCCGGCTCAGGGGCCGCTACACGATCCTGCTCGTCGAGCACGACATGGACGCGGTCTTCTCGCTCGCCGACCGCATCAGCGTGCTCGTCTCCGGCCGGGTGATCGCGACCGGCGCGCCGGCGGAAATCCGCGCCAACCCGGCAGTGCGCGCCGCCTATCTCGGCGAGGAGGAGGCGGCATGACCGCCGGATCGCCGGCGATGCTCGCGGTGGAGAATCTGCGCGCTGCCTACGGCCAGAGCCAGGTTCTGTTCGGGATCGGCTTCTCGGTCGGCGCCGGCGAGGTGGTGACGCTGCTCGGCCGCAACGGCATGGGCAAGACGACGACCATCCGCGCCATCATGGGGCTGCTGCCGCCACAGGGTGGCTCGATCCGCTTCGAGGGCAGGGAACTCGCCGGAAGCCCGCCGCACGCCATCGCGCGGCGGGGCATCGGCCTCGTGCCGGAGGGGCGGCAGATCTTCCCGACGCTCAGCGTGGAGGAAAACCTCGTCGCCACGGCGGCGGCACGGTTCGGCCCGCCGCGCTGGACGCTGGCGCGCGTCTACGCCCTGTTCCCCCGCCTTGCCGAGCGGCGGGGCAATCTCGGCAGCCAGCTTTCCGGCGGCGAGCAGCAGATGCTCGCGATCGGCCGGGCGCTGATGACCAATCCGAAGCTCGTGATCCTCGACGAGGCGACCGAAGGGCTCGCGCCGCTGATCCGGCAGGAGATCTGGACCTGCCTGCGGAACCTCAAGGCGGAGGGCGAATCCATCCTCGTCATCGACAAGAATGTCGACCAGCTCGCGAAATTCGCCGATCGCCATGTCGTGATCGAGAAGGGCCGCGTCGTCTGGAGCGGGGACAGCGCGGGCCTTGCCGCCGATCCGGGCGTCAAGGACCGCTATCTGCATGTCTGAGGCGCGATGCCTGATGCGCCCTCCCAAGACAACCATCCTGGATCTGAAATACGTGTCGGCACGATCATGTGCCAGCTTGCGACATGGATATTTCAAATCTAAAACAAATCGATGCGGAAGCCGTGCCCGCCCCTGATGCGCGTGCCCATGCCAGGCCGGGACGCGGCATCCATGCGCGCAACCATGCCGGCGATCGCGGAAGGCGGGATCTGATGCGCGGGAGGCGACCATTCTCGATCTCGAGGCCAAGGCGGCGGAACACCCGGCCGATCACAGGATGGAAGTGCGGCTCTGGCTGCGACTTCTGACCTGCGCGAACCTGATCGAGGCCGGCATCCGCAGGCGGCTGCGCGCGCAATTCGGTATCACGCTGCCACGCTTCGACCTGATGGCGCAGCTCGACCGCATGGCGGAGGGGATAAGCCTCGGCGAACTCTCGCGCCGCATGATGGTCACCAACGGCAATGTCACCACCATCGTCGACGCGCTGGTCGCACAGGGGCTCGTGGCGCGGACTCCCGCGCCGGCGGATCGCCGGACCGTGCTCGTGCGGCTGACCCCCGAGGGACGGCGGCATTTCCGCGCCATGGCCATGGCATATGAGGGGTGGATCGTCGACATCTTCGCCGATCTCAACCCGTTCGAGATCGACAGGCTGATGGCCTTGCTCGGCAAGGCCAAGGAGTCGGCCGCGCAGGCGCTCGACGATCCCTGAGGACGGATCGCCGAAGGCACCCCGCCATCACGACCATTACGCAAGCGAGCCACGGAGCGCCTTGGATGGGCGTGGCCCTCTGCCGGATTGAGCCGGCGCCCGCATCCGCTCGCCCCGCCACGGGGTTGTGATGGATGGTGAGCGGGGCGCGTTTGACTTCACCCCCCCGCTCCGTAAGGTCCGCAGCGAGAGGTTCGGGAGGCAGGCGCCTTGCAGAGCGGGTTCTTCGCATATGTCTGGCGGCACAGCCGGCGCGAACAGCTCGTGGTGCTGTTTCTCGTGCTCGCCTCCCTGCCGTTCTACTGGGTGTCGCTCGATATCCCGAAACGGATCGTCAACGACGCGATCCAGGGCCGTGCCTTCCGTGACGGGGCGGTCGAGGCGCGGCTGTTCGAGGTGACGCTCGGCCTGCCGGATCTCCTCGGCGGCGGCGGCATCACGCTCACAGAGGGCATCCTGCTCGCGCAGCTCCCCTATCTCCTGGCGCTGAGCTTCCTGTTTCTCGGGCTGACGCTGGTCAACGGCGCGTTCAAATACGTGATCAACCTGCGCAAGGGCATCCTCGGGGAACGGATGCTGCGGCGGCTGCGCTTCGAATTGTTCACGCTGGTGATGCGCTTCCGGCCGGAATCGATCCGCGCGACGAAATCCGCCGAGATCGCCAGCATGGTCAAGGATGAGGTGGAGCCGATCGGCGGGTTCTTCGGCGAGGCCTTCATCACCCCGGCCTTTCTCGGCGCACAGGCGCTGACGGCGCTGCTGTTCATCATGACCCAGAACATCCTGATGGGCGTTCTCGCCGGATTGGTGATCGCGGTGCAGGGCATCATCATCCCGCGGCTGCGCAAGGAGCAATTGCGGCTTGGCCGCAAGCGGCAGGTGGCGTCGCGAAAATTCGCCGGCCGGGTGAGCGAGATGGTCGATGCCGCGCCGCTGCTGCACGGCCACGCGCTGGTGCCGCATTTCGGCGCGGAAATCGGCACGCGGCTCGCCCATCTCTTCGATATCCGCATGCGGCTCTTCCGGCGGAAATTCTCCGTCAAGTTCCTCAACAACCTGCTCGCACAGGCAACGCCCTTCATCTTCTACACGCTCGGCGGCTATCTCGCACTCAAGGGCCGGCTCGATATCGGCCAGCTCGTCGCTGTGATCGCCGCCTATCGCGACCTGCCGGGGCCGGTGAAGGAGCTGATCGACTGGGACCAGCAGCGCGCCGACGTGCTGGTGAAGTTCGAGCAGGTGGTTGGCGCCTTCTCGCGCGAATTGCTGCCGGAAATCGCCGACGACGCGCCCGTCCCGCCCGAAGCCCCGATCCAGACCGCGGCGCTGAGGGTCAGCAATGCGCGCGGCATCATCCAGCTCGATGCGCTCTCGCTCGTGATCCGCCGGCCGGCGCATGTGGCGCTGGTCGGCCCGCAAGGCAGCGCGCGCGACATCCTGCCGAAGGTTCTCGGACGGCAGATCAGCGATTTCTCCGGCGATGTCACGATCGGCGGACGGCCGATCGGCAGGCTCGGCGACAAGGCGGCGAGCCGGGCGCTGCTCTATGTCGGCGCCGATCCGCATGTCATGTCCGGCACGATCCGCGAGAATATCACGCTGGTCGCGCGGCTGAGAGCCCCGCCGCCCTTCGGTGCCGACGATGCCGACCGGGACGGGCCGCGCCAGCGCGCGGAAGCCGAGATGACCGGGAATCCCCCGGTTTCCGGCGAGAGCGACTGGATCGATTACGCCCTGCTCGGCGTCGATGGCCCGGCCGGGCTCAACGCCGCGATCATCGCCGCCTTGCGGAGTGTGCATGGCTATGACAGCGTGTTCCAGGCTGGGCTGTCGGGCCGGGTCGGCCCCTATGTCGATGCCGAGATCGAGGCGCGCATCGTGCAGGCCCGCGCCACCATCCGCGACCTGCTCTCGGCGCGCGGGCTGATGGGGGCCGTCGAGCCGTTCGATCATCGCCGCTACAACTCGCTCGCGACGATCGGCGAAAACCTGATGTTCGGCCGTGCGACCGGCGGGCGCTTCGACCTTGCCCATTTCGCGCGCGATCCCTTCGCCCGTGGCCTGCTCGAGGCCGAGGCGCTGATCGAGCCGCTGACACGGATCGGCCTGCGCATCGTCGAGACCGTTCTCGACATCACGGCGGAATTGCCGCCGGGCAGCCCGCTCGCGGACCGCTATTCCTTCGTCGATACGAGCGACCGCGAGGCCTTGGCGGAATTGCTGCGCGCTGCGCGGCGCGGCCGGGGCGGCCGCATGTCCGGCCGGGTGCGCGACAAGCTGCTCGGCTACGCGCTCGCCTATATCGAGCCGCGCCACCGGCTCAATCTCATCGACGACCTGCTCGCCGCACGCATCCTGCGGGCGCGCACCAGCTTCCGGCTCTACATCGCGGCGCGGGCGGCAAGCGAGATCGAATTCTACGATTTTGGGCAGGTGATGCATTCCGCGCCGATCCGCGACAACCTGCTCTTCGGGCGGATCGGCTACGGGATGCAGGGCGTGCGCGGCAAGGTCGAGGCGGTTCTGCTCGAAGCGCTCAAGGCGCATGACCTCGAAACCTTCGTGATCGAGCAGGGACTCGCGCAGGAGACAGGCCCCGGCGGCCGGCTGCTGACGCCCGAGCAGCGCGCGCTGATCGCGCTTGCCCGCGCAGTGCTCGTGCGGCCGGACACGCTCATCCTTGACAACGCACTCGCGGCCTTTTCCGCCGCCGACCAGGCCCGGATCATCGCCGGGCTGCGCGAGGCCTTCATGGGCCGCAGCCTTCTTGTTACCCTGCCGGACGAGGCCGCCGCTTCGGGCTTCGACCGGATCCTGACCTTCCAGGGCACGCGCCTGGCCTCCGACCGGGGGCGCGACGATCCGGCATCGTCGCGCGCCGCCTGAGCACACCCGCAGCAGCAAGCAGAGGATCATCATGGCCATCGATCAGGAGATCGCCCTCCTCCAGCAATCCCCGGTCTTCCAGGGGGTCGAACCGGCGAAGCTCCGGCTGATCGCAGTCTCGGCGGACCGGGTCTCCATCCCCGCGGGCGCAACGATCTATGCCGCGGGCGAAAGCTCGAACGAGGTGCTGTTCATTCTCTCCGGCGAGGCCGAGACTGATGACGGCTATCCCCTGCCGCATATCATCGGCGTGATCGGCACCCTGCTGCGCCGGCCGCGCGCGCGCACCATCCGCGCCCGAACCGCCATCGAGGCGCTGCGGGTGGACCGCGACTCCTTCCTCGCGCTGACGCAGCATTGCAGCGCGATCTCGCTCGCGATCATGACCGATCTCGCGCGGCTCGCGGATACGCTGCTGACCATGACCCCGGCCCACGCCACCGAACCCGCCTGATTGCGGAACTCCCGGCATGACCCAGATCGACAGCGCGACGGACGATATCGACCTTGCCGCCCCCCGCCGCCCCGGCTGGCGCACGATCGTCTGGTCGCGCCTGCTGAGGCTCGGATCGGGGCTGGTGCTGTTCACCTTCCTGACGATGCATCTCCTCAACCACGCCGCGGGCCTGTTCGGGATCGAGGTTCTCGACGCGATCCAGACCCTGCGCTGGGAGATCTGGCACAACCCGATCGGGTTGACGCTGCTCTACGGCAGCTTCGCGGTGCATATCGGCCTGGCGCTGTTCCGGATCGTGACGCGCAGAACCCTGCGCATGACCCGCGACGAGATGACGCAGATCGCGCTCGGGCTGCTGATCCCGGTGCTGCTGCTCCAGCACATCATCGCCACGCGGGTGGCCGGCACCTGGTTCGACGGCAACAGCTTCTACGACAACGTGCTGCGCGCGCTCTGGCCCGGCTCGTTCCTCTGGCAGAGCACGCTGGTGCTCGTCAGCTGGTTCCACGGCGTGATCGGGATCGTGCTGGCCTTCCGACATCGGCCTTGGTTCGCCCGGATCAGGACCGCAGGCGCGGTGCTCGCGATCGTCGTGCCGACCCTTGCCATCGCCGGCTTCATCGCCTCCGGGCGCGAGACCGCGCTGCGGCCGCCGCAATCCCCGCCGACGATGACCGCCGAGCAGACGGAGCGCGTCGCGGAAATCCGCCGCAAGGCGCAGATCGGCCTCGGCGGGATCGCCGCCCTGCTTCTCGCCGCGCTGTATCTCAGCCTGTTGCGGCAGAAGATCGGCGACAAGATCACCATCACCTATCGCGGCCGCGGGCCGGTGCGGGCCCCGAGGGGCATGTCGGTGCTGGAAACGAGCCGGGTCCATGGCATCCCGCACCCCTCGCTCTGCCGGGGACGAGGGCGCTGCTCGACCTGCCGCGTCCAGATCCTTTCGGATCCGGAGGCATTGCCGCCGCCCTCCGAGGCGGAACGGCAGGTGCTCGACCGCGTCGGCTCGCATGCCGATGTACGCCTCGCCTGCCAGCTGCGCCCGACCAGCGACGTCACCGTCCGCATCCTGCTGCCGGTGATCGGCGCGGCGCAGGATCCCGAGAGCCGGCGCGACGCCGAACGCTGGGCCGCCGAACGGGTCGCCTCGATCCTCTCGCTCGACCTGCGCGGGTTCAACGTGCTCGCCCAGAGCAACCTGCCCTACGAACTCGTGGCGCTGGTCAACCGGTTCGGCAACGAGATGCGCCAAGCGGTGAAGAACCATGGCGGCCATGTCTCCACCTTCTACGGCGACGGGCTGATCGCCGTGTTCGAGAACGCCGAGGATCCGCGCGCCGCGGCCCGCCAGGCGATCGCGGCCGCGCGCGACATGGGCCGGGTGCTCAAGATCCTCAACCGCGACATGGGTGGCGCGCTGCCGATCCCCATCCGGGCCGGCATCGGTATCCATAGCGGCACCACGACCCTGGCGCGGATCGGGTCGACAGAGCGCGACTCGGGATTAATGGCCTTCGGACCCACGGTCTCGATCGCCGCGCGGCTCCAGGACGCGACCAAGCGGCTGCTGACCGATTGCCTGATCTCGGCCGCGACGCTTCGCCTCGCCCGCATCGATACCGCGCGGCTCGCGGTTCATGAGATCGAGATCGAAAACATGGATGACGTATTGCGCGCCCATGCGGTCGACGATTGGCGCGTGCTGCGCGGCGGCGAGCAGGAGGAGCAGGACGCGCATGGCGACCGGGAGGAAACCGAGCGTGCGTGAAGCCGGAACGGATCTGCTCCGGATCGAGGATCTGCGCATCGGCTTCGAGCTGCATGGCGAGATCAACGAGGTCGTCAAGGGCGTGTCTTTGCGCGTCCCCCCCGGCCGGACGGTGGCGCTTGTGGGCGAGAGCGGTTCCGGCAAAACCGTCATATCGCAATCGGTGATGGGGCTGTTGCCAAAACAGGGCGTGATCCTCGGCGGGCGCATCCTGTTCGATGATCCGAAGGCGGCGGGCGGGCCGGTCGATCTCGCGCCGCTCGATCGCGATGGCAGCGCCTTCCGGAAGCTGCGCGGCGGGCGGATCGGCATGATCTTCCAGGAGCCGATGTCCTCGCTCTCCCCGGTGCACACGATCGGCGACCAGGTCTCCGAGGCGCTGACGCTGCATCACGGCCTGCGCGGCAAGGCGGCGCGGCAGGAGACCGAGCGGATGTTCGCCGCCGTCGGCTTCCGCGATCCCGCCGGCGCCTTCGAGCGCTATCCGTTCGAACTCTCGGGCGGCCTGCGCCAGCGCGCGATGCTCGCGATGGCGCTGATCTGCCGGCCGGCGCTGCTGATCGCCGACGAGCCGACCTCGGCGCTCGATGTCACCATCCAGGCCCAGGTGCTGAAGCTGATGAAGGATCTCCAGGCCGAGATCGGCATGGCGACGCTGATCATCACCCATGATCTCGGCGTCGTCGCCAATCTCGCCGACGAGGTGGTGGTCATCTATCGCGGCGAAATCGTCGAGATGGGCGAGGTCGGCGACATTTTCGGCGCGCCGCGCCACCCCTATCTGCGGGCGCTGCTCAAGGCGACGCCGCGTTTCGACATGAAGCCGGGTGAGCGTCTCGTCTCGCTCCGCGACGTCGCCGCGCCGCCGCGCGCGCCGGAAGCCCGGCCGGAAGCCGGGCCGATCCTCACCGTCTCCGGCCTCTGCAAGGCCTATGGCGCGCGCTCGCGCGGGCTGTTCGGCACGGGGACCGGCGAGGCGATCCGCGCGGTGGATGAAGTCAGCTTCGAGGTGATGCGCGGGGAATGCCTCGGCATTGTCGGCGAGAGCGGCTCGGGCAAGACCACCGTCGGCAACCTGATCATGCGGGCGCGGCGGGCGGATGCGGGGCGCATCGTCTATCACGCCCCCGAGGGGCCGGTGGATGTGCTCGCGCTCGATGCCGCTGCGCTGCGGGCCCTGCGCCCGCGCATCCAGATGATCTTCCAGGATCCCGTCGCCTCGCTCTCGCCGCGCATGAGCGTGCTCGACATCATCCGCGAACCGATGATCATCGAGGGGCGGCGCGACGTGGCGGCGCAGAAGGCGCTGGCGGGCGAATTGATGTTGCGCGTGGGGCTCGATCCGCGCTTTCTCAACCGCTATCCGCATTCCTTCTCGGGCGGGCAGCGGCAGCGGATCGGCATCGCGCGGGCGCTGGCGCTGCGGCCGGACATAATCATCTGCGACGAGCCGGTCTCGGCGCTCGATGTCTCGGTGCAGGCGCAGATCCTCAACCTGCTGAAGGATCTCCAGGCCGAGCTGGGGCTGACCTATCTCTTCGTCTCGCACAATCTCGCGGTGGTGCATTACATGGCCGACCGCATCGCGGTGATGGCGCGCGGGCGGATCGTCGAACTCGCCGGGCGCGACCAGATCTTCGCCAATCCCGTCCATCCCTATACCCGCCGGCTGCTGGCGGCGGTTCCGCATGCCGATCTCGCCCGGCCGCTCGATTTCGCGCGGCTCGCGCTCGGAAACGCCTCCGATCCCGCGAGCTGGGGTGCGCCCTTCGCGGCACGGCCCGGCGAGAGCCTGACCTTCCAGGAGATCGCGCCCGGTCACAGGGTGCTCGCCTGCGGACCGATCATCGGGGAGCAGGCGGCATGACCCGGCTCACCCGCCGCCTGTTCGGCCTCGGCGCCGCCGGCCTCTGCCTCGCCGGGCGCGCGACGGCGCTGCGCGCGGCCGAGCCGCGCGAGGCCCCCGCCCTCGCGGCGCGGGTGAAGGAGGGCACGCTGCCCCCGCTCGCCGAGCGCCTGCCGGCCGAGCCGCGCATCATGCCGCTGGCTGCCTTGCGCAAGATGCCGGGCCGGCATGGCGGCACGCTGCGGATGCTGATGGGCGACCAGCGCGACATCCGCTTCATGACCGTCTACGGCTATGCCCGCCTCGTCACCTTCGACATGGCGGGCGATCTCGTCCCCGACATCCTGGCGCGCGTCGAGGTCGAGGCCGGGCGGGTCTTCACGCTGCATCTGCGGACGGGGCACAAATGGTCGGACGGGCATCCGTTCACGGCCGAGGATTTCCGCTATTGGTGGGAGGATGTCGCGACCAATGCGCGGCTCAACCGCTCCGGGCCGCCGATGCCGCTGCTGGTGGCCGGCGAACCGCCCGAATTCGCGGTCCTCGACGCGACGACGGTGCGCTACGCCTGGAAGACGCCGAACCCGATGTTCCTGCCGGCGCTGGCGAGCGCGCAGCCGCAGGTGATCGCGATGCCGGCGCATTACATGAAGCGCTTCCACGCGCGCCATGCCGAGCCGGCGGCGCTCGCGGCCGAGATCAAGGCGGCCAAGGTGCGCGATTGGGGCGCGCTGCACGAGCGCAAGTCGCGCTCCTACCGGCCGGAGAATCCCGAGCTGCCGACACTCGACCCCTGGGTCAATCGCACGCATCCGCCGGCGGAGCGCTTCGTCTTCGAGCGCAACCCCTATTTCCACCGGGTTGACGAGCAGGGGCGACAATTGCCCTATCTCGACCGGGTCGAGATGGCGATCACCGCGAGCAACCTCATCCCCGCCAAGGTGGGCGCAGGCGAGGCGGATCTCCAGGCGCGCTACCTGCGCTTCGACAATTACACCTTCCTCAAGGAGGCCGCGAAACGCCAGGGATACCGGGTGCTGCTCTGGGAGCAGGGCAACGGCGCGCAGGTGGCGCTGAAGCCCAATCTCAACGCCGCGGATCCGGTCTGGCGGGCGCTGTTCCGCGATGTCCGGGTGCGGCGGGCCCTGTCGCTCGGCATCAACCGCAAGGATATCAACGAGGCGATCTTCTTCGGGCTCGGCCGGGAGGCGGCGAACGCGGTGCTCCCGGAAAGTCCGTTCTACGATCCCGCCCATGAACAGGCCTATGCCCGCCACGACCCGGCCGAGGCGAATCGCCTGCTCGACGCGGCCGGCCTCGCCAGGCGCGACCTGACCGGAACCCGCCTGCTGCCGGACGGCAGGCCGGCGCTGCTGACCGTCGATTCCTCCGGCGAAAGCACCGAGGAAACCGATGTTCTCCAGCTTGTCGCGGAGGATTGGGCGGCGCTCGGCATCCGCCTCTTCATCCGCTCATCGCAGCGCGACGTGTTCCGGCGCCGCATCCTTGCCGGGCAATGCGTGATGTCGGTCTGGCACGGCATGGATAACGCGATTCCCGGCCCCGACAACGAGCCGGAAGACCTCGCGCCGACCAATTTCACCCAGGCGGAATGGCCGCTCTGGGGCCTCTGGGCGGTTTCCGGCGGCAAGGAGGGCGAGAAGCCCGACCTGCCGGCCGCGTGGCGGCTGCATCAGCTGCATGCCGCATGGCGCGTCTCGCGCACCCGCGAGGAGCGGGCGGCGATCTGGCGCGAGATGCTCGCCATCAACGCCGAGGAAGTGTTCACGATCGGCATCGTCAACCGCACCCGCCAGCCGGTCGTGGTCTCGAACCGGCTGCGCAACGTGCCCGAGACCGCGATCTTCGCCTTCGAGCCCCGCGCCTATCTCGGAGCCTACCTGCCCGACACCTTCTTCTACGCCGAGGGAGGCGGCTGAACGCCATGCTGCGCTATCTGTTCCGCCGCGTGCTGATCATGATCCCGACCCTGTTCGTGACCAGCGTGCTGATCTTCACCGTGATGAAGCTGCCGCCGAGCGATTATTTCGAGACCTATGTCGCCGAGATGCAGGCGCAGGGCGAGAAGGCCGATCTCGGCCGCGTCGAATTCCTGCGCACGGAATACGGGCTCGATCAGCCGGTCCATGTGCAGTATTTCCGCTGGATCACCGGGTTCTTCAAGGGCGATTTCGGCTATTCCTTCGAATACGACCTGCCGGTGCGCGACGTGGTAGGCGAGCGGCTGGGGCTGACCGTGCTGGTCTCGTTCTGCACGATCATCCTCACCTGGGTGATCGCGTTCCCGATCGGCATCTATTCCGCGACCCATCAATACAGCTGGGGCGATTACGGTCTCTCCTTCCTCGGCCTGCTCGGCATCGCCATCCCGCATTTCCTGCTGGCGCTGGTGACGATGTATTTCGCCAATGTCTGGTTCGGGATCTCGATCGGCGGGCTGATGGAGCCGCAATATTTCAACCAGCCGATGAGCTGGGAGAAGTTCAAGTCCATCCTCGCGCATCTCTGGATCCCGGTTCTGATCATCGGCGCCGGCGGCACCGGGGCGATGATCCGCAAGATCCGCGCGAACCTGCTCGATGAATTGCGCAAGCAATATGTCGTCACCGCCAAGGCGAAGGGGCTGCCGCCGCGGCGGGTGCTGATGAAATATCCGTTCCGGATGTCGCTCAACTTCTTCGTCTCGCATATCGGCGACATCCTGCCGACCATCGTCTCCGGAGCGGAACTCACCGCCGTCGTGCTCTCGCTCCAGACCACCGGGCCGCTGCTGATCCGCGCGCTCCAGAGCCAGGACATGTTCCTCGCCGGCTCGTTCCTGATGTTCCTCGCGCTGCTGACCGTGATCGGCGTGCTGATCTCCGATGTCGCGCTGACGCTGCTCGATCCGCGCATCCGCCTCCAGGGGCAGGCCACGAAATGACCGATCCGCACCCCGCCTCCGGCGCCCTGCCGCTGCCGCCGCCCGGCGGTCGGCTCGTCCATGTCGCCGCGACCGCGCCGTTCAATCCGCACATCGAGGAGGCGCTGACCGAGACGCAGAAGAAGGTCTATCTCGCCGACCAGCTCACGCTGATGTGGTGGAAATTCCGCCGCCACCGGCTGGCGCTGGTCTCGGGCCTGCTTCTCGCCGCGCTCTACGCGATGATCCTGATCGCCGAATTCCTCGCGCCCTATAATTACGAGCAGCGGCATACCGGCTTCATCTACCGCCCGCCCCAGGCGGTGCATCTCTTCCACGAGGGACGGTTCCTCGGGCCCTTCACCTACGCGACGCAATACCGGCTCGACATGGAGACGATGCGCCGCCTCTATGCCGAGGATACCAGCCGGCCGGTGCCGCTGCGCTTCCTGTGCCGCGGCGATTCCTACCGCTTCTGGGGGCTTGTCAAGGCCGATATCCATCTTGTCTGCCCCGGCGAAGGCGGCACGCTGTTCCTGCTCGGCACCGACCGGCTCGGGCGCGACGTCCTCTCGCGCATCCTGATCGGCGCGCGGATCTCGCTGACGATCGGCCTGATCGGCATTCTCGTCAGCTTCACGCTTGGCATCGTGATCGGCGGGCTCGCCGGCTATTATGGCGGCCTGTTCGACCTTCTCGTCCAGCGCGCGATCGAGATCGTGCAATCGCTGCCGCATATCCCGATCTGGCTCGCGCTCGCCTCGATCATGCCGCCGCATTGGAGCCCGCTGCTGGTCTATTTCGCGATCACCCTCATTCTCGGGCTGATGGACTGGACCGGGCTCGCGCGCTCGGTGCGCTCGAAGCTGCTCTCGCTGCGCGAGGAGGATTACGTCGTCGCCGCGCAATTGATGGGCGCGGGCACGGGGCGGATCGTGTTCCGGCACCTCGTGCCGGGCTTCATGAGCCATCTCATCGCCTCGGCGACGATCACCATCCCCTCGATGATCCTCGGCGAGACCGCCCTCTCCTTCCTCGGCCTCGGGCTCCGGCCGCCGATCACCTCCTGGGGCGTGATGCTGAACGAGGCGCAGAACATCAATGTCGTGGCGCTCTATCCCTGGCTCATCCTGCCCGTGGTGCCGGTGATCCTCGTGATCCTCGCCTTCAACTTCCTCGGCGACGGGCTGCGGGACGCGGCCGACCCCTATCACTGAGCCGGGAAGAGGTTCCGCGCCGCCACGAACCGGATGGCGGGCGCGGCGGCGAGCCGCGCCAGCACCGCACCGAGGAACCGCTCGATCCAGCCGTCATGGACAAGGTGATGCGTGAGAAGGCCGAGCGGCGCGGCTTCTCCATCCCCGGTCTCCCCCGCCATGCGCGCCGGATCCGCGCATTCGGCACCGGTCCGGGCTTCGATCCGCGCCGCGAGCGCATCGAGAAGCACCGCCTCGTCGCCGAGCCCGCCGCCGGCACGCCAGGCGATCGGATCCCACTCGGCGTTGCGACGGACAAGGCCGGCGGGCGTATCGCCCGGCTTCGGCTCGGCGAAGGTCGATATCCCCGAGAAGCCAAGTTCCGGCAGCCGGGCGACAAGATCGGGCGCGATCCGGTTCCAGGGCGGCACCAGCACCGGCAGGGCACGCGCGCCAGCGAGCCTCCGCACGCGGGCCAGCGCATCTGCCAGTTCGGGCAGCATCACGGAGAGCGGCCGATGCGCGCCGAACTCGGCCTTCTTCGCGCCTGCCGGCGCGTGGTTGAGATGCGCGAGGCCATGGACCAGCAGGTCGGTGCCCGGCCGCGCGCGGACCCGCGCGACGAGCGAGGCGGTCAGCCCCTGCGGGATCGTCGCCAGAGCCACAGGCAGCGCCCAGCGATCGAGCAAAGCGAGGAAGCGCTCCAGCTCCGGGGTCGCGGCGACCGCATCATCGTCGCGGATCCAGACAGGGATCGTCACCTCCGCCGCACCGGCCGCCGCGAGCGCCGCATCGAGGCGCCGCCAGCCGGCCCAGCGCGCCCGCGCCCGCGCTGCTGCCGCTTCGACCGCCGCCACGGCGCGCGCAGCGCCGTCGCGCCGGATCGCGGACCAATCGG
>NZ_VTRS01000005.1 GCF_008641065.1 Rhabdaerophilum calidifontis | reverse complement strand
CGGCGCTGGCGGGGCTCGCCGCGCTGCTGGCCGGCGGCATCGCCCCGCCCTCCGCTGCCCGCGCCCAGCCGGCGCCTGCCGCGCCGCCGCGCCGTCTGCGCCTCCGCGCGATGCCCGCCGAGGGGCGGCTCGGCGGCCCCGATGCGGAGCCCTCACCCCTGCTGCGCCTTGCCCCGCTCGACGAGGCCGGCGCCGTCATCGGCGATGGCGGCTTCCCGGTCCTACGCGTCCGGCTCGGCGAGGAGGTGACGCTCGCGGTCGAGAACGGTCTCGGCCAGCCGACGGGCTTCCATATCCGCGGGCTGCGCGGCCCGAACGCCGCCGATCCCGTGACCGACCTCGCCGGCGCGCCGCTCGCGCCGGGAGCCGGGGCCGAGATCGCCTTCCGGGCCCGCCAGAGCGGCACCTTCCTGATCCAGCCCGTGCTGGCGCCGCATGTCGCCGAGCAGAACGCGCGCGGCCTCGGCGCGGCGCTGATCGTCGAGGAGAGCCCGGCACCGGCCTTCGACCACGATCTCGTGCTCGCTGTATCCGATTGGCGCCTCGACGAGAAGGGCCGGCTCGCGGGCGATTTCAACGACCGGCGCGACGCGGCGCGGATCGGCCGTCTCGGCAACCGGCTCGTGGCGAACGGCGCGCCGGCGCCATCCGCGCTGGCGGTCCGGCCCGGCGCGCGGCTGCGGGTGCGCATGATCAACACCGCCAATGCCCGGGTGATCCCGCTGCGCGTCTCGGGCTTTCCGGCCCAAGTCTACGCCATCGATTCCACCCCCTGCCAGCCCTTCGACCCGTTGAAGCGCACCGTGACGCTCTCACCCGGCACCCGGATCGAGCTCGTCATCGACGCGCCGCGCAGCGCCGGCCAGAGCGGCGCCATCGAGGCGCGGCTCGGCGAAGGGCTGCCGATCCTCCGCCTGACGACCGAGGGCGCTCCCCTGCCACCGCCCGCGACGCTGGCCCCCCTGCCCGATCCCGGCCTGCCGCCGGCGATCCGCCTCCAGGACGCGATGCGCGCCGAATGCGTGATCGCGGGCGGCGCCCCGCGCGAGCCGGCGGAGGCGGAGCCTGCGGCGCTCGCCGCGCGCTTCCCCGATCCGGCGCGGATCTTCACGATCAACGGCGCGCCGGGCGGCTTTTCTGGCCGGCCCCTGCTGAGCGCGCGGCGCGGCGCGGTCATCGTGCTGGCGCTCGTCAACCGCACATTCTGGCCGCAGGTGATCGCCGTGCACGGCCATGCCTTCCGGCTGCTGCACCCGTTCGACGACGGCTGGGAGCCCTATTTCCTCGACACGCTCTATCTCGCGCCCGGCACGACCGCGCGCATCGCCTTCATCGCCGACAATCCCGGCCGCTGGGCGATCCGCTCGACGATCGCCGAGCATTTCGCGGCCGGTGTCGCGAGCTGGATCGAGGTGCGCTGAACAACTGCGCTGTGTATTTTTGCGCCTTGATGGCTATAATTTCAGCATTCTGGCAACACGTTATGCGGTGCGCGCGTTTGCCGGGCGGCCCCGCGCGCGGAGCTTCACCCGGCTATTGACGATGCGCGCGGTTTCGTGAAGGGAGTTTGACGAAAGACCCGCCGGCCGAAGGAAAGGCGCCGCCCATGAAGAAGATCGAGGCGATCATCAAGCCGTTCAAGCTCGACGAGGTGAAGGAGGCGCTGCAGGGAATCGGCGTGCAGGGCATCACCGTCATCGAGGCCAAGGGTTTCGGGCGCCAGAAGGGCCATACCGAGCTCTATCGCGGCGCGGAATATGTCGTTGATTTCCTGCCGAAAGTGAAGATCGAGGTTGTGCTCCAGGACGGGCTCGTCGCCGAGGCCATCGACGCGATCAAGGGCGCGGCCCAGACCGGGCGGATCGGCGATGGCAAGATTTTTGTTTCCTCCATCGAACAGGCGGTCCGCATCCGGACCGGCGAGACGGGGGCGGACGCCATCTGAGGCCCGGCCGAGGCTCGCGAAGCGCGGGCCCCCGCCGGGGCACGGGCGGGTGCAACGGGGTTCCCGAACAGGATCAGCAACGTCGAACAATGAAGGACGCGACGCGCATGAAGACGGCAAAGGATGTCTTGAAGTTCATCAAGGAGAACGACGTGAAATACGTCGATTTCCGCTTCACCGATCCGCGCGGCAAATGGCAGCACGTCACGTTCGATATCGCGATCGTCGATGAGGAAGCGATCGAGGACGGCATCATGTTCGACGGCTCGTCGATCGCCGGCTGGAAGGCGATCAATGAATCGGACATGCTGCTGAGGCCGGATCCGGCCTCGGCCGTGCTCGACCCGTTCTTCGCGGCCTCGACGCTGTCGATCAACTGCGATGTGCTCGAGCCCGCCACCGGCGAGCCCTACAATCGCTGCCCGCGCGGCATCGCCAAGCGCGCCGAGATGTTCATGGCCGCCTCGGGCGTCGGCGACACCGCCTTTTTCGGCCCCGAGGCCGAGTTCTTCATCTTCGACGACGTGAAATACTCGGCCGACCCCTACAATACCGGTTTCAAGCTCGATTCGGTCGAGCTGCCGATCAACTCGGGCGCGGATTACGAGGGCGGCAATCTCGGCCACCGCATCGCCACCAAGGGCGGCTATTTCCCGGTTCCGCCGCAGGATTCGGCGCAGGACATGCGCGGCGAGATGCTCGCGGCCATGGCCTCGATGGGCGTCTCGGTCGAGAAGCACCACCACGAGGTCGCCTCGGCCCAGCATGAACTCGGCGTGAAGTTCAACACGCTGGTCACGATGGCCGACCAGATGCAGATCTACAAGTACTGCATCCACAATGTTGCCCAGTCCTACGGGAAGACGGCCACGTTCATGCCCAAGCCGGTCTTCGGCGACAACGGCTCGGGCATGCATGTGCACCAGTCGATCTGGAAGGGCGGCAAGCCGATGTTCGCCGGCGACAAGTATGCCGGGCTCTCGCAGACCTGCCTCTACTATATCGGCGGCATCATCAAGCACGCCAAGGCGCTGAACGCCTTCACCAACCCGTCGACGAACTCCTACAAGCGTCTCGTCCCCGGCTATGAGGCGCCGGTTCTGCTCGCCTATTCGGCACGCAACCGCTCGGCCTCCTGCCGCATTCCGTGGACGAATTCGCCGAAGGCAAAGCGCGTCGAGGTCCGCTTCCCCGATCCGACCGCGAACCCCTATCTCGCCTTCGCGGCGATGCTGATGGCGGGCCTCGACGGCATCGCCAACAAGATCGATCCCGGCGCGGCGATGGACAAGGACCTCTACGACCTGCCGCCGCGCGAATTGAAGAAGATCCCCACCGTCTGCGGCTCGCTCAACGAGGCGCTCGCGGCGCTGGACAAGGACCGCGCCTTCCTCAAGGCCGGCGGCGTGTTCTCGGACGATTTCATCGACAGCTATATCGAACTGAAGATGCAGGAAGCCGACCGCTACCGCATGACCCCGCATCCGGTCGAATTCGCGATGTATTACAGCTGCTGAAGCTTGGCCGCCGGGACGCGGGCTTGCCGGCGTTCCGGCCCGAACCGGAAAGGGCGCCCTTGCAGGCGCCCTTTTTTGTGCGCGGAAGCCGGTTATGCGCGGAACGCAGCGCCTTCAGGCGCCGGCACGCCAGCCGGACAGCGTCGCGACGAGGCTCGTCCAGCCGAGATGATGCGCGAGCACGCCGAACATGCCGGCAAGCGCGACGAGCAGCATCGCCGTGCGCCCCGGCCGCGCCGGCGGGTGATAGCGGATCTCGAAATCGCTCTCCGCGAAGGCAAAGGCCCCGCCGGCGGCATTCGCGTGGGATTCGAGGGTCTTGAGACGCGGCGGCATGATGTTCCCTCGGCGAAGCGACTGGACTGGATCATTGCACAATGCCGCGGGCATGGTGAATTCCGCCTTAACGGATCCGCCGGGCCGTGATGCGTTTGTCATGGAATTGTTCCAAACATCAGACCTTGCGTTCCAGGTCAAAGGAGCATGCCATGATTCGAAACGACAGCCCCCTGCGCGATGCCGGGCAGCCGATCTCGGTGCAGTTCGAGGAAGCCGAGGATCTGGGGTCCAATGCCAGCGCCAACCCGACCCTCGGCGACGTGATCGCCGAGCGCATGGGCCGCCGCGACCTGCTGAAGGGGCTGCTCGGCTGCGCGGTGATCGGCGCGACCGTCTCGCCGATTGCGCTGACCGTGGCCGAGCAGGCGCGGGCGCAGACCCCGCCGAACACCACGCCCTCCTTCAATTTCAAGGAGATCGCTGCCGGCTCCGACGAGAGGCATCATATCGCCGAGGGCTATGACGCCGATATCCTCATCCGCTGGGGCGACCCCGTCCTGCCGGGGGCGCCGGCTTTCGACCCGCTGAAGCAGAGCGCCGCCGCGCAGGCGAAGCAGTTCGGCTACAACAACGATTTCCTCGGCTTCGCGCCGATCGACGGCCGCGCCGATCACGGCCTGCTGGTCGTGAACCACGAATACACCAACGAGGAACTGATGTTCCCCGCCATCGGCCGGCAGGACGGCAAGGCCCGCTTCGCCGGCATGACCAAGGAGCTTGCCGAGATCGAGATGGCGGCGCATGGCGGCTCGGTGCTGGAGGTGCGGCGCGAGAACGGCAAATGGGGCGTGGTGGCGAATTCCCGATACGCCCGCCGCATCACCGCCGAGACGCCGATCACCATCACCGGCCCGGCCGCCAGCCACCCGCTGATGCGGACCCAGGCCGACCCGACCGGCACGCGCGTGCTCGGCATGCTCAACAATTGCGCCGGCGCCATGACCCCCTGGGGCACCTGGCTGACCTGCGAGGAGAATTTCAACGGCTATTTCTGGTCGCGCAAGGCCGGCGAGGAAGGCCCGCACGGCAAGGCGCTGAAGCGCTACGGCGCGCCGGGCGAATGGTATAACTGGGGCCAGTATTTCGACCGCTTCGACTATGCCAAGGAGCCGAACGAGGTGAACCGCTTCGGCTGGGTGGTCGAGATCGACCCGTTCGATCCGAACTCGGTGCCGAAGAAGCGCACCGCGCTCGGCCGCTTCAAGCACGAGGGCGCCGGCAACATCGTCAACCGCGACGGCCGCTTCGTGGTCTATTCGGGCGACGATGAGCGCTTCGATTATGTCTACAAATTCGTGACGGAAGGCCGCGTCGATACCGCGAACCGCGCCGCGAACGCCGATCTCCTCGACCGGGGCACGCTCTATGTCGCGAAATACAATGCCGACGGCACCGGCGAATGGCTGCCGCTGGTGCAGGGCCAGGGGGGACTCACGGCGGAGAACGGCTTCCCCGATCAGGGCACGGTGGTGATCCATGCCCGGCTCGCGGCCGACATCCTCGGCGCGACCAAGATGGACCGGCCGGAAGATGTCGAGGTCAATCCGAAGACCGGCAAGGTCTATCTGATGCTGACCAACAATTCGCGCCGCAAGCCCGAGCAGGTCGATGCCGCCAATCCCCGCCCCGACAACAAGTTCGGCCATATCATCGAGATGATCCCCGAGGGTGGCGACCATGCCGCGACGAAATTCGCTTGGAACATCCTTGTGAAATGCGGCGATCCATCCGTGGCCTCGGTCGGCGCCACCTTCCATGCCAACACGACGAAGGACGGCTGGTTCGGCATGCCGGATCAGGTGGCGGTTGATAATCTCGGCCGTGTCTGGATCGGCACCGACGGCAATTCCCTAGCGGCCACCGGCCGCGCCGATGGCGTCTGGGCGCTGGAAACGGAAGGTGCCGCGCGCGGCACCTCGAAGCTGTTCTTCCGCTGCCCCAACGGCGCCGAACTCTGCGGCCCCTATTTCACGCCGGACGACGAGACCTTCTTTGTCGCCGTCCAGCATCCGGGCGAGGCGGATGACGGCGCCAAGGAGCCGGCAACCTTCGAGAATCCCTCGACCCGCTGGCCCGATTTCAAGGACGGCGTGCCGCCGCGCCCCTCGGTCGTCGCCATCACCCGGCGCGGCGGCGGCAAGATCGCCGTCTGACGCGGGCGGGAGGGGATTTCCCGTCGAAATGCCGCGGGGCCGGTTGATCCGGCCCCGTTTTGCTTTCACCTTCGCGCCATGGGCATGTTCGACGCGCTTCTCGACCGGATCGGCCATTGGCTCGCGCGGCGGGTCACCGCCGAAACATCGGCTTACGAACCCTACGCCGCGAGCCGGCCGGAATTCGTCGCACGGCTGATCCAGCCGGCGGATGTGCTGCTCGTCGAGGGCGGTCGGACCAAGATTGCCGCCGCGATCAAATATCTGACGCAATCGACCTGGAGCCACGCCGCGCTGTTCGTCGGCGAGGAGGCAGGCCTGAAGGATGCCGAGGGCCGGCCCCTCACCCTCGTCGAGGCCGAGCTGGGTCAGGGGATCATCGCCTCGCCGCTCGAGAAATACGCAAGCCACAACACCCGGATCTGCCGCCCCGTGGGGCTGACGCCGGAGGATCGCGCCCGCGTGATCCGCTACGCAATCAAGCATATCGGCGGGCAATACGACCTGCACAACGTGCTCGATCTCGCGCGCTACCTGATCCCGACCCCGCCGGTTCCGGCGCGCTTCCGCCGCAGGATGATCGCGCTCGGCTCGGGCGAACCGACCCGCGCCATCTGCTCGACGCTCATCGCCCGCGCCTTCGAGAAGGTGCGCTACCCGATCCTGCCGATCATCGAGAAGCGGATGGTGACAGACGAACGCGGCCGCGTGCGCCGCGAGGAGGTGCTGCATATCCGCGATTCCTCGCTTTATACGCCGCGCGATTTCGATACCTCGCCGTTCTTCCGCATCGTCAAGCCGACGGTCGAGATGGGCTTCGACTACAAGGCGCTTGTCTGGTCCGATCCGGCCGCGCCGCCGGGCGGCGCGCGGCCCCGCGCGGTGCCGCCGGCGCCCGTGGCTGTTGATCAGGCCGGGCGGCGCCTTCCCCCGGACGGATCTATGGCATAGTTGATCGAACCGAATCAGCGTCCGCGCCCCGAAAAGGTTCCTCATGGCCTCGAAACCCTCCCCCGCGCATGATCTTTTCGGCCAGCTCGAAAAGGCCGCCAAGGATCTGGTGCGCGAGGCCAAAGCCAGTCCGCGCCCCGTGCTCGCGGCGGAGGGCGGCGCCTCGAGGGGCGGCACTGGCGGCAAGGTGCCGCCTGCCCCGCCACCGCCGCCGACTTCTCCCCCACCTCCCCCGCCAGCGGGGCCCGGCGGTTATGACGGCTCGGCCATCGAGGTGCTGGAAGGGCTCGAACCCGTCCGCCGCCGGCCGGGCATGTATATCGGCGGCACCGACGAGAAGGCGCTGCACCATCTCTTCGCCGAAGTGATCGACAATGCGATGGACGAGGCCGTCGCCGGCCATGCGAGCTTCATCGAGATCGAGCTCGACGCCGAGGGCTTCCTTTCGGTCACGGATAACGGCCGCGGCATCCCGGTCGACGCGCATCCGAAATTCCCGACCAAATCCGCGCTGGAAATCGTGATGTGCACGCTCCATGCCGGCGGCAAGTTCGATTCCAAGGTCTACGAAACCTCCGGCGGCCTGCACGGCGTCGGCGTCTCGGTGGTCAACGCGCTGTCGGAGAGCGTCGAGGTCGAGGTCGCGCGCGAGCAGCAGCTCTATCGCATGCGCTTCTCGCGCGGGCTGCCGCTCGGTCCGCTCGAACATCTCGGCGCGGTGCGCAACCGGCGCGGCACGAAGGTCCGCTTCCGGCCGGATCCGCAGATCTTCGGCGCCGGGGCGCGGTTCTCGCCGGCGCGGCTCTACAAGATGGCGCGCTCGAAGGCCTATCTGTTCGGCGGCGTCGAGATCCGCTGGTCCTGCGCGGCGGGGCTCGTCGCCGGAACGGAGATCCCGGAACGCGCGACGCTCCGCTTCCCCGGCGGCCTCGCCGATTATCTCGCGCGCGAGATCGAGGGCAGACCGCTCGTCATCGACGGCATGTTCGCCGGCAAGCTCGACAAGCAGGGCCACGGCGCCTGCGAATGGGCGGTCTCGTGGTTCCTGCACGATGACGGGCAGGTCTCCTCCTATTGCAACACGATCCCCACCCCCGAGGGCGGCACGCATGAGAGCGGCCTGCGCGTGGCGCTGCTGCGCGGCCTGAAGGATCACGCCGAGCGCATCGGCCAGGCGAAGCGCGCCGCCGCGATCACCACCGATGACATCATGACCGGCGCGGCGGTGATGCTCTCCGTCTTCATCCGCGAGCCGGAATTCGTCGGCCAGACGAAGGACAAGCTCGCGACGACGGAGGCCTCGCGCATCGTCGACGCAGCGATCCGCGACGCGTTCGACCATTGGCTCGCCGGCAATCCCGGCCAGGCCGGAAAGCTCCTCGATTTTGTCGTCGAGCGTGCCGAGGACAGGCTGCGCCGCCGCGCCGAGAAGGACGTGCAGCGCAAGAGCGCGGTGCGCAAGCTGCGGCTGCCCGGCAAGCTCGCTGATTGCACGCTCTCCGCCCAGCAGGGCTCGGAACTGTTCATTGTCGAGGGCGATTCGGCCGGCGGCTCCGCCAAGCAGGCGCGCGACCGCGCGAGCCAGGCCGTTCTGCCCCTGCGCGGCAAGATCCTCAATGTCGCCAGCGCCGGCCGGGACAAGCTCGCCGCCAACCAGCAGATCGGCGATCTTACGCTCGCGCTCGGCTGTGGCACCGGCAGCCATTACCGCGAGGAGGACCTGCGTTACGGCAAGGTCATCATCATGACCGACGCCGATGTCGACGGCGCGCATATCGCCTCGCTGCTCATCACCTTCTTCTACCGGCAGATGCCGAAGCTGATCGAGAACGGCCATCTCTACCTCGCGGTGCCGCCTCTCTACCGGCTGACCCATGGCGGCAAGACCGTCTATGCGCGCGACGATGCCGACAAGGAGCGCCTGCTCGCGACGCTGTTCAAGGGCAAGAAGCCGGAGATCGGCCGCTTCAAGGGCCTCGGCGAGATGATGCCGGCGCAGCTCAAGGAAACGACGATGGACCCGGCGAAGCGCACGCTGCTCCAGGTCCGTGTCCTCGCAGAGGACAAGGCCGCGACCGATGATTCGGTGGAGCGGCTGATGGGCAACAGGCCCGAGGCGCGCTTCGCCTTCATCCAGGAGCGCGCGGCCTTCGCCGAAGATCTGATCGACGTCTGAACACAGCGGATTGGCGCGCCGCGCAACCATCCGTGGTACTGGCGCAGCCGGTTCTAGCCTTGCGCGCGCCACGGGGATATTTTCCGCCCCGGAAAGGCGGATTCGGGCGCCCTTAACCCGAAATTAGCGGCTGCGATGCGTTTCTCAGGGGCGCTGGCATCCGGCCCGGCTCTAGGATGGAGCGTTCGCAATGGCGACGATTTCCGCGCGCATGCTCGCTGCGCTGATGGCCCTGTTTCTCTGCACCCTCGCGCTGGCCGGCTCCTCATGGTGGATGCTGGAGCGCGAAAAACAGGCGGTCGAGACGCTCTATGCCGAAATCGTGAGCCAGCTCAGCGGGCTCAAGCTCGTCTCGGATCGTCTCGCCGCCAACATTGTCGACATGGCGCACAAGACGCGCGACGGTGCCACAAGCGCCAGCGAAGCGCGGGTTCTGGTCCGCAACGCGATCGATGACATCACCCGGACCTGGGGGCCGATCCGCGACAGGGAGCATGCCGAGGCCAAGGCACAGCTCATCCGCTATGTGGACACCCGCCTTCAGCGCGCGACCCGTTCGGCGGAGAAGCTCGCCGGCATCCTCGAAAAGGACGACAAGGCCGCGCTCGACCGCTTCGTCCTCCGCGAGCTCTACCCCACGATCGAGCCGGCCTCGGAGGCGATCGGCACCCTGCTCGACAAGGAGCTTGAAGGCGGGCAATTCCTTGTCCAGCAGGCGCGCGACGAGGCGAAGCTTGCCCAGCTGGCGCTGCTTGGCCTGGCTGCACTGACAACCCTGATCTGCATCGGCACCATTGCCTATGTAATTCTCGGCGTCGTCAGGCCGCTGCGGCGCTCGGTCGGCACCATGCAGGCCCTGGCGGAGGCAACCGTCGGCGCACGGGATTCCGGCACCGCGCGAATGCAGCGCCTGGCCGATATCGCGATCGACGGCGCCGGCCGCCGCGACGAGATCGGCGAGATGGCCCGGACGCTCCAGACCTTCAAGGAAGCCGGGCTCGAACGCCAGCGGCTGCGCAGCGCGGCGGAGGCCGAGCAGGAGGCGCGCGAAGCCCGGGCGAGCCGGATCGAGGCCCTGATCGGCGAATTCGAAGCCGCGGCGATGGATGTCGTCGCATCGGTGACGACGGCTTCGGCCGAACTCGAGGCCTCCGCGAAATCCATGATGGAGGTGGCGCAGACCGCGAGCGAGCAATCGACCCTGGTCGCCGCCGCCTCGCATCAGGCCTCGCAGAACGTCCAGTCGCTGGCCGCGACCGGCGACGAACTCGCCGTCTCGATCGGCGAGATCGGCCGGCAGGCCGAGCAATCCTCGGTCTTTGCCGCGCGGGCGGCCGACAAGGCCCGCGCGACCGACGAGACCGTGGCGCGCCTCAACGAGGCCGGCCGCGGCATTGTCGAGGTCATCGACCTGATCAAGTCGATCGCGAGCCAGACCAACCTTCTCGCGCTCAACGCCACCATTGAGGCCGCCCGCGCCGGCGAGGCCGGCCGCGGCTTCGCGGTGGTCGCGAGCGAGGTCAAGGCGCTGGCCGCGCAGACGACGCGCGCCACCGACGTGATCGGCGAGCATGTCGTGGCGATCCAGGCCGCCTCGGCGGAGTCGATCGAGGCCATGGGGGAGATCACGCGGATGATCGAGGAGATCAATCAGGTCGCCGCCTCGATCGCGGTCGCCGTCACGGAGCAGAGCCAGGCGACGCAGGGCATCGCCGAGAACGTGCAGCAGGTCGCCCAAGGCACGGCCCATGCCTCGGAGAGCATCGCGGTCGTCAATCAGGCGGCGGACAATACCGGCATCGCCGCCGGCCAGGTGCTCAGCGCCTCCGAGGAACTGGCGCGCCAGAGCCAGATGATGCGCGACAAGGTCGACTGGTTCCTGCGCGCGGTGCGCGCCGCCTGACGCCAGATATGGAAAAGGGCGCCCGAGGGCGCCCTTCCTGTTCGCGTCAGCGATAGCGCCAGCCGGGGCCGGCGCCGGGCCCGCCCTCCGGCCCGCTGGGACCGTCGAAGCGGCCGGGCCCCTGCGGCCCCATCATCCGGTGCCGCGGGCGCGTCAGCTCCTCCACGCGCGCCTTCTGCTTGTCATCGAGCGTCGCATAGAAGCTCTTGGCCGGGGCGACGGTCTTCTCGGCGGTGTCCGCCGCCTTGCGCAGCAGCGCCGCGAATTTCTCGAGCCGTTCCGGCGCCGGGGCATTCATCCCGGCATTGGCGAAATCGTTGCACACCGCGTCGCGCAGATCCTTGAGCGCCGGCACGAGGCCGTTGGCAAGCTTGTCGAGTTCGGCATTCTGCTGGGCATTGAGATCGAGATCGGCCTTGATATAGGCGCGGGCCACCCCCTCGAAGCGCAGCGGATCGCGCTCGCAGAGGCGCTGGATGCCGGCGCCGCGCGGCCCCATGCCGCGGCCGTGCCAGCCATAGCCGTCGCCGCCGCGCCGGGCCCAATCGGCCATGCCGGCACCGACGCCGATCGTCAGGATCGCCGCGCCCGCGATCAGCCATTTCGACGCGGCGCTGCCGAAGAACGGTTTCTTCTCGCTCATGATTCCATCTCCTTTGTCGCCGGCCCGCACCGGAATTTGGGGATGACGGGCGCGAAAGCAACTTAAAGCTTGGTCATGTTCCCGCCATGCCTGCGCAAGGCGGGGCCGGAATTGCCCCCGCACCGCCACTTTAGGAAAACGTTAACCATGCGGCTTCACGCTTCCTTCAGATTCGCATCGGATGCGCAGGAGGCGGCGATGAAATCCATTCTCGGGCTGATTGGCGGCGAAGGGGTCATGCTGCGGCGCTTCCTTCTCCTGTCGGCTGCGCTGGTCGCGGTGACCTTCGCCGCAGCACATGGCGTGATCGCGCTCATCACGCTGGTGACGCCCGATCAGGTCGGGCGCATCTCGGCCACCACCGCGCAAGGGACGCGCCAATATACCGTGACCCGCTCGGTGCTCGACGACGGATTGCAGACCGGCTCGATCCCGCGCCCGGCGGGACGGCCGGCCGATCCCTGCCGGGACTAGCGCGGAAAATCCCTGGATGTCGGAATTTCGGCGCCGGATGCAAGATTCGGGTTGCATTCCCGTTCCGTTTCCCGCTTAACCGCCAGGCCGGACGCCCATTCGCGGCGCCAGGGGTCCCGGCTCAGCGGGATCCGCCGACAACGTTTTTCAGGTGCGCATGTCCTTTTCCGATCTTGGCCTTTCCCAGCGCGTGCTCGATGCCGTGACCGCGGCGGGCTACACGCAGCCGACCCCGATCCAGGCGCAGGCGATCCCGCATGTCCTTGAGCGCAAGGATGTCCTCGGCATCGCCCAGACCGGCACCGGCAAGACCGCCGCCTTCACCCTGCCGATGCTCTCGATCCTGGAGCAGGGCCGCGCCCGCGCACGGATGCCGCGCACCCTGATCCTCGAACCGACGCGCGAACTCGCGGCCCAGGTCGAGGAAGCCTTCGCAAAATACGCCCCGAACCAGAAGCTCAATGTCGCGCTGCTGATCGGCGGGGTCTCCTTCGCCGATCAGGATGCCAAGATCACCCGCGGCGCCGATGTGCTGATCGCCACGCCCGGCCGGCTGCTCGATCATTTCGAGCGCGGCAAGCTGCTGCTGACCGGCATCGAGATCCTCGTCATCGACGAGGCCGACCGCATGCTCGATATGGGCTTCATCCCCGATATCGAGCGCATCGCCTCGCTCTGCCCCTTCACGCGCCAGACCCTGTTCTTTACCGCGACGATGCCGCCGGAGATCAAGCGCATCACCGACCAGTTCCTCACCAATCCGGTGGTGATCGAGGTCGCGCGTCCCTCCTCCACCGCCTCGACGATCACCCAGAGCCTCGTCGCCACCCATGGCCGGGATTACGAGAAGCGCGAAACGCTGCGCAGGCTCATCCGTGCCGCGCAGACATCGCAGGACAGGCCGCTCAAGAACGGCATCATCTTCTGCAACCGCAAGAGCGAGGTCGCAAACCTCTACCGCAGCCTTGAACGGCACGGCTTCTCGGTCGGCGCGCTGCACGGCGACATGGACCAGCGCGCGCGCATGAACGCGCTTGAAGCCTTCCGCAAGAACGAACTGACCCTGCTCGTCGCCTCGGATGTCGCGGCCCGCGGGCTCGACATTCCCGATGTCAGCCATGTCTTCAATTTCGACATTCCGCATCACGCCGAGGATTACGTCCACCGCATCGGCCGCACCGGCCGCGCCGGCCGGCTCGGCACCGCCTATACGCTGGTCTCCCCCGGCAACGAGAAGGCCCTGGCCGCGATCGAGAAGCTGATCGGCAAGGAGATCGCCTGGCTGGAGGGTGATCTTTCAAGCCTGCCGGCGCGCGAGCCGGGCGATGAGGAGGAGCGGCCGCGCAAGCGCGGGCGCGAGCCGAAACGCGAGGCCCGCCCGCGGCGCGGCGAAGGCCGCGAGCATGTGCGGACCGCGAAGGAGCAGAAGATCCTCGACGAGGCCGCCTCCCGCGACGTCGCCGGCGAAGCCGGACCGCGAGCCGCGAAGCCCGGCCGGTCGGAGCAATCCGATCCTCCACGCCGCGAGGCGCGTCCCCGCCGGGAGGATGCCCCGCGCCGGGAAGAGCGGCCGCGCCGGGAGGACAGGCCGCGCCGGGACGATGACGGCCCGACCCCGGTCGGGTTCGGCGATGCGGTGCCGGATTTCCTGCTGCGCGGGCCACTCGGCCGCAAATAGCCGGAGGACGGGGCCGAGGCCGAACGACGTTGCTAGCCCTCGCCGCCCTCTCCCGCCAGGAGCCCGCGCTGCGCCCCTGCCGCCGGCTTTCGCGGCGCAGCACGCCGGCGTTTGGGCGGCAGCCGCCGCGCGGTTTCAAACGAAAGCCGTGCCCAGGGCGCGAGTGCATCGGGATCGTCAAGCAGCGTATCCGGCACCTGCCACCAGGCCTGCACGGTCACGGTGCCGGATGTCTTGGCATAGCTGAAGGGCCGGGCACCGAGCGCCTCGAATGCCGCGCGGCTCTCGGCATCAACGCGCAGGCAGAGGCCGGCCTTGATGGCGAGCGCGATGCAATGCTCGCCGAGATAGACGCCATGCCCCGAGAACATCCGCCGGAGCCGCACCTCGCCGCACGGCGCGAACAGGTCCTTCAGCCATTCGGGATCGGTGGCCAGGGCCCCCTCCCCCTCAACCGTCGAGCTGCTCGACCGGCACGGGCGTGATGGCGACGCTCTCGCCGCAGCCGCAGGCAGAGGTCTGGTTCGGGTTGTTGAACACGAAGGTCGAGGCGAACTTGTCGGTCCGCACGTCCATCTCGGTGCCGAGCAGGAACAGCACCGCCTTGGGGTCGATCAGCACCGTGACGCCCTTGTCCTCGATCACCTCGTCGAACGGATTGCGCGTCTCGGCATATTCCATCGTGTAGGACATGCCGGCGCAGCCGCCATTGCGCACGCCGACGCGGATGCCGACGATGGGCCTGTCCGCGGCGACGATCGCGGCCTGGATGCGCGCGGCGGCGGCTTCGGTGAGAGTCATGGCCTTGGGGCGCGGTCGCGGCGATGTCGCGCGCATATCAGTGGCCGCGCGGTTGTCCGGGGCCGCGGGCTTGTCCGGGGGGGTGAGGCTCGTCATTCCGTTCTCCTGGCGCCGGGGTCAAGGCCCGGCGAGGGTTCGTCAAGAACTGTGAGTATAACCTAACGATCCTTGCGAAAAAATCGAGAGCGGCGTCAGATGCACCGGCTCTCCCGGCACAGAAAAGATGATTCTCCCCTCGCCGCTCCCCGTTCTCCGCACGCAGCACCTCACCCTGCGCCAGCCCATCGCCACCGATATCGCGGATCGCTATGCCCTAGGGCGCGATCCCGAGATCTACCGGCTGCTCGGCGCCGATATCCGCGCGCTCCAGCCGCTGACGGAGGAACAGGCCAAGGCCTGGGTCGAGAACATCGCCAGCCATCCGGCGGCCTGGGTGATCGAACACCAGGGTCGTGCCATCGGCGAGATCCTGCTCGACAATTTCGTCGAGGCCGATCAGCGCGCCGGGCTGATCGTCGGCATCCTCGATCCCGGCGCGCTCGGCCGGGGGCTTGGCACCGAGGCGATCCGCGCCATCGCCGAATTCGCCTTCGACACGCTCGGCCTGCACAAGCTCTCGACCCGGGTCCTCGCCTTCAACACCCGGGCGATCCGGGCCTATGAGCGCGTCGGCTTCGTGCGCGAGGGGCTGGAGCGCGAATCGGCGCTGATCGGCGATCAATGGCACGACGACGTGATCGTCGGGCTCCTCAAGCGCGATTTCGACGCGCTGCGCGGCCGGACGGGCGAGAAACAGGCCGCTGGCGCGCATTACCGGAGCTGATCATTTCCGACGGACATAGATCCCGGTGAAGGTGACGTTCGCGCCACCGCATTGCATGTTGTCTTCGACAACAAGATAATGCCCGAACAGGCGAAGACGCGCGCGGCAATCTGGTGCACCCTCCGGGAATGGCGCGATCGGATCAACATATTGCCAGCCGATCGCGAGTCCTCCGCCCACCGGCAGCGCCTCGCCTTCCAGTTCGCCGGAATTGACCGCGCCGCGCGCCCGTCGGCCGGCATCCAGCGCGCCGAACGTCGCTTCGCCTTTGACCGCGAGTCGCCCCAAGGCAGCCCGGCTGATCTTGATTTCCGCTTCCGAACTCCGCTGCCAGATCCCGATCCACGCATCGTCTTCCGTTGGCCGGACCGGAAGGAGCGCCTTGAGCGGCAACAGGCCGTGCGTTTCGGCGAACTGGCCCTTCAAGCGGCGTGCATCGGGCGAGATATAGCTTGCGCAGACGTAATCGCCAGCCGGAACCCCGACGAGCACACGGTCTCCGGGCACCACGAAGGCCTTCCGCTGGCATTGCGGCGAAGGCGACGGGCAACCCTGCCGGCCGGCTCCCGCCTCTTCCACGAAATGGACACGTCCGCCGCTCGCCCCGACAGCCATCAGCCGGACCGGCGCCATAGATCGCTCACCCGGAACGACAATGCCGCTGCAACCGGAAGACTGCGCAAGCGATGCCTGTCCGGAGATCAGGAAGGCAACCACGGCGACGATCACAAACGGGTCGCGCATCGCGCTCACCACATGTCGAGCGCGACGCGCGCCTCGTCGGACATGCGCGACTGGTCCCAGGGCGGGTCGAAGGTCATGTTGACCCGGCAGCCCGAAACCCCCGGCACCGCGAGCACCGCGGTCTCGACCCAGCCCGGCATCTCCCCCGCCACCGGACAGCCCGGCGCGGTCAGCGTCATGTCGATGGTTATGAAACGCTCGTCGGAGATATCGATCCGGTAGATGAGACCGAGTTCGTAGATATCGGCCGGGATCTCGGGATCGTAGACGGTCTTGAGCGCGGCGATGATGTCATCGGTCAGGCGGTCGAGTTCCTCGGGCGAGAGCGTCGCCGCCGTCGCGCCGGACACCGCGGATGGCGGTGCCTCCGGGCTTCCCGCTTCGCCTTCGATGCGGCCGGCATCCTCGATCATCACGTTCCATCCTCAACTGAAGAGACGATCGGCCCGGATCAGCGCCTCGGCGAGCCGGTCCACCTCGTCACGGGTGTTATATAGGGCAAAACTGGCACGGCAGGTAGCATTGACGCCGAACCGCTTCAGAAGCGGCATCGTGCAATGCGTGCCGGCGCGGACGGCGATCCCCTGCCGGTCGATCACGGTCGCGATGTCATGGGCATGGGCGTTGCGATGGCTGAACGAGATGATCGCTCCCTTTTCCCGCGCGCGGCCGAGGATCGAGATCGAATTGATCGCCGCGAGCCGCTCATGGGCATAGGCCACGAGCTGATCCTCATGAGCGCGGATCGCCGCCTTGCCGATGGCGTTGACGTAATCGATCGCCGCACCGAGCCCGATGGCCGGAACGATTGGCGGCGTTCCCGCCTCGAAACGATGCGGCGGATCGCCATAGGTGACGCCCTCCTCGGTGACCTCGCGGATCATCTCGCCACCGCCGAGGAAGGGGGGCAGGCGTTCGAGCCAGTCCCGCCGGCCATAGACCGCGCCGATTCCGGAGGGGCCGTAGAGCTTGTGGCCGGTGAAGATGTAGAAATCCGCCGCCATCGCGCGCACATCGACATCGAGATGCACCGCCCCCTGGCTGCCATCGACCACGACGGGGATACCGCGCGCATGCGCGAGGCGGATCACCTCGTGGACGGGAACGATGGTGCCGAGCGCATTCGACATCTGGGTGATCGCGACGACCTTCGTGCGCGGCGTGAGCAGCCGCTCGAAGGCGTCGAGCAGGAAATTGCCGTCCTCGTCGACCGGCGCCCACTTGATCACCGCGCCGTGCCGCTCGCGCCAGTAATGCCAGGGCACGATGTTGGAATGATGCTCCAGGATCGAGAGCACGATCTCGTCGCCCTCCCCGATCGCGAGATGCCGCCCCAGCGAGGCGGCCACGAGGTTCAGCCCCTCGGTCGCGTTCTTGGTGAAGAGGATCTCGTCGGTCGAGGCGGCATTGAGGAAGGCGCGCACGCGCTCGCGGGCGGCCTCGTAGGCTTCGGTGGCGGCATTGGCGAGGTAATGCAGCCCGCGATGGACATTGGCGTATTCGCTCTCGTAGGCCGCGCGCATGCGGTCGAGAACGGCCGTCGGCTTCTGCGCCGAGGCCGCATTGTCGAGATAGACGAGCGGCTTGCCGTAAGGCTCGAGCGACAATGCCGGAAAATCGGCGCGGATGCGGGCAAGGTCGAGCGTCATCGCGCCCGCCCCCGCATGAAGGCGCCGATCTTCGCCGTCAGCGCGGCGCGGATGCCCTCGTGGCGCACCTGATCGAGCGCCTCCGCGACGAAGGCCTCGACGAGCAGCGCCTCGGCTTCCGGCTTCGGCAGGCCGCGCGCCATCAGGTAGAAGAGCTGGTTCTCGTCGAGCGCGCCGCAGGTCGCGCCATGGGCGCAGACGACATCGTCGGCGAAGATCTCCAGTTCCGGCTTGTTGGCCATGCCGGCCTCGTCGCCGAGCAGCAGCGCGTTCGAGGCCATCTGCCCGTCGGTCTTCTGCGCGTCGGGCCGGACGATGATCTTGCCCTGGAACACCCCCTGTGCCTCGTCGTCGATGACGGTGCGGAACAATTCCCGGCTCTCCCCGTGCGGCACCGCGTGATCGACGACCAGCGTGTTGTCGCAATGCTGACGGCCCTTGATCATCGTCGCGCCGCGCAGGGAGAGCGTCGCGCCCTCCCCGGCATAGGTAACGAAGACCTGATGCCGGCTGACGGCGCCGCCGGTCGAGACATTGAGCGAGGCGAGTGCTGAGCCGGCCGCGAGCGTGGCCGCGAGGGTCGACAGCGCCAGCGCCGCATCGCCCGATTCGTTGACGCGGACATGCTCGACCCGCGCACCCGCGCCGAGCGCGAGTTCCACCACGATATTCTGCTGGCAGGCGAGGCCATCCGGGCCGGTATGCGTTTCGACCAGCGTGAGCGCGGCGCCCGGCTCGACCTCCACGACGATCCGCGACGCCACCGACACCGCGGTCTCGGCAACCGTCACGAAGGCGAGATGCAGCGCCGCCTCCGCCCCCCTGGCGATGCGGATCGCGAGCCCCTCCCGCGCCAGGGCGGTGTTGAGATCGACGATCGTATCCTCGGCCGCGCCCATCGCCGCGCCGAGCGCGACCCGGCCGGCGGCGAGCGCCGTCGCCAGCGGCTCGACCGTCACCCCCGCCGGAAGTGGCCCGGCTCCGGCCCGGCCGTTGACCAGCACCAGCCGATGCCCGAGCCCCTCGAATTCCGGCAGCGCCGCCGGAACCGCCGCCTCCCCCGCCGCAGGGGCGAGTTCGCGCATCAGGCTCCGCAGATCGGTGTAATGCCAGCTCTCGACCCGCCGGCTTGGCAGGCCCGTCTTCTCGAACCGCGCGAAGGCGGCGGCGCGCACCGCCGCGGCGCCGGGAAGGCGCGCGCGCTCGGTGGCGAAGCGCTCCGCGAGCGCCGTTTCCGCAGGCGTCCGGATGGGAAGGATGGTCGCGTTCATGGCCATGCCCTCACGCGGCCTCGCCGACATATTCGGCATAGCCATGCTTCTCGAGTTCGAGCGCGATCTCCGGCCCGCCGGATTTCACGATCCGGCCCTTCGCCATCACATGCACCGTATCCGGCACGATATGATCGAGCAGGCGCTGGTAATGGGTGATGACGAGGAAACCGTGGCGAGGATCGCGCTGGGCATTCACGCCCTCGGCGACGATTCGGAGCGCGTCGATGTCGAGGCCGGAATCGGTCTCGTCGAGGATCGCCATTTTCGGCCTGAGCAGCGCCATCTGGAGGATTTCCATGCGCTTCTTCTCGCCGCCCGAGAAGCCGACATTGAGCGGGCGCTTCAACATGTCCGGGTCGATGCCGAGCGCCTTCGCCGCCTCGCGCACCGCCTTCATGAAATCGCCGGGAGAAAGTTCGCCCTCGCCCCGGCTTTTACGCTGGGCGTTCATCGCCGCCTTGAGGAAGGTCATGGTGGCGACGCCGGGAATTTCGAGCGGATACTGGAAGGCGAGGAACAGCCCCGCCGCCGCCCGCTCGTTCGGTTCCATCTCGAGGATGTTCACGCCGTCGAGCAGGATCTCGCCGTCGGTGACGGTGTAATCCTCCTTGCCGGCGACGACATAGGAGAGGGTCGACTTGCCCGAGCCGTTCGGGCCCATGATCGCCGCGACCTCGCCCGGCTTCACATGAAGCGTAAGGCCGTTGAGGATCTTCTTGCCGTCGATCTCGACATGGAGATTGTTGATTTTAAGCATGGTGTGTTTCCGGTTTCGGTCCCTCCGCCGCCATGCCCGGCCGTGCCGGGCGCCGACGTCTTCGGGAGAAGGTCAAATCGAGAGCTGGAGCGCGGGCCGCGCCCGGGCATCGGGAAGCGTTATCCCACGCTCCCCTCGAGGCTGATGGCGATGAGCTTCTGCGCTTCCACCGCGAATTCCATCGGCAATTGCTGGAGCACGTCCTTCACGAAGCCGTTGACGATGAGCGCCACCGCCTCCTCCTCGTCGAGGCCCCGCTGCATGCAGTAGAAGAGCTGGTCCTCGGCGATCTTCGAGGTGGTCGCCTCGTGCTCGAACACGGCCGAGGCGTTCTTCGCCTCGATATAGGGAATCGTGTGCGCGCCGCATTTGTCGCCGATGAGCAGGCTGTCGCAATTGGTGAAATTGCGCGCGCCGGTCGCCTTCCGGTGCGCCGAGACCTGCCCGCGATACGTATTGTCCGAGCGACCAGCCGCGATGCCCTTGGCGAGGATCTTCGAGGTCGTGTTCTTGCCCAGATGGATCATCTTGGTGCCGGAATCGACCTGCTGATGGCCGTTCGAGATCGCGATCGAGTAGAATTCACCCGAGGAGCCTTCCCCGCGCAGGATGCAGGACGGATATTTCCAGGTGATCGCCGAGCCGGTCTCGACCTGCGTCCACGAGATCTTGGAGCGCGCGCCGCGGCAATCGCCGCGCTTGGTCACGAAATTGTAGATCCCGCCCTTGCCCTCGCTGTCGCCCGGATACCAGTTCTGGACGGTCGAATACTTGATCTCGGCATCGTCGAGCGCGACGAGTTCCACCACGGCGGCGTGAAGCTGGTTCTCGTCGCGCTTGGGCGCGGTGCAGCCTTCGAGATAGCTCACATAGGCGCCCTTGTCGGCGATGATCAGCGTGCGCTCGAACTGCCCGGTCTTCTGTTCGTTGATGCGGAAATAGGTCGAAAGCTCCATCGGGCATTTCACGCCCGGCGGGATGTAGACGAACGACCCGTCGGAGAAAACCGCCGAGTTGAGCGTGGCGTAGAAATTGTCGGAGGTCGGTACAACCGTGCCGAGATATTTCCGCACGAGATCAGGATGCTCCCTGACCGCTTCGGAGATCGCGCAGAAGATCACGCCGACCTTGGCCAGCTCTGCTTTGAAGGTGGTCACGACCGAGACCGAATCGAACACCGCATCCACCGCGACCTTCGAGATCTCGACGCCGGCGAGGATTTCCTGCTCGCGCAGGGGAATGCCAAGCTTCTCATAGGTCCGGAGCAGTTCGGGATCGACCTCGTCGAGGCTCTTCGGCCCCGGCGTCCTTTTGGGCGCCGCATAATAATGCAGGTCCTGGAAATCGATCGCCGGATAATGCACGCGGCTCCAGGTCGGCTCCGTCATGGTCTGCCAGCGGCGGAAGGCTTCCAGCCGCCAGTCGAGCAGCCATTGCGGCTCGCCCTTCTTCGCCGAGATGAAGCGGACGATATCCTCGCTCAGCCCCTTGGGCGCGAGTTCCGTCTCGATCTCGGTGACGAAGCCGTATTTGTACTGGTCGACGTCGATCGTCTTGACGGTCTCGACCGTCTCTTTCACCGCTGCCATCGTCTCTCCTCTCCGGTTTCAAGGGCCGGGGATCTGCATGCACGTTCGAAGGTCCGGGCCAGGCGCGGTCATGCCGCGCTCCGGGGCCGGTTGCCGCGTCCGCGAAGCTGCCGCGCCAAAACGGCAAGGCAGCGTTCGAGGTCCTCTTCCCGCGTCGCCGGGCCGATCGAGACGCGCAGCGCGCCCTCGATCACCCATTCCGCCGCACCCATCGCGCGGAGCACATGGCTCGCCCGCACCTTGCCCGACGAGCAGGCCGAGCCGGAAGACAGCGCCACGCCCGCCAGGTCGAAGGCGATGAGCGCCTTCTCGGCGGAAAGGCCGGGAATCGCGAACAGGCTCGTATTGGCGAGGCGCGGCCCGCCTTGCCCCGCGATGAGAGCATCCGCCGCGATGTGATTCAGATGATTCTCGAATGTGTCGCGGAGATGAATCAATCTCTCAGGCACTTTACCTGCCGCGTGAACCGCCCGGGCCGCCGCGCCCATGCCGGCGATGCCGGGAATATTCTCGGTTCCGCCGCGCTGCCCCCGCTCCTGCCCGCCGCCGGCGATCAGCGCCGAGGCGAGCCGCGTGCGGCGATCGGCGAAGATGAGGGCGCCGACGCCCTTTGGCCCGCCAAACTTATGCGCGGAAAGGATGACGGCATCCGCGCCGTCGAGCGCCGCGGCGAGCGGGCCCGCGATGCGCCCCGGCCCCTGCACCGCATCGACGACCAGCGCACCGCCGGCCGCGTGGACGATCCCCGCCAGCGCGGGGATATCCTGGCGGATGCCGGTCTCGTTGTTCGCAAGCTGGATCATGACGAGCGCCGGCGGCCCCTCGACAAGCCGCGCCGCCAGAGCAGCGCGGTCGATCAGCCCGTCCGGCCCGACCGGTGCGATCTCCGCCGCCGCCGCGGCGGCGAAGACCGCCGCATGCTCCGTTGCGCCGACGATCACCCGTTCGCCGACGGCGAGGTCGCGGCCGCAGCAGCCGCCGAGCCCCCGCCGCAGCACGGCGTTGATCGCCTCGGTGGCGCCGGAGGTGAAGACCACGTTCTCCGCTTCCCCGCCAGCCAGAGCTGCGACCTCGGCCCGCGCCGCCTCGACGATCGCCCGCGCCGCCCGCCCTTCCGCATGGATCGAGGACGGGTTGCCGGCCTCGTCCAGCGCGGCCAGCATCGCCGCCCGCGCTTCGGGAAGAAGCGGCGCCGAGGCGTTCCAGTCGAGATAGGCGCGCGCGCCTGGCATGGTCATCCCGTTGCTGTGGCCGAGGCCACGAAAACCGTCGCAATTCGCGTGGCGCTATGCTAACGCGCCTGCTCCATCGGCGCCGCGAGACGCCGAAGGCAGACCGTTCTTAGAATTGTTCTAAGAACGGTTCCACCTACATTACTTAGCGGGCACATGCGCCCCGTCAAGCCGCCCGACGGATATCTTCCGTCAACTTCGCGCGGCGGGGCGCCTGAAGACGGAAGAATACATGCCTGAGGTCATTTTCAACGGCCCCGAAGGCCGTCTCGAAGGCCGCTACCAGCCGGCCAAGAAGAAGGGCGCGCCGATCGCCATCGTGCTGCACCCGCACCCGCAATTCGGCGGGACGATGAACAACCAGATCGTCTACCAGCTTTTCTACACCTTTCACGAGCGCGGCTTCTCGGTCCTGCGGTTCAATTTCCGCGGCGTCGGCCGCTCGGAAGGCGCATTCGACCATGGCTCGGGCGAACTCTCCGATGCCGCCGCCGCGCTCGACTGGATGCAGGCCGTGAACCCGGATGCACGCTCCTGCTGGATCGCCGGCGTCTCCTTCGGCGCCTGGATCGGCATGCAGCTCCTGATGCGCCGGCCGGAGATCGAGGGCTTCATCTCGATCGCGGCGATGGCGAACCGCTACGATTTCTCCTTCCTCGCGCCCTGCCCCTCCTCGGGGCTGTTCGTCCATGGCGACAAGGACCGCGTCGCACCGGTGAACGAGGTGATTTCCGTCATCGACAAGGTGAAGGTGCAGAAGGGCGTGAAGCTCGACCATGCCGTGATCGAGGGCGCGAACCATTTCTTCGAGAACAGGGTCGATCAGCTCGTGGGCACGGTCGGCAGCTATCTGGACAGGCGTCTCGGGATCGTCGCGGAATAGGCCCCGCGCGCTTCCGGGACGGAACAGGGCGGCCAGGAGCCGCCCTTTTCTTTTGCCGCCCTTTCCATTTCCGCCGCCTTGCTTTAGCGAGCCCCAAACGATCCTGAACGGTGCCACCATGACCGATTTTTCGCCGAAATCCGAGTTCCTGCGCGTCATGTTCGAGCGCGGCTACGTGCATCAATGCTCGGATTTCGCCGGCCTCGATGCGCTGGCGGCCAAGCGCGAGATTGTCGCCTATGTCGGCTATGATTGCACCGCGCGCTCGCTGCATATCGGCAGCCTGGTCTCGATCATGATGCTGGCCTGGCTCCAGCGGACCGGAAACACCCCGATCACGCTGATGGGCGGCGGCACGACCCAGATCGGCGATCCCTCGTTCAAGGACGAGGCGCGCAAGCTGCTCTCGCTCGACGAGATCGAGATCAACAAGGCCGGCATCAGGGAGGTGTTCGCCAAGGTCCTGCGCTTCGGCGAGGCGCCGGGCGAGGCGCGGATGATCGACAACGCGGAATGGCTGACCAGGCTGCTTTACCTGCCCTTCCTGCGCGATGTCGGCCGGCATTTCTCGGTCAATCGCATGATGACGATGGAATCCGTGCGCCAGCGCTTCGAGCGCGAGCAGGAATTCTCGTTCCTCGAATTCAACTACATGCTGCTGCAATCCTACGATTTCGTCGAACTGGCGCGCCGCCACGGCTGCAACCTGCAGATGGGCGGCTCCGATCAATGGGGCAACATCGTCACCGGCATCGATCTCGGCCGGCGGATGGGCACGCATCAGCTCTACGCGCTCACCTGCCCGCTCATCACCACCGCCTCCGGCGCCAAGATGGGCAAGACGGCGCAAGGCGCGGTCTGGCTCAATGCCGACATGCTTTCCCCTTACGAATACTGGCAGTTCTGGCGCAACACCGAGGATGCGGATGTCGGCCGCTTCCTCCGGCTCTTCACCTTCCTGCCGCTCGACGAGATCGCGCGGCTCGCCGCGCTGGGCGGCGCCGAGATCAACGAGGCGAAGAAGGTGCTCGCGACCGAGGCGACGGCGCTGATGCATGGCCGCGAAGCCGCGGAAGCCGCCGCCGAGACCGCGCGCCGGACCTTCGAGGAGGGCCGCGCGGCATCCGACCTGCCGGGGATCGACGTCCCGGCGGCGGAGCTTGCCACCGGGCTTGGCGTGCTCGCGGCCTTCGTGCGGGCCGGGCTCGTCGCCTCGAACGGCGAGGCGCGCCGGCAGGTGCAGGCCGGCGGGCTGCGCGTCAACGACAGGGTCGTCACCGATCCCGCCCGGGTGCTCACGGCGGCGGACGCGACGGAGGCCGGCGCGATCAAGCTCTCCTTCGGCAAGAAGAAGCATGTGCTGATCCGCCCGGTCTGACCGGGCCGCGAGCCGAACGGAACGGCCGCGCCGGGCTATTTCTCGCGCTGGATCTCGAAGAACTTGCGCAGGAAACCCGGCGCGATGGCGCTCACCGGGTTGATCCGCAGCACCGGCGCGCTGGCCTTGCCGGTGATGACGAAGGGCACCGCAAACAGGCCCTCATATTGCCCGCCGCCGAGAATGCGGCCGATGATCGGCACCTGCGCGAAGAGATTGTTGAGCGCATAGGCCGGCACGAAGGCGCCCTTGAGGCTCACCGTGTCGCGCGCGTAATCGATCGTGCCCTCGATCGAACCGCCGATCGAGGCGCCCCACATCACCGCCTCGGGCACGTCGAGCCTGCCGGGCCGGCGCGTGAACTCGGCGCGCAGCTTCTCGAACCGCACGACATCGCCCGTCGAACCGGCGACGAACTGACGATCGGGCTGGGCCGCCGCCACCGAACCCGAGGCCTGCTTGAGGCCGGGTTCGCCGCGTACGTCGAAATCCCGCACCTGAACGAGGCCGGTCTGCCGGTCGGCCGCGATCGTGAGATCGGCATTCATCCGCCCGCCATAGGCCCGCGTGTAAAGATCGAGGAAGCGGAACAGCGAGCCGGCATCCCCGCCTTCGACGCCGAGACGGGTCGCATCCGCGCGCTGCTCAAGCGTGGTGACCGCGATCGGCGCCGCCCCGAACCGTCCCTGCAGGTTGAGCTGCGCAAGCCGGCCCTGCCGCTTCTGCGCCCTGGCGCTCACCCCGCTCATCAACTCGCCGTTGAACCCGACCAGCACCGTCGTCTCGAGATCGAGATCGAGGTCGGCGCCGTCCTGGCTCTTGCCATCCTGGGCCTTGCCCGCCTGCCCCCTGGCCTCCTCGATCCGGCCGGCCTGGAGGCTCTTGAGAAAGGGGCGCAGGTCGAAGGAATTGCCGCGAACGACGATCTTCGTCAGCGTCTTCACGCGCTCCGCCGTGACGCGGACATTGTCACCGGGAGAGAGCTTCAGGGCGGCGAATTCGGCGCGGTGGAACCCGCCGCGCTGGAATTCGAGCCGCCCCCTGGCCGAGACCCCGCCCATCTCGAAATCGAGATGGTCGAGGATCGTCAGATCCTGCCGGGTCTGTAGCACGAACTTCACCCGCCCCGGCTGCCCTGCCCGCTTCGAAAGCCCCGGCAACCCGCCCTCGACGCGCGCCCGCGCGAGATCCAGCTCGATCTCGACATCCCGCGCCGGCCGGCCATCGAGATCGAGCGACACCGTCGCCGCGACCGGGCCGGACAGGATCGGCTTCACCTCGATGCCGCGGCGCGCGAGCTGGGCCTCGTCGAGCACCGATTTCAGCACCGCGCGCGGTGCTTTGCCGGCCTCGCCGCGGATCTCGATCTGCTGCGTCGTGCCGAAGAGCTTCGCCTCGCCGCGCAGCTGGATCTGGCCGTTGCGGCTCACGAGCTGGAACTGGCCGTCCTCGATCCGTTCGTCCTTGACGACATTGTCGATCGCCACCTGCCGGAGATCGGCCCGGAACTCGACCCGGACATCCTTCGAAGCGGCTTGCGCCGTCAGCGGCAGCCGGATCGCAGCCCTGCCCTCGAACTGCCCCGAACGGATCTCGATATCGCTCGGAACACCCGTGACGCTGCGCAGCGAGGGCGCGGAGAGATAGGTCATGAACGCGCCGAGATGCCCCCGGAGCGGCAGGTTCATCTCCAGGAGCGCCGGGCGCTGTGCGGTATCGGCAACGACGAGTTCGCTGCGCTGGATCTCCACGCTGGCGCCGGGGCGCGGCTCGATCCGCCCGGCCAGCAGCGAGATCGCCGCCCGGCGCCCGGTCGAGAGCCCCTCGGCGACGAGCCCCCGGACCGGCAGGGCATCGTCGAGCGGCTTCAGCGTCACGTCCTCGAGCCGGTAGGTGAGGCGCAGGGAATCGTTGGGAATGGGCCGCTTCTCCTGCGCCGCCCGCAAGCTCTCGCCGGCAAGCCGCGACTGGACGGAGAGCGCCGCGACGCGCCCGCCCTCGACACGATCGACGAGCCAGGTCCGCACCGCCGGCGCGATCCAGATCGGCCAGACCCGCAATGCCGGGCGCAGATCGAAGCCCTGGGCCTCGAAGCGCAGATCGACGAGCCCGCCATCCGCCATCGAGAACCGGCCGGACAGCAGCCCGCTTCCCGTGCCGTCCCCGAAGGCCAGCCGGTCGAGATCGAAGGTCCGCCCGTCCGGGGCGATCCGGCCCTCGAGCCGGGCCTCCGGCAGCGTGACAAGGGGCTCCTGACGGGACAAACGCCCGAGAACCAGCCGCTCGGCGACGAGATCGAGCTTCAGCCCCTCCGCCCCGTCTCCGCCCGGCCCGAGCCGGCCACGCGTGACGATCTCGGTCTCGCCGAACCGGATCGCGGCGCGGTCGATCACCATATCCGCCTCGTCCGGCGCGAGGCGCAGATCGATCCGCGCCTCGTCGAGATCGAAGGGCAGCATGTCGGGATCCGGCGGCACGATCCGCCCTCCCGCCGCCACCAGCGTCAACATCGTGTCGAGCGGGCGGTTGGCCTCGTCGACCCGCGCCGTCACCCGCGCCACGAGGCGCAGGGCGGGGTCGATCCCCGCCGGTACGGCGCTGAGGAACTGGAACAGGGTTGCGGCGGTCAGCCCGCCGCTCTCCAGCTCGATGACGCGGCCGCCCTCGGCGGAGGGCGCCGCGCGCGCGGCCAGCGTGACCGCCGCCGCCTCGCCCTGCCGGCCGAGGCTTGCGACGAGATGGGCGTCGTCCTTGCGGGTAAAACTGGCCGTCAGCCCGCTGCGGACAAGCACCATCGAGCCATCCTCCGCGCGGCGCAGGATCGTGATGTCGCGCCCCTCGATCGTCGTCAGCGCGGCGAAGGCCGGGTCCTGCCCCGCGATCGCGCCGTGAATCCCCGCCAGAACCGCGCGCAGCAGGGCCATCGCTGCGCGCGCCCCCGGCGGCTCGGCGGTGCCGGCCCTGCCGGGCAGCACCAGCCGCAACCCCTCGAACCGGATCGATTTCGCTTCCGGCGCGAGCCGCAACACCGAGGCTCGCGTCAGCCGGACATCGGCCCTGTCGAGCTCCGCGGCGGCGCCGGTCTCGGGATTGTGGATCGAAAGCCCGCCGATCGAGAAGGTCGGCGTGATGCCGGCAAGCTTGAGGCCGGCCGAATCGAGCGCGAACCGGTTCTCCGGTCCGAGCCCGGCGCTGAGCAGCGCAACGAACTGGTTGCGCAGGAAGGCCGAGTTCCGCTCGTTCTGGATGGTCCAGATCAGGAAGGCGCCCGAAGCGAGGAGCGCGAGCAGAAGGGCCGCGGCGCCGAGCGCGCAGCGACCGGCGAGCCCGATCCGCCGCCGTCCGGGCAGCGGACCCAGTTCCATGTCTGCGTCGGCGCCCTCATGCGCACGGGATTCGGTGTTGCGCTGCAAGTCCTCACTCCGGCCGGCGAGTCGCCTCGCCCGTTCCTTCCTTATCAGCCGGAACCGCGCCGCAAACCTGTCACCGGCCCGCCGGGGGCGGCGTTCCCGGCTCATGCACATCAAAGACGTCAAAATCATGGATCGCGAAAGCGCGGATCCCGATCACCGCCCCCTCGCCGCACCGGCCGCGCCGCACCATCTAGGCGCCGGCGGCGGATCAGCCCGCGCGAACCAGGAGACCCGATCGATGTCTGCGACCCCGAGCCTCGCCCAGGGCGACAAGGCCCCCGATTTCTCGCTGCCCGGCGATGGCGGCCGAACCCTCTCGCTGGCGGATTTCGCCGGCAAGGCGCTGGTGCTCTATTTCTACCCGAAGGACGACACCTCCGGCTGCACGCAGGAAGCAATCGAGTTCAACGCCTTGCGCGCGGATTTCGCCGAAGCCGGCGCGGCCATCCTCGGCGTCTCGCCGGACAGCGTCAGGAGCCACGACAAGTTCAAGGCCAAGCACGGGCTCGATCTCGCATTTGCCGCCGACGAGGAAAAAACCATGCTCCAGGCCTATGGCGTCTGGGTCGAGAAGAGCATGTATGGCCGCAAATACATGGGCGTCGAACGCACGACCCTGCTGATCGACCCCGCCGGCCGCATCGCGCGGATCTGGTCGAAGGTCAAGGTTCCCGGCCACGCGGCGGAGGTGCTGGCGGCGGTGAAGGCGCTCTGAAGACGCCGCGCGCGGGCGCCGGAAGCGCGCCCCGCGCAAGCTGCAAGCGGAATTTGCCGGTTAGCCCGGCATTAACCCTAACGATCCATGATCGGGGGAAGCTGATTTCCGCTTCCGGATTCGTGCGTCCCATGATTATTCGACCGCTTCCGCAGGACCCGCTCGCCCATTCCGGAACACGCTTCGCCCTCCTCGTCCGGACAGGCGGCGTCACGCGCGCGGTGGAACTCGGCCGGGGCCTTTCGCTGGCGATCCTGGCGCTGAGCGCGGCGCTCGCGCTCTGGTTCGCGCTGGCCTGCACCTATCTCCTTGCGCGCGACGAGATCGTCGCCGCGATCCTGGCAGGCGAGAACCGCAGCGTGCAGGCCTATGAGGACCGGATCGCCGATCTCCGCGCCCGTATCGACCGGATCTCGGCCAGGCAGGTGATGAACCAGGATTCGATCGAGGATCGCGTCGCCGGGCTGGTCGCGCGGCAAGCCGAGCTGGAGGCGCGGCAGGTGATCGTCGCCGAACTCGACGCGCGCGCCGACAAAGCGGGCCTGCCGCCGGCAACCGCCGCAGCGCCGGCGCCCGTCGCCACGCCGGGCTCGGTCCTTTCCTTCGCGCCGATGCCGCAGCGCAAGCCCCAGCCGCTCGAACCGGTCGCGCCGCTTCGGGCCGAGAACCCCGCCTCCCCGATCCGCGGTCCGCTTGAAGGCGTGGTGGGCGAACTCGAGCGCCGCTCCGGGCGCATGGAGCAATCGCAGCTCCATCGCCTGAAGGCGATCGGTGAGAATGCCGCCGCCGAGGCCGAACAGGGCCGAAAACTGGTCGCGGCACTCGGGCTCGATCCGGCGCGCTTCGGCCGCGCGAGCGCCGCGCCGACGATCCGCCGCCCGGCATCGTTCGACGACCTGATACTGCGTGATGTCAAACCCGAAGCCGCTGGGCTCGGCGGTCCCCTGCTGCCGCCGCCGCATGGCGCGGGGATGGCTGGCCGGTTCGAACTGACGCTCGCAGAGGCCGAAACCGCGCTCGACGCGCTGATCCGCAGCCGCAGCATGGTGCGGGCCTTGCCGGTCGCCGCGCCGCTCGCGGGGCGGCACGATCTCGCCTCCGGCTTCGGCACGAGGCTTGACCCCTTCACCCGGACCCCGGCGCTCCATTCCGGCCTCGATTTCCGCGCCCCGACCGGCACGCCGGTCCGCGCCACCGCCAGGGGCACGGTCATCGAGGCGGGCTATAATGGCGGCTACGGCCGCATGGTCGAGATCGACCACGGCTTCGGCATCTCGACGCGTTATGCCCATCTCTCGACGATCGCCGTCAGCGAGGGCGAGACGGTGGAGAAGGGCGCGGTTCTCGGCCAGGTCGGCTCGACCGGCCGCTCGACCGGCCCGCACCTGCATTACGAGGTCCGCATCGACGACGACGCGATGGACCCGATGCGGTTCCTGCGCGCCGAGCGGCTCCTCGCCGGCCATACGCCCTGACCGCAACCCTTCTGGCCCCCAGGGCCGCAAGCGCGAATGCGCGCCGGGCGGCCAGCCCGGATCACGCGCCTAAGGGCATCAATTCAATCGATATCCTCGACGATTGTGTCCCCGCCATGGATGCGATGGGCGAGTGCCGCCTCGATGAAGGGGTTGAGATCGCCGTCCAGCACCTCGGAGGGCGTGCCCGAGGTCACGCCCGTGCGCAGATCCTTCACGAGCTGATAAGGCTGGAGCACGTAGGAGCGGATCTGGTGCCCCCAACCGATATCGGTCTTGTTGGCCTGCTCGGCGGCGGCGGCTTCCTCGCGCTTTTTCAGTTCGAGTTCGTAGAGCCGCGCACGCAGCATCTTCCAGGCGAGTTCGCGGTTCTGGTGCTGCGAGCGCGAGGTCTGGCTCATCACCATGATCCCGGTCGGGATATGCACGAGGCGCACCGCGCTCTCGACCTTGTTGACGTTCTGCCCGCCGGCGCCCTGCGCGCGCATCAGATCGATGCGGACATCGCTCTCTTTCAAGTCGACCTGGATCGCGTCATCAACCACGGGATAGACGGTGACGCTCGCGAAGGAGGTGTGCCGGCGCGCATTCGAATCGTAGGGGCTGATGCGCACCAGCCGGTGCACGCCCGCCTCGGTCTTGGCCCAGCCATAGGCGTTGCGGCCCTTGACGAGGAGCGTGGCGGATTTGATCCCTGCCTCCTCCCCGTCCGACATTTCCATGACCTCGACCTTGAACCCCGAGCGTTCGGCCCAGCGGATATACATCCGCATCAGCATCGAGGCCCAATCCTGGCTCTCGGTGCCGCCGGCGCCGGAATGCACCTCGATATAGGTATCGTTGGAATCCGCCTCGCCCGAGAGCAGCGCCTCGATCTGCCGCTTCTGCGCCTCGGCCTCGAGTGCGCGGATCTGCGCCTCGCCCTCGGCGATCGTCGCCTCGTCATCCTCGGCCTCGCCGAGCTCGATCAGGGTAATCGCGTCCTCGAGATCGCGTTCGAGCTTCTGGAGGGCGTTGAGCTTGTATTCGAGGTCGGTCCGCTCGCGCATCACCTTCTGCGCCTGGGCCGAATCGTTCCAGAAGTCCGGAGCCTCGACGAGCGCATTCAGCTCCGCGAGGCGCTTCTGCGCCTTGTCCCAGTCAAAGATGCCTCCTCAGCAGCCCGACAGACTGCTTGATGGCATCGACCATCGTCTCGATTTCCGCGCGCATTCCCGCTTTCCGCAAATGGGCCACGCCGCCCCGGGCGCAGCGAAGCGCCCGCATAGCCGAGCCGGCAGGCCGCTGTAAACCCGCACCGGCCTAGTAGAGCCCGCCCGTCGTCGCGCCGATCACGCCGCCCGCGCCGCCGCCAGCGGTGATGCTGCCGCCGAAATAGCTCTCCGGCGGCGCCGTGTTGGGCTTGAACGGCTCCAGGATCGCCTGCGGATCACCGGCACTGGTGCGCTGCCCGCTCGCATAATTGACGCGGATGAACTTGATGCCCGGCGGCACGCGGAACTGGAGGTTCGGCTTGCCGGCCAGCGCCTCTTTCATGAAGTCGCGGAAGATCGGCGCGGCATATTGCCCGGCAGTCGCGGAAGTGCCGAGCGAGCGCGGCTTGTCGTAGCCGAGATAGACGCCGACGGCGAGATCGGGCGAGAAGCCGACGAACCAGACATCCTTGGCATCGTTGGTCGTGCCGGTCTTGCCGGCGATGGTGCGGCCGAGCGGCTTGATCACGGTCGCGGTGCCGCGCTGGACCACCCCCTCCATGATCGAGGTGATCTGGTAGGCGGACATCGGGTCGATCACGCGCTCGCGCTTGTCGATGATCTTCGGCTCGTCCTGGCTGCGCCAGCCCTCGGCGTTGCAATCGCGGCAGATCCGCTCATCATGCCGGTAGATCGTCTCGCCCCAGCGATCCTGGATGCGATCGATCAGGGTCGGGCGGATGCGGCGGCCGCCATTGGCGAACATCGAATAGGCGGCCGTCATCCGCAGCACGGTGGTCTCGCCGGCGCCGAGCGACATGGCGAGCACCGGCAGCATGTCGTCGTAGACGCCGAATCGCTTGGCATATTCCGCGACCAGCGGCATGCCGAGATCGCGCGCGAGGCGCACGGTCATCAGGTTCTTGGAACGCTCGATTCCGTAACGCAGCGTATGCGGGCCGGTCGACTTGCCGTCGTAATTCTCCGGCCGCCATACGCCCTGCCCGGCGCCCTGATCGACCTCGATCGGCTCGTCGAGAATGATCGAAGACGGGGTATAGCCGTTGTCGAGCGCCGTCGCGTAGACGAAGGGCTTGAATGCGGAACCCGGCTGGCGCAGCGCCTGCGTCGCGCGGTTGAACTCGCTCTTGTCGAAGGAGAACCCGCCGACCATCGCCTTGACGCGGCCGGTATGCGGGTCCATCGCCACGATCGCGCCGGAGATTTCCGGCACCTGGCGCAGACGGAACTGCCCCGGCTGGCCGGCGATGGGCTCGACATAGACGACATCGCCCGGCACCAGCGCCTGCCGCAGCGGTCGACGCGGGAAGACCTTGGCGCTCTCGGCGGTAATGACGCCGGTCTCGCGCTTGCGGTCGAGCTGGCCACCGCCGAGCCGCTGCGGCTGGAGCCCGATCCGCGCCTGCTGGTCGGTGACATCGAGCACCACCGCAAGGCGCCAGGGATCGACATCGGTCAGCGTCGCCACCTCGGCGAGCGCCACGCCCCAATCGCCGGTATAGGGGATCTTTTCCTGCGCGCCGCGCCAGCCGCGCGCCTCGTCGAAACGGACGAGGCCGTCGGACAGCGCCTTGCGCGCGAGGATCTGGAGCTTGGGATCGAGCGTCGAGCGCACGGAGAGCCCGCCCTCGTAGAGCTTCTTCGAGCCGTAGCGCTCGGCAAGCTCGCGCCGGACCTCCTCGGCGAAGAAGCCGGCGGCATAGGAATTCGGCGACAATTGCCGGAAGGTGACATTGAGCGGCTCGGCGCGGGCGGCGATGCCGTCCTCGCGGGTAATGTAGCCGTTCTCGACCATGCGGTCGATTACGTAGTTGCGGCGGCCGAGCGCGGCATCGCGCTGGTTGATCGGGTGATAGTTCGACGGCGCTTTCGGCAGCGCGGCGAGATAGGCGGCCTCGGCCACCGTCAGCTCGTGCACCGATTTGCCGTAATAGTTCAGCGCCGCCGCGGCGATGCCGTAATTGCCGAAGCCGAGATAGATCTGGTTGAGATAGAGTTCCAGGATCTTGTCCTTCGAGAAGGTCGATTCGAGCCGGAAGGCGACGAGCGCCTCGCGGATCTTGCGCTCGTAGCTCTGCTCGGGCGAGAGGAAGAACACCTTCGCCACCTGCTGGGTGATGGTCGAGGCGCCCTGCTGGCGCGCGCCCGACCCTTTTCGGAAATTCGAGACGAGCGCGCGGGCGATGCCCTCGGGATCGACACCGCCATGCTTGTAGAAATTCTTGTCCTCGGCGGAAAGGAAGGCTGCGATCACCAGCTTCGGCACCGCCTGGATCGGCAGGTAGAGCCGGCGCTCACGCGCATATTCCGCCAGCAATGTGCCATCGGCGGCATGGATGCGGGTCGTGACCGGCGGCTCGTATTTCTCGAGCTGGGCGTGGTCGGGCAGATCCTGCGAATAATGCCAGATCATGTAGCCGGCCACGGCGGCGCCGATCAGCCCGACCAGCGTTGCCGTGCCGAACAGGAACGCGAGGAACCGCGCGATGATCCGCATGCCGTTATCCCATTTCCAGGTGGCGGCCGGAATGCCCTGCGCGCCCGTGATCCGCCGTGGATTCCGCGCCGTCTCGCCGCCCGTTCCCGCTTTCAAGGCCACGGCCGGAAACGGGAGGGCACGGAACCGACCGGGGTTCCGATACCAGAACGCGCGCGGCCCGACAAACCCGCTTGTCTGGACTTTGTCGAGAAGCGTGGCCGAAAAACGGCAATGTTGCCATTCTGCACGTTATTCCTGAACGCGCGCGGAAATCGCGTCGCGCCGCTCGGTCAGGAAGGTCGTGAAGGCGCGCGCCAGCGTCCGGGCCAGCGCGGCCCGCGCTCTGTCGTCATGGAGCGCCGCGAGATCCTCGGCATTGGACAGATAGCCGAGTTCGATCAGGATCGAGGGCATGTCCGGCGCGCGCAGCACCCGGAAGCCGGCGCTGCGCAGCGGCACCTTGTGCAGCGCCGCGCCGTGTCGGATCGCCCTGATCGCCGCGCGCGCGGCGAGCTGATTGAAGATCCGCGTCTCCCGCCGCGCCAGATCGGCGAGGATGTCGCCGATCCCGTCGCGCGCCTCGGTATCCGGATCAAGTCCGGCCATCAGGTCGGCGCGGTTCTCCTTCTCGGCAGCGCGCGCGGCGGCGGCGTCGGAAGCCTTCTCCGACAGCGTATAGACCGAGGCGCCGCGCACGTCGCTTTCCCCGGCCAGCGAATCGGCGTGCAGCGAGACGAACAGTGCTGCCCCGCGCGAACGCGCGAACCGCACCCGCTCGCCGAGCGCGATGAAGCGGTCGTCCTCCCGCGTCATCTGCACCTCGAGGCGCCCCTCGGCCTCGATCGCCTGCCGGAGCGCCCGCCCGAAGGCGAGCACGATGTCCTTCTCCAGTTCGCCCTTCGCCCCCGAGGCGCCGGGGTCGATGCCGCCATGGCCGGGATCGATGACGATGAGCGGTTTCGCTCCCGGCGGGCGGGCGATGGCCGCCGTCTCCTCTCCCTGCGCGGCGAGGCGGCTGGCGCGATCCATCCGCGCCTGTTCGGCGAAGCGCTGCGGCGTCACCGCCCGGATCTCGACGATGAGCCGCGCGGTGCCCGCCTGCCGGACGAAATCGACCCGTTCCGCCAGCGCCGGCCGCGCGAGATCGACGACAATACGCGACTGGCCCAGCATGAACAGCCCGGCCCGATAGCCCGCCACCGGCCCCTGCCCGGCCCGGCCGAGCGGCGGGACGCCGGGCGCGATCACCACGCCGTCGAGATCGATGACGAGCCGGTCCGGCGCGGCGAGGGCCGAGACGCGGACATTGACCTCACGCGGCAGATCGACGACGAGCCCCGCCGCCTCGCCGCCGGCATCGACGAGATGAAGCCCGCGCGCAACCGCCGGCGGCTCGCCCCGCGCAGGGCCGTTGGCCCCGTTGCCCTCCGCCCCCCGCAGGGCCGGCGCGATCGCGAGCACCGCAAGCGCCGCGAGCCCGGCGGAAATCGCGCGGAACCGTGCCCCGGCCTTGCTGCGCGCGCCTGCCATCGTGGTGCTTGCCAAAAGCCCCCCTCCCGCTTAAACGGGTCCTACGGTGCATTCCGAGCCGGGGCAAGTTTTCGTTGATCCGTCCTAACGCCTCGTGAAAGGGCGCCGGATCCTCCTCCCCGTCCGTGGAATGCGGGAAACCGGCTTCGAGCCTTTGCCGCCCGGCAATTTCGCCCGTCGCCCGGTGCCCCGTGGCGCGCGAGCCTCGCGCGTCTGTTCGAACGAGGATGGCGTCGATGCCAGCTTGGATGATGTCGGACCAAACCCGCCGCGCTGCCGCTTCCGCGGTCGCGGCGCGGGGCGTTCCGCGCGTCGCTTCGAACGCACCCCTTGCCCCGGAGCAGCGGCGGTCCGCCGTCCTGCCCCGATCCCGACCTTGCCGCCCGCCATTCCCGGAACGGGCCGGCGCCCCGCGCGTCCTGGAGACGCGCCGCGCCGGCAGGCGGGCTTCCGACCTTTCAAGAGTTTCCCATGACAACAAAAATGCTCATCGATGCCGCGCACCCGGAAGAGACCCGGGTCGTGGTGACACGCGGCAACCGCGTTGAGGAATTCGATTTCGAGAGCGCCAACCGGCGCCCGCTGCGCGGCAATATCTACCTCGCCAAGGTGACGCGGGTCGAACCCTCGCTTCAGGCCGCCTTCGTCGATTTCGGCGGCAACCGCCACGGCTTCCTCGCCTTCTCCGAAATCCATCCCGATTATTACCAGATCCCGACGGCCGACCGGCAGGCGCTGCTCGCCGAGGAAGCCGCCGCCGCCGCCGACGAGGAGCGCGACGACGACGAGCGCAGCCGCGCCCGCGCCAAGCGCGGCCGGGCGCGCAAGGCCGCGAGCCCGGCCGCCGATTCGGTGAGCGAGGCCGTCGAAGGCGAGAACACCGGAGAGGCGCTGGCCACGGCGGAAGATCATGCCGGCGAGGATCATGCCGGCGAGATGCAGGCCGGCGAGAACGGCAATGGCGAGGATCAGGTCGCCGAGATCGGCGGCGGCGGCGACGCGATGGAGGAGGTGCCGACCCGCGCCGCCTCGCGCCCGCGCCGCCAATACAAGATCCAGGAGGTGATCAAGCGCCGGCAGATCCTGCTGGTGCAGGTCGTCAAGGAGGAGCGCGGCAACAAGGGCGCCGCGCTCACCACCTATCTGAGCCTCGCCGGCCGCTATTCCGTGCTGATGCCGAACACCGCGCGCGGCGGCGGCATCTCGCGCAAGATCACCAATTCGACCGACCGCAAGCGCCTGAAATCCATGGCCTCCGAGCTGGAGGTGCCGGAGGGGATGGGCGTCATCCTGCGCACGGCCGGCGCCGCGCGCACCAAGGTCGAGATCAAGCGCGACTTCGAATATCTGATGCGCCTGTGGGAAAGCGTGCGCGAGCTGACGCTGAAATCGACCGCGCCGGCCCTCGTCTACGAGGAAGGCTCGCTGATCAAGCGCGCGATCCGCGATCTCTATTCCAAGGATATCGAGGAGATCCAGGTCGCGGGTGACGAGGGCTACCGCGAGGCCAAGGATTTCATGCGCATGCTCATGCCGAGCCATGCCAAGGCCGTGCAGCCCTACAAGGAGGCGACGCCGCTCTTCTCGCGCTTCGGCGTCGAGAGCCAGCTCGACGCGATGTTCTCCAATGTCGTGACGCTGAAATCCGGCGGCTACATCGTCATCAACCAGACCGAGGCGCTGGTCTCGATCGACGTCAATTCCGGCCGCTCGACGCGCGAGCACAATATCGAGGACACCGCGCTCAAGACCAATCTCGAGGCGGCCGAGGAGGTCGCGCGCCAGCTCCGCCTACGTGACCTCGCCGGGCTGATCGTCATCGACTTCATCGACATGGAGGAGAAGCGCAACAACAAGGCGGTCGAGCGCAAGCTCAACGATTGCCTCAAGAACGACCGCGCGCGCATCCAGGTCGGGCGGATCTCGCATTTCGGCCTGCTGGAAATGAGCCGCCAGCGCATCCGCACCGGCGTGCTCGAAAGCTCGACCACCCCCTGCCCGCATTGCGCCGGCACGGGCCTCCTGCGCTCGACGCCGAGCCTTGCCCTCCATGTCCTGCGCGCCCTGGAGGATACGCTGCTCCGCAGCGCCCAGAACGACATCACCTTGCGGACCCGGCTCGAGACTGCGTTCTACATCCTGAACCAGAAGCGCGAATCCCTACGCGCGCTCGAGGCGCGCTTCGGCGTCACGATCACGGTGGTGGCCGAGGCGGCGCTGCCGCCGGGCCAGCATTTCCTGATCGAGCGCGGCGAAGCGGTCCAGCCGCGCCCGCGCGCCGACGAGGGCGAGACCGCGCCGCCGCCCCAGCGCCGCGCGGAACGGCCCGGCTCGGCCGGGGCGGTCCATCCCGAGGATGTCGAGATCGAGGACCTGCCCGAGGCGGACGAAGAAGGCGGAGCCCCCGAGGAGGGCGAGGAGCGCGCCGGAACCGAGACCGGCAATGGCGAGGAGCGCAAGCGCCGCCGCCGCCGGCGGCGGCGCGGGCGCGGCGGCGAATTGCGGGAAAATGCCGGCGACGACGCGCGCCGCGAGGCACAGGATGAGGCCGGCAACGGCGATGCCGGCCCCGGCGATGACGAGGAAAGCGAGGCTGAAGAAGGCGAGGAGCGCGCCGGGAACGAGACCGGCAATGGCGAGGAGCGCAAGCGCCGCCGCCGTCGCCGCGGCGGCCGCCGCAACCGGCGCGACCGCGAGGCACGCGCGGGCGAGACCGGCATCGCCGACACCGATGACGGCGGCCGCGACCTGGATGATGGCGAGGCCGGCGATCCTTCCTCCCCGGCCGGGGCCGCAGAGCCCGCCATGGCGCCGCCGGCACCGGAGGTGATCGCGGCACCGGCCGATGCCGAACCGGCAGCCGAGCCGACGAAGAAGCCGCGCCGCACCCGCGCCGGAACCGCAAAGGTGGTCGCAGGCGCCGAACCTGCCGCCGAGGCGCCGGCTGCCGAAGCTCCGGCTGCGAAACCGGCGCGGGCGCCGCGCGGGCGCAAGAAGGCCGTCGCCGAGGCCGCCGTCGAGCCGGCCGCAGCGCCGCCCCCGGATGTCGTGGCCACCGAAATCGCGACGCACGAGATTGTGGCCTCCGCGGCGGCGATCTCCGAAATCGCGGCCGCGCCGGAAGCGAAAGCGGCGCCCGAGATCAAGGCAGCGCCGGCACCGACGCCAGAGCCGGAACCCGAGATCGAGGATCCGAACCGCCCCAAGCGCTCCGGCTGGTGGAGCCGCGCCAGACAGGCCCTGGGGGGCTGAGCCCGCCCGCGCGGCGGCCGGCAGCCCGAAAACGTTGAAGGGCCCGGGAAACCGGGCCTTTTTCATGGCGGGAGCCCGATCGGGCGGAAATCCCGGCGGAAAGCGGCGGTCAGGCCCACCAGCGCGGGGCGCGCACCCGTCCCGCCTGATCTTCGATCACCCCGGCGAGGCTGAACAGCGTCTCCTCGTCGAAGGGCCGGCCGATGAGCTGGAGCCCGAGCGGCAGGCCGGACGGATCTGTTCCGCCCGGCAGCGCGAGGCCGGGCAGTCCCGCCATGTTCACCGTCACGGTGAAGATGTCGTTGAGATACATCTCGACCGGATCGGCCTCGGCCTTCTCGGCGATTCCGAACGCGGCCGAGGGCGTCGCCGGCGTGAGAATCGCATCGACACCCTCGGCATAAACCGTCTCGAAATCGCGCTTGATCAGGGTGCGGATCTTCTGCGCCCGCAGGTAATAGGCGTCGTAATAGCCGGCGGAGAGCACATAGGTGCCGATCAGGATGCGGCGCTTGACCTCGCGGCCGAAGCCGGCGGCGCGCGTCTTCTCGTACATCTCGACGATGTCTCGGCCCTTGACGCGCAGGCCGTAGCGCACGCCGTCATAGCGGGCGAGGTTCGAGGAGGCCTCCGCCGGCGCGACGATGTAATAGGCCGGCAGCGCGTATTTGGTGTGCGGCAGCGAGACATCGACGATGCGCGCACCCGCCGCCTTCAGCATCTCGGCGCCCTTGCGCCACAGCGCCTCGATCTCGGCCGGCATGCCCTCGACCCGGTATTCGCGCGGGATGCCGATCACCTTGCCGGCAACCGAACGGCCCAGGGCCGCCTCGAAATCCGGCACCGGCAGGTCCACCGAGGTCGAATCCTTCGGGTCATGCCCGGCCATCGCCGTCAGCAATGCGGCGGCGTCGCGGACGGTCTTGGCGATCGGGCCGGCCTGGTCGAGCGAGGAGGCGAAGGCAACGATGCCCCAGCGCGAGCAGCGGCCATAGGTCGGCTTGATGCCGACCGTGCCGGTAAAGGCCGCCGGCTGGCGGATCGAGCCGCCCGTGTCGGTCGCCGTGGCGCCGAGGCAGAGATTGGCCGCGACCGCCGCCGCCGAACCGCCGGAGGAGCCGCCGGGCACCAGCAGGCCCTTCCGGTCGGCCGCAAGCGCCGCCCTTGCCTTCGCCGCGTCCCAGTTCGGCGGCAGGAACGGGTTGACGACGGGGCCGAACGCGCTGGTCTCGTTCGAGGAACCCATCGCGAATTCGTCGTTGTTGAGCTTGCCAAGCATCACCGCGCCCTGCTGCCAGAGCTGACGCGTGACGGTGGATTCGTAGGGCGGCACGAAATCGCCGAGGATCCGTGAACAGGCCGTGGTGCGGGTGCCCTCGGTGGCGAAGAGATCCTTGACGCCGAGCGGGATGCCCTCCAGGCGGCCGGCCTCGCCGCGCTTGCGCCGCGCGTCGGACTCCCGCGCCATGGCCCGGGCGCGGTCGGGCGTGTCGAGCACATAGGCGTTGAGGGCGGCCGCCGCCTCCATCGCGGCGAGATGCGCCTCGGTCAGCTCGAGGGCGGTGAAATCGCCTTTGGCGAGCCCCTGGCGGGCCTCATCGAGCGTGAGCGCGGTCAGATCGGTCATGGTCCATCCGGAAAAGGCGGGCGGGAAATTCTGGCGGCGGGCGGCAGCGCCGTCCCTATTCGACGACCTTCGGAACAAGGAAGAACGAATCCTCGCGTTCCGGCGCGTTGGCGGTCACCTTTGCCGGCTGCTCGCCGTCCGTCACCGCATCCGCGCGCATCCTGAGCGCCATCGGCATGACCGAGGTCATCGGCTCGACGCCGTCGACATCGACCTCGCCCAGCTGCTCGACGAAGCCGAGGATGGCGTTGATCTCGCCGCGGAAGCCTTCGAGTTCCGCCTCGGGCACCTCGATCCGGGCGAGCCGCGCGATCCGGCGGACGGTTGCGACATCAACGGACATGAGCGTTCTCCGGGAAAGGGATTCCCGGTCTTTAGCGAAGCCGCGCGGCGCTGACAAACGCCGCCTTGGCTCAGGCGATCGAAAACCGCACCGGCTCGTGCGGAACCGGTTCGAGCAGATGCGTTCCGAGCGGGCCGAGTTCGCGGCGGAATTCCTCGACCGTGCCGGTCAGCGCGCCAAAGGTGCGGAAATGGCACGGGATCACCGCCTTGGAGCGCGGGAAGAACCGCCGCACCGCCAGCGCCGCCGTCGAGGGCCCCATCGTGAAACGGTCGCCGATCGGAACGATGACGATGTCCGGCCGGTGCAATTCCTCGATCAGCCCCATTCCGGCGAAAATGTCGGTATCGCCCATGTGATAGACGATCGGCGCGCCGGGAATGTTGAGGATCACGCCATTGGCGGAACCGAGCGTCTGGAAGATGCCGTCCTCCCAAACGCCGGCGGAATGATCCGCGCGGACGAGGCGGATCGAGACCCCGTCATGCTCGACGCGGCCGCCGGAATTCATCATCTCGATCGCGAGCGGCCGGCCGGTCGCCATCGCCTCCCATTTGTGGAGGAGCCATTGCCCGAGATCCCAGTTGCAGAAGATCGTCGCGCCGGTTTCCTTCGCGATCCGGAGCGAATCGCCGATATGGTCGGAATGGCCGTGGGTGATGACGATATCGGTCGCGCCGCGGATCGCGGCCGCGAACTTGGCGTCCGCGTCGCCGGCCCCCTCGCCCTCGAAGACCGGGTTGCCGGTCAGGAACGGATCGACGAGCACACGGCGCCCCTTGTGCTCCAGCGCGAAGGCCGAATGGCCGAACCAGGTGATCTGCATGGTATCCTCTCCGCGTGCCCCAGCCGATGCCCCTCGTTTAGGCCGGGCGGGCGATGAGGGAAAGGAATTTGTGCAATGCGGCAATCGCTGAACCGCCCGCCGCGCCGGGCCGCGCCATGAGCGACGCGGCGGGCGAGGAAACCGGCCCGGCGGCACGCGCCGCGCCGCTGACCGATGCCGGCGCCTTTGCCGCCCGCCTCGCGCCCGGCGCGCGACTCCTCGGCCTCGATCTCGGGGAGAAGACGATCGGCCTCGCGCTTTCGGATGTCGGCCGGATGATCGCCACCGCGATGACGACGCAGCGGCGCGGCCGGTTCCGGGACGATGCCGCCATGCTCTTCGCCCTGGTCGAAGCCCAGCACGCCGGCGGGCTGGTCATCGGGCTGCCGCTCAACATGGATGGCACGAGCGGCCCGCGGGCGCAGGCGACCCGCGCCTTCGCCCGCAATCTCCTCGCCCTGCGCGACATTCCCATCCTGCTCTGGGACGAGCGACTTTCGACTGTCGCCGCCGAACGGGTGCTGATCGACGCCGATCTCTCGCGGCGCAAGCGCGCGGCGAGCATCGATTCCGCCGCCGCCGCCTTCATCCTGCAGGGCGCGCTCGATCGGCTGCGCGCGTTTCAGTAATAGAGCGAACCGCCGCCGGCCGGGTCGTATTGCCGGCGCGGGCGATAACGCGGCGCGGGCTCGTAATATCGCGGCGCGGGCGCGTAATAGCCGGAGGGCCCGTCATAGCCGCCCCGATAGCCGTATCCGTCGTAATAGCTGCGCCGGCGCTGCGGCTCGAAGCTGCGCTGCTGGTAGCGCTGCGCGCCGGGGCGGCAATCCGCGTCGGTGGGGCATTGATAGAGGCGGCCGGGCCCGCCGGGGAAATAGGTATTGCCATCGGCGCCGCGGACGCCGCCGCCCGGAACCGGCCGGCCGCGATCCTGATCGGTCTCCGCATGGGCGAGGCCGCCGCCGGCAAGCGCGAGGGCAAGGCCAAGGGCAAGGCCATAGACAAGGCGATGGGCATGCACGCGCTTCATCTCGTTTCTCCTCGAGGCCGTTGCTGCCCCGCGTTCCGCCGGATTGGCTTGGAGCGGACCGAATAGGATCCTGCCCTTGAACTGGCGCTGAACGATGGCGAAAGCATGCCGACAGCATACCGGGATGAAAATACGCATACCGCATCCGACGGGGTGACGGAACGGCGCCGGGCCGCTAGCTTCATCGCCCGGCCCCGTGCCATCCGCCTTTCGCGTCATCCCGTCCGTGATCATCGATTCCCTCCTTTCCGTCTTCCTGGTGATCGCCATCGGCTGGGTGCTGCGGCGGACGCTGATCCGCGAGGATGGCGCCTGGAAGGGCTTCGAGCAGCTCTCCTATTACGTGCTGGTGCCGGTGCTGGTGGCGACGACGCTCGGCGGCGCGAAGCTCGGCGCCGTGCCCTTCGAAAGGCTCGGCCTGACCCTGCTCGCGACGATCGCCGTGCTCGCGGCGCTGCTGCTCCTCGCCCGGCCGCGGCTCCTGCGCGGGCTGCGCACCGGCAATGCCGGCTTCACCTCGCTGTTTCAGGGAATCCTGCGCTGGAACGCCTTCATCGCGCTCGCCATCGCCGCCAATCTCTACGGCCGCGAGGGGGTGACGCTGGCGGCGGTGGCGATCGCGGCGCTGATCCCGGTGCTGAACGTGCTCTGCGTGCTGGTTCTGCGCCGTTACGGCGCCGGCGGGGGCACGCTCTGGCGCGGGCTCGGGACCAACCCCTATATCCTGGGGACGATCGCCGGGCTGCTCCTCAATCTGACCGGCCTGCCGCTGCCGCGGGCGCTCGATCTCGCGCTCGACATCGTCGGGCGCTGCGCGCTCGGTGCCGGGCTGATCCTCGTGGGCGCCGGGCTGCGGCTCGGCGATCTCCGGCGGCCGGACCCGGCGCTTGTCGCCGGGGTGCTGCTGCGGCTCGTCGCGGCGCCGGCCCTCGGGGCGGGTTTCGCGCTGCTGTTCGGGCTTTCCGGCAGCGCCGCCGTGATCGCCATCGTCTGCCTCGGCGTGCCGACCGCCAGCGCCTCCTATCTCCTCGCCCGGCAGATGGGCGGGGACGCGCCGCTGATGGCGGCGATCATCACCGCGCAGACGCTCGCCTCGATGCTGACCCTGCCGCTTCTCGTCGCGCTTGCGAGCTGAGCCCGGCCGGCCCCGCTCACAGCGCGCGCGAGACGCGGTTGCCGCCATGCCGGACGATCCGGCCGGCGATTTCGAGTTCCAGCAGCGCCGCCTGCACCGCCCGCGCCGGCAGGCCGGTGATCCGCGCGAGCTGATCGATCTCGACCGGCGCGACCGCGATCAGCGCGAGCAGCGCCTCCTCCGCCGGCTGGGGCTGGATGGCCGCGGGTTGCGGAAGATCCTCCGCGGGATCCGGGTCCTCGAACAGATCGTCCTCCCCGGCATCGGGCGGCCCGGTGAAGCCGTCCTGCCCGCATGCCGGCGGCTCGCGGAACAGGCGCGGCGCCCGCGCCTCCGTCCCGGCGAGCGGGGTCAGGATCGCGAGGATATCCTCGACGGCGGTGGCGATGCTCGCGCCGGCGCGCAGGAGATCGTTGCTGCCCTCGCAGCGCGGATCGAGCGGCGAGCCCGGCACCGCGAACACCTCCCGCCCCTGCTCCGCCGCGAACCGCGCCGTGATCAGCGATCCGGAGCGCCGCGCTGCCTCGACGACGATCACCGCGCGCGACAGCCCCGAAACGAGCCGGTTGCGGCGGGGAAAATCGCGGCCACGCGGGGAAAGCCCGAGCGGCATCTCCGAAAGAGCGAGCCCGCGCGCGAGGATTTCGTCATAGAGCGCGGCGTTTTCCGGCGGATAGGGCCTGTCGAGCCCCCCGGCCAGCACCGCCACCGTGCCGCCCGCGAGGCTCTCGCGATGCGCCTCGGCGTCGATCCCGCGCGCGAGGCCGGAGACGATCGTGTAGCCGGCCTCGGAAAGGCCCTGCGCCAGCCGCGCCGCCATGCGCCGGCCGGGCGCCGAGGCATTGCGCGCCCCGACGATCGCCAGGCAGGGCCGTTCGAGCAGATCCGGCCGGCCGCGCAACGCCAGAACCGGCGGCGGCGCGTCGATCTCGATGAGCGCCGTCGGGTATTCGGCTTCGCCCGAGAGAACGAACCGGACGCCGAGCCGCGCCGCGGCCTCGATCTCGCGCGCGATGGTCTCCGGATGCGGGATGCGGATCGTCCGCCCCCGCGCGCGGGCGAGGTCCGGCAGCGCCGCGAGCGCGGCGCCCGCGCCGCCGAAGCGGTTGATCAGCCCCTGGAAGCCGCGCGGGCCGATGCCCTCCGTGCGCGTGAGGCGGATCCAGTCGAAGCGCTGGCTGTCGCTCAACCGGAGGCCGCCCGGCCGGCTCATCCCTGCTCGCCGATCCGCCCCTCGGTGCCGAGGAGCAGGCGCCTGATATTCGGCCGGTGCTTCCACCACAGCAGCGCCGCCATGGCGAGCAATGCGCCGGCAAGCGGCCCCAGCGTGCCCGCCGCGAGATCGAGCGTCAGTCGCGCCGCCGGCACCAGCGCCGAGGCGGCGAGCGCGGCGAGCGAGGAATAGCGGGTCGCATAGGCGATGCCGAGCCAGCAGGCGGCGAAGAGCACGAGTCCCGGCCACCACAGCGCCAGCAGCACGCCGATGAAGGTCGCGACCCCCTTGCCGCCCTCGAACCGGAGCCAGACCGGGAAGAGATGGCCGAGAAAGGCAGCGATTCCCGCCAGCATCGCCACGCCTTCGCCCGCGAAATGCCGCGCCAGCACCACCGCCGCGGTGCCCTTGAGCGCATCGAGCAGCAGCGTCGCCGCCGCGAGATCCTTGCGGCCGGTGCGCAGCACATTGGTGGCGCCGATATTGCCCGACCCGATCGAGCGCAGGTCCCGCGTGCCCGCAAGCCGCGTCAGGACGAGGCCGAACGGCACCGAACCGAGCAGGTAGCCCAGGATGACAAGGATGAGAATATCCACGCCGCCGTCTCCCCGCCCCGTTTCAACGATACTGGTGGACGATCCGCCCCGCAACCAGCGTGGCCGTCACCCGGCCGCTCATCCGCGCCCCGTCGAAGGGCGTGTTCTTGCACAGCGAGCGCAGCCGCGCCGGATCCACCAGCCAGGGCTCCTCCGGGTCGAACACGATCAGGTCCGCCGGGGCGCCGCGCGCGAGACGGCCGGTATCGAGCCCGGCAAGCCGGGCCGGCGCCGCCGACATCGCCTCGATCAGCCGCGGCAGGCTGATGAGGCCGGCCTCGACGAGTCGCATCCCCGCCGCCAGCATGGTCTCGAGCCCGATCGCCCCCGGCGCGCATTCGGCGAAGGTCAGCCGCTTGGTCTCGACATCCTGGGGGTTGTGGTCGGAGACGATCACGTCGATCAGCCCCTCGGCCACCGCCTCGACCAGCGCGAGCCGATCCTCCTCGCCGCGCAGGGGCGGGCTCAGCTTCAGGAAGGTGCGATATTCGCCGATATCGAGCTCGTTGAGCGTCAGGTGGTTGATCGAGACGCCCGCCGTCACCGGCAGCCCCGCCTGCTTGGCGCGGCGCAGGATGTCGAGGCTCTCGCGGCAGGAGACCAGCGCCGCATGATAGCGCGCGCCAGTGAGATGGACGAGGCGCATGTCGCGCTCGAGCATGATCGCCTCCGCCGCCGCGGGAATGCCGGGCAGCCCGAGGCGGGTTGCGAATTCGCCCTCGTTCATCACCCCCTCGCCGACGAGATGGGGATCCTCGGGATGGTGGATCACCGGCATGTCGAACATGCGCGCATAGGCGAGGCAGCGGCGCATCACCTGCGCGTTGACGACCGGACGGTCGCCATCGGTGACGGCAACCGCCCCGGCCGCCTTGAGCAGGCCGATCTCGGTCATCTCCTGGCCGCGGCAGCCCTTGGTGAGCGCCGCCGCCGGCCGGATATGCACGAGGCTCGTATCGCGGGCGCGGCGGAGCACGAAATCCACCACCGCCGGATCGTCGATCACCGGCGAGGTGTTCGGCTGGGCGATCAGCGTGGTGACGCCGCCTGCTACTGCCGCCTCGGAGGCCGAGCGCAGCGTCTCGCGGAATTCCTCGCCCGGCTCGCCGATGAAGGCGCGGAGATCGACAAGCCCCGGCGCCACGATCGCGCCCGCGCAATCGAGCCGCTCGGCGCCCTCGACGCGAGCCGAGGCGAGTTCGGGCGCGATATCGCGGATCCGCCCGGCCTCGACGAGCACGCCGCCCGGCGAGACGAGCCCGGTGACCGGCTCGATCAGCCGGGCATTGGCGAGGTGGAGGGGGCGCGTTTCATTCGTCATCGTCATCCTCGCGCCGCCTCGCCATCTGCCGTCCCAACACCGTGCGCCATGTCGCGCCGAGCCCATAGGCGATCATCTGGACGAGGAACAGCCCCGGCAGCAGCGTCGCGATCAGCCCGAACACCTCCGCCGAGAAGAAGCCCGGCGCCTTGCCGGTCATCGCATCGGCGAGATAGGCGGCGCTGAGCGCCGCGAGCCCGACAAACACCCCGAAAGCGCCGCGGAAGCCGAGCACGGCCGCGAGCGCGAGCGAGATCAGCCCCAGCGGCGAGACGAAGCGGCGCAAGGCCTCCATGGTCGTGAGATAATAGGGGAACCAGCCGCCCCGCGCGCCCTGCCCGGTGGCCGGGCCGAGAATCAGCAGGTCGGCGAGCTCGACCGCGCCGGCCGCCGCGAGCGGCGCGAGCAGGAACAGCCGGCGGCGCGGATCACCCCGCTCCCCGACAAGCCAGATCCAGACCAGGGCCAGCCCCGCCGCGCCCCAGCGCAGGGCGGGCGACTGCGTGAGCCCGAGCAGGAGATCGCCAAGAAGGCCTTCAAACATGCCCATGGCGGGCCTCACCCATTGGGCATCCGCCGTGCCAGCGCCTCCAGCACCGCCATGCGCACCGCAACCCCCATCTCCACCTGCTCGCGGATCAGGCTCTGCGCGCCATCCGCGACATCCGAGGCGATCTCGACGCCGCGATTCATCGGGCCGGGATGCATCACCAGCGCATCGGGCCTGGCGATCGCGAGCTTCTCGCGGTCGAGCCCGTAGAAATGGAAATATTCCGGTACGCTCGGCACGAAGGCGCCGTTCATCCGTTCGCGCTGGAGGCGGAGCATCATCACGATATCCGCATCCTTCAGCGCCGCGCGCATATCGGTGAAGACCTCGACCCCGTAACGATCGATCCCCGCTGGCAGCAGCGTCGGCGGGCCGCAGACGCGCACCCGGGCGCCGAGCGCCTGGAGGCAGATGAGATTCGAGCGCGCAACGCGGGAATGGGCGATATCGCCGCAGATCACGACGAGAAGCCCCTCGATCCGGCCCTTGTTGCGGCGGATGGTCAGCGCATCGAGCAGCGCCTGCGTCGGGTGTTCATGCGCGCCGTCCCCGGCATTGACCACCGAGCAATCGACCTTGCGCGCGAGCAGATTGACCGCGCCGGCATGGTGATGGCGCACGATGATGATATCCGGCCGCATGGCGTTGAGCGTCATCGCGGTGTCGATCAGCGTCTCGCCCTTCTTCACCGAGGAATTCGAGACGCTCATGTTCATCACATCCGCGCCGAGCCGCTTGCCGGCCAGCTCGAACGAACTTTGCGTGCGCGTGGAAGCCTCGAAGAACAGGTTGATCTGCGTCCGGCCCCGCAGCGACGATTTCTTCTTCTCCACCTGGCGGGAGATCGCGATCTCCTCCTCGGCAAGGGCGAGCAGCCCCTCGATCACGGGGCGCGACAACCCCTCGATCCCGAGAAGGTGGCGGTGCGGGAACACGAAATCGGATGGCGCGGACATGACAAGGAACAGGGTCTACGCGAGCGGCCGGCCGGCCACAAGCCGGCCGGCGCCTTGTCCTCCGAAACCTTTCCCGGCCTTGCGCCTCAGGCCGCCTCGCGCGCCGCCGCCACCACGCCCTTGATCCCCTCGTCGGCATTGCGGGTGAGCGTCGCCACCTCTTCCATGCTGCGGGTGATCATCTCCACGCCGGCGGCCGCCTCACCCATGTTGCGCGACATGTCGTTCGTCACCGCCGCCTGCTCCTCGACTGCGGCCGAGATCGAGAGCGAGATGCCGTTGATATCGCCGATCGTAGCGGAGATGGTCTCGATCACGCCCTGCGCGCGGGTGCTCGATTGCTGGACCGCGGCGATATGGGCGGCGATCTCGCCGGTGGCGCGCGCCGTCTGGCTCGCCAGCGCCTTGACCTCGCTCGCCACCACCGCAAAGCCCTTGCCCGCCTCGCCGGCCCGCGCCGCCTCGATGGTCGCGTTGAGCGCGAGCAGGTTGGTCTGGTTCGCGATCGAGGAGATCAGCTCCACCACCGCGCCGATCTTTCCCACGGCCTCCGCGAGTTCCGCCACCGTCGCCCCGGCCGAGCCCGCCTGCTCCACGGCCGTGTTGGAGATTTCGAGCGCGCGGCCCACCTGGCTGTTGATCTCCGCCACCGAGGAGGCGAGCTGCGCCGAGCCGGAGGCAACCGCCTGCACATTGGTCGAGACTTCGACCGCCGCCGCCGCGCCGGTCGCGGCCTCGTTGGTCGAGCCAACGGCGCCGGCAATGTCGGTGACCCCGGCATTGACGCGCTCCTGCGCCTGGCGCCGCTGCTGGCGCGCCTGATGCGCGGCCGTGATGTCGGTCGCGAACTTGATGACGCCGATGACCTGCCCCGCACCATCGAACATCGGGTTGTAGGAGGCCTGGATCCAGACCTCGCGCCCGCCCTTGCCGAGGCGGCGATATTCGGCCGTCTGGTATTTGCCGGCGCGCAACTCCTCCCAGAAGCGGCGATAGCCCTCGCCGGAGACCTCCGCCGGATCGACGAACAGGCTGTGATGCCGGCCCTTGATCTCGTCGAGGGCATAGCCGAGCGCGGCGAGGAAATTGTCGTTGGCGTCGAGGATCGTGCCGTCGAGCGCGAAGGTGATCACGGCCTGCGAGCGCCGGATCGCCGCGAGCTCGCTTTCCATCCGCGCCCGCTCGGCCTTCTGAGCCGTGATATCGGTTGCGATCTTGACAATCTTGTAGGGCTTGCCGCCACGCAGCACAGGAGCGCACCGGCCGGCAAGCCACAGGTCCCGGCCCGATGTCGTGCGATACGGGATCTCAGCCACAATCCCCCTTTCTGTCGCCAAGGCGGCCCGGAACGCGCGGTATTCGTCGCTGCGGATATAGGCTTCGCTGACGATCGTCGCATGATCCCTGCCGACGATCTCCTTTAGGGAAGAACCTGTCAGCGCAAGAAAAGTCTCGTTTGCATCGAGAATTCTGCCGTCGAGATCGAGTTCGAGCATGGCATGTGCATGACTGATTGCCGCAAGCATGCGCGACGCATTTCCGTTGAAGGAGAACATTCTGTGCTTTCACGCAAAAGATCTTTCTGGAGGCCGCAAGTTAGTTTGCAAGTGTGAAGATTTCGTTATTCTGTTAATGCCCGGATAACCAAATTGCGGGGTCTCTTCTCTTGGTTGCATTTGACAAACGCGCCCCTCCCGGCCACTTAACCGGCGCTGGCGGATCGGGGCATCCATGGAAAATCGCGTCGTCATCGTCGAATCGCCGTCCAAGGCCAAGACGATCAACAAATATCTCGGCCGGGGCTACGAGGTGATCGCCTCGTACGGGCATGTGCGCGACCTGCCCTCGAAGGACGGATCCGTCGATCCCGACAACGATTTCGCGATGATCTGGGAGCTTGACGGGCGCGGCGCCAAGCAGGTCTCGGCCATCGCGGCGGCCGTGAAGGACGCCGACCGCGTCATCCTCGCCACCGACCCGGACCGCGAGGGCGAGGCGATCTCCTGGCATCTGCTGGAGGCGCTCAAGGCCCGCCGCGTGTTGAAGGACAAGCCCGTCGAGCGCGTGACCTTCAATGCCATCACCAAGGATCAGGTCGCGGCGGCGATGGCCGCGCCGCGCCAGATCGACCAGGCGCTGGTCGATGCCTATCTCGCCCGCCGCGCACTGGATTATCTCGTGGGGTTCCAGCTCTCGCCGGTGCTCTGGCGCAAGCTGCCCGGCGCGCGCTCGGCCGGGCGGGTGCAATCGGTGGCGCTGCGGCTCGTCTGCGACCGCGAGGCCGAGATCGAGCGGTTCCGCGCCCGCGAATACTGGAGCCTCGTGGCAACGCTCGCGACGCCGCGCGGCGAGACCTTCTCCGCGCGCCTCGTCGGCGCCGACGGCCGCAAGATCGGCCGGCTCGACATCGGCACCGGCGCCGAGGCCGAGGCGTTCCGCGCCGCGCTCGCGGCCGCGGAATTCGCCGTCGTCTCGGTGGAGGCGAAGCCCGCGAAGCGCCATCCCTTCCCGCCCTTCACCACCTCGACCCTCCAGCAGGAGGCCTCGCGCAAGCTCGGCTTCGCGCCGGCGATCACGATGCGCATTGCCCAGAAGCTCTATGAGGGCGTCGATATCGGCGGCGAGACCACCGGGCTCATCACCTATATGCGCACGGACGGCGTCGACATCGCGCCGGAAGCCCGCGCCCAGGTCCGCGCCTTCATCGGCAAGGCCTACGAGGCGCCCTACCTGCCGCAGGTGCCCCGCGCCTATTCCACCAAGGCCAAGAACGCGCAGGAGGCGCATGAATGCATCCGGCCCACGGATGCCTTCCGCGTGCCCAAGGCGGTGAAATCCCATCTCTCGGCCGACGAATTCGCGCTCTACGAGCTGATCTGGAAGCGCACCATCGCGAGCCAGATGGAAAGCGCGCGCCTCGAGCGCACCACGGTCGAGATCCGCGCTGCGGCCGGCGGCCGGGCACTCGACCTGCGCGCCACCGGCCAGGTCGTGACCTTCGACGGCTTCCTCGCGCTCTACACCGAAACCGCCGACGACGAGGAGGACGACGAGAACCGCCGGCTCCCCGCGATGCGCGCCGGCGAGGCACTCGAACGGCGCGGGATCGAGGCGAGCCAGCATTTCACCGAGCCGCCGCCGCGCTATTCCGAGGCGAGCCTGATCAAGCGCATGGAGGAACTCGGCATCGGCCGGCCCTCGACCTATGCCGCGACGCTGGCGGTGCTGCGCGACCGCGAATATGTCCGCATCGAGAAGAAGCGCCTGGTGCCGGAGGACAAGGGCCGCATCGTCACGGCCTTCCTCGAAAGCTTCTTCCAGAAATATGTCGAATACGATTTCACCGCCGATCTCGAAAACGATCTCGACCGCATCTCCAACGCCGAGGTCGAATGGCGCGCGGTGCTCCGCGATTTCTGGCGCGATTTCAAGGCCGCCATCGAGAGCGCCAAGGAAAGGCGCACGGCGGAGGTGCTCGAAGGGCTCAATGCCCATCTCGGCCCGATGATCTTCCCCGAGAAGGGGGACGGCTCCGATCCGCGCGCCTGCCCGAAATGCGGCGCCGGCCAGCTTTCGCTGAAGCTCGGCAAGCTTGGTCCCTTCATCGGCTGCTCGAATTACCCGGAATGCCGGTTCACGCGGCCGCTCTCGGTGCCGAACGGCGAGGAAGGCGGCGACGCGCAGGGCGCCTCGGGCACCCTGGTGCTCGGCAAGGACCCCGCGACCGGCGAGGAGGTGACGCTGCGCGACGGCCGGTTCGGGCCCTATGTCCAGCTCGGCGAGGGCGAAAAGCCCAGGCGCGCGACGCTGCCCAAGGGCTTCACCGCCAAAACGGTCGATCTCGAGAAGGCGCTGGCGCTGCTCTCCCTGCCGCGCGAGATCGGCCGCCATCCCGAGAGCGGCGAACCGATCCTCGCCGGGATCGGCCGCTACGGCCCTTACGTCCAGCACGGCAAGACCTACGCCAACCTGCCCTCGGCCGACGAGGTGTTCACGGTAGGCATCAACCGCGCCGTCGATCTCATCGCGACGAAGGAGGCGGGCGGCGGCCGGCGCTTCGGGCGCGCGGGCGCCGAGGCCGGCCGTCTGCTCGGCGATCACCCGGATGGCGGGGCGGTGACGGTGCGGGACGGCCGCTTCGGCCCCTATCTCAACTGGGGCAAGGTCAACGCCAACCTGCCGAAGGGCACCGACAAGGACAGCGTCGCCCTGCCGGAGGCCCTCGCCATCCTCGCCGCGCGCATCGCGGTCGCGGGAGATGGCGGCAAGGGCCGTGGCAAGAGTGGCAGCAGGAGCGGCAGCAGCAAGAGCGCGGATGGAAAGCCTGCCGGCGGCAAGGCAAAATCCGCCAGGCCGGCCGGAGCCGGAAAGACCGCAGCAAAGGCCGGCAAGGATACGGCGGGCAAGGATGCGGCCGGCAAGGATACGGTCAGCAAGAAGGCCCCGCGCGCCCGCTCCGCGCCGAAGAGGCCGTCCTGATTGCGGCCACAACCGGACACATGACCGGTCGGCGCGAATCCCCCTATGTTGGCTTGGGGGGAGCCGCCATGCTCGAAGGCATCACCATCCTGATCATCCTGCAATTCGTCGGCGAACTGATCGCCGGCTTCACCCGCGTGCCGGTGCCGGGGCCGGTGATCGGGCTCGCGCTGCTCGCGGCGCTGGCGCTGCTGCGCGGGCGGATCCCGGCGCCCGTCGCGGTGGCGGGCGATGCGATCCTCAAGCATCTGTCGCTGCTCTTCGTCCCGGCAGGGGTCGGGCTGATCGCCTTCGGCGACCGGCTTGTCGCCGAGGGGCCGCGCCTGCTGCTGGTGCTCGTCGCCTCGACCGCGATCACCATGGCCGTCACCGCCCTCGTCTTCCGGGCACTGACCCGCGACGGGGGTGACGGACGATGACCCTGCGCGGGCTCGATCCCAACGCCTTCTGGATCTATCTCGCCGAGCAGCCGCTGTTCTTCCTGGCGCTCACGCTCGCGGCCTATCTCGTCGGCGACCGGATCGCCGCCGCGACAGGCCGGCATCCGGTGGCGAACCCGGTGCTGATCGCGATCCTGCTCGTCGGCGGCATGCTGCTGGCGACGGGCACGCCGCACCAGCGCTATTTCGAGGGCGCGCGCTTCATCCATGTGCTGCTCGGCCCGGCGACGGTGGCGCTGGCGCTGCCCGTCATCCGCAACCGGACGCTGATCCGCCGGCAATGGCGCGCCATTCTCGGCGCGCTGGTCGCCGGCGCCGTCACGGGCATCGTCGCCACGCTCGCGCTGGCGCGGGCGGCCGGGCTCGGCAACGCCACGATCGCCTCGCTGGCGCCGAAATCGGTGACGGCGGCGATCGCCATGGGCATCTCGGCCGAGGTCGGCGGCTCGCCGCCGCTGACTGCGGTGCTGGTGATCGCAACCGGCATCCTCGGCGCGGTGATGGTGACGCCGCTGATGAACCTGCTGCGCATCCGCGATTACGCGGCGCGTGGCTTCGCAGCCGGCATCGCCGCGCATGGCATCGGCACCGCGCGGGCCTTGCAGGTCGACGAGCGCGCCGGCGCGCATGCCGCGCTCGGCATGGCGCTCAACGGCCTCGTGACCGCGATCCTGGTGCCGCTTTTGCTTCTGCTCTTCCTGTAGCCCCCGCCGCATGCGAGAAGCATCCATGGCCCGCTCCCTGCCCTTTCCCCGCGCGCCCCGCCGCCAGCCGAAATCGGCCGAGGCGCGGGGCTTCCCCAGCCGGGAGGAGATCCTCGGCTTCATCGCCGGCGCGCGGGGCAAGGTCGGCAAGCGCGAGATCGCGCGCGAATTCGGCCTCAACCCGGCCGGTAAGATCGCGCTGAAGCGCATCCTCAAGGAGCTTCAGGCGGAAGGCGCGCTGACCCGCAGTCGCGGCGCGCTGCACCGCGCCGGACAATTGCCGCCGGTGATCGTCGCCGACATCCTGCGCCGCGATTCCGACGGCGACCTGATCGCCGCGCCGGCCGAATGGGACGAGATGCGCGGCGAGCCGCCGCTGATCGTCATCCCCGTGCCGCGCCGGCGCGAGCAAGGCCCGCCGCCCGGCCTCAACGACCGGGTGCTGATCCGCATCGAACCGACGGGGGACGCCGAAGGCCCGGCCTATTCCGGCCGGATCCTCAAGATCCTCTCGCATCAGGCGAAGCGCGCGGTCGGCGTGTTCCGCGCCCTGCCCGAGGGGGGCGGGCGGCTGGTGCCGATCGACAAGAAGGCCAGGGGGGTCGAGATCGCGATCCCGCCCGGCGAGGCCGCCGGCGCAGCGCAGGACGGCGATCTCGTCTCGGTGGAACTCGGCCGCGACCGCTTGCTCGGCCTGCGCGTCGGCCGGGTGCGCGAACGCCTCGGCTCGACGCGGAGCGAGCGCGCGATCTCGCTGATCGCGATCCATACCCACGAGATCCCGCATGTCTTTTCCGAGGCCGCGCTGCGGGAGGCGGCGGCGGCGCAGGAGGCGACGCTCGCCGGCCGCGAGGATTGGCGGACGATCCCGCTCGTCACCATCGATCCGGCGGATGCGAAGGACCATGACGACGCCGTCCATGCCGAACCGGACGCGGACCCCGCCAATCCCGGCGGCTTCGTGCTCCATATCGCGATCGCCGATGTCGCGGCCTATGTTCTGCCGGGCTCAGCGCTTGATGCCGAGGCGCTGGAGCGCGGCAATTCGGTCTATTTTCCCGATCGCGTCGTGCCGATGCTGCCGGAGCGCATCTCCAACGATCTGTGCTCGCTGAAGCCCGGCGTCAACCGCGCCGCGCTCGGGCTCCGGGTGGCGATCTCGGCGCGCGGCGAGAAGCGGGCACATTCCTTCCACCGGGTGCTGATCCGCTCCGCGGGCAAGCTCGCCTATGCCCAGGCCCAGGCCGCGATCGACGGCCGGCCCGACGAGACCACCGGCCCGCTGCTCGAAACGGTGCTGCGGCCGCTCTGGGCCGGCTATGCCGCCCTTAAGGTCGCGCGGGAGGCGCGCGAGCCCCTCGATCTCGACCTGCCGGAGCGCAAGCTGGTGCTCGACAGGCAGGGCCATGTCGCGGACGTGATCGTGCCCGAGCGGCTCGACGCACACCGGCTGATCGAGGAATTCATGATCCTCGCCAATGTCTGCGCCGCCGAGACGCTGGAGAAGGCGCGCGTGCCGCTGCTCTATCGCATCCACGACAATCCGAGCCTCGAGAAGATGCAGGGTTTGCGCGATTTCCTCGACACGATCGGCATCTCGCTGCCGAAGCAGGGCGCGGTGCGGCCGGACCTGTTCAACCGCATCCTCGCGCGGGTGAAGGCGGGGCCGCATGCGAGCCTCGTCAACGAGGTCATCCTGCGCTCGCAGGCCCAGGCGGAATATGCGCCGGAGAATATCGGCCATTTCGGCCTCAACCTGCGCCGCTACGCCCATTTCACCTCGCCGATCCGCCGCTATGCCGATCTCGTCGTCCATCGCGGGCTGATCCGGGCGCTGGATCTCGGCAGGAAGGACGCGCTGCCGGATACGCCGATCGAGACCATGCGCGAGATCGGCGCGCGGATCTCGGCCGCCGAGCGCCGCGCCATGGCTGCCGAGCGCGAGACGGTGGACCGGCTCATCGCGCTCTATCTCGCCGATCAGGTCGGCGCGAGCTTCCGCGGCCGCATCGCCGGTGTCACCCGCGCCGGCCTGTTCGTGAAGCTCGACCGCACCGGCGCCGACGGGTTCATCCCGGCCGCGAGCCTCGGCGACGATTTCTTCCGCCATGACGAAGCCGGCCACGCCCTGACCGGATCGCGCACCGGCGAGAGTTACCGCTTGGGCGACGAGGTGCAGGTCCGGCTCGTGGAGGCGCAGCCGATGGCCGGCGCGCTGCGCTTCGAGATGTTGAGCGAGGGCCGCTACGTCAAGACGGGACGGGGCCGGCGCCTGCCGCCCGCGCAGGAGGCGGGGGGCGCGGCGAAAGGCCGGTTGCGCGCCGGCCGCGCCGATGCTTCAAGATCCGGCGCAACCCCGCGGCGCGCGCGCGTCCCCCGTTTCGAGGAATGAGGCCGGTCGAGAACAGGAGGCCGGACATCACGATGGACAATTGGACCAACACCGCGTGGAAAGATGGCGCAGCCGCGCCCGCCCTGCCGGCGCGCGACTGGAAACAGGCGATGGCGCGCGGCTTCCGATGCCGCTGCCCCCGTTGCGGCACGGGGCGGATGTTCGGCCGCTTCCTGAAGGTCGAGCCCGCCTGCCGGGATTGCGGCGAGCCGCTCGACGGCCACCGCGCCGACGACATGCCGCCCTATGTGACGATCATGATCGTCGGCCATATCATCGTTCCGCTCAACCTCGCCGTCGAGCAGGGCGCGGAATGGCCGCTCTGGTGGCACATGGCGCTGTGGCCGGCGCTGACCGTGCTGCTGGCGCTGCTGCTGATACAGCCGGTCAAGGGCGCGCTGATCGCCTATCAATGGGCGCATCGGATGCATGGCTTCGACCCGGCCGGCGATATCCACGACATCCCGTCGAGGCCGGCGGCGCGATGACCGATTCCGCCGGAGCGCGCCTCGCCGAGGAGGAGCGCCTCGCGCGCCTGACGGGCGAGGCGCGCGACCGTTCCTGGCCGAATGTCCGGCCGGTGGATGCCGCGACCCTCGTCATCCTCGACCGATCCGGCCCCGTGCCGCGCGTGCTGATGGGGCGCCGCCACCCGGCGCTGAAATTCATGCCCGACCGCTTCGTCTTTCCGGGCGGCCGGAGCGAGGCGGGCGATTCGCGCCTGCCCGTGGCTGGCGAATTGCCGCCGGCGGTGGCGGCCGGGCTCGCCGCGCGCTGCGGGCGGCCGAGCGCCGCGCGCGGTCGCCGTCTTGCCCTCGCCGCGCTGCGCGAAACCTTCGAGGAGACGGGAATCGTGATCGGCCGCCCCGCCGCCAGTCCGTTTCCGCCCCGTCCCACGGGCAACAAGCAAGACCGCAAGGAAGATCCCTGGCGCGATTTTCTCGGCACAGGCCATGTGCCGGATCTCTCGGGCCTCGCCTATCTCGCGCGCGCGATCACGCCGCCGCGCCGGCCGAAGCGCTTCGACACGCGGTTCTTCGTGGTCGACGCCGCCCGCATCGCCCACCGGATCGAGGGCGTGGTGGGGCCGGATTCGGAACTGGTCGAACTCGCCTGGCTGAGCCTCGCCGAAACCGCCGCCCTGCCGCTCCCCGCGATCACGCGCGTCGTGCTCGCCGATCTCGATGCCGCCTTGCGTCAGGGGCCGATCGAGGCGCCGCGGCCGGTGCCGTTCTATTTCGAGAAGAACCGCGTCTTCCGCCGCGAATGGATCACGCCGGAGGCGCGCTAACCCGCTCCCCCGGCGCCAGAGCTAGGGGCCGGACTTCGGCTCCAGCCCCGGCAGGCCGGGAATGGGCTTCGGCTTCGGCTCTTTCGGCACCTCGAACAGCGCCGGCGCCTGCGCCCGGCGCAACAGGCGCTCGGCCACGTAATGCTCGCGTGCATTGGCCATTTCGAGCGGAATCCCGTCATCGGTCAGGCAGAAGCGCTCCGGCCCGGCCCGCATCTCGCGGCAGGCCTCGCCGGCGATCGTCCGGATCTCGCCGATCCCGTCGGGGCGGAACGACCCGAGCGGCGGCGCGCGGCCGGCATGGACCCCGCTCCGGCCCTCGCCGATCAGCACATGCACCGCCCCGGTCGCGAGATCGCGCAGCATCACCTGATCGGACCCGTCGAGCGGCTCCATGCGCAGGAGGCGCCGCGCGCCGAGGAAGCGCAGCCGCATCGGCCGCCCCCCGGCCTCGGCGCGCCAATCCATCTCGAAATCGCGCGTTCCGAACAGGAACCGCCCCGACTCCTGTGCTCCGGCCGCCATGGCGGAGAGGAAAGCGGCCAGCAGCAGGGCCGGCGGGATGACGGCGCCGGCGCGCCGCGCTAGATGTTCGCTCATCGCAATCCCGGATCGAGCCGAATCGGTCCGCTATGCTAGCACGCCCGAAAGCCCGAACGCATGCCCGCGCCCCCCTCCACCGCCGGCGGCGGCACGCGCGTGATCGCCGCCGCGATCGCGCTCGTCACGCTGGTCGGCCTCGCGCTCGCGACCTCCGGGCCGCTGGTCTCGCTGGAAATCGAGCGCTGGGGCGTGTCCAGCACGGTGTCCGGGCTGACGGCGACGCTGGCGGGGTTCGGAACCGTGCTGATGGTGCCCCTGGTTCCGGGGCTCGCGCGCCGCTTCGGCATCCGCGCGATGCTCACGGCGGCGCTGCTTGCAACCGCGCTCACCCTCGCCGCCTTCCCGGCCGTACCGAACCTCTTGGCCTGGAGCGCCCTGCGCTTCGCGCTCGGCGCGGCGATCGGCGTGATCTTCACGCTCTCCGAATTCTGGATCAACGCCGCCGCGGATCCCGCCCGGCGCGGGCTGGTGATGGGGCTCTACGCGACGACGCTCTATCTCGGCTTCGCCGCCGGGCCGGCGGTGCTGGCGCTGATCGGCACCGCCGGCGCGCTGCCCTTTCTCGTCACGGCAGCGATCATCCTGCTTGGGCTCGCGCCGCTCGCGATCGCCGGCGGCGCGGCCCCCGGCCTCGAGCGTGCGCCCGCGGCGGGGTTTACGCGCTTCATCCGCGCCGCGCCGGCGGCGACGCTCGCCGCCTTCGTGTTCGGCGCGGTCGAGACCGGGCTCTTCGTGCAACTGCCGGTGCACAATGTCCGGGTTGGATTCAGCGAGCACGAGGCGGCGCTGCTGCTCAGCGCCTTCACGCTCGGCAATGTGCTGTTCCAGCTCCCGCTCGGCCTGCTGTCAGACCGGCTTGACCGCCGCACCATGCTGCTCGCCCTGGCGCTGCTCTCGGCGGGCTTCGCGGCGGCGCTGCCCCTGGCGCAGCCGGCCTTCTGGCCCTTCGCGGCGCTGCTCCTCGTGTTCGGCGGCATTTCGGGCGCGCTCTACACGGTGGGGCTCGCGCATCTCGGTTCGCGGTTCTCGGATGCCGATCTCGCCTCGGCCAACGCCGCCTTCGTGCTGCTCTATTCGCTGGGGCTGATGCTCGGCCCGCCGCTGATCGGGCTTGGGATGGATGCCGGCGGCGCCTATGGCCTGCCGGCGATCCTCGTGGCGCTGCTCGCCGGCTATGCGGGAATCGTGGTGCTGCGCCTTTCACCGCGCCGTGCGGCGCGGGACGGAAAGGCTTGACTTCGCCGGCCCGATCCGCGATACGGGCCCCTCGCGCCGGGCGTTTTCGTCCGGCGCTCTGTTTCATGCGACAGGCCGGCCGCGCGGCGGCGCCAGGTCGCGCCGGAGGTTCCCATGGCCAAGGCCAACACGATCAAGATCAAGCTCGTCTCGACGGCCGATACCGGCTATTTCTACGTGACCAAGAAGAATGCCCGCACCTCGACAGAGAAGCTCGCGTTCAAGAAATACGATCCGATTGCGAAGAAGCATGTCGAGTTCAAGGAAGCCAAGATCAAGTAAGCCAGGATCAAACTCGCTTGTGCTCCGGCCGGCAGCCAACCCGCTGCTGATCCACAACCCCTGATCTGCAAGCATCGACATGCCGGAATGGGCGCCTGCGGGCGCCTTTTTCATGCCGCGAGCCCCCTCATCCGCTCGTGCCCCATCAGGAGAATCCTGGTCTTGGACTGATCCCCGCGAGGGCTCGCCGGCCAGAAAGTGGCCGGCCCGGAACCGGAGGCGAGGAGGCACTCCCTCCGGTTCCGAACCGGCCGACCCCGTGGGACCCAGGAGATGCGGCGGACCTGAGCATCCCGCGAGGAATGGCTGCGATGCGGGCGGCCTTTCCCAAAGAGGTGGTAGGCGGCGCGCGCGTTCGATTGAAACAAGAGGCTATCCGAGTCTCGTTCGGCGCCGCAAGGCCGAAAGGTCGCGCCCGTCACCGAAACAAGCGTTGCATCTGCGGCGTGATGGCGCGCCTCAGGCCGCGAGCCGCACGCAGTTGCGGCCGGATTTCTTCGCGGCGTAGAGCGCCTCGTCCGCCTGCTTGAACAGCGCCTTGGCGTTCGTGCGGTCGCCGATCCCGGTCGCGACGCCGATCGAGGCGGTGACGCGCACCGTATTGCCGCCGGCGATCCGGACCGGTTCGCTCTCGACCGCCGCGCGCAGCCGTTCGGCGACCCGGCTCGCCGCGAAACTCTCGGTATCCGGCATCACGATGACGAATTCCTCGCCGCCGAACCGCGCGATGACATCGATGTTGCGCACGATCTTCCGCAGTCGATCCGCGCATTCGCGCAGCACATCATCCCCCGCATCATGGCCGTGCTGGTCGTTGATGGCCTTGAAATGATCGAGATCGATGACGAGCAGCGAGAGCGCGGCGCCGCGATGGGCGTTGTCGGCCAGCAGCGCCTGCAGCTGGCTGTGCAGGTAGCGCCGGTTGTGCAGCCGCGTCAGCGGGTCGATGATCGCGAGTTCCATCGAGGCCTGGAGGTTCTCGCGCAGCCTGTCCTGATAGCGCTTCTTGCGGATCTGGGTCGAGACACGGGCGATCAGCTCGTTCCGATCCACCGGGCGGATCAGATAATCGTTGACCCCCATGTCGAGCGCCCGCACCACGCGCGGATCATCAAGCGTATCGCTGATCACCAGAACCGGCAGGTTGCGCAGCTTGTCGTTGAGGCGGAGCTGCGAAACGAGCCGCAGCGGGTCGGTATCGGCAAGGCCGAGGCTCAGGATCACCACATCGTAATCGCCCTGCGCAACGCGGGTCCCGGCCTCGTGGCCACGCGGGGCGATCTCCACCCGATGGTGCTGGAGCAGCGCCGAGCTCATGCGCTCGGCAATGTTCTGCCGATCCTCGATCACCAGGATCTGGCCGTTCATGCCGTCCTCCGAGGCCGCAAGGGCGAGCGGATCGGGCAGGCCGAGCCCCTGCGTGCCGGAGGCGCGGGCGCGAAGTTCGTCGGTCAGGTGCTTGAGCCGCACCAGGCTGCGCACGCGTGTGAGCAGCGCGAGTTCGTTGATCGGCTTGGTCAGGAAATCGTCGGCGCCGGCCTGGAGCCCGGCCAGCCGGTCCGCCGGGCTGTCGAGCGCCGTCACCATCACTACCGGCAGGTGCGCGGTCGAGGGCGCGGCCTTGAGCCGTCGGCAGACTTCGAACCCGTCCATGCCGGGCATCATCACATCGAGCAGAACGATGTCGCATTCCCCGCGTTCGCAGATATCGAGCGCCTGCGGCCCGTTCATCGCCGTCAGGACCGAGAAATATTCGGCGGTCAACCGTGCTTCGAGCAAGCGGATATTGGCGAAGACGTCATCGACAATGAGAACGCGCGCAGTCATTTCTGGTCCACCCTGCCCACATCTTCCGCCTTGCCGGAATGGCTAGGCAACGAAGCCGCGCACGGTCTCGATGAACTTCGAAACCGAGATCGGCTTGGAAAGATAGCCTTCGCAGCCCGATTCCCGGATCCTCTCCTCGTCCCCCTTCATGGCGAAGGCGGTGATGGCGATGACGGGAATACCCTTCAGCTCCTCGTCCTCCTTGAGAAGCTTGATGATGTCGATGCCGGAGACCTCAGGCAGCTGGATGTCCATCAGGACGAGATCCGGCTTCCTGGTCCGCGCAAGATCGAAGCCCTCGAGGCCCGTCCTGGCCTTGAGCGTCTCGTAGCCATGCGCTTCGAGGAGATCGTTGAAGAGCTTCATGTTGAGCTCGTTATCCTCGACAATCAGAACGGTCTTTGCCATCGCTGCGGTCGCCGGCTCCCACCACGCCAGAATGGCAGACGCCCCCCGGGGCCGCCTGCATCCGTCCCGACGCTAGCCTGCGAAGGTTGAAGGAATCGTCTAAGTGACCGGGCCTCCGCAAGCCCGCGGATCGCGCATCGCGGAAGATGGTTTAAAGAGGCTTGCTGCGGCGGAAGAAATACGGGGAAGACAGGGAGGCCGGCATGATCCGCGACGACAGGGGCATCGATCCCGAATTGCTGGCGATCGATGCGCTCGGCTTTCTCGCCGAGGATGTCGAGCGCCTCGGCCGCTTTCTCGCGCTGACGGGGATCGCGCCGGAGACGCTGCGCGAGGCGGCCCGCGCACCGGGCTTTTTTGCCGCGGTGCTCGATCATCTCGCGCAGGACGAGGCGTTGCTGCTCGCCTTCGCCGCGAACCGGCAAGTCGCGCCGGAGCGGGTTCTCGCCGCGCGCGACCGCCTCGCCGGGCACGGGGCGGAGATCTGAGCCGCCCCGGTTATCTGCGGCAGCTCTCGACCGGCAGCGCCTCGTAGCGCACCGCCTTCGCCATCAGGCTGAAATCGGGAAAATCGAACACCAGATCGCTGACGACGCCGTTGGCGAAGGTCACCGCGCGCATCGTGTAGACCGGCACACGGTCGCCCGGCGTCGATTCGTAATAGGCCGTGACCACCGGCCAGCGCGGAACGGATTCGAGCGCCGCGACCCGCATCGCCGGTTCGAGCCGCTCGTTGCGCGCGCCCTCGAGCCGCGCGCCGATCGTCGCCGAGGTCTCGTAGATCTTCTCGCCGCCTTCGGAACCGTCGAAGAGCCGGGCATCGTAACGCCGCTCGCCGCGCTGGGCAGCCTCGATGAGGCCGATCATCATCGCGGAGGGGAACAGAACCGCGCCGTCGAAATCGCCCTTCCGGCCCGGCGGCCGCTTCATCGCCACCGCGATCGAGCCGTCAGCGCTCCGCCGCGCCTCGCCGTCGCCATCGCGCGTCGTCTGGCCGTTGACCTTGTTGAGCACGGTGAAGCGGAAGCGCTGGCCCCTGCCCTCCTCCCAGAGATTGACCGAGAAATCGAGCCGGCGCGGCTGGCCGTCGGCATCCTCGAGTTCGGTCGCCTGCCGGAAATTGGTGGCGTAGCCGTCGCAGGCATTGCCGGTGAATTCGAGCGCGATCAGCCCCCGCGCACCGCTGAAGCCGCCGGGGCCGCGCCGGGGGCCGAGCGAAACCTCATAGGCGATGCGGTGCGGCTGGAGCACGATCGCGGTCGCGGCCGCGCCCGAGGCCGGCGCCGCTGCCGCCGGCGCGATGCCGAGCAGCACAGCGAGCGCCGCGCCGGCCGGAGCGGCGGAACGGGGCGGGAGCGAGGCGGAGTGGTGGGACATGGGGCGCTATCCTGTCGGAAGAGGCCGCATCGGATCTGGCGGCGGACGAATCGTTGGGTTGCCCCATCATCGATGGATTCTCAGGGCGCCTTCATCAAGCGCTGCGAGATGGCGAAATTCCGGCACCGGCCGCCATTTCGCGCGCCGCTTTTTCTGCTAGAGCTTCCGCGTCCGGCCGCGCCCGCCCGCGCGGCGTCCTTCGAGGAAAGTCCCGATGTCCCCGATCGAAACCCGCCTCGCCGAACTCGGCCTCTCGCTGCCGGTGCCCGTCGCGCCGGTCGCCAATTACGTGCCCTATCGCATCAGCGGCACCCTGCTGGTTCTCTCCGGCCAGATCTGCATCGGGCCGGACGGCGCGCTGGCGCCGCGCCACAAGGGCAAGCTCGGCGGCGCGGTTTCGCCGGAGGACGGGGCGGAGGCCGCGAAATTCTGTGCGATCAACCTGCTCGCCCAGGCGCGCGCCGCGCTCGGCGGCGATCTCACCCGGCTGAAATCCTGCCTGCGGCTTGGCGGATTCATCGCCGCGACGCCGGATTTCACCGCCCTGCCGCAGGTGATGAACGGCGCCTCGGACCTGATGGTCGCCGCCATGGGGGATGCGGGCCGCCATGCCCGGACCACGATCGGCGTCCCCGTGCTGCCGCTCGATTGCGCGGTCGAGGTCGACGGCCTGTTCGAGATCGCCGGATGACCCCGCCCCGGCCGCTCCCGCCCGGCTTCCTCGCCCGGCCGATCGCGCATCGCGGGCTGCATGCGCGCGCCGCCGGGCGGATCGAGAATTCCGCCTCGGCCTTCCGGGCGGCAGTCGCGGCCGGCTACGGCATCGAATGCGACGTCCAGGCGAGCCGCGACGGCGAGGCGATGGTCTTCCACGATTTCACCCTCGACCGGCTGACCGGCGAAACCGGGCCGCTCGATGCCCGCGACGCCGCCGCGCTCGCCGGTATCCCCCTGGCGGAGGGGCCGGACCGGATCGGCACGCTCGCCGGGCTGTTCGATCTTGTCGCCGGGCGGGTTCCGCTTGTCGTCGAGGTCAAGAGCCGCTTCAACGGCGATACGCGCCTCGCCGGCCGCATCGCCGCGCTGGCGCGGGCTTACGCCGGCCCGCTCGTCTTCAAATCCTTCGATCCCGCCCAGATCATGGCGCTCAAGGCTGCGGGGATCGAAACGCCGCTCGGCATCGTCGGCATGGCCCGCTACGATTACCCCGATTACGCCCATCTCGACGACGCGGCCCGGCACGCCCTTGCCAATCTGTTGCATTTCGCCGAAAGCCGGCCGGATTTCCTCTCCTGGCATCACCTCGCTTTGCCTTCGGCGGGTCCCTATCTCTGCCGTGCCGCGCTCGGCCTGCCGGTCATGGGCTGGACGATCCGCACGCCGGAGGAAGCGCGCCGCGCCGCCCCGCATCTCGACCAGATCGTGTTCGAGGGGTTTCTGCCGGATTGAGAGGCCTGCGCCGACGCAGATTCGCGCCCTGCCTCCCCCCTTGGAATGGTGCCGGCGCGCGATAGATGAGCCTCATGCCCGGTTCCGCCGCCCGCGCCAGTGCCGCCTCGATCGAGATCCTGACCTCCCTCGCCGGCATCGCCCCGGCGGAATGGGACAGCCTGTTCCGCCACGCGCCGACACCGGCCGCACCGTGTGCCGCCGCCATTGATCCGCCGCGTGAAGATGCGGAATCATTCAGTGAAGAACCGGAATCGGACCCTGAGGAAGATCGGGACAACCCGTTCATATCGCATGCCTTTCTTGCCTCCCTCGAACGCTCCGGCTCCGTCGGCGGGCGTTCGGGCTGGACCCCCCTGCATCTGCTTGCCCGTGACGGCGCCGGCCGGCTGCTCGGCGCTGTTCCCGCCTATGCCAAGGGTCATTCGCGCGGCGAATACGTGTTCGACCACGCCTTCGCCGAGGCCTATCACCGCGCCGGCGGACGCTATTACCCGAAGCTCCAGGTCTCGGTGCCCTTCACGCCGGCGACTGCGCCGAAGCTGCTGGTGGCGCCGGGCGCTGCGGCGGAGACCGCCCGCGCCGCTTTGATCGCGGGGCTGGAGGCGCTCCGCCAGCGGATCGACGGCTCCTCCATCCACGCGACCTTCCTGACCCCGCCGGACCGCGCGGCGCTGGCTGCTGCGGGCTACCTGCTGCGCGCCGACCAGCAATTCCATTTCCGGAACCCCGGCTATCGCGATTTCGACGCTTTCCTCGAAAGCCTCGCCTCAAGGAAGCGCAAGGTGCTGCGGCGCGAGCGCCGCGACGCGCTCGCCGCGGGGATCACGGTCGAATGGGTGACCGGGCGCGACCTGACGGAAGCGCATTGGGATGCCTTCTTCGCCTTCTACATGGATACGGGCGACCGCAAATGGGGCTCGCCCTACCTCACCCGCGCCTTCTTCTCCGAGGTTTCGGCCGCGATGCCCGAGCGGATCCTGCTGATCCTCGCGAAGCGCGCCGGGCGCTACATCGCCGGAGCGCTGAACTTCATCGGCGCCAACACGCTCTATGGCCGCAACTGGGGGGCGATCGAGCATCACCCCTTCCTGCATTTCGAGCTGTGCTATTATCAGGCGATCGATTTCGCGCTGGCGCGGGGGCTTGCCCGCGTCGAGGCCGGCGCGCAGGGCGAGCACAAGCTCGCGCGCGGCTACGGCCCGGTCAAGACCTGGTCCGCGCATCGCTTCGCCGATCCCGGCCTGCATCGGGCCGTCGCCGATTACCTGCGCCACGAACACGCCGAGATCGACCGCGCCCAGGCGATCCTCGCCGGGATGACGCCCTTCCGGAAGCAAAGCTAGCCACAGGCCTGCCCCGGCTCCATCCCTCTATCCGGCTGCGCTTCTGGGGCGGCGCGGGGCATCCACAGCCGCCGGCATTCTCCTCTTGCGTCCGTTGGTTGCAGCGCGCATGGTGCGCCAACGCACGGATTCCCGTTTCGCCGCGACTAGGCTCCGCCTTCCCGCCCCCCTTAAGAGGGGTCCAGCCCGTGAGAGGAGACTTGGATGACCGAAACTGACGCGAGACCCGCCCTCGGCCGCCGTGCCGCACTCAAGGCGTTGCTCGGCCTCGCGGCCGTCGCCGCCGGAGCCGGGGCGGTGCTGATGCCGGCAGCCGCCGAAGCCGCGCCGCGCGCGGCCGATGCGCCGAGCCCCGAGCCGAAGCCCGAAGCGCCCCAGGAAGCCGCCCGCGATGCCGACCTTCCGGCCTCGGAACCGACGCAATATTACTATTACCGCCGTCGCCGCTATTACCGGCGCCCGCGCTATTATTATCGCCCGCGCCGGGTCTATCGCCGGCGCTATGTCCGCCGGGTCTATTATTATTGATCCGGCGCCGAAAGGCGCGATATCAGGGCGGCGAAAGCCGCCCTTTTCGTTTCAGGACCGGAGATTGCCATGTCGGGCCCCGATTCCCCCGCTCAGAATGCCGCCTATGATAACGGCAATGTCTTCGCGAAGATCCTGCGCGGGGAATTGCCCTGCCACAGGGTCTACGAGGACGAGGTGGTGCTCGCCTTCATGGACATCATGCCGCGTTCGCCCGGCCATCTGCTCGTGATCCCGAAAGCGCCGGCGCGCAACCTTCTCGACGCAGACCCCGAAACCCTCGCCGCGATGCTGCCACGCGTGCAGCGGATCGCGCGGGCCGCGATGGCCGCGCTCGGCGCCGAGGGCATAACCCTCCAGCAATTCTCGGAAAGCGCCGGCGGGCAGGAGGTGTTCCACCTGCATTTCCACATCCTGCCGCGCTGGGAGGGGCAGCGCATCCACCCGCATCCGGCGCCGAAGGGCGACATGGCCGTGCTCGCCGAGCAGGCCGGGAAAATCCGCGCCGCCCTCGGCCAGTAGCGGCATGGGCCGGCCGCGCTGGCGCTGCGGCCCCGTTCAGCCCGGCGCGAGGAACCCGGCCGCAACCAGCGCCGCCTCGCCGGTCAGGACCCCCGCCAGAACCGAGCGCCGGAACAGCGCGTAGCCGGCGATTCCCGCCGCGAGCGCCCCCCAGCGCCACAGGGCGGGGATGACCGCAAGTGCGCCGTTGGGGTTGAGCAGCAGCTTCGCGACCACGGCGGCGAGCAGCGCCGTCGCCACCGCCCGCACCCAGACCAGGATTTCCGCCTCCTCGTCGAGGCCGCGGACCAGGAACACCGCAAGCCAGCGCCAGACCTCGCTCGGCAGGAACCCGAACAGGATCACCACCAGATAGGGCCAGAGGCCGCCAGTCGCGTGTTCGAGGCTCTGGATCAGGCTCATGCCGGCCGCCCTCCCCCGCGCGCGCGCAGGCGATGCGCGAGATAGGCGAGCGTGCCGGCCCCGAGCCCGCCGACCAGCAGGTCGAGCCCCGCCGGCACGAGGCGGGCGGCCAGCGGCGCCGCCGCGAAGCCGAGGCCGATCGCCAGCCAGTCGAGCGCGCGCCGCGCCCCCGCCATCAGCGACAGCGTGAAGAAGACCGGCGAGGTGAAGAGCAGCCCGGCCGCCAGCGGCGGCGGCAATTCCGCGATCAGGAAATAGCCGGCCCCGGTGGCGAAGGCCGCGGCCAACATCACCGTGTTGGCGAAGCCGAGATAATAGGGGATGCGCGCGTGCTGCGGCATATCCGGCAGCCGCCGCATGCCCTCGACCCAGGCCGTGACTGCGACAAAATGCGCGATGAGCAGCAGCAGCCAGGTCGGCGTGCCCGGCCGCCGCACCAGGGGCAGGATCGACATGCACATCGGCACGAAGCGGATCGAGGACAGCGAGACCGCCGCGGCGATCGCCGGCAGCGCCACCCCGGCGGCGATCGAGCCGAACAGCACCATCTGCGCCGGCGCGGCCCAGATCATCAGCGTCGAGAGCACGGCGGCGCCGGGCGGATAGCCGATATCGCGGCAGAGCCCGCCGACCCCGACCAGCGAACACATCAGCATCAGCGCCGGCAGCCCGGCGCCGGCCCGGATTCCCGCCAGGACATGCGGCGAGGCACGCTGCCGTGGCGAGCGTTCAGGGCTCGGAGCAGGCGAAGGCGCGGAAGGCGGGGAACCGGCTTGTGAAGAATCGTCGGGCATGGAACCCGTTCAGGCTAGCCCCCGCCGCGCCGCGCGTCGAGAGGCCCCCCGCCGGGGGGCGCTCAACGCTTCAGCGGCAGCTTCGGCACCGTGCCGCGCCGTGGGCGGGGTGGCTCGTCGCCGCCGCGCTCTGGCCCCTTGTCCGGGGCGGGCCCTTCCGGCGGTCTGGGCGGCGCGGACGGCTTCGGCAGCGCCGCGCGCGGCACCCGCGCCTTGCGGGCGGCGGCGGGCTTGCGCGGCGGCTTCGGCCGCTCCGGCAGCTTCTCCGGCTTCGGCACCACGGGCCCCTCGGGATAATCGAAGGCCAGCGTCTTCCGCCCCTCCGCCTCCTCCTGTACCACGACGCGGACCGTGCCGCCCTCGCGCAGCTTGCCGAACAGCACCTCGTCGGCGAGCGGCGTCTTGATCGCGGTCTGGATCAGCCGCCCCATCGGCCGGGCACCCATCTGCTCGTCATAGCCGTTCTCGACCAGCCAGGCGCGCGCTTCGTCGGACAATTCGATCGTCACGTGCCGGTCGGCGAGCTGGGCCTCGAGCGCGGCGATGAACTTGTCGACCACCTGCGCGATCACTTCGCGCGGCAGATGCCCGAACGAGACGATCGCATCGAGGCGGTTGCGGAATTCCGGCGTGAAGAGCCGGTTGATCGCCTCCGCATCATCCCCCTCCCGCCGGGAGCGGGTGAAGCCATAGGCCGATCTGGCAAGGTCCGCCGCACCGGCATTGGTAGTCATGATGAGGATCGTGTTTCGGAACTGCACTTCCTTGCCGTTGTGATCGGTCAGCTTGCCGTGATCCATCACCTGCAGCAGGATGTTGTAGAGGTCCGGATGCGCCTTCTCGATCTCGTCGAGCAGCAGCACGCAATGCGGGTTCTGGTCGACGCCGTCGGTGAGGAGCCCGCCCTGGTCGAAGCCGACATAGCCCGGCGGCGCGCCGATCAGGCGGCTCACGGTGTGGCGCTCCATGTATTCGCTCATGTCGAAGCGCAGGAGCTTCACACCCAGCACGCTCGCAAGCTGCTTGGCGACCTCGGTCTTGCCGACGCCGGTCGGTCCCGAGAACAGATAGGAGCCGATCGGCTTCTCCGCATCGCGCAGCCCGGCGCGCGCGAGCTTGATCGCCGCGGCCAGCTGTTCGATCGCCCTGTCCTGCCCGTAGACGACGCGCTTCAGCGTCGTCTCGATGTTGCGCAGCACCTCGGCATCGTCCTTCGATACCGATTTCGGCGGAATCCGCGCCATGGTGGCGATGGTCGCCTCGATCTCCTTGATGCCGACCGTCTTCTTGCGGCGGGATTCGGGCAGCAGCATCTGCGCCGCGCCGGTCTCGTCGATGACGTCGATCGCCTTGTCCGGCAGCTTGCGGTCATGGATGTAGCGCGCGGAGAGTTCCACCGCGCCCTTGACCGCCTCGCTGGTGTAGCGCAGCCGGTGGAACTCCTCGAAATAGGGCTTCAGCCCCTTGAGGATCTCGATCGTGTCGGGGATCGAGGGCTCGTTGACGTCGATCTTCTGGAACCGGCGCACCAGCGCCCGGTCCTTCTCGAAATACTGGCGGTATTCCTTGTAGGTCGTCGAGCCGATGCAGCGCAGCGTGCCGGCGGCGAGCGCCGGCTTGAGCAGGTTCGACGCATCCATCGACCCGCCGGAGGTTGCCCCGGCGCCGATCACGGTGTGGATCTCGTCGATGAAGAGGATCGCCTTGGGATGCGCCTCGATCTCCTTCATCACCTGCTTGAGCCGCTCCTCGAAATCGCCGCGATAGCGGGTTCCGGCGAGCAGCGTGCCCATGTCGAGGGAATAGACGGTGGCGTCGGCGAGCACGTCGGGCACTTCGCCGTCGACGATCTTCTTGGCCAGCCCCTCGGCGATCGCGGTCTTGCCGACGCCGGGATCGCCGACGAGCAGCGGATTGTTCTTCTGCCGCCGGCACAGAACCTGGATCGTCCGCCGCACTTCGGCCTCGCGGCCGATCAGCGGGTCGATCTTGCCGGTGCGCGCCTTGCGGTTGAGATCGACCGCGTAGGCCTGAAGCGCGCTTTCCTTCTTGGCCTTGCCCTGCTCGCGCTCGCCCTGCCCCTGTTCGGGCGCATACTCGCTCTCCTCGTCGGCGCCGCGCGGGCTGCGGGCCTCCGTGGCGCCGGGGCGCTTGGCGATGCCGTGCGAGATGTAGTTGACCGCGTCGTAGCGTGTCATTTCCTGCTCCTGCAGGAAATAGGCGGCGTGGCTCTCGCGCTCCGCGAAGATGGCGACGAGCACATTGGCGCCGGTGACCTCCTCCCGCCCGGAGGACTGGACATGAATGACTGCGCGCTGGATGACGCGCTGGAACCCGGCGGTCGGCTTGGTATCGGCACGCTCGCGCAGCACCAGCGCCTCAAGCTCGGTATCGATATAGGTGGTGACGCTCTGGCGCAGCAGGTCGAGATCGACATTGCAGGCGCGCATCACCGCCGCCGCGTCCTCGTCATCGATCAGCGCAAGCAGGAGATGCTCGAGCGTCGCGAATTCATGGCGCCGCGCGGCGGCATGGGCAAGCGCCTGATGCAGGGCGTTTTCGAGGCTTTTCGAGAAACTGGGCAAATCCCGCTCGCTTTCCTGGTTCGGGGGTCCGGCCCCGCCCGCTTTCCGTTCCCGCCGGGACCGGCCCGGCACCGTTCCCGCGCCGCCGCGGGAACCCCCCGATCATTTCTTTTCCATCACGCATTGCAGAGGGTGCTGGTGTTCGCGGGCAAAGTCCATCACCTGCGTCACCTTGGTCTCCGCGATCTCGAACGTATAGGTGCCGCATTCGCCCACACCGTGATGATGCACATGCAGCATGATGCGGGTCGCATCCTCCTCGTTCTTGTTGAAGAACCGCATCAGCACATGCACGACGAATTCCATCGGCGTGTAATCGTCGTTGAGCAGCAGCACCCGGTAGAGATCCGGGCGCTTCCGGACGGTCCTGGTCCGCGTTGCGAGCGCGGTCCCGTTGGCCGGACGGCCACCCTGCCCGCCGCCGGCCGCGCCGGAAAGCGGTTTCGATTCAAACGCGCGATGTCGCACCCAAGCGCTCATGCCAGAGAGGTTATGCGGGTTTTTCGGACAATCAAGCCGGTTCGGGCATTCGCCACAGGCTTGACGCCGGCCGGCGAACCCTGCCGGCCGCAAGCAATGTGGGGTGGCGGCCGGATTTCGGAAAGGCCCCACGCAGGTTTTCCCGCATTGCAACGAAAATGGCCCGGTCTTTCACGACCGGGCCATCACATGACGCAACGGGAAGGTGCGACCGCCTCGGCCTCGTGGCCGGGCAGGGCTTACTTCGCCTGAACCTTGGAGAAGGCGGCTTCGAGCGGCTTGAAGCTCTCCTTGGCCAGCTCGTTGACGAGCTCGCCGACCTTGGTCGCGTGAGCGACGAAGCCCTCATAGGCCGACTTGGCATAGTCCGACTGGATCTCGATCGCCTTGTCGAGCGTCTTCACGCCGGCGAGCTTCTCGAACGTCGCGGACCCAGCCTCGATCGCCTTCTTGGAGTAATCGGCGACTTCGGTCGCGATCGCCTGCACGCCCTTCTGCTGGGCGCCGAACGCCTTCACGGCGAGGTCGAGGTTCTCTTTGCCGAACTTCTGGAAATCTTCGAAAGCCTGCATCATCGCTAGTCCCCTTGAAATTGCGCCGGTGAAGCCGCACGCGCCAACTGCGAGGGTGATTTATGTTGCGCCGCACAAAATGTCAAGCAACCATTTTGCAGCGCATCATTCCGCTGCCTCAACGATCGCGCGCGGCGGCGCGCAGGCGCAGGACACGGAGCACAACCGCGAAACCCGCCCGAGGCTTAACGCTCGGGTAACTGCCTCGACGGCATTTTAGCGGAACGGGCCGCGCGGGCAGGCCCGACCGACCGGGTGCCGGAGCGTCAGCATGCGTTGTTCCCCTCTCCGCGCCGCGTCGCGACCGAACGTCGCGCGCGCGGCGCTGCCTCTGTTTCTCGCCTGCCTCGTGGCGATCGTCGCGATGGTTCCGGAAGCGGAAGCCCGGCGCAAGCGGAAGCGTCTCCCCGCCTATAATCCGCCCTATGCATCGATGGTCTATGACGTGAAATCGGGCCGGACGCTCCAGGCCACCAATCCCGATGCGCTGCGCCACCCGGCTTCAGTAACGAAGGTGATGACGCTCTACATGCTGTTCGAGCAGCTTGAGAGCGGCCGGTTCAAGCTGTCGAGCGAATTGCCGGTCTCGCGCGAGGCCGCGAGCCAGGCGCCGTCCAAGCTCGGCCTGCGCCCCGGCGACACGATCACGGCCGAGGATGCGATCAAGGCGCTGGTGACGAAATCCGCCAACGATGTCGCGGTCGTCGTCGCCGAGGCCATCGCGGGGGATGAGGAGCGCTTCGCTGCGATGATGACGCGCAAGGCGCGCGCCATCGGCATGCGCCGCACCACCTTCCGCAACGCCTCCGGCCTGCCCGACCCCGACCAATGGACAACCGCACGCGATCTCGTGACGCTCGGCCGCGCGATCCACGACCGCTTCCCGCGCTATTATCCCTATTTCGGCACCCGCAGCTTCACCTATGAGGGGCGCGCCTATCGCAATCACAACCGGCTGCTCGGCACCGTCGAGGGCGTGGACGGCATCAAGACCGGCTATACCCGCGCCTCGGGCTTCAACCTGCTCACCTCGGCCAAGATGGACGGCCGGCACATCCTCACCGTCGTGCTCGGCGGCCGCTCCGGCCGCGCGCGCGACCAGCAGGTCGCAGCCCTTATCGACGAGCATATGGACCGCGCCCATGCCGGCCGTCGCATGACCTCGACCGCGGTGGCGGCGCTCGCCCGCGAGGCCGATGACGAGGACGAGAGCGGTGCCGATCAGCCAGCGCCGCGCGCGCCGGCCGCCGCCCCCGCAAGAGGCCTCGCGGCGCGACCGGCCGGCGCACCGCTGCCGCCACTCCCGACCGCGAGCATGGTCGAACCGGCTCCGCTGCCAGCGGCCCGGCCGCGCCCTGCCGTCATCGCCGAAACCGGCACACGCGCCCCGGCCGAGGTTGAGGGGCTGACCCGCGCCCGGCCGCTCGCGCTCGCCGCCAGCGGCTCCACCAACATCGTCCAGAGCGCCACGACGCCGCTTGCGGTGGTCGGCACCACGCCGCGCTCGCCGGCGCTGCGCTGGGTCGCGGGGCCGCAGGGCGGCGAGCGGCCGGGCGGTTCCGCCGAGCCGCGCCTCGTTCCACCGGGCAATGTCCGCTACACGAATTCGGTCGCGGCGCCGGCAAGCCCGGCCGACGAGACCCAGCCGCTGCCCCAGACGGCCGCCCCCCAGCCCGCCACGCCACAGCCCGTGACACCGCAGGCGCCCGCCCAACCCGTCGCGAAGGCCGAGATCCGCCTGCCTCCGCCCGGCCAGCGCGGCGAAGCCGCCGCGCCCGCCCTTCCCGCCCCGGCGCCGCGCGCCAATCTGGAACCCGCCCGGCCGGACGAAGCGCCGAAGCCGGCGCGCGACGCCGCCAGGCCCGCCCAGCCCGCGCCGCAACCGGCGCGCAGCGGCTGGATCATCCAGCTTGCCGCCACCGACAGCGACGCCAAGGCGCGCTCGATCCTCGCCAGCGCCGTGGAAAAGACGGGGCGGCTGCTGAAATCCGCCGAGCCCTTCACCGAGGCCGTCGAGAAGGGCGGCGCGACGCTCTACCGCGCCCGGTTCGCCGGCTTCGATGCCGAGGACGCGCAGGCCGCCTGCAAGGCGCTGAAGCGCTCCGGCTTCCAGTGCATTGCCCAGAAGATCTGATCCCGGAGAACCGGCCGATGCTCGATCGCGATGAATTTCCGAACAGCCTGACGGCGCCGCTGCACCGGAGAGGATCAGCCGCGCCGCGCGGCCGCCAGCGCGACATCCTTCGCCCGGTTGACGAGCGCCGCGAGATGGTTGGAGCCGCCACGATCGGGATGCAGGCGCGCGATCAGCGCGCGATGCGCGGCGCGGATCTCGTCCTCCCGCGCACCCGGCTCAAGGCCAAGGATCTGATAGGCCTCGTCGTCGCGCATTTCGGGGCCGGCCGGCGCCGCGCCCTCCCGCGGCTGCGGATCGAACTGCACGTGCTCACGCCAGCCGGGCGCCCGGCGGTCGAGATCCTGCGCGATTAGCGCCAGGCCTTGCGGATCGATGCGCGACAGGTCATGCGCGAGGCGCAAAGCCTCTTGCGCGCCGAGCGCGGTCAGCATGCGCCCGGCATAGACGCCGAGCACGATCCGCGCATCGAGAGACCCGTCTCCGAGATCGATCGTGATTTCGAGCGCGCGCGTCCGGATCTCGGAGCGCCGCGCCCGGCCGATCGGATCGATCGCCGCCGGAAGCCGGAACCCGAGCAGCCAGGCCGCCAGCGAGACCAGCACGATCGCGACATCCCAGCGCCCCTTGAGCGCGAGCAGGATGCCCGCGCCCCCGGCCACGGCGCCGACAAGCTTGCGGGTGAGCGGCGAGAGGGAATCCCCGGCCTTGCGCCCCGGCCCGAGCGCGAACCACCAGACGACCGCGCCGAACACAATCATCGAAACAAGATAATTCATCCGCGCCTGGCCCCGGCTCTGCTGCCGCCCGCTTCTGCCCCGGCGCCGCGCGGAATGCAAACGGCGGCCACGCTTCCGGCTAGAGAAGCCCCAGCGCCGAAAGTTCCGCGCGCAGCGCCTCCGGCATCTCGGCGGGCGCGTCGACAATGCGGATATCGGCCGGAGCATCGCCGTCGGCAAGGTAGCGCCAGCCCTGGAAGGGCCGGCAGGGCCGCGGCTGCACCGGAATGACCTCCGGCGTCAACACGAGATGGCAGCGCGGGATCCCCTCGCCATCCGTGAAGGGCTCGATGGCCTCGATGCGCTGCCGCGCCGCGATCCGCCCCCTGATCACCCAGTAGAGCGACCCCGCGCCGACGATCTCATCCATCCGGCGCGGCACCATGCGGGTGGTGTGCACCTGCCGGTAGGGCCGGCCCATCTGCTGATGCGCGAGCCGCGTCTCCTCGATCCAGCCTTCGAGATCCTCGATCGATTCGCACCCGACGCAGAGCTTGAGCAGATGCAGCGCCATGCTATTCCGCCACCGCGATCGAGAGGATCCGGGCGCCCTCGCCGAGCTGCGCCCCCGCCGCGAAGGCGATGCCCTCGACGATCCCCGCGCGCGGCGCAAGCACGGGATGCTCCATCTTCATCGCCTCGACGATCGCCACCCGCTGCCCCTTCTCGACCGGCTCGCCCTCGGCGACGAACAGCGCCACGAGCTTGCCATGCATCGGCGCGCGCACGATGCCGCCGGCATCGCCGCCGTGATCCTCGAAGGTCACGTCGAGCGGATCGGGCACCGCGACGCGGATCTGCCGGCCGCGATCGAGGACATGGACCGCGTCGCCGGCGGTGACGAGCGTGAAATCGCGCTCCGGCGCCAACCCCTCGGCCGCGATCGCCGCGCCGGCGGCATCGGTGGCGAGATCGACGATCTCGCCCTCGACCGCGAGGCGCAGCGCCCCCGCGCGGCCGGGCGCCAGCGCGAAACCGTCGCCCGCGCTCCACGGATCGCCCGCCCAGCCGGAACGCGCCGCCGCCAGCGCCGCGAGCCGCGCCTTCTCCTCGGCGAGAAGCGCCAGCGCCCCGGCCGCGACTGCGCCGGGGTCGAGCGGCTGCGGCTCGGCGCCGAGCGCGGCGAGATTGCGGTCGATGAAGCCGGTATCGAGCCGGCCGGCGCGGAAATCCGGCTGATCGATCAGGGCGGCGAGGAAGCGGAGATTGGTCTTCGGCCCCGCGACCAGCGTATCCTCGAGCGCGGCATGCAGCCGGTCGAGCGCGACATCGCGGCTCGGGCCATGGGCGATGATCTTGGCGATCATCGGATCGTAATAGGGCGTCACCTCGCCGCCCTCCGCGACGCCGAAATCGACGCGGATCCCTTCGCCCTCGGGCAGGCGCAGCGCGTGGATATGCCCGGTCGAGGGCAGGAATCCGCGCTCCGGCTCCTCGGCATAGAGACGCGCCTCGACCGCATGGCCGGCGATCGCGAGCTGGTCCTGCCGGCAGGGCAGCGGCTCGCCGGCCGCGACGCGGAACTGCCATTCGACGAGATCGAGCCCGGTGATCATCTCCGTCACCGGATGCTCGACCTGGAGCCGGGTGTTCATCTCCATGAAATAGAAGCCGTCGGGCCTGAGCCCCTTCGAGCCGTCGGCAATGAATTCCACCGTGCCGGCACCGTAATAGCCGACCGCGCGCGCCGCATCGACCGCTGCCCTGCCGAAGGCCGCGCGCGTCTCCGCCGACATGCCCGGCGCCGGCGCCTCCTCGATCACCTTCTGGTGGCGGCGCTGCATCGAGCAATCGCGCTCGAACAGGTGCAGGACCTGGCCGTGCCGGTCGCCGAACACCTGCACCTCCACATGGCGCGGCGCGGTGATGTATTTCTCGACCAGCACCCGCGCATCCGAGAAGGCGTTGAGCGCCTCGCGCTGGCAGGAGGCGAGCGCCTCCTCGAAATCGGCGTGTTTGTCGACCCGGCGCATCCCCTTGCCGCCGCCGCCCGCCACCGCCTTGATCAGCACCGGATAGCCGATCTGATAGGCCTTCTCGCGCAGGAAGGCCGGGTCCTGGATGTCGCCGTGATAGCCCGGCACCACCGGCACCCCGGCCTTCTCGGCGAGCGCCTTGGCGGCATCCTTGAGCCCCATGGCGCGCACAGCGGAAGGCGGCGGCCCGACGAACACGATGCCGGCCACCGCGCAGGCTTCGGCGAATTCCGCATTCTCCGACAGGAACCCGTAGCCAGGATGGATGCATTCCGCCCCCGCCCGCCGCGCGACATCGAGGATGCGCTCCGCGACGAGATAGCTCTCCCGCGCCGGGGCGGGGCCGATCGGATATGCCTCGTCCGCGAAGGCGACGAAGGGCGCTGCGGAATCGGCCTCGGAATGGACGACGATGACGCGCATCCCAAGCCGCCGTGCCGTCCGCGCGACACGAAGCGCGATCTCGCCGCGATTGGCGATCAGAACCGAAGAAAACATGGCGGAAACGCCCCCGTGCGGGTTCAACGGCCGGACGATGCAACGCCGGGCGCCGCTTGTCCATCGCCAGCATCGGGCCGTCCCCAATCGCGGCGCACCGCCAGCGCGACACTCGCCGCCGCCTGGAGATTGAGCGCGATCGCGAACAGATCGAGCAGGATTTCCCAGTTCTGGCTCGGCGCCGTGCGGGCGAAGAACCCCGCCAGCGCATAGGCCGTGGTGGAGATCATCGCGTTGCGGCTCGAAAGCCAGGTCGCGAGGATCAGCGGGTTCCGCGCATGCCGGAACCGCAGCAGCAGCCCGACGACGAGGATGCCGACGGCGATTGCCGCGCCGGAGGACCAGCCTGCCACCCAGAGTTCCGCCCGGCGGCCGGTGGCGATCTTGTCCCAGAGTTCCCAGGCGGTATGGCCCGCCGCGACGAGCATCACGAGCCCCACGCCGAGCGCCGCCAGATCCTCCGCCCGGCGCCCGCGGCCGAACACCGCGAGCGCGATCAGCCAGAGCAGGATATCGTAGATCCAGTCCACCGCGTCCTTGAACAGGAAGCGGTTGGCGATGGCGAGCGCGTAGCCGGCCTGCGCCGTTGCGAGCCCCCCGATCAGCACGACGATGAGCAGGACCCGGCGGCGATAGCGGCGGGACTCTCCGGTCAGGAACGCCCCGTCTGCCATGCCGCGCGGCTCCGCCGGCTCATTTCGCCGCGACGACCATGATCTCGACCCGGTAATCCGGCGTCGCGAGGCTGGCCTCGACGGTCGCGCGCGCGGGGGTGTTGCCGGCGATGACCCAGCCATCCCACACCGCGTTCATCGCCGCGAAATCGGACATGTCCGCGAGCCAGATATTGGTCCGCAGCAGCTTCGATTTGTCAGTGCCGGCGAGTGCGAGCAGCCGGTCGATCTCGGCCAGAACCTGGCGCGTCTGGCCGGTCACGTCCTGCTTCGGATCATCCGCGACGATCCCGGCGAGATAGACCGTGTCGCCGTGGATGACAGCCTTCGACATGCGCGGTCCGGTCTCGATGCGGGTGATGGCTGCCATGGCAAACTCCTGTGTTGGGCAATCGGCAGCCGGGGATAGCAGCCGGCCGCAAAAACACAACCGCGCGGGCGGCACTTCGCCGGCGCGCCTCAACCCCGCCCGACGAAGGGCATCTTGGTCGCCATCACGTTCATCGTCAGCACATTCGCCTCGAGCGGCAGGCTCGCCATGTGCAGCACCGCGTTGGCGACATGCGCGACATCGATCACCGGCTCGACCGCGATCGTGCCGTTCGCCTGGAGCACGCCGGTCGTCATCTTCCGCGCCATGTCGGTCAGCGCATTGCCGATATCGATCTGCCCGACGGCGATGTCATGCTCGCGCCCGTCGAGCGCGCCGGCCCTGGTGAGCCCCAGCACCGCGTGCTTGGTGGCGGTGTAGGCCGCCGAGAATGGCCGCGGCGCATAGGCCGAGACCGAGCCGTTATTGATGATCCGCCCGCCTTTCGGGGTCTGCCGCTTCATGATTCGGAACGCCGCCTGCATGCTATAGAACACGCCGGAGAGGTTGGTATCGACCACCGCCTTCCATTGCTCGGCCGGAAGCTCGTCCCATTGCACGGGCGGGGCGCCGATGCCGGCATTGTTGAAGACCACATCGAGCCGGCCGAACTTGGCAACCAGCGCGTCGAATGCGGCATTGACCTGCGCGGGATCGGTCACATCCGCCGGCAGGCTCAGCGCACCGGCATGGGCGCCGGCCAGCGCAACGGTTTCCGCCAGCGCCTCGGGCCGCCGCCCCACCAATCCGACGCGATAGCCTTCCGCCAGGAACCGCAGCGCGACCGCGCGCCCGACCCCGGACCCCGCGCCGGTGACGAGCGCGACCTTGTTCTGTGCCATGAAACATCCTCCCGCGGGGAGGTTAGCGGCGCCGGCGCCGCCACGGAAGAGGCGAAAGCGCCGACAGGGCCGGAGAGGCGCAGGGGCGGCCGCATAAGGGGCGGGCGTTCAGCCGCAGATCTGGCCGTTGCGGACGAGCACCGAGCCGTCGAGCCCGCGCATCCGGGTGGAGATCGCGCGGCAGCCCGGCTCCGCCGCCTCGGCGAGGCGCGCCCGGACGCCCTGCTTGGCCGCATCCTCGGCCTTCGCCGCGATCGAGGCCTTGTCGATGGCCGCCGGCGCCGCAACGATCAGGGCCGCGACAATGGCGTAGACGATCTTGTGCATGGCTGCCTCCCGCGCAGTTCCGTTCCGCTCTGGAAGGAACATCGCAGGGAGCGGCGCGGATGCCTGTGCGTTGGCGCACGGGGCGGATCAGGCGCCTCAAGCCGGATGCGCGGCGTGAAGGATCGTCGATGCCGAGGGATCCCCTCACATCCTGAACACGCCGAACCGCGTCGCCTCCACCGGCGCGTTGAGGCAGGCCGAGAACGCCAAAGCCAGCACGCGCCTTGTCTCGCTCGGCAGGATGATGCCGTCATCCCAGAGCCGGGCGGTCGCGTGGTAGGGGTGGCCCTCCTCCTCGTATTTCGCCCGGATCGGCGCCTTGAACGCCTCCTCCTCCTCGGCCGACCAGACCTTGCCCTCGGCCTCGAGATTGTCGCGCCGGACGGTCGCCAGCACGCTCGCCGCCTGCTCGCCGCCCATCACCGAGATGCGGGAATTCGGCCAGGCGAACAGGAAGCGCGGCGAATAGGCCCGCCCGCACATGCCGTAATTGCCCGCGCCGAACGAGCCGCCGACAAGCACCGTGATCTTCGGCACCGCGGCCGAGGCCACGGCCGTCACCAGCTTCGCGCCGTCCTTCGCGATGCCGCCAGCCTCGTATTGGCTCCCCACCATGAAGCCGGAAATATTCTGCAGGAACAGCAGCGGAATGCGCCGCTGGCAGCAGAGTTCGATGAAATGCGCGCCCTTGAGCGCGCTCTCCGAAAAGAGAATGCCGTTATTGGCGATGATGCCGACCGGGATGCCATGGATGGCCGCGAAGCCGGTGACGAGCGTCGTGCCATAGAGCGCCTTGAACTCGTCGAAGCGCGAGCCGTCGACGATCCGGCCGATCACCTCGCGGATATCGTATTGGCGCTTGAGATCTGTCGGCACCAGCGCCTCCAGCTCGGCGGGATCAAGCAGCGGATCCTCGGGTTCGCCAAGCGCGATGTCGATCGTCTTACGGCTGTTGAGATTGGCGACGATGCGCCGCGCGAGCGCCAGCGCGTGCCGGTCATCGGCGGCGTAATGATCCGCCACACCCGAGCGGCGGGCATGCACATCCGCGCCGCCGAGATCTTCCGCCGAGACCACCTCGCCCGTGGCGGCTTTCACCAAGGGCGGACCGCCGAGGAAGATCGTGCCCTGCTGGCGCACGATGATCGTCTCGTCGCTCATCGCCGGCACATAGGCACCGCCCGCCGTGCAGGAGCCCATCACCACCGCGATCTGCGGAATGCCCAGCCCCGAAAGCGTCGCCTGATTGTAGAAGATGCGGCCGAAATGCTCGCGATCGGGGAAAACTTCGGTCTGGTGCGGCAGGTTCGCGCCGCCCGAATCGACCAGATAGACGCAAGGAAGACGGTTCTCGCGCGCGATCTCCTGCGCGCGGAGATGCTTCTTCACGGTCATCGGATAATAGGTGCCGCCCTTGATCGTGGCGTCATTGCACACGACCATCACCTCGCGGCCCTCGACCCGGCCGATGCCGGCGATCATCCCCGCGCCGTGGATGTCGTCGCCATACATGCCGTTCGCCGCGAGCTGGCCGATCTCGAGGAAGGGCGAGCCGATGTCGAGGAGCGTCAGCACGCGATCCCTGGGGAGAAGCTTTCCGCGTGCCAGATGGCGTTCGCGCGCCTTCTCGGGCCCGCCGAGCGCGGCGATGCGCCGCTTCTCGACGAGATCGGCGCGGATGGCCCGCCAGGCCTCGGCATTGGCCTGCGCCTCGGCGCTGCGGCGATCGAAGCTCGAGCGGATGACGGCCATGGAACCCCCGTGGAAAGATGCGGCGCGCGCCCATATTCCCGCTTCCCGCGCGGGTTTCAACGCCCCGGTGGGGCGGAGGCCGCGCTCAGGGGCGAAGCTTGTCGATATTGTCGGTCGAGGGGATGCGCCAGGGCTCCGCGATCGCGGCCTGATGCCATTTCTGGAAGGCCGGCAGGGCATGGATCGCGTCGACATAATTCGCCGTCGCGCGGTCGACCGGGATCTCGTAGGAGCGGATGCGCGTCGCGAGCGGTGCCATCATGGCATCGACCGCGCCGAAGGCGCCGAACAGGAATTCGCCCTCCGGCGCCATGGCGCGGAAATGGCGGACATAGTTCGACAGCCGCATCACATCGGCCTCCACCTGCGGCGTCAGGCGCCGCGCCGCGCGCCGGCGCAGATTCATCGGGCAATGCGCCCGCAGGGCCTGAAAGCCGGAATGGATCTCGGCCGAGAGGCAGCGCGCCAGCGCCCGGAATTCCGGCTCCTCGGGCCAGAATTGCGCCTCCGGATGCTTGTCGGCAACATATTCGATGATCGCCAGCGATTCCCAGAGCAGGAGATTGCCGAATTTCAGCGCCGGGACGAGACCGCTCGGCGAATATTGCAGCACCTGCTGGCGCGTGTTCGGCTGTTCGAGCGGGATCAGGATCTCGGCGAAGGGCACGCCCCTGGCAGCCATCGCCAGCCAGGGCCGCAGCGACCAGGAGGAATAGTTCTTGTTGCCGATGACGAGCGTCAGCTTCGGGGGGAATTTCGGTTCCGCCGCCCCGACATTGGTCGTGATCGCCATATCAGCCCTCCGCCACCGTCTTCTCGGATGCCACAACATCGCCGCCGGCCTTTTTCCAGGCGTCGAATCCGCCCTCGATATGCGCAACCGGTTTCAATCCCATATCCTGCGCCGTGCGCGCCGCCAGCGCCGAACGCCAGCCACCTGCGCAGAAGAACACGAAGGTCTTCTCCTCCTGAAACACCGGCTTCGCGTACGGGCTCTCGGGGTCGATCCAGAATTCCAGCATGCCGCGCGGGCAATGGAAGGCACCGGGCATGCGCCCCTCGCGCTCCAGCTCGCGCGGATCGCGCAGATCGACGAACACGACATCGTCCTGCCCGTAAAGCACCCGCGCCTCGGCGGCCGACAGGGTCCGGATGGAGGCGCCGGCCTCCGCGAGGAGCGCCTTGTAGCCTTTGATGATCGTCTGGGCCATGTTCCCCCCGGAACCCCGTTCCGGCCTTTTAGCAGGGGCTGCGCGCCATGCAACCATCGCGCGGGCGGATATGGCGGGGATGCTTGATGATTGCCGGGATTTTCCCAATGCAACGCGGGCCCCCGGCCCTTGACGGGTCGGCGCGCGCGACGCTAGCGGCATCCATGCTCGCCTCATCCCCCGATTCCCGCCCCGGCATTGATCTGGATGCCATCGAAGCCCGCCTGCTCGCGCTCGTCGCGGAACGCGGCCCGGACAAGAGCATCTGCCCCTCGGATGTCGCGCGCGCCATGGCCGGCACCGACACCGCCGCCTGGGGGCCGCTGATGACCCCGATCCGGAAGATCGCCGTGCGCCTCGCCAGCGAGGGCCGGATCGTGATCCTGCGCAAGGGCAAGCCGGTCGATCCGCTCGATTTCAAGGGCGTCTACCGCCTCTCCCTGCCGCGCAGCGATTGATGCCAGGGATTCGAGCCAATTTCCGCAACCCTTCGTTGACTCTCCCGAGGCTTCGGCGCCCGAGTCGCGGGTCCGGTTAGGCAATTGGCAAGCGGCCGCGCGGAATCTCCCCTCGGATGCCCGGGCAAGCGGGAGGGAGCCATGAGCCTTTTTCGATCGTTCCTGAAGGATCGCAGCGGTGCCACCGCGATGGTGATGGCGATCGCGATGATCCCGATCCTCGGGACGCTGGCGATCTCGGTCGATTATTCCAAGGCGATGAAGCAGAAATACACGCTTCAGCAGGTCGTGGATTCGACCGCCACCGCACTCGCCCGCGACACCGATCTCCTGCTGCTCGGCGATGCCGCACTCCAGGCGCGGGCGCTGAGCTATGCCCAGAGCGTCTCCGGCGCGGCGCCGGTCGAGAACATGGCGCTCAAGGCGAAAGCCGATTCCGCCAAGGTGCATGTCGACGCAACCGGCGAGGTGCCGCTGACCTTCGCGCGCATCCTCGGCTCGGATTCGCTGATCGTCACCGCCTCCGTCACGGTCGAACGGGCAAGGGCCAAGAAGATCGAACTCGCTCTGGCGCTCGACAATACCGGCTCGATGGCCGGCACCAAGATCACGCAGCTCAAGGCGGCCGTGAAGGGGCTCGTCGATTTCCTCTCCGATCCGAAGAAGAATGCCGGTCCGACCAAGATCGCGCTTGTGCCCTTCACCAATGTCGTCAAGTCCGACCCGGCCTGGTGGACGGGCACCAATCATCTGGAAAGCTCCCCGCCGAAGGGATGGGATGGCTGCCTGACCGACCGCGACCAGCCCCATGACGCGCGGGATACGGCGCCGAACCCGGCGACCCCGGCCACCCTGTTCTGGTGGCGCACCGACACCAAGGGCAAATCACAGGTTTCCTGCGGCAAGCTCGCCCGGATCATCCCGCTGACGAGCGACCTCAAGAAGATCAAGGCGGCGGCGGATACCATGATTGCGAGCGGCGCCACCAACGTGCCGATCGGCCTCGCCTGGGCCTGGCACGCGCTCTCGCCCGGCGCCCCGCTCAATCAGGGCAGCCCGGCCGGCACCGAGGATCTGCTGCGCGCCATCATCGTGCTCACCGATGGCGAGAACACCGCCAACCGCTGGGGCTGGAATGGCGGCGGCGTGATCGACAAGCGCATGACCGAACTCTGCACCAACGTGAAGGCCGCCGGCATCGTGCTCTACACGATCCGCGTCATCGACGGCGATGCCAACCTGCTCAAGGCCTGCGCGACGACGCCGACGCATTATTACAACGTGACGGATGCCAGCCAGCTGACGCCGGTCTTCGAGCAGATCGCCTCCTCGCTCTCGAAGATGCGGATCACGCAATAATATCGGGCAGCGCCGCTCACGGCGCCGGGAACAGCGCGTCGGTGCGCCCCATCGCGCGGTAGGCGGCAAGCCCGATCCATTCCTTGACGGCCATGTCGAGCCGGGCGAGCCCCGCCGCAAGCGAGCCGAACGGCGCCTCGGCGCTTTCCGGCCCGGCGGTGCGGAAATCGACCGGATAGGGCGCGACCTTGAACCCCGCCTGCCGGAACACGCCCATCGAGCGCGGCATGTGGAAGGCCGAGGTGACGAGCAGCCAGGTCTCCTCCGGCTTCGGCATCACGAGATCCCGGGTGTAGAGCGCGTTCTCATGGGTGTTGCGCGAGCGGTTCTCGAACTGCACCCGGCCGGGATCGAGCCCGTAATCGGCGATCCGCGCCTTCACCGCATCCGCCTCGGGATTGCCGGAGCCGATCAGTTCCCCCGCCCCGCCGGTGAAGACGATTCGCGCCTCGGGGAAGCGGCGGGCGAGCGCAAGCATTGCCATCACCCGGTCACCCGCCTCGTTCAGTTCGAGACCGGCGCCGCGCCCGAAGGTCGCGTCCGCATCCGCCGCACCGCCGAGGACGATGATTCCGGCCGGCGGCGGCGCGCCCTCCGCCGGTTTCCAGACCGGAAACCGCGTCTCGAGCGGCAGGGTCGCCCAGTTCGGCAGCGGCGAGAGCCCGGCCGTTCCGAGCCCGAGCAGGATCAGCATGGCGAGCCCGGACCAGACGCGCGAGCCGCGCATCAGCGCCCGGAACGTGGCGAACAGCGCCAGCAGCAGCAACGCGTTCGATGGCGTTGCGAAGAACCAGAGGATCTTGCCGAGATTGTGCATCAACGAACCCCTTTGGTTCCCGACATTGCCGAAAGCACTTGCGCGCCTCCCACTCCCTCACCCGGCCTTCGTGAACAATTCCCGCCCGATCAGCATGCGGCGGATCTCGCTCGTGCCGGCGCCGATCTCGTAGAGCTTTGCGTCGCGAAGCAGGCGTCCGGTCGGGTATTCGTTGATATAGCCGTTGCCGCCGAGGAGCTGGATGGCGTCTAGCGCGAGCTTCGTCGCGGTCTCGGCGGCGTAGAGGATGGCGCCGGCGGCATCCTCGCGCGTGGTCTCGCCCCGGTCGCAGGCCTTCGCCACCGCGTAGACATAGGCCCGGCTCGCATTCATGCCGACATACATGTCCGCGATCTTGCCCTGCACGAGCTGGAACTCGCCGATCGGCTTGCCGAATTGCCGGCGCTCGTGGATATAGGGCATCACGACATCCATCGCCGCCTGCATGATGCCGAGCGGACCGGCGGCGAGCACCGCGCGCTCGTAATCGAGCCCGGACATCAGCACGTTGACGCCCTTCCCCACCTCGCCGAGCACGTTCTCCGCCGGCACCTCGCAATCCTGGAACACCAGTTCACCGGTCTCCGAGCCGCGCATGCCGAGCTTGTCGAGCTTCTGCGCCACCGAGAACCCCTTGAAACCCTTCTCGATCAGGAAGGCGGTGATGCCGCGCGGCCCGGCCTCGGGATCGGTCTTGGCGTAGACGATCAGCGTCTCGGCGGAGGGGCCGTTGGTGATCCACATCTTCGCGCCATTGAGGATGTAGCGGTCGCCCTTCTTCTCCGCCTTCAGCTTCATCGACACGACATCGGAGCCCGCCCCCGGCTCGCTCATCGCCAGCGCGCCGAGATGCTCGCCGGATATGAGTTTCGGCAGGTAGCGCCGCTTCTGCTCGGCATTGCCCCAGCGCCGAAGCTGGTTGACGCAGAGATTGGAATGCGCGCCATAGCTGAGCCCCACCGAGGCCGAAGCGCGGGAAATTTCCTCCATCGCTACGCAATGCTCGAGATAGCCGAGGCCGGTGCCGCCCTCCTCCTCCGGTACGGTGATGCCGTGCAGGCCGAGCGCACCCATCTCTGGCCAGAGATGGCGCGGGAACCAATCCTCGCGGTCGATCTTGTCCGCGAGCGGCGCGATTCTGTCCCGCGCGAAGGCGGCGACACTCTCGCGGATCGCGTCCGCCGTCTCGCCGAGATCGAAATTGAAGGGTTTGGCGGCATTCGGGATCACGGGTTAATCCTCTTGTTCGGTGAATGGCGCGATCATACGATCACCGCGCGCGATGTCACGCGGATGGACGCTAGAATAGGTCAGCATTCATGTCCAATCCTGCGGAATCCGCCCCTCCGCCCGCGATGCGCCGCCAGCGCCCCGGCTCCGGAACGACCGCATGAGCAACTCCGAGGGATTCACCGCCGCGTTCGAACCGCTCGCAGACTTTGCGCGCGGTGACGGCTGGCGAGCGCTCGCCGCCGGCGCGCTGGAGCCGAACCCCTATTACGAGCCGGACATGCTCACCGCCGCCGCCCGCCATCTCGGCCGTGCCGGCGCAATGCGGCTGCTTGTCGTGCGCGAGACGCGGGCGGATCACCGCCCGGTGGCGCTGCTGCCGATCCAGAATCCGCGCCTGCGCGACGGCATCCTGTTCGGTGCCTGGAGCCTTTATGCCAATCCCTATACGAGCCTCACGATCCCGCTGCTCGCCGCGGAATGCGCCGGCCCGGCCCTGCGGACGGCTTTGCGCCGGCTCGCGGCGGAGCCGGACGCGCCGGATGTGCTGCATTTTCCGCTCGTCACCGAGCAACGCGGCTTCGCGGCGTTGCTCGCGCAGGTCGCCGCGGCGGAGGGCCTGGCACGCCTGGCCGTCACGCGCCATGCCCGTCCAGCGATCGACCCGGCCGCCACGACGGCGCCCGCCGTTCCGCGCCACCGCCGCCTCGACCGCAAGGCGCGCCGCCTCGCGGCGCTCGGCGCGGTGACGACCGGGACCGTCTTTTCCGGAGAGCCTGACTTCCCCGCCGCGCTCGATGCGTTCCTGGCCCTCGAGGCAGCCGGCTGGAAGGGGCGGCGCGGCACGGCTCTCGCCTGCCGGCCCGACACGCAAGCCTATGCCCGGCAGGCGTTTTCCGGCGCCAGCCAGCGGATCATGATCGAGAGCCTCGCCCTCGACGGCCGCGCGATCGCAATGAACCTCAATCTCGTCTCTGGCCGGACCGTCTTCACCGTGAAGACCGCCTATGACGAGACCCATGCCGCCGCGAGCCCCGGCCAGCTGCTCGACCGGCATGTCGCGGAACGCATTGCCGCGGATCCGGATCTCGACCGGGCGGATTCCTGTGCGCAGCCCGATCACCCGATGGGCGCGCTCTGGCGCGAGCGCGAGCCCGTCGCGACGCTGCTTGTGGGGCTCGCCCCCACCCTGTGCGCGGCGGCGCTCGAACCGATGGCCGCGCGCATGCGGCTTGCGAGCCGATGGCGGAAGCGCCTGCGCGCCGTGCGCGAACGGCTCGGCGTCTGAGGGCCGACCGCCCGGTTGATCAGTCCTGCGCCCTCGCCTCGTCCTCCGGCGCGGGATCCTCGAGCGAGGCCACCTGCCGGCTGGTGACGCCGACCTGCGCGAGATAGCGGCTCCAGTCCTTGCGGCTGCCGGCATAGGCGTTGCGGTCCACCGCGCCGGCGATCCCCGGCACCTGGCCGGTGGTCGTGAACTGCCAGACCTTCCACGGCCGGTCATTGTAGCGCTCGTGCGGCTCCGCCGCCACCGAACGCAGCCAGAACCGGTAATCCTTGTAATGCCCTTCCAGCACCTCGGCATGGAAGGTGATGTCGGTATAGATGATCGGCTTCTTGCCGGTATGGGCCTCCATCGCCTTCAGCATGATGTCGATCTTGCGCCGGGCGAGTTCGGGGTCGATCTTCTTCGGGCAGGTGCGGGAATGACCGTTCCACTCGACATCGAGCACCGGCGGCAGCGCATCGGCATCCGCCGGCACGTTCTGGCGGAACCAGGCGGCCTGCTCCTCGGCCGGGCGGCACCAGAAGACGAAATGATAGGCCCCGCGCGGGATGCCGGCACGGCGTGCCCCGTCCCAGTTGCGGTGGAAGCGCTCGTCGAGATGGTCGCCGCCCTCGGTGGCCTTGATGAAGGCGAAGGCGGTGCCGGCGCGCTTGACCTGGAACCAGTCGACCTCGCCCTGCCATTTCGAGACATCGATGCCGTGCACCGGGTAGCGATGCGCCTTGGCGACGCCCGGATGCGGTTTCGAATCGCTCTTGAGCGGGTAATGCGCGCGCAGTTCGGAACCCGACGAGCAGGCCGAAAGCGCCAGGGCGGCGACGAGCGATACCAGGGCCGCGAGGCGGCCGGACGATCTGGCGGAGGGCATGGCGGGAACGGGCATGTCAGGCGGCTCTCTGCGTCTTGCCAAGGGTAGCGGTTTCCGCGCCGGGAACAAGCGGCGCGGTGCCGCGAACCAGTTTTTCGAGCGGAACAGGGCGGCCGAACAGGTAGCCCTGGAGGCAGGTGACGCCGGCCGCGGCGAGGAAGATCTGCTGCTGCACCGTCTCCACCCCCTCGCCGACGATCTCCATGCCGAGCGAGCGCGCGAGCGCGGTGATCGAGGTCACGATCGTCGGCGATTCCGGCTTGTTGTCGAGCGCGGCGATGAAGGTCCGGTCGAGCTTCAGCGTGTCGAAGGTGAAGCGCATCAGGTAGGAGAGGCTCGAATAGCCGGTGCCGAAATCATCGATCGCCACCCGCACGCCATGGGCGCGCAGGGCGGTGAGCACCGCGCCCACGCGTTCGCCATCGGTGATGAGGCTGGTCTCGGTCAGTTCGAGGCAGAGCCGCTGCGGCGCCACCCCGTACCGGACCAGCAATGCCTTCACATGCTCGACGAAACCCGGCGAGATCAATTGCCGGCCGGTGGTGTTGACCGAGATCCGGCAATTTCCCACCGAGGCCAGTTCCTCCAGCGCCTGATTGAGCACCGCGTTGCCGATCTCGACGATGAGATCCGTGTCCTCCGCCAGCGGGATGAATTCCGCCGGCATCAGCAGGCCGCGGAACGGGTGTTGCCAGCGCACGAGGCTCTCGTAGCCGACGACCTTGCCGCTCAGCGCCTCGACGATCGGCTGGTGATGCACGCGCAATTCGCGGGTGAGCACCGCGGCGCGCAGGTCGCGCTCCAGCGAGCGGCGGAACGCCTTCTCCACCTCCATGCTGCCGTCATAGGAGACGGCGGCGCCGCGCCCCGCCGCCTTGGCGGCGTAGACCGCGATATCGGCAAGGCTCAGCAGGTGCTCGCCGCTGCCGCCCTCGGCGACGGAGGAAACCGCGCCGATGCTGACACCGACCGGTGTCCCCGCAAGGCTGGATGGCACCCGCCGGCGCAGGGTCTCGCTGAGATGGGCGTGCAGGCGCGTCAACGCGCCGCCGACCACCTCGCCCGGCACCACAGCGACGAATTCATCGCCGCCGAGCCGCGCGAGGAAGGTCTCCGGCCCGAGTTCCGCCCGGAACACCGCCGCCGCCTGCACCAGAAGCCGGTCGCCGGCCTCGTGGCCGAGCGTGTCGTTGACCCATTTGAACCCGTCGAGATCGAGCATCATCACGGTGATCGGCGGGAAGGCCTGGGCCGGCGGCGCGATCGCCGCCAGATGCCGGAACAGCGCCCGCCGGTTTGGAAGCCCGGTCAGCGTGTCGGTGCCGGCCATCTGCTCCACGCGTTCGAGATCACGCTCGAAGCTCTCCCCCGCGCTCCGCCAGCGCCGGCGCATCAGGAACAGGATCACCGAGGCCGCGCACAGGATTGCCACCAGCGCCGGCAGGATCTGCCGCGACGCGATCGCCGCGAGCCGCTGGCCGCGCCAGAAGAGCCGGCCGACGATCTCGCCGCCGAGCCCGGCGAGTTCGAGCCGGCCATTCGCCGCCTCGGGCTCGGCATAAGGGCCGGTGACCGGGAACAATTCGATCGACAGCGTTTCGAGCGCCGCCGCCATGGCCGGGAGATCGACGAGTTCGAATGCGAGCGCCGGGGATTCGCCCGGCCTGCCGATCCGGGCCGCCAGCGCCAGCATCTCGCCGCCGGGCGGCCCGAGACGGATGAACTCGACATGCCCGCGCGGAGGCTCGACACGCGCGAAGGCCGCGCGCAATTCGTCGATCCGCGCCCGGGTCGCGGGATCGGCGAGCAGGCCGGTGAAGCGGCCGGTCCCGCCGGGCGGATTGCCGCGCGCGGCATCGTCGGCCAGCACCAGCCGCGTCTCCCGCGCGACACCCTGCCAGCGCGCGCGATCGACGAGCCCGTTCGGCAGATCGTTGCGGAACTGCGTGACCACGCGGCCGAGTTCCTGCCCGACGATCTGGGTCTCGATGGCGAAGGCATTGCGGTCGGCGACGCGCGCCGCCCAGGCGAACAGGCCGAGGATCGTCAGCGCCAGCACGAACAGGCCCGCGACCGCGAAATCGAGCAATCGCACCATCGACCGGCCGGCCATCCGGATTCTCTCCCCGCGAGAAACTGCACCTATTTCTCTGGGAAACGTTTAAAAGCCCGTGCAGAAATGGCGTTAACGACGCAAGCTTTCATTAGCCAGCATATAGAGCAACTTGAGCGCGAATTTATCGAGGTCTCCTCTCCTCATCCGAGGCCAAACCACAATGTGGCAACGCCAAGAAAGGCAAAAAATCCGACAATATCGGTCACTGTCGTCACAAAAGGGCCGGAGGCGACCGCAGGATCAACCCCCGCGCGCTCAAGCAGAAGTGGTATCATGACTCCGGCGAGGCCCGCAGCAACCAGATTGACGACGATGGCGATGCCGATCACGTAACCAAGATCGGCGTTTTTGAACCAAAGCGCCGCCACCGCACCCATCAGCACCGCGAAGGCGATGCCGTTGATGAACCCCACCATCACCTCGCGCAGCACCACGCGCGGCGCGTTCGCGGCGGAAATCGCCCGCGTCGCCAGCGCGCGCACGGCAACCGTCATGGTCTGCGTGCCGGCATTGCCGCCCTGGCTCGCGACGATCGGCATCAGCACGGCGAGCGCGACCATCTTTTCGAGCGCCCCCTGGAAGAGATCGATCACCGCCGAGGCCAGGATCGCGGTGAGCAGGTTGACGAAGAGCCACGAGAAGCGCGCCCGCGCCGTCTCCATCACGGTATCGGACAATTCCTCGTCCGATTTCACGCCGCCGAGCGCGCGGATCTCGGCATCGGCCTCGTCGTCGATGACATCGACGATATCGTCGAAGGTCAGCACGCCGACGAGGCGGTTGCCCTCGTCCGTCACGGGGATCGAGACGAGATTGTAGCGCTTGAACAGGTCGGCGACATCGGTCTTGTCGTCGGTCGTGCGCGCCACATGGTCGGCCTCGTGCATGATCGTCTCGAGACGTTCCGGCCGCCGCGTCCGCAGCAGACGGTTGAGCGGCACATGGCCGATGATCCGGCCGCCGGGATCGATCACGTAGAGCTCGTAGAATTCGTCCGGCAGATCCGTCGTCTCGCGCAGATGGTCGATCATCTGCCCCACCGTCCAGAAGGGCGGCGCGGCGATGAAATCGGTCTGCATCAAGCGCCCGGCGGAATCCTCCGGGTAATCGAGGCCGCGCTCGATCGTCACGCGCTCCTCGGCGGGGAGCCGCGCGAGAACCTCCTCCTTGTCCTCCGGTTCGAGATCCTCGAGGATGTAGACGGCGTCGTCCGAATCGAGATCGCGCACGCCCTCGGCGATCTTTTCGTTCGGAATTTCCTCGAGAATCTCCTCGCGGACCGTATCCTCGACCTCGGTCAGCGCCGCGAAATCGAAATCCGCACCGAGAATCGCGACGAGCCGGGGTCGCTCCTCGGGATCCAGCGCCTCGATGAGCTGGCCGAGATCGGCCTCGTAGAGATCGCCCGCCAGCGCGACGAGCCGGTCATGATCGGCGGCCTCGATCGCGGCGCGCACGGCAGCAAGGAAGGCCGGCCGGATCTCGCCCTCCGCGTCGCGGAAGGCCAGGTCGGCGAAGGACGGCGCTTCGGCGAGCGTCGGTTCGGGGGCGGCCTGAGACACGCTGCGCATCCGGGTCGAGGGGGCGGAGATCGCCCTCTCTTAGGGGCGCTGCGGGGATTTGCAAGGCTTGCGCGCCCGCAAGGCGGCCGGGCAACAAAAAACCCGGGGGGGCCCGGGCTCTTGAAAAATCCTGCGCAAGGATTGGTGCGGTCGAGAGGACTCGAACCTCCACGGTGTTACCCACTAGCACCTCAAGCTAGCGCGTCTACCAATTCCGCCACGACCGCATGGGGACGGCCCGAAGGCCGCGTCCCAAGGCGGCGGTGTCTAACAAAGGGCGGGGACCATGGCAAGCCCGATCCGCCTCAGGCCGTGCATTTCCGGCGCGGCGCCCGGCGGGTCAGGCCGCCTCTGCCGGCTGCTGCGCGCGCATGAGCGTCTCGACCTCGGGACGGCGGATCAGCCGCGTCACCTCGACCTGAATGCGCTTGCCCTGCACGATCACCTGCCCGTAGGCGACCGGATAATCATTGGCGAGGATCTCGATCTCGTCGTTCTCGTTGGCATCGAGTTCGATGACCGCACCGCGCCCCATGCGCAGCAGATGGTGGATCGGCATGCGCGAGCGCCCGATCACCACCGCGATCTCGACATCGACATCCCCGACCGTATTCGTGCGTTCCTCGCTGGACATGCGCCTGAAATCCTTTTCGCCGCCGACCTGACAGACTGGAGCATCACCCATGCGATTCGTTTGATTGACATGGGCAATTTCTGCCCATCTATGTCCCATGTCATGGTCAACGCCGAGTTAACGCCCCCGCTTTTCCCGCCATGCCGGGAAGGCCATCCCCCCGTCGAATGGCGCGTGGCGCCCGAACCGGTCGCCTATCCCGAGGCGGTCGCCTTCATGGAGGCGCGCGCGGGCGCGATCGCGGACGGCACGGCGCGCGAATGCGTCTGGCTGGTGGAGCATCCCCCGCTCTACACCGCCGGCACCAGCGCGCGGCCGAAGGATCTCGTCACCGCCCGCTTTCCCGTGCATCAGACCGGCCGCGGCGGGCAATTCACCTATCACGGTCCCGGCCAGCGGGTTGCCTATGTCATGCTCGACCTGAAGGCCCGGAAGCCGGATATCCGCGCCTTCGTCGGCGCACTGGAAGCCTGGATCATCGAGACGCTCGCCGGCTACAATCTGCGCGGCTACACCGATCCCGCGCGGGTCGGCGTCTGGGTCCGGCGGCCGGACAAGGGCGAGGGCTGCGAGGACAAGATCGCCGCGATCGGCATCCGGCTGCGCCGCTGGGTGTCGTTCCACGGCGTCTCGCTCAATGTCGAGCCGGATCTCGCACATTTCGAGGACATCGTCCCCTGCGGCATCCGCGAGGCGCGATTCGGCGTGACCTCGCTCGTCGATCTCGGCATTCCGGTGACGATGCCGGAGGTCGACATGGCGCTGCGCGCGGCCTTCGCGCGCGTCTTCGGCGAAACGTCTGCGGGTATCGCCTGAAGGCGCGCCGCTCAGCCCGGCCGGCTGAAGCGCGGCGTCACGCCGGCCACCGGCCGTTGCGGCCTTGCCTGCGGCGCGCCGGACCAGGCGCCGATCTCGCGGCGATAGGCCTCCGGCAGCCCGGCCGCCGCGGCGGCAAGAAGGATCCGTTCGAGATAGCCCGGCTTCGGCGTTCCCGGCTCGGCATTCGCCGCGACATAGACGAGCGCCCGCCGGGCCCCGCCCGCCACGACGACCGGCTGCGTGATCTTGGCATAAAGCCCGCGATCGAGCCCCTCGAAGCGGTCGAGCGGCCTGAGATCGGCGAGCGCAAGATCCCAGAGCAGGCCATGGACCTCGGCGCGGGGATCGCGGACCACGCTGGCATAGCCCTCGGCCATGATGATGAAGCGATGCCGCTTCAGCACCGCCGGGCCGAGGACGCGCGAATGCGGCGCGCGCCGGCCCATATCGGCGATATCCATGTTGAGCCCGTAGGCGAAATAGAGCGGCATGCCCTCAACGCCCCGCAGGCCCGGAATAGGCGCGCTCCACGCGGGCGACGCGCAGCGCGTAATGGTGATACCAGCGCTCCTTGCCGAGCCGCTGCGCGAGGAGATGCTGCGCGACCGCCTTCCAGGCGACGAGCGCCGCCTCGTCGGCCCAATAGGAATTGCTGATTCCGAACCCGTCCGGTCCCCGCGCCGATTCGGCGCCGAGATAACCCGGCTGTTCGGCGGCGAGCCGCGCCATCGCTTCCGCCATGGCGGCATAGCCGTCGTCGCCCTCGCGGCGCAGCGAGGAGAACGCGACAAGGTAATAGGGTGGCTCGGGAAGCTGCGCGAAATCCTGGCTGGGACCCTGGCTCATGGCACGCCTTGACGATGGGGCGCGATCAGACCACGCCCCGCTCCGCGCCGCAAGCCTCGCTCAGCCGGCCGCGAGCCGGTTGCGCGGCAGCTTCATCGCCAGGCGCAGCAGCCGTTCCGGCGCATTGTTGACCTCGCGGACCAGCGCGAAGAGCAGCGCCGGGGTCGAGGGCGTCGGCGCATCCGCGACATGCCCCAGCAGCCAATCGAGATCGGCCTCGGCGATCACGCCCCAGGGCTCATGCTGCCAGACCAGGAAGCCGACCATCAGCTCGACGAAGAAGGCCGTCCAGGTCGTATCGGTGGTGGTGTTCAGCCGGTCGAGCATCAGGAGCTGCTCGGCCTCCTCGCGGTTGCTCACGGAGAGGAAGGCGCGCAGGTCGATCTCCGCGGCCCCTTGCGGGCAGGGATCCACCGGCGCGGAATCGCGCGCCGGATCGAGCTGCGCCACATCAACCTGCGCCAGAATGGCCATGGTCCGCTTCCCTGCTCGCCGGGGCATGAAACGCCCCTCGTGATCCCGATGGCCGTGCCGGGCTTCAGCCCGTGTCGCAGCCGGTTTGACGTACCCTGCGGCGGAGCGTTGCCCGCTCTCGCGCTGTTCAAGTCTCGGGAATAGGCGTTGCCTAATCCTGAATCTGTGCGATGAAGCACAGGATGCGGTGAAGGCATCGCAAGCAAAGGCCGTTAACGGGCGCTTGCGCGGAACACGCGCATTTCAGTGTCATCGCGGCCAGATCAGCGGCTCCAGGCGGCAATTCCATGGTCAAATCGCGGAGTGTTCGGGAATGATGGATCAGGCCAACCTGTTTCCGGAGGCATCCGCGATCCTGGCGCGCGCACCGCTGATCGACGGCCATAACGACCTGCCCTATGTCATCCACCAGGATCCGGACGCCAGGGGCGATGTTACCCGCTGGGATGCCGCGCGCCGCCACCCCGAGACCGACACCGACATTCCCCGCCTGCGCGCCGGCCTCGTCGGCACGCAGATCTTCACCGCCTTCATCCCGACCACGATCGAGCACCCGTTGCGCCGGCGGCTCGAAATCATCGACGTGATGCTCCAGCTCGAGCAGCGCTACCCCGAGAGCTTCCTGCCGGTGCTTGCGCCGGACGATATCGACCGCGCCCGCGCGGCGGGGCGGATCGGGCTGTTCAAGGCCGTCGAGGGGCTGGTCGGCATCGATCATGTCGGGCATCTGCGGCTGTTCCATGCCATGGGCATCCGGCTGGTCACGCTCTGCCACAACGAGACGTTACCCTTCATCGACAGCGCGACCGATCATCCCGGCCCGGCACCGCTTTCGGATTTCGGCGTCGAGATCGTCGCCGAGATGGAGCGGCTCGGCCTCGTCATCGATCTCGCCCATGCCTCGGCGGCGGCGCAGCACGCGGTGATGGATGTCGCGAAAGGCCCGGTGGTGATCAGCCATGCCAATGCCCGCGCCCTCTGCGACCATCCGCGCAACGCGCCCGACGATGTGATCCGCCGCGTCGCCGAGGGGGGCGGCCTGGTGATGGCGACCTTCGTGCCCGCCTTCCTCCAGCAGCGAGTCTACGATCGGCTGAAGCCGGTGATGGACGGGCTCGGCAAGATGCGCGACGGGGTCTCGAAATCCGAATACCAGGAGGCCAAGCGCGCCGCCTTCGCGCATTTCGCCGAGGACGGGATCGCGCTTCTCTGCCGGCATCTCGACCATATGCGCGACATTGCCGGCGAGGATGCGCTCGGCATCGGCTCGGATTTCTACGGCGGCCCGCAGCCGCCGGGACTCGAGGATGTCACCTGCTTCCCTGCCCTGTTCGACGCCTTGCTGCGCCGGGGCTGGAGCGCCGACGCGCTCGAGAAACTCGCGGGACGGAATTTCACGCGCGTCTGGCGACAGGTCTACCGGACGATCCCCTGATCTTCCCGCGCGCCCGTCAATAGGACATCAGCAGCGGCAGGCGTGCCGAGCCGGTCAGTTCGACCGTGACGCCGCCGAGCAGGAATTCCATCAGCCGCGTATGGCCGAACCCGCCCATGACGAGGAGATGCGCGCCGGAATTGCGGGCGTAATGGTCGAGCGCCGCCGCCACCGAGAGATCGCGCCGCGCGACATCGCTGACGGTCACCGCGAGCCCCTTGCGGCCGAGATGCGCGCCGAACGCCGCCGGTGGCAGGATGTTGGCCAGCGATTTCTCGCCGCTCACCGTCACGAGATCGACCTCGCGGATCGAGGGGAAGGCGAAGAGCGCGTCGGCGGTGGCGCGGGCCGCGTGGCAGGACCCGTCCCAGGCCACCACGATCCGCGTCGGCGCCGTCACCGGCGCGACATCCGGCGCCGCCACCAGCACCGGCCGGCCGGAGCGGAACAGCGCCTCCTCGAACAGGACCTCGCTGGTGTCGAGCGCGCCATGCGGCTGATCGACCACCACGAGATCGGCGGCGCGCGCCGCCCGCGCGGCATGTTCCGCGACGCCGGCAAAGGCGCCACGCACGATATCGACATCGGCCTCGACACCCGCGCCCGCCGCCTGCTTGCGGATTTCCTCCGCGAGATCCTCGGCGATCGCCGCGGCCTTCTGGTTGACATCGGCGGCGATCGTGTCGGCGATTCCGGTCCAGAACGGCGTATAGGGCGGCGTGAAGGTCTGCACGCCGAGGGTCACATGCGCGATGGCGCGCGCCGCCGCTGCCAGCGCGATCGTCTGCCGGATTGCGGCCATCGGCGTCGTTTCAGCCACGCGGACAAGGCAGGCGATATCGGTCAGGCGGTGGATCGGCTCGGACATGACATTCTCCTGAACTCTCGGATGATCAAGGCTCGCATGATGCCGCGCCGGCGGCATTGCGCCAAATCAGGGCACAAGTCGGGGCCCGATTCGGGGCTTGGGATCACGCGCGCGGCAGGCAGGCCTTCAGCAGCGCGATATCGGCATCGAAGCGTTCCGGCGCGCCGGACGCGCCCATCGGCACCGCGCCACGCCGGAGCGCATAGCGCTCGATCTCGATCTCGACGAGCCGGCGCTTGCCGGTCTTGTCGCCGAGCGGGTTCAGGGCGTTGAAATAGGCGCAGGAGACGATATGCAGCGGGTGGCCGTTGCGGTCGGCATAGGTGCAGACCTGCCGCACCATATCGATCGTGAAGGCAGCCGGGCGGCCGCGCAGCACGATGCCGATCCCCACCATGCGGATCGTCGCCTCGGCCTGGCCGGCGATCGCGGCCTTCCGGGCGCGATCCATCGCCGGGCCGGGATCCTCGGTCTCGACCGCCTTCACCCCCTCGGCGTAATAGAGGTCGATCAGCGCCTCGAAGCGCGCCACCAGCCCCTTGCAATCCGGCGCCTCCTGCGCGGATGCGGGCGTCGCGAGAAGCATGGCCAGCAGCGCCAGCGATGCGCGGGCGCCGCTAACCCTCGAGCGCGCGCAGGATCGCCGCCGCGGCCAGGAAATCCGCGCGGCGATTCCGCCGCCGCGCCTCGGCCTCGGCATCGCTGCCCCAGACGGCCATCTCGAAATCCGCATCGACCTCGCCGGCATCGAATCCCGCCTCCGCGTCTAGCGCCCGGTCCGCGACCGCAAGCGCGATCAGAGCCGAGCCTGAAATCGTGGTGAGAACATGAAGTGCCGCAAGCCGCGCGGCCGAACCGGCTCGGCTCGCGATTCCGGGCCGGATCGCCGCCAGGCTCGCCAGGTCCTGCGCGACATGGCAGACCCCCTCGGCCAAGGCGAAACGCGCGCCATAGGTGGCGCGGGCATGGTCGAGCACGGGGTCCCAGTGCCGGGCCTGCATCGCCACCAGCCGCTCGGGATCACCGGCGCGATAGCAGACGAGATCCGTGCCGGCATAGGCGAGGATCTCCTCCGCCACGGCCGCCCGCGCCGTTTCGACATGGTCGATCGCCGCATGGAGGATGCGCGTCGCCGGCATGGTCGCGGGGTCGATCACCGCGCCCTGCGCCGCCCATTCGGCCGCGACCAGCGCCGCCACGGCCGCGTTTTCGCCGGCGAGCAGGGCGCGCGCCTTCGTGCGGGCCGGCCTGCCGTCGAGCATCACCGCGTGCCGCCCCTCCAGCACCGCCACCATCACCTCGGCATAGAAGCGCTTCGGCAGGCGCGGCTTCAGCGCCGCCTGCGCCGCCCGCACGGGGTCATGCCGGGCGGGGTCGCCACCATCATGGAACCAATCGGCGATGAGATCGTCGCGCATGGCGTGGAGATAGAGCCTCCGGCGCCGTCTGTCACCCGTGCTCCGCCGCAAGCAGCGTCGCGAGCGCCGCGACATCGGCGGCGATCACCTCCGCCCCGGCCGCGCGCAGCGCCTCGACCGGCTGGAACCCCCAGGCGACGCCGATGGCCCGCGCACCGGCCGCGCGCGCCATGGCCATATCGTAGGAGGAATCGCCGATCATCCAGGTCCGGTCCGGCGGCAGGCCGGTTTCGGAACAGGCGCGACGGATCATCGCCGGATCCGGCTTGGACGGGGCGTCATCGGCGGTCTGAACCGTCCGGAAGACCGTCGTCCACCCTTCCCGCTCAAGGATGGCCCCCACCCCGCGGCGGGACTTTCCGGTGGCGATGCCGAGCACGGCATCAGGCCGCGCCGCGAGCCCGGCGATCAGCGTCGCGATGCCGGGATAGAGCGGCTCGGGGATGCGCCGCTCCTGCCGCAGCCGGGCAAAGGCGACGCGATAGGCCTCGACCAGCGCTGCGACCGGGCCATCCGGCCCGACGAGCACCGTGAAGGCCTCATGCAACGACAGCCCCACGATCGACAGCGCGCGCGTCCGATCCGGCGCCGGCAGGCCGAGAGCAGCGAAGGCCGCGCCCTGCGCGGCGAGGATCATCGCTTCCGAATTGACGAGCGTGCCGTCGAGATCGAACAGGAACAGGCGGGACACGGGCGCGCCCTAGCACGGCGCGCGCCGCCCGCGAAGCGGATTTACGCGACGATCAGCCCGATCGCGAAGATCAGGATGCCGGAACCGATCGCCAGGGATCGGGCCATGGAGAGGATGGGCGCGAACATGGACACCTCCGGAGAGGAAATGATTCACGTTCATTTTACGATTCCCACCTGCGCCGGACCATGACGGCAACCTGAACTTTTCGTCATCTTAACGCCGATCAGCGCTCGGGCGCCTCCTCGATCGGATCGTAGCGGCTGGTATCGAATCCGAGCAGGTTGAAGCTCTGGAGCATGTGCGGCGGCAGCGGCGCCGAGACATCGAGCGGCGCGCCGGTGCGCGGATGCGGGATGACGATCCGCCGCGCCATCAGATGCAGGCGGTTCTGGATGCCGCCCGGCAATTGCCAGTTCTCCTTGTCGAAATATTTCGGATCGCCGACGATCGGATGGCCGATCTCGGCGGTGTGCACGCGAAGCTGGTGCGTCCGCCCCGTCACCGGCTTCAAGGATACCCAGGAGAGCTTCTTCGCCGCGCTCTCGACGACGGCGTAATAGGTCAGCGCGTGATCGGCGCCGTCATCGCCGTGTTTTGCGACCTTCATCTTCTGGTCGCCGTGCTGGTCGGTGCCCTTGGCAAGCCAGGTCGAGACGCGGCCCTGCTTGACCTTCGGCACCCCGACGACCAGTGCCCAGTAGATCTTGCGCGCCGCGCGGCTGCGGAAGGTTTTCGCCAGTGTCGCCGCCGCAAGTCGCGATTTCGCAACGATCAGGCAGCCGGCCGTATCCTTGTCGAGGCGATGGACAAGGCGCGGCTTCACGCCCTCGGCATCGCGGAGCGCCTCAAGCATGCCGTCGAGATGGCGCGTCATGCCCGAGCCGCCCTGGACGGCAAGGCCGAACGGCTTGTTGAGGATCATGAGATCCCTGTCCTCATAGAGGGTGATGGATTTGAGGAAGGTCGCGTCGTCGCCCGCCCTGGAGGGCCGGACGGAAACCGGACGCCCCGGCCGGCTTGCGGTGCCTGCTGCGCCCTTGATCGCCCGCCCGGAGACCCGCTCACCCGCCCCGGCTCCATCCTCCGGACCGGCGCCGCCAGGCGATTCCGCCGATTCGGCTTTTTCGCCGCCGCGCGCGAGCGGCGGAATGCGGATTGTCTGCCCCGGCTCGATGCGGGTTTCGGCCTTGGCGCGCCCGCCATCGATCCGCACCTGCCCCGTGCGCAGCAGCTTCTGGAGATGGCCGAAGGCGAGATCGGGAAAATGCGTCTTGAACCAGCGGTCGAGCCGCATCCCGGCCTCGTCTGCCGCGACCGACCGCGTCGTAACCCCGCTCCCGCGCGTGCCTCCACCGCTCATGACGCCCCCCGCAGGGCCGCGCCGACCGCGAGACCGGCCGCGACCGCCGCAAAGGAGAGCAACACCGAAGCAAGCACATAGACGAGTGCCCAGCCGCCCTCGCCCTCGCCGACGAGGCCCGCCGTATCGAGCGCGAAGGCCGAGAAGGTGGTGAACCCGCCGAGAAAGCCGGTCATCAGCAGCAGCCGGGCCTCCTGCCCACCCGCCGCCGCCGCCGGCAGCACGCGCGCCAGAACCCCGATCACGAAGGAGCCGAGGATGTTCACCGCCAGCGTGCCATAGGGAAAGCCGGCGCCGAGGAGGCGGATCGCCCCCAGCCCCACCAGCCAGCGCGCGAGCGAGCCGAGCCCGCCGCCGAGAAAGACATAAAGTGCCATGGTCATCCGGTTCTTGTGGCGGAAGCCCGCGCCGGGCGCAAGCGCCCCCCGGCACCGGACGGGCAGCGCCGAGGAGCCAGCCTCGAATCCCGCATCGCCGGCCGGGGCATGGCTGCCTCACCCGCCCCGGCGCTCGCGCCGGAGCTTCGCCCAGAATTCCAGCCGCTTGACGATCTCGCGCTCGAAGCCGCGCTCCGGCGGAGCGTAGAAATGCTGCCGGCCCAGCGCCTCGGGCCAGTAATCCTGCCCCGAAAAGGCATGCGGCGCATCGTGATCGTAATCGTAGCCCGCGCCATAACCTTCCGCCTTCATGAATTTCGTCGGCGCGTTGAGGATGGTCTTCGGCGGCGCGAGCGAGCCGGCCTCCTTCGCAACCCGCATCGCTGCCTTGAAGGCGGTGTAGGCGGCGTTCGATTTCGGCGCGGTCGCGAGATAGAGCACCGCATTGGCGAGCGCGAGTTCCCCCTCGGGCGAGCCGAGCTGCTCATAGGCTTCCGCGGCCGCGCGGGCATGAACCAGCGCCTGTGGATCGGCGAGCCCGATATCCTCCACCGCCATCCGCACCAGCCGGCGCGCGAGGAAGCGCGGATCCTCGCCGGCATCGCACATGCGGCAGAAATAATAGAGCGCGGCGTCTGGATCGGAGCCGCGCACGGATTTGTGCAGCGCCGAGATCAGGTTGTAATGCCCGTCCTCGCTCTTGTCGTAGATCGGCGCCCGGCGCTGGACCACGGCGCCGAGCCCGGCCTCATCCAGCACTTCGCCCGGCGCGGCCGCGCGCCAGATTTCCTCGGCGAGGGTCAGCGCCGCCCGGCCGTCGCCATCCGCCATCCGCGCAAGCGCGAGCCGCGCCGCCTCGCTCAACGGCAGGCGCGCGCCGGTCCGCGCCTCGGCGCGGTCGAGCAGGGCGAGGATCGCCGCCGCGTCGAGCGGCCTGAAGGTCAGAACCCGCGCGCGGGACAGCAGCGCGGCATTGAGCGCGAAGGACGGGTTCTCGGTCGTCGCCCCGACAAGCGTGATCGTGCCATCCTCCATCACCGGCAGGAAACTGTCCTGCTGCGCGCGGTTGAACCGATGGATCTCGTCGACGAAAAGCAGCGTCCCCTGCCCCATCCGGCGGCGCAGCCGCGCGCCCTCGAACACCTTCTTGAGATCCGCGACGCCGGAGAAGATCGCCGAGACCTGCTCGAAGGCGAGGTCGGTCTCGTGCGCCAGCAGCCGCGCCACCGTGGTCTTGCCGGTGCCGGGCGGCCCCCAGAGGATCAGCGAGCCGATGGAGCCGGAGCGCAAAAGCCGGCGCAGGGCGCCATCCTCGCCGGTGAGATGCTCCTGCCCGACGAGATCGGCCAGCACTTCCGGCCGCATCCTGTCCGCCAGCGGGCGGGGCGGCTCCCCGGCTCCGGCGGTCATCTCAGCCTCCGAGCACCGAATTGATCGTCTGACCGTTGCGGTTCAGCGTCACCCGCCAGACATAGGCCCGCGCCCGCGTCGCGCGGGCCATGGCGGCGGTATCGTCGATCCGCTGGCCGTTGACGGCCAGGATCACGTCGCCCTTCTGGAACCCGACCTGCGCCGCCGGCGAGCCCTCCTCGATCGCGGCGATGACGATCCCCCCCTCGGCCTGGGCGAGCGACAGCTCCTCCTTCACCGCCGGCGAGAGGTTCCACACCGTCGCGCCGGTGAAGGGCGAATCGCCCGCGATCGTCACGGCATTGCGCGGCGGCGTCTCCGGCGGGGCGGCGAGCCGGACCGTGACATCCTGCGCCTTGCCGCCGCGCAGCAGCGACACGATTGCCTGCCCGCCGATCGGCTTCGTCGCGAACCGGAAGCCGAAGGCGTCCGGATCCTCCACCGCCACCCCGTCCACCGCGACGATCACGTCGAGGCGCCGGATGCCGGCCTGCTCCGCCGGACCTCCGGGCACCACGCCCGCCACCAGCGCCCCCGCCGGCCGCGTCAGCGCCAGCGTCTCGGCAAGCTCTCCCGTCACCGGCTGAAGCGAGGCGCCGAACCAGGGCCGGCGCACCACCGCGCCGAGGCGCGCGCTCTCGACCACCGAGCGCACCATGTTCGCGGGGATCGCGAACCCGATGCCGTGGCTGCCGCCCGAGCGCGAGAAGATCGCCGTGTTGATGCCGACGACCCGCCCCGCCATGTCGACGAGCGCGCCGCCGGAATTGCCGGGATTGATCGCGGCATCGGTCTGGATGAAGAACTGATAATCCGAGATGCCGACCTGGGTGCGCGCCAGCGCCGAGACAATGCCCTGCGTCACCGTCTGCCCGACGCCGAACGGGTTGCCGATGGCGAGCACGAGATCTCCCACCTCGACCCGGTCGGAATCGCCGAGTTCCAGAAAGGCAAAGCTCTCGCGCGCCTTGATCTGGAGCACCGCGAGATCGGTCTTGGGGTCGCGCAGCTTGATCTCCGCCTCGAATTCGCGCCGGTCGGCAAGCGCGACCTTGATCTCGGTCATCCCCTCGATGACGTGATGATTGGTCACGACGATGCCGTCCTTCGCGACGATCACGCCGGAGCCGACGGATTGCCGCTGCCGCTCCGGCTGGGCGCCGAAGAATCGCTCGAAGAACGGATCCCCCGCGAAGGGGTTGCGCGCGCGCGGGCTGCGGCTCGACGCATAGACATTGACAACCGCCGGCGCCGCCGCCTTCACCACCGGCGCGAAGGACAGCGCGATTTCTCCGCGCGAGGCCGGCGGCCGCGCCGCCGGCTCTCCGCGCCGCAACCAGTCGAGCCCCTGCGCGGCGGCGGGGCCGGCGAGGAACAACGTGATTGCGAGCGGCCGGATCAACCCGCGATAAACCCTGCGCGCAGCTTTGTCATAGGCTTGCATGATCGGTTCACCTTCTTGCCGGAGCCTCGTCGCATGGAAGTGTGGAGTAGATCGTGCTGACGCAGATTGTCTACACAAGTCGCCCCAGATTCGATCCGACCGGCACCAGCGGCCGGAAAACGCTCGACACGATCCTTGCCGCGGCGCGCCGCCACAATGCCGAAAGCGGCGTCACCGGCTTCCTGATGGTGGCGCCGGAGCGGCTGGCGCAGATCCTGGAAGGCGATGCGGTCTCCGTCGGCCAGACGCTGACGCGCATCCTCGCCGATCCGCGCCACGAGGCAGTACAGCTCCTCGACATGCGCCTGGTTCCCGAGCGCACGTTCAGCGGCTGGTCGATGGGCGTTACCGAATCCGCCGGCGATCCAGGCGCCCGCCCCGGCGGGGTCAACGCGCTGACCGCCGAGGATTTCGTACGCCTCGCTGCGGCGGCGGCGAACAAGGCGTCGAACTGATCGGCCTAAAAACGCACAGGGGCGGCCGAAGCCGCCCCTCGAAAACCTGCCCGGCGCCGCGCCTCACGCGGCGGCCGGAGCCTCCGCGGCCTGCTCGGCCGCACGCGCCCGGTCGGCGGCGCCCTTGGCATCGACATCGCGGTCGACGAATTCGATCACCGCCATCGGCGCGGCATCGCCGTAGCGGAACCCGGCCTTCATGATCCGCAGATAGCCGCCATTGCGCGCCGCGTAGCGCTTGGCGATCGTGTCGAACAGCTTCTTGACAACGCTCTCGTCGCGCAGCTGGGCGATCGCCTGCCGGCGCGCATGCAGGTCGCCGCGCTTGCCGAGCGTGACGAGCTTCTCGACGATCGGGCGAAGATCCTTCGCCTTCGGCAGCGTCGTCATGATCTGCTCATGGGTGATGAGCGACTGGGCGAGGTTCATGAACATCGCCTTGCGATGGCTGGCCGTGCGCGAGAAGCGCCGGCCGCGGTAACCGTGACGCATGGTGGCTCTCCTTGATTATGACGCCCGCCGTGCCAAGGAACGGGCGACCTGCTTGGGAAGCCGGCAATGGGCAAGGCCCGTGCCGGCTGCCTCAGTAATGCTCCTCGAACCGCTTGGCGAGGTCCTCGATATTCTCCGGCGGCCAGCCCGGCACTTCCATGCCGAGATGCAGCCCCATCTGCGCCAGCACTTCCTTGATCTCGTTGAGCGACTTGCGGCCGAAATTCGGCGTGCGCAGCATCTCGCTCTCGGTCTTCTGGATCAGGTCGCCGATATAGACGATGTTGTCGTTCTTCAGGCAATTCGCCGAGCGCACCGAAAGCTCCAGCTCGTCGACCTTCTTGAGCAGCGCCGGGTTGAAGGCGAGATCGGGGATCGCCGCCTGCGTCTCCGGCTTCTTCGGCTCCTCGAAATTGAGGAAGATCTCGAGCTGGTCCTGGAGGATGCGCGCCGAATAGGCGAGCGCGTCCTCCGGCGAGACGGCGCCGTCGGTCTCGATCGTCATCGTCAGCTTGTCGTAATCGAGGATCTGCCCCGAGCGGGTGTTCTCGACGCGATAGCTGACCTTCTTGACCGGGGAGAACAGGCTGTCGACCGGGATGAGGCCGATCGCCGAATCCTCGGTGCGGTTGCGGTCCGCGGCGACATAGCCCTTGCCGGTGGTGACATGCAGCTCCATGCGGATCTCGGCGCCCTCGTCGAGGGTGCAGATCTCGAGTTCCGGGTTCAGGACCTGGATGTCGCCGGTGACCTGGATGTCGCCGGCGGTGACGATGCCCGGCCCCGACTTGCGCAGGATGAGGCGCTTCACGCCGTCGCCCTGCATCTTGAACGAGATGTCCTTCACGTTGAGGACGATATCGGTCACGTCCTCGCGCACGCCGGCGATCGAGGAGAACTCATGCAGCACGCCGTCGATATGGATCGCGGTCACCGCCGCGCCCTGGAGCGAGGAGAGCAGGATGCGGCGCAGCGCATTGCCGAGCGTCATGCCGAAGCCGCGCTCGAGCGGCTCGGCCACGACGGTCGCGACGCGGCTGGCATCGTCGCCGGGGGTGACATCGAGCTTCGTCGGCTTGATCAGGTCCTGCCAATTCTTCTGGATCACGGGGTTTGTCCTTGAAACGGCACTTGAAAACGGCGGCGGGCCCGCAAATGCGGGCCCATGCACAGGTGAAGCGAAGATCAGACGCGGCGGCGCTTGCGCGGGCGGCAGCCGTTATGCGGGATCGGCGTCACGTCCCGGATCGAGGTCACGGTGAAGCCGGCCGATTGCAGCGCCCGCAGCGCCGATTCGCGCCCCGAGCCCGGCCCGGACACCTCGACCTCGAGCGTGCGCATGCCATGCTCCGAGGCCTTGCGCGCCGCATCCTCCGCCGCGACCTGCGCCGCGTAGGGGGTCGATTTCTTCGAGCCCTTGAAGCCCATCGTGCCCGCCGACGACCAGGAGATCGCGTTGCCCTGCGCGTCGGTGATCGTGATCATCGTGTTGTTGAACGAGGCGTTCACATGCGCGATGCCCGAAACGATGTTCTTGCGCTCGCGGCGGCGGATACGTTGCGCTTCCTTGGCCATACGGTCTGAGCCTTCGTGTCTCGAATGCGGAACAGGGCGCGAGAAGCCGCGCCCGGGAAATTACTTCTTCTTGCCGGCGATCGGCTTGGCCTTGCCCTTGCGGGTGCGCGCATTGGTATGCGTGCGCTGGCCACGGACCGGCAGGCCGCGGCGATGACGCATGCCGCGATAGCAGCCGAGATCCATCAGCCGCTTGATGTTCATGGCGGTCTCGCGCCGCAGGTCGCCCTCGACCATGTAGTCGCGGTCGATCGTCTCGCGGATCTGGAGGATCTCCGCGTCGGTGAGCTGGTTGACGCGGCGATCGAGCGGAATCCCGACCTTCTCGCAGATCTCCAGCGCATTCACCGGCCCGATGCCGTGAATGTAGCGCAGCGCGATGCATACGCGCTTCGACGTCGGAATGTTCACGCCCGCGATACGAGCCACGGCTTCTCTCCTCGTTTGGCGCGCCGGACCGATATCCGCTGCGCCCTGGTCCGGCCCATGCAGGCATGGGCGCGGGCCGATCATCAATTCCGCTTTCCGCGGGGCTGCCGGACCTGGCCTGGCCGGGTCCGGTAAACGTAAAAACGCGCGAGTTGCCCCGCGCGAACGGCCTCGACGGTAAGGGCCTGCCGATAGCGGCTCGGGCTCCTCGCGTCAAGACCTAATCTCGGCCGAACCGTGCCGGCCGCCGGCTCAGGCGCCGAGGACGGCGTCGATCGCCTGCGCCACCGCCTCGATCGGCTGCATCCCGTCGATCACCGTGAGCTGGCCGCGCGCCGCGTAGAACGGCGTCACGGCGGCGGTGTCGCGGTTATAGGCCGCAAGCCGCGTCTTGAAGATCTCGGGATCATCGTCCTTGCGCACCGGCTGGCCGGCAGCACGCGTCTCCTCGGCGCGCTTGATGATGCGCCCGACGAGCGCGCCCTGATCGACCTTGAGCTCGATCACCGCGTCGAGCTTCAGCCCCGCCTCGTGCAGCAGCGTCTCGAGCGCCTCGGCCTGCGCCACCGTGCGCGGGAAGCCGTCAAGGATGAACCCCTTCGCGGCGTCCGGCTCGGCGATCCGGTCCCGGATGATGCCGATCACGATCTCGTCGGAGACGAGCCCCCCCGCCTCCATGATCGCCCTGGCCTTGAGACCGACCGGGGTGCCGGCGGCCACGGCGGCGCGCAGCATGTCGCCGGTCGAGAGCTGGACGATCCCGTGTTTCTGAACGAGGCGAGCTGCCTGCGTCCCCTTCCCCGCGCCGGGGGGCCCCAGCAGAATGAGCCTCATGTCAGCGCTTGCTCCCTCGCAGCTTGGCCTTCTTCACGAGGCCCTCGTATTGATGCGCCAGCAGGTAGCCATGCACCTGGGCAACGGTATCCATCGTCACCGACACGACAATCAGGATCGATGTCCCGCCGAAATAGAACGGCAGCGCCGCCGCCGAAATGAGAAATTCGGGTAAGAGACAGATCGCGGTGAGATAGGCCGCACCGATCACCGTGATGCGCGAGAGCACTTGGTCGATATGCGCTGCCGTCTTCTCGCCCGGCCGGATGCCCGGAATGAAGCCGCCATGCTTCTTGAGGTTGTCGGCGGTCTCGGTCGGGTTGAACACGATCGCCGTGTAGAAGAACGCGAAGAAGATGATCAGCGCTGCATAGAGCGCCATGTAGAGCGGCCGGCCATGCCCGAGATAGGTGTTCATGGTCTGGAGCCATTGCGGCCCGCCGGCCTGGGCGAAGCTGGCGATCGTCGTCGGCATCAGCAGCAGCGAGGAGGCGAAGATCGGCGGAATGACGCCGGCCGTGTTGAGCTTCAGCGGCAGGAAGGAGGTCTGCCCTTCATAGACGCGGTTGCCCATCTGCCGCTTGGGATAATTGATCAGCAGCCGCCTTTGCGCCCGCTCCATGAACACGATGAAGGCGACGACCGCCACCGCCATCACCATGACGCCGAGAATGATCCCGGTCGAGAGCGCGCCCTGCCGGCCGAGTTCGAGCGTGCCGGCGATCGCCGCCGGCAATTCGGCCACGATGCCGGCGAAGATGATGAGCGAGGTGCCGTTGCCGATGCCGCGGCTGGTGATCTGCTCGCCGAGCCACATCAGGAACAGGGTGCCGCCGGTGAGCGTGACGACCGTCGAGAGCACGAAGAACAGCCCAGGATTGGCGACGATCCGCTCCGAGCCCTGGAGGCCCACCGCGATGCCGTAGGACTGGAACAGCGCCAGCAGCACGGTGAGATAGCGGGTATATTGGTTGATCTGCCGCCGCCCGGCCTCGCCCTCCTTCTTCAGCGCCTCAAGCGAAGGCGAAACCGTCGTCATCAGCTGGATGATGATCGAGGCCGAGATATAGGGCATGATGTTGAGCGCGAAGATCGCGAGACGCCCGACCGCACCGCCGGAAAACATGTTGAACAGCCCGAGCACGCCGGCCGATTGCTGCTTGAACACGTCGGCGAGCGCATCCGGGTTGATGCCGGGCAGCGGGATATAGGTGCCGAGGCGGTAGACGAGCAGCGCGCCGAGCGTGAACCAGATCCGCTTCTTGAGCTCGTCCGCCTTGGCGAGCGCGCCGAAGTTGAGATTTGCCGCGAGCTGTTCCGCTGCCGATGCCATGTGCTTCCCGTCCAAGGCCGGTAACGGCCCGCTCCCTGCCCTGCCGTCCGCGCGGACGGTCCGGGATGTGTTCTGCGGCCTGCCGCCGGACGGTGGAGGCGCCCGGAAGCGCCCGGATTTCCGGCGGAAGCACGTCTCCCGTCGAGATAGGCACGGCGCCGGGGCTTGTCACCCCCGGCGCCGGAATTCGTCACGCCCCGGCTTCGGCCAGGATCTTGACCGAGCCGCCGGCCTTCTCGATCGCGGCGACCGCGCTCTTCGAGGCCCGGAAGACCTCGAAGGCGAGCTTCGCCTTGATCTCGCCGACGCCGAGGATCTTCACCCCGTCGCGCGGCTTCGCGCAGATGCCGGCCGCGACCAGGCTGTCGATCGTCACCACGGCGCCCTTGTCGAGCTTGCCGGCGTCGATCGCCTCCTGGATGCGGCCGAGATTGACCTCGTTGAGGTCCTTCGCGCCGATATTGTTGAAGCCGCGCTTCGGGAGGCGCCGATGCAGCGGCATCTGGCCGCCCTCGAAGCCCTTGATCGAGACGCCGGTGCGGGCCTTCTGGCCCTTCACGCCGCGTCCGCCGGTCTTGCCCTTGCCGGAGCCGATGCCGCGGCCGACACGCATGCGCGCCTTGGTGGCGCCCTCGTTGTCACGGAGGTCGGTGAGTTTCATGGCTAGCTCCTCAACCTTCGACGATGCGGACCATGTGCGCGACCTTCGCCACCATGCCCCGGACATCCGGAGTATCGGGAAGGACGGCGCGCCGGCCGATCTTGTTGAGCCGGAGGCCGACCAGCGTCGCGCGCTGATCCTGCGGCCGGCGGATGGGGCTTGCATATTGCTCGACGGTGATGGTCTTGCCCGTCGCCTTCTTCGCGTCCTTGGCCATGTTCCGCCCCCTTACGCGTCGACGGCTTCGCCGCCGTCGATGTCACGACGGCGCGATTGCAGGACCGACACCTTGAGACCGCGGCGCGCCGCGACCGAACGCGGGGAATCTTCCGCCTTCAGCGCCGCGAAGGTCGCGCGGACCATGTTGTAGGGGTTGGAGGAGCCGAGCGACTTGGCGACGACATCATGCATGCCGAGGCACTCGAACACCGCGCGCATCGGGCCGCCGGCGATGATGCCGGTGCCGGCCGGCGCCGCGCGCAGAACCACCTTGCCCGAGCCGTGCCGGCCGGGAACATCGTGATGCAGGGTGCGCCCCTCGCGCAGCGGCACGCGGATCAGCGCCCGCTTGGCGCTCTCGGTCGCCTTGCGGATCGCCTCCGGCACCTCGCGCGCCTTGCCATGGCCGAAACCGACCCGGCCCTTCTGATCGCCGACGACGACGAGCGCGGCGAACGCCATGCGGCGGCCGCCCTTCACCGTCTTGGCGACGCGGTTGATATGGACGAGGCGGTCGATGAACTCGTTGTCGCGCTCGTCCCGGTCGCGGTCGCGGCGCTCGCGGCCTTCCCGGCCGCGGCCCGAGCCGCCCTCACGTTCTGCTGCCATGCTTCTCTTCCTTACTTGCGCGGGAGCCTCGCCCCCGCTCGCTTGGCGCCGGCCTGGAGGATTCCCGAATCCCGGGAATCCCCTGCGCCGGCCTGTTGAGACGGGACTTTAGAAGTCGAGCCCCGCCTCGCGGGCGCCTTCGGCCAGAGCCTTGACGCGCCCGTGATAGATATATTGCCCGCGATCGAACACGACCGCCTTCACGCCCGCGGCGAGCGCGCGCTCGGCCACGAGCTTGCCGATGGCCTTCGCCGCCGCGATATCGGCGCCGGTCTTGAGCTGCGCCCGGACATCCTTCTCGACCGTCGAGGCGGCGACCAGCGTCACGCCCTTCTGGTCATCGATGATCTGGGCATAGATCTGCTTCGACGAGCGGAAGACGGAGAGCCGCGGACGGCCATTGGCCGCCTTGCGGACCTGGGCGCGGACGCGCGCCCTGCGGCGCTCGGTGGTGGTGAGATGAGCCATGACCAATCCGCCTTACTTCTTCTTGCCTTCCTTGCGGAAGATGAACTCGCCCTCATACCGGACACCCTTGCCCTTGAAGGGCTCGGGGCCACGATAGGCCCGGATCTCGGCCGCGACCTGCCCGACCTGCTGCGCATCGATGCCGGAGACGACGATCTCGGTCGGCTTGGGCGTCGCGATCGCGATGCCCGCCGGGATCGGGTAGAGCACCGGATGCGAGTAGCCGAGCGAGAGGTTGAGGTTCTTGCCCTCGACCGCCGCCTTGTAGCCGACACCGGTGATCTCGAGCTTCTTCTCGAAGCCCTTGGTCACACCGGTGACGAGATTCTGGATCCGCGCGCGGCTGGTGCCCCAGAGCGCGCGGGCGCGCTTGGTCTCGCTGCGCGGGTTGACCGTGATGACATTGCCCTCGAGCACGACGGCAACATCATCCGGCACGGTGAAATGCAGCTCGCCCTTCGGCCCCTTGACCGAGACCTTCTGGCCATCGAGCTTCGGGGTCGTGCCGGTGGGCAGCTCGACCGGCTTCTTGCCGACTTTCGACATCTGTCCCTCCCTGACCTTAGAAGACCGTGCAGAGCACTTCGCCGCCGACATTCTGCTCGCGGGCGTCATGATCGGCCATCACGCCGCGCGGCGTGGAGACGATCGTGATGCCGAGGCCATTGGCCACGCGCGGCATGGTGTCGACCGATGAATAGACCCGGCGGCCGGGCTTGGAGACGCGACGGATCTCGCGGATCGCCGGCTCGCCCTCGAAATATTTCAGCTCGATATCGAATTCCGTCCGACCATTGCCGAACTGCGTCTCGGAATAGCCGCGGATGAAGCCCTCGGACTTGAGAACCTCCAGCACGCGGGCGCGCAGCTTCGAGCCCGGCGTGGTGACGCGCGACTTCTTGCGCATCTGCGCGTTGCGGATGCGGGTGAGCATATCGCCCAGGGGATCGACCATCGACATGTAGCCCCCCTTACCAGCTGGACTTCACGAGGCCCGGAACGAGCCCCTTGTTGCCGAGTTCGCGCAGCGCGATACGGCTCATCTTGAACTTGCGGTAATTCGCGCGCGGACGCCCCGTCACCTCGCAGCGGAGGCGGAAGCGGTTCTCGGCCGAATTGCGCGGGAGTTCCGCGAGCTTGAGCGTTGCGGCGAAGCGTTCCTCGATCGGAAGCTCCTTGTTCATGATGATCGCCTTCAAGGCCGCGCGCTTGCCGGCATATTGCTGGCTCAGCTTCTGGCGGCGCTTGTTCTTCTCGACCATGCCCTTCTTGGCCATATCGTCTCTCCTGGTCTCCGCGTTTAAGCGAGGATTGGCAAAAATCCCCGGCTTACTGCCGGAACGGGAAGTTGAACAATTTGAGGAGCGCGCGCGCTTCCTCGTCGGTCTTCGCGGACGTGCACACGATCACGTCCATGCCCCAGATCTGGTCGACCTTGTCGTAGTTGATCTCGGGGAAAATGATGTGCTCCTTGATGCCCATCGCATAATTGCCGCGTCCGTCGAAGGACTTGGCGTTGAGGCCGCGGAAATCGCGCACACGCGGCAGCGCGATCGTGATCAGCCGGTCGAGGAACTCGTACATCCGCGCCTGGCGCAGGGTGACCTTGCAGCCGATCGGCATGTTCTCGCGCACCTTGAACTGCGCGATCGCCTTGCGGGCACGGGTGATGACCGGCTTCTGGCCGGCGATCATCGCGAGATCCGCGGCCGCGACCGTCGCCTTCTTGGAATCGCCGGTCGATTCGCCGACGCCCATGTTCAGCACGATCTTCTCGATCCGCGGCACTTCGAGCGCGTTCTTGTAGCCGAACTGCTCGCGCATCTTCGGCACCACGACGTCGCGGTAATGCTTCTTGAGGCGGGGCTCGTAATTGGTGACGTCAAGCATCGATCAGGTCTCCCGAGCGCTTGGCGAAGCGGACCTTGCGGCCGTCATCGAGCGTCTTGAAGCCGACGCGGGTCGGCTTGCCGGTCTTGGGATCGGCCACCGCGAGGTTGGAGAGGTCGATCGTCCCCTCCTTCGCGATGATGCCGCCCTGCTGGTTCTGCGTCTGGCGCTGGTGCTTCTTCACCATCGCCACGCCGCGCACGACCGCACGCCCCTCGGTGGGACGCACCTCGAGCACCTCGCCCGTCTTGCCCTTGTCGCGGCCGGCGAGCACGACGACCTTGTCGCCCTTCTTGATCTTCGCGGCCATCACAGCACCTCCGGCGCGAGCGAAATGATCTTCATGTGCTGGCGTGCGCGCAATTCGCGCGGAACCGGCCCGAAGATGCGGGTCCCGATCGGCTCCTTCTGGTTGTTGATCAGCACCGCTGCGTTGCGGTCGAAGCGGATCACCGAACCGTCCGGGCGGCGGATATCCTTGGCCGTGCGCACGACGACCGCCTTCATGACGTCGCCCTTCTTCACGCGCCCCTTGGGGATCGCCTCCTTGATCGAGACGACGATGATGTCGCCCACACCGGCATATTTCCGCTTCGAGCCGCCGAGCACCTTGATGCACATGACGCGGCGCGCGCCGGAATTGTCGGCGACATCGAGATTGGTCTGCATCTGGATCATGGCCTGATCCTTCCTTTCCTTCAGATCGGTTTCCGGCCTGGCTCGCGCCGGGCCGGACTACGCCTGACGAGGGAGCGCCGAAGCGCCCCCTCCCCGCGGGCACCCTCGCGGGCCCCGTTCGTTGGTCATCGCTTGATGAGGCGAAGCGCGAGGCCATAAAGGCTTCACGCCCGCTTCACAAGCAGAAATCGTCCGCGCGTTACGCCTTCGCCTCGCGCGGCAGCACAACCCAGCGCTTGAGCTTCGAGATCGGCCGGGTCTCCTCGATGAAGACCTCCTCACCCGCCTTGCAGGCGTTCATCTCGTCATGCGCGTGGTAGTTCTTCGACCGGCGGACGGTCTTCTTCAGCAGCGGATGGGTGAAGCGGCGCTCCACCTTCACCACCACCGTCTTGTTCTGGACATCGCTGACGACGACGCCCTGGAGAATACGCTTCGGCATTGTCGTGTCCTCAAGCCTTGGCCGCTGCGGCGAGCTTCGTGCGCTGGATGGTCTTGACCCGCGCGATATCGCGGCGCACCTCGCGCACGCGCGAGACATTCTCGAGCTGCCCGGTGGCGCGCTGGAAGCGCAGGTTGAACTGCTCCTTCTTGAGCTTGAGAAGCTCGTCATGGAGTTGGTCGGCCGTCATCACCTTGAGGTCGGACAGACGCTGGTTGGACTTCATCGCTCCCTCCTCACTCGACGATGCGCTGGACGAAGCGCGTCTTCATCGGCAGCTTGGCGGCCGCGAGATCGAGCGCCTCGCGGGCAAGCCCGACATCGACGCCGCCGATCTCGAACATGATCCGGCCCGGCTTGATCTTCGCGACCCAGAGTTCCGGCGAACCCTTGCCCGAACCCATGCGGACTTCCGCCGGCTTCTTCGAGACCGGCACATCCGGAAACACGCGGATCCAGACGCGGCCGGCGCGCTTCATGTGGCGCGTCATCGCGCGGCGGGCCGCCTCGATCTGCCGCGCGGTGATGCGCTCAGGATCCATCGCCTTGAGGCCGAATTCGCCGAAGGCGAGCTCGAAGCCCCCCTTGGCCTCGCCCTTGACGCGCCCCTTGAACTGCTTGCGGAATTTCGTGCGCTTCGGTTGCAGCATCTCTCACCTACCTCACGCCGCTTCCGGCGCGCGACGGCCCTGCGAGCGCTGATCCTGGCTCTCGGCGCGCTTGTCCTGCGCCATCGGATCGTGCTCGAGGATCTCGCCCTTGAAAATCCAGACCTTGATGCCGCAGGTGCCGTAGGCGGTATGCGCGGTCGCAACACCGTAATCGACATCCGCGCGCAGCGTGTGCAGCGGCACCCGGCCCTCGCGATACCATTCGACGCGCGCGATCTCGGCACCGCCGAGCCGGCCCGCGCAGGTGATCTTGATCCCTTCCGCGCCGAGGCGCATCGCGGATTGCACGGCGCGCTTCATCGCGCGCCGGAACGCCACGCGGCGCTCGAGCTGCTGGGCGATCGAATCCGCGACGAGCGTCGCGTCGATCTCAGGCTTGCGCACCTCGACGATGTTGAGCGTCACGTCGCTCTTGGTCATAGCCGCGACCGACTTGCGGAGCTTGTCGATATCGGCACCCTTCTTGCCGATGACGACACCCGGACGCGCCGAATGGATCGTCACCCGGCACTTCTTGTGCGGGCGCTCAACGATGATCTTCGACACCGCCGCCTGCTTGAGGAGCTTCATCAGCGCCTCGCGGATCTTGAAATCCTCGTGCAGCAGCCCCGAATAATCCGCGGAATTCGCGAACCAGCGGCTGTCCCACGTGCGGTTGATGCCGAGGCGGAGACCGATCGGATTGACTTTCTGACCCATGGCTTACTCCTCCGCCTGCTGACGAACGACGATGGTGATGTTCGAGAACGGCTTCGTCACCCGCCCCGTGCGCCCGCGGCCATGGAACTGGATCCGCTTCATCACGATCGACTTGCCGACATAGGCCTGCGTCACCACGAGGTCGTCGATGTCGAGATCATGGTTGTTCTCGGCATTGGCGATCGCGCTTTCGAGGCATTTCCGCACGTCCTTGGCGATCCGCTTCTGGCTGAACTCCAGATCGGCGAGCGCCGTCGTGACCTTCTTGCCGCGGATGAGCTGCGCGACGAGGTTGAGCTTGCGCGGGCTGACGCGCAGATTGCGCGCGACCGCCTTGGCTTCCGTGTCGGCCTCACGCCGGACATTGGCAACCTGGCCCATGTTACTTCCTCTTCGCCTTCTTGTCGGCCGCATGCCCGTAATAGGTGCGGGTCGGCGCGAATTCGCCGAACTTCATGCCGACCATCTCCTCCGAGACCGCGACCGGGACATGCTTCTGGCCGTTATAGATGCCGAAGGTCAGACCCACGAATTGCGGAAGGATCGTGGAGCGCCGGCTCCAGATCTTGATCACGTCGTTGCGGCCCGAGGCGCGGGCGGCCTCTGCCTTCTTCAGAAGGTATCCGTCGACGAACGGACCTTTCCAAACCGAGCGTGGCATCAGCCTCTCCTTACTTCTTGCGCGCGTGGCGCGACGACACGATGAACCGGTCGGTGCGCTTGTTCGACCGGGTCTTCTTGCCCTTGGTCGGCTTGCCCCACGGGGTCACCGGATGGCGGCCGCCCGAGGTGCGGCCTTCGCCGCCGCCATGCGGGTGGTCGATCGGGTTCATGGCCACGCCGCGATTGTGCGGACGGAAGCCCTTCCAGCGGTTTCGGCCGGCCTTGCCGATCGAGACGTTCATGTGGTCCGGGTTCGACACCGCGCCGATCGTGGCGAAGCACTGCCCCGAGACGAGCCGCTGCTCGCCGGAATTGAGCCGCAGGATGACATAGCCCTGGTCGCGGCCGACGATCTGGGCATAGGTGCCGGCCGAGCGCGCGATCTGCCCGCCCTTGCCGATCTTCATCTCGACATTGTGGACGATCGTGCCGACCGGGATATTGGCGACGGGCATCGCGTTGCCCGGCTTGATGTCCACGCTCTCGCCGGCGATCACCGTGTCGCCCACGGCCAGACGCTGCGGCGCGAGGATGTAGCTCAGCGTGCCGTCCTGATAGGCGATGAGCGCGATGAAGGCCGAGCGGTTCGGATCGTATTCGAGCCGTTCCACCTTGGCCGCCATGCCGAGCTTCTCGCGCCGCTTGAAATCGACGATGCGATAGCTCTTCTTGTGGCCGCCGCCGCGGAACCGGACGGTGACCCGGCCGAGATTGTTGCGGCCGCCCTGGCTCGCCTTGCCCTCGGTCAGCGCCTTGACCGGCTTGCCCTTGTAAAGCTCCGACCGGTCCACCAGCGTGAGCTGGCGCATGCCGGGCGTGACGGGGTTGTAATGCTTCAGTGCCATTTCACCTCACTCCCGTCTCAGAGCCCGGTCGTCACGTCGATCGAATGGCCCTCGGCGAGGGTCACGATCGCTTTCTTGACGTCCGATTGCGTGCCGATCGTGCCGCGGAAGCGCTTCACCTTGCCCTTGCGGACGAGGGTGTTGACGCTCTCGACCTTCACGTCGAACAGCTTCTCGACCGCCGCCTTGATCTGCGGCTTCGTCGCGGTCTTGGCGACCTTGAAGACAACCTTGTTCTGCTCGGAGAGCGCGGTCGCCTTCTCGGTGATCACCGGCGAGCAGATGACGTCGAACAGCTTGGGATCGAGTGCCATGATCGCTCTCCTCAACCAGCGAAGCGCTGCGAGAGCGCCTCGAGCGCGGCCTGGGTCAGCACCAGCTTCTCCCGCCGCAGGATGTCGTAGACATTGATGCCCTGCACGGGCAGCACGTCGATGTCCGGGATGGCGCGCGAGGCCAGCAGGAAATTGTCCTGAAGCTCGGCGCCGCCGATGATCAGCGCGTTCTGAAGGCCGAGCTTGCCGAAGGTCTCTTTCAGCGCCTTGGTCTTCGGCGCGTCGATCTCGGCCTTGTCGAGAACCACGATCTGGCTCTCCTTGGCCTTGGCCGACAGCGCGTGCTTGAGCGCGAGCAGACGCACCTTCTTCGGCAGGTCATGCGCATGGGAGCGCGCGATCGGCCCGAAGGCGCGGCCACCGCCGCGGAATTGCGGTGCCTTGGCCGAACCGTGGCGGGCACGGCCGGTGCCCTTCTGCTTGAACATCTTCTTGGTCGTGCGGTTGATCGTCGAGCGCTCCTGCGCCTGATGCGTGCCGGCCTGGCGCTTGGCCAGCTGGTAGCGCACCATGCGATGCAGGATGTCGATACGCGGCTCGAGGCCGAAAACCTCGTCCGAAACCTCGACCGTGCCGGCGGACGCGCCGGCGAGCGTGGTGACCGAGAGCTTCATCGCGTCACGCCTCCGAATTCGCGGTTTCGGCCGAGGCCGGGGCGGCCTCGCCGGTTTCCGGCTGGGCCTGCGTCTCCTGAACGAGACGGAACTTGCCCGGCAGCGGGAGATCCTTCGGGGCCGGCTTCTTGATCGCGTCGCGGACCATGATCCAGCCGCCCTTGGTGCCCGGAACCGCGCCCTCGACGAGGATCAGCCCGCGCTCGACATCGGTGCGCACGACCTTGAGATTGAGCGTGGTGACGCGCTCGACGCCGAGATGGCCCGGCATCTTCTTGTTCTTGAAGGTCTTGCCGGGGTCCTGGCGGCCGCCCGTGGAACCAATGGAGCGATGCGAGATCGAGACGCCGTGCGAGGCGCGCAGACCGCCGAAATTCCAGCGCTTCATGCCGCCCGCATAGCCCTTGCCGGTCGTCGTGCCGGTGACATCGACGAACTGGCCGGGCAGGAAATGGTCCGCCGTGATCTCGGCGCCGACCGGGATCACGCCCTTCTCGTCGACGCGGAATTCCGCGAGCTTCATGCGCGGCTCGACCTGCGCGACGGCGAAGCGCGCGCGCTCGGCCTTCGAGACGTTCTTCGGCTTCGCCTTGCCCGCGCCGAGCTGAAGGGCGACATAGCCGTCCCGCTCCTTGGTGCGATGCGCCACGACCTGGCAGCCGTCGAGCTTGAGCACCGTCACCGGCACATGCTCGCCGCCTTCATTGAAGACCCGGGTCATCCCGATCTTCTGAGCGATTACCCCTGACCTCATGGGCTTTGGTCCTTATTCCAGAGGAGGTCCACAGAACCTGGGAAGCGCAACGCTTCTCAGAGACGGATTTCGACATCGACGCCGGCGGCGAGGTCGAGCTTCATCAGCGCGTCCACGGTCTGCGGCGTCGGGTCGACGATATCGAGCACGCGCTTGTGCGTGCGGATCTCGAACTGCTCGCGGCTCTTCTTGTCGACATGCGGCGAGCGGTTCACGGTGAACTTCTCGATCCGCGTCGGCAGCGGGATGGGTCCGCGCACCTGCGCGCCCGTGCGCTTCGCCGTCGAGACGATCTCGCGCGTCGACGTATCGAGGACGCGGTGATCGAAAGCCTTGAGGCGGATGCGGATGGTCTGTCCGTTCATCGCGTTTGTCCTTGGCTGGAGCGCCCTCGCGGGCCTCACGGAGGGTCACCCCTCCCGAACCTCAAAAACGAAAGGCGCACCGCCATGAGGCCGGCGGTGCGCCGTGGTTGGGTCAGGATATCAATCCTGGATCTGTGCGACGACGCCGGCGCCGACGGTGCGGCCGCCCTCGCGGATGGCGAAGCGCAGCTTCTCCTCCATCGCGATCGGCGTGATCAGCTCCACCTCGAAGCTGATATTGTCGCCCGGCATCACCATCTCCGTGCCCGCCGGAAGCGTCACGATCCCCGTCACGTCCGTCGTCCGGAAGTAGAATTGCGGCCGGTAATTCGCGAAGAACGGCGTGTGACGGCCACCCTCCTCCTTCGTCAGGATATAGGCCTCGGCCTTGAACTTCTTGTGCGGCTTCACCGAGCCCGGTTTGCACAGAACCTGACCGCGCTCCACGTCCTCGCGCTTCGTGCCGCGCAGCAGCGCGCCGATATTGTCCCCCGCCTGGCCCTGATCGAGCAGCTTGCGGAACATCTCGACGCCCGTCACCGTCGTCTTCTGCGTGTCGCGGATGCCGACGATCTCCACTTCCTCGCCAACCTTGATGATCCCACGCTCCACGCGCCCCGTCACAACCGTGCCGCGGCCCGAAATCGAGAACACGTCCTCGATCGGCATCAGGAAAGGCTGGTCGATCGGGCGCTCGGGCTGCGGGATATATTCGTCAACCGTCTTCATCAGCGCCAGGATCGCGTCGCGCCCGATCTCCGGGTTCCGGTCCTCCAGCGCGCAGAGCGCAGAGCCCTTCGTGATCGGGATGTCGTCGCCCGGGAAATCGTACTTCGACAGAAGCTCGCGAACCTCAAGCTCGACAAGCTCCAGAAGTTCCGCGTCGTCCACCATGTCGACCTTGTTCAGGAACACGACAAGCGCAGGAACGCCGACCTGACGCGCCAGAAGAATATGCTCCCGCGTCTGCGGCATCGGGCCGTCCGCCGCCGAAACAACAAGGATCGCGCCGTCCATCTGCGCCGCGCCCGTGATCATGTTCTTCACGTAATCCGCGTGCCCGGGGCAATCAACATGCGCGTAATGCCGGTTCGTCGTCTCGTATTCAACATGCGCCGTCGAGATCGTGATCCCGCGCGCCTTCTCCTCCGGAGCCTTGTCGATCTGGTCATACGCCGTGAACGTCGCCCCGCCCGTCTCCGCGAGAACCTTCGTGATCGCAGCCGTCAGAGACGTCTTCCCATGGTCAACGTGACCAATCGTCCCGATGTTGCAATGCGGCTTCGTCCGCGAAAACTTTTCCTTGGCCATGGATCGGCACTCCTATGATCGCGCTTATTCCGGCGCTGAACCTGTTGAACTTAGGCGTATTTGGCGATGACTTCTTCGGCGACATTGCGCGGAACCTCCGCGTAATGGTCGAAGACCATCGAGAACGAGGCACGGCCCTGGCTGAAGGAACGCAGCGCGTTGACATAGCCGAACATGTTGGCGAGCGGCACCATGGCGTTGACGACATTGGCGTTGCCGCGCATGTCCTGGCCCTGGATCTGGCCGCGCCGCGAGTTGAGATCGCCGATCACCGAACCGGTGAAATCCTCCGGCGTCACGACCTCGACCTTCATGATCGGCTCGAGCAGCACCGCGCCGGCCTTCTGGAAGGCCTCGCGAAGGCCCTGGCGGGCCGCGATCTCGAACGCGATCGCCGAGGAATCGACCTCGTGATACGCGCCATCGATCAGGCTCACCTTGACATCGACCACCGGGAAGCCCGCAAGCGGACCGGACCCGATGACGCTCTCGAGACCCTTCTCGACGCCGGGGATGTATTCCTTCGGAACCGCGCCGCCGATGATCTTCGATTCGAACGTGAAGCCCGCGTTCTTCTCGTTCGGCTCGAGCACGAACTTGATGCGCGCGAACTGACCCGAGCCGCCCGTCTGCTTCTTGTGGGTATAATCATGCTCGACCGCGCGCGTGATCGTCTCGCGATAGGCGACCTGCGGCGCGCCGACATTGACCTCGACCTTGTGGGTCCGCTTCAGGATGTCGACCTTGATGTCGAGATGGAGTTCACCCATCCCCTTGATGATCGTCTGGCCCGATTCCTGATCGGTCGAGACGCGGAAGGACGGATCCTCCGCCGCGAGCTTGCCGAGCGCGATCGCCATCTTCTCCTGATCGCCCTTCGATTTCGGCTCGATGGCCATCTCGATCACGGGCTCCGGGAATTCCATGCGTTCGAGGATCACCTGCTTGTTGGGATCGCAGAGCGTGTCGCCGGTGCGGCTGTCCTTGAGGCCGATCACGGCGATGATGTCGCCGGCATAGGCCTCCTTAATCTCTTCGCGGTTGTTGGCGTGCATCAGCAGCATGCGGCCGATGCGCTCGCGCTTCTCGCGCGTCGAATTGGCGAGGGTCACGCCCGATTCGAGCTTGCCCGAATAGATGCGGCAGAAGGTGAGCACGCCGTAGGGATCATCCATGATCTTGAAGGCGAGCATGGAAAGCGGCTCGTCATCCGACGATTTGCGCTCGATCTCGGCACCGGTATCGACATCGATGCCCTTGATCGCCGGGCGATCGAGCGGCGAGGGCAGGAAATCGACGACCGCGTCGAGCAGCGTCTGAACGCCCTTGTTCTTGAAGGCCGAGCCGCAGAGCACGGGATAGAACGCGCCCTTGAGCACCGCGGTGCGGATGCAGCGACGCAGCGTCTCCTCGTCCGGCTCCCGGCCTTCGAGATAGGCCTCCATCGCCGCATCGTCCATCTCGACCGCGGCCTCGACCATCGCCTCGCGATATTCCTTGGCCTTCTCGACGAGATCAGCCGGAATATCGATGTCGCGATAGGAGGCGCCGAGGCTGTCATCGTCCCAGACGACGCCCTTCATGCGGATGAGATCGACGATGCCCTTGAAGTCGCTCTCCGAGCCGATCGGCAGCTGGATCGCAACCGGCCGGGCACCGAGGCGCGTCTTGATGTCCGAGAGGCAGCGGTAGAAATCCGCGCCGACCTTGTCCATCTTGTTCGCGAACACGATGCGGGGAACGTTGTACTTGTCGCCCTGCCGCCAGACCGTCTCGGTCTGCGGCTCGACGCCCTGGTTGGAATCGAGCACGCAGACGGCGCCGTCGAGAACGCGGAGCGAACGCTCCACCTCGATGGTAAAATCGACATGGCCGGGGGTGTCGATGATGTTCAGGCGCTTCTTCTTGCCGTCGCGGCCCTGCCAGAAGGCGGTCGTCGCGGCCGACGTGATCGTGATGCCGCGCTCCTGCTCCTGCTCCATGAAATCCATGGTCGCGGCGCCTTCGTGCACCTCGCCGATCTTGTGGCTCTTGCCGGTATAATACAGGATGCGCTCGGTCGTCGTCGTCTTGCCGGCATCAATATGGGCCATGATGCCGAAATTACGGTAATCCTCGAGCGGATATTGGCGGGCCATGATCGGTTCCTCGTCCTTCAGGAGCGGGGCTTCGGTTACCAGCGATAATGCGAGAAGGCGCGGTTGGCTTCCGCCATCCGGTGCGTCTCCTCGCGCTTCTTGACCGCGTTGCCGCGATTGTTTGCAGCGTCGATCAACTCGGCCGAGAGACGCTCGACCATCGTCTTGTCGTTGCGCGCGCGCGCGGCATTGATGATCCAGCGGATCGCCAGTGCCTGGCGGCGCTCGGCGCGAACCTCGACCGGAACCTGGTAGGTGGCGCCGCCGACGCGGCGGGAGCGCACCTCGACCGCCGGCGCGACATTGTCGAGCGCCTGCTTGAACAGCGGCAGCGGCTCGGACTTCGCGCGGGTCTCGATCAGGTCGAAGGCGCCGTAGACGATCTTCTCGGCAACCGACTTCTTGCCCTCATACATGACGGCGTTCATGAACTTCGTCAGGACCACGTCCCCGAACTTCGGATCCGGGATGATTTCGCGCTTCTCGGCAGCGTGACGGCGGGACATCTCGAAAACCTCTTACTTCGGACGCTTGGCGCCGTATTTCGACCGGCGCTGCTTGCGGTTCTTGACGCCTTGCGTGTCGAGCACGCCGCGCAGGATGTGATAGCGGACACCCGGAAGGTCCTTCACGCGGCCGCCGCGGATCATCACCACGGAATGCTCCTGAAGGTTGTGACCCTCGCCGGGGATATAGCCGATGACCTCGAAGCCGTTGACCAGGCGCACCTTCGCGACCTTGCGAAGCGCCGAGTTCGGCTTCTTCGGGGTCGTGGTGTAGACGCGCGTGCAGACACCGCGCTTCTGCGGGGAAGCCTCGAGCGCGGGAACCTTGTTCCGGCTCTTGACGGCTTCCCGGGGCTTCCGGATCAGCTGGCTAATGGTCGGCATTCGATGCCCTTCTCTTCCATTCCCTGCGCCCGTTGCCGGGCACGCTCGCGGCCCTTGCGGGCCTTCACGCCGACGGTCGGAGCCGGCAGCGCAAAAACGCGCCTTTTGGGCCAAACCGAAGGAGGCCCATAAGGCGCCTAATCCAGAGGATCACGCGAAGCGGGTCACGCTTCCCGAGATCATGACCGGCCCGGTCGGACCCGAGGGCCTGACCGATGACTTTCCAGGTCGCTAGAAAGGCAGCGTTTGATCCGGTTGGTTCCGCGAATGCCTCGCGAAGCATGCACGGATCACGGCCTGCCGAGTGGCGTGCTTCTGACTCGGCCTGCCCCGAAAGTCAACCGGAAATTCCCGCTATTTCCGCCGCCGGGGCCATGCGCATGCCGGAAACCCGCCATGCGCATGGCACTATTCCGCCGCCGCGCCAAGCGCACGGATCCGACCCAGCCAATCCTGCCGGAAGGCCGCCCCCTTCTCCACCGGGCCGATCAGACTCGAGCGCACCGGCGCCATGCCCGCGAAACGCAGGACATTGCGCTCGAGGCTCCGGAGCGAATGCGCGAGGAAATAGAAGCGATAGACCAAAGCCGGCATGCCCATCGTCACGATGAGGCGCGCCGATTTGCCCTTCAGCCCCTGCCGCCAGCGGCCTTCGGGACCGAGCGCCATCACGAACCCGTTGGCGCTCACCTGTTCGAAGAAGGATTTCAGCAGCGCCGGCATGTCGCCGAGCCAGAGCGGATAGACGATCACGAGATGGTCGGCCCGCGCGATCGCCTCCTGAGCGTGCCGGATATCGGCGTTTGCCGCCGGCAGCTTCCACGAATCGGCAGAGCGGAGATAGGGCAGATCCATCGCCGCGATGTCGAGAACCGTCACCGCATGGCCGGCGGCCTCGGCGCCCTCCCGATAGGCGGTCACCAGCGCGTCGCAGAAATGCCCCGGCGCCGGATCCGGATGCCCGCGCACGATCAGGATCTTCCGCGCCATCGGCCCCTCCCCTTTCCGCGAACCGGCGCGACCCTAGCGCGGCGCGGCGCGGCGGAGTTTGCGCCAGATCACGCCGCACGGAAAAACCGCCGCGGACGGACGATCAGGGCCGCCAAACGAAGAGGGCGGGGTCTCCCCCGCCCTGTTTTCTGCGTGCCCGGCAGGATCATTCCGCCGCCGGCAGGCTCTGCACCGCGTTGGCGGCATCGCGCGCCTCGGTCTCCTGCTGCGCGACGATGAGATCGTCGCGCCGCATGGCGACCTCGCGGATGCGATTCATCATCGCGCCGGTGCCGGCCGGGATCAGCCGGCCGACGATGACGTTCTCCTTGAGCCCGTCGAGCGTGTCGATCTTGCCGTTGACCGCGGCCTCCGTGAGCACGCGCGTCGTCTCCTGGAACGAGGCGGCCGAGATGAAGGACCGCGTCTGGAGCGAGGCCTTGGTGATGCCGAGCAGCACCGGCACGCCCTGCGCGGGTTTCTTGCCCTGCTCGACGAGGTTCGCGTTGATTTCGTCGAACTCCACCTTGTCGATCTGCTCCTGCGCCAGAAGATCGCTCTCGCCGGGATCGGTGATCTCGATCTTCTGGAGCATCTGGCGGACGATCACCTCGATATGCTTGTCGTTGATGTTCACGCCCTGGAGGCGATAGACCTCCTGGATCTCGTTGACGAGGAACGCCGCCAGCTCCTCGACGCCCTTGACGGCGAGGATATCGTGCGGGGCCGGCGGCCCTTCGAGGATGAAGTCGCCCTTCTCGATCCGGTCGCCGTCCTGAAGGTGGATATGCTTGCCCTTCGGGATCAGATACTCGATCGGCTCCAGGCTCTCGTCGTCCGGGACGATGGTGATGCGCCGCTTGTTCTTGTAATCGCGGCCGAACTGGATCGTGCCGGAGGTCTCGGCGATGATCGCCGCCTCCTTCGGGCGCCGCGCCTCGAACAATTCCGCCACCCGCGGCAGACCGCCGGTGATGTCGCGGGTCTTGGCGCTCTCAGTCGGGATACGGGCGATGACATCGCCCGCCTTGACCTTGGCGTTCGGATCGGTCGCGATGATCGCGTCCACCGGGAGCAGGTATTTCGCCTCGCCGCCGCGCGGCAGCTTGGCGACCTTGCCGTTGGCGTCGAGGATCGTGAGCGCAGGCTTGAGATCCGAGGTGCGGGCGGAGCCGCGCCAATCGGTGACGACACGCTTGGCGATGCCGGTTGATTCGTCGACCGATTCCGACATCGAGGCGCCCTCGACGAGATCGTCGAAGCGGACGACGCCGTCGGCCTCGGTCAGGATCGGGCGGGTATAGGGGTCCCACTCGACGATGCGCTGGCCGCGTTTGACCTGGTCGCCATCATCGACCTTGAGCTTCGCGCCATACTGGATGCGATGCGTGGCGCGCTCCTTGCCGTCCGGCCCGAGGATGGCGATGACGACGTTGCGACCCGTGGCCACGAGTTCGCCTTCCGAGTTCCGCGCCACGGCGCGGTTGCGGATCTCGACCTTGCCCTCGAAATTCGAATCCAGCGACGATTGCTCGTTGAACTGCGCCGCACCGCCGATATGGAACGTGCGCATCGTGAGCTGCGTGCCCGGTTCGCCGATCGATTGCGCCGCGATGACGCCGACCGCCTCGCCCATGTTGACCGGCGTGCCGCGCGCGAGATCGCGCCCGTAGCAGGTCGCGCACACGCCGCGCTTGGTCTCGCAGGTCAGCACCGAGCGGATCTTGACCTCCTGGATGCCGGCGGCCTGGATCGCCGCGACATCCTTCTCGTCGAGCAGACGGCCGCGAGGCGCGATGACCGAGCCCGAGACCGGATCGACCACGTCCTCCGCTGTGGTGCGGCCGAGAATGCGCACCGCGAGGCTCGCCACCACATTGCCGGCATCGATGATCGCCCGCATCTTGATGCCGTTCTCCGAGCCGCAATCGACCTCGGAGATGATCGAATCCTGCGCCACATCGACGAGGCGGCGGGTGAGATAGCCCGAATTCGCCGTCTTGAGCGCGGTATCGGCAAGGCCCTTGCGCGCGCCGTGCGTCGAGTTGAAATACTCGAGAACGGTCAGCCCCTCCTTGAAGTTGGAGATGATCGGGCTCTCGATGATCTCGCCCGAGGGCTTGGCCATCAGTCCGCGCATCGCGGCGAGCTGCTTCATCTGCGTCGGCGAACCGCGGGCGCCGGAATGGCTCATCATGTAGATCGAGTTCACCGGCTTGTCGCGGCCATTCTCGTCCTTCTGGACCGAGGAGATGCGCGCCATCATCTCGGCGGCGAGGCGATCCGAGCACTTGGCCCAGGCATCGACGACCTTGTTGTATTTCTCACCCTGGGTGATGAGACCATCCTGGTATTGCTGCTCGTAATCCTTGGTGAGCACGCGGGTCTCGTCGACGATCTTCCACTTGTTGTCGGGGATCAGCATGTCGTCCTTGCCGAACGAGATCCCGGCCTTGTAGGCGTGGTAGAACCCGGTCGCCATGATGCGGTCGCAGAAGATCACCGCCTCCTTCTGGCCGCAAGAACGGTAGACCGCGTCGATCATCGCCGAGATGTCCTTCTTCGTCATGAGCTTGTTCACGACGTCGAAGGTCACGAGCGGGTGCTTCGGCAGGTGCTGCGAGAGGATCACGCGGCCGGCCGAGGTCTCGTAGATCTTGCGGATCGGCTTGCCGTCCTGGCCGATGCCCTCCCAGCGATACCGGATCTTGGAATGCAGCGTGATCACCTTGGCGGCGAGCGCGTGCTCGATCTCGGAAAGGTTGGAGAAGGCCATGCCCTGGCCGGGCTCGCCATCCGCCATGATGGAGAGGTAATAGAGGCCGAGCACGATATCCTGGCTCGGCACGATGATCGGCTGGCCGTTTGCCGGATGCAGGATGTTGTTGGTCGACATCATCAGGACGCGCGCCTCGAGCTGCGCCTCAAGGCTCAGCGGCACGTGCACGGCCATCTGGTCGCCGTCGAAATCGGCGTTGAACGCCGTGCAGACCAGCGGATGGAGCTGGATCGCCTTGCCCTCGACCAGAACCGGCTCGAAGGCCTGGATGCCGAGCCTGTGCAAGGTCGGCGCGCGGTTCAGCATCACCGGGTGTTCGCGAATCACCTCGTCGAGAATGTCCCAGACTTCCGGACGCTCCTTCTCGACGAGCTTCTTGGCCTGCTTCACCGTCGCCGAGAAGCCCTTGGCGTCGAGCTTGGAATAGATGAAGGGCTTGAACAGTTCGAGCGCCATCTTCTTCGGCAGACCGCATTGATGGAGCTTGAGTTCCGGGCCGACGGTGATGACCGAGCGGCCGGAATAATCGACGCGCTTGCCGAGCAGGTTCTGGCGGAAGCGGCCCTGCTTGCCCTTGAGCATGTCCGCGAGCGATTTCAGCGGCCGCTTGTTCGCGCCGGTGATGACGCGGCCGCGACGGCCGTTGTCAAACAGCGCGTCCACCGCCTCCTGGAGCATGCGCTTCTCGTTGCGGATGATGATGTCCGGCGCGCGCAATTCGATCAGCCGCTTGAGGCGGTTGTTGCGGTTGATGACGCGGCGGTAGAGATCGTTGAGATCCGATGTCGCGAAGCGGCCGCCATCGAGCGGCACCAGCGGGCGCAGGTCCGGCGGGATGACCGGCACCACCGTGAGGATCATCCATTCCGGCCGGTTGCCGGATTCCATGAACGCCTCGATGATCTTGAGCCGCTTGGCGAGCTTCTTCTTCTTGAGGTCGGAATCGGTGGCCGCAATCTCCTCGCGCAGATCCCCGGCGAGTTTCGGCAGATCCATGGATTTCAGGATCTCGCGGATCGCCTCGGCGCCGATCATGGCGGTGAAGCTGTCCTGCCCGTATTCATCCTGCGCGCGGAGGTAATCCTCCTCCGAAAGCAGCGAATATTGCTTCAGCGGGGTGAGCCCCGGCTCAATGACGATGTAGCTCTCGAAATAGAGGACGCGCTCGATATCCTTGAGCGTGAAATCGAGCAGCATGCCGATGCGGCTCGGCAGCGATTTCAGGAACCAGATATGGGCGACCGGCGCGGCCAATTCGATATGGCCCATGCGCTCGCGTCGCACGCGGCTGAGCGTGACCTCGACGCCGCATTTCTCGCAGATGACGCCCTTGTACTTCATGCGCTTGTACTTGCCGCACAAGCATTCGTAATCCTTGATCGGCCCGAAGATGCGGGCGCAGAACAGCCCGTCCCGCTCCGGCTTGAAGGTGCGGTAGTTGATCGTCTCGGGCTTCTTGATCTCGCCGTAGGACCAGGACAGGATCTTCTCCGGCGAGGCGATCGAGATCCGGATGTGGTCGAACATCACGGGTGCCGCCTGCGGGTTGAAGATGTTCATGACGTCTTGCTTCATCGCCGTCTCCTGAAGGATGCCGGAGCCTTGGCCCGCCGGCGCATCCCGTCCGAAATCATCTCACACATGTCGTCACGCGGCCGGGCGGCGCTTCGCGCGCCCCGGCCGGAAGGGGGGTGCCCCCCTCCCCGTTCGGTTATTCCGCGGCCTCGGCCGGCGGCAATTGCGCATCCGCATGCGGCTTGTTCGTCTGGAGGTCGACATTGAGGCCGAGCGAACGCATCTCCTTGACGAGCACGTTGAAGCTCTCCGGAATGCCGGCCTCGAAATTGTCCTCGCCGCGCACGATCGATTCGTAGACCTTGGTGCGGCCGGCGACGTCGTCGGACTTCACCGTCAGCATCTCCTGCAGCGTGTAGGCGGCACCATAGGCCTCGAGCGCCCAGACCTCCATCTCGCCGAAGCGCTGGCCGCCGAACTGCGCCTTGCCGCCGAGCGGCTGCTGCGTGACGAGGCTGTAGGGGCCGATCGACCGGGCATGGATCTTGTCGTCCACGAGATGGTGGAGCTTGAGCATGTAGATATAGCCCACCGTCACCTTGCGGTCGAAGGCATCGCCCGTCTTGCCGTCATAGAGCGTCACCTGCCCCGAGGTATCGAGGCCGGCCTTCTCGAGGAAATGCTCGATATCGCTTTCCTTCGCGCCGTCGAAGACCGGGGTGGCAATCGGCACGCCGCGCTTGAGGTTCTTCGCCATCGAGGCGAGATCCTCGTCCTTCAGTGCGGCAATGGTGTCGTCCGCGCCGTAGATCTCCGCCATCTTGGCGCGCAGGCCCTTGGCATCGCCCTGCTTGTAATAGGCATCGACCGCCGCCGCGACCTGCCGGCCGAGGCCGGCGCAGGCCCAGCCGAGATGCGTCTCGAGGATCTGCCCGACATTCATGCGGCTCGGCACGCCGAGCGGGTTGAGCACGATATCGACCGGCGTGCCGTCCGCCAGGAACGGCATGTCCTCGACCGGGACGATCTTGGAGACGACGCCCTTGTTGCCGTGGCGGCCAGCCATCTTGTCGCCGGGCTGGATCTTGCGCTTCACCGCGATGAAGACCTTGACCATCTTCATCACGCCGGGCGGCAATTCGTCGCCGCGCTGGAGCTTCTCGACCTTGTCGAGGAAGCGGCTTTCAAGCCCCTTCTTCGATTCGTCGTATTGCTTGCGCATCGCCTCGATCTCGCCCATCAGGCGGTCGTCGTCGATTGCGAACAGCCACCATTGCGAGCGCGAGAACCCGTCGAGCGTATCGCGGGTGATCTCGGTATCCTTCTTGAAGCCTTTGGGCCCGGCAATGCCGAGCCGGCCGACCAGCACATTGGCGAGGCGGCCATAGGTATTGCGGTCGAGGATCGCGAGTTCGTCGTCGCGGTCCTTGGCGAGCCGCTCGATCTCCTCGCGCTCGATCGCCTGGGCGCGCTCGTCCTTGTCGACGCCGTGGCGGTTGAAGACGCGCACCTCGACGATGGTGCCCTGCACGCCTGGCGGCACCCGCAGCGAGGTGTCGCGGACATCGGAGGCCTTCTCGCCGAAGATCGCCCGCAGGAGCTTCTCCTCCGGCGTCATCGGGCTCTCGCCCTTGGGCGTGATCTTGCCGACGAGGATATCCCCCGCCTGCACCTCGGCGCCGATATAGACGATGCCGGCCTCGTCGAGATTCTTGAGCGCCTCTTCCGAGACATTCGGGATGTCGCGGGTGATCTCCTCCGGCCCGAGCTTGGTGTCGCGCGCCGAGACCTCGAATTCCTCGATATGGATCGAGGTGAAGATGTCCTCCTTCACGATATTCTCGCTCAGAAGGATCGAATCCTCGAAATTGTAGCCGTTCCACGGCATGAACGCGACGAGCACGTTGCGGCCGAGCGCGAGATCGCCGAGATCGGTCGAGGGACCGTCGGCGATGATGTCGCCCTTGGTCACCACGTCGCCCGCCTGCACCAGCGGCCGCTGGTTGATGCAGGTCGACTGGTTGGAGCGCTGGAACTTCATCAGCCGGTAGATGTCGACGCCCGGCTTGGTCGGGTCGGTCTCCTCGGTGGCGCGGATGACGATACGGGTGGCGTCGACCTGGTCGACGATGCCCGAGCGCCGCGCGGCGATCGCCGCGCCGGAATCACGCGCGACCACGCTCTCCATGCCCGTGCCCACGAAGGGCGCGTCGGCGCGCACCAGCGGCACCGCCTGGCGCTGCATGTTCGAGCCCATCAGCGCGCGGTTCGCGTCGTCGTTCTCGAGGAACGGGATCAACGCCGCCGCGACCGAGACGAGCTGCTTCGGAGAGACGTCCATCAGGTCGATCTTCTCGACCGGCACGGTGATGACATCGCCGGCATGGCGCGCGACGATCAGGTCGTCGGTGAGCCGGCGCTCGGCATCGACCGGGACATTGGCCTGCGCGACATAATGCTTCTGCTCTTCCATCGCCGAGAGATAGACGACCTCGTCGGTCACCTTCCCGTCCACGACTTTGCGGAACGGGCTCTCGATGAAGCCGTATTTGTTCACGCGCGCAAAGGTGGCGAGCGAGTTGATCAGGCCGATATTCGGGCCTTCCGGCGTCTCGATCGGGCAGATGCGGCCGTAATGCGTCGGGTGCACGTCGCGCACCTCGAAGCCGGCGCGCTCGCGGGTGAGACCGCCCGGGCCGAGCGCCGAGAGGCGGCGCTTGTGGGTGATCTCGGAAAGCGGGTTCGTCTGGTCCATGAACTGGCTGAGCTGCGAGGAGCCGAAGAACTCGCGCACCGCCGCCGCCGCCGGCTTGGCGTTGATCAGGTCCTGCGGCATCACCGTATCGATATCGACCGAGCTCATGCGCTCCTTGATCGCACGCTCCATGCGCAGGAGGCCGAGACGATACTGGTTTTCCATCAGCTCGCCGACCGAGCGGACGCGGCGATTGCCGAGATGGTCGATATCGTCGACCTCGCCGCGCCCGTCGCGCAGCTCGACCAGCGCCTTGACGACCGCCAGGATGTCCTCCTTGCGCAGCGTGCGCTGGGTGTCCGGCGCGTCGAGATCGAGACGCATGTTCATCTTCACCCGGCCGACCGCCGAGAGATCGTAGCGCTCGGCGTCGAAGAAGAGGTCCTGGAACATCTTCTCGGCGGTCTCGATCGTCGGCGGCTCGCCGGGCCGCATCACGCGGTAGATGTCGAACAAGGCCTCCTCGCGGGAGGAATTCTTGTCCACATGCAGCGAATTGCGGATATAGGGCCCGATATTGACGTGATCGATGTCGAGCAGCGGCAATTCGACGATGCCGGCCTCGTCGAACAGCTTCAGCAGCTTCTCGGAGATCTCCTCGCCCGCTTCGGCATAGATCTCGCCGGTCTGCGGGTTGACGAGATCCTCCGCGATATACTGGCCCGCGAGATCCTCGTCGGTCGCGCGCAGGAACTTGAGCCCCTTCTCGGCGAGGAGCCGGGCCGAGCGCGCGGTCATCTTGCGGCCGGCCTCGATCACCACCTCGCCGGTCTCGGCGTCGATGTAGTCGGCCGCCGCCTTGAGCCCCTTGAACCGTTCCGGCTCGTAAGGCATCCGCCAGCCGGCGCCGTCGCGCACATAGAGCACGGTCTTGTAGAAGGTCGCGAGGATCTCCTCGGCATCCATGCCGAGCGCGAACAGCAGCGAGGTCACCGGGATCTTGCGCCGCCGGTCGATGCGCGCATGCACGATGTCCTTGGCGTCGAATTCGATGTCGAGCCACGAGCCGCGATAGGGGATGATGCGCGCCGCGAACAGCAGCTTGCCCGAGGAATGGCTCTTGCCCTTGTCATGGTCGAAGAACACGCCCGGCGAGCGGTGCATTTGGCTGACGATGACGCGCTCGGTGCCGTTGACGATGAAGGTGCCGTTCATCGTCATCAGCGGCATGTCGCCCATATAGACGTCCTGCTCCTTGATGTCCTTCACGGAGCGGGCACCGGTATCCTGGTCGACATCGAACACGATCAGCCGCAGCGTCACCTTGAGGGGCGCGGCGAAGGTCATGCCGCGCTGGCGGCATTCGTCGACGTCGTATTTCGGCGGCTCGAACGTGTATTTGACGAATTCGAGCAGCGAGGCGCCGGAGAAATCGGAAATCGGGAAGACCGACTTGAACACGGATTGCAGCCCCTCGTCGGGGCGGCCGCCCTTCGGCTCGTCAACCATCAGGAACTGGTCGTAGGACGCCTTCTGAACCTCGATGAGGTTCGGCATCTCGGTCGCCTCCCTGATCTTGCCGAAGAATTTCCGGAGCCGCTTGCGCCCGATCAGGGTCCTGGATTGTCCCGACTGAGCCAAGGAAGTGGTTCCGGTGAGCGCGTTCGCCATCTCGATCCCCGTAAAGCCTAGTTCCGATCCTGCCCGACCAGGTGTCCGGCCCGGCCGCGGAGGGCACCGCCCCCCTTAGAAACCAAAAGGCCCGCGCGGGAATGGCCCCGCGCGGGTCGTCGTCAGGTGCTGCCCCGGAGGGCGGACCTCACTTGAGCTCGACCTTGGCGCCGGCCGCCTCGAGCTGCTTCTTGATCTTCTCGGCCTCGTCCTTGCTGACGCCTTCCTTGACAGGCTTCGGCGCGCCTTCGACGAGATCCTTCGCTTCCTTGAGGCCGAGGCCGGTGATCGCGCGGACCTCCTTGATGACCTCGATCTTCTTGTCGCCCGCCGCCGCGAGAACGACCGTGAATTCGGTCTTCTCCTCGACCGGCGCGGCGGCGGCACCACCGCCGGCAGCACCCGGGACAGCCGCGACCGCCACGGCGGCGGCGGCGGAAACGCCCCACTTCTCCTCGAGGAGCTTCGCGAGCTCGGCGGCCTCGAGAACGGTCAGGTTCGACAATTCGTCGACGAGTTTGGTCAGATCGGCCATGTCACTATTTCCTTGGTATCAGGTTCGTTTTCGGATCGGGGCCGCTCGGCGGGATGTCGGCTTTCCGGCCCGCCCAGCCCCTCTTTCGGGTTGCGTCTCAGGCTGCTTCGTCTCGCTTGGCATAGGCCCCGAACACGCGCGCGAGCTTGGCCGCAGGCGCATTCGCGAGCTGCGCGACCTTGGTCGCCGGGGCCACGAGGAGGCCCACGAGCTTGCCGCGCAGTTCATCGAGCGACGGCATGGTGGCGAGCGCCTTCACACCATTCGCATCAAGGGCCGTCCTGCCCATCGCACCGCCGAGGATCACGAGCTTGTCGTGACCCTTGGCGAAATCGACGGCGACCTTCGGGGCCGCGACCGGATCCTGCGAATAGGCCAGGATGGTCGGACCCTTCATGAGGCCGGCGATGGACTGGACGTCCGTGCCATCGAGCGCGATCTTCACGAGGCGGTTCTTCGCGACCTTCACCGTGGCGCCCGCTGCCTTCATCTCCTTGCGGAGCTTCTGCATCTGGGCCACCGTCAGGCCGGAATAATGCGCGACGACGACGACGCCGGCCTTCTGGAAGACCGCGTTCAGCGTCGAGACGAGCTCTTCTTTTCCAGCTCTATCCACGTGCTCTCTCCGGATGGACGTTCGGCGGAGCCGCCCGTCCTTCACTAGCGCTCTGCCGCTCCGGCGGCGGCGCATCGTGGATGCGCTGCCGAAGGAACGACGGTTCAGACGGGTTTCCCCGCCTTTCGACCGGCAGGGCGGTTGCCCGCCCGACGGTCCGCCTGTCCCCCTGGAGCGCCGCGGACGACCCGCATGACCCAAGGCCGAGAAAACGAACCAGGCCGCGCCCGCGCATGGCGGAACCCGGCATGAATCCCCTTCCCCATCTATGCAGGCTTTCCGGCCGGGATCGGCTTCCCGACTGGCCGCCCCCGGCGAACCGGCGGCGGAGGATTAAGCCGGCGACAGAAAAGCCGGGCCCGATCGCGGAAGGCGACACGGAATTCCGAATTTTCTGACGACCCTTGCACCTGCAGTCTCGGACAGGATTGACTGATCCCGGCTTTGCGCGACCTTGCGCAAGATGCTGCCGGCCGCCCGCGACCCGGACCAGTTCGCCGCCACAAGGACGGCGACAAAGACGCATCGCGAATTTCGCGGCGCGCCTCCGCAAGCTGTGGTCAATATCCCCTCCCCGACCGATGCGCAAGGGGGGACTTGACAAAATCGCGAAGCGTGATCCGCCTCAGGCCGGCGCGCGCTGCAGCGCAGGCGCCGGTTCGGCGCGCCGGCCGGTGCCCTGCATGAAGGGCCGCTCGATGTAACGGTAGCCGAGCCGGGCGAGCGCGATCGTCGCGACTAGCAGCGTGAGGATCGCAACCGCGTCCGCCAGCCCGGAACCGAGCGTGAAGACGCGCTCGTTGCCGGCGCCGGTGGCGGTCAGCGGCAGGCGTAGCACCTTTTCCGCGAAGACCAGCGCCAGGCGGACCGCGTAATAGAGCAGCGCATGGACGAGATAGATCGAATAGGACCAGCGCCCGAGCGCCTGCACCGGCGCGCTTTCGAGAAGCCGCGTCACGAAGCCGCGCCCTTCCGCAAAGACCAGGATGACCATCGCGAAGACCGGCGGCGCCATCAGCGAGGTCCAGTTCATGCCGGTCGAGCTCAGGAAGGCGATGATGAGGACGATCGCCGCCAGTTCGGTTCCGGCGCCGGCGCCGATCTCGAATCGTTCGGAGCGCGCGAGCCGATAGGTCGCAGCGCCGAGAAAGAAGCCGTAGATCGCGCGGGGCAAGCCGAAATCATGCGTCGCGAACAGCCAGATCGGCGACAGCAGCGCGAGCCCCGCCGCGCCGAGCAGCGCGATCGCCAGGAAGATGCGGGCATCCGGCCGGCGAAAGGCGAGCATCGCCCCCGCAAACAGGAGATAGGTCCAGAATTCGACCGAGATCGACCAGGCCGGCCCGTTCCAGGTGGTGGTGCCGTGCAGGTTCAGCGCCTGCGCCATCACGATGTTGGAGAGCAGCGCCTCCCAGGAACGGGAGCCGGTGAAGGGGGCGTCCTCGAGCGGCAGCGCCACCACCAGCCCGGCGCCAGCCTTGGCGAGTTCGATGGCGAGGAAGGCGAGCAGGATCGCGAAATGCAGCGGCCAGATCCGCCAGAACCGGCGCAGCGCGAAATCCCGCACCGCGCCGGGCCGCGTCAGCCGCGCCCCCCAGGCATGGCAGATCACGAAACCCGACAGCACGAAGAAGAAATCGACGAAGAGTTCGAAATTCTTCCAGCCCGCCAGCGCGCGCAGGCCATGCGCGAACGGCGCGTGGTAGAACGCGATCGCCAGGGCCGCGATGCCGCGCCAGCCGTCCAGCGCCTCGAAACGATCCGTCCGCATGTCTCACTCCGGCACAAAACCCGTCAGAACCGGAGAGGCAGCAAGCGCCGCGCCAGAAACCGCCCTGGCTGCGCGCGAGGCGCCAACGAAAAACCCCGCGCTGCCGCGCGGGGCCTGATCTCCCGAAGGAATCGCGCGTAATCCGCCCGATCCCGCCCGGAAGGGCGGGACCGGGAGCAGGCAGCCGTTCAGGCCGCGCCGCCGCCCACCACCGAGGCGATTTCCACCTTCACGCCCGGCCCCATCGACGAGGAGATCGCGATGCGCTGGATGTAGGTGCCCTTGGCCCCCGTCGGCTTGGCCTTGGCGACCGCATCCGCGAAGGCACGGATGTTCTCGATCAGCTTGGTCTCGTCGAACGAGGCCTTGCCGACGCCGCCATGGACGATGCCGGCCTTCTCGACGCGGAACTCGACCGCGCCGCCCTTCGACGCCTTGACGGCGCCGGCGACATCCATCGTCACGGTGCCGACACGCGGGTTCGGCATCAGGCCGCGCGGACCGAGCACCTTGCCGAGCCGGCCGACGAGGCCCATCATGTCCGGCGTCGCGATGCAGCGGTCGAAATTGATCACGCCGCCATTGATCTGCTCGACGAGATCCTCCGCGCCGACGATATCCGCGCCGGCGGCCTTGGCCTCCTCGGCCTTCGCGCCCTTGGCGAAGACCGCGACGCGGACCGTGCGGCCCGAGCCGTTCGGCAGATTGCAGACGCCGCGCACCATCTGGTCGGCATGGCGCGGATCGACGCCGAGATTCATCGCGATCTCGATCGTCTCGTCGAATTTCGCCGTGGCGCGCTCCTTCACGAGCTTCACCGCCTCGCCGAGCGGGTAGAGCTTCGTGCGCTCGATCCCCTCGCGCGTGGCCCGCACGCGCTTCGGCAGCTTGAGTTCGGCCTTGGTTGCCTGCTTCGCCATGACGTTACCCCACAACCTCGAGGCCCATCGCGCGGGCCGAACCACGGATCTGCTCGACGGCCGCCTCGATCGTGTCGCAGTTCATGTCGACGATCTTCTTCTCGGCGATTTCCTTGAGCTGCGCTTCCGTCACCTTGCCGACGAACGCGCCCTTGCCCGGCGTCTTGGAGCCGGAGGCCGGCTTCTTGCCGAGCTTGAGGCCGGCCGCCTTCTTGAGGAAGAAGGTCACCGGCGGCTGCTTCATCTCGAAGGTGAAGGAGCGGTCGGCATAGGCCGTGATGACGACGGGGATGGGCATCCCCTTCTCCATCTGCTGGGTCTTGGCGTTGAACGCCTTGCAGAATTCCATGATGTTGAGGCCGCGCTGACCGAGCGCGGGACCGACGGGCGGCGCGGGCTTCGCGTCCCCGGCCGGAATCTGCAGCTTGATGAAGCCGATGATTTTCTTGGCCATCTCTCTCTCCAAAAGCCATATGGCCCCATGCCGGCATCGCTGCCGCCATCAGGCCCTTCCGGCTCGTTGCTGGACCGTGGTGGGGCTTTGCGTCCCGCCCTGCGAGCACAGGGCGAAAACCGCCTTCCACGGGTTTGATCGCCGGAAACCGGCGAAGCCGTGCCTATAATCGCACGGGACCGCGTCCGCAACTACAAACTGGCACCGGCGCGCCAGGCGGCGGGGCGGCGCTCCCGCGCAAGAACCGCATCGGCGTCGAGCGAGCGCAGCGGGATGCGGTCGTCGGCCGGAATCGCGCCATCGGCCTGAAGGCGGAGATAGCGGCCGCAGCAGACCCGCAGGAACGAGGTGAAGTTTTCCACATCGCCCGCATTCTGCTGCATCTCGTCATGGAGGCGGCAGATGAGCTCGTTGGTCGTCATGCCGTCCCGGCGCGCAATCTCCTCAAGCACGTTCCAGAACAGGTTCTCGAGCCGCAGGCTTGTCGCGAAGCCGTTGATGCGCAGCGAGCGCGACGCGTTCTGCCACAGAATCGGATCGGCTTCGACGAAGAGTCGGCACATCGGAGGAAAGCCTCGCTGAAGGCGCGGGCGCGGGACCCAGGCGATCAGCCTGCCACAGATCGGGCGATGTTCAACCCCCGCCCGCGCCCGGCTGCATCAATGCGTGATCCGTGTGCCCAGCACGGCCAGGAACTGCGCGATCCAGGCCGGATGCGCGGGCCAGGCCGGCGCCGTCACCAGGTTTCCGTCCGTCACGGCCGCATCGATCGGGATATCGGCATAGATGGCACCGGCGAGTTCCACTTCGGGCCGGCACGCGGGATAGGCCGAACAATGCCGCCCGTGCAGAACCCCGGCCCCGGCGAGCAACTGGGCGCCGTGGCAGATGGCCGCCACCGGCTTGCCGGCCGCGAAGAAGCCCTTGACGATCTCGATCACCTTCGGATCGAGGCGCAGATATTCCGGCGCCCGACCACCGGGAATGACGAGGGCGTCATAACTGCCCGCATCGAGCCCGTCGAAGCTCGCATTCAGTGTGAAATTATGGCCGCGCTTCTCGGAATAGGTCTGCTGCCCCTCGAAATCATGGATCGCCGTCGCGATCTGCTCGCCCGCCTTCTTGCCCGGACAGACGGCGTGAACCGTATGCCCCACGGCCATCAGCGCCTGGAACGGCACCATGTTCTCGTAATCCTCGACGAAATCACCCGTCAGCATCAGAATGCGCTTCGCGCCCATCGTGTTTCCTCCCGGTCTGATCGGAGCCGCCGCGGCCGCGGCAACTCGCCGGACATGGGAGCACGGATCCCCGCCGCGCGGGTGTTAACAGGTTATGACAGAAGCGGGATGCCAATGCCGCCGGCACGGAACGACCGCCGGCGGATCGTTAAGAAAAAGCGCCCCGGAGGGCGCCTGGATCATTTCAGCTTCTCGACCTGGGAGAATTCCAGCTCCACCGGCGTCGCGCGGCCGAAGATCGAGACCGCGGCCTTGAGGCGCTGGCGGGCCATGTCGACCTCCTCGACGATGCCGTTGAACGAGGCGAACGGGCCTTCCGCCACCTTCACCTGCTCGCCCACCTCGAAGATGATCGTGGTCTTCGGCTTTTCCGAAGTCTCGACGACCTGGCCCTTGATGCGCTCGGCCTCGGCATCGGGGATCGGGATCGGCTTCTTGTCCGCGCCGAGGAAACCGGTCACCTTCGGCGTGTTCTTGATCAGGTGATAGGCCTCGTCGGTGAGGTCGCATTTCACCAGCACATAGCCGGGGAAGAACTTGCGGTCGGTCTCGATGCGGCGGCCGCGGCGGATCTCGGTCACCTTCTCGGTCGGGACGAGGATCTCCTCGAAGAGATCGGCGAGTCCCTGCCTATCCGCGCCGTTCTTGATGTCGTCGGCGACCTTCTTCTCGAAATTCGAGAAGGCATGGACGATGTACCAGCGCTTGGGGCGGCTTGAAACCTGCGGGGCGGCGATCATGGTCAAATCCTGTTCTGCGGCAAAGCGCTCAGCGGCCGAGGCCCAGCACGAGGCCGACGCCCCAGCGCAGCACGAGATCCGCGAGCACGAAGAAAATCGAGGCGAGAACCACCAGCACGAACACCATGGCGGTGGTGATCATGGTCTCCTTGCGCGTCGGCCAGGTGACCTTCTTGCCCTCGTTCTGCACATCCTGCAGGAACTCGAACGGGTTCGGCTTCGCCATCGGCCCAAATCCTTCGCCTCTTGCCGCATCTGCGGCGGGAACCTGCACGGCCTCGTTCCCGCTGGGCGGGTTCGGCAAGGCACGGACATGGTCGGGATGAGATCGTCATTAGCCGCAATGGCTGCAAGCGTCAATTTCGGAATTCGGTTCGCCTTGCGGCAGGCGCAGGAATGAATGGCAGTAAAATGGTTGCGTATTTGGGTTGCCATGATAAAAGCGCATCCATAAGGTTGCATGAAGGAGCTTCCGATGTCCGAGACCATCCTCGCCGAGACCGCCCCGCCGGCGGAGATTGCCGACGCCATCACCCGCAGCATCCTGATCCGCGCCCCGCGCGATCGGGTCTGGCGCGCGCTCACGGATGCGCGCGAGTTCGGCGCCTGGTTCGGCGCCGAGCTTTCCGGCGCCTTCGTCCCCGGCGGCCGGGTCGAGGGACGGCTCACCATCTGCAAGTATGAGCATGTGCGCTTCGCGGCGGAGATCGTCGCGGTCGAGCCGAAAACCCGCCTCGCTTATGCTTGGCATCCCTATGCCGTCGATCCGGCAATCGATTATGCCCGCGAGACGCCGACGCTGGTGGAATTCTTCCTTGACGATGCCGCGGAAGGCATCTTGCTGCGCGTGGTCGAATCCGGCTTCTCGCGCCTGCCCGCGCAGCGCCGGGCGGAAGCCTTCCGGATGAATTCCGACGGCTGGACGCACCAGATGGAGAACATCAAGCGGCATGCCGAAACCCCTGCCTGATCTCCGGGGTCCCGCAGACCCATCCACGCCCCAGCTCGCCATCCATGCCGCGCGTTTTGCGGCGCTGGGAGATCCGACCCGGCTTGGCATACTCGTCCGGCTGAGCGACGGCGCGCCGCGCTCCATCGCCCGGCTCACCGAGGCCACGGATCTGACGCGGCAGGCGGTCACGAAGCATCTCGCGGTGCTGGCGGAGGCGGGGATTGTCCGTGCCTCCCGCCGGGGCCGCGAGACGCTGTTCGAGCTGGAACCGGCGCCGCTGGCGGCGGCGCGCCAATATCTCGACGCCATCGCCGCGCAATGGGAGGCGGCGCTCGGCCGGCTCAAATCCTTCATCGAGGATCCGCCGCATTGAGGCCGCCGGGTCTTTCCGGCCCGGCCCGGAACGCCTATCTTCGCCACGACCGCGCCATTCGGGGAGAGACAGCGTGTTCCGTGGCCTGACCGCCCTGACCTTCGCGGCTGCGATCGCCCCCTTCATATTCTTCGCGCTGCTGTTCCTGATGGTGCTCGGCATCGCGACGGTGACGATGGGGCCGGTGATCATGGCCTTCATCGCCTGGATGACCCTGAGCCGCTGGGCGCGGCGCGCCGCCGAAAAGACGCGCGAGGACGCGGTCATCGAAGCGCGCGTGATCCGCGAGAGCGCGCCGGCTTATCCGCCGGAAGCCTATGCGCCGCCGGCGCATTTCGACCTCCTGCTCCAGGCCAAGCACGATATCGGGCGCATCCGCGGCGCCGCCGGCGCGATCGCCGATGGCGGCATCGCGCGCCAGTTCCGCGTGCTCGCCGAACGCGCCGACGCGATCCATGCCCGGCTCCAGGCCGAGCCGGTGAAACTCGGCCTCGCCCGGCGCTTCCTCGCCTCCTACCTGCCCCGCGCCGCCGATCTCGCCAGCGGCTATCAGCGATTCGCCGGCGATGAGGCCGGCAAGGCCGATCGCCGCGCCAAACTCCTCGACGTGCTCTACCGCCTGGAAACCGCGATGAAGGAGCAGGAATCCGGCCTTGACGCGCCGGAACTCTCACGCATCGACGCCGATCTGCGCATCCTGACCGATGACCTCAAGGGCTACGAGCCGGCCTTCCGCCACGCCCCAGCGCCCATCATCGACCGGGTGGAGGCGATCGTCAGCGGCGAGAAGGGAAAGAAGCCGTAAGGTACGAGCCGAACCCAGCTTTGCCCTGATGCGCTCCGCGCTTCGCCGCCACTCTGGATCAGGCTTGCGCGGATCAGGCTTGCAGTGGGGGGCTTCGTTGCAGCGCTGGCAGGAGTGGAGGGACTCGAACCCCCAACCCCCGGTTTTGGAGACCGGTGCTCTGACCAATTGAGCTACACTCCTAGCGGGCCGTTTCTTTGCCTCAGGCACCGGTTGCGCGCAAGGGTTTTCATGGGGCGGAAAACGAAAACGGCGCGCCCGCAGGGCGCGCCGCTGAAAGGCGGGAGAACGGCGCCCGGCCGTTCCCGGTCAATCCTGGATCTGTGCGACGACGCCGGCGCCGACGGTGCGGCCGCCCTCGCGGATGGCGAAGCGCAGCTTCTCCTCCATCGCGATCGGCGTGATCAGCTCCACCTCGAAGCTGATATTGTCGCCCGGCATCACCATCTCCGTGCCCGCCGGAAGCGTCACGATCCCCGTCACGTCCGTCGTCCGGAAGTAGAATTGCGGCCGGTAATTCGCGAAGAACGGCGTGTGACGGCCACCCTCCTCCTTCGTCAGGATATAGGCCTCGGCCTTGAACTTCTTGTGCGGCTTCACCGAGCCCGGTTTGCACAGAACCTGACCGCGCTCCACGTCCTCGCGCTTCGTGCCGCGCAGCAGCGCGCCGATATTGTCCCCCGCCTGGCCCTGATCGAGCAGCTTGCGGAACATCTCGACGCCCGTCACCGTCGTCTTCTGCGTGTCGCGGATGCCGACGATCTCCACTTCCTCGCCAACCTTGATGATCCCACGCTCCACGCGCCCCGTCACAACCGTGCCGCGGCCCGAAATCGAGAACACGTCCTCGATCGGCATCAGGAAAGGCTGGTCGATCGGGCGCTCGGGCTGCGGGATATATTCGTCAACCGTCTTCATCAGCGCCAGGATCGCGTCGCGCCCGATCTCCGGGTTCCGGTCCTCCAGCGCGCAGAGCGCAGAGCCCTTCGTGATCGGGATGTCGTCGCCCGGGAAATCGTACTTCGACAGAAGCTCGCGAACCTCAAGCTCGACAAGCTCCAGAAGTTCCGCGTCGTCCACCATGTCGACCTTGTTCAGGAACACGACAAGCGCAGGAACGCCGACCTGACGCGCCAGAAGAATATGCTCCCGCGTCTGCGGCATCGGGCCGTCCGCCGCCGAAACAACAAGGATCGCGCCGTCCATCTGCGCCGCGCCCGTGATCATGTTCTTCACGTAATCCGCGTGCCCGGGGCAATCAACATGCGCGTAATGCCGGTTCGTCGTCTCGTATTCAACATGCGCCGTCGAGATCGTGATCCCGCGCGCCTTCTCCTCCGGAGCCTTGTCGATCTGGTCATACGCCGTGAACGTCGCCCCGCCCGTCTCCGCGAGAACCTTCGTGATCGCAGCCGTCAGAGACGTCTTCCCATGGTCAACGTGACCAATCGTCCCGATGTTGCAATGCGGCTTCGTCCGCGAAAACTTTTCCTTGGCCATGGGTTTCCCTGACTTGGCTGGCGTCGAACGGGGCCGGGGAACACCCCCCGGCGCGAACTGCCGCGCCGTTTAGGCGGGTTCCCTTGGAAATTCAAGAGGGGGTGCGGGCCGCATGCGCGGTTCAGCCGGCGGCGCCGTCGCGGATGGGCGGCTGGAAGGCATAGCCCATGTCCCAGGGGAAATAGATCCAGGTATCCTGGCTCACCTCGGTCACGAAGGTATCGACCAGCGGCCGCCCCTGCGGCTTGGCGTAAACGGTTGCGATATGGGCCTTCGGCAGCATGTCGCGCACCATCCGCGCGGTCTTGCCGGTATCGACGAGATCGTCGATGACCAGCACGCCGCGCCCGCCCTCGGTGCCGGCAATCGTGCCGTCGATGCCCTTGATCACCCGCAGCCCGCCCTGATCGGTGTAGTTGTGGTAGGAGGCGATGCAGACCGTCTCGATCATCCGGATCTCGAGTTCCCGGGCGATGATCGCCGCCGGCACGAGGCCGCCGCGCGTGATGCACACGATCGAATCGAACGGCCCCGCCCCCGCTAGCCGCCAGGCGAGCGCCCGCGCATCGCGATGGAACTGGTCCCAGGAGACCGGAAATGCCCTGTCCGGCAGGGATCGTGGTGCGGGCTGCTGCATGCCTCCTCCCGAAATCGCGATTGCTGACCCCGGCCTTCGCCTCAGATCGGCGCGCCATCCATGACAAGCCGGCCGAGCAGCGCTTTGACATCCGCCTCGGCAGCCGCGAGCGCCGCCGCCTCCCGCGCACGCAGCACGATCTGGTTGGTGAACCCGCCGCCCTGGAACGCGGGATAGGAGCCGATCGACACCGCCGGATGCGCCGCCGCGACCTCGGCGAGACCGGCCGCATAGACACCTTCCGCGAGCCCGGGCGCGGGCACGGTCGCGACCAGCATCCGCAGGCCGGTCGCAAGACCCGGCGCAACATTGTCGAGCATTGCCTGCATGATCGCCGGCACGCCCGCCATCACGATGACATTGCCGAGCCGGAAGCCGGGTGCCTTGGAAATCGGGTTGTCGATCAGGTCGGCCCCGGCCGGGATGCGCGCCATGCGCAACCGCGCGGGGTTGAGATCCTCCGGCTGGTAGCGCTCGCGCAGCATCGCCACCGCGCGCGGATCCTCCCCGATCGGGACCCCGAACGCCTTGGCGATGCAATCGGCCGTGATGTCGTCATGCGTCGGGCCGATGCCGCCGGTGGTGAAGAGATAGGTATAGCGCGCCCGGAGCGCGTTCACCGCCGCGACGATCTCGGCCTCGATATCCGGCACGATCCGCGCTTCGCGCAGGTCGATGCCGATCTTGGCGAGATATTCGGCGATATAGCCGATATTCCGGTCCTTCGTCCGGCCGGAGAGGATTTCGTCGCCGATGACGAGGATCGCCGCCGTGACCGCCGCCGTCATGCCCCACGCTCCAGAATATGGTTGTTGCGCGTCGCCGCAAGGCGGCGATAGCCCTGCGCCTCGAGCAGCGCGAGGAGATCGATGCTCCAGCGCCCCTCACCCCGCTCGACGATGATCAGCCGCGGCCAGAGCGCCTGCGGCGCCTCGGCGAAGAATCGCTGGAGGATCAGGTCTTCCGCCCCTTCGACATCGAGCTTCATCGCATCGACATGGTCGAAGCCCTCATCCTCCAGGATGCCGAGCAGCGCCCGCGCCGGCACCTTGACCTGCCGGGCGTGATCCGCCGAGACGATCTTCACGCTCGCCTCGCCCTTGTTGCGCGAGTCGAGGAACAGCGTGATCTCGCCGTCCCGGTCGGCGACGGCGAGCGCCAGGGCCTTGACGGTGCCGAACGGGTTGGCGCGGATATTGTAGACGAGACGCTCGAAGATCTCGGGCTGCGGCTCGATCGCGAGGATGCGCGCCCCCGGCCCCGCAGCCGCGGCGAGTGCCAGCGAATAGCCGCCGATATTGGCGCCGATATCGAGGAAGACGAAGTTCGGCGTGAGCCGCCCGATCAGCAGCGCGCGCTCCGCCTCGTCGAAATCGCGCGGCGAGAACAGGATCCGCTTCTCGCAGACATTGTTGTAGGGGAAAAGGCGGAACCGGGCGCCGAGCGATTCGGCATCGACCGGCCGGCCCCGCAGCAACGCGATCGCGATGCGGCGGAGGAGGAAGCCGAGCCGCTTGCCGAGCCAGCCGCGCGGCAGCGCGCGCGTCCAGCCGATCAGGGCGCGGACGGCGCCTGTCGCGGCATGGGCACCGAAGGCAGGGGCGCCGGGGGAGGAGGAGAATTCAGCCATCGCATGTTCCGGGTCGAGCGCAGTGCTTTAATCGCGCGGGCGACAAAAAGCGAGTGTTCTCGCGCTTCCGGCGGATCATCCGCCCCGATTGCACGCCGGACACGGCGCGCCTCTTGGATCGCGCCTCTTGGATCGCGCGGCACGAGCAGATAGCTTAGGGAATCCGATCGCCGTGACACGCCGCCGCGCGCGGACAGCGCGGGATCGACCCTGAAAGGACCGCCCCGACCATGACCTTTGCCGCGGCCGAAACCGCAACCCGCCGCCAGGCCGGCGTGATCAAGCTCCACGATGCTGCGGCTTTCGCCGGCATGCGCCGCGCCGGCCGCGTCACCGCCGAGGCGCTCGACATGCTCGTCGACCTCGTCCGGCCGGGCGTGACGACCGATGCGATCGACCGCGCCGTCTTCGCCTTCGCGATGGACCATGGCGCCCTGCCGGCGACGCTCTATTACCACGGCTATACCCGCTCGTGCTGCACCTCGATCAACCACGTCGTCTGCCACGGCATCCCGTCGGACAAGCCGCTGAAGGAGGGCGACATCGTCAATATCGACGTGACGCTGATCGTCGATGGCTGGCACGGCGATGCGAGCCGGATGTATGCGGTGGGCGAGATCCCCCGCCGGGCGATGCGCTTGCTGGAAGTGACGCATGAATGCCTCGAACTCGGCATCGCCGCCGTCCGGCCCGGCGCCACGACCGGCCATATCGGCGAGGCGATCCAGCGCCATGCCGAAGCCGAGCGCTGCTCGGTCGTGCGCGATTTCTGCGGCCACGGGCTCGGACGCCTGTTCCACGACGAACCGAACATTCTCCATTACGGCCGGGCGGGCGAGGGCGTGGAGATGAAGCCGGGCATGTTCTTCACCATCGAGCCGATGATCAATCTCGGCCGCCCGCATGTGAAGATCCTGTCCGATGGCTGGACCGCCGTGACGCGCGACCGCTCGCTCTCCGCGCAGTTCGAGCACACGGTGGCGGTGACGGAAACAGGCGTCGAGATCTTCACCCGCTCGCCGAAAGGGCTCGATTTTCCCGCTCAGCCGGCGCCGCCCCGCCCGGCGCTGATCCCGGCGGCCGGATGAGCGGGCCCGGTGCGCCTCCCGCCCCGCGGCGGCGGCGGCAGGCGGCCGCAGCGCCGGACGGGCCCGGCATGCCGCCGCATTATCTCGGCCATCGCCAGCGGCTGCGCGAGCGTTTCGCCGCCTCGCCGGAGACGCTGCCCGATTACGAATTGCTCGAACTCGTGCTGTTCGGCGCCATCACCCGCGGTGATGTCAAACCGATCGCCAAGGCCCTGATCGCCCGCTTCGGCAGCTTCGCCGAGGTGGTCTCCGCGCCGCCGGAGCTGCTCGGCGAGACGAAAGGCGTCGGGCCGGCCGTCATCCACGCGCTGAAGCTCGTCGAGGCGGCGGCGCGCCGCGTCGCGCTTGGCGCGGTGAGGAACCGGCAGGTGCTCGGCTCCTGGTCCTCGGTGCTGGATTATTGCCGCACCGCCATGGCCTTCGCCGAGCGCGAGGAATTCCGGCTGCTGTTTCTCGACAAGAAGAACGGCCTGATCGGCGACGAGGTGATGCAGCGCGGCACGGTCGACCATACGCCCGTCTATCCGCGCGAGGTGCTGCGCCGCGCGCTTCAGCTCAACGCCTCGGCGCTGATCCTGGTCCACAACCATCCCTCCGGGGATCCCGCACCTTCGCGCGCCGATATCGAGATGACGCGCGAGATCGTTTCGCTCGCGGAACCGATGGGCATCGTCGTGCACGACCACCTGATCATCGGCCGCAAGGGCCATGCGAGTTTCCGGGCGCTCGGCCTGCTTTGATCGCGCAAGCCTGCCCCGAATCTGCGGATTTCGGGCGCGTTCGTGGTGGCCGCAACGTCCTGTCAACTTTCTTCGGCGACCATACAGCCGTGTCCTGCTGCGCGTGTCATCCGAGTTGAGTTCCCGGAATGCAAATCCTTCCGGCCCGAGCCAAGAAGGCGCACGGCGTCTCGCTCTCCATCGTCCCGATCTTCCTCCTGGTGCTCTGCATCATGGGATCGATGGCGCTGGTGGCGAACCGCGCCGCGATGCGGCAGCAAGCCTTTGAGCTGGATCGGGAAAAACGTCAGCTGACCCAAAGTCTTGGCTTCGAGGCCGAATCTCTGCTCGCAGCTGTCGCGCGCGACGAGGGGCTCGGCGAATTGTTCCAGGTCCAGCGCAGCCGCGAAACGCTGGAACGCCTCCTCGCCGCGCTCAACCGCCGCCAGGCGACCGATTACGCCATCCTGATCGCCAAGTCCGACGGCCATCTGCTGGCCGAGGCCGGCGAAACCGAAACCTTCTCCCGCCGCTCGGCCTTCATGCGGCGACTCGTCGATTCCGCGCGCATGCGCGGGCTCGACACGACGACAATCGGCATCGGCCGCGAGGCGCGCGTCCTGCAAGACGGCCAGGGCGCCTTCGCGCTCGCCACCATGCCGATCGGCCGGTCGATCATTCTGGCGGTAACGCGGCCGATCGGGGCCGGCGCGCTGCGCCGGTTCTCGACCATGCTTGCGATCCCCAATCTTCGCCTCGTCGGCGGCGAGGCGCCGACCGAGACCAGCATCGCCGTGCCGGGTCTTGCCGGCGAGCCGGTCATGAGCCTCGTCTGGATGCCGAGCCGCGCGGCGGCCGAGACGCTGACGGACCTCGCCATCTTCGGGCTCTCGGCCTCGATCGGAATCGCCATCGTGGCGCTGGTACTGTTCCGACGCATGCGCGCCTCGACGGAGGCGCTGCTGATGCGCGAGGCCAAGGCGAGCCATGAGGCGCGCCACGACCCGCTCTCGGGCCTGCCGAACCGCGCGGTGTTCTGCGATACGCTCGCCGAGAACATCGAGGATCTGCCAAACCGCGACAGCTCGATCGCGGTTCTGCTGCTTGATCTCGACAAGTTCAAGGATGTCAACGACATCTACGGCCATGCGGCCGGCGACAAGGTGATCGTCGATTTCGGCAACCGCGTCCGCGCACTGCTGCGCCAGACCGATATGATCGCGCGTCTCGGCGGCGACGAATTCGCCGTGATGCAGACCGGCATCCGCTCGCATGGCGAGACCACGTGGCTCGCACAGGCGATCATCGACGCCGCCAACCGCCCCTTCGTCATGGATGGCGCGACGATGCAGATCGGCGTCACGATCGGCATCTCCTTCGCACCGGATGACGGACTCGAGATCGCCGCCATCCTGCGCGCCGCCGATACCGCGCTCTACCGGGCGAAGAACGAGGGCCGCAACCGCTTCGCGCTCTACGAGCACCGGATGACCGAGAGCGAGCGGATCCGCAAGCTCGTCGACGACGAGTTGCGCGGGGCGATCGACCGCGACGAGCTGACCCTCGTCTACCAGCCCCAGGTTCATGCCGAGAACGGCCGCATTGCCAGCGTCGAGGCGCTGGTGCGCTGGCGCCACCCCTCCTACGGGCTGATCTCGCCAGCGACCTTCATCAGCGCGGCGGAGGAACGCGGCCTGATCGTACCGCTCGGACAATGGGTGATGCGCCGCGCCTGTCTCGATGCCGCGCGCTGGCCGGGCCTGCGCGTGGGCGTCAATGTCTCGGCGATCCAGTTCCGCCAGCAGAATTTCGTCCGCGACGTGGCGCGGACCATCGAGGAAGCGGCGCTCGAGCCCGGCCGCCTCGAATTGGAGCTGACCGAGGGGGTGCTGGTCGAGGATGCCGATCAGGCGGAGGCCGCCATGGTCGAGTTGCGTTCGATCGGCGTGAAGCTCGCGCTCGATGATTTCGGAACGGGCTATTCTTCGCTGATCTATCTGCGCCGCTTTGCCTTCGACAAGATCAAGATCGACAAATCCTTCCTCGATTCCATGGAGGCGACCGGGGAGAGCGCGATCCTCGTCCATTCCGTCGTCCATCTCGGCCGCGCGCTTGGCCTCGAGGTGACGGCGGAGGGCGTCGAGACCGAGGAGCAACGGCGCTTCCTCCAGGCGGTCGGCTGCCATTTCCTGCAGGGCTACCTGTTCTCGAAGCCGGTTTCGGCCGATGCGATCGACGAGATGCTGCGCGCCGAGGCTGAGGCCGATCGCGGCACAACACCGCCACTCTCCGCCGCCTGAACGCGCTTGCGCGCAGGCTCAGATCATGCCGGTGCCCTGCAGGACGAAAACCACCAACTGGCGGATGATGGCGTAGGTGAGCGCCGCCGAGAACACCAGCGCCACGATCGTCGCGATGCCGCCGAGCCCGATGAACACGCCGTCGCGCTCGGTCAGCCCGAGGCCGATCAGCGTCACCGCGATCCCCGGCGGGATGCCGCCGAAGAACGGGATCGGCGCCATCAGCGCCAAGGCCAGCAGCGCCACGACGAGCCCGAGCACGCGCTGCGCCGGCGCGCCGGTCAGCAGCCCGAAACGCGGGCGCATTACCCGCTCCAGCCGCCGCAGGGTCGGGGTCGCCCGTTCGAGCACGCGGAGGAGATCGCGGCGCTTGACCCGCTGCCGCCCGAGCCAGCCCGGCAGCGCGAGGCTTTCCTTGCCGAGCATCATCTGCATCGCGATCACCGCGACGATGACGCCGCACAGGATCGGCAATCCCGGCAGCGGCAGCAGGTTCGGCAGGCCGAACAGAACCAGCCCGATCCCGAAGCTGCGCTTGCCCAGCGCGGAGGTGACCTCCGAGAGCGTGGGGAAGGGATCGTCGTCTGCGCCCCGTCCCTGCACGCTGGCGGTGAGGACATCGGCGATCCGGTCCGACAAAGGCTTCATCAAGCAGCACGTTTCCTTGCGCCAGCGGGGCCGGCTTCCATAGCCCGGCAGGCAGGTGAAGGAAAGCGGCGAAGGCGGCGGTGCCGGGCTGCGATTCCCCCTCACCGCGCGACGCGACCCCTGATTGGTAGACAGATTTCCGGATCTGTCTTCCGAATCGGACCGGGTATCAGACTGCCCGCGAGAAGGCGGCGATCCCAGGGGGATGACCATGGCCTCAGTGCGGGGGATGGGGGCTGACGCAACGCGCCGGCATGGTGTGGCTGGCGCGGGCATGGTGCTCTTTCTCGGCTTGCCCGGTATCGACGCCGCATATGCCGGAGAAGGATTTCACCGCGCCTTCGAGCCGGCAGAGCGCACCCGCAGCGTGTTCTTCACGAGTTTCGATCTCACGGAGCGCGGGCGCTTCGTCGGCAGCGGCGTGAAATACGCGCCCGCCGGCCGCCTCGAGGATCCCGGCTGGCGGATCCTGTCCAGCATCGGCGTCAAGATCCGCGATTACGACCGCGCCCTCGGCCTGCGCACAAGCCGCGTCGATGCCGCCCGCTTCCTGCTCGGCCATGAATGGCGGAGCGGGCCGCGGACGATCTCGGCCTTCCTCGGCCTCGGCAGCATCGTCAATTCCGCCGAGATCCAGCTTCGCACCCGCCGCACCACGCGCCAGGGGCCGGCCGGGATCTTCGAGCTGTGGCAGGATTGGGGCGGCGCTGCGCCCTGGGGCTCGCGCTTCACATCGGTCTTCGCGCTGGGCGATTGGGCGAACCGCTCGGCCTATTTCCGCGTCCGGCACGGTTTCGCCCTTGCCGGAAGCACCATGCGCATCGGCCCGGAGATCGCGGTGAGCATGGGCAAGAACCAGGCCTGGCGCGGCATCCGCATCCAGGATGATTGGCTGCGGCTGCGGCTCGGGGTGCATCTCGGCGAGATCCCGATCTGGCGGGCGCGGCTCACCCTCTCCACCGGCGCCGAATGGCGCGACGATGCCCAGCCCGGCCTTTATCTCCAGATCGGCGCCTATCTGCGCTACTGATCCGCCGCCAGCGCCGCCTCGGTATCGAAATCGGCATGAATGCCGGGATCCGCGACCGGCAATTCGAGCACCGCCTCGCGCGTCGCCTCGAGCAGGGCGCGCGCGCCGCGATCGCCGGTGAGCCGCGCCAGGGCCGCGAAGAGCGGCCGCCGCACCAGGACCGGATTGCCCCAGACCCCGCCATGGACCGGAACCACGGCCCGCGCCGCAGGGTTGGCGCGCGCCGCCGCCTGCAGTGCCGCCAGCGTCTCCGCGCGCACCCGCGGCATGTCGCCGAGCAGGATCAGCGCGGCATCGATATCCTCGGGCAATGCTGCGAGACCCGCCCGCAGCGAGCCGGCCAGCCCCGCCGCATAATCCGGGTTGTGGACGAAGCGGATCGCCGCATCCGGCAGCGCCGCGCGCACCGCCTCCGCCTCGTGCCCGGTGATCACGACCAGCGGATCGAGCCCGGCCTCGCGCGCCGCCGCCGCGACATGGGCGAGCATCGGCCGGCCGTCGAGCGGCGCGAGAAGCTTGTTCCGCGCGCCGAACCGGGTCGAACGCCCCGCCGCGAGCACAATGCCGGCGCAGCGCTCCGCCGCGCGCGCGGCGCCGGCGCGCGGCTGCGGCCGCGAGACGATTTCCATCAGCAGGCCGCCGACGCCCATGCGCCGGATCTCGGCCGCACCGACTGGAAGATCGGCGCAAAGCCGCGCCAGAACCCAGTCGAACCCGTTCTCTCGCGGGGAGCGCGCGCAACCGGGGGCGCCGAGCGCCGGTTTGCCGGCGAATTCGGCGAGCAGCAGCAGGTTGCCGGGATCGACCGGCATGCCGAGCTGGATCACCCGCCCGCCGCACGCCTCGATCGCGGCCGGGATCGCGTCGCGCCGGTCGGCGATCGCGGCGGCGCCGAAGATCAGCAGCAGGTCGAACGTCGCCGGGTCGAGCGCCGCGAACGCCGCCTCAAGCGCCGCCTGCGCATGATCGAGCCGCCGCTCCAGGACCAGCCGGGCGCCGAACCCGGCAAGCCGCGCCTCGGTGACGCGCAGGGTCTTGTCGATCACGCTCTCCTTCAGCCCCGGCAGGCGCAGCGACAGCATTGCGACGCGCTTCTCCCGGAACGGCGCGACCCGGAGCCGCGCGGCCTCGAGCGCCGCAACGCCCCGCGCCACCAGCTCCGCCGGCAGCGCGAAGGGAATGATCTTGATCGTGGCGACCATCTCCCCCGCCGCGACATGCTTCATCGCCGGCAGGGTGGCGAGCGTCATGCCTGGATCGAGCGCGTTGAACGCATCGATCGCGGCGACATCCGGCACCAGAACGCCGGGCACGGCAGCAAACAGATTGGCGCGCCCGGTAGAGGCCGGATCGACGCGCAGCCCCTCGCCCGCGCAGGCAGCGGCCAGCCGCGCCGCCGCACGATCCTCGTCGAGATCGCCGGGTTCGAGCCGGGCGATCGTCACCTCGGCGAGCCCCGCCGCCGCGAGCACCGCGCAATCCGCCGCGTCGAGGACATGCCCCTTGCGTAACACGCGCTCCCCCGCGCGCGCCTGATGCGCGAGGATGCCGCCCTCGGCCGCGCGCACCGGAACCGGCCCGAATTCCATCTCAGCGCTCCGCCGCCTCGGCCGGCGCCCGCCGCTTCTCGCGCATGGCGGCGATGATCTCCGCCGCGATCGCCACGGCGATTTCGGCCGGGTTCGCCGCGCCGAGATCGAGCCCGACCGGCGCCCGGATACGGGCGACCGCCGCCACCGGAAGCCCCGCCGCCGTGAGCCGCTCGACCCGCTTCGCATGCGTTTTCCGGCTGCCGAGCGCCCCGACATAGAAGCAGCCGGCCCGCAGGGCGGCATCAAGGCCGGGATCGTCGATCTTCGGGTCATGCGTCAGCGCGACGAAGGCGGTGTAGCGGTCGAGCGCGAGCGCGGGCAGCGCCCTTTCCGGCCATTCCGCGATGACGCGGGTGAGCGGGAACCGCCCGGCGGTCGCGAAGGCAGTGCGCGGATCGATGATCGTGCAATCGAGATCGATCACGCGGGCGATCTCGGCGAGCGCCTGGCTGATATGCACCGCACCGGTGATCACGAGCTTCACCGGCGGCAGATGGACATTGAAGAAGTATCGCCTCCCCGCCGCTTCGTGGATGCCGCTCCGGCCCGTCCGGAAGGCTTCGAGCAGGGCTTCGGCATAATACTGGCCGGAGACATCCTCCGGGGTCAGGATCACCACCCGGTCGCCCGGCTCAAGGCCGGCATCCAGCGCGGTGACCGCCGCCACCGGCACGCGCCCGGCGATGCAGCGGTTGAGCGCGGCGAGCTGATCGAGGTTCACGTCACCGGCTCCACGCGCACCGCGATCCGGCCGCCGCAGGAGAGCCCGACCTTCCAGGCGGTTTCGTCCGCGACACCGAATTCGAGAAGCTTCGGCTCGCCGGTTCCGATCGCCTCGATCGCCTCCTCGACAACCGCGCCCTCGACGCAGCCGCCGGAGACCGAGCCGAGGAAATTGCCCTCGTGATCGATCACCAGATGCGCGCCCGTCGGCCGGGGCGCCGAGCCCCAGGTCTCGATCACGGTCGCGATGGCGACGCCCCTTCCGGCGCGTTTCCACCGTTCGGCCTCGGCGAGGATGTCGGCATCGGTCGCGAGCATCAGGAAAGCCCTTTCAGGTAGCGGGCCGGGTCGGCATCGCGCGAGCCGCCGGCGGCCAGCGCCCGGCACAGATCGGCGATCGAGTCCAAGCTATGCAGGGTGCGGAATTCGTCAACATGCGGCAGCATCGCCCGGATACCCGCCGCCTTGGCCTCGAACCCCTCGTAGCGCAGCAGCGGATTGAGCCAGATCAGCCGCCGGCAGGAGCGCCGGAGCCGCGCCATCTCCCGCGCGAGCACCGGCGTCACCTCGCGTTCGAGCCCGTCGGTGATCAGCAGCACCACCGCCCCGCCCGCCAGCACCCGCCGCGCCCAGGTCTTGTTGAAGGCTTCGAGCGTCGCGCCGATCCGCGTGCCGCCATCCCAGTCGCGCACCAGCTTCGAGGCGCCCTGAAGCGCGAGATCCGGATCCTTCGTCGCGCGCAGGGCGCGGCTGATATTGGTCAGCCCGGTGGCGAAGGTGAAGCCGTGGACCCGCCGCCCCGTCAGCGCCAGCGCATGCATGAAATGCAGGAAGATCCGCGAATAGCGGCTCATCGAGCCGGAAATGTCGCAGAGCGCGACAAGCGGCGGCACCGTCTCGCGCGGAGTGCGGAACCGCAATTCGAACGCTGCGCCCCCGGCGCGCAGGGTGGCGCGCATGGCAGCGCGCGGATCGGCCCGGTTGCCCCGCGGATCGGGGCGGAAGCGCCGCATCCGCACCCGCTGATCAGGCATGACCAGCGCCGCGATCGCCCGCTTCGCCTCGGCGATCTCGGCCGCCGACATCGCCTCGAAATCGCGCGCGCGGAACAATTCGACATCGGAGACCGTCAGCCGCGAATCGAGCTCGATGCGCTGCCGCTCGGCCGCCTCCTCGGGCTTGCGGCCGGCGAACAGCGCCTCCGTCACGCGGCGAAACGCCTCCTGCAGGCGATCCTGCGGATCGGCGGGGGCGATCGGCATCAGCACCGCCATCATCTTCTCGAGCAGCGCCCGGCGGCGCCAGAACAGCCGGAAGGCCTGGTCGAACAGCGCAGCATCCTGCCGGCGCTTGAGGAAGGCCGCCGCGAGCGCCGCGCGGAACTCCTCCCGCCGCCCGATGCCGATGGCCTCGACCGCCGCCACGGCATCGAGCACCGCGCCAGGCCCGACATGCATTCCCGCCGCCCGCAGGGCACGGCCGAAATAGGCAATGTTTTCAGAAAGATGGCCGCCATCTCCGGGCGAGGGCGCCATCCCGGGCATGGCCCCCGCCTCAGGCATGGCCCGCCCCCGCGCGCTCGACCAGGACATCGTAGCCGCCGGGGGCTTTCAGCGAGACGATCCGGTCGCCGGGGCCGATCTCGCCGAGTTCCGCCTCGCGATCGGGCAGCACCGCGACGGCGCGGTTGCCGGTGAAGACGAGCACCTGGTCGCCTTGCGCGAGCGCCGCCTCCGCCCAGCGGCGCAGGCTCGGCAGGTAGAGCGGCCCGCGCCAGGCCGCCGGCGCGCCGGGATCGGCGGAAACCAGCAGCGTGTTCGAGCCGGGATAGATCGAAAGCACGAAACGCGCCCGTTCCGGCTTCCATTCCGGCCCGAGCGCGGGGTTGTAGATCCATTGGCAGAAGAAATCGCGGCAGACCTGCGGCCGGGTGGCGTGAATGCCGCATCCCCTGCCCTGCGCGATGTGCCGGCACCAGCGCCCGGCCGGCTTTTCGAGCTCCGGCACCGGAAACAGCTTGCAGCACAGCGTGCAGCTGCCGCAATCGCGCCCGGCGGGAATGCCGTCAAGCGCCGTCATCACAGATCCGCCTTGATCTGGTCGAGCATTTCGGCGGCGCGCGAGCCCTGCATCTTGAGAATGTCGTCCTGGTATTTCAGCAGCACGCCAAGCGTATCCGCCACGAGGCCCGGATCGAGCGCCACCGCGTCAAGCTCCACCAGCGCGCCGGCCCAATCGAGCGTCTCCGCGACGCCCGGCACCTTGAACAGATCCTCCTTGCGCAGGGCCTGGATGAAGGCGACGACCTGCTTCGAGAGCTTCGCCGGCGTGCCGGGGCGCCGCGCCCTGAGGATCGCGAGTTCGCGCGCCGCGTCCGGATACTCGACCCAATGGTAGAGGCAGCGGCGCTTGAGCGCGTCATGGACCTCGCGCGTCCGGTTCGACGTGATGATCACGATGGGCGGGGCGGGGGCACGGATCGTGCCGAGTTCGGGGATCGTCGCCTGGAAATCGGAGAGGATTTCGAGCAGGAACGCCTCGAACGCCTCGTCCGTGCGGTCGAGTTCGTCGATCAGCAGCACCGGCGGTCCGGCGGGATCCGGCTCCAGCGCCTGGAGCAGCGGCCGCTTGACGAGGTAGCGCTCCGAGAACACATCCGCCGCGAGCCGCGCCTTGTCGTGCTCACCCGCGGCCTCGCCGAGGCGGATCGCCATCATCTGCCCGGCATAGTTCCATTCATAGAGCGCGGAGGCCGCATCGAGCCCCTCATAGCATTGCAGGCGGATCAGCTTCCGCCCCAGCCCGCGCGCCAGCACCTTGGCGATCTCGGTCTTGCCCACCCCCGCCTCACCTTCGAGGAAGAGCGGCCGCCCCATCCGCAGCGCCAGGAACAGCACGGTCGCAAAGCCGCGCTCGGCGACATAATCCTCGCGCCGGAGCAGGTCGAGAACCGCCTCGATGGAAGCCGGGACATTATTCATTGGCGCGTTTCCATAAAGAACCAGAGCGCGACGAACACGAGGCCGAGCGCCAGCATGCGGCGCACCAGCATCTCGCGCGGGCCTTCCACCAGATAGGGCCGAAGCGCCGCGGCGAACAGCACGATCGCCGCGTGCACCGCGCTTGCCACCGCGACATAGCCCGCAACGAGCACGAGGTTGCGCATCACGAGGTCCGGCCCCGGCGGCCCCAGGAAGAGCGGCAGCACGGTGACATAGAACACCGCCGCCTTGGGATTGAGGAGATTGGTCATCAGCGCCCGGCCGAAGGCGGCGCGCCGGCCCGCCGACGCCGCCTCCCCGTCCGCGCCGCGCCAGCCCTCCCAGGCGAGATAGAGCAGGAACGCCGCTCCCGCATAGCGCAGAACGCCATAGGCCAGCGGTTCGGCAGCGATCGCCGCGGCAAGCCCCAGCGCCGCAAGCGCGCCAACCAGCGCGAGGCCGAGCGCGACCCCGGCCACCGCCGAGAAGCCGACCCGCCGCCCTTCCGCGAGGCTCAAGGCCGCGAGATAGGCCATGTTCGGCCCCGGCGTCAGCTCGATCAGCAGCGCGGTGAGCAGGAATTCCGGCGGAACCGTCATCGGCTGCCGGTCCCGGGCCGCGCTCGTCCGCCGGCCGGCTCCTGTCGGAATCTGTCAGGGAGCGTCATGGAACCGCCACGAGAAATGTTCTATTTCTGTTCCGACGTCGGGCATGGATCCGGCGCCACGCCCCCGCAACGCAATTCCAGCCCCACGAGGCACGCGATGACGATCCAGGAAACCGCCGAAGCCTTCACCGCCCTGCTGAAGGCGGGCGACCATCAGGGCGCCGCCGAGCGCTTCAACGCCGATGACATCCGCAGCTTCGAGGCCATGGAGGGCCCCTATGCCGCCTGCCACGGCAAGGCCGCGGTCAAGGCCAAGAGCGATTGGTGGTTCGGCAACCACGAGGTGCATGGCGGCACAGTCGAGGGTCCCTTCATCAACGGCGACCAGTTCCTGCTGGTTTTCGGGCTTGATTTCACGCCGAAAGCCGGCGGCCAGCGCGTGCAGGCAACCGAATGGGGGCTCTATACGGTCCGGGACGGCAAGATCGCCGAGGAGCGCTTCTTCTACCCACCGATGGCGTGAGGATGCGCGCCGGGGCGGGCGCCGGCCCGCCCCCGGCCGTTCCCGCGCAGCCTGGGGGCGCGTTGCGCGCGCCACGCCTTACTTGCCGCTCGCCGCAAGGACCGCCCTGCGCGCCATGACGCCGATGAGATGGCTGCGATATTCCGCCGAGGCATGGATATCGCCGTTGAGCCCCTTCGGATCGGGAAGCGCCACGCCATCGAGCGATTTCGGGGTGAAGCGCCGCGCGAGCGCCGCCTCGGCCTCGGCCCAGCGGAACACCCCGTCCGCGCCGGCGCCGGTGACCGCGACCGCGACCCGCGCCCCCTTCTTCGCCACCGCCACGCCGACCATCGCATAGCGCGAGGCGGGGTTGCGGAACTTCTGGTAGGCGAATTTCGCCCCCGTCGGCACGATGATCCGGGTGATGATCTCGCCCTCCTCGAGCGCGGTCGAGAACAGGCTGGTGAAGAACTCGGAAGCCGGGATCCTGCGCTTCGTCGTCACGATCGTGGCCCCGAGCGCAAGCAGCCCGGCCGGGTAATCCGCCGAGGGATCATTGTTGGCGACCGAGCCGCCGATCGTTCCCCGGTGGCGCACATGCGGATCGCCGATGCCGCCGGCAAGCACCGCGAGGCCGGGCAAGGCCGCCTTCACGAGATCGGACCCCGCAACCTCGGCATGCGTCGTCATGGCGCCGATCACGAGGTTGCGGCCCTTGAGGGCGATGCCGGACAATTCCGCCACGCCGGAGAGATCGATCAGCGCCGGGGGGCTCGCGAGGCGCTGCTTCATGGTCGGCAGCAGGGTATGGCCGCCGGCGAGCAGCTTCGCCTCGGCGTTCTTCGCCGCGAGATTGCCCGCCTGTTTGAGCGTCGTCGGCCGGTGGTAATCGAAAGCATACATGTGTCTGTCTCCCGAAATCAGAAAGGCGATCGGCAGGAGAGGTCGGCAATCGCGGGAACACCCCCCGAGGCGATGGCCGGCCGCCCGCCCTCATTCAGCCGCCCTGGCCGCCACGGCCCGCACCGCCTTCCACACCGCCTGCGGTGTTGCCGGCATGGCGATCTCCTCATGGCCGAGCGCGTCGGTGATGGCGTTGATCACCGCCGCCGGGGCGGCGATGGCCCCGGCCTCGCCGCAGCCCTTGATCCCGAGCGGGTTCGAGGGGCACGGCGTCACCGTATGCCCGACCGTGAAGGAGGGCAGGTCGTCTGCGCGCGGCATCGCGTAATCCATGTAGCTGGCCGTCACCAGTTGGCCGGTCTTGTCATAGACGGCGCCTTCGAGCAGCGCCTGGCCGATGCCCTGCGCGATGCCGCCATGCACCTGGCCCTCGACGATCATCGGGTTGATGATGACGCCGAAATCATCCACCGCGGTCCAGCGGTCGATGCGGGTCACGCCGGTTGCGGGGTCGATCTCCACCTCGCAGATATGCACGCCGGACGGGAAGGTGAAGTTGGTGGGATCGTAGAACGCCCCCTCCTTCAGCCCCGGTTCGAGCTGCTGGCCGGTGAACTTGTGCGCGATATAGGCCTGAAGCGCCACGGACGGAAAATCGATTGATTTATCCGTGCCGCGCACGGTGAACTTGCCGTCCCTGAAATCGATATCGGTCTCGCTGGCCTCGAGCACGAAGGAGGCGACCTTCTTCGCCTTGGCCTCGATCTTGTCGAGCGCCTTGACGATGGCGCTCATGCCGACGGCGCCGGAGCGGGAGCCATAGGTGCCCATGCCCATCTGCACCTTGTCGGTGTCACCGTGGACGATCGAGACATTCTCGATCGGAATGCCGAGCCTCCCTGCGACGAGCTGCGCGAAGGTCGTCTCGTGGCCCTGGCCGTGGCTGTGCGAGCCGGTGAGCACCTCCACCGTGCCGATCGGGTTGACGCGCACCTCCGCGCTCTCCCAAAGCCCGACCCCGGCGCCGAGCGAGCCGACGGCTGCCGAGGGGGCGATGCCGCAGGCCTCGATATAGGCCGAATAGCCGAGCCCGCGCAGCATGCCGCGCCGGCCGCTCTCGCGCCGCCGCCTGGCGAAGCCCTTAACATCATGGGCTTCGAGCGCCTTCTTCATCGCGGCATCGTAATCGCCGGCGTCGTAGCACATGATGACCGGCGTCTGGTGCGGGAACTTGCGGATGAAGTTCTTGCGCCGGAACTGTGCCGGATCCTGCCCCATCTCGCGCGCCGCGACCTCGACCAGCCGCTCGATCACGAAGGTCGCCTCCGGGCGTCCCGCACCGCGATAGGCATCGACCGGGGCGGTGTTGGTATAGACCGCCTCGACCTCCGCATAGATCGCCGGGATGTTGTATTGCCCGGAAAGCAGCGGCGCGTAGAGGTAGGTCGGCACCGAGGAGGCGAAGGTCGAGAGATAGGCGCCGAGATTGGCGCGGGTCTTGACCCGCAGGCCAAGGATGCGGCCGTCGGCGTCCATCGCCATCTCGGCATGGGTCAGATGGTCGCGGCCATGGGCGATGGCGAGGAATTCCTCCGTGCGGTCCGCGACCCATTTCACCGGCCGTCCGACCTTCTTCGCCGCCCAGACGCAGACCGTCTCCTCCGCATAGATGAAGATCTTGGAGCCGAAGCCGCCGCCGACATCCGGCGCGATCACCCGCAGCTTGTGCTCGGGCGCGATGCCGGTGAAGGCCGAGAGCACCAGCCGCGCGACATGCGGGTTCTGGCTGGTGGTATAGAGCGTGAAGGCGTCCTCGCCGGCATTGTAATCCCCCACCGCCGCGCGCGGCTCCATCGCGTTCGGCACGAGGCGGTTGTTCACGAGATCAAGCCGCGTGACGTGCTTCGCCTTCCTGAACGCGGCATCGACCGCAGCCTTGTCGCCGAGATGCCAGTCATAGACCTGGTTGTCGGGCGCGGCGTCATGGATCGCGGGCTGGCCCTTCTCGGTCGCCGTGGCGAGATCCACGACCGGGGCAAGCGGCGCGTAATCGACCACGATGGCTTCCGCCGCGTCGCGCGCCTCGGCGAGGCTCTCCGCGATCACCACGGCGACATGGTCGCCGACATAGCGGACCTTGCCGATCGCCAGCGCCGGATGCGCGCCGGCCTTCATGGGCGAACCGTCCTTCGAATGGATCATCCAGCCGCAGATCAGTCCGCCGACCTTGTCCGCCTCGATATCCGCTCCGGTGAGGATGCGCAGCACGCCCGGCATGCCCGCCGCCCGTTTCGTGTCGATCTTGCGGATCGCCGCATGCGCGTGCGGCGAGCGCAGGAAATAGGCATAGGCCTGGCCAGGGCGATTGATGTCGTCAGTATAATTGCCCCGGCCGGTGATGAAGCGGAAATCTTCCTTGCGCTCGACGCGCGCGCCGATTCCGGTCGCTGCCATGGTGCTTCCTCTCTGGCTCGCCGCGTCATGCTCCGGCCCGATCCGGACATCCGCGACTGTTTTCTGCTTCAAGGTCTCAAATCGCCTCGGGATCGCGCCGCTCCTATTCCGCCGCGAGCGGCATGCCGCCCATCGCGGCGGCGCCGGCCCTGATCGCCTTGACGATGTTGTGGTAGCCCGTGCAGCGGCAGATATTGCCTTCAAGCTCGTGGCGGATCGTCTCCTCGGAGAGATCGGGGCCGAGCCGGTTCACCATGTCGATCGCGGCCATGATCATACCCGGGGTGCAGAAGCCGCATTGCAGCCCGTGATGGGCGCGGAACGCCGCCTGCATCGGGTGGAGATCATGCCCGGCGGCCAGCCCCTCGATGGTGGTGACCTCAGCCCCCTCGCAGGACAGCGCCAGCGTGGTGCAGGATTTGATCGCCTTGCCGTTCACATGCACCACGCAGGCGCCGCATTGGCTGGTGTCGCAGCCGACATGCGTGCCCGTCAGCCGCTGGTGCTCGCGCAGGAACTGCACGAGCAGCGTCCGCGGCTCGACACTGGCGCTGACCTGCGCGCCGTTCACGCGCATGCTCACCCTGGGCATGGGGGGCTCCCTGAAAAATGGCGAAAAGCCGCCGGAACGCTTCCTCTCGGAGCGGGACGGCGCCGTTGACCGGCCGTTTTCGCCCCGATTTCACCAATCTGGACCTGTTCCAAAGACACCGTCAAGCCGAACCGTCCGCGCGGGCGGGATTTTCGATTCCGCGCCGCAAAAACCGGCCCTCCCGGCCCCGTCCGGGCTTGCCAGCGGCACGTTTTGCCGGAATTCTAGCCGCGTCATTCCGATCCCTCTCGCGGCGAAGCGCCATGCCCTCCGAAACCAGCTTCCTCGACGCCGGCCAGGTCCGGTTCCGCATCCGCCTCGATGGTCCGGAGAGCGCGCCGCCGCTGATGTTCTCGAACTCGCTCGGCGCCAGCCTAGAAATGTGGGATCCGCAGGTCGCCGAATTCGCCCGCGATTTCCGCTGCATCCGCTACGATGTCCGCGGCCATGGCGAAAGCTCCTGCCCGCCGGGCCCCTATTCGCTCGCGATGCTGGCGCAGGATGCCCTGCGCATCCTCGACGCGCTGCACATCCACAAGACCGACTGGATCGGCTGCTCGATGGGCGGCATGGTCGGCATGTGGCTGCTGACCCATAACCGCGACCGGCTCGGCAAGGCCGTGCTCGGCAACACCGCCGCCTTCATGGGGCCGCCCGCGACCGACTGGAATGCCCGCATCCGCATGGCCAATCGCGAGGGCATGGGCGCGATCGCCGAGGCGATGAAGCCGCGCTGGTTCACGCGGCGGTTCAACGAGGCAAACCCGGCCGAGGTCGCGCGGATCACCGATCAGGTGCGCAAGGCGAGCGCGGCCGGATACACCGCCTGCTGCGCCGCGATCCGCGACATGGACCAGCGCGAGGCGATCAAATCGGTCACCAACCCGGTTCTCGTGGTGATCGGGGCGGAGGATCCCGCGACATCGCCCGCCATGGGCGAGATCATGGTGCGGAACATCGCCGGCGCGCACAAGGCCGTGGTGCCTGCCGCGCATATCTCGAATTGCGAGGCGCCGGCGGAATACAACGCCGCCGTCGGCACGTTCCTGCGCAGCTAGCCGCCGCCCTCACGCCACCGGGCGATAGGCGCGGCGGCGATAGACGAGCCCCGGTCGGTCCGGGCCGAGCCCGATCGCGGCGATCACACCGATCACGACGAAATGCGTTGCGACCGGCCGGATATCCTCGACGCGGACGGCGAAACTCGCCAGCGCATCCGCAAGCGCCGGCTGGCCGAGCGGCCCCGGCCGCCAATGGCCGTGCGCGAAGCGCGCCTCGCCGTGCAGATCGGTGCGGCCGGCGAAGATATCCGCCAGCGGCTCCTGCCCGGCGGCGAGCGTGTTGACGCTGAAGGCGCCGTTGGCCTTCAGCAAAGCCCCCGTGCGGCTCGCGCGGTTGAGGCAGACGAGGAGGCTCGGCGGATCATCCGAAACGGAGGTCATCGCCGTGGCGGTCAGCCCCGCCCGGCCGGCGGGGCCATCGGTGGCGATCAGATGCACCGCGCCGGCGACGCGGCTCATCGCCTCGCGGAAGAGCGGCGCCGCGACCGGGGATGATGTGGCCATTCTGTCGTCGGGTACGGGGATCACGCGATTCACGGACATTCCTCTGTGGCGGCGAAAGTGGGGCTTGCACCGCGAAGGGCAAGCGAAAACCGTCCCGTTCCGGGAAAATCGCGCGCCGCGGCGCGGCTTAACGGCAAAAGCCGCGCGTCTGCGCGCTTTTCCCGATTGAAACCGGGCCCCGGCCGCGCCAATCTCTCGCGCCGATCCGTCCGGTCGGCGGCACGAAGGGGACAGGCATGGCCAAGGATGTCAAGACGACAAAGGCAAAGGGCGGGCGGGCGGCGGCGCGCTGGCGCGGCGTGCTCCCGGCCGTGACCACCCGCTTCGACAAGAAGGACCGTCTTGACGAGAAGGCGATGCGGGCGAGCTTCGGCCGCCAGGTCGAGGCCGGCGTCGACGGGCTGATCGTCTGCGGTTCGCTCGGCGAGGCCTCGACGCTGGAATTCGAGGAGAAGCTGGAGGTCCTGCGCATCGCGCTCGACGCCGCCGGCGGGAAGATCCCCGTGCTGCTCACCGTCGTCGAGGGCTCGACCGCGCGCGCCTGCCGGATGGCGGAAGCCGGCGCGACGGCCGGCGCGGCAGGCCTGATGGTGCTGCCCGGCGTGCCCTACCGATCGCTCCCGCACGAGACCATGGCGCATTACCGGGCGGTCGCGAAAGCCGGCGGCCTGCCGGTCATGGTCTACAACAATCCGGTCGGCTACGGCGTCGACATCACGCCCGAGATGTTCGCCGAGCTTGCCGACGAACCGCTCTTCACCGCGATCAAGGAAAGTTCGGACGATGTCCGGCGCATCACCCGCCTGATCAACCTCACCGGCGACCGCTACGACCTGTTCTGCGGCGTCGACAATCTCGCGCTGGAGGCACAGGCCATGGGTGCGGTCGGCTGGGTGGCCGGCCTCGTCTGCGCCTTCCCGGAGGAGACCGTCGCGATCTGGAAACTGGCCGAGGCCGGGCGTTTTGCCGAGGCGCGGGCGATCTACCGCTGGTTCGAGCCGCTGCTGACGCTCGATGTCTCGCCGCAACTCGTCCAGAACATCAAATGCGTCGAGGCGCTGGTCCATGGCGGCTCGGATCGCTGCCGCGCGCCGCGCATCGCGCTGGAGGGCGAGGCCAGGAAGCGCGTCGAAAAGATCGTCAAGGCCGCGCTCAAGACGCGCCCGAACCTCGCCGGCCTCGACCAGGCGGCCTGACCCGCCCGCCGGGATCCGCCCGTGAGCCTGCACCTGACCGTCGAGGAACGCGGAATGCTCGCCGGCGAGGCCGGCGAGGCCGTGGCGCTCGCCATGCGCATCGTGACCGAGACCGCGCGACTGATGGGCGCGCGCAAGCTCGTCCCGATTGCTTCGGCACATATCGACGGCGCGCTCTATCACGGCGATTCCGGCACGCTCTTCGCGGAACGGCTCGTCGAACTGGGCGCGAAGGTCGCGGTGCCCGCGACGCTCAATGTCGGCGCGCTCGATCTCGCCTGCGGGACCAGGGTGCATCTGCCCTCGCACGAGCGGTCGATGGCCAAGCGGATGATGCTCGCCTACGAGGCGATGGGCTGCACGCCGTCCTGGACCTGCGCGCCCTACCAAGCCGGGCACCGGCCGGATTTCGCGACCGATGTCGCCTGGGGGGAATCGAACGCCGTCGCCTTCTGCAATTCCGTGCTCGGCGCGCGCACCAACCGCTACGGCGATTTTCTCGACATCGCCTGCGCCATCACCGGCCGCGCGCCGCATTACGGGCTGCACCTCCCCGCGCATCGCCGCGCGACCTTCATCGCCGATTGCAGCCGCCTCTCCCCGGCCCTGCGCGCGGCGGATGTGTTCTGGCCGGTGCTCGGCACGCTCTACGGCCAGCGCGCCGGCACCGATATCGGCATCCTGACCGGCCTGCGCGGCTTCTCGACCGAGGACCGGCTGAAAGCCTTCGGCGCCGCCGCGGCCTCGTCCGGCGCGGTCGCGCTGTTCCATGTCGAGGGGGTGACGCCTGAGGCGCCGGACATCGCGACCGCAACGGGGCTCGCGAGCTATCCCGAGCGGCTCTTCATCACGCCTGCCATGCTCGACAGCGCCCGCGGCGCGCTCTCGACCGTGCGGCCGGACCGGCGCGATGCCGAGGCAATCGACGCGGTGGCGATCGGGTCGCCGCATTGCTCGATCGAGGAACTCGTCGAACTCGACCGGCTGATCGCCGGGCGCCGGCTGCTGCGCCCCTTCTATGCCTGCACCGGCCGGCACACGCTAAGCGCGCTGGAGGCGGCGGGCCGCCGCAAGGCGCTCGAACAGGCGGGAGTGACGCTTGTCGCGGATACCTGCGTCGTGGTGACGCCGATCCTCGACAGGATCAAGGGCGTGCTGATGACCAATTCCGGCAAGTTCGCGCATTACGCCCCCGGCAATACCGGATACGCCGTGCAATACGGCGCACTCGCCGAATGCGTCGAGAGCGCGATCGCCGGCCGCCTCGTGCGCGACGAGAGGGTCTGGGCGTGAAGGCGCATCCGCTCCTGCCCGGCGGGCCGGTCTCGGGGCCGCTGCTGCGCCTCACGGCGCCGCTCTCGTTCTGGGGCGGGGTCGATCCGCGCTCGGGCGCGATCATCCAGGTTCGCCACCCCCAGCACGGGCAGAATGTCGCCGGCATGATCCTCGCCCTGCCGGGCACGATCGGCTCCTCGTCCTCGGCGGCGGTGCTGCTGGAGCTCGTCCGCAACGGCCATGCGCCGGCGGCGCTGCTGCTGCACGAGGCGGATGCGATCCTGCTGATCGGCTGCCTCGTCGCGCGCGAGCTGGACTGGCCGCCGCCGCCCGCCTTCCGCTATCGCGCGGAGCAGCAGGCGAAGCTCGCCGCCGGCTCCTACACGATCGCCGAGGACGGCACGATCCGGCCCTTCTGAAGGAGATCCGACCATGGCCCGCCATACCTTCTTCTGCATCGACGGCCATACCTGCGGCAATCCGGTCCGCATGGTCGCGGGCGGCGGCCCGAACCTCGCCGGCGCCACGATGAGCGAGAAGCGCGCGCATTTCCTCGCCGAATTCGACTGGATCCGCACGGCGCTGATGTTCGAGCCGCGCGGCCACGACATGATGTCCGGCTCGATCCTCTACCCGCCGACACGCCCCGATTGCGACCTCGGCATCCTCTATATCGAGACCACCGGCTGCCTGCCGATGTGCGGCCACGGCACGATCGGCACCGTGACCATGGCGCTCGAGAACGGGCTCGTGACCCCCAGGACGCCCGGACGCCTCCATCTCGATACGCCCGCCGGCCTCGTCGTCGCGCATTACACCGAGGAGGGCGGACGGGTGACGAAGGTGCGCCTCGTCAACGTGCCCTCCTTCCTGTTCGCGACCGATCTCGCCCTCGACATCCCCGGCCTCGGCGCGCTGCGGGTCGACATCGCCTATGGCGGCAATTTCTACGCCATCATCGACCCTCAGCCCGGCTTTGCGGGAATCGAGGCGGTGCAGCCCTCCGACATCCTGCGCTGGTCGCCGCTCGTCCGGAAGGCGGTCAACGCCGCGATCGAACTCGTCCATCCCGAGGATGCGACGATCCGCGGCTGCCGGCATGTGCTCTGGGCCGGCGCGCCGACAATGGCCGGCGCCACTGCGCGCAACGCGGTCTTCTACGGCGAGAAGGCGATCGACCGCTCGCCCTGCGGCACCGGCACCTCGGCGCGGATGGCGCAATGGGCGGCCAGGGGCCGGCTCCGCGCCGGCACGGATTTCGTCCATGAATCGATCATCGGCTCGCTGTTCACTGGCCGGATCGAGGGCGAGACCCGGGTCGGCGACCTGCCCGCCATCATCCCCTCTATCGAGGGCTGGGCGGTCACGACCGGGCTCAACACGATCTTCGTCGACGGGCATGATCCGTTCGCGCATGGCTTCATCGTGGCCGACAGCCCCTGAAATTGGCCATTCTCACTAGAAAACGCCGTGAATTTGGAGGAAACAACCAGATGCGCGGCTCATTTTTGGTTGTGTCGAGAAGGGGTTTGCGTCATGTACTCGCGGCTCGCGTGATTGTCGCGGTTGCGGGTTCCTGCTAACCCTTGAGCGCCGCGCCGGGAAACGTTGGCACAAATCCCGCATCAGACGGGGTGGTATGGGGAGGCGTGCGTAGCGCATGGAAGTTCTGGTCCAGCAATTGATCAACGGCGTGACGCTGGGCGCCGTCTACGGTCTGATCGCCATCGGCTATACGATGGTCTTCGGCATCATCGGGATGGTGAACTTCGCCCATGGCGACGTGTTCATGATCTCGGCCTTCATCGCCCTCATCGTCTTTCTGGCGGTCACCGCCCTGGCGGGGCTTTCCGGCGGCGTGGTGTTCCTGGCGCTGCTCGCGGCGCTGATCGTCTCGATGGTGATCACCTCGCTCTATGCCTGGACGATCGAGCGGATCGCCTATCGCAAGCTGCGCGGTTCGTTCCGCCTCGCGCCGCTGATCTCGGCGATCGGCATGTCGATCCTCCTGATGAATTACGTGCAGGTCGCCCAAGGATCGCGCAACAAGCCGATTCCGCCGGTGATGCGCGACACGATCCCGCTCTTCGAGCAGAACGGCTTCGTGGTCGCGGTCTCCTACAAGCAGGTGCTGATCATCGCAGTGACGGCGCTGCTGCTCGGCCTGTTCTGGTATGTCGTGCAGAAGACGCCGCTCGGGCGGGCGCAACGCGCCTGCGAGCAGGACCAGAAGATGGCGGCGCTGCTCGGCATCAATGTCGACCGCACGATCTCCATCACCTTCGTGATCGGCGCGGCCTTGGCCGCGGTGGCCGGCACGATGTTCCTCACCTATTACGGCGTCGTCGTGTTCTCGGATGGCTTCGTGCCGGGCGTGAAGGCCTTCACCGCCGCGGTGCTCGGCGGCATCGGCTCGCTGCCGGGCGCGGTGCTGGGCGGGCTGCTGATCGGGCTGATCGAGACGTTGTGGTCGGCGTATTTCTCGATCGATTACAAGGATGTCGCGGCGTTCTCGATCCTTGCGGTCGTGCTGGTCTTCATGCCGCAGGGCCTGCTCGGCAAGCCGGAAGTCGAGAAGGTGTGAGCATGCAGGCCGAAACCCGCTCCCGCCCGCCGGTCGACTGGACCCGCCTCATCAAGGATGCCGGCTTCGCCGCCGCCATCGCCTTCGGCCTCTTCGCGCTGCTCGTCGGCCTCAAGACCGACCAGACCCTCAACAACCAGATGATTCTGGTGCCGCGCCCGCAAACGCTGTTCGCCCTGGTGGCGGCAGTGTTCGTCGGCCGCCTGCTGATCGGCTATTGGCAGGCGACACGTGCGGAGGGCGCGGCGCGGAAGAAGCCGCGCTCGAACACGATGCTCAAGCTCGAGAAATACGGGCTTCCGGTCGCGGTCGGCTTCCTCGTCGCCTACCCGCTGATGGTCCTGTTCACGGTCGGCCCGCAGGGCGCGATCAAATGGATCGACAATTTCGGCATCCAGATCCTGATCTACATCATGCTCGGCTGGGGGCTGAACATCGTGGTCGGCCTCGCGGGGCTGCTCGATCTCGGCTATGTCGCGTTCTACGCGGTCGGCGCCTATTCCTACGCGCTGTTCGCGACCTCGGAGCCGATCAAGGATTTCATGGCCCAGATCATCGGCGAGGGGTTCTGGCAGGCCTGGGCCTTCTGGATCTGCCTGCCGGTGGCTGGCATCCTCGCCGCCTTCTGGGGCATGCTGCTCGGCTTCCCGGTGCTGCGCCTGCGCGGAGATTACCTCGCGATCGTGACGCTCGCCTTCGGCGAGATCATCCGCCTGGTGCTGATCAACTGGGTCGAGTTCTCGAACGGCTATGCCGGCATCTCCGCCATCCCGCGGCCGAGTTTCTTCGGCATTCCCTTCACGGCCGCCGATAACGGCTTCGCCGCGACTTTCGGGCTGGAATTCAGCCCGATCTACCGCACGATCTTCCTGTTTTATATCATTCTCGTGCTGGCGCTGGTGACGGCGGCGGTCTCGATGCGGCTGCGACGCCTGCCGGTCGGCCGCGCCTGGGAAGCCCTGCGCGAGGACGAGATCGCCTGCCGCTCGCTCGGCATCAACACGGTGAACACCAAGCTGACCGCCTTCGCGATCGGAGCGATGTTCGGCGGCTTCGCCGGCGCCTTCTTCGCGGCGCGGCAAGGCTTCATCTCGCCGGAGAGCTTCGTCTTCCATGAATCGGCGCAGATCCTCGCGATCGTGGTGCTCGGTGGCATGGGCAGCCTGCTCGGCGTGGTGATCGCCTCGATCCTGCTCGTCGGCGGCGTCGAGATCCTGCGCGAACTGGATTTCCTCAAGCAGGTCTTCGGCGACGGCTTTGACCCCGCGCAATACCGCATGCTGATCTTCGGCATCTGCATGGTGCTGATGATGCTGTGGAAGCCGCGCGGGCTGATCTCGGCGCGCGAACCGACCGTCTATCTCAAGGAGAAGAAGGCGGTCTCGGCCGATCTCGTGCAGGAGGGCCACGGCTGATGCGCGCCGAATCCGATCCAATCCTGAAGGTCGAGCACCTGACGATGCGCTTCGGCGGCCTCGTCGCGATCAACGATCTCTCTTTCACCGCCGGGCGCGGTGACATCACCGCCATCATCGGGCCGAACGGCGCGGGCAAGACCACGGTGTTCAACTGCATCACCGGCTTCTACAAGCCGACCGTGGGGCGGATCGCGCTGCGCCACGGCGCGATCGACATCGCCGCCCATGTGGAAACACTGACCGATACCCCGCGCGACGCGCTCCATCGTGCTGAAGGCAGCCTGTTCCTGCTCGAACGCATGGCGGATTTCCAGATCGCCGCACGCGCCAAGGTGGCCCGCACCTTCCAGAACATCCGCCTGTTCTCGGGCATGACCGTGCTCGAGAACCTGATGGTCGCGCAGCACAACCCGCTGATGCTCGCCTCGAACTGGACGATCGGCGGGCTCATCGGCCTCGCCGGCTTCCGCAACCGCGAGCGCGAGGCGGTCGAGAAGGCCAAGCACTGGCTGGAGCGGACCGGGCTGATCGACCGCGCAGACGACCCCGCCGGCGATCTGCCCTACGGCGCGCAGCGCCGGCTCGAGATCGCCCGCGCGATGTGTACGGACCCGGTCCTGCTCTGCCTCGACGAGCCGGCCGCCGGCCTCAACCCGCGCGAGAGCCTCGAACTCAACACGCTGCTGCGCGCGATCCGCGACGAAAACGGCACCTCGCTGCTGCTGATCGAGCACGACATGAGCGTGGTGATGCAGATCTCCGACCATGTCGTGGTGCTCGATTACGGCACCAAGATCGCCGATGGCAGCCCCCGCGCCGTGCAGAACGACCCCCGCGTCATCGCCGCCTATCTCGGCGCCGAGGATGTCGAGGAAGTCGAGAAGATCGAAGCGGAGGTCGGGCTATGACGATGATCGCGGAACAGGGCGCCCCCGCGCCGGCCGCCGCCCGGACGCCGCTCCTCGCGGTGCGCGGGGTCAAGACCTATTACGGCAACATCATCGCGCTCAAGGGCGTCGATATCGATGTCCATCGCGGCGAGATCGTCACGCTGATCGGCGCCAACGGCGCCGGCAAGTCGACGCTGATGATGACGATCTTCGGCAAGCCGCAGGCGCGCGAGGGCTCGATCGTCTATGACGGGCGGGACATCACCCGCATGCCGACGCACGAAATCGCGCGGCTCGGCATCGCGCAATCGCCGGAGGGGCGCCGCGTCTTCCCGCGCATGAGCGTCTACGAGAACCTCCAGATGGGGGCCTCGGTCAACAATCTCGCCTGGTTCGACGAGGATCTCGAAAAGGTCTGCACGATCTTCCCCCGACTCAGGGAACGTCTCCAGCAGCGCGCCGGCACGCTTTCGGGCGGCGAGCAGCAGATGCTTGCCATCGCCCGCGCGCTGATGAGCCGGCCGGACCTTCTGCTGCTCGACGAGCCTTCGCTCGGCCTCGCGCCGCTGATCGTGCGGCAGATCTTCGAGGTGATCCGGGAGGTCAATGCCCGCGAGGGCATGACGGTGTTCCTCGTCGAACAGAACGCCTATCATGCCCTCAAGCTCGCGCATCGCGGCTATGTGATGGTCAACGGCCTCATCACCATGAGCGGAACCGGCCGGGAATTGCTCGCCGATCCGCAGGTCAAGGCCGCCTATCTCGAGGGCGGGCACCATTGACAGCAGCAGCAGACGGAACCGAGAACCAGGAACAGGCACGGAGCCGGTGATGCAGGGCATCCTCTACGAAGAACAATCGATCTGGCTTTTCCTGCTCGTCACGGTGGCGATGGGGGGCTGGGCGGCCTGGCGCACCGGCAAGGCGCTTGCCAAGACCTGGAAACCCTCCTGGATGCTGGTGCCAGCCGCGCTGCTCCTCGGCCTTGCGGTGCGTTTCATCCATTTCGCGATGTTCGAGGGCACATTGCTGGCGCCCCGCTTCTACCTCGCCGATACCGTGATCCTGCTCGCCGCCGCCTGGCTCGGCTGGCGGCGCGAGCGGACCGAGGCCATGGCGCGGCAATACGCCTTCTGCTTCGAGAAGGCCTCCCCCCTGTCCTGGCGGCGGAAAGCCGGCTGAGGGCGCAAGCAGGAGCAGGGCCATGGATTTCCCGTCGATCCTCCTGAGCGTGGTCCTGACGAACATCCCGGCGATGTCCTTGCCGGAAGAGGCCTTCCCCATCGAGACGCGCCACGCCGGCGCGGCGGACCTTGCCGCGGGCCTGCACGCCGCGCCCGGCCTCCGTCTCGGCCCCACGCGTTCACCCCGGGATGACGGTGAAACCCCGCCCGGACCCACAGGAATTGGCTGGTGACAGAAATATGAAAACCGGCTTTCATGCTTTCAGGCGAGCCCCAGAGGCCCGTTTGAAGACGCTCGCGGGTGGCGAAGTGAACCCGCTAATCAGTCACAGGGAGAGACCTGATGAAGCATAAACTCTTGGCCGGCGTGGCGCTCGCCGCCTCGCTCGCGTTCGCGGGCGCGGCCCAGGCGCAGCTGAAGATGGGCGTTGCCGGCCCGATCACCGGCCCGAACGCCGCGTTCGGCAAGCAGCTGACCGACGGCGCCGAGCAGGCCGCGGCCGATTTCAACGCTGCCGGCGGCATTCTCGGCCAGAAGATCGAGATCTCGAAGGGTGACGACGTTTCGGATCCGAAGCAGGGCGTCTCGGTCGCCAACAAGTTCGTCGGCGACGGCATCAAGATCGTCATCGGCCATTTCAACTCGGGCGTGACGATGCCGGCCTCGGAAGTCTACGCCGAGAACGGCATCCTGATGATCACCCCCTCGGCCACCAACCCGAAGATCACCGAGCGCAAGCTGTGGAACGTGTTCCGCACCTGCGGCCGCGATGACCAGCAGGGCGCGGTCGCGGCCGATTACATCGCCAAGAATCTCAAGGGCAAGAAGGTTGCCGTCGTCCATGACAAGACGACCTATGGCCAGGGCCTCGCCGACGAGACCCGCAAGGCGATGAACAAGGCCGGCGTGAAGGAAGTGCTCTACGAGGGCGTGAACACCGGCGAGAAGGATTTCTCGGCCCTCATCACCAAGATGAAGAATGCCGGCGTCGAGATCATCTATTGGGGCGGCCTCCACACCGAGGGCGGCCTTATCGTGCGCCAGATGCGCGATCAGGGCGTCAAGGCCGTGATGATGTCGGGTGACGGCATCACCTCGGACGAATTCGCCAATATCGGCGGCCCCGGTGTCGAAGGCACGCTGATGACCTTCCCGCCGGATCCGCGCAACCGCCCGGAAGCGGCCAAGGTCGTGGCGGCCTACAAGGCCAAGGGCATCAATCCGGAAGCCTACACGCTCTACACCTACGCCGCGATGGAAGTCGTGAAGCAGGCGGCCGAAGCGGCGAAGACGCTCGACCCGAAGAAGATCGCAGCGCAGATCCATTCAGGCCAGAAGTTCAAGACCGTGATCGGCGAACTCTCCTACGACAAGAAGGGCGACATCACCCGTCCGGATTACACGATGTACACCTGGAAGAAGGGTGCCGACGGCAAGGTCACCTATGTCGAGAACAAGTAAGCCAGGCTGATCGCCTCGCGAACGGAAAGCCCGGCTTCGGCCGGGCTTTTTGTTGGCCCTAACCCAGCCGTCCCAGCGCCGGGAATGCCTCCAGCAGGTAGAATCCGAACTGGCTGATCGAGCCGGTGAGGAACAGCAGGCCGGTGATCACCAGCAGCACGCCCATCGTCTTCTCCACCAGGCCGATCCGGCTACGGAAGCGCGCGAGAAAGCGCATGAACGGGCCCATCGCGAAAGCCGCGAGCAGGAAGGGCAGGCCGAGACCCGCCGAATAGACCGCCAGCAGCCCCGCGCCGCGCAGCGCCGTCGCCTCGGAGCCCGCCACCGCCAGCACACCCGCCAGAACCGGGCCGATGCAGGGCGTCCAGCCGAAGGCGAAGGCAAGCCCCATGACGAAGGCGCCGCCCGGCCCCGCCGGCCGCCGCACCTCGATCCGCGCCTCGCGGGCGAGAAATCCGATCCGGAACAGGCCGAGGAAATGCAGGCCCATGCCGATGATCGCAACCCCCGCGATCTGTGCGAGCACCGCGCTATGCGCGCGCAGCAGCATGCCGACCAACGAGGCGCCAGCGCCGAGCGCGACGAACACGGTCGAGAACCCGAGCACGAAGAACAGGGCGGCGAGCAGGGCATGCCGCCGCAGCGCATGGTCCGCATGCTCGGCCCGCGCCAATTCGGACACGCTGGTCCCCGCGAGATAGCAGAGATAGGGCGGCACCAGCGGCAGAACGCAGGGGCTGAGAAACGACAGGAGCCCTGCGAGCAGGATTGCGGGAAGGGTCAGTTCGGCGGCCATCGCGTTTCCTTTCATCCCTCCTTAGCGTGAAAGAGGTTGAGAAAAACCCCGCGCCGGGACACCTTTGCGTGAGCCTGCCAGTCGAGCCTACCATGTCCGCGTCCGCGCCCTCCTGCCCCGCCGCCGAGGCCACGATTCCCGGCCTGCTGATCGGCCATGCCGAGAACCGCCGCGCTGCGACCGGGGTTACCGCCCTGGTCTTCGATGCGCCGGCCATCGCCTCGGTCTCGATCCTCGGCGGCGCGCCGGGCGGCCGCGACACCGCATTGCTCGAACCGGAGATGAGTGTGGAGCGTGTCGATGCGCTGCTGCTCTCCGGCGGCTCGGCCTTCGGGCTCGATGCCGCCGGCGGCGCGATGTCGGCGCTGGCCGCGATGGGGCGCGGCTTCCCCGTCGGTCCGGTGCGGGTGCCGATCGTGCCGCAGGCGATCCTGTTCGATCTGCTCAATGGCGGCGACAAGCATTGGGGGGCACACCCGCCCTATTGGGAACTCGGCCGGCTGGCGGCGGAGGCCGCCGCGCCGCGCTTCGCGCTCGGCTCGGTGGGCGCCGGGCTCGGCGCCACCACGGCCGATCTCAAGGGCGGGTTCGGCACCGCCGCGGCGGAGAGCCGGGCCGGGCACCGCGTCCAGGCCTTCGTCGCCGTCAACGCGATCGGCACCGCGCTGATCGGCGACGGCCCGCATTTCTGGGCGGCCCCCTACGAGCACGGCGCCGAATTCGGCGGGCTCGGCCTGCCGGCGGAAATCCTGCCCGAGGCGCTGGCGCCGAGGCTCAAGGGCCATGCCGCAGAGCCCGCGACGACGATCGGCGCCATCGTCACCGACGCCGCGCTGACCAAGCCGCAGGCCAAGCGCCTCGCGATCATGGCGCAGGACGGCATCGCCCGCGCCATCCGCCCCGCCCATGCGCCGATGGATGGCGACACGCTGTTCGCCGCCGCCACCGGCGCGCGTCCGCTCGCCGAGCCGATGCGCGATCTCGCCGCGCTCGGGCTGCTCGCCGCCGATTGCATCGCCCGCGCCATCGCCATTGCCGTGCATCGCGCTTGCGCGCTCCCCTATCCCGGCGCGCTGCCCGCCTGGCGCGACCGTTTCGGCCCGCCTGAATCGGCATGAGAAGCCGCGCAATCGTTGCGCGAAGCGCCGCAACCGCCGTGACAGGAACCGGAATCGGCGGATGAACACCCGGAATCAGGCTGCCAGGATCGCCCCGCAAGCCGCTGCGGGGATTCGCGTTTTACCCGGCGCTCAGGCGAAGCGTTCAAGCGAATAGGGCCTGGGATCCGTGAACGGCGCCTCGCCGGTGATCATTTCGCCGAGGAGCCGCGCTGCCGAGCCCGCGAGCGTCAGCCCGTGATGCGCATGGCCGAAATTGAGCCACAGCCCCTTGTGGCGCGGCGCCCGCCCCATGACCCCGATCATGTCCGGCAGGCAGGGGCGCGCGCCCAGCCAGGGCGTCGTCTCGACCCGGCCCGCGAGCGGGAACGCCGCGCGCGCATGCGGCTCGATCATGTCCACCTGCACGGGATTGGGCGGTGCGTCGCGATGCGCGAATTGCGCGCCGGTCGTCAGGCGGATGCCGCGCGCCATCGGCACCATCATGTAGCCGTATTCCGTGTCGAGCAGCGGCAGGTTCAGAACGGCGTTGCCCTGCGGCCGCATATGCACATGGTAGCCGCGCTTGACGCCGAGCGGCACGGAATAGCCCAGCGGCCGGAGAAGATCCGCCGACCAGGGGCCGAGCGCCACCACGCAATCCGGCGCACTCGCCTGGCCGTCCGCGGTGGTGACGGACCAGCCGTCGCGCGCCTCGACGAGGCTCAGGGCATCGCCGGCCAGCACCCGGCCGCCCAGCGCCTCGAAGCGCGCCGCATAGGCCAGGGTCAGCGCCTCGGGATCTGCGAGGCTCCACGGCTCCTTCCAGTGGATGGCGCCGGCGAAGACATCCGCGAGATGCGGCTCGCGCGCCTTCAGCGCCGCCGCGTCCAGGATCTCGGCATCGACCTTGTAGGGCGCAAGATCCGCGAGCCCCTCGCGGCGGAAGGCATCGAGCGCCCGCTGCGAGCGGAACGCCTTGATCCAGCCGCCGGGGCGCAGCATCGCTGTCACACCCGCCGCCTCGGCCAGACGGCGGTGTTCGGCGAGGCAGGCGCGAAACAGCGGCGCATTGGCGGCGGCGGTGCGCAATTGCCCGGCCCGGTTCGAGGCCCGGAAATAGCGCCAGAGATAGGGCGCGACATGCAGAAGATCGCGCAGCCGGTAATTCGCTTCCGACTTGAGATTGAGGGCATATTGCAGGAGAAGGAACGGGTCGCGCGGGAAGGCATATGGCATGAAGGCTTCGCTCTGGATCAGCCCCGCATTGCCGAACGAGGTCGCCCCGCCCGGCCGGCCGCGCTCGACAAGCGCCACCGAGCGCCCGCGCAGGGCCAGATCCAGCGCCAGCGACGTGCCGACGATTCCGCCGCCGAGCACCAGAACATCAAACCGCATGCCATTCTCCTCCAGCACGGCCCATCGTGCCGGAAGCCAATCGGCATTTCAACGTCATTTCACGCAATTTGATAGGGTTTATCTCTATCATAAATCGAAAAGATAGAGAATTACACCATAACGATGCTCGATCATCCCCGCGCCGCCCTGGCCTTCATCGGTCGGCATTCCGCTGCCGCCTTCGGGCTGTCGATCTTTCTCGGCCTCGCCCTGCCCCAACTCGCGGCGGCGCTGCGCCCCTTCATCCCGATCTCGATCTTCTGCTTCATCGTGCTGAGCTTCGCACGCGCCAACATGGCGGGCATCCGCCGCGTCTGGGCGCAGCCGGGGCGACTCGCCGCAGCGTTCCTCTGGTCGACGCTGTTGCCGCCGCTGACCGGCTTGCTGGCGATCGCGGCACTCGGCGGGGATGCGCTCGATCCCGGCCTGCGCCTCGCCATCGCGCTGATGGCGGCGGCGCCGCCGCTGATGGCCTCGCCGGCCTTCGCCGCGGTGCTCGGCTTCGAGAACAGCCTCGCCCTGTCGATCCTCGTGCTCGGCATGGTCGCAACCCCGCTCACCGCGCCGCTCTTCGCGAGCCTGCTCGCCGGCGCCCATGTGCCGCTCGACCCGCTGGAACTCGCCCGCCGCCTCGCCATCTTCATCGGCGGCGGCATCCTGCTCGGCCTCGTCGTGCGGCGCGCCGTCGGCATCGCGCGGATCGGCATGTTCCGGCATGAACTCGACGGTTTCAACGTGGTGCTGTTCTTCCTGTTCGCCATCGCGGCGATGGATGGCGTGATCGAGGCCACCCTGGAAGATCCGGCCACGATCACCGGCTATTTCCTGCTCTCGACATTGCTCGCGATCCTCGGTTTCGCGGCGAGTTACGCGGCGATGGCACCGCTCGGCTTCAACGACCGCTTCTCCTACGCGATCGGGATCGGGCTGCGGAACATGGGATTGCTGATCGCACCGATCATTTCGCTGGTGCCGAAATCGACCTTCCTCTATTTCGCGATCGCGCAGGTGCCGATCTATCTCGCGCCGATCGCGCTCAAGGCGGTGAAGGGCTGGCTCGACCGCACCGGCCGTTCCCCGCCGGACACCCGGGACACCCCGCCCCGACCCGACCCGGAGAACGCATGCGACCGCTGATCATCGCCCCTTCGATCCTCTCCGCCGATTTCGCCGATCTCGGCGCAGATGTCGCCGCCATGATGGCCGCCGGGGCGGATTGGGTGCATATCGACGTGATGGACGGGCATTTCGTGCCGAACATCTCGTTCGGCGCGCCGATCATCCGCGCGATCCGCAAGGTGACGCCCAAGCCCTTCGACACCCATCTGATGATCGCCCCGGCGGATCCGTTCCTGAAGGATTTCGCCGAGGCCGGCTCGGACCTGATCTCGGTGCATGTCGAGGCCGGGCCGCATATCCACCGCACGCTCCAGGCGATCCGCGCGCTGGGGCGCAAGGCGGGGGTGGTGCTCAACCCCGGCACGCCGGCCGGCGCGATCGGGCCGGTGATCGATCTGGTCGATCTCGTGCTGGTGATGAGCGTCAATCCCGGTTTCGGCGGCCAGAGCTTCATCCCCTCCGCGCTCGGCCTTGTCGCCGAGGCGCGTGCGATCATCGGCGACCGGCCGATCGATCTCGAAGTCGATGGCGGGATCACGCCGGAAAATGCCGGCGCCGTGATCCGCGCCGGCGCCAATGTCCTCGTGGCGGGTTCGGCCGCCTTCCGGGGCGGGCGGAGCGCCTTCGCCGCCAATATCGCCGCCCTGCGCGCGGCGGCCGAAGCGGCGCACGGCTGAATGCCTGCCGCCGGGCTTGCGGGGTCGCGCTGCGCGGGCCTGCTGCTGCTGCCGCTCGCGGCCGGCGCCGCCATGGCGCTGCGGATCCTCGAACGCGACGAGACCTGGAACGACCGCACCCATGCCCTGATCGCCATCGCGATGATCGGCGGGCTCGGCGGCGCGCTGGCGGCGCTGGCGCTCGAATACCCGCTCCGGCGCACGCGGCTGCGGCGTGCAATCGCCGCGCTTCTCGGCTTCCCCGCCGGGTTCGTGCCGGCGATGGGCCTCGCCTTCGTGGCCGAGATCCTGTTCATCAGCGGCCATTTCGAGGCCGTGGCGGAACACGGGCTGCGGATGATGCTGTTCTCGGCGGCGCAGAGCTTCGGCCTGTTCCTGATTTCCGCCCCCGCCTATCTGCTGCCCTGGCCGCTGCCGCTGCTGACCGGGCTGGCGCTGGCGCTTCGCAGCCGCCGCGACGGTTGAGCCCGCCGCCCCCGGCGTGTAACGAGACAGCGTTCCCCTTCAGACGAGTTCGCCGATGATCCCCCGCTACGCCCGCCCCGACATGGTCGCCATCTGGTCGCCGGAAACGCGCTTCCGCATCTGGTTCGAGATCGAGGCGCACGCGACCGACGCGCTCGCTGATCTCGGGGTGGTGCCGCGCGAGGCCGCGCGCGTGATCTGGGAAAAGGGCGGCGCCGCGACCTTCGACATCGCCCGGATCGACGCCATCGAGCGCGAGACCAAACACGATGTGATCGCTTTCCTCACCCATCTCGCCGAGATCGTGGGGCCGGAAGCGCGCTTCGTCCATCAGGGCATGACCTCCTCCGACGTGCTCGACACGACGCTGGCGGTGCAGCTGAGCCGCGCGGCCGATATCCTCCTTGCCGATCTCGATGCGCTGCTCGCCGCGCTGAAACGCCGGGCGATGGAGCACAAATACACCCCGACCATCGGTCGCTCGCACGGCATCCATGCCGAGCCGGTCACGTTCGGGCTGAAGCTCGCCCAGGCCCATGCCGAATTCGAGCGCAACCGCGCCCGGCTGCTCAATGCCCGCCAGGAAGTGGCGACCTGCGCGATCTCCGGCGCGGTCGGCACCTTCGCCAATATCGATCCCGCCGTGGAAGCGCATGTCGCGAGCCAGCTCGGCCTCGCGGTCGAGCCGGTCTCGACCCAGGTCATCCCGCGCGACCGGCACGCGATGTTCTTCGCGACGCTCGCGGTCATCGCCTCGTCGATCGAGCGGCTCGCAACCGAGATCCGCCATCTCCAGCGCACCGAGGTCTACGAGGCGGAGGAATATTTCGCGCCCGGCCAGAAGGGCTCCTCGGCGATGCCGCACAAGCGCAACCCGGTGCTGACCGAGAATCTCACCGGCCTCGCCCGCATGGTCCGCAGCTATTGCATCCCCGCCATGGAGAATGTCGCGCTCTGGCACGAGCGCGACATCTCCCATTCGTCGGTCGAGCGCTGTATCGGCCCCGACGCGACCATCACCCTCGATTTCGCCCTGCACCGGCTGACGCAGGTGGTCGACAAGCTGGTGGTCTACCCGGACAACATGCGCAAGAACCTCGACAGGCTCTCGGGATTGCACAATTCGCAGCGGGTGCTGCTCGCCCTCACCCAGGCCGGGCTCAGCCGCGAGGATGCCTACCGGCTTGTCCAGCGCAACGCGATGAAGACCTGGGAACACGGCGCCGACTTCCTGACCTCGCTCAAGAACGACGCGGAAGTGACGGCACGGATTCCGGTTTCCGAACTCGAGGCGATGTTCGACCTCGCCTATCACATGAAGCATGTGGACACGATCTTCGCGCGCGTGTTCGGCGCGTGAGGGCAGGCGATGAAGACCTCCGAGCTCTCCATCCTCATCGTGCCCGGCCTGGGCGGTTCGGGCCCGGACCATTGGCAGAGCCGCTGGGAGGCAAAGCTTTCGACGGCACGGCGCGTCTTGCAGCCGGATTGGGACCGCCCGAACCGCCGCCTCTGGACCGAGACGCTGGTGGAGGCCGTCAACGCCGCCGAACGGCCGGTGGTGCTCGTTGCGCATTCGCTCGGCGTCGCGACAGTGGCGCATGCGGCGCCGGATTTCGCCGCGCCGGTGCTCGGCGCCTTCCTCGTCGGGCTCTCGGACTGGAACCGCGCCGAACTGATCCCCGGCCTCGCGCATGATTTCGCGCCCCTGCCGCGCGATCCCCTGCCCTTCCCCTCGCTGCTGGTCGCAAGCCGCAACGATCCGTTCTGCGAATTCGAGACGGCGGCGGATTTCGCCAATGCCTGGGGTTCGGCGCTGATCGATGCCGGCGAGGCGGGCCATCTCAACGCCGATTCCGGCCACGGCCCCTGGCCCGAGGGGCTGCTGCGCTTCGCGACCTTCCTCAAGCGGCTGCCGGCCGCCTGAGGACGGCGGAGACATTCAGGCCGCAACGAAGCGATAGGCGCTGCCGGCCCGCTCGATGCGCCCCAGCCCCGGCATCGGAAAATGATAGGCGATCACCGGCACGCGATCGGTTGCGAGCCGTTCGAGCAGCCGCCAGCGGGTCGCCACGGCCAGATCCGGATCGATATCCGCGACCGAGCGCCAATCCGGATACCGGCACGAAATCACCGGATGGATCAGCGCATCGCCGAGCACGAGCAGCGTTTCGCCGCCGCCGGCAACCTCGAAGGCGACATGGCCCGGCGTATGCCCGGCGGTCTCGACCGCGAGGATGCCGGGCGCGACCTCCTGCCCCGGCGCGAACCGCTCCAGCCGATCGCCGAGCGTCTTCAGCACCCGCTGGGCACCGGCGGCGAAGGCATGGCGATCCTCCGGCAGCCGCGCATAGACGTCCTCCGCCATCCAGAACGCGATCTCCGCCGCGGCCATGCCGTAGCGGGCGGTGGGGAACAATGCGGAATCGAACTCGTCGATCGCGCCCCAGAGATGATCGGGATGGGCATGGGTGAACAGCACGCGCGCGACCCTGGCCCGGTCGATCCCGGCCGCGTCGAGACTGGCGGCGAACTGGCCGGAACCGGCCAGAAAATGCCCGCCGGCCCCGCAATCGATCACCGTGTAACGGTCGCCGTCGCGGATCAGCGTGATGTTGAGCGGCATCCGCGCCTGATCAATCGGCTGTCCGGCCTCCCGCAGCGCCGCCATGAGTGTATCGGGCGGCACCCCTCGCGCGAGCATCGCGAGCGGCACCGTGAAACTGCCGTCGGAGATCGTCAGCACCTCGCGCGAGCCGAGCCGCGCCACGCCCTCCGCCCGCGCCGGGGCGGGAAGCATGCCGGCCGCCACGAACCCCGCGGCGCCGGAAAGAAAAGCCCGCCGCGTCCCCTGCGGCCCGGTTCCGTTGACGCTGGCCATCCTGACATCCTCCGCTTATGATTTCTCCGATCATATCGCGTTTGGTGAATGTCGGAAGCCCACGGCGCCGGGAGGGCGCGGAATCAGGCCTCGCGGGTCAGCGCGAGGATGCGGCGGGAAACATAGACGCTGAGCGGAATCGCGGCGACGAATCCGAGCGCCGCCGCGATCAGGATAAGGCGCATGCCCTGATCGGCAAGCGCCGGCACGCTGACGATGGCGATCACAAGAGCGCCCATCAGCACCGTCATCAGCACGATATGCACCAGAAGCGCGACCTTCCACATGCCAGCCTCCGCACAGGATCCAAACTGTCGAAGGATATCTAGGCACGAACTCCCGCGCAGGCCTTGATCCTGCGCAAGCCGAACGGCGTCGAGCATGAAAAAGGCCGCCCCGGGGCGGCCTTCTGCAAGCGGGTCCGGCGCCGGCGAGACGCAATCAGCGCGAATAGAACTCGATCACGAGATTCGGCTCCATCTGAACCGGATAGGGCACATCGGACAGGCCGGGGATCCGCGCGAGCTTGGCGGTCATCTTGCCGTGATCGACCTCGAGGAAATCCGGCACGTCGCGCTCGGCGAGGCCGGCCGCCTCGAGCACGATCGTCAGCTGCTTCGAGCTTTCCTTCACCTCGACGACATCGCCCGGCTTCACGAGAAAGCTCGGCACGTTGACGCGGCGGCCATTGACCTTGACATGGCCGTGGCTGACGAATTGCCGCGCGGCGAACACGGTCGGCACGAATTTCGCGCGATAGACGATCGCGTCGAGGCGGCGCTCGAGCAGGCCGATCAGGTTCTCGCCGGAATCGCCCTTGAGCCGCACGGCCTCGGCATAATACCGACGGAACTGCTTCTCCGAGATCGAGCCGTAATAGCCCTTGAGCTTCTGCTTGGCGCGGAGCTGGGTGCCGAAATCCGAGAGCTTGCCCTTGCGGCGCTGGCCGTGCTGGCCGGGGCCGTATTCGCGGCGGTTGACCGGGGATTTCGGGCGCCCCCAGATATTCTCGCCCATGCGGCGGTCGATCTTGTATTTGGCTTCGTGACGCTTGGTCATCGTCGTTTCCTGGCTCGGCTGGCCCGCTCGGAAACGACGGCATGGCCCGCGCAACACGGCACGGCCGATCCACCATCGCGTTCCAGCGAGCCCGGTTCGGGACATGGCCCGGAAAATCCGGGCCGGCGCTTGGAACGCCCCTCCTCTCGCCGTTGCCGGCGCGACAGTCGCTGTCGGGAGGCCTGGGGCCGAACCGCGACGCGACACGGGTGCGCAACCCCGGATCGAAATCCGGGGAAGCGGCGCGTATAGAGGAGGCGGCGCGCCGCGTCAACGCCCGGCGGCGAATGCCGCGAGGGCGCAAGCCGGCGCCGCGCCGGCGGTGAAGCGCGCGGCGAAACCGCCCTCCCCCGCGCCGCCGGCGCCAATGAGCTGCACCACCCGCCGCGCGATCGCCGGCGCGGGATCGATGAAGGCGACCGGCCAGGGCGCGAGCCGTTCGATGCGCGCGAGCAGCAGCGGATAATGCGTGCAGGCCAGCACGACCACATCCGTCCTTCCGCGCGCCTTCTCGATGAAGCAGGGGGCGATCTCGGCCGCGATCTCGGGATCGGCGACGGCCTCGCCGCGCAGCGCCGCCTCGGCGAGGCCGGCGAGATGCTTCGAGCCGACCAGCGTCACGTCGAACCCGGCGGCGAAATCACGGATCAGTTCGGCGGTGTAATCGCGGCTCACCGTGCCGGGCGTCGCGAGCACCGAGATCAGTCCGGTCCGCGTCATCGCCGCGGCGGGCTTGATCGCCGGCACGGTGCCGACGATCGGCATCGGGAACGCCGCCCGAAGCGCCGGCAGCACCAGCGTCGAGGCGGTGTTGCAGGCGATGACGACGCAATCCGCGCGGAACTCGTCCAGCGCCGCGCCGATCACCGCCAGCACGCGGGCGACCAGCGCATCCGGCGCCAGCGCGCCATAGGGGAAATGCGCGTCATCGGCGAGATAGAGATAATCGGCATCCGGCCGCAGCGCGTGGACGGCACGGAAGACGGTCAGCCCGCCCAGACCGGAATCGAAGACGAGAATCCTCTGCCGGTCCCGCGGCGAAGCGGCGGGCATGGGCGAAGCGGAAGCGGCGATTCGATCGGGCGGCACGAGCCTGTTTCGCGCCTTCACCTTGCCGCTGCAAGCCGGTGGGCGATGCCATCCACCGCGCGGATGGCGGAGAGGGCCGCCCCGCCCGCAGTCATCGAGGCGGCGCCGGCATTGGCCTCGCCGGCGAGCCAGAGCAAATCGGCGACCGGCGCCTCCAGCGCCGCGCGCGCCGTCATCCGCCCGGGCAGCGCCACCGAATAGGCGCCGCGCGCGAGCGGATCGGCGCTCCAGCCGGCAAGCCGCCCGCCGGTGATCCTCCCCGCCGCCTCCGCGCCCAGGATGGCGACGAGCCGCGCCCGGATCGCCTCGATCGCCGCCGCCTCTCCCGCAGCCGCAAGAGCACGCGCGAAATCGCCGCCGAACATCGCAACCACGATATCGCGGTCGAACGGCCAGAACTCGAAATTGACGAGATCGTCGGCGCGGCCCTGATCGAAGAATTGCGACCAGGGCGAAAGGCCGAACCGCGTGCCCTCGACCCGCAGCGCGACCTTGGTCAGCGCCCCCATCCGCAGCCCGTCGAGCGCCGCGACGAGCGCCAGCGGCAGGCGCGGCGTGACGCGGATCGCCTCCGCCTGCAACACGCCGAGCGGGACGGTGACGATCACCGCCCGCGCCGTCAGCACGCCGCCGGCGCTCTCGATGCGCGCGACGGCGCCCGAAAGATCGATCCCCGTCACCATCGTGCCGAGCCGGATATCGAGCCCCGCGGCGTAACGCGCGAGCAATGTGCCATAGCCGCCCGGCAGCACGAGATCATCGCCCGAATCGAGTGCCTGATAATCGCGGATCGAGACCCGGTCGGCGTTCTCGCCGAGCGAGAGCAGCGTCATCGCCTCGGCGGCCTCGATCAGGTCCGGCGCGTGGCGCCGTGCCGTCTCGGCGAAGGAGAGATCCTCGCCCGGCGGCTCGCGGTCGATCGCGTCGGACAGCCGCCCGAAGGCGCCGCGCCGGCGGCTGCGCTCCTCGGCCGGGATCGGCCGCCCCTCGCGGAACACGTTGAAGCTGCCCCAGAGCGTGTTGTCGTCGACGAGTTCCGCGCCGAGCCCCAGCGCGATCTCCCGCCACGGATTGCGCTCGGCGAAATGGATGTAGAACGCCCCGGCATCGAAAGCCGGGCCGAGGCTGGCATCGGTGTAGATGCGCCCGCCGACGCGTTCGCGCGCCTCGATGACCCGCGCGGTAAGGCCCTTCTCCCGCGCGCGATGCGCCGCGGCGAGCCCCGCCGCGCCGGCGCCGATGATCGCGACATCGACCTCCGCCCGCGCCGCGGCGCGCGCGCGCCTGCTGCAGAGGAAGGGCGCGGCCAGAAGCGCGGCATTCACCTGGCGGCGGCTTGGCATCGGGGGATCCGGACAAGGGGAGGACAGCAGGCCTTCGGAATACGGCGATTTCAAGCCGGCGGATCGCCATCCGACGGTGCGCCGCGCCGCGCGATGAAATCCAGCGCGCCGCGCAAGGTCCGGATGTCCTGCTCGCTGGGATCCATGCGGTGGACGATGTTGCGCAGGTTGCGGATCATCACCGGCCGCTTGTCCTCCGGCCAGAAGAAACGGGCCCGGTCGAGATGCCCCTCCAGGAAGGCGAAGAAGGAATTCAGCGTCTCGCGCGTCACCGGCGGGCTCTCGGCCGGCATCGCGAAGGGCGGCGCCTCGCCATGGGCATGACGGAACCATTCATAGCCCGTGAGCAGCACCGCCTGGGCGAGGTTGAGCGAGGCGAATTCCGGATTGACCGGGAAGGTGATCACCGCGCTCGCGAACGCCACCTCGTCGTTGGAAAGGCCGGTGCGTTCGGGCCCGAACAGGATACCGACCCGCTGCCCGGCGCCGATCCGCGCCGCGGCCGCCGCCATCGCCGCCGACGGCGCCTCGACCGGCTTCGCCTGGCCGCGCTCGCGCGCCGTGGTAGCGTGAACATGGTGGAGATCGGCGATCGCCGTTTCGACATCGGGAAAGAGCGTCGCCGTCTCGAGGATTCCGGTCGCGCCGGCGGCGGCGGAGAATGCACCCTTCTTCATCCGGGTCTTCTGCGGCCAGCCATCGCGCGGGGCGACGAGCCGCATCTCGGTGAGCCCGAAATTCGCCATGGCACGCGCGCACATGCCGATATTCTCGGCGAGCTGCGGCCGCACGAGGATGATGACGGGGGCTTTGGCCGGCGCGGGATCGAGGCTTTCCATAGCAGGCAGGGTTTAGAGCAAGTCCCGGATGTGTGAATACCGCCTGCGCGAAGAAAAAGGACCCCGGCACCCGGCGCACCCCGCCGGCCCCGCTTCTCCCTTCGTCAATCTTTGCCTTGGCGGAAAGCGGTGCTATAGCCCGCTCGATCCGCCGCTCCGCCGGCATGCCCGGCGCAAGCGGCTGGTTCTCGCGCGCTTTTACCGCTGAACCCAAGGCTTTTCCCGATGAAGAAAATCAAGGTTGCGAACCCGGTCGTCGAGATGGACGGCGACGAGATGACCCGGATCATCTGGGCCTTCATCAAGGACAAGCTGATCCACCCCTATCTCGATCTCAAGCTCGAATATTACGATCTCGGAATCGAGAATCGCGACGCCACCAATGACCAGGTGACGATCGATGCCGCGGAAGCCACCAAGAAGCACGGCGTTGCCGTGAAATGCGCGACGATCACGCCGGACGAGGCGCGCGTCGAGGAATTCAAGCTCAAGAAGATGTGGAAATCGCCGAACGGCACGATCCGCAACATCCTCGGCGGCGTCATCTTCCGCGAGCCGATCATCTGCAAGAACGTGCCGCGCCTCGTGCCCGGCTGGACGCAGCCGATCGTCATCGGCCGCCACGCCTTCGGCGACCAGTATCGCGCCACCGATTTCCGGGTGCCGGGCAAGGGCAAGCTCACGATCCGCTTCGAGGGCGAGGACGGCAAGGCCATCGAGCACGAGGTCTACCAGTTCCCCGGCGGCGGCGTGGCGATGGCCATGTATAATCTCGATGAATCGATCATCGATTTCGCCCGCGCCTCCTTCGCCTATGGCCTGATGCGCAAGTATCCGGTCTATCTCTCGACCAAGAACACGATCCTCAAGGCCTATGACGGCCGCTTCAAGGATCTGTTCCAGGAAATCTTCGACAGGGAATTCGCCGCCGCCTACAAGGAGGCCGGCATCACCTACGAGCATCGCCTGATCGACGACATGGTCGCCTCGGCACTCAAATGGTCCGGCGGCTATGTCTGGGCCTGCAAGAACTACGATGGCGACGTCGAATCCGATATCGTCGCGCAAGGCTTCGGCTCGCTCGGCCTGATGACCTCGGTGCTGATGACGCCGGACGGCAAGATCGTCGAGGCCGAGGCCGCACACGGCACCGTCACCCGCCATTACCGCGAGCACCAGAAGGGCAAGGCCACCTCGACCAATTCGATCGCCTCGATCTTCGCCTGGACGCGCGGCCTCGCCCATCGCGCCAAGCTCGACGAGAACGCCGAGCTCGCCCGCTTCGCCACGACGCTCGAGCGGGTCTGCGTCGACACGGTCGAAGCCGGCTTCATGACCAAGGACCTCGCCCTGCTCGTCGGCGCCGAGCAGAAATGGCTCTCGACCACCGGCTTCCTCGACAAGGTCGACGAGAATCTCCAGAAGGCGATGGGGGCGTAAGCCCTTGCCGGGCCTCGACGTCCGCATGTCCGAGGCCCGGTTCCCTGCCGGGTCCGGCTTCCCCCGGCTCGCAGCCTATCGGGGCGCCGGCCGGCGCCCCGGACCGGGGGAGCGCGTCGCGGCATGACCACCCGCGCCGATTTCCGCTTCTTCTGGCCGGCGCGCGTGCGCTATTCCGAGATCGACGGTCAGGCCGTCGCCTACAACGCGCATTACCTGACCTGGTTCGACACCGCCATCTTCGAATATTGTCGCGTCCTCGGCTATGATCAGTTCCGCGAGGCGCAGGAAACCGGCCAGGATTGGCACGTGGTGCGCGCGCTGGTCGAATACCGCGCCCCACTGACCTACGACATGGAATTCGAGGTCGGCGTCCGGGTGGCGCGCATGGGCAATGCCAGCCTCACCTATGCGCTCGCGATCTTTCCGGCGGGCGCGGCGCGACTGATGACCACCGGCGAGGTCGTCCAGGTCTATACCGATCAGCGCACGCATCGCGCGATCCCGATCCCCGACCGCGTGCGGGCGCTCTACCGCGCCTTCGACCCATCATCCGGCTGAGCCTCGGCCTCCGCCGCAGGGCCAGGCTCGATTTCGCCGAGCGCGAGATCGCCCCGCGCCTCGACCGGCTGGGTCCCGACGCGCCTCTCCACGATCTCGTGAATCCGCCGCGCGATGACCGGGTTCTCGCGCATGAGGGTCGAGAAATCATCGCGATCGAGCACCAGGAGCCGCGTGCCCTCGAGCGCGCGCACCGTCGCTGTCCGCCGGCGCTGATGCAGGATCGCGATCTCCCCGAAGAAATGCCCGGCATCGAGCCGCAACCGCCGCTCGGGGAGCTCAATCTCCACCGAGCCGCTGGCGATGAAATACATCGAATGCGCCGGATCGTCGCGATGCGCGATCACCTCTCCCGCCGCCGCCACCCGTGACCGCAAGAAGCGCATGATGGCCGCGATCTCCAATGCATCGAGTTGGGCGAACAGCGGCACCCGCGCGACCATGCTCCAGGTGACGACGAAATCCCGCCTGTGGATCACCTCGGCAAAGGCGCTCGCGATGATCCCGACCGGCAGCGACAGCATCACCAGCCCCATCACCGCCGTGATCCCGGCGATCACGCGCCCCAGCGCGGTCACCGGTGCGGCATCGCCATAGCCGACCGTCGTCAGCGTGATGATGGCCCAGTACATCGCGATCGGGATCGAACCGAACCGGTCAGGCTGCTCCTGCCCCTCGACCGCATGCATCGCCGCCGCGGCGATGATCATCAGCCCGCCGAGGATGACGAGGCAGGCGACCAGCGCGCGGCGCTCGGTGTGGATCGCATCCATCAGCGAGCGCATGCCGGGCGAATAGCGGGCGAGCTTGAAGAACCGCACCAGCCGCAGGAGCAGCAGCACCTGGAGATTGGTCGGCCCGAAAAGCGAGATGAAGAACGGCAGAATCGCCAGGAGATCGATGAGGACCGCCGGGCTCGACGCATAGGCGAGCCGTGCCCGCCAGGGCGGCATGCGCTTCAGCGGCGGATGCTCGACGATCGCCCAGAGCCGCAGCACATATTCCACCGTGAAGACCAGCGCCGCAATCCCTTCCAGCACCAGGAACAATGGATGGGCCCGGGCCGCGATCGAGGGCACGGATTCAAGAATCGCCGCAGCGACGCTGACCAGAACCACCAGGATGAGGCCCCGATGCACCGCCACGCCGAGCGGATCATGCACCGAGCCGACATCAAGCACCTCGTAGCAGCGCCGCCTCAGCCCGTGGACCGCGCCGCGCCCTGCCATGCCTCACCCGATCGCCGCCAGCCTCTCGGCAATGACGGCGAGCGCATCCTGCACGCGCGCGCCATCCGGCCCTCCGGCCTGCGCCATATCCGGCCGCCCGCCACCGCCCTTCCCGCCGAGCACCTCCGAGGCCGCACGGACGAGATCAACCGCGCTGACGCGCCCCGTGAGATCCTCCGTCACCGCAACGACAATTCCGGCGCGCTGATCCTCGCCGACAACCGCCAACGCCACGACCCCCGAGCCGAGGCTCGCCTTGTGCTGATCGGCCAGCCCCTTGAGATCCTTGACCTCGACACCTTCGACCTTCTTGCCGAGATATCGCAGCCCACCGATCTGCGCGATGGTGTCGCCCGCAGCGGCCCCGCCGAGCGCCAGCCTGCGCCGCGCCTCCGCCAGTTCGCGTTCCAGGCGCCGCCGCTCCTCCGCCACCTGCGCCACGCGCTCGGCAACCTCGTCGATCCCGGCCTTGACGAGCCCGGCAACCGCCCGCAGGCGCGCCCGCTCGCCGTTGAGCTGACGTCGCGCAGCCTGTCCGGTCAGCGCCTCGATGCGGCGGACCCCCGCCGCAACCGCGCTTTCCCCGGTCACGGAAATCAGGCCAATATCACCCGTATGCGCCACATGAGTGCCGCCGCACAATTCCACGGAATAAGGCTTCGCGACGCCCGCTTCCGAGGCCGTGAGCCCCATCGAGACCACCCGGACCTCGTCACCGTATTTCTCGCCGAACAGCGCCCGCGCACCGGAGGCGATCGCATCGTCAACCGCCATCAGCCGCGTCGTCACCGCGCTGTTCTGCAGCACCATGGCATTGGCGAGATCCTCGACTGCCTCCAATTCCTCCGTGCTGACCGGCTTCGGGTGCGAAAAGTCGAAGCGCAACCGCTCGGCCTCGACCAGCGACCCCTTCTGCGCGACATGATCACCAAGAACCCGGCGCAGCGCCTCATGCAGGAGATGCGTTGCCGAATGGTTGGCGCGAATGGCGCCGCGGCGCGCCGGATCCACCTCCAGAACCGCCGGCGCCCCCACGCGCACGACGCCCTGCTCGACCACGCCGCGATGCACAAAGACATCTCCCGCGCGCTTGACCGTATCTTCAACCCGAAAGCGGAAGGTCTCGCCCTGGATCACGCCATGATCGCCGGCCTGTCCGCCGGATTCGCCGTAAAATGGTGTCTGGTTGACGACAAGCGCCGCCTGGCCGAGACCGGCCTCGTCCGCCTCTGCGCCCTCGCGCACGATTGCAGTGACCACCCCCTCCGCCCGCTCGGTCTCATAGCCGAGGAACTCCGTGGCGCCGACCCGCTCGCGGATCGCAAACCAGACAGGCTCGCTCGCCGCCTCGCCTGACCCAGACCAAGCGGCACGCGCCTCGGCCTTCTGCCGCGCCATCGCCGCGTTGAAGCCCCCCAGATCGACGGCAATTCCGCGAGGACGCAGCGCATCCTGCGTCAGATCCAGCGGGAACCCGAACGTATCGTAGAGCCGGAAGGCCGTCTCGCCCGACAGCGTGCCGCCAGCACTGATCCCCGCGCTCTCGGCCTCCAGTAGGCCAAGCCCGCGTTCGAGCGTGCGGCGGAACCGCGTCTCCTCAAGCTGCAATGTCTCGGTGATCAGCGACCCCGCACGGACGAGCTCCGGATAGGCCTGCCCCATTTCGCGCACGAGCGCCGGCACCAGCCGATGCATCAGCGGCTCGCGCGCGCCGAGCAGATGCGCATGCCGCATGCCGCGCCGCATGATGCGCCGGAGGACATAGCCGCGCCCTTCATTCGACGGCAGGACACCGTCCGCCACCAGGAAACACGCCGCGCGCAGATGATCGGCGATCACGCGATGACTGACGCCTTGCGGCCCATCCGGATCGACCGAAACAAGATCGGCGACGGCGCGTATCAGCGCCCGCATCAGATCGGTGCGGTAATTGTCGTGCGTGCCTTGCAACACCGCCGCGATGCGCTCGAGCCCCATGCCGGTATCGATGGAGGGACGGGGCAGCCGCACCCGCTCTCCGTCCGGCATCTGCTCGAACTGCATGAAAACGAGATTCCAGATCTCGATGAAGCGGTCGCCATCCGCGTCCGGGCTGCCGGGTGGGCCACCCGGGATCGCCGGGCCATGGTCGAAGAAGATTTCGGAACAGGGGCCACAGGGACCGGTATCGCCCATGGCCCAGAAATTGTCGGAACTCGCAATCCGGATAATCCGATCCTCAGGCAATCCGGAAATCTTGCGCCAGAAACCGAAGGCCTCATCGTCCTCGTGATAGACTGTAACGCTCAGGCGATCCTTCGGGAGCCCAAATTCACGCGTGACCAAGGTCCAGGCGAATTCGATCGCATCTTCCTTGAAATATTCCCCAAAGGAGAAATTACCCAACATCTCGAAAAATGTATGATGTCGCGCCGTGTATCCGACGTTATCGAGATCGTTATGCTTCCCGCCGGCACGAACACACTTCTGAGAGGTTGTCGCGCGACTGTAATCGCGCTTCTCGAAACCCGTGAAAACGTTCTTGAACTGAACCATTCCCGCATTGGTGAACATCAATGTGGGATCGTTCCTGGGCACCAACGGCGAAGACGGAACAACCGCATGCCCGTTCCGTGCAAAGAAATCGAGAAAGCTCGTCCGGATCTCGTTGACGCCACTCATGCCAAATCCTGTCGCCGGCGTGGTCTCACCACGCTTCTTTGCCGGTTCTAGAGAGGCCTGGAAGAGCTGTCCACCATCAAGCGGGGCTCACTCGTCATCCACGCTCTCCGCAGCATCACCCGCAAGGATCGACTCGGCGATCAGGCCTGCATTCTGCCGGATTGCCTGCTCGATTCGGTCGGCAACCGCCGGATTCTGCCGGAGGTAGAGCTTGGCGTTCTCACGCCCCTGACCGAGCCTCTGGCTGTCATAGGAGAACCAGGCGCCGGATTTCTCGACAACCCCGGCCTTCACCCCGAGATCGATCAACTCACCGGTCCTGGAAATGCCCTCTCCATACATGATGTCGAATTCGACCTGCTTGAAGGGCGGGGCGACCTTGTTCTTCACAACCTTCACCCGGGTCGTGTTGCCGATGACGTCCTCGCGCTCCTTGATCGACCCGACACGACGGATATCGAGGCGCACCGAGGCATAGAATTTCAATGCGTTGCCCCCCGTCGTCGTTTCGGGGCTGCCATACATCACACCGATCTTCATACGGATCTGATTGATAAAGATGACCATGCAATTCGAGCGCGAAATCGAACCGGTCAGCTTGCGCAGCGCCTGGCTCATCAGGCGCGCTTGCAGCCCCGGCTGCACCTCGCCCATCTCGCCCTCGATCTCGGCCTTCGGCGTCAGCGCCGCGACCGAATCAATCACCAGCACCTCGATTGCCCCGGAGCGGACCAGAGTATCCGCGATCTCGAGCGCCTGCTCTCCTGTATCCGGCTGAGAAATCAGAAGATTATCAATATTGACACCAAGCTTGCGTGCATAGACCGGATCAAGCGCGTGCTCCGCATCGACGAAGGCGCAGACCCCGCCACGCTTCTGCGCTTCGGCCACCGTATGCAATGCCAGCGTCGTCTTGCCTGACGATTCCGGGCCGTAGATCTCCACGACCCGCCCCCTGGGAAGCCCGCCCACGCCGAGGGCGATGTCAAGCGACAGCGACCCCGTGGGGATGGTCTCGACCTCCATCGCCTTTTGCTGGCCAAGCCGCATGATCGAGCCCTTGCCGAACGCCCGCTCGATCTGGGATAGCGCGGCATCGAGGGCCTTGGTCTTGTCCATGGAGGAACCTTCAACGAGACGGAGCTGAGCTTGCGACACGGGAACCTCCTTAGGGCATCCGCCAGTGACGTTCAACGTCGCAATAATTCATGCTTTGTTCGCATTGTAAAGTTCCTTTTTTGTTCTTGACATCCGATCGCCGTCATCGTTAGGGTTCGGAGGGCTCGGGACCGGGGAGACGGGATGCAACTGTCATATGCGCAATTGATGGAGGACGCGCATCTCGACCGTGTTTTGGGGGATCGGGTCCAGGGCGTTTATGTCGATGTCGGCGCGGGGCACCCCGTGGCCGACAATGTGAGCTTCCACTTCTACCTTCGCGGGTGGCGGGGGCTCGTCGTCGAACCGCAAGCCGATCTTGCAGCACTTTACGCGCGGTTGCGCCCGCGGGACAGGGTTGTGGATTGCCTCGTCGGTCGCGCGGCGGGCCGGACGACGTTTCATCGGGTCGAGCGCCTCCACGGTTTCTCGACGATGATCGAGGCCAATGCGATGGGCGCGCGCGCGTTCGGCGCGGATTATTCGAGCGAGGAGAAGGATGTCGTTCCGCTCTCCCGGCTGATCGACGAGGCCGGACTGGACCGGATCGACTTCCTGAAGATCGATGTCGAGGGCGCCGAGGCGGAAGTCCTGGCCGGGATCGACTGGGCACGGCACCGGCCCTCCGTCCTGTGCATCGAGGCGATCCGGCCCGGGTCCGGGCAGCCGTCACATGACGAGTGGGAGCCGCTTCTGCTGGCCGCGCGGTTTGAATTCGCCTTCAGCGACGGGTTGAACCGCTTCTATGTCGCGGCGGAGGAATCCGCGCTCGCAGCGCGTTTCCCGCGCGAGCCCTTGCCCTGGGACAGTGTCCGTCATCTCTATGAATTCGGCCGCCCGCATCGCGAGGCCATCCATCCGGACCACGTCCTCGCCGGGCAGCTTATTCAGGGGTTTCTCGCGCGGCTTCCGCATCTCGACGCGGAGACGCTGCGGACTTTGCTCGCCGCCGGTGCGGCACGTGGAGCCGCCGAACCGGCGCCCTCTCTCCCGGAAGGCGATGAGCTGCGCGCGGCGCTGGGCCGGATCGCAGCAGCCTATGACGGCGGCATGATCTGGGAGGACGAGGCGCCGCGGGTAAGCGGCTGATGCCCCGCTGAGCGGGTGGCACCGCGCCATACCGACATCCGCCGGAACAGGCCCGGGACCGGCGACGGGATAGCGCCGTCGCGGGGCAGTGTCCGGCGCTGTCACGCCATCACGCCCTTCACGGCCTCGACCAGTTGTTTCAGGCCGAACGGCTTGGGCAGGAAGTCGAATTGCTCGCCATCGGGCAGATTCTTGCGGAAGGCTTCCTCGGCATAGCCTGATACGAAAATGACCTTGAGGTCTGGGTTACGGGCGCGCAGCTCCTTGAGCAGGGTCGGCCCGTCCATTTCCGGCATCACCACGTCGGAAACGACGAGATCGATCTCGCCGATCCTGTCGCCGACCTGTTCGAGGGCGTCGGTTCCCGATTGCGCCTCGATCACCGTGTAGCCACGCGAGCGCAGGGCCCGCGCGCCGAAATTGCGCACGGCATCCTCGTCCTCGACGAGCAGGATCGTGCCCCGGCCGGTGAGATCGGCGACCGGTGCCGGCCGAGCAGCCGGCGGCACGGGATCGAGCGTTCCGCCCGGAGACGGCGGGTCCGCAGCAGGCATGTGCCGCGGCAGGAAGATCCGGAACGTGGTCCCCACGCCGGGTTCGGACTGGCAATCGATGAAGCCGTTCGATTGCGTGACGAAACCGTAGACCGAGGAGAGGCCGAGCCCGGTCCCGCGCCCGACATCCTTGGTCGTGAAGAAGGGCTCGAAGATTTTCTTCTTCACGTCCGGCGTCATGCCCGTTCCGGTATCCTCCACCTCGACCAGCACATAATCCGCCGCCGGCATGCCCTCCACGGCGAAACCCGCGCAATCGGCAGCCGGGATATTGGCGGTGCGGATCACGAGCCGCCCGCCCTTCGGCATCGCGTCGCGGGCATTGACCGCGAGGTTGATGATCATGTTGTCGAACGAGGCCGGATCGGCATGAATCGGCCAGAGATCACGGCCATGGCGCACGTCAAGCTCGACATTCGGGCCGATCGAGCGCTTGAGCAGGTTGGTCAGATCGCTGAGCTGCGCGCCGAGATCGATCGATTCCGGCATCAGCGTCTGCTGGCGCGAGAAGGCAAGGAGCTGGCGGACAAGGCTCTTGGCGCGGTTGGCCGAGCTCTTGATCTGCATCACGTCCTGGTAGCGGGGATCGGTGGCGCGGTAATTGCCGATCAGCAGGTCGGCGAAGCCGACGATCGCCTGGAGATGATTGTTGAAATCATGGGCAACCCCGCCGGCGAGCTGGCCGATCGCGTTCATCTTCTGCGATTGGATGAACTGCTCCTGGAGTTTCTTCTCCTCGGTGGTCTCGATCAGGTAGATCAGGGCCGCCTCGCCATCCGCCTCGCGCGCCTCGGCCGGCACGAGGAAGAAGCGGGCGCTGCGGGGTTCGCGGGTGGCGAGCGTGGCGTCCACGGGGTCGATCTCGCCGCGCCCGGCCAGCACTTCGGCGAAGGCCGCCTCGATCCGCGGCCGGTCCGCCGGCGTCGCGAGCGCTGCGAGCATGCGCGGCTCCGCGAGTTCGGCCGCCTGGAGCAGCGCCGCGAACCGCGCATTGGTCGAGACGATAGTGCCCTTGCGGTCGAGGGTGGCGATCGCCAGCGGCGAATTGTGGAAGAACCGCGCGAAGCGCACCTCGGCGGCGCGCAGTCCCTCATCCGTCGCATCGCCCTGCCCCTCGCTGCGGTTGAGCACCAGGGTGCGCGAGACCCCGGCCGTCCCGTCCGCCGCGAAGGCAATGCGGTGGACAAGCCGCACGGGCAGCGTCTGCCCGGAGCGGCGCTTGAGATCGAGATCGATGGTCTCGGTGCGGATGCCGCCGGGCGCGCCCTGGATCCCGGCCAGAAGCGCCGCACCCGAGCCCGCGACGATATCCTTGAGATCGAGTTCGCGATCGGCGATCTCGGCGATGTCGAGATCGAGCCAATCGGCGAGCGTGGCGTTGAGATAGACGATCCGGCCATCGGGCCGCGCGCAGAGGAAGCCCGCCGGCGCGTTGTCGAGATAGGAAACCGCCTGCTGGAGTTCCTGGAACTCGTTCTCGTTGCGCTCGCGTTCGCGCGTGATGTCGGCCACGCTCCAGTGCTGCACCGAGCCGCCGTCACGCGGGAGCGGCCGCACCCGCACGCGATACCAGGCGGAAGCGCCGCCGCCGGCCAGCGCCGGCACGAGCCGCATCGTCTCGGTGGCGCCGCGTCCCTCGCGCGCCGCCTGGGCGAGGCGATAGACCGCCTCGCTGACCTCGGGCGTGCCGGAAAGAAGCCGCTCCACCGGCCGGATGCTCGCGACGCGCCCCGGCACACCGCCGCACAGCGTCTGATAGGCGGCATTCGCATAGAGCACCCGCCCCTGGCGGTCGACGACGAGATGGCCCTCGGCGGCGGTGTCGATGATCGCCTTGGTCAGGTCGTTGCGCGCCGCACGGCCGGACCATTGCAGCACGCCGACCGCGTAGAGGAAGGCGGCGAGCACGCCGAGCGCCGCGAACCCGGCCAGGAACAGCGTGAGGAACAGCGCGTGCTGGCTTTCATCGAGATAGACGAAGCCGAGCATGCCGCCCACGACGACGAACGTGATGAGGAGGAGCAGCGCCGGCGAACCGCGCTGCTGGCTCCGGTCGATCGGCGCCCCGACAGGGGTCTCCTTCAGCATCCGCGCACCATCCTCGTCGGCCAGATCCGGGGCGACGCGCCCTGGAGCGGGCACCCCGCGCCCCACGCCGCATGCAGCCCGGCGCCGGCCCCTTCCCGATCAGAACGCCCGCTGCCGCAAGCGCATCACGTATCCGATGACCTCCGCGACAGCCTTGTAATGCTCTTCGGGGATTTCTTGGTCGATTTCAACACGCGCGTGCAGCGCCCGGGCGAGCGGCGGATTCTCGACGATGGGGATGTCGTGCTCGGTCGCGATCGCGCGGATGCGCATGGCCAGCGAATCGACGCCCTTGGCGAGCAGGACCGGCGCGTTCATGCCGGGCTTGTATTGCAGCGCCACCGCGTAATGGGTCGGGTTGGTGAGCACGAGCGAAGCCTTCGGCACATTGGCCATCATGCGGCGCTTGAGCACCTCGACGCGCAATTTGCGGATGCGCGCCTTGATCTCGGGGCTGCCCTCGGTTTCCTTGAATTCCTGCTTCATCTCCTCGCGCGTCATCTTCAGGCGTTGCCGCCAGGAGAAGCGCTGGTAGAGGATGTCCGCCGCCGCCACGAAGGCATAGACCATCAGCACCCCGCCGATGAGCTTGAAGGTCAGCGCGGCGGATTCGTCGAGCAGCAGCGCCGGATCGAGCTGGATGAGCCGGTTCATCTGGCGCCGCTCCGGCCAGAGCACGTAGAACATCACGACGCCGACCAGCGTGAACTTGATCAGGCTCTTCAGGAACTGGATCAGCGCTTCACGGCCGAAAACGCGCTTGAACCCCGCAAGCGGCGAGATGCGGTTGAATTTCGGCATCATCGGCTCGGTCGTCCAGAGCGGGCGATGCATCAGCAGGCCGGAGGCGATGCCCGCCGCGAGCGCAAACAGGAACGGAATCCCGACGACGAGCGCAATCGTCCACAGCGCCTTGCCGGCAAGGTTCATCAGGCTGCGCGGATCGAGCGGCAGCGTATGCGCATGCTCGAAGAACCTGCGCAGGCCGGTCATGAACCCGTCAAGCCCGACGGTCGTGGTGATGAACAGCGCGAGCATCCCCGCCGCGAGCGCGAGGAAGGTCGCAGCCTCCATGCTCTTCGGCACGTCGCCGCGCTCGATCGCCTGCTCGATGCGGCGGTCGGTCGGGTCTTCGGTCTTGTCTTCCTGATCGGTATCGTCGGCCATGCTCAGCCCAGCCCCGGAAAAAGCTCGCGAAACACGCGCACGACATGCGTCATGAAACTGTCCATCATCAGCGACAGTACGATGATCAGCACGACCGTGCCGAGCAGGATGGAGGCCGGAAGCGCGAGGAAAAACACCTGCAATTGCGGCATCATCCGCGACAGGATGCCGAGCCCGACATTGAACACGAGCCCGAAGACCAGGAAGGGCGCCGAGATCTGCACCCCGGTCGCGAAGGCCGATTGCGCGACCATCACCGCGAGTTGCGCGGCGTCCCCCGAGGCCGGCGCCTGGCCCGGCGCCAGCGTGCGGTAGGAATCGGCGATGCCCATCAGCGCGACATGGTGGAGTTCCGCCGCGAGGATGAGCGAGATGCCGAGCAGGCTCAGGAAGGTGGCGAGCGCCACCGATTGGCCCTGATCGCCGCCCGCCGGATTGATCGACATCGTGAAGGCGAGCCCCATCTGGTTGGCGATGATGACACCGGCGAGTTGCAGGCTCGACATCAGAAACCGGCTCGCGAGCCCGAATGTGAACCCGATCATCAGCTCGACGAGCAGCAGATTGGCGATCGCCGGCAGATTCGCGAGCGATTTCGGCAGATCCGGCCGCACCAGCGGCATCATCACCAGCGCGACGAGAATCGCCAGCGTGAGGCGGATGCGCATCGGCGTCGTCCGCTCGCCAAGGCCGGGGACGAGCATCATCATTGTCCCCACGCGCGCGAAGACGAGCATGAAGGCCAGAGCGAATTCGGGCAGGACGCTGAAGCTCATGGCGCGATCTTCGCCGATTCGGGCCGGCGGCGATACGCGCGGACCCGCCAGCCGCGCTAGCCGCCGGCGGCGATGCGCTCGGCAATGCGGGTCATGTAGGTCGCCATCGCATCCGCCATGAACGGGAGCAACAACAGCAGCGAGCCGAAGATCGCAGCGACCTTCGGCACATAGACGAGCGTCTGTTCCTGGATCTGCGTCAGCGCTTGGAACAGCGATATGAGGACGCCGACGAGCAGCCCGATCACCATCACCGGCATCCCCACCTTGAAAAAGGTGACGATGCCGTCGCGCGCGATCTCGACCAGCTCCGGCCCGCCCATCAGATCGGCATCCTCATGATTTCCTCATAGGCAGCCACTACCCGGTCGCGCACGGCGACAAGCGATTCGATCGCAGCCTCGCTCTCGGCAACAGCGGTGACGACCTCGACGAGGTCGGTCGGCTGGGCCGAGGCGGCGCGCATCGCCAGCGCGTCGGATTTCTTGCCGGCATCATGCGCACGGCCGACCGTCGCCTCGAGCACATCGGCGAAGGAATTGCCCTTCTCGCCCTGCTTGGCGACCAGCGCCGAGGGATTGGAGGACATCTTCTGGGTGAGGGCATAGGCGCCGGCGGCGAGCCCGGGAGTCATCGTCGTCTTCATGGCCTTCTCCATAAGCGATTCGTCAGGATCAGGCGCGCAGGATATCGAGCGTGCGCGCCAGCATGCGGCGGGTGGTGGTGATGACGTTGAGATTGGCCTCGTAGGACCGCTGAGCCTCGCGCAGGTCGATCGACTCGATCAGCGGATCGACATTCGGCTTCTGGAGATAGCCCTGGGCGTTGGCCAGCGGATGGCCGGGTTCGTAGACCTGCTTGAAATCGCTGCGGTCGCGGCGAATGCGGCCGAGCTGTACCGTCTGCACATCCATCGCGCGGTCGAGGCTCCTCTCGAAGGTCACGACCTTGCGCCGGTAGGGATCGCCGCCGCGCTGCGTCGGCAGCGTGTCCGCATTCGCGATATTCTCGGAAATGACCCGCATGCGGCCGGCCTGGGCGCGAAGCCCCGACGCGGCGACGGCGAGCGACTTGAAGAAATCCATGGCTCTTCCCCTCAGGCCCGGCGACCCAGCGCCATCTTCAGCGTGGCAAGCCCGCGCTGGTAGATGTTTGCTGCGGTCTGGAAATCGATCTGGTTCTGCGAAACCTTCAGCATCTCGTTCTCGAGATCGACGGCATTGCCGGAGGGCCGGGTCTCGTAGCTCGCGCCGCGCTCCGTCTCGACGCCGCTGGCGCCGCCCGCGCGCAGATGGGCGGGATCGGTCGCCGCGAGCGTGATGCCGGCGGCGGAAACGCCGCCGGGGCCGGCCCGCCGGGTCTGGTCCGCGCCGCGCGAGGCCGGATCGATGCCGAGCTGGCGGATATCCTGTGGCCGGTAGCGCGGCGTGTCGGCATTCGCGACATTCTGCGCCAGCACGCGCTGGCGCGCCTGGAGGAACTTCATGCGGTCGCGCAATGCGGCAAAAGTCGGCAGATCATGAATCATGAAGACCTCGGCAATTCCGGCCCTTCTGGGCTTTCTCGCGGCAATTCTTGCCGCATTCATGGTTAAGGCCGAGTTAACCCGGATGGCGGCGCGGGCCGTTTTGTTCGGGTTTGGCGCAGCTTCGCGCGGAACGTTAACTGTGATTAACCTATTTCCGCCGTTGAACGCGGCGCGCCGTGGTAGGAAGACAGGCGGGATGGCAGGCTCGGCTTCGCACGGCCAGAGCCGCTGTATCTGTGGGAGAACGGATGCAAAACCTGATCGAAAAGCTCGGATTGGGCGAGAGCACCGGCGCGCTGATGCTCTGGATCGGCCTCGCGGTCCTGCTGCTCGTTGTCGTGCTTGCGCTCGCGACCTGGCTGATTCGCACCCTGCGCCCGACGCTCAACCTCTCCGGCTCCTCCGCACGCGGCGGAAGGCCGCAGCGCCTCGCCATCACCGACGCCTTCACCCTCGACCGCGACGGCCGCAAGCTAGTGATCATCCGCCGCGACAATGTCGAGCACCTGATCCTGATCGGCGGGCCGAACGATGTCGTGGTCGAGCAGAATATCGTGCGCGGCGAGCGCGCCTTCCGCGAACGCACCAGCGCCCGCGCGCTCGAGCCCGACGCCATCCAGGCGGCCGAAGCCGCGCTGACGGGAGAAGCCCCGTCGCCGGCCGCCCAGGCCGCACCGACGCCGGCCGTCGTCCGGCCGGTGGTCGCGCCCGTCCCGCCGCCCCCTGTGGCCGCAGCGCGCGGCACGGCGCCCTCCGTCACGCAGGTGCCGTCCACCCCGCGGCTCGACGACGAATTCGAGCGCGCGCTGAGCGCGATGCAGCAGCAGGTTGCGCAACGCCAGGAAGCGCCCCCCCGTCAGGATGTTCCCTCGCGGCAGGATCTTCCGCAGCGTCAGGCAACGGCGCCCGCCCAGCCTCCCGCACCGCAACGGCCCGCGCCGTCCCAGCCCGCTCCGCCGCTCCAGACCCCGCCGTCCTCAGCGCCGCAGGCACCCGCACCGCAATCCCCGGCGCCCGCCGGCGCCCGCATGCCGATGCCGGCCGCTCCGCCGGTTCCGCCGCCTTCGGCACCGCGCGCCGAGCCTCCGCGCACCGAGGTGCCCCGCACCGAACCGATGAGCGAGATGGCGCGACGCCTCAACGAGGTGCTGGCAAAGCCGATGTCGGGCACGCTGCGCCCGCCCTTCAACAAGCCGATTCCGCCGGTCCCGCCGGTTTCGAGCATGCCGCAGCGCCCGATGCCGGCGCCCGCGGCACCGCCTGTCCCGCCCCTCCCGCCCGAACCACCGGCTCCCCCGCCGCCCCTCGCCGCGCCATCCACCACGACCGCGCGGCCGGCCGCGCCGCCGCCCGGCTCCGAGATGGACATGCTCGAGGAGGAGATGGCCCGCCTCCTCGGCCGCCCCGCCGCGCCGCCGAAATCCGGCCAGTGATGCGCGCGCCGTTCCCTTTCCGCTGGCGAGGCGGCGCGCCGGCGCTGTGCCTGGCCGGCCTCGCCGCGGCCGGCATCCTCGCCGCCTCGCCCGCCCTCGCCCAAGATATCTCGATCAATCTCGGCCAAGGAACCGGGCTGACCGAGCGTGCGCTTCAGCTTGTCGCGCTGCTCACGATCCTGTCGCTCGCGCCCTCGATCCTGATCATGGTGACGTCCTTCACCCGGATCGTCGTGGTCCTGTCGCTGCTGCGCACCGCGATCGGCACGCAGACCGCGCCGCCGACCACGGTGCTGACCGGGCTGGCGCTGTTCCTCACTGCCTTCATCATGGCACCGACCTTCCAGGCCTCCTATGAATCGGGGATCCGGCCGCTGGTCGCCGGCGAGATCCGCGAGATGGAGGCGTTCGACCGCGCCGCGCAGCCCTTCAAGGTCTTCATGCTCCGGCATGTGCGGCCGACGGATCTCGAATTGTTCCTGGATCTCTCGCGCGCGCCGCGCCCGGAAACCCCGGAGGCGACGCCGCTCACGAGCCTTGTGCCGGCCTTCATGATCTCCGAATTGCGCCGCGCCTTCGAGATCGGCTTCCTGCTCTTCCTGCCCTTCCTGATCATCGACCTTGTCGTGTCGTCGATCCTGATCTCGATGGGCATGATGATGGTGCCGCCGATCACGGTGGCTTTGCCGTTCAAGCTGATCTTCTTCGTGCTTGTCGACGGCTGGCGGCTGGTGACCGCCTCGCTCGTGCAGAGCTTCGGAGCCGGATAGCGCCCTACCTGCCCGGGCGCGAAGCGCTTCAGCCGGCGCCGGGCAGGCCCTGGCTCGGGCGCGCCGCCGCGTCCGGGCTTTCGAGCGCCGATTGCCGCTCCTGTCCGGCGCTGCGCACCGGCCGCGCCGTTCCCGCCTGATCGGGGTAGCGGCGACGATAGGCGGCGAGGAATTCCGTCATCGTGTCGGCATTGACGACCGAGCGCGCGACATCGCGGAAAGCCTGCGGACGGCTGTATTGATCGCGGGTGATCAGGTTGAACGCCCCGGCATCTTCGGTCTTGGCCATCTTGGCGAGGTAGCGGCCGCGCAGACGGTCGAGCGACAGCTTCTCCTCGGCGAGCACATAGGCGAGCCCGGCACGCAGTGCGTCGAGCCGCTGGCCTTCAGTGAGCATGGCCTCACCCTGCCAGGCATCCCCGAGCACGCGCTCGTAGGATTCGCCGGCCTCGCGCCATTTCTTGCCCTTCCAGAAGATATCCGCCCGCAGCCGGTCGACATCGTCGCCACTCTCGTTGGCGAGCACCTCGATCGCGAGATCGGTGCGGTAGAGTTCGCCCAGCGCGCGCGCCTCGACCAGCGTGCGGGCCCGGCGCAGCTCCGCCGGCATGCTGGCGAGCCGCGTGCTGCGCAGCGCAGACAGCGCCTCGACCGGCTTGCGCGCTTCGAGATGCATCAGCGCGAGCCGGGTCGCCACGGAAGCGCGCGCCACGCCTTCGAGCCGGTGCTTGACCTGATGCTCGAGGATCTCCGCCGCCTCACCCGCAAGGTCGAGATCGTAGAGCCGGTCCGCAAGGCGGCGGGCGATGGCATCCCCGCGCCGGCCGGCCGGCATGAGCTGGCGGAATTCCTGATAGAGCGCCAGGGATTCGACCTTGGAGAGCTTCGCCGCCTCCTGATCGAGGAACAGGTTCTCGAACCGCCGGCCCATCGTCTCCTCGAGCCGCCGCGTCGCCGGGTGCTCGGGCATGATGGCCGTCGCGCGCTGGGTGGCGAGGAAGGCCTCACGCCAGCGCCCCTCGCCGGCATAGATCTCGCCGAGGCGTTCGAGCGCCTTCACCTCGGTCTCGCTCCGGCGCCAGATCGCGGTCAGCGTCTCGAACTCGGCGCGGGCATCCTCGGGCGATATCTTGGCCTCCGCGAGCCCGGCCGTGGCGCGGCCGAATCGGGCCTCGGCCTCGATCCGCCGGTCGCGCGATTGCGCCGCGAGCGAATAGGCGGCATAGGCCTCCGCGAAGCGCCCCTGCATCTCGGCGAGCCGCCCGGCCAGCAATTGCTGGGTATGGGGGTCGCGATAGCGCGTATCGACACGCTCGAAGGCAAGGATCTGATCGCGCGCGAAGACGGGGTCGCCGGCCTCGATCGCCGCCTCGATCGCGAGCCGGCGGAACTGCACCTGCAAGGGTTCGGGATATTGGTCGAGGGCGCCGAGCGCCTGACGGAACTGCGCCAGCGCCTGCGGATAGCGCATCGCCTTGGCATCGACCACGGCCTGGATGAGCTTCTGTTCGTCGTCGAGGGCGATGGCCGGATCGGCGAGGAACCGGCCGGCATCGACGAGACGCCCCATCATCGCCGCCGCCAGCGCGCGATGAAAGACCATCGTCTTGGTCTGCGCCGCCTGCTGATCGTCGACCGCGATCGCCTCCAGCACCGCCGAGGCCTCGGCATCGAAGCCGTTGGCGAGATAGAAGCGCGCGAGCCGGAGGCGGGCATCGCTGCGCGTCACGCGCGGGGACTCGGCCGCGGCGAGGAACAGCACGCGCTCCGTCTGCCGGATCGGGCCGCGGCTGTCCTCCAGCCAGAGCCGGGTATCGAGGATGAGCGGCTGGCGCGCCCGGGGCGTCTCCGCCGTCTCCGCCGGCAGGTTCGACAGGGTGAGCTTGATCTCGTGGCCGATCAGCAGTTGCTCGCCCTCGCGCTTCAGCGTCACTGCCTCGTCGATCGGTAGCACCGCAAAACCGGCAAGCGTCGGCTCGATCGTGAATTCCGCGAATACCTGCGGCTTGGGGCTGAGCGATTCGGCGCGCGGCACCGGAACCAGCGCCAGGCGCTGGCCGGACGTCGGATCCTCGATCACATGCAGCGCGCCCTTCGGCCCGACGATGGCGGCCAGGGATTCGCGGCCATTGCCGTCGAAGGCGCGGCGGATGACGATGCCCGCGCCGGCGAAACCATCCGCGCCCATGCCGCGGCCGTGCTGGAGGATGAGATCTTCCTCCTCCCGCCGCAGCCAGAATTGTCCCTCCCCCCGCGGCGTCAGGCGGATCAGCGAGGCCGTGCGCAGCCGGGTGATCGAGAGGCCCTCCAGCCGGCCGTTCAGCGCCTCGGGAAGCTCCGGCCTGTTCAGCGAATCGCCGGTTTCGAGCAGGATCAGCAATTCGCGGCCGCGCTGGACCATCGCCACCGGCGTCGCGCCGAGATGGGCGAGGCGAAGCGCGAATCCGTCTGGATCCAGCCCCGCCTCGAGCCGCGCCTCGATCGCCCGGCCGGTGGGAACGAGCGTGTCGAGCGGCACCGCCGCAGTAGCGGGCCGCGCCGCGGCCTGCGAAGCCTCGCCGCGGCGCGATCCATCCTCCGCCTTGGCGGGCGGCGTACCGGGTTCGCCTTCGATCGGCCCGCCATCGGCGCGGGCGAAATCGAGCGTGAAGGAATCATCCTCGCGAAAGCCACGCACGGTGAAGCCGCTCTCCGCCCGCATCATGATGCGCAGGCTCTCCTCGCCGGGCTGAACCTCAACCTCGCGAACGAGCCCGGCGAGCCGCGAGCGAATCAGCTCCTCGGTGATGAGGAAATTCGCGTCGAAGATCAGCCGCATCTCGCCATCCTTCTGCTCGAAGGCGACCGGCGCGGTGCGCGGCATGACGAAGATCGCCCGCCGGAAGCGCGGCGTCGTGCCGACGCGGAGATCCAGCTCGCGATTGACGGCCTTGTCGTTCTCGCGCGTCAGGCGGCGGATCTGATCCTCGGCCTGGCGGGCGCGGCGGACGAGGTCCTGCACCACCTCCGCCGGCAGCGGAGGCGGCATGCCCTGCCATTTCGACGGCATCAGATCGAGATAGAGGCGTTCGCCGGCCGGCTTGAGATCCGCCTTCAGGCGATCGGTGAGGCCGAGACGGAGCGAGCGGCCATCCGGATCCATGCGGGCGATGGAAACATAGCGCGGAAGCTGGGTCGCGAGCTTCTCGAGATCGATCGTCACGGGCTCGTCGAACTCGACGATCAGCACCGCGTTCATCATCCGGACACGCGCCGGCATCTCGCGGTCGAAACTGAAGACGACACGGCCGAAGCCCTGCATCTCGGAGCCGATTGCGGTCCCCTTGGTCGCGGCCTGCGCGGCCGGAACGCCGAGCAGGGCGAGGAACAGCAGCCCCAGCAGAGCCGGGACAAAACGGAGGCGCGGGAACTGGGCTGCGGAAGGAAAACGCGACACGGGAACCGACCATTCGACGGGAATGCTGGGCCGGACTCTAAACCCGCATGCCTAACGGCGGCTTAACTCACCCGGCGGTCTTTGCCGGACCGCCGGGTTTTTCAAGATGCTCTTGTCGCTTCAGCGCCGCGGTGCCGCCGGAAGCCGCGGCAATTCGGTGTCGGGCTGCGGCGGCGCGCTGTTCTCCGCCATGTCGCCCTGGGCGGCCGCCCGCGCCAGTGCTAGCGTCAGCTTCTCGGCGGCAGCCGGCTCCATCGCCGCCATGATCTCGGAAACCTTGCGCGGATTCATGTGGCCGACGAGATCCATCAGGACCTTGACGTCGAGCCGGTCGAAGACGCGCGCGGCCTCCTTCGGCTTCATGCTCTCATACATCACGACGAGCGGCTTGTAGCGGGTCTTGGCGTCCTGCTTGCCGGACGCGGCGCCGAGTTGGCCCTCAAGCGTGCGCAATTCGCCGATCCGCTCGTCGAGCTTGCGCTCGGAGAGTTTCAGCAGGTTGTCGCGCAGGTCGAGTTCGCGGTCGCGCGCCTCGATCTCGCCGCGCCGGCTGCGCAGCTTTTCGAGCAGCGCCTTCTCGGCGGGGCTCACGCCTACGCCTGGAGCCGCCTCGCCGGCCGGAGCGGGGATGCGGGTGCCTTCGCGCTCGATTCGCGCCAGCAATTCCTCGCGCGCCTTCTGCTCTTCTTCCTTGGTCATCTTGGGCTCGGCGGCGGCGGATTCGGCCGGCTTGCTCTCCGTCTTCTTTCCGGTTGCGCCGGTGATGAGCTGGTCATCCGGCGTCCCCTCGCGGGCCCGGGTGATTGACCGCGCGAAGGGATCCCCGGAGATCGAGGCCACCTGCCGGCGATCCGGCAGATTCATGGCAATGGTCAGGAGCTTCAGCGTCAGGAACGACACCAGCCCGAAGACCAGCACCGGGAGGAGCCGGACCCTGGTCATGCCACATGGCCCCGCTGCGCCGCGTCTCCGGCCCGGACCTGCGCCTGGGCGGCGAGGGCCTGGGCCTGGGCCAGCGTCTGACTGATGCGCGAGAGGCCGCGCGGCGGCGCCTCGGGGGCGACCGGGGCGGGCGCCGCCGGCTGCGGCTCGGGGGCCGCCGCGACGATCCGGCCGATGCGGCTCAGGATGTCGTCGCCGGACTTGATCTGCTCCTCGAGATCGGCGGCATATCGCTCGGCGACCCGCAGCCGTTCCGCCAGCGTGCGGTCGCAATCGCCGAGCGTCGATTTCAGCGAGTCGATCGCGCGTTCGGCCCGCTCGGTCGCTGCGGAAAGCTCGATCACGGTCTTGCGCATCACGGTCTCATCCGCCCGGACGGCGCGCAGGCGCCGGTCGAGCACAACACAATAGCCAATGGTGACAACCAGCAGCCCCACGACCATCAATTCGATGATCAACCCCAGATTTCCCGTCATCTCTCACCTGTCGCGACGCACAGACGCGCCTTGTTCGAAAGCTTGCAAGGTCGTTCTCGACCGCTTGAGGGGCTTGGCGACCTCGATCGCCATATAATCGCCTATTCTCCCGATTCTCCCTTGCGTCACAAGCATTTCGCCGCAACGCAGGGAAACGAGCGGATCGCCGCGCACATCGAAGACCAGGGTATCGCCGACCTTGAGGTCGAGCACCCGCTTCACCGGCATGCGCGTTTCGTGCAGCACCGCGTCGACATCGAGCTTCGCCTGCCAGATCTCGGAGGCGAGATGCCCTTCCCATATCGTGTCGCGGCCGAGCTTCTCGCCCATATAGCTCTGGAGGAGCAGCTCGCGGATCGGCTCGATCGTCGCGTAGGGCAGCAAGAGCTCGACCCGCCCGCCCCGGCCCTCGAGATCGATCGCGAGCGCGATCAGGATCGCCGCGTTGGCGGGCCGGGTGATCGAGGCGAAGCGCGGATTGGTCTCGATGCGCTCGGCGATGAAGCGCACCGGCGAAAGCGGCTGGAACGCCTGCTCCGCCTCGCTCAGCACCAGGTCGAGCAGCCGTTTGACGAGGCTCACCTCGACCGTGGTGTAGGGGCGGCCCTCGATGCGGAAATTCGAGAGCCCGCGCCGGCCGCCGAGCAGCACGTCCATCACCAGATAGATCAGGTCGGAATCGATGGTGACGAGCCCGTAATTCTCCCAGGGCTCGGCCTTGAACACCGAGAGGATAGTCGGCAGCGGCAGCGAGGAGACGTAATCGCCGAACCGCACCGAGGTCACGTCGTCGAGGCTGACCTCGACATTGTCCGAGAAGAAGCCGCGCAGCGTCGTCGTCAGCGTCCGGACCAGCCGGTCGAAGACGATTTCGAGCATCGGCAGGCGCTCGTAGGAGACGACCGTCGAATCGACGATCGCGCGCACGCCGTTCTGCTTGGACTGGTCCGCATCCTCGGGGTCAAACCCGAAGATCGTGTCGACCTCCTCCTGATCGAGGAAGAGCCCGGTGCCGAGATCGAGATCGAGCCCCTTCTCGACGGGGCGCTTGTCGTCATCGGCGACGACATCCCCGGATTCGCCGAGCGCCTTGGCCCATTCGTCGGCGAGATCGTCCTGCGTCTGGTCGTTCGTATCAGCCACGTCCTGTCCCTCACTTGCCCGATGGTCACCCGATCGCGGCGATCACTGCACCAGCACGTCCTTGAACAGGACCGCCTCGACGCGCGCGGGGTAGACCGCGGCGTTGATGCGCCGGACAAGTTCCTCCTTCAGCCGGTAGAGCCCGGCCGACCCCTCGAGATCCGACGGGCGAAGCTCGCGCAGGAAGATCTGGAAATTGTCCATCACCCGCGGCAGCAGCGGCGTGATCTCGGCGATCATCTTCTGATCCTCGAGCTCGAGCGCGACCTTGAGGCGCAGATAGACCGGCCGCTCCTGCCCCGGCTGGGCCGCAAGATTGGTGGTGATCTCGGGCAGATCGAAGAACACCATCTTCTTCTTGGCGGCCGCGGACTGGGCGTCCTCGGCCTTCTTGCCGGCGAACATCATGTAGCCGCCGCCGGCCGCGGCGAGGAGCAGCGCCGCGGCGGCTCCGATGATGATGAGCTTCTTCCTGCCGCCGGGGGCCTGCTGGCCCTCTTCGCCGGTTTCGGTGATTTCGGTGGTCTCGTCAGGATTCGCCGTCGTCGCCGCCATCGTTCCCGCCATTTCCGCGCGTTCGCATCAGACAATCGGGTCGGCACGTTCCGGAATCGGCTCGCCCTGCCCGAGAGCGACGTTGCCGCGACCATGGTTAACGAAGACTTTCGTTTTCGCTCCGCGCGGCAAAATTTGCCCGATCATTTCTGCCGACCGGCGAATTCGACCCTGATCCTCGCAGGCGGAGATTTCGATCAGCGAACTGATTTGTCTCGCTTTTTATGAACCCGCCGCGCTGGCACGGCGCTTGTTCTGGTTAATGCATCGGAACGGTCTCGCGCTGGGGAGCGAGGAGAACGGGCCATCATTCGAGGAGCAAAGGGGTACGTTCCATGGAGAACGTTCTTCTCATCGCCCTGTCGCGCCAGATGGCGCTCAGGCGCGAAATGGACGTCATCGCGAACAATGTCGCGAACGTCACGACCAACGGCTTCAAGCGCCGCTCGGCCGAAAGCCGGGAATTCCAGATGCCGGTCGCGTCCGGCGATACGTTCCGGCGCGGGGCGGACCGCCGCGTGTCCTTCGTCGTCGATCGCGGCACGCCGCTCGACCTCTCCACCGGAACGCTCGAGCGCACCGGCAATCCGCTCGACATCGCGCTTCCGGGCGATACCTGGCTCGTCGTCCAGACACCGCAGGGCGAGCGCTATACCCGCAACGGCGCGATGATGGTCAACGCGCAGGGCCAGCTCGTCACCTCCGACGGCCATCCCGTCGTCGGCGAGCAGGGCGCCGTCACCTTCTCCAGCGACGAGACCAACCTCGCCATCACCGGCGACGGCACGGTCTCCTCCTCCAACGGCTCGCGCGGCCGGCTGCGCATCGTGCGGTTCCAGAACCCGCAGGCGCTCCAGAACGCCGGCGCCAATCTCTTCGCGAGCACGCAGCCGGCGCAGGTCGCGACCGATGCCCGCGTGCAGAGCGGATTCATCGAGCGTTCCAACGTCCGGCCGGTCGTCGAGATCAGCCGGATGATCGAAGTCACGCGTCAGTACCAGTCCATCGCGAGCCTCATCAGCCGCACCGACGAGACCCGCCGGACCGCGATCCAGCGGCTCGGCGAACCGATCTGACACCATTCCAGGGACAAGGAATCCCCGCCATGCGCGCCCTCTATACCGCTGCCACGGGCATGTCTGCCCAGGAGAAGAACGTCGAGGTCATCTCGAACAACGTCGCGAACATGCGCACGAACGGCTTCAAGCGCCAGACGGTCCATTTCCAGGACCTGCTCTACGATCACCACCGCCGCTCCGGCTCGCCGACCTCCGACCAGAACACCCAGGTTCCCGCCGGCCTGTTCTTCGGCTCGGGCACCAAGGTCGTCGCGACCCCGCGCATCATGAGCCAGGGCAACGTGACGCAGACCGAGCGCACCTATGATCTCGCCATCCGCGGCGAGGGCTTCCTGCGCGTCCAGCTTCCGGACGGCCGCACCGCCTATACCCGCGACGGCGGCTTCGAGACCGATTCGCAAGGCCGCATCACCACCAAGGAAGGCTATGTCGTCGATCCCGGCATCACCATCCCGCCCAACGCCACCAGCGTCTCCATCAGCCAGACGGGCCAGGTCTCGGCGCTGCTGCCGGGCGACACGGTGCCGCAGCAGATCGGCCAGCTCACCATGTCGCGCTTCATCAATAAGGTCGGCCTCGAATCGATCGGCGACAACCTGTTCCTCGAAACGGCCGGCTCCGGGCAGGCGATCGACGGCACGCCCGGCTCGGAAGGCTTCGGCAACATCCAGCAGGGCTATCTCGAGGAATCCAACGTCAACGCGGTGACCGAGATCGCCGCGATGATCCAGGCGCAGCGCGCCTACGAGCTGAATTCCAAGATCATCCAGGGCGCCGACCAGATGCTGCAGGCGACCTCCGGCATGTTCCGCGGCTGAGGGGGCACGCCATGAAACTCCGCCTCCTTCTCTCCGGCGCGCTGGTCTGCGGCCTTATGGCCGGGACTGCGCTGGCCGCACCGGCCAAGATCCGGCCCCAGGCCGTGATCGACGCCGATACGATCCGGCTCGGCGATCTCGTCGAGGGGCTCGACCAGCGCGGCGAGATCGCGCTGTTCGGCGCCCCGGCGCCGGGCGGGCGCGGCACGATCCGCGTCGATCGCATTCTCGAGGCCGCGCGCGAACTCGGCATCGAGGACATCGATCCCGCCCCGTTCCGCGCCGTGACGGTGATCCGTCCCGGCAAGGCCGTCGCCCGCGCCGAGATGCAGGAACTCGTCACCCGTGCCCTCGCCCCTGCGGGCGGCCCGGTGCTGATCGAGGTGACGCTCGACGACACCGTCACTGCGCGCACCGTCGACCTGCGCCGCGCCGGCACGATCCGCGTCGCGCAGATCCAGCGCGATCCGCGCTCCGGCCGCTTCGAGGCACGGCTGACGAGCGCCGACGAGAGCGAATCCTGGCTCGTCACCGGCTCGGTGGCCGAGTTCCGCGAGATCGCCGTTCCCGTGGCCGATCTCGAACGCGGCGACGCGGTGCAGGCGAAGGACCTGACCCTGGTGAGGCGCCCGGCCGCGCAGGTGCCCTCCGACATCATCGCCAATGGGGCCGAACTGGTGGGCCTCGTCCCCCGGCGCGCGCTCCGCGCCGGCGAGCCGATCCGCAACGCCGACATGGCAAAGCCGCTCCTCGTCGAGAAGAACCAGATCGTCACCGTGACCTATTCGGTGAAGGGGCTGAGCCTCTCGATGCGCGGCCGCGCCCTCGCCGGCGGCGCCAAGGGCGACACGATCCGCGTCCAGAACCCGCAGTCCAAGCGGACGATCGAGGGCATCGTGACCGGCTCCCAGCAGGTGACGATCACGACGCCGCCCCCGCACATCCCCCATGTCGCCGAAGCCAAGAGCCCGGCGGCGAGCCCGGCCCAGCGCTGAACGCGCGAGAAGGAACACCGTCATGCCCACCCATTCCGCCCCCGCCGCCGGTTCGGCGCTGCGCCTCGCCCTCGCCGGCACCGCCGCGCTCGGCCTCTCGGCCTGCGGCTCGCTCGACCGCCTCGCCAATGTCGGCAAGGCGCCGGCACTCTCGGCGATCGAGAACCCCACCGCCCAGCCCGGCTACAAGCCGGTGCAGATGCCGATGCCGGAGCCGAAACCCGTCGCCTACCAGGCGAATTCGCTCTGGCGCACCGGCAGCCGCGCCTTCTTCAAGGATCAGCGCGCGCAGCAGGTCGGCGACCTGCTCACCGTGCGCGTCCGCATCACCGACAAGGCGGCGATCGACAACACGACCGAGCGCAAGCGCACCAATGCCGAGGGCGTGGATGTCGAGGGTTTCTTCGGCCAGGAGGATCGCCTGCACAAGATCTTCGCCCGCGGCGCCACCGGCAAGGGCCTCGTCGATCTCGGCTCCAGCTCGAGCTCGAAGGGCGAAGGCACCGTCAAGCGCTCCGAGCAGCTCGTAACCGACATCGCCGCCGTGGTGACGCAGGTGCTGCCGAACGGCAATCTCGTGATCGAGGGCCGGCAGGAGGTGCGGGTCAATTTCGAGGTCCGCGAACTGATCGTCGCGGGCGTGGTGCGGCCGGAGGATATCGAGGCCGGCAACACCATCGAATCGACCAAGATCGCCCAGCAGCGCATCGCCTATGGCGGCCGGGGCCAGATCACCGACGTGCAGCAGCCGCGCTACGGCCAGCAGGTGCTCGACATCGTCCTGCCGTTCTGATCCCGCCCGAAACCCGATCGGGCCCCGCGACTCCATGCGCACGGCCCGTCCCGCCGGCCCGGACGTGACGCGTACCTGCCCGGTCGGCGGGCGCCGGTTTCGCGCGCCCCTCGCTCCCCCGCTTTCGCGGGCGGCGAAACCGAAGACGGACCCCCGGATCGACGCTCCTCGCGCATCCGGGGGTTCTGGCGTTGGCGGGGCTATTTCGGGACGATCACGCCGTCCGGCGAGGCGGCGAGCATGGCGAGGATATCGGCATTCGGCCGCGCCTCGCTGTAATAGAAGCCCTGCACCTCGGCACAGCCCTCGGCGCGCAGATAGGTGAGCTGGTCGCGGGTCTCGACCCCTTCCGCCGTGGTGGTGATGCCGAGCGAGCGGCCGAGCGACACCACCGCGCGGATGATCGCCGCCGCATCCACCGAATTCTTGAGATCCGCGATGAAGGAACGGTCGATCTTGATCTTGTCGAACGGGAACGAGCGCAGGTTGCCGAGCGAGGAATAACCGGTGCCGAAATCATCCATCGAGACGCGCACGCCGAGCGCCTTGAGCCCGTGCAGGATGGCGAGGTTCTTGTCGGTATCGCGCAGCAGGATCGATTCCGTGATCTCGATCTCGAGCCGCGAGGGCCGGAGCCCCGTCTCCTCGAGCGCCTCGCGCACCAGGCGCACGAAATCGCCGTTCTGGAACTGCGCCGGCGAGCAATTCACCGCCACGCGCGCCGGCAGCGGCCAGGCGGCGGCATCGCGGCAGGCCTGGAACAGCACCATGGGCCCGATCTCGGCGATCAGCCCGGTCTCCTCCGCGAGCGGGATGAATTGCGAGGGCGGAATCGCGCCGCGACGCGGATGGTTCCAGCGCAGCAGCGCCTCGGCGCCGACGATCTGCGCGGTGAAGACATCGACCTGCGGCTGGTAGAACACCGTGAGTTCGCCGTTCCGAATCGCGGCGCGGAGATCCATCTCCAGTTCCCGCCGCTCCTGCGCCACCGCATCCATCTCCGCCTCGAAGAAGCGGAACGTGCCCTTGCCGTCGGATTTCGCGCGATAGACCGCGAGATCGGCGCTCTTGAGCAGGTAATCGGCCGAATAGCCGCCCTCGCCGCTGATGGCGATGCCGATCGAAGCCCCGACGACCACCGTATGGCCGCGGATCTCCACCGGCCGGCTGACGACATCGATCAGCCGCCAGGCGAGCGAGGTCAGCGTCTCGGTATTGGCGCCATGCGGCAGGATGACCGCGAATTCGTCGCCGCCGAGCCTTGCCGGCACGTCGGAGGCGCGCAAGGCGTCCCGGATGCGCTGGCCGATGACCTGAAGCAGCGCATCGCCCACCGGGTGGCCCAGCGTGTCGTTCACGGCTTTGAACCGGTCGAGATCGACGAACATCACCGCCACCGGCCGCTGCTCGATCTCGGCATGGCTGAGCACTTCTTCGAGCTTCTTGCGGAACAGCACCCGGTTGGGCAGCCCGGTCAGCGCATCGTGATGCGCGATATGCTCGATCTGGCGCTCGCGGCGCTTCAATTCGGTGACATCGGTGTAGAGCACCACCTTGCCGCCCGTCTCGGTCGGATGATCGTTGATGAGGATCCAGCGGTCGCCCGCGATCTGGCGCTCGAAGACGATCCCCTGCCCCTTGTTGTGCTTGGCGAGCCGCTCGCAGAACTCGAAGGTCGCGTCCGATTCGATGTTGTGCCCGGCCCGTTTGGGGTCGAGTTCGGCCTTGAGCACGTCAACATAGCGCGCGCCGGGCACGGCGACGGTCTCGAGGCCCGGATTGATCTCGATGAATTTCGAATTGCGCACGACGAGCCTGCCGTCGTGATCGAACAGCAGCAGCCCCTGCGAGAAGCTCTCGACGATCGCCTGCCGGGTCCGCGCCTCGGTTTCCTGCGCCTCGGCCTCGGCGAGCTTCATGCGCGTGGCATCGAGGATCACGCCGGTCCAGACCACGGATCCGTCCGGCTCGCGGCGCGGATGGGCGATCGCATGCGTATGGCGGGTGGAGCCGTCCGGGCGGACGATCTGCGCCTCGACATCCCAGGTCCGCAACTCCTGCGAGGCGGCCATCAGCCGCTGCTTGAAGGTCTTGCGGTAATCGGCGCTGAAATGCGTGAACAGCGCCTCCGGATCGCGCAGCACGGTCTCGGGATCGACGCCGAACAGATCCTTCGCGCCGGAATTGATGTAGGTGTAGCGGATATCGCCGTCCGGCCGCACGACGCGCTGGTAGACGACGCCGGGAATGGTCTCGGCGAGGTCGGCGAATTGCGCATCGGCGCGCTCGCCGCGCCGGCGGGCGAAGACCAGTTCCGGCAATTCGGACAGGATCGTCGCAAAGGCCTCGATCTTGGCGACCGTCTCGGTATCCGGCCCGTTCTCGCGCGGGAAATAGATCGCCATCGCCCCCATCGGCGTCTCGGCGCCGTCGGCGACGAGCGGCAGCGCGATGGCGCTGTGATACCCGGCCGCGATCGCGCGCAGGCCATGCTCCGGCATCTGATGATCGCGCGCGAAGGATTGCACGGTGATCGGGGCGGCGCCGGCGCAGGCGCGCGCCAGGCAGGAGACGGGCTCCGCATCGAGGCCGAACTGCATCGTCAGCGGCCCGGCGAGCAGCCGCGCCGAGCGGAATCCGTCGCCCCCAGGCCCGCGCGCAAGCTCGATGAGGCAGGCGGCGCCGGGGATCAGCGCCTCGAGCGCCCCGGCCGCACGCTCGAACAGCGCGTCGATCGGCGCGCCGCCGAGCGCCATGCGGAGCACGGCCGCCTGCGCGCGCGAGAAGCCGGCCCGGACCGGCGGAGGTGCCTGTCCTGCGTGTCGCCGGCGATCTCGATCGCCGCATTGCCATCCATGTCCAATCCGGACTGCACCATCGCTTCCAATCAGCGGCCTTCACGGCCGCGCCTCCCCATCCCCGTTACGGCCCGGATCAATGCGTCCGGACGCGCTGGACCGTCGCGCCGTCGATCCGTACGGCCCGGCCCTCGTAGTCGTAGATCGTGCCCGCCGCCTCGAACATCGACAATGGCACCGTCATGCCGATGTCGCGCACCTTGCGGAAGCTGATCGCGATATCCGGCGGCGAGACCACCCCCACCTTGAGCGCGTCCACCCTGGCGCGTTCGGTGAGGATCTCCGCCGCGTAGACCGCCGCGAGATGTGCGTTCGATTCGAACGAGATGCCGATCGACATCGCCGCGGTGCTGTCGCCCTCCTTGACGATCTCCGGCACCACCGAGATCACCGGAATGCGCCCGGCATGCTGGTTGATCGTGTCGATCTCCCGGAAGACCGAGGTCGAGCCCGTGAGCCAGAACAGCGAGTTCTTGAGATCGGGATCGTTGCGCTGCATCTGCGCCGCGGCGGCCGGCACCAGCCGCGCGAGTTCGGCCTGGGCGTTGGCGGGGTCGGTCACCGCCAGTTCGAGGACGCGGATGCCGCGCTTCTTGGCGTAATCGATCACCGGCTTGGATTGCGTCTCGACCGCGCTGAGATTCTTGGAATCGACCAGCACGCCGATATTGCGCAGGCGCGGCTTGAGCGCCTGCACATAGGCCATCTGCACGTCCATCGGCATGTTGAGCGAGGTGAAGGCGAAATTCGTCCCCGAACCCTGATCGTAGGAGGGCGTCTGGCCGAGCACCACCGGATCCTTCGAGCAGACCGAAACCACCGGAAGCCGGCCGCCGCGATAATTCGACCACAGCCAGGCGGTCGATTCCGAGCCCATCGCCATGATGAGGTCGAAGCCTTCGCGTTCCGCATAGGCGATCGCCGCCCGGCCGCGCGCCTCTTCGTTGCGGAAATTGACGGCGACGACCTCGGCATCGAGCAGCTTGTCCTCGAACACCTTGAGAATCTTGGTGATCGAGACGTCATAGGCCGACGAGGCGCGCGGATAGACCACGAGCACCCGGCGCGTCGGCGAAGCGAGACCGAGGCGAAGCGGGCGGGCGACCACACGGTTCGGATCCTGCGGATCGGCGATGAAACTCCAGGTCTTCAGGATCGCGGGCGCATATCGGAACCAGGCCCAATAGGGCTCCCGCTCCGGCGCCACGGGCGGCTGGGCCGGCGCGACGGCGAGGATTTCGCCCCGCAGCGGCGACGCCGCCTGGCCGAGCGCCGGGCCCACGGCGAGCCCTGCGAGGCCGGCCGAGACGAGAAGGGATCTGCGGGTAAGCGCGCGCATGTCAGGCCACCGCCGGTTTGTTCTGGGAATGGTCGAGCCGTTCGGGTTCGCTCGGGAACAGCACGGTCAGGAACAGGATCGCCGCGCCGACCCAGCCGATCGTCACCCAGGAGGGGCCGAAATACAGGAAGACCTGGCCGATGATCACCGGGCCGAGCATGTGTCCGAAGCGTTCGACGAGCCGGTAGGTCGAGGCGACATTCGCCACCCCGAGCTCGCCCGCGATGCGGCTGTCGGCCACATGCGTCACCACCGGCGCATTGATGAAGCCATGCGCGATGCCGACGATCGTGACGCCGAGCACGATCAGCGCGGTGGCGAGCAGCGGCGGCGCGTCCCGGCCCGAAACCGCCTCGAGCCCGACCAGCGAGACCAGCACCAGCCCGGCCGCCGTCAGGACCCCGCCAAGCACCAGCACCCGCTCGGTCTGGCGCGAACGGTCGGCATAGGCCGAGATCAGGGACGAGGCGAGGATCACCGCCCCCGCATAGACCATGGTGATCTGGCCGATATCCTCGCGGGCAAAGCCGCTCTTCGAAAGCAACAGCGGCAGCGCGAACAGCATGACGCCCGTCAGCACCGCCTTGGCCGGCATGCCGATCAGCAACATGGACTTGAGGAACGGCCCGTTCTTCAGCATCCGCACCACGTCGCGATAGGCGGTGCTGGTGCCGATGCGCGTCTCGCGGCTGTCCACCCCCTGCGGCAGCACCGCAGCAGCGTAGCACATGGTGATCAGCGCGATCAGTGCGCCGAGCTGGAAGACGCCGCCGACATCGATATAGGAGACGAGCAGCGAGCCGATCGCCATCCCCGCGATCATCCCGGCCTGGAAGCCGAACACGATGGCTGAGCCGGCCTGTGTCTTGCGGTGATAGGACGAATTCGCGAGCACATAGGCCTGCACCCCGATGAACAGGGTGCCCTGCCCGAGCCCCGAGAGCGCGCGCGCCAGCGTCGCGATCTCGATCGAATGCATCGAGAACATCAGCATCACGCCGCAGCCCGCCATAGCAAGGCCGGCGATGATCAGCTTGCGCGAGCCGAGCGTGGCATTGAGCCGCCCGGCCGGGATGAGCGACAGCGCGAAGCAAAGGTAATAGGCCAGGAAGGGCAGCGAGGCATAGGCGCTGGAAAGATTCGATCGCGCCGCGATCTCGTGCATGAGCTGCGGCAGGAACGCGTAATTGAGGTGCTCGACGAACACCGCGAGGAAGAAGACCGGCTTGACGAGATTGAGCGTCGCCTTCTCGTGCTCGTCCGGATCGAGCCCCGGCGCGGAATGGCTGACATATTGCAGCGAGCGCGCGACCCCCATGAACAGCGCGGCGATGAAGGCCGAGGCGACGAACAGCGCGCCGAAATTCTTCGCCGAGCGCATCACCTGCTTGTAGACGACATCCTTGGGCATCGCGACCAGCACCCGCACCGGCACCGCGGCATCCGGCGGCGTCAGCGTGACGCTGAACTCGAAATCATGCGCCTCCGATACCCAGCCGCCCTCGCGCGGCGCCGGGCTCGAATGCGCGCGGAGCTTGCCGTCGACCACAAGCGCCGCGGCGCGGATCTCGGGATTGAGCCGCTTGTAATCCTCGACAAGCCCGACGATCCCGGTGAATTCCTCGAAGCTCAAGCCGAAGGCGACGACATCGTTGAGCCGCTGCGCGAGCGAATCGGCGATCGCCTTGGCACGCGCCTGCGCGCCCTGCGTATAGACCGAGAGCAGCGCGTGGACGACAAAGACCGAGACGACGAGGAACTTCACCGCAAAGGCGATGGCGACCATCCGCGCACGGCGCTGCGGCGTGCCGTTTTGGGCGAACAGCACGACATAGAGGACGAACATCACCGAGGCCGCCCCGGCGATGCCGAGAAGCGGCATGAAGGCCTGCTCGACCTTCTCGGAAATCTTTGCTCGCGGCGAGGACAGCACGATCGAGCCTACGGTCTCGAAGCGGTTCTTCACCGGCAGCACGATCTGGAGCAGATCCTTCGTGGTCCGGATTTCGGCAACGCCATCGGCGATGGGCTGCCCGCTTTCGGCCGGGAGCAGGGTTGCCTGCGCCCCGCCGATCGAGGTGAAGATGCGGGCGCCCGCGGCATCATAGGCGGCGATGCTGTCGATCAGCGGATCCGCCTCGACGATCGGTTCGGTCAGGACGCCGAAGCCCACGAATTGATGGATCGGGAGACCGGGGCGGACGAAGGCCTCCACCGCCGATTGTGCGACCTGCCCCTGGGAGATGATCTTCTCGATCTGGAACCGCTCGTAGTTCCGGCGCGCCTCCCCGAAAGCGACATAAACCAGAATGAACAGCGAGACGGCCGCGACGACGAACATCGCCAGCGCATCCGCGATCCTCCGTCCGCGAGAGAGTATGAGTTCCATGGGCCGCCCTTCCCGGTTTCGCATCAGATCAGCCGTGCGAGGCGGTCGGCGGTTCCCCGTCGCCGGCTCAGCAGGGCGTCGATCCGGTCCGCGAAGACCGACATGATGAGATCGTCGTAGCTCATGCCGAATTCGGCGAGCCCCAGCGCCACGAGGCTGGTGGTGCCGCCCTCCGGCGCCTTGAGATCGGGCTTCGGATTGGCCTCGAGCACATGGAGCCGGCCCTTGTGGTCGGCGCGGATATCGAGGCGCACCAGCGTCTCGATGCCGAGTTGCTCGTAGACCGCGAGCGCGAGTTCGGTCAGCGCATGGCGCACCGGCAGATCGTCGGGCCGGTCGAGGAGCCGCGCCCGGTCGCCGGAGATCGGCCGGACATCCATCGAGGTGAAGATGCGCTCGCCGGGTTCGAGCACCCGCTCGAGCGGCGAGAACACGAACGGCCGGTCGAGCCGCTCGAGCCGACCACCGCGGCAGATGACCGGTCCACCGATCGCCACGCAATATTCCGCGCCGCCGAGATATTGCTCGACGAGCACGAAATTGCGCGTGCGGCCGTAGACCTCGTCGATCGCCGCCCCGAGTTCCGCGCGCTGCTCGACATAGAGCACGTTGAGCGAGGCGCGGCCGGAGACCGGCTTGACGACGAAGGGCCCCGGATGATCGCCGAACGCGTTCACGAAGACCGGGTCGGCCTCCGGCTCGAAGGGCGCCCCCTCGGGCAGGACGATCGCGAATGCCGCCGTCGGCAGCCCGGCGGAGCGCAGCTGGCGCTTGAAAACGTGTTTGGAATCGAGGATCCCCGCCATCATCGGATCATGGCCGATATAGGGGATGCCGAAGAGTTCCATCATCGCCGGCGCATGCGCAACCGAGCAATGCCCCTGCACGCCGCCGGTGTTCAGCCAGGCGAGATGGATGTCGCGCTCGCGCATCGCCTCGCCGAGACGCATGTCGTCGGGAACGAGGCTGACATCGCGGCAGCCCTGCCGACGCATCGAGGCGGCGATGTCCCGCGCCACGGTCTCGTAGCTCTTCCAGGAACGCGGATTGCCGGTCGGTTCGATGACCGCCCCCTCGACGCGCTTGTCCCCGCCATAAACCACGGCGAGCCGGAGACGTTTGAACATCGTCCCGATCTGCGCCTCGAGTTCGGAAACCCGCGCCGCACGCCGCGCCGGCTCCGCTGCCCCGTTCATGTTCGCGGCGTGCGGATTCTTCCGCACCATCACCACCGACATTCTCATGCCCCGCTGTCATCCTGTGGACCACGACGCCGTTCTGGCGTCCGGCGATCTCCGTCGCCTGCTCGCGAGGGTTGTGCGGCGCGATCCTTTAAGGAAGACTTTCCGTGATCGAACGCGCAGCCGCGCGACCTGCCACGTGGTAAATCACGGGATAAGGAATCCGCACATAAATACAATTCAGGATTGATAGAACGAAATCATGCACGCTTCAGCGCGTATTTCCGGGCAAAAAGCGGCTGCCCCTCGCCCGCCTGCACGCGAGCATCGCGGATCCGAAGGGATCGGGCCGCGCGTGCCCGGCCGAAAAACCCGGCGACGGAGCGGGATCACGGCCGCTGGCGGCGGTTTTGCGGCCGACAACCCGCGCGCGCAATCCGGCCGCGAAGAGCCCGGATCCGTCCTCGATCACCGCCGAGCCGCGTCCCGCGCGATTTCGGCGCCGAGCCAGGCGCGGAACGCCGCGAGCGGCGGGTAATTCTCCCGCGCCCGCGGCCAGACCAGCCAATAGGCGCCCCCGCTCGGCACCGCGCGCGCGAGAACGGGCACGAGCCGCCCGGCCTCGATCTCCGGATCGGCGAGGAAATCCGGCAGGACCGCGATTCCGAGCCCCGCGATCGCCGCCTCGATCAGCGGCGCGAACTGATCGAACAGCATGCCGCGCGCAACCAGCGGCGCAGCACCCTGCCCGGCGCTCCAGGCCGCCCAGGCGCCGGGTCGCGTGCCGAGCTGGAGGAGCGGCAGCGTCGCGAGATCCTCGACCCGCGCGATCCGCGCCCGCCCGGCGAGAAACCCCGGCGCGGCGCAGACGGTCAGGGTCTCGTCGAGCAGCTTGAGATGCCCGGCATCGCGCCAATCCTCGGCGCCGAAATGGATGGCCGCATCGAAGCCCTCGGCGGCGAAGTTGAACCGCTGCAACCGCGTCGCGATGCTGAGCGTCACGCCGGGATGCGCGGCCTGGAAGGCGCCGAGGCGCGGCGCCAGCCAGCGCGTGCCGAAAGCCGGCAGGATCGCCAGCGCCAGCGTTCCGCCTCCGGGATTGGCCGCAAGCTGAAGCCCCGCCCGCTGGATGAGATCGAGCGCGCGCGAAATGTCGCGGCCATAGGCCCGCGCCGCCGCGCCGGGGATGAGGCGCTGCCGATGCCGCTCGAACAGCCGCAGCCCGAGCTGGGCCTCGAGATTCTGCACGAGCCGGCTCACCGTGCCCTGGGTGAGGTCGAGTTCCCGCGCCGCGGCCGCGGTGGAGCCGGTCCTGAGCACCGCCTCGAAGGCGCAGAGCAGGCTGATCGAGGGCAGGAAGCGGCGCGGGCGCGACATGGCCTACGCATAACATGGCAGACTATGCATGGCATGCATGAATTCACGGCCAAACAGCGTTTGCCGCGAAGACGCTTCCATGCCACGGCAAGCGCCATGCGCCGCATGCGCCGGCCTGCCGCCGAACGGGAGGAAACCATGTCCACCACCACGAATCCCGACGCCACGAATCCCGCCTCCGCCGGGTCCGCCCCCCGGCGCGGCAGCTTCAACTGGGCCGATCCCTTCCTGATCGAGGATCAGCTCGCGGAGGACGAGCGCCTGATCCGCGATGCGGCCGCGGCCTTCGCCGCCGACAGGCTCGCGCCGCGCGTGGCGGATGCCTATCTCCATGAGAAGACCGATCCCGACATCTTCCGCGAGATGGGCGCCGCCGGCCTGCTCGGCGTCACGGTGCCGGAGACATATGGCGGCGCCGGTGCCTCCTATGTTGCCTACGGCCTCGTCGCGCGCGAGGTGGAGCGCATCGATTCCGGCTATCGCTCGATGATGAGCGTGCAATCCTCGCTCGTGATGTATCCGATCCAAGCCTATGGCTCCGAGGAGCAGCGCCGGAAATACCTGCCGGGGCTTGCGAGCGGCGCCTTGATCGGATGTTTCGGCCTGACCGAGCCCGATGCCGGCTCCGATCCCGGTTCGATGAAGACCCGCGCCGAGAAGATCGCCGGCGGCTACCTGCTCCACGGCAGCAAGATGTGGATTTCCAACAGCCCGATCGCCGATGTCTTCGTCGTCTGGGCGAAGAGCGCCGCGCATGGCGGCGAAATCCGCGGCTTCGTGCTCGAGAAGGGCATGAAGGGCCTCTCGGCGCCCAAGATCGGCGGCAAGCTCTCGCTCCGCGCCTCCATCACCGGCGAGGTGGTGATGGAGGGCGTCGAGGTGCCGGAGGATGCGCTGCTGCCGCATGTCTCCGGCCTCAAGGGGCCGTTCGGCTGCCTGAACCGCGCGCGCTACGGCATTTCCTGGGGGGTGATGGGCGCGGCAGAGGATTGCTGGCACCGCGCGCGGGCCTATGGGCTCGACCGCAAGCAGTTCGGCCGCCCGCTGGCGCAGACCCAGCTGTTCCAGAAGAAGCTCGCAGACATGCAGACCGAGATCGCGCTCGGGCTTCAGGCAAGCCTGCGGGTCGGCCGGCTGATGGACGAGCATCGCGAGGCGCCGGAGATGATCTCGATCGTCAAGCGCAACAATTGCGGCAAGGCGCTCGACATCGCGCGCATGGCCCGCGACATGCACGGCGGCAACGGCATCCAGATCGAATATCACGTCATGCGCCATGCCCAGAACCTGGAGACGGTGAACACCTACGAGGGCACGCATGATGTCCATGCCCTCATTCTCGGCCGGGCACAGACCGGGCTCCAGGCGTTCTTCTGAGCCCGACGCCGGTTTCCCCGTGGCCCGTCCCGGCACGAGGCGGCGAAGCGCCTGCTCGCCGCTCCCCGTTCCGGAGCATGGAATGCTCCCGTGCGAGCCTGACCGGAAAGCTGCTTGCTTTCTTGAGGCATTCCAGACCAACCCATTGAAGATCAGACGCTTTTCCGGTCATCTCCCTCGAGCCGGCCCATGGTGGGCTGTGATCGAGGTTTGCGCCGATGTCGAGCCCGGCCCCCAGAATTGCGCTTCCCGCGATCCTGATCGCGAACGATCTGCGTAACGGCGATGTCGTCGTCCGCGCGGCGGCCGGCTGGTCGCGCGATCCGCGCGAGGCGGTGATCGCGCATGACCGCGCCGCCGCCGAGCGGCTGGCGGCCGAGGCGGCGGCCGAACTCGCCGCCAACCGCGTCGTCGATGCCTATCTGATCGATGTCACGCTCGGGGACGCCGGCGAGCCGGTGCCCAATCATTTCCGCGAGCGCGTCAAGCTGCGCGGTCCCTCGATCCGCCCCGATCTCGCGCGCGTTCCGGGCCGGACCTCCACCGGGGCGCGGACGTGATGCCGGAACACGCGCGCACCATGCCGAAGGAGAGGCCGGACATCGCGCGGATCAGCACCGGCCGCGTGCGCCTGCTGACGGCGCTGATCCTGCTTGTCTTCGCCGGTTTCACATTGCATTGGCTGCTGATCCGCGGCGAGGATGCGCCGTTGCGCGGCGACACCTTCCTGCTCGCACTGGCGATCGGCGCGGCGGCGCAACTCGTCGATGGCGCGCTCGGCATGGCCTATGGCGTGACCGCCAATTCGCTGCTGCTGGCACTCGGCCTGCCGCCGGCCGCAGCCACCGCGACCGTGCATATCGCCAAGGCCTTTACCGGGGCCGCTTCGGGCCTGTCGCATTGGCGGCTGGGCAATGTCGACCTGCGCATCTTCCGTCGCCTGGTCGCGCCCGGGATCCTCGGCGGCGTGCTGGGCGCGGTGCTGATCACCACGATCGACGGCCGCGCGCTGCAGCCCTGGATCGCCGGTTACCTGCTGCTGATGGGGCTCTCCATCCTGTTCCGCGCCTTCCGCACGATCCGCATCGCGGCGCGGCCGGATGGCCGGCTGGCGCCGCTCGCGCTCATCGGCGGTTTCGCGGATTCGGTCGGCGGCGGCGGCTGGGGGCCGATCGTCACCACCACCATGCTCGGCTCCGGCCATGAGCCGCGCGTCACGATCGGCTCGGTCAACGCCGCCGAATTCTTCGTGACCCTGGCGAGCAGCCTCTCCTTCGCGCTGCTGATCGGCATCGGCCATGCCGAGAGCGTGATCGGCCTCATTCTCGGCGGGCTGTGCGTGGCGCCCCTCGCCGCCACGCTGACCGGCCGGCTGGATCGCCGGCTGCTGATGGCCGGCGTCGGGTTGCTGATCTGCGCCCTCAGCCTGTTCACGATCCTGCGCACCCTCGGACTCTGACGGAACCGAATCCATGTATCGCTATGATGAATTCGACGATGCCTTTGTCCGCGACCGGGTCGCGCAATTCCGCGACCAGGTGACGCGCCGCCTCTCGGGCGGGCTGACCGAGGACGAGTTCAAGCCGCTGCGGCTCAAGAACGGCGTCTATCTCCAGCTCCATGCCTATATGCTACGGATCGCGATTCCCTACGGCACGCTCTCGGCGCGCCAGATGCGCCAGCTCGCGCGGATCGCCGAGACCTATGATCGCGGCTACGGCCATTTCACCACGCGGCAGAATCTCCAGTTCAACTGGCCGAAGCTGCGCGATATCCCGGATATTCTTGAGCTTCTCGCCGATGTCGGCATGCATTGCATCCAGACGAGCGGCAATTGCATCCGCAATGTCACCGCCGACCACTTCGCCGGCGTGGCCGCCGACGAGATCGAGGATCCGCGCCCCGTGGCGGAGCTGATCCGGCAATGGTCGAGCCTGCATCCGGAATTCGACTACCTGCCGCGCAAGTTCAAGATCGCGGTGACCGGCGCGACGCATGACCGCGCCGCCATACTCGCCCACGATGTCGGCATTGCCATCGTCCGCAATGCGGCCGGCGAGATCGGCTACCGCATCATCGTCGGCGGCGGGCTCGGCCGCACGCCGATGATCGGCAAGGTGGTGCGCGAATTCCTGCCGAAGCCCGAATTGCTCGCCTATCTCGAGGCGATGATGCGCGTTTACAATCTCGAAGGCCGGCGCGACAACAAATACAAGGCGCGGGTCAAGATCCTCGTCCATGAAATCGGGATCGAGGAATTCCGCGCCCGCGTCGAGGCGGAATACGCGACGATCGACGGCAGCGCGACCAATGCCGACCCGGCCGAGGCAGCACGCATCGCCGCCTATTTCGCACCGCCCGCTTATGAAACCCTGCCGGCCGAGAGCCCCGCCTTCGCGGCGGCGAAAGCCGCGAACCCCGCCTTCGCCGCCTGGGTGGAGAACAATGTCTTCCCGCATCGCCAGCCCGGCTATGCCGCGCTGACGATCTCGCTCAAGGCGATCGGCCAGCCGCCGGGCGATGCGAGCGCGGCGCAGATGCGCGCCGTCGCCGACCTCGCCGAGCGCTATTCCTTCGGCGAGATCCGCGTCACGCATCACCAGAACCTCGTGCTGCCCCATGTCCGGCAGGCGGATCTGTTCGCGCTCTGGCAGGCCCTCGGCGCGGCGGATCTCGCCGAGGCCAATGTCGGGCTGATCACCGACATCATCGCCTGCCCCGGGCTCGATTATTGCGCCCTCGCCACCGCCCGTTCGATCCCGATCGCGCAGGCGCTGGCCAAGCGCTTCGCCGATCCCGCGCGCCAGCGCGAGATCGGGCCGCTGGAGATCAAGATCTCCGGCTGCATCAATGCCTGCGGCCATCATCATGTCGGGCATATCGGCATTCTCGGGCTCGAGAAGCGTGGGGCCGAGAGCTACCAGATTACGCTCGGCGGCGACGCGACCGAGAATGCAGCGCTCGGCGAGATCATCGGCCCCGGCATCGCAGCGGAGGCGGTGCCGGACGCGATCGAGCGGCTCGTCGAGACCTATCTCGCCTTGCGCGAGAAGGACGAGCCCTTCATCGCCGCGATCCGCCGCCTCGGCCTCGCGCCGTTCAAGGCCGCATTCAGCGGAGAGGTCCGCCATGCCGCTGCTTGACCGCGACGGGTTCAAGCCCGACTCCTTCACCCGCGTCCCCGAGGCCGGGGAAACCGGCGAGACCGCGATCCTGGTGCCCTTCGCGCCGGATGCGCCGCCGGCCCCGCCGGCAGGCAACCGCGCGCTCGGGATCGAGATCGCCAACACGGTGCGGATCGACGCGCTCCGCCCGCATCTCGACCGGTTCGCGCTGATCGCGATCGGCTTTCCCGCCTTCTCGGACGGGCGGGGCTTCTCGCTGGCGAAGCAGCTGCGCAATGCCGGGTTTCGCGGCACGCTGCGCGCCGTGGGGCCGCTGATCGCCGACCAGTTCGCCTATGCGCTGGCCTGCGGCTTCGACGAGGTCGAGTTGCCGGAGGCGCTCGCCACCCGCCAGCCGGCCGAGATCTGGCTCGCCGCCGCCCGCGCCATCCGTGCCACCTATCAGCGCAGCCATCAGGCGGGCGGCGTGAGCATTCTCGATCGCCGCCGCGCCGCCCGCGCAGCCGCCGCCGAACCGGGAGCCGCGCCATGAATCCGGGCATCCACGCCGCCGGCCCCGATTCCGCCGCCGCCCTCGCCGCCACGCTGGCCCCGCTCGCGCCGGCCGAACGACTGCGCACCGCCCGCGCCGCAATCGGCGGCAGGCTCGTGCTGACGACGAGCTTCGGCCTCGAAGATCAGGTGCTGACCCATCTCGTCGCCGGGGCCGGGCTCGCGATCACCCTCGCGACCCTCGATACCGGCCGGCTGCATCCGGAGACCTACGCGCTCTGGTGCGAGACCGAGACGCGCTACGGCCTGCGCATCGCCGCCTTCTATCCGCGCCACGACGCGATCGAGGGTTACGTCCTCGAGCACGGGATCGACGGGTTCTACGCCTCGATCACGGCGCGCAAGGCGTGCTGCGGCATCCGCAAGGTCGAGCCGCTCGGCCGCGCGCTCGCCGGCGCCGCCGGCTGGATCACCGGCTTGCGCGCCGACCAATCCGCCGCGCGCGAGGCGACCCCGTTCGCCGAATGGGATGCAGGACGCGGGCTGATCAAGCTCAACCCGCTTGCCGATTGGTCGCGCCCGGCGCTGCTCGCCTTCGCGGAGCGCGAGGGCGTGCCGCTCAACCCGCTGCACGCGCAGGGCTTTCCCTCGATCGGCTGCGCGCCGTGCACGCGGGCGGTGCAGCCGGGCGAGCCGGAGCGCGCCGGCCGCTGGTGGTGGGAGAACGAGGCCGCGAAGGAATGCGGCCTGCATGTCGGCCCCGACGGCCGGCTGGTGCGCGCCACCAGGCGCGAGGAGGTGCCGGCATGAAGCCGCTCGATCATCTGTCGCTGCTCGAAGCCGAGGCGATCCATATCCTGCGCGAGGCGGTCGCGACCAGCGAGCGCCCGGTCATGCTCTATTCGATCGGCAAGGATTCGAGCGTGCTGCTGCATCTGGCGCGCAAGGCCTTCCACCCGGCGCGATTGCCCTTCCCGCTCCTCCATGTCGACACGACCTGGAAGTTCCGCGAGATGATCGCCTTCCGCGACGAGACCGCGCGGGCGCTCGGCCTCGATCTTCTCATCCATGTCAACGAGGAGGGCCTTCGCGCCGGCATCAATCCGATCGATTCCGGCTCGCAGCGCCATACCGACGTCATGAAGACCGCCGGGCTTAAGCAGGCGCTCGACAAACACGGCTTCGACCTCGCTTTCGGCGGCGCGCGGCGCGACGAGGAGAAATCCCGCGCCAAGGAGCGGATCTTCTCGCACCGCACCGCCGATCACCGCTGGGACCCCCGCAACCAGCGCCCGGAACCCTGGCGGCTGTTCAACACCCGCAAGCTGAAGGGCGAGAGCTTCCGCGTCTTCCCGCTCTCGAACTGGACCGAACTCGACGTCTGGACCTATATCCAGCGCGAGAACATCCCGGTCGTGCCGCTCTATTTCGCGGCGCCGCGCCCCGTGGTCGCGCGCGACGGCACGCTGATCATGCGCGACGACGAGCGGCTGCCGCTGCGCCCGGGCGAGCGGGTCGAGACGCGCCTGGTGCGCTTCCGCACGCTCGGCTGCTATCCGCTCACCGGCGCGATCGAGAGCGGCGCGCGCAGCATCGCCGAGATCATTGCCGAGATGCGCGCCTCGCGCACCTCCGAGCGGCAGGGCCGCCTGATCGACCATGACGGCGCCGCCTCGATGGAACAGAAGAAGCAGGAAGGCTATTTCTGATGGGATACGCGCGCGCCGTCGAAACCGTCGCGGCCTCGGGAGCGCATCCCGGCGCCGATTCTCCCGCCGCAAGCCCAGGCTCGCTGCTGCGCTTCATCACCTGCGGCTCGGTCGATGACGGCAAGTCGACCCTGATCGGCCGGATCCTGCACGAGGCGGGCGCGATCCCCAGCGATACACTTGCGGCCCTTGAGCGGGATTCGCGTCGCTTCGGCACCAATGGCGGCGCACTCGATTTCGCGCTGCTCGTCGACGGGCTCGCGGCCGAGCGCGAGCAGGGCATCACCATCGATGTCGCGCACCGCTATTTCGCGACCCCGCGCCGCGCCTTCATCGTCGCCGACACGCCGGGCCACGAGCAATATACGCGCAACATGGCGACCGGAGCCTCCGGCGCCGACCTCGCGATCATCCTTGTCGATGCCGGCAAGGGCCTGCTCGACCAGACGCGCCGCCACAGCATCATCGTGGCGCTCGCGGGGGTTCGCCACGTCGTCGTCGCCATCAACAAGATGGACCTGATCGGCTTCGACGAGGCGCGGTTCCGCGCGATCGAAGCCGATTACCGCGCCGCCGCCCGCGGGCTCGGCTTCGCGTCGCTGGTTTTCATCCCGGTTTCGGCTCGCGAGGGCGACAATGTCGCCGCGCCCTCGCCGCGCATGCCCTGGTATCGCGGCCCGGCCCTGCTCGACTGGCTCGAACGCATCGAGATCCGGCCGGTGACGGTTGAGGCCGGCTTCGCCCTGCCGGTGCAATATGTGAACCGCCCGGATGCCGGCTTCCGCGGCTTTGCCGGCACGATCGTCGCCGGCCGCGCCCGCCCCGGCGATCCGGTGCTCGCCCTGCCCTCCGGCCGGCGCGGCACGATCGCCCGCATCGTCACCTTCGACGGCGACCGCGCGGAAGCCGGCACCGGCGAGGCGGTGACGCTCACCCTCGCCGAGGAGATCGACATCGCGCGCGGCGACGTGATCGTCGCGGCCGCCGCACCGGAAGCGAACGGCATCCGCGTCGCCGATCGGCTCGTGGTCCGCCTGCTGGTGACCGCCGAGCGCGCGATCCGGCCGGGCGAGCGCTTCCAGCTCCAGCTCGGCACCGCCATGGCGCATGCGACCATCGTCACGATCGACCAGCGCACCGATGTCGCGACCCTGGTGCATGGCCCGGCCGAGGCGCTGGCGATGAACGATCTCGGCACCGTGACGCTGCGGCTCGACCGGCCGTTAGCGCTGGCGCCGTTCCGGACCCTGCGCGATCTCGGCAGCCTGATCCTCATCGACCGGCTGACCAACGCCACCGCCGCCATGGGCACGGTGACGGAGGCCCGCATGGCGGAGGATGCGGCGGGGGCGCAGGCGACCGGCCGTCTCGCGGTGCTGCTGCGGGCCGCCCTCAGCCCGGCCGGCACCGCGCGGCTGGCCGGCGCGGGGCTCGTCGCCCTCCTCGTGCTGGGATTGACCGGCGCACCGCTGGCGGCGGGGCTCGCGGGGCTCGGCGATCTCGTGTTGCGCCCCCTGGCCGAGCGCGTGAACCGGGCGCTCTGGGCCCGGCACGCGGCACGGCGGGACGCGGCGGTGCCGGAACTCAGTGATGGAGGCGGCATATGAACCCCAGCGATCCCGACCGTTTCGCCCGGCGCGCGGATCGCGCCTTCCGGCTGCTGCTGCTGGCACTGATCCTGCTCTGGCTCATGGCGCCGCCCGGCGGCGCCGGCAATGCCGGCCGGGCGCCGGAAGCCGCGATCAGCCGCGCCGCGGGCTGAGTGAGGGGCGGCTGCCGCGACATCGCCCGATTTCCCCTGCAGGATCCGATCCTATGACTTCCCCGCCCGCACGCCGCCCTTGCGGCGCGGCAGCACGGGCGGCCCCGCTCGCGCCCGGGGCAGCGATAGGGTATCGTCTCGCGTTCCTGCGTTGAACCGAACCCGCCCGGCCGGGACGATTGCGGCCGACGGATGGGATCCCGGAAACGGATATGCGAACGGAACGGAGACGCGAATGGCCTGGGCGCGCCTGAAACCGCTGATCGACATCCTGCTCTTCGTGGCTTCGCTCGTCTTCCTGATCGCGATCGTCTCCGGCGTGCGCGCCGCCCGCATCCCGGAGCCGGCGACGCACCCGGTCAGCTCGCCGCCGGCTGCTCCGGCGGAATCGCCAGCACCGTCGTCGATTTGACGCGCTCCATCGCGAAGCGCGACGAGACATTCTTGAGCGGAAAGGCCTCGATCAGCCGCTTGTAGAACGCATCATAGGCCGCCATGTCCGCGACCATCACCCGCAGCATGTAATCGACATCGCCGGCCATGCGGTAGAGCTCCATCACTTCCGGCATTGCCGAAACCCCGGCCGCGAAGGCGCGGAGCCATTCCGCGGAATGGTCCGCGGTCTCGACCGACACGAACACCGTGAGGCCGAGCCCGATCTTTTCCGGCGCGACCAGCGCCACACGCCGGGTGATGACGCCGCTCTGCTGGAGCTTCTGGATGCGTTTCCAGCACGGGGTCTGCGACAGCCCGACCTGATCGGAGATCTCGGCGAGCGGCATGTCGGCATTCTCCTGCAGGAGCGCGAGGATCTTGCGGTCGAACCGGTCGAGGGCTTTCGTCATCAAGGACTCCGGACTAGATCAGAATATTATTCTGCATATTACCATTAAATTTACTCAATATCAGAAAAATTTTCCACAAATGATTGAAGGCTCCGCCACCGCTGCGGGAGAAGCGCCTGCTCCGCTCCCGCCTGCCGGAACGGTTGCGTTCTTCGCCGGCGTGCCGCGGGAGCAGGCCCTTGCTTTTTGATCCATCCCCTTGCCTTTCGGCCGCTCTGCCGGTTTCTAGGCGCCGGAAGCGCGGCAATCCGGCTTCCGACGCGTCTTGTGTGCATCAGCCGGCGGGCGATCCGCCCGGCATCCTGGACCCCGATCGAGCGATGAGCGCCACCACTCTCGAAACCGTCACCCAGATCCATCACTGGACCGATACCCTCTTCAGCTTCCGGACAACCCGCAACAGCGCGTTCCGCTTCCAGAACGGGCAGTTCGTCATGATCGGGCTGGAGGGCGAGGGGCGGCCGCTGCTGCGCGCCTACAGCGTCGCCAGCCCGAATTACGAGGAGGAGCTCGAATTCCTCTCAATCAAGGTGCCGGACGGTCCGCTGACCTCGCGCCTCCAGCATATCGCGCCGGGGGATTCGATCCTGGTCGGCCGCAAGGCGACCGGCACCCTCGTTGCGGATTTCCTGCTGCCCGGCCGCAATCTCTACCTCGTCGGCACCGGCACCGGGCTCGCCCCGTTCATGAGCCTGATCCGCGATCCGGACATCTATGCGCGCTTTGCGCATGTCGTGCTCGTGCATGGCGTGCGCCAGATCGCCGAGCTGGCCTATGGCGACATGATCCAGAACGAATTGCCGAACCACCCGCTGGTCGGCGAGCAGGTGGCGAAGCAGCTCACCTATTACCCCACCGTGACCCGCGAACCGTTCCGCAATCGCGGCCGCATCACCGATCTCATCACCAGCGGCCAACTCTTCGAGGATTGCGAGCTGCCGCCCCTCTCCTCACAGGAGGATCGGGTGATGCTCTGCGGCAGTCCCGCGATGCTCAAGGACATGGTTGCCTTGCTGGAGCCGGAAGGCTTCATCGAAGGTTCCAGCAACAATCCCGGCAGCTTCGTCATCGAGAAGGCCTTCGTGGAGCGCTGACGCCGCTCCGGACCGATCGAAGACACCGTCGACGGAAATCCGCCCGCAGCCTGAACCGCGCCGCCGCCGCCGCCGTATACGGGCGGAACAGGAGGGCAGGATGCGGGCGATCATCTATGGCGGTTCGGGCGGTATCGGCGGCGCGCTGGCACGGCGCCTCGCCAGCGGCGGCGCGACGCTGCATCTTGTCGCCCGCGATACGGAGCGCCTGCGTTCGATCGCTGCCGAAACGGGCGCGACCACGACCCCCGGCGACGTGCTGGATCCGGATCTCTTCGCGCGTGTCGCCGCCGAAACCCCCGGCCCGGTCGATGCGCTCGTCTATGCCGTCGGCTCCATCAATCTCAAACCGTTCGCGCGGCTGACCGAGGCCGATTTCCTGGCGGATTTTCGGCTCAACGCTCTCGGCGCCGCCCGTGCGGTGCAAGCGGCGCTGCCGGCGCTGAAACAGGCGGAGAACGCCTCGGTCCTGCTCTTCTCGACCGTCGCCATGGCGCAGGGCTTCGCCGCGCACGGCTCGGTCGCGATGGCCAAGGGCGCCGTCGATGGCCTGGTCCGGGCGCTTGCCGCCGAATTCGCGCCGCGGATCCGCGTCAACGCGCTCGCGCCCTCGCTGACCCGCACCGCGCTCGCCGCCCCTCTCCTCGCCTCCGAGCCGATGGCGCAGGCCATCGCGCAGCTGCACCCGCTCCAGCGCCTCGGAACGCCGGAAGAGATCGCGGCCTTCGCCGCCTTCCTGCTTTCACCCGACGCGGGCTGGGTCACCGGCCAGGTCATCGGCGTCGATGGCGGCCGCTCCACCCTCCGCGTCAAGGGATGATCATGGCGCGGATGCGCCGCAAGGCCGATCTTCCGGTCAAGACCTGCCGGATCTGCGCGCGCCCCTTCGCCTGGCGGCGGAAATGGGCACGCGTCTGGGAGACGATCGAAACCTGCTCGACCCGCTGCCGCGATGCCGCACGCCGCGACCGCAAGAACGAGCAAGCCCGCGAACCGGGAGGGCACCCGGGCTTCCCGTGACCATTCCGTCAGCGGGACGCCGGCCAACGCGATTGCTTGCATGATGCCGGCGTCGAGCACATTCTCGCGATCATGAGCGCATCCCCTCCGCGACTGACCATTCGAATTGGGCTGAAGGCCGATGTTGCGTTCGGCCCCGGCAAGGCCGATCTCCTGCAGGGCATCGAGGAAACCGGCTCCATCGCGGCGGCTGGCCGGCGGATGGGTATGAGCTACAAGCGGGCATGGTACCTGATCGACACGTTGAACGGCTATTTCCGCGAGCCGCTGGTCGTTTCGGTCAAGGGTGGGAAGGCGGGCGGCGGCGCTCATCTGACTGAGGCCGGCAAAGCCGTACTGGCCGCGTATCGTCAGGCCGAGCGCGATGCTTCCGCCGCCACGGCGGCTGCCTTGGCCACGCTGGTGCAACTGGCGGACCCTTGACCCAAGGACAGATTTCTCGATGGCCATACGTTTCCGAGAACGATATAGTTAACCGGCTATATCGCTTGGAGGTGGTGATGGCGCCACACTTGTCCGCTCAGCTGCATCGTCTTGCGCGCCTGTCCAAGGTCATTCTGGGCCTGGCTTTGGTGACGCTTGCTCCCGCGAAGGCCCAGGACAATGCGCCTCGCATCGCCGCAGCCGCTGATCTGAAATTTGCGCTTGATGAAGTGGTCGCGAATTTCAGGCGCGAGACAGGGAAGGTCGTGATTCCGACCTACGGCTCCTCGGGCAACTTCAAGACGCAGATCATCCAGGGTGCACCGTTCCAGATGTTCCTGTCGGCCGACGAGGGCTTTGTCTTCGAACTGGCGGACAAGGGGCTGACGCTTGACCGCAGCACCCTCTACGCGATCGGCAGGGTGGTGCTCTTCGCGCCCACCGGTGCGAGTTGGACGCCCGATCCGGCATTCACCGATTTCAAGGCTGCGCTGGCGGATGGAAGGATCACCAAATTCGCGATCGCCAATGCCGAACATGCCCCATACGGCCGCGCGGCAGAGGAATCGCTGGAGTCCTTTGGTCTGCTGGAAACAGTGCGCCCAAAGCTGGTTCTCGGTGAGAATGTCAGCCAGACGGCGCAATTCGCGACCTCCGGTTCAACGCAAGGCGGAATCTTCGCGCTCTCGCTCGCGGCGGCACCGCAGATCGGAAGGCTTGGAACCTATGCCCTGATCCCAGCCGAGAAGCACAGGCCCTTGCGCCAGCAGATGGTGCTTCTGAAGAACGCGGACGAAACCGCCAGGGCCTTCTATGCCTATATCCAGTCGCCGGCCGCGCGCACCGTCCTCAAGCGGTATGGCTTTCTGCTGCCGGGGGAAGAAGGCTAATCGGATGGACTGGACTGCCCTCTGGCTTTCCCTCCGGCTTGGCCTTGTCACGCTCGCGATCCTCCTGCCCGTTGGTCTTCTGGTCGGGCGTTGGCTGGCCTGCAGCCGATTTCCGGGCAAGGGCTTTGTCGAGGCGGCGTTCGCGCTGCCTTTGGTGCTGCCGCCGACGGTTGTCGGCTATTACCTGCTTGTGAGCATCGGCGGCGCGACACCGATCGGCCAGTTCTGGAACGCGACCTTCGGCCATAACCTCGTCTTCTCGTTCGAGGGGCTGGTCCTTGCATCGGTGATCGTGAATCTCCCCTTCGCGATCCAGCCGATGCAGCGCGCTTTCGAGGCCATTGCCCCTGAAATCCGCGAGGCGGCGGCCGTCTCGGGCTTGTCGCCGTGGCAGGTTCTCCTGCGGATCGACCTGCCCCTGGCATGGCCGGGCGTCGCGATGGGATTGGTGCTGACATTCGCCCACACCCTCGGCGAGTTCGGCGTGGTGCTGATGGTCGGCGGGTCCATTCCGGGCGAGACCAAGACGATCGCCATCGCGATTTACGACCGCGTTCAGGCTTTCGATACGCAAGGTGCCGGCATCATGGCGGCGACTTTGCTGATGATGTCGCTCGTGGTGCTGGGGCTTACCTACCGGCTCTCGTCCAATGTGGGGCGGCGTCATGGGGGCTGACATGCTTACGGTTCGTCTGAAACAGGCGGCGCCGATCCCGCTCGATGTCGACTTGTCCTGCTCCGCCGGGGATGTGCTCGCCCTCGTCGGACCATCGGGCAGTGGAAAATCGACGATCCTGCGGACGATCGCCGGTCTCTATCGTCCCGTCGCGGGTCATGTGACCGTCAAGGGGACGTCGTGGCTGGATACGGCGCGGAAGATCGATCTGCCGCCGCATAAGCGACGGGTCGGGTTCGTTTTTCAGAACTACGCCCTGTTCCCGCACATGACCGCCCTCGGCAACGTGGTGGCCGCGCTTGATCATCTGCCGCGTGACGAACGGACTGCCCGCGGCTTCCAACTCCTCGAACTCGTCCATCTCGGCGACTTTGAGGGGCGCAAGCCTGCCGAACTCTCCGGCGGGCAACAGCAGCGGGTGGCGGTTGCGCGCGCGCTGGCGCGCGACCCGGATGTGCTGCTTCTCGACGAGCCCTTCTCGGCCGTGGATCGGGTAACGCGCCAGAAGCTCTACACCGAGCTTCGGGAGCTCAGTCGAGCCTTGCCGATCCCGATCATGGTCGTCACGCATGATTTCGATGAAGCGGCTCGCGTTGCAAACCGCATGTGCCTTCTCGATCGGGGAACGATCCTCCAGACCGGAACGCCGCGCGATGTCCTGGCGCGACCGGCGAGCGTGCAGGCCGCAAGGCTGGTTGATCTCAGGAATCTGTTCGAGGCGCGGGTGATCGGCCATGACGGCACGCGCACGTTTCTGGACTGGAATGGTCGTCGTATCGAGGCCCTGCGCGCCGATACGCGTCCCGCTGGGGCGGATGTCGCCTGGGCCATCCCTGGATCGCAGGTGCTCTTGAGCAGCACCGATCCCAATCATGCCGACACGACACCCAATCGCTTTGCCGGGACGATCCGGGATCTCATCCCGTTGAGCGAAAACCTGTCGATGACCGTCGTCCTCGATGGCGCCGATGCACCGGTTCTTGCGATGACGTTGCCGGCGCACTCCGCGTGCCGGACCGGCATCGGCCCGGGGGCCCGCGTGACGATCGCGTTGATGCCCGACGGCATTCATGTCATGGACAGCGACGCCGGCCCCGACGATGGCCGCGAGACTGGTCGATAAGACGCAAGCCGATCGAGCCATGGAGGGCTTGCCGGCCGGACTGCTCGGCGGCGCACTTCCTTCGCCCGTTATCCGCTTTCTGGCGGGGCGGAGCCCCGCCGGAGCGGGCATGGCGGCCGTGCGGATCGCGTTTCAATGCGATGGCGGGGCCTTTCGGCACCTTTGGCGCGTTCCACCTCGCGGAGCGGGATTGAAGCTCGCGGGGCCTTCTGGATGAGATGCGCAACCCTCGGGCTGTTACGCTTGCGCTGTGTTATGCATCTTAACTGCCTTCGCAGGACGGTCGCCCCGTCTGGAGACACCGCACGACCGAAAAATCAGACCCGAAGCCGCTATTGCCCCTTCCAGGGCGCGATGTGTCAAGGGTAGACCATCCTTATATTCTGGGGAGCGTAAAGGACAATGCACCAAGTCGAAACCGGCTTACGCCGAGCCATCTGGATTGTTGCATTAATAAACATCGCCTATTTCGGCATAGAAATGGGCGTAGCCTTGTCAATAGGATCCGTTTCTCTCCTCGCCGACAGCGTGGATTTTTTCGAAGACGCGGCCGTAAATTTCCTGATTGTCGCAGCATTGGGATGGAGCGCAGTGCAACGGGCCAGGGTCGGAAGGGTGCTTTCTGCCATCCTGCTCATTCCTGCTGTCGCTTTTGGATGGACGCTGTGGGGGAAGCTTGCCGTGCCGACGCCCCCGGCCCCCATGCCGTTGAGTATCACTGGCACGGGGGCATTGATCGTCAATCTTTACTGCGCATTCCTGCTGGCGCGGTGGAGGCACTCCGGCAGCAGCCTGACCAAGGCCGCCTTCCTCTCCGCACGCAACGATGCCCTGGCCAATCTCGGGATCATCTCGGCGGGGCTCGTAACACTGCTCTGGCAATCGATCTGGCCAGATGTGATCGTTGGCCTTGCCATCGCCGCCATGAATGTGGACGCCGCCCGCGCCGTCTGGAACGCCGCCCGCGAAGAACATCAGGCAGAGCTGGCTCGGTTTGTTTGAACAGTTTCGGGGCGTTTCCTAAGTGGATTCCTGCCTCGGTTAGGCCGCCATCGGGATTGCTGGCAGCGCATTGAAGTACGCCTCGTCCGGGGTCAACCGGCCGAG
>NZ_VTRS01000004.1 GCF_008641065.1 Rhabdaerophilum calidifontis | reverse complement strand
GCGGCCGGGCGATGGTCGAGGCCGGGCTGATGACGCGCTGGAACATCGCCGAGATCTACGGCATGCACAACATGCCCGGCCTCCCGCCGGGGCATTTCGCGCTCCGCCCCGGCCCCATCATGGCGGCGGCCGACCAGTTCACCATCGAGATCGAGGGCAAGGGCGCGCATGCCGCCAAGCCCGACCAGGGCAACGATCCGATCGTCGTCGGCGCCCATCTCGTCGCGGCGCTCCAGACGATCGCCGCGCGCAATGTCGATCCGATCAAATCCGTGGTCGTCTCGGTCACGCAGTTCCATGCCGGCACGGCGTTCAACATCATCCCGCCGCGCGCGACCCTCAACGGCACGGTGCGCTCGCTCGACCCCGCGATCCGCGATCTTGCCGAGAGCCGCTTCCGGGCGATCGTCGACGGCGCGGCGCGGATGTTCGGCGCCGAGATCCGGCTCGATTACGAGCGCGGCTATCCGGCGGTGCTCAACCACGCGCGCGAGACGCACCTGGCCGCCGCGATCGCCGCGGGGATCGCCGGTGCGCAGAATGTCAATGCCGAGGCGCCGCCGGTGATGGGCGGGGAGGATTTCTCCTACATGCTGCTGGAGCGGCCCGGCGCCTTCATCTTCATCGGCAATGGCGACAGTGCCGGGCTCCACCACCCCGCCTATGATTTCAACGACGAAATCCTCCCCGTCGGCATGCAGTACTGGACCGCGCTCGCGCACCGCGCCACCGCGAGCGCGGCGGAGTGAGCCATGCTGCTCGGCGCGATCGCGGATGATTTCACCGGTGCGAGCGATCTCGCCAATACGCTGGCGCTGCGCGGCATGCGCACCACCCTGTTCGTCGGCCCGCCGGAGCGTGCCGATGCCTGCGAGGCGGGGATCGTCGCGCTGAAATCGCGCTCGAACCCGCCGGAGGAGGCGGTGGCGCAATCGCTCGCGGCGCTTGCCGTGCTGCGGCAGGCCGGGGCGGCGCAGATCCTGTTCAAATATTGCTCGACCTTCGATTCGACGAAGGCGGGCAATATCGGGCCGGTCGCCGACGCGCTTCTCGAGGCTCTGGACGCGCCGGCCGCCATCGTCTGCCCCGCCTTCCCGGCCAATGGCCGCACGCTCTATCGCGGCCATCTCTTCGTCGGCGACCGGCTGCTCAACGAGAGCGGCATGGAAAAGCACCCGCTGACGCCGATGACCGACGCCAATATCGCACGCTGGCTTTCGCACCAATCCCGCAACCGCATCGGGCTGGTGCCGCTCGAGATCGTGCGCCGGGGTGCGGCGGCCGTGCGCACGGCGCTCGACGAGGCCATCCGCCGCAACGAGCGGCTCATCGTCTGCGACGCGACCTCCGATGAGGATCTCCTCGCGCTCGGGCATGCCGCGAAGGGCATGGCGCTGGTGACGGGCGGGTCTGGCATCGCGCTCGGCCTGCCGGACAATCTCCTGCCCGCCGGGCGCGCGATGCCGCCACCGCCCGCAGCGCCGACAGGCCCGGCGCTCGCGCTGTCCGGCTCCTGTTCGCGCGCGACCGCCCTCCAGGTCGCGCGGCATGCCGAGGCGGCGCCGGCCTTCCGGCTCGATGTCGCGGCGATCCTCGCCGGCCGGCAGGGCCCGGCGGATGCGCTGGCCTGGCTCGGCGGCGCGGCGGGCGGGGCGGCATTGCCGCTCATCTATTCCACGGCCGACCCGGCGGAAGTGGCGGCTTTGCAGGCCGCTCATGGCGGCGAGCGGGTGGCGCGCGCGATCGAGGATTTCTTCGCGGCCCTGGCGCGGCAGGCCTTGGCGCGCGGGTATCGCCGGATCATCACCGCCGGGGGCGAGACCTCCTCGGCGATCGTCGCCGCGCTGGGGGTGCGGGCGCTGGCGATCGGGCCGGAGATCGACCCCGGCGTGCCGGTGGTGGTGAGCGAGGCGCCCGCGCTGGCGCTGGCGCTGAAGAGCGGCAATTTCGGCGCGCCGGATTTTTTCGCCAAGGCGCTGGCGGTGATGGCGGCGATGCCGGTTGCCGGGGCTGGCGCATGAACGGGGCCCGGGCATGAGCGGCGCGGCGCTGCGTGACGAAGCCGCGCTGCGGCAGGCGCTGGTCGAGGCGGGGCGCGCCCTCCATGCCCGCGGCCTCGCGATCGGCACCGCGGGCAACCTCTCCGTGCGGCTGGATGACGGTTATCTCGTGACCCCCACCAATGCCGGCCTCGGCGGGCTCGATCCGGCGCGGCTCGCCCGGCTCGACGCCGAATTCCGCCATGTCTCCGGCGATCGGCCGACCAAGGAAGTGGCGATGCATCGCGCCTTCTACGAGACGCGCCCCGGCACCGAGGCGGTGGTGCATCTGCATTCGACCCATGCCGCGGCCTTGTCCTATCTCGACGATCTGCCGGCGATCGACCCGATCCCGCTCTTCTCGCCCTATTTCGTGATGCGTGTCGGGCATCTGCCGGTTCTGCCCTATTTCCGGCCGGGCTCGGAGGCGATCGGCGCGGCGATCCGGGCGCTGGGCGGCCGGTATCGCTCGGTTCTGCTGCGGAACCATGGCCCGGTGAATGCCGGGGAGAGCCTCGCGGCGGCCGTGGCGGCGGCGGAGGAACTCGAGGAGACCGCGCGGATCTATCTGCTCCTGGGAGAGCGGCGGCTGCGTCATCTCACTGACGCGGAAATCGACGAACTCCGGACGGCGTTCGATCTCGACTGGTGAAGGTTGGAACCGATGGCCAAGACGCTGGCGCTCGTCGCGCATGACCGGATGAAGGATGCGCTGGCCGATTGGGCGGCCGAAAACGAGGCCGGCCTCGCGCCACACGTGCTGTTCTGCACCGGCACCACCGGCAAGGTGGTCGGCGAGCGCTGCCCGACCTTGCGCATCACGCGGCTTGCATCGGGGCCGCTTGGCGGCGACCAGCAGATCGGCGCGCTGATCGTCGAGCGGCGGATCGACGGCGTGATCTTCTTCATCGATCCGCTCTCGCCGATGCCGCATGACGTCGACATCAAGGCGCTCCTGCGTCTGGCGGTGGTCTATGACGTCCCGATCGCGCTCAGCCGCTCGACGGCGGATCTGTTCGTGGCGGCGGGGCTGCTGGCGGGCTGATTCCGGTGACCGGCGGCGCGCTGGCCCGGGCGGAAACACAGGCCAGCAGGAGGACGACAGGGGGCATGATCGTCAAGGCCATGGGCGCGGCGGTGCGCGAGGAAGCGCCGCTCGCGCCGCCGCCCTCGCGGGCAGAGCTGCTCGCGATCTCGTTCCGGATCGGCTGCCTGGCCTTCGGCGGCGCGGCGGGCCAGATCGCGATGATGCATCGCATCTATGTCGACGAGAAGCGCTGGGTCGCCGAGCGCGATTTTCTCGACGGCCTGAATTTCTGCACCCTGCTGCCGGGGCCGGAGGCGCAGCAACTCGCGACCTATATCGGATGGCGTCTCCACGGCGTCGGGGGCGGCCTGGTTTCGGGGCTGCTCTTCATCGCGCCGGGCGCGCTGCTGATCCTGCTGCTTGCGCAGGCCTATGTGTTCGGCGCGCATATCCCGGTGATCGCCGGGCTGCTGCTCGGCATCAAGGCGGCGGTGGTGGCGATCATCCTGCAGGCGGTGCGGAGGCTCGCGGGGCGTGGGCTCGCCGGTCCGGCCTTCCGGCTCCTCGCCTTGGCGGCGTTCCTGGGGATGAGCTTCACGGTTCTGCCGTTCCCGGTGGTGGTGATGCTCGCGGCGCTGGCGGGCATCCTGCTTGCCGGGCGCGATCCCGTGGCCCCGACGGGGGATGCGGGTGCGGTGCGGCCCGGCGGCGTGCTGCCGGCGGCGGCCCTGTCGCTCCTCGCCTGGTGGCTGCCGGTCATCCTGGCGGCGCTGATCCTCGGCGACGAGCATCTCCTGGTCGAGACGGGCCTGTTCTTCTCGAAACTGGCGGTGATCACCTTCGGCGGCGCCTATGCGCTGCTCGCCTACCTTACCGAGGAGGGAGTGCGGCGCGGCTGGGCCGATGCGCGGCAGATGATCGACGCGCTCGGCCTGGCCGAGACGACGCCGGGGCCGACGATCCGCGTTAACCTCTTCATCGCGTTCCTGGCCGGCAGCAAGGCCGGGGGCGCGGTGCTCGCATGGCTCGCGGGGCTGATGGCGCTCTGGACGACCTTCGCCCCCTCGTTTCTCTGGATCTTCGCCGGCGCGCCGCTGCTCGGCCGGGTCACGCGCAGCCCCGTGCTCACCGCGGCGCTCAAGGGGATCAGCGCTGCGGTTGTCGGCATCATCGCCGCCGTGGCGGCGCGGTTCGGGGTCGTGCTGTTCTTCGCCGCCCCGGTCCGGGTCGAGTCCTGGCCGTTCTCGACGCTGATGCCGGCGGGCGCGCTCGACCCATGGGCGCTGGCGCTCGCGGCGCTGGCATTGCTGCTGACCTTCGGCCTGAAATGGCCGATGCTGCGCATGCTCGCGCTGCTGGCCGGAATCGGCGGCGTTCTCGGACTTTCGGCCTGATCCGCGCGCCGGGAGTTGTGGAAATCGCGGTTTGCGGCTATGAATGCCGCATCGACTTGGCCGGACGACTGGGCTGCTTTGGGACTACCGGGCGCACGTTCAGACTGATTCTCCAATCGACCATCGGGGTTTGGAATCTTCCGGCCCTCTTACGATAACCGATCGGGCCCATGGGCCCGAGCAGTCTTGAACGATATCCCGAAGGACCGACCCATGAGCACCGGAACCGTCAAGTGGTTCAATGAGCAAAAAGGCTATGGCTTCATCCAGCCGGATGACGGCGGCAAGGACGTTTTCGTCCATATCAGCGCCGTGCAGCGTTCGGGCCTCCAGGGCCTGCGCGACGGCCAGAAGGTTTCCTACGAGCTTCAGGCCGACCGCCGTACCGGCAAGATGGCGGCCGTGAATCTCCAGGCGATCTGATCGCGGACAATCTCCGCCCGCCGCGGCCCTTGCGCCGCATGGCATCAAGCGTTTATGGAGCCGTTCCGGCCTCGGAGCGGCTTCTTCCTGTTCCGGCGTGATCCGCGCCGCATCGCACGAAGGATTGGCGAATGGCGAAAGAAGAAGTGATCCAGTTCGAGGGGCTGGTGCTAGAATTGCTCCCCGATGCGCGCTTCCGCGTGCAGCTCGACAATGGTCACGAGATCATCGCCTACACCGCCGGCAAGATGAAGAAGAACCGCATCAAGACGCTTGCGGGCGATCGCGTTACCGTCGAGATGTCGCCTTATGACCTCGAGAAGGGCCGCCTCGTCTTCCGCCACAAGGATGCCAGTTCCGGCTTCACGCCGGGCGGCCGCCCGCCGATGAAGGGCCAGCCGCCCAAGCGCCGCTGATCCCGCGCGACCATGGGCCGCGTCGTCGTTCTCGGCAGCGTCAACCGCGATCTCGTTCTGGCCGTTCCCCGCCATCCCCGCCCCGGCGAGACCGTTGCCGCCCTGGGGCTCGCCGAGCATCCGGGCGGCAAGGGCGCCAACCAGGCCGTGGCCGCCGCCCGCGCGGGCGTGCCCGTGCTGCTCGTCGGCGCGACCGGTGATGACGGGTTCGGCGCCGCGATGCGCGCCTTCCTGACGGGAGAGGGAATCGATCTCCGGCATCTCCGCGCCGTTTCCGGGCGGCCGACCGGCCTCGCGACGATCACGGTCGATCCGGCCGGCGAGAACGCGATCGTGGTCGTTGCCGGCGCCAATGCGGCGCCGGAAGCGGTGGATGCCGGAGCCATCGGCTTCGTCCCCGGCGATGTGGCCGTTGCGCAATTCGAGGTGCCGGAAGCCTTCGTTGCGGCCGGTTTCGCCCAGGCTCGCGCCGCGGGCGCGCGGACCCTGCTCAACCCGGCGCCGATCCGCCCGCTCGCACCGGCCCTGCTCGCGCTCACCGATATCCTGGTGCTGAACGAGACCGAACTCGCCGAGGCGGCGGGCGTCGCAGCCGGGGCCGAGCCGGTCGAGATCCGGAGCGGCATGGAGCGGCTGCGCACCCATTCCGCGCAGGTTGTTGTCGTCACGCGCGGCCGGGCCGGCGCGCTCGCCCTCGACGACGCGGGCCGGCTCCTGGCGGCGCCGGGCGTCGCGGCGCGCGCCGTCGATACGACCGGCGCGGGGGATTGCTTCGTCGGCGTGCTGGCGGCGGGCCTCGCCGAGGGGCTCGCGCTCGAACCGGCCCTGGCGCGGGCCAACCGCGCCGCCGCGATCAGCGTCACGCGGCCTGGCGCGGCCTCGTCGATTCCCCGCCGCGCCGAATATGCCTGAGCCTCATTCCGGCTCGGCGTTGCGGCGCTCCATCATCGCGATGAAGGCCGGGCGGGCCTGGCACCGCTTCAGCCAGGCCTCGACATGCGGCGCCGCCTGCCAGAGTTCCGCCGCGGGCCGCGCATAGCGCAACACCTCGGCGAGGTTGATATCGACCACCGTGAAGCGCCCGCCCATCACACGGCCGCCGCCGGCCGCCAGGGCGCGGTCGAGCACGGCGAAGGGCGCCCGCAGCGCCTCGATCGCGGCGGCGGCGATGGCGGGGTCGCGCTCCTCGGGCGGTTTTGCGGCCATGTGGTAGAGGATCTGGATCGAATGCGGCTCGACCTCGGTCGCGGCCCAGAAGGACCACATCGTCGCGAGCCCGTCTTCCCGGAGATCCTGCGGCGCGAGCGGGCCGCCATGCTTCCTGGCGAGATAGAGGTTGATCGCCAGCGATTCGTGCAGGACGAGCCCGTCATCCTCGATGGAGGGGATGTGCCCGTTCGGGTTCACGGCGAGGAATTCCGGTGATTTCGTATGCAGCGTGCCGGGCGGCGGCGCGCCTTTGAGGCGGTAGAACTGGATCACCGGCACCTGCCGGAACGGGATGCCGAGTTCGTTCGCGAGCCAGATATTGCGCGAGGCGCGCGAGCGCGAGACGCCGTAGATCGTGAGCATGAAACCGCCTGCCTTGAGCGTGAAGGGAGCGCCAGCAGAAGCGGAAACCGGCCGGCGCGCAAGCCCCGGCTTCGTCCGCGCCGAAGCCCGCTCAGCCGCGCCGGAAGCCGAGCGCCGCCAGTGCCGGCGCGGCGCCCGCGAGCGCCGTCTCGAAGGCATCGATCATGGCCGGGGCGCGTGGCGCCGCCGCGACCGCGAAATCGTAATGTTCCTCCGCGATCGGCAGGAAGCCGAGCCCCAGCGCCCGCGCCACCGGTTCGATCGCCACGCCCCAATCGGCCCGCCCCTGCGCGATCGCTGCTGCCACCGCGTGATGCGCGCGCGGCTGGTTGGAATGGCCCGGCGGGCGGGCCGCGCCGATGAGGCTGTCGATCAGCACCCGCGTCCCCGCGCCGGGGTTGCGGTTGACCATCAGGCATTCGGGATCGGCCAGCGCGGCCGCAAGTGCCGCCTCGACGCTCTTGCCCGAAAAGCGCGGGTCATCCGGCCGGAAGACGAGCCCCTGCATGCGCCGCCAGCCGGGAATGAGCCGCAGGGAAGTATCGATGAGATGGTGATTGTAGCGCCCGGTCGCGGGGTCGAGGAGGTGGATCGGCGCGATGTCGCATTCGCCGCGCCGCAGCGCCGCGAGCCCGCCAAGGCTGCCGATGGCAAGGATCCGCGCGCCAAGCCCCGCGCGCGCGAGTTCCGCCGCCACCGCGTCGAGCCCGGCGCAATGGCTGCCGATGATCGTGAGGTCCGGCGGCGAGGCATCGCGGTTGAACAGCGTGATCTCGGCCGCGCTGCCGGCGGGCAGCGAATCCGCGAGCGCGGGGATGCGCAGGAAGCCGTCCGCCTGCGCCAAGGCCGTCACCGCGCCCGAGCCCTTGCCGACCGGATGCGCGACGAGCCCGTCCGGATCACGGGTCAGGGCGACCATCACGAATTCGTCCCGTCCGAGTTCCGAGACGAGCCGCACCGGCACGCGGGCGCTGACGCGGGTCTCGGCGCGCGGCGGCAACCCCGCCATCCGGCGGAGCACCGGCGCGACGATGTCGTGGAAGGTGAACATCGCCGAGGTGGGAAAACCCGGCAGCACGATCACCGGCTTGCCGTCTGCGAGTGCGAGGCAGAGCGGCTTGCCCGGCTTCAGCGCCACCCCGTGCACGATGATGCCCGGCGCGCCGAGTCCCGCGACGAGGCGATAGGTGAGATCGCCGGCGCCCTTCGAACTGCCGCCGGAGAGGATCACCGCGTCGCAATCGGCATGCGCGGCGCGGATCGCGGCCTCGAGCTGCGCGGGATCGTCGGGGATCGCACCGTGGCGGACGGCGACGCAACCGTTCTCGGCGAGAGCCGCGGCGATGACCGGCCCGTTCGAATCATGGATCGCGGCCGGCCGCAGCGGCGCGCCCGGCGCGACGAGTTCGTCGCCGGTCGAGATCACCGCCACGCGCGGCCGGCGGAAGACCGGGATCGCGGCGAGCCCGATCGCGGCGATCATCCCGATCTCGCGGGCGCCGATCCGCGTTCCGGCATGGAGCAGCATCTGACCGCGTGCAATGTCCGAGCCGGCGAAGGCGATGTTCTGGCCCGGCGCCGGGGCGCGCCGGATGGCGATGCCCGCCGCGCCGGCCGGTTCGCTATGCTCGATCATCACCACGCAATCCGCCCCGCGCGGGATCGGCGCGCCGGTGGCGATGGGCGTGGCTGTGCCGGGTGTGACGGCAAGGCGCGGCGCTGTGCCGCAGGCGAGCCTTTCCGGGTTGAGCGCCAGCACCAGCGGCCTGCCTTCCGAGGCGCCGGCGGCATCGGCGGCGCGCAGCGCGAACCCGTCCACGACCGAGCGGTCGAAGGGCGGCGTGTCGATCGGCGCCGCGAGATCCGCCGCCAGGATCCGGCCCGGCGCCACATCCAGCGCCACCGTCTCCACGCCGAGCGGACGCGCGTCGAAGGCGGCGTCGAACCGGGCAATCGCCTCCTCGCGCGTGGCGATCGCCAGAAACTGCTCCTGCTCGGTGAAGGCGCCTTGTCCGGATGCGGGCTTGGGCGGTTCCGCCATGGTCATTCTCCCAGCAGCGCACCGAGCCGCAAGGCCGCGAGCACCTCTCCTGCGGCATAGCCTTCGAGCATCGCCGGTGCGATTGCAACGGCCTCCGCCTCCATCAACGCCTGCAACGGGATCGCGCCGGTCGCCAGCGGCCGCCAGGCCGCCCCCACGCGCCGGAGCAGAATCGTGTCGCTCATCCCGATTGCCGAGCTGACCTTGGTGGCGAGTGGCAGGGCCTCCAGGGGCGGTGTGAGGCCCGCCCGCGCCGCCAGGATCGGCAGGCCGAGCACGAGGAACCCCGCCAGCGCGGCATCGAAGCGCGGCGCCAGCGTCAGGACCGGCCGGCCCTCGGGGGTCAGCATCAGCCCGGCCGGGATGCCGCCATTGACCGCGAGACGGGGCGGAGCGCCGGCATCGCAGCGGATCAGGATGTCGGGCTCCGCGCCCGCGGCGACCGGGCGATGCCCGAACGCGCCCGCCAGCGCACCGATCAGCGCCGCAAGGCCGGGATCGGCGCCATCCTCCGCCGCGATCCTGAAGCGCGGCCGACGGATGAGGAGCCGGGAAATCCCCGCCTGGGCCGCGGCCAGCGCCGCGCGGGGCCCGATCCGCGTGCCGGCCGTGGCGATTGTCGCCCCCGCCGCGAGATCATCGCCGGCAAGGCGGACATTCTCGCCGGGAAAGGCGGCGGCCAGCGCTTGCGCCAGCCCGCCTTCCATCTGCACCGCATCGGCGGGCAGCACCGCGTCGCAGCCCGGCGGCAGCGCTTCACCCGCCCCGACCAGCCGTGCCGGCGGAGCGAGCGGCAGCGGCTCATAGGCGGAGGCGCCGGCGGTCGCGGCCGCATCGACCGCGAATCCGTCCTTCAGGGCCCGTGCGCATGCGGGGACGGGCCCCGGCGCGAGGATGGTCGTCGCGGCTACGGCGCCGATCGCCGCCGCCGGCGCAACCTCGACGGGCGCAACCGGTGCGAGCTGCGCCAGAACCGGATCGAGCGTCGCGGCGAGGGAGAGAAGGGCGGGCGGATGCGGGTCGGCCATGCCGCGAGGATTGCCGCTGCGCGGACCGGAGACAAGACCCCAGGCGTCGACAACGAAAATCGCCGGCCATCGCGGGGGAGCGATGGCCGGCGACGCGCGCGGGGCGCGGGCAGGACGCCCCGCGCGCCGCCTCCGGGCGAGGCGTTACTTCGCCCAGACGGCGATATCGCGCACCGGCTGGCCGTTGAGCCCCTGAAGCTCCGCGACCTTGGTGAGCTTGCCATTGGCGATATCGAGCCGCGACAGCACCTTTCCGGTGACGACGAAGCCCCAATTGGCCTGGCCGTCGGAATAGATGTCGAAGGCGATGCGCTCGGCCCTGGCGCCGATCGAACCCAGCGTGTTGAGGATTCCGTCATTGGGAGGCGCCTGCTTGAGATAGGTGCCCGAGGCGTCGATATCGTAGAGCGCGGTCTCTTTCGTGCCCCTGACCGAATTGGAATAGGCGCCGGCGACGACCTTCGGCGTCTTGCCGGCCATCGGATCGTCGGACTTGAAGCTCAGCCCGCCATCGACCGCGACCTTGCCGTCATCGACATTGGCGCGCAGGTTGGTGCCGTCGGCGCCGATCACCCGCAGCCGGTCCGCGACCGGGTTGAAATCGACGGTCACGCTCACGCCGGCCGGCGGCATACGCTCGAGCTTCCCCTTCGGGCTCGCCTTGCCGGTCATCGGATCGACGGTTGCGACCGTGCCGTCATTGCCGATCGCATAGAGCAGCCCGTCCGCCGGCCGGACATCGATGCCGGCGATGGCCGCGAGGCCCGAGACCGTCACGCTTTTCACAAGCTTGCCGGTCTTGGCGTCGAAGGTCGTCAGCGTGTTCGGGCCGATCAGGGCGGTGGCCATCTGGGCCGAGGCCGCGCCGGTCATCAGCGCCGTGGCGGCGAGGGTGGAAAGGAGAATGCGGGTCATGTCTGCCTCCTTGGCTGGTTCCGCGGTTCCGTGTCGTGGCGCCCCCAAAAGGCCCACTGCCGAGGAAACCGCCGGCCCGCGCCGGCGGATGCTTCACAAAGGATCACGAAAGGTTTTGTATGCTGCCGGCATCCGGTGGCCCGGAACACGGGTATCGGATCGGTTCAGGCCCATTTCCGGGTGGAGATGATGGATCAGCGTGCATCCCCGCTGCCCGATCTGGCAGGGCTTCTCGGCGAGATCGCCGCCGGCCGGCAGGAGGCGTTCCGCCGGCTCTACGAGATCGAGGCCGCGCGCCTGCTCGGCATCGCCATGCGCATCCTGCGCCGCCGGGCTCTGGCGGAGGAAGCGGTGCACGACGCGCTGATCTCGGTCTGGAACCATGCCGCACGCTACGAAGCGCGGCTCGGTTCGCCCCGCGCCTGGCTCCACACCATCGTCCGCAACCGTGCGCTCAACATCCTGCGCGGCGAGGCCCGCACCGAGCTGACCGCCGAGATCGAATCCTTCGATGCCGCGAGCGAAGACGAGAACCCGGAGGAGATTTCCAGCCGCCTCTCGGATGCCGACGCGCTCAAACATTGCCTCGAACGGCTGGATCCGACGCCGCGCCACGCGGTTATCCTCGCCTATACGCAGGGCCTGAGCCATGGCGAGATCGCGGCCCGCCTCGGCGTGCCGCTGGGAACGATCAAGAGCCGCATCCGCCGCTCGCTGATCGCGCTGAAGGAGTGCCTGGGATGAGCGATGCCGCCGAAATGACCGCCCTTGCCGGCGAATTCGTCCTCGGCCTGCTCGATGGCGCCGAGCGCCGTGCGGCCGAGGTCCGGCTGACCCGCGACCCCGCCTTTCGCGAGGCCGTCGGCGCCTGGCAGCGCCATTTCTCTGCGCTCGACGCGACCATCGCGCCCGTCACGCCCTCCCCGGCGCTCTGGGAGCGTCTGGCGGCGGCGACCGGGTCCGCGCCGCGCCCGAAGCCGGCGCCGCAGCAGCCTGGAATGGCGGCACGGCTCTGGGAGGCGATCGGCTTCTGGCGTCCCTTCGGGCTCGCGGGCGCCTTTGCCTCGCTCGTTCTTGCGGTCCTTTTCACTCAGGCCGCGCTGAAGGGACCGGAGCCGCCGAGCCTCGTCGCGGTTCTCTCGGCACCGGATGGCCGCGCGGCGGCGATCGTCAATGCCTATGCCGACGGCACGGTCCAGCTCGTCCCGATCGACCGCGTCACCGTGCCGGAGGGGCGGATCCTCGAGGTCTGGACGCTGCAATCGCGCGAGCGTGGCCCGGTCTCGGTGGGGCGGATGGACCGGGCGCGGACCCTGCGGCTCAACCTCAAGGGGCTGTCGCCGGCCGAGGTCGGGCATCTCTTCGAGATCACGATCGAGCCGCCCGGCGGATCGCCGACCGGCCGGCCGACCGGTCCGGTGCTGATGAAGGGGCTCGCCGCCACCAGCCTCTGAGCCTCGACGGCGCGGCTTTCCTTTTGCCCTGCCCTGCGCGATGTAACCTTTGCTCGGCTTGAATCGGGGAATCGCATGGATCTGGGATTGAAGGGCAGGGTCGCGCTCGTCACGGCGGCGAGCGGTGGGCTTGGCGCCGCGATCGCGGCGGAACTCGCCGCCGAGGGCGCCCGCGTGGCGATCAGCGGCACCAACCCTGAAAAGCTCGAAGCCATTGCCGGCGCGATCCGGAGTCGCGGCGGCGTGGTGCTGCCGCTCGTCTGGGACCTCGCCGATCTCGGACGGATCGAGCCGGCGATTGCCGAGATCGAGGCCGCTTTCGGCCCGATCGAGATCCTTGTCAACAATACCGGCGGTCCGCCGCCCTCGCCGGCGGCCGGGCAGAGCCAGGAGGTCTGGCGCCGGCATTTCGAAGCCATGGTCCTGTCGGTTCTGGCGATCACGGATCGCGTTCTGCCGGGCATGAAGGCGGCGGGCTGGGGGCGGATCATCACCTGCACGTCTTCGGGCGTCATCGCGCCGATCCCCAATCTCGGGATTTCGAACACCCTGCGCGCGGCTTTGGTCGGCTGGTCCAAGACCCTGTCGCGCGAACTCGCCCGCGACGGCATCACCGCCAATATCCTGGCACCGGGCCGCATCCTGACCGATCGCGTCCGGGCGATCGACGCCAATCAGGCGCGACGCGAGGGCCGGACGCCGGAGGAGGTCGCAGCTGCCTCGGCCGCCGCGATTCCCGCGGGGCGCTATGGCGATCCGGCCGAATTCGCCGCCGCCGCGGCCTTTCTCGCCTCGACGCGCGCCTCCTACATCACCGGCTCGACCATCCGTGTCGATGGTGGCGCGCTCCCGAATGTCTGAACCCGGAACCGCCGAGGAAAGGCCATGCCCCAGGATTTCAAGCCCCCTGCCGTCGAGCCGCTGCCGCATGCGCTGCGTGTCGCGCTCGAAGGCGTCACCACCGCCACGCTGACGACGATCCTGCTCAAGAAGGGGCTGCGCAATGTGTGGCTGCGCGGGGCGATGCCGATCCGCCCCGGCCAGAAGCGGGTCGTCGGTCGTGCCTTCACCCTGCGCTTCGTGCCGGCGCGGGAGGATCTTGCGACGCCGGAAAGCTGGTCCTCGCCGGTCTCGACGCGCGGCGCCATCGAGGCGATGCCGGAGGATGTGATCGCGGTCGTTGATTCGATGGGTGTCCGCGACGCCGGGATCTTCGGCGATATCCTCACCGCGCGGATGGCGAAGCGGAAGGTTGGCGCGCTGGTGACCGACGGCGTGATGCGCGACCTTGCCGGCGTTCTCGGCACCGGGCTGCCGGTCTGGTGCGCGGGCGCGGCTGCGCCGCCCTCGGTCGCGGCGCTGACCTTCGTCGATTGGCAGCGGCCGATCGGCTGCGGCGGCGTCGCGGTCTTCCCCAACGACGTGATCGTCGCCGATGACGACGGCGCGGTGCTGATCCCCCAGGACATGGCCGAGGCGGTGGCGGTGCTGGCGGTCGAACAGGAGCGGATGGAAGCCTGGATCATGGCCGAGATCGGGTCCGGCGCGGCCCTGCCCGGCCTCTATCCCATGAACGCCGAGACCAGGGCACGCTACGAGGCGTCGAAATCATGAGCGACCCCGACGCTTTGCGCGCGCGCCTTGCCGGCGTGCTGCCAATCGCCCCGACACCGTTCCATCCCGACGGCGCGATCGACTGGGCCAGCGCCGAGCGGCTGTTCGCCTTCTACCGCGAGATCGGCGCGGACGGGCTGACCGTGCTCGGCATCATGGGCGAGGCACCGAAGCTGGAGCCGCGGGAATCGCTGGCGCTGCTCGAGGCGGCCGTGCGCCACATGGCGGGCCGGCCGGTGATCGTCGGCGTCTCCGCGCCTGGCTTCGCGGCGATGCGCACGCTCGCCCGCGAGGCGATGGCGGCCGGCGCGGCGGCGGTGATGATCGCCCCGCCCGGCACGCTGCGCACCGATGATCAAATCGTCGGCTATTACGCGCAGGCGGCCGAGGCGATCGGCGGCGACGTGCCCTTCGTCATCCAGGATTACCCGCTCGTCACCCAGGTCCAGATGGCGCCCGTGGTGATCCGCCGGATCGTTGAGGACAATCCCGCCTGCGTGATGCTCAAGGCCGAGGATTGGCCGGGCCTCGAAAAGATCTCGCTCCTCCGGCAATGGCAGCGCGAAGGGGCGCTGCGTCCGCTCGCGATCCTCGCGGCCAATGGCGGGCTGTTCCTCGATTTCGAGATGGAGCGCGGTGCGGACGGCTCCAATACCGGCTATGCCTTCCCGGAAATGCTGATCGATGTCGTGCGGCTCGCGAAGGGCGGCGCGCGCGATGCGGCGCATGATCTGTTCGACGCGCATCTGCCGCTGCTGCGCTACGAGCAGCAGCCGGTCCTGGGTCTCGCGGTGCGGAAATACGTGCTCATGCGGCGCGGGCTCCTCGCCTCGGATGCGCAGCGCAAGCCCGGCGCCGCGCTCTCGGCGGCGGCGAGAGCCGAAATCGATTACCTGCTCGCGCGGCTGGCGCGGCGTGACGGGCGGGCGGCGCTCTGAACGCCACCCTCATTCCGCATCCGGCTGGTTCTCCGGCCGGGCGCGCGCGAAGGCGTCGAGCTTCAGACAGGCTTCCTCGATCGCGGCGAGCCGTTCGAGGCCCTCGGCGGGCATGCCCCAGCGCCGGGCATTGTACATCTGCGGCACGAGCAGCAGGTCGGCGAGCGTGACCGCCTCGCCGAAACAATAGGGGCTGCCGGGCGGCAGCACGGCCTGAAAGGCCTCGAGCCCGCCCCGCATCCAGTGCTGCATCCAGGCGATGACGTCGTCCTGGCTGCGGCCGAAGCGCTCGCGGAGATAGGCGCCGACGCGGGCATTGTTCACCGGATGGATGTCGCAGGCGATGATCTGGGCCGCGGCGCGGATCCGGGCGCGCATCGCGGCATCGCCCGGCAGGAGCGGCGGCGCCGGCATGGTTTCGTCGAGATATTCGATGATGGCGAGCGATTGCATGATCGCCGCCGAACCATCCCCGAGATCGAGCGCGGGAACGGTGCGGTTGGGATTGATGCGCGCATAGTCCGCGCTGTTCTGCTCACCGCCGCCCCGCACGAGATGGACGAAGCGCTGCTCCGCTTCGACCCCCTTCAGATGCAGCGCGATGCGCACGCGATAGGCGGCCGAGGAGCGGAAATAGGTGTAGAGCGTCAGCGGCATCAAACCTCCCGGCAGCCCGGCGCTGCGCCGGATCGTCCGCGATCTTGCGCCGCCGTCACGCGGACGCGCAAGCGGCCTGGGCGCCTCGGCTATTCCGCCGCCTGCGGCTTCAGCACGCCCCGGCGGATCTGGTCTTCCTCGATCGATTCGAAGAGCGCGCGGAAATTGCCCTCGCCGAACCCGTCATCGCCCTTGCGCTGGATGAATTCGAAGAAGATCGGCCCGATCACGGTCTTCGAGAAGATCTGGAGCAGGATGCGCGTCTCGCCGCCGCCGACCACCCCCTCGCCGTCGATCAGGATGCCGTGCCTGCGCATCCGGTCGATCGGCTCCTGGTGGCCATGCACGCGCTCCCGGCTCTTCTCGTAATATGTATCCGGCGGGCCGGGCATGAAGCGGATGCCGTTTTCGGCGAGCAGATCGGTCGAGCGGTAGATGTCCTCGGTCGCGACCGCAATGTGCTGGATGCCCTCGCCCTTGTACTTCCTGAGATATTCCTCGATCTGGCTGTGATCGTCCGCGCTCTCGTTGATGGGGATGCGGATGCGGCCGCAGGGCGAGGTCAGCGCGCGCGAGAACAGGCCGGTGAGCTTGCCCTCGATGTCGAAGAAGCGGATCTGCCGGAAATTGAACAGCCGGATGTAGAAATCCGACCATTTGTCCATGTTGCCCCGGAAGACATTGTGAGTCAGGTGATCGAGATAATAGAAGCCGAACCCATCCGGTTTCGGGTCTTCCGCGCCGAGCCAGACCCAGTCCTCGCCGGCATAGGCCGAGCCCTTGGCGCCGTATTGGTCGACGAAATAGAGCAGGGATCCGCCGATTCCCTTGATCGCGGGCACGTCGAGCACCTTGCCCGGCCCTTCATAGGGCTCGGCGCCGAGCCGGATCGCATGCGCATAGGCATGCGTCGCGCTGACGACCCGCCAACCCATCGCGGGCGCGCAGGGGCCGTGTTCGGCAACGAAGCCCGCCGCGAAACTCTCCGGATCGGCGTTGAGGATGTAGTTGATGTCGCCCTGGCGATAGAGCGTGATCGATTTCTTCCGGTGCCGGGCGACCGGGCGATAGCCCATCATCTGGAACAGGATCGCGAGCTTCTCGGGCTGCGGATGGGCGAATTCGACGAATTCGAACCCGTCGGTGCCGGCGGGGTTGGCGTCGGAAATCGTCGCCGGCGGCGCGTCATGCGGAAAGGGGCCCATCCATTCCTCCCTCTGGCTGGTGCTGGAAGACTAGCGCATGTAGCGCGCATGAGGCGCGCATTCCGCGGGTCTGAACGGCGATGGATTATTCATTTCTTGCAGAATAACGATCATCAATGCATGATCCGAGCATGGACCCGTTCGATCTCCGCATCCTCGACGCGCTTCAGCGCGATGCGCGGCTGACCAACAACGAACTCGCCGAACGGGTCGGGCTCTCCGCCTCGCAATGCTCGCGCCGGCGGGCGGCGCTCGAGGCTGCGGGGATCATCCGCGCCTATCACGCCGTGATCGAGCCGGAGGCGGTAGGGCTCACCGTCACGGCGCTGGTTCAGGTGACGCTCGCCACGCATTCGCCCGACAATGCCCGCCGCTTTCAGGCGCTGGTGGCGGGGATCGACGCGGTGCAGGAGGCCTTCGCCGTCACCGGTGAGGCGGATTACCTCGTCAAGCTCGTGGTGGCGGATCTGCCGGCGCTGGCGGCGCTTCTGAACGAGGTTTTCCTCCCGCACGAGAGCGTCGCGCATGTCCGCTCCGCTGTGGCGCTGCAACGGTTGAAGGCAAGCCCCGTCCTGCCGCTCGGTGCGGCGCGGGGCGGGGCCGGGCGTGACGCTGGTTTTCGCCGCAATTCGGGTTAGATAGGGGGCCTCGCCCGCCATATCCAAGGAACCCTGCTTCATGCGATCCCAGCCCTTCCCGCGCCTTCTCGCCTTTGTCGTCGGCGCGGTGTCGCTGCTTGCGCTCGGGCTCGGGCTCTCCGGCGCGCAAACCGGCGTGCCGGCCTATGTGGCGGCCTCCGGGCTGGTTCTGGCGGCGGGCATGCTCGTCGCGCCCCCGATCGGGGCTTTTTTGCGGTTCTTCGTGCTGTTCTACGGCATCGGCTATGTCGGGCTGGTCGCGCTGTTCCTCGCCCAGCCGGTTCTGCCGGGGATGATCCAGTCGGTCACGCCGCCGCCGCTGACCGCCTTCACCGCAGCCTGTTTCGGCATCCTGGCGCTTTCCCTCCAGCGCATTCCGGTCATGCGGACGATCTTCTCGATCTCCGATCCCTATTTCGAGACCGATGAGCGACGGCCGATCCGCGTGCCGCTTCTCGGCATGTGGAACGCGCCCGAGAAATGGGTGGCCTTCGCGCTGCTCGGGATCATCATCCTGATCAATCTCGGGCAGGTGGGGATCTCGGTCCGGCTGAGCTTCTGGAGCCGCGACTGGCTCGATTCCATCCAGAACAAGAACGCCGCGGAGTTCTGGCGGCTGCTGTTCCAGGTCTGGGTGCCGTGGGTTTTCGTGCTGATCGTCTCGAACATGATCGAGTATGTGCTTCTTTCGGTGTTCAAGATCCGCTGGCGGGAATGGACCACGCTGCGCCTCATCGGGCGCTGGCTCGATGGCGGCACGCATTACCGGCTGCAATTCAACGGCGGCAGCGTCGACAACCCCGACCAGCGCATCCAGGAGGATGTCCGCAAGTATATCGACACGACCTATGCCCTCACGATCAGCATGATCCAGCAGCTTTCGACGCTGATCTCGTTCTCGGTCATTCTGTGGGGGCTGTCGTCGAACCTCACCATTCCCGGAACCGACACGAAGCTGCCCGGCCTGCTGTTCTGGATCGCGCTTCTCTATGCCGGGCTCGGCACGATCGTCGCGCATCTGATCGGGCGCCGGCTCATTCACCTCAATTTCCAGCAGGAGCAATACGAGGCGAATTTCCGCTTCTCGCTGGCGCGCCTGCGCGAATATGCCGAGCCGATCGCGCTTCTTGCCGGAGAGGACTCCGAGAAGAACCGGCTCGGCGAACGTTTCCGGTTCGTCATCAGCAATTTCTTCCGCATTGTCGGCGTGCAGAAATGGCTGTCGGCCTTCACGCAATTCTACGGCTCGTCGAACAGCGTCATTCCCTATGTCGTGGCCGCGCCGTTCTATTTCGTCGGCCAGATCTCGCTCGGCGTGCTCAACCAGACGGCGGGCGCATTCGGCCGCGTCGATGCCGCGCTCGCCTTCTTCATAGACCGCTACGCGATGCTCGCGGATTTCAAGGCCGTGGTCGACCGCCTTGCCGGCTTCGATGCCTCGATCCACGCGGCGATCGAGCGCCGCGAAACCTCGCGGATCGCGCGGCTGCCGGCCGCCGGCCCGGATCTCCGCGTTGCCGATCTAGCGCTGGGGCTGCCGGAGGGCCGGACGATCGCCCGCATCCGCGATCTCGTGCTGCGACGGGGCGAGCGGACGCTGCTCGTCGGCCCGTCGGGCTCCGGCAAATCGACGCTGTTCCGCGCCATCGCCGGAATCTGGCCGTTCGGCGCGGGCACGATCGAGATGCCTGCCGGGCAGACGGTGATGCTGCTGCCGCAACGGCCCTATATCCCGATCGGCACCCTGCGCGGCGCGATCTCCTATCCCGCGATCGAGGGCCGCCACCCGGATGCGGCGATCTGCGCCGCGCTCGACGCCGCCCGGCTGCCGCAGCTCAAGGACCGGCTCGAGGAGGAGGCGAACTGGTCGCAGATCCTCTCGGGCGGCGAGCAGCAGCGGCTCGCCATCGCGCGCGCCCTGCTCGAACGGCCGGATTGGCTGTTCCTCGACGAGGCGACCGCCGCGCTCGACGAACCGCTGGAGGAAGCGATCTATGCCGCCCTCGCCGAGGCCCTGCCCGCCACGACCATCGTCTCGATCGGCCATCGCTCGAGCCTCAACGACAACCATGACCGCCGGATCGAGATGCGGCTCGGGGCTGACGAAACCTATCTGGTTGCCGAATATCCGTTGAGGCACGCGGCCGCGCCAGCGGGTTGATCCATCCCGGCCGGGCTTGCGTAGACGAAGGGAGGTGCCGATTCCCCCCCCTTTCGGCTCTCTCCGGCAAGCCGCCTTCGGGCGGCTTGTTCGTGCGAATGCCTCGTCAGGCCGAACGCGCCAGCAGTGCCGCGCCCCGGCTTTCCAGCGCCGCGACCAGTCGGTCGTGCAGCGGGGCATCGGCCGAGAAGGCGTAATCCGGCGCCACGACGAGCACGCGCCGGGCGCCGTGGGCGACCAGCCGGTCTGCCAGCACTGCGACGCGCTCCCGCGCCACGAGCAGGCTCAGCATGCCGGCCTCGCGCCCGAGGATCTCCGCGCCTTCGGCTTCGAGTGCGGCTTCGAGCGCGGCATCGGGCGGCGCGGCGAGCCGCGCGCGCAATTCGCGCTTCGTCCGCGCCTCCTCCTCGGCATGGATGCGCGCCAGCACCTGCCGGGCGAGTTCCCGCGCCGGAGCGGACCAGGGCGCGGCGAGAGAGGCGACGAGATGCGCCTCCGATTTCAGCATCGTGCCATCCGCCAGCACCTTCAGCGCATTGGCGGCGAGTGTCGTGCCCGTCGTCGTGATGTCGACGATGATATCCGCCGTTCCGGCCGCCGGCGCGCCCTCGGTGGCGCCGAGGCTTTCGACGATGCGGTAATCCGAGATGCCATGCGCCTTGAAGAAGCGCCGCGTCAGGTTGACGTATTTGGTCGCCACGCGCAGCCGCCGCGCCTGACGCTGGCGGAAATCGGCCGCGACCTCCTCGATATCGGCCATGGCATGGACATCGATCCACGCCTCGGGCACCGCGACCACGACATTGGCGTGGCCGAAGCCGAGCGGGGCGAGCATCTCGACCCTTGTTTCCGGCTCGGCGAGCGATTCATGCAGCAGGTCGGCCCCCGTCACGCCGAAATGCACGCCGCCGCGCGCCAGTTCCCCGGCGATCTCGGAGGCCGAGAGGAAGGCGATCTCCACGCCCGGCATGCCCGTCACGCTGCCCCGGTAATCGCGCGCGCCGCGCGGCTGCACGATGGGCAGCCCGGCGCGGGCGAAGAAGGCGAAGGCGTTTTCCTGCAGGCGGCCCTTGGAGGGCAGCCCGATCGTCAGCACCGGCCCGCTCATGCCCCGATCTCCCCGGCGAGCCGGTCGACCCAAATTGCGGCCCCGATCGCCGGCACATTATGCCCCAGCCGCTCGAACAGCCGGTCATAGCGCCCACCCGAGGCGATCGGCCGCTCCGCGCCCGCGCGGCGGATGTCGAAGACGAAGCCGGAATAATAATCCATGCTGCGCGAGAACCCGGCGCCGGCCTGGATCCGCGCGAGCGGCAGCCCGCGCGCCTCGAGAAAGCCGGTGCGCAGATCGAACCGGTCGAGCGCCGTGCCGAGATCGAGCCCCGTCTCGGCGGCGAGCGCGCGCAGGCGTTGCGCGACCTCATCCGGCTCGCCCTCGATGGCGAGGAAGCGGCGCAGGATTTCGGCCTGCTCGGCGCCGAGCGCCTGCGCTTCCTCCCGCGCGCGATCGAGAAAGCGCCGCGCGATATCCTCCGCCGAGCGGCCGCCGGTGGCGGAAATCCCGGCGATCGACAGGAGATCCTTCACGAAGGCGCGCGCCTCGTCCGGATCGGCGCCCTTGAGCGCATCCAGCACGCCGGGATAGCGCGCGAGCCCGCGCGGCTCGGCCTTCCGCTCGGCAAGGCGACCGGGATCGAGCAAAGCCGCGAGCCGCCCCTCGCCGAGCGCCAGCACCAGTTTGCGCGCCGTGGCGGCATCGAGGCTCATCGCGCCGATCAGCGCCGCGAACAGCCCGAGATCCCCGATGGTCACCGCAAGATCGCCTCCCTCCACCGCCTCGCTGACGGCGAGGAATGTCTCGGCGAGGATGTCGGCATCGGCGGCCTCGCGATCCGTCCGGCCGATCGATTCGAGGCTGATCTGGAGAAACTCGCCGGTTTCGCCCGGCCTGTGGCGGAAGACCGGCCCTGCGAAGACCTGCTCGACCCGCCGACCGATCACGCCGCCCTTGAGATAGGCGAGTGCGGCGGGAATGGTGAATTCCGGCCTGAGGCAGAGTTCGTCGCCGGCCTCGTCCGCAGTGACGAACAGCCGCCGCCGGATTTCCTCGCCCGAGAGTTCGAGGAACGGCTCGACCGGGTGCAGCACGCCGATCTCGGCTGGCTGGAACCCTGCGCGTCCGAGCCGCGCGACAAGCCGCGCAACCTCGCCCTCCGGCAGCAATGCCGGCATCCGCGCCGCTCCGGCAGCCTTGCTTCGCATGTCGCTCATCAGCTCGCCTCCTGGTCGCCGCATGGCGGCAACGGGGAATGGGGCAGCGCATAGCATCGCGAGGCCCCCCGCGCGAGCGGAAAGCGCCGCCGCGCTTAATGGTTTGGGTTAGCGTCCATGCCGCGCCAGAATGTTCCGCACCGCCTCGACCACGCCGGAAACCGGCACGGTGACCTGCGCCTCGGCCTGTTTCGAGAGGTATTCGGCGCGGTCCTTGATGCCGGAGAGGGTCGCGCCGAGGATCAGGTCCTTCACCTGCGCCGTCCCCGCCGCGCGCTCGTTCGAGCCCTGGATGATGGCGACCGCCGAATTGCGCCGGTCGGCGTATTTGAGCTGCGCCTTCATGCCGGAATCGCCGAGATAGAGTTCGGCGCGGATATCGTTGCCGCGCAGGTCCGCGACGATTTTCTGGGTGCTCGCCATGGCCTCTGGCGTGCGGTCCATCGCCAGCACGATCACCGGGCCGGGTTCGGGCCTGGTTGAAACCTTGCCGAGCGCCTGAAGCGCGGCGAGCAGCCGCGAGACGCCGATCGAAAAGCCGGTTGCCGGCACTTTCTCGTCGAGAAACCGCGAGACGAGCCCGTCATAACGCCCGCCGCCCCCCACCGAGCCGAAGCGGATGGGGCGGCCATCCTCGTCCTTCACCTCGAACAGCAATTCGGCTTCGAAAACCGGGCCGGTGTAATATTCGAGCCCACGGACGACGGATGGGTCGATGCGGATGCGGTCCGGGCCGTAGCCGGCAGCGCGAACAAGCGGTTCGAATTGCGTCCGCATCTCGTCGATTGCATCGAAGTAAACGCGGGGAACCACGCCAGCATGCAGGTCGGGGGGGCTGTGCCTGGCTGCGGTGAACTGGCTCATCAGCGGAATGAGGGACGCCATGTCCTGCGCGGCGAGGAGGCCGAGAACGAAATCCGCCTCGTGGTCCGACAGGCCGGCGCCGGCGGTGAAATCTCCGCTCTCGTCCTTTCGGCCAGAGGTCAGCAGCAGCTTGATTTGATCCGGGGGCAATTTGTCGGCCTTGTCCATCGACCGGAGGACCGTCAGTCGACGCGTCTGGTCCCGCTCCCTGTCCAGCCCCAAGGCATCGAGAACGCCATCAAGGATCTTCCGGTTGTTGACCTTGATGACATATTGCCCGCGCGGAATGCCGAGCGCCTCCAGCGTATCCGCGGCCATCATGCAGATCTCGGCATCGGCAGCGACGGATGATGCCCCCACCGTATCGGCATCGAACTGCATGAACTGGCGGAAGCGGCCCGGCCCCGGCTTCTCGTTGCGGAACACCCAGCCGGCGCGATAGCTGCGATAGGGTTTCGGCAGGTTCTGCCAGTTCTCCGCGACATATCGGGCAAGCGGCGCGGTGAGATCGTAGCGCAAGGACATCCATTGCTCGTCGTCGTCGCGGAGCGAGAAGACGCCGGCATTGGGCCGGTCCTGATCGGGCAGGAACTTGCCGAGCGCATCGGTATATTCGAGGAACGGCGTCTCCACCGCCTCGAAGCCGTAGCGGTGATAGACCGCGCGGATTTTCGCCATCATCGCCTCGGTGGCGGCGATATCGGCGGCATTGCGGTCCTGCAACCCGCGCGGCTTGCGGGCCTCGGCGCGGGCGGCCGAGGTCTCGGGTTTTGGGGCGGTCTCGGGCTTCGGGGCGTTTTCGCTCATGCCGCGCGTCTAGCGCGCGGGGCGGGGATTGTCACCCCGTCATGCCTCGCCGGTCTCGCGTGCCTTGAGCGTCAGGTAGATGTCGAGCAGCTCGTCGATATCGTTCTCGTCGGGCGGGCGGCCATGCGCGGCGTCAAAGCGCGCGGCGATCTCGCGGTTCGCCAGCAGCATCGTGATCGCCTCGCGCGGCGGACGGCCCGCCTCCACCGCGAGTTCCGCCTCGGAAAGCGCGACGCCGAAACGAGCGAAGAGGGCGGCGAGCATGCGGGCATCGGACATCACGGCGACTCCTCGTCGTGGCAGGCGCGCGAACCATGCGGGATCACGCGGCACCTTGCCTTGATCCGCGGCAAACCCGCCCGCGTCAAGCCAAAGTTACGCGATGGCGCGGATCAGCCGCCCGAGCTTGTCGACGGTCTCGTCGATTTCAGCCTCCGAGATCACCAGCGGCGGCGTGAGCGCCAGCGTCTCGCCGGTATTGCGGACCATGAAGCCGTAATCCTCGAAACCGCGATGCATCGCGGTGAAGGCGCGCTTGCCGAAGGCATCGGGGATCGAGGCGAGGTCGATCGCCGCCGTGAGCCCCACCGTGCGGATGTCGAGCACGTTCGGCAGGCCCTTGAGCGTGAAGATCGCATCGGCCCAGACCGGTTCGAGCCGCCGGGCACGGGCGAAGAGGTCTTCGTCGCGATAGACATCGAGCGAGGCCATCGCCGCCGCACAGGCCAGCGGATGCGCCGAATAGGTGTAGCCGTGGAAGAACTCCACCATATGCTCCGGGCCCTTCATATAGGCGTCGTGGATATGCCGGCGGGCGATCACGCCGCCCATCGGCACCGTGCCGGAGGTCACGCCCTTGGCGAAGGTGATCATGTCCGGCACCACGCCGTAGCGCTCGGCCGCGAAGGCGGCGCCGAGCCGGCCGAAGCCACAGATCACCTCGTCGAAGATGAGCAGGATGCCGTATTTGTCGCAGATCTCGCGCAGGCGCTTGAGATAGCCCTTCGGCGCCGGCAATACGCCGGTCGAGCCCGCCATCGGTTCGACGATCACCGCCGCGATGGTCGAGGCGTCGTGCAGCGCGACGATCCGCTCCAGCTCGTCGGCGAGATGCCCGCCCCATTCCGGCTCGCCCTTGGTGAAGGCCTGCTCGGCGCGGTTATAGGTATGCGGCAGATGATCGATATGCGGCAGGAGCTGCGTCGCGAAGGCCTTGCGATTGGCCAGCATGCCGCCGACCGAGATGCCGCCGAAGCCGATGCCGTGATAGCCCCGCTCGCGCCCGATGAAGCGGCAGCGATTCGATTCGCCCTTCGCATGCCAATAGCCGAGCGCCATCTTCAGCGCGGTATCAACCGCTTCCGAACCGGAATTGACAAAGAAGACATGGTCGAGATCGCCGGGCGCCATGGCCGCGAGCCGGGAGGCGAGCTGGAAGCCGAGCGGATGCGCGAACTGGAAGGGCGGCGAATAATCGAGCGTGTCGGCCTGCGCCTTGATCGCCTCGACGATCGGGTCGCGGTTATGGCCGGCATTGCAGCACCAGAGCCCGGCGGTGGTATCGAGGATCGCCCGGCCGTCCTGGGTGTAGTAATGCATGTCCTTGGCGCGCGTGACGATGCGCGGCGCCTTCTTGAACGCCCGCTCCGCCGTGAACGGCATCCAGAAGGCTTCGAGATCGTTCGGCTGGCTGAGGGTCGTCAGGGGCAGGGCGCCGGATTTCGCCATGAAGCTCTCCCAAGGCTGAGCGCGTGGAATTGCAACGATACGCCCGCTCCGCCGGGAAACAACCCCCAAAAACCGCGCAATCTTGGTGGAATCAGCGGGCGGGGGCCGGAGAAACCACGTCGTAGCCGGCCGCCTCGATGGCGCGGATCAGGGTCTCGCGCGCGGCGCCGGCATGGGCGATGCGCACCTGGCCGGAGGCGAGATCGATCGCGACCTCGGCCGCCGGCGCGGCACCCTTCACCGCCCTTTCCACCGCAGCGACGCAGCTCTGGCAGCCCATGCCGTCGACTTTGATCTCGATCGTCTCGCTCATGGCGATGCTCCTTGGGTAGGACGTCTTCGGAAGATGGGGAGCCGCACTGCGCGCGCAACGCCGGCGACGCGCGGCTCAAAGATTGCCGCCGGGGATATCGACCCCCGGAATATCCTGGTCGAGTTCGAGGAACGGCAGGTCCGGCTCCTCGCACACGGCCTCGGCCTCGATTTCGACGAGGTAATCGGGATGCGCAAGGCCGGCGACCTCGATATAGGTCGCCGTTGTCAGGTGTCCGCCGAGCCGTCGGTCGCGGATCGAGCGGTGCAGCCCCGCCGAGCCCGGCACGGTCGTGTAGACATTGATGCGGATGAGATCGGTGATCGCCATTCCGGCCTCGGCGAGAATGGCCTCGATATTGTCCCAGGCCTGTTCGAATTGCGCGCGCAGCCCGTCCATTGGCTTGCCGTCAAGACCGATTCCGACCTGCCCGGAAATCACCAGGCGGCGGGCGCGGGCGGAATGGACGATGCCATGGGCGTAGCGCGAGGCTGACGGCGCGATCGAACGTGGATTGATCGTCTTCGGCATGCCCGGCTTCGCCTCCGCAGGCGCGCAACACGCGATGCGCGCAGAGATCAGGTGATGCAACCAGGGAAGGCGCCCGCGCCCAGAATGCGACTCGGCAGCCATCCCGATGTCAATCTAGGGAGGCGAAACAAGCTTGAACAGGAGGATTTCCACAGGCTCGTTGTCGGGCCGGGCCTCGCCAAGTGCCGGCGGAGCGCGTAGCCTTTTTCGGGTGATTCGGGCTGGGCTGGCGGCGCAAACAATGCGTTTTCGACAAATTCTTCTGGTAAGCATGCTCGCCGCGCTGGCGGCGGGGCTATCCGTTCTGGCACATCGGTTCGACCAGCTCTGGGTCGCGGTGGCGGGGATGTCCTTCGTCTTCGCGGGGGGCGGGTTGTTGCTGCATTTCCGCGGCGGGGCGATCTTGCGTGAGCTTGATGTGCTGCGCGAGCATCTGGAGGCCACGCGCCAGCATGCCGGCCTGCTGGCGCGTCATACCCGGGAGTTGCGCGAGACCTTTCTGCATGCCGGGGGCAATGGTGAAGAGACGCCGGTTCATCCGGCCGATTTCGCCACCTTGAGCGCGCTGGTGCGCGATCTCGCCGACGGTGTTGCCGAACTCGATCGCCGCAGCGAGGCTGTGGAAGCGGAGATCGCGGAGCTGCACCGGACGCGGGGCGCCGCGCAGCGGGCGGCCGCGCCGACGCCGGGCTGGCTGGCTGCGGGCAAGGCGTCGCATGCGCCGGCAATGCCCCGTTCCGCGCCCGCCCGCCCCGGCTTCGGCGCCGCGGCAGCAGGCGAGGCGGAACTTCCGGAGCTTGGCGGCGCAGGTCGGGCCGCCGGTGCCGGCTTCCGCGATTCCGGTCTGCATGCATCGCAGATCCCGCCGGCGGAGCCGTATCGCCCCCAGGCGGGGCAAGGGCCGGCGAGCCAGGGTTCGGCGGAATTCGCCGCGAGAATGCCCCCTCCCGCTCCGCGCATGCCCGCGATGCCGGAGCCCGAGCGGCCGCGCGAGCCGATCGAGGCGCCGCCGGCCGCGCCCGAGCCGCGCGCCGTCCACGAGGTTCCGCTCGCGCCGCGCATGCCCGCGGCCAACGAGCCGCCGCGGGCCGTGCGTCAGCTTGTCGCCGCCGCGATCGCCGCGGACCGGTTCGATCTCTTCCTCCAGCGCGTCGTCGGGCTGCCGCAGCGGCGCACCCGCGGCTATGACGTTTCGCTGCGTCCGGATGGCAGCGATGTCGCGATCCCGAATACCGATATCCGTCAGGCGGTGGAGGCGGTCGGCAACCAGCTGACCTTCGACCGCAAGCTGATGATCCAGGCCGTGCGCCTGGCGCGCGTCTTCGAGCAGCGCGAGCGCGACGTCTTCCTGTTCACCGATATCTCGCAGCGCTTCCTGATGAGCGAGGCGGCCTTCGACGAACTCGACGCGCTGGTGGCCGATGTGCCTGCCGCGCCGCGCCGCATCGTGCTCTGCCTGCCGCAGCGCTTCTTCAAGAAGGCCGTGGCCTTCGAGCATGAGGCGTTGCGCACGCTCGGCAAGATGGGGTTTTCGTTTGCGATGCGGGATGTCGAGGATCTCGATATCGATCCGGTGCGGCTGGAACAGAGCGGCGTGCGCTGGATCCGGATGCCCGCGAACCGCTTCCTTGCCGTGGCCCAGGAGAACGAGACGCTGCTTGATGTCGCGACGACGGATTTCGTCGCGCTCCTCGCACGTCGCCGCGTGAATTTCATCGCCGACCAGGTGACGGACGAGCGCGAGATTGCGGAGTTGCTCGACCTGAACGTGGAGTTCGGGCATGGGCTCGCCTTCGCGCCGCCGCAGGCGGTCCGCTCCGATGTGCTCGATCCGCCGAGCCAGACCGATCCGCCGCGGCCGCCGGAGCCGGCGCCGGAACGGCGCAGCCTGCGGGATCTTGCGCGCCGCGCCTGAGGCGGCTACGCGGCGGATGTCCGGCGCCCGGCCGGAAGCGGTCGAGCCCGGATTGTCATGATCGAACCTGTTCCGCTGGTCGCGGGCCTCCGCGACCTCGTTGCCCGCTACGATGCGATCATCAGCGATGTCTGGGGCGTGCTCCACAACGGCGTGGTCGCCACGCCGGGTGCCGCACCGGCGCTGGCGGCGGCGCGGGCTGCGGGCCTGCCGGTGGTTCTGCTGACGAATGCGCCGCGGCCGCCGGATTCGATCCGGGCCCAGCTCCGCGAATTCGCAATCGCCGACACCGCCTATGACGTAATCGTCTCGTCCGGTGGGGTTGCGCGCGAACTGATCGCGGCCGAGGGCGATGCACCCTTTTTCCATCTGGGTCCCGCGCGCGACCGGCCGGTCTATGCCGGGCTCATCGCACGACCCGCGCCGCTCGAGGCCGCGCGTTTCATCCTCTGCACCGGGCTTTTCGACGATGAGCGCGAGCAGGCGGAGAGCTATCGCCCGCTGCTCGAGGCGGCACGGCAGCGCGGCCTGCGGCTCCTGTGCGCCAATCCCGATCTCCTGGTGGAGCGCGGGAGGCGGCTCATCCCCTGCGCCGGGTCGGTGGCGGCACTCTATGAAAGCCTGGGCGGCGAGACGATCTGGATCGGCAAGCCGAAGCCGCTGGTCTACGCGGCGGCGCGGAAGGCGCTGGCCGAGATTTCTGGGCGGGACATTCCCCCCCACCGCATCCTGTGCATCGGCGATGCCTTCCGCACCGATATCGCCGGCGCGGAAGGCGCAGGCCATGACAGCCTGATGATCCTGGCCGGCATTCACGGCCACGAGATCGGCCTTGCGCCGGATGGCGGCTATGATCCCGCCGCCTTCGCGCGGCTTGCGGCCGAAAACGCCGCGAGGCCGACCATGAGCATGGTCAGCCTCGTCTGGTAAGATGTGGGGCGCGGGGGTCAGGCGTGCAGCGACTGGCAGACGGCGTCGATCTTGGCCTTCAGCGTCTGGGCGTTGAACGGCTTCACGATGTAATTGTTGACGCCGGCGCGCTTGGCCGCGATGACGTTCTCGGTCTTGGATTCGGCCGTGACCATGATGAACGGGGTGGCATGAAGGTCGCGATCGGCACGCACCTGCTTGAGCAGTTCGTAGCCCGTCATCGGCTGCATGTTCCAGTCCGAGATCACGAGGCCGTATTTGCGCTCGCGCATCTTCGCCAGCGCCTCCGAGCCGTCGGAAGCCTCGTCCACTTCCTCGAAGCCAAGTTGCTTCAGCAGGTTGCGGATGATCCGAACCATGGTCTGGTAGTCGTCAACGACGAGAATCGGCATCGAACTGTCGAAAGTCATGACCCGCTCCAAAAACGCTCATCCCAAGGAGTCCGGCCCCCGTTTGGCCTGCCGGTCTCTTGCCTGGAAGGAACTATCTCACCCAGGAGTTGTATCCCCTTCAGCACTCACCTTATGCAGGGGCCGATTGCCAACGCGTTAATGCGTCGCGGCGGCAACGGAGATTCCGGCATCCGCACCGGCCCCTGGCCGGCATGAACCTTCCGACGTGGTTGACAATGAACGAACGCGCCTGCCGTGACTATTCCGAGTGGCAACCGGGGGCTGCGCTGGGCGCTGGCTATCCGCCGGCGCCCTCCGCACGGAGCCGCGCGGTCGCGATCGGCAATTTCGACGGCGCGCATCGCGGCCATGCGGCGGTGGCCGCGGCCGCGCGTGCGGCGGCCGGCCCCGGCCCGGCCGAGATCCTCGCGCTGACCTTCGAGCCGCATCCCCGCCGCTTCTTCCAGCCGGACCGGCCCTTCTTCCGGCTGACGCAGCCGGAACTGCGTGCCGAGGCCCTGGCGGGGATCGGTTTCGACGGCGCGGTGATCCTGCCGTTCGATCGCGCGCTGGCCGATCTCTCCGCGGGGGATTTCGTGCGCGAAATCCTGGTCGCGCGGCTCGGCGTGGCGGCGGTGGCGGTGGGGGAGGATTTCCATTTCGGCAAGGGCCGCGCCGGCACGCCGGATTTCCTCGTTGCCGAAGGCGCGCGGCACGGCTTCCGCGTGGCGCTGGTGCCGCCCCTGCGCGATGCGGAAGGCGGCGTCATCTCGTCCTCGGCGATCCGGGCCGCGCTCGCGGCCGGGGAGCTCGCGCGCGCCAATCGTCTGATCGGCCACGCTTATACGATCGAGGGGGCGGTGATCCATGGCGCGAAGCGGGGGCGGGATCTCGGCTACCCGACCGCGAATATCGCGCTCGATCCCGGCTGCGGGCTCGCGCATGGCATCTATGCGGTGCGGGCTTCGGGCCTGGGGCGCCGGTTCGACGGCGTGGCGAGTTTCGGCCGCCGTCCGCAATTCGATAATGGCGCGCCGCTGCTGGAGGTGCATCTGCTCGACTTCGCCGGCGATCTCTATGGCCAGCGGCTGCGCGTCGCCTTCCACGCCTATTTGCGCGCCGAGGCGCGGTTCGAGAGCCTGGAGGCGCTGATTGCGCAGATGGACCAGGATCGCGATGCGGCCCGCCGCCTGCTCGCGATGCCCGGCCGCGATGCTTCCCCAAGCGGCGAAGCCCTGTTATAGCCAGCCGCATGATCGGACGGATGCTCCTCGCGGGACGAATTATGATCCCGGCCCGCGCGCGTTGACCGCGACGCGCCCCGGGCCGGGTGTTCCCTTCCTGTATCTTCCCGTCACGCCGAAAGCTGATCCTTCCGCCATGACCGACAAACCCGCGTTCGATTATTCGAAGACCCTGTTCCTGCCCGACACCGAGTTTCCCATGCGGGCCGGCCTGCCGCAAAAGGAACCGGAAATCCTCGCGCGCTGGGAGAAGATCGATCTTTACCGGCGCATCCGTCAGGCCTCCAAGGGCAAGCCCAAATTCGTGCTCCACGACGGCCCCCCTTACGCCAACGGCAACATCCATATCGGGCACGCGCTCAACAAGATCCTCAAGGATCTGGTGACGCGCTCGCAATCGATGCTCGGCTTCGATTCCAATTACGTGCCGGGCTGGGATTGCCACGGCCTGCCGATCGAATGGAAGATCGAGGAGGAATACCGCGCTAAGGGCAAATCGAAGCCCGAGCTGAAATCCGGCGCGGCGATCAACGCCTTCCGCGCCGAATGCCGCGCCTATGCGACGCATTGGCTGAATGTCCAGCGCGAGGAGTTCAAGCGCCTCGGCGTCACCGGCGATTGGGCCAACCCCTACCAGACCATGACCTACCCCGCCGAGGCGCAGATCGCCCGCGAGATCATGAAGTTCAAGGATAACGGCCTGCTCTACCGCGGCTCGAAGCCGGTGATGTGGTCGGTGGTCGAGAAAACCGCGCTCGCGGAAGCCGAGATCGAGTATCACGACCACCAGAGCGACATGGTGTGGGTGAAGTTTCCGGTGAAGCCTCCTGCCGCTGGGCAAGGCGCGGCCACCGCACATCCAGCTGCTGTTCCGCCCGGGCTTCTCGATGCCAGTATCATCATCTGGACGACGACACCCTGGACGCTGCCCGGCAACCGCGCCATCGCATTCTCTTCAAAGATTGCCTATGGGCTTTATGAAGTTACGGGCAATGAGCGCGATTTCGGGCCGAAGGTCGGCGAGAAATACATTCTTGCCGACAAGCTTGCCGAAGCTGTTGCCGGGGCGGCGAAAATCACGCTGAGCCGATTGGATGCGGTCACGTCGAGCGAGCTTGCGTGCTGCATGTGTCACCACCCCCTGCGTGACCTTGGGTTTGATTTTTACGTCCCACTGCTCGATGGCGACCACGTCACCGATGATGCCGGCACGGGCTTCGTCCACACCGCACCGGGGCATGGCCGCGAGGATTTCGAGATCTGGACCGCTGCGGCGACGCAAGCGATGCTGCGCAAATACAAAATCGACCCCGCCATCCCCTTCACCGTGGATGACGACGGCTTCTACACCGCCGAAGCCCCCGGCTTCGAGGGCAAGCGCGTCATCACCGACAAGGGCGAGAAGGGCGATGCCAACGAGGCCGTGATTGCCGAACTCATCAAGGCGAATGCCTTGGTGGCCAGGGGCCGGCTGAAGCATCAATACCCGCATTCCTGGCGCTCGAAGAAGCCGGTGATCTTCCGCAACACGCCGCAATGGTTCATTGCGATGGACAAGCCGTTCAAGGTCGATGGGCTTCCGGGCGAGGTTTCGCTGCGCCAGCGCGCCTTCGAGGCCATCGCGAAAACCGAATGGGTGCCCGCCGCCGGCGAGAACCGCATCCGCGGCATGGTCGAGAACAAGCCGGATTGGGTGATGAGCCGCCAGCGCGCCTGGGGCGTGCCGATCACCGTGTTCGTGCATCGCGATACGAAGCAGATGCTGATGGACGCGCGTGTCGATGCGGCGATCGCGGCGGCCTTCGAGGCCGAAGGCGCGGATGCCTGGTTCGCGGATGGCGCGGCCGAGCGGTTCCTCGCGCCCTTCGGGCATGATCCGGCAGCCTACGAGATGGTGACCGACGTTCTCGACGTCTGGTTCGATTCGGGTTCGACGCATTCCTACGTGCTCGAAGACCCGGTGAATTTCCCCACGCTCGCGGGCATCCACCGCCAGATCGAGGGCGGCAGGGATCGGGTGATGTATCTCGAAGGCTCGGACCAGCATCGCGGCTGGTTCCAGTCCAGCCTGCTCGAAAGCTGCGGCACGCGCGGGCGCGCGCCGTTCGACGTGGTGCTCACCCACGGCTTCACGATGGACGAGCACGGCCGCAAGATGAGCAAATCGCTCGGCAACGTCACCGTGCCGCAGGAGGTCATCAAGGCGTCCGGCGCTGATATCCTGCGGCTCTGGGTCGCGAGCGTCGATTATTCCGATGACCAGCGCATCGGGCCGGAGATCCTGAAGAGCCTCTCCGAGCATTACCGCAAATTGCGCAACACCATCCGCTGGATGCTCGGCGCGCTGAAGCATTTCGACGGCCGGCCGGTCGAGACCGCGGGGATGCCCGAACTCGAACGGCTGATGCTCCATCGCCTCGCGGAACTCGATCCCGTGATCCGCGGGGCCTATGCGGCATTCGATTACAGGAAGGTTGTGACCGAGCTCTCGACCTTCATGAATACCGAGCTTTCGGCGTTCTATTTCGACATAAGGAAAGACACGCTCTATTGCGATCCCCTGTCCAGCCCTGAGCGCAAGGCCGCGCTGACGGTGATCGACCGGCTCTGCGATTGCCTTCTCGGTTGGCTCGCGCCGGTGCTGGTCTTCACCGCCGAAGAGGCCTGGCTCGCGCGCCATCCGGGTGCGGAAGGTTCGATCCACGAGGGCGAATTCCTCGCCATTCCCGCCGCCTGGCGCGACGATGCGCTCGCCGCGAAATGGGAGAATATCCGCGCCATCCGCCGCGTCGTCACCGGCGCGCTGGAGATCGAGCGCGCCGAGAAGCGGCTTGGTTCGTCTCTGGAAGCGGCGCCGCGCGTGTTCGTCGCCGATGCGGCGATGCGCGCGGCGCTCGACGGGATCGAGTTCGCCGATATCTGCATCACTTCCGGCATCACGATCGAGGCCGGGGAGGGGCCGACCGAGGCGTTCCGGCTGGCGGAGGTTCCGGGCGTTGCTGTCGTCCCGGCCAGGGCCGCCGGCGTCAAATGCGCGCGCTCCTGGCGCTATTTCGACCCGGAAACCGCCGATCCGGATTTCCCCGGCATCACCCCCCGCGATGCGCGGGCGATGCGGGAATGGCTGAAGGCGAACCCGGATGCCGCCTGAGGCGGGGGGCGCCGTGCCGACGGCCTCGCCCCGCCTCGTGCGGCTCGGCCTCCTCGTCGCCGCGCTGACGCTCGCGCTCGATCAGGCATCGAAGCTCTGGCTGCTCTTCGCCAGCGACATCCGCCTCACCTACCCTTGGGCGGTGCTGCCGTTCCTCGATCTCACGGTCGTCTGGAACCGCGGCATCTCCTACGGGCTCTTCCAGCAGGAGGCGGAATGGGGCCGCTGGGCGCTGACGGCCTTCAAGATCGGCGCGGCGATCTTCCTGCTGGTCTGGCTCCGGCGTGCCGCAAGCCGGGCCGAGGCGGCGGGCATCGGCCTGATCATCGGCGGCGCGCTGGGCAACGCGATCGACCGCATCCTGCACGGCGCGGTGTTCGATTTCGCGCATGTCCATGTCGGCGATTTCAGCTGGTATGTCTTCAATGTCGCCGATGCCGCGATCGTTGCCGGCGTTGGCGCCATGCTGCTCGGGCAGCTCGGTCAGGCGCGTTCCGCCCCCAAATTGCCCTGATCTTTCGCTCAAAGACCATTGGTGGTATCAAGCGGCCTTTCGGTGGAGTGAGAGATGCATCTGAAGGCGATGATCGCGCGGGCCCTGCTGAGCCTGGCGCTTCTTGGCGGCGCGTTTGCCGGCATGGCGGCGCTGGCCCCGGCCTCCGCGCAGGATGGCATCATCATGCGCAATATTCTCGGGCGGATCGGCCTGCTCCCCGAGGAGAAGGAGCCGATCGAATATCGCGAGCGGCCGGGCCTCGTCGTCCCCAAGCAGCTCGACACGCTGCGCCCCCCCGAGCCGACCGAGGGGCATACGAAATCGGCGCAATGGCCGAAGGATCCGGATGTCGTGGCGCGGGACCGCGAGCGCGCGCGCCGCAATGCCGGCGGGCTCTTCCCCTCGCGCAACGATCCGATCGAGGGCGGCCGGCTCAGCGTCAACGAGATGGCGGCCGGCCGTTCGGGGCGGCGCGACACGCTCGGCGAGAGCAGCATCCCGATCAACGACAAGGCCGGCGTCCGGATGTCCATCGAGGATATCGACGCGGCGCAACGCACCGCCTCGGCGCCGAGCTATCCGCCGGGCACCGAGCCGCCCCGCCGCTATCTGACCGATCCGCCGACCGGCCTGCGTCTTCCGGCCTCGACGGCGCCGATCGGCCGCAAGACGGGCTCGGATGGTCCGGCCGTGGACAACCTCAAGGTCAACGACGCCTGGAAACGCCAGGATTGATGAATCGCTAGACCTGATGGCGACCCGGCGTCGCGGCCCTTGCCGTGACGCCCATAGGCCCCCATTCTTGCGCCATGCGCGCCCGTCGCGCCGGCTTCCCGGCGCATGGGCGACCATCATTCCTGCTTTCGAGGGCCTCCGATGCCGAAACCCGCGCCAGTCGATCATCTCCGCCTCGCCAACGGCATGGAGGTGGTGGTGATCCCGGATCGCCGGGCGCCGGTGGTCACGCATATGGTCTATTTCCGCAACGGTGCCGCGGATGATCCGCCCGGCAAGTCCGGAATCGCGCATTTCCTCGAGCATCTGATGTTCAAGGGCACGAAGATGCATCCGAAAGGCGCGTTCTCGGAAATCGTCGCGGCGCTGGGCGGGCAGGAGAATGCCTTCACCTCCTATGATTACACCGCCTATTTCCAGCGCGTCGCGCGCGAGCATCTCGGCCGGATGATGGCGCTGGAGGCCGACCGCATGGTGCATCTGGTGCTGGAGGGGCCGGAGGTCGATTCCGAACGCGATGTCGTCATCGAGGAGCGCAAGATGCGCACCGATGCCGATCCGGCGGCGCAATTGCAGGAAAGCCTGCTGGCGACGCTCTACGTCCACCATCCCTATGGCACGCCGGTGATCGGCTGGGGCCACGAGATCGAGGGGCTCGGCCGCGAGGATGCGCTCGCCTATTACCGCCGCTTCTACCGCCCCGACAACGCGATCCTGATCGTCGCCGGCGATGTCGAGACCGCCGAGGTGCTGCGCCTCGCCGAGGAGACCTATGGCCGGCTGAAGCCGGGCGACGCCGAGCCGCCGCGTCGGGCGCGGGTGCGCGAGCCCGAGATCCGCGCCAGCCGCCATGTCCGCCTCGCCGATGCCAAGGTCGAGCAGCCGACCGCGCAGCGCGCCTATATCGTGCCCTCGCATGCCACCGCGGAAGGCGGCGAGGCCTTCGCGCTCGAAGTGCTGTCCCAGCTTCTGGGCGGCTCGGCGACGAGCCGGCTCTACCGCAGCCTCGTGCTCGAGCGCGGCCTCGCCGTCTCGACCGGTGCCTGGTACTGGAACGACGCGCTCGATATGGGCCAGTTCGGCACCTATGCCGTGCCGGCGGAAGGCGTCGATCTCGACGCGCTCGACAGCGCGACCGAGGCGGTCCTGGCCCGCCTGCGCGAGGAGCCGGTGGGCGCGGCGGAGCTGGAGCGCGCCAAAACGCGGCTGATCGCCGACATGATCTATGCGCAGGACAATCAGGCGCATCTCGCCCGCATCTATGGCTCGACGCTGACGACCGGCGGCGCGGTCGAGGATGTCCTCGCCTGGCCGGAACGCATCCGCGCCGTCACGGCGGCGGAGGTGCAGGCCGTTGCCGTGAAATATCTCCAGCCAGGCCGCGTCGTGACCGGCCATCTCGTGAAGGCCGCCGCCTGATGCGCTCCGCCGATGCCACGCTTCCGAAATCCGTCCCCGCCGCGCGGGCCGCGAGCCCGGCCCGCGTCCGCGAACTGGTGACGCCCGCCGGCCTCGTCGTCTGGCATGTCGAGGATTACACGGTTCCCGTCGTCTCGATCGAATTCGCCTTTCTCGGCGGCGCCGCGCAGGATCCGGCGGGCCGGGCCGGGCTCGCCAATCTCGTCGCGGGCCTGCTCGACGAGGGCGCCGGCGATCTCGGAGCCGAGGCGTTCCAGGAGGCGCTCGAGGAGAAGGCGATCGAATTGTCCTTCGATGCCAGCCGCGATCGGGTTGACGGGTCGCTCCGCTTCCTCGCCGAGCATGCCGGCCGTGCCTTCGAACTGCTCGGGCTCGCGGTCTCGGCGCCGCGCTTCGAGACCGGGGCGATCGACCGCGTCCGCGCGCAGATCATCGCGGGGCTGAAGCGCGACGAATCCGATCCCAATGTTCGGGCGCGGGAGACGCTCCAGAGCCGCGCCTATGCCGGCCATCCCTATGGCCGGTCGGCGGACGGCGTGATCGCCGAACTCGCGGCCATCGACCGCGATCTCGTGCTGGCGCAGCACGGGCGGCTTTTCGCGCGCGACGCGCTGCGGATCGTCGCCGTCGGCGCCATTTCGGCGGAGGCGCTCGCGGCCGGGCTCGACCGGGCCTTCGCGAACCTGCCCGCCGGCGCGCGGCTGGACGCGATCGCGCCGGCCGCGATGCAGAATGCCGGCCTGCGCGAGATCGTCGATCTCGACATCCCGCAATCGACGCTGCTGCTCGCCCTGCCCGGCATTGCGCGGAAGGATCCGCTGCACATGCCTGCCATGGTTCTCAACCACATTCTCGGCGGCGGCAGCTTCACCTCGCGGCTCTGGACGGAGGTGCGCGAGAAGCGCGGCCTCGCCTATTCGGTCTGGTCGATGCTGGCCAATCGCCGCCATGGCGCGTTGTTCCTGGCCGGCACCGCGACCAGCAACGAGCGGGTGGCGCAATCGCTGGCGGTGATCCTCGACGAGATCGAGCGCATCACCCGCGAGGGCGCCGGCGCCGAGGAACTCGCCCGCGCGAAGAGCTATCTTACCGGCTCCTATGCCCTGCGCTTCGATACCTCGCGCAAGATCGCGCATCAGCTTCTCGAAATCCGCATCGAGGAACTCGGAATCGATTATATCGACCGTCGCAACGACGAGGTGAACGCCGTCAACCTCGATTCCATGGCCGAGGCCGGACGGCGGCTGTTTGCCGATGCACGGCCGCTGATCGTGGTGGCCGGCCGGCCGCAGGGGATCTGACGCCGGTGCGGGAACCGGCGCGCCTTGCATAAGCCGCGCTGGCATGGCAGCAGCATGCGCGGGTCGCTCTTCGGCGGCCGCACGGGAAGAAGGGCGATGGCGATGCATGCGAGTGCCGATCTGATCGTCGACCGGCGCAGGCTTCGCCGGCAGGTGACGTTCTGGCGGGTGCTTGCCATCCTCGTCCTTGTCGGCGCCATCATTGCGGCCGGGTTGGTGTTCGGCCGTGGCGGGCTCGGCGGGGCGCAGCCGCATATCGCCCGGATCCGCATCGAGGGGCTGATCACCGGCAGCCAGACAACCTTCGACCTGCTCCGCCGCACCGAGGAATCCGGTGCACGGGCGGTGATCCTGCGCATCAATTCCGGCGGCGGCACCACGGCCGGCTCGGAAGCGCTCTACAATGAGGTTCGGCGACTCGCGCAGAAGAAGCCGGTGGTCGCCGTGATCGAGGGGATCGGCGCCTCCGGCGCCTACATGACCGCGCTCGGCGCAGAGCGGATCTTCGCCAACGGCTCGGCGCTGGTCGGTTCGATCGGCGTGATCGCCCAGATCCCGAATGTCGCGAAACTGCTGGAGACGCTCGGCGTCAAGGTCGAGGCGGTGCGCTCGACGCCGCTGAAGGCGATGCCGAACGGGATCGAGCCGACGACCCCCGAGGCGCGCGCCGCGCTGGAGGAAACCGTGCTCGACACCTATCGCTGGTTCCGCGCGCTGGTCGGCGAGCGGCGGCGACTTGAGGGCGAGGCGCTGGCGCTTGTCACCGATGGCCGCGTCTTCACCGGGCGGCAGGCGATCACCTTGCGGCTGGTTGATGCACTTGGCGGCGAGCAGGAGGCCATCGCCTGGCTCGAGACCGAGAAGGGCCTGCCGAAGGGCCTGCGGGTCCGCGCCTATGCGCCGGATGATTCGCTGCGCCGCCTCTCCGGCTTCCGGGCCCTCCTCGGGCTGCTCGGGTTCGAGGCGGAAGCGGCGGGGCTTGGCGCCGCCGCCCGTGCGGCGCTTGGCGTAGACGCGCTTGACGGGCTGGTCTCCGTCTGGCACCCTGCACGCTAATAATCATTCTTTTTCAATATCATAACTTCAATCGGGCGAGACCCCCAACAAGAGGTACGATCGATGATCAAGTCCGAGCTCGTGCAGAAGCTGTCCGAACTCAATCCGCATCTCTACCAGCGCGATGTCGAGATCCTGGTCAACGCCATCCTCGACGAGATCACCGACGCGCTGCGGCGCGGGGACCGGGTCGAGCTGCGCGGCTTCGGAACCTTCTCGATCAAGGCGCGCGAGGCGCGGCAGGGCCGCAACCCGCGCACCGGGGAGAAGGTGCCGGTTTCGAGCAAGGTCGTGCCCTATTTCAAGAGCGGCAAGGAAATGCGCGACCGGCTTAACGCCAAGCCCGGCGCCGCGCGCCGCGCCTGATCACGATGGGCTTCCCGTCGAGCCCGCCCCGGAGGCCCCCATGCTGCGCGTGCTGAAGCTTCTCGTCATCCTGCCGGTTGCGGCGTTGCTGATCCTGTTCGCGGTTGCGAACCGGCAACCGGTGACGCTGATCCTCGATCCGTTCGGGGCCGGGCCGGAGGCCCTGCGGGTGACGATTCCGCTCTTCGCCTTCTTCTTCGTGACGCTGGCGATCGGAATTGTTGTCGGTTCGGTCACCTCCTGGTTCGCGCAAGGCCGGCATCGCCGGGCGGAGCGGCATTTCCGGCGCGAATGCACCCGACTCGAGGGTGAGAATGCCCGCCTCAAGGGCGCGGGCGGCTCCGCCTCCGCCGCCCTCTCGCTGCGCGATTGAGCGCGGCGATGCACATCATCGATGCGGCCGGGGTGGATGCCGCGCTGACCTTCCCGCGCCTGATCGCCGCGATCGAATCCGCGCTTCGGGCGGAGATCGTGGTGCCGGTGCGCCATCATCACACGATCGAGCGGGCGGAGGGCAACGCGACCCATCTCCTCATGCCGGCCTGGGCCAAGGAGGCGGGTGGCTATATCGGGGTGAAGCTCGTCAATGTCTTCCCCGGCAATGCCGCGCGGGGCCTGCCGAGCGTGATGGGGAGCTATGTCCTGATGTCGGGCGAGACCGGCGCGCCGCTTGCAATGCTCGACGGCACCCGGCTCACCCTGTGGCGGACAGCGGCGGCTTCCGCGCTCGCGGCACGCTATCTCGCGCGACAGGGCGCGCGGACGCATCTGATGATCGGCGCCGGGGCGCTGGCGCCGTTCTTCCTCCGCGCCCATCGCGCGGTGCGTCCGATCGGCCGCAGCCTGATCTGGAACCGCAGCCGCGCCCATGCCGAGGCGGTCGCGGCCGGGCTCGCCGCGCATGGAATCGCGGTCGAGGTGGCGGATGATCTCGAAGCGGCCGTCCGGCAGGCCGACATCGTCTCGACCGCGACACTCGCGAAGACGCCGCTCGTGCGCGGCGCCTGGCTCAAGCCCGGCTGCCATCTCGATCTCGTCGGGGCCTTCACGCCCGAGATGCGCGAGAGCGACGACGATTGCGTCCGCCGCGCGCGGCTCTTCTGCGACACGCGCGGCGGCGCGCTGAAGGAGGGCGGCGATCTCGTCCAGCCGATCCGCGCCGGTGTGATCGCCGAGAGCAAGGTCGAGGCCGATCTGTTCGATCTCGCGCGGGGAAATGTGACGATCACCCGCGCGGAAGAAGACATCACGCTCTACAAATCGACCGGTGGGGCGATCTTCGATCTCGCGGCCGCGGGGCTGGTCGCCGAAGCCTCGGGGATCGTGGCATGACGCCGCGGAGCGCCCTCCCGCTTCTCGTCAAGATCTGCGGGGTTCGGACGGCGGAGGCGGTCGAAGCGGCCATTGCGGCCGGTGCGGACATGCTCGGCCTCAATTTCCACCCGGCAAGCCCGCGCTATGTCGAGCCCGGCATGGCCGCAGATCTGGCGCGGCGTGCGCGCGGTCGGGCCGCGATCGTGGCGCTGGCGGTGGAGCCGGCCGATGCGCAGCTGAGCGCCTTGCGTTCCGCCGTCGCGCCCGATCTCTGGCAGTTTCACGGCGCCGAAAGCCTTGAGCGCATCCGCGACCTGCGCGCCGTGTTCGGCCTGCCGGTGATGAAGGCGCTCGGTGTCGCGACCGCCGCCGATCTCGCCGCCGTTCCGGCCTATGCCGCGGTGTCGGACCGCATCCTCCTCGACGCCAAGCCGCCGAAGGATGCGGCCTATCCCGGCGGGCATGGCAGGGCGTTCGACTGGGGCGTTCTTGCCGCGCTTCCCCCCGGGCTTCCCTTCATGCTATCGGGCGGTCTCGCGCCGGAGAATGTCGGCGGAGCAATCCGGACGATCCGCGCCATGGGGTTGAACCTCGCCGGCGTGGATGTGTCCTCCGGCGTCGAATCGGCGCCGGGGGTCAAGGATCCGGCCAGGATCAGCGCCTTCATCGCCGCCGCGCGAGAGGCAGACGGGGTTTGAGGCGAATGGTGCTGCACGCGAGGCCGAACGAGAGGCCGAATTCCTTCCGCACGGGGCCGGACGAGAACGGCCGGTTCGGGTTGTTCGGCGGGCGCTTTGTCGCCGAGACGCTGATGCCGCTGATTCTCGATCTGCAGAAAGCCTATGAGGCGGCGAAGGGCGACCCTGCCTTCCAGGCCGAAATGGCGAGCATGCTCACCCATTATGTGGGCCGGCCCTCGCCGCTTTATTTCGCCGAACGGATGACCGAGCATCTCCGGGAAGTTGCCGCTGCTTCCGGCCTTTCCGGCGGCGCGAAGATCTACTTCAAGCGCGATGAACTCAACCATACCGGCGCGCATAAGGTGAACAATGTGCTCGGGCAGATCCTGCTCGCGCGGCGCATGGGCAAGAAGCGCATCATCGCCGAAACCGGCGCCGGCCAGCACGGGGTCGCGACCGCGACGCTCTGCGCGCGCTATGGCCTGCAATGCGTCGTCTATATGGGCGCGGTGGACGTGGAGCGGCAGAAGCCGAACGTCTTCCGCATGAAGATGCTCGGCGCCGAGGTCGTCCCCGTCACCTCCGGCTCGAAGACGCTGAAGGATGCGATGAACGAGGCGCTTCGCGATTGGGTGACCAATGTCGCGGAGACGTTCTACTGCATCGGCACGGTGGCGGGTCCGCATCCCTATCCGGCCATGGTGCGCGATTTCCAATGCGTGATCGGCAACGAGACACGCGCGCAGATGATGGAAGCCGAGGGGCGGCTGCCGGACAGCCTCGTCGCGGCGATCGGCGGCGGCTCGAACGCCATCGGCCTGTTCCATCCCTTCCTCGACGATCCGTCGGTCGAGATTTTCGGCGTCGAGGCGGCGGGGCACGGCCTCTCCTCGGGTCTGCACGCAGCCTCGCTCACCGGCGGAAGGCCGGGCGTGCTGCACGGCAACCGCACCTATCTGCTGATGGACGAGGACGGGCAGATCCAGGACGCCCATTCCATCTCCGCCGGGCTCGATTATCCCGGCATCGGGCCGGAACATGCCTTCCTGCACGATGCCGGCCGCGTGACCTATCTCTCCGCGACCGATGACGAGGCGCTCGCCGCCTTCCAGCTCTGCGCGAAGCTCGAAGGCATCATCCCGGCGCTCGAACCCGCGCATGCGCTGGCCAAGGTGATGGAACTCGCGCCGAAGAAGCCGCGCGACCATCTCATGGTGATGAATCTCTGCGGGCGTGGCGACAAGGACATCTTCACCGTCGCCGAACATCTCGGGGGGATGTGAGCATGTCCCGCCTCCCCACCACCTTCGCCGCCAACGCCGCAGCCGGCCGCGCCAGCCTCGTGACCTTCGTCACCGCCGGCGATCCGGACCCCGAGACCAGCCTCGCGATCGTCAAGGCCCTGCCAGGCGCGGGGGCCGACGTGATCGAACTCGGCATGCCCTTCTCCGACCCGATGGCCGATGGCCCGGCGATCCAATGGTCGTCGATGCGCGCGCTGAAGGCGGGCATGACGCTGAAGGGCACGCTCGCGCTCGTCGCCACGTTCCGGAAGACCGATGCGCAGACGCCCATCGTTCTGATGGGCTATTACAACCCGATCTATGTCTATGGCGTCGCGCGCTTCCTCGCCGATGCGAGGGAAGCGGGCGTCGACGGCCTCATCGTGGTGGACCTGCCGCCGGAGGAGGATGACGAACTCTGCCTGCCGGCGCTCGCCGCCGGCCTCAACTTCATCCGCCTTGCGACCCCGACAACCGACGATGCGCGCCTGCCCGCCGTGCTCGCGAACACCTCGGGCTTCGTCTATTATGTCTCGATCACCGGGATCACCGGCGCGGCGACGCCGGATTTTTCGAAGGTGAGCGCGGCGGTCGCGCGGATCAAGCGGCACACGGCGCTCCCGGTCGCGGTCGGCTTCGGCGTCAAGACGCCCGAGCACGCGGCCGCCGTCGCGCAAGGGGCGGACGGCGTGGTCGTCGGCTCGGCGCTGGTCGAGACGATCCGCACCTCGCTCGATGGCGCGGGGAAAGCCACGGAGGGCACCGTCGCGGCGGTCACGAGCCTCGTGCGCGGTTTGGCCGATGCCGTGAAGGCTGTTAGGAAGTGACTTAACGCTGCGTCTGTAGTTGAGCCGCCTTACCTTGGGCACCGCCCGAAGGGCGAGGAGCGAATGCGACGCCGAGCTTATGCGAGGGAACCCGGCGCAGCCGGGAACAGGACATGTCCTCCACCACCGAAAGCACGATGAACTGGATCACCAATCTGGTTCGGCCCAAGATCCGCTCGCTGCTCCGCCGCGAGACGCCGGAAAATCTCTGGATCAAATGCCCGGATACCGGGCAGATGGTGTTCCAGAAGGAGGTCGAGGACAATCTCTGGGTCATCCCGGGTTCCGGCCATCATCTGCGGATGAACGCCAGGGCGCGGCTCGATCACATGTTCGACGGCGCCGAATACGAGGTGATCAGGGTCGCCGAGGTGCCGGCGGACCCGCTCAGGTTCCGTGACGAGAAGCGCTACACCGACCGCATCAAGGATGCCCGCGCCAAGACCGGCATGCAGGATTCGGTGCTGATCGGCGCCGGCCGGCTCGATGCGCTGCCGGTGACGATCGCCGTGCAGGATTTCGCCTTCATGGGCGGTTCGCTCGGCATGGCGGCCGGCGAGGCGATCATCACCGCCTTCCTCACCGCGCTGGAGCGGCGGACGCCCTTCATCCTGTTCGTGGCCTCCGGCGGCGCGCGCATGCAGGAGGGCATCCTGTCGCTGATGCAGCTGCCCCGCACCACGGTCGCCGCCCGTCGGCTGCGCGAGGCCGGCCTCCCCTATATCGTCGTGCTGACCAACCCGACGACCGGCGGCGTCACCGCCTCCTATGCCATGCTCGGCGACGTGCATATCGCCGAGCCCGGCGCGATGATCGGTTTCGCCGGCCCGCGCGTCATCGAGCAGACGATCCGCGAGAAGCTCCCCGAGGGCTTCCAGCGCGCGGAATATCTGCGCGATCACGGCATGGTCGACATGGTCCTGCCGCGCGCGGAGATCCGGCCTGCGGTGTCGCGGCTGTGCCGGATCCTGATGAAGCGCGAGGCGGCGGCCTGACGCGTGCCGCCATGTTGCCATCCGATGCCTATCTCGCGCGCTTCCTGGCGCTGCATCCGAAGCTGATCGACCTCTCGCTCGATCGCATCGCGCGGCTTCTGGCGCGGCTCGGCCATCCCGAGCGGCGCCTGCCGCCGGTGATCCATGTCGCCGGCACCAATGGCAAGGGCTCGACCCTTGCCTTCCTGCGCGCCATCCTCGAAGCATCGGGCGCGCGCGTGCATGCCTATACCTCGCCGCATCTCGTGCGGTTCCACGAGCGCATCCGCCTCGGGGGGCGGCTGGTGGATGATAACACGCTCGTCGCCGCCCTCGACCGCGCCGAGACGGCCAATGCCGGGGACCCGATCACCTTCTTCGAGATCACGACCGCCGCCGCCTTCGAGCTTTTCGCGGCCGATCCGGCGGATTTCCTGCTGCTCGAAGTGGGGCTTGGCGGGCGCTTCGACACGACCAATGTCGTTGCGCATCCGCTGGCCACGATCATCACCCCGGTCTCGATGGATCATCGCGAATTCCTCGGCGATGACGTCGCGACGATCGCCGGGGAGAAGGCCGGCATCCTCAAGCGCGGCGCACCGGCGATCCTCGCCGAGATGGACCCCGCCGCCTTGGAGGTCTGTCGGCGCCAGGCGGCGCGGCTCGGCATCCGGCCGCTGGTGGCCGGCGAGGATTTCCACGTCCATGAGGAGGGCGGGCGGCTGCTGTTCCAGTCCGAGCGCGTGATGCTCGATCTGCCGCTGCCGCGTCTCCTCGGCCGGCACCAGTTCGGCAACGCGGCCTTGGCCATCGCCGCCCTGCTCGCGGTTGCGCCCGAGCGCGCGACGCAGGCGGCGATCGAGCGCGGAATGCAGACGGTGGAATGGCCGGCGCGGTTCCAGCGCCTCACCGGCCGCCTCGCCGCGCGGGCGCCGGCCGGCGCCGAGCTCTGGCTCGATGGCGGCCACAACGCCGACGGCGCGCGTGTGCTCGCCGAAACCGTCGCGGCGCTGGAGGAGCGTGCGCCCAAGCCGCTGGTGCTCATCGCCGCCACCATGGCGCGGAAGGATGCCGAGGCGATGCTGCGCCCCTTCCTCGGGCTTGCGCAGGAGATGCTCGCGGTGCCGGTGGAGCAGGAGGCGGCGCGTCCGCCGGGCGAACTGGCGGCGCTGGCGCGGCGGCTCGGGCTTCCGGCCGTCGAGGCCGGTTCGGTCGAAGCCGCCTTGCATTATCTCGCTGCGCGCGCCTGGCCGGCACCGCCGCGCATCCTCATCATGGGATCGCTTTATCTCGCCGGCGAGGTGCTGACGGCGGATGGCTGGGTGCCATCCTGACGCTGCCACAGAGCATCCCGCGCCGGGGCGCGGGATGGATGGGCCCTGCAGGCGGGAAATCAGCGCGGCGGGTTCAGGCCGAGGTCGAGATCCACTTGACGAGATCGCTCTTCTGCGAGGCGCCGACCTTGGTCGCCGCGAGCTTGCCGTCCTTGAACAGCATCAGCGTCGGAATCGAGCGGATGCCGTATTGCGCGGCGATTTCCTGGTTCTCGTCGACATTGATTTTCGCGATCTTGACCTTGCCGGCCATCTCGCCGGCGATCTCCTCGAGCGCCGGGGCGATCATCTTGCACGGGCCGCACCAGGGCGCCCAGAAATCGACGACCACCGGCTCGGCGGCCTGCAGGACCTCGGCGGCGAAGCTCTTGTCGGTGACGGTGTGGGTGTGGGTGCCCATGGCGGGTCCTTTCGGTTCGAGCGGTTGCAATCAACGTAGGAAGGCGCAGGAAGGGAATCAAGCCGCGCCTGGCCTCACGCCTGTGTGATGCGCGCCAGCGCTCCGTCGAGCGCCGCTTCCGGCAGGGGCTCGATCCGTCCCGTCTCCGTCCAGACGATCCGGCAGGCAACGGGGCGTCCGGGATGCAGCTCCGCAAGCAGGGCGCGGTAAAGCGCCATCTGGTGGAGGATGGCATCATCCTCCGCGCCGTTGCGCGCACGGCCGGTCTTGATATCGGCGACAATCGTGCAGGTGGGGGTGAGCACCAGGCGGTCGACGCGCCCCCGCACCGGCCGCCGCGTGCCGTCCGGCAGCCGGATCGCGCCGGCAAGCCCGATTTCGGCCCGCGCATCCGCCCCGAAGAGCGGCTGCGCCTCGGGTCGCGCGAGCAATTCGAGCAGGGGCGCAACGAGCCGCTGCGCCTGGTCGCGATCCAGATCCGGCGCGAGGCGCATGGCGAGCCGCAGGCCGGCCTCCGCGCGCGTGGCTTCCGCCAAGCCGGGCAGCAGTTCGAGCAGGCGGTGGATCAGCAGGCCGCGCCGCCTGGCCTCGCCGCGCCCGCCGCCCTCCGGCTCAATGGCGAAGGCAGGCCGCGAGGGGCGCAGCGGAGGCGGTGCCGCCGGCGCCTCCGGCACGGGGCGGAACAGCCAGCCGGGCGGATCCGGTGGCGGCGCCGGGGTTTTCACCGCCTCCTCCCGCGTCGGTGCTGCGGCGGAGCGCGGTGCGAAGCGGCGGAGGGTGCCGCCATCCTCACGCGGGATCTCCGCCAGCCCGGAGAGTTCGGCCAATCCGGTCTCGACCAGCTGATACCAGGTGCGTTCGAGGGGTGAATCCGGCTGCTTCGCCGGCTTATATCCGGCGATATAAAGCCGATCTCCGGCGCGGGTCAGGCCGACATAGAGCAGGCGGCGATATTCCTCGAGCGTCGCCTGCCGCATCGCATCGCGACGGTGTCGCATGCTGTCGGGTTCGTCGCTCTTTGCCGGCCCGCCCCAGGCGAGCACCGGCGCACCGGAAGGGGCACGCAGCAGCAGCACGCGCGATTCAAGCTTCGGGTCCGGCGTTGCGCAGGTATCGGCGAGGAAGACGATCGGCGCCTCCAGCCCTTTCGCGCCGTGGATCGTCATCACGCGCACCGCGTCGCGGCCCTGTTCGAGATCGCGCTTGATCTCGGTCTCGCGGCGGCGTTCCGCGGCGATGAAGGCCAGAAGCGAGGCCGGCTCCCGCTCGGCGAAGGCACGCGCCTCGTCGAGGAAGGCATCGAGCGGTTCGGCCGCGTCGGTGCCGAGCCGCCGCAGCATCGCCCGGCGGCCGTCGATTTCCGGCATGCCCGGCGCCGGGTCGGTCAGCAGCGTGGCGAAGAAGGCGAAGGGGCTCATGGAGCGGGCCGTCGCGCCGAGCCGGTCGAGCGCGGCGGCGATCCCCGCGAGGCGCGGCGTCTGGGCCTTCTCCCGCAAGGCCTGCCGCAGGGAGCCGGCGCGCCCGCGCGCCAGGGCTGCGAGTTCCTCTTCAGCGAGATCGAACAGCGGCGTCCGCAGCGCGGTCGCAAGCGCCAGATCGTCCTCCCCGCAGAGCAGAGCCTCACCGATCACAAGCAGATCCCGCACTGCGAGCGCGCCCTGAAGCTTCAGCCGGTCCGCGCCCGAGACCGGGACGGCGTGCCGCTTCAGCGCCCGCAGCATCGCGCTTGTGAAGGCATTGCGCCGGCGCACGAGGATCAGGATATCGCCTGCCCGCACCGGGCGGCCATCATCGAGATGCCGCTCCCCGGTCGCGAGCCAATGGGCGATGGTGCCGGCGATCCGTTCGGCGAGCGCCTGCTCGGCCGGCATCCCGCCCGCCTCGGGCCTGGGCTCCGGCGGCCAGAGTTCGACGAGGCCCGGCGCGCCGGCCCGTGCCGCCACATGGCGGATGGCGCCCATCTCGGCGCCGAGGCCGCGCGCGCGGTCGTCCGTGGCGAAAACCGCGTCCACCGCGTCGAGCACCGCATCGACCGAGCGGAACGACGAGGCAAGCCGGACCGGCGCCGCGATGCGCGATTCCGCCGGAGCGAGGGCGGCGAAATGGCGCCGGGCGGCGTCGAAGGCATGCGGATCGGCGCCCTGGAACGAATAGATCGATTGCTTCTCGTCGCCGACGACGAACAGCGTCCGACGTCGGAGGGCCTGTCCTTCGCCGGCAAAAAATTCATCGGTCAGGGCGCGGATGATGTCCCACATTTCCGGGGTGGTGTCCTGCGCCTCGTCAACGAGCACGTGCTCGATCCCGGCATCGAGCTTCATCATCAGCCAGGCGGCATGCCCGTCCTGCAGCAGCCGCCGCAGCGCCGCGATCAGATCGCCGAAATCGAGCAGGCTGCGTGCGCGCTTCGCAGCCTCGTAGCGGATGCGCACCGCTTCCGCGAAGGCCGAGAGCGCTCGGGAGCGCTCCAGGGCCCGGAATGCGGTGCGGCGGGCAAGATAGGCGAGGCAGGCATCGGCCGCGCGCTCCGCCGCCGGCTGGAGTTCGGGATGGGCACGCTGCGTTTCGGCGAGGAAGATCGACCTTTGGTAGCGCGCCTGCTCTTTCGTGAGGAACAGTTCGAGGGCCGTCTCCCGCCAGGTCGGGCTGCGGCGGTCATGCGTGGCGAGCGCATCGAAGCGCTTCGCGCGCTCTTCCTGCTGCTTCGAGACGGTCTTCCCGGCCCGGATGGCTGCTGCGGCGGTGCGCAGCATCGGCGCCGGCATGATGGCCGCGGCGAGATCGGCCTCGATCCGGGCCATGGTCTCGTCCTCCGGCACGCCGAGCGCCTGCCTGTAGGCGCGCTCGCGCGCCTCGGGGGGCGGAAGCGGTTCGCCGCGCAGGGCGAGTCCCGCGAGAAGGCCGAGCGCATCCTGGAGCGCGCGGGCGAACCCGTCGCGGCCGCCGGTCTCGACGATCGTGCGGAAGGCCAGGGTCAGGCCGCTTTCCGGCGGCCTCAGCGCGGCGTCGATCGTCGCATGCCGGGCGGCGGCGATCTCCTCGGCGGTCTCCGCCTCGTCGATCACGCGGAAGCCGAGCGGAACGCCCGCCTCGATCGGCGCGAGATGCAGGACCCGCTCCGCAAAGGCGTGGATGGTCTGGATCTTGAGCCCGCCCGGCGCCTCGATCGCGCGGGCGAACAGGGTCCGCGCCCGCCGCAGCTGCTCCGGTGCAGGCGGGGGCTCGGCGGCGTCCGAAATCCGCGCGATATCGGCCGCAAGCGCCGCATCGTCGAGTTCGACCCAGCGCGCGAGATCGTGGAAGATCCGGGCCTGCATCACCGCCGCCGCCGCCTTGGTGAAGGTCAGGCACAGGATGCGGTCCGGTGCCGCGCCGGCGAGCAGCAGGCGGATGACGCGATTGGCAAGCAGCGTCGTCTTGCCCGAACCGGCATTCGCCGCCACCCAGCTGTCGATCCGCGGGCTCGTGGCGAGCAGGCGGGTGGCCTGCTCCGCGTCGGGGACGACGAGGCGCCGGCTCATGCCTCGTCCTCCTCGGCATCGGGTTCGGCCTCGGCAGGGCTCCATTCCCCGAACCGGGCGAGATGGTCGTAGGCGCCGTCCCGGTCGGCTTTCATGCGGGCGCGGGAGAGATAGGGCATCGCGCCGCGCGCCAGCGCGTCGAGATCCGCCACGAGCGCCGCGAATTGGCGTGCGACGAAGGCGTCGGCCGTCTCGGGATCGGTCTTGATCCATTTCGCTTCAACGGAGTTACGGTCGCCGATCGGCACATGCGCAAGCGCGGCGATTCCTCCGGAGGGGTCGATGTCGGCAAAGGCGCCGCGGCAGGCCAGCGCGGCGGTGATCGGCAATTGCGCCGCCAGCCCTGCGGCGATCTCGCCGGCGCCGGGAAGCGTGCCGGATTTGTAGTCGAGCACCGTAAGCCGGCCTTCGCCGTCCATTTCGAGCCGGTCTGCCTTGCCGTGGATCGTCACGAGCGGCCCCGAGGGCAGGGACAGCGCGAAATGCCCGCCGCGTTCGACGAGGACGCGGTTTCCGGCCATCCGTCGCGCCCGGTCGAATCTGACGAAACCGGGGATGATCGCCTCGAATTGTCGCCACCAGAACTCGAACAATTCCGGCTCGTGCCGCAAGGGGGCGAAGCATTCCGCGCCGATCTCGCGCAGGCGCTGCGCCGCGAGATCGGGATCCGCGGGGGGCTCGGCCGCGCAATAGAGTTCGAGCGCGCGGTGGAGGAAGGTGCCTTTCTCGCGGGCATCGGGCTCGGGGTCGATCTGCTCGAGCGGCTCGAGCGCCAGCAGATGCCGCGCATAGATCGCGTAGGGATCGCGGCGCAGCGTCTCGATCTCGGTGATGGCGAGCCGTTCCGGCAGGCGCGGCGCGACGGGGATCGGCGTCGGCCGGGGGGCGGGGTGTTCCGGGCCGGCCGCGTCGAGCGCCCGGCCGAGGGCCAGGATCGCCTCGCCGCGCTCCGTCAGGGTCTTCCAGCGCTCCGCGCCGAGAATCGCTTCGAGCCGGCGCAGGAAGCGCGAGGGCAAGCTGGGCTGGTCCCCGGCGCGGCGGGCATGGCTCAGCACGAGGTCGGCATGGCCGGCGAGCATCTGGAAATCATGCGCGCTCTGGCCGATCCGCCATTCCGGCGGCTGGAGGCCGAGATCGAGCCGCATCGCCCGGTTGAGGAACGGATCCTCCGGGGGCACCGGCGGCATGGCGCCCTCACGCAACCCGCCGAGGATGACGCGGTCGGCGGCGACGAGCCGCGCCTCGAGCGGGCCGAGGATGACGGCACGCGCCTCCGGGGTGCCGCGCGCAACGCGCATCCCCTCGAGCAGCAGGTCGAGCGCCGGGCCGAGATCGGCGGGTCGCACCGGCGCCGCCGCACCATGCGCGCCGGTTTCGGCGAGGAGGTCGAGGAGATCGGCGCCGTCGGGATCCTGCTCGAGCAGCACCGTCCCGTCCTCGTCCCGCGTCAGCATCCGCAGCGCCTCCGCAAGCGTCGCGACGAGGGGGCCGAGCGCGGTTTCCGGGAGCCGGGTGGCGAAGGGCGCGAGCAGCGCGTCCAGCGCCGCGCCGAGCGCGGGGAGTTCCGCACGCCGGTCGGCCTCGATCCGTGCGGCGGGGCCGCGTGCGCGGGGCGGCGCGGCGAGCGCGGCGCGGATCCGCTCGGCGAGGCTGCTCGCCGGCGAGAAATGACGGCCGCGCAACACGAGGATTTCGAGTGCGTCGGCCAGCCGCGCGATCGTGGCGGCATCGCGGTCGAGGCGCGTCAGCGGGTCGCGCAGCAGCGCCAGCAGCGCGGCACCGTCCATCTCGCGCGCCGCCTTGAGGAAGAGCCGGGCGAGCCGCCCGGCCGGTCGGGCGCCGAGCGGTACGCCGGCGGAATCGGTCGCATTGATGCCGAAGCGGCGCAATTCCGCGCCAACCCGTTCGGCAAGGCCGCGATCCGCGGTGACGAAGGCGACGCGCCGGACCGGATCTTCGAGCGTTTCCCGCATCAGGATCGCGATCGCGAGCGCCTCCTCGCGCTCGTCCGGCGCATCGATCACGCACAGGCCGGCAAGGGCGGCGTCGAGATCGATCCCGGCGCGTGTCTCGCGCCAGCGATCGACGCTCTCGGCCGGGCGCAGCGCCTCGACGATCAGGGAATTGCGGGGATGGTCCGGCCCGAGTGGCACGACATCGGCGCGGTCGATCCCGATCTCGGCGAGGGTCCGCTTGAGGCTCGCCTGCGGATGTCCGACGCGGGTCGCGAGCGAGGAATCCGGTGCGCCGATCAGCGCCCAGGCGGCAGGGTCGAGCCGGTCGCGGTCGAGACCGGGGAGCACGACGGCGCCGTAATCGAGCCGCGCCACCGCCCGCATCAGCCGGGCCGTCGCCGGCACCGAGCCTGTCGAGCCGATCACGAGCACCGGCGTCTTCGGGTCGGTCGCGACCAGGCGCGCGGTTTCCGCCTCGATCGCCGCGAGCCGGAGATCCATCGCGTCGCGCCCGCCGATCTCCTCCAGAACCTGCGGCCAATAGCGGGCCGCAATGCGCAGGAATTCGCGGCTCTGCGTCCAGTAGAGGTCGAAACGCGCCGGGTCATAGCCCGGCGGCGGCGCCGATTCGAGCGCCGCAAGCGGGATGCCGGCGATGCGCATCTCGTCGATCAGCCTGCCGAGCTGGTCGGCCAGTGCGAGGCTTCCCCGCAGGTCGGGCTTCCCGGCACCCGAGAGCCCGCGCCGCCACGCCTCGACGAGCGGCAACAGCCGGAACCGCCGTTCCGCCACTCCGACCGGACGCGGGTCGAGTGATGCCCCGGCCGCGAACCCGGCCTCGATGTCGAACCCCGCCTCGAACGGGTCGGCGGGCTCGGCCAGCGGGCGGATCACCGGCAGGATCGCCGCGCGCGGCGCCAGCGCCGCGGCGAAGGCCGCCTCAAGAAGCGGGCGCACCCGCCGGGTCGGGACATGGATCACGAGATCGGCGAGCCGCGCCGGCTCGGTCGCGAAGGGCAGCGCGATCAGCCGCCCCGCAAGCAGCGCCGCCACCGTCTCACGCGCGAAATCGGCCCCCGGCGCGATCGTGAAGACGGCCGGCCGCGCCCGTGCCATGCTCAGCGGGCGAAACTGGCGAGCGCGCGCTCGGCCTCGACAAGGGCCTCCGGCGTGCCGACATGCATGAAAACACCGTCCAGCCTGAGACCATGGAGCCGTCCGGCGGCGATCGCCGCGTCGAAAACCGCCTTCAGCGAGAAGATCTCCGGCCGGCCGCGGAAGCTTTCCGGCTTGAGGATCGCGACGCCGGTATAGGCGAAGGCGGTCACCTCGCCCTTTGCCGGCCAGCGCAGGCGGCCGTCCTGCTCCAGGAAGAAATCGCCGCGATTGCCCCAGCCGATGCTCGTCACCGCCGGGGCGACCAGCAGCAGGGCGTCCATCCGCGCCGGGTCGAAGGCCTCGATCATGCGGTCGAGATTGCGGCGCGGCCCGTCGAGCCAGATCGAATCGGCATTGAGGCTCAGGAAGGGGTCGTCGCCGAACGCGTCGATGACACGCGCGATCCCGCCGCCGGAATCGAGCAGCCGCCCGCGCTCGTCGGAGATCACGATCCGTGGCCGCGTCCGGCCCCGCAGATGCGCGATGATCTGGTCGGGCAGGTAATGCACATTGACGATCGCGGTGCCGATGCCGGCTTCGGCGAGCCGGTCGAGATTATGATCGAGGAGCGTCTTGCCGCCGACGGCGATCAGCGGCTTCGGCCTGTCATCGGTCAGCGGCCGCATCCGGGTCCCGAGGCCCGCCGCCAGCACCATCGCCTTGCCGATCGCCATCATCCGCCCCGTCACCTGCCGCGGCCGCCGGGATATCGAAACCCGGCAGGCTGGCCGCATACCACGCGCTGAGCTTTGCCAAGGCCGGATGACGAAGGCAACGCTTGAGATAGGCCTCGATGCGCGGCAGGTGCCGGAGATAGGCCGGCTTGCCGTCGCGCCGGTCGAGCCGCACGAAGATGCCGAGGATTTTCGAGGCCCGCTGCGCGCCGAGAATGGCATAGGCGGTGGCGAAGGCCTGCATGTCGAAATCCGGGTTCGCCGCGCGCCGGCGCAGCGCATAACGCGCGAGAAGCTGGAGTTCGAGCGCTTCCGGCACCGTCACCCGCGCATCCTGAAGCAGCGAGACGACGTCATAGGCCGGGTGGCCCAGCACGCAATCCTGGAAATCGAGCAGGCCGATCCGGCGCAGACCCTCGCGCTCCGGCAGCCAGAGCAGGTTCGGCGAATGGTAATCGCGCAGGGTCCAGGTCCGCTCGCCGGCGAGCACGGTTTCGAGCGCCGAAACCCAATTGTCCACGAAGCCGAGCCGGGTGAGTGCATTGGGGTTGCGCGCGAGCCGGTAGGGATAGAACCAGTCGAGCAGGAGCTCCGCCTCGATCGTCATCGCTTCGAGATCGTAGCGGTGCAGGCGATGCGTCTGGAGCCCCTCGACCGGCAGTTCGTGCGGCAGGACCCGGCCATGGAGATCGGCAAGCACATCGATCGCGAGCCCGTAGCGCTCGGGGATCGGCCCGGTTTCGTCGACAATTCCCTCCGCGCCGAGATCCTCGACGACCAGCAGCCCCGCCTCGAGATCGGCGGCGAGGATGGCCGGCGCCGAGAGCCCCTGCGCGAGAAGGCCGCGCGCCATGGCGACGAAGGCGTGCACGCTTTCCGCGAGATGCACGAGTTCCGAATAGCTCTTGCCCAGGCGGATCGGCGGGCCGTCCGGCCGCCGCGGCGCGATCATCAGGATCGCGCTCCGCCCCGTTTCTGGATCGGTCAGCCGCTCATAGGCCCGCACCGAGGCATCGCCAAGCATGAAATCGCGGCGCGGCTCGTGAAATCCGGCGCGCGCAAAAAGCGCATCGAGCTTCTGCGCGCGGGCGATGCGCGCGCTAAGCCGGCCATGCCCGACGAGCGAGAGCACCCGCCCCGCACCGTCGGGCGGGATCGCGAGGCGGATCTCCACGCGGTCCTCGGCGAGGATTTCGCCGGCCTTCTCCGCCCATTCGCACAGGACGATCGCATTCTCGGCGGCGTCCTCCCAGCCGAGTTCGATCAGTTCCGCCGGGTCGCCAACCCGGTAGAGATCGGCATGGACGATGCGGAAATCGGCCGCGTCATAGGTCTGGAGCAGCGTATAGGTCGGGCTCGGCACCTCGAGGTTGGGGTCGCGCACCAGGCTGCGGATGATCGCGCGGGCAAGCGTCGTCTTGCCGGTGCCGAGATCGCCGGAGAGCGTCACCAGGTCACCGGGACGGAGATCGGCGGCGAGCCGCGCGCCGAAGCGGCGCATCGCGGCCTCGTCCGCCAGGTGCAGGGTCCATTCCGCCCGGTCGGACGGCAGCGTGCCGGGATCAGGCATTCGGCAGCACCACGATTGTGCGCTGGCCGCCCTGGGGGTCGTCGGCGATCTCGATCCGGCCGCCATGGAGATGGACGAGCGCCTTGGCGAGGGAATAGCGCAGCCCGTTCTCGCGCTCGACCTCCGGCAGGCCGCGATCGGCCATGCCACCGATCCCCGGCCCCTTGCCGGCATCCGTGACCTCGATCACGACGCCGATATTCTCCCGCCGCACCGCGAGCCGCACCGTGTCGCCGGGTTCGGAAAACGAGACGGCATTGGCGATGAGATTGAAGACGATGTGGCGGAAGCGGCGCGGATCGGCCTCGATCGTCGTGAGCCCGGTCTGGAGATTGAGCGCGAGCCGGACCTTGGCGTCGCCGAGCCGGTCCTTGAGCCCTTCCATCGCGTCGCGGATCGCCTCCGCGAGATCGACGGGCGCCGGCTGGAACTCGACATCGCCGGTCTCGATCCCGGCGAGATCGAGGATATCGGCCGTCAGTGCCAGAACGGCATCGGCGGAGCGGCCGAGATCCTGCGCATAGGCGAGCTGCTTCGGCGAGAGCGGGCCCGCCACGCCGCCTGCGAGCGCCTGGGCGAGGCCGACGACATTGGTCAGCGGCGAGCGCAGCTCGAAGGAAACGCTCTTGATGAAATCGGTCCTGAGCCGCGCAGCCTGTTTCAGCGCCTCGTTATGTTCGCGAAGCCGCTGTTCCTGCGCAACCGTGTCGGTGATGTCGGTGACCGTCACGAGCGTCGCACGGTCCGGCAGGGGCGTGGTCGCCACCATCAGGGTGCGGGAATCGGTGGTCGTCACCTCGAAATGCTGGTCCTCCCGCGCTTCGGCGAGCCCGCAGGCGATCTCGACGATCCGCCGCCAGGTGTCCGGGGGGCAGGTCAGGCAGAGCGCGCCGATCGCCTCGACATGCTCCCCGACCTGGAGCGCCTCCGGTGCGAGGCCCCAGATCCGCGCGAAGGCGGGGTTCGACAATTGCAGCCGGCCATCCGAGCCGAACACGCCGACGCCCTCCGAGAGCGCCATCAGCGTCTCCCATTGGGTGTTCTTCAGCTCCTCATAGGAGGTTTCGAGCGTGAAGCGCTCGGTCTCGTCCTCGAAGAGGTAGGTCAGGCCGCCCTGCGGATCGGGCGTGACGACGACGCGCAGCGCCCGGCCATTGGCGAGGCGCCAGCCATATTCGCTGGTCTCGGTCTGGGCGTAATGGGCGAGGAGCGAGGCCTTCCATTCCCGGTAATCCGCCGCCTCCGGCAGCCGGCCGGTCGCGCGCAGACGGTCGAGCCATTCGCCATTGGTCGGCCCGGCGGCGAGGAAGGCGGCGTCGAGCCCGAACAATTCGGCGAAGGCGCGGTTCGAATAGGTCAGCCGCTGCGTGTGATCGAAGATCGCCACCGCGCTCGGCAATTCGTCGAGCGTGCGGACATGCGCCTCCATCTGCCGTTCCAGTGCCTTGCGTGTCGCGTCCAGTTCGGACACATCGAGCGCGAAGCCGCCGCCGCCCTCCGGCCCCGCCACCTCGACGACATCGACCTTGCGCCGCTGCCCCGCCATGACGGCGGTGACCGAGCCGCGCCAGCGCCCCGCGATGGCCTGCACGCGGCGGATCTGCGCCCGGTCGGCGGAATCGAGGATCTCGGTCTGGCTGGAGAGCACCGCGTCGGGGCCCGCGGCCTCGACCGCCTGGGCATAGGCGGAATTGACCCAGCCGAGCCGGCCGCGCCGGTCCCGCAGCCAGATCGGCTGCGGGATGGCATCGAGAACCGATTGCAGCTGCGCCTGCGCCGCTTCGAGCGCGTGCTTCTCGTCCAGCATCCGCGCGAGCGCCAGCCTCTCGCCGGTCGCGAGCTTGATCGCCATCACCGCACGGCCGGCGACGGGGCGCCCCTCGATCTCGACATAATCGCCCCGCAGCGACCGCACCTGCTCGGAAAAGGCCGTACCCTCGCTGCGCAATTGCAGGATGCAGCGCTCGATGCGCCGCGCCTGTTCCGGGTCGAGCCATTCGACGAGGTCGAGCACGCGCTGCGGATTGGCCGCGTCGACGACGATGCCGGGATCACCGTCGAATTCCGCGTCGCCTGCCGGCCCGTTCCAGGCGACGAGGAACTGGCGATCCTTGACCAGGAAGAGATTGGCACGCTCCGCCGCCGCCTGCGCCTCGCGGAGCGATCGGGTCATTTCCTCGAAATGGTCGTTCCAGCTCTTGCGGGTCCGAACATGCAGGATCGAGATCGAGGCTGCATAGAGCGTGATGACCAGCAGGGCGAGGCTGAGGGGGATCGCGGTCTGCGCCATGCCGAGCCCGGCGGCGAGACCGGGAAGCCGCAATTCCATCGCTTCCTGGGCGAGAGCCCCGCCACCTGTCGCCGACAGCAGCGCCAGCGCCCGCGTAAGCAGACCGGCGCGACGCGGCAGGCCCCAACCGGCCCGACGCCATGCCACCGCCGCCTCCCATCGCATGTCCGGGCCTCCTCGCGCATTCCGCCTCAACGCGCGACCTCGCTCCGCTCTGCGAATCACCGCAGGTTCGGGAGCCGGAGCGCATATAACCAGCGCCAGACTCCGGCAGGAAGTGGTTAGCAAACAATTAAGCGCGCCCGGTTTCCCGGACGCGCTGGCATGTTCGGCGCCGGCTGCGGGCCGGCCCGTGCTCAATAGCGGTAATGATCCGGCTTGTAGGGGCCGGCCTCTGGCACACCGATGTAATCCGCCTGCTCCTTCGTCATCTTGGTCAGCTTGACGCCGAGCTTGGCGAGATGGAGCGCCGCGACCTTCTCGTCGAGGAATTTCGGCAGCGTGTAGACCTTCTTCTCGTATTTTCCGGGATTGGCCCAGAGTTCGATCTGCGCCAGCGTCTGGTTCGAGAAGGAGGAAGACATCACGAACGAGGGGTGCCCCATCGCGTTGCCGAGATTGACGAGGCGGCCCTCCGACAGAAGGATGATGCGGTTGCCGGCGGGGAACTCGATCTCGTCCACCTGCGGCTTGATGTTCGTCCATTTGAAGTTCTTCAGGCCCGAGACCTGGATCTCGTTGTCGAAATGGCCGATATTGCAGACGATTGCCCGGTCCTTCATCTGTCGCATGTGGTCGACAGTGATGATGTCCTTGTTGCCGGTGGCGGTGACATAGATGTCCGCGCGCGGCAGCGCGTCCTCGATGGTGGTGACCTCATAGCCTTCCATCGCCGCCTGCAGCGCGCAGATCGGGTCGACCTCCGAGACGATGACGCGTGCGCCGGCCTGGCGCAGCGAGGCGGCGGAGCCCTTGCCGACATCGCCGAAGCCGGCGACGAAGGCGACCTTTCCGGCCATCATCACGTCTGTGCCGCGGCGCAGCGCGTCGACGAGCGATTCACGGCAGCCATAGAGATTGTCGAATTTAGACTTGGTGACGCTGTCGTTCACGTTGATCGCCGGGAAGAGCAGCTTGCCCTCCTCCGCGAGCTTGTAGAGCCGGTGCACGCCGGTGGTCGTCTCCTCGGAGACGCCGCGGATCGACCGGGCAATCTCGGCGAACCAGCCCTTCGGCTTCTCGGCGAGAAGCCGCGTGATGAGCGCGAAGAAGATCTCCTCCTCCTCCGAGCCCGGCTTGGCGAGAAAGCCCGTGTCGCCCTGCTCGGCGCGCAGCCCGTAATGGACGAGCATCGTCGCGTCGCCGCCGTCGTCGAGGATCATGTTCGGCACGCCGCCGCCATGCCAGTCGAAGAGCTTTGCGGTGTAATCCCAGTATTCCTTGAGCGTCTCGCCCTTGTAGGCGAAGACCGGGATGCCGGCGGCGGCGATGGCGGCGGCGGCATGGTCCTGCGTCGAGAAGATGTTGCACGAGACCCAGCGGATATCGGCGCCGAGCGCCTTCAGCGTCTCGATCAGCACCGCGGTCTGGATCGTCATGTGCAGCGAGCCGGCGATGCGCGCGCCCTTCAGCGGCTGCTTCGGACCATATTCTGCGCGGATGGCCATCAGCCCCGGCATTTCGGTTTCGGCGAGTTCGATCTCCTTGCGGCCGAACGCGGCAAGGCTGATGTCCTTGACGATATAATCCATGGAACCCTCGAATGCTGCCCGCGCCGTTTGCGCCGGGTCATGCCCGCCTTCGCACGGCGGATCGGGCCGCTCGTTAGCAGAGAAGTCGCAGTCAGGCAATAAAGATATAAAGATTTCTTTATATCGAGTGGCAGGAATGCCGCCGCCTATTCGTCCTCGCCGAAACGGTTGCCGAGCAGGGCTTCGAGGGCGTCGAGCGCTTCCTTCGCCTGCGGGCCGAGCGCCGAGACCGAAACGGTCGTGCCCTGCGCGGCGGCCAGCGTCAGCAGCCCCATGATCGAGGTTCCGCCCACCGTCTCGCCGCAGCGGGTGACGCGGATCTCAGCCTCGAACCCTTCACAGCACTGGACGAATTTCGCCGAGGCGCGCGCGTGGAGCCCTTTCCGGTTGATGATCGGCAATTCGCGCACCAGCGCGCCGTCGACCACGGGCGGGGGCGGGCAGGGCTGGTCGAGGGGGTTGTCCATGATGGCTGGCCCGTCCTGTCTCGCGGCCGGCGCGGCCTCAGCGGCCGGCAAGGATATGGCTCGCGACATTGATGTATTTGCGCCCGGCATCCTGCGCGTGGACGACGGCATCGGCAAGCGGGCAGGTTTCGCGCACCTTCGCGAGCTTGACGAGCATCGGCAGGTTGATGCCGGCGATCACCTCGACATTGGCGCCGTTCATCGCCGAGATCGCAAGATTGGAAGGGGTGCCGCCAAACATGTCGGTCAGGACCACGACGCCCGATCCGCTATCGACCTGGCGGATCGCCGCCATGATCTCGCCACGACGCGCGTCCATGTCGTCCTCGGGGCCGATGCAGATCACGGCGATCTGCTGCTGGCGCCCGACGACATGCTCCATGGCCGCCCGGAATTCCGTGGCGAGTTGACCGTGGCTGACCAAGACCAGACCGATCATCGATCGATACCGCTACCTTTCGCATCCCTCAGGCCGGGGAGCAGGGCGGCGCGCCAGGCACCACCGCAGGGGGCGCATTTTGTCGAGCCACGCGCCCTTGGCAAGCGAAACCGGTTGCGAACCCGCAATTTTTTCGCATTCGCAAAAACTAATCCCTGAGCCGGCCGAGAACAAGATGGGCGCGGGCGGCGAGGTCGCGATCCGCGCGCAGGGCCAGCCGGGGCAGGCGGATGCCTTCGAGTTCCAGCGTTTCCGTCTCCGGCTCCGGCAGTCGCGGCGGATTGGGCTCGATCGTCACCGCGAGCGCGACGACCGCAGCCCCGAGCCACTCCGTGGTGCCGATGCCGAGGCCGCGCCGTTCGATCCGGCCCGTGATCGCGGGATGGGGAGCGGCCAGCAGCCGCCCGCCCTCGGCGCGCAGCAGGATGCGATCATCGCCGACGAGCCGGGCGAAGCGCCCCTCGGCGCGGGCCTCGGCGATCAGCCGCTCGGCCAGTGCGCTCTTGCCGGTGCCAGATTCGCCGAGCAGCAGGAGCGCCTTTTCCCCGATGACGAGCGCGGTGGCATGGATCGCGCGGCTCATCGTTCGAGGCCGGCCCCCGGCATGCGTGCGGGCGGAACCAGCGGCAGCAGCACGATGAAGCGCGCACCGCGCCGGTTGCCCGCGGCGTCGAGGATGTTCTCCGCCCGGATGGTGCCGCGATGGGCCTCGACGATCTGCTTGGAGATCGACAGGCCAAGCCCGGAATTCTGGCCGAAGCCATGATCCGGCCTATCGGTGTAGAAGCGCTCGAAGATGCGCTCCAGCGCGTGTTCCGGGATGCCGGGCCCCTGATCCTCGACCGTGATGGCGACGGCGTTGCCCGCCTGTCGGCAGGTGACGCGCACCGGCGCGCCGGGCGGAGAGAAGGATTGCGCGTTGTCGATCAGATTGGTGAGGACCTGGACGAGCCGGCTGTCATGCCCGAGCACGACGAGCGGCCGGGCCGCATCCGCCGCCAGGCTGGGGGCAACCTTGATCGGTGTCTCGCCGGGCTTGAGGAGATCGTTGCGCATGCCGATGACGGTGCCGATCAGCGCGCGGATCTCGACCGGCCGCGCCTCGTCGCGCTGGAGTTCGGCGTCGAGCCGCGAGGCATCGGAAATATCGGTGATCAGCCGGTCGAGGCGCCGCACATCGTGCAGGATGACCTCGTTGAGCCGCGCGCGGCTTTCCGGGGTCTTCGCGAGCGGCAGGGTCTCGACGGCGCTGCGCAGCGAGGTGAGCGGGTTCTTCAGCTCGTGCGCGACATCGGCGGCGAAACGCTCGATCGCCTCGATGCGCTGGTAGAGCGCCTGCGTCATGTCGCGGAGCGAAACGGAGAGCTGGCCAATCTCGTCCGAGCGGTTCGAGAAATCGGGGATCTCCTCGCGCTTGCGGGTGCCGCGGCGCACGCGGTCCGCCGCTTCCGACAGCCGCCGCACCGGCTCGGCGATCGTGCCGGCGAGCAGGATCGAGAGCACCAGCATCACGCCGGAGGCGATCAGGAACACGAGGATGAAGCCCCAGCGCTCTTCGGCGATCACGCGGTCGACATCGCCTTCCTGGGTCGAGAGCAGCAGCACGCCGCGCACGACATTGCTGCGCTGGATCGGGCTTGCGGCAAAGACGATGGTCTGCCCGTCGGCGGTGACGCGAACCAGCGTGATCGGCTGTCCCGCCAGCGCGCGCTTGACCTCGGTGGTCGTCTGGCCGCTCGGCCCGACTTCCGGCTGGGTGATGTCGACCCGGCCGAAACGTTGGCGCACCGCGTTCCAGGTGCGGCTGAACAGCGTCAGCGCCTCGTCTTCCTTCGGCACGGGGCGCGGTTCAAGGAAATCCCCGGGATTGTAGAAGGCGCGGGTGTCGAGCAGCAGCAGCCCATCGCGGTCGTAGACGCGGGCGCGGGTGCGGGTCGGCGTCACGAGCCGCTTGAGGATCGGCGCCACGCGCGCGGGGTTGATGGAGAATTCGATCCAGTTCATCGCCTGGTCGTCGCGCGGCTGCGGCTCCACGAGCTGCTGGCGGAGCAGCGCATCGGGGTCGAGCGTCAGGGTCCCGCTCTCGGTGTTCGAGGCGCTGGCGATCGCCGCGGCGATGATCTCGGCCTGAAGCGAGAGCGATTGGCTGCGGGCATCGATGACGCCCACGCGCGTCTGGTTGAGCCACAGGAAGCCGAGGAACAGCGCCGCGAGCCCGGCGAGATTGAGGAAGGCGATGCGCCGCGTGAGGCTCGACGAGAGCCGGCGCGTCAGGCCGCGCCGCAGCGGCGTCAGCACCCGGCGCAGAACCGCGCGCGACCCAAGCCGGCGGGGCATCTCGCCGGCATCGTCGCGTGGCGGCGGCGTTCGATCGAGCACGCGAGCGTCTCCCGAATGGCGTTCCGGCAGCGGCCGGGTCTCAGGCCTCCTTGAAACGGTAGCCTACGCCATAAAGCGTTTCGATCATCTCGAATTCGTCGTCGACCTGCTTGAATTTCTTGCGCAGCCGCTTGATGTGGCTGTCGATGGTGCGATCGTCGACATAGACCTGATCGTCATAGGCCGCGTCCATCAGCGCGTTGCGGCTGCGCACGACGCCCGGGCGCTGCGCCAGTGATTGCAGGATCAGGAATTCCGTCACCGTCAGCGTCACCGGCTCGCCCTTCCAGGTGCAGGTATGACGCTCGGGGTCCATGCGGAGCTGACCGCGCTCCAGCGCCTTGGCATCGCTCTCCTTGGTCGCGGGCAGGTCCTTGGCACCGGCGCGGCGCAAGATCGCCTTGACGCGCTCGACGAGCAGGCGCTGCGAGAACGGCTTCCGGATGAAATCGTCGGCGCCCATCTTGAGGCCGAACAATTCGTCGATCTCCTCGTCCTTCGAGGTTAGGAAGATCACCGGCAGGTCGGATTTCTGCCTGAGGCGGCGCAGCAATTCCATGCCGTCCATGCGCGGCATCTTGATGTCGAAGATCGCGAGATCGGGCGGGTTCTGGCGGATCCCGTCGAGCGCCGAGGCGCCGTCGGTATAGCTCTGGATGCGGAACCCTTCATTCTCGAGCGCGATCGAGACCGAAGTCAGGATGTTGCGGTCATCATCGACCAGCGCGATCGTCGGCATGGCATGTCCTTCCTGCTGGGCGCCGCTTCGCCTCTGGCGCGCGCCGCATCCTCCGCCTACCATGGGAAGGATCGCCGCGAGTTCTAGAACAAAGACAGGCCGAATTGTGGCGGCGGCGCCGATGCTCGTGACGGATTCCGCGATGATGGCTGAAAATCCCGGTGAAACCCGCCCTGAACCGGGCATTCTGCCCGCGCGCGACCCGCGTCAGCCCGCGGATTTCGATCCCGTGGCCCTGGGCCGCACCCTACTGCGCACGATCCGCGCGGGCGCGCTGGGCACGCTCGACCGCGCGAGCGGCATGCCCTTCGTGTCGCTCACCAATGTCGCGACCGATCTCGACGGCGTGCCGCTGATCCTGATCTCGGGGCTGGCCGCGCATACCGGCAATCTCGGCGCCGATCCGCGCTGCTCGCTGCTGCTCGCCGGCGGCGGCAAGGGCGATCCGCTCGCCCATCCCCGGCTCACCCTGCAATGCCGGGCGATGCGCGCGGAGGATCCCGTGGTCCGCCGGCGCTTCCTCGCCCGGCAACCCAAGGCGAAGCTCTATGCCGAACTTCCAGATTTCACGTTCTTCCGTCTGGTTCCGGAGACGATGCACCTCAATGGCGGCTTTGCGCGCGCCTTCGACGGCGATGCCGGGCTCATCCTGTCACCGCTCGCCGACCGCTCGGCCTTCGCCGAACTCGAGGCGGAGGCGGTCGCCCATCTCAATGCTGATCATGCCGAGGCGCTTGCCCTCTATGCCACGCGCCTGTGCGGCATGCCGCCGGGTGCGTGGCGCGCGTCCGGCCTCGATCCGCATGGGCTCGATCTCGTCGCGGGCGACCGCGTGGCGCGGCTCGACTTTCCGGATCGGCTCGACGATCCGGCGAGTCTGCGTCTCGCGCTGAAGCGGCTGGCGGAAAAGGCGCGCCAGACCATGTAACGGGCGGACAATCGCAGGGGAGATTTGCCACCATACTTGAGAGATACTTGTATGGCAGATTGTGATCTTCACCCTGCCGACGAATATTCCGCGATTTACGCCGATGGCCGCATTGCGCTTGCGGGGATTCCTGCTATTCGGCTCCGCCATTCGGTTGAACGCGCCCCAGCGGCGCGCCGCCGCAACATGCAGCAGCCGGCGCCGGCGGGACGCATCATTGCCGCGCCGCAGCCGGACCAGCAGGAGGAAAGGCCGGATGGACAGCAAAGGCCGCTACAATCTCGCGCTCGGGCCCAATACCTTCGGCTTCGAGGCTCCAGGTCGGCTCTTCCTGAATTTCGAGGCGCCCGCGCTCTATGAGGAATCGCTCAAGCGCGGCGAGACCATGATGACCGCCGGCGGCGCCCTGCTTGCCGAAACCGGCCAGCACACCGGCCGCTCGCCGAAGGACAAGTTCGTCGTCCGCGATTCGAGCACCGAGCATCAGGTCTGGTGGGAGAACAACAACGCGATGACGCCGGCGCATTTCGCGGCGCTGCTGGCGGATTTCCGCGCCCATGCCCGGGGCAGGGATCTTTTCGCGCAGGATCTCTACGGCGGCGCCGATCCTGCGAGCCGCGTGCGCGTGCGCGTCTACACGGAATATGCCTGGCATTCGCTGTTCATCCGCAACCTGCTGATCCGCCCGGAGGCGCATGAACTCGCCGCCTTCATCCCGGAGATGACGATCGTCGATCTGCCCTCCTTCCGGGCGGATCCCGCGCGGCACGGATGCCGGAGCGAGACCATCATCGCGGTGGATTTCGCCTCGAAGACGGTGCTGATCGGCGGCACCTCCTATGCCGGCGAGATGAAGAAGAGCGTCTTCACCTACCTGAACTACGCGCTGCCCGATGCAGGCATCATGCCGATGCATTGCTCGGCCAATGTCGGTCCGGCGGATGACACGGCGGTGTTCTTCGGCCTCTCCGGCACCGGCAAGACCACGCTCTCGGCGGATCCGAACCGCACGCTGATCGGCGATGACGAGCACGGATGGTCGAAGACCGGCATCTTCAACTTCGAGGGCGGCTGCTACGCCAAGACCATCCGCCTCTCGGCCGAGGCCGAGCCGGAGATCTTCGCCACCACCCAGCGCTTCGGCACCGTGCTCGAGAACGTGGTCGTCGATCCCGAAACCCGCGTGCCGGATTTCGACGACGGCTCGAAGACCGAGAATACCCGCGCCGCCTACCCGCTGCCCTTCATCCCGAATGCCTCGGCGACCGGGCGCGCCGGCCACCCCAAGAACATCGTGATGCTGACCTGCGATGCCTTTGGCGTTCTGCCGCCGATCGCCAAGCTGACGCCGGCGGAAGCGATGTATCACTTCCTCTCGGGCTACACCGCCAAGGTCGCCGGCACCGAGAAGGGCGTGAAGGACCCGGAAGCGACCTTCTCCACCTGCTTCGGCGCACCCTTCATGCCGCGCCATCCGGCGGTCTACGGCAACCTCTTGCGCGACCTGATCGCCAAGCATCATGTCGATTGCTGGCTCGTCAACACGGGCTGGACCGGCGGCAAATACGGCGTGGGCCGCCGGATGCCGATCCGCGTCACGCGCCGCCTGCTCTCGGCGGCGCTCGATGGCTCGCTCGCCAGGGCCGAATTCCGCCGCGACCCCTATTTCGGCTTCGCGGTGCCGCAGAGCGTGCCGGGCGTCGAGCCGCATATCCTCTACCCCGTGAAGACCTGGCAGGACAAGGCCGCCTTCGCCGAGACCGCGCGCAGGCTGGTGATGATGTTCCGCGAGAATTTCACGCGCTTCGAGGCGCATGTGGATCAGGACGTGAAGAGCGCCGCGCCGCAGATGCTGGTGGCGGCGTAAGCAATCACCAGCGCGTCAAAGCTGGGCCTGACCCGGTCAACCGCGACTTGAGAATGCGCGAAACCCCCGGAGACGGGGGTTTTTCGTCAATCGTCGCTCCAGTGGGTGTCGAGCAGGCGCTGCATCAGCGCCCAATCGTCATGTACGCCCTCGTCGCCGGTGAAATAGCTGAATTCGATGTGATCGTCGAAAAAGTCGACCTCGACCCGGCATCCGACAAGGGTGAAATCAACCGAGATCGAATCATCTCGGCTTGATCGAAGCCTGAACTTGATCGAAAGCGCGCGCAACTCGTTCAGAAAACAAAAGATATCACGAATGTCGCGCGGGGCTGAGATTGGCTTTGTCATTTTCGATACTCGTCCTGATTCAAGAGCTTGAGACAGGTCCTGGCGCTTCTGTTGCCCTCTTTGGCGAGGCGGAGTACTTCTGAAAGTGCCAGCCCGAGCATTTCTCCAGGCATGACGGAACGGATGCTGCCTTTGCAGTGTTGCGACACAAACTGCTGTGTCGTCCAGTTCAACTTATCCTTTGGAATGCCCCCGGCCGGCTCGACCGGTGTCCCATCGGGAGCTTCGCCGAAGCCCGCTCCGTTGGTTGAGCCGTTATCAAGATCGTTCAGGTCAAGATTAGCGTCGTCGCGCGCCTGGTCCGATCCACTCCCCTGTCCGAAAGTCCAGCGGCCACGTTGGTCGCGGGGCTGGTCGAGCGAATACTTGATCTCCCGTCGGGCCTTGATCTCTTCGCGGATCGCATTGAATTCTGCGCGCAGGTGTTCGAGGCGCTCAAGGCGCGCGGCCTCTGCAAGGCGCAAGACGGCAAGGGCAGTTCGGCTGGCGACAAGCATCGGGCACTCTTCATCAACGAAGATTGCCGGAGAATAGCCCCGCCCCTCTCGCCGGGGATATCTTACCCCCGCTCGAGCAGCTTCCCCATCACCCGCGCGGTGTAATCGACCATGGGCACGATGCGTGCGTAATTGAGCCGCGTCGGGCCGATGACGCCGACGATGCCGACGATCTTCTGGCTCGAATCGCGGAAGGGCGCGGCGATCATCGATGAGCCGGAGAGCGAGAACAGCTTGTTCTCCGAGCCGATGAAGATTCGCACGCCGTCACCCTCCTCGGCGCGGGAGAGCAGGTCGATCACGTCCTTCTCGCGTTCGAGATCGGCGAAGAGCCGGCGCATGCGCTCGAGATCGGCGAGCGCGGTGAGGTCTTCGAGCAGGTTCGCCTGCCCGCGCACGATAAGGCGCATCTCGCCGGCCTCGTCCGCCGTGCTCGCGAGCCCGGCCTCGACGAGCCGCGAGGTCAGCGCGCTGATCTCGGCCTCCATCGCCGCCCGGTTGGCGGCGATCTCGGCGCGCACCTCGCCGATGGTGCGGCCCTTCAGGCGATGATTGAGGTAGTTGGAGGCCTCGATAAGCGCCGAGGCCGGCAGCCCCGGCGGCAGCGCGACGAGACGGTTCTCGACCGAGCCGTCATCCGCCACCAGCACCACCAGGGCCTGGCTCGGATCGAGCCGCACGAATTCGATATGCTTCAGCCGCTTGTTCGATTTCGAGGTGACGACGACGCCCGCGCCGCGGCTGACGCCGGAAAGCAGCGAGGTGGCCTCGGCAAGCGCGTCCTCGAAGCTGCGGCGGCTGCCGCCGGCCGCGAGCTGGGTCTCGATCCGCGCGCGGTCCTCCGCCGGAATGTCGCCGATCTCGAGGATGGAATCGACGAAGAGCCTGAGCCCCTGCTCGGTCGGCAGCCGGCCGGCCGAGACATGTGGGGCGTAGACGAGGCCGAGATCCTCGAGATCCTGCATCACGTTGCGCACGGTGGCCGGCGAGAGCGCGATCGGCAGCACCTTGGAGATGTTGCGGGAGCCCACAGGTTCGCCGGTTTCGAGATAGCCCTCGACGATGCGCCGGAAGATGTCGCGCGAACGCTGGTCGAGCTCTGCCAGCGCGGCGCCGGACGCGGATTCGCTGGGATCCTTGGTCATGATCGGCTTGTTCCTTATGGCGCGCCGCCTCCGGGGCGGATGCGGCCGCCGCGATATTCTAGTGTGGAATGGCTGGGTTGAAAGAGACCCGCTTGAGATGGGCCGCAATCCCCACTACAAGCGCGCGTCTTCCGCCAACCCGCCGCCTCAACGAGGAACGAGATCGATGCGTCCGTCCAAACGCGCGCCCGACACGCTGCGCCAGGTTAGTCTCGAACGCGGCGTCGCGCGCTATGCCGAGGGTTCCTGCCTCGTCAAGTTCGGCGAGACGCATGTGCTCTGCACCGCGAGTCTCGAGGAGCGCGGCCCCGCCTGGCTGCGCGGCTCCGGCAAGGGCTGGGTGACGGCGGAATACGCGATGCTGCCGCGCGCCACGCTGGAGCGCACCCGCCGCGAGGTCACCGCTGGCAAGCCGACGGGGCGCACGCAGGAGATCCAGCGGCTGATCGGCCGCGCCCTGCGCGCCGTGGTCGATCTTCCCGCGCTCGGCGAGAAGCAGATCACCCTCGATTGCGACGTGCTCCAGGCGGATGGCGGCACCCGCACCGCCGCCATCACCGGGGCCTGGGTGGCGCTTCATGATTGTTTCCAGTGGATGAAGGCGCGCAACATGCTCGCCGCCATCCCGCTGCGCGATCATGTCGCCGCCATCTCCTGCGGGATCTATCGCGGCACGCCGGTGCTGGACCTCGACTACGCCGAGGATTCCGTCGCCGAGACCGACGCCAATTTCGTCCTCACCGGCAAGGGTGGCCTGGTCGAGGTCCAGGGCACGGCCGAAGGGGTGCCGTTCTCCGAGGCCGATCTCCAGGCGATGCTGGCGCTCGCGCGGAAGGGTATCGGCGAGCTTGTCGCGCTTCAGAAGGCCGCGATCGGACAATGAGCGTGCGTCCGCTCACCGGCCGCGTCGTCCTCGCGACCCACAATGCCGGCAAGCTGGCCGAAATGCGCGATCTGCTGGCGCCCTACGGGCTCGATCTCGTCTCGGCCGGCGCGCTCGGCCTGCCGGAGCCGGTCGAGAACGGCACGATGTTCGCCGAGAACGCCGCGATCAAGGCGCTCGCCGCGGCGCGCGCGACCGGCCTGCCGGCGCTTGCGGATGATTCCGGCCTGGCGGTGGATGCGCTGGATGGTGCGCCGGGCCTGTTCACCGCCGATTGGGCGGGAAAACCGCGCGATTTTTCCGCCGCCATGGCGCGGGTGGAGCGCGAATTGCGGCTGCGCGAGATCGAGCCGGAGGGGGCGCGGGCGCATTTCGTCTCAGCGCTCGTCGTCGCCTGGCCGGATGGCGAGACGCTGATCGCCGAGGGGCGCGTGTTCGGCGCGCTCACCTTTCCGCCGCGCGGCAGCCTGGGCTTCGGCTACGATCCGATCTTTGTGCCGGATGGTCATGCGCGGACCTTCGGCGAGATGGATGCCGGGGAGAAGCACGGCCTGACGCGGGTCGCCGGCCAGCTTCAGGGGCTTTCGCACCGGGCGCGCGCTTTCATCCGTCTCGTCGGGCGGGCCGGCCTCGGCCGACCTTGACGGGGAGGTCGCCGGATCATGGGACAAGCCATGCCTCCTTTCGATGCCGGGTTCGGCGTTTATATCCACTGGCCGTTCTGCCAGGCGAAATGCCCCTATTGCGATTTCAACTCGCATGTGCGCCGCGCGGGGATCGACGAGGCGCGCTATGTCGCGGCCTTTGCGCGCGAGATCGCGCATATGGCGGCGCTGGCGCCGGGGCGGACGGTCGGCTCGGTCTTCTTCGGCGGCGGCACCCCCTCGCTGATGAAGCCGGCGACCGTCGGCGCGATCCTCGACGCGATCGGCCGGCACTGGCCGATCGCGGCGGATTGCGAGGTGACGCTGGAGGCCAATCCGACCAGCGTCGAGGCCGGGCGCTTCGCCGGCTATCGTGCGGCCGGTGTCAACCGTGTCTCGCTCGGGGTGCAGAGCCTCGTCGAGGCGGATCTCAAGGCGCTCGGCCGGCTTCACACGGTGGGCGAGGCGCTGGTCGCGGTCGGAATCGCGGCGAAACTGTTCGAGCGCTTCTCCTTCGACCTGATCTATGCCCGGCCCGGCCAGACGCCGGATGCCTGGCGCGAAGAACTGGTCGAGGCGCTCGCACATGCGCCGACGCATCTCTCACTCTACCAGCTCACCATCGAGCCCGGCACGGCCTATGCCGCCCTGCATGCGGCCGGCAAGCTCCATGTCCCGGATGCCGACCGCGCGCGCGAACTCTATGATGTCACGCAGGATATCTGCTCCAAATTCGGCATGCCGGCCTATGAGGTCTCCAACCATGCCCGCCCCGGCGAGGAATGCCGGCACAACCTGCTCTATTGGCGCTATGGCGAATATGCCGGGATCGGCCCCGGCGCGCATGGCCGGCTCGTCACCGCCCGCGGCCGACGGGCCTTCGTGAGCGAGCGCGCCCCGGAAGCCTGGCTCGATTATGTCGAGCGCGACGGCCACGGCATCGTCACCGAAGAGGTGCTGGCCCGCGAGGATGAGGCCGACGAATTCCTGCTGATGGGGCTGCGCCTGCGGGAGGGGATCGACCCGAAACGGTTCGAAGCCCTTGCCGGGCGCCGGTTCGACCATGCGCGGGTCGCCGATCTCGCGCGCGAGGGGCTGATCGAGACCTGTCCGGATGGCCGCCTGCGCGTCGCGCCGGCCGGGTTCCCCGTTCTCGACGCGATCGTCGCCGATCTCGCCGCCTCCTGAGGCGGAGATCTCAGTTCGTGGCGCCGGTGAAGCTGGTCGGCGCGGCCGAGATCGCCTGCGCCGAGCCCGAGCGGATCTCGTAGACCGCGAGACCGCGATCATTGACGCCGTTGGAGCGGAAGCGGAACACCCCGTCCTGGCCCGAAAAGCCGTTCGGGTTGGTGAGCGTCGCCTCGCTGAAGCGTTGGGTGCCGAAATTCTGCGTCAGCGCGCTGGCGAGCGTTACCGCGTCGTAGGAGAGGGTGGCGATGCGCGTCGGCGCCGCGCCGAACTGGCTCTGGTAGCGCCCGGCCAGCGCGTTGTAGCGGGCATTGTCGGGCGCCGCAAACCAGGCGCCGTTCAGCATGCCGATGCCGAATACGCGCGGATCGTTCCAGATGCCGGTCGAGACGATCTGGATCTGCTGGCTGCTGATCCCGGCTGCGGCCATGCTCTGCGTCACGGCGCCGAGCCCGTCCGCGCCCTCGGCGATGAACAGCGTGTCGGCGGAGCCGACGACGCCCTTGATCTGCTGCACGGCGGCGTCGATCGATGCCTTGTTGCCGGGCTGGTAGCGTGCGACAAGCGCGACGCGCCGGCCGCCCTGGTTCGCCGCCTGCTGGAACTCGGCCTCGACCACGTTGCCATAGGCATTCTGGGGGATCAGCGCCGCAAAGGAACGCTTGCCGCGGCTGCCGGCAAAGGCGACGATCCGCTGCACGTCGGATTGCGGCAGGAAGCTCAGGAGATAGACCCCGCGCTGCGCCGCCGAAGCATCCGAGGAGAAGGCGATCACCGGCTTGCCGGCCGCGCGCGCGACCTGGCCCGCCGCCTGAACGCTGGGGCCGAAGAGCGGGCCGAGGATCAGCTCGGCACCGGCCTGGATGGCCTCCTGCGTCGCCTGCCGCGCGCCATCGGGCGTGCCCTTGTCGTCCTTGACGAGGATCTGGATGCTGGAATTGCCGAAATCGCTCATCGCGAGCTGGGCGGCGTTGCGCAGGCTCTGCGCCGCGCCCTGGGCGCTGGCGGCGGAGAGCGGCAGGATCAGCGCCACCTTGACCGGGCCGTTGCCGATCACGTCGCCGCCCTGGCCCGGCTGCGTCTCGGCGTTGGATTCGACGAGGCCGTCGAGGCCGGTTCCGGCGCAGGCCGCGGCGAGCGCGCCGATCGCAGCCGCCTGGAGCAGGGACCGGCGCGTTCCCGGAACACCGCGCATGCCGATGCTTTCGCCGCGGCGCCCATCCTGACCGGAAACACGCATTCGACCCACTCCACTCGCGGCGGCCGGGCGCATTTCGCGCCGGCGACCGTCCCCAGCCTGCGACCCTGGCCCGGATTAACGGTGCCGGACGATCGCCAGCCCTCACCAGAACCAGAAATTGAGGCAAGTTCAAGGATGCTCTCACAGGAACGTTAACGATATTTGCAAACCATGCCGCCCGGAGCCGGGGCTTTGCCAAGCCGCGCCGGCTGTGGCAGACCGGTTGGCGCCATGCGAGAGAGGGGGGCGGCGCCGATGGTTTCCCGCTACACCGTTCTGGGGCTGGCCGCCGAGGCCGAGCCCCTGGCGCCCGGCCTGCATATCGTCGCGACGCCGATCGGCAATCTCGGCGATATTTCACTGCGCGCGCTCTCGACCCTCGCCGCCGCCGATCGCGTGCTCGCCGAGGACAGCCGGGTGACCAAAATCCTGCTCGCGCATTACGGCATCGCCACGCCACTCATTCCCTATCACGAGCACAACGCCGCCGAGATGCAGCCGCAACTCCTCGCGCGGCTGGCGGCGGGGGAGAAGCTCGCGCTGGTTTCGGATGCCGGCACGCCGCTCGTTTCCGATCCCGGCCAGCGTCTTGTCGAGGCCGCGATCGCGGCCGGGCATCCCGTGACCGCAGTGCCCGGCGCCTCGGCGGTGCTGGCGGGGCTGGTGCTCTCGGGGCTGCCGGGCGAGCGGTTCTATTTCGAGGGTTTCCTGCCCTCGCGCACCGCCGAGCGCCGCCGGCGCATCCGCGCCCTTGCCGCCATTCCCGCGACGCTGGTGCTGTTCGAGGCGCCGCATCGCATCGCCGAGACCCTTCAGGATCTTGCCGCCCTGCTCGGCGCGCGCGGCGCGGCGGTGGCGCGCGAGCTGACCAAGAAATTCGAGACGATCCGCCGCGGCATCCTGCCGGATCTCGCGGAGCGCTTCGCCGCGGAGCCGCCGCCGAAGGGCGAGATCGTGGTGATCGTCGGCCCGCCGCTCGGCGAGGCGGAGGCCGACGAGGTCGCGATCGACCGGGCGCTCGCCGCCGCGCTCGCGACGCATTCCCAGCGCGACGCGGTGGCGCTGGTGGCGGGTGAACTCGGCCTGCCGCGCAAGCGCGTCTATGCCCGTGCGCTGCGCCTTGCGGCCGGCGAGGGCGGCGATGCCTGACCGCAGGGCTGCCTTCCTGCTCGGCCATGATGCCGAGTTCTGGGCGGAGGTGCTGCTGCGGCTGAAGGGCTACGCGATCCGGGCGCGGCGCTTCCGCGCGGCCGGCGCCGAGATCGATCTGGTCGCGCGGCGCGGCACCACGCTGGTCTTCGTCGAGGTCAAGGCGCGGGCCGATCTCGACGCGGCGCTGGCCGCGGTCTCGGCCGCGAAGCTGCGGCGCATCGGGCGCGCGGCCCGGGCCTTTCTGGCGCGTGAGCCGCGCCTGCCCGAAACCATCCGCTGCGACGCGATCCTGGTTGCGCCCTGGCGGCTGCCGCGCCATATCGAGGCGATCGGCGAACTTCCGCTCGATTGATTCCGCCCGGAGTGCCCATGCCCCTGCGCGTCGCCGTCCAGATGGACCCTATCGAGCGGATCAACATCCAGGGCGATTCGACCTTCGCGCTGATGCTGGAAGCGCAGGCGCGCGGCCACGAGATGCATGTCTACGGCGCCGAGGCGCTGAGCCTGCTTGACAACCGGCTCACCGCGCGCATGCGCCCCGTGCGGGTGCGGGACGAGCCGGGCAACCATGCCGATCTTGGTGCCGAGATCCGCGCCGATCTCGCCGACTTCGATGTCGTGCTGATGCGGCAGGACCCGCCCTTCGACCTCGCCTATATCACCGCGAGCCATCTGCTCGAACGGGTGCATCCCCGCACCCTCGTGGTGAACGATCCGTTCTGGGTCCGCAACGCGCCGGAAAAGATCCTCGTCACGGAATTCCCCGATCTGATGCCGCCGACGCTCATCAGCCGTGACCGCGCCGAGATCGAGGCCTTCCGCGCCGAGCATGGCGATCTCGTCATGAAGCCGCTTTACGGCAATGGCGGCGCCGGCGTGTTCAAGGTCGGCCGCGATGACATGAACTTCAACGGCTTCATGGACCATTTTGCCGGTGCGGGGCGCGAGCCCTGGATGATCCAGCGCTTCCTGCCGGCTGTGCATGCCGGCGACAAGCGCATCATCCTGGTCGACGGCACCGCGATCGCCGGCGTCAACCGCGTGCCGGCGCCGGGCGATATCCGCTCGAACATGGTGCGGGGCGGCGCCGCGCAGGCGACCGACCTCACCCCGCGCGAGCACGAGATCTGCGCGCGCATCGGCCCGCTGCTCAAGGAACGCGGGCTGATCTTCGTCGGGATCGACGTGATCGACGGCCATCTCACCGAGATCAACGTCACTTCGCCCACCGGCATCCGCGCCATCAAGCGGCTCGGCGGGCCGGATCTCGCCGTGCATATCTGGGATGCGATCGAAAGGCGGCGCGGGTGACGGCGCGGGCGCCCGGCTTCGCCCTCCCGCCGGCCCCGGAAACCGCGGGGCCGGACGAACTCCGCGCCCTCTTCGTCCGTGCCGCCCGCGATTACCTCGCCCGCGCGCACCGGGAGGCCGAGCGCGTGCTCGAAAGCTCCGGCGGCTTCGCCTGCGCCGGCTATCTCGCCGAGGCACAGGACCATGTGATCCGCGCCCTGTTCGACCTCGCGCGGACGCGGCTCTACCGGGCCGACAACCCGACCGCCGGCGAGCGGATCGCGATCCTCGCCGTCGGCGGCTACGGGCGCGGCACGCTCGCGCCGGGCTCGGACACCGATATCCTGTTCCTGCTGCCGGTCTCGACACCCTGGGGGGAGAGCGTGGCCGAGGCGATGCTCTATGCCCTGTGGGATCTCGGCCTCAAGATCGGGCACGCCACCCGCACGGTCGATGAATGCATCCGCGCCGGCCGCGAGGATCTCACCGTGCGCACGGCGCTGCTCGAGGCGCGTCTCCTCGCGGGCGACGCCGCGCTGTTCGCGGAATTCCAGGCGCGGTTCGACCGGCAGGTCGTCGCGGGCCGCGCGGCGGAATTCGTGCAGGCCAAGCTCGCGGAGCGCGACGAACGCATCCTGCGCGCCGGCCAGTCGCGCTACCTCGTCGAGCCCAATGTCAAGGAAGGCAAGGGCGGCCAGCGCGACCTGCAGACGCTGTACTGGATCGTCAAATACGCCTTCCGCACGCAGGATCCGCGCGAGCTGATCAAGACCGGCTTCTTCACCGCCCGCGAGGTCGGGCTGTTCCGGCGTTGCGAGGAATTCCTCTGGCGCGTGCGCTGCCATCTCCATTTCGCTGCCGGCCGTGCCGAGGAGCGGCTCTCGTTCGACATGCAGCGCCTGGTCGCCCAGCGGATGGGCTATGCCGATCGCGGCGCCCTGAGCGCGGTCGAGCGCTTCATGAAGCATTATTTCCTGGTCGCGAAACAGGTCGGCGATCTCTCGGCGATCGTCTCGGCGGCGCTCGAGGCGCGCGAGGACAAGCCGCGCGCCATGCTGGACCGTTTCGTGCGGCGGCTGCGGCGGCGGTCGCGCCCCCTCCAGGGCACGCGGGCCTTCATCCTCGACAAGGGCCGGATCTCGATCGCCAATGCCGACGTCTTCCGCGATGATCCCGTCAATCTGATCCGGCTTTTCTGGTATGCCGACCGCGACCAGCTCGCGATCCATCCGCACGCGACGCGGCTCGTCACGCTCTCGCTGCGCCATATCGACGATGCGCTGCGCGGCAATGCCGAGGCGAACGCGCTGTTCCTCGACATCCTCACCTCGAAGCGTTCGCCCGAGGTGGTGCTGCGCCTGATGCACGAGAGCGGCGTCCTCGGCCGGTTCATCCCGGATTTCGCGCGCATCTCGGCGATGATGCAATTCTCGATGTATCACCATTACACGGTGGACGAGCACACCCTGCGCTGCATCGGCATCCTCGCGCGCCTGGACCGGGGCGAACTCGGCGACGATCATCCGCTCTCCCACAACATGATGCCGACGCTCCAGAACCGGCGCGCGCTTTATGTCGCGCTGTTCCTGCACGATATCGGCAAGGGGCGGAACGAGGCGCACGAGCATGTCGGCGCGCGGATCGCCCGCGCGCTCTGCCCGCGGCTCGGGCTGACGCCGCAGGAGACCGACACCGTCTCCTGGCTCGTCGAGAACCATCTCGTGATGTCGCAGACGGCGCAGGGGCGCGATATCGGCGATCCGCGCACCATCGCGACCTTCGCCGGCATCGTCCAGACGCTCGAACGGCTCAAGCTGCTGCTGGTGCTTACGGTCTGCGATATCCGCGGTGTCGGCCCCGGCGTGTGGAACGGCTGGAAGGGTCAGCTCCTGCGTGCGCTCTACCGGGAGACCGAGGTGATGCTCTCCGGCGAATCCGGCGGGATCGAGCGCTCGGCGCGCATCGCCGAGGCGCAGCGGGCGCTGGCGGCCGCGCTACCGGACTGGCCCGCCGAGCGGCTGCGCCTCTATGCCCAGCGCCATGCCCCGGCTTATTGGATGAAGGTGGACCTGCCCCACCAGGTCAAGCACGCGCGGCTGATGGAGAAGGCCGAGCGGAGCGGCGAGCGCTTCCAGGTCGAGACCGCGACCGATGCCTTCCGCGGCGTCACGGAACTGACCGTGATGGCGATCGACCATCCGCGGCTGCTCTCGATCATCTTCGGCGCCTGCGCGGCGGCCGGTGCGAACATCGTCGAGGCGCAGATCTTCACGACCAATGACGGCTTTGCCCTCGACACGATCGCGATCTCGCGCGCCTTCGACCAGGATAACGACGAGATGCGCCGTGCCGAGCGCGTGGCACGCCATATCGTCGCCACGCTGAAGGGCGAGGTCCGGCTGCCGGAGATCGTCGCCTCGCGTCAGGCGCAGAGCGTGGTGCCGGCGGCCTTCTCGGTGCCGCCCGAGGTGGTGATCGACAACGAGCTTTCCGCCAAGGCGACCGTGGTCGAGGTCACCGGGCTCGACCGGCCGGGCCTGCTCTACGAGCTGACGACCGAATTCGGCAAGCAGAACCTCAATGTCAATTCCGCCCGCATCGTCACCTATGGCGAGAAGGCGGTGGATGTCTTTTATGTCACTGACCTGACCGGCGGGAAGATCACCCAGGCGCCGCGCCAGCAACGGCTCCGCAAGGCACTGATCGCGGTGCTCTCGGGCAGCGATGGCATCGACGCGTCCGGCGCGCCGCCCTCTGCGGCTTGATTTTCGCGTCCCGAGCCTCGATATCGGGCCTGATTCCACCTCCGCATCCGAGGGATGCCCAATCACAGGGATGTCATGAGTTCCGAAGCCGAGAAGAAGCCCGAGACCGGCCCCGCCGAGGCGCCCGCCTCCGCCGAGGCCGAGCGGATCCAGACCCTCGAACGCGAGAACGCCGACCTCAAGGACCGGCTTCTGCGCGCGCTCGCCGAAATGGAGAACCTGCGCCGGCGCACCGAGCGCGAATTGCAGGACCAGCGGGCCTATGCCATCACGAAATTCGCCGCCGACATGATCGGCACGGCGGACAATCTCCGGCGCGCGCTGGAGGCCCTGCCCAAGCCGGTCGAGGAGGCGGCGGAGCCCGCGCCCGATCCCGGCCTCAAGGCGCTGATCGACGGCATGGAACTGACCGAGCGCGAATTGCTCAAGGCGCTCGAGAAGCACGGGGTGCGCAAGCGCATCCCGAAGGGCGAGCGCTTCGATCCGCATCGCGACCAGGCGATGTTCGAGATCCCCGACGAGACCCAGCCGAGCGGCACCGTGGTCGAGGTGGTGCAGGCAGGCTACATGATCGGGGAGCGGGTGCTGCGCCCTGCCATGGTCGGCGTCTCGAAGGGCGGCCCGGCCCGCGCGCCGGAGCCGCAGCCCGAACCTCCCGCCGGCGAGGCTGCGAGCCGGCCGGCAGCCCCGGAAAAGCCGGGCGCGGATGCGAAGCCGCGCTTCGACAAGCGCGCCTGAGGGGAGCTGGCCTCAGGCCAGCTCTTCCTTCGACAGGATGGTCGAATCCGCGTTGAGCCGGTAGACGATCGGCACACCGGTCGCGAGTTCCCGCTTCACGATCGCCTCGCCACTCATCCCCTCCATCGCCATGATCAGCGCGCGGAGCGAATTGCCATGCGCCGCGACGAGCACGCGCCGGCCGCCAAGCACCTGCGGCAGGATGCGGTGGATGTAATAGGGCAGCACGCGTGCGGCGGTGTCCTTCAGGCTCTCGCCGCCGGGCGGCGGCACGTCATAGGAGCGGCGCCAGACATGCACCTGCTCCTCGCCCCATCGGGCGCGGGCATCGTCCTTGTTGAGGCCGGATAGCTCGCCGTAATCGCGCTCGTTCAGCGCCTGGTCGCGGATGGTTTCGAGCCCCGGCTGGCCGAGCCCCTCCAGCACCAGCCGGCAGGTATGCTGCGCGCGCACGAGATCGGAGGTGAAGGCGATGTCGAAGGCGATGCCGCGGGCCTTGAGCCGCGCGGCGGCCTGTTTCGCCTCCTCGATGCCCTGCGCGGTGAGATCCGGGTCCTTCCAGCCGGTGAACAGGTTCTGGAGGTTCCATTCGCTCTGGCCGTGGCGGCAGAGCACGAGCAGGCGGTCGGACATCGGGTTCTCTCGCGCGGGGTGGTCGGACGGGTTCGCGCGCCCGTCTTGGCGTGAAAACGCCGACCGATCAACCCTCGATGCCGAGCACGTCGCGCATGGTGAAGAAGCCCGGCTTGCGCCCCCGCGCCCAGAGCGCGGCCTGCACGGCGCCTGTCGCGAAGAGCCCGCGATCCTCCGCGACATGGCGTAGCTCGAGCCGCTCGCCGGCGCCGGCGAAGATGACGTTGTGATCGCCGATCACGGTGCCGCCCCGCAGGGCCTGGAAGCCGATCGTGCCCGGCACCCGCGCGCCGGTATGCCCGTCCCGCGCCCGCACGGCCGCATCCGCGAGTGCGACACCCCGTCCCGCGGCGGCGGCCTCGCCGAGCAGCAGCGCCGTGCCGGAGGGCGCGTCCACCTTCATCCGGTGATGCATCTCGACGATCTCGATATCCCAATCGGCGCCGAGTGCCGCCGCCGCGCGTCGCACCAGCGCCGCGAGCATGTTGACGCCGAGCGAGAAATTGCCGGACTGGATGATCGCCGCATGGCGCGCGGCGCGTTTGAGAGCCTGGAAATCCGCCTCGCCGAGCCCCGTCGTGCCGACGACATGGACAAGCCGCGCCTGCGCCGCGAGTTCCGAGAAGGCAATCGTCGCTGCCGGTGCGGTGAAATCGAGCACGCCCTCGGCCTTCACGAAAGCGGCGAGCGCGTCGGCGGTCACCGGCACACCATTGGCCGGAAGCCCGGCGAGAATGCCGGAATCCTGCCCGATCAGCGGCGATTCGGCACGCTCGATCGCGGCGTGGAGCAGCGTCGCAGGGTTCTCGCTGACGGCTCTGACCAGCGCGCGGCCCATGCGGCCGCCGGCACCGGTGACGACGAGGCGCATGGGTGCGTCAGGCATCCGACCTCTCAACCGGCATGGCCGGGAACGATGACGAGATCGATCTCGCCGACCTGATCGAGGAACACTTTCGCCGCCTGGTATTCCGGGCTCTCGTAGCAGGCCAAGGCGGTGGCGTAATCGGCGAATTCCAGCACCACATTGTGCTGGCGGGGGGTGCCCTTCGCGACCTTGCCGGCCGGACCGCGCACCAGGAATTTCGCGCCGTATTTCGCGAAGGCGATCGCATTGAGCGCCCGGTAGCGCTGATAGGCCTCCTGGTTCGCGATATCGACACGCGCGATCCAATAGCCCCTAGGTTCGGGTGATGCCATGAGCGTCTCCTGCTCCCGCGAGGTTGCGCGGCGCGCGCCGCCGTCGTCAAGAGGGGGTGCGTCACACGCCCTCGACGATCACGAAATCCCCGACGCTGATCGGCATGCGCAGCCGGCGTGCCTCGGTATATTCGGGCGAGAAATAGAAGCGGCGCGCCGCCTCCACACTCTCGAACTCGATCACGACATTGCGGGCGCGCGCCTCGCCTTCGAGGATCTCGAACGCGCCGCCCCGCGCCAGGACGCGACCGCCATATTGCGCGATCGCCGCCGTCGCCTTGGCCGCATAGGCCTTGTAGGCCTCGGCATCGTGGACGGAGACCCGCCCGATATAATAGCCCTTGGGCATGCGCATCCCTTTCCGGGTCAGGTTGAAGCGATCTCGGCAAGGATCGCGGCGAGCGCCGCGGCCGGGTCCGGCGCGGCGCTGATCGGGCGGCCGATCACGAGATGATCTGCGCCGGCGCGGATCGCCGCGCCGGGCGTCATCACGCGCTTCTGGTCGCCCACGGCGCTGCCGGCCGGGCGGATGCCCGGCGTCACCAGTGTAAGGCCCTGGCCGACGGCCGCCCGCACGCCGGCGATATCCGCCGCCGAGCAGATGAGCCCTGCGCAGCCGGCCTCATAGGTCTGTCGTGCCCGGCGCGCGACGAGATCGGCGACGCCGAGCCCATAGCCGGCGCGGGCGAGGTCGGCATCATCCATCGAGGTCATGACCGAGACGCCGAGAATGCCGAGCCCGCTGCCCGCCGCGCCCCGCGCGGCCGCCTCAAGCGTCTGCGGATAGGCATGGACGGTCAGGAATGTCGCGCCGAGCCGGGCGATCTGCCCGACGCCCTTTTCGATCGTGTTGGGGATGTCGTGCAGCTTGAGATCGAGGAAGACCTGCTTGCCCGCCGCAACCAGCTCGCGCGCGAGATCGAGGCCGCCGGCGAAAGCGAGTTCATACCCGATCTTGTAGAACCGGCCCGCCGCGCCGAGCGTTGCCACCAGCGCCCGCGCGGCGGCGATGTCCGGCAGGTCCAGGGCGACGATCACGCGGGCTTCGGGTTCCATCGGGGGGCTCCGGCTCAGGATGCGGCGCGCGCGGCCTCCCGGTGGAGACGGGCGATGGTCGCCTTGAAGAAACGGTCCGCCTGCTGGTCGGCGATTTCCCCCTCTTCCGTCAAGATCTGGTGTGCGAGGGGTACCGAGGCCATCTCGGGGATGACCAGCGCGCCGAAGCCGAGTTCGAGCACGGCGCGGAATTGCGTCAGCGCGCGATAGCCGCCGCGCGGGCCGGTGGAGGCGCCGCCGAGGGCGACGATCTTGCCGGCGAGGCCGGGGCCGTCGGTGCGGCACATGCTCGCCCAATCGAGCGCGTTCTTCAGGAGCGGGGTGTAGCCCGCATTGTATTCCGGACAGGCGATGAACAGGCCCTGATGCGCGAGGATCAGCGCATTGAGCCGCTGCGCAGGCTCAGGGGGCGCCGCGCGGCCATCCTCGTCGACGAAGGGCAGCGGGAAATCGGCGAGGCTGATCTCGGTTGCTTCCGCGCCCAGCGCCCGCAACGCCCGCGCCGCCATCCCGGCCAGCCGCCGGTTGAACGAGGCGGGCCGCGTCGAACCCGAAAGAACCAGAATCCGCACCGCCCCGGTCACCATGCCCGCCCCCTGCTTTGCGGCCGCTTGTCGCCGACCGAGGAGGCATCTAGAGGAAGACGCACAGGAAACAAGAACCGGCATGCATCGATGATCTTCGACGGAATGGTCCCCGCGATCGGCAACACGCCGCTGATCACGCTCAAGCGCGCGTCCGAAGCCACCGGCTGCACCATTCTCGGCAAGGCGGAATTCCTCAATCCCGGCCAGTCGGTGAAGGATCGCGCGGCGCTGTTCATCATCCGCGACGCGATGGCGAAGGGCCTGCTCAAGCCGGGTGGGGTGATCGTCGAGGGCACTGCGGGCAATACCGGCATCGGGCTGACGCTCGTCGGCAACACACTGGGGCTCAGAACCGTGATCGTCATCCCCGACAGCCAGAGCGAGGAGAAGAAGCTCGCCCTGCGTGCCGCCGGCGCGACGCTGATCGAGGTGAAGCCTGCACCCTATTCGAACCCGAACAATTTCGTGCGCGTATCCGGTCGCCTCGCCGAGGAACTGGCCCGCACCGAGCCCAATGGCGCCGTTTGGGCCAACCAGTTCGACAATGTCGCCAACCGCCAGGCGCATATCGAGACGACCGGCCCCGAGATCTGGCGCGATACCGGCGGCCGGCTCGACGGCTTCATCTGCGCGGTCGGCTCCGGTGGCACCTTGGCCGGCACGGCCATGGCGCTGCGCGAACGGAACCCGGGCGTGAAGATCGGCCTTGCCGATCCGTTCGGCGCTGCGCTCCACAGCTATTACATGACCGGCGAATTGAAGGCCGAGGGCAGTTCGATCTCGGAAGGGATCGGGCAGGCGCGCATTACCGCCAATCTTGAAGGGTTCAGGCCCGATTTCGCCTATCGGATCCCGGATGACGAGGCCCTGCGCGTCGTCTTCGATCTGATCGAGCACGAGGGGCTGGTGCTCGGCTCCTCCTCCGGCATCAATGTCGCCGGCGCGATCCGCATGGCGCGGGAGATGGGGCCGGGGCACACGATCGTCACGGTGCTGTGCGATTACGGCACCCGCTATGCCTCACGGCTGTTCAACCCCGCCTTCCTGCGCGAGAAGAACCTGCCCGTTCCGCACTGGCTCGAGGCGACGAGCGCGATCAGAGCGCCGCTGGTGGCAGGCTGACGCGCCTCAGGCCTCCGTCCGCCGATAGACCCAGACCCGCGCCGGCGGCAGGTTGAGCCAGACGCGCGGCGAGACGCGGGCGTCGAAATCGCGGCCCTTGAGCGGCATCGGCGACACGGTGGCGTAGGTGAACTGGATGAAAGGCGAGCCGGGGCGCATCAGCGCGAACGCCTCGCGCAGCAGCGTGAGGCGCTGCTCCTCCGGCCGCGTGAAGAGCGGCAGCGACGATACGACCGCCGCCGCCGGCTCGTCCAGGAAATCGAGCGTCGTTGCCAGCGCGTAGGCATCGCCCTCGATCACCCGCGCTTTCGGGAAGCGGCGGCGCAGAAGGCGGCAGAAATCGCCGTTGAACTCGATCAGGATCAGCCGCTCCTCGGCGATGCCGCGGCGAAGCAGCGCCTCGGTCACCGGCCCGGTGCCGGGGCCGATCTCGATCACCGGCCCGGCTTCCGCCGGATCGACATAGCGGGCCATCATCGACGCCAGCGCCTTGCCGGACGGATAGACCGCTCCCGTCACGAGCGGCCTGTCAAACCAGGATTTGAGGAAACGCGCCTCGTCTTCGATCCGGGCTTCGCTCGCGATCTTCTGGAAGAGGCGATGGCTGCTGCGGCGCATCTCCTCAAGCGGCGGGAGGGGACGGTTCTGTCCGGTCAAGATGACGTTCCGCTTTCGATTGCGCCGTTGCGAGGCTGAGTTATGCCAAAGATCGTGACGGATTCAAGACTTGTTTCGCCGGCATCCGAGCTGGGGGTCAGCCCGCGCCGCCGAAGAAATCCTTGACGCGGGCGAAGAAGCCGGCCGATTCCGGGCTGGTCTCCTGCGAGGAATCCTTTTCGAATTCGGCGAGCAGCTCCCGCTGGCGCCGCGTGAGGTTCTGAGGCGTCTCGACGATCGCCTGCACATAGAGGTCGCCGGTCTCCTTGGAGCGCAGCACCGGCATGCCGCGGCCCCGGATCCGGAACTGCTTGCCCGATTGCGTGCCTTCGGGGATCCTGATCCTGGCTTCGCCGCCATCGAGCGTCGGAACCGCGATGTCGGTGCCGAGCGCTGCTGCAACCATCGAGATCGGCACGCGGCAGAACAGGTCGGCGCCGTCGCGGCTGTAGAAGCCGTGCGGGCGGATGCCGAGGAAGATGTAAAGGTCTCCGGCCGGCGCGCCGCGCATGCCGGCTTCGCCCTCGCCCGCAAGACGAATCCGGGTTCCGTCCTCCACGCCGGCGGGCACGTTGACGGAGAGCGTGCGCTCCTTCATCACCCGTCCCGAACCGGAACAGACGCGGCAGGGATCCTCGATCACCTCGCCGCGCCCGCCGCAGGTGGGGCAGGTGCGCTCGATGGCGAAGAAACCCTGCGTGGCGCGCACGCGGCCCTGGCCGCCGCAGGTCGCGCAGGTCTTCGGCTTGGAGCCGGGCTTGGCGCCGGTGCCGTTGCAGGCCTCGCACTGGATGGCGGTCGGCACCTTGACCGTCGCGGTCTTGCCCCGGAACGCTTCCTCGAGCGTGATCTCGAGATCGTAGCGCAGGTCGGCGCCGCGTTGCGCGCCGCGCGCGCCGCCGCGCCGGCCGCCGCCGAACACATCACCGAAGATATCCTCGAAGATGTCGCTCATCGAGGAGGCGAAATCCGGCCCGAACCCACCCGGTCCGCCGCCCGCCCCGCCTTCGAAGGCCTGATGGCCGAATCGGTCGTAGGCCGCCCGCTTCTGCGGGTCGGAAAGGACCTGATAGGCCTCGTTCAGCTCCTTGAACCGCCGCTCCGCCTCGGCATCGCCAGGATTTCGGTCCGGATGGCACTGCATCGCGAGCTTGCGGAAGGCCGATTTCAGCGCCGCGTCGTCGGCGCCCTTCGTGACCCCGAGCACCTCGTAATAATCACGCTTGGCCATTCATGCGGCTCCCGGCGAGGATGCTGCGCGGGGCCGGTCCGGCCGGACCGGCATGATCCCGGCCGGATAAGACCCGCCATCGCGTTCTCGGATCAGGCGCAGGTTGCACCGGCTGCTCGTCACGCCGACTTCTTCTTGTCGTCGCCGGAGACATCCTTGAACTCGGCATCGATGACGTCATCGGTCTTCGCGCCATCCTTCTCGGCGTCGGCCTTGGCGGCGGCCTCCTGCTCGGCCTTGTAGATCGTCTCGCCGATCTTCATCGCCGCCTGCATCAGCGCGGTGGTGCGCTCGGTAATGAGCGCGGGATCCTCGCCCGCGAGCGCTTCGCGCAGGCTGACGATCGCGGTCTCGGCGGCGATCTTGTCCTCGCTTGCGAGCTTGGCCTCGTGCTCCTTCAGCGATTTCTCGACCGAATGGATCTGCGCCTCGGCATGGTTCTTCGCCTCGACCAGCGCGCGCCGCTTCTTGTCTTCCTCGGCATGCGCCTCGGCTTCCTTGACCATCTTCTGGATATCGGCCTCCGAGAGCCCGCCGGAGGCCTGGATGCGGATCTGATGCTCCTTGTTGGTGGCCTTGTCCTTCGCGGTGACGGAGACGATGCCGTTCGCGTCGATGTCGAAGGTCACCTCGATCTGCGGCATGCCGCGCGGCGCCGGCGGGATGCCGACGAGATCGAACTGGCCGAGCAGCTTGTTGTCCGCCGCCATCTCGCGCTCGCCCTGGAAGACGCGGATCGTCACCGCGTTCTGATTGTCCTCGGCGGTCGAGAAGATCTGGCTCTTCTTGGTGGGGATCGTGGTGTTGCGGTCGATGAGGCGCGTGAACACGCCGCCGAGCGTCTCGATGCCGAGCGAGAGCGGCGTCACGTCGAGCAGCAGCACGTCCTTGACGTCGCCCTGGAGCACGCCGGCCTGCACGGCCGCGCCGATCGCGACCACTTCGTCCGGGTTCACGCCCTTGTGCGGCTCCTTGCCGAAGAAGCTCTTCACCACTTCCTGGATCTTCGGCATGCGCGTCATGCCGCCGACGAGCACCACCTCGTCGACCTGGCCCGCCTGGATGCCGGCATCCTTGAGCGCCTTCTTGCACGGTTCGATCGTCCGCTGCACGAGATCATCGACGAGGCTCTCGAACTTGGCGCGGCTGAGCTTCAGCGCGAGATGCTTCGGCCCGGTGGCGTCGGCGGTGATGTAAGGCAGGTTGATCTCGGTCTGCGCGGTGGAGGACAGCTCGATCTTGGCCTTCTCCGCCGCTTCCTTCAGGCGCTGGAGGGCGAGCTTGTCTTTCTTCAGGTCGATTCCCTGCTCCTTCCGGAACTCGTCCGCGAGATATTCGACGAGCCGCATGTCGAAATCTTCGCCGCCGAGGAAGGTGTCGCCATTGGTCGATTTCACCTCGAACACGCCGTCGCCGATCTCGAGGATGGAGATGTCGAAGGTGCCGCCGCCGAGATCATAGACCGCGATGGTGCCGGAAGCCTTCTTGTCGAGGCCGTAGGCGAGCGCGGCGGCGGTCGGCTCGTTGATGATGCGCAGCACCTCGAGCCCGGCGATCTTGCCGGCATCCTTGGTTGCCTGGCGCTGGGCATCGTTGAAATAGGCGGGAACGGTGATGACGGCCTGATCGACCTTCTGGCCGAGATAGGCCTCCGCCGTCTCCTTCATCTTCATCAGCGTGAAGGCGGAGATCTGCGAGGGGGAGTATTTCTTGCCGTCGGCCTCGACCCAGGCGTCGCCGTTATCGGCCTTGACGATCGAATAGGGCACCAGGCCCTTGTCCTTCTGGGTCAGCGGATCGGCATAGGTGCGGCCGATGAGGCGCTTGATGGCGAAGAAGGTGCGCTCCGGGTTGGTCACGGCCTGGCGCTTCGCCGGCTGGCCGACGAGCCGCTCGCCATCCTGCGTGAACGCGACGATCGACGGCGTGGTGCGCGCGCCCTCGGCGTTCTCGATCACCTTCGGATTGGTGCCTTCCATCACGGCGACGCAGGAATTCGTGGTGCCGAGATCGATGCCGATGACTTTACCCATGATGTGCCCCTCTCAAGCGAGCAACGGATCGCGATCATCCCGAAGCGAAGCGCGACCCCTTGAACCGGTTGGATTTCATGGCAGGACGCGCCAGGATTGCGGCGCGTTCAGCCTCGTCGGCGATATAGGAGCGCCGTTTTCCCGCCACAAGGCATCTTGCACGAAAATGGTGAAGGATCGCGGGAGATCGTCACAAGCCCAGCTCCTCCGGGCTCCGGCCCGGCTTGCGGCGATAGACCGGCAGGCGCCAGCGGAACACCAGCGCGGCGGCACGCAGCCCGAAGGCCGCGCCGATCCCGATCAGCGCGGCGAGATCGCGCGGAAGCCACCATCCGGCGATGAGGAAGGCCGCCGCGCCGGCGAAGGCGGCGGTGGCGTAGATCTCGCCGCGCATGATCACCGGCATCTCGGCGCCCATCATGTCGCGGATGAAGCCGCCGACCACGGCCGTGATCACGCCGCAGGAGATCGCAACCGCGAAGCCGAATTCGCGCGCGGCCTCGGCCCCGAGCACGCAGAACACCGCCATGCCCGCCGCGTCGAGCCAGAGCAGCAGCCGCAGCCGCGATTCCGGCACATGCGCGAGGAAGAAGGTCGCGGCCGAAACCGCGGCGCAGACGAGGAGCGGCGTCGGATCACGCACCCAGAAGACCGGCGCCTGCCCGAGCACGAGATCGCGGAAGGTGCCGCCGCCGATGCCCGTCACGGTGCCGAAGAAGATGAAGGCGACGATGTCGAGCTGCTTCCGGGACGCGACGAGCGCGCCCGACACCGCGAAGGCGACGAGGCCGAGCCAGCCGATGGCGGCGATGACATCCGAGATCATCCGCCTTCATGGCATATTTCGCGCGCCGGCCCAATCCGGACCGGTGAGGCCTGCGCGCCGCATGCGGGCTTCAGAGGTAGAAGCCGCCGATCTGGGTCGCGTTGGCGTCGCCGAGACAGGCCGTCATCCGCCGCTTCCAGATGCCCTGGTAATGCGCGTTGGTGCCGTGGCGGGAATCGATGTCGTAACGGCCCTGGATCAGGTTGTTGCGCGTGCGCATGTGCAGGCGGAACAAGGCCTGGAACTGGGCGGCAAGCTCGGCCTGCGTCGCGGCACGCAGCGCGCCCGCCTCGCGCGCAAAGCGCCGCGCGACGACGAAGGCGCAATCCCAGTGGAACTGCTCGTGGGCCAGCAGCCCCGCCGTCATGGTCACGCCGGTGCGGCGGCGGCAATTCGGGCGCAACGTCATCGTCAGCGGATGCGCCAGCGCCAGCCGGCCGTCGATCGTCTGCGGCGGCAGGTCGGGCAGGTTGAAGTCGAAATTCGTCAGGGCGTCGACCGCGCTGCCGTCGCGCGGGTCGATCAGGGTCGGGACAGCGGTATAATCGCTGGCCGTCAGCGTGGTTTTCGATCGTGTCACCGTGATCGTCATCGCCGGGTGCTCCTCTTCCGAGGCGTCCTCCGCCCCGGAAGCAACCATGCGCGCACGGGCAGCGCGGCGCTGTTCGGCGCCGCACAGCCGCACTCAACCGGCGGCGACCCGCCCCGCCTCCCAGCCGAGCATCGCCCGCTTGCGGGTCAATCCCCAATGGTAGCCGGTCAGGCCGCCGGCCTTGCCGAGCACGCGGTGGCAGGGCACCACGAAGGAGATCGGGTTTCGGCCCACCGCCGCCCCCACGGCCCGCGCCGCCTTCGGTCGTTCGAGGCGCGAGGCGATCGAGGAATAGGTCGTCGCGCGCCCGAACGGGATTGCGAGCAGCGTCTCCCAGACCCGGATCTCGAAATCGGTGCCGATCAGGAACACCCGCAGCGGCTGGTCGGGACGCCAGGTCGTGCTGTCGAAGATCCGCCGCGCGATCGGTGCCACATGGACGGGGTCGCGGCGATAGCGCGCATTCGGCCAGCGTTGCTGCATGTCCTCGAAGGCGGCCCCCTCGCCGCCCTCGTCGGCGAAAGCTAGGCCGCACAAGCCGCGCTCATTGACCATCGGCAGCGCGAGACCAAAGGGCGAAGGTACGAAATCATACGCAATTTCAAGCCCGGCGCCGCCGTTCTTGTATTCGCCGGGCGAGATCGCCTCATGGGTTACGAACAGGTCGTGAAGCCGCGAGGGCCCGGACATCCCGACTTCGAGCGCGCAATCGAGCAGCGGCAGCCCCTCGTCGAGCAGCCGCTTGGCGTGATCGAGCGTCACCGCCTGGAGAAAGGCCTTGGGCGTCAGCCCGCACCAGCGTCGGAACAGCGCCGTGAGATCTGCCGGGCCGATCCCCAGCGCGGCGGCGATCGCCGCGCTGTCGGGCTGGAAACGGGCCTGTTCGGTGATGAAGCGCAGCGCGTCGCGCACGCGGGCGTAATCCGCATCGGGACGGGTGGTCGGCGCGGGGGATGCGCGGTCGAGCATGGCAAGGACCTCCATGCAGAAAGGCTAGGCGCAGCGCCATCGCTCCGCCACCCGATTTCGTTGGCTCTGGCCTCAGCGCCGCGATTCGTGCAGGGCCCGCTGCAGATGTTCGGCGAAATCGGTGCGTTCCTCCCGGCCGAGGCAGGCCGCGATCTCGACTCGCGCGCGGCCCTGCACCAGGGTCAGCCGCTCGGTCCCGAATTCCGGATGATCCTCGCGTTCGAGCCGCGTCCAGCGCGGGTTGAAACGGTATTCCCGCGCCGCACCGCGCCAGTTCACCGCGCGGAACAGGAGCTGGAGCCGCGTCAGAACGATCTCCTCATAGGCGCGCGCGGTCGCGTTGTGATAGCGGAAGGCGAGATAGATCAGCACGATATCGAGCCCCATGAACCCGGCGATCGGCCAGGCGCCGAGCAGATAGAACGGGATCGAGACAACGAGCCCCACAGCGCCGACGAACCCCATCAGCAGCGCGAGCCCACGCCGCGACAGCGATCGGTGCGGCGTGATCGTGGCGGTAAAAATCGGCGCCTCTGGCGATTTCGGGTCGAGTTCGGGCACGCTTGCCTTCAGAAGCGGAGAACGGGTACTCGGCTAAGCTAGCGCGCGAAGCCGGCAGGGCAAACGGGGGGCGGAATGGCCGCGGTGAGACCGAAGAGCGCAGCGGCGCGGGAGCGCGATCCACGGGAGATCGCCGAGATCTTCCGCCGCCTCTACGCGATCGAGCCGGAGCCGAAGGGCGAACTGGAGCACACCAATCCTTTCACGCTGCTTGTCGCGGTGGTTCTGTCCGCGCAGGCGACCGATGCCGGGGTGAACAGGGCGACGCGCGGCCTTTTCGCCCGCGCCGACACGCCCGCGAAGATGCTGGCGCTCGGCGAAGATGCGGTGCGCGAGCAGATCAAGACGATCGGGCTCTTCCGCAACAAGGCCCGCAACGTGATCCTGCTCAGCCAGGCCTTGATCGAGCGCTTCGGCGGCGTCGTGCCGGACAATCGCGACGATCTCGTCACCCTGCCCGGCGTCGGGCGCAAGACGGCCAATGTCGTGCTCAACATGGCGTTCGGCCAGGCGACCTTCGCGGTCGACACCCATGTCTTCCGCATCTCGAACCTGCTGCCGATCGCCCCCGGCCGCACGCCGGAACAGGTCGAAGCCGGGCTCGAAAGGCTGGTGCCCGAGCCCTATCGCCTGCATGCCCATCACTGGCTGATCCTGCACGGGCGCTATCTGTGCAAGGCCCGCCGGCCCGAATGCTGGCGCTGCCCGCTCACCGATCTCTGCCGGCACGAGCCGAAATCCGCGCCGCCGAAATCCGCGCCCCGGTCTCAGCCATAAACGAAATAGGCCGCGAGCCCGAAGCAGCCGACGATGATCCGCCACCAGGCGAAGGGCGTGAAACCGTGGCGCGAGACGAAGCCGAGAAACCCGCGCACCACCACCAGGGCGGCGAGGAAGGCCACGACGAAGCCGATCGCCACCGCCGCCACGTCATCGAAGGCGAGGCTGCGATAGCTCTTGTAGAGATCATAGGCGAAGGCGCCGGCCATGGTCGGCATGGCGAGGAAGAACGAGAATTCCGCCGCCACGCGCTTCTCCGCTCCCATCAGCATCGCGCCGACGATCGTCGCGCCCGAACGCGACACCCCCGGCACCATCGCGAGGCACTGGAAGAGCCCGATCCCGAGTGCCGTGCGCGGCGTGATGTCCATCACGTCCCGTGTCTTGTTCGCAAACGCCATCTCGTCGACGACGAGCAGCACGAGCCCGCCCGAGATCAGGGTGATGCACACGACGAACGGGTTGAACAGCACGGTCTTGATGAAATCGCGCGCGAGCGCGCCGATCAGCATGGCGGGCAGGAAGGCGACCAGGATGGCGAGGATGAACATCTGCGCCCGCCGGTCGGAAACCATGCCCTTCGCCAGCGCCAGCAATTTGCCGAAATAGACCGACAGGATGGCGAGGATCGCCCCGAGCTGGATCAGCACCTCGAAGGAATGGCCGGGCGAGGAGAAACCGAGATAATGCCCGAACAGAATGAGATGCCCGGTCGACGAGACCGGCAGGAACTCCGTCAGCCCCTCGATGAAGCCGAGCAGGGCGGCCTTGAGCGCGAGCGCGAGATTCATGAACAGCTAACCAAGAGGGGTTCGTTCCGCGCGCGGCCCGAATCACCGGGGGTTGAGGGGCGATGGTCGCTCCATTATAGCGGGCCGCGCGCGAATGCCAGCCTGCGGCCCGGGCCGGGCGGCGGCCGCATTCCGGAAGGTCTCCCGTCCCCGATGCCCGTTCTCTACCATTTTCCGCTCGATCCGGCCTCGCGCTTCATCCGCCTCATCATGGGCGAGTTGCAGATGGAGGCGGAATTCATCGAGGAGCGGACGCATGAGCGCCGGCGTGAATTCCTGCTGCTCAATCCCGCGGGCGAGCTGCCGGTCCTGGTCGAGCATGACGGCCAGGTCGTGCCGGGCGCGGTAACGATCGCCGAATATCTCGACGAAACGCGCGGCCTGGTGCTCGGGGACCGGCGGCTGCTGCCCGAGGCGCCGGCGGCGCGTGTCGAGGTCCGGCGGCTGATCAGCTGGTTCGGGCACAAATTCCGCGCCGAGGTCTCGGAGCCGCTCGTTCACGAGAAGATTATCAAACGGCTTCTGCCCGCTGAACATGGTGGCGGCGCGCCCGATCCCGGCGCCATGCGTGCGGCGCGCGCCAATATCCGCTACCATCTGAAATACATCGCCCATCTCCTGCGTCAGCGAAACTGGCTTGCGGGGGATCGGCTGACCTATGCCGATCTCGCCGCGGCGGCGGAACTCTCGGCGGTGGATTACCTCGGCGATGTGCCGTGGAACGAGGAGGAGGCCGTGCGGCACTGGTATGCGACCGTGAAATCCCGGCCCTCCTTCCGCCCGCTTCTGGCCGACCGGCTGCGCGGCGTGGCGCCGGCCGCCGCCTACGCGGATCTCGATTTTTGAGCGCCGGCGCGGCAGGACGGGATCTGATCACCGCGCTTGCGCGTGCCCATGGCTTCGATGTCGCGGGCGTTGCCGCCGCAACGGCCGCGCCGCAACGGCTGGCGGATCTCACCGCCTGGCTCGCTGCCGGCATGCAGGGCGAGATGGGCTGGATGACCCGCGATCCGGAAAAGCGCGCGGCGCCGGATGCGCTCTGGCCCGAGGCGCGCAGCGTCATCATGCTCGGCGTCAATTACGCCATGGCGGGCGATCCGATGGCGCGGCTCGCGCGGCGTGATCGCGCGACGCTGGCGGTCTACGCGATGCGGCGCGATTATCACGACGTGATAAAAAGCCGGCTCAAGGAATTCGCGCGGGCTCTGGTCGCGCAGGCGGGCGGAGACGTCAAGGTCTTCGTCGATACCGCGCCGGTCATGGAGAAGCCGCTCGCGGTCGAGGCCGGGCTCGGCTGGCAGGGCAAGCACACGGTGCTCGTCAGCCGCGAATTCGGCAATTGGCTGTTCCTCGGCGCGGTGTTCACGACACTCGCGATTGCGCCCGATGCGCCGGAGCCCGACCATTGCGGTTCCTGCCGGCGCTGCCTCTCCATCTGCCCGACCGATGCCTTCCCGGCACCCTATCGGCTCGATCCGCGGCGCTGCATCTCCTATCTCACGATCGAGCACAAGGGGCCGATCCCGCGCGATCTGCGCGCGCGATTCGGCAACCGGGTGTTCGGCTGCGATGATTGTCTCGCCGTCTGCCCCTGGAACAAGTTCGCGGTGGCATCCCGCGACGCGCGGCTCGCATTGCGCGAGGATCTCGATGGGCTCAGGCTCGCCGATCTCGCGCGGCTCGACGACGCGGCCTTCCGCGCGCTGTTCGCCGGCACGCCGATCAAGCGCACGGGCCGAGACCGTTTCCTGCGCAACGTTTTGATCGCGATCGGCAATTCTGGAGATGCCGCCCTTGTGCCGGTGGCGATGGAGCGCCTCGATGACGCCGCACCGCTCGTGCGGGCCATGGCCGTCTGGGCTTTGGCGCGGCTGCTTGCCGCGCCGGATTTCGCGGCCCTGGCCCGGAGGCAGGCTGCAGCCGAAACCGATCCGGATGTCCGGAGCGAATGGGAGGCGGAGGGCGCGATCCTCCGGCACAGTGCGTGACGAACCTGGTCATCATCGGCTACGGCTATTCTTCGGCGGCCATCGCGCGCGCGATGGTGCCCGGCCTCGCCGCGCTCCACGCCACGGTGCGGAGCCCCGAACGGGCGGCGCGCCTCACCGCGCCGGTCAGCACGGCCAGCGCCTTCGATGGTCATGCGCTGACGGATCCGCTCCTGCGGGCGCTCGAGGCGGCGGATCTTCTGCTCGTCTCGGCGCCGCCCGGAGAAGAGGGCGATCCGTTGCTGCAGGCGCCCGGTTTCGGCGATCTGCCGCTGCCGCGGCTCTGGCGGGTCATCTATCTGTCCACCGTGGGCGTCTACGGCGACCATGGCGGCGGCTGGGTGGATGAGAGCACGCCGCTCCGCCCCGTCTCACCGCGTTCGCGCCAGCGCGTCGCAGCCGAGGAGGGCTGGATTAACTTTGCCAGCGAAAGAAGCATCGATCTCGGCATTTTCCGGCTCTCCGGCATTTATGGCCCCGGGCGTTCGGCCATCGACAACCTGCGCGCCGGAACCGCGCGGCGGATCGTCAAGCCGGGGCAGGTCTTCAACCGTATCCATGTTGAGGATATCGGCGCCGCAATGGCCCAGGCCTTCCGGCATGCGGGGCCGCTCGGCATCTTCAACCTGACCGACGATCTCCCGGCGCCGCCGCAGGATGTCGTCGCGCATGCCGCGGCCCTGCTCGGCGTGGCGCCGCCTCCGGAAATTGCCTTCGAGGCTGCCGATCTCTCGCCGATGGGGCGCAGCTTCTATGGCGAGAACAAGCGCGTCTCGAATGCGCGGATCAAGGCCGCGCTCGGCTATCGCTTCCGCTACCCCACCTATCGCGAGGGGCTCGCCGCGTGCCTCGCGGCGGAGCCGGCCTGATCAGGCGGCGTGGCGGCTCGCATCGGCGCCGTAATAGGCGACATAGCGCGGGTCGATATCCTTGACCTTGAGCGCCACGAACACATCGACGGTGCCGAATTGCCGGTCCACCACCGCGCCGTCGCCGAACACGGCGCCGAGCCGGAGATAACCCTTGATCAAGGGTGGCAGCGACTTCATTGCAACCTTGGCGTCGATCGCCTCCCTGGGCAGGAGGTTCATGTCGGTATAGCGCCAGGGTAGCGCCCGCGCGGAAAGCGTGTCGGGCGCCTTGGCGAAATGGTGGAGGAACGCGAGCGGCACCGCGAGCGCCGCCGGATCGGTGCCCTCGAGGCTCGCGCAGCCGAACATCAGGTCGATCTTGTGATGGACGATGTAGCGCCACACGCCGTGCCAGAGCAGCTCGACCGTCCGCTTGTTGCGATAGGGTTTGAGCACGCAGGAGCGCCCCAGCTCCATCATCCGCAGGCCGGCATTGGCCGCAATCAGCGCCCGGAGGTCGTATTCTCCGGCGGTGTAGAAATCCACGCCATGCGCCTGTGCGACATCCGAGCGCAGCACGCGATAGGTGCCGATCACCTTCGGCTTCGGCTTGCGGAACGGGCCGCGCGGCGCCTCATGGTCGATGACGAGGATATGGTCGCAGATGCGGTCGAACGGGTCGATATCGCGGCGATAGACGCGGGCGCGCGTGTTGGGCGTCGCGCTCATCTCGTCGAAGAAGACCTTGAAGCGCAGCCGCTGCGCGCGGCGGATATCCTTCGTCGTCCGGGCGAGCCGCACTTCGAGCGAGCCGAGGCGACCGAGCGTGTCCGGCAGGCCGCCGGTCTCGCGCACGATCCGCGAGACGGGGTTGAAGCGCCCGACCAGCGCCTTCGGGTTCATGAAGACAGCCGGCAAACGGCCTCGGAACGAAAGACCCTGCGCGAATGAAGGACCCTGCGCATTGGTTCGCGGTCGCAGCATGACCGGCTCTCTCCCCGAAAACGCGTCATGGATGACGTCTTTTGCGCATGTGCGCTACCGTTGTGACAAGATGATGACGTGGAGGCAAGCCGAAAGACGCAAATGGCGCGTTTCCCCTGCGGCCGATGCGCGCTCAGGCCACCCGGCGCGGCGGCGGCAGCAGGGCGCCGAGCGATTTCAGGAACGCCTCGCGTTCGAGCGGCTTGGGGAGGAAGCCGTCGAACCCCGCCTCGAAGCATGCCTGGCGATCCTCGTCGAAGGCGTTCGCGGTCAGCGCCAGGGCCGGGATCCGCGGCCGCCGCGCCTGCCGCTCGGTCTCGCGCCAGCGCCGCAGCGCGGCGAGCCCGTCGAGTTCGGGCATGCGGACATCGAAGAGGAGGCAATCGAAAGCCGGCGCGCCGGGCTGGAGCGCGGCGGTGAGGAGATCGAGCGCCTCGAACCCGTTCGAGGCCCGGACGCTGCGGCCCCCGAGGCGCTCGATCAGCCGTCCGGCGAGCAGGGCGTTGATGTCGTTGTCCTCGGCAATCAGCACGCGCAGGCCGGCGAGCGGCTCGGGCGCAAGGTGCTCTTCCGGAGGTGACGGGGCGGCGCCGGTTTCGGGCCAGTCGCGGATCTGCGCGCCAAGCGAGCGCCGCCTGACAGGCTTTACGAGGTAGCGGTCGAACCCGGCCGCCGTCGGCGGGCCGAAACTGCGTCGCTCGAAGGGCGAGAGCAGCACGAGATGACGGCGGCACCCGGCTTCCGTACCGGCCGCGACGATGCGTTGCGCGGCCTCGGCCCCGAAGGCGGCGTCCATGATGATCAGGTCGGGCGCCGAGCGCCGGATGGCGGCGAGTGCAGCCGCTTCGCGCTGGACAAGCCGCGCCCGCCCGCCGGCGGCGCGGAAATAGGCCGCGAGATAGCGGCCCTCGAACGGGCCGGCGGCCAGGATCAGCACATCCTGCGCCGGCAGCGGCGGCATCGGCGCCGGGCGTGGCGCCGCGGCGGGGAGCGGCAGCGTCAGCGTGAAGGTCGAGCCCTGGCCGATCTCGCTGACGACCTGGATCTCCCCGCCCATAAGCCGCGCGAGACGGCGGGAGATGGCGAGGCCGAGCCCGGTTCCCGGCTGGCTCGCGGTGCCCGGCGCCCCGCCCTGCTCGAATTCCTGGAAGATCGCCTCGATCCGCTCGGGCGGAATGCCCGGCCCCGTATCCTCGATGGCGATCGTCAGGCTGTCCGGCCCGGCGCGGCCGACCCGGATGCCGACCCCGCCGCGTTCGGTGAATTTCACCGCATTGCCGGCGAGGTTCATGATGATCTGACGCAGCCGCGCGGCATCGGTGCGGATCGAGGCCGGCAGATCGGGGGCGATGAAGCTTGCGATCTCGAGCGACTTGCCCTGCGCGCGCGGCGCAAGCAGTTCGACCACGCCCTCGATCAGCGGCGCGAGTTCGGTCTCGTGCGCATGGATCTCGATCTTCCCGGCTTCGATGCGCGAGAAATCGAGGATTTCCTCGATCAGGCTCAGCAGCGCTTCGCCCGAGGTCTTGATCGCGCGGGCATAATTCGATTGCTCCGGCGTCAGCGGCGTGTCGAGCATCAGGTCGGCCATGCCGAGCACGCCGTTGAGCGGCGTGCGGATCTCGTGGCTGACGGTGGCGAGAAAGCGCGATTTCGCCTCGCTCGCGGCTTCCGCGCGCGCGCTCATCCGCTCGATCAGGTCGAGCTTCTCGGCCAGTTCCGCGCGCTCCGCGGCCAGCCGGGCATGGGCGGCACGCAGCCGGCGCACATCGCCGACGAGCCCGGCCGCGACCAGCGCGAGCACGACCGCGACGCCGCTCACGGCGAACAGAAGGGCGGCGGCAATTCCCGCCGTCTCGATCCACATGACGCCCACCTGCAGTTTTCCTGCTTATGGGGGCAGCATCTCCGGCGCTGGTTGCCATGCCCTTGACGCTTTGCGGCAAAATCCGGGCGTCGTTAAGGGAAGGTAGCGTTCGTCATGGCGAGCCGCCGGTGATCCGCCCCCGGAGCCCGATGGCTTCGGCGAGATGGGCGCGACCGACATGCTCGGCCTGATCGAGATCGGCGAGCGTGCGCGCCACCTTGATGAGGCGGTGGAAGGCGCGCGCGGTGAGCTTCAGCCGCTCCCCCGCCTGGCGCAGCAGCGCCGCGCCGTCGGGATCGGGCCGCGCGATCGCGTCGAGCAAGGCGGCGGGCGCGGCGGCATTGGTGCGGATCCCGGGCAATCCGAGCCTCTCGAATCGGTCCGCCTGGCGTGCGCGGGCCGCGAGCACGCGCGCGAGCACCTCGGCCGAGCCCTCCGCCGGCGCCGGCAGCAGGAGATCGGCGAGATCGACCGCCGGCACCTCGATCGCGAGATCGAATCGGTCGAGAAGCGGGCCGGAAAGCCGCGCCTGGTATTGCGCCATGCATTTCTCGTTGGGCGCGCGCTTGCAGGTGAAGCCCGCCTCCATCGCGTGGCCACAGCGGCAGGGATTCATCGCGGCGACCAGCTGGAACCGCGCCGGGTAGACCGCGCGGTGATTGGCGCGGCTGACCGCGACCTCGCCGGTCTCGATCGGCTGGCGCAGCGAATCGAGCGCCTGCGGCGCGAATTCCGGCAACTCGTCGAGGAACAGCACACCGTGATGCGCGAGGCTCACCTCGCCGGGCCGGGCATGAAGCCCGCCGCCTGTGAGCGCCGCCATCGAGGCGGAATGATGCGGGCTGCGGAAGGGGCGCCGGTCGGTCAGCGCGCCCTCGGCGAGCAACCCGGCAATCGAATGGATCATCGAGACTTCGAGCAATTCGCGCGGGGCCAGCGGCGGCAGGATCGAGGGCAGGCGCGCCGCAAGCATGGATTTGCCGGCGCCGGGCGGGCCGCTCATTAGCAGGTGATGCCCGCCGGCGGCGGCGATCTCCAGCACGCGCTTGGCGCTTTCCTGGCCCTTGATGTCGCGGAGATCGGGCAGGGCGCCTTCGGCGCGGCGGATGGCCGGTTCCGGCCGCGCGAGCACCTGCGCGCCCTTGAAATGGTTGGCGATCTGGATCAGCGAGCGCGGCGCGACGATCTCGATCGCCTCGCCCGCCCAGGCCGCCTCCGGCCCGGTGGCGGCGGGGCAGATCAGCCCGTGCCCGCGCGCATGCGCCGCGATCGCCGCCGGCAGCACGCCGGCGACCGGCGAGATCGTGCCGTCGAGCGCGAGTTCGCCGAGCACCGTGAAGCCGTCGAGCGCATCCTGCGGGATTGCGCCGATCGCGGCCATGATCCCGAGCGCGATCGGCAGGTCGTAATGGCTGCCTTCCTTGGGCAGATCCGCCGGAGCGAGGTTGACGATGATCCGTTTCGCCGGCAGCGCGAGGCCGGAGGCGGTCAGCGCCGCCCGGACGCGCTCGCGGCTTTCGGCCACCGCCTTGTCCGGCAGGCCGACAAGCACGAAGGCGACCGAACCCGCCGCAACCTGCACCTGCACATCGACCGGCCGCGCCTCGATCCCCTCGAAGGCCACCGTTGCCACGCGCGCGACCATCCCTGTTGTCGCCCCCGAACCGTTCCGCCGCCAGACCCGAAGGGAGGCTACCGGCTCTGCCTCCGCCCGTCGAGTGACCGCGCGGCGCGGGATCTAGACCGGAAGGGCCGGCCGGGCGATCCGCGCCTGCGCCGCCAGCCGGATGCCGGCATTCGGTGCGCCGTAGCCGCCATAGCCGGGGTCGCGCTGCACGATCTCGAAGAAGAACCCGCCGTCGAACGCCACCGTATAGGCGTGGCGGAACCCGCCGCCGGCATCGCTGTCGTAGAGGATGTTGAGCGCGCGCATCCGCATGATCGCCGCCGGGGAAAGATCGGCGCGGGTTTCGAGATCGTCGTAGTAATTCTCGGGTATGGGCAGCATCGCGACGCCGTTGGCGACGAGCCGCGCCACGCTCGCCTCGATATCGTCGGTCGCGAGCGCGATATGCTGCACGCCGGAGCCGAAGAAATCCGTCACGAACCGCGCCGAGAGGGTGCGGGTGCTCTGCGAGCCGTTGAGCACCAGCCGCAGCCCGGCGCCGCCGCCGCCGACACCGCTCTCGATCACCTGGCTCTGCACCACCCCGCCGGGGTCGATCACCGCCTGGCTCGGCGTTTTCCGCGCCTCGAACAGCGAGGTGTAGAACAGCAGCCAGGTCAGCATTTCCTCGTATTGCATCGTCTGCGAGACATGGTCGATCGCCCGTAGCCCGGCATCGGGCGCGGTCGCGCCGGTCGGCAGGAAATCAATCTCGGCCCAGCGCCCGAGGCTCGAGCGCGAATCGATGAAATAGAGCAGCGAGCCGCCGAGCCCGCGCACGGCCGGAATGTCGAGCTCGCCCGGCCCTACGGCGCCGGCATGCGGCTCGTCGAGCAGCGCCCGCGCGCGCGTGATCGTCGCCTGCGCGTCCGGTGTGCGCAGCGCCATGGCGCAGACCGAGCTGCCATGCGTGATCTGGTAGGAATGGGCGAAACCGTCGGGCTCGCTGTTGACGACGATGCGGATCTCGCCCTGCCGCCAGAGCGAGACGTCCTTGGAGCGGTGCCGCCCGGCGCGCGCGAAGCCGAGTGCCGCGATCAGCCGCTCGAACCCTTCCCGTTCGGCCTCGTGCACCGCGAATTCGATGAATTCGACGCCTTCGACCGGCGCCGGGGCCGGCATCGGCGCAGCGCCGGCGATGGGGCGCCCGAGGCGGCGGGCGGTGGAATCGAGCAGCCAGATCAGCGAGCGCCGCCCGTCGAGCGCGACCGAGCGGGCCGAGCCGGCACGGAACCGGTCGTTGAAGATTTCGAGGCTGAGCACGCCATCATAGCCGGTCGTCTCGAGCGCATCCATGAAGCCGGCGAGATCGAGATCGCCCTGGCCGGGCAGGCAGCGCCAATGGCGGCTCCAGGAGAGGTAATCCATCTCGAGCCGGGGTGCATCCGCGATCTGGACGAGAAAGATCCGGTCGCCGGGAATGCTGCGGATCGCCGCCAGATCCAGCTTGCGCGCGAGCACATGGAAACTGTCGAGCACCAGCCCGACATTGGGCTGCCCGGCGCGGCGGACAATCTCCCAGGCATCGCGATAATCATGGATATGCCGGCCCCAGGCCAGCGCCTCGTAGCCGACGCGCAGCCCGCGCCGGGCGGCGCGGGTGCCGAGTTCGGCGAAATCCTCCGCGAGCCGGTCGATCCCGCCGAGCGCTTCCGGCGAGAGGCTGGAGCAGACGAACAGCAGATCGCTGCCGAGTTCCGCAAGGAGATCGAATTTCCGCTCCGCGCGGTCGAATACCCGGATACGGCGCGCGCCGGTCATGCCCTCGAAATCGCGGAAGGGCTGGCAGGTCACGATCGCGAGGCCGAGATCGGCCGCCATCCGCCGCACATCCGCCGGCGTGCCGGGGAAGGCGATGAGATCGTTCTCGAAGATCTCCACGGCCCGGAACCCTGCGACGGCGATCGCCTCAAGCTTCTCCGCGAGATTGCCGGAGACGCAGACGGTGGCGATCGCGGTTCTCATGCGGGCTCCGGGCCGGAAATCGTGGCGAGCGCGTGCAGTTCATCCGCCGTCGTCGGCGGGAAGCCGAAGAATTCGAGATAGGCGGGGATCATCTCGAACAGCATGTCGAGCCCGATCTGGATGGTGCAGCCGCGCGCGGCGGCGGCTTCGAGCAGCGGCGTCCGCTCCCGGCTGAGCACGACCTCGCCGACGAAGGCGCCGGGCGCGAGCCGTGCCGGATCGAGAGGCAGGGGATCCTCCGGTCTCATGCCGAGCGGGGTTGCGTTGACGACGATATCGAACCCAGCAGGATCGTTTGTTCCGACCTCCGCGGCGAGGCCGGGGAAATGCGCCGCGAGCCGCGCCGCGACTTCGCCCGCGATCTCCGCGCGCAGGTCCGCGAGCCGGATCAGCGCCGGGCCGCGCGCGGCCAGAGCCGCGGCGATCGCGGCCCCCGCGCCGCCCACCCCCACGATCAGAACCCGGCGGCCGGCAATCGCCTGCCCTTTGCGCGCGAGCCCGCGGACGAAGCCCTCGCCGTCGAACATGTCGCCGCTCAGCGTGCCGTCCTCCTCGCGGCGGACGGCGTTGCAGGCGCCGGTGACCGCGATTGCCGGAGAGACGCGCGCGAGATGGCGCAGCACGGTGACCTTGTGCGGCATCGTGATCAGCGCGCCCGCAATGTTCGAAAACCGCATGATCGCCGGGAAGGCGGCGTCGAAATCCGCGGCGGGAACGCCTATCGGCACCACGGCGGCGTTGATGCCGTGCGCCGCGAAATACGGATTGTAGATCAGCGGCGCCTTGAAGCTCGACGTCGGGTAGCCGATATGCGCGTAAAGCCGCGTGTGGCCGTCGAGCATCATGGCGCGAGCCTCACCGCTTCGCCCGTCCGCGCCGAGTGCTGCATCGCGAGCGCCACGCGGCCGTGCTCGAGATGCTGCGCCATCGGCGTCGCGAGATCAGGGAACCAGGGCGCGTTCCACGCCAAGGCAATGGCGGTCCGGGGTCTTTCGGCCATGGCGGTCCTCAGGAGCGCGGCACGTAGCCGAACAGTTTCGGAAGATAGAGCACGGTGTCCGGCACCAGCAACATCACCAGCAGCGCCGCGACCAGCACGCCGATATAGGGCCAGATCGCCTGGATGATGGTGCGCAGCGGAATGCCGGTGATGGCGTTGATGACGAAGAGGAGCACGCCATAGGGCGGCGTGATCAGCCCGATCATGCAATTGACCACCGCCGTGACGCCGAAATGCACGAGATCGATCCCCAGCGCCCGGCAAGTCGGGATGAAGAGCGGGATGATGACGAGGATGATCGTCGTCGCATCGAGCAGGCAGCCGAGGATCAGGAACAGGATATTGATCCCGATCAGGAAGGCGAGCGGCGAGACATTGAGCCCCTGCATCAGGTTCGAGACGGCGGCGGGGATATTCTCGGCGGCGACGATATAATTGAAGATCAGCGAGGCGCCGATCACCAGCCCGACCGAGGCCGTGGCCCGCGCGCTCTCGGAGAATACGGTGTAGAGCGTCGGAAACGACACCGCGCGATAGAGGAAGGTCGCGACGAGGAGCGCGTAGAAGGCCGCGATCGCCGCCGCCTCTGTCGGGGTCGTCGCACCGCCATAGATGCCGAACAGCAGGATCACCGGCATCATCAGCGCCGGAAAGGCGCGGATCGTCAGCCGCGGCAGTTCCGCGCGCGGCACCGGCACTTCGAGCGGCACGTTCTCGCGCCGCGCCTGCCGGGCGTTGAGCACCATCAGCGCGAGCCCCATCATCACGCCGGGGACGAAGCCACCGAGGAAGAGATAGCCGATCGAGGTATCCGAGACGAGGGCATACATCACCATCGGGATCGAGGGCGGGATGATCGGCCCGATCGTCGAGGCGGCGGCGGTGATGGCGGCGGCGTAGCCGGGCGAATAGCGCCCCTCCCTGGTCATCATGCCGATGATGATCTTGCCGAGGCCGACGGCATCCGCCACCGCCGAGCCGGACATGCCGGCGAAGATCATGTTGGCGACGACATTGACATGGCCGAGCCCGCCCCGGAACCGGCCAACCAGCGCGAGGCAGAAATGCAGCAGCCGCTCGGAGATCGTCCCCGCATTCATCACGTTGGCGGCGATGATGAAGAGCGGGATGGCGAGCAGCAGGAACCCGTCATAGATGCCCTGGATCATCTGCTCGGCCGCGAGGCCCGGATCCTGTCCCTTTGCCAGGAGATAAAGGATCGAGGCGGCGATCATTGCCAGCGCGATCGGTGCGCCGAGCCCGGCCAGCGCGAACAGGGCAATGATGCACCAGAAGAATTCGGGGCTCACGACGATTCCCCCGCATCGATGGCGCCGAGATCGTCGCCGCGGATCAGCCGCACCGCACGGTGCGCGTAATGGAGGATCGCTCCGGCGAGAAACAGCAGGTAGACCGAGAAGACATAGCTCAGCGGGATGCCGAAATGATCGGTGCCGCGAATGCCCTTGAAGGCGATGAAATCCCAGGTCGCCGGCGCCGAGAGCGCGAACAGGATCACGAAGGCCAGCGCAACGGCGAGCGACATCGCCCGCCGCGCCCGCGCCGGCGCCATGGTATAGAGCACGTCGAACTTCACCTGATCGCGATCGCGCAGGAAGAAGGCCGCGCCCCAGAAGATCAGCCACAGCCAGCTGATGACGATCACCTCATGCGGCCAGGCGGCGGGATCGTTGAGCAGGTAGCGCGTACCGATCTGGATCAGGAATGCGAAGAACATCGCGGCTGCAAGCAGGACGAGGACATCCTCGGCCCGACGCTGCAGGAAACGGCCGATCGCTTTCATGACAGGGCTCCGGGAGCGGGGAGCGCGCGGGCGCGGCGGATGAGGCGGGCGGGCGCAAGGCACGCCCGCCCGGCGGGATCAGCCGGGGATCGCGTTGATCTTATCGACCATGCCGGCCGGCCAGTCCTTCGCGAATTTCGATTCGAGATAGGCCTTCTGAACCGTCGTGCGGAAGGCGTTGAGATCCGGCGCGTAGACCTTCAGCCCCTTCTCCTTCATGAAGGCTTCCAGTTCGCTTTCGAGCTTGAGCTGCGCCTGCCGCGCGGCCTCGCAGGCATCGTCAGCCGCCTTCTGGACGATTTTCTGCTGGTCGGGCGTGAACTTATCCCAGACCTTCTTGCCGAGTGTCAGGAAGTTCCAGTCGACGAGATGCGCGGTCAGCACGATCTGCTTCGTGACCTCGTAGAACTTGGAATCGCGAACCGTCGGCAGCGGGTTGTCCTGGCCGTCGATCGCGCCGACCTGAAGTGCGGTGTAGAGCTCGGGGAAGGCCATCGGCAGCGGGTTGGCGCCGAGCGCCTTGCCGAGGAACTGCCAGGACTCGGACGGCGGCATGCGCAGCTTCACGCCCGCGAGATCGGCCGGCGTCTTGATCTCCTTGTCCGAGCGCAGGTTCACGTGGCGTTTGCCGAGATACATCACCGAGATCAGCTTCACGCCGAGCTTGTCCTCGACCATCTGCTTCATCGGCGTCATCACGTCCGAGGCGAAGACGTTCTTCTGGTGTTCGGCCGAGCGAAGCAGATAGCCGGCGGTGAAGATCGACCATTGTGGGAAGATCGTGGAGAGCTCCTGCGCAGAGGCGATCGACATCTCGAGATTGCCGCGCGAGATCGCCTCGAGTTCGGTGCCCTGCTTGAACAGGATGGCATTCCAGTGCGGCTGGAAGTCCGCGAACGCGCTGACCGCCGGCCCGAAATGATTGATGAGGCCCAGCGCGCGCTGATCCGTCGGCGTCGCCGGCGAGGACAGGCGCAGCACGATCTTCTGCTGGGCGCGCGCGGACATGCCGAGCGACAGCATCGCCGAAGCCCCGGCGAGGCCCGCCAGCACGGCGCGGCGATTGGTCATCATGGTCATGGATTCCTCCTCGTATCGCCTGGAAGCGTCTCTCTCCGGGCCGTTTCTTCTTCGACCGTTCCGGTCGTTTATGGCGCAGCGGCATCATAGCTGCCGGGGGCGGGGGGCACAAACGCTCGTGCCGCCGGACGTGAGCCGCGATCATGGCTGATGCGAGACCATCTGCCATACCGTATTCAATCAGACATGCAGACAATCTGTCAACATTCGGATTCATGAGAATATAGCATCAATCATGAGCGCAAAGCACCTGTATGTACAAAAACATATAGTAATAATTGTATACGATATAGTTTATCTGGACAAGTGACATCAACAGGCTTGAACAGCGCCTGTGCCCAGCCTAGAATTCGGGCGTCACAGGATGATCGGAGTCGATGCACCCCCTCACGCCCCTGCGCGGTCCTTCCCTTGCGGCGCTCGCGGCTGCACGGATCCGCGACGCGATCATCACCGGTGAACTGGCGCTCGGCGAGGCCTTGTCAGAGGATCGGCTGGCGAGTGCGCTCGGCATCAGCCGCACCCCGGTGCGCGAAGCGCTGACGGCGCTGCAAATGCAGGGGCTGATCACCACCCAGCCGCAGCGCGGCAGTTTCGTCTTCGATCCGACGGAGGAAGAAATGGCGGAATTGTGCGAGTTCCGCCTGGTCGTCGAAACCCGGGCGATGTGGCTCTCCCATGCGCGCGATCGCATCCGGCTTGTCGAGGAGCTCGAGGCCGCGCAGGCCCGGATGGACGCGGCGATTGCCGCCGGAGATCGGATCGGCTGGGCGGCGGCGGATGCGGCGCTGCACGAGGCGTTCCTCACCAATTGCGGCAACCAGTTTCTCGTCCAGGCCTATCAACTGATCTCGGGGCGGATCAGCGCGGTGCGAACGCGGCTGCTCGGTCCGCCCGACAACCAGTCCCGATCGGTGGAAGAGCATCGCGAGATCATCCGTGCGGTGGCCGGTGGTCAGCTGATGCAGGCGGAGACCATTCTTGCCGCGCATGTGATGCAGATGCGGCCGCGCTATCGGACGATCGTGCTCGCGCCTCGGCTCGCGGCCGAAGCTGGCCGCGCCGGCGGCCCGCGCGTGCGCCGCGCCCGCTGAGCCCCGCCTCTGCTCTGTTAGCGGTCGGAGGGCGGCGCGGCCTTCCCGTTTCAGCTTCGAAGACAAGGGAGGCGGCGTTCGAGCGGCCCGGGCAATTCGGGGCAGGGCCTGTTCCGGACACCTTGCGAGCTTTCCTCCAATCGCTGCTGCGGATGGAGTGCAGCCACCTTCTCGAGGGATTGGCGATGATGCGTTCCTTGAATGTCGTGTTGTTCGCAGCGGCCTTGGCGATGGCCAGGCCGGTCAGGGCGCAGCTTTATCCGCGCCACGCTCCGCCGGGGGCGGCGCAATACGACATCCGCTACGACCCCGTCTCGCGAACCGTGATCGCCTATGACCGGCAGGGACGCGAGATCTTCCGCCATCGCGCGGTCAGGGCTTCGGGCAGCATGCGCCCCCGTTGGGCCTATCGGCGAGGTCCGGCCTCAACCTACGGCCGCCCCGTGGTCTATGCGCCCCGGTTCGGCTCAGAATGCCGGCGCATCGCCAACCCGGTCTCGCGCCGCTCCTGTGAATGTTCGGTGGCCTATGGCGGGGTGGCGCGGGCCCTGCCCAACGGGCGTGTGGGCTGGAGCGATCCAAAAGGCGGGGGCGGCAATCTGGCGCTTCAGCGCTGCAAGGGCGGTGCGTGAACGGCTTTCCGTTCAGCCGCGGCGACCGGATGCGCGGCGCGCGACACATCCGGGGCTCTGAGCTGAGGCGATTTCAGCGCTTGTCGAGCCTTGGGAAAGGCTGGCGCACCCGGCAGGATTCGAACCTGCGACCTTTGGATTCGGAATCCAACACTCTATCCAGCTGAGCTACGGGTGCCACGATCTCTGCCTGTAGCCGAACATGCCCGCGCCCGCAACCGCTTCGGCGCGACATCCGGTGCCGTCCGTTTGCGGCCCCGGCACCGGCCGGCACTCACAGCCCCTCGAACAGCAGGCTGGAAATATAGCGTTCGGCGAAGGACGGGATGATGAGGACGATGGTCTTGCCCGCCATCTCCGGCCGCTTCGCGACCTCCAGCGCCGCGGCGACCGCCGCGCCCGAGGAGATGCCGCCGGGCACGCCTTCGAGCCGCGCGAGGCGGCGGGAGGTCGCGATCGCGGTGGCGCTGTCGACCTTGAGCACCTCGTCGATCACCCCGCGGTCGAGGATATCCGGCACGAAGCCGGCGCCGATGCCCTGGATCTTGTGCGGACCCGGCGCGCCCCCGGACAGCACCGGGCTTTCCACCGGCTCGACCGCGAACACCTTGAGCCCCGGCCGGCGCGGCTTCAGCACCTGGCCGACGCCGGTGACGGTGCCGCCGGTGCCCACGCCGGCGACGAAGGCATCGATCTCGCCGCCGGTATCGTTCCAGATTTCCTCCGCTGTGGTGCGGCGATGGATCTCCGGGTTGGCCGGGTTGCGGAATTGCTGCGGCATCACCGCGCCGGGCGTGGCGGCGATGATCTCCTCGGCCTTGGCGATGGCGCCCTTCATGCCCTTGGGCCCCTCGGTGAGCACAAGCTCCGCGCCGAGGAAGCTCAGCATCTTGCGCCGCTCGATCGACATGGTCTCGGGCATGGTGAGGATGAGCCGGTAGCCTTTCGCCGCCGCGACGAAGGCGAGCGCGATGCCCGTATTGCCCGAGGTCGGCTCGACGAGAACGGTCTTGTCCGGCGAAATCTCTCCGGCGGCTTCCGCCGCCTCGATCATCGCGACGCCGATCCTGTCCTTGACCGAGGCGATCGGGTTGAAGAATTCGAGCTTGGCGAGGAGATTGGCCTTCACCCCCTCGGCCTTCGCGAGCCGGTCGAGACGCACGATCGGGGTATCGCCGATGGTCTCGGTGATCGAGCCGAAAATCCGGCCGCGGCCGGGCTTCGTCTGCGGGGCGATCCTGGCGGACATGGCATGCTCCATCGGCAATTCCTGTGCCGGGAAGCTAGGCGTGCGGAAAGCGGGAAACAAGTTCTTCAGACTTGCGATTGCAGGCCATCGGACAGGAAAAATTTCTGAAAGGCGACCTGAAAGCGGATCTAGAATCCAGTCGAGCCGAAACCGCCCGCGCCGCGTGCCGTCATGTCCGTTTCCGCGACCTCCCGGATCGCGAGCGGCGCCACCGCCGCCACCACGCATTGCGCGATCCGCATGCCGCGCGTGATGGTGAAATCCGCGCTGCCATGGTTGATCAGCAGGACCTGGACCTCGCCGCGATAATCGGCGTCGATCGTGCCGGGCGCGTTGAGAACCGTGACACCGTGCTTCAGCGCCAGCCCGGACCGGGGCCGGACCTGCGCCTCGAAACCCGGCGCGAGCATGAACACGAAGCCGGTGGGCACCAGACCCCGCGCGCCGGGCGGCAGCACCAGCGGCCGTGCCTCCGGCAGCGCCGCGGCGAGATCGAACCCGGCGGCATCGGCGGAATGGGGCGCCGGCAGCGGCAAACCCTCGCCATGCGGCAGGCGTTTGAGGGCAAGCAGCGTCAGGGGAGCAGGTGGCATGGGCACGAACTCGCGGGGATCGGATGGGGTTCAGGGGTGGCGTTCCGGGGCGGCGGCGGGGGCTCCGCCCGCGCCGAGCATTGCCGCGAACCGCCGGATCAGCGCCCGCGCGACGGCATCCTTCGGCATGTCCGGCAAATCCTCGATTCCCTCGGGCGTGACGATATGGACGCGGTTGCGGTCCCCGCCCATCACGCCGGTTCCGGGCGAGACATCGTTGGCGATGATGGCGTCGCAGCCCTTGCGGGCGAGCTTGGCGCGGGCATGCTCGATCACCTTCTCCGTCTCGGCCGCGAAACCGATCACCAGCGCCGGCCGCCGGCCCGGATGCCGCGCGACCCGCGCGAGGATGTCCGGATTCTCGACGAGCGCGAGCGGGGCCGGCGCGGCGCCGTCCTTCTTGATCTTCTCGCCGGCGGCATCCCGGGTCCGCCAATCGGCGACGGCCGCGGCGAAGATCGCGAGATCCGCCGGCAGCGCCGCCTCCACCGCCGCGTCCATCTCGCGGGCGGTCTCGACCGCGACGAGCGTCACGCCGGCCGGCGGCGCGAGCGTCACCGGGCCGGAGACGAGCGTCACCCGCGCTCCGGCCTCGCGCGCCGCCGCGGCGAGCGCGTAGCCCTGCTTGCCGGAGGAGCGATTGGCGATGTAGCGGACGGGGTCGATCGGCTCATGCGTCGGCCCGGCGGTGATCAGCACGTGCCGGCCCGCGAGCGATCCGTGGCTTGGTCCGTAGCCTGGGCCGGCGATCTCGGGGATGGGCGCCGGCGCGGGCATGGGAATGCCGGTCGCCAGCGCCGCCTCGATCGCGGCGAGGATCTCGCTCGGCTCGGCCATGCGGCCGGGCCCGAATTCGCCGCAGGCCATCTCGCCCTCGCCGGGGCCGACGATCAGCACGCCATCGCCGCGCAGGGTCGCGAGGTTGCGCTGCGTGGCGGGGTGGAGCCACATCCGCACATTCATCGCCGGCGCCATCAGCACCCGCTTGTCGGTGGCGAGCAAGGCGGTCGAGGCGAGGTCGTTCGCGAGCCCGTTCGCCGCCTTCGCCATCAGATCGGCGGTCGCCGGCGCGACGACGACGAGATCCGCCGAGCGGGAGAGTTCGATATGCCCCATCTCGGTCTCGTCGGTCAGCGAGAACAGATCCTCGTGGACCTTCCCCCCGGAGAGCCCGGCCAGGGTGAGCGGCGTCACGAATTCGCGCCCCGCCGCGGTGAGGATCACCCGCACGCCGCCGCCGGCCTTGCGGATGAGGCGGATGAGTTCGGCCGTTTTGTAAGCGGCGATGCCGCCGCCGACGATCAGAAGGATGGAGCGATTGCGGAGCATCCTGTTCTCCCGGCGGTCAGGGGGCGCCGATTCCAAGCATGATCATAACGAGCGTGAACGCGATAAGCCAAACCCCGATCGTCAGGATCCGCAGCAGGCCGGAGGGGGCGGGCGCGGGGGCCGGCCGCGCCTCGATCGCCGCAAGCGCCGTCTTGGCGCGCGCGACGAGCGCGGGCACTTCGCGCGCCGCGTCGAGCAGGGCAACAACCTCCCGCCCCGCCGTCTCGACCCGGCCGACCGGGCCGAGATTGCGCTCGATCCAGGCACGGATGATCGGCTCCGACACCTTCCACATGTCGAATTCCGGGTCGAGCCCGCGCGAAACGCCCTCGACGACGACCATGGTCTTCTGCAGCAGCACGAGTTCGGTCCGCGTCGCCATGTCGAAGATCGCGGTGATCTCGAACAGCAGCCCCAGCAGTTCCGCCATCGAGATCTCGGCGGCGCTGCGGCCGTGGATCCGTTCGCCCACCGCGCGCAGCGCCTGCGCGAAATCCTCGACGGCGTGGACCGGCGGCACATAGCCCGCCTCGAAATGCACCTCGGCGATGCGCCGGTAATCGCGGGTGATGAACCCGAACAGGATCTCGGCCAGGAAGCGGCGCTCGTTGCGCCCGAGCCGCCCCATGATGCCCAGATCGACCGCGACAAGCGTGCCATCATGCGTGGCGAACAGGTTGCCGGGATGCATGTCGGCGTGGAAGAAGCCGTCGCGCAGGGCATGGCGCAGGAAGCTCTGCATCGCCACCCGCGCCAGCGCCCGGCGATCGATGCTGGCGGCATCGAGCCCGGCGAAATCGTTGAGCTTGATCCCGTCGATCCATTCGAGGGTCACGCAATCGCGCGCGGTGAGCCCCCATTCCACCGCTGGAACCCGGAAATCGGGGTCATCGCGCGTATTGTCGCCCATTTCGGAGAGCGCCGCCGCCTCGAAGCGCAGATCCATCTCGAGCCGCACGGTGCGTTCGAGCGTTTCCACCACCTCCACCGGCTTGAGCCGCCGCATCGCGGGAACGAGACGGGCGACGAGCCCGGCCATGAATTTCTGCGCCGCGATGTCGCGGGTGAAGACGCGCTCGATCCCCGGCCGGGTGATCTTGACGGCGATCGGTCGGCGTTCGCCCGCCACCAGGATCTCGGCGCGGTGCACCTGGGCGATCGACGCGGCCGCGACCGGGGGGCCGAACTGCGTGAACAGCGTCGCGACCGGCCGGCCGAGCGCGGCGGCGACCCGCGCCTCGGCGACGGCCTGCGGGAAGGGCGGCATCCGGTCCTGCAACGCTTCGAGGTCGCGCGCCAGCGCCATGCCGACGAGATCCGGCCGCGTCGCGAGGAACTGCCCGAGCTTCACATAGGAGGGGCCGAGCCGCGTCAGCGCCGCGACGATGCGCGTGCCGCGCCGGCCGGCATCGCGCCGCGCGAGCCGGGCGAGCAGCCAGAGCAGCGGCCGCAGCGGCGCCGGCGCCCTGTCGCGCGGCACCAGCGCGAACACACCCTCGCGCGTGAGCACGAAGCCGACATGCGCGAGATGGAGGGAATGGCCGAGCGCCGCGAACACGGATTGGCCTCAGAGCTTCCAGCCCGAATGGATGTTCACGATCCCGCCGCTCATCGGCCGCACCGTGACATTGGCGAAGCCGGCCGCGCCGATCATCTCGGCGAAGGCACCGGGGCGCGGAAACTTGCGGATCGATTCGACGAGATAGCGATAGGGCTCGCCGTCGCCCGTGATCAGCCGGCCGAGTGGCGGGATGACATGGAAGGAATAGGCATCGTAGATCCGGTCGAGCAGCGGCGTCTCCACCGGTGCGAATTCGAGGCAGAGGAAGCGGCCGCCGCGCCGGAGCACCCGATGCGCCTCCTGCAGCGCGAGCGGGATGCGCGGCACGTTCCGGATGCCGAACGCGATCGTGTAGCCATCGTAATGCCCGGCCGGCAGCGGCAGCGATTCGGCATTGGCCTCGATGAAGGCGATGCGGTCGCCGAATCCGCGCGCCGCCGCGCGCTCCGCGCCGACGCCCAGCATCGAGGCGTTGATGTCGAGGACGTCGACCTTCGTGAGGCTGCCGCCGGCCTTGAGGATGCGGAACGCCACGTCGCCCGTTCCGCCCGCCACGTCGAGATGCCGCCAGGCGCGGTTCCGCGGCACGCGCAGCATCGTGACCAGCACATCCTTCCAAAGGCGGTGCAGGCCGGCGCTCATCAGGTCGTTCATCAGGTCGTAACGGCCGGCGACCTTGTGGAACACATCGTCGACCCGGCCCTGCTTCTCGCCGAGCGGGATATCCTCGAAGCCGAAATGCGTCGTCTCCGCCATGCGCGCCTCCGAACCGCCGCCCCTTCACGCGGCAAACCCATAGCGAAGCTTTGCGCGCCGCGCTATGCCGGCTTCCGACAAGGATCGATCCGTCGAGAGCCCCCGTGCCCGAGCTGCCCGAAATCGAGACCATCCGCCGCGGGCTCGCGCCGCATCTCGAAGGGCGTCGGATCGTCGATGTCACGCTCAACCGGCCGGATCTGCGCTTTCCCCTGCCCGAGCGCTTCGCGGCACGGGTGACCGGCGCGGCGATCGCGCCGCTCGGCCGGCGGGCGAAATACCTGCTCGTCCCCCTCTCGACCGGCGAGACGCTCGTCATCCATCTCGGCATGAGCGGCCGCCTGCTCCTGCTCCGGCCGGGCCTTGCCGAGGCGCCGGGGCGCTTCCATCACGATCCCGGCCGGCTGCCGCAGCATGATCATGTCATCCTCGCCCTCGCGGACGGATATCGGCTCGTCTTCAACGATCCGCGCCGCTTCGGCTTCATGCTGCTCGCGCCGACGCAGGATCTCGACGCGCATCCCGCCCTTGCCGGGCTTGGCGTCGAGCCGCTCGGCAACGGGTTCAGCGCCGGCCTGCTCGCCGCGCGCTTTGCCGGGCGGCGCATGCTGGTCAAGGCGGCGCTGCTCGACCAGCGCATCGTGGCCGGGCTCGGCAATATCTATGTCTGCGAGGCGCTGCACCGCGCGCGCATCGCGCCGGCGCGCCCGGCCCACGCGATCGCCGCGCCCGAGATCGACCGGCTCGCGGCGGCGATCCGCGACGTGCTCGACGCGGCGATCCGGGCCGGCGGCTCGACACTGCGCGATTACCGCCACGAGGACGGCTCGCTCGGCTATTTCCAGCACGATTTCCACGTCTACGACCGGGAGGGCGAAGCCTGCCCCACCCCCGGCTGCAGCGGGCGGGTGGCGCGGTTCGTGCAGGCCGGGCGCTCGACCTTCCATTGCCCCGCCTGCCAGGTCTAGCCGGTGGTCCGCTTTGCCGTTCCGGCCCCTGCCCGGCGCCTGTCGCGCGCTTGACAGACGGCGGCGGCGCCGCGTGGCTTGTTCGACGCATCGAAGCCGCGCTATGCGGGGAAGAGGGAGGACATGTCATGGCGGATCCGCAGAGCTACGAGACCATCCTTGTCGAGACCCAGGGTCGGGTCGGCCTGATCCGGCTCAACCGGCCGCAGGCGCTCAACGCCGTCAACGCGCAGCTGATCGACGAACTCGACCGCGCGCTTTCGGCCTTCGAGGCGGACAGGGGCATCGGCGCCATCGTGCTGACCGGCTCCGAGAAGGCCTTCGCGGCCGGCGCCGATATCAAGGCGATGGCCGATCTCACCTATCCCGAGAGCTATCTCCAGGATTTCGGCTCCGGACCGGACCGGGTCGCCCGCGTCCGCAAGCCCGTGATCGCCGCGGTCGCCGGCTTCGCGCTCGGCGGCGGCTGCGAGATCGCGATGATGTGCGATTTCATCATCGCGGCCGAGAACGCGAAATTCGGCCAGCCGGAGATCAGGCTCGGCGTCATGCCCGGCTGGGGCGGCTCGCAGCGCCTCGCCCGCGCCGTCGGCAAGGCCAAGGCCATGGATATGTGCCTGACGGGGCGGATGATGGATGCCGCCGAGGCCGAACGCGCGGGCCTCGTCTCGCGCATCGTGCCGGTCGAGAAGCTCATCGAGGAGGCGCTCGCCGCTGCGGCCGTGATCGCCGAATTCGCGCCGGAGAGCGTGCTGTTCAACAAGGAGGCGGTGAACCGCGCCTTCGAGACCACGCTCGCCGAGGGGTGCCGCTTCGAACGCCGCGTCTTCCAGTCGCTGTTCGCGACCCGCGCCCAGAAGGAGGGCATGGCGGCCTTCATCGCGAAGCGGAAGCCCGATTTCCATGGCTGAGTCCCGCGCCCCGGCACGGGGGCCGGCATGGTGATCGATTTCGGCCTGCCGGCGGAGCTGGTGGCGATCCTTGCCGGGGCGGCCTTCCTCGCCGGCTTCGTGGATGCGATCACCGGCGGCGGCGGGCTCATCACGGTGCCGGCTCTGCTGCTTGCGGGGTTGCCGCCGGTGGCCGCCATCGCCACCAACAAGCTCCAGGGCACGTTCGGCGTCGCCGCCGCGACACTGACCTTCTGGCGCGCCGGGCGGATCGAGCCGGCGCTTGCGCGACCGCTTTTCCTGGCGGCGCTGGCCGGCGGCGTTCTCGGGGCCGGGCTCGCGCATCTCGCGCCGGCCGCCTTCCTGCGGCTGGTGATCCCCGTCATCCTGGTCGCGATCGCGCTCTACGTGCTGTGGGCGCCGAAGCTCGGCGACGCGGATGCGGCGCCGCGGCTCGCGGTGCTGCCGTTCGCGCTCTCCTTCGGGATCGGGATCGGGCTTTATGACGGCATTTTCGGCCCCGGCGCCGGCACCTTCTATCTTCTGGCACTGATCCTCGCCGCCGGGCACGGGATGATGCGCGCCATCGCACATACCAAGCTGATGAATTTTGCCTCGAATATCGGCGCTTTGGCCTTCTTCCTCGCGGCCGGGCATGTGCTGGTGGCGCTTGGCCTGCTGATGGGGGCGAGCGCGGCCGCCGGCGCCCATCTCGGGGCGCGCACGACGCTCCGGCATGGCGGCCGGCTCGTGCGGCCGCTGGTGGTGATCGTCTCGATCGCCATGGCGGTGCGGCTGATGCTGGACCCGACCCATCCGCTCGGTGCCTGGCTGCGGAATGCGGGCTGAGTGCCCGACGATTCCCGTTGACCGCGCCGCGAGAAGATGGCAAAGAGCCCGCTTGCGCGCCGCTTCTGGCGCGCTTGGTTTTTCTCGTGCGCCCAGCGTGCCGAAGGTCGGGATCAGCCCGGCCGCGGGGCCGGGCGCGGGGTCAAGATCTCCGGCGGGCCCGCGGGCCTGCGGGGGAAGCGGATCGGAGTCCCTGGGTCGATGGCGAATACCAAATCAGCCAAGAAGGCGGCGCGTCAGGCGATCCGCCGTACGGAAATCAACAAGGCTCGCCGGTCGAGCATGCGCACCTCGGTTCGCAAGGTCGAGGAGGCGATCGCCGCCGGCGACCAGGCCGCCGCGCTCGCGGCCATGAAGGCCGCCGAGCCGCTGCTGCGTCGCGCCGCGCAGAAGGGCGTCACGCACAAGAATACCGCCGCGCGCAAGGTTTCGCGGCTTGTGCGGCGGATCCGCACGCTCGCGCAGTAACGCTCGACCGGCCTCAAGCTGGACATGTCAGAAAACGCGCCGGATTCCGGCGCGTTTTTTGTTGCGCCGCTCCGGCGCGCCACGAATGCACGCAAAACGGGTGCGACGCGAATTTTCAGGGCGAGTCCGGAAAAGCGCTTGACAGTCGCGACACCGTCCCAGTCTAAGACAGATTTTGGCGCGCACAAAGAAGTCCAATAAATTTCATCATGTTATATGGAAAGCCAGTTGATACAGGCTCGAATTCCTTTGCCGACATGGTGGGGGAGGGATGCGTCCTGAAAACTATTCCGTATCCGAAATGGCTCCGGCTCCGGACAGTCGGCAAATCGATTCGGAACCCCGAATCAAGCACTTAAAATTTGCCTCGAAACGGGCCGGTATGGAGGCTTGAAATCCGGTTTCGCACCCCCGGCGAGAACGGAAAAATCGCCTGTTGCGCCGCCCGTTCGGGCTGTTTAAGAGATTTTTAACGAACGCGTCGACCCGTCGACAGCCTTTGAAGTCATGAATCACAGAGCAGGGGGGCGATGTGATCAAGCTGCCAGTCATTGCGTCACGATACGCATCCCGAAAGAATGGAACTGCAGCTTCCGTTTCGGCTCCCTGGCCGGAATTGTAGCGCCGTCGCGCGCTTCCCTGAGTTCTATCGACAATCGAACCTGATTTGACCGCCGGAAACGGTGGCTGATCTTCCTTTTACTTCGTGCCCGCTCTAACGGGCCTCGAACCTGCAGAGATTCCCACATGCTGAAAGGTCCGGATCACATCGACCGCGAGGCGCGCATCGAGGCGCCGCTCCCGATGGATGGTGCCGCCGCAGCGCCCGTCTGGGAGCGGGTGCAGCGACGCCTGCGCGCCGAACTCGGCGAGGATGTTTATGCGAGCTGGTTCCGCTGCCTGGAGCTTGCCGGCTTCGCGCCGCCAGTCGTGACGCTGTCGGTGCCGACCAAGTTTCTCCGCAACTGGATCCAGCAGCATTATCTCGAGAAGATCCTGGCACATTTCGCGCGCGAGAACGAAGCCATCGCCCGCATCGCGGTGGTTGTCCGGGTTGCCGGGCTTCGGCCGGCGCCGCCGCGCGGCGAGCGGCCTGCGGAAGCCCTGCGGCCGGCCGCGGAGCCTGCGGCGCAGCCGGCGCGCGCCAGTGAAACGGCACCCCGCGCCGAGATGCATGCTCCCGAATCCGACGGGCAGATGGGCTCGCCGCTCGACAAACGCCTCGCGCTTACCTCCTTCCAGGTCGGCCGCTCCAACATCATGGCGCATGCCGCCGCGATGCAGGTGGTGCAGGCCCGCGCCAACGAATTGCCTGTCTTCAACCCGCTCTTCATCCACGCGGCCGTGGGGCTCGGCAAGACGCATCTGCTCCAGGGCGCGGCGCAGGCCGTCGAGGCCACCGGCCGACGGGTGCTCTATCTGACGGCCGAGCGTTTCATGTACGGCTTCGTCGCCTCGCTGAAGGCCCAGACGGCGATCGCTTTCAAGGAGACGCTGCGCGGCATTGACGTGCTCGTCATCGACGATGCCCAGTTCCTCGCCGGGCCGAAGGTGCAGCAGGAATTCTGCCACACGCTCAACGCGCTGATCGATGCCGGCAAGCAGGTGATCGTCGCCGCCGATCGTGCGCCCTCCGATCTCGAGGGGCTGGAGGAGCGCGTGCAATCGCGGCTCGCGGGCGGGCTCGTCGTCGAGATCGGCGCGCTCGACGAGGCCTTGCGGATCAAGATCCTCGAAAGCCGCATCCAGGTCGCCAAGGCGCATCTCCCCGGTTTCGAGGTGCCCCCGGATGTGGTGGCGCATGTCGCGCGGATGATAACCACCAATGGCCGGGATCTCGAAGGCGCGGTCAACCGCCTGCTCGCCCATGCGACGCTGACCGGCGGCGCGCTCGACATTGCCGCCGCCGAGGAGGCGATCCGCGATCTTGTCCGGCATCGCGAGCCGCGCCGGGTCAAGATCGAGGACATCCAGCGGCTCGTCGCCAACCATTACAACGTGACGCGCGCGGACATCCTCTCCTCGCGCCGCACGGCGACCGTGGTGCGCCCGCGGCAGATCGCGATGTTCCTCGCGAAATCGCTGACCCTGCGTTCGCTGCCGGAGATCGGCCGGCGCTTCGGCGGCCGCGACCACACCACGGTCCTGCATGCGGTGCGCAAGATCGAGGGCATGCTCTCGACCGATCAGGAACTGGCCGGCGAGATCGATCATCTCAAGCGCATGCTGCAGGAATAGCCGCAAGACGGCGCCTGCGCGGCGTCCGCCCGCGTCCATGTGGCAAATCCATGTGCAAATCCATGCGCATGCCCGCCCCGCTTCGCCAGAGGCCTTGCGCTTTCTTGTGCGCCGCGCCATCGTGCCCGACCCGGCGGGAATGCCCCGGGAAGGTTCGCCGGGCAGGGGCGGGGAAGTGCGGAACGGGTGTAGGCGATGAAGGTGACGGTGGAACAGGCCGCGCTGCTCAAGGCCCTGGGGCATGTGCATCGCGTCGTCGAGCGGCGCAACACCATCCCGATCCTCGCCAATGTGCTGATCCGGGCCGAGGGCGGCGTGCTCGCGCTGAAGGCGACCGATCTCGATATCGACATCGTCGAGGAAATGCCGGCCGCAATCGAGCGCGCCGGCACGACGACGGTGCCGGCGCATGTGCTCTACGACATCGTCCGCAAGCTGGCCGATGGCGCGCAGGTCTCGCTGGAGCAGGACGGCCAGTCCGGCCAGGTGGCGCTGCGCTCGGGGCGCTCGCGCTTTTCGCTCCAGACGCTGCCGGAGAGCGATTTTCCCGATCTCACCGCCGGCGAGATGAGCCATCGCTTCGCGATTCCGGCCCGCGATCTGAGCACGCTGATCGAAAAGACCCAGTTCGCGATCTCGACCGAAGAGACGCGCTATTACCTCAACGGCATCTATCTCCACGCAGTGGAGATCGACGGCGCGGCGCGGCTGCGTGCGGTGGCGACCGACGGCCATCGCCTCGCGCTCGCCGATGTGCCGGCGCCGCAGGGCGCTGCCGGCATGCCGGGCGTGATCGTTCCGCGCAAGACGGTCGCGGAACTCCAGAAGCTGCTGGACGATGGCGATCAATCGATCGCGATCGAGCTGTCCGGCGTCAAGATCCGCGCGACCGTGGGGCCCATCGTGCTGACATCGAAGCTGATCGACGGCACCTTCCCCGATTACGCCCGCGTCATCCCGCAGCGCAACGACAAGTTCCTCACCGTGGAGCGCGACGATTTCGCGCGCTCCGTCGATCGGGTCTCGACGATTTCCTCCGAACGCGGCCGCGCGGTCAAGTTCTCGCTGGGGGATGGCAAGCTCACCCTGTCCGTGCACAATCCCGATGCCGGGCAGGCGATCGAGGAACTCGCGGTCGATTACGAGGCGGCCCCGCTCGAGATCGGCTTCAATGCCCGCTACCTGCTCGATATCGTCGGTCAGCTCGAGGGCGACACGGCGCTGATGAAGCTCGCGGATTCCGGCTCCCCCACGCTGATCCAGGATCGGGAGGGCGCATCGAGCCTCTATGTGCTGATGCCGATGCGCGTCTGAGCATGGCGGCTTCCGCCGGCCCGCGGCTCCTCCGGCTGCGCCTGGCCGATTTCCGCAATTATCCCGCGCTCGATCTCGCCTGCGGCGCGATGCTGACGGCCTTCGTGGGGCCGAACGGCGCCGGCAAGACCAATATCCTCGAAGCGATCGCGCTGCTGAGCCCCGGCCGCGGATTGCGGCGCGCTGCGCTCGACGCCATCCCGCGCCAGGGCGGGAGCGGCGGGTTTTCGGTTTTCGCGGAATTCGCGACCGTCACCGGTCCGCTCGCGCTTGCAACCGCGCTCCAGCCGGGCGAGGTGCAGCGTCAATGCCGGATCGACCGCGCGCCGGTGCCTTCCGCGAACCGCTTCCTCGATCATCTCGCGCTGCTCTGGCTGACGCCGGATCAGGACGGGCTGTTCCGCGGCCCGCCGGGGGACCGGCGCCGCTTCCTCGATCGCCTGGTGCTCGCGGTCGATGCTGCGCATGGCACGCGGGCCGGGCGCTACGAGCAGGCCTTGCGTCATCGCAACCGCCTTCTGGAGGAGGGTGGCGGCGCGCGCTGGCTCGATGCGATCGAGCAGGAGATCGCCGAGCTCGGCACCGCGCTGGCGGCGGCGCGTGTCGAGACCGTGCGCCGCCTCGCCGCGCTTGCCGGCGCGCCGGCGGCGGACCCGGCCTTTCCCCATGCCCAGGTTGCGCTGACGGGGGAGATCGAGACGCGGCTCTTGGCGGAGCCGGCCGGCGCGGTGGAGGATTGGTTCCGCGCCGCGCTCGCCGCGCATCGTTCGCGCGACCGTGCCGCCGGGCGGGCGCTGGTCGGGCCGCAGGTCGCGGATCTCCTGGTGGTCCACGGCCCCAAGAACCAGCCCGCCGCGCAATGCTCGACGGGCGAGCAGAAGGCGCTGCTGATCGGGCTGCTGCTCGCGCAGGCCGGGCTGATCCGCCAGATGCGCGGCGCGGCCCCGCTCCTGCTGCTCGACGAACTGGCCGCGCATCTCGACCCGGAGCGGCGCGCGGCGCTGTTCCGGGGACTGGAGAGGCTCGGCGGCCAGGTGTTCATGACCGGAACGGACCCGCAGCTCTTTGCCGGCCTCGGGGCGGATGCGGCGCTGCTGGCGGTGGCCGAAGGCCGTGTCGGGCGGCTGTGAGACCTGCCGTTAACCCCTTGCCTCACCGGCTCCTGCCTGCATCATGGCGGCATCCTTTCGGAAGGTGCCGATGATGCTCTCCACCCTGCTCGTCTTCGTTCCGGTCTATGCGCTGGCCGTCGCCTCGCCGGGGCCGGCGGTCGCGGCGATCGTCGCCCGCACGCTGGGGCGCGGCCGGCGGGGTTCGGGGGCCTTCATCGCGGGGCTTGTCGCGGGGGATCTCACCTGGTTCGCGACGGCGGTGCTCGGGTTGACCCTGGTCGCGCAGACCTATGCGCCGCTCTTCCAGGCGATGAAATATGCCGGCGCGGCCTATCTGCTCTACATGGCCTGGCAGATCTGGCGGGCCCCGCCCGCGCCCCCGGCTGAAGCCGCGCAGACGCGTGGCGGCGGCGGTTTCGGCGTCTTCGTCGGCGCCTATCTGCTGACCTTGGGCAATCCGAAGACCATGGTCTTCTTCCTCTCGATCATGCCGCTCGTCGTCGATCCGGCGGCGGTGACCATGACGGCGGCGCTGGAGCTCGCGCTGGTCATCGCGCTCGTGCTCTCGACGATCTTTCTCGGCTATGTCCTGCTCGCGGATCGCGCCCGCAGGCTGTTCCGTTCGGAGCGGGCGCTCCGGCGCATCAACCGGGGCACGGCCGGGGTGATGGCGGGCACCGCCCTCGTCGTCGCGAGCCGGTGACGTCGGCCGCGCCGCCCGGCGCCGTTCTCCACCCTGTTCCCGGCCGGATCGGGTGATATTCCGCTTTCGCGCGTGCGCGTGCGCGCGGAGCGGTCTATAGGAGAATGTTGATTCGACGTTCTCGAACAGGGGTCCTGATGGACGAGCCCAATCCCGACAGCGCCGCCGCTTACGGCGCCGATTCGATCAAAGTCCTCAAGGGACTAGACGCCGTCCGCAAGCGGCCGGGCATGTATATCGGCGACACCGATGACGGATCCGGCCTGCACCACATGGTCTACGAGGTCGTCGACAACGCGATCGACGAGGCGCTTGCCGGCCACGCGACCGAGGTAACGGTCACGCTCAATGCCGACGGGTCCTGCACCGTGACCGATAACGGGCGCGGCATTCCGACCGACATCCACCCCGAGGAGGGGGTCTCGGCGGCCGAGGTCATCATGACCCAGCTCCATGCCGGGGGCAAATTCGACCAGAATTCCTACAAGGTCTCCGGCGGCCTGCACGGTGTCGGCGTTTCGGTGGTCAACGCGCTTTCGACCTGGCTGCGCCTGCGCATCTGGCGCAACGGCAAGGAGCACGCGATGGAATTCCGCCATGGCGACGCGGTGGCGCCGCTCGCGGTGGTGGGAGAGGGCGGCGGGCGGCGCGGCACGGAAGTCACCTTCCTGCCGTCCCCCGAGACCTTTACCATGGTCGAGTTCGATTTCGGCACGCTCGAACACCGGCTGCGCGAACTCGCCTTCCTCAATTCCGGTGTCCGCATCATCCTCACCGACAGCCGCCATGCCGAGCAGAAGCGGGTCGAACTGGTCTATGAGGGCGGGCTCGAGGCCTTCGTCCGCTATCTCGACCGCGCCAAGCAGGCGCTGATCGGCCGGCCGCTCCTCATCCGCAAGGAGCAGGACGGGATCACGGTCGAGGTCGCGCTGTGGTGGAACGACAGCTACCACGAAACCGTTTTGTGCTTCACCAACAACATCCCGCAGCGCGACGGCGGCACGCATCTCGCCGGTTTCCGCGCCGCGCTGACGCGCCAGATCACGGCCTATGCCGATGCGAGCGGCATCTCGAAGAAGGAGAAGGTCTCCCTCACCGGTGACGATTGCCGCGAGGGGCTGACGGCGGTGCTCTCGGTCAAGGTGCCGGACCCGAAATTCTCCTCCCAGACCAAGGACAAGCTCGTCTCCTCCGAGGTGCGGCCGGTGGTCGAAAGCGTGATGAACGACGCGCTCGGCCAATGGCTCGAGGAGAATCCGGGCGAGGCGAAAGCGGTCGTCGGCAAGGTGGTCGAGGCCGCGGCGGCGCGCGAGGCGGCGCGCAAGGCGCGCGAGCTGACCCGGCGCAAGGGTGCGCTCGACATCGCCTCCCTACCCGGCAAGCTGGCGGATTGCCAGGAGCGTGACCCCTCGAAGAGCGAATTGCTGCTCGTCGAGGGCGATTCGGCCGGAGGCTCGGCGAAGAACGGCCGCGACCGCCGTTTCCAGGCGGTGCTGCCGCTGCGCGGCAAGATCCTCAATGTCGAGCGCGCACGCTTCGACAAGATGCTCTCGAGCCAGGAGATCGGCACGCTGATCACCGCGCTCGGAACCGGGATCGGGCGTGAGGAATTCAACCCCGACAAGCTGCGCTACCACAAGATCATCATCATGACCGACGCGGATGTGGACGGCTCCCATATCCGCACCCTGCTGCTGACCTTCTTCTTCCGGCAGATGCCGGAGCTGATCGAGCGCGGCCATGTCTTCATCGCCCAGCCGCCGCTCTACAAGGCGGCGCGCGGCAAGAGCGAGACCTACCTCAAGGACGAACGCGCGCTCGAGGATTACCTGGTCGGCGTCGCTCTCGATGGCGCGGTGCTCCGGCTCGGCTCCGGCGCGGAGATCGCCGGCGAGGATCTTCGCCGCGCGATCGACGAAGCCCGCTTCGTGCGGCAGGTGATGGCGGCGCTGCACTCGCGCTACGATCGGCGGATCATCGAGCAGGCGGCGATTGCGGGGGCGCTGAACCCGATGCTCTTCGCCGACGAGGCGGGGAGCGAGGCGGCGGCGGCCTATGTCGCGCGGCGGCTCGATGCGATCTCCGACGATCTCGAGCGCGGCTGGAGCGGCGCGGTGGAAAAAGGTGGTTTCGTCTTCCGGCGCACCCTGCGCGGCGTGACCGAAACCGCGACGCTCGATCCCGGCCTGCTGGCCTCGGCCGAGGCGCGCAAGCTCGACGAGCGCGCGGCCACACTTCAGGAGCTTTACGGCAAGCCGGCGCGTTTCCTGCGCCGGGGCGACGAGATCCCGGTCTTCGGCCCGGTCAGCCTGTTCGAGGCGGTGACCGGCATTGCCCGCAAGGGGCTGACGCTCCAGCGCTACAAGGGGCTCGGCGAGATGAACCCGGAGCAGCTCTGGGAGACGACGCTCGATCGCAATGTCCGCTCGCTGCTCCAGGTCAAGCTGAGGGATGTCGCGGAGGCGGAGGATATTTTCGTCCGCCTCATGGGCGATGTCGTCGAGCCGCGCCGCGCCTTCATCCAGGAGAATGCGCTCAGCGTCAGCAATCTCGACGTCTGAAACGCGCCGGCCGGCTCAGTCCGGCTGCACCCGGGCGCGGCCGGACTTTATCTCCGCGCGGCCGGATTTGGCCTTGAGGCGCCGCTCCTTGGACGCGCGCGTCGGTCGCGTCGCGATGCGGTCGCGCGGCGGGCGGGCGGTGGCTTCGATCAGTGCGGCGAGCCGCTGGAGCGCGTCCTCGCGGTTGCGCTCCTGGGAGCGGAAGCGTTCGGCGCGGAGCACGATCACGCCCTCGCGGGTCAGCCGGTCGCCCGCCTTGGCTGCGAGCCGCGCGGCATGATTGGGATGGAGCGGCGCGGCGGCGAGCGTGAAGCGCAGTTCGACCGCGGTCGAGACCTTGTTGACATTCTGCCCGCCGGGTCCGCCGGCGCGGGTGAATCGCAATTCCACGGCCTCGGCCGGCACCCGCCAGCCGAGCCCTTCGAGGATGAAGCGGCCGCTTTCCATCGCGGCCTCCCGCCGCATTAACCGGATCGCGAGGAGCCTTGCGCTAGAACGGCACGATTGTCACGCATGATCGTGGCGGGTGATCCGGAGCGAGTGATGGAGCCGGTGCTGCTGATGTTCTTCCCGGCGCTGATGGCGTTCGCCGCCGCCAGCGACCTCCTCACCATGACGATCCCCAATCGGGTCTCGCTGCTGCTGATCGCCGGCTTCCTCGGCATGGCGATCCTGACCGGCATGCCGCTCGAAACCCTCGCGCTGCATGTCGCGGCGGGGGCGGCGGTGCTGGTCGTGGCGTTCGCGATGTTCGCCTTCGGCTGGATCGGCGGCGGCGACGCCAAGCTCGCGGCCGCCACAGCGCTGTGGTGCGGCTTCGGCGTTCTGCTCGAATACCTGGTCTTCGCCTCGCTGTTCGGCGGGGTGCTGACGCTGCTGATCCTCTCCTGGCGGCGCTATCTGATGCCCGCGGCGCTGATGCGGATCGACTGGATCGCGCGGCTCCACCACCACAAGACCGGCATCCCCTATGGTATTGCGCTCGCGGCGGCGGGGCTCGCCATCTACCCCTATACCGATGTCTGGAAGGCGGTTGCCGGCGCGTGAGCGCGACCTTCACGATTGGTCAACGACGATTCGCAAGCCGCGATTAACCATACCTTGATCTTTGGCTGCTGAAATCGGTTCCCGAGGCGCCTTCCGCGCCCGCCGTTTCGTGGGGAATGCCCGGTCATGAAACCCGCCCGTCTGATCATCGCCGGCGTCGCCGGGGTGGCAGGCCTCATCGCGCTGCTGCTTTCGGGGCGCCAGCCCGCCCCGATCACCGTCACCGTGCCGGAACCGGCGCCGGAGGTGAAGCGCGCCGAGGTGCTGGTCGCCAAACGCGACCTGCCGATGGGGACCGCCCTCGGCGACGAGGAACTCGCCTGGATGCCCTGGCCGGCGGAACTCGCGCAGAACGCCATGATCCAGCGCGCGGCCCGGCCGAACGCGCTGGAGGAGTTCAAGGGCGCGATCACGCGGCAATCCTTCTACGCCAACGAGCCGATCCGCGAGGAGAAGGTGATCAAGGGCTCCGGCTCGGGGTTCCTGTCGGCGATCCTGCCCTCCGGCAAGCGCGCGATCGCGATCTCCATCGACAGCCGCGGCGCGACGAGCGCCGGCGGCTTCATCCTCCCGAACGATTTCGTCGATGTCATCACCACCCGCCGCGACCCCGAAGCCTCGCAGCGCGCCGGGGTGGATGTCTTCCAGAGTTCGACAGTCCTCACCAATGTCCGCGTTCTGGCGATCGGCCAGAACATCCAGGAGAAGAACGGCGAGCGCGTCGTGGTGGGCGAGACCGCGACCCTCGAACTCGACCCTGCCCAGGCCGAACTCGTCACGCTCTACCAGCGCACCGGCTCGCTGGCGCTGGCGCTGCGTTCCATGGCCGACGCCAACAAGCCCGACGAATCCCGCGCCCGCAGCCCCGCCCATACCGTGACGGTGGTGCGCTTCGGCATCGCGCAGGAGGTGCCCAACCGATGAGAACGAATCGTCCGGCCCCGGCGCGGATGCCCGCGCCTTTCGCCGCCCCGCTGCTCGGCCTCGCGGCCCTGCTCCTCGCCGGTCCGGTCGCGCCGGCCTCGGCCCAGACCCCCGGCCGGCATTTCGGCGGCGTGCCCTATGAGACGGTCCCGACCCCGCGCATGGCACCGGGCGCGGCCGATTCGACGCTTGCGCGCCGCGTGGACCTGTCCATCGGCAAATCGATCGTGATCGACCTGCCGCGCGATGCGGGCGAGGTATTCGTCGCCGAGCCGAAGGTCGCCAACGCCGTGGTGCGGACGCCGCGCAAGATCTTCATCATCGGCACCGGCGCCGGCACGACCTCGGTCTTCGTGATGGACCGGGACGGCGCCCAGCTCGCGGCGCTCGATATCGGCGTTTCGAAGGAGCTCGGGCGCGAACTCTCCATCCTGCGCGAGGTGCTGCGCAAGGCGCTGCCCAAGGCCGCGATCCAGGTCGCGAGCGTCGGCGACAATTTCGTCCTGTCCGGCACGGTCGATTCCGCGCTCGAAGTGCAGAGCGCGGTTGATATCGCCAACAATCTCGTCGGCCAGTCGAGCGGTTTCCTCGGCATCGGCGGCAGTTCGGGCAAGGTCGTGAACGCGCTCCAGGTGCGCGGGCGCGACCAGATCATGCTCAAGGTGACGATTGCCGAGATCCAGCGCTCGGTGCTGAAGCAGCTCGGCATCAACATCAACGGCGAATGGTCGGTTGCGGGCTCCGCGCTGGGCGTGGTGACCGACAATCCGTTCTCGGTCCAGCGCCAGAATCCGCTCTCCAACACCGCGCTGACCGGCAATTTCGCCGGCAAGACCGGCACGCTCCGGGCCTTGGAGCGGCAGGGCGTGCTGCGGACGCTCGCCGAGCCGAACCTGACCGCGATTTCGGGCGAGACGGCGAAATTCCTCGCCGGCGGCGAGGTGGCGGTGCCGCGCAGCGAGACCTGTTCCGCGACCGGCTCGGTGTTCGGCGGCACGGCCTGCACGGTGACGGTGGATTACAAGCCCATCGGCGTCACCCTCAATTTCACGCCCGTGGTGCTGAGCGAGAACCGGATCTCGATCCGGCTCGCGACCGAGGTGTCCGAGATCGATCCTGACGCGTCCTTCCGCTTCACCAGCTCGGTGGTGCCGGGCTTCCGCACCCGCAAGGCCGAGACGACGGTCGAACTGCCTTCCGGCGGCGTGCTCGCGACCGCCGGGCTGATCCAGCAGCAATCGCGCCAGGCGATCAACGGCCTGCCCGGCGCCATGAACCTCCCCATCCTCGGCAGCCTGTTCCGCTCGCGCGATTACCAGCGCTTCGAGACCGAATTGCTGATCCTCGTGCAGCCCTTCATCGCCCGGCCGAGCGCGTCGGGCCAGATCGCCAAGCCCGATGACGGCTATGCCGACGCCACCGACCCCTCGACCGTCTTCGTCGGCCGGCTCAACCGCACCTATGGCAGCGGCGCCAAGGCGCCGGCCGCGCTCGCCAAGCCCGGCCCGGTCGGCTTCATCCATGATTGAGGGATTCGCCATGCGTGACACCGCCCCCCGCGCCACCGTCCGCGGCCTTGTCCGCGTTGCCGGCCTCGCGGGCCTCGCCCTGGCCCTTGCCGGATGCTCCAGCCTGCGCCCGACGCAGAAGGCCTTCGCGCCGGACGAATATCACCTGCGCCACCCGATCCGGATCGCGGATGCGCCGAGGCATCTCGATGTCTTCGCGACCGGCGCCGTGCTCGACCGGCGCCAGCGCCGCGACATCGCCGAATTCGCGGCGGAATACCGGGCGCGCGGCCGCGGCCCGATGCTCGCCGCCCTGCCCTCGGGCGGCGCCGGCGCGCGGCTCCTGCCGGCGATCCGGGCGGCGCTGCGCGAGGGCGGCGCCGGCGCGCTGCATGTGACCGGCTATCCCGCCGATCCGCGCCTCGGCGCGGCGCCGGTGCGGCTGAGCTTCATGACGCTCCAGGCCCAGGTCGCGAGCGAATGCGGCCTGTGGCCGGCGGATCTCGCGGGGACCGAGGAGGCGGAGAGCTGGCACAACCGGCCCTACCACAATCTCGGCTGCGCCTATCAATCGATGATCGCCGCGCAGGTGGCCGACCCGCTCGATCTGGTCCGCCCGCGCGCGGAGAGCCCGATCGATCCGCTCAAGCGGACCAAGGATATCGAGGCGCTGCGCAAGGACCAGGACCCCTCCACCAATTGGCGGCGGGATGACGTGAAGATCAAGGAAGCGGGGCAATGAGCGCCGGGCGGATGGAGATCGGATGATGAGCGAGAGCACGGTCGCCCCGCTGCCGCATGTGGCGATCCAGGTCTTTTCCGAGACCGCCCCGGTCGTCGCCCTGGTCGAGGAGGCGACGCAGGACCGGCGCATGGCGAAGGCGCATCTGCGCATCCAGGCTGGCGGCGTCGCGGCGGCGGTGGAGGCCTATCGCGACGCGCCGACACCGAACGTGATCGTCATCGAATCGATGACGGACAGCGCCACCCTGCTCGCAAATCTCGACGAGCTGGCGGGGTTCTGCGACGAGGGCACGCGCGTTGTGGTGATCGGCCATGTCAACGACGTGCCGCTCTACCGCGAACTGATCCGCCGCGGCGTCAGCGAATATCTCGTGGCTCCCCTCGACGTGCTGGATTTCATCCGCGCGTTGTCGGAGATCTTCACCGGTCCGACGGCGAAGCCGGTCGGGCGCACCATCGCCGTCACCGGCGCCAAGGGCGGGGTTGGGGCCTCCGTCATCGCGCACAACCTCGCCCATGCCATCGCCCAGGATCTGGAGGTCGAGACGGTCATCGTCGATCTCGATCTGCCGTTCGGCACCGCTGGGCTCGATTTCAATCAGGATCCGCCGCAGGGCATCATGGAGGCGGCATTCGACCCCGCGCGCGTCGATGCCAACATGATCGAGCGGCTGCTTTCCCGCTGCGGCGAGCGCCTCAGCCTGATGGCGGCGCCGTCGAGCCTCGACCGGATCTATGATTTCGCGCCCGAGATGTTCGAGCCGGTGGTCGACGCCCTGCGCGCAACCGTGCCGGCGATCGTCTTCGACGTGCCGCATCTCTGGACGGGCTGGGCGCGCGCCATGCTGGTGCGCGCGGACGAGGTGGTCGTGGTTGCGAGCCCCGAACTCGCCAATCTCCGCAATGCCAAGAACCTGATCGACACGCTCGCGCTGGCCCGGCCCAACGATCCCAGGCCGCGCCTCGTGCTCAATCAGGTCGGGTTGCCGAAGCGCCCCGAGATCTCGACGTCGGAATTCGCCAGGGCGCTCGATTGCACCCCGCTCGCCTCGATCGCATTCGATGCGAACCTTTTCGGCACCGCTAACAATAACGGCCAGATGATCGCCGAGTTGCAGCCGAAATCGAAGGCGCGGGAAGCATTTCTTGACATGTCGAAGATTCTGATGGGGCGGCAGGAAGCCCGGCAGGCCAAGAAATCGCTGTTTTCGACGATTCGCGAGAAGTTCACCCAGCGCCCCGGAAAGGCGCGGGCCGCCTGACGCGCGGGTGATCGCGCCAGGACGGCGCCCGCCGGGGCGGGTTCAAGGACGGGGAACGGCAGATGTTCGGGAAACGGACCACGATCGGACAGGGAGCGGCCAGCCTGCGGCCTTCGGCGCCCGCTGCCCCTTCGCCGGCGCGGACGGAAGCGCCGCCCCCGCGCGAGGAGAGCCGAACGCCCGCGCCGCCGCTGGCGGCCATCCGCAAGCCGGCGCAGCCGGTCCAGGCGGCGCCGCAGCGCTCCGACCAATATTACCAGACGAAGAGCATGGTTTTCGGCGCGATGATCGAGTCGATCGATCTCAGCCAGCTCGCCAAGCTCGATCTCGCCTCGGCGCGCGATGAATTGCGCGATGTCATCACAGAAATCCTCGCGCTCAAGAACGTGGCGATGTCGATCGCCGAGCAGGAGGACATGCTGGAGGACATCTGCAACGATGTCCTGGGCTATGGCCCGCTCGAACCGCTGCTGGCGCGCGACGATATCGCCGATATCATGGTCAATGGCGCCGAGCGCTGCTTCATCGAGACCGGCGGCAAGATTCAGCTCACCAATATCCGCTTCCGCGACAACGCCCAGCTCCTCAACATCTGCCAGCGCATCGTCAGCCAGGTCGGCCGGCGCGTCGACGAGAGTTCGCCGATCTGCGACGCGCGCCTGCTCGACGGCTCCCGCGTCAACGTGATCGCCCCCCCGCTCGCCATCGACGGCCCGGCGCTGACGATCCGCAAGTTCAAGAAGGACAAGCTCACCCTCGAGCAGCTTCAGAAATTCGGCTCCATCTCGGCGGAGGGCGCGGAGGTGCTGAAGATCATCGGCCGCGTGCGCTGCAATGTGGTGATCTCGGGCGGCACCGGCTCCGGCAAGACCACGTTGCTCAACTGCCTGACCCGCTATATCGACGAGGACGAGCGCATCATCACCTGCGAGGATGCGGCCGAGCTTCAGCTCCAGCAGCCGCATGTCGTTCGCCTCGAGACGCGCCCACCCAATCTCGAAGGGCAGGGGCAGGTGACGATGCGCGATCTCGTCAGGAACTGTCTGCGCATGCGCCCCGAGCGCATCATCGTCGGCGAGGTGCGCGGGCCGGAGGTCTTCGATCTGCTTCAGGCGATGAATACCGGCCATGACGGCTCGATGGGCACGATCCACGCCAATTCCCCGCGCGAATGCCTCGCGCGCATGGAAGCGATGATCGCCATGGGCGGCTATTCGCTCCCGCCCAAGACCGTGCGCGAGATGATCACCTCCTCGGTCGATGTCATCGTCCAGGCGCAGCGCCTGCGCGACGGTTCGCGCCGCATCACCCATATCACCGAGGTGATGGGCATGGAGGGCGATGTCATCACCACTCAGGATCTCTTCGTCTACGAGATCCAGGGGGAGGACGCGAATGGCCGCGTCATCGGCCGCCACCGCTCCACCGGGATCGGCCGGCCGCGCTTCTGGGAGCGCGCGCGCTATTACGGCGAGGAACGCCGGCTCGCCGCCGCGCTCGACGCGGCCGAGATCCGCGACGAGAAGGTGGCCTGACGATGGACATGCAGCAGCTTCTCGTGGCCGGGCTTGCGACCATCGCGGTCGGCGGGCTGGGGATCGTCTTTCTGGAGCCGATCCTGAGCGGCGAGCGGCGCGCCGAGAAGCGCCAGGCCCTGCTCACCGATTCGAGGGCGCGCCGCCAGGCTGCTGCCGAGATTGGCAACCGCCGCAAGCAGATCGCCGAATCCCTCAAGGAGATCGAGCAGCGTCAGGGGGCCCGGCGCCTGACGCTCGATCAGCGCTTCGAGCAGGCGGGGCTCGACTGGACGCGCAAGACCTTCCTGCTCGTCTCGCTCGGAGCGGCGCTGGGCTTCGCGCTCGTGTTCCTGCTTGTCACCCGCCAGCCGGTTCTCGCCCTGGGGGGGCTGGTGATCGGCGGGTTCGGTTTTCCGCGCTGGTTGCTGAACCATCTCGCCCGCAAGCGGCAGAAGGCGTTCATGGAGGAATTCCCCAACGCCATCGAGGCGATCGTCCGTGGCATCAAATCCGGTCTGCCGCTCAATGATTGCCTGCGGCTGATCGCGCAGGAGGCGAAGGAGCCGCTCCGGAGCGAGTTCCGCTCCGTTGTCGAGGCGCAGGCGGTCGGGCTTACGACCGCGGACGCGATCATGCGGATCTACGAGCGGATCCCGCTCTCCGAGGTCAATTTCTTCGCGATCGTCATCCAGATTCAGGCGAAATCCGGCGGCAATCTCGCGGAGATCCTGCTCAATCTGTCGCGGGTGATCCGGGACCGCAAGAAGCTGCGCGACAAGGTCGGCGCCATGTCGATGGAGGCGAAATCCTCCGCGATCATCATCGGCGCGCTGCCCTTTCTCGTCGGCGTGCTCGTCTGGTTCGGCTCGCCCGATTACATCAAGCTGCTCTGGACGACGAAATCCGGGCAGGTGGGCCTCGGCATCTGCGCGACCGTGATGCTGATGGGCACGCTGGTGATGCGCGGCATGATCAATTTCGACATCTGAGGCGCGCAATGAGCCTGATCGACACGCTCACCAATCCCGGCTTCATCGCCTCCGCGATGACGGCCGTTGCGGTGGCGGCCACCGTGGTAACGATCGGCCTGCCGCTGCTCGAACGCAACGAGATGCGCGAGCGGATGAAGGCGGTGGCACTGGAGCGCGAGCGCATCCGCGCCCGCGAACGCGAGCGGCTCAGCGCGCAGGGCAAGTCCGGCGCCAAGCCGGTGCTGCGTTCGACGCCCGGCGCCATGGCGCGGCGGATCGTCGAGCAGTTCAACCTCCGGCAATGGCTGAGTTCCGATACCGCGACCGAGAAGCTGATGCGCGCCGGCCTGCGCGGCCCCAAGGCCGAGACCGCGTTCCTCGTCGCCCGGCTCGCGGCGCCGCTTGGGTTGATGGCGGTCGTCGGGCTCTATCTCCTCGCCAACAGCAAGCTCGCGCTGCCCTTCGCCGGCAAGGCCGCACTGATGATCGGCGCGGCCTATCTCGGCATCAAGCTGCCGGAGATCTATCTCGCCAACCTCACCGCCAAGCGGCAGGCCTCGATGCGGCGCGCCTTCCCCGACGCGCTCGACCTGTTGCTGATCTGCGTCGAATCCGGCATGTCGATCGAGCACGCCTTCCGCAAGGTCGCGACCGAGATCGGCTCCTCCTCAGTGCCGCTCGCCGAGGAACTGGCGCTCACGACCGCCGAACTCTCCTATCTGCCGGAGCGCCGCCAGGCCTATGAGAACCTTGCCCGGCGCACCGATCTCGATTCGGTCAAGTCGGTTTCGACGGTGCTGATCCAGGCCGAGCGCTACGGCACGCCGCTCGGGCAGGCGCTGCGCGTCCTCGCGCAGGAGAGCCGTGACCAGCGCATGACGGCGGCGGAGAAGAAGGCCGCCGCGCTGCCGCCGAAGCTCACGGTGCCGATGATCGTGTTCTTCATGCCGGCGCTCTTCATCGTCATCCTGACACCGGCGCTGATCCAGATTTTCAAGTGGCGCTGAAGGCGGTGCCCGCTCCTCAGCCGCGCCGGGGCGTCGCCGGGTTGCGGCTGGCCGCTGCGGGGCGGGGCGGTGCCACGTCTGCGGTGCGGCCGGCGCCGCCATCGAGGCTGTCGGCCTCGGCGTTCCGGCCCTGGAGCCGCAGCGCCAGCGCGAGATTGGCGCGCACCCGGGCGTCGGCACCCGGTTGCGCCGCCGCCAGACGAAGATATTCCTCGGCCTTGGCGAGATCGCGCGTCAGCAGATGCGACAGCCCGAGATTGTTGAGGATTCCGGGCTGGTTCGGCGCAATCGCCAGCGCCTGGGCATAGAAGGCGCGGGCGCGGACATGGTCGCCGAGCTGATCCGCGACGCTGCCCTGCGTCGAGAGCACCCGCCAGTCCGGCCGGTCGGCGCTGTGCGCGTTGACGAGCACGCTGCGCGCCTCCTCGAACCGGCCGACCTCGGCGAGCGCGCGCCCATAGGCGGCGGCGATCTCGGCATCGCCGACATTGCTGATCGAGGCGCGCTGGAGCACCGCCACCGCCTGGCCGTGCTGCCCGGCCTGGCGGAGCGCCTGGGCGAAATCGAGCGAGGCGCGCTTCTCGCCGGGGTTCCGGTCATAACGGCGCCCGAGTTCGGCAAGATCCGCCGACGCGGCCGGGATGGCCTGCTCCCGTCCCGCATCCCGCAGCGACCCGGTGAACTGACCGAGGCGCCCGGCCGAGCAGCCTGCGAGCGCCAGCGTCGAAAGGGTCGCGACAAGAAGGGTCGCGGTACGCCGCCGTCCCGTCTCCGCCTGCATCCCGCCCATGCGCCGCGCTCCCGTCTTGTCGCTTCACGGCACAGGAATAACTCGTTAACCCTAACCACCCGTTAACCGACCCGCGATTCCCCCATGACCGAGACCGCCACCGGCGCAGCCGGGCCCGTCATCCCCGTCCATCTCGTGAGCGAGGCCACCTGGCCGGATGTGCGGGCTTCCCTGCCTTCCGTCGCGCGCGCCTTCGCCGAGGCGAGCGCCTTCCAGCCGAAATCGGGGCGCCTCGCGCTGCTGCCGGGGGCGTCCGGCATGCTCGAAGCCGTGCTGCTGGGCTGCGGTGAGGACGAGGGACTCGCCGAGACGCCGTTCCTGCTCGGCAAGCTCGCGACCGATCTGCCCGCAGGCCGCTACGCGATCGCGGGTCCGCTCGCCCAGCCGGAGATCGCCTATCTCGGCTTCCTGCTGGGAGGATATCGGTTCGATCGCTTCAAGAATGCCGAGTCGCGGGCGGTGGAGCTGGCTCCGCCGCCGGGCATCGACGCCGCCGCCATGGCGCTGGTCGCCGACGCGGTGCGGGAGGGCCGCGATCTCATCAACAGCCCGGCCAACGCGCTCAACACCGCCGAACTCGCCGGGGCCGCCCGCGCGCTTGCGGCGCGGCACGGCGCCAGCCTGTCCGAGATCGCGGGCGACGACCTCCTGCGCGAGAATTTTCCGCTGATCCATGCCGTCGGGCGCGCGGCGGGCGGGCCGCCGCGCCTCGTCGATTTCGTCTGGGGCGATCCGGCCGCACCGAAGGTGACGCTGGTCGGCAAGGGCGTCGTGTTCGATACCGGCGGGCTGAACCTCAAGCCGGACAATTCCATGCTGCTGATGCGCAAGGATATGGGCGGCGCTGCGGCGGCGCTCACCGCCGCCGCGATCCTGATGGGGCTCGGCGCGCGCATCCGGTTGCGCGTCCTGCTGCCGATCGTCGAGAATGCCGTCTCCGGTAACGCCTTCCGTCCCGGCGACATCTATCGCGCCCGCAACGGAACCACGGTGGAGATCGGCAATACCGATGCCGAGGGCCGGCTTGTGCTCGCCGATGCGCTCGCTCTGGCCGACGAGGAGACGCCGGCGCTGCTCGTCGATTTCGCGACCCTGACCGGCGCCGCCCGCGTCGCGCTTGGCCCCGATCTGCCGCCCTTCTTCACGAATGACGACAGCCTCGCCGCAGACCTTGCGCGGATTGGCGCGCAGATCGCGGACCCGGTCTGGCGGCTGCCGCTATGGAAACCCTATCGCGCGATGCTCGATTCCAAATTCGCCGATCTCAACAATGTCGGATCCGGCGGCTTCGCCGGCGCGATAACGGCAGCCCTGTTCCTGGCGAATTTTGTTAAAAACGCAAAGACCTACTTGCATCTGGACATTTTCGGATGGAACCCAACCGCTAAGCCTGCGCGGCCGGAAGGGGGGGAACCGCAGGCTGCACGCCTGATCGCCGCGACGATCATCGAGAGATACGGCAAAAATTCCACCAATGGTTGAGACGCGCCATCCTGACACTTGAGCCGCGTTTATGATACGGAGGTGAAACGATTGGGATTTCCCCCAAAAGGGGACAGGTGGGAGAGCCATTGCGGGTATGAGCGTGAGGTTGCGTCCCATTCAGGCGCTCAGGCTCTGGCACGAAGTCGGACTCGCGCTGGTGCGCGGCAACGGTGTCGACCTGACCTCGCGGCAACTCGCGGTTTTGCTGACCATCTATCTCGAGCCGCCGCCGCACACCGTCCGCGGCCTGGCGGCGAAGCTCGGCGTGACGAAGCCGGTCATCACCCGCGCCCTCGACGCGATGGGCGACATGGATCTGGTCTCGCGCCGGCGCGATCCCGCCGACCGGCGCAATGTCATCATCCAGCGCACGGTGCGCGGCGCGCTGTTCCTCGACGAGTTGGGAGATCTCATCGCGGCGCGCGCGGCCGAACTGGCGCCGTAAGCCGCGTGCCGTTGCGCAACCGACCGGAATCGGCTTCGTTTGCCGCATGAGCATGTCTCCGACCGCGCTCGATCCGCGGGTCAACCCGTTCCGTCCCGATCTCGCCGCCAGCGCCCTGCGCGGGCGGGTCGAGGCCGCGCGTTTCGTCTCCGGCCGGGTGTTCCGTGTCATCCGGTCGAGTGTGCCGCTTCGCCGGAACCCCGACGAGTCGCTCGGCTTCGAGACCGAATTGCTGTTCGGGGAGGAATTCACGATCTACGAGACACGCGGGCGCTGGGTCTGGGGTCAGGCGGCGCGCGACGGCTATGTCGGCTATGCCCCCCGCGCTGCCTTCGCGCGGGAGGATGGGGCCGATCCGCCGACGCACCGGATCGCGGCGCTGCGCGCCTTCCTCTATCCCGGCCCGACGATCAAGACCGCGCCGCTCGGCTTCCTGCCGCATGGCGCGCAGGTGCGGATCACGGCGATGGAGGGGCGCTTCGCCCGCATCGCGGAGGGCTGGTTCTTCGCCGAGGCGGCGGTGCCGCTCGATGTCGTTGTCGCGGATCCGGTCGCCGAGGCGGAGCGCTTTCTCGGCACGCCCTATCTCTGGGGCGGCAAGACAAGCCTCGGACTCGATTGCTCGGGCCTCGTGCAGAGCGCCTGTTTCGCGGCCGGCATCCCCGCCCCGCGCGACAGCGACATGCAGGAAGCGGCGCTCGGCGCGCCGATGCCGCTGCCGGCGGATCCCGCGGCGTTCCGGCGCGGCGATCTGCTGTTCTGGCCGGGTCATGTCGCGTTCTGCCAGGGCGGCGGTCGGATGATCCATGCCACGGCCTTCGCCATGGCCGTGATCAGCGAGGAGATCGCGCCGGCGCTCGCGCGGATCGCGCGGGATGGCGCGCCGCTGCGCAGCGCCCGTCGCCTCCCGCAATCGTGAGGGGGATAGCGCCGGCGCCCCTTTGCCCGGAACGGATTTTGCTGCGACACTGGCGCGAAACGCCGGAGGGATCGATGCCCGCCCGTCTTGCCCCGTTCCTGCTCGCCGCCTTCGCGCTTCTCGCCGCGCCTGCCGCCGCGCAAACCCAGCCCGCCCCGCCCTGGATCGAGACCGGGCCGGAGGTCGATGTCGCCCTGGTGCTGGCGGTCGATATTTCCTATTCGATGGATCTTGAGGAGCAGGCGCTTCAGCGCGAGGGTTATGTCGCCGCCCTGACCTCGCCCGCCGTGATCGACGCGATCCGCAAGGGCATGGTGGGGCGGATCGCCGTCACCTATCTCGAATGGGCCGGCGTCGCGACGCGCAACATCGTCGTCGACTGGACGATCATCGAGGATGAGCGATCCGCGCGCGCCTTCGCCGATCAGCTGAAGGCCGCGCCGATCCGCCGGGCGCGGCGCACCTCGGTGTCGAACGCGATCGATTTCGGCATGGATCGTCTGCACGCGACCAATCTCCGCGCCATCCGCCGCGTGATCGATATTTCCGGAGACGGGCCGAACAACGAGGGGGCGCCCGTCACCCGGGCGCGGGACCGCGCGCTCGCGGCGGGAGTGATCATCAACGGCCTGCCTGTGGTGCTCGACCGCGGCTATCGCTCGTCCTTCGACATCGAGGGGCTCGACGAATATTTCGAGGATTGCGTGATCGGGGGGCCCGGCGCCTTCATGATCGCCGTCGTGGATCGCGCCCAGTTCGCCGATGCGATCCGCGCCAAGATCCTCCGCGAGGTGGCGCAGAATGGCCAATCGGATCTGCCGGCGGCGCCGCGCCGCCGCGCACGCGCCGATTGCCTGATCGGCGAGAAATTGTGGCGGCAGAACTGGGAGCGCAACTGATCAGGTGCCGCGCGGCTTGGCCCGTGCGGTCGGCGCCGCGGCGGCCGGATCCTCCGGCCAGGGATGTTTCGGGTAGCGCCCGCGCATATCGGCCCGGACATCGGCCCAGGAGCCGCGCCAGAAGCCGGGCAGGTCGCGCGTGATCTGGATCGGCCGATGCGCCGGCGAGAGCAGTTCGAGCGTCAGCGGCAGGCGCCCGCCGGCGATTGCGGGATGGGTTCTGAGTCCGAACAATTCCTGCACGCGGATCGCGACGGCCGGCGCGCCTTCGCCCTCGTAGCGGATCGGGTGGGTATTGCCGGTCGGCGCGACGAATTCCGTCGGCGCTTCCGCGTCGAGCCGTCGGCGCAGGGCGAAGGGCAGCAGCGCGTCGAGCGCCGCGCCGAGCGTCTCGGCATCGATCTCGGCCAGACGGGTCCGGCCGATCAGGAACGGCGCCAGCCATGTGGCCGCCGTGGCGGCGAGCGCCGTCTCGGAAAGATCGGGCCACGAATCCGGATCGCCCGCGCGCACGAAACCGACCCTGTCGCGCAGCCGCATCTGCGCCTTCGACCAGCCGAGGCGGTCGATCCCGTGCCGGGCCGCCGCCGCCGCGAGGATGCCGGCGCTGGCCTCGTCGCGCGGAACCGGCAGGGTCTGCTGGTCGAGCACAAGCGCGAGCAGGCGCGCCACCCGCCGCCGGCGCAGCGCCTCGGCGGCGGAATCGAAGATCGTCGCCTCTTCCACCCGGATCTGCGATTCAAACAGCCGGTCGATCTCGCGCCGTTCGAGCGGTGCCGCCAGCGTGATCCGCGCCCGGCCCGCCGATCCGGCGAGATCGAGCGCCACAAGATAGGCCGAAGCAGCCAGGGGATCGGCGGCGTCGAGCGCCGCGATCCGACCATTCGCCAGGTTGAAGGCGCCGTCACCGCGTGCCTTGCCGATCCGGTCCGGAAAGGCGAGCGCGGCGAGCGCGCCGGGGGGCAGGGGCTCGGCAGGGACCTCGTCCCGCGTCGCTTCCGCCGCGCGCCGTGCCCATTGCGCGGCCATGCCGCGCACGGCCTGCGCGCGAGGCCCGCGCTCCTCCGCGAGCCGGTCGAGCCGGACGAGAAGATCGGTCGCGCTACCACCGGGACCGCGTTCGGACAGCAATGCCGCCATCCGCGCCGCTGTCTCGCCCTGACCGCGCCGCGCTCCCTCCAGAACCAGCGCCGCGAGCCGCGGTGCGAGCGGCAGCCGCCGCAAGGCACGGCCGCGCGCGGTGATCCGCCCCGCATCATCGAGCGCCCCGAGCCCGGCGAGCAGCCGCTCCGCCTCCGCCAACGCCGCCGGCGGCGCGGGATCGAGCAGCCGCAGCGCATCCGGTGCGGCACCCCAGGCCGCGCAATCGAGCCGAAACCCCGCGAGATCGGCATCGAGGATCTCCGGGCGGTTGAAGGCGACGAGCCCCTGATCCTGCGCCTGATCCCATAATCGGATGGCGATTCCGGGTTCCGTCCGGCCGGCGCGCCCCCGGCGCTGATCCGCCGAAGCACGGCTGACCCGCACGGTTTCCAGCCGCGATATGCCGAGATCGGGCTCGTAGCGCGGCACGCGGGCGAGCCCGGAATCGACGACGATCCGCACGCCCTCGATCGTCAGCGAGGTTTCGGCGATGGCGGTCGCGAGCACGATCTTGCGCTGTCCCGGCGGCGCGGGGCGGATCGCCGCATCCTGCCGCGCCGGGTCGAGCGCGCCGTAGAGCGGGCAGAGTTCGGCATCGGCCGGCAGCCCCCCTTCCGCAAGCAGCTGCGCCACGCGTTCGATCTCGCCCTGGCCGGGCAGGAAGGCGAGGATCGAGCCGGTTTCGACCGCCAGCGCGGCGCGGATCGCCGTCGCCATCTGCGGCGCGATCGGCTGGCCGGGATCGCGACCGCGATAGCGGGTCTCGATCGGGAAGCTGCGGCCCTCGGAGCGGATCAGCGGTGCCGCGCCGAGCAGGGTTGCAAGACGGGCATCGTCGAGCGTCGCGCTCATCACGAGGAGCCGGAGATCGGGCCGCAGCGCCTCCCGCGTCTCGAGCGCCAAAGCAAGCCCGAAATCGGCGTCGAGCGAGCGCTCGTGGAATTCGTCGAAAAGCACCGCCGCGATTCCGGCCAGCGCCGGATCGTCGACGATCATCCGCGCGAACACCCCCTCGGTGACGACGAGGATGCGGGTGGCTGCGGATTCGCGGGTCTCGAAGCGCGTGCGCAGACCGATGATGCCGCCAAGCGGCTCGTCGAGCAGGGCGGCCATGCGCGCGGCGGCGGCACGCGCGGCGATGCGGCGCGGTTCGAGGACGAGGATGGCGCCGTCACCGCGCCAGGGCGCTTCGAGCAGCGCCAGCGGCACGATCGTCGTCTTGCCGGCGCCGGGCGGCGCCACCAGCATCGCCTGCCCCGGCCCGGCAAGCGCGGCGAGGAGATCGGGCAGGGCGGCATCGATCGGCAGGACCGGGCGGCTGACGGGCAAGCGGAAACCTCGCGGGCGGAATGCTGCGCCCGGTTACCCCCCGACCCCGAAGGCCGCAAGCGTCGCCATGTTGACCAGATCGTTGTCCTTCGCCGCGATCGGCACGATCTGCACCGGCCGGTCGAACCCGACGAGCAGCGGGCCGATCACGGTCGATCCCCCGAGTTCCTGCAGCATCTTGGTGGCGATGGCGGCGGAATGGAAGGCCGGCATCACCAGCACATTGGCCGGGCCGGAAAGCCGGCAGAACGGGTAGGCCGCCATGATCTCGGGGTTGAGCGCGACATCCGCGCCCATCTCGCCGTCATATTCGAAATCAACGCGGATGCGGTCGAGGATCTCGACCGCCTCGCGCACGCGCGCCGAGCGCTCGGCCTCCGGGTTGCCGAAGGTCGAGAAGGCGAGCAGCGCCACCCGCGGCTGGTAGCCGAGCCGCCGCGCCGCGCCGGCGGCCTCGATCGCGATGTCGGCGAGTTCCTCGGCGGTCGGCATTTCGTGCACCGCCGTATCGGCCACGAGCACCGTCCGCCCGCGTGCCAGCACGAGACTGACCCCGATCGCGCGGTGGCCGGGCTTCTCGCTGATGACGCGGCGGATATCGGCGAGCGCGGCGGAATAATTGCGCGTGACGCCGGTCACCATTGCATCGGCATCGCCGAGCGCGACCATCGACGCTGCGAAAGCGTTGCGGTCGTTGTTGATCAGCCGCTGGCAATCGCGGAACAGATAGCCCTGCCGCTGGAGCCGTTCGTAAAGGAACTGTGCATAGGCGGCGTTGCGCGTCGAGAGCCGGGCGTTATGGATCTCGATGCCGGCCTTGATCTCGATGCCGGCCGCCTCGGCCGCCGCCATCACGCGCTCCTCGCGCCCGACCAGCACGGCGGTGCCGAGCCCCTGGTTGCCGAAGCTGACGGCGGCGCGGATCACCGCCTCCTCCTCGCCCTCCGCGAACACGACGCGCTTCGGCCGGCGGCGCACCTGCTCGAACACGCGCGCGAGCACGCCCGCCACCGGATCGCGCCGATGCGCGAGCGCGCGGCCGTATTCGGCGAGGCTCTTCAGCGGCTTGCGCGCGACGCCGGTTTCCATCGCCGCCTGGGCCACCGCGCCCGAGACGCGGGCCATCAGGCGCGGATCGAAGGGCACCGGAATGATGTAGTCGCGCCCGAAGCGCGGCCGCGCGCCGGCATAGGCGGCGGCGACATCATCCGGCACGTCCTCGCGGGCCAGCGTGGCCAGCGCCTTCGCCGCCGCGATCTTCATTTCCATGTTGATCGTGGTCGCCTGCACGTCGAGCGCGCCGCGGAACAGATAGGGGAAGCCGAGCACGTTGTTGACCTGGTTCGGATAATCCGAGCGCCCGGTCGCCATGATGGCATCGTCGCGGATCTCGGCCACCTCTTCCGGCGTGATCTCCGGATCGGGATTGGCCATCGCGAAGATGATCGGGTTCGGCGCCATCGCCGCGACCATGGCCCTGGTCAGCGCCCCCTTCTGCGAGAGGCCGAAGAAGGCATCCGCGCCTTCGAGCGCCTGGGCGAGCGTGCGCCGGTCGGAGCGCACGGCATGCGCGCTCTTCCACTGGTTCATGCCCTCCTCGCGGCCCTGATAGATCACCCCCTTGGTGTCGCAGAGCATCACGTTGTCGGGCTTGAACCCCATCGCCTTCAGCAGTTCCACGCAGGCGATCCCCGCCGCGCCGGCGCCGTTGACGACGAGCCGCGTCGAGTGGATGTCCCGGCCCGTCAGTTCCAGCGCGTTCAGAAGTCCCGCGGCGGCGATGATCGCGGTGCCGTGCTGATCGTCATGGAAGACGGGGATGTCCATCAATTCCTTGAGACGCTGCTCGATGATGAAGCATTCCGGCGCCTTGATGTCCTCGAGATTGATGCCGCCGAAGGAGGGGCCGAGATGGCGCACCGCGTTGATGAACGCCTCCGGATCCTCGGTATCGATCTCGAGATCGATGGAATCGATATCGGCGAAGCGCTTGAAGAGCACGCTCTTGCCTTCCATCACCGGCTTGGAGGCGAGCGCGCCGAGATTGCCGAGCCCGAGGATCGCGGTGCCGTTCGAGATCACCGCGACGAGATTGCCGCGTGCGGTGTAATCGAAGGCGGTGGCGGGGTTCTTGGCGATCGCCAGCACGGGCACCGCGACGCCGGGCGAATAGGCAAGCGAAAGATCGCGCTGCGTCGCCATGGGCTTGGTAGGAACGATCTCGAGCTTGCCCGGCTTGCCGCGCGCGTGGAAATCGAGCGCCTCCTGATCGGTGAAGGTCGGTCGGGGGCGCTTCTTGGGCTGGGTCGAATCAGGCATCGGGAGCAACTCGGGCGTTTCCGGAAGGGCGCCTTCTGGGGGCGGGCTGAACACCGTATTGGCGTTGTCCCCAATGCTCAAGCCGCGACCGAGGCAAAATCCGGCGCCGGATTCGGAATCGCGCCGGCGGCGTGGTAACTCGACCGGATCATTCCGGAAGCCGAACGCCTGATGCGCGACCCCGCCTTTGATCCGCCGCAGGAGCCTTACGAGGCGCCGTCGCCCGTGCACAACGAAGCGGCGCGGGCAACGCCCTCGATGGCGCAATATATCGAGATCAAGGCCGCAAACCCGGATTGCCTGCTGTTCTACCGGATGGGCGATTTCTACGAATTGTTCTTCGCCGATGCCGAGATCGCCGCGCGGACCCTCGGCATCGTGCTCACGAAGCGTGGCCGGCATGCCGGGCAGGATATCCCGATGTGCGGGGTGCCGGTCGTTCGCGCCGACGAATATCTCCAGCGCCTCATCGCCGCCGGGCATCGCGTGGCGGTGTGCGAGCAGCTCGAAGACCCGGCCGAGGCGCGCAAGCGCGGCGCCAAGGCCGTGGTGAGGCGCGATGTCGTCCGCATCGTCACCCCCGGCACCATCACCGAGGAGGGGCTGCTTGACGCGCGCCGCGCCAACATGCTCGTCGCGCTGGCGCGACAGAAGGCCGAGGGCGGCAGCCATGATTACGCCCTGGCTGCCGTCGACATCTCGACAGGCGAATGCCGGCTCGCCTTGGTGGACGCCGCCGACCTTGCCGGCGAGATCGACCGGCTTGATCCGAGCGAATTGCTGGTTCCGGATGCACTCCGCGAAGATCCGGCGCTTTCCGGGCTGCTGAACGATCCGCGCGCCGCCGTCACGCGGCTTCCGCGCGAGGGCTTCGACCCGGCGAGCGGCGAGAGCCGTGTCGCTGCCTATTACGGGGTCGCGACGCTGGCCGGCTTCGGCACATTCAGCCGCCCCGAAATCGCCGCGCTCGCCGCGATCATCGTCTATCTCGAACGGACCCAGCTTCAGGCCCGTCCGCCGCTGATGCCGCCGCGTCGCATCGCCCGTTCGGCGACCATGGCCATCGACGCCGCGACGCGCGCCAATCTCGAACTGGTGCGCACGCTCGGCGGCGCGCGCGAGGGGAGCCTGCTCGCGACCATCGACGAGACGGTGAGCCCCGGCGGCGGACGCCTGCTCGCGCAATGGCTGGCCGGCCCGCTGACCGATCCCGGCGCGATCCGGGCCCGGCATGACGCGGTCTCGGCGCTGGTCGCGGATGGCGAGGCCCGCCGCGATCTTCGGCAGCGGCTCCGGCGCTGCCCGGACATGCCGCGGTCGCTCGCACGCCTCGCACTCGATCGGGCCGGCCCCCGCGACCTGATCGCGATCGGTCAGGCGCTGGTCGAGTGCGAGGGGATCGCCGCCCGCCTCACAGCACGCCCCGATCTTCCGGAAATGCTCGCGCGGCTGGGCCATGCGCTGCTCGCGGCGCCGGCGGCGCTCGGAGCCGGCCTGCTCGCGGCGCTGCGGGAGGATGTGCCGCTCCAGAAGCGGGATGGCGGCTTCATCCGCCCCGGTTTCGATGCCGTTCTCGACGAGTTGCACGCGCTGCGCGACAATTCCCGCGCGGTGATTGCCGGGCTCCAGACGCGCTACGCCGAGGAGACCGGCGCGCGCGGGCTGCGGATCAAGCACAACAACCAGCTCGGCTATTTCGTCGAGGTGCCGCAGGCGGTCGGCGAGGCGATGCTGCGCCCGCCGCTCGCCGCGACCTTCGTCCACCGCCAGACCATGGCCGGGGCGATGCGCTTCTCGACCGCCGAACTCTCCGCGCTCGAACATCGGATCGGCGAGGCTTCGGGGCGTGCCTTGCAGCGGGAACTCGACCATTTCGCCGCCTTCGCCGCCGAAATCGCGGCCGCCGACGCTGCGATCCGCGCCGGCGCCGAGGCGCTCGCGACGCTTGATGTCCTCGCCGGTCTCGCCGAGATCGCCGATCGCGGCGGCTGGACGCGTCCGGAAATCACCGAGGATGCCACCTTCGCGATCGAGGAGGGGCGTCATCCGGTCGTCGAGCGCGCGATGCAGCGGGGCGGCAGCGCCTTCATCGCCAATCCCTGCGATCTTTCGCCCGAGGATCCGGGCGGCGCCGGGCGGATCCTGCTGGTGACGGGCGCCAACATGGCCGGCAAATCGACCTATCTCCGCCAGAATGCGCTGATCGCCATTCTCGCGCAGATGGGCGCCTTCGTTCCGGCGCGGCGGGCGCGGATCGGCATCGTCGATCGCCTGTTCAGCCGCGTCGGCGCGGCGGACGACCTCGCGCGCGGACGTTCGACCTTCATGGTCGAGATGGTCGAGACCGCGGCGATCCTCAATCAGGCCGGCCCGCGGGCGCTGGTGATCCTCGACGAGATCGGCCGCGGCACCGCGACCTATGACGGACTGTCGATCGCCTGGGCGGCGATCGAGCACCTGCATGATGTCAACCGCTGCCGGGCGCTGTTCGCGACGCATTTCCATGAACTCACCGCCCTTTCGGCGAAGCTCGGGCGCCTGCATCCGGTGACGATGAAGGTCGCCACCTACAAGGGCGATGTCGTCTTCCTGCACGAGGTGGTTCCCGGGGCTGCCGACCGCTCCTACGGCATCCAGGTCGCGAAGCTGGCCGGGCTGCCGCCGGGCGTCATCCGCCGCGCAGGCGCCATCCTCGCCGAACTGGAGAAGGCGGATCGCGCCGCCCCCGTGACGCGGCTCGTGGATGACCTGCCGCTGTTTCGTGCCGTCCAGCCACCGCCCGCCCCGGACGCTTTGCGCGCCGCGCTCGACGCGATCCGGCCGGACGAGATGACCCCGCGCGAGGCACTCGACGCGCTCTACCGCCTCAAGGCTCTGGCGGACCCGGCGACCTGAGCGCGACGCATGGCCGCGGCCGGCAATCATGCGACGCGGCCTCTTGCGGCGGGGGATTTGAGCGCCTAGTTTAGATTTATTCTAAATCATGCGCCGGTCCTGCCATGCCCATGTCCGCGATTCTCCCGTTCCGCCGCCGGTCGATCGACGATCTGACCGAACGGGAACTGATTGCCCTGGCCGTTTTCAGCGAGGAGGACGATGCGCGCCGCTACCAGGATTTTGCGGATGCCTGCGCCGGCTCCTATCCCGCCTCGGCCGGGTTTTTCGCCGCCATGGCCGCGGAGGAGCGCGCGCATCGCGATTCCTTGCTCGCGCTCTATCGCGAGCGTTTCGGCGACATCCTGCCGCCGATCCGCACCGAGGAGATCCGGGGTCTGCCGCGCATGCCGGCGCCGCCTCCCGGCGCGGTCCTGGCGCAGCCGGAGCGGATGCGGTCCGAAGCCACGGCCCGCGAGCGCCGCGCGGAGACCTTCTATGCCGCGGCGGCGGCACGCTCCCGCGATGCCCGGCTTCGCGCGCTGTTCAACCATCTCGCCGAGGCCGAGCGCGGCCACGAGGAGCGGGCCGGACGGCTGGAGGCGGAGCATCTCACCGAGGCTGCGCGCGATGCAGAAAGCACGGCGCGCCATCGCCGCATCGTGCTCACCTATGTCCAGCCGGGGCTCGCGGGGTTGATCGACGGCTCGGTTTCGACGCTGGCACCACTCTTCGCGGCGGCCTTCGCGACGCAATCGAACAAGGAGACCTTCCTTGTCGGGCTCGCCGCCTCCGTCGGGGCCGGGATCTCGATGGGCATCACCGAGGCGATGAGCGATGACGGCATCATTTCCGGGCGCGGCGCGCCCTGGCTGCGGGGCCTCGTCTGCGGGCTGATGACCATGCTCGGTGGGCTCGGCCACACGCTGCCCTATCTCGTGCCGGATTCCTGGCCAAACGCCTTCCACATCGCGACACTGACGGCGGCGCTGATCGTCGCGGCAGAACTCGTGGCGATCGCCTGGATCCGCACGCATTATATGGAAACGCCGTTCCTGCGCTCGGTGTTCCAGGTCGTGGTCGGCGGCACGATGGTCCTGCTCGCCGGCATCTTCATCGGCAGCGCCTGAGCGCGGCCTGTTCAGCCGGCATCGCTTCCGGTCGCGAGGAAGGTGAAGACGCCGTCCTCCACCCCGACATGGATGCGCTCCAGCGCCTTCCGCTCGACCTGAAGTCCGAGGATGCGCCGCGACATCTCCGGCAGGATGGCGTTGGTCAGAATGTTGTCGACCATGCGTCCGCCGCTGGCGGGATCGTTGCACAGCCCGACGATCTTCTCGACCACCGCCGCGTCATAGGTGAAGGCCGCGCCGTGGTTCTCGCGGATCCGCTTCTCTATCCGGCCGAGCTGGAGCCGGACGATGCCGCCAAGCATCTCCGGCGAGAGCGGGAAATAGGGAATCGTCACGATGCGCCCGAGCAGGGCCGGCGGGAATACCTCCAGGAGATCCGGCTTGAGCGCGGCGGCGAGCTTCTCCGGGTCGGAGCGGAATTCCTCCTTCGCCGCGAGATGCATCAGCCGCTCGGTGCCGACATTCGAGGTGAGGATGATCAGCGTGTTGCGGAAATCGATCCGCCGTCCGGTCCCGTCCTCCATCATGCCCTTGTCGAAGACCTGGAAGAAGATCTCGTGTACGTCCGGATGCGCCTTCTCCACCTCGTCGAGCAGCACCACGGAATAGGGCTTGCGGCGCACGGCTTCCGTCAGCCGTCCGCCCTCGCCATAGCCGACATAGCCGGGCGGGGCGCCCTTGAGCGTGGAGACGGTATGCGCCTCCTGGAACTCGCTCATGTTGATGGTGATGATATTCTGCTCGCCACCGTAGAGCGCCTCGGCCAGCGCGAGTGCGGTTTCGGTCTTGCCGACGCCGGAGGGCCCGCAGAGCATGAAGACGCCGATCGGCTTGGAAGGGTTGTCGAGCTTGGCGCGGCTGGTCTCGATCCGCTTCGCGATCATCGCAAGACCGTGGTTCTGCCCGACGACGCGACGGTTGAGCATGTCCGGCAGCGTGAGCACCGCCTCGATCTCGTCCTTGACCATCCGCCCGACCGGGATCCCCGTCCAGTCCGAGACGATGGCGGCGACCGTGTCCGCGTCGACATGCGGGAAGATCATCCGGCTCTCGGGCGCCAGCGCATCGAGTTCCCGCGCCTTGGCACGCAGGGATTGCATCACCGCCTCGCGCTGGGCGGCTTCGGTATCGGAAATCGCCTCGCCGAGCCTGCCGCGCAGCGCCAGGATCTCGTCGATCAGCGCCTTTTCCCGCGCATGGTCCGCCTCGCGCGCCGCGAGGGCCGCGGCCAGCCTCTCGGTCTCGGCCTCGATTTCGGCGATGCGCCGGGCATTGTCGGCGCCGAGTTCCGCATCCTTGACGAGCGCAGCGCGCTCCTTGGCGCGGGCGGCGAGGGCGGCGCGCAGCTCCTCGATGCCGGCGGGGATCGTGCTCTGGCTGATCGCGACCCGCGCGCAGGCCGTGTCGAGCAGGCTCACGGCCTTGTCGGGCAATTGCCGGGCGGGGATATAGCGCTGCGAGAGCATCACCGCGGCCGTGATCGCGGCATCGGCGATGCGCACGCCGTGATGCGCCTCCATCGGCTTCAGGATGCCGCGCAGCATGTCGCAGCAGCGCTGCGCATCCGGCTCGTCGATCTGCACCGGCTGGAAGCGCCGCGTCAGCGCCGGGTCCTTCTCGATATATTGCCGGTATTCCGACCAGGTCGTCGCGGCGATGGTGCGCAGCGTGCCGCGCGCCAGCGGCGGCTTGAGCAGGTTGGCGGCATCGCCGGTGCCGGCCGCGCCGCCCGCGCCGATCAAGGTATGCGCCTCGTCGATGAAGAGGATCACCGGAATGGGCGAGGCCTGCACCTCGTCGATCACCGAGCGCAGCCGCTGCTCGAACTCGCCCTTCATCGAGGCGCCCGCCTGCATCAGCCCGACATCGAGCGCGCAGAGCCGCACGTCGCGCAAGGCCGGAGGCACGTCCCCGGCCACGATCCGCTGCGCGAGCCCCTCGACCACGGCGGTCTTCCCGACGCCGGCCTCGCCGGTGAGGATCGGGTTGTTCTGGCGCCGGCGCAGCAGCACGTCGATGATCTGCCGGATCTCGTCATCCCGTCCGAGAACCGGATCCATGCCGCCGGCCCGCGCCCTGGCCGTCAGGTCCTGGCTGAAGCGGTCCAGCGCCGTGGTGCCCTTCGCCCCCGCGCCCGGCTCTGGGGTGATCCCGGCGCCGTCCATCGGCCGCATCGCCTCCTCGGCGGAGCGCGCGAGCAATCGCCGATGCTCGGCGGCGAAGGTGTCGGTATTGATCTTCTGGAATTCCGGTGACACGGCCAGCAACGCCCGCCGCAATTCCGGTGATTTCAACGCCGCGAGCAGCAGATGCCCGGAGCGGATCTGCACCTCGCCGAAGAACAGCGTCGCGTAATGCCAGCCGCGATCGAGCAGGTCGACGATCGTGTTCGATACGCCCGGCATCTCGCTCTCGTTGCGACGGAAGCCGGCGATGACGTTCTGGCAATCGGCGAGCAGCTTTGCGCGGTCGAGCTTGAAATGGTCGGCGATAACCGGAATGTCCGTTCCCTCCGCCTGGAGCAGCGGAAAGAGCCAATGCGCCAGCTCGACATGGCGGTTCCCGGCCGATTTCGCGAGCCGCATGGCCTGAAGGAAGGCATCATAGCCGACACGATTCAATTTGCCGGCAACATTCTCAAGGCTGATATCGGTCATGCCCGGGCTCCCTCGCTGGCGGATTCGCGCGCCTCGCGCGCCGCGCGGGCCTGCCTGACCCGCATGTGAACATGGAAACGTGCATCGCGCCGGATCGTATCGCCGCTGATCGACCAGTCCGGTGCCATCCACGACGTCCAGCCCAGCCGGCCGGTCCGGCCGAGCACCATCGGTTTTGCCTCGCGGGCGGGCAAAGCGAGCTCGACATCCCAATCGAGCGCCTCGCCGAGATGGAAGGTCACGAGGTCGCTCAGGTGCTCGGCGCGCGGCCCTGTCGGCAGGTAGGTTTCGTATTCGGCGAGCGTCGCGGCATGGATGCGGATGCGGAACTTGTCGGCGACGCTGAACATCCGCTCGCCGAGCATCAGCGCGCCGCCGAGCGCGGCATTCTCCCCGCCGAGCCGGCTCCGTTCCCCGAAAGGCAGCAGCAGCCAGCTTCCGACGAATTCCTCGATCTCGCAGCGTGTGCCGAACACGCCCGTGAGCAGGGCGGCAAGCCGCGTCGCGCTCTTGGCCTGCGCGCCCATCAGCCCCGCGAAGCGGAGCTTGACCGCATCGGGCACCGAATCGAGATCGGCCGCCAGCGGCGAGCCGAGGCCGATCGAGGCGCCGATATAGGCCCGGAACCGGTCCTCGCGCGGCCTGTCCGCCTGCGCGATCGGCCGCGCATCGGCCCAGGCCCGGAAGAAGAGTTGGAGAAAGCGATTGTTGAACAGATCGAGGAAGCGCGCCAGCGCCTCGTCGTCGCGCGAAAGATAGGTCAGGGCTTCATCGGTTGTCGTCAGCGGCAATGCGCCCTGCGGGCCGAGCAAACCGAGGAAGCGGACGAGCACGCGCAACCGGCCGGCGCGGTCCGCCGTGGCTTTCGAGAGGTTCGAGGCGGGAAAGACCAGGAACGGATCCTGACCGAGCGTGACATATTCCTCGCGCAGCGCGCCGCTGTCGCCGATGCGCGGCGCCTGCGGGTTGCCGGCCTCGAGCGCGCGCATCACCGCGAAGAAATCGAACTGCTCCGGCGCGGCTTCCAGCGCGGCGGCGAGCGGGGCCGGCAGCGGCGGCGGCCGGTTGTGGCGCGCGCCCGCGCTCACAGCACCGCTCTCCGGCCGAGGCGCGGCGCGAAGCGCATCACCTCGCCGCGGCTCGTGGAGCGCAGCACCATCTGCGTGAAGGTGTTGAGATGCGCGTATTCGGCGAAGAATTCGTCGAGGATAGCGCCGAGCAGGAAGATGCCCGAGCCTTCGAAGGCCGCTTCGTCGATCGTGACGCCGATCTCGATCCCGCGCGCCACGCCCGCCCCCTCGCGGCGCTGCACCCGGCGGACCACCGGCTGGCTGGTGATGGCGCGCAACCCGGCGATCCGCCGTTCGGTGGCACTGTCGGCGGAATCGGCGAAGAGGCGCAGCGTCTCCTTCAGCATCCGCGCATCGGCGGCAGCGTTGTGGCTGGCGAAGCCGAGATGGTTGAGGCTCGCAAGGTTGAGCAGCCGCCACAGCGTCGAGCCGGTCGACCATGTTTCGGCGCGCCCGCGCTTCTGGCCGGCGATCGGTTCGCGCGGCGGGGTGGGGCCGGCGATGCAGGCAATGGCGAGTTCGGTGTCGTCGAGCAGCCGGAAATCCACCTTTCCGGAACCGACCGGCAGCAATTCCGGCAGGTGACGGTTCGAACACAGCGCGCGCACCGAGAGTTCCATCACCCGGTCCTCGCCCTGCGTCAGCGGGGTGGAGATCGACAGGAACATCTCGGTGCCGGTATATTCCGAGGCGGTGCCATAGCGCCGTTCGTCGGCGGTGCGTCGCCGCGGCAGCCGCCGCAAGGTGTAGGCGAGTTCGGCCGGATCGCCGTTGTCGAGCGCCGCGCCGTAGAGCGGCGGCACCGGGCGCTTCTCCTTGCCGCCTGGCCGGTGGGCATGCACGGCGAGGATGCGGTGCGGTTCGTAATCGAGCGGCCGGCTGCGATCGGGCACGACATGGTATTCGTGCAGGCCCGGCTTCACCGGCAGGCGATCCGTCGTCTTCTCGAACAGGTTGACCGCGGGCGCGGCGTAGAGCACCATGTTCTCCGGCTTCGCATAGGCCGGCAGCCGCGCATTGGCTTCGGAGAAGGCGAGCACGATCTCGAATTGCGCGGCACGGATCCGCGGCAGCACGGTCTCGAGCCCGGCAAGTTCGATGCCGAGGAACTTGCGCGGCAGGATGAAATATTCGCGCAGCAGGTCAAAGCCGCGGAACAGGCGGTGATCGACGGGCAGCAGGGCTTCGTCCTCGCCGAAACCGACAGGACGGATCGCCACCCCCGCGCCGGGCAGGATCACCGGGTCGCCGAAGGAATCGAGATAGCGGAAATGCAGCGACACGCGGCGCGCGAAGATCTGCTCGAGGAGCGCGATCGCATCCGCCTCCGGCCCGAGGAAATGGATCGGCAGGCGGCGGGTCCGGCAGGTGGAGACAAGCGCGCTCTCGTCCTCAGGCGCTGCGCCGCCCGCCAGCTCGTTCGCCGCGTTCGCAACGCTGCGGTGGCGCAGCGTGAGCACAAGCCCGGCGGTGGCGGCCGCCGTCAGCGGCACCCGCAGCGCCTGGAGCGGCGCCGCCGCCGCGAAATAGCGCGCGTTGCTGATCTCGAACGGCCAGAGCGTGACGTTGCTCGAAAGCCGGAACCGGCAGGCGACCGGGTTGTCCTTCTGTGCATGCACGGCCTCGATGATGCTCAGCCGGGGAATGACGCGGCCTTCCTTGAGCGCGGCATCGCCGAATTTCGGGGTGAAGCGCACCATGACCGCCGACGGCGTCGGTGCCAGCGCACCCGGCATCAGCTGTTCGAGCAGGTTTCCCGTGAATTCCGGGAATTCGTGCTTCATCTTCAATTGCACGCGCGCGGCGAGGAAGGCGGTGCCCTCGAGGAGGCCGGCGACCATCGGGTCGGTCCGTTCGGCAACAAGCCCGCCGAGCCGTTGCGCGATTTCCGGGTATTCCTCAGCGAATTCCTTTGCCTGCTCGTAAAGCAGCAGCAATTCGCGATTATAGAGATCGAGAAATTCGCGGTTCATCGCTCAGGCCGCCCGGCTGACGGAGACGTCGCAATTGTCGACATCGATATCGGCGATGAAGACCACCGGCACGTTGACCGGCTCGCAGAACAGATCGGCGGCGATCTCGAGCCGCACCGTCAGCGTCGGTTCGTCGACGCGCACGACATGATTGACCCGGATCGATGAGGCGATGAGCCGCGGTTCATAACGACGGATCGCCTCGGCGACGTCGCGCACGAGATGGCCGTCGCTCGCCTGGTCCGCGAAGCGCGAATTGAGGTCGCGGATGCCGAAATTGAGGATCGAGCGCCGAACGGCGTTGAATTCACCGAGGTCGACCGCGGATTCGAGGCTGATCGTATTGACGAGCGCGTTGAGGTCGCGCGCCACCTCGTCGCGGAGCGCCTGCTCGGTGATCGGGCTGCGCAGCACGTTCCGCGCCGGCGCCGGCTTCGGCGCATCACCCGGCTCGAAATCCGGCGAGGGCGTGGCCTTGCGGTAATGCCCCGCGGCATGGGCCGAGCGGAAGGCATAGATCAGCGGCGGCGACAGACGCTCCCTGGCGGTCTTCCTGATCATGACGCTCCCCGCCTGGCAATGTCCGGACCGGCCGTGCGCCGGCTCCGTTGAACGGCGCGGCAGGGAGCATGCCCCCCGCCGCTGGCGCTAAGCGGCTTATGTGAAGCCGACTTATTTCTTCTTGTTCTTGGCAACGTCCCACGCCACCTCGACCGGCGCGCCGCCCGAGCCATCGGCCTTCTGTGGCGTATAGACGACCTTGAAGGAGCCGATATTGATCGAGATGCTTTCGTTGACGAGATCGCTGCCGTTGGAACCGACGACCTGCACCGAGGAGATGAGGATATCCTCCATCTCGACGACGTAATAATCGAGCGGCTTGCCGCCGGCCTTGCGGCAGGTGATCTTGCCCTTCTTGATATGCTCGCCCAAGCAGCACTTGAGCATCAGCGTCGGCGAGACCTTGTCGGCCTGCTTCTGGATATGGATGTCCTGCACCGAGACCTTGCCGGCGCCGGCGCCGGTCGCGACATGGCTCGTGCCCGTCTGCGCCATGCCGAAACTCCAGGATTCGATGTCGATCGCGTTTTGCTTGATCGAGGATTCACCCTGAATGCCATCGATCTCGAGGAACATGTCTACGGCCATGGATACCTCCTGTGTTAGCCGTAATTCTTATCGCTGTTTTCGATCCCCGTTTCCGTGTGCGGACGCACAGGGATAATATTTTGTCGGCTATATTAGCCGGTCTTCGCCGGCAGGCGCGAGACGAGGCTCAGGCCGATATCCATGCCTTCAAGCTGGTAATGGGGCCTGAGCATGAATTTCGCGTAGTAATAGCCGGGATTTTCCTCGTTCTCGATGATTTCCACCGAAGCGGCAGCGAGCGGGCGGCGGGCCTTGGTCTCTTCGGTCGAGTTCAGCGGATCGCCGTCGACATAGAGATGGATCCAGTCGTTGAGCCAGCGCTGGAGTTCGGACTTGTTCTTGGTGGAGCCGATTTTGTCGCGCACCATGCATTTGAGGTAATGCGCGAAGCGCGACACCGCGAACATGTAGGGCAGCCGCGAGGAGAGATTGTCCGAGGCGGTCGCCTCGTCCGTCATCCGCTTCTTGGGCCGGTAGACCGATTGCGCGCCGATGAAGGCGGCCTTGTCGGAATTCTTGCGATGGATGAGCGGAATGAGGCCGGATTTCGCCAGTTCGGCCTCGCGACGGTCGGTGATCGCGATCTCGGTCGGGCATTTCAGATCGATGCCGCCGTCATCGGTGGGGAAGGTATGGACCGGCAGGTTGATCACCTCGCCGCCCGATTCGACGCCGCGGATGCGCGTCGTCCAGCCCCATTCCTTGTAGGCGCGGTTGATGTTCGCCGCCATCGCGTAGGCTGCGTTCATCCAGGCGTATTTCGTGCCGTCATGGCCGTCGGTTTCCTCCTCGAAGCCGAATTCCTCGACCGGGTCGGTCTTGGCGCCATAGGGCAGACGGGCGAGCACGCGCGGCAGGCAGAGGCCGAGATAGCGCGCATCCTCGCTGTCGCGCAGGCTCTTCCAGGCCGCGTAATCCGGCGTCTCGAAGATCACCGAGAGATCGCGCGGGTCCGAGAGTTGCGTCCAGCTGTCCATGCCCATCAGCGTCGGGCTGGCGGCGGCGAAGAGCGGGCAATGCGCGCTGGCAGCGATCTTGGTCAGGCTGCGCATGAGCTGGATGTCCATCGGCTCGTGCGAGAAGTAATAGTCGCAGACGAGCGCGCCGAACGGCTCGCCGCCGAGCTGGCCGAATTCCTGCTCGTAGACCTGCTTGAAGAGCGGGCTCTGGTCCCAGCGTGCGCCGGGATAGGTGCGCAGGTTGTTGTTGAGCTCGGTCTTGCCGACATTCATGAACTTGATCTTCAATGTCGCGTCGGTTTCGGAATTGAAGACTAGGTAATGCAGCCCGCGCCATGCGGATTCGAGCTGCTGGAATTCCGGCGCGTGCATGATCGCGTTCATCTGCGCGGAGAGTTTCTCGTCGAGCCGTGCGATCATCTCGTCGAGCGTCTCGAGCACGTCGCCCTTGACGAGCGACTGGTCGGCGAGTGCCTGGGTGACGAGGGTCGCGACCGCGTTCTCGACCTCGGTCGCGGCGCGGTCGTTGCGCGGCTTGAAGCTCTGCTTGAGTAGGGTGGCGAATTCCTCGACATCCCGTGTCTCGGCGGCGCCGGCGGCGTCTTTCTGCATTTCGGTGGCCATGATCGTCCCTTTCGGCAATGGCAGCGGGCGGGTCGGGCGGAGCTCAGCCGGCGCCGCCCTCGCCCTCGTCGGCTTTGGCGGCGCGGTCGCGCAGCGCCTGCATCAGATGCGGATCGGCGAGCAGCTCCTTGAGCTTGTTCTCGGCATTGACCTTGCCGTCCATGTAGCGCTGGAGGTTCTTGAGCTGTTCGCGCGCCTCCAGGAGCTTCGCCACCGCAGGGATCTGGCGCGCGACGACGGTCGGCTTGAAATCGTCCATCGACTTGAATTCGAGTTCGACGCCGAGCTTGCTGCCCTCCTCGCCGCCGAGCTTGTTCTCGACGCGGAAATTCAGCGCCGGCGCGATCGCCGCCATCCGCTTCTCGAAATTGTCCATGTCGATATCGAGGAACTTGCGTTGCGCGATCTCGGGCTTCTCGACCTTCGAGGCATTGCCGGAAAGATCCGCCAGAACGCCCATGATGAAGGGCAGCTCGACGAGCTTCTCGGCGTTGTACGGATCCTCGTAGGTGATATGGACGCGCGGCTTGCGGTTGCGCCGGATGAATTTCTGTCCGCTGTCGCTCATGGTTTCATTCCTTCTGTCTTGTCTTCGTGTCAGGCCGTCGTTTTTCAGGCGCCCGGCGCGCGGGTAGCCCGGTTCAATTGTCTTCGGGCGGGCGCAGATGCGCCGGGGGCAGCATCTCCTCGAGCACCGCGAGGAAATCGCGCCCCACGAGCGCGCTGGCCCGGTCGAGGAGCAGGGGAAGCGGGCTCGAGGGCTCACGGGCGCGGTAGAACCCCGCGACCTGGGTGATCAACTCGACCGCCTCCCGCTGCGTGGCAACCTGCGGCAGCCGGCGCGGACCCTCTGTGCGTTCCGGCACAGGACCGGGCGCCTTCATCGCCGCTTCGGCTGCATCCCCGGCTTCGGCGAAATCTGGCGCCTCCCCGGCCTCGTCCGCCGGGGATTCGACCTCGTCGGGCAATTCGCCGAGCCGTTCCATCGGGATCGCGAAGCCGCTGCCCCGCCCGATGCGGATCGTCGCGCTCGGGAAGGAATCCGGCATCAGCGTCCGCAGCGCCTCGATGAAGGAGACATCGGCAAGCTGGCGGCTCTGGCGGATCAGCAGCAGGGCCGGCGAGGACGGTTCCTTGCGGCGGAAATAGCCGGCGATCCGGTCGAGCGCCGCCCGTGCGGCCGCGTGGCTATCGATCGCGGGCGGAGGCTCGGCGATCGCCCCGTCCTGCCCGCTTACGCCTGCCGCGGGTTCCGGAATCGCGGCGGGGGTTCTGCGCACCAGCTCGCTGCCGAGCCAGGCGAGCTGGCCCTCGACCAGCGCGCGCAGATTGGGGAGCTGGAGTTCCTTGCCCGCGCCGAGCGCCGTGCCGAAGGCGCCGGCGATCCCGCCGAGCGCGGCGTGGATCCGCGTCAGGGCGGCATGGGCGCCGGCGATCTCCTCGTCCTCGGCGCGTTCGAGCGCGGCGGCGACGGTGCCGGCCGTGTAGCTGCTCTCGGTCTCGCGCGGCTGCGCCGCGCCGGTGGCGATGAGATGGCTGCGATAGGAGACCCGGCCGAGATTGCGCGATTCGAACAGCGGCACGGCCTGCAGCGGCATCACCGTATGCGGCCTGTCGTCGAGCGCCATCAGCACGCCGCGTCGGAACTCGATATCTCCCGCCGGATGCACGCGCTCCCAATGACGGGCGAGGAGCATCGCGATCGCCTCCATCACCCCGGCGAAATCCTCGAGCCGGCGGTCGAGGATCAGGAGCTTGGCGAGCAGAACGAGCACCCGCAGGTCGGCCGCGCGATCCAGCAGCGCGCCGGCGGCCGCGTATTCGGCCGCGAAATCGACCGCGCTGCGGTCGAACTCCGCGAAGGAGGCGGGCAGCACGCCCTCGACACGCGCGAGGAAGCCGAGATGGTCGTCATCCCCCGCGGCGTCGAGATCCGGGCCGCAATCCTCCTGGCGGGGAAGCGCCGTCGCGAGCTCGGAAAACCTGATCGTACTCATCTTCCGAGCCCTTCCGCGACCGGCGCGCGCTATTGCGCGAGACGGGTTTCGACCCGGCGATTGGTTGCGTCGAGCGGGTCGCCCGCGCGCGGCCGCGTACTGCCGAAGGCCTGCGGCAGCACGCGCTCGCGTTCGATGCCGCGCGATTCGAGATAGCGGACCACCGCCTCGGCCCGACGCCGCGACAGATCCATGTTGTGGCTGTCGGAGCCGCGGGCATCGGTGTGGCCCTCGACCGCGAAGGTCCGGCTCTTCAGGCGCGGATCGCGCAGGGCGGCGGCGAACTCGTCGAGATTGCGCCGGGCGGCGTCGGTCAGCCGGTCGGAATCGAGTCCGAACTGAATCATCAGGTCGAAGCTCGGCCGGTGGGTCTCGGCGATGCTCGGCGCCGCCGCGTTCTTGCGGCAATCGGCCTCGGTGCCGACGCAGACCGCGCGCTGGTCGCCGAGCCCGCGCGGCGTGCCGAGGGCCTCGCCGGAGAAGGTCTTGACGATATCATCGGCGGAATAGGCCGGCTTGCCCCTGGTCTGGGCGGCGGCCGGCACGGCGATCAGCGCGAGCGCCATCAAACAACATCTCACGCGGTTCATCTGGGCGCTCCTGGGATTGTTGTTTTGCGGGCGAGGATGACGCAATCCCCTTGGTGCGTCAACGAAAGGCACGTTTGCGGCGTGGTCGGTCGGCATCGTCGATCCTCCTTCTATCCACGAACGCGCGGCAGGCGGCCGGGCATCGGGCCGGCCCGGCCATGCGCGTAAATCCAGCCGCCCCGCGGGAGCTGTCGCCATGCGCCGCGAACGGTGCCGGGCGGATCGGCCGCGAGACGATCACGGCGCCATCCAATACCGAAACCGGCGTCCTGCCTGTGACAAACCACACTTCCGTCGCGGCCCGTTTGGGGGAATAGTCGGGTCCGTCGCGGCCGGCCCGGCGCGGCAGGATTTTCCGAGGAACGCCATGGCCCGCGCCCCCAAGCAAGACGACCGGCCCGCCCGGCTCGAGACACCCTTCGGCAAGGATGTTCTGAGCTTCCTGCGGCTCGACGCGCGCGAGGGGCTGAGCGATCTGTTCAACTTCTCGATCGAGGCCGTCAGCAGCGAGGCGGGGCTCGATTTCGACCGCGCGCTCGGCCGCAATTGCTGCGTCACCTATCGCACGCATGGGAGCGTCGAGCGGCATTTCAACGGCGTGCTGACCGGTGCGGAATGGCTCGGCAAGACCGAGGGGCTGCATCATTACCGGCTTCATCTCGAACCCTGGCTCGCTTTGCTGAACTATCAGCAGAATTGCCGGTTCTTCAAGGAGATGAATGTCATCGACATCCTCAAGCAGGTCTTTTCGGAAGGCGGGTTCTCGGATTACGTCTTCCGCACCAGCGAGAGCTACGATCCGATCGAGTATTGCGTGCAATATCGCGAGACCAACCTTCATTTCGTTCGCCGGCTTATGGAGCGTTACGGGATCTACTTCTTTTTCGAGCACAAGCAGGACAAGCACGACCTCGTACTTGCCGACGGGCGCTCCTCCCACCAGCCGCTGGCGGGGCTGCCGCGCGTGCCGATGCGGCATTCGCACGAGCGCAGCTTCCGGGAAGAGCAATATCTCGCCGGCTGGAAGCCCACGCGCCGCTTCGAGACCGGCAAGGTCAGCCTCAACGATTACGATTACCTCAAGCCCAACGCCCAGCTGCTTGCCGAGGCCGCGAAGCCCGGCGGCTATTCGCGCGCCTCGCTGGAGCATTACGATTATCACGCCGATTACACCGAGCGCGGTCTCGGCGAGAAATTCGCGAAGATCCAGGTCGAGGCCATGCAGAGCTTCGATTTCCGCCGGGAGGGCTGGGGCGATGCCCCCTCGATCGCCCCCGGCGGTCTTGTCGATGTGACCGATCTCGATGCCTCCGGCGAGAACGGGCAATATCTCATCGTCTCCTGCCAGCACGCCGTGCAGGGCGATGCCTATTCCTCGCGCGCTACCCTCGAGACCACGCCGGGCTACGAGGGCCGCTACCTGTTCCAGCCGGTGGATCGACCCTACCGCGCGCCGGCGCGCACGGTGAAGCCGCTTATCGCCGGGCTCCAGACGGCGAAGGTCGTCGGCAAGGAGGGCGAGGAGATCGATGTCGACGAGCATGGCCGCATCCTCGTCCAGTTCCACTGGGACCGGGACAAGAAGCCCTCGCGCCGCGTCCGCGTCGCGCAGAGCTGGGCCGGCAATGCCTGGGGCGGCATCGTCATTCCCCGCATCGGGATGGAGGTCGTCGTCGAGTTCGTCGAGGGTGATCCGGATTATCCGCTCGTCACCGGCACGGTCTATAACGGCAACAATGCGCCGCCCTTCGCATTGCCGGAGAACAAGACCATCTCGGGCGTGAAATCGCGCTCCTCGAAGAACGACAACGGCTATAACGAGCTGATCTTCGAGGACAAGACCGACCAGGAAAAGATCCGCATGCACGGCGAGAAGGATCTCGAGGTCAAGATCAAGAATTCCGCGGAATGGGAAATCGCGAGCGAATTCGCGGTGCCGCGCGGCAGGACCTCGCACAAGCGCGTCGTCAAGAAGGGCGACGACGAACTGACGGTCGAGACCGGCGATCAGAAGGTCAGGATCGGCGCGAGCCAGAGCGTCGATGTCACCGAACGCATCACCATCACCGCCGGGATGATGATCACGATCCAGTGCGGGCAGAGCAAGATCACCATGACGCCGGCCAGCATCGCGATCGATTCCCCGATGATCACGCTCAACGGCACGGCGACGATCTCCGCCAGCGCGCCGATGACGAGCATCACCGGTTCGGGCCTGCTCTCGCTGAGCGGCGCGCTCGTGAAGATCAATTGAGGTCCGCCATGGCCGCGCCCCCCCGTTCCGCCGATCTCATCCGCTTCGAGACCGCCGAAGCCGTGTTCGATGCTTTCCCGAAGCTCGGCGAGGCGATCGCCGCGCGGCCGGGCGCCGAGGCGCCGCTCGCCTTCATGGAACGGCTGGGCGCGGGGCCGGAGCCCTTCGACGCGATCCGCTTCGCCGCGCATATGCTCCCCCGCCGCGAGGCGGTGGGATGGCTCTGCGCCGCCCTGCGCGCGACGCCCGAGATCGATCTCGCGGCCGGAGACGCCGCGATCGAGGCGGCCGAGGCCTGGCTGCGCGAGCCCGGCGAGACGCGCCGCGTCACGGCGCTGAAGCTCGCGGAACGGCTCGACCCGCGGGCGCCTGCGACCTGGGCGGCCTTCGCCGCCGCCTGGTCGGGCGGCAATCTCTCCGTCGGCGATTATCCCGGCGCGCCCGCGCCGGCGGACCTCGCCGCGCAGGCCGTGACCGGCGGGCTTGCGATCGCGCTCGGCCGGGTTCCCGTCGCGAAATCTCGTGCTACGATCCAGGCATGGCTCGCCGCCTGCACCCGCATCGCCAGGAAAGGCGCCCCGTGAGATTGTCCGGGAGCGAGGATTTCCGGCCGTGATGTCGCTGCTGCTCAAGATCGAGAATATCGGCGCCCTGCCGGATGGCGGGCCGCTGAGCTATGTCCTGACCGGCCGGCGCGGCATCGATATCGGCCGCGACGCGCATCTCGATTGGGTCCTGCCCGATCCGTCGCGGGTGATTTCCGGCCGGCATTGCGAGATCCGCTATCGCGATGGCGGCTATTGGCTGCACGATGTCTCGGCCAACGGCACCTATCTCAACGGCGATGCCAACCGGCTCGCCGCGCCGCGCCGCCTGCGCACCGGGGATCGGCTGGAGATCGGCCATTACATCATCGCCGTTTCCGTCACGGGAGAGGCGGCGGAGGCCGCGCTTCCGGTGGAAGGGGATGCCTCGCCGCCGGCACCGGCTTCCGCCGATCTCTGGTCGGTGGGCGAGGAGGCCGCCCCTCCCGCCCCCGTGCCGCGCGAGCGCAGCTACCGCCCCGTGCATGCCGACGATTTCATCGACCGCGCGAGCGATATTCCGGCGCCGGCGCCGGATTGGCGGGGTGCCGATCCCTGGTCGGGCGCGGGCGATAGCGGCGCCGCCGGGGTGCCGGCCTTCGAGCGGCCGCGACCGCGCCACCAGGAGCCGCGGCCGGAAGCCGCGCCGCTCCCCGTGGCGGAGCCTGTGCCGGCTCCCGTGCCGGATTTCACATCCGCAGCCCTGCCGGTTTTGCCCGTGCCGGAGCCGGTCGAATCGTTGTCGCCTCCGGCAGCGGACGCCGCCGAATTCATCCGACGGTTCGAGATCGGCGCCGGCCTGCCGCCCGGTGCGCTGAAGGAGCGTGAACCCGGCGCGCTGGCCGAGGAATTGGGGCGCATGATGCTGGCGGCGACGGCCGAGTTGAAGGCTCTGATGCAGGCGCGCAGCGAATCCAAGAGCGCGATGCGCAGCGCGAGCCACACCACCGTGCAGGCGCTCGACAACAACCCGATTCCGTTCGCGCCGACCGCCGAGGATGCGCTGCGCATCATGCTCGGCCCGCGCGGCAAGTCCTATCTCGCCGGCGAGGCCGCGCTGCGGAAGACCTTCGAGGCGCTGAAGACGCATCAGCTCGACACGTTCGTCGCCATGCAGGCGGCGCTCGACGGGCTGATCAAGGAATTGGACCCGGCCGAGATCGAGGCGACGATCGAACCGGAGGGCAAGGTCGGCGCGCTGTTCGCGAGCCGCCGCGCCCGGCTCTGGGATCTCTACCGCAGCCGCTGGCAGGCGCTTGCCGCGAGCCATCCGGACGGGATTCGCGGGGTGTTTCTGAACCTCTTCACCGCCCGATACGACCGGACACCGCCGGGGCGCTGAGTGCGGCCCCGGCCGCGTTATCCATCGATCCGCAGATATTGGCGCAGAACCGTCACGCCCTCCCGCTCGGCGGCAAGCTCCGCCGCGAGATCGGCGAAGATGCGGCGCGCCGGCACGCGGCCGGGGATGGTCGCGGCTTTCGGCCGGCGCGGCGAGAGGATCGCGATCACCAGTTTCGGCTTGCGGCCGGCGGCGGCGGGTTCGGCATCGATGGTGACGAGGCTGTTCTGCCCGCCGGGATCGGGGCGGACGGATAACGGCCGCACCATCCCGTCATCCGTCACCATCAGGACCGTGACCGCCCGGAAGCCTGCGCCGCGGATCACCCCCGTCACCGCCTGTCCGGGCCGGAGGTTGAAGGTGTCGAGCACCAGCCCCGCCTCGGCATCGGGCTGCTGGAACCGCGCCAGGAATTCGATCGCCGGGCATTGCGCATCGCTCACGGCGCGAAACTGGATATCGGCCTCGTAGCCGAGCGAACGGGCGAAAGCCCGGTCGAACGCCTCGATATCCTTCACCTCGCTGCCGAACGCCTCGATATCGGCCTTGCGCGGCCCGGCCTTGCGCAGCGTGAGCAGGAAGCAGGACGCCGGCGGATAGCGCGCGACGAAATCCTCCGCCGTCATTGCGGCGGGGAGGCTGGTCGATGGTGCCGGCGCGGGATCGGGCGACGGGCCGGGCGGCTCCGGCACGGGCCGGGCCGGCACGGCGGGCTCTTTGACCTCCTGCGCGGCGATCGCCGGCAGCGGCGGAGGCTGGGATGGCTGCGTGGGCGTCACGGGAGGCTCCGCACGCGGTGGTTCGGAGGGGGGCGCCGCGGCGGGCTGAAGCCCCGGACGCGCCGCCGGTTCCGCGCTCTCGTCCGGCTCGGGATCGGGCGAGGCGGTTCCCTGCGGGCGTGCGGGGTCGCCCGCCGGCCGCAGCGCGGGCGTCGGGCCTTCCGGGCGCGGCAGCCCGCCGCTCGGCAGCGGCAGATAGGGGCCGTCCTCGAGATTCGCCGTCTGGACCGGCTTCGCGAGGAAGCCCGGCCAGACATAGAGCGCGGCCGGCACCGCTGCGGCGAGGAGCGCCGCCAGGGCCAGCCAGGCCATGCGCCTGCGCCCGCCGCCGCCCCCGGTTTCCGCCTGCCGTGCCGCCTCGATCGCGCGGAGCCGGCTGCGGGCGCGCGGCGCGAGCAGCGTCGGATCCGCGCCTCCGAAACCGCCCGCGGCCCCGCTCCCGCCCGGCCATGCCTGCAGTGCGAGCCGGCGCACCTCGGCCATGCTGCCCGGCCTGTCCTCGGGCAGCGGCTGGAGCATCTGCGACAGCAGCGGCCGCAACCCCGCCGCCACGCCGTCGAGCGGCGGCACCGCGCGGCGGCGCTCGATCGTCTCGGCATGGTTGGCGCCCATGTCGATCGCCTGCCCGGCGGAAGCCTCCGCGATCACGAGGCCGAGGCTGTAGATGTCCGACCGTTCGGTGACCTGGCCGCCATAGAGGCCCAGCTGTTCGGGCGAGACATAGGAATATTTGCCGGCAAATCCATCGCCGATCACCGTGGTGGCACCGAAGCGCGTCGATTTCGCGATCCCGAAATCGATGATCTTCGCGCGCGTCACGTCGCCCTCGGGCAGGATGATGTTGTCCGGCGAGACATCGCGATGGAAGATGCCGATCTGATGCGCGGCGCCGAGCCCCGCGGCGAGCCGGTCGAGCAGCGCGAAGCAATCCGCCTCCGGCAGGGCCCCGCGCCGGATGATCTCGGACAGCGGCTCGCCCTCGACGAATTCCATCGCGAGATAGGGCCTGCCGAGCCCGGGATCGATCGCCACCACGAAATAGCGGATGATCGCTTCGTGATGCAGGTGGTGGAGCGCCGAAGCCTCCTTGCGGAACAGCGCCAGCGCCGCTTCGTTCCGCACCATGTCGGCGCGGATGACCTTGATCGCCACCGGGTCGCCGGTCTCGATCAGATGGCCGCGATAGACCTCGCCCATGCCGCCGGTGGCGATCAGCCGGTCGATCTCGTAGGTGCCGTTGAGCTGGAGACCGGCCGGGAGGCTCCCGGCCGGCGCCGCAGCATGGCCGGCGGGGATGGCATCGTCACTCACGCGGCACCGCCCGCGGGATGATGTAGACGGTCTTCTCGCGCATGCCCGCCACCTCGCGGTGCCGGTTCTCCCGGCGCGCGCCGACGACGATGACGGTGACATTGTCGCTGGCGCCGCGCCGCAGGGTCGCCTCGATCAGCGCGTCCGCGGCGCCGTCGAGCGGGCGCCCCGCCACCACCGCGAGGATCTCGGAATCGTCGAGATGCGCCGTCAATCCGTCCGAGCACAGGATGAAGATGTCGCCATCCTCGATCCGCCCCTGCGCGAGTTCCAGGTCGAGCGGCTCCTCGACGCCGAGCGCGCGGGTGATGACGTTTCGGCGCGGCCAGTCCCGCGCCTCCTCATGCGTCAGCACGCCCTGCCGGACGAGTTCGCCGGCCTCGCTGTGGTCCTCCGAGATGCGGCGGATCTGCCGGCCGCGGATCTGGTAGAGGCGGCTGTCGCCGGCCCAGAGGCAGGCGAAGCCCTCGTCCCGGGCCGCGAGTGCCACCAGCGTCGTGCCGAGCGCGATGGAGCGCCGATGCGCGATGTCGAGCAGGCTCCGGTTCGCGATGCCGGCCTGACCGCGCACCGCGGCCACGATCCCGCGGAGATCGCGCCCCGGCGGCACCGCGGCCAGCGCCTCGACGAGCGTGCGGCTTGCAAGCCGCCCGTCATGCAGGCCGCCGACGCCGTCCGCCACCGCCCAGAGCCCGGCCTCCGGCTTCACGAGCAGATCGTCCTGGTTCTCCTCGCGCGCGAGGCCGACATGCGTCCCGGCGCTGGTCTCGAACCGCAGCCGGCTCTCGGGGATGGGGCTGGGTGAAATCATGATGCCTCCGCTCCCGCTTCGAACGCGCCGTTCAGCATGGTGGCGAAGAGCGGGCCGTCGGGCAAGCCTTCGACGGCGAGCATCCGCGCGGCGAAGCCGCCGCCGCCGAGCGTCCACCAGACGGAATGCCCCGCCCCGCTCCGTGCCGCGCGCCAGTCGGCCAGTGCCTCCGCCGCATCGGCGAAACGCGCATCCGTGCCCTCGCCGAGCGCCGCGGAGACATAGACGCCGCGCCGCTCGGCAGCGGGCGCGGGTTCCAGGGGCGGTGCCAACCCGTCAAGCGCGGCGCGCAGATCCTCGTAGCGGGCTTCGGGCGCGAGCGCGGCGAGCGCGAGATCCTCCAGCGCCACTAGGAAGGGGGCCTCGAGCAGCGCCGCGACCGGCGGGAAACCGTGTCCCTCCGGCGCCACGGCGAGAAGCGTCAGCGGGAAATAGCGCCCGACCCCGTCGACGCTCGGCATCAGCACGCCGAGTGCCGCGCGGCCCAGCACGCGCGAGCCGCACCAGAAACGCCAGATCGGCGCTCTCAGGAAGGCCGCGACCCAGGCCCTGTCGATCAGCACGCGGCTCTGCGCCATTTCGCGCTGGAGCCAGCTCTCCCAGGGGCCGAGCACGCTTTGCGGGATACCGGCGGCGACGAAATCGCGCCGCGCCGGCACCTTGCCGAACAGCCCGCAGGCTCCTCCCGGCTGGCCCATGGCCGTGCTCACGGCGCGCCGGGGCAGCGGAAATTGCGCAGCAGCGGCGAGGTCAGCGGGTTCTCGCCGGCCGGAACGTTGATCGCGTAGGCGACCTCCTGCCCGCCGACGCCGAACCGCGCCATCACCGTTTCGCCAGCCTTCTGGACATTGGCGCCGTCGAGCAGACGGAACAGGCCCCAGGGACCGTCTTTCTGCTGGGTCGCGACGCGGCCGGTGGCATCCTGGAGGACGATCGCCGCGCGCTGGAGGCCGGCCGGGCCGGGCCATTGCATCTGCGTCGGCGCGACCGGCGCCTTGGGCGCGGCCGGCTGCGGCGCGCCGAACAGCCCGTCGAGCGGCCCGCGCGGCGCCGTGACCTCCGGCGCGTCGGTCGTGGCGATGGCGCCGTTGATCTCGAGCCGCGCCTGCTGCGCGCCCGGCGGCATCGTCATGTTGCGGGCAACGAAGCCGAAGCCCGCCGCGCCGGTGCGCAGATATGTCTCGCGGATCGCCGCCGCGCGCTGGAAATCGCGGATGAGCGCCGGCGGCAATTGCCGCCCCACCGGGCTTGTCGGGTTCCAGACCCATTCGCGCCGGGTCGTGTCGGCGAAGCTCGCGAGATTGACCTGGAAGAACCGGTCGATGATGCCGTTGGTGGCGAAGAGCCGCTCGAAATCGGGGATGGAGATCTCGGCGCCGGCGCCGCGCGTGAACGGATACTTGTTCTGGGTCGCGACGCGGCAGGGCTCCGTCACCTGCTCGGCGAGCGCGCGCTGGAGCCGGGCGATGGTCGAGCCGGTCGCGTCCTGGTCGAAGGCGTTCGCCGCCGTCTGGAGCATGGTCGCGAAGGGCGGCGGCAGGCGGGTCGAATTGCCGTTGAGCGATTGCAGATGGACGCGGAACATCTGCTGCGCGCCCGCGGCCTGGGCGGGATCCTGCATCGCCATCAGGCTCTGGTGGATATCCGACAGGTTCTTGATCACATCGTCGATGATGCGCTTGCCGCCCTGCGCCTCGACGACGACATGCATCGGCCGGAAGGCGGCCTCGATCTCGGCGCCGGGAACGGTTCCCGCCGGCAGGCTGAGCTTCGGCGGCTGCGCTGCGGCGGCGGGCGCCTGCCCCGCCGGCTTCGGCCGCTCACGGGTCAGCTGGGTCTCGGCGCGGATCGATTCGAAGAGCGCGATCAGCGGCGAGGTGGCGCGCGCGGCGGCGTCGAGCGCCACGTAGCGCGGACGGTCGGCGGTCAGCGCCTTGATCCTGAGCCGGCGCAGGCCGGTCTCCCAGGCCTTGACGAATTCCTGATTGTAGCGGCGGAGCAGCCCTTGCTCGAATTCGTCGAACTGCTTCTGGAGCGCGAGCTGGTCGGCCACGGCGCCCATCAGCCGGCGATCCTTCTCGACGATTCCCCGCACCTCGGTCATCCGCCCGAGGAAGATCTCGTGAAACCCGTCATAGGTGAATAGGAAGGGCACGCGCACGGCTTCGAGCCCCTCGCCGCCCTGCGCCTCGAAGACCCGTTCGACATCCTGCCCGCCGCGGGTTCTGGCGATCCAGTCGCGATGCGCCTGTCGGGCGCCGAACCCGCGCATCAGCTCGAAGCCGCGCTCGACAACCCCGAGCTGGCCGAGCGCCTTCTGCGTTTCCTGAATGAGGTTCTCGTCGAGCACGATGGCGCGCTCGGCCTCCGGCGGGTCGAAGGCGAGCAGGGCGGCGAGATGCTCGCCGAGCACGCGTCGCCCATCGGCGTTCGCGGCGCCGCGGAACTGGTTCTGCTCCCAATCCTCGGTCAGGAAGGCGGTGACCTTCTCCCTGTCCATCGCCTCGCGGCCGCCGAGCATCAGATAGACGGGCAGGGCCTGGAAGGCATAGCCGGCATCGTCCTGGCGGGCGCGCAGCTCGCTCTCGATCCGGTAGAGCAGCCGCGGCCGGAAATGGCGCTCCAGAGCCGCCTGATAGGCGCTCTCGGCGGCGGAATTGAGCCGCGCGCGCTGGCTGAGCCCGAAGGTCTCGCCGAGCGGCACCGGCATCTCGCGCTCGGCATGGCCGGCCGGCAGGGTGCGGATATGGTGGAGATGGCGCAGCGGCCGGCTGAGGTCGCCGTCGGCGATGATCGATTCGGTCGAAACATCCTCGCCGATCTGCTTGTAGCGCGTCGCGGCCTGGAAGGCCTGCTCGATCAGCCCGGAATTGTTGCGGTAGCTGATCCACCACGCGGCCAGCGCACCGAGGGTGAGGGTTCCGAGCACGCCATAGGCGGCGAGGCGCATGACGGCGTTGCGGCGCACGGCGGCGCGGTTGGTCGAGACCCAGCCGGCCTCGCCGACGATGACGCGCGTGATCAGGTCGGTGAGGAAATAGCTCTTGCCGATGCCGGAATAGCTCGCCGCCGCCGCTTCCTCGGCGCCGAAGGAGCGCGAGAGCGCGCCGATCAGCCGGTCGATCGGCGAGCCCTTCTGGGTGCCGGAGGTGAAGTAGAAGCCGCGCAAGGTCGCGTTGGCATGGTAGCGCGTCGGCTCGAAGACGCGGCCGAGGAAATCGACGATCGCCGCCCTGCTCGCCGCCATCTGGCTCGGAAAGCCGAGGATCTGCACCTTGGAGGCGGGGTTCGGCTCGTCCTGCAGGTGATCGATCAGGTCGAGATTGAGCCGTTCGATCAGGAGGTCGAATTCCGTTCCGGCCCGGTCGACATGGTTCTCGGTCTTGTCGTCGGTCTGGAAGGTCGCCCCCCACACTGCCCGGCGGCCCTGCTCGTTCAGGTGACCGAAGAATTCGTTGAACCCGGCGACGAGGTCGGCCTTGGTGAAGAGGACATAGACCGGGAAATCGATCTTGAGCTCGTCGTGCAGCTCGATGAGCCGCGCGCGGCAGGCCTCGGCATGGAGATTGGCCAGTTCCGGCCCGCCGGCGATCAGATCCTCGAGGCTGATGCAGAGCAGCACGCCGTTGATCGGCTGGCGCGGCCGGTTCTCGCGCAGCAATTCGAGGAAGGCACGCCAGCTTTTCTGGTCGGCCTTCGCGTCGGAATCCTGCGTCGTGTAGCGGCCGGCGGTATCGAGAAGCACCGCCTCGTCCGTGAACCACCAATCGCAATAGCGCGTGCCGCCGACGCCGGCGATCGCCGCCGGCGAGAGCCCGCGCGCGAGCGGGAATTTCAGCCCGGCATTGACGAGCGCGGTGGTCTTGCCGGCCCCGGGCGGCCCGATGATGACATACCAGGGCAGGTCGTAGAGGTAATCGCCCTTCGTGCCGCTCGACTTGCGCAAGGTGGCGAGCGCATCCTTCATCTTGTCGGCGAGCACCGCGGCATCGCCGGGATTGGCCTCCTCGCCGCCTGCCTCGCCTTCGAGGCTGCGGGCGAGCCGCACCTGCGCCTTGCGGCGGCTGAGCCAGGCGAGAGCGAGCCCCGCCAGCACCACGGCGAACAGGATCCCGATCAGCAGCAGCCGTAGCCAGACCGCGTCGAACGGATGGCTTTCGCCGATCGCGACCAGCGGCCCGACGAACCAGATGACGAGCGCGAGGGCGAGCGCACCGATCAGCGAGGAAATCGCGATGAGCAGCAGGCGGGCGGTCACGGGGCTTCTCCCGGCTTTGAGATCGCGGGGGCGGGGTTCGGGGTCATCGCCGCCTCACGGACAGGTCTGGAACGCGTCGTCGCGCGGAATGATCAGCTCGACGCGCCGGTTGCGGGCCCGCGCCTCGGCGGTGTTGGCATCGTCGAGCGGCTGGTCGGCGCCCTTGCCCTCGACCGAGACCCGGGCGGGATCGGAAAGCGCGGGCCGGATCAGCGCCGCCACGGCCTGCGCACGGGCGACCGAGAGGTGCCAGTTCGAGGGGAAGCGCGCCGAGGCGATCGGGGTGTTGTCGGAATGGCCGATGATGCGCAGCGGCCCCTTGTGCTTGTCGAGGATCGTCCCCATCCGCGTCGCCACCGGCCTGAAGCTCTCCAGCACATCCGCCCGGCCGGAGGCGAAGGAGGCGAAGGCGCCGACGCGCAGGATCACCGAGCTGGGGGTCTCGACGGCGGTGATGCGCCCGGCCTCGATCTCGGCCGCGAGCGCGGTCTTGATGCAGTTGATCTGCGAGGAGGGCGGCGGCGGCGGGGGCGGGGGCACCGGTTCGCGCCGCGCCAGGGCCACGCGGTCGGTGGGGATCAGCCGGCGCACCTCGCCGGCCACGCTGTCCGAGGCGCCGCCGAGCAGCAGCCGGAAGGTGATGTAGATGCCGGCGAGGACGACGCCCGCCACCGCCGCGACGGACCAGAACGGCACGCGCAGCCGCGCGGCCGGCGGCGGAATGTCCTGCCCCTGCCAATGCGGCGAAAGATCGAGCGTCGTGCGCGGCCGGACGCGGCGCAGCGTCTCGTAGAGGTTGCGCTGGATGGATTGCAGCGCCGCCGCGCCGCCGCCGGCCGTGCGGTGGATGCCCTGGAACCCGATCGAGAGGCAGACATACATCAGTTCGAGCAGGTCAACATTCGCATGCGGATCGGCCTTCGCGCGGTCGAGCAGTTCGAAGAAGCGCACGCCGCCCACGCGTTCGCCGAAGAAGCGCGAGAGCATCGAATATTGCGTCCAGATCTGCCGGTCCTCGGAGGGGATGTTCTGGACGATGTCATCGGCGGTCGCCGCCAGCGCATAGGTCGCATCTCGCGCGGTCTCGGCGCCGACGCCCTCGGCGCGCACGCTCTTCTCGAACGCCTCGATCGCGCTCGCGACCTGGTCCATCAGGTCGGCGAAGCGGGCATGCATCAGCGAGGCACGCAGCCGGCCGAGCAGCAGCAGGATCGGCCCCGCGGCCTCGACGAGAAGGTTCTCGTTGGGCGCGACCGGCACGTCGCGTTTGAGGATCATCGCCTGCCCCGGCTGGCGGGGGGCGGGATGGAGCGGCGGCGGCGATGCGGGCGCCGGCCGCGGCGCGGAATCGAAGGAGCCCGCCCAATCCACCGCGCCGCTCTCGCGTCCGGCCGGCGGGCCGGCGGCCGGCTGGGGGGACGATGCGCCCGGCTGCGGCGGGAGCGCCGCCCGACGCCCGCCGGGATTGGGCTGGATGATCGTGCGCTCGGGCGGGCCGGGCGGGGGCTTGCGGTCCGTCATGGCCGGTCTCCGAGGATCGCCCAGAATTCGAGTTCGAGATCGGGCCAGAGCCCGGAGAAATGGAAGCCGACCGCGCTCGCGGTGGAGAATTCCGGCCAAAGCGGCGAGGTGCGGTCGAGCAGGAAATAGACATGGTCGGCCATCACCCGCAGCTGCGGCGGCGGTGTCGGCATGTGGATCAGCGGCACGCCCGGCAGATGCGCGTGCACGATGTCGTTCATCTTGGTGTTCGGGCCGACCTTGAAGAGCTGCGGGAACTGCGCCTGGATCTCGGTCAGGGGCCGACGGGCGGAGACTTCGAGCACGAAATTGGCGTTGCGGAACAGCGAGCGATCCTTGATCGTCGAGATGAAGGCGTTTTCCGCCCGCTCGATCATGTCCAGCCGGATGGCGCGGCGCCCGTAGCGGATCGACAGGAATTCCTGGATATCGTCGATCAGCGGCCGGAAGGTGCCTTCGAGATCGTCATGGTCATAGGCGGGATAATCCTTGGCGAGTCGTCCGGCGGTCGCGAAGGTCGCGAGTTCCCCCGCGAGCCGCAACAGCTCGACATAGAGCCGCTCCGGGTGAGTATAGCGCGAGGCGCGCATATGCTTGAGGCCGTTGATATGCCGGTTCAGCACCTGCAGCACCAGGTAATCGACCGTCTGGAGCCCGCCGCCAGCAGAAGGGTCGGCGGCGTAGCGCGCAAGCTCTTCGAGCTTGTTCGTCATCCACCCGGTCACGCGGTCGATCCAGCCGTCGACATTGGGATGCGACTGGCAGGTGAGCACCGGCGGCACGTAGCGGTCGTCGAAGACGATCGCCTTGTCCTTGAGTTCGAGGATGCGGGCGATGCCCAGATTGACATGGCCGGGCCGCGGCGTCTTGCGCAGGTCGAAGGCCAGCCGGGGGAAGGCGATATCGATTTCCTCCTCGACGCGGACATTCGAATTCGAATCGATGATCGTCTCGCTGGCAGCGACGAAGCGCGAGCCGCTCTCGGCGCGGGCATCGTCGATCTCGCGGGTATTGGGCGCAATCGCCGGCAGGGTGAGCCAGACCATGTGTTTCGCCGCGTTGGCGGGAATGTCGATCGGCGCCGGCAGCGGGCCGTCGGCCGGCAGATCGAAGGGCGTGCCGTCCGGCATGATGCCGCGCGCGGTGCGCAGCGCGAATTTGGATTGCTGTGCGAGATCGCGGTCGATCTCGAGCGTCACGAAACCCCAGGGATAGGGCGTGACATGGCTCGTCCGGGTCTCGACGAGCCGCTCATGGTACCGATCCGACTGCTGGAGATGGTGCGGCCGGAGGAACAGACCTTCCGACCAGGCAACTTTTCCGAACCACGACATCGTTCACGCCCGCCATTCTGCCCAGACCTGCCGCGCCGGCCGCCGGGCCGCCGCGTCTGCCCATGGAACATGCCCAAACCACCCGCCAATGTATGCCGGCGCACATCCGCTGCCGCGTCGGCGAGAATAAACCAGCATTCCGCCGCCGCCGCCATGGTTTTCGACAGGATGCCGGACCCCTCATGCCATGCCCCCATCCGTGCGACAGGATCGCCATCGCGCTCCGGGCGCTGCTCGTCCCGGCGACGTTCCGGCGGCGCGCCGTCACGCTTTGAACCCTGTGATCGGGGTGGCAAGCGCGGCGGTTCCGGGTAAACTCGCGGCTATGGCTATAAACAGGATCAGCCGGATGCCGCCAGCCATGCCCCGCCGGGCTCTCCGTGCCGCAGGCGGCATCGCGGCTGCGGAGCGCTGAGTTCGCGGCATGGAAACCCGGCGCGCCATTCTCTTCGCCGATATCGAGGGCAGCGTGCAGCTCTTCCGCCGCGTCGGCGATCAGCGCGCGCTCCGGATGATCGAGGAATGCCATGCCGCGATCCGGGCCGTGATCACCGGCCGCGGCGGCGCGGTGGTGAAATCGATCGGCGACGGGCTCATGGCGACCTTTCCCGAGCCGGGTTCGGCCTGCCATGCCGCGATCGCGGCGCAGCTCGCGATGGCGAAGCTGCCGCATCCCGATTCCGAATCGGCGCTGCGGCTGCGCGTCGGCATCCATGCCGGCCCCGTGATCGAGACCGATGACGATTGCTTCGGCGATACCGTGAACATCGCCTCGCGCCTCGCCTCCGCCGCCAATGGTGGAGAGATCATCGTCAGCGAGGCGATGGGCAAGACGCTGCCGCGCGAGCTTTCGGCGATGCTTCGCCGGCTCGGCACCATCGTGCTCAAGGGGGTCGGTGGTGACTTCCCGGTTCTCGAGCTGCTCTGGCTGCGCGAGGGCGCGATGACGGTGCTGCCGCACGACATCGCCAAGGAGACGGTGGCACCGCGCCGCAGCCGGCTCGAACTGGCCCAGGGCGCCATGCGCTGGAGCTCCGGCGATTCGCGGACCCGGGCGACGATCGGCCGCGAGGACGGGTCGGATTTCGTGATCGCCGATCCGCGCGCATCGCGCGCCCATGCATCGATCCAGCTTTCCGGAGACCAATGGGTGCTGACGGATCATTCGACCAACGGCACCTTCGTGGTCTTCGCCGGCGAGAGCGCCATTGCATTGCGCCGCAAGGATCTCGTGCTGCACGGGCTCGGCTATCTCGGCTTCGGCTATGATCCGGCCAAGGAGCCGGCCGAGGCGCTCCGCTTCGCACTGTTCACGATGAGCTGAGCCGGCTTAAGGCGCGATCAGCACCGTTGGCAATCCCGTGACGATGGCGCCGCCCTTGCCGGTGAGATCGCCGATCCGCGCCGCCGGAAGCCCGGCGACGAGCACATTCCAGGCGCCGGTCACGATCGGGTCCGGCACGGGCGGCGGTACGCAGGCGCAGACATCGGTCACGCGTGCCGCCGGCAGCCCGCCCATCAGCACGTTGAGCGCGCCGATCATGGCGATCGGCAGCATGCCCGGCGCGATGATCGGGCAGGTATGCATGTCGGTCAGGCGGGCGGCGGGACGGCTCATGACGGGGCCTCGGCGGGCTGATCGGGATGGTTCCTGAGGGCGGATAGCCTCCGGACGGGTGCGCATACCCGCCCGGATGGTTCGCTCAATGGGCCGCGTGCCCGGCGGCCCGCGAGGCGCTCCAGTCGGCGAAGCTCTTCATCTCGAGCCCGAGCCGCGCGTAATCGACCTTGTAATAGCCGCTTCCGGTGAGGATCACCGCCTCCGGATCGTGCTCGAGCACCTCCTGCGCCATCACACCGACCTGACGCGGCCCGCCCCAGACATAATCGAAGGCATAGAGGCCGAGCCCCTGCGCCGTCGTGCCGACGCGCTCGATGTTGTGCTTCAGGCGGATGTCCGACCAGCCGCCGCCACCACCACCACCACCACCGGAGCCGCCACCACCACCGGAGCCGCCACCACCACCGGAGCCGCCGCCACCGCCGCCGCTATCCCCGCCGCCGCCATCATTGGCGGCGGTTCCGGTCGCCCGCGCGGGAGGCGCGGCCGCCTGGCCGGTTCCCGCCGCCCGCGGCGCGGCGCGCCGGGGCTGGGGCTGGAACTCCTCCAGGCGATAGGGCGCGCGGGAGCGGATTGCCGCATCGGAATTGGGGTTCGCTGCCGCCCGCGACGGGGTCGCGATGCGCTGATAGGCGCCGGTGCGGGGGTTGTAGACATAGCTCGCATTGGGGTCCTGGCAGCCGGCCAGCATGGTTCCGGCCAGAGCGGCCAGCGCGAGAGATTTGAGCAGGCATCCGGTGGTCGGTGTCATCTTGGCCCCCGTTTCAGGTTCATGGCTGGGTGAGGATCTCCCCTCAGAAGAGGTCGATCCGCGGATTGCGCTTCTCCCAGGCCTCCCGCGCGAGCGCGATCAGCCTGTCGTCGGATGAATCGGCGCCGGCGAGCGCCTGCGGGCCGAGTTCGCGCGCGAGGCGCTGGGCGACCTTCTGCTTCTCGGCCGCCGGCAAGTCCGCGAGCATCCGCCGGGCGCGGTTCTCGGGATCGCCGGCGCCGGGCCGGTTGATCGCCGCGGCGAGCGCGAGGAAATAGCCGGCATCGGTGAGGCTGCGCAGCTTGCCCGGCCCGTCCATCGCGAGCCGCGCCCGGTCGAGCGCGCCCCAGTAATCGCCGCGCTCGGCGCCGCGCGCGAACAGCGTCGCGGCCTGATCCAGATTGCGCGGGACACCGGCGCCGTCGCGGTAGAGGCGGCCGAGATTGGTGGGCGCATAGGGCTGCCCGCCCTCGGCGGCCTTGCGGAAATAATCCGCCGCGATCCGGGGATCGCGCGGCACGCCGTTGCCGGCGAGATGGGCGAGCCCGAGATTGTTCATCGAATAGATGTCCTGCCGCGCGGCGCCGGCCCGGTAGAAGCGCAGCCCGCGTTCGGTGTCCTTCTGCACCTCGATTCCCTCGAGGAAGATATAGCCGAGCTCGTTCATCGCGTAGGTATGGCCCATATCGGCGGCGCGCAGCATCATCCGCAGCCCGCCCGACACGTCCTTGGCGGTGCCGCGGCCATAGAACTGCGCCTTGCCGTAATCGTAGATGCCGTAGGGATCGCCGCGCTCGGCACCCTGGCGGAAATACTCGACCGCCTTCTCCGGCGCGGCGGGGCGGCCGATCCCGAGGCGGTGGAGATAGCCGAGCTGGTAGAGCGCGCGGGTATGCCCCATCGCCGCCGCGGTTTCGGTCTCGCGCCAGCCGCCCTCGATATCGCGCGCGGCGAATTTGGCGCGGCCGAGCTGGTAGCGGAAACGGGCGACGGTCGGGAACCGCTCCACCGCCTGCGTGCAGGCGCGCAGGGCGGCGGGCGCGTTGATTTCGTTCGGCAGCCGCCCCTTCCGCGCGACGCCCTGGAGGTCGAACGGTTCCGCCGTCTCGCTGTCGCATGGGTGGAGCGCGGGGCTGATCGCGAGCCGCGCCTCGGTCGTGCGGTCGCCGGTGTCGAGCGCCAGCCGCGCCACGAAGGCGCTGTCCTCGGTGCCGATCTTCGGCTCGTAGCTGAGGCCCGCCAGTTCGGCGAGCGGCAGCGCGGTGCCGGCCTCGATCCGCTTGCCCTGGGCATAGAGCGCGCCGGTCGGCGGCACGGCGGTGAAGGTGACGCTGAGCGCGCCGGCCTGTTCGAGCCGCGCTGCCGGCAGATCGAGCGAGGCGCCCCCGACCCCGACCGGCGGGCGCGGCGTCAGCCGCGCGAGCCCGGTGAGATAGGCATGCGCTTCCGGATGCCGCGGCGCCCGCGCCGCCGGCGCGGCAGCACCCGAGGAGCGCGCGACAAGCCCGCCATCGCCGACCGCCACCGCCACCGCGCCCTGCGCGGCCTGCTTCCAGGCATCCGTGACCGTGTAGGTCAGCAATTCGACATGGCCCGGCGGAGCCTCGGCCGGATCATAGGCGAGCCGCGCCAGATCGGCGACCTTCAGCGCCCGCGCCGGGCCGATCGGCTGCCCGGCGAGCAGCAGCCGCCCCTTCTGCGGCATGGTGTCGAACGTGATCGTCAGCGGCGAGCCCGCGGGGCTCACCGGAGCCGGCACGTCGAGCGGGCCGGGCGTGCCGGCGAGGACGGTCGCGCGGTGGATCGGCTGCGAGACCGGTGCCGAGGGCAGCCGGACCATGAAGAAATCCGTCAGCAGCGAGGAATTCTCCCACGGCACCTGCCGGCCGTCGGTCGAGGTGATCACGTCGCGCCGGACCTGGGTCAGCATCTGGCGGACTTCGGTATTGGGGATCAGCGCGCGCTTCACGAAGGCCTGGGTGTAATGGCTGAGTTCGCCCGTGCCGTCATAGGCCACCTTGTCCGGCTCGGTGGAGAAGGCGAACAGGCTGCCCATGCCGATGCCCCGGCGCGACGGGGTTCCGAGATTGGTCGGCGCGGCGAGCCCGGCGATCTTCGGCGCCTTCTCCAGTCGGTCGGCGATCCAGTATTGCTCGGCCCGGAACGGGTTGTCGCGGCAGGCGTCGAGGAAGATGAGCTGCATCTTCGAATTCTCGCGCAGATAGCCGTAGATGTTGTCGACGTTCACGGATTCGATCTCGACGTCGTAGGGCGTCGCCAACCGGGCATCGACGGGAACGAGATAGTTCTTCCCCGCAATCTGGATCCCGTGACCCGAATAATAGACGAGGCTGACATCTGCGTTCTCGACCGAGCGCAGGAAGCTCTTCAGCAGTTCCTCGAAATCGATCCGGGTGAGATCCTGGCCCTCGAACACCTCGAATTGTGCTGCCCGAAGGGTGTTCGCCACCTCGCGCATGTCGTTGGCCGGGTTCTTGAGCTTCGGCAGGCTGCCATATTGCGCATTGCCGATCACCAGGGCGACGCGCTTCTGACGGGGTTCGGCGGCCATGGCCGGCAGCGATATTGCCGCCACGATCATGAGGGCCGGGACGGCGAGCCGGAGGCGGCGCGTCACGCGCGTCAGGATTCGGCCGATCAGGGGGGCAAGCTCGGGCATGTCTGTCCTCGTCAACGCAAGCGTGGCGCGGCACACGGCGCGCCGTGTATCCTTGTCGAAGGACGGGCGCAGGGTGACGCTCGACTGTCGATGTGTCAATTTGCTTTTGCCGTGTTTCGGGGGGATGCTCTGTGCGACCCTGCACAAAGCCCGGCCGTGCTTCACGATATTTGTCAGCACCGTGACGCTCATCCTTCGGGACGGGCGCCATGGGAGCGAGACCAGGACGACCTTGGAATGGCGACGAGGCGAGCATGCCAGTTCGGAAAGCCGCAGAGACCCGCAGGACGATCCTGAAACCGGCCGCGCGCGCCGCCGCGGCTGCCGCGCCGCGTCGCGTGGCGCCCGGCGGCCTCACCCTGGTGCTCGGCTTCGTGCTGGTGCTGGTCGGAATCTGGGCGGGCGGCGCGACCTATCTCCTGCTCTCCGGCAACCGCCTTGCGACCTCGGCCATCGGCCGCGCGTTCGAGCTGCAGGATTATTACGAGCAGCAGGGTGCGGAATTCCGCCGCCTGCTCGCCGCGAGCCAGGCCGAATACGAGCGCGCCCAGCGCGATCTCGACCGGCTGGAGAAGATCGCCAACCAGCAGACGGGGATCGAGGCGCGGCTCATCGAACTGGTCCGCCGCCAGGGGCAGATCGAATCCCGGCAATCGGCGCTGGTGCGGGTCGCCGAGCAGATCGGCGGCGCGCCGATCGCGGCGCTCCAGGGGGTCGCGGCCAAGGTGCCGGCGCCGCCGCGCCGCCAGGGCGCCGGGCTCGAACGCACCCGCTCGGCGCTCGGCATGGAGCCGGACGATCCCGAGGATTTCGAACTCGATCCGGATGCCGAACTGCGCAGCGACCCGGCCTCCGAACGGCGCGGCGATGCCGGGAGCGATGCGCTCGGCGAGCGCCGCGCGGCGCGGGTTCCGGTCCTCGAGGCCGAGAAATCGCTCGAGATCGCGATGTCGCTGCTCGTCCGCGCCCAGACGCTGGAAGCGAACCAGATCACGAGCATGAAGACGCTGAGCGAGGCAGCAGAATTCCGCCTCGCGTTGCTGCGCCAGGCGGCGGAGGCGGCGGGGCGCGAATTGTCTGACATCGTCGATCCCAAGCGGATCCAGGCGCTGCGCGCGGTGTCGAAGGTCGCCAGGCCGGCGGCGGAGGATGCGAGCCCGTTCGGCATCGCGCTCTCGAACCTGCGCCGCAGCGCCACCGAGATCCGCCGTCTCGCGCCGGTGGTCAACGGGCTGCCCATCCGCCAGCCCGTGACGGCGGAGAACCGGATCTCGAGCCGGTTCGGCGCCCGCAGCGATCCGTTCCTCGGCACGACCCGCTTCCATGCCGGCCAGGATTTCGCCGCCGCCACCGGCACGCCGATCTTTTCCACCGGGGCGGGCGTCGTGCTGAGCGCCGGCGAGGCCGGCGGCTACGGCAATCTCGTGCAGATCGACCACGGCAACGGCCTCGTCACGCGCTATGCGCATCTCTCGGAGATCCATGTCTCGCCCGGCCAGCCGATTGCGGCGGGGCAGATGGTCGGCAAGGCCGGCTCGACTGGCCGTTCGACCGGGCCGCACCTTCATTATGAGACCCGGCTCAACAATGTTCCGAATGATCCGATGCGGCTGATGCGGGTCGGCGCGCAGCTCGGCGTCGCGGTGGCGGCGCCGCTGCCGCCGCAGCGCCCGGCCCGGCGCGGCTAGCGCGGCGCCGTGCCTGTTTGGACCAGGCGCCTCAGCCGCGCGGCAGCGTCACATGGAAGGCGGTGCCGGCGGGTCCGGTCTCGGCGAGCGCGATGTCCCCGCCCATGCCGCGCACGAGTTCCGCCGCGATCGCGAGGCCGAGGCCGGTTCCGCCGGCCTGGGCGGTGCCGGAGAAGGCCTGGAACAGCCGCCCGCGGATGCGCTCGGGAATGCCGGGGCCGGTATCGCGGATCTCGAGGACGACAAGGTCTCCCGCCACGCGCGCCGTGATCGTGATCACGGCCTCGCGCGCTGTCTCGCCGTCCCGAAGCGCGGTAACGGCGTTGCGCAGGAGATTGGTCAGCACCCGGCCGAGATGGCCGGGATCAGCCGCAACCGTGACGCCTGGCGGAATCGCGGCGCGTAAGGCGGGCCGGCCTTCCGCCGCGAGCATGAGCAGCGCGGCGGTCTCCTCGACCAGCCCCGCGAGATCGACCGGCCGGATCTCGGGCGGCTGTTCCTCGGCCCGGCCGTAGCCGAGTGTCGACTGGCAGAAGGCGATCGCGCGGTCGAGGGCGTCGAGCAGGCGCGGCACGAAGCGCTGCACATTGGGGTCGCGCACCGCGCCGATCCGGTCGGCGACAAGCTGCGCCGTGGCCAGCATGTTGCGCAGGTCGTGGTTGATCTTCGCGACCGCGAGCCCGAGATTGGCGAGCCGCTCGCGTTGGCGCAATTCCTGCTGGAGCGCGGCCTGCATCTCCGAGAGCGCGCGTTCGAGCGTGCCGATCTCATCGCCGCGCGGCGTTGGCCGGATCAGCGACCGGGCATTCGCGGGGTCGGCGCGGAAGGCGGTGACGGCCTGCGCGAGCCGCTTCACCGGCCGGACGATCAGCCCGTCGAGCGCCGCGAACACCAGCAATGCCGTCATTCCGGACAGCAGCAGTGCCAGGACGAGGATGTTGCGCGAGAAGCGGATCAGCGCCTTGCGCAGCGGCTGTTCGGGAATGACGATCTCGACGAATTCACCGCCCCCCGGCGCCGGCCCTACCACCCGGATGGCACGCGCGGCGCCGAAGAACAGGATGTCGAAGGTGGAGGCGATCGCGCGCGGCATGTCGCGCAGACGGAGATCGATCTCGAAATCGACCATCGGCGGCATGGCCGAGATGGCGAGGAGGCGTCGCGCATTGCCGGATCGCAGCGCGATCATGCTCGTGCCCATGCCCGAGAGCATGTCTTCCATGAGCGCCGGGGGCAGCGTGTCCGCCGGCGTCCGTTCGAGGATCAGCGCGGCGGTCCGGGCCTGCGCGATCCGCTCCGTCAGCCAGGCATTGCGATAGCTCGCGATCGAGGGAACATAGATCAGCACCGCCGCGAGCAGAACGAACAGGATCGTGAGCGCGAGCAGCTTCGACGACAGCCCCGGCGCCAGCCGCTGCGCCGTCATCCGAGCCACCGCAGCAGCCGGATGAGGCGCGCCATGCCGGGGCGCTGCAATCGCTCCCGCATGAACAGCGCGCCGAGCGCCTGCAAGGCCGCGGCGGCGCCGGGCGCGGGCAGGGCGAGTTCGGCCAGGGCCGGCAGGGGCGTGCCGGACCGTGCCGCGAGAAGGAGCGGCGCCGCGAGCGCCTCCGCCTCGTCGGCGAGGATGGCTGCGCCGCGGATCGCGCCCTTCGGCGTGGCGATCGCCTTGATGAAGCCCGGCCCCGAAGCGGTTGCGACCGGCACGCGCAGGAAGCGCAGGCCGGCGCGTGCGCCCGGCGCGAGCCCCGCTTCGCCGGCGCCGAATTCGACCAGTGCCGGCCGCGTCGCGACACGGCGCGGCAGGGCGGCGGGATCGATACGCCCCGGACGGCGGAACACCAGCGATGCGAGCAGGGCCGCCGCTTCCGCCCGCGCCTGCTCGGCGGCCTCGGCACGGCCGGTCGCGGCGCCCGCGACATGGATCCGGCGGTTGCGGGTCCGCAGCCGGGAATCGAGCAGCGGCGCGCCATCGCGCATCGCGATCCCCGCCCTGTCGGGGGCGAGCGCGGCGAGGCGGGGAACCAGGCCGCAATCGAAGGCGGCATGGCTCAGCGTGACCGGCCCGGCACCGTCCGGGAAGACGAGGCGGCGCGCGCCGTCCTCACCGGTGACCAGGCTTGCGCCCTCCAGGCTGCCGCCCTCGCGGATCGCCACGCCCTCGCGTTCAAGCAGGGTCCGCACCAGGGCGGCGCCGTCGGGATCCCAGCCGGGAAGGAAGCCGGCCGTGGCGAGCAGCGTCACGCGCGCACCCGCCCGCCGGGCCGCCTGCGCGGTCGCGACCCCATGCGCCCCGGCGCCGAACACCGCGAGCTGGGTTCCGGCCGCCGCGGCCGGATCATGCGCGGGCACCGCCTCGAGTCCCGGCACCGGCGGCAGGGCCGGTTCCGCTCCGGTGGCGATGACGAAGCGCCGCGCCCGCACCAAGCCGTCCGGTGTTTCGAGCCGGTCCGGCCCTGCGAAGCGGACCGCGCCCTCGATGATTCGCGCGCCGAGCGCGGCGAGCCGGCGCAGCGGATCCGGCTGCCCGGGCGGCGGAGCGAAGGGGGTGGCACACGCCGTCGCCAGCGCCACCGGCACGCCGAGCGCCTGCGCGGCGAAGGCGAGTTCGAAACCGGCCGCGTCGAGCCCGATCACGCAGAGATCGGGACGGATTTCGGTTTCGGCCTGAAGCAAGCGCGTCATGCAACCCCCGTCTGGCGGCGGACCTTAGCCGATGGCGGACCTTTGGCAATCTCCGCCGCGTCTCCGCGTTTCGGCATTGACATTTGTCCCCGGCTGATGTTCAAGCGCCGTCTGGTTTTGAAGAGCCGGTGCGGCCGGGATGAAGGGCGCCTTCGGGCGCATTTCTTTTGTTCCGCCGCCGGCACTCGTGAAAGAGCAGTCCGATGAAGCGCACCTATCAGCCGAGCAAGCTCGTCCGCAAGCGCCGCCATGGCTTTCGCGCCCGCATGGCCACCAAGGGTGGCCGGAAGGTGATCGCGGCCCGGCGCAACCGCGGGCGCAAGAAGCTCTCGGCCTGAGCCGTCGGCTGCGGCCGGGCATGCCGGGCGGGGCCGGGCCATGACGGGGGCCATCACGGACAGCGGCACAACCGGAGAAGGCGCGGGCAGGGCAGAAGCTTCCCTGCCCGTTTTTCGTCTCGAGACCATCAAGAAGCGCGCCGCCTTCCGGGCGGCGCAGGCTGGCCGCCGCGTCTCGACGCCGGGTTTCACCCTGCTGCTCAGCCCGGAACCGCCGCCGGACGGCGCGCCGCTGCGCTTCGGCTTCACGGTTACGAAGAAGATCGGCCACGCGGTGGAGCGCAACCGCATCCGTCGGCGTCTGCGCGCGGCGGTACGTGCCGCCGCGCCCCGCCTGTGCGGTGGGGCAATGCAACTGGTGCTGATCGCGCGGCGGCCGGCGATCGACCGTCCCTTCGCGGCCCTCGTCGAGGATATGGTCCGCGCGGCGGCGGCGCTCGCGCAGCTGCGCCCCGGAAAACCCGGAAAATCGCCGCGAGGCTGACGCAAAGCTTGGCAAGCCGCCCCAACTCGGCATAGAAGGCGCCGGACCGTTTTCGAGGGAAGACCGGTCGACGGCCGCTCGGCGCGCGCCGTTCCGCTCCGGCCGAGACGGGCATGCGCGGGGCGCGCGCGCCGCCTGCCGCGCGTGGCGGGCCGGTCCGGCGACATCACCCCTCCCACTGGAAAAGGCTTGGCATGAAGTCCGAGGACAACAGGAACCTGCTGCTGGCGATTGCCCTCTCCGTGGCCGTCATGGTGGGCTGGAACTATTTCTACGGCGTCCCGCAGCTCCAGCAGCAGCGCCAGGCCACGCAGCAGACGGCGGCGAATCCCGCCCAACCTGCCGCGCCAGCCGTTCCCGGCGCGCCGGTTGTGCCCGGTGCTGTTGCGCCTGCCGCGCCCGGAATTCCCGGTGCTCCCGCGCAGCAGCCCGGCATCGGCGGGGCGCTGCCCGGCGGCACCTTCGTCAGCCGCGAGGTCGCGCTCCAGCGCAGCCCGCGCATCCGCATCGAGACGCCCTCGGTCACCGGCTCGATCTCGCTGATCGGCGGCCGCATCGACGATCTCGCGCTGGTCCGCTATCGCGAGACGGTGGAGGCATCGAGCCCCAATATCGTGCTTTTCGCCCCGATCGGGGCGCCCAATGCCTATTTTGCGGATTTCGGATGGGTTCCGGCTGCCGGCCAGAATTTGGTCGTGCCGGGCCCGGACACCCCGTGGCAGGCAAGCGGCGAGGTGCTCAGGCCCGGCAATCCGGTGACGCTGAGCTGGGACAACGGCCAGGGGCTGATGTTCACCCGCAGGATCGAGGTCGATGACCGGTTCCTGTTCACGATCACCGATTCGGTGCGCAATGCCGGCGCCATGCCGGTTGCGCTCTCGAATTACGGCCGGGTGTCGCGCCACGGCACGCCGACCACGCTCGGGTTCTTCATCCTGCACGAGGGGCCGGTCGGCTATGTCGCCGACAAGCTCCAGGAGCCGAGCTTCGATTCGCTCCGCAAGGCGAAATCGCAGACCTTCCCGAAAAGCGACGGCGGCTGGCTTGGCATCACCGAGAAATACTGGGCGGCCGCCTTGCTGCCGCCGCAGCAGAAGCCGTTCTCGGCCGCTTTCGCCGCGACGGGCGACCGGCCCGTCTACGAGGCTGCCGCGATCGCCGAGCCGGTGAGCGTGGCCCCCGGCGCCGCGGCCGAGGCCGTGATGCGGCTCTTCGCCGGCGCCAAGGAGGTGAGCGCCATCAACGGGTATGGCGAGAGCCTCGGCGTCAAGAATTTCGACCTGATGATCGATTGGGGCTGGTTCTATTTCATCACCAAGCCGATGTTCTACCTCATCGACTGGGTCTACAAGCTCGTCGGCAATTTCGGCATCGTGATCCTGATCGTAACGGTGCTGATCAAGCTCGCCTTCTTTCCGCTCGCCAACAAGTCCTATGCCAGCATGGCCAAGATGAAGGCCGTGCAGCCGGAGATGCTCGCCATCCGGGACCGCTATGCGGACGACAAGATGAAGCAGCAGCAGGCGATGATGGAGCTTTACAAGCGGGAGAAGATCAACCCGCTTGCCGGCTGCCTGCCGGTCCTGATCCAGATCCCGGTATTCTTCGCGCTCTACAAGGTTCTGTTCGTCACGATCGAGATGCGTCACGCGCCGTTCTTCGGCTGGATCCGCGATCTCGCCGCGCCTGATCCGACGACGATCTTCAACCTGTTCGGTCTCCTGCCCTTCGATCCGACGCAGGTTCCCGTCCTCGGGCCGTTCCTGCATCTCGGCGTCTGGCCGATCATCATGGGCATCACGATGTGGGTGCAGATGAAGATGAACCCGGAGCCGACCGATGCGGTGCAGAAGGCGGTGTTCGGCTGGATGCCGCTCGTCTTCACCTTCATGCTGGCGACCTTCCCGGCCGGCCTCGTGATCTATTGGGCCTGGAACAACACGCTTTCGGTGCTCCAGCAATACGCGATCATGAAGCGCATGGGCACCAAGGTCGAACTCTGGGACAATATCCGGGCCATGTTCAGGAGGGCCTGATCGCCCGATGCCGCTGCCCGACCCCCTCTCCCGCCAGCCGATTCCCGGCTGGCGCGGCACGGCCTATCTCAGGGCGATCGTGGATGATCCACGCATCGAGATCGGGGATTTCAGCTATTACGACGACAGCCGCGGGCCGGAACATTTCGTCGCGCGCTGCGTGCGCTATCATTTCGACTTTGTCGGGGACCGGCTGATCATCGGCAAGTTCTGCGCCATTGCGCAAGGGGCGCAGTTCCTCATGAACGGCGCCAACCATCCGATGCGCGGGATCTCGACCTTTCCCTTCGCCGCCATGGGATTCGTGCCCGGCGAGGCCCCTGATCTCGACGGAGATCCGCCGCGCGGGGATACCGTCATCGGCAACGATGTCTGGATCGGGCGCGAAGCGGTGATCCTGCCCGGCGTGACGATCGGCGACGGCGCCATCATCGGCGCGCATGCGGTCGTCTCCCGCGCTGTTCCGCCCTATGCGATCGTCGTCGGCAATCCGGCGCGGGTGACGCGTCTGCGCTTCTCGGCGGGTGAGATCGCGCGGCTTCTCGCGATCCGCTGGTGGGATTGGCCGGTGGAGAAGATCATGCGCCATGCCGCGCTGCTGCGGGCGGCGGATATCGACGCGCTGGAGAACGCGGAATGAGCGAAGCCGCCACAATCGATTTCACCGAAGCCGGGCGGCGCCTTTTCGCGCGCGAGGCGGAATTCTACTGGGCGGCGGCGCGCAAGGACAACCTGCCGCCGCCGCGCGGGCTGGAAGTCGCCTTCGCGGGCCGCTCGAATGTCGGGAAATCGTCGCTCATCAACGCGCTCACCGGGCGCAACGCCCTGGCCCGCACCTCGCACACGCCGGGGCGGACGCAGGAGCTGAACTTCTTCGATGTTGCCGGCGTGCTCTCGATCGTCGACATGCCGGGCTACGGCTATGCGGCGGTCGGCAAGGAGAAGGTCTCGGCCTGGACCGGGCTGATCCACGATTATCTGCGCGGCCGCGTCGAACTCGGGCGCGTCTTTCTGCTGATCGATGCCCGGCACGGCATCAAGAAGACCGATGAGCCGATCCTCGACACGCTCTCGCAGGCGGCGGTCTCGTTCCAGCTGGTGCTGACCAAGGCGGACGAGCTTTCGCCCGCCGAGGCAGAACGGCGACGGGCCGAGGTCGCGGCGGCGCTCCGGAAGCGGGCCGCCGCTCATCCCGATATCCTGCTCACGTCGAGCCGCAAGGGCGAGGGCATCGCGGAACTCCGGGCCGCGATCGCGCGCCTGCTGCATGATCGCGGCCATTTGCCGGCTTGGAGCCTCGCATGAACCCGATCATCCTTCTCGGCGGCGTTTCAGGTCTCCTCGGCGTTGCCGCCTCCGCCTATGCCTCGCATGGCCCGGCCGGGCCTCAACTCGCGACCGCCGCGAATTTCCTGCTCTTCCACGCGCCCGTCTTTCTCGCGCTGGCCGCCTTGCAGGGGCGGGAGGGGCGCTGCTTGTCGCAATCGGTGACGGTGACGACGCTGCTTGCCATGGGCCTTGCGCTGTTCTGCGGCGATCTCGCGCTGCGCGCGACGCTGGGCCATGGCCTGTTCACCGGCGCCGCGCCGCTCGGCGGCGGCACGATGATGCTCGGCTGGGCCGGGATCATCGTCTCGGCGATCCGGCATCGCGGCTGAGCGGCAAATATTCTCGCGCCGGCGATTGAGAATCCGGGGCGATCTCCGCTAGAAAACCTCGCCCGCCGCAGGAATCCCGCCATGTCCGACAAGAAGCTCCCCGATGTCCATATCCGTGCAGAAGTGATCGCCGAGGCGCTGCCCTTCATGCAGCGCTATGATCAGGAAGTGGTCGTCATCAAATATGGCGGCCACGCGATGGGCGATCGCGCCGCGGCCGAGGATTTCGCCGAGGACGTGGTGCTGCTCGAATTGCAGGGCGTGAAGCCGATCGTCGTGCATGGCGGCGGCCCGCAGATCGGGCGGATGCTCGACAAGCTCGGCATCAAGAGCGAGTTCCAGGGCGGCATGCGCGTCACCGATGCCGCGACGGTTGAAATCGTCGAGATGGTGCTCGCCGGCGCGATCAACAAGCAGATCGTCGGCTGGATCTCGGCCGAGGGCGGCCGGGCGATCGGGCTCTGCGGCAAGGATGGCGGCATGGTCACCGCACGCAAGATGCTGCGCACCGTGCGCGACCCCGATTCCAACATCGAACGCGAACTCGATCTCGGCTTCGTCGGCGATCCGCACAAGGTCGATCGCACGGTGCTCGACGCGGTGCTGAGGGCGGAGCTGATCCCGGTCCTCGCGCCGGTCGCCATCGGCGAGGATGGGCAGACCTACAATGTCAACGCCGATACCTTCGCCGGCGCCATCGCCGGCGCAATGCGCGCCAAGCGGCTCCTCCTTCTGACCGACGTGCCCGGCGTGCTCGACAAGGACAAGACGCTCATTCCGCAGCTCACGGTTGAGCAATGCCGGCGCCTGATCGCCGACGGTACCGTGACCGGCGGCATGATCCCCAAGATCGAGACCTGCATCTACGCGATCGAGCAGGGCGTCGAGGGCGTGGTGATCCTCGACGGCAAGGTGCCACATGCGGTGCTGCTCGAATTGCTGACCGAGCACGGCGCCGGCACGCTGATCACGGCGTGAGGGTGCGGCTTTCGGGATAGTCCACCGCCATGAAATAGAGCCCGTCCGGCGGCGCGACCGGGCCGCAGCGCGCGCGGTCGCGCGCGTCGAGCGCGGCGCGCATCGCCGCGACCGGCCAGACGCCGTGCCCCACCCTGGCGAGCGAGCCGACCATCGACCGCACCTGGTGGTGCAGGAACGAGCGGGCGCTCGCCTCCACCCAGATCTCCGCGCCGTTCCGCGTCACTTCGAGCCGCTCCAGCGTGCGGATCGGGCTTTTCGCCTGGCAGGAGGCGGCGCGGAAGGTGGTGAAATCGTGCCTGCCGAGAATCGTCCGCGCTGCCGCGCCCATCGCCTCCGCGTCGAGCGGCCGCGCGACATGCCAGACGCGCTCCCTGTCCAGTGCCGGGGGAGCGCGGCGGTTGAGGATGCGGTAGCGGTAATGCCGCCGGATCGCGGAGAGCCGCGCATCGAAGCCCGGCGGCGCGCGCCCGGCATCGCGGATCGTGACGCTCTCGCCGGCCTGCGCGAGATGCGCGTTGAGCGCGTCGCGCAGCGTGTCGGCCGGCCAAGCCTTCGCGAGGTCGACATGCGCCACCTGGCCGAGCGCATGCACCCCGGCATCGGTGCGGCCCGCGCATTGCAGCCGCCGCCCACCCTCGCCGAGCCGGGCAAGTGCCGCCTCGATCGCATCCTGCACGGTCCGGCCGCCGGCCTGGCTCTGCCAGCCGCGATAGGGCGCGCCGAAATACTCGATATCGAGCCGGAAGCGGAAGGTCTCGGCCATTTCAGCCGAACCTCACTCCCGGCGGCAGCGGCTGGCCGTTGAGGAAGTCCGCGGCGGACATCGCCTCGCGGCCAGCCGGCTGCACGCGCAGGAGCCGGATCGCGCCCTCGCCGCAGGCAATGGTCAGGTCAGGGCCGAGCAGGGTGCCCGGTGGGCCCCGCCCCTCGGCCGGCCTCGCCGCGAGAACCTTGATCCGCTTGAGCGCATGCTGCCATTCATATTCAAGGAAGGCGCCGGGAAACGGCGCGAGCCCGCGGATCTGGTCGTGCACCGCGCGGGCCGGTCGCGTGAAATCGATGCGGCATTCCGCCTTGGCGATCTTGGCGGCATAGGTCACGCCCTCGTCCGGCTGCGGCGTGAAGGTCAGCGATCCGCGTTCGAGGGCGGCCAGTGCCCGCACCATGAGGTCGGCGCCGATCACCATCAGCCGGTCGTGGATCTGGCCGGAATCGGCATCCGGTGCGATCGGCACGCGTTCCGCCAGCGCCACCGGGCCGGTATCGAGCCCTTCCTCCATCCGCATCACCATCACGCCGGTCTCGGCATCGCCGGCCATGATCGCGCGCTGGATCGGCGCCGCGCCGCGCCAGCGCGGCAGCAGCGAGGCATGGAGATTGAGGCAGCCGAGCACCGGCGCGTCGAGCACCGGCTTCGGCAGGATGAGCCCGTAGGCGACCACCACCGCGGCATCGGCGCCAAAGGCGGCGAATTCCGCCTGTTCCGCAACTCCGCGCAGGCTCACGGGGGTGCGTACCGGAATGCCGAACCGTGCAGCCATGCGATGAACCGGACTCTCGACCGTCTCGAGCCCCCGCCGCCCGCCCGGTGCCGGGGCGCGGGTATAGCAGGCGACGACCTCATGCCCCTGGCCGAGGATCGCCGTCAGCGTCGGGACGGCGAAATCCGGCGTCCCCATGAAGACGATCCGCAGGCTCACGCCACGTCGTCCTTGTGCCGCGCGAGCTTCTGGAACCGGCGCATCACCCGCTCGCGCTTCAGCTTCGAGAGGTAATCGATGAACAGCACGCCGTTGAGATGGTCGATCTCGTGCTGGATGCAGGTGGCGAGCACGCCCTCGGCCTCGATCTCGCGCGGGTTGAAATCGACGTCGCGGAAGGCCACCCGCACCCGGTCCGGCCGCGCGACCGTCTCGTAATATTCGGGGATCGAGAGGCAGCCCTCCTCCATCTCCCGCATCTCCTCCGAGGCCCAGACGATCTCGGGATTGACGAGCACCATCGGCTCTTTCGAATCGTCGCGCCGGGAGACATCCATCGTCACGAGCCGCAGCGGCTGGCCGATCTGGATCGCCGCGAGCCCGATTCCCGGCGCGTCGTACATCGTTTCGAACATGTCATCCACGAGCCGGCGCATCGGCGCGTCCATGCGCTCGACGGGTTTCGAGATCAGCCGCAATTGCGGATCGGGAACGATGACGAGGGGACGGATGGCCATGGCTTCGCTTTCTGACCGACCGACATAGGCATTGCCGGAGGGCGGGTCAATATGTTCTTATTATGTTCTAAAGAGAATCGGATAGGGTTTCCGGCATGGATCAAATTCTCCTTGTCATCGGCGGCACGCCTATTTCCGCGCTTCATGCCTTCGTTGCCGCAGGGGCGCTGGCGCTCGTCCTGCTCGTCGCGCTCCTCTGGCAGAATGCCGGCGCCGCCCGCCGCCGGGCGCTGGAGGCCGCGGCCGCGGCCGAACGCCAGCGCGAGCTGGACGACAAGGTCGCTGCGATGAACCAGATCCAGGCCGAGATGACCGGACGCATGCAGGCGCTGGCCGAGATCTTCGGCGCCCGGCAGGCGGATCTCGCGCGCCTGCTGAGCGAAAGGCTCGATTCCGTGCGCGCGGCGACGACGCAATCGCTTGGCGAATTCCAGAACCGCCATGCCGAAACGCTCGGCAGGCTTAACGAGCGCCTCGCGGTCATCGACGCCGCCCAGGCCGACCTGAAAGGCCTGACGAGCGAGGTCCTGAGCTTCAAGGCCGTGCTCGCCGACAAGCAGGCGCGCGGCGCCTATGGTCAGGGGCGGATGGAGGCGATCATCCGCGACGCGCTGCCCGCCAAGGCCTATCGCTTCCAGGCGACGCTCACCAATCGGGCTCGGCCGGATTGCGTGATCGACCTGCCGGGGGATGACCGGCCGCTGGTGATCGACGCCAAATTTCCGCTCGAGGGCTTCGCGGCCCTGCGCGCGGCGACGGGGGATGAGGCGCGGGCGGCGGCGGAGAAGCGCGTGCGCGCCGATCTCGGCGCTCATATCCGCGATATTGCCGACAAATACCTGCTGCCGGGCGAGACGCAGGATATCGCGCTGCTGTTCGTGCCCTCCGAGGGCATCTACGCCGAACTCAGCGAGCGCTTCGAGGATGTGGTGCAGAAGGCGCATCGCGCGCGGGTGATCATCGTCTCGCCTTCGCTGCTGATGATGGCGGTGCAGGTCGCGCTCTCGATCGTGCGTGATGCCGCCGTGCGCGAGCAGGCGCGGCTGATCCAGAGCGAGATCGGCCGGCTTGTCGAGGATGTCCGTCGCCTTGCCGAGCGCGCGGGCAAGCTCGAACAGCATTTCCGGCAGGCGCAGGAGGATGTCGCGGGCATCACGATTTCGGCCGACAAGGTCGTGCGACGCGGCGACCGGATCGAGCAGCTCGATTTCGGCGGCGCGGAAGAAACGGCCCCGATCGCTGCGCCGCAGGGCGTGGAGGCCGGCGCGGCCACGGCGCTGCCGTTCCGCCGTCCGGCAGGCTGAGGGCCGTCCGGCCTGCTCAGTTCCCCTTGAGGAAGGCGCGGATCACCCGGCCATAGATGGCCGTCAGCGTGTCGATATCGGCGATCGCCACGCGCTCGTTGACCTTGTGCATCGTGTCGCCGACGGTTCCGAATTCCACCACCGGGCAATGGGCCTGGATGAAGCGCGCATCGGAGGTGCCGCCGGTGGTGGAAAGCTCCGGGCGGCGGCCGGTCTCGGCTTCCACCGCGCGCGCGACCAGCTCGACGAAGGGGCCGGGCGCGGTGAGGAAGGCCTCGGCATTGGTGGGGTGACAGACGAGCGTGAAATCGGGCGCGTCGTTCACGGCATCGAGCCGGCGGCGCAGCTCGGCCGCGAGGCTCGCGCTGGTCCAGCGATCGTTGAAGCGGATGTTGAACTTCGCCACCGCGCGGGCCGGGATCACGTTGCGCGCCGCGTTGCCGACGTCGACCGAGGTGAATTCAAGGTTGGAGGGCAGGAAATGCGGCGTGCCGGCATCGAGCGGCATCGCCTTGAGCGCCGTCATCAGCCGCACCAGCCCGTCGATCGGGTTGCGGGCGAGTTGCGGATAGGCGACATGCCCCTGCACCCCCTCCACGGTGAGATCGCCGGACAGCGAGCCGCGCCGGCCGATCTTCATCATGTCGCCCATGGCGCGGGGATTGGTCGGCTCGCCGAGCAGGCAGGCATCGAAACGTTCACCGCGTGCCTTCGCCCATTCGAGCAGCTTCGCCGTGCCGTTGACGGCATCGGCCTCCTCGTCGCCGGTGATCAGGAAGGCGATGGCATGCCGCTCCGGCGCCCCGTGCCGGTCGAGATGGTCGAGAACGGCGGCGAGCGCGGCGGCAACGCCCGCCTTCATGTCCTGCGCGCCGCGGCCATGGATCGCGCCGCCGAACACCGCGCCGGAGAAGGGCGGATGGAGCCAGCCCGCCGCATCGCCCGGCGGCACGACATCGGTATGCCCGGCGAAGACGAGGCAGGGGCCCGCGCCGATCCGGGCATAGAGGTTCTCGACCGGATAGCTGTCCGAACCGGAGAAGACCGGACGATGGACCGCGAAGCCATAGGGGGCGAGCCAGCCTTCGATCAGCGCCAACGCGCCGCCCTCCGCGGGCGTGACGGAGGGGCAGGCGACGAGATCGCGCGTCATGCGCGCGGCGCGGGACAATTCGGTCATCGCGGGCTTCCGCTCATGAGGGCATCGGGAAGGCAGGGCATGGTTCAGGGCTTCGCGTTCGGCCCGTAGGGCGGAGGCGGGATATCGTTGTGGGCCTTGCGCAGGGCGGCCGACCAGCGCTCGCGCAGATCGTGGAAATAGGGCTCTCCGGCATCGATCCGGTGCTCGACTTCGGGGACGAGCGCATCGCGGCGCAAGACAAGGATATCGATCGGCAGCCCGACGCCGAGATTGGAGCGCATGGTCGAATCCATCGAGATCAGGCCGAGCTTGAGCACGTCATAAAGCTCGCTGCGATGCGTCACGGCCCGGTCGAGGATCGGCTTGCCGTATTTGTGCTCGCCGATCTGGAGATAGGGTGTGTCGGGCGTCGCCTCGATGAAATTGCCGGCGCGATAGAGCATGAAGAGCCGCAGGCTCTGCCCGGCGATCTGGCCGCCGAGCAGCATCGAGACCTCGACGGAGGACCCGTATTGTTCGATCGCCGCGCCATCGACGCGGTGGACATGGCGGATCACCTCGCCGACGAACTGCGCGGCTTCGAACATCGATGCCTGGTCAAGCAGCGTCTCCTTGCGCCCGTCCGCGCGCTCGAGCCCCTCGCGCAGGATCGAGATCACCGATTGGGTGAAGCCGAGATTGCCGGCGGTGGCGAGCGCGAACAGCTTGCGCCCCGGCTCGCGGAAGATGTGGAGCTTGCGGAAGGTCGCGATGTTGTCGAGCCCGGCATTGGTACGGGTATCGGCGATCATCACGAGCCCGGCCTCGGTGAGAATTCCGACGCAATAGGTCATGGCTGTTCCGGCATTGGTCGCATCGGCGCCTCTTTACGGCAGCCGCGCGGGCGAAGGAAGCCGGCCGCAGCGCCCCTCATTGCTGGGCGGCATGCGCCCGCGTGGCGGCGCTGAGCGTGACCGAAACCGCCATGGCCTCGCCGAGACCGCCGAGACGCGAGCCGCGGATCGGCGCGGCCTCGAGGTAATCGCGCCCGATCGCGAGCCGGATGAAGCGCTCGTCGGCGCAGATACCATGCGTGGGGTCGAAGGCGATCCAGCCGATCTCCGGCACATATGCCTCGGCCCAGGCATGGCCGGCTTCCTGCTCCACGGTATCGGAGCGGAAGAAATAGCCCGAGACATAGCGCGCCGGGATGCCGCGCGACCGTGCCGCCGCGATGAAGACATGCGCGAAATCCTGGCAGACACCCTTGCGCGACGAGAAGGCCTCGATCGCGGTCGTCGCGGCATGGGTTTCGTCGAGATCGAAGGTGAAATCCGCATAGATTGCCGCCACGAGCCGGTGGAGGAAGGCGAAGCGGTCGCCACCCTCCTGGCTTGCGAGATCGGCGGCGAAGCCGGCGATGGCCGGGTCGGCCTCGGTCAGCCGCGTGGCGCCGGCCCAATAGGAGACGGGAAAGCGCTCGAACGCCCCGCGGACCATGCCGGCGCTGGCCTCGACATCGATCTCGCCATCGACGAGCACCCGCAGGGCATGCAGCGGCCCGTCGATCGAGAAGGTATGGGTGATGTTGCCATAGGCATCCTCGTCGCGGTCGAGCCGGCCATCGGCGTCGATCTCGACGCGCCAGCGGCGGACGAACTGCGCATCGTGATTGCGCGGGGTCAGCCGCAGGATCTGGATCGCGCCGCGCGCCGGCGTTGCGTATTCATAGGTGGTTTCGTGCCTGAGCTTCAGCCGCATCGCGCCGGTTCCGGTTGTCAGGCCGATTATTGCAGGTATTGCTCGCTGATCGCGAGCCCCAGCCGGTTGTTATCCGCGATGAACTGGCCCAGGAACTCGTGCAGACCGGTCTGGAACAGGGTGTCGCCGTCCTGGTTCTGGAGCCCGGCATAGATCTGCCACGCGAGGCGCTGGCTCGGCCCCTGGCGGCCGTAGCGGTCGGCCAGCAGGTCGAGCACGCGGTTCAGGTTCTCGTAGGAGAAGATCAGCGAGCGCGGCTGCTCCGGCTTGAGGATCAGGAAATCCGCCACCAGCCAGGGCTTGATGCCCTGCCGGTAGATCAGGTGGTAGGAATTGAGCGCCGAGACCGCGCGCAGCAGCGCCGACCATTGGAAATAATCGAGCCCGCCGCCCACCGGCTCCGCCTCCGGCAGCAGCACGTGGTATTTGACGTCGAGAAGCCGCGCGGTCGTATCCGCGCGCTCGACGAACATGCCGAGCCGCTGGAACCAGAAATGGTCGGTGCGCAGCATGGTTCGGTAGGCGGCGCCGTCGAAGCGCAGCGAGACCTCGCGCACATAGGCGAGAAATCTCGCGAGATCCTTCGAGTTGAGGCTTTCGAATTTGAGCCGCTTGATGTCGTTCCACGCCTCGTTGAGGATCTCCCACATCTCGGTGGTGATCGCCGTCCGCACGGCGCGGGCATTGTTGCGCGCCGTCTCGATGCAGGTGCGGATCGAGGAGGGGTTCGTCGGCCCCGCGATCAGGAAGCGGGTGACGGCGGCCTGGGTCGCCTCGGCATGCGTCTCATAGAACAGGTCGCGGCAGGTGGCCGTGGCGATGGCGCTCTCCCATTCGTTGGAGGTGCCGGCATAGGCCGAGGGCAGGGTGGCGAGGCGCAGCGCCACGTCGAGGATGCGCGCGAGGCTTTCCGCGCGCTCGACATAGCGGGAAAGCCAGTAGAGATTGTCGGCGGTCCGGGCGAGCATGGCCGTTCCCTCACCCGTTCGTCTGGTTTTGCGCGGGCGCCGGGGCATCCGCGCCCGGCCCCGCTTCCGGCGGATCGGTTTCCAGCACCCATGTGTCCTTGGTGCCGCCGCCCTGGCTGGAATTGACGACCAGCGAGCCCTTCTTGAGCGCGACGCGCGTAAGCCCGCCGGGCACGATGCGCACGCGGTCCGCCCCCGTCAGCACGAAGGGCCGGAGATCGACATGGCGCGGCGCGAGCCCCTCCTCGACATAGGCGGGCACGGTCGAGAGCGCGAGCGTCGGCTGGGCGATGTAATTCTCGGGATTGGCGCGGATCTTCGCCGCGAAGGCCTCGCATTGCGCCCTGGTCGCGTGCGGGCCGACGAGCATGCCGTAGCCGCCGGACCCGTTGACCTCCTTGACGACCAGCTTGGCGAGATTGGCGAGCACGTGATCGAGCGCCGCAGGCTCCCGGCAGCGCCAGGTTTCGACATTGGCGAGGATCGGATCCCGCCCCGTGAAGAAGCGGACGATTTCCGGCATGTAGGAATAGATCGCCTTGTCGTCGGCGACGCCGGTGCCCACTGCATTCGTCAGCGTCACATTGCCTGCCTTGTAGGCAGACATCAGCCCCGGCACGCCGAGGGTCGAATCCGGCCGGAAGGCGAGGGGATCGAGATATTCGTCGTCGATGCGGCGGTAGATCACGTCGACGCGCTGCGGCCCTTCCGTCGTGCGCATGTAGACGATGTTGCCGCGCACGAAGAGGTCTCGGCCCTCGACGAGTTCCACGCCCATGCGGTCGGCGAGGAAGGAATGCTCGTAATAGGCGGAATTGTAGGGCCCCGGCGTCAGCACCACCACGGTCGGCTCGCCCGGGGATGTCGCCGGCGCCAGCGAGCGCAGCGTGGCATGCAGGTCCTCGGGATATTGATCGACCGGCTTGACCCGCAGTTTTGAGAACAATTCGGGGAAGAGGCGCAGCATCGCCTCGCGGTTCTCCATCATGTAGGAGACGCCGGAGGGGGTGCGACAATTGTCCTCGAGCACGTGGAAGCATTCCGGCCCCGTCCGCACGAGATCGATCCCCGCCACATGGCAGTAGAGCCCCTTGGCCGGGCGGATTCGCGTCATTTCCGGCCGGAAGGCGGGGTTGGCGAGGATGAGATCCTCGGGTACGATTCCTGCCCGGACGATCTCGCGCGCGCCGTAAACGTCGCCGATGAAGGCGTTGAGCGCCTGCACGCGCTGTTCGAGCCCCTCGGCGAGGCGCTGCCATTCCGTCGCCGAGAGGATGCGCGGCAGGATGTCGAAGGGGATGATGCGCTCGGCGCCCTCCTCGTCGCCATAGACCGCGAAGGTGATGCCGATGCGCCGGAAGAACGCCTCGGCCTCCGCCTTGCGGTTGGCAATCATGTCGGGGCTCGCCTCACGGAACCAGGCCGCGATCTCGGCATAGGCCGGCCGCGGTGGAGCATCGATCCCGCCCATTTCGTCGAACGCCGCCGGGCCTGCCATTCCATCCCTCCCCGATGCCGCGCGGGTTGTTGTCGCGTCGGCCAAGAGGAAGCAGCAAGCGCCGGGCCAAAGGCCCCGCCGGTTGCCGGCGGGCGCCGCCTGTGTCCTCGTGCACCGCATTGTGCGGCAAGCGGCGCCGAATACAATGCCGCCCTTGGTCGGCCGGCCGATTTGCCGTTATACCCGGCGCCCGACACGGGCCGGATGCCCGCCCAACCCCGATCCGCGATGCCCCAGATGTCCGAACCGCTGCCGCCCGCCGCTCCCCGCGCCGAGATCGCCGAACTCGTGACGCTGCGTGACGTGCTGCGCTACGCCGTCTCGGCTTTCGCCGCGGCAGGGCTGCATCACGGCCACGGCGCCACGCGGGCGCTCGACGAGGCCGCCTTCCTGATCCTCGAAAGCCTGTCCCTGCCGGTGGACGATTTCAACGCCTTCGCCGATGCCCGGCTCACCGCGCGCGAGAAGGCGCTGCTCGGGGAGCGGATCGCCCGGCGGATCGAGACGCGGATGCCGGCCGCCTATATCACCGGCCGCACCTGGCTGCGCGGTTTCGCCTTCCGTGCCGATCCGCGGGCGATCGTGCCGCGCTCCTTCATCGCCGATCTGCTCGCCTCGCCGCTCTTCGACGGCACGGGTGGCGCGGCGGCGCTCGTGGCGGCGCCGGACGCGGTCGAGCGCGTGCTCGATCTCTGCACCGGCGGCGGCTCGCTTGCCATCCTCGCCGCGCATGCCTTCCCCGAGGCCGCGATCGACGCCGTCGAACTCTCTCCGCAGGCGGCGGCGCTGGCGCGCGAGAACATCGCCGATTACGGGCTCGAGGCGCGCATCCGGCTGCTGGAGGGCGATCTCTATGCGCCGCTCGGGCACGAGACCTACGATCTGATCCTCACCAACCCGCCCTATGTCGATCGCGAGACCATGGCCATGCTGCCGGCCGAATTCCGCCACGAGCCGGAAATGGCGCTGGCGGGCGGCGAGGACGGACTCGATATCGTGCGCCGCATCCTGGCGGGCGCGAAGGCGCGGCTTCGGCCCGGCGGCGGCCTGCTCTGCGAAGTGGGGCTCGGCCGCCCGGCGCTGGAGGCGGCCTTTCCCGACACGCCCTTCCTCTGGCTCGACACCGAGGAGAGCGAGGGCGAGGTGTTCTGGCTCGCGCGCCCCGATCTGCCCGGCTGATCCCGGCCGGGGCGCCGCCCTCAGGTGAACATGTCGGCCACGATGCCCGCATACCAGCCGATATTCTCCTGCTGGACCTGCCGGCGGTATTCCGCAGTTTCGTCGGTCTTGGAGATGAAGGTCTCGGCGGCGGTGATCTTGTCGGGCTTCGGCTCGTAACGGCCGCCGACCTTCACTGTGTCATCCGGTGCGATCAGGCTCCAGCAGGTATTGGCATAGCGCGCCGGGAAGGTGCGGGAATTGGTCAATTCGCCCCGGATCGCCATCGCCGCCACCTTGGCCTGGCTGTTGGCGGAGAAGCCGGATTTCGGCATGTCGCCGGCGATCGACGCATCGCCGATGATGAAGATCGCGGGGTCAAGCGTGGATTTCATGCTCTCGGGATCGATCGGGCAATAGCCCGAGGCATTCGCAAGCCCGGCATCGCGGGCGATCCTGCCGGCGCTCTGGGCGGGGATGACATTGACGAGCGCGCAATCCCGGTAGGTTTCGAAGCCGGTCGTGACCGTCATCGTCTTCGGATCGACCGATTTGATCCCGTCATGGACCTTCGGGCCGATCCATTCGACCATGCCGGGATAATGGCGTTCCCAGCCCTGCTGGAACAGCCCCTGTTTCGAGAAGCTCTCCTTGGGGTCGAGCACGAAGATCTTCGCGCGCGTCCGGCCGGATGCCTTGAGCTGATGCGCCATCATCGAGACGCGCTCATAGGGGCCGGGCGGGCAGCGGAACGGGTTCGGCGGTGCGATCATCACGATCACGCCGCCATCCTTCACCGCGTCGAGTTGCCGGCGCAGCAGCTGCGTCTGCGGGCCGGCGAGCCAGGCATGCGGCATCACCTCCTCGGCATCCTTTCCCCAGCCGGGAACGCTGTCGTATTTCAGGTCGATGCCGGGCGCGAGGACGAGCCGGTCGTAGCCGAGGCGGCTGCCATCGGCGAGCACGATCTCGCGCTTGCTGCGGTCCACGGCTGTCGCCCATTGCCGGACATGGCGGATTCCATAGGCCGAGGCCAGCTTGTCATAGCGATGGGTGATCTCGTCGAAGCTCTTGAACCCGCCGAGATAGAGATTGGAATGGAAGCAGGTGGTGAAGGTGTCCTTCGGCTCGACCAGGGTGACCTTGATCGCGCCCTGGCTGTCCTTGGCGATGTATTTCGCCGCCGTCGCGCCGCCGGCCCCGCCGCCCACCACCACGACGCGCGGCTTGCCCTGGGCCCGCACCATCGGCGCGGCGAGCGTGCCGGTGAGCGCTGCGGCGCCGGCGAGGATCTGTCTGCGGTTGATCATGTTTTCCTCCCGTGCGGGTTCATGCCCGTCATCGTCTTCTCACTGGATCTTGGGTCGGATGGCGAGCCCGCCGAAATAGGCGGCGAGCGCGGCGATTTCTTCGTCGCTAAGCGGTGCTGCGATGTTCTGCATCACGATATTCTCGCGCTGCTTGTCGCGATAGGAATGCATCACGGCGATGAACTGGTCCTCCGGCCAGGCGACGATCGGCGGAATGCCGGCGGTGGCCTGTCCGCTCGCCTGATGGCAGGTCACGCAGAGCGATGACAGATATTCGCCGAAGGCGGCATCGCCGCGCGGCCTGTGCTTCTCGCCCCAGGCCGGTGCCATCGACGCCAGCGCGAGAAGCGCCGCGATGCCGCTGAGCCCGATTGCGCGGGCATGTCGGGAGAGAAAACGGCGCTCACTCAACCTTCAGACCCTTGTTGCCATCCTCGGGCGTCACATCGATCACCCGTGCGCGGCCCGTGATCTTAGCATCGGGCTTGCAGTTTTTCATGCAAGGCTCCTGCGTCCAGAAGTGACGTTCTGCCTGTTCGCGGTCGTCGCCGTAGAAGGCAGCTTCGTTGGGGAGCCTCACCGTGGTGAAATTTTCCTTCGAGAGCACGAAATCGGCCGCCACGACATCGTTCTGATGCAGCAGGAAGGCCGTGATGGCGTAGACCTCGTCGTCGCTCAGCGAGCGGGCATCGCCATAGGGCATCGCGCGGCGGATGTAATCGAACGCCGTCGTCGGATAGGGCCAGAACGAGCCGATCGTTTTCTCCGGCGCCTCGCCCCGCAGTGAGCCATGCCCGCCGGCAAGGGCCGGCCAGCGCCCCGCGCCCTCGCCGAACTCGCCATGGCAGGAGGCGCAGCGCGCGAGATAGAGCGCCTCGCCCTGCTTCACCGAGCCGCGTCCGGGCGGCAGGCCGGCACCGTCCGGTCGCACGTCGATGTCCCAGGCTGCAATCTCCTCGGGCAGGGCGGGCCGGCCGAGCCCGGCCTTCTTCGCCGGCGCCGGACTGGCGACCAGAGCCGCCGCGAAGGCGGCGAGCAGCGCTTTACGAAACCTCGACATTCTCCGTCTCCCCATCCGGGCGCACCAGCCATGTCTGGATGCCGTTGTTGTGGTAGATGGAATTAAGCCCGCGCACCTTGCGCAGCTCGGCCTTGCCGGGCTGGACATAGCCGGTCTCGTCCATCGCGCGCGACTGGATCAGCAGTTCGCGGCCATCCCAGTCGAAATCGAGATAGAAGCGCGTGAGCGAGAGCGGCAGGACCGGGCCGTCGAGCCGGGCCGTCGTCCAGTTGCGGCCACCATCGAGCGAGACATCGACACGGGTGATCGTGCCCCGGCCCGACCAAGCGAGCCCCGAGATTACGTTTGGCCCGCGCGCGACGAGCGGCGCCTGCGGCGAGGGGCTCGTCACCACGCTCTTCGCGTCCATGATGAAGGTGAAGCGGCGGGCGCGGCCATCGGCGAGGAGATCGGTGTATTTCGAAGTCTCTTCCCGATGATGCCAGGGCTGGTCGCCGACCTCGATGCGGCGCAGCCATTTTACCCACATATTGCCTTCCCAGCCCGGCACGACGATTCGCAGCGGATAGCCCTGTTCCTGGCGCAACGCCTCGCCATTCATGCCCCAGACGACCATGCAATCCTTGAGCGCCTTCTCGATCGGGATCGAGCGCGTCATGGCGGAGGAATCGGCGCCCTCGGGCATGATCCAGCGCGCGCTGGTCCGCAGGCCGGCCTCGTCGAGCAGCGCTTTCAGCGGAATGCCGGTATAAAGCACGTTGTGGATCATGCCGTGGGTGAACTGGCAGCCGTTCAATTGCGCGCCACGCCATTCCATGCCGCCATTGGCCGCGCATTCGAGGAAATAGACCCGGTTCATCCGCCCCGGGAAGCGCTTCAGATCCTCCATCGTGAAGACCAGCGGCTTCTCGACCAGACCGTTGATCATCAGCCGATGCTTGGAAGGGTCGATTTCCGGCGCGCCGCCGTGATGGCGCTCGAAGCACAGTCCGTTCGGGGTGATGATACCGTCGAGCGCGTGGATCGGCGTGAAATTGACCGAGCTCTCGCGGCTCGCCGTCAGCCATTCGACATCGCGGCGGATGACATGGCGCTCGAATTTCGAGGGTTTGCCGTAGGGATGCGCCGCCACGCCGTCCCCGAGATACCGGTTCCAGTCCTGGATCTCGGTGATGTGCGGGTCTGGGGTCGTTCGGGCTCGCGCGCCGCCCGCGACAAGCGCGGTGCCGGCGCCTGCGGCGGCGGCGAGAAAGCGGCGGCGGCTGCTGGCGGGCGGGGGCGGATTATCGGGCATCGCGTTCCTCCGGCAGGGGGTCAGGGGGTTCCGGCGAGGCGGACGGCGCCGAGGGGCCGGGGCGTCACCACCTTCCGGTGGGCGAGATGTTCGCTGACGACATCCCAGATCGGCGGACCTTGCGTATCCTCGTTGATCGAGGCCCAGCCGGCGACGACATAGGCACGATCGGCATCGAGCGGCCGGCCGTCGCGCAGCAGGGTGAGTTCCGAGATCCGGCGCCCCTGGCGCTCATAAGGGTCGATCGTGAAGCCGAGCCCGCCGACGCGCACCATGTCGCCGCCGCCCTGGGCATAGGGATCGGGATTGAAGATGTTGTCGCCGATATCCTCGAGGACGAGCTTGATCTGCGCGCCCGTCATCGTCGTGCGATAGCAGTTCGGATAGGTGAGGGCGCAGGCATTGGTCACGTCCTCGAAGGTGATATCCTGCCCCGGCAGCAGGCTCGCGCCCCAGCGCACGCCGGGGGACAGCGCGATCTCGGCATCACGCACCGCGAGCATCGCATCGGTGAACAGGTCGTCGAGCGTTCCCTGGAAATTGCCGCGGCGATAGAGAAGCCCCTCGGTGCGGCCGAGCACCCGCGCCAGTTCCGCCGCGAACGGCGCCCGCTTCGCCGCGATGAGCGCCGCCATCGCCGGATCCGGCCGGATCGCGTCGGAGAAGACCGGGATCAGGCGATAGCGGTAATCCCGGATTTCTCCGGCGCGGATATCGAGATCGAGGCGCGAGACGAACTTGCCGTGGCTGCCGGTGGCAATGAGCAGGGTGCGGCCGACCGTCACCGGCTCGGGCAGGGCATCATGCGTATGCGCGGTGAGGATGACGTCGATTCCCCGCACGCGGGATGCCATCTTTCGATCGATATCGAACCCGTTATGCGACAGCAGCACGACGAGCCCCGCGCCTTCCGCCCGCGCGGCATCGACCTCCTTCTGCACGTCCTCGTCCTTGAGGCTGAAACGCCAGTCCGGGAACATCCAGCGCGGATTGGCGATGCCGGTATAGGGATAGGCCTGGCCGATCACCGCCACCCGGACGCCGCCCCGCTCGAAGCTCCGGCGCGGCTCGAAGACGCGGTCGTCGAATTCGCTTTCGCGTACGTTCTGCGCAAGGAAGGGGAAACCGAGGCTCTTGGTGAGTTCCGCGACGCGTGCCGCGCCGAGCGTGAATTCCCAATGCCCGGTCATCGCGTCGGGCTTCAGCAGGGCCATCGCTTCGACGATATCCTGCGCCCGCGTCTGGAGCGAGGTCCAGGAATTCGTCCAGGTGTCGCCGCCGTCGAGCAGCAGGCAGCGCTCCGCCCCGCGCTCGGCGCGAATCGCCTCGACGACCCGCGCGATTCGGTCGAGTCCCCCCATGCGGCCGTAATTCCGCGCAAGCGCGACGAAATCCTCGCTCGTCAGGGCATGGGCCATCGCCGAGCCGGGCGCCAGGCCGTAATGGGCAAGGAAATCCTTGCCGGTGAGATGCGGCACACGCCCCTTCATCTCGCCGATGCCGAGATTGATCGAGGGCTCACGGAAATGGAGCGGCATGAACTGCGCATGCAGATCCGTGAGATGGATCAGCGTGACATTGCCGAGCGGCTCGAAGCGCAGCAACTCGGCTTCGCCCAGCCGCTGCTGTGCCGCAAGCCGGCCGAGTGAGGCCGAGCCGCCGGCAAAGGCCGCGGCGGCCGCGCCTGCCTGCAGGAAATCGCGTCGTGAGATCATGCGGTTCCCTCCGCGCGGGGAAGACCCTGCGCGCCTGCGTTGCGGTTGTTCTGGAATGGCGGCGCGGCCCGGGCCGCGCCGTCGCCTAGCCGACGGCCAGCTTCGCCTTGGCCTCGTAGACCGAGCCGTCGTCATCCTTCCAGGCGAAGGTGAACTCGCCGCTCTCCTGCGCCTTGAAGAAGAAGGATTGATACGGATTGGCCGAGATCGCCGGGTGCCAGGTCGCCTCGAAGAAGACCTTGCCGTTGAAGGCCGCGGTGAAGCCATGGATGATCTTGCGCGGGATGGTCTTGCCGGCCTGATCCTTGCGCTGGCCGGATTCCATTTCGTGGCTGATCAGCGTCTTGATCTCGATGATCTCGCCGGCCTTGGCGTTGCCCGGAACCCGGATACGCGGCGTGGGTTTGGTGCTCATCCTCGTTCCTCCCTGCTCAGCCGCCGCAGCCGCCGATTGTCACCTTGACATTGGCGCTGGCGCTGTGGAGCGCGCCGCCCGCCATCTCGGCGATGCAGATGATGTTCTGCGTCTGGGAGAGTCGCATGCGCACCGAGGCTGCGGCCTTGCCGCTCTCGGGCGTGAAGCGGAAGCTCAGTACGCCCGGCAGCGGATTGCCATCCGCGAAGACATGCACGGCCTTCACATGGTCCTGCGCGGTCATCGGGCTCTCGACCTCGATGTTGATCGGCACGACGAGACCGTTCTCGGCGATCTGCGGCACATCAAGCTTGATGCGGCCATCCGTCGGCTTCCTGTCGGCGTAGAGCTTTCTGATCTCGGCCTCGACCGCGGCTGCATCGGCATGCGCCAGCCGCGGCGCGATCATCAGGGCCGCGGCGCCGATCGCCGGAAGGGCGAATGCATCGCGACGGGTAACGGCCTTGTGAAGAGCCATCTCGTTCTCCTTGGTTTCCGGCAATCCCCGGGGGCCGGATATCTCCGGTTCCCGATAATGTCCGGGGCGGTTGGTTCCGCATTTTCCGGCCGCCTCTTGACGACGACCGGTTTCCTCCCTCAAGCTGGACATATCAATACATCCGCTTTCGTGAATGTAAAGACGGATAAGAAAAGAGGCAGCACCGATTACTGCCAGACTAGCGGATCAACTGCGGACGCCAAGTCCGTTCGGTGTCGCATTCGCTGGAAGGCGGTGAAATCTCCGGTGCCGGCTGGAGGGGGGAAGAACGATGCGGACAAGACGCGGATGCGTGGCGGCGTGCGCCGCGATCCTGTTGCTGGCCGCCGGCAGCGCGCCGGCGCAACAGGCTGTGGATACCGAGAAAGAACTCGAGAAATACCGGCAGATGATGTCGGATCCGATGTCCAACCCGGGGTTCCTCAATGTCGATCGCGGCGAAGCGCTGTGGACGCAGAAGCGCGGCGCGCGGAATGCGAGCCTCGAGACCTGCGATCTCGGCATGGGGCCCGGCAAGCTTGAAGGGGCCTTCGCGCGTCTGCCGCGTTATTTCGCCGATGTCGATCAGGTGATGGACCTCGAGCAGCGTCTCAAGCATTGCATGGAGACGATCCAGGGGCTCGACACGGCCGATATCCTGCGCCGCCGCTTCGGCGCTCCGGGGCGCGTCTCGGACATGGAGGACCTCGTCGCCTTCATCGCCAACAAGTCGAGCGGCATGAAGTTCGAGGTGCCGCTGAGCCATCCGAAGGAACGCGAAGCCTATGCCATCGGCGAGGCGCTGTTCTACCGGCGCTCGGATTTCATGGATTTCTCCTGCGCCACCTGCCATGGCGAGGAGGGTAAGCGCATCCGCCTCCAGCCGCTGCCGCAGCTCAACAAGCCCGGCCGGGATGCCCAGATGACCATGGGGTCCTGGCCGACCTACCGCGTCAGCCAGAGCCAGACGCGGACGATGCAGCACCGGCTGTGGGATTGCTACCGCCAGATGCGCACGCCCGAACCGGTCTATCTCTCCGAGGGGATCACCGCGCTGACGCTCTATCTGGTCAAGACCGCCGAGGGCGGCGAGATCCAGGTTCCTTCGATCAAGCGCTGAGGAGGGCATGATGAGGACATTCTTTTTCGCCGCGCTGGTCGTGCTAGCCGCCCAGGTCCCGGCCCTGTCCCCGGCCGTCGCGCAGGTCGGCGCGCCCCCTGATCCGGCGGCGCTCGAACGCGTCACGAAGGCGATGTGGCCGAAACGCCCCGAGGGCTGGGAGAACCGCATCTCCTATGACGAGACGCAGGCGGCCTGTTCGCGCTTCCGCAACGAATTGCCGCAGGCCGAATTCGAGCGCGTCCGCGCCCGCGAGGCCGCGACGATCCGCTTCCCGGCCGATGGCAACGTGCTGGGGGATTGGAAGGCCGGGCAGAAATACGCCAATGACGGTCGCGGCGGCACCTTCACCGACCGGCCGATGACCAATGGCGCGAATTGCTATGCCTGCCACCAGATGGATCTCGCCGAGCTGAGCTACGGCACGCTTGGCCCCCCGCTCGTGGGCTATGGCAAGCTGCGCAATTACGCTCCCGAGGAGGCCAGGGCGGCCTATGCCAAGATCTACAATTCCATGGCGACCATGCCCTGCTCGACCATGCCGCGCTTCGGCTATCACGGCTTCCTGACGGAGCAGCAGATGAAGGATCTCACCGCCTTCCTGTTCGACCCCGCTTCGCCCGTGAACAAGTAGCCAATCGCCCGGATTTCGGGGCATAAGGAGGATCGCCGGCCCCGCCGGCGGTTCCACCCGGATTGTTCATGGCTTCTGTCGCGTCCACCCCGCCCTTCGAGCCGCATCCCGCCCGGCACGCCGTGCTGACGGAGGCGCATTCGCGGCCGTTCTTCCCCTTCGCCGCGCCGGCCCGGCTCATCGGGCTCGCCTTCCTGCGCGGCGCGGAGCCGGCGGAGAAGCTGCGCGAGCGGCTCGATGCCTTCGCGCGTTCGCATGGCCGCTCGCCGGCGCCCGAGGGCGCGCGGCACCATCGCCACGATCTGCCGCAGGGGCTCTTCCGCTGGGAGGAGCATACCGAGTTCATGACCTTCGTGTTCCTGCTGGCCGGCGAGCACGCCCGGTTCGAGGCGCCGGCCGCGGATCTGATGCGTTCCCTGCCGCTGCCGGAGCAGCCGGGGCCGCATCTTGCCTCGATCGACATCGCTCTCGTGGAGGCAGCCGAGCGCGAGAAAGCCATGCAGCGGTTGCGGCAATCGATTCTCTCCCATTCGCGCATCGAGACGGGCATGGCCGAAGTCGCCTCGGATTTCGCGCCGGACGAGGGCGGGTTCGTGCGCGTGGTGGTCGTCAATCACGGCATGACGGAGCGCCGTCTCGGGGCGCTGGCGCGCGACATCACCGAGATCGAGTTCTACCGCACCATGGCCCTGCTCGGCTTGCCCGAGGCGCAGCGGATCGGCCCGGTGATCCGCGATGTCGAGCAGGGGCTGGCGAAACTGACCGCGGAACTCGTCCACCGCCAGAGCCTCAGCGATGGCGATGCGCTGCTCGCGCGGCTCACCATGATGACCGCCAGGGTGGAATCCGAAATCGCCCGGACCACGTTCCGCTTCGGTGCGACCCGCGCCTATGCCGCGATCCTCGCCGAAAGGCTGGCGACGATGGCGGAGCCGGCCGGGGATTCGGCGCCGGCGATCGCAAGCTTCCTCGAGCGGCGCAATGCGCCGGCCTTCCGCACCTGCGAGCGGATGGAGGACAATCTGGCGGGCCTCGCCGCGCGCCTGACACGCGCCTCGGGGCTGCTGCGCACCCGCATCGATGTCGAGCTGGCGAAGCAGAACAACGCCCTGCTCGCGGCGATGGCCGAGCGGACGCGGCTTCAGCTCCGGCTTCAGGAGACGGTCGAAGGGCTCTCGGTTGCCGCGATCAGCTATTATGTCGTCGGCCTCGCCGGTTATCTGCTCAAGGGCGCGAAGGAGGCGAAAGTGCTGCCGCTGCCGCTCGATCTCGCGATGGGGCTCTCGGTGCCGGTGATCGTGGCGCTGATGTGGGTCGTCATGCGCCGGCTGCGCCGCGGCCCGGACGATTCTCGGCATTGAGCCCGGCGGCGCTCGGGCGTCCCGCTTCGGCAGGGCGGGGCTGGCAGACATATTCCAAAAGCGCTATATTGGTGGTCCGTCCGTTCCCGGAGAGCGACCCTGTGCGCCCTGGCCTTGTCGTCCCGCATTCCACCGTTCCGCGCATCGCCCTGCCGCCTTCCCCGGCCCGGCACGGCCTCATGGCGGCGGCCGGCGCGGTGCTGGCATGGCTCCTGTTCGCGGCGCGGCCGGCCGCGGCCGCGGAACTGGTGATGTTCGAGCGCGCGGGCTGTCCCTGGTGCCTGCGCTGGGAGCGCGAGATCGGTCCCATCTACCCGCTCACGGACGAGGGCAGGCGCGCGCCGCTCCGCCGCGTCAGCCTTGAGCGGCCGCTGCCGCCAGGGCTCGACATGCGGGAGCCGGTTTTCTATTCCCCTACCTTCGTGCTGTTCGACGGCGGCCGCGAGATCGGGCGGATCACCGGTTATGCCGGTGAAGATGCCTTCTGGGGGCTGCTGAAGCCGTTGATCGCGCGGCTCGGCGCGGCGGAATGAGACGGCCGGGTTCTCGGATCCGGCATTAACGGAAATGGATCGTATGGCCCCGCTCAGGACCAACCCGGAACCGGACGCGCAGGAGGACGGGGATTTCTCCCCCGAACTCGATCAGATGATGCGCAAGGCCCGCAAGGCCAGCGATTTCCTCAAGGCGCTGAGCCACGAGAGCCGCCTGCTGCTGCTCTGCCTGCTCGCCGAGAAGGAGCGTTCGGTGAGCGATCTCGAGGCCATCCTCTCGCTGCGCCAGCCGACGGTTTCGCAGCAGCTCGCCCGCCTGCGGCTCGACGGTCTCGTCCAGGCCCGGCGTGAGGGCAAGGCGATCTTCTACAGCCTCGCAAACGACGATGTGCGCGCGGTGATCTCGGTGATCTACAAGATTTTCTGTGCGCCGCCCGCCGGCGAGCCGGATTGAAGCGGCCGCTTCGCGCGCCCCGGCGCTTCCGCCGCGGCGCGCGGCGCCGGAGCGACGGGATTGCCGGCCGATCATCCCCGCATGCCCCGTTGACCTCGGCGCGACCATAGCGGATACCGGCGCCGGGAGCCGCCGGGTCGGCATGGAGCCGGCCCGTCCGGAGGGTGCATGAACGACGCAAGCGAGACAGCGCCGATCGCGGCGGGCCAGCGGGCGCGGCGCGCGCGTCTGCTGCGGATCGCGGGCACCATTGCCAGTCTGGCATTGTTCGCGCTCTCGCTGGTCGTGCTCTATGTGGTGATCGGCGAATTGGAGGCGGCTGAGGTCCGGGCTGCCTTCGCGCGGGCGAGCGCCGGCCAGGTGGGGCTGGCGCTTGCCTTCACCGCCCTTTCCTACCTGATGCTGACCGGATATGACCGCATCGCGCTCAAGGAAGTCACGACGCTGGCCATCCCCTACCGGATCGCCGCCCTGGCCTCCTTCACGAGCTATGCCGTCAGCTTCACGATGGGCTTCCCGCTGCTGACGGCGGCGACGGTGCGCTACTGGATCTATTCCTCGGTCGGTCTCGGCGCCAAGGCCATCGCCTCGCTGACCCTGATCGCCGGCATCACGTTCTGGCTCGGCATGGGCGTGGTGCTCGGCGCGGTGATGATCCTGCTGCCCGGCGCCGCCTCGGCCTTCACCCGGCTTCCGCTGGCGCTCAACATGCTGCTCGGCGCGGCGGTCCTCGGCGCGGTCGGGTTCTACCTGTTGCTGGTCGCGCGCGGCGGCGGCCGCTCCGCGATCGTCCAGGGCTGGGCGCTGCGCTTTCCCGGGCTCGACGTGACGCTGAAGCAGATGGCGCTCGGTGCGGCTGATGTCTGCGCCGGAGCGGCGGTGCTCTATGTGCTCCTGCCTCCGGCGGCCGAGGTGCCCTTCGCCACCATGCTCGCGGCCTATGTCTTCGCCTGCCTGCTCGGCATCGCGAGCCATGCGCCGGGCGGGATCGGGGTCTTCGAGGCGACGATGCTGCTGGCGCTGCCCGGCGTGCCGAGCGAGGCGCTGCTCGGCGCGCTGCTTGTCTATCGCCTCTGCTATTATCTGCTGCCCTTCGTGCTGGCGCTGATCCTGCTCGGGACGCGCGAGATCATGATCCGAGCCGGCATTCTCCAGCGGCAGCTCGCCGCGCCGCCGGGACGCGGCCCCGATGCGTGAGGAGCCGGCTGCGGTCTCGCCGGGGCTCGTCCTCGCCCGCATCGCGGCGATCCTGCTGATTCTCGGAATTCTCCTGCTCGCACCCGGCTCGCGCTATCCGATGCTGACGGTGCTTCTCGCCTTGCTGCTGCTGCTGATCGTGCTTGCGGCCTTTCCCCGGCACGGCCATCTCGCGGCGAACAGGGGCGAGACGGCGCGCAGCGAGCCGGTGCTCGGCGATGGGCGGCTCAACGCCGTGCTCGACGCGATTTCCGCGCCCACGGTTCTGATCGACCGGCGCGGCATCGTCATGCACGGCAACGCAGCCGCCTTCGCCGCCTTCCCGGGGCTGCGCAACGATCATCCCGTGGCCTTCGGCATCCGGGCGCCGGACATGATCGCCGCGATCGAGGCCGTTGTCCGCTCCGAGCCGGAGGCGCATGCGACGATCATCGACCGCGTGCCGGTCGAGCGCAGCTTCGACGTGCTGATCCGCCGCCTCGCTTTGGAGCCGGACGGCCGGCGTCCGCCGGTCGGGGCGCCGTTCGCGATGATCTTCATGCAGGACACCACCGACGCGCGGCGCCTGGAGGCGATGCGGGTCGATTTCGTCGCCAATGCAAGCCACGAACTGCGCACCCCGCTTGCCTCGATCCTCGGCTTCATCGAGACGTTGCAGGGCGCCGCCCGGAACGATCCGCAGGCCCGCACCGCGTTCCTTGCCATCATGGAGGCGCAGGCCCGGCGCATGGCGCGGCTGATCGAGGATCTGCTCTCGCTGTCGAAGATCGAGCTCAGTGCGCATATCCCGCCGTCGGATCCGGTCGATCTCGCCCTGCTCGTGCGCTCGGTCTGCGACGCGCTGGGCGGGCTCGCGCGCGATCGCGGCGTGACCCTCGTGCTCGACGTGCCCGAGGCGCCGATGGTCGTGATCGGCGATCGCGACGAATTGGTGCGCGTGGTCGAGAATTTGGTCGAGAACGGCATCAAATACGGCCAGAGTGGCGGCCGGGTCGAGATCCGGATGTCCCGCACCGACGCGCCGGAGGAGGGCGTGCTGCTGGCCGTACGGGATTTCGGGCCCGGCATCGCCGCCGAACACCTGCCCCGCCTGACAGAGCGTTTCTACCGTGCCGATGTCAATGAAAGCCGCGATCAGGGCGGCACCGGCCTGGGGCTCGCGATCGTCAAGCACATCGTCACCCGCCATCGCGGCCGGCTGGCGATCGACTCCCGGCTGGGCGAGGGCTCGACCTTCACAATCATTTTGCCGGGCAAGCGCGACCTTCCGGAAACCTGAGTGATTTCAATTCTTAAAACTGTCATCTAACCGTCATCTCAGGCGGCTATTACCGCGGGTGAACGCACGGATCCCCGTCGCGCGGCCTGTCGCCGCGCCCGTTCCAACAGGAGAGAGCCTATGAAAATTAAGGCGTTGTTCGGCGCGTCGGTTGCCGTTCTGGCTTTGACTGGCGTTGCCATGGCGCAGGCGGGCCGCGATCAGATCCGCATCGTCGGATCCTCGACGGTCTATCCGTTCACCACGGCCGTGGCGGAGCAGTTCGGCAAGTCGGGCGGCGGCAAAACCCCGGTTGTCGAGTCCACCGGCACCGGCGGCGGCATGAAGCTCTTCTGCGCCGGCGTCGGCCCGACGCATCCGGACCTGACCAATGCCTCGCGCCGCATGAAGATCGGCGAGTTCGAGGATTGCCAGAAGAACGGCGTCAAGGACATCATCGAGATCAATATCGGCATCGACGGCCTGACGATCGCCCAGTCGAAGGCCGGCCCGGCGATCAAGCTCACCCTCGCCCAGGTCTTCCTCGCGCTCGCCGAGCAGGTGCCGGGCCCTGACGGCAAGCTTATCCCCAATCCCTACAAGAACTGGTCGGACATCGACAAGTCGCTGCCGAACATCAAGATCGAGGTTCTCGGCCCGCCGCCGACCTCCGGCACGCGCGATTCGCTGCATGAGCTCTTCCTCGAGGTCGGCGCCGAGCAGATCCCGGCCATGAAGGAGCTGAAGAAGGCGGATCCGAAGGCGTTCGAGAAGGCCTGGAAGTCGATCCGCAAGGATGGCGCCTATGTCGAGGCCGGCGAGAACGACAACGTGATCGTGCAGAAGCTCGAGGCCAACAAGAACGCCTTCGGCGTTTTCGGCTTCTCCTTCCTTGAAGAGAACCTCTCCAAGCTCAAGGGCGTGGCGCTCGACGGCGTGGAGCCGGAATACGACAACATCGCGGCCGGCAAGTACAAGGGGTCGCGCCGCATGTATGTCTATGCCAAGAAGGCGCATATCGGCGTGATCCCCGGCATCGACAAGTTCATGGCCGAGTATGTCTCGGACAAGGCGATGTCGAAGGACGGCTATCTTGCCCGCAAGGGTCTCGTCGCGCTGCCGAAGGTGGAGGCCGAGAAGGTTGCCGCCAATGTCAAGGCGCAGACGCCGATGCAGGCTTCGGATCTGAAGTGATCCCGCATGCCGGTCCGGCTTGTCCGGGCCGGCTTTCCTCTGGGCGGGCGGATATCCATGCGGCCCGCGGCTGCGGCGACATCCGCGTGCTCAACGGCTCCGCTGGGGCATCATAGCGACAAGGAATGACCGATGGGGGCCTATTACGTCGCGCTGACGGCATTCCTCGTGCTTGCGGCTTTCTTCTACGCCCGTTCCCGTGCCGTTTCTGCCGTTGCGGCGAGCGGCGGGGGGGTAAGTTTTCACTCGCTGCCGGCCTATCATGGCCTCTATGCCGCGATGTGCGTGCTGATCCCGCTGCTGCTGATCTTCGTTGTCGGCTCGATCCTGACCGGCAAGCTCGCGGTCGATGCCGGGCTGGCCCATTTCCCGGCGGATGTCGCGGCGGATGCGCTCAAGCGCGGCGCCGCCCTGCGCGAGATCGAGAACGTCATATCCGGACACGGATCCGCTGCCGGCAATGACGCGCTTCAGCGTGCGGCCGACGCCTATACCTCCATGCGCGCCATCGGCGGCTGGACCATGCTGGTGCTCGGCATCGCCACGGCCATCGGCGGCATCGCCCATGCCACCGGGCGCATCCGCCCGGATTTCCGTGCGCGCAACAATTTCGAGCGCTTCACCCAGGTCGTTCTCGCGGCCTCCGCAACGATCGCGATCCTGACCACGATCGGCATCGTCTTCTCGGTTCTCTACGAGACGGGGCGGTTCTTCTTCGATCCCGCGCTCAAGGGCAAGCCGACCATCACGCAGTTCCTGTTCGGCCTCGAATGGAACCCGCAGGCGGCGCTGCGCGCCGACCAGGGCGACATCGCCACGGCCTTCGGCTTCGTGCCGCTGCTCACGGGCACCCTGCTCATCACGCTGATCGCCATCGCGGTCGCCGGCCCGCTGGGCCTGTTCTCGGCAATCTACCTCTCGGAATACGCGACCCCCCGCTTCCGCGCCTGGGCGAAGCCGATTCTCGAGATCCTGGCCGGTGTGCCTACCGTCGTGCTCGGCTTCTTCGCGGCCTTGACGGTCGCGCCGCTGATCCGCGGCTGGGGCGAAGCGCTCGGGCTGAACGTTGCGTCGGAGAGCGCCCTCGCCGCCGGCCTGGTGATGGGCATGATGATCATCCCCTTCGTCTCCTCGCTGTCGGACGACGTGATCAACGCCGTGCCGCAATCCCTGCGCGACGGCGCCTACGCGCTCGGCGCCACGAAATCGGAAACGATCAAGAAGGTCGTGCTGCCGGCGGCTCTGCCCGGCATCGTCTCGGCCTTCATGCTGGCGATCAGCCGCGCCATCGGCGAGACGATGATCGTCGTCATGGCGGCGGGGCTTGCCGCGAATCTGACCTTCAACCCGCTCGATGCGGTGACGACCATCACCGTCCAGATCAAGACGATCCTGGTCGGCGACCAGGAATTCGACAGTGCCAAGACGCTCGCGGCCTTCGCGCTCGGCTTCGTGCTGTTCTTCGTCACCCTGATGCTCAACTACATCGCGCTTCGCGTGGTCCAGAAGTACAGAGAGCAATATGACTGATCTCGCAGCGCCCCCCGCGACCTCGATCGCCACGCCCCCGCGGCGACTCTCCGCGCTCATGGACCAGAGCCGCATCCGGGCCCGCTACCGGTCCGAGGCGCGCTTCCGGAGCTACGGTCTGATCGCGCTCGGGCTCACCACGCTCTTCCTTGTCTTTCTGCTCGCGGACATCTTCCGCAACGGCGTGCCGGCTTTCTGGCAGCATCATGTCGTGCTGGAGGTGACGGTTCCGCGCGAGGCGGTGACGGTCGACGGCAAGGTCGACGCGCAATCGATCCGTGCCGCCGACTACTTCCCGATCACCCGCGACGCGCTCAAGGCGGCGATACCCGGCATCGAGAGCCGCTCGGGCGAGCGGACGCTGGTCCGGCTGCTCAGCACCGGCGCGGCCGACGAATTGCGCGCGCGCCTTGCGGCCGATCCGTCGTTGGTCGGAAAGCCCGTCAAGACCCGACTGCTCCTGTCTGACGATGCGGATCTCTACTTCAAGCAGCCGAGCGCCGACATTTCGGAGCGCGCCGCGCGCGGCATCGCCACGCCGAACGGCACCACAGGCACCGTGACGATCCTGTCCTCGGCGAATGATTTCGCGGATGACATCGTGCGGCTGAAGCAGGTTCTGACCGCGCGCCTGCGCGCCGTCGAGACGGAGCATGCCCGCCTCTCGCGCGCCGGCGGATCCGACTCGGTTCTGCAGCGACTGCGCGAACTTGATGAGGAGCGCAAGGAACTCGCCGCCCGCGTCTCGGCGCCCAAAGTGGCCGAGGATCTCAACGACAAGCTGCCGAGCCTGCTCGTTGCCATCAATGGCGGCCTGGTCAAGGTGACGAAGCTCGAGGATATCCGGATCGAGGGCGAGGTGCTCTTGCCGCTCGCCTCGACGGCCGATGCCGCGCCCGGATCGTGGAAGATCGTCACCTATGCGGTGCCGGCCTCAAACCGCAAGGTGAGCGATCAGGAGGTCGCGTTCCTTGAGCGCCTCAAGGCGGACGGCAAGGTCGAGAGCGCCTTCAACACCCGTTTCTTCACCGCCGGCGACAGCCGCGAGCCGGAACTGGCCGGCGTGCGCGGCGCGCTGATGGGCACCGCGCTGACGCTGCTCGTAACGTTGGCGCTGTGCCTGCCGATCGGGGTTCTCGCCGCGATCTATCTCGAGGAATTCGCACGCAAGAACTGGTTCACCGACATCATCGAGATCAACATCAACAATCTCGCGGCGGTGCCGTCGATCGTGTTCGGCCTGCTCGGCCTTGCGGTCTTCCTCAACTTCTTCGGCCTGCCTCGTTCGGCGCCGCTGGTCGGCGGCCTGGTTCTCGCGCTGCTCGTGCTGCCGACGATCATCATCGCCGCCCGCGCCGCGCTCAAGGCCGTGCCGCCCTCGATCAAGGAGGCCGCGCTCGGCGTCGGCGCCTCGCACCAGCAGGCGGTGTTCCATCATGTCCTGCCGCTTGCGATGCCCGGAATCATGACCGGCACCATCATCGGCATGGCGCATGCGCTCGGCGAGACCGCGCCGCTGCTGATGATCGGGATGATCGCCTTCATCGTCGACGTGCCGCAGAGCTTTACCCAGGCCGCGACGGTGCTGCCGGTGCAGATCTATCTCTGGTCGGACCTGCCGGAGCAGGCCTTCCAGGCCAAGACGGCGGCCGCTATCATCGTGCTGCTGATGTTCCTGTTTCTGATGAACGGCGCCGCCATCTGGCTGCGCAAGCGCTTCGAAAGGCGCTGGTGAGTGATGCAATCGGTCGAGAAGGGGCTGAGTATGGATATGGCCACGCAAAATGCGAGCCTCGCGCAACCGTTGGCACCCGCCGTCGCCGCGCCGTCGACGAAGGTCGTCGCCCGAGACGTCAACGTCTATTACGGCGAGAAACACGCGATCAAGAATGTCTCGATCGACATCCCGGACAATTCCGTGACGGCGTTCATCGGGCCGTCGGGCTGCGGCAAGTCGACCTTCCTGCGTTCGATCAACCGTATGAACGACACGATTCCGATCTGCCGCGTCAATGGCCGGATCGAACTCGAGGGCCAGGATATCTACGATCCCCGGCTCGATGTGGTGCAGCTGCACGCCCGCGTCGGCATGGTGTTCCAAAAGCCGAATCCGTTCCCGAAATCGATCTACGAGAATGTCGCCTACGGCCCGCGCATCCACGGCCTCGCGGCCTCGAAGACCGAGCTCGACGAAATCGTGCAGACGAGCCTCATCAAGGCCGGCCTGTTCAACGAGGTCAAGGATCGGCTGAACGATACCGGAACCGGGCTCTCGGGTGGCCAGCAACAGCGCCTCTGCATCGCCCGCGCCATCGCCGTCAGCCCCGACGTGATCCTGATGGACGAGCCGTGCTCGGCGCTTGATCCGATCGCCACCGCCAAGGTCGAGGAACTGATCGACGAGCTGCGCCAGAATTTCTGCATCATCATCGTCACCCATTCGATGCAGCAGGCGGCGCGCGTTTCGCAGCGCACGGCCTTCTTCCATCTCGGCGTGCTGGTGGAGGAGGGGGAGACCGCGCAGATCTTCACCAACCCTCAGGACAAGCGGACCCAGGATTACATCACCGGCCGCTTCGGCTGACCATCGCCGCCGGCCAGGAGCAGGAACAATGACCCAGCACACCGTTCGCGCCTATGACGAGGAGCTGGCGCTGCTCTCGTCAAAGATCAATCAGATGGGCGGCATCGCCGAGGCGATGCTCGTCGACGCCATCGACGCGCTGGTCCGCAACGACGTGCCGAAGGCGCGTCTGGTTGTCGATCGCGACGTCCAGATCGACCTCCTCCAGCAGGACATCGAGGAAATGGCGGTCTCGCTGATTGCGCGCCGCCAGCCGATGGCGATCGATCTCCGCCGCATCATGGGCTCGATCCGCATCGCCACCGATATCGAGCGGATCGGCGATCTCGTGAAGAATATCGGCAAGCGCACCAGCAGCGCCGAGGACCGCTTCACCGGCAACCGCTCGCTCGCGGGCATCCAGCACATGGCGCATCTGGTGCTCCAGCAGATCAAGACGGTGCTCGACGCCTTTGCGCAGAACAAGCCTGACCTCGCGCGTCATGTCTGGCTGCATGACGGCGATATCGACCAGCTCAACAATTCGCTGTTCCGCGAACTCCTCACCTACATGATGGAGGATCCGCGCTCGATCACGTTCTCGACGCATCTGCTCTTCATTGCCAAGAATATCGAGCGCGCAGGCGACCACGCGACCAATATTGCCGAGACGGTCTATTTCATCGAGACCGGGCAGCAGCTCTCGGGGCCGCGGCCGAAGGGGGACGCGAGCGCCCTGGCGTTCACGCCGTCCATGGAGTGAGCGCGCCGTGGCGCCGAAGATCCTGATTGTGGAGGACGAGGACGCGCTGGCGATCCTCCTCCGCTATAATCTCAGCGCGGAAGGCTATGATGTCGAACATGTCGCGCGTGGCGACGAAGCCGATCTGCGCCTGCGCGAGGCCGTGCCGGATCTCGTGGTGCTCGATTGGATGTTGCCGGCGCTTTCCGGCATCGAATTGTGCCGGCGGCTGCGCGCGCGCGAGGAAACCGCGCGCCTGCCGGTCATCATGCTCACGGCACGGGGCGAGGAAGCGGAGCGCATCCGCGGCCTGACCGTCGGCGCCGACGATTACGTCGTCAAGCCGTTCTCTGTGCCCGAGCTGGTGGCGCGGGTTCACGCACTGTTGCGGCGGACGAAGCCGGCCCATGTCGCGGACCGGCTGGCGCAGGGCGATATCGAACTCGACCGCGTGACGAAGCGCGTCCGGCGCGGCGAGCGCGAGTTGCATCTCGGGCCCACCGAGTTCCGGCTGCTGGAATTCCTGATGCAAAGCCCCGGCCGCGTCTTCGCGCGCGAACACCTGCTCGATGCCGTCTGGGGGCAGGATGTCTATGTGGACGAGCGCACTGTCGACGTGCATGTCGGGCGGCTGCGCAAGGTTCTCAACCGGCGCGGACAGGACGATCCGATCCGAACCGTGCGCGGAGCCGGCTATGCGTTCGACGAAACCTTCGGCCGCGCCAATTGATCGCTGGGCGATATAGGGCGTGACACGCCGCGCGGGCGCCCCTGTCGCGGCATTCAGCCCTGCCGGCGGCGATCATTCTGCGGCTGGTAGGCGATGCGGGCATGACCCTCGCAATAGGTCTTGCCGGGGCCGCAATCCGCGCCGCAATAGGCGAAATCGCCCTGGAGCGGGTCGCCGATCGGCCAGCGGCAGAGCCCCTCGCGCAATTCCATGATCGAGATGCGCCGCGCGATCGGGATCACGACATTCGTCCGCATCTGCGGCTGGGTCTCCGGCTCGATTTCGGCATCGACGACGACGGCCAGGTTGCCGCGCACCGCGATCGTGGTGGTGCGCTGGGGCGCCTTGACGAGCTTGCGTGGGCGGGCGATGGCCGCCGGCTTGGCCTTGGCGCGTCCGGAAAGGCCGAGCCGGTGAACCTTGCCGATCACCGCGTTGCGGGTCACGCCGCCAAGCTCGCCGGCGATCTGGCTGGCGCTCAACCCCTCGCTCCAGAGCTTTTTCAGAAGCTCGATGCGATTGTCGTCCCACGACATGACCATCTCCCTGACCTCTTCCGCCCGGCCGGATTCAGAATCCCTCGCCGATCCCGCGAAAACGCCGCGGGTGAATCCGGATGCCCGGTCGGAGAGATACGAAACCCGGAAGGTCCTCTGCGCCAGCCGCGCGCGGCAGCGACGCCTTGCCTCTGTCCAAAAACCTATCCGATCCCCTCGCCGAGGTTGAGAGTCCCGTTTGCCACACCGGGTCTTTTCAACAGCGTTTAATCGGACAAGTCCGCACGGAGGATTCATCGGCGCGAACTGTGGCAAGGGTGCGGAATATTGACTTTTTGATCGCCATGCGGGAAGAAAAACGAAATTGCCGCCCGGTTCGGGCGGCGTTCTTTTTTGCCGGCGAAGGCATCGGGAGGGGCGCTCCGCCCGCCGCTCCGCGCGGCCCGGCCGGCCCCGGATCGCCGGTTTCCGGCTGTTTTCCGACCATGGAGGATGATGATGGGCACGATGACGGAAGGCGAAACCGCTTCTTCTCCCGTGCGCATGCGTCGTCCGGCGGCGGAAAGCGCGATGATGCCGACCTATGCCCGCACCGATTTCGCCTTCGAGCGCGGCGAGGGCGCCTGGCTCTACACCGAGGACGGGCGCCGGTTCCTCGATTTCGCGGGTGGCATCGCCGTCAACGTGCTCGGGCATGCGCATCCGCATCTCGTCAAGGCGCTGACCGATCAGGCGCAGAAGCTCTGGCATGTCTCGAATCTCTACACGATTTCCGGTGGCGAGCGGCTTGCGCGCCGGCTTTGCGAGCTGACCTTCGCGGACCGGGTGTTCTTCACGAATTCCGGCGCCGAGGCGCTGGAATGCGCGATCAAGACCGCGCGGAAATACCATTCCGCCAATGGCCAGCCGGAGCGGTTCCGGATCATCACCTTCGAGGGCGCCTTCCATGGCCGCACGCTGGCGACGATCGCCGCCGGTGGGCAGAAGAAATATCTTGAGGGGTTCGGGCCCGCCATGCCGGGTTTCGACCAGGTTCCCTTCGGCGATCTCGACGCGGTCAAGGCCGCGATCGGCCCGGAGACCGGCGCGATCCTGATCGAGCCGGTGCAGGGCGAGGGCGGGATGCGCGCCGCGCCGCCCGGCTTCCTGCGCGCGCTGCGCGAACTCTGCGATGCGCACGGCCTGCTGCTGGTCCTCGACGAGGTGCAATGCGGCGTCGGCCGCACGGGCAAGCTCTTCGCGTATGAATGGGCGGGGATCGTGCCGGATATCATGGCCGTGGCCAAGGGGATCGGCGGCGGCTTCCCGATGGGGGCCTGCCTCGCCTCCGAGGCGGCGGCGAAGGGCATGACGATCGGCACCCATGGCTCGACCTATGGCGGCAACCCGCTGGCGATGGCGGTCGGCAACGCGGTGCTCGATATCGTCGCCGAGCCGGCCTTTCTCGAACAGGTCCGGGCGACGGCGCGCGATCTGCGCCAGCGCCTTGCCGAGCTGAAGGACCGCCACCCCGACGTCATCGAGGAGATCCGCGGCGAGGGCCTGCTCGTCGGCATCCGGACGCGGGTTGCGAACACCGATCTCGTCGCCGCCGGCCGCGAGGCCGGCATCCTCACGGTTGCGGCCGGCGATAATGTCGTCCGTCTGCTGCCGCCGCTCAATATCGGCGATGCCGAGATCCGCGAAGCCTATGCGCGGCTCGACGCGGCCTGCACGGCGCTGGCGCCCGCTGCGCGCAAGACGGCATGAGCCCCCAGGAAGAACGATCGGCCCGACAGATGACGAAGCCCATCTCCCTCCCCGGCGAGCGCCGGCATTTCCTCGATCTCGGCGATCTCGCGCCGGGCGAGATCCGCCACATCCTCGACGGGGCGCGCCGCATCAAGGCGCGCCGCCGCGCGCCGCTCGCGAGCGACCGGATCCTCGCCGGCAGGTCGATCGCGATGATCTTCGAGCAGCCTTCGCTGCGCACGCGCCTGTCCTTCGACATGGCGATCCGTGAACTCGGCGGCGAATCCGTGATGGTCACCGGCAAGGAGATCGAACTCGGCGAACGGGAATCGATCGCGGACACGGCGCGGGTGCTCTCGCGCTATGTCGACGGCATCATGATCCGCATCCTCGATCACCGGCAATTGATCGAGCTTGCCCGGCACGCCACCGTGCCGGTGCTCAACGGCCTGACCAAGACCTCGCATCCCTGCCAGGTGATGGCCGACCTGCTGACCTTCGAGGAACGCAAGGGCGCAATCTCCGGCCGCACCGTGTCCTGGGTCGGCGATTCCAACAATGTTCTGCGGTCCTGGATCGAGGCCTCGGCGAGGCTCGGCTTCACCATCCGCGTCGCGACGCCGGAGGAACTCCAGCCGCGCCCGGAACTCGTCGAATGGGCGCGCGCAAACAAGGCCGATCTCCAGCTGATGCGCGACCCGCAGGCCGCAGTCGCCGGCACGGATTGCGTCATCGCCGATGCCTGGGTTTCCATGGGCGACAAGGACGGTGCCCGCCGCCACAACCTGCTGAAGCCCTATCAGGTCAATGCTGCGCTGATGGCGGCGGCGGGGCCGCAGGCGATCTTCATGCATTGCCTGCCTGCCAAGCGCGGCGAGGAAGTGACGGACGAGGTGCTCGACGGGCCGCAATCGGTGGTGTTCGACGAGGCCGAGAACCGTCTGCATGCGCAGAAGGCGATCCTTGCCTGGGCCTATGGCCAGACCATCGCCTGAAATGGCGGGCGAACCGCTCCCGCTCGGCGCGGACGACATCGTCCTGCCGTTTCACGTCGCGCCGCTCGATACCCGCGGCCGGGCCATTCGCCTCGGGCGCGTGCTCGACAAAATCCTTGCCCGCCATTGCTATCCGCCGGCAGTCGAGCGGCTGCTCGCCGAGGCGATCGCCGTCACCGCGCTGATGGGGTCGTCGCTGAAATTCGACGGCCGCTTCCAGCTTCAGACGCGCTCCGACGGGCCGGTGGCGATGCTGGTCGTCGATTTCGCGACCCCGTCCGCGCTGCGGGCCTATGCGCGCTTCGATGCCGCGGGTGTCGCGGCCCTGGGGGCGGGGGCTGCGGCGCCGGCCCTGCTCGGCAGCGGCCATCTCGGCTTCACCATCGAACAGGGCGCGCTGCGGACGCGCTATCAGGGCATCGTCGCGCTGGAGGGGCAGGGAATCGAGGCGGCGGCGCTGCAATATTTCCGGCAATCCGAGCAGATCCCCACCGCCCTGCGCGTCGCCGTCGCCGAGCAGCAGCTTGCCGGCGGCGCCCGGCGCTGGCGCGTCGGCGGCGTCATGGCGCAGTTCCTGCCCGCCGCGCCCGAGCGGATGCGTCAGGCGGATTTCGACCCCGGCGACGCGCCGGAAGGCATGATCCGCCATGTCGTCGCCGAGGACGATGCCTGGGTGGAGGCCCGCGCGCTCGTGGAGACCACCGAGGATATCGAGCTTGTCGATCCCGCCCTGGGGCTCGACCGGCTGCTGATCCGGCTCTTCAACGAGCGCGGCGTGCGGGTCTTCGACCCCGTCGCGCTGCGCGACGAATGCCGCTGCTCCGAGGCCCGCATCCGCGAGACGCTCGCGAGCTTTCCGGAGGCCGATCTCGCCGCCATGCGCGAGACCGACGGGATGATCGGCGTCACATGCGAATTCTGCGGCCGTCAATACCGGATCGGCCTCTGAAGCCGCGGCGCCGGCCTCAATTGACGCTGCGCGGCTCGAACGGTGCGTCGAGCGAGAAGGCCGGGATCGAGACCTCGAAGCGGCGTCCGTCCGCTGCCACCATCTCGTAGGTGCCGACCATGATGCCGGTTCCGGTCCTGAGCGGGCAGCCGGAGGCGTAGCGATAGCGTTCGCCGGGCCGGATCACCGGCTGCTCGCCGACGACCCCGAGCCCGCGCACATGGCTCACCTGCCCGAGCCCGTCGGTGATCTCCCAATGGCGTGCGCGGAGCTGCACGGTGAGTTCGGAGAGATTGCGGATCTCGATCGTGTAGATCCAGAAATACTCGTCCTGATCGGGCCGCGAACGCTCTGCCGCGTATTCCGGCATGACGACGACCTCGATCCCTTCGGTGACGGCGCGATACATGCGCTTCTGTCTCCCGTTTCCTGCCCCGGGCACAGGATGGCGGCGGATCCGGCCGGCGTCAAATGCGCCGGCGCGCCCGATTGCGAAACCGGGGAAAACACGCCGCCGCGGCGTTGCCCTCGGCGCCCGCCTCGGCTAGCGAACGGAGATGAGCGAGGGAGTGGCGCCGTGAGCGCGGGCGCGGGGATCTTTTCCGATGCGATGATCGAGGCGCTGGCCGGTACCGGCGCGATCGCCGCGCCGCTGCCGCTTGTTCCGGGCCAGGTGCAGCCCGCGAGCCTCGACCTTCGCCTCGGCCGGCGCTGCTGGCGCATGCGCGCGAGTTTCCTGCCGGGCCAGAGCGGGGTGGTGGCGCGGCGGATCGAGGCGCTGTCGCTGCACGAGATCGACCTCACCGGCGGCGCCGTGCTCGAGACCGGCTGCGTCTATGTGGCGGAAGTGCTGGAATCGCTGGCGCTGCCGCCGGATGTCTCTGCCAGCGCCAATCCCAAGAGTTCGACTGGCCGGCTCGACGTGTTCACGCGCGTGATCGCCGACGGTACTGCCGCCTTCGACACGATTCCTGCGGGTTATGCCGGACCGGTTTTCGCCGAGATCTCGCCGCGCACCTTCCCCGTGCTCGTCCGCACCGGCAGCCGCCTGTCGCAGGTCCGGTTCCGCCGCGGCGTCTCGCGCATCGACGATGCGGCGCTGGCCGCGCTGCATGCCCGGTCGCGGCTTGTCGACCGCGACGACGCGCTGATCCAGGACGGGGTGGCGCTGTCGGTGGACCTTGCCGGCTTCGGTGCTTCGGGGCTTGTCGGTTATCGCGGCAAGCGCCATACCGGGCTTGTCGATGTCGATCGCGTCGGCGCCTATCCGGTCGCGGAATTCTGGGAGCCGATCCATCTCGCGGCGAGCCGCGACCTCGTGCTCGATCCCGGCGAATTCTATATCCTGGCCTCGAAGGAGGCCGTGCATGTGCCGCCGGACCACGCGGCCGAGATGGTGCCCTTCGACGCCATGATGGGCGAGTTCCGCGTCCATTATGCCGGGTTCTTCGATCCCGGTTTCGGCCACGCGGCCGCGGGCGGCTCCGGCGCGCGCGCGGTGCTGGAGGTCCGCTCGCGCGACGTGCCCTTCATCATCGGCGACGGGCAGGTCGTCGGCCGGCTGATCTACGAGCGGATGGCGGCACCGCCGCGCCGGCTCTACGGCGCCGATCTCGCCTCGAACTACCAGGCGCAGGGCCTGAAGCTCTCGAAGCATTTCAGGGATTGACGCGTTCCCGCGCGGCGTTGTCCTGGCCGGCGGGCTCCCGAGCGTCGAGCCGGACGCGGATCGCGCGCAATTCCGCAAGGATTGCCCTGGTCTCGGCCGGGTCGTGCAGCAGGTGTCGTGAATCGCCCGCCTTCTCGTCGTCGAGCGCCGAGACCACGACGCCGATGAACAGGTTCAGCATCATGAAGGCCGAGAGCAGGATGAAGATCACGAAATACCCGATGGCGTAAGGGTGCTTCTCCATCAGCGGCTTGACCACGCCGTTGGACCAATCGTCGAAGGTCATGACCTGGAACAGGGTGTAGGCGGTCTGGCCCAGCGAGCCGAACTGCTCCGGCGCATCCGCGCCGAACAGCTTGGTGCCCATCACCGCGAAAACGTAATAGATCAGCGACATCAGCAGCATGATCGAGCCCATGCCGGGGATCGCGCCGATCAGCCCGGCGACGACCCGCTTCAGCGAGGGCAGGGCGGTGATGAGCCGCAGCACGCGCAGCACGCGCAGCGCGCGCAGCACCGAGAGCGAGCCGGTGGCCGGCAGCAGCGCGATGGCGACCACCGCAGTGTCGAACAGGCTCCAGGGGTCGCGGAAGAAGGCGAGCCGCCGCACCGCCATGCGCGCGACAAGTTCGACGACGAAGACCGCGAGCAGGATGCGGTCGATCAGATGCAGCGTCGCGCCATGCTCGGCCATCAGCGATGCGCTCGTCTCCATCCCGAGCGTGATCGCATTCAGGATGATCAGCCCGAGAATGACCCGCTCGGTCTTCTCGCTTTCGACGACGCGCTTCAGGACTTCCATTCCGGCCTCCGGTTTCGACGCGCGCAATCTAGTGAGGCCGGCGGGGGACTTGCAAGGGCGGGCCAAGGCGCGCTATGTCCGGCATCGCGCGGGTATGATGTAATGGTAGCCTGTCAGCTTCCCAAGCTGAACGCGCGGGTTCGATTCCCGCTACCCGCTCCATTCCCGGCTTCGCGCACGCCGTTCGTCTGCCCCTCTCCTCATCCGGCACTCTTTTCGCTTTGGCCGGCCTCATCGGCTTCCTGCTGGATAATTGGGCACAGAAGAGTGGAAAACAGCCTATTTTTTGATCGCATGAGGTAATTATTCGCGCCCCATGCCTGTTTGTCGGGCGTTCGGGTGGGATTTCTGCTGTCTCTCTCTGGCACAACGCTTGCTGTCCTCTGGCGGGTCAAACACGCTCACAGGAGGGGCAAGTCACATGTCGCTTACTCGTCGTTCGTTGCTGGGAACCGCTCTCGGCGGTGCCGCTGCCATGTCCCTCGGGATCCGGTCGGGTTTCGCGCAGGCCGCCCCGATCAAGATCGGCATCCTGCATTCGCTCTCCGGCACCATGGCCATCTCCGAGACCACGCTCAAGGACGTGATGCTGATGCTCATCGAGCAGCAGAACGCTAAGGGCGGCGTTCTGGGCCGCAAGCTCGAACCGGTGGTCGTCGATCCCGCCTCCAACTGGCCGCTCTTCGCGGAAAAGGCGCGCGAACTCATCACGCAGCAGAAGGTCTCGGCCGTGTTCGGCTGCTGGACCTCGGTCAGCCGCAAATCGGTGCTGCCGGTGTTCAAGGAATTGAACAACATCCTTTTCTACCCGGTGCAATATGAGGGCGAGGAGAGCGAGCGCAACGTGTTCTACACCGGCGCTGCGCCGAACCAGCAGGCGATCCCCGCCGTGGATTATCTGATGTCGAAGGATGGCGGTGAGGCGAAGCGCTGGGTTCTGGCCGGCACCGACTACGTCTATCCCCGCACCACCAACAAGATCCTCGAGGCCTATCTGCTTGCCAAGGGCGTGGCCAAGGAGGATATCATGATCAATTACACGCCCTTCGGCCATTCCGATTGGCAGACGATCGTTTCCGATATCAAGAAGTTCGGCTCTGCCGGCAAGAAGACTGCCGTTGTCTCGACCATTAACGGCGATGCCAACGTGCCGTTCTACAAGGAGCTCGGCAATCAGGGTGTCAAGGCGACCGACATTCCGGTCGTGGCCTTCTCCGTCGGCGAGGAGGAACTGGCGGGCATCGATACCAAGCCGCTCGTCGGCCATCTCGCGGCCTGGAACTATTTCCAATCGGTCAAGAACCCCGCGAACGATGCCTTCATCAAGGCTTGGAAGGCGTTCAAGAAATCCGACAAGGCTGTCACCAATGATCCGATGGAGGCCCATTACATCGGCTTCAACATGTGGGTGAAGGCCGTGGAGAAGGCCGGCACGGTCGATGTCGACAAGGTGATCGACGCGCTGCCGGGCATCGAGGCGCCGAATCTGACCGGCGGGGTCTCGAAGATGCTGGCGAACCACCACATCACCAAGCCGGTCCTGATCGGCGAGGTGCGCGCCGATGGCCAGTTCGATGTCGTGTGGCAGACCAAGGATCTCGTGCCGGGCGACGCCTGGACCGACCATCTCGAAGGCTCGAAGGATCTCGAATCCGATTGGGTCGGCCTGAAATGCGGCAATTACAACACCAAGCTGAAGAAGTGCGGCTGATTAAGTCGGATTGATGCCGGCCTGGCCGCGGGGTGCGTCCCCACGGCCGGTCTTCCCCGGTTTCCCGCATGCTGGCCGCGCGGGAGGCCGCCTCGCTTTTCTCGAACCGGACCCGAAGAGATGCGCTTTTGCCGGCTTCTCGCGGCTCTTGCCGTTTTGCTCTGCGCAATGTTCCTGTCGCCCGCCCGCGCCGAGGGGGTCGATGCCGCGCTCGACCGCTTCCTTGCCGACAGCTTCGCCGAGACCGAAGCCGCGATCGGCGGCGTTGCGCAATCCGGCGCGCCGCAGGCTGTAGCGATCCTTCAGGCGCTCGGCGAGCGGCGGCTTTTCGCGCATCCGGCTTCGCGCGGGGTGTTCTGGCGCGACGCCGCCGGCACCGCCTTCGACGCCCGCACCGGTCTCCCGGCGGCCATGCCCGGCGATGCCGTTGTGATCCGCCTCAACAACCGGCTGCGCAATGTCGTGCAGGCCGCACTCGGCACCATGACCCTGCTCTCGCCCGATCCGGCGGTGCGGCTGCGGGCGGCGGAGAGCGTCTTCCGCTCGCGCGATCCGGCGGCGCGCGCGGCGATCGAGACCGCGATCGCCCGCGAGCCGCGCGGCGAGATCCGCCGCGTTCTGGAGGAGGCGCACGCCGCCATCATGCTTGCGGATACCGGCGTGCCGGAAAGCGTACGCATCGACGCCGTGCGCCGCCTCGCCGAGACTGGCGACACCGAGGCGCTCGGCCTGCTGCGGCAGATGCTGGGCCCGACCGCAGGGCCGCTCCGGGCCGCGATCACGCAAGGCATCGGCGCCATCGAGCAGCGCCAGCAATTCCGCGCTGCGGCGCAGACCGTCTGGTTCGGCGTTTCGCTGGGCTCGGTGCTGCTGCTCGCGGCGATCGGCCTCGCCATCACCTTCGGCGTCATGGGCGTGATCAACATGGCACATGGCGAGATGGTGATGATCGGCGCCTATGTCACCTTTCTCGTGCAGGAAGCCTTGCGGCAGAACGCGCCGCAGCATCTCGATTGGTCGCTGCCGATCGCGATCCCGCTCGCCTTCCTCGTGGCGGGCCTAGTCGGCGTGGCGATCGAGCGGGGCATCATCCGCTTCCTCTACGGCCGGCCGCTCGAAACCCTGCTCGCGACCTTCGGGGTGAGCCTCGTGCTCCAGCAGGCGATCCGCACCTGGTTCGGGCCGACCAACCGCGAGGTTTCCGCGCCATCCTACATGTCCGGCGCCTTCGAGTTCCTCGGGCTCCAGATCACCTATGGCCGGCTCTGGATCGTTGTGTTCACGCTTGTGGTGTTCCTCGGGCTGCTGATCGTTCTCAAGGCGACGCCGCTGGGGCTCCAGATGCGGGCGGTGACGCAGAACCGGCGCATGGCCGCGGCGATGGGCATCCGCACCCGCTTCGTCGACGCGATGACCTTCGGGCTTGGCTCCGGCATCGCCGGTATCGCCGGGGTGGCGCTGAGCCAGATCGACAATGTCAGCCCCAATCTCGGCCAGAGCTACATCATCGACAGCTTCATGGTCGTGGTGTTCGGCGGCGTCGGCAATCTGTGGGGCACCTTGGTCGCGGCCTTCACACTCGGCATCGCCAACAAGGTGATGGAACCTTTCGCCGGCGCGGTGCTGGGCAAGATCCTGATTCTCGTCCTTTTGATCCTTTTCATCCAGAAGCGGCCGCGCGGGCTCTTCGCGCTCAAGGGCCGGGCGGTGGAACAATGATCACGCTGCGTTTCGTGCGCTTTCTCGAAGGGCGGGGGCTGGTCTTCCTGGCGCTGGTTGCGGCGCTGGTCCTGCTTGTGCCGGTCTGCAACCTGCTGGTGCCGCCGGGCTCGCCCTTCCACGTTCCGACCGGGATGGTGGTGCTGCTCGGCAAGTATCTCTGCTACGCGATGCTGGCGATCGGCCTGGATCTCGTCTGGGGTTATTGCGGAATCCTCAGCCTCGGCCACGGTGCGTTTTTCGCGCTCGGAGGCTATGCGATGGGCATGTATCTGATGCGCCAGATCGGCACCCGCGGCGTCTATGGTCATCCGGTCCTGCCGGATTTCATGGTCTTCCTGAACTGGAAGGAACTGCCCTGGTTCTGGCACGGCTTCGACATGTTTCCCTATGCGCTGCTGATGGTGCTGCTGGTGCCGGGGCTGCTCGCCTTCGTGTTCGGTTGGCTGGCCTTCCGCTCGCGCGTCACGGGCGTCTATCTCTCGATCATCTCGCAGGCACTGACCTATGCGCTGCTTCTGGCCTTCTTCCGCAACGACATGGGGTTCGGCGGCAACAACGGCCTCACCGATTTCAAGGATATCCTCGGCTTTCCCGTGCAGGCGCAGGGCACGCGCGTCGCGCTGTTCGTGATCACCGGGCTCGCGCTGATCGGAACCTTTCTCCTCGCGCGGATGATCGTCACCTCGACCTATGGCAAGGTGCTCGTGGCGATCCGCGATGCCGAGAGCCGCACGCGCTTCATCGGCTACCGGGTGGAGTATTTCAAGCTCGTGGTGTTCACGCTTTCGGCGATGATCGCCGGGCTTGCCGGCGCGCTCTATGTGCCGCAGATCGGCATCATCAACCCGAGCGAGTTCCAGCCGACGAATTCGATCGAGGCGATCGTCTGGGTCGCGGTCGGCGGGCGTGGCACGCTGGTCGGGGCGGCTCTGGGCGCAGTGGTCGTCAATGCGCTGAAGACCGTTTTCACCACCGGCTTTCTCGCGCCCTACTGGCTTTTCGCGCTCGGCGGGCTGTTTATTCTGGTGACGATCGCCCTGCCGCGTGGCCTTGTCGGCCTTGCCGGCGATATTTTCGCCCGCTTCGGGGGCGCCGGTCGCGGGCCCACCCGGGCCGAGGCGGGGCAGACGCCATGAACCCGCCCTCCAGCCATGCCGTGACCGGCGCGATCCTCTACCTCGACGGCGTCTCGGTATCCTTCGACGGGTTCCGTGCGCTCAATTCGCTGTCCTTCACGCTGGAGCCGGGCGAGATGCGCGCCGTGATCGGCCCGAACGGTGCCGGCAAGACGACGATGATGGATGTCATCACCGGCAAGACGCGTCCGGATGACGGGGATGTCCTCTTTCGGCAGGGAACGATCGATCTGACGCGTCACGACGAAGCCGCGATCGCCGAGCTGGGCATCGGCCGCAAGTTCCAGAAGCCGACCGTGTTCGAGAGCCACAGCGTGGCAGACAACGTGCTGCTGGCGCTGAAGGGCCCGCGCGACCCGCTCTCGGCGCTGTTCGGCGCGCGCAACCGCATCCCGGCGGCGCGGATCGATGCGGTGCTGGAGCGTGTGCGCCTGCAGGAGCATCGCCGCCGGCTCGCGGGCGAGCTGAGCCACGGCCAGAAGCAATGGCTCGAGATCGCGATGCTGCTCGCGCAGGATCCGAGTCTGCTCCTCGTCGACGAGCCTGTCGCCGGCATGACCGATGCGGAAACCGAGGCCACCGCCGAATTGCTCAAGGACATCAACCGCGACCATTCGGTGATCGTGGTCGAGCACGATATGGGTTTCGTCCGCGCGCTTGGCTGCAGGGTGATGTGCCTGCACGAGGGCGCGGTGCTCGCCGAAGGGAGTATCGACGCTGTCGCCAGCAATCCACGCGTGATCGAAGTCTATCTGGGGCGGTGACATGCTGAGCGTCGAGGCGGTCGATCTTCATTATGGTGCGGCGCAGGCGCTCCGGCGTGTTTCGCTGACGGCGCTGCCGGGCGAGGTGACCTGCGTGCTGGGGCGCAACGGCGTCGGCAAGACCTCGTTGATGCGTGCAATCGTCGGCCAGCATCCGGTCTCCGGCGGCCGGATCATGCTGGAAGGCGTCGATCTCGCCGGCATGCGCCCGGAGGACCGCACCCGGTGCGGCATTGCCTTCGTGCCGCAGGGGCGCGAGATCTTCCCGCTTCTCACGGTGCGGGAAAACCTCGAAACCGGCTTCGCGCCACTCCGGCGCACCGAGCGCTTCGTGCCCGAGGAATTGTTCGACCTGTTTCCGGTCCTCAAATCCATGCTTGGCCGGCGTGGCGGCGATCTTTCCGGCGGCCAGCAGCAGCAGCTCGCCCTCGCCCGTGCGCTGGTGACGCGCCCGAAGGTCCTGGTGCTCGACGAGCCGACCGAGGGGATCCAGCCTTCCATCATCAAGGATATCGGCCGCACGATCGGCTATCTCCGCCAGAGGGGCGACATGGCGATCGTGCTCGTCGAACAATATCTCGATTTCGCCAAGGAACTCGCCGATCGCTGGCATGTGATGGATCGCGGCGAGATCACCCTTGCCGGCGACCGCGCGAGCTTCGACGAGGGCGAGATCCGCCGTCGTGTGAGCGTCTGAGTCCGATCTCTCGCGGCGCCGAGACGCTGTCATCAAAATGCAATGGCGGCTTCGCCGATCCGTCATCGAGCCTCGCTAGGACGAAGAGCCTTTCAGGGAGGCTCGCGCGGCGCCGCCCATGCGGCTGCGTGCGGTAACCAGCAGGGGATTCCGATGCAGATCCGGCCTTTCGCCGCGGCTTTTCTCGCGGCTTCGACGTTCCTCGGCGGCCATGCCGCGCAGGCGCAGGAGCGCCAGAAATTCGAGTTCTGGTACGGGCTCACCGGCCGGCTCGGCGAGATCATGGAAGAGCATTGCAAGCGCTTCAACGAGAGCCAGACCAAGTACGAGGCCAAGTGCGTCGGCCAGGGCGGCTACGACAAGGCCGAGCAGAACACGATCGCGGCGTTCCGCTCCAAGCAGCATCCGACGCTGGTGCAGATCTATGATGCGGGCACGGTGAACTTCATGCTCTCCGGCGCGACCTACAACGCGCCTCAGCTGGCCAAGGACTTCAACATGAAGATCGATTGGTCGGCCTATTTCCCGGGGATCGCCAATTATTACGCGACGTCCAAGGGCGAGATGTGGTCCTTCCCCTACAATTCGTCTTCCGCGCTGCTCTACTGGAACAAGGACGCCTGGGCGAAGATCGGCAAGTCTAAGGCGCCGGAAACCGTCGAGGAATGGTTCGACGACCTCCGCGCGATGAAGAAGGCCGGCGTCGAATGCGGTTTCGCCTTTGATTACGATACCTGGATGCCGCTCGAGCAGTTCTCGGCGATCCACAATATCCCGATCGCCACCAAGAACAACGGCTATGATGGCCTCGATGCCGAGATGGTCTTCAACAAGACCAAGTTTGCCGACTACATGAAGGATTGGAAGAAGCTCCTCGACGAGGGCGTCGCCCGGATCCAGACCGCGCAGACCGGCAAGACCATCCTCCAGGCCTTCACCGACGGCACCTGCGCCTCGATGCTGAGCTCGGTCGCCAATCACGGCGTCGTCGGCTCGACCGCCAAGGCCGACCTCAAATGGGGCGTGGCCAAGTTGCCCGTCTACAAGGACTTCAAGCGCCACAACAGCCTGGTCGGCGGCGCCTCGCTCTGGGTGCTCCAGGGCAAGTCGAAGGGCGAATACGAGGCGGCGGCGGCCTATATCCAGTTCCTGCTCCAGCCGAAGGAAGAGCAGTGGTTCGCGGACGTGACCGGCTACATCCCCGTCACCAAGACCGGCTTCAAGGCGATGGTCGATGGCGGCTTCTACGCCGATCCGAAGCGCGCCGGCCGCGAACTGGCGATCGAATCGCTGACCTTCACGCCCCCGACCGCGGTGTCCCGCGGCATCCGCCTCGGCAATTTCACGCAGATCCGCGCCGAGATCCGCGCCGAGCTCGAAGCCGCCTTCACCGGCAAGAAGGATATGCAGGCGGCGCTCGACGAGGCGGTCGCCCGCTCGAACCAGATCCTCCGCCGCTTCGAGCAGACCTTCAAGGGCAAGCAGCTCCCCTGATCATCCAGGCATGAACCCGGCGGGGCGCCCTCGCGGCGCCCCGCCCCGCGTTTGAGGAAGCCCCCATGCAGCGGCGCGCCGCCTTCGACAATCTCTGGCTCGCCGGCGCGCTGATCGCGCCGCAGCTCCTGCTGGTGCTGGTCTTCTTCTACTGGCCGACCGTGCAGGCGCTCTATTGGGCTTTCTCGACCCAGCCGCCGTTCGGCGGCGCCAACCAATGGGTCGGCTGGCAGAATTTCGAGCAGATATTCTCGGACAGCGTCTACTGGAACTCGGTTCGCGTTTCGATAATCTTCGCGATCCTCTCGACATCGCTCTCGATCGCCACCGCGCTGCTGATGGCGCTGATGGTCGACCGGCAGCTTGCCGGGCACCGGGTCTACCGCTTCATCTATTTCTGGCCCTATGCGATCGCCGCGCCGGCCGTGGGGCTGGCGTTCCGCTTCATCTTCGCGCCGGATGCGGGTTTTGTCTCGGCCGTCAACCAGTTCGCGCCCAATCTCTGGAACCCGGCGCTCAAGGGCTGGGATGCGATGATCCTGATCGTCATCGCCAATTCCTGGAAGATGGCGGCCTACAACTTCATCTTCTTCCTCGCGGCCCTGCAGGCGATCCCGCGCACCTTGATCGAGGCCGCGGCGATGGACGGTTCGGGCGTGCTGCGCCGCGCGCGCGACGTGCAGATCCCGCTTCTCCAGCCGACCCTGTTCTTCCTCCTGGTGATCAACATCACCGAGAGTTTCGTCGACAGTTTCGGCATCGTCGACATTACCACCGGCGGCGGCCCGGCGCGCGCCACCGATCTGATGGTGTTCAAGATCTATTCCGACGGCTTCAAGGGTCTCGATTATTCGATGGCCGCTGCGCAATCCATCGTGCTGATGCTGCTTGTCGTCGCGCTCACCTTCATCCAGTTCCGCTATGTCGAGCGGCGCGTCCATTACGCCTGAGGCCGGCTCATGATCGAACGTTCTCCCCTGCTGGACGCGCTGACGCATGCGCTGATGATCGTCGGGCTGATCGTGACGGCCTTCCCGATCTATGTCGTCTTCATCGCCTCGACGCATGACCTGCCGAGCGTCAACCAGGTGCCGATGTCGCTGATTCCCGGCAATCACCTCGTCGAGAACTACGCCAAGGTCTGGAGCAAGTCGGATTTCGGGGCCAAGATGCTGAATTCGCTGATCGTTGCAGTCGGCGTGACGGTCGGGAAGGTTATTCTCGCCGCCATTTCGGCTTTCTCGATCGTGTTCTTCCGCTACCGGCTCCGGATGGTGTTCTTCTGGATGATCTTCATCACGCTGATGCTGCCGCTCGAGGTCCGCATCGTCCCGACCTATGCGGTGGCGGCCGATGTCGCCGAGCCCCTGCGCTGGCTCGTCTGGCTGTTCGGGATCGAGCTCGCCTTGCCGCCGGTCAACCTGCTCAATTCCTATACCGGGCTCATCCTGCCGCTGATCGCCACCGCGACCGGCACCTTCCTCTACCGGCAGTTCTTCCTGACGATCCCCGACAGCCTCGTCGAGGCGGCGAAGATGGACGGGGCCGGGCCGGTGCGTTTCTTCATCGAGCATCTGCTGCCGCTCTCGCGCAACAACATGGCGGCGCTTGCGACGATCATGTTCGTCTATGCCTGGAACCAGTATCTCTGGCCGCTGCTGATCACCACCGAGCAATCCATGGCCACGGCGACGATGCAGCTCCAGAAGATCGTGCCCGGCCCGCTGTTCGGCCAGCCGCCGATCTGGAACGAGGCGATGGCCGCCACGCTGATGGTGATGGTGCCGCCGCTGCTGGTCGTCATCTTCATGCAGCATTATTTCGTCCGCGGCCTCATCGCCTCGGACAAGTGAACCGGAAGGGAGGCCGCCATGGCCGATATCGAGATCCGCGGCATCACCAAGACCTACGGACCGACCCGCGTGCTGCACGGGGTCGATCTTTCGATCGCCAATGGCGAGTTCCTGGTGATCCTGGGGCCGTCGGGCTGTGGAAAATCGACGCTGCTACGCATGATTGCCGGGCTTGAGACGATCGATGGTGGCGAGATCGCCATCGGCGGTACCATCGTCAACCGGCTCGAACCGCGCGAGCGCGGTTGCGCGATGGTGTTCCAGAATTACGCGCTCTATCCGCACATGACGGTGGCGGAGAATATCGGCTACGCGCTCAAAGTGGCGGGCCGGCCCAAGGCCGAGCGTCTGGCGCGGATCGGCGAGATCGCCAAGATCGTCGGGCTCGAGGATTATCTCGACCGCAAGCCGAGCCAGCTCTCGGGCGGCCAGCGCCAGCGTGTGGCGATGGGGCGGGCCATGATCCGCGAGCCGAAGGTGTTTCTGTTCGACGAGCCGCTCTCCAATCTCGACGCCAAGCTGCGCGTGCAGATGCGGCTCGAGATCCGGCGCCTGCACCAGCGCCTCGGCGCGACATCGATCTTCGTGACGCATGACCAGATCGAGGCGATGACGCTCGCGGACCGGATCGTCGTCATGCATGGCGGGCGGGTCGAGCAGGTCGGCGCGCCGCGCACGCTCTATGCCACGCCGGCGACGCGCTTCGTCGCTTCCTTCCTCGGCTCTCCGGCGATGAACCTCATGCCGGCGGAAATCCTCCGCCCCGGCCTCGCGCGGATCGCCGGCGGCGTCGACATCGCCTTCGATCCGGCCCTGTTCGCGGCGGTTCCGGGGCAGCAGGTCGAACTCGGGATCCGCCCCGAGGACGTTGAACTCGTCCGCCCCGGCACCGAGGGCGCCCATGCGCTGGCGGTGCAGTTCGTGGAGGAGATGGGCGCGAGCCGGCTGGTCCACGGCCGCCTCGGCGAGGCGGAATTCGCCGTGGTCCAGCCGAATGGCCGCGGCACCGAGGGCGGCGAGACGCTCGCCATCGCGCTGCCGCCATCGGCGATCCATCTCTTCGATATCGGGAATGGTCGCCGGCTCGGCCTCGAACCGCAGCGCCTCGACGCGGTGCGCGCCGCCTGATCGCCGCCTGATTCCTGCCCGTCGCGTGCCGCGAGGCGCGCCAGCCGTTCCGCCGGAGCCGTCCCGTGACCTATCTCATCCGCAACGGCCTGGTCCTGTTCGAGCAGGGTCTTGCCGCGATCGATCTGCTCGCCGGGCCGGACGGCATCCGCGTCGCGCCGGGCACGGCCGGCGCCGCGCAGGGGCTCGACGCCGGGGGCCTGATGGTGCTGCCGGGAATCGTCGACATCCACGGCGATGCCTTCGAGCGCCAGATCATGCCGCGGCCCGGGGTCGGCTTCCCGCTCGATCTCGCGCTCGCCGAAACCGACAGGCAGCTCGTCGCGAACGGGATCACCACCGCCTGCCACGCCGTCACCTGGTCCTGGGAGCCGGGTCTGCGCGGTGCCGATACCGCCCGTGCCCTGCTCGCGACGCTGGAGGCGATGCGCCCGGCGCTGGCGGCGGACACGCATTTTCACCTGCGCCACGAGACCTTCAATTTCGAGGGCGAGGCCGAGATCCTCGACTGGATCGCCGCCCGGCGCATCCGCGTCCTCGCCTTCAACGATCACATGGAGGATATCGTCCGCAGTGCGACGGAGCGGAAGAGCAAGCTTACCAAGATGGTCGAGCGCTCTGGGATCGGCGAGACCGATTTCGTGACGCTGGTCAACCGGTTCTGGGCGCGGCGCGACGAGGTGCCGGGCCTCACCGAGCGCCTCGCCGCCGCGGCGGTGGCGGCCGGCGTCACGCTGCTCTCGCATGACGACAGGGATCCCGGCGAGCGGCGCTGGTATCGCGCGCGCGGCTGCCGGGTGGCCGAATTCCCGAAGACCGAGGAAACCGCGCGCGAGGCGGTCGCCGCCGGCGAAGACGTGATCTTCGGCGCGCCGAACGTCATCCGGGGCGGCAGCCATACCGGCTGTCCCTCGGCCGGGGAGATGGTGGCCGGCGGGCTCTGCACCGTTCTCGCCTCCGATTATTATTACCCCGCGCTTGCGCAGGCCCCCCTGCGGCTGGAGCGCGCGGGCGCCGCCGGCTTCGCCGCCGCCTGGGCGCTGGTCTCGACCAACCCGGCGCGGAGCCTCGGCCTGGCGGATCGCGGCCGGATCGCGGACGGGCTGCGCGCCGATCTCGTGCTTGCGGCGCGCGAGGAGAACCGGCTGCGGATCGTCGCGACGCTGGCCGATGGCCGGCTCGTCCATCTCGCGGAAGGCGCGCGGCTCGGCGCCGGCTGAGAGCGACGCGCTCCGGCCGGACCGCGCACCTATCTGCGGCCGACGCTCACATAGGTGAAGCCGAGCCGGCGCATCTCGTCGGGGCGATAAATGTTGCGCAGGTCCGCGACAACGGGCGCCCTCATCGAGGATTTGACGCGATCGAGATCGAGCGCCCGGAACATGTCCCATTCCGTGACGATGCACAGCGCGTCCGCATCCGCGACGCAGGCATAGGGGTCGGCGGCGTATTCGACGCCCTGGAGGACGAGCTTCGCCTGCTCCATGCCTTCCGGATCATAGGCGCGGATCTGCGCCCCGCCATCCTGCAAGGCCTGGATGACCGAGATCGAGGGCGCCTCGCGCATGTCGTCTGTGTTCGGCTTGAAGGTGAGGCCGAGCACGGCGATCGTCTTGCCGCGCACCGTACCGCCGCAGGCCGCGATGACACGCCGCGCCATCGCGCGCTTGCGCTTGTCGTTCGAGGTGACGACCGCCTCGACGATCGAGAGCGGCACCTGGTTGTCGTTGCCGGTGCGGATCAGCGCCAGCGTGTCCTTCGGGAAGCAGGACCCGCCATAGCCCGGCCCGGCATGGAGGAATTTCGGGCCGATGCGATTGTCGAGCCCGATACCGCGCGCGACCTCCTGCACATTGGCGCCAACGGCTTCGCACAGATCCGCGATCTCGTTGATGAAGCTGATCTTGGTCGCGAGGAAGGCGTTGGCCGCGTATTTGATCAGTTCCGAGGTGCGGCGATCGGTGAACATCAGCGGCGCCTGGTTGAGATAGAGCGGGCGGTAGACGCTGGTCATCACCTCGCGGGCCTTCGCGTCTTCCGCCCCGACCACGATGCGGTCCGGCCGCTTGAAATCGGCGATCGCGGCGCCCTCGCGCAGGAATTCGGGGTTCGAGACCACCGAGATCGGGATATCCGGCCGCATCTCGCGCATGATGCGCTCGATCTCGTCGCCGGTCCCGACCGGCACGGTCGATTTCGTGACGATGACGCAGGCGCCGGTCAGCGCCCGTGCGATCTCGCGCGCGGCGTCGAAGACATAGCTCAGGTCGGCATGGCCGTCGCCGCGCCGCGAGGGGGTGCCGACCGCAATGAAAACCGCCTCCGCGTCCTTGACCGCCGCGGGCAGATCGGTGGTGAAGACGAGGCGGCCGTCGCGAACGCTCTTCTGGACGAGTTCGCCGAGACCGGGCTCGAAGATCGGGACGCCGCCGGAATTCAGCATGTCGATCTTGGATCGGTCCTTGTCGACGCAGATCACGCGATGGCCGAAATCGGCGAAGCAGGCACCGGAAACAAGACCAACATAGCCCGACCCGACCATCACGATCCGCATCGCATATCTCCTGCAACAGGCATGTCCCGCCGGAGGCTAGAGCCTGAGGAGGCGGGCCGAGTCAAAGGGTTTTCGTCCGCCGGGCAGGTTTCGCCCGCCTAGTCCCGTGGGTTCAATCGAGCGTCTGGCGGAAGCGCGACAGCGCGAGCAGCGCATAGAGCGGGATGAACAGGCACAGGATCGCAAATTCCGAGCCGAGATCGGTGATGCCCGCGCCCTTCAGCATCACCGCCCGCACCACACGCAGGAAATGCGTCAGCGGGAAGATCTCGCCGAGCCATTGCGCCCAGACCGGCATGCCCGAGAACGGAAACATGAAGCCGGACAGCAGGAGTGAGGGCAGAAAGAAGAAGAAGGTGAGCTGCATCGCCTGCATCTGCGTGCGGGCGAGGGTCGAGAACGTGTAGCCGAGCAGGACGAGCGCCGCCACGAAGATCAGCACCGACAGGATGAGGAACCCGAGCGAGCCGATGAAGGGAATGCCGAACAGCCCCCTGGCGGCGATGAGCACCACGGTGACCTGCACGCCGCCGACGACGAGATAGGGCAGCACCTTGCCGAGCATGATCTCGGCCGGGGTTGCGGGCATGGCCAGGAGATTCTCCATCGTGCCCCGCTCGATCTCGCGGGTCAGCGCCATGGCCGTCATCATCACCATGGTCATCTGCAGGATGACCCCGAGCAGGCCGGGAACGATGTTGTATTGCGAGATCGCCTCGGGATTGTAGCGCCGGTGGATGATAACGCTCAGCGCCGCGCGCTGCTGATCGGCGGCGAGCGCCTCGCGCCCCTGCTCGCGCAGAAGGGCGCGGTTCGCCACGGTTTGCAGCGCCGCGATCGCGCCGCTCGATGCGGCCGGGTCGGTCGCGTCCGCCTCCACGAGCAGGACCGGTGCGTCGCCGCGCTCGACCCGGCGGCCGAAATCCGCCGGAATCGTCACCACGAAGGAGACGCGACCCGAGGCGATGAGGCTCTCGGCTGCCGCAGCGCTTTCCGGCCGGGCGATGAACCGGAAATAATTGGTCGCCTCCATGGCGGTGACGACGGCACGCGCGTAGCGGTCATTGCCGGTGGCGAGCAGGGCGGCGGGCAATCCGCGCGGATCGTTGTTGATCGCGAAGCCGAACAGCAGCAGCTGGATGATCGGCACGACGAGCATCATCGCGAAGGTCAGCCTGTCGCGGCGCATCTGCACGAATTCCTTCGCGAGGATCGCCAGCAGCCGGTTCGGGGAGAGCAGAACCATCGCGGGCATCACTCGGGCCGGGCGCCGGTGCGCGCCATGAACTGGATGAACACGTCCTCGAGGCTGGTCTCGCCGGGCCTCACCGCGATTCCCGGCCGCGCGGCCACGGGAGCGAGGCTCGCGGCGAGCGCCGCGCGGTCCCGCCCCACGACATGCAGCGTCCGTCCGAAGGGGGCGACCTGTTCGACCCCCGGCAGCGTGGCGACGAAATCCGCGAGTTCCACCGGATTGTCGGAATCGACGAGGAAGGTATGCAGCCCCGAATCGCGGATCACCTCCGCCACCGTGCCCGTGGCCAGCATCGTGCCGTAGGAGATATAGGCGATGCGATGGCAGCGCTCGGCCTCGTCCATGTAATGGGTCGAGACCAGCACGGTCAGCCCGCCGGCGGAGAGCCGGTGGATCTCCTCCCAGAATTCGCGCCGCGCCTTGGGGTCGACGCCGGCCGTCGGCTCGTCGAGCAGCAGCAGCCTCGGCGCGTGCATGATGCAGGCGGCGAGCGCGAGGCGCTGCTTCCAGCCGCCCGAAAGCGTGCCGGCGAGCTGGTCGCGCCGGCTCGTCAGGCCGAGATCTGCGAGTGTCCGCCTGACCGCGTTCTCGACCGGCCGCAGCCCGTAGAGCCGCGCGACGAAGGCGAGGTTCTCGGCGATGGTCAGATCCTCGTAGAACGAGAACCGTTGCGTCATGTAGCCGACTTCACGCTTGATCCGCCGGCTCTGGCGGCGGACATCGAAGCCCAGCACAGTACCCTCGCCGGCATCGGGCGTGAGCAGCCCGCAGATGATCCGGATCGTCGTCGTCTTGCCCGAACCGTTGGGGCCGAGGAAGCCGACGATCTCGCCCGGCTCGACGCGCAGCGAGACATTGTCCACCACGCGCTTCCTGCCGAAGCTTTTTGTCAGCCCCCGGACATCGATCGCGCTCACCGCGCCGCCTCCTCGAAGACGACATCGACGATCTGCCCCGGCTGGAGATGTGCGGCGGCGCTGTCCGCCGGCCGCGCCTCGACGAGATAGACGAGCTTCTGACGCGTCTCGAGCGAATAGATCACCGGCGGGGTGAATTCCGGTTCCGGCGCCACATAGCTGATCGTTGCGCCGAGGCCGGGCGGGCAGCCGTCGCAGCGCACGACCAGCGCGCGGCCGATCGCGGCCCGGCTCACCAGTCGCTCCGGCAGGTAGATCTTGAGCTTCACGGCGCCGTCCGGCAGTAGCGAGAGCACCGGCGCGGTCGGCCCCGCAACCTCACCGGGATGGCGCAGGATATCGGCGATCCGCCCGGCGGCGCTGGCGGCGATCGCCCGCTGGCCGAGACGCCAGCGCGCCGTGCCCAGTGCGGCGGCTGCCTGCGCCACCAGATTCTCGGCGGCCCGGATCTCGTCGGGCCGTGCGCCGAGGCGCGCGACGTCGAGATGCGCCCGCAACTCGCCGATTCGTGCCGTCGCCACCTCGAAGGCGGTCTGTGCCTGGTCGAGTTCGGCCTGGGTCGCGAAACCGCGCGTGGAAAGATCGCGGCGGCGGTCGAGCGTGCGCCGCGCATCGCGGGCCTGCGCCTCGGCCGCTGCGATGGTCGCCTCGATCGCCGCGATCTCCTCGCTCCGCTTGCCGAGCCGCAGATTGGCGAGCTGCGCTTCCGCCTGCCGCAGCCGCGCCTCCGCGTCACGCACCGCAAGCTCCGCATCGGCGCGTTCGACCCCGGCCACGATCTGCCCTTCGGCGACGCGTTCGCCGCGCCGCACCGCCACGCTCTCGATCCGCGCGATCTCGATCGGCGCGAGATGGACATATTCGCCCTCGACATACCCGACCGCCACCGGCTTGGGGGGCGCACAGCCGGGCAGGAGCCAGGCAAGAACGGCATAGGCGCACAGGGATTCGATCATGACCGGGCTCCGTCAGGTCTGTCCCGCCGCTCGGCCGCGATCGCCGCGACAAGGTTGCGCCGCGCGACCGCCGCGATGCGCACGGCCTCCTCCATGCCGATCGTCTCCCAGCCGAGCCGGCGCAGCACGACCTGACGGCCGACGCGGAAATAGACGATCTGGCCGACAAAGCTGAAAACGCGGAGCGCCGTCATCTCCGAATCGGCATCCTGGCCGGTCGCCGCCGCCCAGAGCCGGCAGGCGCGGCGGTGCATCGGCGCGATGAAGGCGGTGAAGACCCGCTCGAAGGCGGGCGACAGATCCATCTGCTCGCGGATCATGAAGCGCGCGAAGCGCTCGCCGCGCGGATCGGCGACGATGAACCCCACGAGAAGATCGAGCACGGCGCCGAGGCGGGCTTCCGCCTGTTCGGGGGTGAGGGCGGAGATTTCCGCGTCGGGCAGCAGCGGCACGAGCCTCTGGCCCGCGAGTTCCGCGATGTAATCCGCGCAGGCAAGCCGGAGCCCGGCCTTAGAGCCGAAATGATAGGCAATGCCGGCAATGTTCGCGCCGGCGCGCGCCGCGATCGCACGCGTGGAGGTGCCATCAAATCCATTGCGCCCGAACAGATCGATGGCCGCGAGGATCAGGTTCTCGCGGGTCGGGAGGAGCATGCGCTCGGGTGTCGGCAAGGGGTCCTGCATGGAGACAGGCTGGCATGGGGCCAGAAGAAAATCAATCGTTTGATTTATTTGTGATCAGATTCCATGGAAGGCTACAACTGCGCATCCATAATTTTGCCTTAACAGGGAATCTGTCACAAGGTTGTTAAAAATGATTCCAGGCTCACCGCGTGGATTTTTGCGCCACAGTTTCGCCGGATAAGATATTTGATGCGCCTAAACCAACCCAGAGTTGCAGAAAACATCAAGAATTTTCAGGGTATGCAATCAGTTCACATCTAGACTGTTGACGTGGGGATCGATTTGCTGACGAACGAGACGATCAGCCAATAGAATAGGCAAAAAATACAGCGGCCACGAGGAAATTATGCTTTACCGCGCTGCGGGATCCTGTTAGCAAGCCCAAGGTTCGAGGATGGCTCAGGCTGACAGCCAACATGAGGGAGTCGCACAATGCCGATTAACGGAAACAATGGCAACAACGTGCTTTTGGGTGCCGGCGGGAACGACGAAATCAACGGCAATGGCGGGGCCGACATCCTGTTCGGCTTCGGCGGCAACGACGTGCTGAACGGCGGCACCGGCAACGACGTTCTGTTCGGAGGCTCCGGCAAGGATACGCTGCGTGGCGGCGCCGGGGACGATTATCTCGATGGCGGCGCCGGCAAAGACGTGCTGAACGGCGGCACGGGCGATGATATCCTCGTCGGCGGCGCCGGCGGCGACAAGTTCGTGTTCGGCAGCAATTTCGGCGGCGACATCATCCTTGATTTCTCCGCTTCCGACGCGATCGATCTCACGGCTTTTACCGGCATCACCAGCGTTTCGCAGCTGACCCTTGTTCAGGTCGGGCCGAACGTGGTCGTCAATGTTCCGGGCGCGAATGGCGGTTCGATCACGATCTACAACGCCACGGTCGCTCAGGTGGCGAGCCAGATCGAGGTGGCCTGCGTCCTTCGCGGCACGCAGATCCGGACGCCTTCGGGCGAGGTCGCGGTCGAGAATCTCGCGATCGGCGACATGGTCGTCTCGGTTGATGGTACCGCGCGCCCGGTCAAGTGGATCGGCCGCCGGGCCTATTCCCGTGCCTTCGTCGAAGGCAATGTCCGCGTTGCGCCGGTTCTGATCACGGCAGGCGCGCTCGGCGACAATCTCCCGGCGCAGGATCTGATGGTTTCGCCGGAGCACGCCGTGTTCGTGGAAAATGTTCTTGTCCCGGCCAAGCACCTGATCAACGGCACAAGCATCCGGCAGGTCTTCGCCTTCGAGACGGTCGAATACTTCCATGTCGAGCTCGACTCGGCCGACGTGATCTTCACCAACGGCCTTGCAACCGAGACCTATGTCGATCACGGCAACCGCCGCATGTTCGCCAATTATGCCGAGTTCGTCGATCTATACGGCGAGACGGAGGGCAATGCCCCGGCCGCGCGGCGGTTCGAGGCCGTGACGGCCGGCCCGGCGCTCGACGCGATCCGGGCGCGGTTCGCCGCTCCGGCCGTCCAGGTCGCCTGAGGCGTATCTAAGCATTCTCGGACGGGCATCCGGCCCGTCCGGTTCTGGGCGCCCAGGGCGTCGCCAACATAAGAGCGTGTCGTGGTCGGGCAGCGGTTCACGGAAGGAAATGGTTCTGCGGCGCGGGTTCTCCGTGTCTCTCGGGGCCTTTTCGTGTTCCGCTACGTTTCCTCGCGTGCGGGCATCGAGGCGCCCGAGGTCATGGTCTCTGCCGAGCCTGGCTCCGGCGTCGAGATCATCGCGCCCGACGGATCGTCCCGTCCCGTTCTTCGCAATCCCGGCGATGCCGTCGTCGTGCGCGCGGACCGCGATTCCAGCATGCGCGCCGCGATCACGCCGGTCCGAATGGGCGGAAGCCGCGACGCGCAGTTTGTCTTCGAGCGCATCACGCTCTCGCCGCCGGCGGACAATTGTTATCCTGAGCCGGCTGATCATTACGGGCATGCGCCGTTCTCGCCGCCGAGCATCCTCGCGCATGTGGCGCGGCGCGGCGATGTGACGGTTGCTTCGGGGGAATGGGTCTGCGGACCGCAATTCCCCATGGTGATCGAGGGGCTTCAGGTTGTCTGGCCCGACCGGCCGCATGATGTCGATCTCCTCGTCGGCTGTCAGATCAATTCGCGCGGGCGGCGCGTGTTCCCGCAGGCGCCATCGGGCACATTCGTGGGGACGCGGGGCAAGGCCGCGCCCTTGATCGGGGTTTCGTTTGCGCTGGTGGGGCGCAATGCAGCCGGCTATCGGCTGACCTGTGAGGCGCTGTTCCTGGGTTGCCAGGTGCAGGCGCAGGAGGGTTCCGATCTGGAACTCTCCGGTCCGACTGGGCTCGAGCCCCTTGTCGGTCTCCGGATACGGGTGCTCGAGAATGCCCGCTCCACGTCCTTTTCTCGCGACTCCCTGGCCGATCGGCCCGCTGACATTCCGATGCTTAGCGCGGCCGGCCGGACCTATTCGCCGCGGGCTCCGGGGAATGCGGATCTCTTTCCGCCGCCGGCGCCTGCGGTCCTCCCGGCTCCCTCCGTGTCCAAAACGGGGCGGGTTCGGGTTTTCCGCGCAGAGCGGCCCATTTCGAATGCTCGATGAGACACTTGTAAGCCCCTGAGGAAGGAGCCGACCGATGGCGACGTACGATTACACGGAAGCGCAGTTTAGCGACAAGCTGGACAATGCGGGCGTTTTCTCAACGGCCGAGAGGGATGCCATCCTCGACGCCCTGCAGAATGCCGGCATCCTGAACAACAGCTCGATCGCCGGTGACCTGATCCGCACCGAGACGCTGCCGGCCGGCAATGTCAGCGGCAGCGGCGAGGAAGTCTTCTTCGTCGAGGGCGGCCCGACCGGCCCGGTCACGCTCGACCCGGCCGACCATGCGGTGATCTTCTCGACGGATGACGATGTCGACGTGACGATCAACACCGCCGGCAATGTCAGCGGTAAGCAAATCTTCGCGACCGGCGACGGCAACGACGTCATCCACAGCACCGGCACCAGCAGCGACTTCCTGCTCGTCGCCGATGGCGACAATTACGTCTCGGCCGGCTCGGGCAATGACACGGTCATCTCCGGCGGCGGTGACGATACCGTCTATGGCGGCGCCGGCTCCGACACGATCGAGGTCGCGGGCGGCAACAACTACATCGACGGCGGCAATGGCAGCGACACCATCGTCGCGGCCGGCGGCGACGACACCGTCTATGGCGGTTCGGGCGACGATGAGATCACGGTGGGCAATGGCGACAACTTCGTCGATGCCGGTACCGGCAGCGATTACGTCTCCGCCGGCAACGGCAACGACTCGATCCTCGGCGGCAATGGCGACGACACCATCTATGGCGGTGGCGGCGACGACACCATCATCGCCGGCTCGGGCGACGACGTGGTCTATATCGGCGAGGGCAATTCGTCGGTCAGCGGCGGCTCGGGCAGCGACGAGTTCTACCTCACCGGCCAGGGCAGCTCGACGATCCAGGGCGGTTCGGGCAGCGACGAACTCTATGTCGAGAGCTTCGCCACCACCGACATCGTCAGCTCCTCGACGGTTGCCGGCGTCACGACGGTCACCTTCTCGAACGGCGACACGCTCACCTATTCCGAGATCGAGACCGTCAAGTTCAGCGACCAGATCTGAGTGGCGGGGGCGGCATAAGCCGCCTTCCCCCGAAGCAAGTCGAAGGGGCCGCGCGGGCCCCTTCTTTTTTTCTGGTGCGGGCGCCTATACTCGGCCAAAGGGCGAGGAGATCGGGCGATTCTGGAAGCCGGCTTGATGCAAGGTTGGACGGAGCTTTACGAGAACCCGACTGTGCTTGGTGCGGAATGGGGCTATGAACGCATCTATTCTGCCCTCTCCTATGCGCATATCCGCGCGCTGCGGCAGGCGCCGATCATGGTCGGCGAGGCGCGAACCCTCGCGGCCGCCTACCCGCTCTGCTGGCGGATCGTCGACGGGTTGCCCGTTCTCCAGGCGCTGATGAGCCTGCTCGGCGATGGCAAGGGGCACTACCCGGCACCCAACAGGCCGTTGCCGCTTGCGCTGCACGCCTACCCGATTGCTGTTCCCGATCCGGAATCGGTGGCCAACCAGCGGCTGATCATCGATCGCGTGTTCCCCGATGCGCCGAGCGATATCGGCGCGCCGATCCTGCTTGAGAACGCCAAGATGAGCAAAGGCGCGATCGCCCGCGCCCGGCTCGCGGTTTCGGTCGCCCGCGGCCTCCAGTTCACGAATGCGCTCTCGCGCGATCTCCTCGATGGCGGGTTCCTGGAGCCCTGGCCGCTCAAGTTCGATCTCGGCGCGGGCGTGAGCGTTCTGCGGGACGATCTCATGGTCGTCGCGGCGGCGCGCCTCGGGCGGCCCGAGCTGTTCGGCCTGGTGGAGACCCATGGCGTCGATGCGGGCTTGTTCCTGGCCACCCAACGCCTGTCCCTGTTCCGGATCTCGGCGCTTCTCGGCCTCGCGAAAGCCGCCGTGACGCAGGCGCCGGATGCCGCGACGGAGCCGGCACTTTGAGCAATCTCTTCGAGTTCCGGCCCGTCGCGCAATCCACCCTGCGCCGCTGGTCGCGGCCGGCCCGGTTCGATTTCCTGGACGATCTCGCCTTCGTGCCGATCGCGGATACTGAATTGCTGCACCTGTCGCATTATGCACCGATCGGCATCCGGCTTGGTCGCCATGGTCCCGAAGTGGTGGCGATCCTGCATTCGGAGCTCAACATCGGCAGGCTTCTCGGCAAGGAGGGGCGCTGGCTGCCGCCCTACGCGCCCTATGCCCTGCGCTGCCTGCCCTTCCGTGGCGTTGGGCCGGAGGCGATGCCGGAGATCGCCGAGGCGCTATGCAGCGCGGAGGGGGAGCAATTCCCGCTCCTGGGCGAGGACGGCCAGCCCGGCAAGGATTATGCCTATGTGATCGAGATGCTCCGGCGGCTCGCGCGTGGATCGCTGCGGCTCGCGAATGCCGCAAAGCTCCTGCTGGCGGCGGATTGCCTCGTGGCGCTCTACCCGCTCGAATCGCAGCCGGAGGCGATGGTCTATGTGGTCTCGGAAACCCTGCTCCAGCGCTTTTCCGGCGCGCAGGCCGCGGCGCTGACGACCGACAGCAACCTTCCCTACGAGATCGCGGCGGCGTCGCTGTTCTCGCAGCGGCTGCTGCGGCGTGGCGCGGTTCAGGATCTGCCCACCCCCGCGCCATCCCGCATGGTTGCGCCGGCCATGGATCAGGGCCACCGGCCCATGATACAGGACTTCCAGGGCTCCTTCGAGGAGCCGCTGATGATGGACGACAGCACTCTGTTCTCGATCGACGATTTCCTCGAGTTTTCCGACAAAGCTGATGAGCGCTCTTGACGTCCTGTTCGTCCACAACAACTTCCCGGCACAATTCCGCAACCTTGCCGCGACTTTCGCGAGCCTTCCCGGATGTCGTGTAGCCGCGATCGGCGCCGGCAGCGCGAGCGCAATGGCGGGGGTCGATCTGCGCCGATACGGCTTCTCCGGGCGCGAATTGAGCAATGTCCACCCCTTCGCCCGCCGGTTCGAGATCGAGAGCCGCCGCGCCGAGCAGGTGATGTATTCCGCCAACGCGATGAAGTATGACGGCTTCACGCCGCAATTGATCTACGTTCATCCGGGCTGGGGCGAAGCGCTGCCGCTGCGCGTGCTGTTTCCGGATGCCACGCTGTGCTGCTATTCCGAGTTCTATTACGCCCCGAGCGGCACGGATGTGGGGTTCGACCGCGAGTTCCCGCCCTTCGGAATCGATGGCGAGACGCGGATCGTGCTGCGCAACGCCGCGACGCTGCTGGCGCTGACCGATGCGGATTTCGCGGTGGCGCCGACGGAATGGCAGCGCAGCGTGTTTCCGCGCGAGTTTCGCGACAAGATCCATGTGGTGCATGACGGGCTGGATTGCGACCGGCTGATGCTGCGCGCGCCGGCGCGGGCGCGCGAGATCGCGGGGATCCCGATCCCGGACGATGCGGAGATCGTGACCTTCGTGGCGCGGAATCTCGAGCCGTATCGAGGTTTCCACGTTTTCATGCGCGCGCTGCCGCGGCTGCTGGCAAAGCGCCCGCGGGCGCGGGTGTTCCTAGTGGGAGGCGACAAGGTCGGCTATGGCGCCGGGCCGCCGCGGCACGCAAGCTGGCGGCAGGCGCTGCTTGAGGAATTGGACGGCCGGCTCGATCTCGGGCGGGTCCACTTCACCGGCAGCCTTCCTTACGAGAGCTACCTGGCCTTGCTCGTGCGCTCCGACGCGCATTGCTACCTGACCTACCCGTTCGTGCTCTCGTGGTCGATGCTGGAGGCGATGGCGCTGGGCTGCCTGGTTGTCGGCTCGGATACCGGGCCCGTGACCGAAGTGATCACCCATGGGGAGAACGGCCTGCTGGTGCCGTTCTTCGACACGGACGCGATCGCCGATACGATCGCCGATGCGCTGGCCCATCCGCGGCGCATGCGGCGCCTGCGCGAGGCGGCGCGCCACACGGCGCGCAGCCGTTACGATTTCGCGCGTGTCAGCCTGCCCCGGCACGTGGACTTGCTGCATCAGGTGGGCTGCTCGCAGCGGCTGGTGGAATTGCTCGCGGGGGTGCAGCCAGCCGACATATAACTGACGAGGACGTTCTATAGGAGAAGATAGTCCATTTAAACGCTGGGAAATGGATCTGCCGGCGTTCAGCGTGACAGGAATTGTGGACGGCGCTGGCTGTGCCGCGCAGTGCATCTGGAAGGTGGCGTAAATGACGACGATTGTATCGACTGTTAAATATTCACGTCCGTTTGAGATATGGAAGATTGGATTCAACAATGTTGTTCGCAGCATAAATGAGATTTGTACGGATGAAAGGATTAGCAGGGTCGATTCTTGTAAATTTTCAGATAAATTGACCGAAAATATTTCCGAGGATGCGGGCGGGGTTTTTGTCTTTGGTTCTGCCGCACCATGGAGGAAGAAGCCGGCGCGCGGGTACCTTTTTCCTGAACCACAATATCCCGACGGTGAAACAGGAGTTCCAGAGGCGCGCTGGCAGCAATCCAGAGTCTCAACGATGGCCATTGCCGCGCTGTCGCAGCCCGCAAATTTCCCGCCCCGCTTCCGGCAAATGGAAAGCAAGAAGAAAACGAGGCGCGTTTCTGTCATCCTGACAGGCTCCGGACGATTTCAGGAGAAATCAGAAGATTTCCGTTTTCAAAGCTATCTTCAGTTCACAAAAATAGAAATCGGAGCGTTTCTTGATACGATTGCAGAAAACTCAAATATCCATGTAACTGGAATCAGTACAGCGGAAACGCGAGGGGATGTTGACTATGACATGCAAGATCTGATTCTGCGGATGCGCGCATCTCACGCTCCGATTGCCCATTCCGGGCTCAATGGGCATGAGATATTGTCTATTGCATCCAATTCCCAGCTTGTCCTGACAGATTGCCGTGAAGTGGCAGCCGCTGCACGGCGTTGCGGTGCGCAGGTTTGCTTCTTTTCCGATGTGTTCTCTGAAGATTTGCCAGAATATCGGATTTATTCTGACGGTTTTTTTGAACCATATTCAATTTCTGCGGCCGCAATTGAACGACGGATCAGGCGCCTTAACGCTCAATCTTTTAAAGATACTCTGGAAGAGATCGAAAATCAGGTAGAGGCTTTACAGCAGGCCTGTCTCCGTCAACCAGCACTCGTCATCGCGTAAATCAACCGGGGTCCGTTGTGAGCAAGATCATCTGTCTGGGATATTTTGACCGGGGCAATTCCGGAGACGAAGCCTTCAAGCTTGCGCATGAATGGTTTTTTGATGCCGAGAACATCGAGTTCCACAAAGCACGGATCCCGGCCGAGGATGTGAGATGTAGACCCGTTATTCTCGGCGGTGGGGATGTTGTTGCGCCGTTTTTTCTGAATTGGATACCCCAGGGGACGAAATTCTCGATGGTTGGGGTCGGATTGAAATACGAGCAATCAAGTATCGAGGCGTTGAAAGCACGCGGAAACGATCTTGATTTTGCATGGTATCGCAACAGGATCGATGTAGATCTTTGCAGAGATGCTGGAATGAACTGTGACTATATCCCAGATATCGTTTTCGCATTACGAAATCACGACGTTAATGTGCCTGCCCATTTGATGGAGATTGTTAGGCCGTCAAATTCGAAACCGACAATTGTCATCTGCCTATCTGATCATATGAACAGCAGGTTTTCTCTGGCTGATGCCAGAATTACTTCTTATCTGGAGTATTTCAAATGGGAGATTGCACGCACGCTCGACGAGCTTGTTTCAGGATACAACATCGTTTTTCTGCCTCTTTCCGTTTATGCAAACCATCAGGACGCCAGATTCCACTACGAAGTCGTTCGCAGGATGCGGAACGCGCGTCACGTAAAAGAAATTCGTGAGGCTTTGCATCCAGCTGTTGCAATTTCTCTTGTTCGACGTTGCGATTTCATGGTCTCCATGAAGTTGCATGGAAACATATATGGTCTTCTAACTGAGAGGAATTGCGTAAACATCGGTGTTGGGCGCAAGCAGACAAAGCTCTACGAGGAAGCCGGGCTCGATGAGGTATCTCTTGAGCCCTACAGCTTCACCAAGGATCGGTTCTTGAAGTGCTTTGAGGCAGCATCGCAACCGAAGCTGAAGCGTAAGATTAGCGCCTGACCTGCCACTGAGTTGTCATCCAGCGGCGATTAGAGCCTCGGCGGGTTTTACGCCTTGTGGCGCGGGTGGAGCAACGGGCGATCGGCGGAGTTGGTCGGTGTTGCGCAGCCGATCGCCCGTTGCG
>NZ_VTRS01000003.1 GCF_008641065.1 Rhabdaerophilum calidifontis | reverse complement strand
GGCTGGGCGCGGGCAGCGGAGGGCGGGGCGATGCCGCCGGCCAGCAGCGCGGCGAGCCCCGCCAGCGCCGCGCGCCGGTTTGGGGCCGCGAATTCTGCCGGCGCCGCGCGCCGGCTTGGGGCGGCGGGTTGCGGCTCGGTTGCGGGCGGGGAGGGAGTGGCGCGCATGGCGGATCCGGATCGGGGCGGGGAGCATGGCAATGGCCGGGCCGGTGCGGCGGCGTCAAGGGGCGCGTCGCGGCCCGACATGCCGCGCGATGCCGCGCGCGCGGCGGGAGAGCCGGATTTTTTTGCTGCGGAGCGCGAAAACCGTGATATGACGCCGCCGCGGACGGGGTCTGGCCCCGCCGCGCGCGCGATCATTTCGGATCGCAGATCCCTTGCGGGCGTGGCGGAACTGGTAGACGCGCCGGATTTAGGTTCCGGTGACGAAAGTCGTGGGGGTTCGATTCCCTTCGCCCGCACCAGCCGCCCGCGACGGACCCTGCGAGGGAGAGCGTGCCGCCGGGTCGGCGGCGGGCGGGAATGCGGCGCGCATAGGGCAACACAGGCATGCTCGTAAGGGGCTTGCTTTATCGGAACGACGCGGGCGGAACGCCCGGCATTGGCAATCAAGGTTCATCATGCAGGTCACCCAAACCCTCGCCGAAGGGCTCAAGCGTCAGTTCAAGGTGGTCATCCCCGCGGCGGATCTCGGGCAGCGGTTCGACAGCGAGATCGATCAGCTCCGCGGCAAGGTCAATCTCAACGGGTTCCGGCCGGGCAAGGTGCCGGCCGCGCATCTGCGGCGCCTCTACGGCAAGTCGGTGATGGCCGATGTGATCCAGAGCAGCGTCAACGACGCCAACAAGAAGATCGTCGACGATCACGAGTTGCGCCTTGCGGCCGAGCCGCAAGTGACCTTCCCCGAGGACCAGGCGGTTATCGAGAAGGTGCTGAACGGCGAGGCCGATCTCGATTTCGCGGTCGATCTCGAGATCCTGCCGGAGGTCGAGATCAAGGATCATACCGGGCTGGCGCTGACGCGCGAGACGGCCAAGGTCGAGGAGAGCGAGATCGATTCGGCCATCGAGCGCATGGCCGCCGCCCGCCGGCCCTTCACGCCGCGGGGCGACCAGGAGACGGCCGCGGCCGGGGATCGCGTCACGATCGATTTCGTCGGCACGATGCAGGGCGAGGCCTTCCCCGGCGGCAGCGGCACAGATGTCAATCTCGTGCTGGGCTCCGGCCAGTTCATCCCCGGCTTCGAGGATCAGCTCGTCGGCGCCCGGAAGGGCGAGCAGCGGCAGGTGAATGTCCGCTTCCCGGACACCTATCAGGCCGTCGATCTCGCCGGCAAGGAGGCCGTGTTCGCGGTGACGGTGAAGGCGGTCGCGGCGCCGGGCGAACTGGCGATCGACGACGAATTCGCGAAATCCTTCGGGCTCGACACGGTCGAGAAGCTGCGCGACGCGCTGCGGGCCTCGCTCCAGCAGGAGCTGGACGAGCAGGCCCGGCTCAAGGTCAAGCGCCGCCTGCTCGATGCGCTCGACGCGGTCTATGATTTCGACCTGCCACCGTCGATGCTCGAGCAGGAATTCAGCGTGGTCTGGCAGCAGATCATGACCGACATGCAGCGCAGCGGCCAGAGTTTCGGCCCCGGCGAGGAAGAGGAGACGCGCGCCGAATACCGCAAGATCGCGGCGCGGCGTGTCCGGCTCGGCCTCGTCCTCGCCGCGATCGGCGAGAAGATCAGCGTCAAGATCACCGACAAGGAGATCACCGACGCGATCGTCGAGCGTGCGCGCCAGTTCCCGGGCCAGGAGAAGCAGGTCTTCGAATATTACCGCAAGAACCCGGAAGCGATCGCCGATCTCCGTGCGCCGCTGATCGAGGAGAAGGTGGTCGATTACCTGCTCGGCATCGCCAATGTCGCCGAGACGCCGGTGAGCCGCGAGGTGCTGTTCGCCGATCCGGATGCCGAGCCTGCCGAAGCGGCCACGCCGGAGAAGCCGAAGAAGGCGAAGGCAACCAAGAAGGCGGCCGAAACCTCTGCCGGCACGGAGGCGGGTGCCGCCGAATAGGCGGGCAGCCATCCGCTCGCCCGGCTCCGGCCTTGCGCGGCCGCGCCGACGCGGCCATGATCGAGGTCATCCTCGCGCGGTTCCGCGCGAAATCCCGGGGCCAATCCCGCGCCGCCTTCCGGGGCGGCGCGCTCCTTTCGGAGCCTTGACCATGTATCGTTTCGCATGAGCGGTCTCGAACGCGGCAAGGCCGCCGGAGCAGGCGGCTTGCGCGGATTTATGGCGGATTTTTCGGCCCAGGCGCTGATCCAGGGGCTGATCGTCGCGATCGTTGGCTATGCGAGTTCGGTCGCGATCGTGATCAAGGGGCTCGCGGCGGTCGGGGCCGGCGCCGATGAAATCGGCTCGGCGCTGCTTTTCGTCGGGCTCGCGATGGGCATCGCCTCGATCCTGCTCTCGCTGCGGAGCGGGATGCCGGTCTCGGTGGCGTGGACCACGCCCGGCATGGCGCTGCTCGCGGGCACGGGGACGGTCGCCGGCGGGTTCGGCGCGGCGGTCGGCGCCTTCGCCGCGGTGGGGCTGCTGATCGTGCTGGCGGCGTTCTGGCGGCCGCTCGCGGCTCTGGTCGCGGCGATCCCGAAATCGATCGCCAATGCGATGCTGGCCGGGATCCTGCTGAAGCTCTGCCTCGCGCCGTTCCTCGCCCTGCGCGAGACGCCGGTTACCGCCTTCGCGATCCTGGCGGTCTGGCTGGTCATGCTGCGGGTCGCGCGGCTCTGGGCGGTGCCGGCGGCCGTTATGGTCGCGCTGGCGGCGATCGTCCTGCAGACGGGCGGGCAGGCGGGCATCTCTGGTGGGTTCGCGCTGCCGAGGCCGGTTCCGGTCCTGCCGGTCTTCACGATCGAAGCGCTGTTCTCGCTCGCGCTGCCGCTCTTCGTCGTCACCATGGCCTCGCAGAACATCACCGGCCTCGCGGTGCTCGCGACCTTCGGCTATCGCCATCCGGCGCGCGAGGGGCTCGCGGTCACGGGGCTGCTTTCGGCGCTGACGGCGCCGTTCGGCGCGCCGACGATCAATTATGCCGCGATCACCGCGGCGCTCTGCGCGGGGAGCGACGCGCATCCGGATCCGGCGCGCCGCTATGTCGCGGCGGTGTTCTCCGGCATCGGCTACATCCTGCTCGTCGTGCTCGCGGCGGCGGCGGCCCGGCTCGTGCTCGCGGCCTCGCCGGCGCTGATCGAGGCGGCGGCCGGGCTCGCGCTCGTCGCGGCGTTCGGCGGCGCGATCAAGGCCGCGACCGAGGACGAGGCGGAGCGGCTGCCGGCGCTGCTGACCTTTCTCGTCACGGCCTCGGGGTTCTCGGCCTTCGGCATCGGCGGTGCGTTCTGGGGGCTTGTCCTGGGCTGGGGCGTGCGCGCCGCGTTCCGCGCCGGCGGCTGAGCCGGCCTGCCCCCTTTTCACGGCCGGCGGGGCCGCTTATCTGACAGAAGAGTTCACGACACGGATTCGGCCGGTTCCGGCCAGAGCAACGAGCAGAGGCAGCCATGCGCGACCCGATTGAGACCTACAATTCGCTTGTCCCGATGGTGGTCGAGCAATCGAGCCGCGGCGAACGCGCCTTCGACATCTTCTCCCGCCTCCTGCGCGAACGGATCATCTTCCTGATCGGCCCGGTCGAGGATTCGATGGCGAGCCTCGTCGTCGCGCAGCTGCTCTTTCTCGAGGCGGAGAACCCGAAGAAGGAGATCTCGCTCTACATCAACTCGCCCGGCGGCGTCGTCACTTCCGGCCTGTCGATCTACGATACGATGCAGTTCATCCGCTGCCCGGTGACGACGCTGTGCACGGGGCAGGCGGCCTCGATGGGCTCGCTGCTGCTCACCGCTGGCGCCAAGGGCCAGCGCTTCGCGTTGCCCAACGCGCGGATCATGGTCCACCAGCCTTCCGGCGGCTATCAGGGCCAGGTAACGGATATCCTGATCCACGCCAAGGAGGTGGAGAGCCTCAAGAAGCGGCTCAACGAGATCTATGTCCAGCATACCGGCCGCGATTACGAGACGATCCACAGCGCGCTCGAGCGCGACAATTTCATGACCGCCGAGATGGCGAAGGAATTCGGCCTGATCGACCAGGTGCTCACCAAGCGCCTCGACGAGCCCGAGCCGCCGAAGCCGCTCTGAGCCCCTTCACGTCCCGGAACGGGGCGGACGGGACGGCCTGCGCCACCCGATGCGTCGCATCGGGGCAGGCGGGGCCGGAAATCTGCGGTCTGTGTCTTGCAACGCGGGATGAAGTCATTACCCTTGGTTGACCGGGGGCGGCCCGGCGTCGATTAACGTTTCTTTCGTTGCCCGGCGCCGATAGTATTGGAATTGTTCGGGCGCGGTCCGCCGCGCCATTGTCCGGAATGCGTGCGGCCAAGGCCCGCGGCACCCCCCGGCGAGGAGGTTATGCGATGAGCAAGTCAGCCGGCGGCGATTCCAGGAGCACTCTCTATTGCTCCTTCTGCGGCAAGAGCCAGCACGAGGTGCGCAAGCTGATCGCGGGCCCCACCGTCTTCATCTGCGACGAATGCGTCGAACTCTGCATGGATATCATCCGCGAGGAATCGAAGACGCTCGTCAAGGCGAAGGACGGCGTGCCGACCCCGAAGGAGATCGCCAAGATCCTCGACGATTACGTGATCGGCCAGTTCTACGCCAAGCGCGTGCTGGCCGTGGCGGTGCACAACCATTACAAGCGCCTCAACCACGCGTCGAAGCACAACGACATCGAACTCGCGAAGTCGAACATCCTGCTCATCGGCCCCACCGGCTGCGGCAAGACCTATCTCGCCCAGACGCTCGCGCGCATCCTCGACGTGCCCTTCACCATGGCGGACGCGACGACGCTGACCGAGGCGGGCTATGTCGGCGAGGATGTCGAGAACATCATCCTGAAGCTGCTCCAGGCCGCCGATTACAATGTCGAGCGCGCGCAGCGCGGCATCGTCTATATCGACGAGATCGACAAGATCAGCCGCAAATCCGACAATCCCTCCATCACCCGCGACGTTTCGGGCGAGGGCGTCCAGCAGGCACTGCTCAAGATCATGGAGGGCACCGTCGCCTCGGTGCCGCCGCAGGGCGGGCGCAAGCATCCGCAGCAGGAATTCCTGCAGGTGGACACCACCAACATCCTCTTCATCTGCGGCGGTGCCTTCGCGGGCCTCGAGAAGATCATCTCCTCGCGCGGCAAGGGCACCTCGATCGGCTTCGGCGCCAAGGTCGAGGCGCCGGATGATCGCCGCGTCGGCGATGTGTTCCGGCAGGTCGAGCCGGAGGATCTGCTGAAATTCGGGCTCATCCCGGAATTCATCGGCCGCCTGCCGGTGATCGCCACCCTCGAGGATCTCGACGAGGAGGCGCTGAAGCGCATCCTGACCGAGCCGAAGAACGCGCTGGTCAAGCAGTATCAGCGCCTGTTCGAGATGGAAGATGTCGAGCTGACCTTCAACGACGATGCGCTCTCGGTCGTCGCCCGCAAGGCGATCGAGCGCAAGACCGGCGCGCGCGGCCTGCGCTCGATCATGGAGGCGACGCTGCTCGACACGATGTTCGACCTTCCGGGCCTCGACGGGGTCGATCAGGTGGTCGTCGGCGCCGAGGTCATCGAGGGCAAGGCGAAGCCGCTCTATATCTACGGCGAGCGCAAGGAAGAGCCGGAGGCGGCGAGCGCCTGAGCGCCGCCGCCCGGCCGTTCGGCCCGCCCCAGCCGGCGCGGCGTTTCTCCCGGGGCGTCAGCCGGGGAGCGGCGCCGCCCGGCTTCACGATCATGCGAGGGTGGAAGATGCGCGCCGCGGCGTCGCCGCCCCTTGCACCGGGGGCGAATCCACCCCACGTTCGGATTCAACCAGGCATCGCGGGGCGCCTCCGAGGGTCCCGCCCTTTCCCAGCGCAGAAGCGGGGAGGCACGGATGCCGCCATCATTCCCGGCCGCCGCGCCGGGGGCCGTGCCCATATCCGGAGCCGTGATTTCCGGCGGGGCGTGCCGCAAGAGAGGACTATCCCATGAGCGCCGACAAGAAGCGTCCGCATCCCGTTCCCGGCTCCGTCGAGGCGGTTCCGGTGCTGCCGCTGCGCGATATCGTCGTGTTCCCGCACATGATCGTGCCGCTTTTCGTCGGCCGCGAGAAATCGATCCGCGCCCTCGAGGAGGTGATGAAGAGCGAGCGGCACATCCTGCTCGCCACGCAGTTCAACGCAACCGATGACGATCCCTCGCTCGACCAGATCTACGAGGTCGGCAGCCTCGCCACCGTGCTCCAGCTCCTCAAGCTGCCGGACGGCACCGTGAAGGTGCTGGTGGAGGGCGTGAGCCGCGCCAAGCGCCTGCGCGCGGTGGAGAACGAGGCCTTCCTCGAGGCGGAGGTGACGGTGGTCGCCGAGGATTACGGCGACAAGGTCGAGACCGAGGCGCTCGCGCGGTCGGTGACGACCGAATTCGAGGGCTATGCCAAGCTCAACAAGAAGGTTTCACCCGACATCGTCGCGACGGTGGGGCAGATCGAGGATTATTCCAAGCTCGCCGATACGATCGCCTCGCATCTCGCGGTCAAGATCGCCGACAAGCAGGGCGTGCTCGAGGCGTTCAAGGTCTCGAAGCGTCTCGAGAAGGTGCTCGGGCTGATGGAGAGCGAGATCTCGGTTCTCCAGGTCGAGAAGCGCATCCGCACGCGCGTCAAGCGCCAGATGGAGAAAACCCAGCGCGAATATTACCTCAACGAGCAGATCAAGGCGATCCAGAAGGAACTCGGCGACGAGGACGGCAAGGACGAACTCGCCGAGCTTGAGGACAAGATCGCGCGCGTCAAGCTCTCCAAGGAGGCGCGCGACAAGGCGCATCACGAGCTGAAGAAGCTGCGGCAGATGTCGCCGATGTCCGCCGAGGCCACGGTGGTGCGCAATTACCTCGACTGGATCCTCTCGCTGCCCTGGGGCAAGAAATCCAAGATCAAGAAGGATCTCCGCCTCGCGCAGGAGATTCTCGACGCGGATCATTTCGGCCTCGAGAAGGTCAAGGACCGGATCATCGAATATCTCGCGGTGCAGAGCCGCGCCAACAAGCTCACGGGGCCGATCCTGTGCCTTGTCGGCCCGCCCGGCGTCGGCAAGACCTCGCTCGGCAAGTCGATCGCGAAATCGACGGGGCGCGAATTCGTGCGGATGTCGCTCGGCGGCGTGCGCGACGAGGCCGAGATCCGCGGCCATCGCCGCACCTATATCGGCTCGATGCCGGGCAAGATCATCCAGTCCCTGCGCAAGGCCAAAACCGCGAACCCGCTGTTCCTGCTCGATGAGATCGACAAGATGGGCATGGATTTCCGCGGCGATCCGTCCTCGGCGCTGCTGGAGGTGCTCGATCCCGAGCAGAACACCACCTTCAGCGACCATTATCTCGAGGTCGATTACGATCTCTCGAACGTCATGTTCGTGACGACGGCGAACACGCTCAACATCCCGGGGCCGCTGATGGACCGGATGGAGATCATCCGCATCGCCGGCTATACCGAGGATGAGAAGGCCGAGATCGCCCGCCGTCACCTGATCCCCAATTCGCTCAAGAAGCACGGGCTTGACGACAAGGAATGGTCGATCACGCCCGAGGCGCTGCAATTCCTCGTCCGCCGCTACACGCGGGAATCGGGCGTGCGCAACCTCGAGCGCGAGATCTCGAATCTCGTGCGCAAGGCGGTGAAGGAGATCCTGCTCTCGGCCGGCACCGATCAGCCGGTCCGGAGCGTGGTGATCGACGAGGCCAAGGTGCAGGATTATCTCGGCCCGCCGAAATACCGCTATGGCGAGGTGGAGGCCGAGGACCAGGTGGGCGTCGTCACCGGGCTCGCCTGGACGGAGGTCGGCGGCGAATTGCTGACCATCGAGGGGGTCATGATGCCCGGCAAGGGCAAGATGACCGTCACCGGCAACCTGCGCGACGTGATGAAGGAATCGATCTCGGCGGCGGCGTCCTATGTCCGCAGCCGCGCGATCGAGTTCGGCATCAAGCCGCCGCTCTTCGACAGCCGCGACATCCATGTCCATGTGCCGGAAGGCGCGACGCCGAAGGACGGCCCCTCCGCCGGCATCGCCATGGCGACGGCGATCGTCTCGGTGATGACGGGCATTCCCGTGCGGCGCGACATCGCCATGACCGGCGAGGTGACGCTGCGCGGCCGGGTTCTGCCGATCGGCGGCCTGAAGGAGAAGCTGCTCGCGGCGCTCCGCGGCGGCATCCGCATGGTCCTGATCCCCGAGGAGAACGTCAAGGATCTTGCCGATATCCCGGCCAATGTGAAGAACGGGCTCGAGATCGTGCCGGTTTCGAGCATGGGCGAGGTGCTGCGCCGGGCGCTGCTCCGCCAGCCCGAGCCCATCACCTGGGACGAGGAGGTCGAATCCCGCCCGCGCGCCCAGCCGGGCGCCGAGGAGGAGGATGCGGTCGCCGCCCGCGCGCATTGAACCCGCGCCCGGATCCGGGCGTCGCAGCACCCGGCGCTCGCCTCTTCCCGTGCGGGCCTTGTCTCGCGCGGGAAGATCGTGTTTACCGCATTCTCGCGGAGCGGCCAAACCGGCCGGGCGGTTAGCTCAGTTGGTAGAGCGCCTCGCTTACACCGAGGATGTCGGGAGTTCGAGCCTCTCACCGCCCACCAGCCGCGCCGATGGTGCCCGCGTCCCTGCTTGGGACGCCGCCGCGCGGCGGCGGGCAACGTTGCGTAAAGACCGTTCGTTCACCATAATCATGCCGTCTCGTTCAGGCGGTGCGTTGGTGTCGGGGGTCTTTCGATCCATGCGTTCGCGTGTCCTTTGCCGTTCTCGTGCCGTTTTCCGTTTCTTTCCGCGTTGCGCTTCTGTCGCGCTCGCCCTGCTGGGCGTCCTTGCCGCCGGCCGCATGGCCGGCGCCATGGAGTTTGCCACCATTCCCGTCGGCGCGCGATGCGATGCGACGGCCTGTCCGCGCGCTCTGATTGCCGAGGGCGAGATCACGGCGGATGCGCCGGCGCGGTTCGCGCGGTTCCTGCGCCAGGAATTGCAGACACCCGGCCTGCACGCCGTGGTGTTTCTCAATTCTCCCGGCGGCAATGTCGAATCCTCGCTCAAGCTCGGCGCGATGATCCATGATGCCGGCGCGGCGGTGGTGATCGGACGGCCGCTGGCGATGAACGGCGCCGCGCCGCGCGGCCGGCGGGTCAGCGTCGGCAGCATCGGCGTCGTGCCGGGGCAATGCGCCTCGGCCTGCGTCTATACGCTGATGGGCGCGCGCCGGCGCGTGGTGCCCAATGGCGCCCGGCTCGGCGTGCACCGGATGTCGGCGCGGCTCTACGCGCTCGATCCCGCCGGCGGCGGCGCGCGTACTGGGCGGGTCTATGCCGGCAGCGAGGAGATCGCGACGCTGCGCGCCTATGCCAGCCGGGTCGGCGGCAGCCAGGAACTGATCAGCCTCGCCGAATCGATCCCGCACGACCAGATCCGCATCCTCTCGGGTGCCGAGATCCGGAAATACCGGCTCGGCACGCCGGCGCTGTGACAATGGAAAAGCCTGCCGGAGCGGCTTGACAGGCAAGCGGCGCTTCGCGTAACCCTTGCCGCCTCGCCGGGGGGGCTTCCCCGGCCGGTTGCGGGCGTAGCTCAGTCGGTTAGAGTGCCGGCCTGTCACGCCGGAGGTCGCGGGTTCGAGCCCCGTCGCCCGCGCCATCTCCCCGATATCCCGGTGCCGGATATCTCCTCCCCTGGCGATCCCTGCCTGCTGGGCATTGCACCGGGCGGATGACGGCCCGATTCGGCGGCGTCCGGCTGCGCGCCTCAATAGGTTGCCCGACCGCCGGAAAGGTCGAACACCGCGCCGGTTGTGAAGGAATTCTCCTTGCTCGCGAGCCAGGCGACCATGTTCGCGATCTCCTCGACCTCGACGAAGCGGCCGCGCGGGATCTTGGAGAGCATGTATTCGATGAATTCCGGCTTCATCTGCTCGAAGATCGCGGTGCGCGCGGCGGCGGGCGTGATGCAATTCACCGCGATGTCATGGGTGGCGAGTTCCTTGCCGAGCGATTTCGTCAGCGCGATCACCCCCGCCTTCGAGGCCGAATAGGCCGACGCGTTGGGGTTGCCCTCCTTGCCGGCGATCGAGGCGGTGTTGACGATGCGGCCATAGCCGCGCGCCACCATGCCCGGCACCACGGCCTTGCAGCCATGGAACACGCCGTCGAGATTGATCGCCATGATCCGCCGCCATTCCGCGACCGGGTATTCGGCGACGGAGGTGTTCATGCCGGCGATCCCGGCATTGTTGACCATGATATCGATCGGGCCGAGCGCCTTCTCGACCGCTTCGATCGCGCCCGCGACCGAATCAAAATTCGTGACGTCGGTCCGGATCGCGATCGTGTTCTGGTTCAGGGCACGCGCCGCCGCCTCGGCGAGAGGCAGGTCGAGATCGAGCAGCGCGACCCGCGCGCCCGAGGCGACGAAGCGGCGGGCGATGGCGAGCCCGATTCCCTGCGCGCCGCCGGTGATCGCGGCCACGCGGCCGGCGAGATCGATCTGATTGGCCATAAGATGAATTTCCTCCCTGTTCCGTCCATTGAGGCATCCGAATCGGGTGCGCGCAAGGGGGGCGAGGGGGGGCGCGAGGGGGCGCGGGGCCGGAGCAGCGCGCGCCCTCCAACGGAAGGATGAGGCGGGGGGCGCGGAAAGCGCCCGGCCGCGACGAGGCGGCGCTTGCGCCGGGGCGCGGGCTCGATTAATCGGGGGGGCATGCAAACGCTTCTCGCCGATTACCTGCCGCTGGTGCTCTTCATCGGGCTGAGCCTCGTCGTCGGGCTCGCCTTCATGGTGGCGCCGTTCCTGCTTGCCTACAGGAACCCGGATCCGGAGAAGCTCTCGGCCTATGAATGCGGCTTCAACGCCTTCGACGATGCGCGCATGAAGTTCGATGTGCGCTTCTACCTCGTCGCGATCCTGTTCATCATCTTCGACCTCGAGGTCGCCTTCCTGTTTCCCTGGGCGGTGGCGCTCCAGGATGTCGGGACATTCGGCTTCTGGTCGATGATGATCTTCCTCGCCGTGCTGACGATCAGCTTCGTCTACGAGTGGAGGAAGGGCGCGCTCGAGTGGGATTGATGGAACGTCCGGTGAGATCATGAACACGCTCGTCGCGCCTGCGCCCAAGGGCATTCTCGACCCCGCGACCGGCAAGCCGGTCGGGGCGACCGATCCGTTCTTCACGGAGATCAACAACGAACTCGCGGACAAGGGGTTCCTCGTCACCGCGACGGACGATCTCATCGCCTGGGCCCGCACCGGCTCGCTGATGTGGATGACCTTCGGGCTCGCGTGCTGCGCGGTCGAGATGATGCAGCTCTCGATGCCGCGCTATGATGTCGAGCGTTTCGGCTTCGCGCCCCGTGGCTCGCCCCGCCAGTCCGACGTGATGATCGTCGCTGGCACGCTGACCAACAAGATGGCGCCGGCGCTCCGCAAGGTCTACGACCAGATGCCGGAGCCGCGCTACGTCATCTCCATGGGCTCCTGCGCCAATGGCGGCGGCTATTACCATTACAGCTATTCGGTGGTGCGCGGCTGCGACCGCGTGGTGCCGGTCGATATCTATGTGCCCGGCTGCCCGCCGACCGCCGAGGCCCTGCTTTACGGCGTGCTGCTGCTCCAGAAGAAGATTCGCCGCACCGCGACGATCGAACGGTGAGGGACGGCTCGGGCGGATGGTCGGGAATGCCCCGCGATCCGCGACCTGAGCACAACGAGACCAGGACGGGATGCCCGGCGCAAGGCCGGGCATGACGTTGGAGAGGACCTGATGACCGAGCCCCTTTCCCTCCTTGCCGCGCATGTCGAGAAGGCCTTGCCGGGCAAGGTCATCGGCCACAAGATCGCCTATGGCGAGCTCACGCTCCAGGCCGAGGCCGAGGCGATCGTCGAGGTGGCGACCTTCCTGCGCGATGATCCGGATTGCGCCTTCCTCAACATCACCGATATCTGCGGCGCCGATTATCCGGCGCGGGAGAAGCGGTTCGACGTCGTCTACCATCTCCTCTCGCCGCGCCATGTCCGGCGTGTGCGGGTGAAGGTCGAGGCCGGCGAGCAGGACAGCGTGCCCTCGGTCACCGGGGTGTTTCCCGGCGCGAACTGGTTCGAGCGCGAGGCCTACGACATGTATGGCATCGTCTTCACCGGCCATCCGGATCTGCGGCGCCTGCTCACCGATTACGGCTTCCAGGGCCACCCCTTGCGCAAGGATTTCCCGCTGACCGGCTTCGTCGAGGTGCGCTACGACGATACCGAGAAGCGCGTGGTCTACGAACCGGTGAAGCTCAACCAGGAATTCCGCAACTTCGATTTCCTCTCGCCCTGGGAAGGCACGGATTATGTGCTGCCGGGCGACGAGAAGGCCGCGAGGTGAGGGCCATGACCGAACAGCCGAACATGCGCAACTTCACCATCAATTTCGGGCCGCAACACCCGGCGGCGCATGGCGTGCTGCGGCTGGTGCTGGAGCTTGATGGCGAGGTCGTCACCCGCACCGATCCGCATATCGGGCTCCTCCATCGCGGCACCGAGAAGCTGATCGAGGCCAAGACCTATCTTCAGGCGGTGCCGTATTTCGACCGGCTCGACTACGTCGCGCCGATGAACCAGGAGCACGCCTTCGCGCTGGCCGTGGAGCGGCTACTCGGCATCGAGGTACCGAAGCGCGGGCAGTTGATCCGCGTGCTTTATTCCGAGATCGGGCGCATCCTCTCGCATCTGCTCAACATCACTACGCAGGCGATGGATGTCGGCGCGCTGACGCCGCCGCTCTGGGGCTTCGAGGAGCGCGAGAAGCTGATGATCTTCTACGAGCGGGCCTCGGGCGCACGCATGCACGCCGCCTATGTGCGGCCGGGCGGCGTCCACCAGGACCTGCCGGCCGAGCTGATCGACGATATCGAGGCGTTCTGCGACCCGTTCCTGAAGCTCTGCGACGATCTCGAGGGGCTGCTGACCGACAACCGCATCTTCAAGCAGCGCAATGTCGATATCGGCATCGTCAATCTCGATGATGCCTGGGCCTGGGGTTTCTCGGGCGTGATGGTACGCGGCTCCGGCGCCGCCTGGGACCTGCGCCGCGCCATGCCCTATGAATGCTATTCGGAACTGGAATTCGACATTCCGGTCGGCAAGAACGGCGACAATTACGACCGCTACTGCCTGCGCATGGAGGAGATGCGGCAATCCGTCCGCATCATGAAGCAATGCATCGCCAGGCTGCGCGGGCCGGACGGCCGGACGCCGATCTCCGCGCTCGACGGCAAGATCGTGCCGCCGAAGCGGGGTGAGATGAAGCGCTCGATGGAGGCACTGATCCACCATTTCAAGCTCTATACCGAGGGCTACCACGTGCCCGCCGGCGAGGTCTACGCTGCGGTCGAGGCGCCCAAGGGCGAGTTCGGCGTCTATCTCGTGGCGGACGGCACCAACAAGCCCTATCGCTGCAAGCTGCGCGCGCCGGGCTTCGCCCATCTCTCGGCGATGGATTTCATGTGCAAGGGCTACATGCTCGCCGATGTCTCGGCGATTCTCGGCTCGCTCGATATCGTGTTCGGCGAGGTCGACCGCTGAGCACCGCCGGGAGGCGATTCGCTTAACCTGCGGGCAACCACGTTGCGGAATGGGCGTGCCATGCCCGCCCGCCCCCTGGCGAATCCGGGATAGGTGCCGGGCATCCTGCCGTGTCTCGGCGAGGCAGGAACGGGGCGGGGGCTTCTTCCCCGACTTAGGCGGAAGTCGGGCATCTTTTAGCGTTTCCAGACTTGCCCCGCGCCGCGAGGGTGGTAAGACCCGTCCGACCGCTGCACTGCCGCATGCCGGCCAGCGTTTCGAGGAAGAGCCGATGTCCGTCCGCCGCCTTGCGCCCGATGCCCTTCAGCCGGCCAGCTTCGCGTTCGATGAGCCCAACCGAGCCTTCGTCGCCGCGCAGATCGCGAAATATCCGCCCGGCCGCCAGGCCTCGGCCGTGATCCCGCTGCTCTGGCAGGCGCAGAAACAGGCCGGCGGCTGGCTGCCCCGCGCCGCGATCGAGCATGTCGCCGAGGTGCTCGACATGCCGAAGATCCGGGTGATGGAGGTTGCGACCTTCTACACCATGTTCAATCTCGAACCGGTGGGCCAGCATTTCATCCAGCTCTGCGGCACCGTTCCGTGCCATTGCATGGGCGCGGAGGATCTCAAGGCGGTGCTGAAGACGCGGATCGGCGAGGAGCGCCAGGTGAGCGCCGACGGCAAGTTCTCCTGGCTCGAGGTCGAATGCCTCGGCGCCTGCACCAATGCGCCGATGGTGCAGATCAACGACGATTATTTCGAGGACCTGACGCCCGAGACTTTCGGCCGGCTGCTCGACGATCTCGCCGCCGGCCGCCCGGTCAAGGTCGGGCCCCAGAACGGCCGCGCGAAATCGGAGCCGCTCGGCGGTCCGAAAACGCTGCTCGAGCCCGGCCTTTACGACGGCTCCGCCGTCGGGGCCTGGACGGCGGCGTTCGACGAGCGCATCGCCGCCCAGAAGGCCGCCAAGGAAGCTGCCGCGCGGGCCGCGGCGGAAGCCGCGCAGGTTGCCGCTGCGCAGCCGGCGCCGGTCCCGGCGCCCAAGCCCGCTGAGCCCAAGCCCGCCGAATCCAAGCCTGCGGAATCCAGGGCCGGCCAGTCCAAATCCGCTGCGCCGGCACCCGCGGCTGCCGCCGCCGATGATGCGGCGAAGCCCGCGCTTCTCTCCGCCGCGCGCGACGGCAGGCCGGACGATCTCAAGCTGATCTGGGGCGTCGGCCCCAAGCTCGAGACGATGCTCCACCGGATGGGCGTGTTCCATTTCGACCAGATCGCCGGATGGAGCGCCGCCAATCTCGCCTGGGTCGATCAGAATCTCGAAGGGTTCAGGGGCCGCGCCGTGCGCGACGACTGGATCGGCCAGGCCAAGAAGCTCGCCGCCGGCTGGCGCCCGGAAAGCGCCGTCGGCGAAAAGCCGACGAAGTGAGGCATGATGCGCCGCTCCCCGGCCCTGACGCGCCCCCATGTCCTGCCAGCCGCCGCCGGCGTGCTGGCGATGCAGGCGCTTGCCGGTTGCGCGCGGCCGGAGGTCGAGAAGAGCATCGGCTTCGATGCCGGCGCGCATGCCGCCTGGCGTGCGCCGGGCCGCGCGTCGATTGCCGGCGAGGGGTTCCTGCGCCGGCCGAATGGCTGGCTTGCGCGCTGCTCGGGGGGAACGGTCTATCTCGCGCCGGCTTCGCCCTATTTTCGCGAATGGGTCGAGATCCACCGGTCCGGCGGGCGGGTCGCCAATGCCGCTGCGCTCGACCGGCTGCATGACGGCGTGGTCCGCAAGACGCAATGCGACGCGACCGGTCGCTTCGCGTTCGAAGCCCTGCCGGCCCAGCGCTGGCTGGTCGTGACCCGGATCAGCTATCAGGGTGTCGGCTGGAATGCCGACATGACGCTCGCCGCCGAGGTCGAAACAAAAGCCGGGGAGGCCACGCAGGTGATCCTCTCCAACCCGAACCGGATCTGAGGCGCCATGCTCCACGATCGCGACCGCATCTTCACCAATCTCTATGGCCGGCAGGATCCGGGTCTTCAGGCTGCGCTCCGGCGCGGCAACTGGGACGGCACCAAGCATATCCTCGCGCAGGGGCGGGACTGGATCCTCGACGAGATGAAGGCTTCGGGCCTGCGCGGGCGCGGCGGCGCGGGCTTCCCGACCGGCATGAAATGGTCGTTCATGCCCAAGGTGAATGACGGGCGCCCGCATTATCTCGTCATCAATGCCGACGAATCGGAGCCCGGAACCTGCAAGGACCGCGAGATCCTGCGCCACGACCCGCATCTCCTGATCGAAGGCGCGATGATCGCGAGCTTCGCGATGGGCGCGCACGCGGCCTATATCTATGTCCGCGGCGAATTCATCGCCGAGCGGATCGCGCTCCAGAAGGCGGTGGACGAGGCCTATGCCGCGAAGCTGATCGGCAAGGACAATGTCCACGGCTATCCGTTCGATTTCTACGTCCATCACGGCGCCGGCGCCTATATCTGCGGCGAGGAGACGGCGCTGCTTGAAAGCCTTGAGGGCAAGAAGGGCCAACCGCGCCTGAAGCCGCCCTTTCCGGCCAATATGGGCCTTTATGGCTGCCCCACCACGGTCAACAACGTCGAATCGATCGCCGTCGCCGGCACGATCCTGCGCCGGGGCGCAGGCTGGTTCGCTGGGATCGGCCGGCCGAACAATGTCGGAACCAAGCTCTTCTGCGTCTCCGGGCATGTGAACACGCCCTGCAATGTCGAGGAGGCGATGGGCATCACCTTCCGCGAGCTGGTGGACCGGCATTGCGGCGGCATCCGCGGCGGCTGGGACAATCTCAAATGCGTCATCCCCGGCGGCTCCTCGGTGCCGCTGGTGCCGGCGGAGCAGATCGCCGACGCCTTCATGGATTTCGACACGCTGCGGGGCCTCAAATCCGGCCTCGGCACCGCGGCGGTGATCGTGATGGACAAGAGCACGGATATCGTGCGCGCGATCGCGCGGATCGCGCATTTTTACAAGCACGAGAGCTGCGGCCAGTGCACGCCCTGCCGCGAGGGGACGGGCTGGATGGCGCGGGTGATGGCGCGCATGGCCGAGGGCCGCGCGCAGAAGCGCGAGATCGACATGCTGCTCGATGTCTCGACCCGCATCGAGGGGCACACGATCTGCGCGCTCGGCGACGCGGCGGCCTGGCCGATCCAGGGGCTGATCCGGCATTTCCGCCACGAGATCGAGGCGAAGATCGACCAATATTCGGCGAACCCGCACGGCGACCCCGTGCGGATCGCGGCGGAGTGACGGACATGACCAAGATCCTCGTCGATGATGTCGAAGTCGATGTGCCGCCGCATTACACGCTGCTCCAGGCGGCGGAGGCGGCGGGCGCGGAGGTGCCGCGCTTCTGCTTCCACGAGCGGCTCTCGATCGCCGGCAATTGCCGGATGTGCCTCGTCGAGGTGAAGGGCGGGCCGCCGAAGCCCCAGGCCTCCTGCGCCATGAACGTGCGCGACGTGCGCCCCGGCCCCAACGGCGAATTGCCGCAGATCTTCACCAAGAGCCCGATGGTGAAGAAGGCGCGCGAGGGGGTGATGGAGTTCCTGCTCATCAACCACCCGCTCGATTGCCCGATCTGCGATCAGGGCGGGGAATGCGACCTCCAGGACCAGGCTGTGGCCTATGGCATGGACAATTCGCGCTTCCACGAGAACAAGCGTGCGGTCGAGGACAAGTATATCGGCCCGCTGGTGAAGACCGTGATGACGCGCTGCATCCATTGCACGCGCTGCGTCCGGTTTACCACCGAGGTGGCCGGCATTTCCGAACTCGGCCTCATCGGCCGCGGCGAGGATGCCGAGATCACCACCTATCTCGAGCAGGCGATGAGCTCGGAATTGCAGGGCAATGTCATCGATCTCTGCCCCGTCGGCGCGCTGACCTCGCGGCCCTATGCCTTCAATGCCAGGCCGTGGGAACTCACCAAGACCGAAAGCATCGACGTGATGGACGCGCTCGGCTCCGCGATCCGCGTCGATACGCGCGGGCCGGAGGTGATGCGCATCATGCCGCGCCTCAACGAGGCGGTGAACGAGGAATGGATCTCGGACAAGACCCGCTTCATCTGGGACGGGCTCAGGACGCAGCGCCTCGACCGGCCCTATATCCGCGAGAACGGCAAGCTGCGGCCCGCGACATGGGCCGAGGCCTTCGCCGCCATCGCCGCGCGGGTGAAATCCGCGAAGCCCGAGCGGATCGGCGCGCTCGCCGGCCAGCTCGCCGGCGTGGAGGAGATGTTCGCGCTCAAGGGGCTGATGGCGGCGCTCGGCGCCGGCAATGTCGATTGCCGCTATCCCGGCTCGCCGCTGCACCCGAAGCACGGGCGCGCGAGCTATCTCTTCAACGCCACGATCGCCGGCATCGAGGCGGCGGACGCGATCCTGCTGATCGGCACCAATCCGCGCAAGGAGGCGGCGGTGCTCAATGCCCGCATCCGCAAGCGCTATCTCAAGGGCGGGCTGACGCTGGGGCTGATCGGCGAGCAGGCCGATCTCACCTATCCCTACACCTATCTCGGCGCGGGGCCGGAGAGCCTCGAGCAACTCGCCGGCCACGCGCCGGCCAAGGCCGAAAGGCCGATGTTCATCCTCGGGCAGGGGGCGCTCAACCGCCCGGACGGCGCGGCGGTGCTGGCGCTGGCGGCGCGGGCGGCGGCGGCGATCGGGGTGGTGAAGGAGGGCTGGAACGGCTTCTCGGTGCTCCACCACGAGGCGGCGCTCGTCGGCGCGCTCGATCTCGGCTTCGTGCCGGGCGAGGGCGGGCTCGATACCGCCGCGATGCTGGCGCCGGGCGCGCTCGATCTCCTGTTCAATCTCGGCGCCGACGAGGTCGAGGTGCCGGCCGGGGCCTTCATGGTCTATATCGGCACGCATGGCGATCGCGGCGCGCATCGCGCCGATGTCATCCTGCCCGGCGCCGCCTATACCGAGAAGAGCGCGACCTTCGTCAATACCGAGGGGCGCGTGCAGATGACCAACCGCGCGGGCTTCCCGCCGGGCGAGGCGCGCGAGGATTGGGCGATCCTGCGCGCGCTCTCCGAGGCACTCGGGCACCGGCTGCCCTATGACAGCCTCGCGCAGCTCCGGGCGGCGCTCTACGCGGCGCATCCGCATTTCGCGGAGATCGACGCCATCGCCGCCGGGGATCCGGGCGCGATCGCGGCCCTGGCCGCGCTGCCGGGCAAGCCGGCCAAGGCGCCGTTCGAGAGCCCGGTCAAGGCATTCCATCTCACCAATGCCATCGCGCGGGCCTCCAAAGTCATGGGCGAATGCGCGGGGCTCGCGGCCGGATCGGCTAGGGTCGCGGCGGAATAGGGGGCAATATGGTCGACATCACGCCAACCAATCCGCGCAAGCGTCCGTCGCTGGCGCCACTGGCCCTGATCGGGCTTGGGCTTCTCGTGCTGGTCGCCGCGGCCTATGCGGCCTTCTGGGTGCTGCGATTCCTGATCGTCGAGACGACCTGGTTCGTCCCGCTGCTGCTCGTCGTGCTGAAGAGCCTCGCGCTGATGGTCGGGCTGCTGATCTTCATCGCCTTCATCCTGCTCGCCGACCGCAAGATCTGGGCGGCGGTGCAGCTCCGGCGCGGGCCGAATGTCGTCGGGCCGCTGGGCCTGCTCCAGAGCTTTGCGGATTTCCTGAAATTCGTGCTCAAGGAGCCGGTCATTCCCTCGGGCTCGGACCGGTTCCTGTTCCTGCTCGCGCCGGTGCTGACCTGCGTTCTGGCGCTGGCGGCCTGGGCGGTGGTGCCCGTCAATGCCGGCTGGGCGGTGGCGGACATCAATGTCGGCGTGCTCTACATCTTCGCGATCTCGTCGCTGGGGGTTTACGGCATCATCATCGGCGGCTGGGCCTCGAACTCGAAATATCCGTTCCTCGGCGCGCTGCGCTCGGCGGCGCAGATGGTCTCCTACGAGGTTTCGATCGGCTTCGTGATCATCACCGTGCTGATGATCGTCGGCTCGCTCAACCTCACCGATATCGTGCTGGCGCAGGAGAAGGCCGGGATCGCGCATATGCTCGGCATCCCCTGGTTCACGATGCTGAACTGGTTCTTCATCCCGCTCTTTCCGATGTTCGTGATCTTCTTCATCTCGGCGCTGGCCGAGACGAACCGGCCGCCCTTCGATCTGCCGGAGGCGGAATCGGAGCTCGTGGCAGGGTTTATGAGCGAATATTCCTCCACGCCCTACCTGCTGTTCATGCTCGGCGAATACGTGGCGATCATGACCATGTGCGCGCTGACGACGATCCTGTTCCTCGGCGGCTGGACGCCGCCGCTCAGCCTGCCGCCCTTCACCTGGGTGCCGGGTGTGATCTGGTTCATTGTCAAGGTCTCGGCGGTGTTCTTCATGTTCGCGATGGTGAAGGCCATGGTGCCCCGCTACCGCTACGATCAGCTCATGCGGCTCGGCTGGAAGGTGTTCCTGCCGCTCAGCCTCGCGGCGGTGGTGATCGTGGCCGGCGCGTTGCAGATCACCGGCTGGTACCGGTAAGGGAGGGGATGATGTCCGCGCTCGCGCAAGCCGCGAAAGGCCTGCTCCTCCGGGAATTCGTCTCGGCGTTCTTCCTGACAATGCGGTATTTCTTCAAGCCGAAGCCGACGCTCAACTACCCGTTCGAGAAGGGGCGGACCTCGCCGCGCTTCCGGGGTGAGCATGCGCTGCGCCGCTACCCGAACGGCGAGGAGCGCTGCATCGCCTGCAAGCTCTGCGAGGCGATCTGCCCGGCGCAGGCGATCACCATCGAGGCCGGTCCCCGCCGCAACGACGGCACGCGCCGCACCACGCGTTACGATATCGACATGACGAAATGCATCTATTGCGGCTTCTGCCAGGAGGCCTGCCCGGTCGATGCCATCGTCGAGGGCCCGAATTTCGAATTCGCGACCGAGACGCGCGAGGAGCTCTTCTACGACAAGGAGAAGCTGCTCGCGAATGGCGCGCGCTGGGAGCGCGAGCTGGCCCGCAACATCGCGCTCGACGCGCCCTATCGCTGAGGAGCGGACGCGATGACCCTTGTCAGCCTCTTCTTCTACCTGTTCTCGGGGATCATGATCGCCTCGGCGGTGATGGTGGTGTCGTCGCGGAACCCGGTGCATTCCGTGCTGTTCCTGATCCTCGCCTTCGTCAATGCGGCCGGGCTCTTCCTGCTCTTGGGGGCGGAGTTCCTGGCGATGATCCTGGTCGTCGTCTATGTCGGCGCCGTCGCGGTGCTGTTCCTGTTCGTCGTCATGATGCTCGACGTCGATTTCTCGGAATTGCGCCAGGGATTCCTGCAATATCTGCCGCTCGGCGCGCTGATCGCCGGCATCTTCTTCGTGGAACTGGCGCTGGTGGTCGGAACCTGGCAGCTCGCGCCGGATGCGCTGGCGATGCGCAAGGCGGCGGCGGCCGTGCCGGTCGAGGCGATGAATGCCCGCGCGCTCGGGCGCGTGCTCTATACCGAATATGTCTATTTCTTCCAGGCAGCGGGGCTGGTGCTGCTGGTGGCGATGATCGGCGCCATCGTGCTGACGTTGCGCGAGCGCACCGGCGTCAAGCGGCAGGACGTGGCGGCGCAGAACGCCCGCACCAAGGCCGCGGCGATGACGATCGTCTCCGTGCCGCCGGGGCAGGGGGTCACGAATGCCGGTGTGAAGCGTGCCGATGCGGCCGGGCAGGATTTTGTGGGGCAGGGGAGCTGAGCATGGCGGAAACCGGAATCGGGCTCGCCCATTATCTCGTCGTGTCGGGGGCGCTGTTCACGCTCGGCTGCTTCGGCATCTTCGTGAACCGCAAGAACGTGATCGTCATCCTGATGTCGGTCGAACTGATCCTGCTCGCGGTGAACATCAATCTGGTCGCCTTCTCCACGCATCTTGCGGATCTCACCGGGCAGGTCTTCGCGCTGCTGGTGCTGACCGTGGCGGCGGCGGAGGCGGCGATCGGGCTTGCGATCCTCGTTACCTATTTCCGCAACCGCGGCACGATCGCGGTCGAAGACATCAACGTGATGAAGGGCTGAGGGGTCATGGCACAGGCAATCGTCTTCCTGCCGCTCTTCGGCTTCCTGATCGCGGGGCTCGCGAGCCTCATCGCGCACCGCCCGGCGCGCGAGGCCGAGGTCCGCGCCTTCGGCGACGCGGATCATTCCGGCCATGGCGGGCACGGGTATCAGGATTACGGGCACCAGGATCACGGGCATGACGACCACCACGCGGCCGAGCCCTCGCCGCATTCGGAAGGGGTCTCGCGTTTCGCCGAGGTGATCACCACCGGCTTCCTCGCCATTGCCTGCATTCTCTCCTGGGCGGAATTCGCGCAGGTCGCGCTCGGCAGCGGCGCCGCCTTCCGCGTCCAGATCGCGGACTGGATCCATGTCGGCGGGTTTGTTGCCGATTGGTCGCTGCGGATCGACACGCTGACGGCGGTGATGCTCGTCGTGGTGACGAGCGTCTCGATGCTCGTCCATCTCTATTCCATCGGCTATATGCACGAGGATCCGGCCCGGCCGCGCTTCTTCGCCTATCTCTCGCTCTTCACCTTCGCGATGCTGATGCTGGTTACGAGCGACAACCTCGTGCAGATGTTCTTCGGCTGGGAGGGGGTCGGCCTCGCGAGCTATCTGCTCATCGGCTTCTGGTTCAAGAAGAAGAGTGCCAACGACGCAGCGATGAAGGCGTTCATCGTCAACCGCGTCGGCGATTTCGGCTTCGCGCTCGGCATCTTCCTTACCTTCTGGCTGTTCGGCGCGGTGTCCTTCGACCCGATCTTCGCAGGGGTCGCCGGCAAGGCGAAGGAGGCGACCGTCTTCCTCGGCTATTCGGTGCCGGCGCTGGAGCTTGCCTGCGTGCTGCTGTTCATGGGCGCGATGGGCAAGAGCGCGCAGTTTCTGCTCCATACCTGGCTGCCGGACGCGATGGAGGGGCCGACCCCGGTCTCGGCGCTGATCCATGCCGCGACCATGGTGACGGCGGGAGTGTTCATGGTGGCGCGGCTGTCGCCGCTCTTCGAGCACGCGCCCGTCGCGCAGAGCGTGGTGCTGGTCATCGGCGCGACGACGGCCTTCTTCGCCGCGACCGTGGGGCTCGTGCAGAACGACATCAAGCGCGTGATCGCCTATTCGACCTGCTCGCAGCTCGGCTATATGTTCGTGGCGCTCGGCACCGGCGTCTATGCCGCCGGCATCTATCACCTGTTCACGCATGCCTTCTTCAAGGCGTTGCTGTTCCTGGGCGCCGGCTCGGTGATCCATGCCATGCATCACGAGCAGGATATTCGGAAGATGGGCGGGCTCGCGCGCAAGATCCCGTTCACCGCGGCGATGATGGCGATCGGCACGATCGCGCTGACGGGTTTCCCCTTCACCGCCGGCTTCTATTCGAAGGATGCGATCATCGAGGCGGCCTATGTCGCGCACCAGCCGGGGCATGTCTATGCCTTCATCTGCGTGGTGCTCGCCGCCGGGATGACCTCGTTCTATTCGTGGCGGCTGTTCTTCCTGACCTTCCTGGGCCGGACGCGCGCCGATCACCACACCTACGAGCACGCGCATGAGAGCCCGCTCGTCATGCTGGTTCCGCTCGGCGTGCTTGCCGCCGGGGCGATCCTGGCCGGCTTCCCGCTGGTCGGGAAGTTCATCGGCCATGATTACGACGCCTTCTGGAAGGGGGCGCTGTTCACCGGCGCCAACAACCACACGCTGCACGACATGCACGATTCCACCAAGCTCGCGGCCTGGGTGCCCTGGTCGCCCCTCGTGATGATGGTGGCCGGGTTCGTGCTCGCCTATCTGTTCTATCTGCGCTGGCCGGAAATTCCCGGCCGGCTCGCGGCGCGGCACCCGACGATCTACCGTTTCCTGCTCAACAAATGGTATTTCGACGAGCTTTATGACCGCATCTTCGTGCGGCCCGCCAAGGCGCTCGGCCATTTCCTCTGGAAGAAGGGTGACGGCGCGATGATCGACGGGTTCGGACCGGACGGCGTGTCCGCCACGGTGCTGCGCGTCACCGGCCGCGTCGTGCGGCTCCAGACCGGCTTCGTCTATCATTATGCCTTCGCGATGCTGCTCGGCGTCGCCGGCTTCGTGACCTGGTATCTCTTCGCAGGGGGGGCCCGCTGATGTTCGGCTTCGGCATCCTGTCCGGCCTTCTCGTCCTGCCGCTCATCGGCGCAGCCTTCGTGCTGCTCCAGAAGAGCGACGAGGCCGGGCTCCGCAACGCGCGCTGGGGCGCGTTCTGGACGACGATCGTCACCTTCATCCTGAGCCTCGTCGCGCTCGCGCGGTTCGATGCGGCCAAGGCCGGGTTCCAGCTCGTGGAGCGCAAGGCCTGGCTCGGCACCGAGATCGTCTACCAGCTCGGCGTCGACGGCGTCGCGATGCCCTTCGTCATCCTGACGACCTTCCTGATGCCCTTCTGCATCCTGGCCTCGTTCAACGCGATCCGCACCCGCCAGAAGGAATATTACGCGCTGTTCCTGCTGCTCGAGACGCTGATGATCGGCGTGTTCGTGGCGCTCGATCTCGTGCTGTTCTACGTGTTCTTCGAGGCCGGCCTGATCCCGATGTTCCTGATCATCGGCATCTGGGGCGGGGCGCGGCGGATCTATGCGAGCTTCAAGTTCTTCCTCTACACGCTCGTGGGCTCGCTGCTGATGCTGCTCGCGATCATGGCGATGTACTGGTCCGCGGGCTCGACCGACATCGTCAAGCTGCTCGCCTACAAGTTCCCGGCAGGCATGCAGACCTGGCTGTGGCTCGCCTTCTTCGCCTCCTTCGCGGTGAAGATGCCGATGTGGCCGGTGCATACCTGGCTGCCGGACGCGCATGTCGAGGCGCCGACGGCCGGCTCGGTGATCCTGGCCGGCATCCTGCTCAAGATGGGCGGCTACGGCTTCCTGCGCTTCTCGCTGCCGATGTTTCCGGAGGCGAGCCTGCAATTCGCCAACCTGGTCTTCGCGCTCTCGGTGGTGGCGATCGTCTACACCTCGCTCGTCGCGCTGATGCAGGAGGACATCAAGAAGCTGATCGCCTATTCCTCCGTCGCCCATATGGGCTTCGTGACGATGGGGCTGTTCACGCTCAACGCCCAGGGGGTGCAGGGCGCGGTGTTCCAGATGGTGAGCCACGGGCTCGTCTCCGGCGCGCTCTTCCTCTGCGTCGGCATCGTCTATGACCGGATGCATACCCGCGAGATCAAGGCCTATGGCGGGCTCGCGAACCGCATGCCGCTTTATGCGCTGGTCTTCCTGGTCTTCACCATGGCCAATGTCGGGCTGCCGGGCACCTCGGGTTTCGTCGGCGAGTTCCTGACGCTGCTCGGCTCCTACAAGGCCAACACCGCCGTGGCGCTGGTCGCGACGAGCGGCGTGATCCTCTCGGCGGCCTATGCGCTCTGGCTCTTCGCCCGCGTCGTCTACGGCAAGGTCGAGCGGCACGCGCTCGAGACGATCCCCGATCTCGACCGGCGGGAACTGGCGCTGCTGGTGCCGCTTGCGCTGTTCGTGATCTATTTCGGCGTGCAGCCGAACGCGATCCTCGACATGTCCGCGGCGTCCGTGGACGGTATTCTGGCGGCGGTGAAATCCGGGCTCGGCGGCAGGCTGGCCGGGCTCGCGCAATAAGGGGTGAGGCAGATGAATCCGGTTGTTTCCCCCGTTCCCGCGCTCGGCCCGGCGCTGCCGGAGATCGTGATCGCCCTTGCGGCGCTGGCGCTGGTGCTGATCGGCGCGCTGCGGGGCGATGGCGCGAAGCGGCTGATCGACGCGCTGGCGCTCGCCGCGCTGGCGGTTGCCGCGCTGATCCTGCTCGACCAGGGGCCGGGGCGGCTCGCGACCTTCAACGATGCCTTCGTCGTCGACGGCTTCGCGCGCGCGATGAAGATCCTGACGCTGATCGGCTCTGCCGCGGCGATCGTGCTCTCGACGCGCTTCCTCGTCGAGGAGAAATTCGCGCGGTTCGAATACACGATCCTCGTGCTGCTCGCGACGATCGGCATGATGATGATGGCCTCGTCGAACGAGCTGATCTCGCTCTATCTCGGCGTCGAGCTGCAAAGCCTCGCGCTCTATGTCGTCGCGGCGATCAACCGCGACAATGCGAAATCCTCCGAGGCGGGCCTCAAGTATTTCGTGCTCGGCGCGCTTTCCTCCGGCATGCTGCTCTACGGAATGAGCCTCGTCTACGGCTTCACCGGTTCGGTCACCTTCCCGACGATCGCCAAGGCGGTGTCCGGCGCGGGCGGGACGGGGGTGATGATCGGGCTCGTCTTCATCATCGCGGGGCTCGCCTTCAAGATGAGCGTCGTGCCGTTCCACATGTGGACGCCGGATGTCTATGAGGGCGCGCCGACGCCGGTGACGGCGTTCTTCGCGACCGCGCCGAAAATGGCGGCGGTGGCGATGACGACCCGGCTGCTGATCGACGGCTTCCTGCCGGTGGCGAAGGATTGGCAGCCGATCATCGCCTTCGTGGCGATCGCCTCGATGGGCCTCGGCGCCTTCGCGGCGATCGGCCAGCAGAATCTCAAGCGGCTGATGGCCTATTCCTCGATCGCCAATATGGGCTATGCGCTGGTCGGGCTGGCGGCCGGCACGGTGCAGGGCATCGAGGGCGTCATCATCTTCATGGCGGTCTATCTCGCGATGACGATCGGCGTCTTCGCGGTGATTCTGGCGATGCAGGCGAACGGGACGCGGCTCGAGACGATCGGCGATCTCTCGGGGGCGGCGCGCAACCATCCCGGCCTCGCCTTCGTCATGGCGGTGCTGATGTTCTCGCTGATCGGCATTCCGCCGCTCGCCGGCTTCTTCGGCAAGTTCTACGTCTTCGCGGCGGCGATCGAGGCGAAGCTTTTCGCCCTCGCCGTGATCGGCATGCTCGCGAGCGCGGTCTCGGCCTATTATTACCTGCGCATCGTCAAGGTGATGTATTTCGACGCCCCGGCGCCGGCTTTCGGCCGGGCGGGGCCCGAGATCCGCGGGCTGATGTGGGCCTCGGCGGCGTTCGTGCTGCTCTTCGCCGTGGTGGCGAACCCGATCCGGACCATGGCCGCCGCCGCGGCCCGGTCGCTGTTCTGATATGGACCTGTCCGACGCGGCGCGCGCCGCCGGGTTCAGCCTCCAGCATCGGGACGAGATCGGCTCGACCAATTCGGCCGCGCTGGCCGCGGCCGAGGCGGGGCGGGATCGCGCCTGGATCGTCGCCGACCGGCAGATGGCCGGCCGCGGCCGACATGGCCGGGGCTGGGTCTCGCCCGCGGGCAATCTCCATGCGAGCCTGGCGCTTGTCGATCCCTGCCCGCCGGCGGCGACGCCGCTGCTCGGCTTCGTTGCGGGGCTGAGCCTCGCCGAGGCGATCCTGGCGCTTGCGCCGGGGCTGCGGCTGGTTCTGGCGCTGAAATGGCCGAATGATTGCCTGATCGCGGGCGAGAAGCTCGCCGGCATCCTGCTCGAAGGCGCGAGCCGGCCGGGCGGCGGGCAGGCGGTGGCGATCGGGATCGGCGTCAATGTCGCCGCCGTGCCCGAGGGGCTCGACCAGCCGGCGACGGCCTTGCACCGGCACGCGCCGCATGCGGATGCGGCGGCGCTGTTCGCACCGCTCTCCGCGCGCCTCGCCGCCAATCTCGCGCTGTTCGCGCGCGGCGGCGGGTTTCCGGCAATCCGCGCCGGCTGGCTGGCGCATGCGCTGCCCGAAGGGGCGCCGATCCGCGTGCGGCTGCCCTCCGGCGAGCGGAACGGCGTCTTCGCCGGCCTCGGCGCCGATGGTCAGCTCCTGATCCGGACCGCGGGCGGGCTCGAATCGATCATTGCCGGCGATGTCGTCGGCGCGGCGCCGATGACGCCGGAAGCCGCCGTGAGGACCCATCTATGAGGAATTCGGACCTCGTCTTCGTGCCCCTCGGCGGGCTCGGCGAGATCGGCATGAACATGGCGCTCTACGGCCATGGCCGGGGCAGGGCGCGCAAATGGCTGATGGTCGATTGCGGGGTCGCCTTCGCGGGGGAGGACCTGCCCGGCATCGACCTCCTGATGCCGGATATCCGCTTCATCGAGGCGGAGAAGGCCAATCTTCTCGGCATCGTCATCACCCATGCGCATGAGGACCATTTCGGTGCCCTGGCCGATCTCTGGCCGCGGCTCGGCGCGCCGGTCTACATGACGCCATTCGCGGCCAATCTGCTCGAGGCGCGGCGGCTTTCCGAGCCCGGCGCGCCGCGCATCCCGGTGCGGCAGATCGCGCAGGCGAGCCGCTTCACGCTCGGGCCGTTCGATGTCGAGACCATCCCGGTCGCGCATTCCATCCCGGAATCCATGGCGCTGGCGATCCGCACGAAAGCCGGAACCGTCATCCATACCGGGGACTGGAAGATCGACGAGACCCCCGTGCTCGGCCTGCCGACCGACGGCAACCGCCTGCGCGAGATCGGCGACGAGGGCGTGCTGGCGCTGGTCTGCGATTCGACCAATGTCGTCCGGGACGGCATCTCGCCCTCCGAGACCGAGGTGCGCGAGAACCTGAGGGCGATCATCGCCGAAGCGAAGGGCCGGGTGGCGGTGACGACCTTCGCCTCGAATGTCGCGCGCATCCGCGCGGTGGCGGAGGCTGCGGCGGCGGTCGGGCGCGAGGTGATCCTCGTCGGCCGGGCGATGGACCGCGTCGTCGATGTCGCGGGCGAGGGCGGCATGCTCGAAGGCATCGCGCCCTTCCGGTCCCCGGAGCGGTTCAAGAGCCTCGCGCGCGACCGGTGCGTGGTGCTGCTCACCGGCAGCCAGGGCGAGAACCGCGCGGCCTTGGCGCGCGTCGCGGCGGGCGATCATCCCGATATCGCGCTCGCGCCGGGGGATATGGTGATCTTCTCTTCCCGCACCATTCCCGGCAACGAGCGCGCGGTGGGGGCGATCGTCAACAATCTGGTGCGGATGGGGGTCCGTATTGTCACGGATCGCGAGCGGCTGGTGCATGTCTCCGGCCATCCGCGCCGCGACGAATTGCAGCGCATGTATGAATGGGTGCGGCCGAGGATCGCGATCCCCGCCCATGGCGAGGCGCTGCACCTGACGCTGCACCGCGATTTCGCCCGGGCGCGCGGGGTGGAGCAGGTGATCCGCGCCTTCAACGGCGAGGCGGTCAGCCTCGCGCCCGGCCCGGCGGCGATCGTCGAGCAGGTGCCGGCCGGGCGGCTGGTCAAGGACGGGACCCTGCTCATCCCCGCCGGGGACCAGGCGATCGTGGAGCGCAAGCGGCTCGCCTTCGCCGGGATCGTGGTGATCGCGCTCGCCATCGACGATCGCGGCCAATTGGCGGATGATCCGCAGATCGAGCTGGCAGGGTTGCCGGCGGCGGATGACGAGGGCGAGGCGATGCTCGATCATGTCCGCGATCTCGTCGACGAGGTGCTGGCGACGCTGCCGAAGGCGAAGCGGCGCGATCCCGACGCGCTGCGTCTCGCGGTTGAGCGCGGCGTGCGGGCGGGGATCGCCGAGATCTGGGACAAGAAGCCGGTGACGAAGGTTCTGGTGCTGGAGGTCTGAGGGATGATCGGGCGGCTCAACCATGTCGCGATCGCGGTGCCGGATCTCGCGCGCGCGGTCGCGACCTATCGCGATGCGCTCGGCGCGCGGATCTCGGCGCCGCAGGCGCTGCCGGAACACGGCGTGACGGTGGTGTTCGTCGAATTGCCGAACACCAAGATCGAGTTCCTCGAACCGCTCGGCGCGACGTCGCCGATCGCGAAATTCCTCGAGCGGAACCCGGAAGGCGGGATGCATCATCTCTGCTACGAAGTCAGTGATCTCCGCGCCGCGCGGGACCGGCTGGTCGCGGCCGGGGCGCGCGTGCTCGGCGACGGCGAGCCGCGGATCGGGGCGCATGGTCGCCCGGTCCTGTTCCTGCATCCGAAGGACTTCCTCGGCACGCTGACCGAGCTTGAGGAAGTGTAATGTCGCTCGGCAGCGGGGTTGCGATCTATTTCGTCATCTGGTGGACGACGCTGTTCGCGGTGCTTCCTTTCGGCATCCGTTCGCAGCGCGAGGCGGGAACGGTGGCGCCGGGTTCCGATCCCGGCGCGCCGGCCGCGACGCGCCTCGGACGCATCGCCTTCTGGAACAGCCTCGTGGCCGCGGCAGTCTTCCTGCTGTTCCGCTACGCGCTCTGGCCGCTGCTCTGAGGCGGCGGATCGGTCGACCGGCCGAAAGAAAAAGCAGGGCCTCGGCCCTGCTTCAAACCTTGGTTCTGGTTCTTGGACGGCCGGATAAACGTCAGACCGACAAGAACGCCGCTCGACGCCACCCTGTGGGGCTTCTCTTCTTGCTTCTCCCGTCCGCGCCGGAGCGCGGAAGCGGTGCCCCGCCTGCCACCTTCCTGACTAATTTATGCGGAAGCTCCTGTCATCATGCGGCGCAACATTCTTTAAATTGAATGTGTTTCGGCCTCCGCAAGGCCTTTCCGGGCACCTCCCGCCTCCGGGAACTGCGCCGCGCGGCATTTGCAAGGGCCGCGATTTGTGACAGAAGCATGAGCCGTTTCAAACCGTTCGCCGCCCCGCCGCCGGAGTTCCCATGCGTCTGTCCCGCTATTTCCTGCCGACCTTGCGCGAAACGCCGAAGGAGGCCGAGATCGTCTCGCACCGGCTTGCGCTCAGGGCCGGGCTCATCCGGCAGGAATCGGCGGGAATCTATGCCTGGCTTCCGCTCGGCCTCCGGGTGCTGAACCGGATCTGCGCGATCATCCGCGAGGAGCAGAACCGTTCCGGCGCGATCGAATTGCTGATGCCCACCATCCAATCCGCCGATCTCTGGCGCGAATCGGGCCGCTACGACGCCTATGGCAAGGAGATGCTGCGCATCACCGACCGGGCGGAGCGCGAGATGCTGTTCGGGCCGACCAACGAGGAGATGATCACCGAGATCTTCCGGGCCTATGTGCGTTCCTACAAGGCACTGCCGCTCAATCTCTACCATCTGCAATGGAAGTTCCGCGACGAGATCCGCCCACGTTTCGGCACCATGCGCTCGCGCGAGTTCCTGATGAAGGATGCCTATTCCTTCGATCTCGACCAGGAGGGCGCGCGCCACGCCTATAACCGCATGTTCGTCGCCTATCTTCGCACCTTCGAGCGGCTGGGGTTGAAATCCATCCCGATGCGCGCCGATACCGGGCCGATCGGCGGCGATCTCTCCCATGAATTCATCATCCTCGCCTCGACCGGCGAGAGCCAGGTCTTCTGCCACCGGGATTATCTCGATTTCCACGTTCCCGGGCCGGATACGGATTTCGACTCGCGCGCCGATCTCGAGGGAATCGTGAAGAAATGGACCTCGCTCTACGCCGCCACCGAGGAGATGCACGATCAGGCCGCCTTCGACGCGCTGCCCGAGGGGAGCCGCGTTTCCGCGCGCGGCATCGAGGTCGGGCATATCTTCTATTTCGGCACCAAATATTCCGAGCCGATGAAGGCCTATGTCACCGGTCCGGACGGCAAGGAGGTGCCCGTGCATATGGGCTCCTATGGCATCGGCCCGACGCGGCTCGTGCCGGCGATCATCGAGGCGAGCCATGACGAGGCCGGCATCATCTGGCCGGACGCGGTCGCGCCGTTCGACGCGGCGATCCTCAACCTCAAGCCGGGCGACGGCGCCACCGATCGTGTCTCGGCCGAGATCGAGGCGGCGCTCGGCGCGCGCGGGCTCTCGGCGCTGATCGACGATACCGACGAGCGGCCGGGCGCCAAATTCGCGACGGCGGACCTGATCGGCCTGCCCTGGCAGGTGATCGTCGGGCCGAAGGGGCTCGGCGAGGGCAAGGTCGAGCTCAAGCGCCGCGCGACCGGCGAGCGGGTTCTGGTTTCGCCCGACGAGGCGGTGGAGCGGATCGCGTCGTGAGCGGCGTGTTCAGCCGGTTCGAATGGATCGTCGCCTGGCGCTATCTGCGCGCACGGCGGCGCGACGGGTTCATCTCGGTGATCGCCGGGTTCTCCTTTCTCGGCATCATGCTCGGGGTCGCGACGCTCATCGTCGTGATGGCTGTGATGAACGGCTTCCGCCAGGAGCTGATGGGCAAGATCCTCGGCGTGAACGGCCATGCCTTCATCCAGCCCTATGGCGATGCGCTGACCGATTACGAGGGAATCGCCGCCCGCGTGGCGAAGGCGAAGGGCGTGACGCTGGCGGCGCCGATCGTCGAGGGGCAGGTGCTCGCGGCTTCGCCCGGTTCGACCAGCGGCGCGCTGGTGCGCGGGGTGCGCGAAGCGGATCTGCGGCGGTTTTCCTCTATTGCGAACAACATCATCGACGGCTCGCTCGACGGGTTCGACGGTTCGGAGAAGATCGCGATCGGGCGCCGCCTCGCGGGCTTTCTCGGCCTCGGCATCGGCGACAAGCTCCGGCTGCTGTCGCCCAAGGGGCCCTCGACGCCGTTCGGCTCGGCGCCGCGCCAGAAGGCCTACGAGATCGGCGCGATCTTCGAGATCGGCATGAGCGAGTTCGATTCGAGCTTCATCTTCATGCCGCTCAAGGAGGCGCAGCTCTATTTCGACATGGAGGGGCAGGCGGCCCTGATCGAGGTGTTCGTCGAGAACGCCGACCGCATGGACGACGTGCTGCCGGCCATCCGCGAGGCGGTGGGCAAGCCGCACGCCTTGACCGATTGGCGCTTCCGCAACCGCACCTTCTTCGGCGCGCTCGAGGTGGAGCGCAACGTGATGTTCCTGATCCTGACGCTGATCGTGCTGGTCGCGGCGCTCAACATCATCTCGGGGCTGACGATGCTCGTGAAGGACAAGGCGCGCGGCATCGCGATCCTGCGCACCATGGGCGCGACGCGGCGCTCGATCCTGATGATCTTCGTCATCGCCGGGGCGGCGATCGGCGTCGGCGGCACCTTCTTCGGCTTCCTGCTCGGGGTGTTGATCACCTGGAATGTCGAGAGCCTGCGGCAATTCGTGTCCTGGGTCTCGGGGTCGCAGATCTTTCCGCCGGAACTCTATTTCCTCTCGCGGCTTCCCGCCGACATGCGCCCGGCCGAGGTGGTGGCCATCGTCGTCATGGCGCTGACGCTCTCGCTGCTCGCGACGCTCTATCCCGCCTGGCGCGCGGCAAAGCTCGACCCTGTCGAAGCGTTGCGCGGCGAGTGAGAGCCATGTCCATCCCCGCCCTCCAGCTCGCGAATATCTGCCGCGCCTACCGGCAAGGGGAGAATGTCGTCACCGTGCTCGCCGGGGCCGATCTCGAAATCCATCCCGGCGAGATGGTGGCGCTGGTCGCGCCTTCCGGCGCCGGGAAATCGACGCTCCTCCACATTGCCGGGCTGCTCGAACACCCCGATCAGGGCGAGGTCTTCATCGGCGAGCGGGCGACTGCCGCGCTCGATGACGAAACCCGCACCCTGCTGCGGCGCAGCGAGATCGGATTCGTCTACCAGTTCCATCATCTCCTGCCGGAATTCACCGCGCGGGAGAATGTCACCCTGCCGCAGCGCGTGGCGGGGCTCGGCGAGACCGAGGCGAATATCCGCGCCACCGAGATCCTGACCTTTCTCGGGCTCGGGCATCGGCTCGATCACCGCCCGGCGGAATTGTCCGGCGGCGAGCAGCAGCGCGTCGCGATCGCCCGCGCAGTCGCAAACACCCCGCGGCTGCTGCTCGCGGACGAGCCCACCGGCAATCTCGATCCCGTCACCGGGGATCACGTCTTCACCACCCTCGCGGCGATCGTGAAGCAATCGGGGCTCGCGGCCCTGGTCGCGACGCATAATCTCGATCTTGCGGCCCGGATGGACCGGCGCATCACCCTCCGCGAGGGGCGGGTCGTCGCGCTCGCCTGAGGCGTCCCGCTGCGGATCAGGCCGGCTGGGTTACCTCCATGACGGGTGCTTCCTGGCCCGGCGCGGTTCTGTCCAGCGCGAGCCAGGCGCGACGGCGCGGCCCGCTCTTGCCGCCGAACAGCGTGCCGCCGAGCTTCAACGCCTTGCGCGCGAGTTGCCGATGCCGGTCGGCGATTGCGGCCTGTATCGCCGGGGCCGCGGCGTGATCGGCAGGGATCCGGGCCGCAAGCACCGCCAGATCATGGTCGCGGCCGAGCACCTCGCTCAGCCGGTCGAGGCGGCTTTCGCGCGGCGGTTTCCGTTCGGGCCAGCGCCGCGCGAAGATGCGGGCGAGATGCAGCCTGTCCTGCACCCTGCGCCGCCATTCATGCAGCGTCTCGGCATCCGGAGCGGCCTGGGCGCGACGCCAGCCCTTGCGCGCGCGCCGGTAGATTGTCGCGAGGCGCGGCAGGATCAGCGCCGAGGGCGGCGCCGGCCGCCCCGGAACGGCAAGCCGCGCTCCGACATGTCGTTCCGCCGCGCGGAGCCGCCGCGCCGCCCGGCCGGGGCCGGGGCCGGCCTGGCCGAGCCGTGCGGCCTCCATCCGGGCGTGATCGGCGATCGATGCGAGCAGCGCTTCCTCCGCGGGTCGGGCGATGCGGCGTGCGAGCGTCTCGGCGGTTTCGGCCAGCACCGATGCATCGCGCGCGCCGGCCAGCGCCTTCGAAGCGTCGCGCAGCATCGCGGCAAGCGCAGGGGCATCCGCTTCCGGCACGGGGCGGAGGAGGCGCACGATCGCCCGCGCGCGCTTCAGGCGGCGGCGCGCGGCGTGGATGACCAGGGGCGTGCTCTGTGCGGCCTGTGCCGCGAGCAGGGCGCGCGCGGCCGCGATCTCGGTCTTCAGCAGGCGGACCAGCCCGCGGGCGATATCCTCGTGCCGGCGAAGGGCGGGCGGCGGCGCGCGCAGCAGGGCCTTCGCCGGCTTGGGCTTGGGCGGGGATCGCGTCCGCCCGCGCGGCCGCGCCGCATTGGCAGGGGCCGGAGCCGCAGCATTCATCGTCATGGTATCCGGGGCGATGATTCCCACGGTCATGGCGGGGTTATCCTCGGAACATCGTGTACGCGCATGGTTTCCTCCCCGCTTTCCGGAGCAACGCAGCCTTTTGGCGCAATCCATGCGCCGGCAAACCAGTCTAGCGTGAAACGTGCGCCTGTCACGGGTGCGAATCACCGACAGGATGGCGCTTGACAAACAAGCGGCGGCAATCTAGAACAAAACATGAACATTTGGCGGGAGGCAGGCATGCGGGCTGTGGAAGAGATGATCGAACTGGCTTCGATCGGTGCATTCTTCGTTATGGTGGCGTTCTGGGCCGGGATCGGCGGCGCTTGGCCGCTGATCTGAGGCGGCGGGAGAGGGTGATGGCGGCGGGGCCGGGTTTCGTTCATCTGCATGTGCATTCCTCGTTCTCGCTGCTCGAGGGAGCGCTGACGATCGGCAAGCTCGCCAAGCTCGCCGCCGAGGACCGGATGCCGGCCCTGGCGCTGACCGACACCAACAACCTGTTCGGGGCGCTGGAATTCTCGGAGAAGCTCTCCGGCACCGGCATCCAGCCGATCACGGGGATCGAGCTCTGCGTGGATTTCGGGGACCGGCCGGCGCGGATGCGGCCGGGTATAGGGTCGGAGGCGCGCGGCGCGCTGGTCCTGCTCGCGGCGAGCCCCGAGGGCTATGCGCGGCTGATGGCGCTCTCGAGCCGGGCCTTCCTCGACAATCCGGCGGGGGATTCGGTTCATCTCCCCATCGCCGCACTGGAGGGGCAGACCGAAGGGCTGATCGCGCTGACCGGCGGCGGTATTGGCCCCATTGACCGCGCCTTCGCGCTTGGCGGCGTCGATCTTGCCCGCACGCGGCTGCGGATGCTCCGGCGCCTGTTCCCGAACCGGCTCTATATCGAGCTGGAGCGCTTCGGGCTCGCCGAGGCGCGGGCGATCGAGCCGGCGCTGATCGATCTCGCGATCGACGAGCGCTTGCCGGCGGTGGCCGCGAACAATGCCTATTTCGCCGCCGCAGAGGATTTCGAAGCACATGATGCGCTGCTCTGCATCGCCGGCGGCGTCGCGGTCGATGCGCCGAACCGGCGGCGGCTGACGCCCGAACACCGCTTCAAGACCCGCGCCGAGATGGCGGCGCTGTTCGCCGACCTGCCGGAGGCCCTGGAGGCGAGCGTCGAGATCGCCGAGCGCTGCCATGTCCGCCCGCGCACGCGCCGCCCGATCCTGCCGCGTTTCACGGCCGGCGATGTGGCGGATGAGGCCGCGGAATTGCGGCGTCAGGCGGAGGCGGGGCTCGCGGCACGGCTCGCCGCGCATGGCCCGGCCCCGGGGCGCACGGCAACGGAATACCACGAGCGGCTCGCTTTCGAGCTCTCGGTGATCGAACGTATGCAATATCCGGGCTATTTCCTGATCGTCGCGGATTTCATCCAGTGGGCCAAGGCGCAGGCCATTCCGGTGGGGCCGGGCCGCGGTTCGGGCGCGGGGTCGCTTGTCGCCTATTCCTTGACGATTACCGATTTGGACCCGTTACGTTACGGTCTTTTCTTCGAGCGATTTCTTAATCCCGAGCGCGTCTCGATGCCGGATTTCGACATCGATTTCTGCCAGGATCGGCGCGACGAGGTGATCCGCTATGTCGTGGGGCGCTACGGGGCCGGGCGGGTCGCGCAGATCATCACCTTCGGCACGCTGCTCGCGCGCGGCGTCCTGCGCGATGTCGGCCGCGTGCTCGGCCTGCCCTATGGCCAGGTCGACCGGCTGACCAAGCTGGTGCCGCAGAACCCCGCCAATCCGATCACGCTTGCCAAAGCGATCGAGGAGGAGCCGCAATTGCGCGCCGCGGCGGCGGAGAACGAGGCCGTGGGGCGGATGCTCGCCATCGCGCAGAAGCTCGAGGGGCTCTATCGCCACGCCTCGACCCATGCTGCCGGCATCGTGATCGGCGACCGGCCGCTCGAGGAGCTGGTGCCGCTCTATCGCGATCCGAAATCCGACATGCCAGTCACCCAGTTCAACATGAAATGGGTGGAACCCGCAGGGCTCGTGAAATTCGACTTCCTCGGGCTGAAGACGCTGACGGTGTTGCAGGGCGCGGTCGACCTGCTCGCGCGTCAGGGGATCACGGTCGATCTGCTGGCGATTCCGCTCGACGATCCAGCGAGCTATGCGATGCTGGCGCGGGGCGAGACGGTCGGGGTGTTCCAGGTCGAATCGGCGGGCATGCGGCGGGCGCTGGTCGAGATGAAGCCCGACCGGATCGAGGATATCATCGCCCTCGTCGCGCTCTACCGGCCGGGGCCGATGGCCAATATCCCGGTCTATTGCGACGTCAAGCACGGGCGGCAGAAGGCGGATTACGCCCACCCGATGCTCGAGCCGATCCTGGCCGAAACCTTCGGCGTGATCGTCTATCAGGAACAGGTGATGCAGATCGCCAAGGTCATGGCGGGCTATTCCCTCGGCGAGGCCGACATGCTCCGCCGCGCAATGGGCAAGAAGATCAAGGCCGAGATGGATGCGCAGCGTGCGCGGTTCGTCGAGGGCGCAGTCGCGAACGGGGTCGGTGCGGGCGAGGCCGACCAGATCTTCGACCTGCTGGCGCGCTTCGCGGATTACGGCTTCAACAAGAGCCACGCGGCGGCCTATGCGCTCGTCGCCTACCAGACCGCCTATCTCAAGGCCAATTACCCGGTCGAGTTCCTGGCGGCATCGATGAGCCTCGAATTGTCGAATACCGACAAGCTCGGCGAGTTCCGGCGCGAGGCGCAGCGGCTGGGGATCCGCGTCGAACCGCCGGATGTGAACCGCTCGCAGGTCGCCTTCGATGTGCGCGACGGGGCGATCCTCTACGCGCTTGCGGCGGTCAAGGGGGTCGGCATCGAGGCGGCGCGCGCCATCGTGGCGGCGCGGGAGCAAGGGCCGTTCCGGTCGGTCGCGGATTTCGCGCGGCGGATCGATCCACGGCTCGTCAACAAGCGCACGCTGGAGCAGCTTGTCGGCGCCGGCGCGCTCGATGCGCTCGAGCCCAATCGCGGCCGACTGGTCGCCGGGCTCGACGCGATCCTCGCCGAGGCCAACGCGCATGGCGCCGAGCGTGCGAGCGGGCAGGGGGGGCTGTTCGGCGGCGGCGAGGAGAGCGCGCTGCTGGTGCTGCCCGAGGCGCAGCCGCTCGGGCTCGCCGAACGGTTGCGGCGCGAGCATGCCGCGGTCGGCTTCTTCCTTTCGGGCCACCCGCTCGATCCCTATGCCGCGCTGCTCGACCGCGCCTCGATCGGCGATTTCGCGACCTTCCAGCGCGCGGCGCGCGACGGGGCGACGCATGCGCGGCTCGCCGCCACGCTGGTGGGGATGGAAATTCGGCGCACGCGCAACGGCAACAAGATCGCGATCCTCGCATTGTCGGATCGGTCGGGGCAGTTCGAGGCGATGCTGTTCTCGGAAATGCTGCAGACGAAGCGGGCCCTGCTGGAGCCCGGCGCGGCCCTGCATCTTACGGTGGCGGGGTCTGTCGAGGGCGAGGATCTGCGCGTCCGCGTACTGGAGCTCGAGGGGCTGGAAGCGGCGCTGGCGCGGGCCCGGCGCGGGATCCAGCTTGTCGTGACCGAACAGGCGCTGCGCGATCCCCGGCGACCGGCGGCGCTCGGCGGCCTCGAACAGGTTTTGAAGCGCGGCGTCGATGGCGAAGTGGCGATGACGATCATGCTCGCCGATGGCCGGGAGGTGGATATCAAGCTCCCCGGCCGCTTCGCGCTGCCTGCGGCGGCGGCGGCAACGCTCGCCGCGATCCCCGGAATTCTGGAGGTAAAGCCGTTCTAGCGCGGAATTCGACGCGGCGAGACTTGCTTTTTGCCCGGGCTTGGATTAGGCGCGCAGCATTCCTCACGCAGGGCATGTCGATTGATGTCGATCCGGTGTCGCCGGCCAAGGCGGCTCGTCCCTGCGGCGGCTCAACCGGAGAACGAATATGGCGCTTCCTGACTTCTCGATGCGCCAGCTTTTGGAAGCTGGCGCGCATTTCGGCCATCAGGCCCATCGCTGGAATCCGAAGATGGCTCCCTACATCTTCGGCACCCGCAACAACATCCACATCATCGATCTCGCGCAGACGGTGCCGATGCTGCATCGCGCGCTCGAGGCGATCTCGGATACGGTGGCGCGCGGCGGCCGCGTGCTGCTCGTCGGAACTAAGCGCCAGGCGCAGGAGCCGATCGCCCAGGCGGCAAAATCCTCGGCGCAGTATTTCGTCAATTCGCGCTGGCTCGGTGGCATGCTGACCAACTGGAAGACGATCTCGAATTCGATCCAGCGCCTGCGCAAGCTCGACGAGATCCTGGCCGGTGGCGCGCAGGGCCTGACGAAGAAGGAGCGCCTGATGCTCACGCGCGAGCAGGAGAAGCTCACGCGCGCGCTCGGCGGCATCAAGGATATGGGCGGCACGCCCGATCTGCTGTTCGTGATCGACACGAACAAGGAGCAGCTCGCCATCCAGGAGGCGAACCGCCTCAACATCCCGGTCGTCGCGATCGTGGATACCAACTCGAACCCCGACGGCGTGGCCTTCCCGATCCCGGCCAATGACGATGCGGGCCGGGCGCTCGCGCTCTATTGCGATCTCGTGAGCCGCGCCGCCATCGACGGAATCGCCCGCGGTCAATCCTCGCTCGGCATCGATATCGGCGCCGCGGCCGCGCCGATCGCCGAGGATCTGCCGGAGCAGCCGGCGGGCGAGGGCTTTGTGCGGCTCTCTGCGCCGCGCGGCGCGCCGGACGATCTGTCGAAGCTCGGCGGCATGAGCCCGCAGCTCGAAGCCCGGCTGAACGAATACGGGATCTTCCATTTCTGGCAGATCGCGGCCATGTCGGAGGCGGATGTCGCCGCGCTCGACATGGAACTGAAGCTCAACGGCCGCGCGACGCGCGATCATTGGCTCGATACCGCCCGCGCGCTGGCGGCCTGAGACGGCCGGCCACGGCCGGTTTGGACAAGACAAGCAAGGCCGCAGCCATCCGGTTGCGGCCTTCCGTTGCACGCTGAGGTTCAAGGAAGGGGTTCGATCATGGCGGCGATCACCGCGAGCATGGTGAGCGAGCTGCGCCAGTCCACTGGCGCCGGAATGATGGATTGCAAGGCCGCGCTCACCGAGACGGGCGGGGATATCGAGGCGGCTGTCGATTGGCTGCGCAAGAAGGGCCTCGCCAAGGCGGCGAAGAAGGCCGGCCGGGTTGCGGCCGAAGGGCTCGTCGGCATCGCGGCGTCCGGCAACCGGGGCGTGGCGGTCGAGGTCAATTCCGAGACCGATTTCGTCGCCCGCAACGACCAGTTCCAGGCGCTGGTGCGCGAGATCGCCGGCGTCGCGCTCGGCGGCGCGACCGAGCTCGAAGCGCTCAAGGCCGCCGCCTATCCCGGTGGCGGCAGCGTCGAGGCGGCGATCGCCAATGCGGTTGCGACCGTCGGCGAGAACATGACGCTGCGGCGCGTCGGCGCGCTCGCGGTGGAGACGGGGATCGTCGCGAGCTACCTGCACAATGCGGTCGCCGACGGGCTCGGCAAGATCGCGGTGCTGGTGGCGCTCGAATCGACCGGCAATGCCGAGGCGCTCGCGGCGATCGGCCGCCAGGTCGCGATGCATGTCGCGGCAACCAACCCGCAGGGACTCGACGCGCATTCGATCCCGGCAGATGTCGTCGAGCGCGAGCGCGCGGTGCTCGCCGAGAAGGCACGCGCCAGCGGCAAGCCGGAGAACGTGATCGAGAAGATCGTCGAGTCCGGGCTCAAGACCTTCTTCAAGGAGGTTGCGCTCCTCGATCAGCCCTTCGTGCATGATCCGGGCAAGAGCGTCGCCCAGGCGGTGAAGGAGGCCGAGAAGGCCGCCGGCGCGCCGATCACGCTCAAGGCCTTCATCCGGTTTGCGCTCGGCGAGGGAATCGAGAAGGAAACCTCCGATTTCGCGGCCGAGGTTGCGGCCGCGGCCGGCAAGGCCTGAGGCCGGAAAGGCGGCGCGAGCCGCCTTTTTCGTCTCGCTTCCCGCCACGCACCCGGCACGAGATGCCTTTTCTTGCCGCGCATGGGCCCGGAGGATGATATGAGCGACGAGCGCAGACCCAGTGCCGGAATTCCGGTCTTCAAGCGGGCCCTGGTCAAGCTCTCGGGGGAGGCGCTGCTCGGTGCCGAGGCCTTCGGGATCCATCAGCCGACCGTGCGGCAGATCGCGGAGGATCTGATCGAGGCGGTCGAACTCGGTGTCGAGATTGCGGTGGTGGTCGGCGGGGGCAACATCTTCCGCGGCGCGCAGATGCACGGGATGGGGCTGTCGCGCCCGGCCGCGGATGCCATGGGCATGCTCGGCACGGTGATGAATGTGATCGCCATCGAGGCGCAGCTCGCCTCGCTCGGCGCGCCGGCCCGCGCGATGAGCGCCGTGGCGATGCCCTCCGTCGTCGAGACCTATACGCGCCAGCAGGCGATGGACCATCTCTCGAAAGGGCGGATCGTGCTGCTCGCCGGCGGCACGGGGAACCCGTTTTTCACCACCGATACCGGGGGCGCGCTGCGCGCGGCCGAACTCGAATGCGACGTGCTGCTGAAGGCCACGCAGGTCGACGGGGTCTACACTGCCGATCCGCGCAAGGACCCTGCGGCGCGGCGCTACGAGACCGTGACCTTCGACGAGGTGATCCGAAACGATCTCAAGGTGATGGACACGGCCGCCTTCGCGCTCGCACGCGATGCGCGGCTTCCCGTCGCCGTCTTCGCGATCCAGGAGCGGGGCTCGATCGCGGCGGTGCTTCGGGGCGAGGGGCGCTCGACCCTGGTGACGATGTGACCCGGATCGCGCCGGGCGCTTGATCTTTGCCGCCGCTTCCGACAAGGAAGCCGCCTGAATTCCCGGAATCCGGGCGCCGTTCACCCCATCGGCGCCGGATTCCACGGGACAGGGCCGGATGCCGGCCCGTCCAGAACAAGGAGACCGGCCGATGAGTGCCCCGACCTATGACATCCAGGACGTCAAGCGCCGCATGCAGGGCGCCGTTGCGGCGCTGAAATCCGATTTCGCCTCGCTGCGCACCGGGCGTGCCTCGACGAATATCCTCGATCCGATCGAGGTCGAGATCTACGGCGCCAAGATGCCGCTCAACCAATGTGCCACCGTCTCGGCGCCGGAGCCGCGGCTGCTCTCGGTGCAGGTCTGGGATCGCGGCAATGTCCACGCGGTCGAGAAGGCGATCCGCGAATCGCCGCTCGGGCTCAACCCGCAGAGCGAGGGCCAGACGATCCGCATCCGCATGCCGGAACTCAACGAGCAGCGGCGCAAGGAAATGGTCAAGGCCGCCCATAAATACGCCGAGAATGCGCGCGTCGCCGGGCGTCATGTCCGGCGCGACGCGCTCGACGTGCTCAAGAAGCTCGAAAAGGACGGCAAGATCAGCGAGGATGAGTCCGCGCGCCACGCCGATCAGGTTCAGAAGGCGACCGACCAGACCATCCAGGAGATCGACCAGCTCCTTCAGCAGAAGGAGAAGGAGATCATGCAGGTCTGAACCCGTCCGGGCCGCCGCGGGGCCGCGCCCGGAACGGTCCGGGATTTGCGAGCCGCGGCATGGGGACGGATCTTCGGGATTCGCGACCCCAGGGTTGCCTCGTGGTCCCGTGCGGCGCATCGTGCCGCGAAAGCCGGGGCCGGCCGGGCTCCGCGCCGCGGAGGGGAATGGCGATACCACCCGGGAGGGGGAGACGATGCCGGGCATCGTGCCGAATCGAGCCGCTGGTCCTGAGCACGACGCGCCGGCGCCGGGCGCGAGCTGCGGCGTTGTGCATCTCGCCTTCATCATGGACGGCAATGGCCGCTGGGCCACGCAACGCGGCCTGCCGCGCGTCGCCGGGCACCGGGCCGGGCTCGAGGCCGTGCGTCGCCTCGTCCGCGCCGCGATCGCGCGCGGGATCGGCTATCTGACGCTTTATTCCTTCTCGACCGAGAACTGGGCGCGCCCGGCCGAGGAGGTGGGCGAGCTGATGCGGCTGCTGCGCTTCTTCATCCGCTCTGATCTCGCGACGCTCAACGCGCGCAATGTGCGGGTCCGGATCATCGGCGAGCGCGAGGGATTGCCGGAGGATATTCTTGCGCTCTTGCGCGAGGCGGAAGCGGTGACGGCGGCCAATACCGGGCTCATGCTGATCGTTGCCTTCAATTACGGCGCGCGTGCGGAACTGGTCCGGGCCACGCGCCGGCTCGCGGAGGAGGCCGCTTCCGGGCGGATCGCGCCGGAGGCGATCGGCGAGGCCGAGATCGCCGCGCGGCTCGACACCGCCGGCATTCCCGATCCCGACCTGCTGATCCGGTCCTCGGGCGAGCAACGCATCTCGAATTTCCTGCTCTGGCAATGCGCCTATACCGAATTCGTGTTCTCGCCGGTGCTGTGGCCGGATTTCGACGAGGCGGCGCTCGATGCCGCGCTCGCCGAATTCTCGCACCGCCATCGCCGCTTCGGCGGGCTCTGAGCCCGATGGGCGACGCCGGCATGCGCAGAGACCCGATCCATCCGCCTGCGGCCGGGCCCGGCCCGCTTCCCGCGATCCGGGGCGGCGGCCGATGAGCGAACTCGGCTTGCGGGTCGTCTCGGCCCTGATTCTCGCGGCGGCGGCGCTCGGCTCGGCCTATTGGGGCGGTACCGTGTTCGCGCTCGTCTGGGGGGTGCTGGCGCTGCTGGTGCTGCAGGAATGGCTGTCGGTGGTGCGCGGCAAGCCCGGCTTCGCGCTCTGGGGCGGGGCGGGGGTCCTCTATGCCGTGGCGCTCTATTATGCGGTGCTGATGCTGCGCGCCGATGGCGAGCGCGGCCTCCTCGCCATCCTGTTCCTGTTCGCGATCGTCTGGTTCACCGATATCTGCGCCTATTTCGCCGGCCGTGCGATCGGCGGACCCAAGCTCGCGCCGAGGATCTCGCCGAAGAAGACCTGGTCGGGCATGCTCGGCGGGGTGACGGGCGGCGTCGGGGCGGGGCTCGCGCTGCTCGCGGCAGCGGGGCAGGGGGTGCGTCCGGCGCATGCGCTTGTGGCGCTGGCGCTCGCGCTCGCCGCCGTGGCGGGGGATCTCTTCGAATCGGCGTTCAAGCGCCGGTTCCGGGTCAAGGATTCGGGGCGGCTCATTCCCGGGCATGGCGGCTTCATGGACCGGCTCGACGGTTTCGTGGCGGCGGCGATCCTCGCGGCGGCGATCGGCCTCGCGCGGGCAGAGGATGGTGCCTCGGCGGCGCGCGGGCTGCTCGATTGGTGAGGCGGGCTGGTGACACCCGGCCTTAACCATGCCCGGTGAAAGGCGCGGCCGCCGCCTTGTCTTGGCCGCAACTCGGTGGCACCCAATATTAAGACTTCCTTAACCCTTGCGATGCGCGCGTGCCGCGCGGCGCCCCAACGAGAGCAGAGGCCCCCTTGTCCAGCGTCCTCCAGGGTAGTTTCGACATCGTCTCGGGCCTTTTCGGCTATCTCCTGCCGTTCCTGTTCGTGCTGGCGATCGTCGTTTTCGTGCACGAGATGGGGCATTTCCTCGTCGGCCGGCTCTGCGGGGTCAAGGTCGAGACCTTCTCGCTCGGCTTCGGGCCGCGGATCGCGCGATTCTACGACCGCAGGGGCACCGAATGGGCCATTTCGGCGATTCCCCTCGGCGGCTATGTCAAGTTCAAGGGCGATCTCAACGCCGCGAGCGTGCCGGACCATGCCGGCATGGCGGCGATTCCGGCGGATGAGCGCGGCGATTCCTTCCCGCACAAGCCGGTGGCGCAGCGCGCGGCGATTGTTGCGGCCGGGCCGCTGGCGAATTTCGTGCTTGCCTTCGTCATCTTCACGCTGAGCTACATGCTGGTCGGCCGGACGCTGATCGCGCCGGTGATCGGCGCGGTCAACGAGGGCTCGGTCGCCGCCGCCACCGGCTTCCAGGCAGGGGACCGGGTGCTGGCGATCGACGGCGAGCCGGTCGGGAGCTTCGACGAGATCGCCCGCAAGGTCTCCGTCAGCGAGGGCCAGCGGCTGATCTTCCGTATCGAGCGCGCCGGGCGGGAGATCGAACTCGCGGGCGAGCCGGCCATCATGTCGCGCAAGACCGTGCTCGGCACCGACCGGCGCCCGGTGATGGGCTTCGTCGCCTCGCGCGATCCGGCGCATTTCTTCCGCAAATATTACGGCCTCGGCGAGGCCTCGACGACGGCGATCGGCGAGATCGTCTTCGTCATCGACCGCACGGTGCATTACGTGTCGGGCCTCGTGGCCGGGCGCGAGCGCGCCGATCAGCTCTCCGGCCCGACGCGGATCGCCTATATCTCCGGCAAGGTCGCCGAATCCGGCATCGCGCCGCTGCTGATGCTGGCCGGCATTCTCTCGATCTCGATCGGGCTCATCAACCTGCTGCCGGTGCCGATGCTCGATGGCGGGCATCTCGTCTTCTATGCGATCGAGGCGATCTTCGGCCGGCCCGTGAGCCCGCGCGCGCAGGAGATTAGCTTCCGCGTCGGTTTTGCGCTGGTCATCATGCTGATGCTGTTCTCGACCTGGAACGATCTCGTCCACCTGACCGGTTTCGCGCTCTGAAGCCGGGCCACGACGAGGACGGGCCGGTGCACGCCCCGGTTTTGTCCGTTGCGGAGGTGTCACGGAGATTAGGAAATCGTAACCGATCATGGCCTTGCCGGTTGCAATGGCGGGATGATTGGCTAGAAGCATTGCCTGGTGGTGGTGTGCCTTCGGGCGCGGGCATCCTTTCTGTGCGCCCTTTTTCGGAAGGGTTTGCCCGGAAACGCCGATAATCGGGGTAGGTCTACGGAATGTCTGGTTTCTCTGTTCGCGGCGGCTTGATGGCCCATATCCGGCTTGTCCTGTCCGCCATCGCGGCTCTGGTCCTGGCCGTTTCGCTCTCCGTTCCGGCGGCCGCGCAGAACGTGACGGTGCAGGGCAACCAGCGTGTCGACAGCGAAACGATCCGCTCCTTCGTGCGCCTGGCACCCGGCGACAGCTACACGCCGGCGCGAATCGATCAGGCGATCAAGGACCTTTTTGCCACGGGCCTGTTCGCCGATGTGAAGATCCGCCGCGCCGGTTCGGGCATCGTGGTTTCCGTCGTCGAGAACAACCAGGTCAATCGCGTCACCTTCATCGGCAATTCCAAGCTCAAGACCGAGGTGCTGACCGGCGAGGTCCAGACCCGGTCGCGCGGGCCGTTCAGCCAGTCGATCGTCGATCAGGACGTGGCGCGCATCCGCGACATCTACGGCCGCACCGGCCGCGCCGCCGCGACTGTCAATGCCGAGGTCACGCCGCTTGCCGACGGGCGCGTCGATGTCGTCTTCCGCATCAAGGAGGGCGACAAAACCGGCGTCAAGGCGATCAATTTCGAAGGCAACCGCGCCTTCTCGGCCTCGAAGCTGCGCGGCGTGATGCAGACGACCGAATCGAACTTCCTGAGCTTCCTCAAGAGCTCGGATATCTACGATCCGGAGCGCCTCGCTGCGGATCTCGAACTGATCCGCCGTTTCTACCTCAAGAATGGCTACGCCGATTTCCGCGTGGTCTCGTCCAATGCCGATTATGACGCGGCGCGTGGCGGCTATATCGTCACCATCGTGGTGGATGAGGGCGAGAAATATTCGGTCGCCGGGGCCGATGTCGAATCGCGCATCGCCGATGTCGACGTCACCCGCCTGCGCTCGCAGGTCCGGACGCGCGTCGGCTCGACCTATAACGCCGAGGATGTCGAGAAATCGGTCGACGCGATCAACCGCGAGGTTGCGCAGCGCGGCTATGCCTTCGCGCAGGTCCGCCCGCGCGGCGACCGCGACCCCGCCTCGCGCACGGTCCGCATCGTCTATTCGGTCGAGGAAGGCCCGCGCGTTTATGTCGAGCGCATCGTCGTGCGTGGTAATACCCGTACGCGCGACTACGTGGTGCGCCGCGAGTTCGATATCGGCGAGGGGGATGCCTACAACAAGGCGGCGGTCGATCGCGCCGAGCGGCGGCTGCGCAATCTCGGCTTCTTCAAGACCGTGAAGATCACCAACGAGCCGGGCTCCGCGCCGGACCGGGTGGTCATCAATGTCGATGTCGAGGATCAGGCGACCGGTTCGTTCTCGATCGCCGGCGGCTATTCGACCTCCGAAGGCTTCGTCGCCGAGGTCTCGCTCCAGGAAACCAACTTCCAGGGCAAGGGCCAGTTCGCGCGCATCTCGGTTTCCAACGGCCAGCGGTCGCGCGGTGCCGAGTTCTCCTTCACCGAGCCGTTCTTCCTTGATCGGCGTCTCTCGGCCGGGTTCGACCTGTTCTCGAAATTCACCGATACCACCGATTACACGCGCTACGAATCGCGCACTGCCGGCTTCACGCTGCGCATGGGCGTGCCGGTCACCGATGAATTCACGGTCGGCCCGCGCTATTCGTTCTACCAGCAGGAGATCAAGATCCCGAATTCGGGCTCGCGGCTCTACGCGGATTGCGCGGCCGGCGCGCTGGCGGGTGATTCCTGTATCGCGAATGGCGAGGCCTCGGTCGCCATCAAGGAAGCGCGCGGCACGCGCACCACCTCGCTCGTCGGGCTGACCTTCACCTACAATACGCTCGACAACAACCAGAACCCGACCAGCGGCATCTTCGCCGATCTCAAGCCGGAGATCGCGGGTGTCGGCGGGGATTCGCGCTTCGTGCGCGCCGTGGCCTCGGCCCGCTACTACTACCCGATCACCGACGACATCGTCGGGTTCGTGAAGGTGCAGGGCGGCCATCTCTTCGCCTATGGTGGCGAGAAGCTGCGCGTGCTCGACCATTTCTACCAGGGGCCGGATCTGGTCCGCGGCTTCGCACCCTCCGGCATCGGTCCGCGCGACAAGAACGGCGATTCCGGCGCGAACGCGGTCGGCGGTACCACCTATATCGGCGCCACCGCCGAGGTTCAGTTCCCGATCTTCGGCATCCCGCGCGAATTCGGGCTGCGCGGCGCGGTCTTCGCCGATGCCGGCACGCTGTTCGGCTATCGCGGCAAGAAGGTTCTCGACGTCAACGGCGACGGGCTGATCAATGGCGGCGCGGGCTGCGTGACCGGGCTTGCGCAATCGGAATGCCTCGATGTCCGCGACGAGAACCAGATCCGCTCGTCGGTCGGCGTCGGCCTGCTCTGGGCTTCGCCGCTCGGGCCGATCCGCTTCGATTACGCGCAGGCGCTCTCCTATGTCCGCGGCTCGGGCGGCGATCGCAAGCAGGCGTTCCGCTTCTCGGGCGGCGCTCGCTTCTGAGTACGGGGGCGGCTCGCCGCCCCGGTGCCGCCCCCGATGACTGGGCCGATGTTCTTTCCCGTTCCCGCGCCGATGGCGCTCGGCGCGCTTTCCGTCGCGCTCGACGCGGCGCTCGCCGACCCGGCCATGGCCTCGCGGGAGATCGTGGGGATCGCCCCGCTTGAGAGCGCGGGGCCCGGCGATCTCGCCTTTCTCGACAATGCGGCCTATGCGCGTTTCGCGACCGAGACGCGGGCTGGCGCCTGCCTCATCGCCCCGAAATTCGCCGGGCGGCTGGCGCCGGGAACGGCGGCCCTGATCACCGCCGAACCCTATCGCGCCTTCGCGCGGGCGACGGCGCTGCTCTTTCCGAGCTCGACGCGGCCGCAGAGCGTGTTCGGCACCATCGGCATCGCGGCAGGGGCCTTCGTCCATCCGACGGCGCGGCTCGAGGCCGGCGTCACGGTCGATCCCGGCGCGGTGATCGGCCCCGGCGCCGAGATCGGCCGGGGTACGCTGGTCGCGGCGCATGCCGTGATCGGGCCGGAGGTGCGGATCGGCCGCGATTGCGCCATCGGCCCGCATGCCTCGATCACGCATGCCCTGATCGGCAACCGGGTGATCATTCATGCCGGCGCGCGGATCGGGCAGGACGGTTTCGGCTTCGCGCTCGGGGCGCGGGGGCATCTCAAGGTGCCGCAGATTGGCCGGGTGATCCTGCAGGACGATGTCGATATCGGCGCCAACACGACGGTGGATCGCGGCGCCAACCGCGACACGATCATCGGCGAGGGGTCGAAGATCGACAATCTCGTGCAGATCGGCCACAACGTCGTCATCGGCCGGCATTGCGTGATCGTCGGGCAGGCGGGGGTCTCGGGCTCCAGCGTGCTTGAGGATTACGCGGTGCTGGCCGGGCAGGCGGGGATCGCCGGGCATGTCCGTATCGGCATGGGCGCGCAGGTCGGCGCCAAGGCCGGGGTTATGGCGGATGTCCCGGCGGGTGCGCGCATCATCGGTGCGCCGGCGAAACCCGTGAAGCAGTTCTTCCGGGAGGTTGCCACGCTCGAACGCCTGGCGCAAAAGGGCCCGGATACCAGGGAAAAACCGGATCAGGCGGGCGGGACAGACCCGGCCGGCGCCTGAACCCTGCAGGGGTGAGACAATGACGGAACAACACGGGGGTGCCGCCGCTGCGGGCGGCGCCGCGAGCGGTGCGCAAGGCGGTGGCGGAGCGGGCGGCGAGGTGCTTAACATCACCCGGCTGATGGAGGTCCTGCCGCATCGCTATCCTTTCCTGCTGGTCGACAAGGTGATCATGCTCGACGGCACCAACCGCATCCTCGGCATCAAGAACGTGACGTTCAACGAGCCGCATTTCGCGGGGCATTTTCCGGGGCAGCCGGTGATGCCTGGGGTGCTGCTGATCGAGGGCATGGCCCAGACGGCGGGCGCGGCCTGTGTCGGCTCCGGCGCCGCGAAGGGCCGGGCGAAGCTCGTCTATTTCATGACGATCGACAAGTGCAAGTTCCGCAAGCCCGTGACGCCCGGCGACCGGGTCGAATATCACATGACCCAGCTCAACCATCGTCGCAACATGTGGTGGTTCCGCGGCGAGGCCCGGGTCGATGGCCAGCTGATGGCGGAAGCGGAACTCTCGGCCATGGTGGTGCTCGAGTGACCGGCGCGATGGAAACGGACATCCATCCGAGCGCGGTGGTCGATCCTGCTGCCAATCTGGGTCGTGGCGTGCGTATCGGGCCGTTTTGCATGGTCGGGCCGGAGGTCACGCTCGCCGACGGGGTGGAATTGAAGAGCCATGTCGCGGTGGCGGGCCGGACTACGATCGGCGCCGGTACGCGGGTCTTTCCCTTCGCCTCGCTCGGCCACGAGCCGCAGGACCTCAAGTTCCGCGGCGAGGCCTCCCGGCTCGAGATCGGCGCGCGCTGCACGATCCGCGAAGGCGTGACGATGAATCCCGGCACCGAGGGCGGCGGGCTTCTCACCCGTGTCGGCGATGATTGCACCTTTCTCGCCAATGCCCATGTCGCGCATGATTGCATCGTCGGCAATCATGTCGTGTTCTCGAACAATGTCATGCTGGCCGGGCATTGCCGGGTGGGCAATTACGTCATCATCGGCGGCGGTGCGGGCATCCACCAATTCGTTCGCATCGGCGATCATGCCTTTATCGGCGGGCTCGCGGGGCTCGAGAACGACCTGATCCCCTATGGCATGGCGCTCGGCAATCGCGCCGCGCTCGCCGGGCTCAATATCATCGGCCTGCGCCGGCGCAATTTCACGCGCGAGCAGATCCACGAATTGCGCCGTGCCTATCGGCTGCTCTTCGCGCCGGAGGGCACGCTCAAGGAGCGCGTGGAGGATGTGGCGCTCGAATTCGACAGCCTGCCGCTGGTGCACGAGATTCTCGATTTCATCCGCGCAGGCGGCGACCGCGCGATCTGCATGCCGCGCGAGATGCGGCCGACCGACCCGGCGGAATAGGCGATGCGGCAGCCCCTCCGGCTCGCGATCGTGGCCGGGGAGGCATCCGGCGATATGCTTGGCGCGAGCCTGCTCGGGGCGCTCGCCGCGCGCGGCGTTGCGGTCGAGGCGATGGGCGTCGGCGGGCCGGCGCTGACGGAAGCAGGGCTCGCGACGCTGTTCCCGCAATCCGAGATCGCGGTGATGGGGTTCGGCCCGGTGATCCGCCGGCTGCCCTTGCTCATCCGGCGCATCCGCGAGACGGCGGAGGCGATCGTTGCCGCGCGGCCGGACGCGCTCGTGACAATCGACGCGCCGGATTTCTCCAAGCGCGTCGCGCGGCGGGTCCGAAAGGCGTCGCCGGATATTCCGACGCTCCATTGGGTCTGCCCCTCGGTCTGGGCCTGGCGCCCCGGCCGCGCCCCGGCGATGCGCCCCTATATCGACCATATCCTCTGCCTGCTGCCCTTCGAACCGGAGGCCCTGCATCGTCTCGGCGGACCGGAGGGGCATTATGTCGGCCATCCGCTGGTGGAGCGCATCGCCGAGATGCGCCCGGCCGGCGCGGCCGAGGCGGCGCGGCGGGCGGGGGGTGAAGCGCCGCTGGTGCTGCTGCTGCCGGGCTCGCGCATGGCTGAGATCCGCCGCAAGCTGCCGCTCTTTCTCGATGCGGCGCGGATCGCCGGGGCGGGAAATGGGGCGCACTTTGTCCTGCCGACATTGCCGCATCTCCTCGCGAGCGTGCGCGCCATGGTCGCGGCGGGCGGCCTGCCGGTCGAGATCGTGACCGGCGAGGCGGCGAAATACGCGGCCTTCCGCGCGGCGCGGGCGGCGCTCGCGGCCTCGGGCACCGTGACGCTTGAACTGGCGCTGGCCGGCATTCCCACCATCGCCGCCTATCGCGTCGCGGGCTGGGAGGCGGCGATCGCGCGGCGGCTCGTCACCGTGCCCTCGGTCATCCTGCCGAACATCATCCTCGGCGAGAAGGCGGTGCCGGAATTCCTCCAGGAAGAGGCGGTGCCGGAGCGGCTCGGCCCGGCGCTGCGCGCCCTGCTGCCGGACGGCCCCGCGCGGAATGCGCAGCTCGCGGCGTTCGAGCGGCTCGAGGCGCGCCTGCGCGCGGGCGGCGAGGCCCCGAGCGCGCGGGCGGCATCGCTCTTGCTTGACGTCGTGGCCAAAGCCCGCGACACAGGAGCCCGATGAGCGAGCCCGTCCACCAAAGCGACCCCGCCCTGCCGGCCCCGCCTCCGCGCGGGCTGAGCGGCCGGCAGCGGCTGCGCAATTACTTCCTGACCGGCGTGATCATCAGCGGGCCGCTGGTGATCACGGTCTATCTCTCGCTGTGGATCATCAATCTCGTCGATGGCTGGGTCAAGCCGCTCATTCCTTCGGTCTATCTGCCCGAGACCTATCTCCCGTTCGCGATCCCCGGCTTCGGCATTCTGGTGCTGGTGGTCGGGCTGACGATGCTCGGATTCCTGACCGCCAATCTCGTCGGGCGGACGCTGATCGAGCTTGGCGAAAGCCTGCTTGCGCGGATGCCGGTGGTGCGCGGGCTCTACCGCTCGGTCAAGCAGATCTTCGAGACGATCTTCTCGCAATCGGGCACATCGTTCCGCACGGTGGCACTGGTCGAATATCCCTCGCCGGGATGCTGGTCGATCGTCTTCCTCTCCGCGCCGCCGAGCGCCGAGATCGCCGCCGGCCTGCCGCGGAGCGAGGATTTCGTCGCGGTCTTCCTGCCCTGCGCGCCGAACCCCACCACCGGGTTCTTCTTCTACGCGCCGCGCCACAAGGTGATCGAGGTGCCGATCTCGGTCGATGACGCGGCGAAGGTCGTGATGTCGCTCGGCCTGCTCCGCCCCGGCGAGGAGGAGCCGCGAAAGGCTGCGCTCGAGGCGGTGGCCCTGCTCAACGGCCGCAAGAAGGGCAAGCCGTCGCCCGCGGCGGATGCCGCGCCGCCCTCCGCCTGATCCGCCCGACCTGACGTCACCCGGCGCCGATGAGGCGGATCGCCTCGTCGCGCTCGAAGAGATAGAGCAGGCGGCGGATAGCCGCGCCGCGCGGCGTCTCGAGCCGCGGATCGCGCGCGACAAGCAGCGTAGCGTCGTCGCGGGCGATGCGCAGCAGGTCCTGGTGCCGGTCGAGCCGGGCGATGCGGAAGCCGGGCATGCCGGATTGGCGGGTGCCGAGCACGTCGCCCTCGCCGCGCAGGCGCAGATCCTCCTCGGCGATGCGGAACCCGTCCTCGGTGCTGCGCAGGATCTCGAGCCGGGCGCGCGCCGTCTCGGAAAGCGGGCCGCGATAGAGCAGGATGGCGCGTGATTGCCCACCGCCGCGCCCGACCCGGCCGCGCAGCTGGTGGAGCTGGGCGAGGCCGAAGCGCTGCGCCTCCTCGATCACCATGACATTGGCCGCCGGGATATCGACGCCGACCTCGATCACCGTCGTCGCGACGAGCACGGCGAGATCACCGGCTGCGAAACGGGCAATCACCTCATCCTTCTCGGCGGCCGCCATCCGGCCATGGACGAGCCCGACCCGGCCGGGAAAATGCCGGGCGAGATCGGCGTGGCGCGCCTCGGCGGCGGCGGCGTCGATCTTCTCGCTCTCCTCGACGAGCGGGCAGACCCAGTAGATCCGCGAGCCGGCGGCGATGGCGCGGCCGAGCCCTTCGATCATCTCGGCGAGCCGCTCCTGATTGACGAGCCGGGTGTCGACGGGCTCGCGGCCGGGAGGCTTCTCGTCGAGCACGGAGATGTCGAGATCACCGAAATAGGAGAGGACCAGGGTGCGGGGGATCGGCGTCGCGGTCATCACCAGGAGATGCGCCGCCGGGCCGGCGCTGCCGCCCTTGTGCGCCAGCGCTAGCCGCTGATGTACCCCGAAACGATGCTGCTCGTCGACGATCGCGAGCGCGAGATCGCGGAAGACCACATCGTTCTGGAAGAGCGCATGCGTGCCGACGACGATGTCGAGTTCGCCCCCGGCCAGAGCGGCGAGCGTCGCGTTGCGCTCGCCGCCGGCGGCGCGGCCGGTCAAGAGGCCGAGGCGGATCCCGGCGGCCTCCGCGAGCGGGGCGAGGCGCTCGTGATGCTGGCGCGCGAGGATCTCGGTCGGCGCCATCATTGCCGCCTGATGCCCGCCCTCGACCGCGATCGCCATGGCGAGCGCGGCGACGATGGTCTTGCCGGCGCCGACATCGCCCTGGAGCAGGCGGAGCATGCGCTCCGGCCGCGCGAGATCGGCCTCGATCTCGGCGATCGCGCGTCTTTGGGCGCCGGTGAGGGCATAGGGGAGATGCGCGAGGATCGCCCGGCGCAGCCGCCCGTCGCCATGAATCGCCCGGCCGGCCTCACCCTGCTCGCGGGCGCGCAGCAGGCGCAACGCCACCTGCCCGGCGAGCAATTCGTCATAGGCGAGGCGGCGCCAGGCCGACGTTTCCTCCGGCGGAATGGCCTGGCGCGGCTGGTGCAGCGCGGCAAGCGCCGCGGTGAAATCCGGCCAGTTCTCGCGGGCGAGAAGGGCTTCGTCCTGCCACTCGGGCAGGGGGCGCAGCCGCGCCAGCGCCGCGCGCGCCGCCGCATTGACGCGGCGATGCGAGAGCCCTTCCGTCAGCGGATAGGCCGGCTCGAATGCCTCCGCCGGATCGTATTTCGCCGGCGGGAGGATGCGATCCGGATGCACCATCTGCCGCAGGCCGTCGAAAGGCTCCATCCGGCCCGAGACGATGCGCGTCGCGCCGAGCGGCAGCATCGCCTCGATCTGCGCCTGCGGCAGGCGGAAGAAGACCAGCGTCACGTCGCCGGTCTCGTCGCCGAGGATGACGCGATGGGGCGCCTTGGCGCGGCCGGGCGGGGCGGGGCGATGCGCCTCGACGGTGCCCCGCACGGTCGCGATCCCCTCCATTGGCGCGGCGGCGATCGTGGCATGCAGCGACCGATCGGTGACGGCGAGCGGGAGATGGAACAGCAGATCGAGGATCCGCGCCGGGCCGCCGCGGCCGGCAAGGTGATCGAAGAGCGGCGCGAGCTTGGGCCCGATGCCCGGCAGCCGCGCCACCGGCGCGAACCAGGGATCGAGATCGGAGGGCCGGAGCGACATGCTCCCAGCGATAGCAAGCGCGCGGCCGAACGCGAAGCGCCAATCCTGCCGGGCTCGCAGGCCCGGCATGCGGGCCGGCGCTTGACTTCGCGCGCGCCAGTGCCTTCTAAGCCCGGATACGCGGCCGAGCCGCCCTTCCGGAGCCTCTCATGACCGGCCTTTCCCGCACGAGTGCGGATCTCGATCCGCGTCGCAAGCGCATCCTGTTCCGTGCCTGGCATCGCGGCACGCGCGAGATGGACCTGCTCATGGGCCGCTATGTCGAGAGCGCCGTCGCCGCGCTGGCGGAGCCGGAGCTTGCGATTCTCGAAGCGCTGATCGAAGTGCCAGACCGCGACCTCTTCGCCTGGCTGACCGGTGCCGAGCCGGTGCCGGAGAATTACGACAGCGCGGTGTTCCGGGCGCTGAAGGCGTTCCACAGCCATGATGCGCCGCTCGATCTCTGAAGGCCAGTGATGACGGGGACGCTGCTGAAGGGCCTCGCGGCCCGTGCGCTCGGCGAAGCGCTCGAGGCGCGCGCGCCGGTGCTGCTCGGTGATGTCGCGGACGGCGCCATCGCGCTCGCCCTGGCCGAGATCGCGGCGCTTCGCTTCGCGGCCGGCGCGGACCTGCCGGCGCTCGCGGTGTTCGTGGCGCGCGACGGGCTGCGGCAGGCCGAGGTGCAGGGCGCGCTCGCCGCCTTCCATCCGGCGGTGGAGGTCTTGTCGCTGCCGGCCTGGGATTGCCTGCCCTATGACCGCGCCTCGCCGAACCCGGCCATCCTGGCACGGCGCATGGAATGCCTCGCGCGGCTCGTGCGTTCGCGGGGCGGGGAGCGGCCGCGCGTGCTGGTCACCAGCGTCAACGCCGTGCTGCAGAAGCTGCCGCCGCGCGACTTCGTCGCGCGGCAGAGCTTCTCCGCCGCGCCGGGCAATGCGCTCAATCTCGGCGAGGTCGCCGCCTGGCTCGATGCCAATGGCTATACCCGCGTCTCGACCGTGCGCGATGTCGGCGAATACGCCGTTCGCGGCGGGATCGTCGATCTCTTCCCGCCGGGCTTCGCCGATCCGGTCCGGCTCGATTTCTTCGGCGATACGCTCGAATCGATCCGGTCCTTCGACCCCGAGACCCAGCGTTCGGCGGCGCAGCTCAGGGCGCTCGACCTCGTGCCGATGAGCGAGTTCCAGCTCACCAGCGCCGCGATCGCGCGCTTCCGGCAGGGATATCTTGCGGCCTTCGGCGGCAATCTGCGCGGCGACACGCTCTACGAGCATGTGAGCGAGGGCCGGCGCCATGTCGGCATGGAGCATTGGCTGCCGCTCTTCCATGCCGGTCTCGACCCGCTCGACGCCTATGTTCCGCAGGCAAGCTTCGTCTTCGACCATCAGGCCGATGCCGCCGCCGAGGAGCGGCTCGCGCAGATCGCCGATTATTTCGAGGCCCGTCGCGGCGCGGCGGAGGAGGGGGGCGCCGGCGTGCCCTACCGGCCGCTGCCGCCGGACACGCTCTATCTCGGCCGCGCCGCCTGGGAGGGCTGGCGGAAGGTGGGGTCGGTCGCGCTTTCACCGTTCACGCTGGCACCGGGCGGGGCGGGGCCCGTCCTGTCCTTCGGCACCCGGCGCGGGCGCGATTTCGCGCCGGAGCGCAACGATCCGAACGCCAATGTCTTCGAGGCGGCGGCGGCACATGCCCGCGCGCTTGGCCAGGAAGGCAAGGCGGTCATCTTCACCGCCGCAAGCGAGGGCGCGTGCGACCGCCTCGCCGGTGTGCTCGCCGATCACGGCCTCGCCGGGCAGCGCGTGCTGCGCGGGCTTGCGGAGGCGGCGACGCTCGCCGCCGGCGAGATCGGGCTGATGCGCGTACAGCTCTCGGAAGGCTTCGAGGCCGCCGACCTCGCCGTGCTTTCCGAGCAGGACCTGCTCGGCGAAAGGCTCGGCCGGCCGCGGCGCGCGGCGAAGCGCGCCAAGGATTTCATCACCGAGCTTACGAGCCTCAAGGCCGGCGATCTCGTCGTGCATATGGATCACGGCATCGGCCGCTTCGTGGCGCTCACGGCCGTGACCGTGACTGGCGCGCCGCATGATTGCCTGGAGATCCATTACGCCGGCGGCGACAAGCTGTTCCTGCCGGTCGAGAATATCGAACTCCTGACGCGCTACGGCTCCGAGGAGACCGAGGCGACGCTCGACAGGCTCGGCGGCGGCGCCTGGCAGGCGCGCAAGGCCAGGCTCAAGGCCAAGATCCGCGACATGGCACGGGCGCTGATCAAGGTCGCGGCGCAGCGCATGACGCGCGAAGCACCCCGGCTCGTGCCGCCCGAAGGCGCCTATGAGGAATTCGTCGCGCGCTTCCCCTTCGACGAGACCGAGGACCAGCAGAGCGCGATCGACGCGGTTCTCGACGATCTCGCCTCCGGCCGGCCGATGGACCGGCTCGTCTGCGGCGATGTCGGCTTCGGCAAGACCGAGGTGGCGCTGCGCGCGGCTTTCGTCGCGGCCATGGCGGGCAGGCAGGTGGCGGTGGTCGTGCCCACGACCCTGCTGGCGCGCCAGCATTTCCGCACCATCCAGAACCGGTTCTCCGGGCTTCCCCTGCGGGTTGCGCAGGCCTCCCGGCTCGTCTCCGCCGCCGATCTGAAGCGGACGCGCGAGGAAATGGCGGAGGGGCGGGTCGATATCGTCGTCGGCACGCATGCCCTGCTCGCCAAGGGCGTTCGCTTCAAGGATCTCGGCCTGCTGATCATCGACGAGGAGCAGCATTTCGGCGTCGCGCACAAGGAGCGGCTCAAGGAACTCCGTGCGGAAGTGCATGTGCTGACGCTTTCCGCGACGCCGATCCCGCGCACGCTGCAACTGGCGATGACCGGGGTGCGCGAACTCTCGATCATCGCCACCCCGCCGGTGGACCGGCTGGCGGTGCGCTCCTTCGTGGCGCCGTTCGACCCGCTCGTCGTGCGCGAGGCGCTGCTGCGCGAACGCTATCGCGGCGGGCAGAGCTTCTATGTCGTGCCGCGCATCGACCAGCTCGGCGAGGTCCGGGCCTTCCTCGAAAAGAATGTGCCGGAGGTGCGGGTCGGGATCGGTCATGGCCAGATGGCGGCCGCCGATCTCGAACAGGTGATGGGCGATTTCTACGACGGTAAGTTCGATGTGCTGCTCTCGACCACGATCGTCGAGAGCGGGCTCGATATCCCGACCGCCAATACGCTGATCGTCCACCGCGCCGACATGTTCGGCCTCGCCCAGCTCTACCAGCTGCGCGGCCGTGTCGGCCGCTCGAAGACGCGGGCCTATGCGCTGTTCACCCTGCCGCTCAACCGCACGCTCACCGCCACCGCCGAGCGGCGGCTCAAGGTGCTGCAATCGCTCGACAGCCTGGGCGCCGGTTTTCAGCTCGCGAGCCATGATCTCGACATCCGCGGCGCCGGAAACCTGCTCGGCGACGAGCAATCCGGCCATATCCGGGAGGTCGGTTACGAACTCTACCAGCAGATGCTCCAGGAAGCGGTCGCGGCGCTCAAGGCCGGGATCGAACTGCCGGATGAAGAGACCTGGTCGCCAAACATCGCGCTCGGCACGCCGGTCCTGATCCCCGAGAGCTATATCGCCGATCTCGACATTCGGATGGGGCTTTATCGCCGTCTGGCGCAGGTGGAAAGCGAGGCCGAGATCGAGGCGTTCGCGGCCGAGATGATCGACCGTTTCGGGCCGTTGCCGCCCGAGATCGACCAGCTGATGAATGTCGTCGGGATCAAGCTGCTGTGCCGGCGCGCCAATGTCGACAAGGTCGATGCCGGACCGAAGGGCATCATCATCGGCTTCCGCAACAATGCCTTCGCCAATCCGAACGGGCTTGTGAAATTCGTCAGCGAGAAGGGCAGCACCGCCAAGGTCCGGCCCGATATGCGGGTGGTGTTCGCCGGAGATTTCGCCGATCCCGCGCTGCGGCTCAACGCCACGCGCAAGCTGATGGCCGAGATCGCCCGGATCGCCGCCAAGCGCGGTTGAACAGGACGCGCGGCTGAACGAGGAGGGCGCGCGGTCAGGCGGCCTTGCCGGCCGGGTTTTCCGTACGGTTCAGCAGCCGGGCGGCGGCGAACCCGCCGAAATCCTCGCCCGGCGCGGCGGGGATCGTCAGGAACGGCTGATCCTCCGGCAGGATCGTTTCCATCGGATGCGGCAGTGCGGCCGGCAGCGCGAGCCGGCCGTCAACAGGCCAGCGCCGCAGCGGCGCGAGGCCGCGCTCGTCGAAATCGACGATCAGCGCGCAATCGAGCGGCCCCGGCGTCAGGATCGCGGCCTCGCGTCCCTCCGCCCGCGCCAGGGCGGCGATGCCGGCAAGATTGCCGAGGCGCTGCGCGCCGAGCGCCTCGGGGCGCAGCCAGGCGGCGAAATGATCAGGGCAATAGAGATGCGCGGTCGGCGCCTCGTCGAGGATGACGGCAAGCAGGGCGGAATCATAGGGGCCGGCGAGGCGGATCTCGGCGCCGGCGAAGAGCGGCAGGATCAGCGCCCCTGCGACGCTTGCCGCCGCGCCGGGATGCATGAGCGAGACGAGGCCGCGTCGGCCATCGAGCCGCAGCACCGAGGAGATTGCCAGCGCCTCGGCGATCATCTGCCCCTCGCTGCGCAGCGCGGCGGCGAGCGTTCCCCCGGCGCGGGTGAAGGTGATGAGGCCAGCATCCGCCTGCCGGCGCGCGGCCTCGGTGAAGGGCATCACATCGTCTTCCGCCCAGCCTTCGAGTGAGACGAGTCCATCCGGCAGATCGAAGCCGAACCCGGCCGCCACCCGGACCGACATCACCTTGGCCGCGACCTGCCGCGCCTTTTCGCCGAGCGCGATCTCGCCGACCCGTGCCATGGACAGCACCATCACCGCGCCGCAGCGCTCGGCGGCATTGCGCAGCCGGTCGATAGTGTCGTCGGCGGGCGCAAGCGCGGGAACGGCGCCGGCGAGCTGGCAGGCGAGGATCGACAGGCCGACTTCGACGACATTGGGGAGGATGATCAGCACGGCCTCGCCGGGGCGTATGCCGAGCGTCACGAACTGGGCGGCGAGGAAACGGGCGCGGCGGAGAAATTCGTCGCAGGTCAGCGCCCGCGGTTCGACGCCGTTCCACGCCTCGCGCCAGGGACAATCACGGATCAGGATGCCTGCCGGCCGTTCCATCGCGGCCTTGATCGCCAGCGCCTGCATGGTCAGGCTCGTCCAAGGCTCGGGCAGTTCCGGCCCGTTCGGCCTGCTCATCCTGCGCAACTCCCCAAGGGCCGACCGCGCGCGCCTCGCGCCGGCTCAGGCCCACCGCGCCCCATTGTCACCGATTCGGCGCGAACCAGAAACTGTCGATGGGGATATCGTAACGTGCAAGCCGATCCGGCCGCGCGATATGCCGCCAGCGCGCAACCCAGCGCTCGGGCAGATGATAGAGCGGCAGCACGTAATGCCCGGCGATCAGCAGCCGATCGAGCGCGCGGACGGCAGCGAGATACTCCGGCTTGTCCGTCGCGGCGAGCAGGGCGGCGATGGCGCGATCGACCGCGGCCGAGCGCACCCCGGCCCAGTTGAGCGAGCCCGGCCGCTCGGCGGCGCGGCTCGACCAGCGGTTCGCCTGCTCCTGGCCGGGCGAGGGGCCGACGACATAGCCCTCGATGATCATGTCGAACTCGAACTGCCGGAGTCGCGCCCAATACTGGCTGGAATCGACGAAGCGGATCGCCGGGAAGATCCCGACCTGCTTCAGCACATCGGCGAAGGCGAGGGCGATGCGCTCCTTCTCCCGGTTCGTGACCATGATCTCGAAGGCGAGCGGTGCGCCGGTGTCGCGCCGGACCATGCGCCCGTCGCGGATCGCGTAGCCGGCGGCGTCGAGCAGCGCGATCGCGCGGCGCATCACCGCCCGGTCGCGGCCCGAGCCGTCGGTGACGGGCGGGCGCCATTGCCCGTTGCGCACCGTTTCGGGCAGCCCTTCCAGCGCCTCGCCCAGGATCGCCGCCTCGCGGGCATCGACCGGATGGCCGCGGAACGACAATTCGCTCTCATCGAAGAAGGAGCCGGTGCGGCGGTAGATGCCGTCGAACAGGCTGCGGTTCAGCCATTCGAAATCGAACAGGTGCAGCAGCGCCTCGCGCAGGCGCGGATCGGCGAAGACCGTGCGGCGCGTGTTGAAGATGAAGCCCGACATGCCTTTCGGCGCCCCGATCGGGATCGTGTCGCGGATGATCCGGCCGTCGCGCACGGCGGGAACATCATAGCCCTCGCGCCATTTCGTCGGGTCGATCTCGACGCGGTAATCGAGCAGGCCCGTTTTCAGCGCCTCGAACATAGCATTGGAATCGCGGAAGAATTCGAGGGCGATCGTGTCGAAATTATAAAGCCCGCGATGGATGGGCTTGTCCTTCGCCCAGTAATCCGCCCGGCGCCGCAAAACCACCCGCGTCCCCGGCACCAGCTCCTCGAGCAGATAGGGGCCGGAGCCGGTGAAGGCGGTGAAGCCGGGATTGGCGAAGGTCTCGGGATCGGTTGCATGCGCCGCCAGCACCGGCAGAAGCCCCAGGATCAGCGGCAATTCGCGGTCGCCGGCGGATTTGAAGGTGAAGCGGATCGTCATGGCGTCGCGCAATTCCACACGCTCGATCTTGCGTGCGGTTTCGATATGCCGGCCTTTGGTCGAGAACAGGGTCCAGGAGAACAGCACGTCGCGCGCCGTCACCGCGACGCCGTCCGAGAAGCGGGCGCGGGGATCGATGCGGAACTCGACGAAGCTCCGGTCCTCGGGCACGGCGATCGTTTCCGCGACGAGGCCATAGAGCGTGAACGGCTCGTCCATCGAGCGCATCATCAGCGGCTGGACGATGTAGGGAACCATGGCCGGCGGCGAATTGCCGCGATAGATCATGGTGTTGAGGCTGTCGAACGAGCCGGCGATTCCGTAGCGCAGCGCGCCGCCTTTCGGGGCATCCGGGTTGACATAGGGGAGATGCGCGAAATCGGCCGGCAGCGCCGGCTCGCCATGCATGGCGAGCGCATGGCGGTGCGCCGGCGGCTCGCTCTCCACCGCCTGCGCCGGTGCGGCAAGGCTTGCCACCAGACCAAGAACGGCCAGCCAGATACCGGCGCGACGGACCGCGCTCCTGCAGGGAGCGATGATTCGTGTTGTCATCATCGGCTCCAGAATAGGCAAGCCGGCGTCCCCGCACCATGGGGGATGCCGGTTTCGGCGGTGATGACCGGGCGGCGACATCGCCCGGTCACGCTTTGGCCGCATTCGCACCGGACGAGGCGAAGGGTGAAATTCCGGTTTCCACTTTGGCGCGCGATGCTCTAGAGGGATCGGGTTCGCCGGCCTCGCGCCGGTTCCGGGGATAGAATGATGAATTCGGCTCACAAGAGAGCGTGGCACGCCATGAAGGCATTTGGTTCTGTGAAGGCCCTTCGTCTGATGACCGGCGCGGCGCTCGCGCTCGCGGCCGGCTTTGCCGCTCCGTCCCTCGCGCAGCAGCGCCCGCCCGCCAGCCAGCCCGCGCCTGCCGCGCCGGCGCCGGCCGCGCCGCAGGGCGGCATCAAGGTGGCGCTCAAGGCCGCCCCCGAGCAGGCGGATTGGCTGAAGGTCTGCGGCGAGGATCCCGCGGTCAAGAAGCAGATCTGCTACACGACGCGCGATTTCGTCGCCGAGAACAACCAGCCGGTGATGGCGGTGGCGATTTACGCGATCAAGGACGATACGCGCCGCTTCGCGCGGTTCCTCGTGCCGCTGACCTTCATGATCCAGCCCGGCATCCGCTTCTCGGCGGAAGGCATGCAGCCGGTCAACGCGAAGTTCCAGATCTGCCTGCCGCAGGGCTGCTTCGTCGAGGGCGAACTCAACGACGCGATCATCGCCAGCCTCAAGAAGGGCACGGTCCTGCGCATCGACATGCAGAACCAGCTCGGGCAGGAGGTGAATTTCCAGGTTCCGCTCGCCGGTTTCGCCAAGGCGTTCGATTCCGCCGGAATCGATCAGGAGACGCTGCAGAAGATGCAGCAGCAGGCTGCGCAGCCGCAACAGGGCGGTGCGGCCCCGGCGCCGCAGGGCGCGGACGATCTCAAGCGCCGCGCCGAGGAAATGCTGAAGCAGCGCCAGGGCGGCGCCGCAGCGCCCAAGCCGTAACTGCTGGCCGGAATCGGCCCTGCCAGAGACAAAGCCCGGCGCAAGCGCCGGGCTTTTGCTGTCGATGGGGCGCGCTGTGGCCGTCGCGATGCCGCCGATCAGCTCAGTTCAGCAGCGCGTTGTTCTTCACCGCGAACTGGCCGTCGGCGCCCGGCTCGAACAATTCCTCGATCTGCGGGTGACGCAGCGGCAGGCCCGACCGGTCCGGAAGCAGGTTCTGCTCCGAGACATAGGCGATGTATTCGTTCTCCTCGTTCTCGGCGAGGAGATGGTAGAAGGGCTGGTCCTTGCGCGGGCGGACATCCTCGGGGATCGAGAGCCACCATTCCTCGGTATTCGCGAAGACGGGGTCGACATCGAAGATTACGCCACGGAACGGATAGACCCGGTGGCGGACCACCTGACCGATCGTGAACTTGGCCTGACGCGGTTTCATGCTCTGCACTCCAGAGACATAAAATAATCGCTTTTCGCGCTGCCACAAGGGTTGCGACGCCGCACCGCCATACCGCCATGCCTGCCAAATCTGCTGGCGCGGTTTCAACGCTCCCAACGCCGGTGGCCCCACATCCATTGTTCGGGCCGCGCCCGGATCGAGGCTTCGAACGCGGCCTGGATTGCAGCGGTCGTCGTCCGGAGATCCGCCTCGCGGTCGCCGGTGCGGGCGACGGGGATTTCGAGCGTCCGCACGGCAAAGGTCGCCCCCTGTTCCCGCAGCACCGCGCCGGCGAAGAGCGGCACGCCGCGCCCGCGCGCGAGCAGCGCCGGGAAGATCGTCGAGGGCGCCGGCCGGCCGAAAAAGGGCACTGCGACCCCGGACAGGTCGCGCAGATCGGCCATGATCGTCACCGTGCCGCCATCGGCGAGGATGCGCAGTAATCGCCGTGCGGTCTCGTGGCCTTTCGAGAACAGGCCGAGCCGGTAGAAGGGTGCCCGCGTGCGCGCGGCCATGGCATCGACCAGCGGGTTGCGCAGCCGCTGATAGACGCCCGCCACCGGCAGGCCGAGCGCGTCGAGGAGCGGCGAGGCGAGCTCCCAATTGCCCTGATGCAGGGAGACGAACACCGCGCCGTGCCGGCGCGCCGCCCGGACGGCCTCATGCGTCGCTTCGTCGATCACGAAACGCTCCTGCTCCGCGACGAGCCGGCCGAGATGGAAGGCCTCGGCCGAGGTCCGGCCGAGATTGTCCCACATGCCGGCGAGGCAGGCCGCCACGGCGTCGTCCGGCAGATCCGGCAGACTCGCCCGCAGATGCGCCCGCGCCCGCGCATGCCGCTTGTTGAGCGGCGCGAGTCGCCGCCACAGCAGGCCGGAGAGCGCGCCGGCACGGTCCGGCCCCAGGGCGCGGATCAGCCCGGCCGCGGCCGCGAACCCCGCCGCCTCGGCCCGGACTTGCAGCGCGGAGAGAAGGGCGGGTGCGGGCAAGGCTTTCCCCGAGAGCCGGACGCGGTCTTTTCTCTGGACGGCGGCGGCGAAGCTGGTAATCGAGGGCCTTGTTTCTGCTCCGGCGGCGTCCGTCAAGCGGCGCGCCCTGTCAAGGCCGTCTTTCCCCGCCCGCGATGAGCCCCGTTGTCACGCTCGCCTTCCCGTTCTTCGGCCTGATCCTGCTCGGCTTCGCCTGCGGCCGGCTGATGAAGATCGCCGAGCAGGGCCTCGCCTGGATGAATTTCTTCATCGTTTATGTCGCGCTGCCGCCGCTGTTCTTCAAGCTGATCGGGGTGACGCCGATCGAGGAACTCACCAACTGGCGTTTCATCCTGACGACGACGCTGTGCACCTATATCGTCTTCGTCCTCTCGTTCGGCATCGGCCTTCTTGCCTCGAAGGGCCATGTCCGGGAGGCGACGATCCAGGGCGTGTTCGGCGCCTATTCGAATGTCGGCTATATGGGCCCCGGCCTGACGCTTGCCGCGCTCGGGCCCGGCTCCTCGGTGCCGACGGCGCTGATCTTCGTGTTCGATTCGATGCTGCTGTTCACGCTGGTGCCGTTCCTGATGGCGCTCGGCGGCGCCGAGAAGGTGCGGTTATGGGCGACGACGCGGCTCGTGCTCACGCGCATCTTCACGCATCCGTTCAATGTCGCGACATTCTGCGGTGTGGCGGCCGCCTATTTCCACTGGCAGCCGCCGGCGGCGCTCGACACGATGTTGGTTCTGCTCAAGAACGCGGCGGCGCCGGTGGCGTTGTTCGCGCTCGGCGTCACGGTGGCGCTGCGGCCGCTGACGCGCGTGCCGGCGGAGATGCCGGCGCATCTCCTCGTGAAGCTCGTCCTGCACCCGATGCTGGTTTTCACCCTGCTGAGCCTGCTTGGCGGGTTCGATCGGATCTGGATCCTGACCGCGACGCTGATGGCGGCGCTGCCGCCGGCGCTCAATGTCTATGTGATGGCGCGCCAATACGAAACCTATGTCCAGCGTGCCTCCTCGGGCGTTCTGGTGGGGACGCTGGTCTCGATCGCGACGGTCACCGGCCTGCTCTGGCTGATCGCCGGGGACAGGCTCCCCGTCTGGTGATCAGCGCGTGCCGGCGCCATCCGCCCCGACCGCGGAGCCGAAAGGCGGGTTCCAGCCGCCGATCCGCATCGCCAGCCGGCGCAGCGGCGCGAGGTCGCGCAACGCCGCGAGGCCGAGGGCGCGGGCGAGATCGACGGGGAAGCGCCCGGCGATCAGCGCCGAGTTGAGGAGATCGACGCCGGCCGAGCGCAGTTCGACATCCATCCGCCGCGCGCGGGCATAGGCGGGCAGTGCCGCCGCCGGATCCTCGCCCCGCGCATGGGCGCCGGCCAGCATGCCGACCAGCGCCTCGACATCCTTGAGGCCGAGATTGAGGCCCTGGGCGCCGATCGGCGGGAAGGCATGCGCCGCCTCGCCGACCAGCGCGACGCGCGGCGCGGTGAGACGGTCCGCGACGAGCTTGCGCATCGGCACGGCCGCGACCGGCCCCTCGATCGTCACCGCCCCGAGGATCGACATGGCGGCGCGGGTGATCCGGGCCGCGAATTCCGCGCGCGACAGGGCGAGCATCGCCTCCGCCTTTTCGGGCCGCATGATCCAGACCAGCGCCGAGCGGCGCTCGCCCACCGGCACGAAGGTGAAGGGGCCCTCGCGGGTGTGGAATTCGAGACTGACATCCTCGTGATCGCGCGGATGTGCGAGCCGGCAGGTGATCGCCGCCTGCGGATAGGGCTTCTCGCGGAAGCCGATCCCGGCGGCGGCGCGGACGCGCGAGCGCTGCCCGTCGGCGCCGATGACGAGCCGTGCCGCCATCTCCCCGCCGCCGGCGATGCGCAGACGCGCCTCGCCGCCATCGACCTCGAACCCGTCCAGGAGGGCTGCGGAAACGGTCAGGCCCGGAATCGCGCGCGCGGCCTCGGCAAGCACCGCGACGATCGCGGCGTTGGGGATGTTCCAGCCGAAGCAATCCTGCCCGAGTTCAGCGGCCTTGAAGGTCACGGTCGGGGCGCGGACCAGCGCGCCGGTGACGTCGATCAGCCGGATGGCGCGCAGCGGTGCGCCCCTGGCCCGCAGCGCGTCCCCGACCCCGAGCCGGTCGAGGAAGGCAAGGCTCGATTCGAACAGGGCGGCGGAGCGGCCGTCGTCATGTGGGCTATCGGGGACGCCGAGGACGAGCGTCCGGAGTCCGGCCTGCGCGAGCCCGATGGCGCTCGCGAGCCCTGCCGCGCCGCCGCCGACCACCGCCGTGTCGAATTGCCGTTCCATGCGGACATCAAGCGCCAAAGCCCGCCGCGCGCAAGCCGTTTCAGCGTCGCATCCGCCGCGCGAGCCCGATCAGCGCGCCGAGCGCGAGCCCGACCAGGATGCCTTCCATCAGGTCGCGCAGGATCGTGACGAGGAAGGTTGCGGTGAAGACCAGCGCCGCGCCGCGCTCGTCCCGGAACAGGGCCACGACCTTGTGCCGCTCGGCCATGTTCCAGGCGACGAAGGTCAGGATCGCCGCGAGGCTCGCGAGCGGGATCATCGCCAGAAGCGGTGCCGCGATCACCATGAAGGCGAGCAGGTAGAGCGCGTGCAGCATGCCGGCGACCGGCGAGCGCGCGCCGGCGCGGACATTGGTCGCCGTGCGCGCGATCGTGCCCGTCGCGCAGATGCCGCCGAACAGCGCCGTGCCGATATTGGCGATTCCTTGCGCGACGAGTTCGGTGTTGGAGCGGTGCTGGCGGCCGCTCATCCCGTCCGCCACCACGGCCGAGAGCAGCGATTCGATGCCGCCGAGCAGCGCGATGGTCAGCGCGTCCGGCAACACCGCCAGCAGCCGCGCCTGGTCGAAGGCCGGCAGGGCAGGGGCGGGCAGCGCGGCCGGAATGCCGCCGAAGCGGCTGCCGATCGTCTCCACCGGCAGGCCGAGCAGGTGCACCAGCCCCGCCCCGAGCAGGGCCGCGATCAGGAAGCCGGGCCAGAGCGGGCGCCAGACGCGCAACAGCGCGATCAGCGCGATGCTGCCCGCGGCGAGCGCGAGGCTCGTGATATTGAGGCTCGGCAGCGCGCCGGCGAGCGCGCCGAGCTTGGGAATCAGGGCCGCGGGCTCCTTGCCCGCGAGCGTGAGCCCGAGCAGGTCGCGGATCTGGCTCGCGAAGATGATCACGGCGATGCCGGCGGTGAAGCCGATGATCACCGGATGCGGGATGTGGCGGATCAGCGTTCCCAGCCGCGCAAGCCCGAAGGCGAGCATGATCAGCCCGGCGAGGATGGTCGCGAGCAGCAGGCCGTCGACGCCGTGGCGGTCGATCGTCGCCGCCACGAGCACGATGAAGGCCCCGGCCGGGCCGCCGACCTGGAATCGCGAGCCGCCGAGCAGCGAGATCAGGAACCCGCCGACAATCGCGGTATAGAGCCCGCGCTCCGGTGCCGCGCCGCTTGCGATCGCGATCGCCATCGAGAGCGGCAGCGCGACGATCGCCACGGTGAGCCCGGCGATCGCATCGTGCCGGAAGTCGGTGGCCGAGTAGCCTTCGCGGAAGGTGGCCACGAGTTTCGGGGCAAAGGGCGAATTCAGATATTGCATGGTGCGGCCGGCGGGGAAGTGGGAGGATCGGACAGGGACGGAAAATCGGAGCGGCGAAGGTGGTCCGGTCCATGATGGACCCCGCCTGTCCCGCTTGCCAAGCCCGTGCGGCAGGGGATGGGCCGGGTGACGGGCGAGCGAGCCGCTTGAAATCGCCGGCGAATGATGCAGGTTCTCCGGCCAGGAAGGCGGGCAGGCCGCCGCAACCGGGATCGGAGACGGACATGGTGAAGGTGGTGCGGATCGCCGCCCATGGCGGACCGGAGGTGCTTGCCATCGAGGAGCGCGCGGTGCCGCCGCCGGGCCCCGGCGAGGTGACGATCGCGCAGAAGGCCATCGGCCTCAATTACATCGACGTCTATTTCCGCACCGGGCTCTATCCGGCGCCTGCGATGCCGTTCACGCCCGGCAACGAGGCTGCCGGCCTCGTCACGGCCCTCGGCCCCGGCGTCAGCGGCCTGCGCGTCGGCGACCGGGTCGCCTATGTCGGGCAGCTCGGCGCCTATGCCGCGGCGCGCAATATCGCCGCCGCGGCGCTGGTGAAGATCCCCGCCGAAATCTCCTTCGAGGCCGCGGCGGCAATGATGCTCAAGGGCTTGACGGCGGAATATCTGCTGTTCCGGACCTTTCGGGTGAAGAAGGGCCATGTCGTGCTGGTCCATGCCGCGGCGGGCGGCACCGGGCAGATCCTGACGCAATGGGCGCGGGCGCTCGGCGCCACGGTCATCGGCACCGTCGGCTCGGAGGAGAAGGCCGCGATCGCCCGCGCGCAGGGCTGCCATCACGTCATCAACTACGCGACCGAGAATTTCGTCGAGCGGGTGCGGGCGGTGACCGAGGGCGCGCTGTGCCATGTCGTCTATGACGGGGTCGGCAAGGCGACCTTTCCCGGTTCGCTCGATTGCCTGCGCAAGTTCGGCATGTTCGTGAGCTTCGGCAATGCTTCCGGCGCGGTCGAGGCTTTCAATCTCGGCCTGCTCGCGGGGAAGGGCTCGCTCTATGCCACGCGCCCGACGCTGTTCACCCATATCGCGGATCGCAGGACCTATGCCGCCATGGCGCGGCGGCTGTTCGCGGCGGTCGCGGCCGGAACGCTGGCGATCCCGGCCAGCAACCGCTTCCCCCTCGATCAGGTCGCGGAGGCGCATCGCGCGCTGGAGGCACGGCTGACGACCGGCTCGACCATCCTGGTGCCGTGAGGCCGGGCATGGCGCCGCGCGTCGAACTGGTCGGCATCACCCGTCGCTTCGGCGCGCTCACGGCCAATGCCGGGGTGGATCTGACGCTCGAATCCGGTGTCATCCACGCGCTGCTCGGCGAGAACGGCGCCGGAAAATCGACGCTGGTGAAGATTCTCTACGGCCTGCTGCAGCCGGATGCCGGCGAGATCCGCATCGACGGCCGCCCGGTGCGGTTCGACTCGCCCCGCGCGGCGCGTGCGGCGGGGATCGGCATGGTGTTCCAGCATTTCTCGCTGTTCGAGGATTTCACCGCGCTCGAGAACATCGCGGTCTCGATTCCCGGCGCGGTGGCGGATCGGCGGCTGCGCGCGCGGGTGGCGGCCAAGGCGGCGGAATTCGGGCTCGCGATCGATCTCGACCGGCCGGTCCATTCGCTTTCCGCCGGCGAGCGGCAGCGGATCGAGATCCTGCGCGCGCTGATGCTGGATCCGCGGGTGCTGGTGCTCGACGAGCCGACCTCGGTGCTGACGCCGGCGGAAACCGAGCTGCTGTTCCGGACGATCGAGGCCGTGGCGCGCGCGGGCGCGGCGGTGCTGTTCATCTCCCACAAGCTGGAGGAGGTGCGGCGGCTGTGTTCGGCGGCGACGATCCTGCGCGCCGGCCGCGTCGTGGCGCGGGTCGATCCGCGCGCGACGCCGGCCAAGGCGCTGGCGAGCCTGATGGTGGGCACGGGGATCGCCGATCTGCGCGCCGCGCCGGCGCATGCGCTGGGCGCGCCCGTCCTCGTGGTGGAGGGGCTTTCGGTCGCGCCGGAGGGGGCGCACGGCATCGCGCTCGAGCGCCTCGATCTTGCCGTGCGGGCGGGGGAGATCGTCGCGATCGCCGGGGTCGCCGGCAACGGCCAGAGCGAATTCTATGCCGCGCTCTCCGGCGAGGCCGGCGCGGTGCGGGCCGGGCGCATTGCCATTGCCGGGCTGGACGTGACCCGCGCCGGCATCAATGCCCGGCGGCGCGCTGGCGCGGCCTTCGTGCCGGAGGCGCGGCTCGGGCAGGCGACGCTGCCGCAGGCGAGCCTCGCCGAGAATGTCGCGCTCTCCTGGCATGCGACGGAGGATCTCGGCCAGCCTCTCCTCGATCGCGGCCGGCTCGGCGCGATCGCGCAGGCGGTGATCGGCGCCTTCGATGTCCGCCCGGCAGCGCCGGCGGCGCCGGCGGCGGCGCTTTCGGGGGGCAATCTCCAGAAATACATCGTCGGGCGCGAGATCGCGCGCGAGCCGGCGCTGATCGTGATCGATCAGCCGAGCTGGGGCGTCGATGCCCGCGCCGCGACGCATATCCGCCAGACGCTGATCGATCTCGCCGGGCGCGGCGCGGCGATCCTGGTCATCACGCAGGATCTCGACGAGGCGCTGGACCTCGCGGACCGCATCGCGGTGATGCGCGGTGGCCGGCTTTCCGTGCCGATTCCCGCACGGGGCGCGAGCCGGGAGACGATCGGCATGATGATGACCGGGGCACCAGCCGCCGAGGCGGTGCCGGCATGACGCCGCTTTTCGTGCTGACGCCGCGCCCGTTCGTCTCGCCGCTGCGACGCGTCCTGACGCCGGTCTGCGCGCTTGCGGCGGCTCTCGCGATCGGCGGGGTGATCGTGGCGCTGCTCGGCCGCTCCCCCGCGGCGGCGTTCCGCGTCTTCCTCGTCGAGCCCTTGACCGATCCCTGGGCCGCGCAGGAAGTGCTGCTCAAGGCGACGCCGCTGGTGCTGATCGCCACCGGGCTGCTGTTCTGCTTCCGCGCCAGCCGCTGGAATATCGGCGCCGAGGGCCAGTTCCTCGTCGGCGGCCTCTGCGGCGGCGGCATCGCGATCCTGACCCATGGCATGACGGGCGCGTGGATCCTGCCCGCGATGATGCTCGCGGGCGCGTGCGGCGGGCTCGCCTATGCCGCGCTGCCCGCGCTGCTGCGCGTCCGGTTCGGGATCAGCGAGATCCTGACCTCGCTGATGCTGGTCTATGTCGCCGATCTCTTGCTCGATTACCTCGTGCGCGGGCCGTGGCGCGACCCGAAAGGGTTCAATTTTCCGCAGAGCGTCGCCTTCTCGGATGCCGCGCTGCTGCATCCGCTTCTCGAAGGCGGGCGGCTCCATGCCGGGATGATCCTCGCGCTCGCCGCCGCGCTGGCGGCGGCGCTGGTCTTCCGGCGCACCCTGTTCGGCTTCGCGATCGCGGCAAGCGGCGAGGCACCCCGCGCCGCCAATTTCGCCGGGTTCAACGAGGGGCGGATCACGATTCTCGTGTTCCTGATCTCCGGCGCGCTGGCCGGGCTCGCGGGGGTGATCGAGGTTGCGGGGCAGGTCGGGCAGTTGCGGCCCGGATTCGGGCAGGGGCTCGGGTTCACGGCGATCATCGTCGCGTTTCTCGGGCGGCTGTCGCCGCTCGGCGCGGTGCTGGCGGCGTTGGTGATCGCGGTGCTGCTGATCGGCGCCGAGAGCGCGCAGGTGAGCCTGAAGCTGCCCCTCGATCTCGCGCGCTTCTTCATGGGGCTCCTGCTGATCTGCATCCTGCTCGGCGAGAGCCTCGAACGCTACCGCATCCGCTTCCGCCGCGCCGAGAAGGAGCGCCCGGCATGACCGAAACCCTGCCGCTCATCCTCGCGACGATCCTGACCGCGGCGACACCACTGATGATCGCGGCGCTTGGTGAGCATGTCGTCGAACGCGCAGGCGTGATCAATCTCGGGGTCGAGGGCATGATGATCGTCGGTGCCGCGAGCGGCTTCGCCGTCGCCGTGCTGGCCGATTCGAGCCCGCTCGGGCTTCTCGCGGGGCTGCTGGCCGGGCTTGGCCTTGCGGTGGCGTTCGGCCTCGCGGTGGTGGTCTTCGCGACCAACCAGGTCGCGACCGGGCTGGCGCTGACCATCCTCGGCCTCGGCCTTGCCGGGCTGGTGGGGCAGGGTTTCGTCGGCCAGCCGCGCGCGGCGATGGCGCCGCTGGCGATTCCGCTCCTGGCCGAGATCCCGGTTGTCGGTCCGGCGCTGTTCACCGGCGATCCGGTCTTCTTTCTCTCGCTGGGGCTCGTCGCGCTCGTGGCCTTCGTCCTGTCGCGCACGCGGCTCGGGCTGCTGCTGCGCGCGGCGGGCGAGAACCAGGATTCGGCGCATGCGCTCGGCCTGCCGGTGATGCGGCTGCGCTTCGCCGCGATCCTGTTCGGCGGCGCGATGGCGGGGCTCGCGGGTGCGTATCTTTCGCTCATTTATACGCGGTTCTGGTCGCCGGGGATGAGCGCGGGGCGGGGCTGGATCGCGCTGGCGCTCGTCGTTTTCGCGGGCGGGAAGGTCTGGCGGCTGGTCTTCGGCGCCTATCTGTTCGGCGGCATCACGGTGGCGCAATTGCACGCCCAGGCCGGCGCGATCGGGCTTCCCTCGCAGCTTCTTTCGGCGCTACCTTACGTCATGACCATCGCGGCGCTGCTGGCACTCTCGCTCGGCGGGAGGAAGGGTCAGGGCGCGGCGGGCTCGCTCGGCCAGCCTTTCGTGCCGGAGCGATGATCGGCCCGGAAGCCGTGGCGCGGGGCTTCCGGCATCGCGCAGGCCGCGCCGGATGACAGGCAGGATCGGGGACGCATATGGTTCGCATTTCCACCAGGCTCGCGGCTTTCGCGCTGGCGCTCGGCCTTTCCGGCGCGGCGGGCGCGCAGGAGAAGCTCAAGGTCGGTTTCATCTATGTCGGACCGGTCGGCGATTTCGGCTGGTCCTACCAGCATGATCAGGGCCGCAAGGCGATCGAGGCGGCGTTCCCGGGCAAGGTCGAGACGAGCTTCATCGAGAGCGTGCCGGAGGCGGATTCGGAGCGCGCGATCGAGCAGCTCGCCCGCACTGGGCACAAGCTGATCTTCACGACCTCGTTCGGTTATATGGAGCCGACGCTCAAGGTCGCGAAGAAATACCCGAACGTGATGTTCGAGCACGCGACCGGCTACAAGCGCGACAGGAACGTCGCCACCTATTCGGCCAAGTTCCACGAGGGCCGCTACATCATCGGCAAGATCGCCGGCCGGATGACCAAGACCAACACGATCGGCTATGTCGGCGCGGTGCCGATCCCGGAGGTGATCGCCGGCATCAACGCCTTCTATCTCGGCGCGAAAAGCGTCAATCCGGATGTGAAGATCAAGATCACCTGGGTCAACGAATGGTTCAACCCCGGCAAGGAGAGCGATGCCGCCAAGGCGCTGATGGACCAGGGTGCGGATATCATCACCCAGCACACCGACAGCCCGGCGCCGCTCCAGCAGGCGGCGGCGCGCGGCAAGTTCGCCTTCGGCCAGGCATCCGACATGACGCGCTTCGCCGAGAAGCATATCCTGACCTCGATCATCGACGATTGGGCGCCCTATTACGTGGAACGCACCCGCGCGGTGCTCGAGGGCAAGTGGCAGAGCCAGGACGTGTTCGACGGCCTCGCCAAGGGCAAGGTGAAGATGGGCCCTTACGTCAACATGCCCGACGACGTGAAAAGGCTCGCCGAGGAGACCGAGAAGGCGATCATCGCCGGCACGGCCGATCCGTTCCTGTGCCCGGTCGTCGCCCAGGACGGCAGGACGATCGAATGCAAGGGCGGGAACCGGCTCTCGGACGAGCAGGTCGTCGGCATGAACTATTTCGTGCAGGGCATCGAGGGCACGATCCCGAAATAGCGTGACGCTGCATGCCGGGGCGGGCGGGACCGTTCCCGCCTGCCGGATTGGCCATGACGCGCTTGGGCGCCGACCGGCCCGTAGGCCCGGGAACATGAACAATTGCTCATTTGACGGAAGGATGTCTCCCGAGCCAAACCGGTGCCGTTCTCTCCGCCCGGGGCCGATTCATGAAACCGCTGCTGCTCCGCCTGCACCGCTGGACGACGATTGTTTTTGCGGTTCCGCTCGCAATCGTCATCGTGACGGGCCTGATCCTGTCATTCGAGCCGATCCTTCAGGATACGGCCGCACGCGGGCTCACGCTGCCGGCGAGCCGGATCGTCGCGCTGATCGCCGAGCACGACCCGGAGGGCAAGGCGCGTGGGCTTGCAATCCGCGCCTACGAAGACCGGCTGGTGATCCAGGGTGTCGGAGAGGGCGGCTCCAAGGATATCGCGCTGTCAACCGGCCGAGAGGTCGATGACGGCGATCGCTTCATGCTCTCCGACCTGTTTGGCGAGTCGCGCTATATCCACGAGCATCTCTTGTTCGACCAGCGCTGGCTCGTGACCGCCACGACCATCGCCATGGTGGTGCTCATCGTGCTGGGCCTGTTGATGGGCTGGCCGCGCATCCGCAACACGATATCGGGCTGGCACCAGGCGACGGCGTGGTTTCTCCTCCCGCTCGTGATCCTCTCGCCTGTAACGGGGTTGATGATCGCCTTCGGCGTCACCCTTGCCGGACCGCAGCCGATTCAGGACCGCGCCGCATTGCCATCCATCCGCGAGGCCGTCGAGATGCTGGGCAGGGATCGCGATCTGGCCGGGCTTATCTGGCTGCGCAACCGCGGCGGGCGGTTGCTGGCCCGGGTCAACGAGGGGGGGCGGTTCAGTGTCTATCAGGTGAGCCGCTCGGCTGTCCGGGCGAGTCCGGCCAACTGGCCCCGCGGGCTGCATGAGGGCAACAGCTTCGGCCTGATGACGGGGATCATGGTCGTCGTGACATCCCTCGCCCTGATCGGGCTGATGGTCACGGGGCTGACACTCTGGGTTCGGCGGACATTCCTGCGGAAGCGGCACCGGAATCGTTTGCCGCCGGCGGGGGCCCCAGCCTAGCTGAATGCAGAAGCCGAGCTGGCCGATCACACGGCGCTGCCGTGGAGATCGTAGGCGTCGGCGCGCTCCACCTTGACGGTGACGATGTCTCCCGCCCGCAATGGCCGTTTCGCCCCGACATAGACCGCGCCGTCGATCTCCGGCGCGTCCCATTCCGAGCGGCCGCGCGCGACGGTCGGACCCGGCTCGTCGATGATCACCCGGATCCTCTTGCCCACCCGGCGCTGGAGCAGCTTCGCCGAGATCGCTTGCTGATGCGCCATGAACCGGTCATGGCGGCTTTTCTTCACCGCATCGGGAACGGCCTCGAGCCCGAGCGCATTGGCCGCTGCGCCGCGCACGGGCTCGTACTTGAAGGCACCGACGCGTTCGAGCCGCGCCGCCGTGAGGAAGGCGAGCAGCTCCGCGAAATCCGCCTCCGTCTCGCCGGGAAAGCCGACGATGAAGGTCGAGCGGATCGCGAGATCGGGGCAGATCGCGCGCCAGGCCGCGATCCTGTCGAGGATCTTCTCGGCATGGGCCGGGCGACGCATCGCCTTCAGCACGCCGGGCGCCGCATGCTGGAAGGGGATGTCGAGATAGGGCAGGATCCGGCCGCCGCCCTCGCTCCGTGCCGCCATCAGCGGGATCACGTCGTCGACATGCGGGTAGGGGTAGACGTAATGAAGCCGGACCCAGACCCCGAGCGTCGCGAGCGCCTGCGCGAGATCGAGGAAGCGCGTGCGGTATTCGCGGTCGCCCCAGCGCGCGGGGGCGTAGCGGAGGTCGAGCCCGTAGGCGCTCGTATCCTGCGAGATGACGAGCAGTTCCTTCACCCCGGCCTTCACCAGCTTCTCCGCCTCGCGCATCACCTCCACGAGCGGGCGCGAGACGAGATCGCCCCTGAGCTTCGGGATGATGCAGAAGGTGCAGCGATTGTTGCAGCCCTCGGAAATCTTCAGATAGGCGTAATGGCGCGGCGTCAGCTTGATGCCCTGATCGGGCACGAGATCGAGGAACGGATCGTGCCGGGGCGGGGCCACCTGGTGCACCGCCTGCATCACGCTCTCGTAGGCCTGGGGGCCGGTGATCGCGGCGACGCCGGGATGCGCAGCGCGGATCTGCTCGGGCTCGGCGCCCATGCAGCCGGTGACGATCACCTTGCCGTTCTCGGCGAGTCCCCTGCCGATTGCCTCCAGGCTCTCGGCCTTGGCGCTGTCGAGGAAGCCGCAGGTGTTGACGATGACGAGATCCGCCCCCGCATGGGTTTTCGTCAGTTCATAGCCCTCGGCGCGCAGCCGGGTGATGATGCGCTCGCTGTCCACCAGCGCCTTGGGGCAGCCGAGGGAGACGAAGGAGATTTTCGGCGCCGCCCTGGTGTCGGCGGCAGAATCGGTCGCAGGGTTCATGCTCACGTTTGGTTGCCCGCCGGTTCCGGGAGCGGCCGGGCCTGGGCCAGGGCCGTCACCGCGACCTCGATCCTGAATTCGGGCCGGGTGAACCCGGCGACGACCAGCGGCGTCGAGGCGAATGCGTTGCCGCCCACATAGCGGGAACGGACGCGGCCATAAACCGGAAAAATGCACCCGATCCGTCACAGGGCCGCAAACCGCGCGAGACGGGCGCCATTCATCCCCGCCTCGGCAAGCCTGGTAGCGATCGGGGCGAAGCGGGAGGCTGGTTGCATGGCGTGGCGGGCCTTGTCTTCCCCCGGACGGGCGTTACGGTCCGGGCGCGCACGGATTCGGCCGTGCCGCGCGGCAAGGCGGCGCCGGACGACGCCGGACCGGATGATCTCTGATGGCCGAGATCCTGTTCTACCATCTTCAGGGCCAGCGGCTCGAGGCTGCCCTGCCGCTCCTGGTCGAGAAGGCGGTCGAGCGCGGCTGGAACGCGATCATCCGGGCCGGTTCGGAAGAGCGGCTCAAGGTGCTCGACGAGGCGCTGTGGAGCTATCGCGAGGATGCCTTCCTGCCGCACGGCACCGAAGCGGAGGGGGATGCCGAGCACCAGCCCATCCTGCTCACGACGCGCGACATCCGCCCCAACGACGCCGAGGTGCTGTTTCTGGTCGATCGTGCGCCGCTGCCGGCCGAGTATCCCTATGCGCGGGTGGTGCTGATGTTCGACGGCGAGGATCCGGAAGCGCTCGATGCCGCGCGCGCCGCGTGGAAGACCGTGCGCGCGCTCGGCCATCCCGCGACCTATTGGCAGCAGGAGGGCGGGCGCTGGACGAAGAAGGGGTAGGGCGCCGGTAGGGGGCCGGAACGGCCCCTTGCGCACCCGCCGCCCGGCTCAGGCGGTGCCCTCGATCTCCGCCATCACCTTGAGCCATTCCTCCTCGGCCGCGGCGATGCGCTCGGCAAGGGCGGCGCGGTCCTTCGCGATCTGCCCGGCGCGCCCGGGGGATTTTGCGAAGGTCTCCGGATCGGCGAGCGCCGCGTCGGCGCGGGCGAGAAGGACGGCATATTTCTCAAGCTGTTCCTCAAGAAACTTCGCCTTCTCTCTGAGAGGTTTTGTATTCTGTCGTCTCTCTGCTGCCTGCCGTCGCGTATCGGGCTCGGTGCGGGCGCCGCGTGGGCGCTCGTCTGAGGCACCGCGCGCGGACATGACAAGAGCTTCGTAATCGTCGAGATCGCCGTCGAAGGTCTTCACCCCGCCCTCCGCGACGAGGAGCAGCCGGTCGCAGGCGGCATCGAGGATCGCGCGGTCATGGCTGACGATGATCACCGCGCCCTTGTACTCCGCCAGCGCCTCGACCAGCGCGTCACGCATGGGGATGTCGAGATGGTTGGTCGGCTCGTCGAGGATCAGCAGATGCGGGCCGTGGAAGGCGGCGAGCCCGAGCAGCAGCCGTGCCTTCTCGCCGCCGGAGAGACGGGCGACCGGGGTATCCGCCTTCTCGCTTGGGAAGCCGAGCTGCGCCGTCCGCGCCCGCACCTGCGCCTCGCCCGCCCCCGGCATGCGGCGGCGGACAAGCTGAACCGGCGTTTCGCCTGCGTCGAGTTCGTCGAGCTGGTGCTGGGCGAAATAGGCGATGTCGAGCTTCGCTGCCCGCTTCACCGCGCCGGCGAGCGGCTCGAGGCGCCCGGCGATCAGCTTGACGAGCGTCGATTTGCCGTTGCCGTTCTGGCCGAGCAGCCCGATCCGGTCGTCGTCGGAGATGAAGAGATCGAGATTGCGCAGCACGACGCGCTCGCCATAGCCCGCCGCCGCGCGGTCGAGCCGGATGATCGGCGGCGAGAGCGGCGTCTCGGGGTCCGGCAGGTGGAGGCGGGCCTCCGCCTCCGCGGCGAAGGTTGCGACGGGGCCGAGCCGTTCGAGCTGCTTGACGCGGCTCTGCGCCTGCTTCGCCTTCGAGGCCTTGGCCTTGAAGCGGTCGATGAAGGCCTGGAGATGCGCGCGGCGCGCGGCGATCTTGCCGGCTTCCTTCTCGGCAAGCAGGGCCTTCTCGGCGCGCTGGCGGGCGAAATTCGCATAATCGCCGCGATAGAGCGTGATCTTTCCGTGATCGAGATGGAGGATATGGTCGCAGACCGCGTCAAGGAAATCGCGGTCATGGCTGATGACGAGCAGCGTGTGCGGATAGCGCCTGAGATGCGTCTTGAGCCAGATCGCCCCCTCGATATCGAGGTAATTGGTCGGCTCGTCGAGCAGCAGCAGGTCCGGCTCCAGGAACAGCATGGCCGCGAGGCTGACCCGCATCCGCCAGCCGCCCGAGAAATCCGCGCAGGGCCGGGCCTGATCCTCGTGGCTGAAGCCGAGTCCGGCGAGGATCGCCGCCGCGCGCGCCGGTGCCGCATGCGCGCCGATATCGGCGAGCCGGGTCTGGATCTCGGCGATCCGCGCCGGATCGGTCGCGCCTTCCGCCTCCGCAAGCAGGGTGGTGCGCTCCCTGTCGGCGGCGAGCACATAATCGAGCAGGCTCGCCGGGCCGCCCGGCGCTTCCTGCGCCACATGGCCGATCCGCGCGTTGCGGGGCAGGGTGAAGCTGCCGGATTCCGGCGCGATCTCGCCGAGGATCAGCCGGAACAGCGTCGATTTTCCGCAGCCATTGCGCCCGACAAGGCCGCAGCGCGCGCCTTCCGGCAGCGCGGCGCTGGCATTGTCGATCAGGAGGCGCGGCCCGAGCCGGTAGGTGAGGGCGGAGAGGGAAAGCATGGGCGCGCATATGCGCCAGCGGGCGCGCGCCTGCAAGGCGGAGCGCGCAACAGATGCAAAACACGACAAAAGGGGCGCCGGAGCGCCCCTTCCCGTGCCATGCCGGCAGAGCGCCGGGTCAGGCTGACTGGATCACTCGGCCGCCTGCTGCGCACCTGCCGCCGCGGCGACGGCCGCGCGGACCCCCGCACCGTAATCGGGATGGACGGCATCGAAGAGCCGGCATTGCCGCTCGACGATCTCCGCCGGCACGCCGCCCATCGCGGCGGCGATATTGGCAAAAAGTCGCGCCTTCTGGCCGGCATCGAACAGGTTGAACAGCGCGCGGACCTGCGTGAAATCATCGACCTGCTGGCCCGCACCGCCCTTCTGGGCATAGCGGTCGGCATCGCCCGAGATCTTGAGCGGCGGCTCCTTGGCCGCCGGGCTCTCGACTGGGCCGTTGACGCTGTTCGGCTCGTAATAGGCGTCGGGGTTGCCGGATTGCAGGCCGCCCATCACGTTCATCGCCCCGTCCTTGTGGTAATGATGGACCGGGCAGCGCGGACGGTTGACCGGGATCTGCTCGTAATGCGTGCCGAGGCGGTAGCGATGCGCATCGGCATAGGAGAAGATGCGCGCCTGGAGCATCTTGTCGGGGGAGAAGCCGATTCCGGGCACGATGTTCGAGGGCGAGAAGGCGGCGTTCTCGATTTCCGCGAAATAATTGTCCGGATTGCGGTTCAGTTCGAGGATGCCGATATCGATCGGCGGATAATCCGCGTGCGGCCAGACCTTGGTGAGGTCGAACGGGTTGTAGGGCGTCTTCTCGGCATCGCGTTCCGGCATGATCTGCACCTGCATCTTCCAGCGCGGGAACTCGCCCTTCTCGATCGCGCCGTAAAGCGCCTCCTGATAGCCCTCGCGGGTCCGGCCGATCACGGCCTCGCTCTCGGCATTGGTGTAGTGCCGGTGGCCCTGCAACGTCTTGAAATGGAATTTCACCCAGTAGCGCTCGCCCCGGTCGTTCCAGAGCGAGAAGGTATGGGAGCCGTAGCCGTTCATGTGCATCGGCGTCACCGGCAGGCCGCGATCCGACATCAGGATCGTCACCTGATGCAGGCTCTCCGGCGAGAGCGACCAGAAATCCCACATCGCCGTCGGCGAGCGGAGATTGGTCCGGGGATGGCGCTTCTGGGTGTGGATGAAGTCCGGGAACTTGTAGGGATCGCGGACGAAGAAGACCGGCGTGTTGTTGCCGACAAGGTCCCAATTGCCTTCGGAGGTGTAGAATTTGAGCGCGAAGCCGCGCACGTCGCGCTCGTGGTCGGCGGCGCCCAGCTCGCCGGCGACGGTGGAGAAGCGAGCGAGCATCGGCGTCTCGGCGCCCGGCTGGAGAACCTTGGCCTTGGTGTATTTCGAGATGTCGCCGGTGATCTTCAGAATGCCATGCGCGCCCCAGCCCTTGGCATGCACGACACGCTCGGGGATGCGCTCGCGGTTCTGGTGGGCGAGTTTCTCGATCAGCTGGTAATCCTGGAGCAGGACCGGCCCGCGCGAGCCGGCGGTCAGCGAATTCTGGTTGTCCGGAACCGGCGCGCCGGCGGTGGTGGTCAGCGTCGTGCGGGACATCGTGCCTCTCCTTCAGGGCCGGGCGGGATCGCCCATTTGAGACCGGTTCCAGAAAGCGGGCGGCAGCGATAAAGTCCAATTGTAATTATTTCAAAATCCGATAGGAAATTCTTATGTCTATCACCTTGCGGCATCTCCGCTATCTCCAGGCGCTGGCCGGCACCGGGCATTTCGGCCGTGCCGCCGAGCGCTGTGCCGTGACGCAGCCGGCGCTTTCCGCGCAGATCCGCGATCTGGAGGCGATCATGGGCCAGGTGCTGGTCGAGCGGCATCCGGGAGGGGCGCGGTTGACCCCGTTCGGCCGTCAAGTCGTCGCCCGCGCCGGGCCGATCCTCGACGAGGTCGCGGCGCTGGAGCGGCTGGGGCGGGACCGTGCGCCGGTGCTTTCGGGTGATTTCGCGCTGGGGATCATTCCCTCGATCGCGCCCTACCTGCTGCCGGACCTGCTGCCGCGGCTCGATGCCGATTACCCCGAACTCGTGCTGCGCATCCGCGAGACCGTCACCGCCAATCTCGTCGCCGAGCTGATCGCGGGAGGAATCGATCTCGCGCTGCTCAGCCTGCCGCTGGGCGAGGCGGGGCTTGTCGAGGAGCCGCTCTTCGAGGACCCCTTCCTGCTCGCGGTGCCGGAAGGGCTGCCGGAACCGCCGGACGGCGCCTGGATCGGCTATGCCCGCGATGCGGGGCGGCTGCTGCTGCTGGAAGACGGGCATTGCCTGCGCGACCAGACCGTGGCGGCCTGCGGCGCGGTGCTCGGCAATGCCGGCCGCGCCTCGGGCGTCGCGAGCCTCGAGACGGTCTGGCAGCTCGTCGCGGCCGGGCAGGGGATCACGCTGGTGCCGGCGCTGTTCGTGGCGCGGCTCGGCGCCGAGCGGGCGCGCGGAATCCGGATCGTGCCGGCCGGGGAACCGCCGCCGGCGCGGCGGGTCGGGCTCGCCTTCCGCGCCTCGGACCCGCGTCGCGCCGACCATGCCGCGCTCGCCGCCGCGATCCGCGCGGTCGCGCCGGGCGGTGCCGCCATTGCGCCGCGAAATTTCGACGCCGCGCACCATTGAGCAATGCCTGTCCCGCCGCTATACGGTCCGCGACCGAACCCCAGCGTAACGAGGCAGGCATGACGACCCAGCGCACCTTCTCCATCATCAAGCCGGACGCGACCGAGCGCAACCTGACCGGCGCGGTGAACGCGGTGATCGAGGAGGCCGGGCTGCGGATCGTCGCGCAGAAGCGCATCCAGATGACCCGGCGCGAAGCCGAGACCTTCTACGCCGTCCACAAGGACCGGCCGTTCTTCGGCGAACTCGTCGCCTTCATGACCTCGGGGCCGGTCGTCGTGCAGGTTCTCGAGGGTGAGAACGCCGTGGCGCGCTACCGCGACGTGATGGGCGCCACCAACCCGGCCAATGCCGCCGAGGGCACGATCCGCAAGAAATTCGCGCGCTCGATCGGCGAGAATTCCGTCCATGGCTCGGATTCGGTCGAGAATGCCGCGATCGAGATCGCGCAATTCTTCTCGGGCAACGAGATCGTCGGCTGATCCTTCGCCGCCGCACGGAACGCGCCGGGCCGCGAGCCCGGCGTTTTCGTGATCGATCGGCCCACAATTATTCATTGGTCACGGCCCGGCCGGCGCGGTTACATCGCGCCATGAGCAAGCCGTGCCGCATGGCGTTCCGGTCTTCGCCGCGCCGTTGCGGCAGGACCGGGCGAGTTTTCCAGGGCATGGCTGTCCCGACCACCGCGCATGCGGCCGCACCCGACGCGTCCCGCTTCGCGCCGGCGCGGTGAACCCGGAAAGACCGCCCTTGTCCCTGCGCGATACCCTGCTCGCCCTGCTGGTGATGATGGTTTGGGGCGCGAATTTCGTCGCGATCAAGATCGGCGTGGACAGCGTGCCGCCGCTGCTGCTCACCGGCTTGCGCTTCGTGTTCACGGCGCTGCCGGCGCTGGTCTTCCTCCGGCGGCCGGCCGCGCCCTGGCATCTCATCGCGCTGTTCGGCTTCCTGCTCGGGGTGGTGAAGTTCGGCATGGTGTTCAGCGCGGTGAAGCTCGGCATGCCGGCCGGGCTCACCTCGCTGCTGATGCAGCTCCAGGTGTTCTTCACGCTGGGGCTTGCCGCACTCGTTTTCGGCGAAAGGCCGAGCCGGATGCAGGCCCTTGGCGCGGCAATCGCGTTCTGCGGCATCGGGATCTTTGTCGCCGAGCGTGTGCAGGGCGCGCTGCCGATGCTGCCGTTCCTGATGGTGATCGGCGCCGCCTTCGCCTGGGGCTGCGCGAACATGGCGATCAAGAAGGCCGGGCGGGTGGATATGCTCGCCTTCCTCGTCTGGTCGAGCCTGTTCTCGCCGCTGCCCCTGTTCCTGCTCTCCTATCTGATCGAGGGGCCGGCGGCGATGCTCGCGGCGCTGGCGCCGCCGCGGCTCGATGCGGTGCTGGCGCTCGCCTTCATCGTCGGCCCCTCGACGCTGTTCGCCTTCGCGATGTGGAACGGGCTGCTGGCCCGCTACCCGACGAGCCAGGTGGCGCCCTTCGCGCTGCTGGTGCCGGTCTTCGGCATCCTGAGCGGCGCGCTGCTGCTCGATGAACCCTTCACGGGGCTTGCGATGCTCGGCAGCGGGATTGTCTTTGCCGGCTTGCTGATCAATGTTCTGGGCGACCGGCTCGCCGTGAGGTTGCGGCGGTCGCGAGCGATGGTGGCGCCCGAATGAATGTCCATGCCGGAACGATTTCCCGTCCGTCGGTCTGCCCGCATGATTGTCCGTCGGCCTGCTCGCTCGAGGTCGAGCTTCCGGGCAACAACCGGATCGGGCGGGTGCGCGGGCTTGCCGCGCAGACCTATACCGATGGGGTGATCTGCGCCAAGGTTGCCCGCTACGCCGAGCGCATCCACCATCCCGAACGGCTGACGGAGCCGCTGCTGCGGGTCGGGCCCAAGGGCAGCGGGCAGTTCCGGCCGATCGGCTGGGACGAGGCGCTGGACCGCGCGGCCGAGGCGTTTCTCGCCGCCGAGGCGGAAAGCGGGTCGGAGGCCGTCTGGCCCTATTACTACGCCGGCACGATGGGGCTGGTGATGCGCGACGGCATCCACCGTCTGCGCCATGCCAAGCGCTATTCCGGCATGTTCGACACGATCTGCACCAATCCGGCCTGGACGGGCTATGTCGCGGGAACCGGCCGGCTCGCCGGCGTCGATCCGCGCGAGATGGCGAAATCCGATTGCGTGGTGATCTGGGGCACGAATGCGGTGCATACCCAGGTCAACGTGATGCATCACGCGATCAAGGCGCGCAAGGCGCGGGGGGCGCCGATCATCGCGGTCGATGTCTACATGAACGACACGATGAAACAGGCGGACATGCCGCTGCTCGTCCGCCCCGGCACCGATGCCGCGCTCGCCTGCGCCATCCTGCATGTCCTGCTGCGCAAGGACCTGGCGGACCGCGCCTATCTCGCGAAATACACCGATTTCTCGTCCGAGATCGAGGCCCATCTCGCCAGCCGGACGCCGGATTGGGCCGAGGCGATCTGCGGCGTTCCGGCCGGCGAGATCGAGGCCGCGGCGCGGCTTCTCGGCGCGCGCCCGCGCGCCTTCTTCCGGCTGGGCTACGGCTTCGCGCGCCAGCGCAACGGCGCCGTCGCCATGCATGCGGCGCTCTGCATCCCCACGCTGCTCGGCGCCTGGCAGCATGAGGGCGGGGGCGCCTTTCATTCCAATTCCGGCACCTACGGCATCTCGAAGCGGATGATCGAGGGGCTCGACCTGTTCGATCCCGCCGTGCGGATGCTCGACCAGTCGCGGATCGGCGCGGTGCTGACGGGCGATCCCGCGGCGCTGAAGCACGGGCCGCCGGTCAAGGCGATGCTGATCCAGAACACCAATCCGGCGAATGTCGCGCCGGATCAGGCCAAGGTCCGGGCAGGCTTCCTGCGCGAGGATCTGTTCACGGTCGTCCACGAGCATTTCATGACCGATACGGCCCTGCTCGCCGATCTCGTGCTGCCGGCGACGATGTTCCTCGAACATGACGATCTCTACCAGGGCGGCGGCCATACGCATCTGATGCTGGGGCCCAAGCTCGTCGAGCCGCCGGGGCAATGCCGCTCGAACCACGAGGTGATCTGCGATCTTGCGCGGCGTCTGGGCGCCGAGCATCCCGGCTTCGCGATGAGCCCGCGCGCGCATATCGACTGGGCGCTCACGCAATCAGGGCGCGGCTCGCTGGCCGAGATCGAGCGCGAGGGCTTCCTCGATACCGATCCGCCCTTCGCGCGCGCACATTTCCTCGAAGGGTTCGGGCATCGGGACGGACGGTTCCGCTTCGCGCCGGACTGGACGCGGGTGCCGCTCAAATCCGACGGCCTGATGGGGCCGTGGCAGGATATGCCGCGGCTGCCCGACCATTGGGCGGCGATCGAGGCGGCGACGCCGGACCTGCCGTTCCGGCTCGTCACCGCGCCCGCGCGCTCCTTCCTCAACTCGACCTTCTCGGAGACGCCGGGCTCGCGCAAGCGCGAGGGTGCGCCGCGGCTGCTGATCCATCCCGAGGATGCGGCGGCGCTCGGGCTCGCGCCCGGCGAGACGGCGCGGGTCTCGAACGCGCGCGGGGCTGTCGAGATCGCGGTCGAGCCCTTTGCCGGGCTCCGGCGCGGCGTCGTCGTCGCGGAGGGGATCCATCCCAACGGCGCGCATCGCCGGGGGGAGGGGATCAACATGCTGACGGGCGCCGATCCCGTGGCGCCGCGCGGCGGCGCGGCCTTCCACGACAACGCGGTGGCGATCCGCCGGCTTGCGGATCAGCCCTCGGGATAGAACCGCGCCCGCATCCGCGCGACATAGGCGTCGAGAACCGGGTAGCGCGCCGCGATCTCCGGGCACATGCTCTCGAAATGCGGGCAGAGCAGGCCCTGCACGAAGGCGAACAGCGTGGCATCGGCCCCGCAGGGCGCATCGCCGCCGGCGAAGGCGCGGCCTTCGAGAAGCGCGGCGATCGCCCGGAAGGCGCGATCGACCAGCAGGCGCCGCTCCGCTTCGGTGAAGCGCCCGATTCCCTGCCCGTGCAGCGTCTTCTTCAGCCGGCGGTGGACCATCCAGACGATGAACGGGCGGATGAGCGCCGGCGCCGCCTTGAAGAACTGCTTCGGCCCCTTCTCGAAATTGGCGGGATGCGCCCAGCGCTCCAGGATCATCAGCCAGTAGAGGTGATCCTCGCACATCTTCTCGGCCGCCCAAAGCGCGCCGGCCTCATAGGGCATGAGGCCGGAATCGAAATCGACGCCGTATTTCCGTTCGAGATGGGCGCGGATCAGTGTCGAATCCGGGACAAGGGTGCCGTCGTCGTCGAGATAGGGGATCTTGCCCTTCGGCGTCTTGCGGAAATCGGCCGGGCGCTTCTCGTAGGGCTGGCCGGCGAGCTTGAGCAGGATCTCCGCCTTGGTGACGAAGGGACTCGGATCGGGCAGCCCCCACATCGGCGCGGCGCCGTAAAGAATGATCATCGCGATACCTCCCGTGTTGCGATGGCGCTTGCTGATAGCGCGCTTTGCTGACAGTTTCTGTCAGGAGCGGCAGGATATCGCAGCCCGCTCCCGGAGGTTGACGATGGCCCGCTCCGACCGACTGATCCAGCTCACGCAGGTGCTGCGCCGGCACCGCCACCCGGTCACGGCGGCGGTGCTCGCGGCCGAGACCGCGGTTTCCGAGCGCACGATCTACCGCGACATCGCGAGCCTTCAGGCCTCGGGCGTGCCGGTCCGGGGCGAGGCGGGGATCGGCTACGTGCTCGAAAGCGGGTTCGACCTGCCGCCGCTGATGTTCACGGCCGAGGAGATCGAGGCGCTGATGCTCGGCGCCCGCTTCGTGCGTGAGCGCGGCGACCCGGCGCTCAAGCGCGCGATCGACGATGCCGTCGCCAAGATCGAGGCTGTCCTGCCGGAGAATCTGCGGCTCGCGCTCAACGAAGCCTCGTTCTTCGCGCCGCTCTTCGGCAAGATCGCGCCGGATTCGGTCTCCTCCGACGATCTGCGCCGTGCATTGCGTGAGAACCGCAAGGTCCGGATCCGCTACCGCGACCTTGCCGAGCGCGAGACGGAGCGGGTCGTCTGGCCGGTGCTGATCGGGTATTTCCAATACGCGCGCGGGCTGGTCGGGTTCTGCGAATTGCGCAACGATTTTCGCCATTTCCGCACCGACCGGATGATCTCTCTGGATGTGCTCGATGCCCATCCCCCGCGTCGCCGCGCGGTGCTGATGCGGGAATGGGAGCGCTCCGCCGAGCGCGAGGCGCTGCTCTGCCAGCGCGAGCCGCCGCGCCTGCCGCGGCCGGGCGACCCGGCGCTCAGGCCGGCAGCCGAATGACGCGGTTGCCCTCGATCCGCAGCCGGCCGGCGGCGAGCAGGCGCAGGGTCTCGGGATAGAGCCGGTGCTCCTCGGCGAGCACCCGCGCCGAAAGGCTCGCTTCGCTGTCGTCGTCGAGCACCGGCACGGCGGCCTGGGCGATGATCGGCCCCTCGTCCATGCCGGGGGTCACGAAATGGGTCGTGCAGCCATGGAGCTTGACGCCGGCCGCGAGCGCGCGGGTATGGGTGTCGAGGCCCTTGAAGCTCGGCAGCAGCGCGGGGTGGATGTTGATCATCCGACCGGCCCAGGCCGCGCAGAAATCCGGCGTCAGCAGTCGCATGAAACCGGCGAGGCAGACGATCTCGACCCCGCGCCGCTCCAGCTCGGCCTGCATCGCGGCGTCGAAGGCGGCGCGGTCCTTTCCGAAGGGCCGGTGATCGATGCAGGCGGTGGCGATCCCGGCGGCCGCGGCGATCGCCAGCCCTCCGGCCTCGGGGCGGTTCGACAGGACGAGCGCGATCTCGGCCGGGAAATCCGCCGCGCGCGCCGCCGCGATCAGCGCCGCCATGTTCGAGCCGCGTCCGGAAATCAGGATGGCGGTGCGCCGGCGCGTCACAGCGCGAGGCTCCCGCGCGGCCGGACGCGCGGCCCGGTTCCGGCCTCGATGATCCGGCCGATCACCGTCACCGCCTCGCCCTCGGCGCGCAGGCGCGCGGCGATGGCCTCGGCGCGCGCGGGATCGACGGTGAGCACCATGCCGATGCCGCAATTGAAGGTGCGCAGCATCTCCGTCTCGGCGATTCCGCCGGTGCGGGCCAGCCAGGCGAAGACCGGCGGCGGCGCGATGGCGTCGAGATCGAGCTCGACGCCGAACCCGTCCGGCAGCACGCGCGGGATATTCTCGATGAAGCCGCCGCCGGTGATATGCGCCAGCGCCCGGATTCCATCCCCTTCCGGCGCGCGCAACGCGGCGAGCAGCGACCGGACATAGATCCGCGTCGGCGTGAGCAGCGCCGCGCCGAGCGTGATGCCGGGCGCGAAGGGGGCGGCGTCGCCCCAGCCGAGGCCCGCCTCGGCGACGACGCGGCGGACGAGCGAATAGCCGTTGGAATGCACGCCGGAGGAGGCGAGGCCCAGCAGCGTATCGCCCGCCGCCACCGCCCCGGCGCGCGGCAGCAGCGCCTCGCGCTCGGCCGCGCCGACCGCGAAGCCGGCGAGATCGTAATCGCCGCCGGCATAGAGGCCCGGCATCTCGGCGGTCTCGCCGCCGATCAGCGCGCAGCCGGCCTGGCGGCAGCCCTCGGCGATGCCCTTGACGATGCCGATTCCCACCGCCGGCTCCAGCTTGCCGGTGGCGAAATAATCGAGGAAGAACAGCGGCTCCGCGCCCTGCACGACGAGATCGTTGACGCACATCGCGACAAGGTCGATGCCGATCGTGTCGTGGATGCCGCTTTCGATCGCGATCTTGACCTTGGTGCCGACGCCGTCATTCGCCGCGACGAGGATCGGGTCGCGGAACCCGGCGGCGCGGAGGTCGAACAGCCCGCCGAACCCGCCGATCTCGGCATCCGCGCCCGGCCGGCGCGTGGCCCGCACCAGCGGCTTGATCGCCTCGACCATGGCGTTGCCGGCATCGATATCGACGCCGGATTCGGCATAGGTGAGGCCGTTCTTTCTCGGGGTATCGCTCATCGGCTGCTCCCGGCGCGGGGCTCGGATCGCGCCTTCCGGCCCGAACAACCGCATCGCCGGGAAAAATGCAATCCGCGCCGGCGGCCGGGCCGGGCGGGGCGTGCGCCTTTCAACATGACAAATGCGCCGCGTCGGCGTTCAATGTGCGCCATCCGCGCAACCATTCCTCCCGGGAGGCGGCCCGGCCGGGCCGCTCGGTCATGACCATCGCCAACGCGCTGACGCTGCTGCGTCTCTGCCTCATTCCCCTGATCGTGGTGATGATCCACGAGGGGCGGTTCATGCTCGCCACCATCGCCTTCGTGATCGCCGGGGTGACGGACGCGCTCGACGGCTACATCGCCCGCCGCTTCGACCAGAAAACCGAGATCGGCGCCTATCTCGACGCGCTGGCCGACAAATCGCTGATCGCCGCGGCCTTCATCGCGCTGCTGATGGCCAAGCTCGTTCCCTATTGGCTGGTGGTGCTGGTGATCTTCCGCGACCTGATGATCGTCGGCGCGGTGGCGATCGCCTGGCTGCTCGACAACCCGATCCCGATCGAGCCGCTGATGGTCTCGAAGGCCAATACCGCCGCGCAGCTCGTGGCGCTGGCGACGACGCTCGCCGCCAAGGGCTTCGGCCTGCCGGTGCCGGAAATCGCCTTCGACGCCCTGCACGCGCTGGTCGCCGCCTTGACCGTGGCCTCGGTCGCCGCCTATTTCGCGCGCTGGTTCCGTCACATGGCGGAGTAGCGGGGGCTGCGATGACGCTGCAACGACAGATCGGCTTCTGGAGCGCCTGCCTCGCCGGGCTCATCCTGTTCCTGTGGCTGTTCTCCGGCATCCTGATGCCCTTCGTGGCCGCGCTGATCCTTGCCTATCTGCTTGATCCGCTTGTTGATCTCATCGAGCGGACCGGGATCGGCCGCCTCGCGGCGACCTGCTTCGTGCTCCTGGTCTTCGTGCTGTTCTTCATCCTGATGCTGATCGCGGCGGTGCCGTTGCTCGGCGAGCAGATCACTGCACTCTCGGCCAAGCTGCCGGGCTCTATCGCCCGTCTCCAGAGGCTCCTGGCGGAGCAGGGCGGGCCGCTCTTTGAGCGGTTCGGCGGCGCGGAGCGGCTGCAATCGATGCAGGCTTCGCTCGCCGCCTCGGTGGGCGATGCAGCAAAATGGCTCGCCGGGCTGCTGACCTCGCTGCTGACGGGCGGGCAGGCGATCCTCGGGCTGCTCTCGCTGCTGGTCCTGACCCCGGTGATCGCCTTCTACATGATCCTCGACTGGGATCGGATGGTCGCGACGGTCGATTCCTGGCTGCCGCGCCAGCATCGGGCGGTGATCCGCGAACTGGTGGGCGAGATGGACCAGTCGGTCGCCGGATTCCTGCGCGGGCAGGCGACGATCTGCGTGCTGCTCGGGCTGTTCTATGCCGTCGGCCTGTCGCTTGTCGGCCTGCATTTCGGCTTTCTCATCGGGATCATCGCCGGGCTGATCAATTTCATTCCCTATGTCGGGTCGCTGACCGGGCTTGTCCTGTCCGTCGGGGTCGCCTTCGGCCAGTTCTGGCCGGAATGGTCGATGATCGTCGTGGTCGCGGCGATCTTCGCGGCGGGGCAGTTCATCGAGGGCAATGTGCTGCAGCCGAAACTGCTCGGGAAGGCGGTGGGGCTGCATCCGGTCTGGCTGATGTTCGCATTGCTCGCCTTCGGCTCGCTGTTCGGTTTCGTGGGGGTGATGCTCGCGGTGCCGCTCGCGGCGGTGATCGGCGTGCTGGTGCGCTTCGCGCTGCGGCAATATCTGGCAAGCCGCCTCTATAGCGGCGGGCGCGGCGCGGCGGTTGCGCCGCCATCGCCCGCGCGGGATACGGATTCGTGAGCGGGGCCGGCCAGCTTCCGCTGCCGCTCGATACCGCGCCGCGCTACGGGCGGGAGGATTTCATGGTCGGGCGCGCCAATGCGGCGGCGTTCGATCACATCCTGCGCTGGCCGCACTGGCTTGCGCCGGCGGCGATCATCACCGGGCCGGAGGGCAGCGGCAAATCGCATCTTGCGGCGATCTTCGCCGCCGAATCCGGCGCAACCATGCTGCGCGCCGCGCATCTCGATGCCGCCGCGGTGCCCGATCTCGCCGCGCGGCCGGCGTTGGTGATCGAGGATTGCGACAATGTGTCGCTCGACGAGGCGGCATTGTTCCACCTGCTCAACCTCGCGCGCGAGCGCGGTTTCTTCGTGGTGATGACGGCGCGGCGCCCGCCGGATGCCTGGGCGATTCGTATTCCGGATCTCCGCTCCCGGCTCAGGGCGCAGCCGCTGCTGGTGCTCGAGGAGCCGGACGACGCGCTGCTCGGCGCGCTGTTCGTCAAGCATTTCGCGGATCGGCAGGTGACGATCGATGCCGGCATCGTCGCCTATGCGCTGGCGCGGATCGAGCGCTCCTACGCTGCCGTGCAGCGGCTCGTCGCGGCGCTCGACCGGCAATCGCTGATCCTCAAGCGGCCCGTGACCCGCGCGCTCGTCGCCGATCTCCTGGGTCGAGAAGCCCCTGATCCCGCTCAGGAATGATGCGCCGGCGCCGCCCGCTTGGCGGCGATCTCCTCGGCGAGATCGAGATAGGCGTTGCCGATATCCTCGAGCAGCGCGCCGAGCGCGGCGACATCATCCAGATTCGCGAGGCAGGGCGAAAGATCGGCCAACAGCACTTCCATGGCCTGGACCTGGATGAGCTGCGTCAGCATGACCTTGCGCGCGACCTCCGCAACGCCCGTTTCCGGGCTGTTGGCTATCATTTCTGCGTGACTCCGAGCGATTCTCGAGCATGTCCCATTCTCAGAGTAATGCGCATCGTTTAATTGATACATTGCGTGTTTTTGAAAGGATATGTGCGCCAGATGCACAGCTCACTCCCGCGACGGTTGCCGCTGGAAGAGATCCAGGCCTTTGTCGAGGTGGCGATGGCGGGCTCGTTCTCGGCCGGGGCCGAACGGCTCAGCCTCTCGCACAGCTCTCTCAGCCGCAAGGTCGCCCATCTCGAGGACCGGCTCGGTGTCCGGTTGTTCGAGCGCAAGGCGCGAGGCGTGCAGCTCACGGTGGAGGGGGCGGCGCATTTCCTGCGTTTCCGCGACGCGCTCGATCTGATCGGCGGCGCGCTGCGCCAGGGCAGCCGGGCCCAGCCGGATACGGTGCGGCTGTCGCTTCTCTACAGCTTCGCGGAGGATTGGCTGTTTCCCCGCCATACCCGGCTCGCCGCGCGCACCAACGGCATCCGCGTGCGCTATCTGTTCGACCGCCGGCCGATCGATTTCACCGACGGCACCGATCTTGCGATCCGCTATGGGCTCGGAATCTGGCAGGGAACGCGGGGCATCGCGCTCGGGGAGGAGGATGTGCAGCCGATGGCGGGGGCCGCGATTGCGGCCGAGATCGGCCCCGAGGCCATTCTGCGGTATCCGCTGGTGCATGTCGGCTCCGAACAGACCTGGCGGAGCTGGTTCGAGGCGCAGGGGCATGTCTATCGGCTGCGGAGCATCGACCATGTGTTCGAGGAACAGCCGATGGTCGTTGCCGCGGTGCGGCACGGGCTGGGGATCGGGATGAGCCGGCCCGCCGGGCGGCATCTCGTGGATGGCGTGACGCTGGTGCATGTCTCGTCGCATGTGCTGCCCTTGCAGGCGCGGTTCCATCTCGTGCGCGATGCGGTGCGGCCGCTGCGCCCGGCGGCGCGGCTTTATGCCGAGGCGCTGCTCGCCGAAGCCGGCTTGGCGCAGGAACGGATCGACGGCTTCCTGAACTGAGCGCCGCCCCCTCTTTCCCTGTCGTCGACTTGTCATATTCTGCCGGCATCAGGGGATGAGCCGGCATCGGGCCGGCGGAAAGGGCGCGGGGGCCGGATGATGTCGATTTCGCAGGATGTGAGCGGGCTTTCGCCGGAGGATCTCACTTCCCACCCGTCCCGTTTCATCAACCGCGAATTGTCCTGGATCCAGTTCAACCGGCGGGTGATGGAGGAGGCGGGCAATGGCGACCATCCGCTGCTCGAACAGCTCCGCTTCCTGTCGATCTCGGCCAATAATCTCGACGAATTCTTCATGGTTCGGGTTTCGGGGCTGATCGAGCAGACCATCGCCGGCGTGATGACCCCCTCGGATGACGGGCTCTCGCCGGAGCAGGCGCTGGAGCTGATCACGGCCGAAATCGAGGCGCTGACCGCCGACCAGCAGGATCGCTGGCGCAAGCTGCGCGCCGCGCTCGAGGCCGAGCGGATCATCGTCGTTCCGCCGATCGATCTCGCCGAGGGCGACGAGGCCTTCCTGCGCGAGCATTTCATCACTTCGATCTTCCCGACGCTGACGCCGCTGGCTATCGACCCGGCGCATCCGTTCCCGTTCATCCCCAATCTCGGCTTCAGCCTCGCGCTGTCGCTGGCGCGGCAGAGCGACGGGCGGACGCTCAAGGCGCTGATCCGCATGCCCCAGAAGCTCGAGCGCTTCATCCGGCTGCCGGACCGTAACGGCGCGGCGCGCTTCATCCTGCTCGATCAGGCGATGACGCTGTTCATCCCGACGCTGTTCCCCGGTTATGTCGTCAAGGGGATCGGCGCGTTCCGCATCATCCGCGACAGCGATATCGAGATCGAGGAGGAGGCGGAGGATCTGGTCCGCACCTTCGAGACCATGCTCAAGCAGCGCAAGCGCGGCGTGGTCATCCGGCTGGAGCTGGAGGCCTCCATGCCGGAGGATCTGCGCGCCTTCGTCGCGCGCGAGTTGCGCGTCAAGCCGCGCGAGGTCTTCGTCGTCGACGGGATGCTCGCGCTCAACGATCTCAGCCAGCTTGTGGGGGTGGATAGGCCGGACCTTAAGTTCGTGCCCTATGCCCCGCGATTTCCCGAACGCGTTCGAGAGCATGGCGGTGATTGCTTTGCGGCTATCCGCCAGAAGGATCTCGTCGTTCATCACCCTTACGAGAGCTTCGATGTGGTGGTGAACTTCCTCGAGCAGGCGGCGCGCGACCCGGCGGTCGTCGCGATCAAGCAGACGCTCTACCGCACCTCGTCCAACTCGCCGATCGTGCGCGCGCTGTCGGAGGCGGCGGAGGCGGGCAAGAGCGTCACCGCGCTCGTCGAGCTCAAGGCGCGCTTCGACGAGGAGGCGAATATCCGCTGGGCGCGTGACCTTGAACGCGCGGGGGTGCAGGTCGTCTACGGCTTCATCGAGCTGAAGACGCATGCCAAGCTGAGCCTTGTCGTTCGCCGCGAGGCGGCCGGGCTCGTGACCTATTGCCATGTCGGGACCGGCAATTATCACCCGATCACCGCCAAGATCTACACGGACCTCTCCTATTTCACCGCGGACCCGATCATCGGCCGCGATGTCGCGCGGATCTTCAACTTCATCACCGGCTATGCCGAGCCGGCCGAACTCGAGCGCATGGCGGTCTCGCCGGTCACGGCGAAGAAGCGGCTCATCGAGCATATCGAGGCCGAGATCGGCCATGCCAGGGCCGGGCTGCCGGCGCAGATCTGGTGCAAGTGCAACAGCCTCGTCGATCCGGTGATCATCGACGCGCTCTACCGCGCGAGCCAGGCCGGGGTGCAGATCGAACTGGTCGTGCGCGGCATCTGCTGCCTGCGGCCGGGGATCCCCGGCTTCTCGGACAATATCCGCGTGAAATCGATCGTCGGACGCTTCCTCGAACATGCCCGGATCTATGCCTTCGGCAATGGGCACGGCCTGCCGCATCCGAAGGCCACCGTCTACATCTCCTCCGCCGACCTGATGCCGCGCAATCTCGACCGGCGCGTCGAGGCGCTCTGCCCGATCATGAACGCGACCGTGCACGAGCAGGTGCTCGGCCAGATCATGCACGCCAACATTCTCGACAACCAGCAGAGCTGGCGGGTCTTGCCTGACGGCTCGTCGTTGCGCATAAGGCCGGCGGAGGGCGAGGAGCCCTTCAACGCCCATCAATATTTCATGACCAATCCGAGCCTTTCCGGTCGTGGCACATCGCTCAAGATTTCCCGCCCCCGCCCGCTCTCGAAGAAGCGCGTCGCCGCGGAGTGATTCCCCGGCGCGGGGCGGGTAGGATGCCGCCCTTCTCGCTGACGCAGGGCCCGGTCGCGGTCATCGATATCGGGTCGAATTCCGTGCGGCTCGTCACCTATGACCGGCTGACGCGCGCGCCCGTGCCGATGTTCAACGAGAAGAGCCTGTGCGGGCTCGGGCGCCAGGTTGCGGTCACCGGGCTTTTGCCGCGCGACGGCATCGCCGAGGCGCGCGAGGCGCTGAAGCGCTTCCGCGTGCTCTGCGACCTGATGCGGGTCGAGAAGACCTTCGTGCTCGCCACCGCCGCCGCCCGCCGCGCCGCCAACGGCCCGGATTTCATCGCCGAGGTCGAGGCGATCCTCGGCGAGAAGGTCGCGGTGCTCACCGGCAACGAGGAGGCGCGGCTCGCCGCGCTCGGCGTCGTCGCCGGGCTCTACCGCCCCAACGGCCTCGTCGGCGATCTCGGCGGCGGCTCGCTCGAACTGATCGATGTCGAGGATGGCGGGCTCGGGCAGGGGACGAGCCTCGAACTCGGCGGGCTCGCGCTGCGCGATGCCTCCGGCAAGAGCATGAAGCGCGCGGCCAGGATCATCGCCGACGCGCTCGACGGCGTGCCGGGGCTGGCCCGCGCCAGGGGGCGCGACATCATCGCCATCGGCGGCACGTGGCGCGCTGTGGCGCGGCTCCACATGGCCAAGACCGGCTATCCGCTCAACGTGCTGCACGGTTACAGCGTGCCCGCGCGGGCGATCGCGGAATTCTGCCGCGACATCCAGAAGGTCGATCTCGATCAATTGCCGGCGATCGGCGAGATCGCACGCGAGCGGCGGCCGCTGCTGCCCTATGGCGCGGCGGTGCTCGAGCAGGTGATCCTGCGCTCCGAGGCCGCGCGCTTCGTGATCTCGACGAGCGGCGTGCGCGAGGGGGTGCTCTATTCGCAATTGCCGCAGGTGGCGCAGGCGCAGGATCCGCTGCTGGTCGGCGCGCGGGCGCTGTCGGACCTGCATGCCCGCGCGCCGGACCACGCGGATGAGCTGATCGCCTGGACCGATGCCTTCGCGGCCTCGGGCTTTCCGCAAGAGAGCCCGGAAGAGCGACGCATTCGCCACGCGGCCTGCCTCGTCTCCGAAGTCGCCTGGCGGGCGAATCCGGATTACCGCGCCGAGGAGGCCGCGCGCGTCGTCGCCTATGCGGCTTTGCCGGCGCTCGACCATCGCGAGCGCGCCTTCCTGGCGAGCGTGCAGCACGCCCGCTACGAGGGCCTGACCGAGAATACCGAGCCGCCGCTGCGGGCGCTGCTCGGCCTTGCCGAGATCGACCGGGCCCGCGCGCTCGGCTGCCTGCTGCGCGTGGCCTACAATATCTCGGCCGGCCAGGTCGGCGCGCTTCCGCATGCGCCGCTGCGGGCCAGCGGCGGGCGGCTGGTTCAGACCCTGCCGCAACACCTCGCCAATCTCTCCAACGAGCGGCTGGCCGGGCGCCTCAAGCAGGCGGCGCGGATGTTCGGGCTTGGCTTCGAGGTCCGGATCGCCGGCTGACACGGCCTGCAATCCGCCGTTCTTTGAAAAGTCTTAAGCAAGATCTGCGAGCTTGGCTCCAAATCGTCGCGACCATCCGGAGCCCGACATGGCCTTTCGTCGCCTTAGTGTTTTCACCGCCTCACTGCGCATGCAGCTTGTCACCGTTTCGATCCTGCTGACCGTTCTTGCGGTCGGCGCGACCACGCTGGTCGGATTGCACCGCCTCAACCAGAAGATTGCCGAGGATATCGAGGTCCGGACGCTGACCTCCCTGCGGGTGGCGGCGCGGATCACCAATGAACGGATCCCGATCTTCCAGGTCGAGCCGAACGCTGCGGGCGAGCCGGAGATCATGAAGGTGATGACCTCGGCCTCGCTGATCGATGCCATGTCCGCGCACGAGCTGACGCAGATCGTCGACGCGATCTCGGAGATCAACAAGGGCACGGCGACCATCTTCCGCTGGAACGAGGAGAAGAAGGATTTCGTCCGTATCGCGACGACGGTGAAGAAGCCGGACGGTACGCGCGCGGTCGGCACCGTGCTCGGCCAGAACGGGGTCGTCTACCCTTACATGATGCGCAAGCAGGCCTATCGCGGCATCGCTCATATCCTCGGCGAGCCGTATCAGACCGGGTATCTGCCGATGATCGACACCGCCGGCAAGCCGGTGGGCGTGCTCTATATCGGCGTCGGCAAGATGTCCGAACTCTCGGCGGTCTCGACCGGGTTCATCCGCGACGTGCTGATCGGCTCGGCTTTCGTCCTGGTGATGGCGGCCCTGCTGTTCCTGTTCGCGACCGGGCGGCTGTTGCGGCCGCTCGACCGCGTCGCCGCCGCGACCAATGCGCTCGCCTCCGGCAGCCGCGACATTTCGGTCCCCCATACCGATCGCACCGACCAGATCGGCCTGATCGCCCAGGCGGTGGAGGGATTCCGCGAGGCCGTTGTCCGGCAGCGCGAGCTTGAGGCCGGGCAGGCGGAAGAGACGCGGCGCATCGCCGAGCGCAAGGCGGAGATGGACCGGATCGTCGCGCAGTTCCGCGAGGCATTTCAGGCCAATCTCGGGCAGCTCAGGCAGGGCGCGGAGAAGGTACGCCTGACATCCGGCGAGATCCGGGCCGTGGTCTCGCAGGCGGGCGAGCGGGTCGCCGAGGGGCGCGAGGCTTCGGAGGCCGGCGCCAGCGCGATTTCCGAGGTCGCCACCGCCACGAACCAGTTCGCGAGTTCGATCACCGAGATCGCCGCGCGTTCGAACGAGGCGGCCGCCATCGTCCGGCGCGCCTCCGAGACCGGGCATCGCGCCGAGACGGTCGCGGGGGATCTGTCGGCAGCGGTCGAGAAGATCTCCACCGCCGTCTCCGTCATCTCCTCGATCGCGGCGCAGACCAACCTACTCGCGCTCAACGCCACCATCGAGGCGGCGCGCGCCGGTGAAGCCGGCAAGGGATTCGCCGTCGTGGCGAGCGAGGTGAAGGAATTGTCGAACGGCACCTCCAAGGCCGCGACCGAGATCGCCGAACTGGTCAAGTCCATCGAGGGGGTCACCCAGGCTGTCACGGGCGCGACGCGCGAGATCGGCGAGGGCCTGACCTCGATCAACGAGACGACGCTCGTCATCGCCTCCGCCGTGACCGAGCAGGAGCAGGTGACCCGCGACATCGCCTCCAACGCCGATTCGGCGGCCCAGCGCGGCGACATCATCCGCAGCGGCTTCGGCGAGGTTCAGAAGGCGATCGAGGAGACGGCCGCCGCGGCCGACGCCCTCGACAACCTCTCGAAGGAATTCGCCACCTCGTCGGACGTGCTCGTCAACGAGATCGAGCAATTCCTCGCCCGCATGGCGGCCTGAGCCGGGCAGTGCATGCCGGCGGAAGCCGCCGGTTCAGCGCGGCACGGTGACGATGCGGCCCTTCTCAAGGCCGATCGTGACCTCGCCGCGGATCAGCTTCAGCGCCGTCTCGCCGTAGATCTCGTGCCGCCAGCCCTGGAGAACCGGCAGATCGTCGCCCGGGGCGGCGGCCAGCCGCTCGATCTCCTCGGCGGAGGCGATGAGCCTGGCGGCGACATGGTTTTTTTCGGCGACCGCCTGGAGCAGCACCTTGAGGAGCTGGACGAGCGCCCCGGAGCCGCCCGGCCGCTCGGCCTCGAAAGGCGGGATCGTCGCCGGATCGCGCGCTCTCCCGCGCTGCACCGCCTCGAGGATCTCGGCGCCGGCGCGGCTGCGCTCGAAGCCGTTCGGCAATGCGCGCAGGCGGCCGAGCGCCTCGACACTCGTCGGCTGGGCCACGGCGATCTCGGCGAGGCAATCATCCTTCAGCACGCGCGCACGCGGCACGTCGCGCGTCTGCGCCTCGCGCTCGCGCCAGGCGGCGAGCTCGATCAGCACTGCGCGCTCCACCGGTTTGCGGATCCGCGCCTTGACGCGCAGCCAGGCATCCTCGGGATGGGTCTCGTAGGTGCGGGGATTTTCCAGGATCGCCATCTCGCCCGCCACCCAATGCGCGCGATTCTGCCGTGCGATGCGCTGGCTGAGCTTGCGATAGATGGTGCGCAGATGCGTCACATCCGCCGCCGCATAGGCGAGCTGCGCCTCCGTCAGCGGCCGGCGCGCCCAATCGGTGAAGCGGGAGGATTTGTCGATCTTCGCGCCGGCGAGCCCCGAGGCGAGGCTCTCGTAGGAAACCTGCTCGCCATAGCCGCAGACCATGGCCGCGACCTGGCTGTCGAACAGCGGATGCGGGATGATGCGGCCCTTCTGCCAGATGATCTCGAGATCCTGCCGGGCGGCGTGGAAGACCTTGGTCACCGCCGGCTTGGCCATGAGATCGAGGAAGGGGCGAAGATCGAGCCCCTCGGCCAGCGGATCGACAAGCACGATCTCGTCGTCGCTCGCCATCTGGATCAGGCAGAGCTTGGGATAATAGGTCGTCTCGCGCATGAATTCGGTGTCGACCGTCACGAATTCGGCGCGGGCGAGGCGCGCGCAGGCCTCGGCAAGCGCGCCGCTCGTGGTGACGAGCGGCGGAACGGGCAGGGCCGCCGGAGCCGGGCCGGTTCCGGGCTCCGCGATCCGGGGCTCGCTGCCGGATCGCTCCGGCGCAGGCTCGGGCGCGGCTGCGGGGGCCTCGCGAAGCGGCTCGGGCGGAGCCTGGGGCGCCGCGCGGCGCGGCGGCGCGGGCGGTTCGGTGATGAAGGCGGGCAGCGAGCCCGCACCGGAATCGTGGTTCGGCATCCGGCGCGCTCTAGCGCAAAACGGGCGAATTGTCCTCCCCCAAACGCGGTTTTCCCTTTCCTTGCTTGACAAGCCCGCATCCGCCTCGCTCATGTCCGGCCCGACCGCAAGGCCCGGCCGAATCCCCGGCCCGTGCCGAGGACCAACCGATCGAATCGCCATGCATCGCTACCGCTCCCATACCTGCGGCGCGCTCCGCGCCTCCGACATCGGCGCCGAGGCGCGCCTTTCCGGCTGGTGCCACAGGATCCGCGACCATGGCGGGGTGCTGTTCATCGATCTGCGCGACCATTACGGCATGACCCAGATCGTGGTGGACCCGGACAGCCCCGCCTTCCGCGACGCCGAGCGCGTGCGCGCCGAATGGGTGATCCGCGTCGACGGCACGGTGCGCCGGCGCCCGGCCGGGACCGAGAACCCGAACCTGCCGACCGGCGCGGTCGAGATGTTCGTCACCGCCCTCGAAGTGCTGGGCGAGGCGAAGGAATTGCCGCTGCAGGTGTTCGGCGACACCGAATTCCCCGAGGAAACCCGCCTGCGCTACCGCTTCCTCGACCTGCGCCGCGAGCGGCTGCACAGGAACATCATGACGCGCGTGAAGGTCATCGAATCGATGCGGGCGCGCATGCGGGATGCGGGGTTCAACGAATTCTCGACCCCGATCCTCACCGCCTCGTCGCCGGAAGGCGCGCGCGATTTCCTGGTGCCGAGCCGCATCCATGCGGGCAAGTTCTACGCGCTGCCGCAGGCGCCGCAGCAATACAAGCAGCTCCTGATGATGGCCGGCTTCGACCGCTATTTTCAGATCGCGCCGTGCTTCCGGGATGAAGATCCGCGCGCAGACCGGCTGCCCGGCGAATTCTACCAGCTCGACGTGGAAATGAGCTTCGTCGAGCAGGAAGATGTTTTCGCCGTGATGGAGCCGGTGATCCGCGGCGTGTTCGAGGAATTCAGCGCGGGCAAGCCGGTGACGCCCTCGCCCTGGCCGCGCATTCCTTATGCCGAGGCGATGGCGAAATACGGCTCGGACAAGCCGGATTTGCGCAACCCGATCGTGATGCAGGATGTTTCCGAGCATTTCCGGGGCTCGGGCTTCAAGGTGTTCGCGCGCATTCTCGAGGAGGCGCGGAACCGCGTCTGGGCGATTCCGGCCGCCGGCGGCGGTTCCCGCGCGTTCTGCGACCGGATGAATTCCTGGGCGCAGGGCGAAGGCCAGCCGGGTTTGGGCTATCTGATGTTCAAGGCCGATGGCGAGGCGGTGGTCGGGCAGGGCCCCATCGCCAACAATATCGGCCCGGAGCGCGTGGAGGCAATCCGCGCGCAACTCGGCCTCAGGGATGGCGATGCCGCTTTCTTCGTCGCGGGCGATCCGGAGAAATTCGTGAAATTCGCCGGCCTCGCCCGGCTCAAGATCGGCGAGGAGCTGAACCTCACCGACAAGGAGCGGTTCGAATTCGCCTGGATCGTCGATTTCCCGATGTTCGAATGGAACGAGGACGAGAAGAAGATCGATTTCTCGCACAACCCGTTCTCGATGCCGCAGGGCGGGCTCGAAGCGCTTGCCTCGCAGGATCCGCTGACCATCAAGGCGTTCCAGTACGATATCGCCTGCAACGGCTATGAACTGGCGTCGGGCGGCATCCGCAACCACAGGCCCGAAGCCATGGTCAAGGCGTTCGAGATCGCCGGTTATGGCGAGGAGAGCGTGGTGGAGCGCTTCGGCGGCATGTATCGCGCCTTCCAGTATGGCGCCCCGCCGCATGGCGGCATGGCGGCGGGCGTCGATCGCATCGTGATGCTGCTCTGCGGCGAGGCGAATCTGCGCGAGGTGGCGTTGTTCCCGATGAGCCAGCGCGCGGAGGACATTCTCATGGGCGCCCCGTCCGAGGCCACGCCGAAGCAGCTCCGGGAGCTGCATCTGCGCGTGAACCTGCCGGAGAAATGAGCCCTTGAGCGCCCCCGCGTCCGCCGCGCCGGATCAGGGCCGGCGCGATCTCGTCCGGCTTCTTGTCGAGACCGGCAGGCCGCATCTCTGGCGCTACGCGGCGGCCTTCGCGCTGCTGGCCGTGGTTTCGGCGACGACCGCCGCCACCGCCTGGCTGATGAAGGACATCATCAACGAGGTGTTCATCGCCAAGAGCCGCTCGGCGCTGGTCTTCGTCGCGGTTGCGGTGCTGGTGATCTATGTCGCGCGCGGGCTCGCCTCCTACGGCCAGGGGGTGATCCTCAACCGCATCGGCGCCGCCATCGTCTCGGATGGGCAGGAACGGCTCGTGCGCAGGCTGCTCGCCGAGGATGTCGGGGTGGTTCTCGCCGGCACCTCGAGCGAGACGGTGCAGAAGATCGCGATGTCGGCGGATGCCCAGCGGCAGGTGCTCCAGGTGATCGTGACGGGGCTCGGCCGCGATATCCTGTCGCTTGTCGGGCTTGTCGGGGTGATGCTGGTGCAGGACCCTTGGCTGTCGATCGGGGTTCTGGTGGTGCTGCCGGTGGCGGCGGTGCTGCTCGGCGGGCTGGGCAAGCGCATCCGGCTCGCGATGAAGCGGCATTACGGGCTGACGATCGGCATCGCCGACCAGCTTCGCCAGGTGGTGCAGGGATTCCGGGTCGTCAAGGCGTTCGGGCTCGAGGCGGCGATGGAGCGCCGGCTCGTCGGCATCATCGACGATCAGCGCCGCAACATGAACAAGGTCGCGATCCTCGCTGCGCGGGCGCAGCCGATCGTCGAGACGCTGGCCGGCATCGCAATGGCGCTCGTCATCCTCTATGGCGGCTGGCGGGTGATCGGCCATGGCGCGACGCCGGGCGAGTTCTTCTCCTTCATCACCGCGATGCTGCTTGCCTATGATCCGGCCCGCCGCATCGCCGGCGCCAAGCTCCAGATCGAGCAGGGGCTTGTCGGCGTGCGGCTCTTCTACGAGATGATGGATCGCGGCGGGGCTGGCGGCGCATCCGGCGGCGGCGATCTCGCCGATCCGCGCGGCGCCATCCGGTTCGAGGGGGTGGACTTCGCCTATCCCGATGGCACGCGCGTGCTGAGGGGGCTGACGCTCGATTTTATCCCCGGCGAGACGACGGCGCTGGTCGGCGGTTCCGGCTCCGGCAAATCGACGATCCTGGCGCTGATCCTGCGCTTCTTCACCCCGCAGGCCGGGCGCATCACCATCGGCGGGCAGGATATCGCCAGCCTCGATGCCGGGCGGCTGCGCGCTGCGATCGCCTATGTCGGCCAGGATGCCTTCCTGTTCGACGGCACCATCCGCGAGAACATCGCCGCCGGGCGCGAGGGCGCCGATGACGCGGCGATCGAGGCGGCGGCGCGGGCCGCGCAGGCGCATGATTTCATCCTCGCACTGCCGCAGGGCTACGAGACGCCGGTGGGGGAACTCGCGAGCCGGCTCTCCGGCGGCCAGCGCAGCCGCATCGCCATCGCCCGCGCCTTCCTCCGCGATGCGCCGATCCTGCTGCTCGACGAGCCGACCGCGGCGCTCGACGCCGAGACCGAGGAGGCGATCCGCGCGACGCTTGCCGATCTCGCGCGCGGGCGGACGACGATCCTCGTCGCGCATCGCCTCGCGAGCGTGCGCAAGGCGGAGCGGATCATCGTCATCGAGAACGGGCAGGTGGCCGAGCAGGGCGAGCATGATGCGCTCGTCGCAGCCGGCGGCGCCTATGCGCGGCTCGTCGCGATGCAGCACGGCGCCGGCTGAGACTCAGCGTCGCTGCCACAATTCCCAGACGAAGGGATAGCGCCAGACGGGCGCGTGCGTCGCGCCGAGCCCGGCAGCGATCGCCGCATAGGCAGCCTCGGAGCCGGAATCGATCCGGTGGAACTGGATCAGCAGCGCGGCGAACCGCGTGATCAGCCTGGTCTCGATCAGGCGCGGCAGGATCGCGTATTCCCCGCCCTCGATATTGATCTTGGCGAGCGCGATCTCCGGCAGGTCAAGCGCGGCGAGGATGCCGGCAATGTCGCGGAACTCCGCCTCGATCGTCGCGCCATGGTTGCGATAGCTGCTGGAGGCGAGGCCGTCGCGCGTCATCCGCGTCCGGAAATCGCGGTCCGCGAGGCCGTACTCGTGGACGCGGATCGCGGGGTGCCGCGCCGCGCGCGCCCGGCAGGCGGCAGCGTAATCCGGCACCGGCTCGAAGGCTTCGATGCGCCCGACGCCGCGCGCTGCCAGCGCCTCGGCGTATTCGCCGGTATAGGCGCCGATATCGAGCACCGCGCCGCCCGGCGGGATCGCGACCGAGAAGCGCAGCGTCTCGTCGCCCTTTGCCCATTTCCAGCGCTTGACGGCGCGGTATTGCGGATCGGTCGCGAAGCGGATCAGGTTGAGGCCCATCGGCACCCTCAGGCGCTGGCGCGCCGCGCGAGGCGGCGCATGCGGGAAAGCAAGCCGAAGGCCGCGTTCGGCCGCAGCGTGAACAGAGCGGCCGCTTCCGGCGCCCCGGCGAGATCGCGCGCGATCCGCGGCAGCAATGCGAACAGATTGTGCTCGGCGATCAGGCGCCGGCGCGCCTCGGCGATGGCATCGCGGCGCAGGGCCTGCTGCCCGGTTTCCAGCGCCGCTGCCATCGCGTCGATCGCCGCTTCGGGGCGCGCGATGTCGATCCGGACGAAGCTTCCGGCCGGGAAATAGGCGTCGAGATTGGCGCAGCCGGAAAAAAGCGGCAGCGCCCAGCCGAGATAGGCATCGGCGGTCTTCTCGGTCCAGAAATGGTCGAGATCGTTGTTTTCGAGGACGAGATGGCAGGCGAAGGGCGCGATCGCCTCGGCCTTGTCGGCGATCTCGCGAAAGCCGCGCCCGAAGATGCGCAGCCGCGCCCCGAGCCGCTTCTCCGCCATCTCGACGAAGGCGAGCCGGGCGCGGTGCTTGGGCAGGCGCGACTTGCGCGACAGGACCACCGAGATCGCGGCTTCCTTCTTCGGCGGCGGCAGGGCGGCGAGCGAATCGGCATCGTGATGCGCGACATTGCCGCCTGCGCCGAGCGCGACGCCGTAGAACCAGGGCAGGCCCGGCTGGCCGATGATGGATCGGCCGCGATGGCCGGGCGTCGGCACCGGGCCCATCACGATGCCGAACTGGTCGAGATAGCCGGGGGCATAGGTCTTGATGCCGGGCGGCTCGGTCAGGATCACCAGGCGCCGCTCCCGCGGCAGGGGAACCGCGATCTCGCGACCGGGATCGTCGGAGACCGCGGCCAGCACGCAATCGGGCGCGATTGTTCCGAAGGTGAAACGGAATCCGTCGCATGCCGCGCCGCCGCCGGGGATCTGGCGTGACCAGGGAAAGCGGTCATGGGCGGTAAGAAGCGCGATCGAGGCCATTGCGGAAGGGGGATGGAGGAGGTTGGCTGAGAGGTTCGGGGAGCGGCCGGGCAGACGCGCCGCCGGCCGGGGCGCGAACCGGCTTGTCGGCGCCCGGAGGGCTGGCTATTTAGCGCCATGGTTTCCGCGCGTCCAACCTTTGTTGTCCAGCTCCATGGCGGGCTGGGGAACCAGATGTTCCAGGCCGCGGCCGGCCTGGCCCTGCATCTGCGGCAAGGGGGGCGTCTCGTCTTCGATCTCTCGCGGTTCCGGGCCGGTGCCGCGCGCGGCTATGCGCTCGCGCCGTTCGCGCTGCCGGCCGAGATCCGCCCTGCCGAACGCGGCCTTGTTGCTGCCCTGCGCCGGCAGGTGGCGAAGCGCCGGGCGCCGGGCCGGCCGCCGGTTCCGCGCTGGTGGCGCGGCCCGGTCCATGTCGAACGCGGCTTCGGGCATGATCCCGCCATCGCGGCGCTGGCGGGGGATGCGCTGATCGCCGGCTATTTCCAGTCGCCGCGCTATTTCGAGGACCGGGCGGAGGCGATCGCCGCGCTGCTCGATCCCGCGCGGCTTGCCGGGCCGGGCGCGGCGGGGCGCGCGGTGCGGCTCGAAGGCGAGACGAGCGTGGCGGTCCATGTCCGGCGCGGCGATTACGCGAGCGGGACGGCCGGGGCGGTGCATCCGGTGCTGCCGGAGGCGTATTACATCGCCGCGGCGCAGGCGGTCCGGGCGCGGGTGGCGGGGGCGCGGTTCTTCGTCTTCTCCGACGATGCCGCCGCCGCCGCCGTGCTCGCGGCGCGGCTCGGGGATGCCGAGCCGATGGCCGGCGCCGATGCGGGCGAGGATCTCTACCTGATGAGCCGCGCCCGCCACCATGTGATCGCGAATTCCTCCTTCTCATGGTGGAGCGCCTGGCTCGACCGCCGGCCGGGCGGGATGCGGATCGCGCCGCGGCTCTGGTTCACGCCGGCCGCCGCCGCGACCCGCCCGACGGACGACCTCTTCCCGGCGGATTGGATGCGTCTGTGACGAGCCTGCCGGATCTTCCCGTCCTGCTGATCAATCTCGACCGGGATCCCGGGCGGCTCGCGCATATGCGCGCCGAACTCGGCCGGATCGGGCTCGGCTTCACCCGCGTGCCGGCGGTGCTCGGTCTCGCGATGCCGGACTGGGCCAGGCCCTATTTCCTCGACGAGGCCGGCCGGATCGCCTCGACACTCCGGCCCGGCGAGGTCGGATGCTATGCGAGCCATCTCGTCGCGGCGCAGCGGATCGTCGCGGCGGGGCTGCCGCATGCGCTGGTGCTGGAGGATGATCTCGACCTGCCGGCCGATCTCGGCCCGCTCCTCGGCGCGGCGCTCGCGGCGCTGCCGGCGGGCTGGGACATTCTCCGCCTCTCCAACCCGCCCAAGGCGCCGTATCGCGGGCTCGCGGCGCTGCCGGGTGGGCGCGAACTCGTGCTCTATTCGCGCGTGCCGAACAATACCGGCGCCCAGCTCCTGAGCCTTTCCGGGGCGCGGAAGCTGCTGCGCCCCGGCCTTCGCACCCTGCCGATCGACGAGCATCTGCGCCGGCCCTGGGATCTCGGGCTCGAAACCTACGGCATCGCGCCGGCGCCGATCCGCTCCAACATCTTCGACGCCTCGACGATCGACGCGATCGGCGATCGCGGGCTGGGCCGCGAGAGCCCGCTCGCCAAGCTCGCGCGGCGGCGCATCGGCGGCCCGGCGGACTGGCTGCGGCAATGGCGCTGGCAGCGGGCGCGGCTCGGCCTCGCCGGGCTCCTCCTGGCCCGGCTCCGCGCGGCCTTGCGCTCCGCCGGCTGGCGCGGCCTGGCGCTGCGGCTGCCCGGCGGAGGCGCCGGGCGATGAGGATCACGATCGGCATTCCCACCCGCGAGCGGGCCGGGACGCTCGGCGCGACGCTGGCGACGCTGTGCGCGATCGACGATCCCGGGCTCGAGATCCTCGTTTCGGACAATGCCAGCACCGACGGGACGCCCGGCCTCGTCGCCGCGCTCGACGATTCCCGCATCCGCTATCTCCGCACCCCGGTGCGGGTGAGCCAGCGCCAGAATTTCGAGCATGCGCTTGCCGCCGCGACCGGCGATTACGTGATGCTGATCGGCGATGACGATGCGGTCCTGCCGGCGCAATGGCCGCGCCTGCGCGCGCTTCTCGCCGGCCGGCGGCCGGCGGCGCTCGCCTGGTCGCCGCTCTTCTATCAATGGCCGGCGGCGCACAAGCGTGGCGGCGGCGGGCTTCTTCGGCTCAGGCGCGGCCTTGTCCACGGCGTGCCGGAGCGCCGGACCGCCGCCCGGCACCGGCAGGCGATCGTCGAGCTGGAACGCACGCGCGAGGATTTCGCCCCGAAGCTCTATCACGGCCTCGTCGCCCGTCCGGTGCTCGAGCGGCTCCGGGCGCGGACCGGCGAGGCGGTGATGAGCGGGCAGGTCGATGCCTATTTCTCGGCGGCCTTGCCCGCCATGCTCGACGATTATCTCTATATCCGCCATCCGTTCACGATCCTGGCGATGGGGCCGCAGAGCGGCGGATCGAGCGTGCTCGAGCAATTCGTCGGCACAGCGAACCGTGCGCTCGACGCGGTGGCGCGCGAGGCGGCGGCCGACCCCGTACGCGAGGCGCTGGCCGGGCCGTTTCCCTGCCTCGGCTTCTATCTCCTTGCGGGGATCGAGCAGGCGCGCCGGCATGTCTATGCCGGGGATCCCTGCCTGGGCGGCGATCGGCCGCTGCAATACGGGCGCTATTACGCGATGATCCTCGACCAGCTCGCCCATGTGCCCGGCGCGGCGCGGGATCGCGGCATCGCCATTCTCGAAACGCTTGCGGCGGAAACCGGATCGGCCGATGCGCTGGCGGCGGCGATCGCCGCCTGCCCGACGCGCCCGGCGCATCCTGCTATCGCGAGGAGATCGGTCGGCGGGCCGTTCGCGGCCCTGATCCGGCGGTTCGAGAGCCTGTCGCATGTGGCGCCGGGCCGGGTTGTGCTCGATCTCAAGCGGCGACGAGATGCGCCCGCGCGTCCCGGCGCGGTCGATCATGCCGCCGCGCTGGCGGATCGGCTGCTCGGACCGGCTGCAGATGCGCAGGAGGGCGCGGAGGAGGGTGCGGCGGACCCGGCGCGAGCCTGGCGCGGCGTGCATGCCCGCGCCCTCGCCGTGATCCTCAGGGGTTAGCGGGGAAGGCCGGCCAGGCGAGATCCGCCGGGCCGATCAGGGCCGGCGGCGCCGGCCAGGCGATCGCGAAGGCCGGATCGTCGTAGCGATAGCCCCGCGCCTGGCCGGGAACATGGGCGCGGCCCATCTGGTAGAGCACGTCGGTCTCCGGCTCCAGGGTCAGGAAGCCATGTGCGAAGCCCTCGGGGACGAACAGCGCCTCGGCACCCTCGGCATCGAGCCGGAAGGCGGCGTGGCGCAGCCGGGTGGGCGAACCGGGCCGCAGATCGACGATCACGTCGTGGATCGCGCCGCGGGTGACGCGCACGATCTTGGCTTCCGCATGCGGCGCCGCCTGGAAATGCAGGCCCCGCAGCGTGTGGCGGACCGGGTTGCGCGAGAGATTGATCTGGACATTGGTGAAATCGAGCCCGGCGGCGGCGCATTCCTCCGGGCAGAACAGGCGCGCGAAGAAGCCGCGCGCGTCGCGGTGCGGCTCGGGGCGGATCAGAAACGCGCCGGGCAGGGCGGTCGGTTCGAAGATCATGCCGGTTCCATAGCCGATTCCCGCTCATTCCCGCCGGAGAATCACCCGGTCGAGAAGGTCGGCAAGCCGGCCGGCGCGATGGGCGCGCGCGATGGCGGCGGGATCGTAATCCGCGCGCACCCAATCGAGAAACGGCGTCGCCTCGTCCGGATGCGCGGCGAGATAGGCATCGAACACCGCGTCGAGCACGCCGGTGCGGGACTGGCGGATATGGAGGAAGCGCAGGCCGAGCTGACGACGCGCCAGGCGGACGGGCACGCCTTCCGCCACGATCAGGTAGAGCGCCGCCAGCAGCCCGGCGCGGTCGGCGCCGGACTTGCAATGGAACAGCGCCGGATACGCAAGCCCGGCGAAGAAATCCGGCGCCGCGAGCAGGCTCTCCCGGCTCGGCGCGGCGCGCGAGAACAGCGGGAAGGTGACATAGGCGAGGTCGTGGCGCCGGCAGGCCTCGGCGACGAGCGCGTTGCCGCCATGGTGCGGGTCGTGCCGCGCGGTGACGATCGTGCGGATGCCCCGCCGCCGGGCCCAGGCGATATCCGAGGGAAAGGGCTGGTTCATCCGCCAGGCGCGCGGGGAAAGCCGGGCGCGGTTCTTCCAGAACAGCCTGAGCAGCGCGAAATCGACGAACAGGAAATCGATCCAGGCGGCGCGGCGCGCCCGCGCATCCGCCGGCGGCCGGGCGAACTGCGCGCGGTCGGGCAGGAAGCGGTTGCGCAATGCGCGCCGCAGGCGCCGGAACATATCTCCTCACGCCTTCTTGAGGAATTCCGTGCGCAGGACGAGGCCCTTGATCTTCTCGACCCGGCACTCGATCAGGTCCGGATCGTCGGTGAGGTGGATGCCCTTGATCAGGGTGCCGCGCTTGAGCACCGAGGACGTGCCCTTGACCTTGAGATCCTTGATCACCTGCACATTGTCGCCCTCGGCGAGCAGGGTTCCGTTGCAATCCCGCACATCCATATCGGTCTCCTTGCACCTGTCCGGCCGTCCGTCCGGGCTTCGTCGCGCTTACGACGAAAGCGCGCGGAACGCAAAGCGGCCGGCCGGGCGCGAACGGCCTTTCCGAGGGCAGGCGGATTTTCCTATAAGGTGCCGGGGTCGCGCGAATCCGAGGGGGAAATCATGGCGGTCGAGATGTCGAAGGATCTGCGCTCGGGGGCGCTCGTCTATCACCGCCAGCCGAAGCCGGGCAAGCTCGAGGTCGTGGCGACCAAGCCGCTCGGCAACCAGCGCGATCTTGCGCTCGCCTATTCGCCCGGCGTCGCGGCCGCCTGCGAGGCGATCGTCGACAATCCGGCCGAGGCGGCGGAGCTGACGGCGCGGCAGAACCTCGTCGCGGTGATCTCGAACGGCACCGCCGTGCTCGGGCTCGGCGATATCGGGCCGCTCGCCGCCAAGCCGGTGATGGAGGGCAAGGCAGTCCTGTTCAAGAAATTCGCCGGCATCGACGTGTTCGACATCGAGGTCGCGCAGAAGGATGTCGCCAAGCTCGTCGATGTGATCGCGGCGCTGGAGCCGACCTTCGGCGGCATCAATCTCGAGGACATCAAGGCGCCGGAATGCTTCGAGGTCGAGGCGATGTGCCGGGAGCGGATGGCGATCCCCGTCTTCCATGATGATCAGCACGGCACCGCCATCATCGTCGCGGCGGCGATCCTCAACGCGGTGGCGCTGGCCGGCAAGGACCTCGCGACGGTGAAGCTCGTCACCTCCGGCGCCGGCGCGGCGGCGCTTGCCTGCCTCAACCTGCTCGTCTCGCTCGGCATCCGGCGCGAGAACATCTTCGTCACCGATATCGAGGGCGTCGTCTACAAGGGGCGCGAGACGCTGATGGATCGCTGGAAGGCGGTCTATGCCCAGGAGACGCCGGCGCGGACGCTGGCGGAGGTGATCACGGGGGCGGATATCTTCCTCGGCCTCTCGGCGGCCGGGGTGCTCAAGCCCGAGCTGCTCAAGCGCATGGCGGACAAGCCGCTGGTGATGGCGCTCGCCAACCCCAATCCGGAGATCATGCCTGAACTGGCGCTGGAGGCGCGGCCGGATGCGATGATCTGCACCGGCCGCTCCGATTATCCCAACCAGGTCAACAATGTCCTGTGCTTCCCCTATATCTTCCGCGGCGCGCTCGACGTGCAGGCGACAACGATCAACGAGGCGATGAAGCTCGCCGCCGTGCGCGCGATCGCCGATCTCGCCCGCGAGGCGCCGTCGGATGTGGTCGCGCGCGCCTATGGCGGGGAAGCGCGCAATTTCGGGCCGGAATCGCTCATTCCCTCGCCCTTCGATCCGCGGCTGATCCTGCGCATCGCCCCCGCAGTGGCGCGCGCGGCGATGGAGACCGGGGTGGCGCGGGCGCCGATCGCCGATTTCCCGGCCTATGAGGAGCGGCTGGGCCGCTTCGTCTTTCGCTCCGGCTTCATCATGCGGCCGATCTTCCGCGCCGCGCGCGAGAATCCGAAGCGGGTGATCTATGCCGAGGGCGAGGACGAGCGCTGCCTGCGCGCGGCGCAGACCGCGATCGAGGAGGGGATCGCAGTGCCGATCCTGGTCGGGCGGCCGAATGTCGTGGAGACGCGGCTCAAGCGCTTCGGGCTCTCGATCCGGCCGGGGCGGGATTTCGAACTCGTCAACCCCGAAGACGATCCGCGCTACCGCGATTACGTCCAGACTTATCTCGAAATCGCCGGGCGCAAGGGCGTGACGCCGGACGGCGCCCGGACGCTGGTGCGCACCAATACCACGACGATCGCCGCGATCGCGGTGCGGCGGGGCGATGCCGATGCGATGATCTGCGGCCTCGAAGGGCGCTTCCAGTCGCGCCTGCGCATGATCCGCGACGTGATCGGCCTCGAACCGGGGGTCAAGGAACTCGCCGCGATGAGCCTGATGATCACCTCGAAGGGCGCGTTCTTCCTCGCCGATACCCATGTCCATGAGGATCCGGACGCCGCGCAGCTCGTCGAGATCGCGATGCGGGCGGCGCGCGCGGTCCGGCGCTTCGGCATCGAGCCGCGCATCGCGCTGGTCTCGCATTCGGATTTCGGCAGCCATGACGGCGCAAGCGCGCGCAAGATGCGCGAGGCGGCGCGGCGCCTTGCCGAGGCGGCGCCGGAATTCGAGGTCGACGGCGAGATGCAGGCCGATACCGCGCTCTCCGAGATCATCCGCCAGCGCGTGCTGCCGCATTCGCGGCTGACCGGCGAGGCCAATGTGCTGCTGATGCCCAATCTCGACGCGGCGAATATCGCCTACCAGCTCACCAAGGTGCTGGCCGATGCGCTGCCCGTCGGGCCGATCCTGCTCGGCACCGCCTTCCCGGCGCATATTCTGCCGCCCTCGACCACCGCGCGCGGCGTCGTCAACATGACCGCGCTCGCCGTGGTGGAAGCGCAGGGGCGGGGCTGAACGGGCGCAAGAAACGATAAAGGGCGGGAGACCCCGCCCTTTTCGTCGTCTGTCCCGCCGATGGCCCCGGCGGAACCGGTTCAGCGTGCGCTGACGTCGAAGCGGATCTTCGACAGGATCGCCGCCGGGTTGCCGGAGGCGGTGGCGAAATCCGTGAAGGTGAGCCCGTCGCCATTGGCGGCGCGGGCAGTGAGGTTCAGCGCCCCGAGCGTCTTGAGGAAGGTGCCGAGCGCCTCGGCGAGCTTGGCGGCATCGGGATGGTTGGAGAGGAAGGCGCCGATGATCGCCGGGCCCATGGTCTGCATCTCGACGCGGAGCTGATCCGGCGTCTTCTTCTGGTCCTTCGCGGTCTTGGCGACGAGCTTGTCGAGGCCGCCGCCGTTCTCGAGCGCGACATTCGCCGAACGGATGGTGCCGCTCATCATCGCCAGCGCCCAATTGGCCTGCGGGTCCTCGAACAGCTTGCGCTCGATATTGCCGAGTTCGGCCTTGAGCGCGAGCTTGGCGAGCTGGGCGATGTTGACCGAGACATCGTTGATCGCCAGGGTTTTCTTGCTCTCGTCCCAGCGCGCGTCGATCCCGGTCGTGAGGTCGAGCGTATCGAGCCCGATCTCGCGCAGCGTCCGGATGCCGTCATCCTTGCTGTTGGCCGGCACCGGCATCCTGAAATTCGCGAGCTTGAGGCCGATTGCGGTCGGGATCGCGCCGACGAAGCTGCCGGCGCGCATTTCGAAGCCGGCCAGCGTGAACTTCACGCGCTCGGATTTGGCCTTTGTGTCGGGAAGATCCGCCTCGATGCCGCCGATCGCGAACACGAGATCGCGCAGGACGAGATCCTTCAACGCCGTCTCCAGGCGGGTCCGCTCGTCGAGCGAGGCCTTCTGCCCCTGCTCGCCGGCAAGCGCCGCCTTGGCGAGGCCGGCGAAAAGCGCGGCATAGCCATCGCCCTCGAAGCGGCTCGACTTGATCTTGAAGAAGCCGTCCGCAGCGCGGATGTCGATCGCCTCGGTGCCGCCGCCGGCCTTGGCGCCACCGGCGAAGGTGACAGGCCCGATCGTGGCCGCGAAGGCATTGCCCTTCTCATCCTTGCCGCCGAAGGCGATGCCCTCGATCCGGCCCTCGCCCATCTCGAACGAGGTCCAGACATCGATGATCTCGGCCAAAGCCGCGATGCTGAGCTGGGGCTTCTCCTTGCCTTCCTGCTTGGCGAGTTCGCCGAGCACGTTGATCATGTCGACGATCGGCTTGCGCGGCAGCCGCGCCTTGATGCCCGAAACCGTGGTGCGGTTGGCGCGCATGGTGATCTCCGGGCCGGTGATCTCCATCGATTCGATCGAATAGGGGCCGTGCAGCGCCTTCATCGGCGCCTTGCCCGTCGGATCGGCATCGGTGATCCAGCGCGCCACGGCGGTGAGGTCGAAGGCGTCGATCGCCATCCTGCCCAGGGTGACGCGGGTCGGCTTGTCCTTCTGCTTGCCGAGCTTCATCACCGAATTGCCCTTGGCGCCGGCGATCTCGAGCCGGCCGATTGCGCCGGCGCGGATGCCGCGTGCCTCGACATTCTCGTAAACCGTCTCGCCGGAGAAGGATTCGTTGTCCTGAAGCCAGCGGATCGTGCCGATGCGCAGCGATTCTGCGTCGAATTTCGCAAGACGATCACCAAGATCGCGCGCGCTCGCGGCGCGGAAGATCGCCTCGATCTCCCCGCGCGCGAGGCTCGATCCGGTGACGCGGAGATCGCCCAGCACGACCTTTCCGGCCTTGGTGTCGATCTCGATCTTGTCGATGGAGACATTCTCGCGCGCGGCGGCGACCAGCGGCGCGAGGGCGATCCCGCCGGAAAGGTCGATCCGGAAGGGCAGGGCGCTCGCGCCGAGGGCGAGCGCGACCGCGAGCGCGAGCCGCGGGAGCGGGGCACGGGCGGCCGGAAGGGGGCGGGCAGGGACGGTCATGGCTTCTGTACTCGATCGACGGGCGGGAAGTCTGCTGACGAGACCATGGTAGCATAGACGGGAGCGTGCCGAAACGACCTGTGCGCCAGCACACAGCGCGCCGCCGCTTCACGCCTCGGCGCGATGGTCATCCATGCTCCCGGAGAGCCGGCTCAGAGGGTGAAGCTCGTGCCGCAGCCGCAACTCGAGGTGGCGTTCGGGTTGCGGATCTGGAAGGATTGCCCGATCAGCTCGGTGACGAAATCGAGTTCCGATCCGGCCAGAAACGGCGCCGAGACCGGATCGACCAGCACGGTCGCCGCGCCGGCCGGGATGCGGATGTCGTCCGCTGCAGCCGTCTCGGCGATGGCGAAGCGATACTGGAACCCGGAGCAGCCGCCGCCCTCGACCGCGACGCGCAGCATGGCGCCGGGCGTCTCGCCGGCGAGGATTTCGGCAATGCGCCGTGCCGCAGCGGCGCTGACCCGCAGGGGTTCAGCCGGCGGTGGCGGCGGCATCTGGGGTGCGGGCGCGGGCGTGAGGGCGAATTTCAGGGTCATCGCAACCGTCGGCCGGGGTTCAAGGCCCGGGCCGCCTTTCGTTTGTCGTGATGCGAATGTAAGGACGGAGCCTCGACTCGGCAACATCCTCCAGCAGCGCGAGGCATGGCTTGCTCTTCCATCGCGAACGTCCGCTCTCGCCCTTCGCCGTTGATCATCGCCGGAGCCGGGGCCGGCTCATCCCTGAGCCGCCCTCGCCGACGCGCACCGTCTTCCAGCGCGACCGCGACCGGATCCTCCACTCCAACGCCTTCCGGCGACTCAAGCACAAGACCCAGGTCTTCGTGGAGCACGAGGGCGATCATTACCGCACCCGGCTCACGCATACGCTGGAAGTGGCGCAGATCGCGCGCTCCATCTCGCGCATCCTCGGCCTCGATGAGGACCTCGCCGAGGCGCTGGCACTGGCGCATGATCTCGGCCATCCGCCCTTCGGCCATGCTGGCGAGGACGCGCTCGACCGGCTGATGGCGGCGGAGGGCGGGTTCGACCACAATGCCCAGGCGCTGCGCATCGTGACGCGGCTCGAACGGCGCTACGCCGCCTATGACGGGCTGAACCTGACCTGGGAGACACTCGAAGGGCTCGTCAAGCATAACGGCCCGCTTCTCGATGCGGCGGGCGCACCGGCCGGCCGCTATCGCAAATCCGGCGTTCCTTCCTCGATCATCGATTTCGATCAGAAGTATCCGCTCGATATTTCAAGTTTTGCTTCAGCCGAGGCGCAGGTGGCCGCGCTGGCGGATGACATCGCCTACAACGCCCATGACATCGATGACGGGCTGCGCGCGGGGCTGTTTCCCGCCAAGGACCTGCGCGACGTGCCTTTCCTCGCGGCGATCCTCTACGAGATCGATCGCCTGCATCCCGATCTCGACGAGGGGCGGCGCGGCCACGAGATCATGCGGCGCGTCATCACGCGGCTTGTCGAGGACGTGGCGAGCGAGAGCGAGCGGCGGCTTGTCGCGCTCGCGCCGCTGAGTGCCGAGGATATCCGCGCCGCCGGGGCGCCGGTCATCGCCTTTTCCGCCTCCATGGCCGAGGGCGAGGCGGCGCTGAAGGATTTCCTGTTCACGCGGATGTATCGCCATCCGCGCGTGAACCGGTTGCGCGAGGCCGCGGCGCGGATCATCGAGGATCTGTTCCGGCGCTTCCTCGCCGAGCCGGCCGAGATGGGGGAGGATCATCCGGATGCCGGCCACAACGATCCCGCGCGCCTGCCGCGCCGGGTCGCGGATCACATCGCCGGCATGACGGACCGCTTCGCTATCCAGGAACATGGCCGGCTGTTTGACCAAACGCCCGCGCTTCGCTAGCGAGACGCCTTCCATGCCCGCCCGCGCGGGCGGCACCATCGGTCCGTTTCGATGAATCTGTTCCATCTCTTTGCCGCCGAACTCCAGGCCGTGCTCGCCACCCTGCCCGAAACCGCCGCGCTTCCGGCCGAGATCCGGGCGCGCGCGACCGTGGAGCCGCCGCGCGACCCTTCCCATGGCGATCTTTCGACCAATGCCGCGATGGTTCTGGCCAGGGAGGCGCGGATCAACCCGCGCGATCTCGGCATGCGGATTGCGGATGCGCTGCATGCGCGCGGGCTCTATGCGCGTGTCGCGGTGGCGGGGCCGGGCTTCATCAATGTCACGCTCAGGCCCGACGCCTACGAGGCCGTGGTGAAGGCGGCGCTCGCCGCCGGGGCCGATTATGGCCGCGCGACACTGGGGCAGGGGCGGAAGGTCAATGTCGAATATGTCTCCGCGAACCCGACCGGGCCGATGCATGTCGGGCACGGGCGCGGCGCGGTCTATGGCGATGCGCTCGCCAATCTCCTCGCGTTTGCCGGCTGGGCGGTGACGCGGGAATATTACATCAATGATGCCGGCGCACAGGTCGACGTGCTCGCCCGCTCCGCCTTCCACCGCTATCGCGAGGCGCTGGGGCGTGAGGTGGGGCCGGTGGGCGAGGGGCTCTATCCCGGCGATTATCTCGTGCCGGTTGGCCGGGCGCTGGCCGAGACGCATGGCGAGGCCCTGGAAAGCCTGCCCGAGGCCGAATGGCTGCCGCTCGTCCGCCGCGCGGCGATCGATGCGATGATGGCGATGATCCGCGACGATCTCGCCGCCCTCGACATCCGCCACGACGTGTTCTTCTCGGAAGCCTCGCTGCAGGCGCCGGAGGACAGGGTGGCCGCCACCATCGCCGAATTCCGGGCGCGGGGCCTCATCTACGAGGGGCGCCTGCCGCCGCCCAAGGGCCAGACGGACGAGGATTGGGAGGACAGGACGCAGACCCTGTTCCGCGCCACCGATTTCGGCGACGATGTCGACCGGCCGCTGCTCAAGAGCGATGGCGGCTATACCTATTTCGCTTCGGACATCGCCTATCACAAATCCAAGTTCGATCGCGGCTTCGCCGAGATGATCGATGTCTGGGGCGCGGATCACGGCGGTTACGTCAAGCGCATGCAGGCGGCGGTGAAGGCCGCGACCGGCGGCGCCGGCGCGCTCGAGGTGCGGCTCTGCCAGCTCGTCAAGCTGATGCGCAACGGCGAGCCGGTGAAGATGTCGAAGCGCGCGGGCGATTTCGTCACACTGCGCGACGTGATCGACGAGGTCGGACGCGACGCGATCCGCTTCATGATGCTCGACCGCAAGAACGACGCCGAACTCGAATTCGACCTCGCGAAGGTGATCGAGCAATCGAAGGACAACCCGGTCTTCTACGTGCAATACGCACATGCGCGCATCTGCTCGGTGTTCCGGCAGGCCGAGGCGGCGTTCGGCGCGATCCCGATCATGGACGAGGAGATCGCCGCCGCCGATCTCTCCATTCTCACCGATGAGGGGGAGCGGGCGCTGATGCGTCAGGTGGCGCAATTCCCCCGGCTCATCGAGCAGGCGGCCGCCACGCGCGAGCCGCACCGGATCGTTTTCGCGCTCTATGATCTCGCAAGTGGCTTCCACGGCTTGTGGAACCGGGGCAAGGATTTGCCTGATTTGAGATTTATTAATAACGATGACCGAAAAGGAACATCGGCGAGGCTTGCGCTCGTCAAGGCCGTCCGGACGGTGATCGCGAACGGGCTCGCGCTGCTCGGCGTTTCCGCGCCGCAGGAAATGCGCTAGCGTCCCGGTTCCGCCGATCGCGCCGGTCAGCCCGTATGTCCGCGTATCGAGGAGGATGAGCGGTCATGGCTCGAAACGACCAGACCCGCCGGGAGCCCACCCTCGCGGATCTCGAGGCCTTCGAAAAACTGCTGCGGGAGAGCCTGCACGGGGAGCGTGTCGCAGCGCCGGCCCCGCCTGCGGACCAGCCGGCGACCCCGCCCGCTCACGCGGCGCCGGCGCGGGGCGCGGATGCGGCGGCCATGGCCGAGCTGGCGCGGCTGGTTGAAACGCCCGTCGATTTCCAGGTGCCGGCGCCGCTCGCCTCGCGGCGGACCGCGCCGGCCGAGCCCGCGCCGGTGACGATGCACGGTGCCGCGCGGGCCGAACTCACGCCGGGCTGGACACCGGAGCCGCAGGTCGCGGCGCATTTCCACGACAGCTCCGCCCCGACGGCCGCCCCCGCCGCGGCCCTGGAGGCGGTTGACCCGCTCGCCGCCTTCGAGGAGGAATTGCGGCGCTTTGACGCCATGCGTGCCAGCGAGGATGCCGCCCGGCGCGGCGCGCCGGCCGATGCCGCTCCCATGCCCCGAAATGGTAATCCCGCGCATTCCGGGGCGGCCTATGCGGACAGCACCCATGCCGATGGGGCGCATCCGGCTCCGGAGGATGCGCAGGCGGCCTATGCCGTGCCGGGGTCCGGCCAGGCAGCGCCCTCGCCGCTGACGCTCGCCGAGGAGCGGATCGCGGCCGAGGCAGCCGCCGCCGCTGCTGCCGCAGGCGGGCGTGGCGGGGTCCGGCGTTCGCGCGGGATCTTCCTCGCGCTCGGCGGGCTTGCGGTCGCGGGGCTTGCGGTGATCGGCGGGTCGATGGTGTTCGGGTCCAAGCGGGCCCCGACCGGCCCCGGCGGCGTTCCGGTGATCGCCGCGCGGCCCGAGCCGACCAAGGAGCGCCCGGCCGAACCCGGCGGGCTCGAGATTCCGGACCAGAACAAGCAGGTGCTCGCGCCGCGTGGCACTACGAGCGAAACCCGACCGTCGCAGGTTGTCACGACCACCGAGCAGCCGCTCGACCTCAATCAGGTGACCCGGCGGGAATCGGTGCGCATCGTCGCGCCGAGCCCGTATCAGAATGCCGGCGCCGCCGCACCGAGTTCCGCCGCCGCGCAGGCCGAGGGCGCCTCGGCCGCGGCCTCGGTCGAGGCGCGCCGCGTCAGTTCCGTGCGCATTCCGGTCGGCGGCGGCGAGCCCGCGCCGGCGCCCGGCCCGGCCGCTGGGGGCGAAACATCCCGCAGCGCCGTGCCGTCCTTCGCGGCCGGCGCCGAGACGCCGGCGCAGGCCCCGGCCTCCGCGCCGTCGGCACCGGTTCCGCCCGTTCCGCCCGCGAAGGTCGAATCGCGTCCGACCACGGCCAGCGGGCCGTCGCGCGAGAGCCCGGTGCCTCGCACCGAGACGCCACGCGCGACGCCCCCGGCCCGCGTCGCTGCCGCGCCGGCTCCGGCCCGCCCGGCGCGTGAGCCCCTGCCGCTGACGCCGCCGCGTGCGGCCGAGGAGGGCGAGACGCCCGCCGCCAATGCCGGCGCAGCCACGGGCAATTTCGCGATCCAGCTCGCCTCACGCCCCAGCGAGGCCGATGCGCGCACCGCCGGGAACCAGCTTCGCGGCCGCTACGCCGCGATTCTCGGCGGCAGGAACCCGAATGTCGTCACCGGCGAGGCGAATGGCCAGACGGTCTACCGCGTCCGTGTCGGCGGCTATTCGCAGGCGGCCGCCAACGAGGCCTGCCGCAGGATCAAGGCGGCCGGCGGCGGCTGTTTCGTGACGCGCCAGTAACCGCCGAAGCCGCGCATGACACCCCTGATCCTCGGCGCCGCCGGACCGCGCCTCTCCGACCGCGAGGCGGATTTCTTCGCCGAGCACCGGCCCTGCGGGTTCATCCTGTTCAAGCGCAACATCGAGGAGCCCGCGCAGGTCCGGGCGCTGGTTGCGGCGCTGCGGCGCGCGGCCGACAACCCCGACGCGCTGATCCTGATCGACCAGGAGGGCGGGCGCGTGGCGCGGCTGCGGCCGCCGCATTGGCGGGAATATCCGCGCGGTGCGGAATATGGCCGGCTCTGGCCGATCGATCCCGACCTCGCCGGCGAGGCGGCCTATCTCGGCGCCCGGCTGATCGCCGACGACCTCGCCGCGCTCGGCATCAATGTCGATTGCCTGCCGGTGCTCGACGTGCCGGTGCCGGGGGCCGACAACATCATCGGCGACCGCGCCTATGGACAGGCGCCGGAACCGGTGATGGCGCTGGGCCGCGCGGCGGCGCAGGGGCTGCTCGATGGCGGGGTGCTGCCGATCATCAAGCATATCCCGGGACATGGCCGCGCCATGGCCGATTCGCACCTGGCCTTGCCGGTGGTCGAGGCGCGCCGGGCGGCGCTCGAGGCCCATGATTTCCCGCCCTTCCGCGCGCTCGGCGACCTGCCGCTCGCGATGACGGCGCATGTGATCTTCACCGCCTATGACCGCGACAACCCCGCCACGACCTCGCCGGGCGTGATCGCGGACGTGATCCGCGGGCTCATGGGGTTCGACGGGCTGCTGATGAGCGACGATCTCTCGATGAAGGCGCTGAGCGGCGCCTTCGCGGCGCGGCGCGCGGCGGTGCTCGCCGCCGGCTGCGATGTCGTGCTCCATTGCAACGGCGAGATGGCGGAGATGCGCGAGATCGCTGCAGGCTGCCCGGCGCTTGATGCCGCCGCCGGACGCCGGCTCGCGGCGGCGACGGCGCTGCTCCGGCGGCCCGCACGGCCATTTGACCGGGGACAAGCCGAGGCGCGGCTCGCGGAACTGCTTGCCTTGGCGGGCTGAAACCCCGATTCTCGCGCGGATGAGCGCCACAAATCCGGAAACCGGCGATTTCACCTTCGAGGCCACCGAACTCGCCGAGAGCGAGGGCGCGCTGCGGCTTGTGGTCGATCTCGACGGTTTCGAGGGCCCGCTCGACCTGATGCTCGATCTCGCGCGGCGCGACAGGCTCGATCTTCGCGCGATCCCGATTGTCGCGCTCGCCGACCAGTATCTCGCCTTCATCCGCGCGGCATCACGGCTGAAGCTCGAGATCGCCGGCGATTATCTGGTGATGGCGGCCTGGCTCACCTATCTCAAATCGCGGCTGCTGCTGCCGGCGAAGCGCGAGGATGGCGCGCCGGAGACCGAGGATCTCGTCGCCGATCTCGCCGAACGGCTGCGCCGGCTCGAAACGATCCGCCGCGCCGGCGAGATGCTCGGCGAGCGGCTCGGCGCGGCGCGCGCAACCTTCCCGCGCGGCATCGCCTCGGCCTCCGTGGTCGAGACCGCGCGGGCCTGGGACCTCAGCCTCGTCGATCTCCTCGCGGCCTATGCCGCGCGGCGGCTGTCGCGGGTCCGCGCGGAATACCATATCGAGGCGCGGCGGACGCTCTCGATTCCCGAGGCGCGCGCCATCCTCGAACGGCTGATCGGCGCCCATGCCGATTGGTGCCCGATCGACCTGCTGCTGGCGGCGATCGGTCCGGGCGAGGCGGAGCCGCGCTCGGCGCGCGCCTCCGCCTTCGTGGCGGCGCTGGAACTGGCGCGGGAGGGGCTCGTCGAATTGCGACAGGAGGCGGCCTTCGCGCCGCTCTATCTGCGCGGCTGCCCGGCGCGGCTTGCCTCGTGAGGGAGGAGCGGATGACCCCGCCGGCGATGCGCGCGGTGACCGAGGAGACCAACGAGGCGGAACGCCGCTTCGCGCATGGCGTGCGCGTGGCCGAGGCGCTGCTGTTCGCCTCCGCCGAGCCGCTCGCCAGCGAGGCGATCGCGCGGATGATGCCGCAGGGCGTCACCGCCGAGGCGGTGCTCGGCGAACTGGAGCGGCTCTACCGGCCGCGCGGGGTCAATCTGGTGCGGGTGGCGGGGAAATGGATGTTCCGCACCGCGCCCGATCTCGGCTACCTGCTGAAGCCGGAGGCCGAAGAACCGCGCCGGCTCGGCCGCGCCGCGCTCGAGACGCTGGCGATCATCGCCTATCACCAGCCCGTCACCCGCGCCGAGATCGAGGCGCTGCGCGGGGTGTCGCTGTCGCGCGGGACGCTCGATGTGCTGCTGGAGGCCGGGTTCATCCGGCCGCGCGGCCGGCGGCGCACGCCGGGGCGGCCGGTGACCTACGGCACCACCGAGACCTTCCTCATCCAGTTCGGGCTCGACCGGGTGGGCGACCTGCCGGGGCTCGAGGAGATCGCCGCGGCGGGGCTGGTCGAGGGCCAGGTCCCGGCCGGGCTCGGCGTGCCGCTGCCGAGCGACGACCCCGCCCTGCGCGCCGACGAGGACCCGATCGAACCCGACCTGTTCGATCTGATGGCCGAGGAGCGGCTCGCCGAGGCGGCGGCCGAGGCACCGCTCGATCCCGACCATCCCGACGGTGGAGCGCAGGCCGCCGGGCCGCAGCGCGATCCGGAGCCGCGCGGCCGTGACTGAGCGTTTCGCGGGCCGGCTCCGCGCCTCGGCCGTCATCCCCGCCTCGCTCGCCTTCGAGGCGATCACCCGCCGCTTCGCGGGCGAGGCGGCGCTGTCAGGTGTCAGCTTCACCGTCGGCGAAGGCGAGGTGATCGGGCTTCTCGGCCCGTCGGGATGCGGAAAATCGACGCTGCTGCGGCTGGCGGCGGGGATCGACGTGCCGGATTCCGGGCGCATCCTGCTCGATGGCCGCGAGATCGCCGGGCCGGGGCGCTTCGTCGAGCCGGAGGAGCGGGGGATCGGCCTCGTCTTCCAGGATTACGCGCTGTTCCCGCATCTCGACGCGCTCGGCAACGCGGCCTTCGGCCTCGGCGGGCTGCCCCGGCGCGAGGCGCTGGCGATCGCCGATGCGGCGCTCCAGCGCGTGGGGCTCGGTCACCGGCTGCGGGCGATGCCGCAGGAGCTTTCGGGCGGCGAGCAGCAGCGCGTGGCGCTGGCGCGCGCCATCGTCGCACGGCCGCGCGTGCTGCTGATGGATGAGCCCTTCTCCAATCTCGACCGGCGGATGCGCGATCAGGTCCGCGACCAGACGATCGCCATCCTGCGCGAGACCGGTGCCACCGCGCTTGTCGTGACCCACGACCCCGAGGAGGCGATGATGATCTCGGACCGGATCGCGCTGATGCGCGCCGGCCGCCTCGTCCAGATCGCGCCGCCGCGCGAGATCTATGCCCGCCCGGCCGATCTCGACGTGGCGCGTTTCTTCTGCGATCTCAACGAGGTCGAGGCGGAGGTCCGGGGCGGGCGGCTTGTCTCGCCGCTCGGTGTCTTTCCCGCCGGCGGCCGGGCCGAGGGCGCGCGCGCGGTGCTCGCGCTGCGGCCGCAGGCGATCCGGCTGGCGCCGGCCGGGCAGGGCCTGCCGGGGCGTGTGCTCGACCGGCGCTTCATCGGCGAGGCCGAACTCGTCGATCTCGTGGTGGAGGGGCTCGACCAGCCGTTGCGCGCCCGCATCCAGGGCGGGGGGGCGGGCGGCGGTGGCGGGCCCGGCGCCGAGATCGGGGTCGAGATCGGGGCGGACGAGGTGCTGATCTTCTGAGCCGGCGCGGTCCTTGTTTTTGGCGCAAAGAAACCCTAGGTTCGCCCCCGGTTCGGGCGGGGCCCGGAGTTCACGTGTGGGAGACGTCTATGGGCAGCATGAGCATCTGGCACTGGCTCGTCGTGGCGGTCATCGTGCTGCTGCTGTTCGGGCGCGGCAAGATCCCGGAGCTGATGGGCGATGTCGCCAAGGGGATCAAATCCTTCAAGGCCGGCATGAAGGATGAGGAGGCGGCCCAGAGCGATGCCGCCAAGAAGGAAATCGAAGCCAAGGCCGGCGAAGCCGCCAAGGCCGCCGAGGCGCCGAAGACCGAACAGAAGATCGGCTGATGCGTCGCGCCCTCCGCGCCCAGCCGCCCGCGCGTGCGGCATCGCCCGGCGCGGCGGCGCCGGCCAGACCAGGCGGAGCCCGCGATGCTTGACATCGGCTGGAGCGAACTCGTCGTCATCGGGATCGTGGCGCTGATCGTGATCGGCCCGAAGGAATTGCCGGGCGTGATCCGCTCGGTGGGGCGCGGCGTCGCGAAGCTCCGGACGATGGCGGGCGAGTTCCGCATGCAATTCGACGATGCGATGCGCGAGGCCGAGCTTCACGACGTCAAGAAAAGCTTCGACGACATGAAATCCGCTGCCGACAGCGCCGCCGCCGGCTTCGCCGATCCCGCCGCGATGATCCGCGACGAGGTCCGCGGCGCGGTCGAGGGCGCCGCTGCCTCGGCGGAGCAGGCCGGCGGCGGAGAGGCGGGCTCGACCCTGCAGCGGATCGAGGCCGATATCCGCGCGCTCGAGAGCGAGGCGGCCGCGCCCGAGGCCCCGAAGGCCGGAGGTGCGGCATGAACGCGCTTGATCCCAACCCGGCGAAGACCGATCCGCCGCCGCGCCCCGGGCATGACGAGATCGAGGCCTCGCGGGCGCCGCTGATCGAGCATCTCATCGAGCTGCGCACCCGGCTGATCCGGGCGCTCATCGCCTTCGTGGCGATGACGATCGTCTCCTTCGCCTTCTCAAAGCAGATCTACAACATCCTGACCTGGCCCTATGTCTGGGCGGCGGGCGGGCCGGACAAGGCCCCGCTGATCTTCACGCATCCGCTCGAATACTTCTTCGTGCAATTGAAGCTCGCGCTGTTCGGCGGGGCCTTCCTCGCCTTTCCGGTGATCGCGACCCAGATCTACAAATTCGTCGCGCCCGGCCTCTACAAGGATGAGCGGGAAGCTTTCCGCCCCTATCTTGTCGCGACGCCGCTCTTCTTCCTGCTCGGCGCGGCGGTGGTGATGCTCGGCGCCATGCCGATGCTGATGCGCTTTGCGCTCTCGATGCAGCAATCGGGCGATCCGTCGCTCTCCAGCATCACCTATCTCGGCAAGGTCGATGATTATCTCAGCCTGATCATGACGCTGGTCTTCGCCTTCGGCATCACGTTCCAGCTCCCCGTGATCCTGACGCTGCTGGCGCGGATCGGCCTGATCGACGCTGCCTTCCTGCGCGACAAGCGCCGCTACGCGATCGTGCTGGTCTTCGTCGTGGCGGCGATCCTGACCCCACCCGACATCCAGAGCCAGTTCATGCTCGCGATTCCCACGCTCGCGCTCTACGAGCTCTCGATCCTCGCGGTGGCGATGGTCGAGAAGAAGACCAAGGCCCGGCGGGACGAGCGGGAATACGGTTGATCGTCTTGGTGCGCGGTTCTTGGATGCGCGCCTCCTGCGCGGCTCATCCGGGCTGACCGCCCGGCGCCTGTTCGGGCTTTGAAAGAACCAGCTGGACTGCGCCCTGTTCGGCACTCTCGGGAATATCCGAGCGGATGGCGCGTTGCGCCGCCATGCCGGGCTTGGCCCGGGCCGCTGCGCCTTGCTATAGCCGATCCCGCCACAAAACCGTTTCTCGCCGGCCGCAAACCGGCCATGAGGGAAACGTCGTCTCTCAGCGATTCGCGAGCCTCGCCATGCACGATATCCGCGCCATCCGCGAGAACCCGGAGGTTCTCAAGCACGCTCTGACGCGTCGGGGACAGGCGGCCTCGGAGGTCGAGGCGCTGGTGGCCTCGATCATCGAGACGGATGCAGCCTATCGCGCGGCGCTGACCGAGAAGGAGGCGCTCAACGCGCGGCGCAACGCGGCCTCGAAGGAGATCGGCGCCGCGATGGCCGCGAAGGACGTGGCGCGCGCCGAGGCCCTCAAGGCCGAGGTTGCGGCGGGCAAGGAAAGGCTCGCCGCGCTCGAAGGCGAGGCCGGAATGCTTGAAGGCAAGCTCCGGGATACCCTCGCGGCGATCCCCAACCTGCCGCTTGCCGAGGTGCCGGACGGTGCCGACGAGCACGGCAATGTCGAATATCACGCGGCCCCCCGCAGCGACATTCCGGGCTCCGCGGTGCCGCGCCCGGCGAAGCGGATCGAGACCGGCCGGGATCATGTCGCTCTCGGCGAGGCGCTCGGGATGATGGATTTCGAGACGGCGGCGAAGCTCGCGGGCAGTCGCTTCGTCGTCACCAGCCGGCAGATCGCGCGGCTCGAACGCGCGCTCGGCCAGTTCATGCTCGACCTGCACACGGGTGAGCACGGCTATGTCGAGGTCAACCCGCCGATCCTCGTGAAGGACGAGGCGATGTTCGGCACCGCGCAATTGCCGAAATTTCGCGAGGACCAGTTCATGGTCATGAGCGAGGGCACGCGCACCGAATTGCTGAGCGATGCGCTCGCGCATGTCTCGCCGGGCGATGCGCAGGTCTTCCGGGAGGGGCTGATGTCGCTCCAGAAGCTGGTCGCCCGCACGCTTGAACGGGCGCCGGCGCGGGAGGATCGCTGGCTCATCCCCACCGCCGAAGTGCCGCTCACCAATCTCGTGCGCGAGAGAATTCTCGCGGAGGAAGAGCTGCCTCTCCGCTTCACCGCGCTGACGCCGTGTTTCCGCGCCGAGGCGGGCTCGGCGGGGCGGGATACGCGCGGCATGCTGCGCCAGCACCAGTTCAACAAGGTCGAACTCGTCTCGATCACCACGCCGGAGACGAGCAGGGACGAGCATGAGCGCATGCTCGCCTCAGCCGAGACCGTGCTCAAGCGCCTCGGCCTGCATTACCGCGTCATGATGCTCTGCACCGGCGATATGGGCTTCGCGAGCCAGAAGACCTACGATATCGAGGTCTGGCTGCCGGGTCAGAACACCTATCGCGAGATTTCCTCCTGCTCGGTCTGCGGGGATTTCCAGGCCCGGCGGATGGAGGCGCGCTACCGGCCGGCGGGAGAGAAGAGCACCCGCTTTGTCCACACGCTCAACGGTTCGGGCGTTGCGGTCGGGCGCTGTCTCATCGCGGTCATGGAGAACTACCAGAACGAGGACGGCTCGATCACCGTGCCCGACGCGCTGGTCGGTTATATGGGCGGCATGAAGCGGATCGAGAGAGCGTGAGCCTTCGCGGGCCATGCCGCCGGAACCGTGGATCGCCGGCCAAGCTTGGCCATGACATTGGACTAGCGGCAAGGATGTCCGCCACGATGACGAACCGAACGCTGATCCTTTCGAAGGCCGAAGGCCGCCCGAGCTTATGCGAGGGAACCCGCGCCGGAGGCGCGCCCAACCCATGAAAATCCTCGTCACCAACGATGACGGCATTCACGCCCCCGGCCTCCGGGTGCTGGAGGCGATCGCGCGGCAGCTGTCCGACGACGTGCATATCGTCGCGCCGGAGACGGACCAGTCCGGCGTCTCGCATTCGCTTTCGCTCAACGATCCGCTGCGGCTGCGGCAGGTGGGCGAGGGGCATTACGCGGTGAAGGGCACGCCGACCGATTGCGTCATCATGGGCGTGCGCCACCTGCTGCGCGACAATCCGCCCGATCTCGTGCTCTCGGGCGTCAATCGCGGCCAGAATGTCGCGGAGGACGTCACCTATTCCGGCACGATCGCGGCGGCGATGGAGGGCACGATCCTCGGCATTCCGTCGATCGCGCTCAGCCAAGCCTATCAGTTCGGCAGCCATGAGGGGGTCGATTGGTCCTGCGCCGAGGCGCATGGCGCGCCGACCATCCGCCGCATTCTCGAGATCGGCGTGCCGCGCGGCATCGTCATGAATGTCAATTTTCCGGCCCGGAAGCCGGAGGAGGTCAAGGGCTACGCGGTTTCGGTCCAGGGGCAGCGCAACCAGGCGCTGCTCAATGTCGACAAGCGGCAGGACGGGCGCGGCAATCCCTATTACTGGATCGCCTTCGCGCGCGGCCGCGAGACCCCGCCGGAGGGAACCGATCTGCACGCGCTCGTCGAGGGCAGGATCGCGGTGACGCCGCTGCGCCTCGATCTCACCGATTTCCCCAATCTCACCCGCTTCGCGGAGGCGCTTGGCGGATGATGCCGGGCGGGAGCGCGCCGGGCGGCCTTGCGGACGGCCTTTCCGCCGATACCGCGCTCGCGCGCTTCATCCTCGACCTGCGCTCGAAGGGCCTGACCGATCCGGCCCTGCTGACGGCGTTCGAGCGCGTGCCGCGCGCGCGTTTCCTGCCGGGAATCGCGCCGGGGCGGCTCTATTCGCCGCTTGCGCTGCCGCTGCCCTGCGGCGAGGAGGCGACGGATCCCTTCAGCCTCGCGCGCCATCTGGTGCTGCTCGATCTGCGGCCGGGCCTGCGCGTTCTGGAGATCGGCACCGGTTCCGGTTTTCTCGCGGCGCTGATGGCCCGGCTCGGGGCCAGCGTGACGAGCTACGAGCGCTATCGCACGCTGATCCGGCAGGCGGAGGCGGCGCTGCGCGCGAGCGGGGCGGAGGATGTCCGGCTCGCGCTCGGCGACGGGCTGGCGCGGATCGAGGGGCTTGGCGGCTTCGACCGCGTGATCCTCAACGGCGCGCTCGAACAGGTGCCGGCCTTCCTGCTCGAACGGATCGGCCCCGGCGGCATCATGCTCGGCCATCGCCGGCGCGGCCGCGAGACGCGGCTCGTCATCTGGCGCAAGGACCTGACCGGCCATGCCAAGCCGCAGGATCTCGGCCCCTCGCGCGCGGGAATCCTGCGGGCGGGCCTGCCGGCCGCGCTCTGAACCGGCGCTGCCGGCCGGGATTTACGGTTTCGTAACCGTGCCGCTCAACCCGCCCTTAAGCTGAATCCGGCTTTACTCCGGCCCGATGTCTTTGAATCATCCGCGTGGGTCGAGTAATGCGTAACGTTCTCCGGGATGCGGTGAGGGGTCAGGCCCGCAGGGGCCGGCTGCTGGCCTCGGTCATGGTCGCCGGTCTTGGCGCCGCGTGTTCCTCCGATGTCGCGCGGTTCGGCAACGATCCCTTCGCCAACCCGTTCCGCTCGCGCGCGGCCTATGATCCGGTCACGACCGGCTCGACGAACCGTCAGGGCGTGCCGCCGGCGGCCCAGCCCGCGGGTTCCCAGCCTCTGCCGGCGCCGACGACCGGCACGGTCGCCACCACCGCGCTGCCCCCGCCGGGCGTCGCGCGCGCGCCGGCCGCGACCGGCTCCGTCGCCTCGGCGAATTACCCGGCCCTGACGCCGGTTCCGAAGGCCCCGGCCACCGCGCTCGGTGCGCCCTCGGGCTGGACGGCCGCCGGCGGCACGCCGGTGACGCTTCAGCCGGGCGAGACCATCTCGACGCTGTCGAACCGCTACGGCGTGCCGGCGAGCGCGATCCTTGCTGTCAACGGGCTCTCGAACGCGACGCAGGCACGGCCGGGACAGCAGGTGGTCATCCCCGCCTACAACCCCGTGACGGGCAATCGCCCGCCGGCGCAGCTCGCCCAGGCTGCGGCCGCGATCGACCGGCCGAAACCCGAGCCGGTCAAGGTGCAGCCGCGGCCGGTTGCCCAGCCGCTCCCCAGGGCGGGGGTCCCGCAGGCCGCATCGGTGAAGGTCGAGCCGCCCAAGGCCGCGCCGACCCGCCAGGTGCTCCAGAAGGCCGAGAGCGAGGCCGAGAAGCGCGCCGCCGCCAGGCTTCGCGCCGAGAAGGCCACCCCGGTCAAGGTCGAGCCGCCGAAGCCGCGGACCAAGCCAAACCCGGACGATGTCGAGACCACGGCCTCGATCCCGTCTCCGAAATTGCCGCCGAAATCGGCGCCCATGGTCGCCCGCAACGAGCCGCCGAAGGCCGAGGAGAAGCCCGCCGAAACCGGTGGCGGAGCCGACACTCCCGAATTCCGCTGGCCGGCCAAGGGCCGCGTGATTTCCGGCTTCGGTGCGCGCGGCACCGGCGGGGCCAATGACGGCATCAACATCGCTCTGCCCGAGGGCACCCCGGTGCGCGCGGCCGAGGGCGGCACGGTCGTCCATGCCGATGATGCGCTCAAGGGGTATGGGAAGCTTGTGCTGATCCGCCACCCGAACGGCTATGTCTCGGTCTATGCCCACAATTCCGAACTGAAGGTGAAGCGCGGCGAGAGCGTGCGGCGCGGCCAGGTGATCGCGAGTTCCGGCCAGAGCGGCAATGTCACCGCGCCGCAGCTCCATTTCGAGATCCGCAAGGGCGCAACGCCGGTCGATCCGAGCAAATATCTCGGGGAGTAAGGGGCAACCTCCTTCGGGGATCGTCCCGGTCTCGCGAGACCTTGGCCGGGATGCCTGACCCCGCCGCCTCCAAGGAAAGGGGCGGCGGGGTTTTTCTTTCCGGCCTCCGCCTTCGCTGCCTCCAAGGAAAGGGGCGGCGGGGTTTTTTGCTTTGCGGCCTCCGCCTTCGCCGCCGCCAAGGAAAGGGGCGGCGGGGAGGAGTGCGGGGTTGTTCCGGTTCAAGCGACTGTCTTGCCCAGCCGTCCGGCGAGATCGTTGATGAACTGCCAGGCGACGCGCCCGGCGCGCGAGCCGCGCGTCGTCGCCCATTCGAGCGCCTCGTGGTGGAGGTCGGCTGCGGGATAATCGAGCCCGAAATGGGCGGCATAACCGTCGATCATCGCGAGATAATCGTCCTGCGAGCATTTGTGCAGGCCGAGCCAGAGGCCGAAGCGATCGGAGAGCGAGACCTTCTCCTCCACCGCCTCATGCGGGTTGATGGCGGTGGAACGCTCGTTCTCCACCATGTCGCGCGGCAGCAGGTGGCGACGGTTCGAGGTGGCGTAGAACAGCACGTTCTCCGGTCGGCCCTCGATGCCGCCATCGAGCACCGCTTTCAGGGATTTGTAGGCGTTCTCGCCGGCATCGAACGAGAGATCGTCGCAGAACAGGATGAAGCGGAACGGTGCCGGCCGCAGCAGGTTCATCAGCGCCGGAAGGCTTTCGATATCCTCGCGGGAAATCTCGATCAGCTTCAGCGGGTGGCCTTCCGCGCGCATCTCGGCATGGGCGGCCTTGACGAGCGAGGATTTGCCCATGCCGCGCGCGCCCCAGAGCAGCACGTTGTTGGCCGGAAGCCCGCGTGCGAAGCGCCGCGTATTGGCGACGAGGATGTCGCGGACATGGTCGATGCCCCTGAGCAGCGCGATCGGCACCCGCGCAATCGCCGGCACCGGCCGGAGGCGTCTTTCCGAAGCAAGCCAGAGGAACCCGTCGGCGGCGGTGAAATCGGGTGCGGGCGGCGGCGGTGGGGCGATGCGCTCCAGTGCCTCGGCAAGACGGGTCAGGATCGGCAGCAGGGCGGGGTCGGAGACGGGCATGGCGGGCGGCGGCGGGAACCGGATGGCGCGGGGCGGGGCTTACATCCTATATGCACGCCATCCGCGATCCTGGCCAGCCGGATCGGCGCCGCCGCGCGCGCCGGTGCCCCCTGTCAAGGAACGTTTGCGTTTTGCCGCCCCGTCACTATATTCCGCGCCGGATTCACCGGGGCGCGCAGGCGGCCCCACGGTTCTGGAGCATTCCCCACGTGATCACACCCGCTTTCGCCCAAGCCGCCGGTGCGCCCGGCGCGAACGACATGTTCATGCAGCTCCTGCCGTTCGTGTTCGTGCTGATCATCATGTATTTCCTGCTGATCCGGCCGCAGCAGAAGCGCGCCAAGGCGCATCAGGAAATGGTCAAGAATCTCCGGCGCGGCGATACGGTGGTCATGAATTCCGGCATGATCGGCAAAATCACCAAGGTGATCGACGATGCCGAGATCGAGGTCGAGATCGCCGACAATGTCCGCGCCCGCTTCGTGCGCGGCATGGTCGCGGAAGTGCGCAACAAGTCCGAGCCGGTGCAATCGTAAGGCGCGGCGCCGCCGGCGCCGGAGAGAAAGGGAAGCGCGCCGGCTCCGGTGCGTGAGGGCATGTTCAGGCAATCGACCTTCAAGACCGTCCTGATCGCGCTGACGCTGTTCCTCGGCGTCTACGCGATCCTGCCGACGCTGCTGGGCCTGGAGCGGATTCGGCAGGCGACGGCGTTCCTGCCCGCCTTCCTCGTGCCGAAGGGGGCGATCAAGCTCGGTCTCGATCTCCAGGGCGGCGTCCATGTCATGCTGGAGGTCGACCGCGCCGGCCTTGCGCGCGATCTCGTCCGGCAATTGCAGGAGGATGTGCGCCGGGTGCTGCGCGCGGAGCGCGTCGCCCCCACCGGCGGCATCGTCGCGCAGGCGCGCGGCGTCTCGCTGCGCATCGCCGACGCCGCGGGGCGCGCCCGGATCCTGCCGAAGCTTCAGGAGCTTGCGGTGCCCGTCACCAGCGCGGTGCTCGGCAATACCGGCCAGCGTAGCCTCGAGGTCGTCGACATGGGCGACGGGCTGATCCAGCTCGCGATCACCGATGCCGAACTCAACGAGCGCATCCGTCGTGCGGTGGACCAGTCGATCGAGATCTTCCGCAAGCGCATCGATCCCGAAGGCGTCAAGGAGCCGGCGATCCAGCGCCAGGGGCTCGATCGCATCGTCGTTCAGGTGCCGGGCGCGCGCGATTCCAAGGAGATCACCGACGTTCTCCAGCCCGGCAAGCTCGAATTCCGCATGGTCGCGGAGCCGGGCGCCAACCCCGCCGAGATCGAGACGCTCCAGAATGTCGACGAGGGCGGCGGTACGGTGGCGGTCGAGCGCCGGGTGCTCGTCCATGGCGAGGACCTGACCTCGGCGGAGCCGGGCTTCGACCAGCGATCCGGCGAGCCGATCGTCAATTTCCGTTTCAATGTCCGCGGCGCGCAGGCCTTCGCCAAGGCGACGACCGAGAATGTCGGCAAACCCTTCGCCATCATTCTCGACAACAAGGTGATCTCGGCACCGCGCATCATCACGCCGATCACGCAGGGGCAGGGGCAGATTTCCGGCCGCTTCACGGTCGAGCGCGCGAACCAGCTCGCAGTGCTGCTGCGCTCGGGGGCGCTGCCGGCCTCGTTCACGCTTGTCGAGGAGCGGACGGTCGGCGCCGGGCTCGGCGCGGATTCGATCGCGGCGGCCTCGCTTGCCTCCGGCGTCTCGGCGGTGGTGATTGCCGCCTTCACCGTTGCGACCTATGGAGTGCTCGGGCTGATCGCGCTCGCCGCGCTGCTCGCCAACCTGATCCTGATCTTCGCCGCCATGGCGCTGATCGGCTCGACGCTGACGCTGCCGGGCATCGCCGGAATCGTGCTGACCATGGCGATGGCGGTCGATTCCAACGTGCTGATCTACGAGCGAATCCGCGAGGAGCAGGCGGCCGGCCGCTCCGCGATCTCGGCGCTCGATACCGGCTTCACCCGCGCGCTGGCGACGATCCTCGATGCGAACATCACCACCTTCCTCGCCGGCGCCATCCTTTATCTCGTCGGCACGGGGCCGGTGCGCGGCTTCGCGGTCACGCTGTGCATCGGCATCATCACCACGATCTTCACCGCCTTCACGCTGACGCGGATCATCGTCGCGGCCTGGTATCGCTGGTTCCGCCCCAAGGTCGTGCCGATCTAAGGCCGAGAAAGCGCTGCACCCCATGAAACTGCTCCGAATCGTCCCGGACAACACCAAATTCGGCTTCATGCGGTTCCGCCGCGTGAGCTTCCCGTTCTCGGCGCTCGCCTCGATCGTCGCGGTCGTGGCCTTTCTCGCGCTCGGCATGAATGTCGGCATCGATTTCAAGGGCGGCACCGTCGTCGAGTTGCAGTCCAAGGCCGAGCGGGCGGATATCGCCAGGATCCGCGCGACGGCCGGCACGCTCGATCTCGGCGATGTCGAGGTGCAGGAATTCGGCGGCCCGCGGGACGTTCTGTTGCGGATCGGCCTTCAGCCGGGCGGGGACCGGGCGCAGGCCGAGGTCGTGGCCCGGCTCCGGCAGGTCTTCGCGGCGGATTACGAGTTCCGCAAGGTCGAGGTCGTGGGGCCGCGCGTCTCGCAGGAACTGGTGCAGAACGGCACGATCGGCGTGCTCCTCGCGATCCTCGTCATCCTCGTCTATCTGTGGTTCCGCTACGAATGGCAATTCGCCGTCGGGGCGGTGATCGCGACCATGCACGATCTGGTTCTGACAGTCGGGTTCTACGCGCTCACGCAATTGCAGTTCGACCAGACATCGATCGCCGCGATTCTCACCATCATCGGCTATTCGCTCAACGATACCGTCGTCGTCTATGACCGCGTCCGCGAATTGCTGCGCAAATACAAGAAGCTGCCGATGTCTGACCTGCTCGATCTCGCGATGAACTCGACGCTGACCCGCACGGTGATCACGGCCGTGACGACGATCCTGGCGCTGATCGTGCTCGCGATCTTCGGTGGCGAGGTCATCCGCGGCTTCTGCCTCGCGATGCTGTTCGGCGTGCTGATCGGCACGTATTCGTCGATCTTCATCGCCGCGCCGATCCTGATCTATCTCGGGGTCAAGGTTGGCGATGGTGTCGGCGTGGCGCAACCGGCGAAGGCGTGAGTGGCGCAAGGCGGGGAGAGGCGGATGGCACAGGGTTTCGTTCCGGGCGGGCACATGATCGATTCCTACGGCAATGGCGGGTTCCGCTTTGCCGGCATGTCGCATCAGGGCTCCGTCATCGCCATGCCGACCGGCATCCAGGTCTGGGCCGTGCGCGATCCGGCGCGGATCGATGTCGCCTCGCTGACGCCGGTGATCGTCGAGATGGGACGGGTCGACCTCCTGATCGTCGGCACGGGCGACAAGGCGCTGCCGGCGGATGCGCCCTTCGCGCGGGCGCTGCGCGAACTCGGCCTTCAGGTCGACGTGATGGATACGCCCTCCGCCGCACGCACCTACAACGTGCTGTTCTCGGAGGGGCGGCGCGTCGCCGCGGCGTTGATCGCGGTCGGCTGAGGCCGCGGCGCTTTTCTTCAGCCCTGAACGCTCCATATCCGCGACAGGGGGAAGCGCGCGATGACGGCCCGGCCAACCGGATGCGAGAAGGGTTCCGTGACCGATCCGCGCGATGCGGGGGCCGGCCTCGACACTGCCTTCGCGGCCTGCGCGGCGGCGTTGCGCGCCGGCGATCCCGACCGTTACGTGGCCTGCCTCTTCGCGCCGGCGGCGGCGCGCGGGCCGCTCTTTGCGCTCTATGCCTTCTCGCTGGAAATCGCCTCGATCCGTGATCGCATCTCGGAGCCGATGCCGGGCGAGATCCGCCATCAATGGTGGCGCGAGGTGCTCTCCTGCGGCGCGGCGCGCGATCCCGGCGATCATCCGGTCGCGCGGGCGCTGCGTCATCTGCTCAGGCGCTACCGGCTGCCGCCGGAGCCGTTCCTGGCGCTGATCGAGGCGCGCGGCTTCGATCTCTACGACGATCCGATGCCGACCTGGCTCGATCTCGAAGGCTATTGCGGCGAGACCTCCTCGGCGCTGATCCGCCTCGCCACCCTGATCCTCGCCGGAGGCGAGGAGCCGGGCTCGGCCGATCTCTGCGGCCATGCCGGCGTGGCCTATGCGATCACCGGCCTGTTGCGCGCCTTTCCGATCCATGCCCGGCGCGGCCAGTGCTATGTGCCGCACGAGGCGCTGATCGCCTGCGGTGTCTCGCTGGAGGAGATCCATGCCGGCCGCGATTCGGAGGGGCTGCGCGCGGCGCTGGCCGCCATGCGCGGGCGGGCGCGCGATCACCTCGCGGAGCTGCGCCGGCGCGAGCATGAACTCGCGCCGGCGGTCCGCCCGGCCTTCCTGCCGCTCAGCCTGGTCGAGCCCTATCTCGCCCGGATGGAGGCACCGGATTACCGGCCCTTCGAGACCAGCATCGCGATCAGCCCGCTGGCGCGGCTTTTCCATATCGGGCGCAACGCCATCCGCGCCCGACGCTGAACCTATTCCGCCGCCGTGTTCCCGACCGTCACGGCGCAGCCATGTTCCGCCATCCAGCCCGCCAGGGCCGCCTTGGCGCGGGCGGTGATCATCCGCTTCTTCGCGACGGCCTTCTCCTTGCCGCGCAGGCGCTTGCCGTTCTCGTCGCGCGGGGCGGCGTCGAGCGGCGGGAACAGGCCGAAATTGACGTTCATCGGCTGGTAGGAACGCGGCCCGTTATCGATCGTCGCGATATGCCCGCCGGTGATGTGGTTGACGAGCGCGCCGAGCGCGGTCTCGGGCGGGGGCGGGGCGAGCGGATGGCCGAGCCGCTCGGCGGCGGCGAGCCGGCCGGCGACAAGACCCGTCGCCGCGCTTTCCACATAGCCCTCGCAGCCGGTGATCTGGCCCGCGAAGCGCAGGCGCGGCATCGCCTTCAGTCGCAGCTGCGCATCCAGCAATTCGGGCGCATTGAGATAGGTGTTGCGGTGGATGCCGCCGAGTCGGGCGAATTCCGCCTGTTCAAGGCCGGGGATCATGCGGAAGATCGCCGCCTGCGCGCCGTATTTGAGCTTCGTCTGGAAGCCGACCATGTTGAACAGCGTGCCGAGCCTGTTGTCCTGCCGGAGCTGGACGATGGCATAGGGCTTCACATCCGGCGCATGCGGATTGGTGAGGCCGACCGGCTTCATCGGCCCGTGGCGCAGGGTTTCGGGGCCGCGTTCGGCCATGATCTCGATCGGCAGGCAGCCATCGAAATAGGGCGTGCCCTCCCATTCGCGGAACTCGGTCTTCTCCCCGGCGAGGATCGCCGCGACAAAGGCCTCGTATTGCGCCCTGTCGAGCGGGCAATTGATGTAATCGGCGCCGGTGCCGCCGGGGCCGGCCTTGTCGTAGCGCGACTGGAACCAGGCCTTGCTCATGTCGATCGTCTCGAAATGGACGATCGGCGCGATGGCATCGAAGAAGGCGAGGCTGTCGGCGCCCGTCAGGTTCCGGATCGCCTCGGCCAGCGCCGGCGAGGTGAGGGGACCGGTGGCGATGATGACGCTGTCCCATTCGGCCGGCGGGATCGCCGTCACCTCGCCGCGGGCGATCGTCACCAGCGGATGCGCGGCGAGCCGCGCCGTGATCTCGGCGGAGAAGGCATCGCGATCGACCGCGAGTGCCGAGCCGGCCGGAACCTGGTTGCCATCGGCCGCCGCCATCACCAGCGAACCGAGCGTGCGCATCTCGTGATGGATCAGCCCGACGGCGTTGAGGTCCGAATCGTCGGAGCGGAAGGAATTCGAACAGACCAGTTCGGCGAGGCCCTCGGTGCGGTGGGCATCGGTCATGCGCAGCGGGCGCATCTCGTGCAGCACCACCGGCACGCCGGCGCCGGCGATCTGCCATGCGGCTTCGGAGCCGGCGAGCCCGCCGCCGATGACATGGATGGGGGAAGGATCTGCTGTCGTCATAACCGGGATGTAGCGCAGAGCCGGCGAAAGACGAAGCCCTCCCTCGCCCGGGTAGCGGGCCGGGTTCTTTCACTAAAAAAAAAGGGCCCGCCGAAGCGGGCCCATGCGCACGTAAAGGCCGGGAGAGAGCCGTTACGCGTTGGCGACGCGGCGCGCGGCCTCGCCGATCGAGCCCCGGTTGAGGCCGATATCGGCGAGTTCACGGTCGGTCAGCCGGGAGAGAATCTCGACATTGCGGCGATAGCGAAGCCAGGCCTGCAGGCGGGCGAGGAGCTGGGTGAGGATCATGGGTCGTCTCCGAATGGAAATCCGATGCCCGGGAACGGCATCAGCCCGATGGCGATGCTGTCTGTTCCCTGAGCGATGCTGTTTATGTGCAGTGCAAAAAAGGCAAAGTTTGGGCAGGGCTTGTGTGCTAAAAGTCATCTGCCATGCGCTAAGCGCATACCCATTTCATAAAATTTTAGCATTCGAACCTGACCTGCGCCGCTGCGCTCGGCGGCGGCATGTTCCGACGATGCCGGCGATGCGCCGCTCAGCCGGCCGGGAAGGGGCGGCGCGCCAGGATTTCGGCGAGGAAGCGCCCGGTATGGCTCTCGGGGGTTGCCGCGATTGTCTCCGGCGTGCCTGAAGCGACGATCCGGCCGCCGCCATCGCCGCCCTCGGGGCCGAGATCGATCACCCAGTCGGCGGTCTTGATCACTTCGAGATTGTGCTCGATCACCACCACCGTATTGCCCTGCTCGACCAGTTCGTGCAGCACTTCCAGCAGCTTGGCGACATCGTGGAAATGGAGCCCCGTCGTCGGCTCGTCGAGGATGTAGAGCGTGCGGCCGGTGGCGCGGCGCGAGAGTTCCTTGGAGAGCTTGACGCGCTGCGCCTCGCCGCCGGACAGCGTCGTGGCCTGCTGGCCGACCTTGACATAGCCGAGCCCGACGCGGGCCAGCGTCTCCATCTTGTCGCGGATCGCGGGCACGGCCTTGAACAATTCGGCCGCCTCCTCGACCGACATGTCGAGCACATCGGCGATCGAATGATCGCGGAATTTCACCTCCAGCGTCTCGCGGTCATAGCGCTTGCCCTTGCAGACATCGCAGGTGACATAGACATCGGGCAGGAAATGCATCTCGATCTTGACGACGCCGTCGCCCTGGCAGGCCTCGCAGCGCCCGCCCTTGACGTTGAAGGAGAAGCGCCCCGGCTGGTAGCCGCGTGCCTTGGCCTCGGGCAGGTTCGCGAACCAGTCGCGGATCGGGGTGAAGGCGCCGGTATAGGTCGCCGGGTTCGAGCGCGGCGTGCGGCCGATCGGCGATTGGTCGATGTCGATCACCTTGTCGAGCATCTCCAGCCCCTCGATGCGCGCGAAGGGCGCGGGATGCTCCATCGCGCCGTTGAGGCGGCGCGCGGCGGCCTTGAACAGCGTCTCGATGACGAGGGTCGACTTGCCGCCGCCGGAAACGCCGGTGACGCAGGTGAAGAGCCCGAGCGGGATCTCGCAGGTGATGTCCTTGAGGTTGTTGCCGCGCGCGCCGATCACCCGCAGCATCCTGGCCTTCTGCGGCTGGCGGCGCTTGCGCGGCACCGCAACCATCCGCCGGCCGGTGAGGTAATCCCCGGTCAGCGAGTTCGGGTCGGCCATCACCTCGTCCGGCGTGCCCTGGGCGACGATCTCGCCGCCATGGATGCCGGCGCCGGGGCCGATATCGACGACGTAATCCGCCTCGCGGATCGCATCCTCGTCATGCTCGACGACGATGACCGAATTGCCGAGATCGCGCAGCCGCTTCAGCGTGCCGAGCAGGCGGGCATTGTCGCGCTGGTGCAGGCCGATCGAAGGCTCGTCGAGCACATAGAGCACGCCGGTCAGCCCGGAGCCGATCTGCGAGGCGAGGCGGATGCGCTGGCTCTCGCCGCCCGAGAGCGAGCCCGAGCCGCGCGACAGCGTCAGATAGTCGAGCCCGACATCGTTGAGAAAGCGCAGCCGGTCGCGGATTTCCTTCAGGATCCGCCCGGCGATCTCGTTCTGCTTCGGCGTCAGCCGGTCGGGCAGCGCCTCATACCAGGCGGCGGCCTCCTTCACCGAGAGCGCGGCGATCTCGCCGATATGCCGGCCGGCGATCCGGACCGCCAGCGCCTCGGGCTTGAGGCGATGGCCGCCGCAATCCGAGCACGGCGTTTCGGCCATGTAGCGGCCGATTTCCTCGCGTGACCAGTCGCTTTCCGTCTCCTTGTAGCGCCGTTCGAGATTGGTGATGATGCCTTCGAACGGCTTGCGGACCTCGTAGGCGCGCAGACCGTCATTATAGGCGAAGCGCACCGGCTCCTGGCCGGAGCCGTAGAGCATCACCAGTTTGGCGCTGTCCGGCAGGTCCTTCCAGGGCGTCGTCATCGCGAAGCCGTAATGCGCGGCGAGCGCCTCGAGCGTCTGGCCGTAATAGGGCGAGGAGGATTTCGCCCAGGGCGCGATGGCGCCCTTCTTCAGCGACAGGGACGGATCCGGCACGATGAGATCGGCATCGATCCGCATTTCGTGGCCGATGCCGCCGCAGGTCGGGCAGGCGCCGAACGGGTTGTTGAAGGAGAACAGGCGCGGCTCGATCTCGGGAATCGTGAAACCCGAGACCGGGCAGGCAAATTTCGACGAGAAGGTGATGCGCTTCGGCTGGCCGGCCTCGTCCCGCTCGTCGGCGAGTTCGAGGATCGCGATGCCGTCCGCGAGGTCGAGCGCGGCCTCGAAGCCTTCCGCCAGCCGTGCGCTGGCATCGGCGCGCACCGCGATCCGGTCGATTACCAGATCGATATCGTGCTTGAGCTTCTTGTCGAGAACGGGCGTCTCGGCGAGTTCGTAAAACTGCCCGTCGATCTTGGCGCGCTGGTAGCCCTTCTTGAGGAATTCGGCGAGTTCCTTGCGATATTCGCCCTTGCGGCCGCGGATCACCGGCGCCAGCAGGTAGGCGCGGGTCTTCTCCGGCAGCGCCAGCACGCGGTCGACCATCTGGGACACGGTCTGGCTCTCGATCGGCAGGCCGGTCGCCGGTGAATAGGGCACGCCGACCCGCGCCCAGAGCAGGCGCATGTAATCGTAGATCTCGGTGACGGTGCCGACCGTGGAGCGCGGATTGCGCGAGGTGGTTTTCTGCTCGATCGAGATCGCCGGCGAGAGCCCGTCGATCTGGTCGACATCGGGCTTCTGCATCATTTCGAGGAATTGCCGCGCATAGGCCGAAAGGCTCTCGACATAGCGGCGCTGGCCCTCGGCGTAGATCGTGTCGAAGGCGAGGCTCGACTTGCCGGAACCGGAAAGCCCCGTGAATACGACCAGCCGGTCGCGCGGGATCGTCAGATCGACATTCTTGAGGTTGTGCTCGCGCGCGCCGCGGATCGCGATCACCCTCTGGCCGGAGAAACGCAGCGCGGCCGCGTCGAACAGGCTTTCGACCGAGGCAGCCTCGGCAAGCGCCGCCTTGCGGGCCGCGCCGGACGAACGGGCCGATTTCATCGTGGACATGGCCTACCGGAAGCGCAAGATTTTCTGCTCTCCATGTAGGGCGCGCGCGCAACGGCTTCAATCGCATCCAGACCGGCCCCCACCGCCTCCTGTCAGGTTCCGTCAGGAGCCGGGCGCGTCACGAGGAGCCCATCGGTGCCCAGAAGCAGGCCGGCTTCTTGTGCAGCCGGATCAGGGGACCGGTGCCGTCCTGCCGGCGGCAGACATGGAAATTTCCGTCCGGCGAGGCGCGCGCCTCGCCATGGGCGACGATCGTGCCGTCCGGAAGGCTCCAGCCGCCGGGAATGGCACGGACATCCTGCACCGAGACAGGAAAGCAATCGCGATCGGAACAGCATTCATACGGATACCAGGAATGCGCGAGCGCGGCGCCGGGCAGGGCGAAGACGAGGACGGCGAAGTGTTTCATGGCACTCCTCCATGGAGTGGATCTCGGAAGCGGAACAAAACTTCACGCGCAGCGCGGAAAGACGCGCCGTGGGAGACGGTGTTCGTGCAATTCGGAAGGTCGTGGCGGCCGGGCCGGGCCTGGTCCTCGGACAGGGCACACCGCCATTGCAGCATGGTGCGTGATTATGGGTTAACAAAGGGTAACGGGGATAAGCCGGTTTTTCCGGCGATTGTGGACAAGCCGGGAGGTGGCTGTCGTCCGGGCGCGCGGCGGCCTAAGGTGTGTGCCCAGACAGGAAAGCGGAAGCGGAAGCGGAAGGGTGCGTGCGATGGCGGGGAGCGTCAACAAGGTCATTCTGGTCGGCAATCTCGGGCGCGACCCCGAGACGCGGCGGCTTTCGAATGGCGACCCGGTCGTCAATCTCCGGATCGCGACCTCGGAAAGCTGGCGCGACAAGAGCAGCGGCGAGCGGCGCGAGAAGACGGAATGGCATTCGGTCGTGATCTTCAACGAGAACCTCGCCAAGGTTGCCGAGCAATATCTGCGCAAAGGCTCCAAGGTCTATGTCGAGGGGCAGCTCCAGACCCGCGAATGGCAGGACAAGGACGGCCAGAAGCGCTATTCGACCGAGATCGTTCTCCAGCGCTTCCGGGGTGAGCTGACCATCCTCGACAGCCGCGATGGCGGCGGGGGCGGCCGCGAGATCGAGGACCAGGGCGGGGGCTTCGGCGGCGGTGCCCCGCGCGGCGGCGGTGAGCGCGGCTATGGCGGCGACCGGGGCGGAAGCGATCATCGCGGCGCGGGCGGCGGGCGCGCGGCCGATCTCGACGACGATATCCCGTTCTGAGCGCCGGATGCGCTATTCCGGCTCTCCGGAACAGGCGAAGGATATGCGGATGGCGGGGCCGGGCGATCCGCTCAGGAGCCGCTGCCGGGGCGGCGTCCGGTGACCGGAGCCTGGTTCTCGAGCGTGTATTCGAGCATCGAGCCGTCATAGAGACGGATATTGTCGCGGCCGAGCACTTCCGAGAGCACGAACCAATCCGTCGCCGCCCAATGGCCGGTATTGCAATAGGCGATCGTCGGGCCATCGGCGGCGGCGAAATTGCGCGCAAGGCTCGCGGCGTCGAGCAGCTTGTTGTCCGGCCCCAGCGCGCGCGTATGCGGGATCGAGACCGCGCCGGGGATATGGCCGAACCCCTTGACGGCACGATGCTTCTCGAGCCCGGTATAGAAGCTCTCCGGGCGGCTGTCGACGAGCGTCACGCCCTGGTTCCCCGCCGCCAGCACGTCCTGGAGCGAGGCGCGCAAAGCCGGCACCGGCTTCGCCTCGTAGAGGCTCGGCTGCGGGCTGACGGGATCCGAAGAAAGCGGCTGCCCGGCAAGCCGCCAGGCGCGATGTCCGCCGTCCAGGATGGCGATCGAGGCATGCCCCATCGCCTTGAAGGTCCAGTAGACGCGGGCCGCCGCGCCGAAGCTCGACGCATCCTCGCCCTCATGCACGACGACGACGTCGCTGTCGTTGCCGATGCCGAGTTCGCCGGCCAATGCCTCGAATTGCGTCGGTTCGGGCAGATAGACCGAGATCTTCTCGCGCGGCAGGCGCCAGCTCGCATGCGCGTAATCGGCATGGACGGCGCCGGGCACATGACCGGCGCGGTAGAGCGCCGCGCCCTTCTCGCGCGTCTCGCCCGAGCGGATATCGAGCACGACGAGGTTCCCGGCGCCGAGCCGTGCGGCGAGTTCGGGCACGCCGATCACGCCGCGCAGGGGCGAGGCGCCGGCGGCACCGGTCGCCAGCAGGCCGGCCGCGATGATCGCGGCGGCGAAGACGGCATGGAACGGGATGAGGGCGGGCATCGACGCCTCCAAGATGTGGATATCGTGAAAATAGAAAATTCTTCTTCCAAAGACAAACGTTCGGGATTAAAAGGAAATAATATTCTGCAATTTCATGAGCCCTCGGAACCGTAGCCCATCAACCCGCCGCAGGCCCAAATGGATTCCTTCGACCGTGCCATCCTCTCGCTGATCCAGGCCGATGTCTCGCTGCCGCTGAACGAGATCGCCGGCCGGGTCGGGCTTTCGCCGACGCCGTGCTGGAACCGCATCCGCAAGATGGAGGAGGCGGGGATCATCGCGCAGCGCGTCGCGGTGCTCGACGCCGCGCGGCTCGGGCTCGGCGTGACGATTTTCGTCTCGATCGAGACGGCGGACCATTCCGAGGAATGGCTCGCCCGCTTCGCCGATACGGTGCGGGCGATGCCGGAGGTCGTCGATGTCTACCGCATGTCCGGCGATGTCGATTACATGATGCGCGTCGTCGTGCCCGGCATCGATGCCTATGACGATTTCTACCGCCGCCTCATCAAGGCGGTGCCGCTCAAGAACGTGACCTCGCGCTTCGCCATGGAGAAGATCAAGGCGACGACGGCGCTGCCGCTCGAGAATTCGCCCGTGTTCAAGGCGCGCAAGAAGACCCTGAAAACCTGACCGGTGCCGAGGCTCCGCCGCGCCGCTCAGAGCATGGCGCGGACGCCGTCGATGACGAATTGCACCGCCAGGGCCGCGAGGATCACCCCGAGTAGCCGCGTCAGCACGAGGTTTCCGGTGATCCCGAGCAGTTTGGAGAGCCGCTCGGCGGCCAGGAACACCAGCAGGCAGGCGAGCGAGACCAGCGCGATGACGCCGACCAGCGCGGCGAGCCGCACCGGCTCGCCGCGCGCCGAGCCGGCGATCAGCATCGTCGCGGTGATGGTTCCCGGCCCCGCCATCAGCGGGATCGCGAGCGGGAAGGCGGCGACATTGCGGATGTGATCCTCGTCGATCGCCGTGCGCGCGACCCCGGATTTGCGCCGGTTGCGCAATTCGAACACCATCTCGAACGCGATCCAGAACAGCAGCAGCCCGCCGGCGATGCGGAAGGCCGGCAGGCCGATGCCGAGCGCGCCGAGTACCGGCTGGCCGAAAAACGCGAAGCCGAGCATGATGCCTCCGGCGATGAGCGTGGCCCGGAACGCCACCGAGCGCCGCGCTTCCGGCGCCATGCCGAGCGTGAGGCTGAGGAAGATCGGCGCGAGGCCGGGCGGATCCACCGTCACCATCAGCGTGGTGAGGGCGGCGAGGAAGAAATCGAGGAGTGGCGCGGCGATCATGGCGGCATCCTAGCAGGCTCCGCCGCCCGCGCATCGCAAATTCCCGAAAGCTGCAATTGCTCGAAAACGCAATCTGTAATTTTAGCAAGATTTCATGAGTCTCGCGCAAAGATTACCGGACACTGCGCTTTTGGGGCTCCCGCATTTGAGTGCCGGTTCCGGAATCCTGCTCGTTCATGACGGCGCCACGCCGCGTGCCGATATTCTCGGCGCGCTGCTGGCGCGCTACACGGTGCTGGCGCGACGGCTGAAGGATGTGGTGGAAGTCAAGGGGCACGAGCATCCGCTCGCCGTCGTTGATGTCCGGATCCGGCGCGAGGCCGATTCCGTGCAATTGCGCGAGGCGATGGGCCGGCTCGCCAACCGCGCCGTGCGCCGCCTGTTCATCACCGAGCAATCGAACCGCGGCGCCACCGCCGAGGCCGAGGCCTTCGGTGCCGAGGCCGTGGTCTCGCGCCCGTTCAGCGCCGAGACGCTCTATCCTTCGGTCGATCGGCTGATCCGCGCCGCGATCGAGGAGCGATCCGCGGGCGGCGCGGCGCAGCGTGAGGGGCTCAACGCGGGGATCGACGCGATCGAGCGGATCCTGCAATTCGCCGCGACCGGCCATCAGCTCACGCAGGAGGAGCTCTACGGCCAGGGCGACAAGGTGGTCGGGACGCTGGCCGAGACCGGACTTGCGGATTGGATCGCGGCCGTGAAGCGGCATCATTCCCAGACCTTCCGCCACAGCCTGCTGGTGACGGGCGTGGCGGTGGGGTTCGGCCAGATGCTCGGCTTCGGCCATGCCGACCAGCGGCGGCTGGCGCTCGGCGGGTTGCTGCACGATATCGGCAAGGCGCGGATCCCGCTCGACATCCTCGAGAAGCCCGGCGCGCTCGACGAAAACGAGCTCGCGATCATGCGCAGCCATGCCGCCCATGGCCGCGACATCATGCGCGAGAAGGGCGGGTTCAGCCCCGAGATGATCGATGTCGTCGCCCAGCACCACGAATTGCTCGACGGATCCGGCTATCCGGACGGGCTTTGCGGCGACAGGATCAGCGATCTCGTCCGCACGATCACGGTCGCGGATATCTTCTCGGCGCTGATCGAGGAGCGGGCCTACAAGACGCGGCTGTCATCCGCCCATGCCTATGACATCATGGTGGGGATGAAGGGCAAGCTCGACCCGACCCTGCTCGGCGCCTTCGCCCATATCGCGCTCAGGACCTCGCTCGCCGCCTGACTTATCCCCATGGCCGGTTCGCGCTTCGCCGCGGAATCGCCTAGAAGGTCCGGCAGGCTGCCGCCCGCACGAGAGGTGCGCGACGCGCCAAGCATAGCGCCAGGTATCTCGCAGACATCATAGGGTTCTCCTTGTCCGACGATCAGAACGACGAAAAACCCGCCGGCCCCGCGGACGACGGCTCGGATATCCGTCCGATCTCGATCACCGACGAGATGAAGCGGAGCTATCTCGATTACGCGATGAGCGTGATCGTCAGCCGCGCGCTGCCGGATGTCCGCGACGGGTTCAAGCCGGTGCATCGGCGCATCCTCTGGGCGATGCACGAGAACAATTACACGCCGGACCGGAAATATGTGAAATCCGCCAATATCGTCGGCGCGGTGATGGGTCAGTATCACCCCCATGGCGACCAGGCGATCTATGACGCGCTGGTGCGCATGGCCCAGCCCTTTTCGATGGGGCTGATGCTGGTCGACGGCCAAGGCAATTTCGGTTCGGTCGATGGCGATCCGCCGGCGGCGATGCGCTACACCGAGAGCCGGCTCGCGAAGGCGGCGATCCCGCTTCTCGACGATATCGACGAGGACACGGTCGATTTCCAGTCGAATTACGACGATTCGCGCGAGGAGCCGGTGGTGCTTCCGGCGCGCTACCCGAATGTGCTCGTCAACGGCGCCGGCGGCATCGCCGTCGGCATGGCGACCAATATCCCGCCGCATAATCTCGGCGAGGTCGTCGATGCCTGCACCGCCTATCTCGACAATCCGGCGATCGAGATCGACGAACTCATGCAGATCGTGCCGGGGCCGGATTTCCCGACCGGGGCGATGATCCTCGGCCGGGGCGGCATCCGCTCGGCCTATCACACCGGGCGCGGCTCCATCATCCTGCGCTCGAAGGCGGTGATCGAGGAGATCCGCAAGGATCGCGAGGCGATCATCATCACCGAAATCCCCTATCAGGTGAACAAGGCGTCGCTGATCGAGCGCATCGCCGAACTCGTGCGCGAGAAGAAGATCGAGGGCATCGCCGATCTGCGCGACGAGAGCGACCGCCACGGCATGCGGATCGTGATCGAGCTCAAGCGCGACGCGGTCGGCGACATCGTTCTCAACCAGCTCTATCGCCACACGGCGCTGCAATCCTCGTTCGGCGCCAACATGGTGGCGCTCAATGGCGGGCGGCCGGAGACGCTGAACCTCCGGGATTTCATCGCCGCCTTCGTCGATTTCCGCGAGGAGGTGGTGTCGCGGCGGACGAAGTTCCGCCTCAACAAGGCGCGCGACCGGGCGCATGTCCTCGTGGGCCTCGGCATTGCCGTCGCCAATATCGACGAGGTGATCCATCTGATCCGCACCGCGCCGGACCCCAATTCCGCCCGCGAGGCGCTGATGGCGCGCGACTGGCCGGCCCGCGACATGGCGCCGCTGCTGCTGCTCATCGACGATCCGCGCCACCGCATGGGCGAGGGCGAGACCTACCGGCTCTCCGAGGAGCAGGCGCGGGCGATCCTCGATCTGCGCCTCCAGCGGCTCACCGCGCTCGGCCGCGACGAGATCGGCGACGAACTCAAGACCATCGCCGACGAGATCCGCGATTATCTCGACATTCTCGCCTCGCGCGCCCGTGTGCAGGCGATCGTCAAGGAGGAACTCGCGGCGGTGAAGGCGGCCTTCGCCATGCCGCGCCGCACCGAGATCGTCGAGGCGGATTCGGATTTCGAGGACGAAGACCTCATCGCCCGCGAGGACATGGTCGTCACCTGCTCGCATGCCGGCTACATCAAGCGCGTGCCGCTCTCGACCTACCGGGCGCAGAAGCGCGGCGGCAAGGGCCGCTCCGGCATGCAGACGCGCGACGAGGATTTCGTCTCGCGCCTGTTCGTCGCCTCCACGCATACGCCCATCCTGTTCTTCTCCTCCAAGGGCAAGGTCTACAAGGAGAAGGTCTGGCGGCTGCCGATCGCGGCGCCTAACGCGCGCGGCAAGGCGCTTGTCAACATGCTGCCGCTCGAAGCCGACGAGCGCATCACCACCATCATGCCGCTGCCAGAGGACGAGGCCGCCTGGGATGCGCTCGACGTGATGTTCGCGACCGAGACCGGCAATGTGCGCCGGAACAAGCTCTCCGATTTCGTGCAGGTGAACCGCAACGGCAAGATCGCGATGAAGCTCGACGAGGGCGACCATATCGTCGATGTCGCGACCTGCTCCGAGGCCGACGACGTGCTGCTGACCACCGCGCTCGGGCAATGCATCCGCTTCGCGGTCGACGAGGTGCGCGTGTTCAAGGGCCGCGATTCGACCGGCGTGCGCGGCATCAATCTCGCAAGCGGCGACAAGGTGATCGGCATGTCGATCCTGCGGCATGTCGCCGCCAGCGCCGACGAGCGGGCCGCCTATCTCAAGATGCGGCGGGCCATGAACGGTGATCTGGCCGGCGGCGAGGCCGGGCCGGAGGAGGGCGCCGAGCCGGAGGAGGGCGTCGAGGGCGCCTCGATTTCCCCGGAGCGCTATATCGAGATGAGCGCCGCCGAGCAGTTCGTGCTCACCATCTCGCAGAACGGCTACGGCAAGCGGACCTCATCCTACGAATACCGCATTACCGGGCGCGGCGGCAAAGGCATCGTCGCCATGGCGGTGAATGCGCGCAACGGCAACCTGATCTCCTCCTTCCCTGTGGAGGAGAGCGACCAGATCATGCTCGTGACCGATGGCGGGCAATTGATCCGCTGCCCGGTCGACGGCATCCGCATCGCCGGGCGCGGCACGCAGGGTGTGATCGTGATGAATCTCTCGGATGGGGAGCGCGTCGTCTCGGTGGAGCGCGTGACCGAGCCGGAGGGGGAGGATGGCGGGGAGGGGGGCGCCTCGTAAACAATCAGGGGCTGTGGCCTCCCGTTGTTTCGTGCTCCTCTTCCGGAGAGACAAGGAGGGGCATCATGGACGCGAGCACCCTTCTGTCGCGCGCCCGCTCCGCGCTCGGAAAGAGGACACGCTATCAAAGCCCCGGGGTCACGCCGCCCCTGCAGGCGGCGACCTGGCCGGAGAGCGGCGCGCGATGCGATTGCTCGGGCTTCTTGGCCTGGTGCCTCAGGATTTCGCGCAGGGTCGATCATCCGAAATATGTGGCCGTCAATGGCGGCTGGTTCGAGACCACGGGCATCCACGCCGATGTCAACAACAGCTGGGGCTTCTTCGAGAAGCTGGCCCAGCCGCAGCCCGGCAGTTTCCTCGTCTATCCGGATCAGAACGGGCATGACGGGCATATCGGCCTCGTCTCCGAGGTGAAGCCCGGCAGCGGCATCGACGGCGTCGCCAAGGTCATCCATTGCTCGCTGGGTGGCTGGAATCAGCATGGCGATGCCATCCGCGAGACCGATGCCGCCATCTGGCGCGCCCGCCCGGATTCCCTGATCGGGTGGTATGCCGGAATCCTCTGATCCACCGGTTGCATCGCAGGCGCCTTGCCGCTAGCCTCTTGCAATCCGAGGGGCGCCCGGTGAGGGCTGAGATCGGGGAGACCCCCGAGCACCCTTTGAACCTGATCCGGGTCATGCCGGCGAAGGGACGGGTCGGGCGTATAGTTCGCCGCTTTTCCTTTCCGGTTTGGCTCAACTTCGGCTTGGGGATTCGCGCGCGCGAAAACCGGCTGCTGATGTTGTCGAAGGCCGAATGGCCGCCGGGTGGCCAGCCCGGAACCGCCGCGCAAGCGGCAAGGAAGAAGAAATGAACAAGCCCGTCCCGCCGAAGAATGTCCAGCCAGCGCCGGAAACCGTGACGACCGGGCCGATCATCGGCTCGCGCAAGGTCTATGCGAGCCCGGCATCGCATCCCGAGATGCGGGTGCCGTTCCGCGAGGTGGCGCTGACCGACCCGCTCGAGCCGCCGGTGCGCATCTATGATCCCTCCGGCCCCTATACCGAGACCGATGCCCGCATCGATCTCGCCGCCGGTCTCTCGCCGGTCCGCGAGGCCTGGATCGTCGCGCGCGGGTTCGAGGCGGTCGAAGGGCGCCCGGTCAGGCCCGAGGATAACGGCAATGTTTCCGCCGATAGGCTGGTGCCGGCATGCCCGGCGAACCGCGTAATCCGCGCCGGCAGGTCGGGGCAGATGGTGACGCAGCTCGAATTCGCCCGCGCCGGCCTCATCACCGAGGAGATGGTCTATGTCGCGCATCGCGAGAACCTCGCGCGCGAGGCGGCGCTCGCGGGTGCGCGCGAGCGGATGGCGGATGGCGAGAGCTTCGGCGCCTCGGTGCCCGAATTCGTGACGCCGGAATTCGTGCGCGCGGAGATCGCGCGCGGTCGGGCGATCATCCCCGCCAATATCAACCATACCGAACTCGAGCCGATGGCGATCGGCCGCAATTTCCTCGTCAAGATCAACGCCAATATCGGCAATTCGGCGGTGACATCCGGCGCCGCGGAGGAGGTGGAGAAGCTCGTCTGGGCGATCCGCTGGGGCGCGGATACGGTGATGGACCTCTCGACCGGGCGCAACATCCACAATATCCGCTCCTGGATCATGCGCAATTCGCCGGTGCCCATCGGCACGGTGCCGATCTACCAGGCGCTCGAAAAGGTCGATGGCGACCCCACGAAGCTCGATTGGGCGGTGTTCAAGGATACCCTGATCGAGCAGGCGGAGCAGGGGGTCGATTATTTCACCATCCATGCCGGCGTGCGCCTGGCTTATGTGCCGCTGACGGCGGAGCGCGTCACCGGCATCGTTTCCCGTGGCGGCTCGATCATGGCGCGCTGGTGCCTCGCGCATCACAAGGAGAGCTTCCTCTACGAGCGCTTCGACGAGATCTGCGACATCATGCGCCGCTATGATGTCTCGTTCTCGCTCGGCGACGGGCTGCGCCCCGGCTCGATCGCCGATGCCAATGACCGCGCGCAATTCGCCGAACTCGAAACGCTCGGCGAACTCACCAAGATCGCCTGGGACAAGGGCTGCCAGGTGATGATCGAGGGGCCCGGCCATGTGCCGATGCACAAGATCAAGGAGAACATGGACAAGCAGCTGCGCGCATGCGGCGAGGCGCCGTTCTACACGCTCGGGCCGCTGACGACCGATATCGCGCCGGGCTATGACCACATCACCTCCGGGATCGGCGCGGCGATGATCGGCTGGTTCGGCTGTGCGATGCTCTGCTACGTGACGCCCAAGGAGCATCTCGGCCTGCCGAACCGCGATGACGTGAAGCAGGGCGTCATCACCTACAAGATCGCCGCGCATGCGGCGGATCTCGCCAAGGGCCATCCGGCGGCGAAGATCCGCGACGATGCGCTTTCCCGGGCCCGCTTCTCCTTCCGCTGGGAGGACCAGTTCAATCTTGCGCTCGATCCCGATACCGCGCGCGCCTATCACGACGAGACGCTGCCGAAGGAGGCGCACAAGGTCGCGCATTTCTGCTCGATGTGCGGGCCGAAATTCTGCTCGATGAAGATCACGCAGGATCTGCGCGAGGAGGCCAGGAGGCTCAATTCCGGCATCGAGGGCATGGAGGCGGCGGCGGGCGTGCGGGAATCCGGCATGGCGGAGAAGGCCGAGGAATTCCGCAAGCTCGGCAGCCAGCTCTACGTGCAGCAGGGCTGAGCGCGGGCCGCCGACAGGGATGAGACAAAAGCGGGTGGATTGTCCGAACGCATACTGGCACTGTGCCGCGCGATCGGGCAAGGAGAGCAGAGGCGGGGAGGAGGCCAGCGGCCATGACTGATGCGGCGCCGGAGCCGGTTGTTCTCGAAACGGTCGCCGCGCTGCGCGCATGGCGGGCGGCGCGGCGGGCGGCGGGGCATCGCGTCGGGCTGGTGCCGACCATGGGGGCGCTGCATGCCGGCCATCTCAGCCTTGTCACGGGGCTCGCACCCGAGACCGAGGCGGTGGTGGTTTCGATCTTCGTCAATCCGACTCAATTCGCGCCGCATGAGGATTTTACAAAATATCCCAGAACTTTCGATCGCGATCTTGAATTGTTGCGTGAGGTCGGCGCGGCGGCGGTGTTCGCGCCCACGGTCGCGGAGATGTATCCGGACGGGTTCGCGACCAGCATCACCCTCGACGGGCCGGCCAGGGTCGGGCTGGAGGATGCCTTCCGGCCGACGCATTTCGCCGGGGTCGCGACCGTGGTGGCGAAGCTGCTGCTGCAATGCCTGCCGGAGCGGGCGATCTTCGGCGAGAAGGATTACCAGCAGCTCGCCGTGATCCGGCGCATGGCGCGCGATCTCGATATTCCCGTCACGATCCTCGGCGGGCCGACGATCCGCGAGGCGGACGGGCTCGCGATGTCGAGCCGCAATGTCTATCTTTCGCCCTCCGAACGCGAGACGGCGCCGGTTCTCCACCAGGTTCTCCAGGCCGCGGCAGCGGCGGTGCGGACCGGCACCAGCATCGCGCTGGCCGAGGGCGCGGCCCTGCGTGAACTCTCCGATCACGGTTTCCTCGTCGATTATGTCGCGATACGCGACGCGGCGAGCCTCGCCGTTCCCGCGCCCGATGCGCGTCCGGAAACGCTGCGCGTGCTTGTCGCCGCGCGGCTCGGCCAAACGCGGCTGATCGACAACATCGCCGTGGTCGGCTGAGCGTCGAGCGGTTGCGCGCCGCCCGTCCCCGGCATGTCCGGGCCGGGCGGGTCGGACATGGCGCGGCTTGCCCTCGGTGTCCGGCATTTCGAGATGATTGCTGGCGGATCGCCGGAGCCGATCGCCCGCCTGACGACCGGGGCGGGGCCGGCGCCGCCCCCGAGATCGACCTGGATCGCGCCATGACAGCCCCGGACAGCACCGAACCGCTCTGCATCGCGCCCGGCCCGCCGCCCCATTTCCACGAGGCGGCGGCGCGGCTCTATGTCGCGGCCTTCCTGCCGATGGTCACGCCGATCTACGGGTCGGAGGCGCGCGCGATCGCCTTTCTGGCCGAGGGGCTCTGCGACGATCGTGCCTTCATCGCGACGCGCGGGGGGCGGCTGCTCGGCATCGCCGGGTTCAAGCTCGAGGGAAGGGGGGTCTTTCACCGTCCGCTCGGTGATTTCCTCGCCAGCTATGGCTGGACATCGCCGTTCCGGCTGGCGCTGGCCATGCTCCTCGATCGCCCCGAGACTCCAGGGGAATTGCTGATGGACGGCATCGCGGTCGCGCCGGAGGCTCGCGGGCAGGGGATCGGCACGCGGCTGCTGGCGGCGATCTGCGATCATGCCCGCATGCTCGGGCGGGAGGCGGTGCGACTCGACGTGATCGACACCAATCCCGAGGCCCGCCGGCTCTATCTGCGCGAGGGGTTCGTTCCCGGAGAGACGATCGATCTCGGTCCCTTGCGCTGGATCCTGCCGTTCCGTCAGGTGACCACGATGCGCAAGCGGGTTTGAGGCTCAGCTCGCGAGCAATGTCGTGCGGGCTTCGCCAAGCCGCGCCACGGCATCGGCGGAAAGCTTCGGGAATTCGAGCGCCAGCGCTTCCATCTCTGCGAGGATCGCCTGCATCACCGCAAGGCGCATGAACCATTTCCGATCGGCAGGAATGACATACCAGGGCGCGTGGGGCGCGGCGGTGGCACGGATCGCGTCTTCGTAGGCGGCCATATAGGCATCCCAATGCGCGCGCTCCTCGACATCGCGGGCATTGAACTTCCAGTTTTTCTTCGGATCGTCGATCCGTTCGAGCTGGCGCTTCTTCTGCTCCTCCTTCGAGACATGGAGGAAGAATTTCAGCACCGCGGTGCCGGAGCGGGCGAGATGGCGCTCGTGATCGGCGATCGATTCGAGCCGCTCGGCCCAGAATTTCGCGCTGCCGGGCTTCCGTCCGACCCCGTTGCCGGGCAGGCGCTGGCCGGCGAGAAAGTCCGGATGCACGCGCACGACCAGCACCTCCTCATAATAGGAGCGGTTGTGGATGCCGATCCGCCCGCGCTCGGGTAGGGCCTTGACCGAGCGCCAGAGAAAATCGTGGTCGAGTTCTTCCGCCGAGGGCGCCTTGAAGGAATGGACCTGGCAACCCTGCGGATTGACCCCGGACATCACGTGCTCGATGGTCGAATCCTTGCCCGCGGCATCCATCGCCTGAAGGATCAGCAGGACCGACCAGGAATCGGCGGCGTAGAGCCGCTCCTGCATCGCCTTGAGCCGCACCTTGCCTTCCTCCAGCAGCGCCTTGCCCTCGTCCTTGGACAGATCATGGCCGCCGAGCGAATCCGGGGCGTGATCGGCGAGGCGGAAATGCCGGCCATCCGTGATCCGGAACGGCGCGACGAAGGCGGCGGGGCTGGCGATGGGCATGGGGACTCCCGGTTTCTCGCGATGATGCCGATGAGGATGCCTGCAGGCGGGGGACTCGCGCAAGCGGGGCGCCACGCTTCCCGTCCGGGTTCCGGAGGCTTGCGCGGGGCGCCGGCGGCGGCCATAGAGCGGGGATGGAGCACGCCCTGATCTATGATTGCGACGGTACGCTCGTCGATTCCGAGCACATCGCCGGTTCGGTCTGCGCCGAGGCGCTGACGGCGATCGGCCATCCGATAAGCCTTGAGGTCTTCAACGCCCGCTTCACCGGCGTGCCGGCGGCCCGCACCTGGGAGATCCTCGCCGGCGAAATCGGCCGGCCGCTGCCGGACGGGTTCAATGCCGCGATCGATGCCGAGATCCATCGCCGCTTCGATGCCGAATTGCAGGCGATTCCCGGCGCGGCCGAGGCGGTGCGGGCGATCGGCGGGCCGCGCGCCGTCGCCTCCTCGACCAGGCTCGAACGGCTGCGCGTCAACCTCGCGCGCACCGGCCTCGCGGATCTCTTCGATCCGCATATCTATTCGGCGAGCCAGGTGGCGCGCGGCAAGCCGGCGCCGGATGTGTTCCTCTACGCGGCGAGCCAGATCGGCGTCGATCCAGGCCGGGCGATCGTCGTCGAGGATTCCGCCAACGGTGTCGTTGCGGCGCGGCGGGCGGGCATGGCGGTGATCGGCTTCACCGGCGCCTCGAACGGCATCCGCGATCTTGGCGAGCGGCTGACGGCGGCCGGCGCGGAAATGGTCATCGATCGCATGGCGGACTTGCCCGCGGCGGTGGAACGCCTCCGCCGAGGCCTGTAAGGTACAGCCATGACGACACGAACCATCGCGATCCTGGGCCTTCTCATCGCATCGGCGGCGGGTGCCTGCGCGCAGCAGCCGCGCTCGATCGTGGGCATCTGGACCCAGGCCGGCGCAGCCTGTACCGGCGCGGCCGGGGCTTTGACCATCGGCCCGATGAGCCTTTCGGGCGAGGATGTTGCCTGCCGGTTCTCCTCGGTGAAGCGCGAGGGCAACCGCGTGACCTGGCAAGGCGTGTGCGATGATGCCGAGGGCAGCGCGCGGCAGACCGTGATCGCCACCGAGACCGAGGGGCGGCTCACGATCCGCTACGTGCCGGGCGGAAACGTGATCGACAGGCTGGTGCGCTGCCGATAGGGGCGCAAGCAAGGCGCTTGAGTTATCCGGGCTTTGCCGTTAGCTCGCCAGACCCGTTCCTTGAGCTTCCCGCGTTATCGCCATGCCGCATGTCGCCTTCTATGCCGGCTCCTTCGACCCGCCGACCAACGGCCATCTCGACGTGATCCGGCGCGCCTATGCGATCGCCGACGAGATGGTGATCGCGCTCGGCACCCATCCCGGCAAGGCGCCGCTCTTCTCGGTCGAGGAGCGGATCGCGATGCTCGAGGAGGTGGCGCGGCCGATCGCCATGGGCAAGCCGCTGCTGGTTGTCACCTTCGCCGATCTGACGGTCGATGCCGCGCGCCGGCACGGCGCCACGATCCTGATCCGCGGCCTGCGCGACGGCACCGACCTCGATTACGAGATGCAGCTTGCGGGCATGAATGCCAGCCTCGCGCCCGATATCCAGACCGTGTTCCTGCCGGCCTCCCCCAATGTCCGCCCGATTACCGCCACGCTCGTCCGCCAGATCGCCTCGATGGGCGGGGATGTGACGAGCTTCGTGCCGGCGCCGGTCGGCGCGGCTCTCAAGCGCAAATTCGCCTGAACCCCGAACCTCTTCCGGAGAGATCATGCTTCGCCGTTCCTTCCTCGCCGTGCTTTCCGCCGCCCTTGCCGCGCCGCTTCAGGCCCAGAACGCGGCACGGCCCGACCCGGAGAACACGCTCCAGATCGACCTCAAGGACGGCAAGGTGCTGATCGCGCTGCGGCCGGACCTCGCACCGAAGCATGTCGCCCAGATCAAGACGCTGGTGAAACGCGGCTTCTATGACGGCATCGTCTTCCATCGCGTCATCGAGGGGTTCATGGCCCAGACCGGCGACCCGCGCGGCAACGGCACCGGCGGTTCCGACCTGCCGAACATCCCCGCCGAATTCTCGCGCGAGCCGTTTGCCCGCGGCACCGTCGGCATGGCGCGCGCGCAGGACCCGAACTCCGCCAACAGCCAGTTCTTCATCTGCTTCGGCGATGCGAGCTTCCTGAACGGCCAGTATACGGTGGTCGGCAAGGTGATCGACGGCATGGCGGCCGTCGACCGGATCAAGAAGGGCGATCGCGCGGCGAATGGCGCCGTCGCCAATCCGGACCGGATGCTCAAGGTCCGGCTGCTCGCGGATGTGAAATAAGCTCGCAAAGACAAGGACAAGACCATGGCTTCCCCCGAAGACACCCTCATCCTCGACACGACCAAGGGCGTGGTGACGATCGAGCTCCGCCCCGATCTCGCGCCCCAGCATGTCGCGCGGATCAAGACGCTCGTGCGCGAAGGCTTCTATGACGGCCTCGCCTTCCACCGCGTCATCGACGGCTTCATGGCGCAGGGCGGCTGCCCGGACGGCACCGGCATGGGCGGCTCGAGCTATCCCGACCTGCCGGCCGAGTTCAACGACGAGCCGCATGTGCGCGGGGTTTGCTCCATGGCGCGGGCGCGCAACCCGAATTCGGCCAACAGCCAGTTCTTCATCTGCTTCGATGACGCAACCTTCCTCGACAAGCAATACACCGTCTGGGGCAAGGTGATCGACGGCATGGAGGCGGTTGACCAGTTCGCGCGTGGCGAGCCGGTGCGCAACCCGGACCGGATCAACAAGGCGACGATCGGCGCGGATGCGTGAATGGCGGTCCCGGTCCGCGGCACATTGCCGCCGACCGGGATCCGCACCATCCTCTCCGCCATGCCGAGCCTCGCCGATTTCGATTATCACCTCCCGGAAGACCGGATCGCGCTCCATCCGGCGAGCCCGCGCGATTCGGCGCGGCTCCTCGTCGTGCGGCCGGGCGAGGTGCCGGCGCTCGCCGATCACGTCTTCACCGATCTGCCGGACCAGCTCTCCCCCGGCGATCTGCTGGTCTTCAACGATACGCGCGTGATCCCGGCCCGGCTCGAAGGAATCCGGCTCCGCGAGGAATCCAGCGTCCGGATCGAGGTGCTGCTCGTCCGGCGGATCGACGATTGCACCTGGGACGCTTTCGCCAGGCCCGGCAAGCGGCTGCGGCCGGGGGATCGTGTGACCTTCGGCGAGGCGGGGCGCGTCTGCCTCATGGGGTCGCTCTCGGCCGAGATCGTCGCCAAGGGCGAGGAGGGGATCGTCACCCTGCGCTTCGAGCGCACGGGCGCGCATCTCGACGAGGCGATCGCGGCGATCGGCGCGATGCCGCTGCCGCCCTATATTCTCGAGGCACGCCGGCGGGCGGGCACGGATGGGGGGAACAAGGATCATCGCGATTACCAGACGGTGTTCGCGCGGGTCGAGGGCTCGGTCGCGGCGCCGACGGCCGCGCTGCATTTCACCCCGGATCTCATCGAACGGCTCACTCGGCGCGGCATCGGCCATGTCTTCGTCACGCTGCATGTCGGGGCCGGCACGTTCCTGCCGGTCAAGGCCGAGCGGATCGAGGATCACCGCATGCATGCCGAATGGGGCGAGGTCAGCGCCGAGGCCGCCCGGCGCATCAATGCCGCGCGCGCCGCGGGCGGGCGGATCGTCGCGGTCGGCACCACCGCCTGCCGGCTGATCGAGAGTGCAGCCGGGGCGGAGGGAACCCTGGCGCCCTTCCTCGGCGAGACCGCGATCTTCATCCGACCGGGGCATGTCTTCCGTGCCACCGATGCGCTCATCACCAATTTCCACCTGCCGCGCTCGACCTTGATGATGCTGGTTTCGGCCTTTGCGGGGCTTCCGGTGATGCGCTCCGCCTATGCGCATGCGATCGCGGCGGGATACCGCTTCTATTCCTACGGCGATGCCTCGCTGTTGTTCCCGGCGCGGATGCCATGACGAATCCGGATTTCTCCTTCACGATCCAGGCGCGCGACGGCAAGGCCCGCACGGGCGTGATCGCCATGCCGCGCGGCGAGATCCGCACCCCGGCCTTCATGCCGGTCGGCACGGCCGGCACGGTCAAGGGGCTCACCATGGAGCAGGTGCGGCAGGCCGGCGCGGATATCGTGCTCGGCAATACCTATCACCTGATGCTCCGCCCCGGCGCCGAGCGCGTCCACCGGCTCGGCGGGTTGCACGCGATGATGCGCTGGGACTACCCGATCCTGACCGATTCCGGCGGCTTCCAGGTGATGAGCCTCGCAAGCCTCAGGACGCTGACCGAGGAGGGGGTGACCTTCCAGAGCCATATCGACGGCTCCAGACACGTCCTCACCCCCGAGCGCTCGATCGAGATCCAGCACCTGCTCGATTCCAACATCCTGATGCAGCTCGACGAATGCATCCGCCTTCCGGCGCCGGAGGCGGAGGTTGCGCGCGCGATGCGCCTCTCCTACCGCTGGGCGGAGCGCTCGAAGGCGGCCTTCGAGCGGCTGGTGAAACCGGGCGAAGGGCGGGCTTTGTTCGGCATCGTCCAGGGGGGCACGAATCCGGACCTGCGCCGCGAGAGCGCCGAGGCGCTCGCCGCGCTCGACCTGCCGGGCTACGCGATCGGCGGGCTTGCAGTCGGCGAGCCGCAGGCCGAGATGCTCGCGACCATCGCGGCGACGGAGCCCTTCCTGCCGGCCGGGAAACCGCGCTACCTGATGGGCGTCGGCACGCCGGACGATCTCGTCGAATCCGTCGCGCGGGGGGTCGACATGTTCGATTGCGTGATGCCCACCCGCGCTGGCCGCCACGGCACAGCCTATACCCGCTTCGGCAAGCTCAATCTCAGGAACACGAGATTCGCCGAGGATTCGCGCCCCCTCGATGCGGCTTCCGCCTGCCCCGCGACGCGGGATTATTCCCGCGCCTATCTGCATCATCTCACGAAATCCGACGAGATGCTGGGGCAGATTCTGCTCTCCTGGAACAACATCGCCTATTACGAATGGCTGATGGCCGAGGCCCGCGCCGCGATCCGCGCCGGCGCCTATGCGGATTTCCTGGCGGCGACCAAGGAGGGCTGGGCACGCGGCGAAGTCTAGAAGCGTGCCGTGCGGCCCGGGCAGGGCGCGGACCGCCTGCTCCGTCCGGCCGGGGCGAGGCGGTTCCGGCTAGCCGGCGGGCGTCGCGCCGTCGGCTGGTGCGAAGGAGCCGGAACGCGCAAGGCGGGTGACGAGATCCGGCACCAGCCGTTCCGAGAACCCGGCCGCGAAACCCCAGAAGATCATCTTCGCGTAATCGTTGGCCTTGTCGGGGCCGAAATCGTCGATCAGCGAGCCGATGGTCGTGCATTCCTTGCCGGGCAGGCAGGCGAAGCTCGGAAACAGCGCGCCGGTCACGATCTGCGAGGCGAAGACAAGGTAGAGGATCGCGGCCGCGATCGTGCCGATGACGGCCGGAACGAAGGAATAGATCAGCATGGTCCGCCGCCGGAAACTGGTCTTCTCCATCGCGAAGGCGGCGGGAAGATCGGCGAAATTGTACATCCGCGTCAGCGAGCTGACGAAGGCGCCGAGCGAACCGGCGAAGGTCGCGATAAGGAAGATCGAGGGTTCGGCGCCGGGCTTGTATCTGTAGAACAGGACGAACAGAAAGCAGGCGCTGACCAGCAATGCGCCGATGAAATTGTAGCTCAGGAAATCATCATAGAAGCGCAATGCCGCCTCGCTCAGCGGCGGCAACCGCCCGCGCGCGGACGTCAGTTGCGGTGTTGCACCTTGTGACGAGGCGTCTTGCGGCGTCTCGTCGCTTTTCGGAGCTTCGGGTTCGGCTCTGGGGCCGGCTCCCGGCGCGCTGGGGCTCATCGGGGTGCTCATGGCAGGCTCCCTTCTTATTCTTCTTATGCTTCACAACTCTCGGTTGCATTCATCCTTCTGTCAATCCGCAATGATTCGCGCGGCGCAGAACTTGAATTCCGGGATCTTCCCGAACGGGTCGAGCGCGGGGTTGGTCAGGGCGTTGGCCGGCGCCTCGGCGAAGGCGAAGGGCACGAAGACCATGCCCTCGGCCACCTCGCGGTCGGCGCGCAGCGTGGCGCGGATGGCGCCGCGCCGGGTCTCGACCGTGACCGGGCGGCCGGTTTCGAGCCCGCGCCGGGCGATTTCGGACGGATGCATCGCCACCAGGGCCTCCGGCTCGATGGCGTCGAGCGGCCGTGAGCGGCGGCTCATGGCGCCGGTATGCCAATGTTCAAGCAGCCGCCCGGTGGTCAGCACGAGCGGGAAGGCCGCGTCGGGCGGCTCGTCCGGCGGCAGCAGCGCCGCGGGCACCAGGCGCGCACGGCCGGTCGCGGTCGGGAAGCCGGCGCCGAACAGGATCTCCTGCCCGGCCGCTTCGGGGGAGGCAGCGGGATAGGTTACGGAGCCCTCACGCGCGATCCGCGCCCAGGGAAGCCCGGCGAGCGAGGGCATCACGCCGCGCATCTCCTCGTAGACGCGCCCGACCTCGACGCCGGTCTCCACGCCTTCGGCATCCGGCCGCTGGCCGTAATCCCAGCCGAGCCCGAGGCGGTTGGCGAGGCTCACCAGAATGTCGATGTCGCGCCGCGCCGCGCCGGGCAGCGGCAGAACCGGGCGGCCGAGCTGCACCTGCCGGTTGGTATTCGAGAAGGTGCCGAGCTTCTCGGCATGCGCGGAGGCGGGCAGCACGACATCGGCCTGCCAGGCGGTTTCGGTGAGGAAGATGTCCTGCACGACGAGGTGGTCGAGCCGCGCCAGCGCGGCACGGGCATGATGCTGGTCGGGGTCGGACATGGCCGGGTTCTCGCCCATGATGAACATGGCGCGGATGGTGCCGGCATGGATCGCATCCATCACCTCGACGACGGTCAGGCCGCGGGCGGGGTCGAGCGGCCGGCCCCAGAGATCCTCGTAGCGCACGCGGATCTCGGCATCCTCCACCGGGCGGTAATCGGGATAGACCATGGGGATCAGCCCGGCATCGGAGGCGCCCTGCACATTGTTCTGGCCGCGCAGCGGGTGCAACCCGGTGCCGGGCCGGCCGATCTGGCCGGTAACCAGCGCCAGCGCGATCAGGCAGCGCGCATTGTCGGTGCCGTGGACATGCTGCGACACCCCCATGCCCCAGAAGATGATCGAGGCCCGCGCCGTGGCGTAGCGGCGCGCCACCTCCCGGATCGTGCCGGCGTCGATGCCGCAGACCGGCGCCATCGCCTCGGGCGTGAAATCGGCCACCTGCGCCCGCAGCGCATCAATGCCGTCGACATGGGCGGCGATGTAATCCGGGTCGGTCAGCCCCTCGGCGAGGATCACGTTCAGCATCGCGTTGAGCAGCGCGACATCGCTGCCGGGCCGGAAGCGCAGATGGTGCGTGGCGTGGCGCGCGAGGGCCGAGCCGCGCGGATCAAGCACGAACAGCGTCTTCCCGGCCTTCGCCGCCTGCTTGAAATAGGTGGCGGCGACCGGGTGGTTCTCGGTCGGCCGCGCGCCGATCACCAGGATGCATTCCGCCTCGCGCACGGCGGTGAACGGCGCCGTCACGGCGCCGGAGCCGATTCCCTCCATCAGGGCCGCGACCGAGGAGGCGTGGCAGAGCCGCGTGCAATGGTCGACATTGTTGGTGGCGAAGCCCTGCCGCACCAGCTTCTGGAACAGATAGGCTTCCTCGTTCGAGCCCTTCGCAGATCCAAAGCCGGCAAATTGACTGGGGTCGCCTGCGGCAGCCTGCCGGGCGAGAGCGGCGCGAAAGCCCGAGACCGCCCGCGACAGCGCTTCCTCCCAACTCGCCACGCGGAACACGGCGGAAGGATCGGCCGGATCGACCGTGAGATCACTGCGTTTCGGCGCGTCGTCGCGGCGGATCAGCGGCTGCATGAGCCGGTGCGGATGGCGCGCGTAATCTTGCCCGAACCGGCCCTTGACGCAGAGCCGGCTCTCGTTCGCCGGCCCGTCGCGGCCGTCAACGCGGACGATCCGGTCATCCTTGACGGCGACGCGCGTCAGGCAGCCGACGCCGCAATAGGGGCAGACCGTGTCGACCTCGCGGTCGGGAACGATCGCGCGCCGCTGCGCGGCGGCATCGAGCAGCGTCTTCTCGGCCAGAGCGCCGGTGGGGCAAGCCTGCACGCATTCGCCGCAGCCGACGCAGGTCGAATGCCCCATCGGGTCGGCGAGATCGAAGACCGGCCGCGTCGCTGCGCCGCGGAAGCCCATGCCGATCACGTCATTGACCTGCACCTCGCGGCAGGCGCGGGCGCAGAGCCCGCAGGCGATGCAGGATTCGAGATTGACCGCGATCGCGGCGTGCGAGGCATCGTGCAGGGGGGCAGGCGCGTCTTGCGCTGCGCCATCCCGTATCTGGGAACCGGGGCCGCCGATGTCGCGGGGCAGGCGGTCCCGCCGCACGCCGAGCGCGTCGCTCCAGCGCCAGAAGGCGGAATCGGGGTCCGGCGTGGCATCGCGCGCGGGCATGGCGGATTCGAGCAGCTCGAACACCATCGCCCGCGCCCGCGAGATATCGGCGCCGCGCGTCTCGACCCGCATTCCATTTGCCGGCTCTCTAATACAGGAGGCGGCCAATGTTCGCTCTCCGGCGATCGCCACCAGGCAGGCGCGGCAATTGCCGTCCGGCCGGTAGCCCGGCGCGTCGAGATGGCAGAGATGCGGGATCCGCGTGCCGAGGCGCGCGGCGACCTGCCAGATGGTCTCGCCCGGCGCGGCCTCGACGCTCTCGCCGTCGAGCACGAAGCGGATCGGCCCGCTCATGACGCGTCCTCCGGGACGTGCGGCAGGCCAAGTGCCTCGGGGAAGAAGCGGATCAGGCTCGCGACCGGGTTCGGCGCCGCCTGGCCGAGGCCGCAGATCGAGCCGAGCCGCATCACATGGTCGAGATCGGCGAGCAGGCCCGGCTCCGGCGCCGCCCGATCGAGCAGCGCCCCCAGGCGGAGGGTTCCGAGCCGGCAGGGCGTGCATTGCCCGCAACTCTCGGCGGCGAAGAAGGCGAGGAGGTTGCACGCGATCACCCGCGGATCATCCTGGTCGGAAAAAACGATCACGGCATGCGAGCCGACGAAGCACCCATATTCGTCGAGCCGGCCGAAATCGAGCGGCAGATCCGCGAGACGGGCGGGCAGGATGCCACCCGAAGCGCCGCCAGGAAGATAGCCGACGAAATTATGTCCCTGCGCCATGCCGCCGCAATGCTCCTCGATCAGCGCGCGGGCGGTGATTCCGGCCGGCGCGACCCGGAGCCCCGGCATGCGGACGCGACCCGAGACCGAGTAGGAGCGGAGCCCGGCCGCCCCGTTCATGCCCTGCCGGGCGAACCATCCGGCGCCGTTCTCGAGGATGTCGCGCAGCCAGAACAGCGTCTCGACATTGTGGTTGAGCGTCGGCCGGCCGAACAGGCCGCGCTCGGCGATATAGGGCGGGCGATGGCGCGGCAGGCCGCGGCGGCCCTCGATCGATTCGAGCATCGCGCTTTCCTCGCCGCAGATATAGGCGCCGGCGCCGCGGCGGATTTCGATCGGGCAGGGGGCGGTGAGGCCGCAATCGTCGAGCGCGGCGACCTCGCGGGCGAGCAGCGCGCGGATTTCGGGATATTCGTCGCGCAGATAGAGATAGATCCGCGCGCAGCCCACCACATGGGCGGCGATCAGCGCGCCCTCGAGCACGCGATGGGGATCGCGCGCGAGGTGATGGCGGTCCTTGAAGGTGCCGGGCTCGCCCTCGTCGGCGTTGATCGTCATCAGCCGCGGACCGGCGAAGCCGCGGACGATCCGCCATTTGCGACCGGCCGGGAAGCCGGCGCCGCCGAGCCCGCGCAACCCCGATTCCGACAGCGCTTCGATCAGGGATTCCGGGGTGTGGATGCCGGCGCGGCATGCCTCGAGCAGGCGATAGCCGCCGCCGGCGCGATAGGCGGCGAGGTCGATGCCGGCGGGCAGGGCCGGGTCCGTCTCCCGCGCCAGCGCCCGGGCTGCGAGCGCCTCCGCCGTCGCGCGGCCGATGCCGTGATGACCGACCAGCGCCGCCGGCGCCTCGTCGCAGCGGCCGAGGCAGGGTGCGCGCAGCACGCGGATCCGTGCCGGGTCGACCGCGCCGTCGAGCGCGGCAAGCAGGGATTCAGCCCCCGCCAGCATGCAGGACAGGCTGTCGCAGACCCGGATCGTGACCGGCGGTGGCGGCGCCTCGCCCTCCTTCACGATATCGAAATGGTGGTAGAAGCTCGCGACCTCGTGGATCTCGGCCTCGGCGAGCCGCATCTCCTCGGCAAGCGCCCGGAGATGGCGCGCATGGAGGGCCCCGAACCGGTCCTGGATCCGGTGGAGCATCTCGATCAGCAGGTCGCGCCGGCGCGGCATCGTGCCGAGCAGTGCCCGGATCTCGGCCAGCGCGGCATCGTCGAGCGGGCGCCCCTTGCCCTGCCAACGGCGGCGCATGCCCGATTCCCGCTCCGGCGGCGCGCCGCTCATCCCGCGCCACCTCCATGCAGGGAGGCGGGTTTATGAGCCGGAAAGCGGGAAGGACGCTGAGGCATGACGGAAGAACCCTGATCCCTTCTAGAATGCGTCAAAGGCGTGCCGCTTGTCGACCGGAAAGGCCGGGCTGAGGGTGCGCGGCCGCGGGCCGTGCTCCCAGTCCGCCTCTTGCCTTTCCGGTGCGCCTCGGCTGGGATGGCATCAAGAGCCGGAACGGCGCGAATCTCCGCCGGAACCGGTCGAGAGGCAGGGGGAGCGGGACGGATCTTGCGGTTTTCGCTGTTCAATCTTGTCCGGCAGGGGCTTGCGGGCAATCGTGGCTGGCCCCGGCAATGGCGCGACCCGGCGCCGAAGCCGGCCTATGACGTCATCATCATCGGCGCCGGCGGGCATGGGCTCGCCACGGCCTATTACCTCGCGCGTGAATTCGGCATCCGCGATGTCGCGGTGCTCGAGAAGGGCTGGCTCGGCGGCGGCAATACCGGCCGCAACACCACGGTGATCCGCTCGAACTACCTCTGGGAGGAGAGCCAGAAGCTCTACGAGCACGCGCTGCGGCTCTGGGAGGGGCTGGCCGCCGAGCTGAATTACAACCTGATGTTCTCGCAGCGCGGGGTGATGATGCTCGCGCACAGCGCGCATGACGTTCAGATCGGGCGGCGGCATGTCCATGCCAACCGGCTCGGCGGCATCGACAACGAATGGCTGAGCCCGGAGGAGGCGAAGGCGTTCTGCCCGCCTCTGAACATTTCCCGCGATATCCGCTATCCGGTTCTCGGCGCGGCGCTGCAACGGCGCGGCGGCGTCGCCCGGCACGATGCCGTGGCCTGGGGCTATGCCCGCGCGGCCGACCGGCTCGGCGTCGACATCATCCAGAATTGCGCCGTGACGGGGATCCGCCGCGACGCGGCCGGCGCGGTGACGGGGGTGGAGACGGCGCGGGGCTTCATCGGCGCGCGGAAGATCGGGATCGTCGCTGCCGGCCACAGCTCGGTCGTGGCGGCGATGGCCGGGTTGCGGCTGCCGCTGGAGAGTTTTCCCTTGCAGGCGCTGGTCTCGGAACCGGTGAAGCCGTTCATGCCCTGCGTGGTGATGTCGAACACGATCCACGCCTATGTCTCGCAATCCGACAAGGGCGAACTGGTGATCGGTGGCGGCACCGACCAATATCCGTCCTATTCCCAGCAGGGCGGGCTGCATGTCACGCGCCACACGATCGAGGCGATCTGCGAGCTGTTTCCCGCCACGCGGCGGTTGCGGATGCTGCGCAACTGGGGCGGCATCGTCGATTGCACGCCGGACCGCTCGCCGATCATCGGCCCGACCCCCGTTCCGGGCCTCTATCTCAATTGCGGCTGGGGCACCGGCGGGTTCAAGGCGACGCCGGGTTCCGGCCATGTCTTCGCGGCGACGATGGCGCGCGGGGAGCCGCACCCGTTCGCGGCGCCCTTCTCGCTGGAGCGCTTCGCCACGGGGCGGCTGATCGACGAGGCGGCGGCCGCCGCCGTCGCGCATTGAGGGAGGGGGCGATGGCCCTGGCCGACGAGAGCGACAAGGACCGGTTCAACCGTTTCCGCGACAGTTTCGCCCGGGAGATCGCGGAACAGCAGAAGGTGATGGCCGCGATCACCACCATGGCGAGCGCGCTGATCGCGCTGCCGATTCTGTTCTTCAAGGATATTTTCAAGGAAACGGTCGGCCGGGGCGAGACCCTGCTGTCGCTGGTCCTGATACAGCCGCCGCTCGTGCGCGGCGCGGCCTATGCGGGCTGGCTCGCGCTCGTCGTCGCGATCTTCGCCGCGCTGATGTTCACGATCCTCGCCGGGCGCTACATCCACAACATCTACAAATACGATTATCCGCCGGATTATCTCGACGATCCTGCGACTGGGCAGCGGGACCGGAACCGGCTCGCGTTCAGCATGATGGGGGCCGTCTTCGCATTCTTGGCTGGGCTCGGGCTGATGATGGCCTTCATCCTCACCTATGCCAAGGCGACGGGCTAGCGCATGCTGCTGATCCGCTGCCCCTTCTGCCGGATGGAGCGTCCGGAGCTCGAATTCCGCCATGCCGGCGCCGCGCATCGCCTCCGTCCGGCCGATCCCGCGGCGGTTTCCGATCGGGATTGGGGGGAATTCCTCCATGATCGCGACAATATCCGGGGAATCACCGCCGAGCGCTGGCACCATGTCCATGGCTGCGGGCGCTTCTTCAACGCGCTCCGCGACACCGTGAGCGATGTCTTCCTCGCCACCTACGAGCCCGGCGCGCCGCGCCCGGATGTGCCCGGAGCCGGGCAATGAGCGGGCGGGGACATACCTTCCGTCTCGCCGCGGGCGGGCGGATCGACCGCCGGCGACCGCTCCATTTCCGCTTCGACGGGCGGGAAATGGCGGGGTTCGCCGGCGATACGCTGGCCTCGGCGCTGCTTGCCAACGGGGTTCATCTCGTCGGGCGGTCGTTCAAGTATCACCGCCCGCGCGGCATTCTCGCCGCCGGGGTCGAGGAGCCCAACGCGCTGGTGACGACCGATCACGGGCCGGGGCGGGTGACCCCCAATCTTCGGGCAACGGAGATTGTGCTCCACGAAGGGCTTGTCGCCATCAGCCAGAACCGCTGGCCGAGCCTCGATCTCGATCTCGGCGCGGCGAACGCGCTGCTGGCGCCTTTCCTCGCCGCCGGGTTTTATTACCGCACCTTCATGGGGCCCGATCTTGCCGGCCGGAATTCCGCCTGGCGCTGGCTCTACGAGCCGCTGATCCGGCGCATGGCCGGGCTCGGCCGGCCGCCCTCGGTGCCGGATCCGGATCGGTATGCCGGCCGCTTCGCGCATTGCGAGGTGCTGGTCGTCGGGGCGGGCGAGGCCGGGCTCGCGGCGGCGGTCGAGGCATCCGAGGATCCCGGGCAGCGCGTGCTGGTCTGCGACGAGCAGGCCGAGCCCGGCGGCTGGCTGCTCACCGCGTCCGGTGATCCCGGACCGGCGGGCCGGGCCGCGGCCGCCCGGCTCGACAGCCTGCTCGAAACCCTGCGCCGCCGGGTCAATGTCACGCTGCTGGCGCGCACGCAGGCCTTCGGTATCTTTGCGCAAGGGTTCGTCGCGCTCGAAGAGCGGCTGGGTGATCCGTTCGCGGCGACGTCCGCATGCAGGCCGCGTGCGCGGCTCTGGCAGGTGCGCGCCGGCCGGATCGTGCTCGCGACCGGGGCCATCGAGCGGCCGCTGGTCTTTCCCGACAACGATCGGCCGGGGATCATGCTCGCGGGCGCCGTCGAGACCTATCTGCACCGCTACGGCGTCAGGCCCGGCGACCGGGCCGTGATCCTCGCCGCCTGCGATTCCGGCTATGCGGCCGCCGAGGCGCTGCATCGCGGCGGGACCGAGGTCGCGGCGATCCTCGATCTGCGCCCGGGGGTCGATCCGGCGCTGCGGGCGCGGATGGAGGCGAAGGGCATCCATGTCCTGCCGGCCGCGACCATCATCGCCACCGAGGGCGCGCGCCGTGTCCGCGCGGTGGTCTCGGGGCGCATCGGCGCCGGCGGCGCTGTGGTTCCGGGGCCGCGCATCGCCTGTGATCTGGTGGCGATGGCGGGCGGCTATGCGCCTGCGATCCACCTGTTCTCGCAGGCGCGCGGCGCCTTGCGCTGGGATCCGGCGGTTCACGGCTTCGTGCCCGCCGGCGCCGCGCCGGGGCAGCGGATCGAATGCCGCGGCGCCTGCGCCGGGATTCTGCCGGAGGCGATGGTGGCGCCGGTTCATGGCGCATTGCCGGTCGCCGGCGATCCGGACCGGCGCAAGGCCTTTGTCGATTTCCAGAACGATGTCACCGCCCGCGACATCCGGCTCGCGACGCGGGAGGGCTTCGTCTCGGTCGAGCATGTCAAGCGCTATACTACCACCGGCATGGCGACCGACCAGGGCAAGACCGCCAATCTCAATGCGCTGGCGATCGTTGCGGGCGCAACCGGGCGGAGCCTGCCGGAGGCGGGGCTCACCACCTTCCGTCCGCCCTATGCGCCGGTGAGCTTCGGCGTGCTGGCCGGAACCGCGCGCGGCGAATTGTTCGAGCCGCTCCGGCGCACGCCGATCGATCCCTGGGCCTGCGCCGCCGGCGCGGTGTTCGAGCCGGTGGGGCTCTGGCGGCGGGCGCGCTTCTTTCCGCGTGCGGGCGAGGATGAAGCGGCAGCGGTCGCGCGCGAATGCCGGCATGTGCGCACGCATGTCGGGCTGTTCGACGCCTCCACGCTCGGCAAGATCGAGCTTGCCGGCCCCGATGCCGCGGAATTCCTCGAACGGCTCTACGTCAATGCCGTGCGCAATCTTGCGCCCGGCCGGTGCCGCTATGCACTGATGCTCGACGAAGCCGGGTTCGTGATCGAGGACGGGATCATCGCCCGTCTGGCGGCGGACCGCTTCCATGTCACGACCACGACTGGCGGCGCGGCGCGCGTGCTGACGCTGTTCGAGGATTATCGCCAGACGGAATGGCCGGAGCTGCGCGCCTGGCCGGTCTCGATCACCGAGCAATGGGCGGTGATCGCCGTGCAGGGGCCGAAGGCGCGCGAGGTGCTCGCGCCGCTCGTCGAGGGGCTCGATCTTGCCCCCGGCGCCTTCCCGCATATGGCGGTGGCGTCCTGCCGGGTGGCGGGCATCGCGGCGCGGCTCTTCCGCGTCTCCTTCACCGGAGAATTGGGATTCGAGGTCAATGTCCCCGCCGAGGAGGGGCGCGCGGTGTGGAAGGCGCTGCATCGCGAGGCCGAGAAGCATGGCGGCGCGGCCTATGGCACCGAGGCGATGCATGTTCTGCGCGCCGAGAAGGGGTATATCATCGTCGGGCAGGAGACGGACGGCACGGTGACACCCGACGATCTCGGTCTCGGCCGGCTTGTCGGGGCGGGCAAGGGCGATTTCGTCGGCAGGCGCGGGTTGTCGCGCGCCGCGCTCGCCGCGCCGGGGCGGCGGCAGCTCGTGGGCCTGCGGACGGAGGATCCCGCGCGGGTGCTGGAGGAGGGCGCGCAGGTGGTGGCGATGCCCGATCCGGCGCCCGGCACGCCCGCGCTCGGGCATGTCACCTCGGCCTATGCCAGCGCCTGGCTCGGCCATTCGATCGCGCTGGCGCTCGTCGCCGACGGGCGGGCACGGCTCGGCACGCGCGTCCATGTGCCGATGCCCGGCGGCGCGGTGGCGGCGCGGATCGTGCCGCCGGTCTTCATCGACCCGGATGGGAAACGCGTGCATGGATGAGGCCCCTTCGCCCGAGACGGCCGAGATGCCGCCGCTCCTCAACCGGCCGGGTTTCGCCCGGCTGCTGCCGGTTCTGGGGCTCGGGCGGCTCGTCTTCCGGGGCGTGCCGGCGGCGGAGGCGCGGCTCGGCGCCGCGCTCGGCCTGGCGCTGCCGGCGATCAACCGGATGGTGCATCGCGGCGAGCGGGGCGAGCCGGGGGCACGGGCGCTGATGCGGTTCGGCCCCGATGAATTGCTTCTGCTGCTGCCGCGCGGCGAGCTTGAGAGCGCGATCGCGGCCATCAGCCAGGCTTGCGCGGCCGAACCGCATATTCTGGTCGATGTCAGTGATCGCCATCTGGGTTTCGTGCTCGAGGGGCCTGCGGTGGCTGCGATCCTCCATTCCGGTTGCCCGCTCGATCTCGACCCGCGCGCCTTTCCGGTCGGCATGGCGACGCGCAGCCTGTTCCACAAGGCCGAGATCCTGCTCTGGCGCATCGCGCCGATGCTGTTCCGGATCGAGACCGGCCGTAGCTTCGCGCCCTATCTCGTCGCGCAGATCGGCGCGGGCGCGCGGGATCTCGGCTGAGCCCTCCGCCGGCCCCTTCCCGCGCCGGCGCGATCGCGATAGAGGGCGGGAGCGCGGCCGCTCGGGCCGCGATCCCGGGGAGGCGCGGATGACGGCACGGATCATCGACGGCAAGGCCATCGCGGCGGAATTGCGTGCCGGGCTCGCGGCCCGGGTTGCCGCGATCGCTGCCGCAGGCGAACGGGTGCCGGGGCTCGCGGTGGTGCTCGTCGGTGAGGATCCGGCGAGCCAGGTCTATGTCGGCTCCAAGGTGCGGCAGACGACCGAGATCGGCATGCGCTCCATCGAGCACAGGCTGCCGGCGGAGACCACCGAGGCGGAACTGCTGGCGCTGGTCGCGCGGCTCAACACCGATCCCGAGATCGACGGGATTCTCGTGCAATTGCCGCTGCCGAAGGCGATCAATGCCGACAAGGTGATCGAGGCCATCGACCCGGCGAAGGATGTCGACGGCTTCCACCCCGTCAATGTCGGGCGGCTTGCGACCGGCGGCCGCGCGCTCGTGCCCTGCACCCCGCGCGGGGCGATGCGGCTCGTGAAATCCGTCGGGACCGCGCTGTCTGGGCTGCATGCGGTGATCGTCGGCCGCTCGAACATTGTCGGCAAACCGATGGCGCAGCTCCTGCTTGCGGAGGATTGCACGGTGACGATCGCGCATTCGCGCACGCGCGACCTGCCGGCTTTGTGCCGGACGGCCGATATCCTTGTCGCGGCGGTGGGGCGGCCGGCGCTGATCGGCGCGGCGCATGTCAAGCCCGGCGCGATCGTCATCGATGTCGGGATCAACCGGGTTCCGGGCGCGGATGGCCGGAGCCGGCTCGTCGGCGATGTCGATTTCGCAGCGGTCCGGTCGGTTGCGGGCGCGATCACGCCGGTGCCGGGCGGCGTGGGGCCGATGACGATCGCCTGTCTGCTGGAGAACACGCTCGACGCCCATGCGGCGCGGCGGGGCTGAATCACATCGTTGATCTACAAGGCGGGAATGGTGAGCCGGGAGGGGATCGAACCCTCGACCACATGATTAAAAGTCACGTGCTCTACCGCTGAGCTACCGGCCCGGCGCCGCCCCGGAAGGGGCGCGCGGCGAGCCCGCGTGATAGAGGCTCCGCCGCGAGGGGTCAATCGGCGATTGCGGCGCCGGACCTGCGGCATCGGGTCCGCCGGGCAGGGAAAGGCCGGCCCGACGGCGCCGGGCCGGTCCTGGCTCAGGCGAGCGGCGGGATGCGCAGGATCTGGCCGGGATAGATCTTGTCGGGATGGCTCAGCATCGGGCGATTGGCCTCGAAGATCGCGGTATAGCTCGCGCCCTTGCCCTTGCCGTAATGAATTTCGGCGATCTTCCAGAGCGTGTCGCCCTTCTGGACCTCGTACATGATCGCGGCGGGAGCTTCGGCGGCCACGATCAGGTTCGATTGCACCTCGGAGACGCCGAGCGTGTTGCCCAGCGCGAGGATGATCTTCTCCGCTTCCTCGGTGCTCTTGGTTGCGCCGCCGACGGTGATCGCGTTGCCATTGACCTTGATGTCGAGGCCCTGGGCGTCGAGGCCGTGCTTGGCGATTTCCTTCGCGAGCTGGTCGGCCGGCGCGGCATTGGCCTCGCTCGCGCCGAACAATTTCTCGCCCACCGATTTGACGAATTTGAACAGACCCATGGTCCAACCTCCCGTTGCGCGCCTCAACCGGCGCGTCCGGGAGTTAACCCTTGGCAAATGGCCAAAACAAGGGGTATGCGCCGGAGGTTTTCGCGCCACCCGCGCGAGGGCACGCTTTTCGCCGGAGGATGGCTGGCATGGAACGGAACGATCGGACCCTCGCGCTCGTGCTCGCGGCGGGCGAGGGCACGCGCATGCGCTCGGCACGGCCGAAGGTGCTGCATCAGGTCGCGGGGCTCAGCCTGGTCGGACATGCGCTTCGCGCCGCCGGGACCGCCGGGTTCAGCAATCTCGCGGCGGTGATCGGCCCGGATCGCCCGGATGTCGCGGCGGAGATCGGGCGCGTGGCGCCGGGCACGGCGATCTTCGAGCAGCGCGAGCGGCGCGGCACGGCGCATGCGGTGCTCCAGGCGCGGGCGGCGATCGCGGCTGGTGGCGGCACACTGCTCGTCCTGTTCGGGGACACGCCGCTCGTCCGGCCCGAGACCATGCGTGCGCTTGCCGCCGCCGCCGCCGAGCCGGGTTGCGCGGTGGCGGTGATGGGTTTCGAGGCCGCCGATCCCGCCGGCTATGGCCGGCTCGTGACCGAGCTTGGCGAACTGGTCGCCATCCGCGAGCACAAGGATGCGAGCGAGGCCGAGCGGACGATACGGCTCTGCAATGGCGGGCTGATGGCGCTCAACGGCGAGGTCGCGCTGGCGCTGCTCGACGCAATTCGCCCCGACAATGCCCAGAACGAATTCTACCTCACCGATTGCGTCGCGCTGGCGCGGGCGCGGGGCTATCGCGCGCAGGTCGTCCTCGCGCCGGAGGAGGAGGCGATGGGCGTCAATGACCGCGTCCAGCTCGCCGCATGCGAGGCGATCCTCCAGCGCCGGCTGCGCGAGGCGCATCTGCGCGCCGGCGTGACGATGATCGCGCCGGAGACCGTGTTCCTGAGCCTCGATACCGAGATCGGCCGCGACACGGTGATCGAGCCGCATGTGGTGATCGGGCCGGGCGTGCGGATCGCCGCCGGCGCGGTGATCCACGCCTTCTCGCATCTCGAGGGCGCAATCGTCGGGGAGGGCGCCTCGGTCGGCCCCTTCGCGCGGCTGCGGCCGGGCGCGGATCTCGGCACCGGCGCCAAGGTCGGCAATTTCGTCGAGATCAAGAACGCCGATCTCGGCGCCGGCGCCAAGGTCAGCCACCTGACCTATCTCGGCGATGCCACGATCGGCGCCGAGGCCAATATCGGCGCCGGCACGATCACCTGCAATTACGACGGCTTCAACAAGTTCCGCACCGAGATCGGCGCGCATGCCTTCATCGGCTCGAATTCGGCGCTGGTCGCGCCGGTGACGATCGGCGCCGGGGCCTTCGTCGGCTCCGGATCGGTCATCACCGAGGATGTGCCGGCCGATGCGCTGGCCTTGGGGCGCGGCCGGCAGACGGTGAAGCCAGGCTGGGCCGTGACCTTCCGCGCGCGGCCGGAAAATGCCGCGAAAACGAAAGCGCGGACACCGAAAGGGGGCTGAGGCGCGCCTCCCTCCGGCACAACTGGCGCCGGGCTTGCACGGGCCCTGTTCACAAACGGTTTTTCAACGTGATTTGTGCCAATCCGGCCCGGCTGGCATGCATCACGCCACGAAACGGACCGGAAAGGGGCATTGGCATGTGCGGAATTGTCGGCATTCTCGGCAACGAGCCGGTGGCGTTCCAGATCGTCGAGGCGCTGAAGCGGCTCGAATATCGCGGCTACGATTCCGCCGGCGTGGCGACGATCGAGAACGGCGTCATTGCGCGCATGCGGGCCGAGGGCAAGCTCCGCAATCTCGAGGCACGGCTGCGCGAGGCGCCGCCGGCGGGCCATGCCGGAATCGGGCATACGCGCTGGGCCACGCATGGCCGCCCGACCGAGAACAACGCCCATCCGCACGCCACCGCGCGGCTCGCGGTGGTCCATAACGGCATCATCGAGAATTTCCGCGAATTGCGCGCGGAACTGGCGGCGGCGGGCCATGTCTTCGTCACCCAGACCGATACGGAAGTCGTGGCACATCTCGTCACCGATCTCATGGACAAGGGCCTGAGCCCGCAGGAGGCGGTGGCCGCCGCGCTGCCGCGCCTCCATGGTGCCTTCGCGCTCGGATTCGTGTTCGCGGGCGAGGCCGATCTCCTGATCGGCGCGCGGCGGGGCGCGCCGCTCGCGGTGGGGCATGGGCAGGGCGAGATGTATCTCGGGTCGGACGCGCTGGCGCTCGCGCCGTTCACCGACATGATCACCTATCTCGAGGACGGCGATTGGGTGGTGCTCACCCGCGCCGGCGCCACCATCTTCGACGAGAGCGGCCGGCGCGTGGCGCGCAAGGCGCAGCGCAGCCAGGCCGGTGCCTTCCTCGTCGACAAGGGCAATCACCGCCATTTCATGCTCAAGGAGATCTACGAGCAGCCGGAAGTGGTGGGCCGCACGCTTGCGCATTACGTCGACATGGCCGCCGGGCGGGTGGCCTTGCCCTTCGAGACGCCGTTCGATTGGACGAAGCTCTCTCGGCTCTCGATCTCGGCCTGCGGCACGGCCTTCCTCGCCGGCCAGGTCGCGAAATACTGGTTCGAGCGCCTCGCGCGGCTGCCGGTCGAGATCGATATCGCCAGCGAGTTCCGCTATCGCGAGGCGCCCCTCGCGCCGGGCGAGGCGATGATCGTGATCTCGCAATCGGGCGAGACCGCCGATACGCTCGCCACGCTCCGCTATGCCAGGGAGCAGGGCAACCATATCCTTTCGGTCGTCAATGTCCCGACCTCGACCATCGCGCGCGAGAGCGACGTGGTGGCGCTGACGCTTGCCGGACCGGAGATCGGCGTCGCCTCGACCAAGGCGTTTACCTGCCAGCTGACCGTGCTCGCGAGCCTCGCCATCGCCGCCGGCCGCGCGCGCGGCGTAATCGATGCCGCCCGCGAGGCCGAACTCGTCACCGAGCTGATGGCGGTGCCGGGCCTGATCGCCGAGGCGCTGCGCCACGAGGAGCGCATCGAGGCGCTGGGCCACGATCTCGCCAAGGCGAGCGACGTTCTCTATCTCGGGCGCGGCACCTCCTATCCGCTTGCGATGGAAGGCGCGCTGAAGCTCAAGGAAATCAGTTATATCCACGCCGAGGGCTATGCGGCGGGGGAATTGAAGCACGGGCCGATCGCGCTGATCGACGAAACCATGCCGGTCATCGTGCTGGCGCCGCGCGATCCCTGGTTCGAGAAGACCGTCTCCAACATCCAGGAGGTGGCGGCGCGCGGCGGGGAGATCGTGCTGATCGGCCCGAAGGGCACCGGCGAGGCCGCGGCGATTGGCACCATGGCCGAGATCGAGATGCCGGACATGGCGCCGACCTTCTCGGCCATTCCCTATGCGGTGCCGGTGCAGCTCCTCGCCTACCACACCGCCGTCACCATGGGAAAGGATGTGGACCAGCCGCGCAACCTCGCCAAGAGCGTGACGGTAGAGTGAGCCGCGGGCGCAGCCCGACAGGGCCGCTCCTCAAAGAATGCTGCACCCCACCCAGGAGGGGTGCCAACAAGAAAGGGCGCCCTTCGGCGCCCTTTCGTTTCTGACCCGGAACAATCTGGATGATGCCGGCTTACTTGCGCTGCGCCATCGGCGTGTAATCGCGGCGGGTCTCGCCGGTATAGAGCTGGCGCGGGCGGCCGATGCGCTGGCCCGGATCCTCGATCATTTCCTTCCACTGCGCGATCCAGCCGACCGTGCGCGCGAGCGCGAACAGCACGGTGAACATGTCGGTGGGGAAGCCCATGGCCTTGAGCGTGATGCCCGAGTAGAAATCGATGTTCGGATAGAGCTTCTTCTCGACGAAATACTCGTCCTTCAGCGCGATGCGTTCAAGCTCCATCGCGACATCAAGCAGCGGGTCGTCCTTGATGCCGAGTTCGCCGAGCACCTCGTGGCAGGTCTTCTGCATGATCTTGGCGCGCGGATCGTAGTTCTTGTAGACGCGGTGTCCGAAGCCCATCAGGCGGAACGGGTCGTTCTTGTCCTTGGCGCGCTTGATGTATTCCGGGATGCGGTCGACGGTGCCGATCTCCTGGAGCATCTGCAGCGCCGCCTCGTTGGCGCCGCCATGCGCCGGGCCCCAGAGGCAGGCGATGCCGGCGGCGATGCAGGCGAAGGGATTGGCGCCCGACGAGCCGGCGAGACGCACCGTCGAGGTCGAGGCGTTCTGCTCGTGATCGGCGTGCAGGATGAAGATCCGATCCAGCGCGCGGGAGAGAACCGGATTGACCTTGTATTCCTCGCAGGGAACCGCAAAGCACATCCGCAAGAAATTCGATGTATAATCGAGGTCATTCTTTGGATAGACGAAGGGTTGCCCGATCGAATATTTATAGGCCATTGCCGCCAAGGTCGGCATCTTGGCGATCATCCGCATCGAGGCGACCATGCGCTGATACGGATCCGAGATGTCGGTCGAATCGTGATAGAAGGCCGAAAGCGCGCCGACCGACGCCACCATCACCGCCATCGGATGCGCATCGCGGCGGAAGCCCTGGAAGAACCGCATCATCTGCTCGTGCACCATCGTGTGGCGCGTGACGCGGTAGTCGAAATCGCTCTTCTGGGTCGGGGTCGGCAGTTCCCCGTAGAGCAGCAGGTAGCAGGTTTCGAGGAAATCGCCGTGCTCGGCAAGCTGCTCGATCGGATAGCCGCGATAGAGCAGCACACCCTCGTCGCCGTCGATATAGGTGATCTTCGATTCGCACGCGGCGGTCGAGGTGAAGCCGGGATCGTAGGTGAACATGCCCGTCTGGGCATAGAGCTTGCCGATATCGACGACGGCGGGGCCGATCGAGCCTTCCTTGACCGGCAGATCGACGACCTTGTCGCCGATCTTGAGACTGGTCGAATGTGCGGTCATGGCGGGTCTCCTCATGGCGTTATGGGCATGCGGACGCCCCGATCACGCAGGCCCGGAGAGCGGCGCCGGCAGCGTTTTCGCGCTGCGGCGAAGCTGGTCGCAGTGAGCCGTAGCTTAACAAGCGTTCAGGTTCAAGCCGGCCTTCCGGCGAATATGCGCGGGCGCGAATCAGCGCGCCTGATCGCGCAGCCGGGCGAGGCTTTCCGCGCGCCCGAGCACGACGAAGACGTCGAAGATCCCTGGCGAGGTCGCCCGGCCGGTCAGCGCCGCGCGCAGCGGCTGGGCGAGGGCGCCGAGCTTCTGCCCGGTCGCCTCGGCCTCGGCACGGATGGTGGCCTCCAGGGTGGCGAGATCCCAATCGGCCAGCGCCTCGAGCCGTGGCAGCAGCGCCTTGAGCACCGCGCGGCCGCCCTTGTCGAGGATCTCGGCGGCCTTCGCATCCGGCACGAGCGGGCGCTCGGCGAACAGGAAGCGCGCGCCGTCGATCAGCTCGACCAGCGTCTTCGCCCGTTCCTTGAGCCCCGGCATCGCCTGGAGCCATTTGGCGCGCATGCTGTCGTCGAGCATGCCGGCGATGCGCTCGCCGCCCTCGACATGCGGCAGCACCGGCGCAATCGCCGCGAGGAGATCGGCATCCGCCGCCTGGCGCATGTAATGGCCGTTGAGATTCTCGAGCTTGGCGAAATCGAACCGCGCGGGCGAGCGTCCGACATTCCTGAGGTCGAAGGCCGCAATCATCTCCTCGGTCGAGAAGATTTCCTGGTCGCCATGGCTCCAGCCGAGCCGGACGAGGTAGTTGCGCAACGCCACCGGCAGGTAGCCCATCGCGCGGTAGGCCTCGATGCCGAGCGCGCCGTGGCGCTTCGAGAGCTTGGCGCCGTCCGGCCCGAGAATCATCGGAATATGCGCCATGGCCGGCACCTTCCAGCCCATCGCCTCGTAGATCTGCGTCTGGCGGGCGGCGTTGGTGAGGTGATCGTCGCCGCGGATCACATGCGTCACGCCCATGTCGTGATCATCCACCACCACGGCCAGCATGTAGGTGGGGGTGCCGTCGGAGCGCAGCAGCACGAGATCGTCGAGATTGTCGTTCGACCAGCTCACGCGGCCCTGCACGAGATCCTCGACGATCGTCTCGCCCGCGAGTGGCGCGCGCAGGCGGATGACCGGCCTGAGCCCGCGCGCTTCGGCCGCCGCGCGCTCCGCATCCGTGCGGTCGCGCCAGCGCCCGTCATAGCGCATCGGCCTGCCCTCGGCCTTCGCCTGCTCGCGCATCGCGTCGAGTTCCTCGGGCGTCGCGTAGCATTTGTAGGCGCGGCCGCCGGCCAGCATCGCCTCGGCCACGGCGCGGTGCCGGTCGGCGCGCGCGAACTGGTAGATCGCGTCGCCGTCCCAATCGAGGCCGAGCCATGTCAGCCCGTCGAGGATCGCGCCGATCGCCGCCTCGGTCGAGCGTTCGCGATCCGTATCCTCGATGCGCAGCAGCATCTTGCCGCCATGCCGGCGGGCATAGAGCCAGTTGAACAGGGCGGTGCGCGCCCCCCCGATATGCAGGAAGCCGGTGGGCGAGGGGGCAAAGCGCGTGACGATCGCGTCGGGCATCGGGCTGTCGCTCGGGTGGGAAAAGGGCAGGGGACCGCGTTGCGGCCAATGGGAGCGCGCTCTAGCATGGCCGGGAAGCGGACGGGAAGCAGATTATGCGCGGCCAGGGAAGCGCAGGCGCAGCCGTGAACGACGGAGGCCGTGTCGGATCGGCCGGTTTCGGGGTGCGGCCGGGCGCAGGCTTCCGCGCGGGCTTCGATTCGGCCGCGTGGCGGGCGGCGCTGACGGCGGCATTGGCGCGCGAGAGTGCGCATCGCACGCCGTTCCTGTGGCTGCCGGTTGCCTTCGGGCTCGGGATCCTCGGCTATTTCGCCGCGGCCGACGAGCCGCGCCTCTGGGCCGGGCCGGCACTGGCGCTCGTGCTTTTCGGTTTCGCCCGGCGGGCGGAAGGCGCAGCGCGGGCGCTGCTGATCGCCGCGCTCGCTGCGGTCCTCGGCTTCACGGCGGCCGCCATCCGCACCGCCTCCGTCGCGGCGCCGATGCTCGAACGCGAACGCATCGCCGAGATCCGCGGTTTCGTCGAGACGGTCGAGCCCGGAGCGGGGCGACAGCGGCTGACCATGCGGCCGGCGGCGATCGAGGGTCTGGAGGCCGCCCGCCTGCCGCATCGGCTCCGGATCGGCGCGCCGGGATCGGCGGGCGCAGCGGCGGGGGATTTCGTCGTCCTGCGCGCGCGGCTTGCCCCGCCGGCCGAGCCGGCACTGCCCGGCGGCTATGATGTGCGGCGTGAATTCTTCTTCCGCGGCGTCGGCGGGGTCGGATTCGCGATCGGCCCGGTGCGGCAGGAGGCGCCGCCCATGGCCGCGCCATGGGATCTCCGGCTCATCGCGGCCATCGACCGCGCCCGCAACGCGCTGACGGCGCGCATCGCCCGCGCGATCGGCGGCGAGGCGGGAGCGCTGGCGGCGGCGCTGATCACGGGCAAGCGCGGCCTGATCGGCAGCGAGACCAACGAGAACCTGCGCGCCGCCGGTCTTTATCACATCGTCTCGATCTCGGGGCTGCACATGGTGCTGGCGGCGGGGCTGGTGTTCTGGTCGGTGCGGGCCGGGCTCGCGCTCGTTCCCGGCATCGCGCTCCGCCACCCGATCAAGAAATACGCCGCCCTCGCCGCCATGGCGGGGGCGTCGGGCTATTGCCTCTTCTCCGGCGCCGAGGTCGCGACCGAGCGCGCGTTGATCATGACGCTGGTGATGCTGGGGGCGATCCTCGCCGACAGGCCGGCGCTCGCCATGCGCAATGTCGCGATCGCGGCGCTGATCGTGCTGGCGCGCGAACCGGAGAGCCTGACGGGGCCGAGCTTCCAGATGTCGTTCGCGGCCGTGGCGAGCCTGATCGCCGCAAACCAGATCTGGCGCGACTGGCAGGCCGGCCGGCCGGGCTCGGCGCGGGCGGCGCCTGCGGGGCTTCTCGCGGGGTTCGCGCGCCGGCTTGGGCTCGGCCTGCTCGGCATCGCCGCGACCACCCTTGTCGCGACGTTCGCAACGGCGCCCTTCGCCGCGTTTCATTTCAGCCGGATCAACCCTTATGGGCTGATCGGCAACATGCTGGCGCTGCCGCTCGTCTCGCTCGTCGTGATGCCGGCGGCCATGGCCGGCACGCTTCTGGTGCCGTTCGGGCTCGACCGCTTCGTCTGGCAGGTGATGGGCATCGGGATCGAGGGCGTTCTCGCAGTGGCGGAGTTCGTCGCGGCCTTCGAGCAGGCGAGCCTCGCCTGGCCCGGCATGCGCGGCGGGATGTTCTTCTGGCTCGTGGTCGGGCTGGTGCTGTTCGTCGCGCTGCGCAGCCGCCTCCGCCTCGCGGCGCTGGCCTGCCTCGCGCTGGCGGGGGTCTCGGCGGCGCCGCCGGCGTTGCCGGATCTCGTCGTCGATGCCAGCGGCCGGCTTGCGCTCCTGCGCGGCGCGGATGGCCGCTATCGTCTCATCGCCGCCGGCGCGCCGAACCGCTTCATCCTCCAGCAATGGCTTCCCGCCCTCGGCGACAACCGCGCCCCGGACGATCCGACGCTGCGGCAGGGCGTCGCCTGCGATTCCGCCGGCTGTGTCGGCCGTCTCGCGGACGGTCGACGCCTCGCGCTCGTTACCCGCCCGGATGCGCTGCGGGAGGATTGCCGGCGCGCGGATTTCGCGATCACGCCGCTCGCCGCGCCGCCGGATTGTGCCGGCGGGCGGGTGCTCGACGCGGCGCATTTCCGGCGCCACGGCGCGACGCGCGCATGGTTTGCCCCCGATGGCGGCTGGCGGCTCGAGAGGGCGCGCGACCCCGCGATCGACCGGCCGTGGCGGCCCCGGCCGGCGCCGAATCAGTAGCGCCGGATCAGGCTGACGAGCTTGCCCTGGACACGCACCCGGTCGGGCCCGAAGATCCGCGTCTCGTAATTCGGATTGGCGGCTTCGAGCGCGATCGAGGCGCCACGCCGGCGCAGCCGCTTCAATGTGGCCTCTTCGTCGTCGATCAGCGCGACGACGATGTCGCCGGTATCGGCGCTTTCCTGCTTGCGGATCACGACGAGATCGCCGTCGAAAATGCCGGCCTCGATCATCGAATCGCCGCGCACCTCGAGGGCGTAATGCTCGCCGTGGCTGAGGAAATCCGGCGAGATATCCACCGTGTGGCTGCGGTTCTGGATCGCCGAGATCGGCGTGCCGGCCGCGATGCGGCCCATGACGGGAATGGCGACGCCGCGCGGCGTATCCTCGGCCGGCGCCGCCGGCGCGGACCGGACGCGGCCGAGATCGCCCTCGATCACGCTCGGCGAGAAGCGCTGCCGGCCGGGCCGCGGCACATGCGCGTCCGGCAGGCGGATGACCTCGATCGCGCGGGCGCGGTTGGGCAGACGGCGGATGAAGCCGCGCTCCTCCAGCGCCAGGATCAGCCGGTGGATGCCGGATTTCGACCGCAGATCGAGCGCATCCTTCATCTCGTCGAAGGAGGGGGGCACGCCATTCTCCTGCAGGCGCTCATGGATGAAGCGCAGCAATTCGATCTGCTTCCGCGTGAGCATGACACCCCCAGCGCCCCCGGACGGGGAATCGGCTAAACAAACATGGAACATCTTTACCATGTTCGATGGGTGTTCCGCAAGTGTTCGTAATCAATCGGGTCGGCGGTTTTCCGGATCCGGCGCTGCTACCGGGCGAGGCGCAGGATCCGGCAGGGGTCGCCGCCGGCCGCGGCCGGGGCGCCCGGCGCGCGCAGGATGAGCGCCTCCGCCTCGGCATAGACCGTCAGCAGCGAGGAATCCTGGTCCGCCGCCGGGGTGGCGACGAGGCGGCCCGCGGCGTCGCGCGCGAGCCGCGCGCGCAGGTAATCGGCACGCAGATCGTTGGCGGGGAGGGGCGCGCCGAGGATCGCCGGCTCCTCCGCCGGGGCGCCGGCCGCTGCATCGCCCTGCAGCGCCGCGATGAGCGGCATCAGGAACAGATGCGCGCAGACCAGTGCCGAAACCGGATTGCCGGGCAGGCCGAGAAGCAGCATTGGGCCGAGGGTTCCGAAATTCAGCGGCTTGCCGGGGCGCATGGCGATGCGGAAGAAATCGAGCCGGGCGCCGCATTCCGCCGCGACATGGCGGACGAGATCGTGCCTGCCGACGGAAGCGCCGCCGATCGTCACCAGCGCATCCGCCGGCCAGGCGCCGGCACGGTCGAAACCGGCGGTGATCGCCGCCCGCCTGTCCGGCACGATCCCGAGATCGAGGATTTCCGCGCCCGCCCGGCGCGCCATGGCCGCGATCGCGAAACCGTTGCTTGCCACGATCGTGCCCTCCGGTCCGCCGGCGCCGGGTCGGACGAGTTCGTCGCCGGTCGCGAGAATGGCGATGCGCGGGCGCCGGAAGACCGGGATCTCGGCATGGTCCATCGCGCCGGCGAGCGCGATCCGGCCGGGATCGAGCCGGGTTCCGGCGCGTAGATGCACCGTGCCGGCGGAGAAATCGCGGCCGCGCCGGCGGATGAACGCGCCGGATGCGAGGGGAATCGTGCTCCGCACGCTTTCGCTGCCGGTGTCATCCGTTACCGTTTTGGCCTGTTCCTGCATCAGCACCGCATCGGCACCGGCGGGGAGGATCGCCCCTGTATAGATCCGCACCGCCTCGCCGGGGCCCAGCGTGCCGGCGAAGGCATGACCGGCCGCGCTCTCGCCGATGACCCGCAGCGCCCGGCCGGGCGGGTCGGTGTCGGCGGCCCGGAGCGCGAACCCGTCCATGGCCGAAAGATCCGCCGGCGGCTGGGTGCGGCGCGCGGCCAGGTCGGCCGCGAGCACACGGCCATCGGCCATCTCGACCGGCACCTGCTCGACCGCGCCGGGGCGGGCGCCCGCGAGGATCCGCGCCAGCGCCTCGGCCACCGGCAGCAGCCCTGCAGGCGCCGCCGCGCTCACGGCAGGGGCTCCGCCTGCCAGGTGCCGGATCTCCCGCCGGATTTCGCAAGAAGCCGGATGCCCTCGATCCGCATGCCGCGATCGACCGCCTTGGCCATGTCGTAGATCGTGAGGCAGGCAACCGCCACCGCAGTCAGCGCCTCCATCTCGACGCCGGTCTGGCCCGAGACGCGCGCGAGGCCGGTGACGCGCAGGCCGGGCAGGGCGGGGTCGGGCTCGATCTCGACCGCGACCTTGGTCAGCAGCAGCGGATGGCAGAGCGGGATGAGCTCGTGGGTGCGCTTCGCGGCCATGATGCCGGCGATCCGCGCCACCGCGATCACGTCGCCCTTCTTGGCCATGCCGGAGAGGATGAGATCGAGCGTCGCCGGCGCCATCGCCACCCGGCCTTCGGCGAGCGCCTCGCGGGCGCTGGCGGCCTTGTCGCCGACATCGACCATGGAGGCCGCGCCGGAATCGTCGAGATGGGTGAGGCGGGGGGTCATCCGGCGCTCTCCGCCGCGCCGGCGCCGATGAGCGCGCGGGTGGCGGCGGCGACATCCGCCTGCCGCATCAGGCTCTCGCCGACCAGGAAGGTCCGGATCCCGGCCAGCGCGAGCCGCCGGCAATCCGCCGCGGTGAAGATGCCGCTCTCGCCGACCAGGACATGCCCCGCCGGCACCATCGGCGCGAGGCGCTCGGAGGTCGCGAGATCGACATGGAAGGTCTTCAGATCGCGGTTGTTGATGCCGACGAGCCGCGCGGGGAGCTTCAGCGCACGCGCCATTTCGGCCTCGTCATGCACCTCGACAAGCGCATCCATGCCGAGGCCCTTCGCGGTGTCGATCAGGTCGCGCGCCAGCATGTCGTCGACGCTTGCCAGGATGACGAGGATGCAATCCGCACCCATCGCGCGGGCCTCCAGCACCTGATACGGATCGATCAGGAAATCCTTGCGGATGACAGGCAGCGCGCAGGCCGCGCGCGCGGCGACGAGATCCGCCGCCGAACCCTGGAAATAGGGCGTGTCGGTCAGCACCGAGAGGCAGCAGGCGCCGCCCGCCGCATAGGCGCGGGCAAGCGCGGGCGGATCGAAATCCGCCCGGATCAGCCCCTTGGACGGGCTCGCCTTCTTGATCTCGGCGATGAGGGCGAAGCGGCCAGCGGCATGCGCGGCCGCGAGCGCGGCGAGGAAGCCGCGGGGGGGCGGCGCCGTCTCCGCCTCTCGGCGCAAATCGGACGCGGGCAGGCGCGCCTTCGCGGCCGCGATCTCGTCGCGCTTGGTCGCCTCGATCCGGCGCAGGATGTCGCTCATGCCGGGGCCCCGTTCGCCGATGCCGCGTTCGAGGCTGCGATCACGGTGTCGAGCACCGCGCCTGCGGCGCCGCTGTCCAATGCCTGGGCGGCGAGGGAGGCCCCCTCCCGCAGGGTCTCGACCTTGCCGGCGACGAGCAGCGCCGCAGCGGCGTTGAACAAGGCGATGTCGCGATAAGCGTTCTTCTCTCCGGCCAGCACCGCCTTGAGGGCGGCGGCGTTCCGGCCGGGTTCTCCGCCCTTCAGCGCCGCGGGTTCGGCAAGCGGGAGGCCGGCCTCGGCCGGCTCGATCTCGAAGCGGCGGATCGCGCCGGCCTTCAGCTCCACGACATGGGTCGGGCCGGTGGTGGTGATCTCGTCGAGCCCGTCCGCGCCATGGACGACCCAAGCCGCCTCGGTGCCGAGATCGCGCAGCGTCTCGGCAATCGGTTCGAGCCAGGAGGGCGCGAAGACACCGAGCAGCAGCCGCCGCACCCCTGCCGGGTTCGAGAGCGGGCCGAGCAGGTTGAAGATCGTGCGCGTGCCGAGTTCGGTGCGCACCGGCGCGACATGGCGCATCGCCGGGTGATGCGCCGGCGCGACCATGAAGGCGAAGCCGGCCTTGGCGAGGCAGGCGGAAACCTCCGCCGGCGCGAGGCCGATCCGTACGCCCAGCGCCTGAAGCACATCCGCCGCGCCGGATTTCGACGAAGCGGCGCGGTTTCCGTGCTTGGCGACCGGCACGCCGCAGGCGGCCACGATCAGCCCCGCGAGGGTCGAGACATTCCATGAGCCCGAGGCATCGCCGCCGGTGCCGACGACATCGATCGCGCCGGCCACGGGGGGCACCGCCAGCATCCGCGCCCGCATCGCCGCGACCGCGCCGGTCAATTCCTCGACGGTCTCGCCGCGCACGCGCAGCGCCATCAGGAACCCGGCGGTTTGCGCCGGGGTCGATTCGCCGGACAGGATCTGGCTGAATGCCAGCTCGGCCTCGTCCCGGCTCAGCGGCAACCCGGCGGCAACCTTGGCGATCAGCGGCTTGAAGGCGTCCATATCAAAGCGGCCCTGGCGTGTGAAATCCTGAAATATCCGCGCGTCCGGGGTTCTTAGCGCGTCCGTCCGGCGGTGGCAAAGCCGGGCTCCGGCCGGTTCATGCCGCCCGCTCTCATGCCGCCCGCGTGCAGGCGTTGAACTCGCGTGCCAGGACGAGGAAGTTGCGGCAGATCTGCTGCCCCTGTTCCGTGGCGATCGATTCGGGGTGGAACTGCACGCCATAGACCGGCATCGCGCGGTGCTGGAGGGCCATGACGAGCCCGTCCGCATCGCGCGCGGTGGCGAGCAGCGTCTCGGGCAGGCTCGCGGCCTCGACGACCAGCGAATGGTATCTCGTCACTTCGAGCGGGCCGTTGATGCCGCGGAACAGCCCCTTGCCGTCATGGCTGATGCGCGAGAGCTTGCCGTGCATCGGCGTCGCGCGCACGACCCGGCCGCCGAAAACCTGGCCGATCGCCTGATGGCCGAGGCAGATGCCGAAGAGCGGTACCTTGCCGGCGGCGAGGCGGATCGCGTCGAGCGAGATGCCAGCCTCGTTCGGCGTGCAGGGGCCGGGGGAGACGACAAGGGCGTCGGGCTTGAGGGCAAGCAGTTCCTCCGCAGGCATCGCATCGTTGCGGAACACCTCGACCTTGGCGCCCTCGCGCCCCAGCGCATGGACCACGTTGAAGGTGAAGCTGTCGTAATTGTCGATCAGTGCGACGCGCATGGTTCCCGCCTCCGGCCCTGATTCCTCATTGCCCCCGCCGCCCGCGGCTTGCGAAGCGCACCGCTTCCTCCGCCGCCCGGAACAGGGCCTTGGCCTTGTTCTCGCATTCGCGCTGCTCGGCGGCGGGATCGCTGTCATAGACGATGCCGGCGCCGGCCTGGACATGCATCATCCCGTCCTTCACCAGCGCGGTGCGCAGCACGATGCAGGTATCCATGGCGCCGTCGGCGCCGAAATAGCCGATCGCGCCGGCGTAAGGCCCGCGCTTGTCCTTCTCCAGTTCGTCGATGATCTCCATGGCGCGGATCTTCGGCGCGCCGGACACGGTTCCGGCCGGGAAGCCGGCCGCCAGCGCATCGACGACATCGCGGCGCGGATCGAGCCTGCCCTCGACATTCGAGACGATGTGCATCACCTGGCTGTAGCGCTCGACGAAGAAGGAATCCGTGACCTTGACCGAACCGATCTCGGCGACCCGCCCGACATCGTTGCGGCCGAGATCGAGCAGCATCAGGTGCTCGGCGCGCTCCTTGCTGTCGTGGAGCAGCTCGTGCTCCAGCGCCCGGTCCTCGGCCGGGTCCGCGCCGCGCGGGCGCGTGCCGGCAATCGGCCGGATCGTGACCTTGCGCCGCCCTTCGGCCTCGTGGGTGACCCGGACGAGGATCTCCGGGCTCGAACAGACGATCTGGAAGCCGCCGAGATCGAGATAACAGAGATAGGGCGAGGGATTGACGCGGCGCAGCGCGCGATAGAGCGCGAAGGCATCGAGATCGAAGGGCGTCGAGAAGCGCTGGCTCAGCACGATCTGGAACGCGTCGCCGGCGGCGATGTAATCGCGCGCGCGCGCCACCATCGCCGCGTATTCCGCCGGGCTGGTGTTGGAGACGGCCTGCGGCAGCCGCGCTGCGGCATCATGCGGGGCGGGAGGGATCGCAAGCGGCGCCTCGAGCGCGGCGAGCGCCGCCTGCAGCCGGTCCGACGCCGCCTCGTAGGCCGCGCGCGGGCTCTGGCCCGGCCGGGGGAAGACCGGCGTGATGATCGCGATCTCATCCTTCACCGCGTCGAAGACCAGCACCAGCGTCGGGCGGATCAGCAGCGCATCCGGCACGCCGATCGGATCCGGCTTGGCCGGCGGCAGCCGTTCCATCTGCCGCACCATGTCGTAGCCGAGGAAGCCGAACAGCCCGCTCGCCATCGGCGGCAGGTCGTCGAGATGCGGAATGCTGCTCTCGGCGATCAGCGCGCGCAAGGTGTCGAGCGGCCGGCCGGAGAGCGTTTCCGTCACGCCGCCGCGCGTCAGTTCGCAGCTTTCGCCGGTGCAGCGCCAGAGGAGATCCGGCATCAGCCCGAGAATGGAATAGCGGCCGCGCACCGCGCCGCCCTCGACGGATTCGAGCAGGAAGCTCGGCCCCTCGCCGGCGAGGGGCTTCATCTTGAGATAGGCCGAGACGGGCGTTTCGAGATCGGCGACGAGCCGCAGGGCCAAAGCCTGGGCCTCGCCGGCCCGGAAGCGGGGCTCGAAACGGTCGAAGGCGGGCTCGATCTGCATGTCGGCCCCGTCAGTTCGCCTGGCCGAGCGCCTGGTTCAGCACCGCCTGATTGATGGAGACGCCGAGTTCCTGGCGGATCGCGGCGATATACTGCGCCATCATGTCCTCGGCGATGCCCTGGCCAAGCTCGCGGACGAAGCCGGAGCGCTCGTCCGCCGCCGGATCATAGGGGAGGAGGCTGGTGGTGCGGGCGATGAGGATCAGCCGGCCGGTGCCATCCGGGGCGGTTGTGCTGACCGGCTTCCCGACCGGCGCCGAGAAGGCGCGCTCCACCCCCGCCACCCCGAGGCCAGGCTCGCGGCTCGCGCGCCGTATCCCCGCATAGGGCTCGACCGGCCGGCCGAGTTCGGCGGCGATCGCGGCGAGGGCTTCGCCGTTCTCGATCCGCTTGACGAGGTCGTCGGTGAACCGCGCGAGCGCCTTGCCGCGCTGATCGGCGAGATAGCGCGCCCGGACCTCGGCCGCGACCTCCTCGAAGGTCTTGTCCCGCGCCGGCTCGACGCCGTTGACCTCATACCAGACATGGCCGCCCTCCCGGGTCTGGAGCGGCTCGTTGTCGAGGCCGATATCGGAAGCGAAGATGGCGTTGACCGCATCCGCCCCGCCCGGCACGGCGACCGCGTTGCCCTGACCGTCGCGGCCGCTGCGATCGAGCGCCAGGATCGTCACCGGCTTCAGCCCCGCCGCCTCTGCCGCCTCGGCAAGGCTCTTGCCGGCGAGGCGCTGGTCCTCGATCCGGCGGACAAGCTGGTCGAGCCGCGTCCGGATCGCCGGGTCGCGCCTGACCTTGTCGAGCCGCGCCTCGGCTTCGATCTGGGCGCGCACTGTCTCGAACGGCGCGACCTGACCCGGCTCGATGACGCGGACCCGGAACAGTACGAAGCCGAACGCATCCTTGAGCGGGGCCGAGACGCCGCCCTCGGGCAGCGCGAACACCGCGTCGCGGATCGCCGGGTCGGCGATCTCGCCGGCGCTCTTGCGGCCGAAATCGACATCCTTCGCGGCGAGCTTGCGCTCGGCGAGCAGCGCCTCGAAGCCGGTGCCGGCGGCCAGGCGCGCGGCGGCGTCGCGGGCTTCGGCCTCGGTATCGAACAGCACCCGGTCGATCTGCCGCCGCTCGGGCGGCCCGAAGCGTCCGCCCGGCACCTGCCGCGCGTAGAAGGCGCGCAATTCCGCCTCCGTCAGCCCCGCCTCGGCCGCGAAATCCGCCGGGCCGATCTGGAGCAGCGTCACGCGGCGGGTCTCGGTGGTGCGGAACTCGGCCTTGCGCTCCTCGAAGAAGCCGCGCAAGGCGGCCTCCTCCGGCGGCGCGGGTTCGGGCACCTTGTCCGCCGGGACGGTGACGACGTCGAGATTGCGCTCCTCGGCGCGGAACTGGTGCACCGCACGGCCGAGCGCCTCGGCGCCGGGCAGGGCACCGACAAGGCCGTTGTAAAGCTGCCGGCGCAGCACGAGTTCGGCCTGGCGCTGGAGAAAGGTCTGTTCGGAAATCCCCGCCTGCCGCAGCGCATCCGCGAGCCGCTCGCGGTCGAAGACGCCGCCGACCTTGAAATCCGGCGCCTCGACGATCGAGCGCGTCACCAGGGCCTGGTCGACCGCAAGGCCGAGCGCGCGCGCACGCTGGCTGAGCGCCGCCTCGTCGATCAGCCGGTTCAAGACCTGGCGATCGAGCCCGAAGGCACGGGCTTCGTCGGTCGTCACCACGCGGCGGGCCTGGCGCTGGATGCGCTGGATCTCGAGGTTGAAGGCCTGGCGGAAATCCTCGGCGCCGATCTTCGTCTCGCCGACGCTCGCCACCATGCGGTTGACGCCGCCGCGGAAGATGTCGCCGATGCCCCAGATCGCGAAGGAAACGATGAGCACGCCCATGATGATGGTGAGGACGACGCGTCCAAGCCATTTCGAGGAGGCGGTGCGGATGGCATTCAGCATGGGCGAGGGGCCTTCGGGGTCAAAAACGCGGCGGACCATAGGGAGCGCGCCGCGCCAAGGCAAGCGGGCCGATCGCGGCGAAACCATGGTGCCGGCGCCGTTGAAGCGCCTCGGCGGCCGTGCTAGGCGGCGGATTCTGTCGCAGCCCGCCTCCGGAGGAACACCATGCGCAAGCCCCTCATCGCCGGCAACTGGAAGATGAACGGCCTGCGCGCGGGTCTCGACGAAATCAGCGGCATGGGCCGGGCCTATACCCCGGCCCTGCGCGCCCGCGCCGATCTCCTCGTCTGCCCGCCGGCGACGCTGATCCACGCGGCCGCGGCGGCGGCGATCGGCACCGGAATCGCCATCGGCGCGCAGGATTGCCATGCCGCGTCCGCCGGCGCCCATACCGGCGATCTCGCGGCGGCGATGCTGTTCGATGCCGGGGCGAGCGCCGTGATCCTCGGCCATTCGGAACGCCGGACCGATCATCGCGAGACGGATGCAGAGGTGCGCGCCAAGGCCGCGGCCGTGCTCGCGGAGGGCATGACGGCGATCATCTGCGTCGGCGAGACGCGTGCCCAGCGCGAGGCCGGGCGGGCCGATGCGGTGGTCGGCCGGCAATTGCGCGGCTCGGTTCCGGCCGAGGCGCCGGCCGCGAGGCTGGTCGTCGCCTATGAGCCGGTCTGGGCCATCGGCACCGGGCTGACCCCCGGTCTCGACGACATCGCCGCGATGCATGCCGGGATCCGGCGCGTTCTCGGCCGGCTGCTCGGCCGCGAGGCGGCGAAGGCGGTGCGCATCCTCTATGGCGGTTCGGTCAAGCCGGCGAATGCGGGCGAGATTCTTGCCCTTGCCGATGTCGACGGCGCGCTGGTCGGCGGCGCGAGCCTCAGGGCGGCGGATTTCATGGAGATCGCCAAGGCAGCGTGAGGGGCTCGTTTTCTCCTTTCCCGTTGCCCATATTGCCGCTATGAGGCGCCTTCGCCCGATTTTCTGACCGCCCTGGCCGGACCCGACATGGAAACCGTTCTCATCGTCATCCATCTCCTGATCGTCACCGCTTTGTGCGGCGTCGTGCTCCTCCAGCGTTCGGAGGGCGGCGGGCTCGGCATGGGATCGAGCCCCTCGGCCTTCATGTCCGGGCGGGGGCAGGCCAACCTGCTGACCCGCACCACGGCGATCCTCGGCGCGGCCTTCTTCGTCACCTCGCTGGCGCTGGCGGTGCTGGCCGCGCGTGGCCGCGCGCCGGCTTCGACGCTCGACAGCATCGCGCCGCCGCCTCCGGTCCAGAACGCGCCGGCGCCGGCCCAGCCCGGCAGCGCACTCGACGCGCTGCGCAACCTCCAGGGCAGCCAGCCCCCGAGCGCGCCGCCCGGCGGCCAGCCGGCCCAGCGCCCGTAATTCCGCGGCGTCGCCGGGTCAGCCCGGCCGCCTTCGCCATCCGTCGCCGGCGCGTTGTGGACGGCGCCATTTTCCTTTGCGCGAATCACGCTCCCGGCCCTAAAGATCGGCCCCCATGACGCGATACGTTTTCATCACGGGCGGCGTGGTTTCCTCCCTCGGCAAGGGGCTTGCGGCGGCGGCCCTGGCGGCTTTGCTCCAGGCGCGCGGCTTCCGCGTGCGCATGCGCAAGCTCGACCCCTATCTCAATGTCGATCCCGGCACGATGAGCCCTTACCAGCATGGCGAGGTCTTCGTGACGGATGACGGCGCCGAGACCGATCTCGATCTCGGCCATTACGAGCGCTTCACCGGCCGCTCCTGCGTGCGGGCCGACAACATCACCACCGGCCGGATCTACCAGGAATTGATCGCCAAGGAGCGGCGCGGGGATTTCCTCGGCGCCACCGTCCAGGTGATCCCGCATGTGACGGATGCGATCAAGGAATTCGTCCTTTCCGGCAACGAGGATTACGATTTCGCGCTGATCGAGGTCGGCGGAACGGTCGGCGATATCGAGGGATTGCCGTTCTTCGAGGCGATCCGGCAATTGAAGAACGACCTGCCGGAGCGCCACGCGCTCTACGTCCATCTCACGCTGCTGCCCTATATTCCCAGCGCGGGCGAGCTGAAGACCAAGCCGACCCAGCATTCTGTGCAGGAATTGCGCTCGATCGGCATCCAGCCCGACATCCTGCTCTGCCGGACCGACAGGGAAATCCCCGAGGGCGAGCGCAGGAAGCTCGCGCTGTTCTGCAATGTCCGCGAGAGCGCCGTGATCGAGGCGCGCGATGTCGACGAGATCTATTCCGTGCCGCTCGCCTATCACGCGGAGGGGCTCGACACCGAGGTGTTGCGCGCCTTCGGGCTCGAGGCGCGGGCCGAGCCGGATCTTTCGCGCTGGACGCATATCGTCGAGACGCTGCGCAACCCCGAAGGCCAGGTCACGATCGCGATCGTCGGCAAATATACCGGCCTCAAGGATGCCTACAAATCGCTGATCGAGGCGCTGATCCATGGCGGGATCGCCAACCGGACGCGCGTTACCCTCGACTGGATCGACAGCGAGATCTTCGAGCGCGAGAACGCCTCGTCCTATCTCGAACATGTCCACGGCATCCTGGTGCCGGGCGGGTTCGGCTATCGCGGCGCCGAGGGCAAGATCCAGGCAGCGCGCTTTGCGCGCGAACGCAAGGTGCCGTATTTCGGCATCTGCTTCGGCATGCAGATGGCCTGCATCGAGGCGGCGCGCAATCTTGCCGGCGTCTCCGGCGCCTCCTCCACCGAATTCGGCGCCACCGACGAGCCGGTCGTCGGCATGATGACCGAATGGATGAACCGGGGCCAGCTCGAAAGCCGCGCCGCCGGCGGCGATCTCGGCGGCACGATGCGCCTCGGCGCCTATGAAGCGCGGCTCGTGCAGAATTCGCGCATCGCGCAGATCTATGGCGCGACCACGATCCACGAGCGCCATCGCCATCGCTACGAGGTCAACATGGCCTATCGCGCGCGGCTCGAGCGGGCAGGGCTCCTGTTCTCCGGCCTCTCGCCGGACGGGCTGCTGCCGGAGACGATCGAATATCCCGATCATCCCTGGTTCGTCGGCGTGCAATATCATCCCGAGCTGAAATCGCGGCCCTTCGAGCCGCATCCGCTGTTCGCGAGCTTCATTGCCGCGGCGATGGAGCAGAGCCGGCTGGTCTGAGCCGATTCCGGTTTCCGCCATGCGATCGCGCACAGCGCGGCGCGGGGGCGGGGGCTTTCCTTCCCGCCCGGCCTGAGGCATCCTGCCGCGGGGCCAAAACGCGTGGCGCACAAGACGCATGGCGCAGGGGGGCGACAATGATCCAGGCCGGTTCGGGGCTTTTCTCGTCGATCATCGGCATTCCCTGGTTCCTGCTCTATTTCGCGGTCGGCGCGGCGCTCGTGGCGCTGTTCGTCCTGGTCTACACCCGCGTGACCGGGCATGACGAATTCGCGCTGATCCGCGAGGGCAACTGGACGGCGGCACTCGCGCTTTCCGGTTCGGTGATCGGGTTCGTCATTCCCCTAGCCAAGGCGATCCAGCAGGCTTCGAGCATTCCGGACATGCTGATCTGGGGCTGCGCGGCCTTCCTCGTCCAGCTCGCGGCCTATGGCGCCGTGCGGATGCTGATCCCCGACCTTTCGGCGCGGATCGCCAGCAATACCGCCGCTGCCGGCACGATGCTGGCTTCGATCTCGATCGCCTCCGGCCTCATCAATGCCGCGTCGATGAGCCTCTGACACGGGGAGGGGGCAGGCCATGAAACGCTCGCACGCCATCGTCCTCGGCGCCACGGGCGTCATCCTCGCCGGCGCCTGGCTCGGCTCGGGCGGCTCCTCGTCCGACAGCAAGGAGGCCGCGATCTACAACGATGTCGACGAGTGCATCCGCGCCGGCGTGCTCTCGGGCGACACCTGCCGCGAGCAGTTCAACGAGGCCTCGAACAAGCATCTGGAGCGGGCGCCGAAATTCGCCTCGCAATCCGCCTGCGAGACCGAATACGGCGCGAGCCAGTGCAAGCCGGCGACGTTCAACGGCGCCGCGGTGTTCGTGCCGGCGATGATCGGCTTCCTGGTCGCGAACCATCTCGCCGGCAACCGGCAGGCCCAGGCGCTGATGCCGCCCTTGCGCCGGGCGTCGCCGTGCCCGCCGGGCCAGACGCCGGAGACCATGCCGGGCTGCTACGCGCCGCGCCCGCCGGGATCGTCGAGTTCGTCGGGCTCCTCCTCGTCCTCCTCGTCCTTCTCGTCGGGCTCCTCCCGATCCTGGAATTCCTACTCGACCGCCGGCGGCGACACGGTGAGCCGGCGTTCCGATGCGCCCGGCGGCGTCGCCAAGGTGCCCTCGAGCGCGGCAGCGGCGCCGGCCGCGCGCAGCGCGCTCGGCGCGGTCTCTCCGCGCAGTTCGAGCGTCTCCTCGTCCTCGTCCTCGTCCTCGTCCTCGACGACCTCGCGCGGCGGCTTCGGCTCGACCGGGCGCTCGGTCTCCTCGTCGAGTTCGTGATCCGATGCGGCGGGTTCCCATGCGCGCGCGCGCCGATTGGCGCGCCAAGGCCGAGCAGGTCGGCTTCACCTTCCATTCCGCCGAGGGCGTTCCCTATTGGGATGAAAGCGCCGCCTTCGCCTTCACGCTGCGCGAGATCGAGGAGGATATCGAGGCGCCCAGCGCCGAGCTCGAGGAGATGGCGCTCGATTTCGTCGGCGAGGCCATCGGCGACGAGGAGATCCTGACCCGGCTCGCCATTCCGCGCGCGTTCTGGAGCGAGATCCATGCGAGCTGGCAGCGGGGCGACCGCAACCTCTACGGCCGGTTCGATTTCGCCTATGACGGCAGGGGGCCGGCGAAACTGCTCGAATACAACGCCGACACGCCGACGGCCCTGCTCGAGACCGGCGTCTTCCAATGGCTCTGGCTCGAGGAGATGATCGGCACCGGCCAGTTGCCGAAGGGAGCCGACCAGTTCAACTCGCTCCATGACAAGCTGGTCGCGGCCCTCCGCGATTTCCGCGACGGCAAGCCCTACCGGCTGCATCTGACCTGCCTCGGCGGCAGCGAGGAGGATCGCGGCACGGTCGCCTATCTCGAGGAACTGGCGCAGCAGGCGGGGATGGCGACGCATTTTCTCGAGATCGGCGCGATCGGCCTGCGGGACGGGCGCTTCGTCGATGACGCCGACCGGCCGATCGAGATGCTGTTCAAGCTCTACCCCTGGGAATGGATGCTCCGGGAGGAATTCGGCAGGGCGGTTCCGGGCTCGGGCACCCAGTTCATCGAGCCGATCTGGAAGGCGCTGCTCTCGAACAAGGGGCTTCTCGCCTATCTCTGGAAGCGCGCGCCCGGCCATCCCAACCTCGTCCCGGCCTATTTCCCCGACGAGGCGCAGGCGGATCTCGGCGCTGCCTTCGTCGAGAAGCCGCTGTTCTCGCGCGAGGGCGCCAATATCCGGCTGTTCGAGAACGGCCGGCCGACGGGGGGGAGCGAGGGACCTTACGGCGCCGAGGGCGTGATCCGCCAGCAGCGGATCGTCATTCCCGAATTCGGCCATGGCCATGTCGTCCTGGGCGCCTGGATGGTGGCGAGCCAGCCGGCCGGCATGCTGGTGCGCGAGGATTCCTCGCCGATCACCGGCAATCTCGCGCGGTTCATCCCGCATTTCATTGCGCCCTGAGCGCGCCTCGCCGCTCCCGCTGCCGCCAAGGGCTGACAGACCGCCCCGGCGGATGCTAGAGGCTGCCGCTTCGCGAAGGCGCTGGTCCTTCCCGAGAATGTCCGCCTTCCCGAGAGGTTCCGGCATGACACGCGCGCTCGACCATCTCGTGATCGGCTCGCCCGACCTGGACGCGGCCGGCGCGCTGCTCGCCCGGCTGGGCTTCGTCGTCGGCGGCCGCAACCGCCATCCCTGGGGCACCGCGAACCGGATAATCCAGTTCGCGGACGAGACCTTTCTCGAGCTGATCACGGTCGCGGAGCCGGCAGCGATCCCGCCGCACGCGCCGGGGCTTTTCTCGTTCGGCGCCTTCGTCCGCGATGCGCTGGCGCGCGCGCCGGGGCTCTCGATGCTGGCGCTCAAATCGGCCGATGCCCGCGCCGATTGCGCGGCCTTCGCGGCGGCGGGGATCGGCGGTTTCGCGCCGTTCGATTTCGCGCGCAAGGGCATCGGGCCGGATGGCGGCGAGGCCGAACTCGCCTTCAGCCTCGCCTTCGCGGCCGATCCGGCGATGCCGGAATGCGGGTTCTTCACCTGCCAGCAAAGGCGGCCGGAGAATTTCTGGTCGAAGGCGGCGCAGGCGCATCCCAACGGCGCGCTTGGCCTCGTGCGCGTGACGCTCGTGTCCGAGAACCCGTCCGATCAGCACATCTTCCTTGCCGCCCTGACGGGAAACCGCGAGATGCGCGCGACCTCCTCCGGCATCGAGATCGCGGCCGGGGCCGGGGTGATCGAGGTGACCTCGCCCGAGGGATTCGCCTTCCGATACGGTGCGGCGGCGGGGCCGGCCGCGCCGCGCTTCGCCGGGTTCGAGATCGCGCTTGCAGGGCTCGAGGCGCTGCGCGCGGCGGCCGGAGCGGCGGGAATCGCGCTCCTGCCGCATCGCGACGGGCTGACATTGCCGCCCATGCATCTCGGCACCGCCATCCGATTCCTCGCTGTCTGAACCGGGAAGACCATGAACCAGAGCGCAACCGTATCCGTCGGCCCGGTCCGTTTCGGCAATCATCTGCCCTTCGCGCTGATCGCGGGGCCGTGCCAGATGGAGAGCCGCGACCATGCCTTCGACATGGCCGGACGGCTCAAGGAGATCTGTGCCGGGCTGGGGATCGGGCTTGTCTACAAATCCTCCTTCGACAAGGCGAACCGCACCTCGGGCAAGGCCGCGCGCGGGCTCGGGCTTGAGAAGGCGATGGGCGTCTTCGCCGATCTTCGCGGCCATCTCGGCCTGCCGGTCATCACCGACGTGCACGAGCCCTGGCAATGCGCGGAGGTCGCGAAGGCGGTGGACATGCTCCAGATCCCCGCCTTCCTGTGCCGGCAGACGGACCTGCTCGTGGCCGCCGCGGAGACCGGGCTCGCGATCAATGTCAAGAAAGGGCAGTTCCTCGCCCCCTGGGATATGCGCAACGTGGTGCAGAAGCTGCGCGATGCAGGCAATGACCGGGTTCTCGCCTGCGAACGCGGCGCCTCCTTCGGCTACAACACGCTGGTGACGGATTTCCGCGCCCTGCCGATCATGGCCGGGCAATGCGCCTGTCCGGTGATCTTCGACGCCACCCATTCGGTGCAGCAGCCGGGCGGGCAGGGCAGTTCCAGCGGCGGGCAGCGCGAATTCGTTCCCGTTCTGGCGCGGGCGGCGATCGCCGTCGGCGTCGCCGGGCTCTTCATCGAGACGCATCAGGACCCGGACAACGCGCCGTCCGACGGGCCGAACATGGTGCCGCTCGCCGAGATGCCGGCGCTCCTCGAACGGCTCAGGGCGTTCGACCTTCTGGCGAAGGCCGGCTGAGCCGGCTCATGCGGCGCCAGCCGCCGCCCGGACAAGCAGGGGGTCCAGCCGTTCCGCCACCCGCGACGGCGTGAGTTCCCCGGCGATCTTGCCGGCGAAGACCCCGTCGGCGCGGAAGATATAGGTCTGGGGAATGCCGCGATGCTTGAGCGCGCGCTGCCACAGGCGGCGGGAATCGAGCCCCAGCCGCGCATAGGGGTTGCCGGCCTCTGCGAGGTAACGCGCGGCGGCGGCCTCGCTGTCATCCGTCAGCAGGCCGAAGAGCCGCAGGCCCGGCCGCGCGGAAAGGCGCATCAGCTCGGCATGTTCGCTCCGGCAATAGGGGCACCAGGACGCCCAGACATTGAGCACGCTCACGCCCTCGAAGAAGCCGGCCCGCGCGAGGCCGGGGACGGGGCTGCCCTGCCATGTCACGCCCGGCACCGGCGGCAGATCCGCCGCCTCCGGCAGATGCGGCGTCAGCAGATCGAGCCGCCCGGTCTCGGCCGCGAGGAACACGCCGCCGAGGATCGGCACCGTGAGCGCCGCGCCGCCGAGGATCATCCGTCGCGTCGGCATCGTCTCGCCCTCCTTTCGGGTCGATCTGGCTGCGCCTGCTTCAGCGCCCGCGATAAGGCGGCACGCCCTGATCGGGCAGGAAGAGGTTCTTCGGGGCCTCGCCCTGCTGCCAGAACACGTCGATCGGGATGCCGCCGCGCGGATACCAATAGCCGCCGATGCGGAAGAAGCGGGGAGCGAGCAGATCCACCAGCCGCTTGCCGATGCCGATCGTGCAATCCTCGTGGAAGGCGCCGTGGTTGCGGAAGCTCGTCAGGTAGAGCTTGAGCGATTTCGATTCGACCAGCCATTCCCCCGGCACGTAATCGATCACCAGGATGCCGAAATCCGGCTGGCCGGTCACCGGGCAGATCGAGGTGAATTCCGGGCAGGTGAAGCGGGCGAGGTAATCGGTATCCGGATGCGGGTTGGGCACGCGGTCGAGCACCGCCGCCTCCGGCGAGGCGGGCATGGCGCTCGTCTTGCCGAGCTGGGTGGTCTCGAACGATTTTCCGGCCATGGCGGCATTCCCCTCGGCGAACTTTCCGTCTAGGAAGCGGCGCATCTAACGCGAAAGCCCGGAGAATTCCACCATGACCCTCATCGTCGACGTTCTCGCCCGCGAAATCCTCGACAGCCGCGGCAATCCGACGGTCGAGGTCGATATCGTGCTGGAAGACGGCACGATCGGCCGCGCGGCGGTTCCCTCCGGCGCCTCGACCGGGGCGCATGAGGCGGTGGAATTGCGCGACGGCGGCGCCCGTTATCTCGGCAAGGGCGTCACGAAGGCGGTCGAGAACGTCGTCAGCGAGATTTCGGAGGCGATCACCGGCATGGATGCCGAGGATCAGGTCGGGATCGATCAGGTGATGATCGAACTCGACGGAACGCCCAACAAGGGCAAGCTCGGCGCCAACGCGATCCTCGGCGTTTCGCTCGCCGTCGCCAAGGCCGCCGCGGAGGCGCGCGGCCTGCCGCTTTACCGCTATGTCGGTGGCACCTCGGCGCGGACACTGCCGGTGCCGATGATGAACATCGTCAATGGCGGCGCGCATGCCGACAACCCGATCGATTTCCAGGAATTCATGATCATGCCGATCGGCGCGGAGAGCTTTGCCGAGGGGCTGCGCATGGGCGCCGAAGTGTTCCACACGCTCAAGAAGGCGCTCAAGGATGCCGGCCACAACACCAATGTCGGCGATGAGGGCGGCTTCGCGCCGAACCTGAAGAGCGCGGAAGCGGCGCTCGATTTCGTGATGACCTCGATCGAGAAGGCCGGCTACCGCCCGGGCCGCGACGGCGATGTCGCGATCGCGCTCGATTGCGCCGCAACCGAGTTCTTCAAGGACGGGGTCTACGATTACCACGGCGAGAAGAAGAAGCGCGATATCAAGGCGCAGGTGAAATATCTCGAGAAGCTCGTCAACGAATACCCGATCGTCTCGATCGAGGACGGCATGGCCGAGGACGATTGGGAGGGCTGGAAGCTGCTCACCGACCGGATCGGCGGCAAGTGCCAGCTCGTCGGTGACGATCTCTTCGTCACCAATGTCGCCCGGCTGGAGCGCGGCATCCGGGGCGGCTGCGGCAATTCCATCCTGATCAAGGTCAACCAGATCGGCTCGCTCACTGAGACGCTCGCCGCGGTCAATATGGCCCAGCGCGCGGGCTACACGGCGGTGATGAGCCATCGCTCGGGCGAGACGGAAGATTCCACCATTGCCGATCTCGCGGTGGCGACGAATTGCGGGCAGATCAAGACCGGCTCGCTCGCCCGCTCGGACCGGACGGCGAAATACAACCAGCTCCTGCGCATCGAGGGCGAACTCGGCGATACCGCGCTCTATGCCGGCCGTTCGGCGCTCAAGGCGCTCGGCTGAGGCCAGACGGCGGCGGATTTGGTCGCCCCCGCCGTCTCTACCCTTCCTTAACCGCGTGCGGCGAAACTTGATCCATGATCATCCGCACGCGCCGCCGCCGCATCGGCTTCCTGTTCGTCTTCCACGGGCTCGCCTGGAGCTTCGCCGCCTATTTCATGCACTCGGCGCAGACCGGCGATCGCGGCCTCGTCGCCAAGGCGGAGGCCAAGGCGCGCACCGAGGCGATCGCCGTGAAGATCGCCGAGGCCAGGGCCGAGCGGCAGGCCTGGGAACGGCGAGTCTCGCAGCTTTCCGGGCCGGAAATCGACCGTGACCTGCTCGACGAGCGCCAGCGCGCGATGCTCAACACCGTGCATCCCAACGACGTCGTGATCCTGCTCGACCGCTGAATCCTATCCTCTGCGGGCTCTGCGCCCACTGCATGGCTTGCCGGCTCACGGACGCGGCCGGACGGCCCATTTCCATTGTGCAATGCAATAATTCGCGACGATTTCGGGGCTGCCATGCATTTTTGGCATTGACCTGTTGCCCGCGGGGCAGGTTTCCTGTGGGGGGTGTTTGTGGCAGAACGCTTCCGCCTCAAGGCATAAGCACGGTTCACGTGCGATCAGGGTGAAACAAGCAAGGCGAGGGTATCATGGCTCCCAAAGCGGCCCAGAGCGCGAGCACGGCAAAGGTGGCGGGCGCAGCCCCCGCTGCGAAGGCCATGGCGGCGAAGGCCGCCGCCAACGGGTCGGCCTCCTCCCACGGACCGAAACCCTTCACCCGCGAGCAGGACCTTCTCGCCTATCGCGAGATGCTGATGATCCGCCGCTTCGAGGAGAAGGCGGGCCAGCTCTACGGCATGGGGCTGATCGGGGGCTTCTGTCACCTTTACATCGGCCAGGAAGCGGTCGTCGTCGGCATGCAGATGGCGACGCAGCCGGGCGATCAGGTCATCACCGGCTATCGCGATCACGGACACATGCTCGCCTGCGGCATGGATGCCAAGGGCGTGATGGCGGAACTCACCGGGCGCCGGGGCGGCTATTCCAAGGGGAAGGGCGGCTCGATGCACATGTTCTCGATCGAGAAGCAGTTCTTCGGCGGGCACGGCATCGTCGGCGCGCAGGTCAGCCTCGGCACCGGCCTCGCCTTCGCCAACCGCTACCGCGACAACGGCGCGGTGAGCCTCGTCTATTTCGGCGACGGCGCCGCGAACCAGGGCCAGGTCTACGAGAGCTTCAACATGGCGGAGCTTTGGTCGCTGCCCGCCGTCTATATCATCGAGAACAACCGCTACGCGATGGGCACGGCGGTGACGCGTGCCTCGGCGCAGACCGATTTCTCGAAGCGCGGCGTTTCCTTCAACATTCCCGGCGAGCAGGTCGACGGCATGGATGTTCAGGCGGTCCACGAGGCCGGCAGCCGGGCGATCGCGTTCGCCCGCGCCGGCAAGGGCCCCTACATCCTCGAAATGCAGACCTACCGCTATCGCGGCCATTCGATGTCCGACCCGGCGAAATACCGGACCAAGGACGAGGTCGAGCGGATGAAGAACGAGCATGATCCGATCGAGCAGGTGCGCGGCCGCCTGCTCGGCACGCATCGGGTCCCGGAGGACGAGATCAAGAAGATCGACGCCGAGGTGCGCGTCATCGTCAACGAGAGCGCGGAATTCGCAACCGTCGATCCCGAGCCGGACGCGTCCGAGCTCTGGACCGATATCGTGCGCTGACGCCTCGCCCCTCGTTTTCTCCTGCTGACGGATTGCACCATGCCGATCGATGTCCTGATGCCCGCCCTGTCTCCCACCATGGAAAGCGGAACGCTTGCCAAATGGCTCAAGAAGGAGGGCGACCGGATCAAGGCCGGCGACGTGATCGCCGAGATCGAGACCGACAAGGCGACCATGGAAGTGGAAGCCGTGGATGAGGGCGTGCTCGCCAAGATCCTGATCGGCGACGGCACCGAGAATGTTGCGGTCAATACCCGCATCGCCATCATCGCCGGGGAGGGTGAGGATGCCGCCGCCGCTTCGAGCGGTGCGCCGGCCCAGGCCGCAGCACCGGCGCCTGCCGCGGTGCCTGTTCCCGCCGCGAGCGTACCCGCCGCGCCGCGCAGCGCGGCGCCCTCTTACGATGCCTCGGGCGAAATCCCCGCCGGTACGGAAATGGTCAAGACCACCGTGCGCGAGGCGCTCCGCGACGCCATGGCCGAGGAGATGCGGCGCGACGATTCCGTCTTCGTCATGGGCGAGGAGGTTGCGGAATATCAGGGCGCCTACAAGGTGACGCAGGGGCTCCTGCAGGAATTCGGCGCGCGTCGGGTGATCGACACCCCGATCACCGAGCACGGTTTCGCCGGCGTCGGCGTCGGTGCGGCGCTGGCGGGGCTCCGGCCGGTCGTCGAGTTCATGACCTTCAACTTCGCCATGCAGGCGATCGACCACATCATCAATTCGGCGGCGAAGACGCTCTACATGTCCGGCGGCCAGCTCGGCTGTCCGATCGTGTTCCGGGGCCCCAATGGCGCGGCGGCGCGCGTGGCGGCGCAGCACAGCCAGGATTACGCGGCCTGGTATTCGCAGATCCCCGGCCTCAAGGTGATCCAGCCCTGGTCGGCTTCGGATGCGAAGGGCCTGCTCAAGGCCGCGATCCGCGACCCGAACCCGATCGTCTTCCTCGAGAACGAGATCCTCTACGGCCAGAGCTTCGAGGTGCCGAAGCTCGATGATTTCGTGCTCCCCATCGGCAAGGCCAAGGTGGTGCGCACGGGGCGCCATGTCACCCTCGTCTCGTTCGGGATCGGCATGACCTACGCGATGAAGGCGGCAGATGCGCTGGCTGGCGAGGGGATCGAGGCGGAGGTGATCGACCTGCGCACGATCCGCCCGATGGATGTCGCCACGGTCGTGCGTTCGATCCAGAAGACCAATCGCTGCGTCGCCATCGAGGAGGGCTGGCCGCAATCCGGCGTCACCGCCGAGATCGGTATGCGCATCATGGAGGAGGCGTTCGATTATCTCGATGCGCCGGTCGCACGCGTCACCGGCAAGGACGTGCCGATGCCCTATGCCGCAAATCTCGAAAAGCTCGCGCTGCCGAATGTCGGCGAGGTCGTCGCGGCGGCGAAGGCCGTTCTTTACCGCTAAGCATCAGGACAGGGAGCCCGCACCATGCCCATCAACATCCTGATGCCCGCGCTGTCGCCCACGATGGAGAAGGGCAACCTCGCCAAATGGCTCAAGAAGGAAGGCGACAAGATCAAGTCCGGCGATGTCATCGCCGAGATCGAGACCGACAAGGCGACCATGGAGGTCGAGGCGGTCGATGAGGGGATCCTCGCGAAGATCGTCGTGCCGGAGGGCAGCCAGGATGTCGCGGTCAACGCGCTGATCGGGATCATCGCCGCCGAGGGCGAGGATGTGAAGGCGGCCGCCGGTGGGGGCGGGGCCCCGGCTCCGGCCAAGGTTGAACAGAAACCCGCGCCGGCGCCGGTCGCCGCGGCTGTCGCTGCGCCGCCGGCCCCGGCCATTCCCGTTGCCGGAGATGCGGCAATGCCCGCTGCCGCATCCGGCGCCCGCGCCTTCGCCTCGCCGCTCGCCCGGCGGCTCGCGAAGGAGGCCGGCATCGATCTCGCCGCCGTGAAGGGCTCCGGCCCGCATGGTCGGGTGGTGATGGCCGATGTCGAGGCGGCGAAATCGGGGGGCGGTGCGAAGATCATTCCCATGCCGGGGGCTGCGGCGCCGCAAGCCGCGCCTGCCTCCGCGGCCGCGCCCAAACCCGCGCCCGCGATGTCCGACGAGCAGGTCAAGAAGCTTTACGCAGAGGGCTCCTACGAGGAGATCCCGCACGATGGCATGCGCAAGACCATCGCGCGGCGGCTGCAGGAATCGAAATCGACGATCCCGCATTTCTATCTCACGGTCGATTGCGAACTTGATGCGCTGCTGGCGCTCCGCGAGCAGATCAACGCCGCCGCGCCGGTGAAGGACGGCAAGCCCGCCCACAAACTCTCGGTCAACGACATGGTGATCAAGGCAATGGCGATGGCGCTGCGCGCGGTGCCGGACGCCAATGTCTCATGGACCGAAGGCGCGATGCTCCGGCACAGGCATGCGGATGTCGGGGTGGCGGTTTCCATCCCCGGCGGGCTGATCACGCCGGTGATCCGCGATGCCTGCCACAAGACGCTCTCCGCCATCTCCAACGAGATGAAGGATCTTGCCGCCCGCGCCAAGGCGCGCAAGCTCAAGCCCGAGGAATATCAGGGCGGCACGACCGCCGTCTCCAATCTCGGCATGTTCGGGGTGAAGGATTTCGCCGCCGTCATCAACCCTCCGCACGCGACGATCCTCGCCGTGGGGGCGGGCGAGAAGCGGCCGGTGGTGAAGAACGGCGCGCTCGCCATTGCCACGGTCATGAGCGTCACGCTCTCGACCGATCATCGGGCGGTCGATGGCGCGCTCGGCGCCGAACTGCTCGCGGCGTTCAAGAACTATATCGAGAACCCGATGGGGATGCTGGTCTGATCCGGCGCTGTCGGGGTCGATCCGATGAAAACCATCCTCGCCTATGGCGACAGCCTCACCTGGGGCACCAACGCGGCGCCGGGCGGGCCGCCGCGCCACGCGATGGCGGATCGCTGGCCGGGCGCGCTCGCCGCCGGGCTCGGGCCGGGCTTCGAGGTGATCGCCGAGGGGCTCGGCGGCCGCACCACGGCCTATGACGATCATGTCGCGGATTGCGACCGCAACGGCGCGCGCATCCTGCCGACCATCCTGCACAGCCATCGCCCCGTGCATCTCGCGATCCTGCTGCTCGGCACCAATGATCTCAAGCCGGCGGTGGCGGGCTCGGCGAGCGCCGCCTTCCTCGGCATGAAGCGCTGCGTCGAGATCGTTCAGAAGCATTCGCCGCGCCTGCCGGGCTTCGCCGGCACGAAGGTGCTGATCGTCGCCCCGCCGGCGATCGTGGCGACCGCCGATACGTTCTTCACCGAGATGTTCGCGGGCGGCATCGCGGAATCGCGCAAGCTCGCGGGGTATTACGAGGCGCTGGCGGCGGAGATGAGCTGCGCCTTCTTCGATGCGGGGCAGGTCGCGAGCGCGTCGCCGTTCGACGGCGTGCATCTCGACGCCGCGAATACGCGCGCGATCGGCACGGCTTTGGTGCCCATCGTACGCGCGCTGCTTGCGGATTGACGACGATCAAGGAGAGGAGGGGCGAGGCGGTCCAGCGTGGCATCACCCAAACGAAGGAGAGGGGCATGAGCCACACGCCGCACGAACTCAACGCGGAATTTCCCGAATTCGCCGCCAGGATCAGCGCGCTCAAGGTCTCGGACGCGCATTTCGCGAGGCTCGCGGCGGAGTATCACGAGGTCAACCGCGCCGTGCACCGCGCCGAGACGCGGGTCGAGCCGGTCGAAGACCTCGCCATGGACGAGCTGCGCAAGCGCCGCCTGCGCTTGAAGGACCAGATTTACGCCATTCTCACCGCCTGATGCGGCCGGGCATGGCCAGGAGAGGAACGGAAGGTCATGTCCGCCTATGACATCATCATCATCGGCTCCGGGCCCGGCGGCTATGTCGCCGCGATCCGGGCCGCGCAGCTCGGCTTCAAGGTCGGCATCGTCGAACGCGAGCATCTGGGCGGCATCTGCCTCAACTGGGGCTGCATTCCGACCAAGGCGCTGCTGCGCACGGCCGAGATCTACCATTTCGCCAATCACGCAAAGGATTACGGCCTCACGCTCGAAGGCCGGATGACCTACAATCCGGCCGATGTCGTCAAGCGTTCGCGCGGGGTTTCCGGGCGGCTCAATGGCGGCGTCGGGTTCCTGATGAAGAAGAACAAGATCGACGTGATCTGGGGCGAGGGCAGGCTCACCGGGCCGGGCGAGATCGTGGTGGGGGCGCCGACAAAAAAGGCGATGGAGCCGCAGCACCCCGCGCCGAAAGGCACGAAAGGCGCGGGCACCTATTCCGCCAAGCACATCATCATCGCGACCGGCGCGCGCCCGCGCGTGCTGCCGGGGATCGAACCGGACGGCAAGCTGATCTGGACCTATTTCGAGGCCATGGTGCCGCCCGCCATGCCGAAATCGCTGATCGTAATGGGGTCCGGTGCCATCGGCATCGAGTTCGCCTCCTTCTACCGCACCATGGGCTGCGAGGTGACGGTCGTCGAGGTGATGGGGCAGGTGATGCCGGTGGAGGACGCGGAAATCGCCGCCATCGCCCGTAAATCGTTCGAGAAACAGGGGATGAGGATCCTCACCTCGACCAAGGTGACCAAGGTCACGAAGGGCGCCGACAGCGTCACCGCCCTTGTGGAGGACGACAAGGGCGCGAGCCAAGAGATCACCGCCGAGCGGATGATCTCGGCGGTCGGGGTCGTCGGGAATATCGAGGGCCTTGGCCTCGAATCCCTGGGGGTCAAGACAGAGAGAGGCTGTATCGTGATCGACGGCTATGGTCGCACGAACGTGCCGGGTCTTTACGCCATCGGCGATGTCGCCGGCCCGCCGATGCTCGCGCACAAGGCCGAGCATGAAGGCGTGATCTGCGTGGAAGCCATCAAGGGCCTGCATCCCCACCCGATGGACAAGGCGAAGATCCCCGGCTGCACCTATTGCCATCCGCAGGTGGCGAGCGTCGGCCTCACGGAGGCCAGGGCGAAGGAGGGCGGGCGCGAGGTCAGGGTCGGGCGGTTCTCCTTCGGCGCCAACGGCAAGGCGATCGCGCTCGGGGAGGATAACGGCCTCGTCAAGACCGTGTTCGACGCGAAGACCGGCCAGCTTCTCGGCGCGCATATGGTCGGGGCGGAGGTGACCGAACTGATCCAGGGCTTCGTCGTCGCGATGAATCTCGAGACGACTGAGGAAGACCTGATGCATGTGGTCTTCCCGCATCCGACGCTGTCGGAGATGATGAAGGAGAGCGTGCTCGACGCCTATGGCAAGGCGCTCAATGCGTGATCGAGGCATGATCCGCCGTCTGGCGGGGGCCGCTCTCGCGGCCATCATCCCGATCATGAGCCCGATTCTGGGGGCGGCGATGGCTTCGAGCCCCGATTCCTGGCAGGAATCGTGGCAGAAGTCCGAAGCCGCCTGCCTCAAGGCCGCGAAGCTCCGGCAGGCCAAGGCGCAAGCGGCGATTCCCTTCGAGGGCGCCGTGCTTCGCATCGTCACCGGCCGCTACCCGCAGCCGCATATGCAGAACGCCGCCGCGACCCTCTATTGCCTCTACGACAAAAGGAGCGGGAAGGCCGAGATTTCCGAGCCCAACGCGCCGTGACGGATTGATCGCCGCGCGTCCGGTGGCATGATATGCTCGGCGCGGGGCGAGGTGCTCCGACACGGCCACAGGAGACCCGACCGATGCCCGGAATTCCCCCCATCATCATAACGCTCGTGCTCGGTGGCATCGCCGGCTGGCTGGCGAGCCTGATCGTCGGCGGGTCCGGCGGCATCATCCGCAACGTCGTCGTCGGCCTCGTGGGCGCCGTGGTCGGGCATTACCTGCTCGGCGCGCTCGGCCTGCGGCTCGGCGGGCCGTTCCTGCACTCGCTGCTGGCCGCCATCATCGGCGGCGTGATCGTGATCATCGCCGGGCGGTTCCTCGGGCGCTGAGCGTCGGCGCCGTGTGGGCCGGCGCCGGCCCCGCGCATGCGGGAGCGTCAGGGAGGGCATGCGCGCCGGCGCTTGCCAGCGCGGGCTGCGGGCCGTAACTGACGCTCAAGAAGCGCGAGGGCCCATGGCGACGATCGATTTCCTCAACAAGGATCCGCGGAAAACGCGCGGCAGCGTCCATTCGCCGGAAGGGGCGGCACGCGTCGCCGCGATCGCGGCCGAGGCCGAATCCCGGCTGCCCGTGCCGCCGCCGGAACTCCGCCATCCCGAGAAGGCGCATCGGCCGGACAACCCGATCCAGCGCAAGCCGGACTGGATCCGCGTTCGCGCGCCGGGCACGCCCGGCTGGCGGGAGACGCATGGCATCGTCAAGGAGAACGGCCTTGTCACGGTGTGCGAGGAGGCCGGCTGCCCGAATATCGGCGAGTGCTGGGACAAGAAGCACGCCACCTTCATGATCATGGGCGATACCTGCACGCGGGCCTGCGCCTTCTGCAATGTCAAGACCGGGCTGCCCGGCGCGCTCGATGCCAACGAGCCGGATTACGTCGCCACCGCGACGGCGAAGCTCGGGCTCAGGCATGTCGTCGTGACCTCGGTGGACCGGGATGACCTCGAGGATGGCGGTGCCGAGCATTTCGCGCGCACCATCCGCGCGATCCGTGCCCGTGCGCCGGGAACGACGATCGAGATCCTGACGCCGGATTTCCTGCGCAAGGAGGGGGCGCTCGAGGTGGTGGTCGCCGCGCGGCCGGATGTGTTCAACCACAATCTCGAGACCGTGCCGTCTAAATACCTCAAGGTTCGCCCCGGCGCGCGCTATTTCCACTCCATCCGCCTTCTCCAGCGCGTGAAGGAACTGGACCCGACCATCTTCACCAAGTCCGGCATCATGGTCGGGCTCGGCGAGGAGCGGAACGAGGTGTTGCAATTGATGGACGATCTGCGCTCGGCGGATGTCGATTTCCTCACGATCGGCCAATATCTCCAGCCGACGAAGAAGCATCATCCGATCATCCGCTTCGTGCCGCCGGATGAATTCAAGGGCTACGAGACCATCGCCTATACCAAGGGGTTCCTCATGGTTTCGGCCTCGCCGCTCACGCGATCCTCGCACCATGCGGGCGAGGATTTCGCGAAGCTTAAGGCGGCGCGGGCGGCGAAGTCCGGCAGTTTCGCAGGCTGAATCGATGCCATGCGTTCTGCTCCCGGGCCGCCCCGGTGCGGGCAAGGTGACATGCGCACGCGCATTCCGCCGGACTGCAGGGGGTGAGCGCTGATGCCGCGCTTCGAGACTACGCGTCCGGTGCGGCATGCCGCCGAGACCATGTTCGATCTCGTCGCCGATATCGAGCGCTACCCCGAATTCGTGCCGATGTGCGAGCGGCTCGCGGTGCGCCGGCGCGCAGAGAGCGGCGAAGGGGTGACGCAGCTCATCGCCGACATGACGATCGGCTACAAGATGATCCGCGAGACCTTCACCACCCGCGTGACCATCGATCGGCCGCGCTTGCGGATCGCGGTCGAATATGTCGACGGGCCGTTCCGGCATCTGGAAAATCGCTGGACCTTCCTGCCGCGCGCCGATGGCGCGCCGGGCTCAGATGTGCGCTTCTTCATCGATTACGAGTTCAGGAGCCGCACCTTCCAGATGCTCGCCGGGGCGGTGTTCGAGAAGGTGTTCCGCAAGATGGCCGAAGCCTTCGAGGCGCGGGCGGATGCGTTGGCGCGGCGGAGCCTTTCAGGCTGAGGCGCGCGTCGCGGCCGCGAGATCGCGCAGCATCACGAGCGCGTCGCGGGTGGCGGCGCGGCGGATGCCGGCGCGGCCGAGTTGCGGGTCGTAGCGTCGCTCAAGCCGGCTCACCCTGCCGTCAGCGGCCGCGGCGGCGAGGTGAACGAGGCCGACGGGCTTGGCGGCGCTGCCGCCGCCGGGGCCGGCAATGCCGGTGATCGCCACCGCGAGCGCCGCACCGGATGTGCGGAGCGCGCCTTCGGCCATCGCCGCGGCAACCTCCGCCGAGACGGCGCCGACCTCCGCGATCAGTGCCGCCGGCACGCCGAGCATCGCCGTCTTGGCCGCATTGGAATAGGTGACGAAGCCGCGATCGACCACGTCGGACGAGCCGGAAATTGCGGTCAGCGCCGCCGCGACCAGGCCGCCGGTGCAGGATTCCGCCGTGGCGATCGTCTGGCCGTTGGCGCGTGCGGCAGCCAGCACGGTGCGGGCAAGGGCGGGCAGGCTGGGCGGTTTCGGCATCGCTCCTCCGCCCGGATCATCGCCTCAGAAGCCGACATTGGCAATTGCGATCGCGGCGATTCCCTCGCCACGGCCGGTGAAGCCGAGCCGCTCCGAGGTCGTCGCCTTGACGCCGACGCGCGCCGCCGCCAGCCCGAGCACGGCGCCGATCGCCGCCTGCATCGCCGCGCGGTGCGGGCCGATCTTCGGCGCCTCGCAGACGATCGTGCAATCGACCGCGACGATCTGCCCGCCGGCTTCCGCGACGCGGCGCGCGGCATCGGCGAGGAAGAGCCGTGAATCCGCGCCGCGCCAGCGCGGGTCGGAAGGCGGGAAATGCTGGCCGATATCGCCGTCGCCGATCGTGCCGAGCAGCGCGTCGGTCAGCGCGTGCAGCACCGGATCGGCGTCCGAATGCCCAGAAAGCGCCCGGCCATGGGCGATGCGCACGCCGCCGAGCATCACATGATCGCCGGCCGTGAAGGCATGGACATCGTAGCCGATCCCGCTGCGCGTCTCGTCGGCCGGGCGGGCGAGCAGCCGCGCGGCGCGCGCGAGATCCGCCTCCTCGGTGATCTTCATCAGATCCGGATCGCCGGCGAAGGCGACAACCGGGTGGCCGAACGCGGCGGCGAGGCCGGCATCGTCGGTGAAATCGTCGCGCCCGCCGGCCGCCGCCCGGGCATGGGCGGCACGGATCAGGCCGAAGCGGAAGGCCTGCGGCGTCTGGACCAGGCGCGCGGCGCCGCGATCATGATGGCCGGCGAGGGCGCCGCCGGCATCGAGAACCGCGAGCGTATCCGGCACGCGCAAAACCGGCATCGCCGCGCCGGCATCCCGCGCCGCGAGGATGGCGCGCAGGATCACCAGTTCGGACAGCAGCGGCCGCGCCGCGTCATGGATGAGGACGATCCCCTCCGCGTCGAACCCGGCTTCCGCCAGCGCTGCGAGCCCGGCCGCGACACTCGCCTGCCGCGTCGCCGCGCCCGGCGTGGCGGCGAGACGTTCCGGCGCCACGCCCGACAGCCGCGCCGCCTCGGCATAGCGCGCCGCGTCGTCGGGATGGATGACGGTGACGATGCGGCCGATGCCCGGCACGGCGCCGAGCCGGGCCAGCGTCTCGGCGAGGACGGTGCGGCGGCCGAGCAGCCGGTATTGCTTCGGGATTTCGCCGCCGAAACGGGCGCCGCGCCCGGCAGCGACGACGATCGCGGCGGTTGCGGCGGGCGGGGACATGGCGGCGGACATGCTGTCGGCGGACATCGCGCGTTCCTTGCGGGGATTTGCCGGGCGCGTCAACCGCCCGACGTCACCGGCCTCGCTTGCCGGGGGGCGGCGAATGCCGTAACGGGGCCCCGTCCCCGGGGCCCGAGGAGACGGCCCAGGCAAACGCGGGCATGCGTGCTCCCGGCGCGATCTGCCCGCCCGGTGGCGGATTGCCTTGTTTTTGTGCAGCATGCCGCAAAGGATGACAGGATGGCGTCGCCCGGCCTCAGCATCGGTCCTCACGCGCTCGCCGTTCCGGCGCTGCTCGCGCCGATGTCGGGCGTGACGGATCACGGCTTCCGGCGGATCGCGGCTAGGTTCGGCGCGGGCGCGGTCGTGAGCGAGATGGTCGCGGCGGATCAACTCGCCGCCGGCGACGAGGAGGCCCGGCTGCGCGCCGAGGGGGAGGGGCTCGCCCTGCATATCGTCCAGCTCGCCGGTTGCGAGGCGGCGGCGATGGCGGAGGGGGCGCGGATCGCCGAAGGCGCCGGCGCGCATGTCATCGATATCAATATGGGCTGCCCGGCGAAGCGCGTCACGCGCGGCTGGTCCGGCTCGGCGCTCATGCGCGATCTCGACCATGCCGAGCGGCTGATCGCCGCCGTGCGCGGCGCCGTCTCGGTGCCGGTGACGCTGAAAATGCGGCTCGGCTGGGACGAGGCCAGCCTCAGCGCCCCGGATCTCGCGCGCCGCGCCGAGGCGAACGGGCTGGCGCTCGTCACCGTGCATGCCCGCACCCGGCAGCAATTCTACAAGGGCCGTGCCGATTGGGGCGCGGTGGGCGCCGTGCGCGCCGCGACCCGGCTGCCGCTGGTCGTCAATGGCGATATCGGAACGCCGGCCGAGGCTGCGGCGGCGCTGGCGGCTTCGGGCGCCGATGCGGTGATGATCGGCCGCGCGGCGCTCGGCCGGCCCTGGCTCGTCGGCGAGATCGGTCATGCGCTGGCGGGCCGCGCCTGGCCGCGCCCCGATGCGGCCGCGATGGCCGCGGCGGCGCTCGAACATTATGACCTGCTGCTGGCCAGTCTCGGGCGCGAGGCCGGCATCCGCCATGCGCGCAAGCATGTCGCGGCCTATGCGGATGCGGCGCGCGCGCGGGGGGTGCCGGTGGCATCTGCCGAGCTGGCGGCCATCTTGCAGGAACGGGATGAACGGCCGGTGCGGCGCTTCCTCGCGGGGCTCCGCGCACCGGCATGCGCGGAGGCGGCCTGATGGCCGCGATCAGCCGGGAACGCAGCGTGTCGCGCAATCTGATCGAAGCCATGCCGATGCCGGTCGTCGAACTCGATGCCGGCGATCATGTCGTCTTCGCCAATTCGGCAGCGGAGCAGATGCTGGGCCATGGCCGCGGCCGGCTGCGCGAGAAACGCATCGCCGAGATCCTGCCGCCGGGCTCGCCGCTGATCGGGCTCGTCGAGCATGTCCGCGCCCATGGCGGCTCGGTGACCGAATACGGCATCGATTTCTCGGCGAGCCGTGGCGGACGGCCCGATCAGGTCGCGGATGTCTACGGCGCGCCGCTCGCGGAGGAGGGCGGCGTGCTGCTGGTGATCCAGCCGCGCGCGATCATGGACAAGATGAACCGCCAGCTCACCCATCGCGACGCGGCGCGTTCGGTGGGGGCCATGGCCTCGATGCTGGCGCATGAGATCAAGAACCCGCTCTCGGGCATCCGCGGCGCGGCGCAGCTCATCGAGAGAAGCCTGCCGGAGGCGGAAAAGCCGCTCTCCACGCTGATCCGGGCCGAGGTCGACCGCATCGTCCGGCTGGTCGAGCGGTTCGAAGTATTCTCGGACGGACGGCCGCTGCCGCTGGCGCCGGTCAACATCCATGAGGTGCTCGACCATGTGAGCCGGCTGGCCTCGAGCGGATTCGCGGCCCATATCCAGTTCGAGCACCGGTTCGACCCCTCGCTGCCGGAGATCGGCGCCAACCGCGACCGGCTGGTCCAGGCGCTGCTTAACCTTGTCAAGAACGCCGCCGAAGCCATTGGTGAAAATGCAGAAGATGGCCGTATCATTCTTTCGACCGCCTTCCGCCCCGGCGTTTCGGTGATGATGCCGACCAGCGCGCAGCGTGTGGCCTTGCCGTTCGAGGTCTGCGTCTACGACAACGGTCCCGGCGTGCCGGAGCATCTGCTGCCGCATCTGTTCGAGCCCTTCGTCACCTCGAAGGCGAGCGGAACTGGCCTCGGTCTTGCACTGGTGGCGAAGGTCGTCAGCGATCACGGCGGCGTCATCGAATGCGAGCGCCTCAAGGGGCAGACCCTGTTTCGCATCCTCCTGCCGATGCACCATGATCGCGAGCGATGAAGGCCACGCCGCACAGGCGCGGAAAGCGGAGGAATCGGGCGGAATGGCGCGTATGATCCTGGTGGCGGATGACGACCTGGCGATCCGGACGGTGGTGTCGCAAGCGCTGGCGCGGGCGGGCTACGATGTCCGCGCGACCGGCAGCGCGCATGTGCTCTCGCGCTGGGTCGAGGCCGGGGACGGCGATCTCGTGATCACCGATGTCGTGATGCCGGACGAGAACATCTTCGAGGTCCTGCCGCGCATGAAGGCGGCGCGGCCGGACCTGCCGATCGTGGTGATGAGCGCGCAGAACACCTTCATGACCGCGATCCGCGCCTCGGAGCGCGGCGCCTACGAATATCTGCCGAAGCCGTTCGATCTCGATCAGCTCGTGCGCATCGTCGGCCAGGCGCTCGCCGGCTCGGAGGCGCGCCGCGCCCCGGCTGAACCGGCGAAGGGGGAGGGCAGGCCCGACGAGATCCCGCTCGTCGGCCGATCGGCGGCGATGCAGGATGTCTACCGCGTGCTGGCGCGGCTGATGAACACCGATCTCACGGTGATGATCACCGGCGAGAGCGGCACCGGCAAGGAGCTGGTCGCCCGCGCGCTGCACGATTTCGGCCGGCGGCGGAAAGGGCCGTTCGTCGCGATCAACATGGCGGCAATTCCGCGCGATCTGATCGAGAGCGAGCTGTTCGGCCATGAGAAGGGGGCCTTCACCGGCGCGCAGGCCCGCTCCACCGGCCGGTTCGAGCAGGCCGAAGGCGGAACTCTGTTCCTCGACGAGATCGGCGATATGCCGATGGAGGCGCAGACCCGGCTGCTGCGGGTGCTCCAGCAGGGCGAATACATGACGGTCGGCGGCCGCACGCCGATCCGCACCGATGTCCGCATCGTCGCGGCGACCAACAAGGATCTCGTGACGCTGATCGAGAAGGGGCTGTTCCGGGAGGATCTCTATTACCGGCTCTCGGTGGTGCCGATCCGCCTGCCGCCGTTGCGCGAGCGGCTCGGCGACATCCCTGATCTCGTCCGCCATTTCCTCGCCCAGGCCGAGAAGGAGGGGCTGCCGCGCAAGGTGGTGGACCAGGCCGGGCTGGAGCGGCTGAAGCGCCACGATTGGCCGGGCAATATCCGCGAACTCGAGAATCTGGTCCGCCGGCTCGCCGCGCTGCACCCGGACGATGTGATCGGCCCGGCGGCCATCGAGAGCGAACTTGCGAGCGTGCGCCGGGCGCTGCCGCGCGAGCCGGAATCGCGCATCATCGAGGCGGTTCCGAGCGGGGATTCGCTCGAAGCGTTTTTCCGCGCGCATCTCAAGGGCTATTTCAGCCGTTTCGGCGACGAATTGCCGCCGCCGGGGCTCTATGACCGGTTTCTGGTAGAGTTCGAGCGGCCGCTGGTCGCGGCGGCGCTCGCAGCCACCAACGGCAACCAGGTGCGTGCGGCCGATCTGCTCGGGCTCAACCGCAACACCCTGCGCAAGAAGATCCGCGAACTCGGCATCCGCATGACGAGCGCGGTGGGGTGAATGCCGCAGATTTGTCGCAATCGAACAACAGTGTTGCGCGCAGGAGTCATTCCCGCTTAAAGCTGGGGATGTGAACCGGCCTTCGGCGTCCGCCACAGCCCGCAACGGAGCGCGACACCTTCCCGATGAGCGAGAACGGATCGCCCCCCCGGTCGGGAGAGGAGGCCCCGCGCGGCGCGCGGGATGCCGGCGGTGCGGAAGCGTCCGCCGCCGCCGCCCCGCCGCAGCCCGACGAGACGATCGGCTCGTTTTTCGCGACGAGCGTCGTCGCCGTGGCGCTGATCGCCGCGATCGGCACCTTCCTGTTCCTGATCGGCTCGTTCGGGCTCGAACCCAATATCCGCACGGTCTCGGCGTTGCTCGGGGTCGATCTGCTGTTGATCCTGGCGCTGCTCGCGATCGTGATCCGCCAGCTCTGGCGACTGCGGCAGGCGAACCGCGCGCGGGCGGCGGGGGCGCGGCTGCATCTGCGGGTGGTCGGGCTGTTCAGCCTCGTCGCGGCGGTGCCGACGACGATCATCGCCGGCGCCGGGCTTGTCGCGCTGGAGCGCGGGCTCACCCCCTGGTTCTCCGGGGATCTCTCGAAACTCGTCCAGCAGGCCGAGGTGATCTCGCGCGATTTCCAGCAGCAGATTTGCCAGAATCTCGGCCGCGAGATGCGGCTCATGGCCGCCGATCTCGATCGCGCCATGGTCTCCGGCTTCTTCCTCAACAACAGCCAGGGCTTCCATGCCTTCATCAACGGCCGCGCCAGCGCGCTCGGCTTTCCCTACACGGTGATCTTCCGCGAGGACGGCACGCTGGTCGACCGTGCCGACATCACCGAGCGGACGCTCGATCCGCCGCGGCCGGCGCCGGAGGATTTCCGCTATGCCGCGACGGACGAGCCGCCCTGCCTGTTCTCGCGCGAGGCGATCGGCGGGCTGATCAAGCTCGCGAGCTTCGGGCCCGACACCTATCTCATGGTGGCGCGCGCCATCGATCCGCGCATGCTGGAATTCCCGGTCGTGGCGCGCTCGGGCGTGCTGCAATACCAGACGCTCGAAGCGCGGCGCAACGCGACGCAATTCGGCATCGCCCTGGTCTTCGCGCTGCTGACGCTGATCGGGCTGCTCGCCGCCGTGCTGCTCGGGCTCGGCTTTGCCGATCGGCTCGTCGACCCGATCCGCCGGCTGATGCAGGCCACGGATCAGGTCTCGGCCGGCAATCTCTATGTCCAGGTACCGCTGGCCAAGATCGGTTCCGATCTCGGCCAGCTCGGCGCGACCTTCAACAACATGACCACGGTGCTGCGCGAGCAGCGCGACAGCCTCGTCGATGCGAGCCGCGTCATCGACGAGCGCCGACGCTTCATCGAGGCGATGCTCGCCGGCGTGCCGGCCGGGGTGATCGGGCTTGATCCCGAGGGGCGCGTCTCGCTGATGAACCCGATGGCGCGGCAGATCCTGGCGCTCGACGGCCGCGAGGTTCATGGCGCGGCGACGGACGAGATCCTGCCGGAGATCGACGGCTTCATCGCCGAGGCGCGGGCCGCCGGCGCCCAGCGCCTCGTCCAGCACGAGGCGACGATCAGCCGGCGCGGCAAGGAGCGCACGCTCTCCGTTCGGGTGACGGGCGATTCCGCCGACGGCCTCGTCATCACGCTCGACGACATCACCGATCTCGTCACCGCGCAGCGCAGCGCCGCCTGGGCGGATGTCGCGCGGCGCATCGCGCACGAGATCAAGAACCCGCTGACGCCGATCCAGCTCTCGGCGGAGCGCATCCGCCGCAAATTCGGCAAGGTCATCACCGAGGACCGGGCGGTGTTCGACCAATGCACCGACACGATCATCCGCCAGGTCGAGGACATCAAGCGGATGGTCGACGAATTCTCCTCCTTCGCCCGCATGCCGAAGCCGCAACCGACCGACGAGGACATCGTGCGCGTGCTCCGGGAAGTGATCTTCATGATGCGCGTCGGCAATCCCGGCGTCACCTTCGACGAGGGGCTGCCGGAAGGCCCTGTCACGGCCCGGTTCGATCGGCGCCTCGTCGCGCAGGCGGTGCAGAACCTGCTCAAGAACGCCTGCGAGGCGATCTCCGAGAGCCCGGCGGGTGCCGCCGGCACGGGGCGGATCTCCGTGAGCCTGGTCGAGGCCAATGCGGTCGAGATCGTGCTCGACATCCGCGACAACGGCAAGGGCTTCCCGCGCGAGAACCGGCAGCGGCTGCTCGAACCCTACATGACGACCCGCGAGGGCGGCACCGGGCTGGGCCTGCCGATCGTCGCCAAGATCTTCGAGGAGCATGGCGGGCGGATCGAATTGCTCGATCCGCCGGCCGAGAACGGTGAGAATCCCGCCGGCGCGCTCGTCCGTATCCATCTGCCGCGCGTCGCGCGGATCGAGACCGAGCCCGGCCGGGCGGCCGAGACGGGCCGGCCGGCCCCCATCCTGCAAGGTGAATGAGCATGGCGAGTGACATCCTGATCGTCGATGACGAGGCCGATATCCGCGATCTTGTCGCCGGCATTCTCGACGACGAAGGCTACCGCACCCGCACCGCGCGCCATTCCGACGAGGCGCTGGTGGCGATCGAGGCGCGGCGCCCCAACCTGATCTTCCTCGATATCTGGATCCAGGGCTCGCGGCTCGACGGGCTGCAATTGCTCGAGGCGATCAAGGAGCTGCATCCGGAGATCCCGGTCGTCATGATCTCCGGCCACGGCAATATCGAAACCGCCGTCTCGGCGATCAAGAAGGGCGCCTACGATTTCATCGAGAAGCCGTTCAAGGCCGATCGGCTGGTGCTCGTCGCGCAGCGCGCGCTCGAAGCCTCGGCGATGAAACGTGAGATCCGCGATCTGCGCACGCGCTCGGGCGAGCCGGACGGGCTGGTCGGCACCTCCACGGTCATGAGCCAGCTCCGCCAGCAGGTCGAGCGCGTCGCGCCGACCAATGCCCGCGTGCTGATCGCCGGCCCGCCCGGCTCGGGCAAGGAACTGACCGCGCGGACGATCCACCAGCTTTCCGGCCGGTCCGGCGGGCCGTTCGTCGTCATCAACGCCGCGGCGATCACGCCCGAGCGGATGGAGGAGGCGCTGTTCGGCGTCGAGGCCGGCAAGGGCCGGGCGCGGCGCATCGGCGCGCTCGAGGAGGCGCATGGCGGCACGCTTTTCATCGACGAGATCGCCGACATGCCGCGCGAGACGCAATCGAAGATCCTGCGCGTGCTCGTCGATCAGAATTTCCAGCGCGTCGAGGGCTCGACCCGGGTGCATGTCGATGTGCGGATCATTTCCTCGACCAGCCGTGACCTCCAGCAGGAAATCGCCGCCGGCAGGTTCCGCGAGGATCTCTACCATCGGCTTGGCGTGGTGCCGCTCCGCGTACCGGCGCTCGCGGAGCGGCGCGAGGATATCCCGGCGCTGATCGAGCATTTCATGCAACAGATCGCCATCGCTTCGGGTTTGCCGAAGCGGCGCATCGCCATGGATGCCATGGCCATCCTGCAAACGCATGACTGGCCGGGCAATGTCCGCCAGCTTCGCAACAATATCGAGCGATTGATGATTCTCGCCACCGGCGATCCCGGTCAGGACGTGACGGCGGAGATGCTGCCGCAGGATGTCGGCTCTTCGGCGCCCGCGACGCCGAACGGCGCCGGCGGCGAGCGCCTGCTCTCCATGGCGCTGCGCGAGGCGCGCGAGGTGTTCGAGCGGGAATATCTCGTCGCGCAGATCAACCGTTTTGGCGGCAACATCTCGCGCACGGCCGAATTTGTCGGCATGGAACGGTCAGCCTTGCACAGAAAGTTGAAGTCACTTGGAATCTGAGGTCATTCATGCAGTATGAACATGCTTTGCTGCGGCGCAGCAATCGGGAGCCTCCCGGCTTGCCCGAAGCGGTTTCGCGACTAAACTGCGCGGGATTCCGGCCGGGCGGAAACCGGACTGCGCCGAGCAAGCCAATCATGACCAGCCAGCACAAAGACAGGTGACGACAAATGGCGACGGAACGGGGCCCCTCCCTTCAGGACAACTTCCTCAACCACGTCAGAAAGAACAAGATTTCCGTCACGATCTTCCTGGTCAACGGCGTGAAACTGCAAGGTGTCGTTACCTGGTTCGACAATTTCTGCGTCCTTCTCAAGCGCGATGGCATTTCGCAGCTTGTCTACAAGCACGCGATCTCGACGATCATGCCCGCGGCGCCGATCCATCTGCCGGGGCCGAATGACGAGGAATGACGGGGCCGAACCGGGCGGGCCCCGCAAGGGCCGCGCGAAGCCGCCCGGTTTCGAGCCGGAAAAGGCGATCGCGCTCGACACGCGGACGCTGGTCGTCGGCCCCTATCCCGCCGCCCGCAGCGCGGCCGGGGAGGGGCTTCACCTGCGCCGGCCGGAGTCGCGGCTCGACGAGGCGGCGGGGCTGACGGCCGCGATCGACCTTGCGATCGTCGATGCGGTGATCGTTCCGATCCGCGAGCCGCGGCCGGCCACCTTCCTCGGCCGGGGCAAGGTCGAGGAGATCGCGGCGCGGATCGAGGCCGACGAGATCGCGCTCGTCGTGATGGATTGCGCGCTCTCGCCGGTCCAGCAGCGCAATCTCGAACAGGCGTTCAAGGCCAAGGTGATCGACCGGACGGGGCTGATCCTCGAGATCTTCGGCCGCCGCGCCTCGACACGCGAGGGGCGGCTCCAGGTGGAACTTGCGCATCTCGCCTACCAGAAATCGCGGCTCGTCCGCTCATGGACCCATCTTGAACGCCAGCGCGGCGGTTTCGGCTTTCTCGGCGGGCCGGGTGAAACACAGATCGAGACCGACCGCCGCCTCATCCAGGAGCGGATCAGCCGGATCGAGCGCGATCTCGAGGATGTCAGGCGCACGCGGGCCCTGCACCGGGCGAGCCGGGACAAGGTGCCGTATCCGACAATTGCGCTGGTCGGCTATACCAATGCCGGAAAATCAAGTCTTTTCAATCGCCTGACCTCGGCTGAGGTGCTCGCGAAGGACATGCTCTTCGCCACGCTCGACCCCACGACCCGCGCGATCGCGCTCCCGCATGGCCTCCGGGTCGTGCTGTCCGACACCGTGGGTTTCATCTCCGATCTGCCGATCGAGCTCGTTGCAGCCTTCCGCGCGACATTGGAGGACGTGGTCTCGGCCGAGATCATCCTGCATGTCCGGGACATCGCCAATCCCGACACCGAGGCGCAGGATCTCGACGTGCGCCAGGTGCTCGGCGATCTCGGCATTGCCGGCGCCGCGGCGAAGCGGATCATCGAGGTGTGGAACAAGGCCGACCTGCTCTCCGCGGAGGAGGCGGCGCGGCTTGCGCGGCTCACGCTGGCGCGCGGGCAGGGGCGTGATGCGCAGGGCGGGCCGATCCTCGTCTCGGCGTTGACCGGGGCGGGGATGCCGATGCTGCTTGCGGCCATCGAGGCGAAGCTCGCCGAGGGCCGCGCCGTGCTGCGGCTGACCCTCGATGCCGCCGACGGCGCCGGCCTTGCCTGGCTCTACGATCATGCCGAAGTGCTCTCGCGCCGCACCGGTCGCACGGGTCGGGTCTCGCTCACCCTGCGGGCGGGCGAGGGGGAGGCGGGGCGCATCCGCCGGCGCTTCCCCGACGCCAAGCCTGTCCCCGACGCCAAGCCTGCCTGATCTCAAGCCTGCCTGATCTCAAGCCGGGGCATGCTGCGGCCGCTCTATCAGCCCCGGGCACCGTCCGTCTTGTCGCGGGCGCGGGCCTCGTTCCAATAGGCATCCATTTCGGCAAGCGAGGCGTCCGCCGGGGTCCGACCCTCGGCGGCGAGCCGCGCCTCGACATGGGCGAAGCGGCGGCGGAACTTGGCATTCGTGCCTTCCAGCGCCGAATCGGGGTCGATCCCGGCATGGCGCGCGAGATTGGCGATCACGAACAGCATGTCGCCGATCTCCTCGGCGATCTCCGCCCTGTTTCCGGCCGCCAGCGCCGCGGCGGTCTCGTCGATTTCCTCGCGGAGCTTGGCGAGCACCGCATGCGGGTCTTTCCAGTCGAAGCCGACCGCGCCGGCCTTCTCCTGGAGCTTCACGGCGCGGGCAAGGGCGGGGAGGGTGGGCGGAAGGCCGTCGAGCAGGCTCCGCGCCGGTTCCGGCATCCCCGCAGCGGCGCGCGCGCGCGCCTTCTCCGCGCGTTCCTCGGCTTTGATCGCCTCCCACAATTCCTTGACGAGGCCGGGATTGCGGGCCCGATCGGCGCCTGCGGGGCCGAAGACATGCGGATGGCGGCGGATCAGCTTCGCCGTGATCGCCTCGACGATATCGGGGAACGCGAAATGCCCGGCCTCCTCGGCCATCCGGGCATGGAACACCACCTGGAGCAGCAGATCGCCGAGTTCGTCGCGCAGATCGACAAGATCGCCGCGCCGGATGGCATCTGCCACCTCATGCGCTTCCTCGATCGTGTAGGGGGCGATGGAGGCGAAATCCTGGGCTACATCCCAGGGGCATCCGGTCTCGGGGTCGCGCAGCGCCGCCATCAGCGCCAGCAGGTCGGCGATCTCGCGCGATGGGGTGGGAGGTGCGGCGGGCATCGGCGAGGCCTCACCAGGCGGCCGCGTAGATCGTGGCGGCGTCGTTTTCGGTGAGCGGGCGGGGATTGTTGATCAGCAGGCGCGTCTGCTTCATGGCATCGCGCACCAGCACCGGCAGCGCCTCCTGGGGGATGCCGACATCGCGCAGCCGGCGCGGCACCTCCAGCGCCTGCGCCAGGGCTTCGAGCGCCAGAACGAAGGCCTCACCACGCTTCTCCGCCGGCAAGCCGGCGAGATCGGGAAAGGCATCGCCGGCGATCTCGGCATAGAGCCCGCCGGCCTCCGGCATGTTGAAGCGCAGCACATGCGGCAGCACGAGCGCGTTCGACAGCCCGTGCGGCACATGAAAATGCCCGCCGATCGGGTAGGCGAGGGCATGCACGGCCGCCACGGGCGAATTCGCGAAAGCCTGGCCGGCGAGCAGCGAGCCGAGCAGCATGGCGGCGCGCGCCTCGCGGTTGCCGCCGTTGGTCGCGGCCTCCCGGATATTGGCGCCGAGCAGCCGCAGCGCCTCGCGCGCCAGCGTGCGGGAGATCGGGTTGTTGTTGGCCGAGCCGGAGGAATAGGCCTCGATGGCGTGGACCATGGCGTCGATGCCGGTGGCAGCGGTGATCGCCTTCGGCAGGCCCAAAGTCAGCTCGGCGTCGAGGATCGCCATATCCGGCAGGAGGAGGGGGCTCACCACCCCCTTCTTCTCCGCGGTGCCGGTGGTGAGGATCGCGATCGGCGTCGCCTCCGAGCCGGTGCCGGCCGTGGTCGGCACCGCGACGAGCGGCATGCGCGGCCCCTTGGCGGCATTGACGCCATAGATCGCGGAAAGCGGCTCGTTGGAGCGGCTGATCAGCGCGATGATCTTGGCGACGTCCATCGGCGAGCCGCCGCCCAGCGCCAGCACGCCGGTGGCGCGGTGGCGCTTGGCGATCTGCACGCCGACCAGCGCGTTTTCCTCCGGCGGGTCCGGCGCGACATCGTCGAAGATCGCGACCGCGATGCCGTTCATCGCGAGATTGCGCAGGATCGGGTCGACGAGGCCGAGGCGGCGCAGCCCCTTGTCGGTGACGAGCAGGATCCGGTCGCCGAGGATCGGCCGGACATGGCCCGCGATTTCGCGCGTGGCGCCGATGCCGGCGACGATCGCGGGAGGGGTGTGGAAGGTGAACATCGCCGGCTTCCGTCAGGCCCGAGGACAGGCGGTCGCGGACAGGCGCGAAAGCCCAATACCGCGATTCGCATAAGACATATTATGGAACTGAATCATGCAGGGCCGGCTCGTGCCTCCTGCCATGATTCGGGGTCGTTTCACGTTCCGGTTCATGCGCTTGTGCTCGTTTCCTCAGAAACTGAATCGTCCCAGGCGATCTGCAACCCATCGTAGGCAGGTTCGATCCCCTTGGGCAACTCGCGCACGAGGCGGCCGTAATCGAGATCGGTGTGGAGATTGGTCAGAACCGCGCGCGCCGGTCGCATCCGCGCGATCCAGCCCAGCGCTTCGCCAAGGCTGAAATGCGTCGGATGCGGCGTGTCGCGCAAGGCGTCGAGAACCCAGCAATCAAGGCCGGAGACGGCGGCGAGGCTCTCGGCGGGGATCGCCGAGACATCCGGCGCATAAGCGAAGCCGCCGATCCGGAACCCCAGCGCGTCGATATTGCCGTGTTCGAGTCGGAACGGCTGGAGCCGGACAGGCCCGCCGGCGCCGTCGATCGTGAAATCCGTGCCCGCCGCGATCAGGTGATCGGTCAGGATCGGCGGGTAATCGGAACCGGCGGGCGTCGCGAAACAATAGCCGAAACGGGCATGGAGCAAGGCCAGCGTCCGCTCGTCGGCATGGATCGGGATGCGCCGGCGCATGGCGAGCACCAGCGGCCGCAGATCGTCGATCCCGTGCGTGTGGTCGGCATGCTCATGGGTGAAGACCACGGCGTCGAGCGCCCGCACGCCGGCATCGATGAGCTGCTCGCGCAGATCCGGCGAGGTATCGACCAGGATGCGGGTTGTGCCGCCGCCGTCATGGCGCTCGATCAGGATCGAACAGCGCCGCCGGCGGTTGCGCGGCTCGGCGGGATCGCATTTGCCCCAGCCCTGCGCGACGCGCGGCACGCCGCCCGAGGAGCCGCAGCCGAGGATCGTGACGAGCATCCGCGCCATGGTGGCCTCACACAGGCGGCAGGCGACGGAAGAGCCGCGCCGTGTTGGCTTCAAGCGCTGGTGCGAGCGCCGCGAGGCTGGTGCCGCGCGTCTCGGCGAGCACGCGGGCGGTCTCGGCGGTGAAGGCGGGCTCGTTGCGCCGGCCGCGATGCGGGACCGGCGCGAGATAGGGTGCGTCGGTCTCGACGAGGATCCGGTCCTCCGGCGCCGCGCGGGCGATGGCGCGGATATCCTCCGAATTCCGGAAGGTCAGAATGCCGGAAAAGGACAGGTAGAGCCCGAGCGCAAGGCCCCGCCGCGCGAGTTCCGCCCCCGAGGAGAAGCAATGCAGCACCGCCGTGAAGGCACCGCGCGCCATTTCCGCTTCGAGGATGGCGATCATGTCGGCATCGGCGGCGCGGGCATGGATCACCAGCGGCAGGCCGGTTGCCCGTGCCGCGGCGATCTGGAGCCGGAACGAGGCGGCCTGCAGGTCGCGCGGGGCCTTGTCGTAATGGTAATCGAGCCCCCCTTCCCCGATCGCCACGCATTTCGGATGTTCGGCGGCGGCGAGGAGATCGGCGAGGGTCACATCCGGCTCCTCCGCCGCGTTGTGCGGATGCGTGCCGACCGAGAACCAGACATTGGGAAAGCGCTCGGCGAGCGCGCGATAGGTCGCGATCTTGCGGACCCGCGTCGCGATGGTGATCATCCGCCGCACGCCCGCCGCTTCCGCTCGCGCCACTACCGCCTCGATCTCCTCGGCGAAATCCGGGAAATCGAGGTGGCAATGCGTGTCGGTAAGGATCGGGAGGGCGCTCACGCCCCCTCTCCTTCCCGGTCCTCGACATAGCGCGGGAAGAGCGCGCTCGGCTCCGGCAGCACGGTGCCGGGTGCGATTGCGAATACCGCGGCGGCATGCGCGAAGAGCCGCGCCCCGGCCGGAACGGCGAGCAGGTCGAGCAGCTTCCCCGCCGCGAGCGGCATGAAGGGCTGCGTGAGGAGGCCGATCACCCGCAGCACCTCCGCGGTCACCCAGAGCACCGTCTCCATCCGCGCCGGATCGGTCTTGCGCAGCGCCCAGGGCGCCTGGGCCGCGAAATAGCGGTTGGTGTCCGCCACCAGCTTCCAGGTCGCGGCGAGGATCGCATGCAGCGCGAAATCGCCCATCGCCGCCCTTGCCTCGCCCGGCAGCGCGTAGGCGGCGGCGAGCAGGGCTTCGTCCTCGGCGGAAAACGGCCCCTTCGCCGGCACCCGGCCCGCGCAATTCTTGGCGACCATGGAGAGCGAGCGTTGCGCGAGATTGCCGAGATCATTGGCGAGATCGGCGTTGAGCCGCGCGACGATCGCCTCGTGCGAATAGCTGCCGTCCTGCCCGAACGGGATCTCGCGCAGGAAGAAATAGCGGAAGGCGTCCTGCCCGTAATGCTCGGCCATGGCGAGCGGGTCGAGCACGTTGCCGAGCGATTTCGACATCTTCTCGCCGCGATTGAACAGGAAGCCATGCGCGAAGACGCGGCGCGGCACCGGCAGCCCGGCCGACATCAGGATCGCCGGCCAGATCACCGCGTGGAAGCGCACGATGTCCTTGCCGACGAGATGCAGCCCCGCCGGCCAATAGGGCCAGCGTGCCGCCGCCTCGTCCGGAAAGCCGCAGGCGGTGATGTAATTCGTCAGCGCATCCACCCAGACATACATCACATGCCGGGGATCATCCGGCACCGGCACGCCCCAGGTGAAGGTGTTGCGGCTGATCGAGAGATCATGCAACCCGCGGCTCACGAAGCTTATCACCTCGTTGCGCCGCGTCTCGGGGCCGATGAAGTCGGGATGGGCGGCGTAGAGGTCGAGCAGCTTCTGCTGATAAGCCGAGAGGCGGAAGAAATAGCTTTCCTCCTCGACCCATTCCACCGGCGCGCCGGTGGGGGCGAGGCGTTTGCCGCCCTCTCCCTGCGTCAGCTCCTCCTCGTCGAAGAAGGCTTCGTCCCGGACCGAATACCAGCCCTTGTAGGTCGAGAGATAGATGTCGCCGTTCGCGGCCATCCGGCGCCAGATCGCCTGGCTCGCGGCGTAATGGCGCGGCTCGGTGGTGCGGATGAAATCGTCGTTGGTGGCGCCGAGCGCCCGGCCCATGGCGCGGAACGCCTCGGAATTGCGGTCGGCCAGCGCCTGCACCGCCACGCCCTCGCGCTCGGCGGTCTGGATCATCTTGAGGCCGTGCTCGTCGGTTCCGGTCAGGAAGAACACGTCGTGCCCGTCGAGCCGCATGAACCGCGCGATCGCGTCCGCCGCCATGAGTTCATAGGCATGGCCGAGATGCGGCTTGCCGTTGGGGTAGGAGATCGCGGTCGAGATGAAGAAGCGGTCGGTCACGGCGGAAGGCTCTTTCGCACGTCCTGGGGAATCGCCGGAGGGAAGCGCCGGCATTCCCGTCTTTATCAGCGTGCAAGGCCGGAAACCAGCGCCGCGGCATCCTCGAACAGCGTGATCGCGAAGGCGCGCCGGTCGAGATTGAACGCTTCGACCCGGTCGCGGTTCTCCCCGAACGCCGCCCAGAAATCGCCGATCGCCGCCGCGCCCGGCCTGTCCCCGGCCGCGACCGCCCGCGCGAGCAGCTCGGCGAGCCAGGTCTCGGTCTCGTCGGCGAGATCGAGGAACGGCTCCTCGCCCTCGGCGCCCGCCCGCAGCGCCTCCGCGACCCGGCCGATCTCGGCCTGGCGGCGCTCCGGCAGCGCGGCGAAGGCGTGGTGGATCGCCTCGATGCGGGCGGCGATGGCCGGGTCGGCGAGCCGCAGCGCACGCCGGACCGAACCGCGCGCGCCGGCGAGCCGTGCCGGGTCCGGCGCCGCACCGGTGAGGCCGGCGACGATCCGCGCCAGATCCGCCACCCCGAGCGGCGCGAGCGGGATCACACGGCAGCGCGAGCGGATGGTCGGCAGCAGCCGCCGCGGCTGATGGGCGACGATCAGGAACAGCGCCCGCTCCGGCGGCTCCTCCAGCGTCTTGAGCAGCGCATTGGCGCTGGCGGCGTTGAGATCGTCGGCGCAATCGACGATCACGATGCGCCAGCCGCCATGGGCCGCCGTCTTCGAGAACAGCGCCAGCGCCTCGCGGGTTTCCTCGACGCCGATCTCGGTGCGGAAGCGGCGGGTCTTGGGATCATGCCGGCGCCGCAGCACCGCCAGATCGGGATGGGCGTTTCCGGCGACGAGCTGGGTGACGCGCGCGCCTTCCGGCATGTCGAGCGTGGCGGTGCCGCCCTGCCCGCCAGCGCCGCCGAGCAGGAAGCGCGCGATGCGATAGGCAAGGGTCGCCTTGCCGATGCCTTCCGGCCCCGTCAGCAGCAGCGCGTGATGCAGGCGCCCGCCAGCGGCGAGATCGAGAAAGGCGCGTTCCGCGGCCGCCTGGCCGATCAGCGACAGCATTTCGCGCGGATGCGGCCGGCCGGGCATCCGGTCGATCTCGGGCGCTGCCTCGGCGGGCGGCGGCAGGAAGCGCAGCGCGGTCATGCCGGCGCGGCGGCGGCGAGCCGCGTCGCGAGCGCCGCGCCGATGCGCGCGGCGAGATCCGCTTCCGGCTCCGTGCCGTCGAACACCAGCACGCGATCTGGCTCGCGCGCCGCGATCGCCAGGAACCGGCTGCGGACCGCCGCGTGGAAGGCAAGGTCCGCCGCCTCGAACGGATCGCCGGCCGCCCCCCGCCGGCGCGCCTGCGCGCGGGCGAGCCCGGCCTCGGGCGGCAGGTCGAGCAGGATGGTGAGATCGGGCGCCAGCCCGCCGGTGGCGAGCGCGATCGCGGTTTCGATCGCGGCATCCGGCAGGCGCCCGCCCTGATAGGCGCGGGTCGAATCCGCGAACCGGTCGCAGAGCACGATCTCGCCGCGCGCCAGCGCCGGGGCGATGACGGCGCGGATATTCTCGCGCCGCGCCGCCGCGAACAGCAGCAACTGGGTCCATGGATCGCCGGCCGCATTGTCCGGGCCGAGCAGCAGGGCGCGGATCGCCTCCGCGAGCGGGGTGCCGCCGGGTTCGCGCGTCAGAGTCACCCGATGCCCCGCTTCGGCCAGGGCCTGGGCGAGATGCCGGATCTGGGTCGATTTTCCCGCGCCCTCGCCGCCCTCGAACGTGACGAACAGGCCGCCGCCGTCGCGAAGTGCTGCCCTGCTCTCTCCCGGATATGCCTCCCCCGCGCCGCTCATGGGCGTTTCCCCGCCTCTGCGGCCGGCGGGCGGTCCGCGCCGGGATCGGCGGGGCGGGAGCGGAGGCCGAGCTTCACGAGCAGCCAGGAGAGGGAGCCGGCGAGCCCCTGCCGCGTCGCTTCGATCGCCGCGTCGCGCGCGCGCTGGAGCAGCCCGCCTTGCGGAACCGCGCTGCCGGCCTCGAGCGGCGCCTCCTGGATCACCCTGCCGTCGACGAGGATCTCAAGCCGGGCAAGGCGCGCACCGGCTTCCACCGGCGCCGGAACCGGCCCGCGCCAGGCCAGCCGCAGCACGGTCGTTTCCGGCGCGCCGCGCAGCAGCGGCAGGCGGATCTCGCGCGGGGTGACGAGCGGCACCTCGCCGGCGGCGCCGCCATAGACCCCGATCGCGCCGACCTGCGCGCCGGGGGCGAACAGCGTGCGGATTTCGAACCGCCGAAAGCCCCATTCGATCAGCTTGCGCGATTCGAGCGCCCGCTCCTGCACGGTTTCGAGCCCCGCCACCCCCAGGATCAGCCGCCGCCCCTCCTGCACCGCCGAACCGATCAGCGCCTGCCCCGTCTCCGGCAGGAAGCCGGTCATCAGGCCATCGGCGCCGATCTCCATGGCGAGCAGCGGATTGCGGTTCGTCTGGCGGTTGCGCCCGAGCGGCATGTCGCGCTGGCCGAAGAGCGGGTAATATTCCGGATAGGCCTCGATGACATGCGCGGCGAGCCGCACCAGATCGCGCAGGGTCGCGACCTGCCCCTCGGCGGCGAATCCGGTCGCGTTGCGGAAATGCAGGGTATCGAGCCCCAGTTCGCGGGCATGGCCGGTCATCATCTCGGCGAAGCGTGCCTCCCGCCCGGCGATATTCTCGGCGAGCGTCAGCGCCGCGTCATTGGCGCCGGCAACGAGGAGGCCGGTCAGCAGTTCGCCGACCTTCACGATCTTGTTCGGCGTCAGCAGCATGTTGGGATTGCCGGACACCGCGCCGCCGCGCCGCCAGGCATCGACCGAGACCACCATCTCGCTCTCGAGCGTCAGCCGTCCGGCCTTCAATTCGCGGAAGACGAGCGTCGCCGTCATCAGCTTGGCGAGCGAGGCCGGCGCGATCCTCTGCTCGGCATTGCGCGCGAACAGGATCGTGCGGGTCGAGAGATCGTAGAGGAAGGCCTGTTTCGCGCTGGTCTCGAACGGCGCGCCCTTCTCGCCCCCGCGTTCCGGGCCACCGCGTTCTTGGGCATGGGGCGCGGCGCCGGGGCGGAACGGCGCGGCGATGCCGCCCGCCAGAACGGCGAGGATCACGAAGGGCAGCGTGAAACGTCGGAATCGTGCGTGCAAACCGGCCTCCCGCGCCTATTTGACGGAGCGCCGGCCGGTTTTCAACCGTGGTTGCGGAGGATCAGTTGGCGCGCGCCGGCGCCCAGGCTTCGATCTCGCCGATGCGCGAGAACGGATGGCCACTGCCGAAGCGCGTGCGCATGTCGCTCATCTCGACAAAGGCGAGGTCGGTCGGGCGATGGGCCGGCAGCGCCTCCGGCGCGGCGAGGCGGCGCGGGGGCGCGGGGGCCGTCGCCGGCAGCGCGCCCGGCGACAATGGCCGCGCGGCGCCGGCGATCGTTTCGAGGTCGAAGGGCCGCGCCGGCGGGATCGGCGCGTTCTCGACCGGGGTGTAGCGTGCGGCCCCGCCGGCATTCGGCGCGGTGCCGGGCGCCGCCGGAACCGCGCGCGGCGCGGCTTCCGGGGCGGTCGCGGCGAAGGAGAGGAGCGAGCTGCTGCCGGTCGGCGCGGCGGAAGACGGTGTCGCTGCGGGCAGCGGCGCCGCGGAGGCGACCATCGTCGCCGGCGCGGTTCCGCCCGGTGTCCGGGCGGGCCCGTTCGTCGAAAGCGAGGCGACCAGCTTCTGGTCGTCCGAGCCGGCGAGCGCGGCGGGGCCGAGATAATCGACCTTCACCCGTGCGGTGCCGATATGGCGGAAGCGCAGCAATTCGGCCGTGCGCTCGGAGACATCGAGCACGCGGCCGCCGTGATAGGGGCCGCGATCGTTGACGCGCACGATGATCGAATGGTTGTTCGTCAGGTTGGTGACGCGGGCATAGCTCGGCAGCGGCATGGTGGGATGCGCGGCCGAGATGGATTTGCGGTCATAGACCTCGCCATTGGCGGTGCGGCGGCCATGGAACGCGATGCCATACCAGCTGGCATTGCCCGTCGTGGTATAGCCGACGGGCCGCTCGCGCGGGACATAGCGCCGGCCGGCGACCATGTAGGGCCGGCCGACCTGATAGCGGCCCCCGCCCTTGGGCGCGTCTTCGTCCATGCCGACGACGCGCGGGCTGGCCTTGCCGTATTTCGGATCGGAAAAGGCACCGATCTCGCGCGATTGCTGCGCGGTGCGCTGGGGCTGCTTCGCGCAATTGGCGACGAGAAGCGCCAGCGCGGACACCATCACGACACGGCCGGCGAGCGCCGCGAGGCGCGGCGCCGAAACATCGTTCTTGCGAATGCGTTGCCGCATGCGCCCCCACCCTTCACCGGCCCGCGGCCGTTTCCCCTGCGGATCCCCACCGGACCCGGCATCACGATTCCGTGACGCGACCGCGCCACAGAACCGGTCGATTACGGCGGGTTAATGGCGGCGGCCAGCACGGTCAAGCCGGCTCGCCATCCGTGATGTGCGAAGCGTTAACGCGGCAGGCCGGTCTGCGCCGATGCGCGCCGGTCTCCGTCCGCCCCCGCGTGCCTCTTGCTGCCTCCCTCCCCGTGCGGCTCGCCGCCCCCCTCCCCGCGCGGCTTGCCTCGCGGGGCCGAACCGTGCTTTTCCTGCCCTGCGGGATGGGTGGCCGAGTGGTTTAAGGCAGCGGTCTTGAAAACCGCCGTGGGCGCAAGTTCACCGTGAGTTCGAATCTCACCCCATCCGCCAGGATTTTCGTATCGAAAGAACGCACGGTTTCCCCGCTGCCGGGCGCAGGCCCTATCGCGGCTCGGGTCTCTTCCGCTTTGCCGCCGCCGCGCCGAGCCTGCCGCGCCGGCTCGCGACCTCGACGAGGCGGCGGAAGCTGGGGCATTCCATATGCGAGGGCGCGGGGCATTCGGCGACATGCCGTAGCGTGTCGCGCAGCGCCTTGAGATCACGGATCTGCCGGTCGATCGCGTCGGCCTTCTGGTGGAATACGGCGCGCGGCAGGTCCGGCATGCCGTTGCTGCCGAACATGCCGGCGATCTCCTCCAGCGAGAACCCGGCCGTTTTGCCCATCGAGATCAGCGCAAGCTGCAACAGCACCTCGGGCGGAAACTGCCGCCGCAGCCCGTGCCGCGCGGCGGCGGAAATCAGCCCGATCGCCTCGTAATAGCGCAGCGCCGAAGGCTTCACGCCGCTGCGTGCGGAGACTTCGCCGATATCCAGGAATTTCATGCTTGACCTCAAGTCGGCTTGAAGTGGCAGCCTGCACGTGAACCGACAATCCGGCAAGAGGTCACGAACATGGATGTACAGGATCCGGCTCCCGCGGCGCGCGGGCAAACCGGAATCACGGTGGCGCTGGGGCTCGCGATGCTGCTGGCATCGCTCGGCACCAGCATCGCCAATATCGCACTGCCGGCGCTGGTCGAGGCGTTTGCGGCGCCGTTCGCACCGGCGCAGGGCGTGGTCGTCGCCTATCTCGGGGCGCTGACGATATCGGTCGTCGTTGCCGGCCGGCTCGGTGATCGGGCCGGCCTGAAACCCGTGCTCGTCGCGGGTCTGGGCCTGTTCCTGGCGGCTTCGGCGCTCTGCGGCATGGCGCCGGACCTGCGGGCGCTGATCGGCGCGCGGGCGCTTCAGGGCATCGGCGCCGCTGTTCTGATGACTTTGCCCCTGGCGATGATGCGCGAGGCTGCAAGCGAGGCGCGTCTCGGGCGGGCCATGGGCCTTCTCGGCACGGTTTCGGCGCTGGGAACGGCGCTCGGCCCGTCGCTCGGCGGGCTGCTGCTGCCTGTGACGGGATGGCGCGGCCTCTTCTGGGTGCTGGTGCCGCTCGCGGCGATCGCCTTCGTTCTCGCGCTCGCGGTCCTGCCAGCATCCCCTCGTGCGGCGCGAATCCCCGCCGCGCGGGCATGGTCGATGCCGGTCCGGAGCATCGCCCCCAATCTCGTCGTCAACCTGCTGGTGGCCGCCGTCATGATGACGACGCTGGTGGTTGGCCCCTTCTATCTCGGCCTGGGGCTCGGGCTCGGGGAAGCGATGGTCGGCCTCGTCATGGTGGTCGGCCCCGTGATCTCGATCTTCAGCGGCGTTCCCGCGGGCCGGCTGGTCGATGCCTGCGGCAGCGATCGCGTGCTCGCCGGCGGGCTCGTCCTGCTCGCTGCCGGCGCCCTCCTGCTTGCCATCCTGCCGGGTCTGATCGGGGTTGCCGGTTATGTATGCGCCATCCTCGTCCTGACGCCCGGTTACCAGCTCTTTCAGGCCGCCAACAACACGGCCGCGCTGGCGGATGTGCCCAGGGATGGCCGCGGCACGGTTTCCGGCCTGCTCGGCCTGTCCCGCAATATCGGCCTGATCGCGGGGGCGTCCGTCATGGGTGCCGTCTTCGCCTTTGGCGCCCGGACCGGGGATTTCAGCCGCGCGACCTCCGCCGTGATCGCGGCCGGGATGCGGCTGACCTTCCTGCTGGCGACGGGCATGATGATCGCCGCGCTCGGCATCGCGCTTCTGGCGCCGCGCCGTGCGCGATGACCGTTCGCCCGGTGAGGAGAGCCCGCGGGGCGGCGTGGCGGCGGACCGCCACGCCGGGGTTCCGCCTCAGATGAAGCGGAAATCCTCGGCGCCGAGCGCCGAGAGCTGGACATTGCGCAGGGTCAGCGCGGTTTCGTCGTCGATGGTGATGACGACATCGCCGCCCACCTGCTCCGCCGCGCCGAGGAGCGCGGCGGCGTCGGCGAACAGCGCGGACGAGACCGAGAGAATGTCCGCGTCCGGGCCGGAAGCGGCGAAATCCTCGATCACGTCGCGGCCGAACCCGGCCTTGAAGATGAAGACGTCGCGCCCTGAGCCGCCATTGAGGACATCATCGCCCGCCCCGCCCTGCAGGCGGTCATTGCCGCTGCCGCCGGCGAGGACATCGTCGCCGGCGCCGCCGTTGAGGATGTCGTTGCCGCTGCCGCCCTCGATCCGGTCATTGCCGTCGCGGCCGTGGAGTTCGTCGTTGCCGGCGCCGCCCTGGACATGATCGTCGCCCGCGCCGGCATAGACGCCGTCATCGCCGTCGCTGCCGATGACCACGTCGTTGCCGCGCCCGAGCTTCGCGAACTCGATGCCCGTGAACGTGTCCCGCGCGCCGGCGGCGGTGGTGGCGGTGCCGGCCGCGAAATCGAAGGTGATCGCGTCGGTCTCCCATTGATAATCGAGAATGTCGCGCCCGGCGCCGCCGCGGATCACGTCGTTGCCGACCTTGCCGAGGAACTGGTCGTTGCCCTCGCCGCCATCGGCGATATCGGCGCCGGCGCCGGCCTTGACGATGTCGTTGCCCGCGCCGCCGATCAGCACGTCGTCGCCCGCCCCGCCCTTGACGAGGTCGTTGCCCGCGCCGCCATTGAGCATGTCGTCGCCCGCCCCGCCGTCGAGATCGTCATCGCCGCCATTCCCGGCGAGATCGTCGTCGCCGGCGAGACCCTGGATCAGATCATCGCCCGCGCCGCCGGCGAGGCTGTTGTCGCCGGCCGTGCCGATGATCGTCTGGCCGGCGGGCGGCGGAGCGGCCGGCTTGAGATCGACCACGACGACATCGTCGAAACTCAACCCCTGGTTGCTCCAGGAATAGAGCCCGAACGTGCCCTTCTCGTTGCCGTGATCCTCGATCGCATAGGCGAAGATCGGCTCGCCGTTGAGATAGGCGGTGATCTTCTGGTCGAGGATGTCGACGCGCAGGCGCATCGCCTCGCCGGGCTCGTATTTGCCCGGCACCTGGCCGAGGATCTCCTCGACGCCATTGCGCATGCGGAGAAGATTGAACACGCTGCCTGCGCCGTTGCTCGGGTCGCGGTCGAGCACGCCGTCGGCGTCGAGTTCGAGTTTGTAGTAGTTCTGCGCATCGGTGTAGTGGAACAGGAAGCCGAGCCCGTCATTGTCGGGTGTCTGGATCGTCGCCTCGATCGAGTAATCGTCCCATTCGCGCGCGGCGGGGTCGTTGTAGAGCGCGTAGGTGCCGACCCGCAGCACGTTGACGCCGTCGCCGAGCGGCGACCAGCCGCGCTGCCAGTAATCCGGGTTGGTGGCGCCGTCCCAGGTCAGTTCGCGGCTCTGGAGATCGGTGGTCTGAACCAGCCGGCCGTCCTGAACCAGCCATTCGGAGGCCTTGCCGTCGGCGCCGATGCCGCCGAACTCGCCCTCGTCGACGATCGTCCAGCGCGCGAGCGCGGCGTTCGAGGCGAAGGTCTCGGAGACGAGGAGCGCGTGCTTGCCCACGATCTCGACATTGACGCGATCGCTCGCGACCTTGCCGCTCGCATCGGTGACCGTCAGGGTCAGTTCGTGGCGGCCGGCGCCGAGCGCAACCGTCGGATTGGCGCCGGTCGCGATCTCCTTGCCCTGCGCGTCGGTCCAGCGCCAGCTCACGATGTCGGCGAGGCCGAAGGAGCCGTCGCCGTCGAGCGTGACCTCGACCTTGCCGTCGCCGTCCCGGTCGAACAGCCGCTGATCCTCGCCGGCATGGGCGGCGAGATCGGCGCGGGTGACGGCGATGTTGTCGAAGATCGAGGAGCGCTGGCCGCTGGAATAAAGGCCGATCGTGCCGCCCTCGAGCGGATTGGCGGCATCGACCACCGGACCGCCGAACACGTTCCGGTCGCCGAGGAAGACGTTGATGGCGTTGTCGACGATCGCGATCTTCAGCTTCAGCTCGACATTGAACTGGTAGCCCATATGCGCCTCGGCCAGCACGGTCTCGACGCCGTCCTGCACCTTCACGAGCTGGCGGCGGTTGCTCTCGCCGTCCATGGTGAAGCGGTAATGGTTCTCGTCGTCCTGATAGTAGAAGACGAGGCCGATCGTGTCGTTGTCCATCGAGGTCAGGCTGGCCTCGAACACGTAATCCGACCAGGTCTCCGAGCCTTCGCCGGTCCAGACGAGCTTGTTGCCCGCGCTGTCGGACATGTCCCAGAGCGCCGCCTCGGGGGCCGGCAGGCCGGCCTCGGCGTCGGGCCGTGAGAAGACCGTGCCCTTGAGCAGGAAGGCGCCGGTCGCGCCGCCCTGGGTGAGGCCCAGCGTCGCCGGCCCGTAGGTGGGAGCGAGGTTCGGCGTCGTGAAATCGAACTGCGTCGAGTAGATGGTCGGCGGCGTCGGGGCGATGCCGCCTGCAACCGGGCCGCCCAGCGCCGCGATCTCGGCCGGGCTGTAGACCTTGTCGGTCACGAGCAGGCTCGAGACATAGAGCGGCGAATTCTCGCCGTCCTCGTCCGAGAACATCAGCGCGCCCTTGGAGATGTCGAGGCCGAAGCGGTCGGCCGCGACGATCTGCGTGCCGACCAGCGCGCCGTTGATGAATTTCGACAGGGTCATCGAGCCGTTGCCGTTGTCGGCGAAGGTGAAGGCCAGGCGCTGCCAGGCATCATACTGGAAGGCGCCGGGATAATTGCCCGAGATGCCGATGCCGCCGGTGCCGTCGGCATTGCTGCGGATGAAGAGTTCGCCGTCCGAGGCATTGCCGATATCGGTCTGGAACAGCGCCGTGAAATGCGCGGCGGTCGCCTTCGGCACGTAGAGATCATAGATCAGGCTGTAGGAGGTGATGATCGTGCCGCTCGGCACGCCGGGCAGCGGCGTGAGGAAGAATTTCTCGGCATTCGAGAGCGCCGGCACGAAGGCAACCTTGTCACCCGCGCCGAGTTCGGGAATGCCGAAGCCGGCGGCATCGCCGACGACGATCTCGACCCCCTGCTTCGGGCCCGAGCTCCAGCCGGCGGCATCGCCGTCGTTGAAGGTCTCGACGAGCAGGGTCTCCTCGCCGCGCACGATGACCAGGACATTGTCGGTGCTCTTGACGCCGTTCGGATCGGTGATGGTCAGCGTCAGCTCGTGCTTGCCGAGCCCGAGCTCGACCGCGGGCTTCGCGCCGGTCGCGACGATATCGCCGTTCTTGTCGGTCCAAGTATAGGTCAGCGCCTCGGATTTCGGGTTGAGCGAGCGCGAGGCGTCGAGCATCACCTGCGCCGTGTCCGCGCCCTCGCCGGCCTCGACGACGAGATCGTCGCCGGCCTTGGCCATGGCGAAGAGATCCGGCGCGCCGACATCGACATTCTCGAATGTCTCCTGATGGCCGCGATATTCGCCGGTCAGGCCGTCACGGTCCAGCTCCGGCTTGACGCGATAGCCGTCGAGATAATCGTCGAATTCGGTGAAATAGGTTTCGGTCGAGATCGAGTTGTTGGCCGGATCGACCACCACGAGCCGGATCGCGCCGTTGCCGCCGCGATTGCCGAGCGCCTCGTTGCCGTTGCCGGTGATCTCGCGCGAGATGCCGTTCTGGTAATTCACCAGCATCTCGAATACGGGGTTGCCGTACTGCGAGTAGCTGACATTGGTTTCCGCGCCGTCTCCGAAAATATGACCTGAGAAGGTCATGCTGATATTCGGATATTTGGCGAGCAGCTCGCGATAGATCGTCTCGCCGTCATTGGCGCCCTGCGGGTCGCGGCCCATGCCGTAATCGTAGCCGGCGCCCTCGTCGTAGAGCGGGCCGCCGAGCGGATCGTGTCGGCCGGCGTAATCGGTCAGGGCATGCGAGGCGATGATGACGCGATGGTCGAGATGGTCCTCGATGACATCGCCGGCCCAGCGGATCACGTCGTTGCGCGGCCCGAATTCCATCGAGAGCACCAGCCATTTCGTGCCGTCCGGCGCGGTGAAGGTGCTGTAGCTGTTGCGGCTGCTCGCCGGCTCCTGATCATAGACGCCGCCGAAATTGTCCGGGCTGGTCGCCTCCTGCTTGTCCGGCGAGAAGCGATCGTCGAGATGGACCGAGGAATGGTCGGCCGCCGAGCCGCCCGCCGCCTGGTCGTGATTGCCCGGCAGCAGCGAATAGGGGATCTTGCCGTCGAGCTTGCGCAGCGCCGCCTCGGCGATGTTCCATTCCCCCGGCTGGTTGTTCTGCGTGATATCCCCGACATGGATCATGAACTGGATGTTGTGGCTGTCCTTGTTGTCGACCAGCCATTGCGTCATGTCGCCGAAGATGTGCGCCAGCGCGGGGTTGCTGGTGTAATCCTGCGTGTCCGGGAACACGGCGATGGTGTAGGCATTCTCGCCTGCCACGCGGACGCGGAAGAAATCGCTGACCGAATGGCCTTCGGCATCGGTCGCCGTCACCTTGACGTCGGAGAAGCCGAGATCGCCGAAATCGAGCACCAGCTTGCCGTCGGCGCCGATGGTCGCGTTCACCACCTCGCCGATCGCGGTCTGGACGGTATAGGTCAGGCCGCTGCCCTGGAACACATTCGCAAGATCGATCACCGCGTTCTCGGCATCCGGCGTCACCATCATATCCTGGATGCGGTTGACGAGCGCGACCGGCTCCGCCGGCGGCGGTGTGCTCTTGTCGATCATGGAGCCGGGTCCGAAGGTCGGGGCGAGGCTCTGGCCGTCGAAATCGAACTGGGTCGCGTGGCCGGTCGCCGGCGCCGCGCCGAGGATGCCGCCGACCGAGACGCCGCCGAGCCCGGCGATCTCGCCCTCGCTCATCACCTGATCGGTGAACAGGAAGCTGTTGAGCGTGCCCTTGCCGGTCTCGCCGTCCTCGTCGGCCAGGATCAGGAAGCCATTATCGCCGATCGTGAAACGCCCGGCATTGACAACCTGCTGGTCGACCTTCACGCCGTCGATGAACTTCCTCATCGTCGCGGTGCCATCGCCGGCATTCTCCACCGTCACGGCGATGCGGTGCCAGGCATCGAGCGGCGCCGCGCCGTCATAATCGCCGGAAATCCCGATGCCGAAGGTCGAGCCCGTCTTGCGGAGGAAGAAATCGCCGTCGCTCGCGTTGGAGAGATCGGTCTGGAACAGGGCCGCGTAGCCGCCCATGTCGCCGGACTTCATGAACAGGTCGAACACCATGGTGTAGCTCGAGACCGACCCCGCGATGCCGGGATCGACCACAAAACCGTCCTGCGGGGTCGAGGCCGGGAAGGCCAGGACGCCGGAATCCGTGCCGTCCGGCAGGAGCTGGCCGAGAGTGGAGGCGTTGTTGAAGCTTGTCATGTCCGATCCCCGTGTGATCCGCAGGCCGCTGGCACGCCGGGCAGGGTTCCGGGCTCGGGCGGCCGCCGACCGGCGGGGCCTTGCACGCCGGGTCCCGCCCTGGCGGAACTTCCGTCGCGATCGAGCCCGGAACGGCCCGACGTCGAATGGCGGCAGGAGTATGGGCGGCGCATGACAGCTTCTTGAACCAAGCCCTTGCGCTTCCATCGTTTCTATCAATGGGCCTTATTGAAAACATGGCGGGTTCCGGAAGGGGCGCCGGGGCCGTCAAGCCGGACCCGCGTCACAAATCCGCAATCGAAGGCAAGGAAGGTGCCGGCCGATCAGCGGTCCGGATCGATCGGAACTCGCGGGCCGCCCTTGTTGCTTCCGAGGCCGTTCGAGTGTCCATCACGCAGCTCCGCGCCTTTCACGTGGTCGCCGTATGCGGCGGCTTCTCGCGCGCCGCCCGCGAGATGGCGGTCAGCCAATCGACGCTGTCCGCGCAGGTGCGCCAGCTCGAAGCGGCGTCCGGCATCCAGCTTTTTCTGCGCAAGCCGCGCGGCGTCCTCCTGACGCCGGACGGGCAGGCGCTGTTCGACGTCACCAAGCGGCTCTTCGCCGCCGAACTGGAAGCGCGAACCTTCCTGCGCCGGGATACCCGCCAGGCCGGCGGCCATCTCCGCCTCGCGGCGGATGGAGTCTTCCACCCGGTGCCGATCCTCGCCCGCTTGCAGAAGGGGCGCCCGCACCTGACCTTCACGCTCAATATCGGCAATTCCGAGCAGGTGATCGAGCAGCTTCTCGACCATCGCGTCGATGTCGGCATCACCGCGCGCCTGCCCGCGGACCGGCGCCTGCATGTCCGGCCCATGCTGAGCATGGGGATCGGGGTGTTCATGCTCGCAGGCCACCCCTGGGCCGCGCGGACGGGCATCGCAATCCGCGAACTGGCCGGCCATGCCTTCGTGCTGCGCGAGCGCGGCTCCGTCACGCGCGAGGTGTTCGAGCAGAACCTCGCCGAGCACGGCGTCGCGATCGGCCCGGCGCTCGAGGTCACGACGCCGGAAGGCGTCCGGGAGATGGTCGCCGGCGGGTTCGGGCTCGGCATCGTCGCGGATCGCGAGTTTGGCCACGACACCCGGCTGCGCTTCGTGCCGCTGGCGGATGCGCGGATCGCGATCGACGAATACATGATCTGCCTCGAGGAGCGGCGGCGCATTCCGCTGGTGCGCGATTTCCTCGCCTGCGCCGGGGCGCTGTTCGGGCCGCAGGAGATGCAGGCATGCGCGCCATGAACGGCACGAGCGCCATCCCGGCTGTCGTCCTGCCCGCTTCCGCCCCGTCCGGATTTTCCTCCGCTATGCCCGCTGCGGGGCGCGCGCGGCATTCTCGTTCAGGAACCGCTTCCTCATGAGCACATGGATTGCCTCATCGACCGCCAGGCCGCGCGTGTCGCCCACCGCCGAACTGGGGCAGGCCTTTGCCGCCCTGCGCGGCTGGCTGGTTGCGGTGGCTCTGTTCTCGGGGCTCATCAACCTGCTGGCGCTGACCGGGTCGCTGTTCATGCTCCAGGTCTATGATCGGGTGCTGACCAGCCGCTCCGTGCCGACCCTGGTGGCGCTGGCGGTGATCGCCGCCCTGCTCTACGCGTTCCAGGGCATTCTCGACATCATCCGGTCACGGCTCCTGGTGCGCATGGGCTCGCGCGTCGACCAGATTCTCGGCGCGCGCGTCTACGCGGTGACGCTTGCGCTGCCGCTGCGCGGCGGGCGGAGCGGCGACGGGCTCCAGCCCTTGCGCGATCTCGATACGATCCGGGCCTTCCTCGCCGGTCAGGGGCCGGTCGCCATCCTCGATCTGCCGTGGATGCCGGTTTATCTCGCGCTGGTCTTCGCGCTGCATCCGGCGCTCGGCCTGCTTGCGAGCGCCGGCGCGCTCCTGCTCGTGGCACTGACGATCGCGACCGAGATCCTGTCGCGTGGGCCGGCGCGCCGCAGCCAAGGCGAGGCCGTCCGCCGGCAGGCGCTGGCGGTCGCCGGGCAGCGCAATGCCGAGGTGCTGCGCGCCATGGGCTTCGGGCACCGGCTTGCCGCGCGCTGGCTTGGGGTCAATGCCCGCCATCTCGCGGCGCAGGAGCAGGCGAGCGACGTGACCGGCGGTCTCAGCGCGACGTCGAAGGTGCTGCGCGCATTGCTGCAATCGGCGCTGCTCGCGGCCGGCGCCTGGCTGACGATCGCCGGCGAGCTTTCCGGCGGCGCGATGATCGCAAGTTCGATCATCGCGTCGCGGGCGCTGGCGCCGATCGAACTCGCGATCGCGAACTGGAAATCCTTCCTCGGCGGCCGCGAGAGCCGCAAGCGGCTGGCGACGCTGCTCGCCGCGGTGCCGGACGGGCCGGACCCGATGCCGCTGCCGGCACCGCGGCGTGACCTGTCGGTCGAGGGTCTGTCCGTCGCGCCGCCGGGCGCGACGCGGCCGATGGTGCAGAATGTGAGCTTCCAGCTCCAGGCTGGCCAGGGGCTGGGGCTGATCGGCCCGAGTGCTGCGGGCAAGTCGAGCCTTGTGCGGGCGCTGGTCGGGGCCTGGCCGGCGATGCGCGGCGCGGTGCGGCTCGACGGCGCGGCGCTGGAGCAATGGGACCCGGCCGCGCTCGGGCGGCATATCGGCTATCTGCCGCAGGATATCGAGCTGTTCGACGGCACGGTGGCCGAGAATATCGCCCGATTCGACGAGGCGACCGAACCGGCCGCGATCATCGCCGCGGCGCAGGCGGCCGGGCTGCACGAGACCATCCTGCACCTGCCGGAGGGTTATTCGACCCGCATCGGCGAAGGCGGTTCGGCGCTCTCGGCCGGCCAGCGCCAGCGGCTCGGCCTCGCCCGCGCGCTTTACGGCGATCCGTTCCTCGTGGTGCTCGACGAGCCGAATTCCAACCTCGACGCCGAGGGCGAGGCAGCGCTGACGCGCGCGATCCGCGGCGTGCGCGAGCGCGGCGGCATCCTGATCGTCGTCGCGCACCGGCCGAGCGCGATCGCGGCGGTCGATCTCGTGGGAATCATGGCGCAGGGCATGCTCCAGGCCTTCGGCCCGAAGGAGGAGGTGTTGCGCAAGAATGTCCAGCAGAGCGGCGCGACGCCGCACCCGTCCGGGCTCGCCGTGGTCGGCGAGCCGGGGGCCTGAGGAAAGACAATGTCCGGTTCCATGCCTTCTGCCACGCCCCCCGCCCTGCCCTCAGCGCTGCCGGCGATGCGGCGGCTCGTCGCTTTCGGCATCGTGGTGGCGGCGCTGCTGGTTTTGGGCTTCGGCGGCTGGGCGGCGGTCGCGCGGCTTGCCGGCGCGGTGGTTGCGCAGGGCACGGTGGTCGTCGAAACCCATCTCAAGAAGGTGCAGCACCCGCATGGCGGCGTGGTCGGTGCCCTCCATGTGCGCGAGGGCGCCGAGGTGCGGGCCGGTGAATTGCTGCTCAGCCTCGACGACACCGTGACGCGCGCCAATCTCGCGATGGTGACCAAGAGCCTCGACGGGCTGGAGGGGCGCCGGGCCCGGCTGGAGGCCGAGCGCGACGAGGCCGACACGATCGTCTTTCCGGCGGACCTGCTGGCGCGCGCGGCGCATGAACCCGAGATCGCGCGGCTCGTTGCGGGGGAGCGGCGTCTGTTCGAGGCCCGCCGCGCGGCGCGCGGCGGGCAGAAGGCGCAGCTCGGCGAGCGGATCGCCCAGCTTCGGCAGGAAATCGCGGGTTTCGAGGCGCAGATCGCCTCGAAGGACGCGCAGATCGCGCTGATCCTCGGCGAGCTGAAGGGGGTCTCCGAACTCTATGACCGCAATCTGGTGCCGCTGACCCGCCTCGCCGCGCTCCAGCGCGAGGCGGCGCGGCTCAATGGCGAGCGCGGCCAGATCGTCGCGGCGGCGGCGCAGGCGCGCGGGCGCATCGCGGAAACGGAATTGCAGATCCTCCAGCTCGATCAGGAGCTTCGCACCGAGGTGCTCAAGGAGCTGCGCGAGATCGAGACCCGGTCCGGCGAGCTGGTCGAGCGCAAGGCGGCCGTCGACGACCAGCTGCGGCGCATCGAGATCCGCAGCCCGCAGGACGGCGTGGTCCACCAGCTTGCGGTGCATACGGTCGGCGGCGTGATCGGGCCGGGTGAGGTCGTGATGCTTGTCGTGCCGCGCGCCGACGCGATGACGATCGAGGCGCAGATCGCCCCGCAGGATATCGACCAGGTCACGCGCGGCCAGCCGGCCATGGTGCGGCTCTCGGCCTTCAGCCAGCGCACGACGCCGGAGCTTGCCGGCCGGGTGATGCTCGTTGCGGCGGACCTCACCCGGAACCCGCAGAACGGTGCCGCCTATTATATTGCCCGCATCGAACTGCCTGAAAGCGAACTCTCGCGCCTCCAGGGGCTCAGGCTGGTTCCCGGCATGCCGGCGGAAGTGCATATCCAGACCGGGGAACGCACCGCCCTCTCCTATTTCCTCAAGCCGCTGAGCGATCAGATCGCGCGCGCGTTCAAGGAGGATTAGCCGTACGGTCAGCCGGTGCGGCGCACCGAGTCGATCCGGATCTCGGCGATGCCGTGCTCCAGGGTGCCGCGCGAGAGCGTGACCCGGTTGCGGCCGGCGGATTTCGAGGCATAGAGCGCGATATCGGCCTCCTTGACCACCTGCTCGCCGCTCATCCCCGGCGCGCCGTTGGCAACGCCGATGCTGGTCGTGACATCGAGCGGCCCGGCGGAGGTCTCGAAGGGCGCATTGGCGGTGGCGAGGCGGATGCGCTCGGCGATGAAGCCGGCCTCGGAAATTGGCGCGCGGACAAGAAGCCCGAATTCTTCGCCTCCAAGCCGCGCGGTCATCTTGTCGATCGCGGCGGCGCGGCGGGCGAATTCGCGCAGCACCTCATCGCCGGCATCGTGGCCGTGGGTGTCGTTGATGCGCTTGAAATGGTCGAGATCGAACATGATCAGCGAGAAAGGCCCGCCCGCCTCGACGAGCTTTTCGAGATCGGAGAAAAAGGCGCGGCGGTTCCTCAGCCCGGTCAGGGCGTCGTAGGAGGCGAGATGGATCAGTTCGCGCTGGGCGTTGATCAGCCGTCCCGCCGCCCGCAGCCGCGCGAGCAACTCGCTCGGGCGCGGCGGCTTGGTCACGAATTCGTCGGCGCCGCAATCGAGCGCCTCGACCAGCTTCGCCTCGTCGCGCGAGGAGGAGAGCACGATAACATAGACCGGCCGGTTCTCCGCCACCGCGAGCTTCGCCTCCCAGCACAATTCGAAACCGGACATGTTGGCGAATTCGATCGCCGTGATCAGTACCTCGAACTCGGCACCCGAGCGGATGAAATCGAGCGCGATGTCCGCGTCGCCGGCGCAGACGACCTGATGGCCGTCCGGCTCGACGATTCCGGCGATGATTTTGCGGCCGATGGCGCTCGGCTCGGCGATGACGATGCGCATGGGGTGAGGAGTGCTCCCGGACGTCCTCCCGACCCATAAACGCCTATCTTAAAAATTGCGCTAATTTTCGAAGAAAACAACCTTTGATTGCTACCAGCCCGCGCGACCTGCGGAGATACGAACGCGCCGTGCGTCGATATCGCAACGCCGGCCGGAGGTGGCTTGCCGCCCGGCTGCGCGAAATATTGATCGTGCGGCAGAAGCCGGCCGGCGGCTGGCTGCGCGCCCTGCCATTGTCCCGCCGCGAGACCTTACCCTGGCGTGTTGTGCGCGCTGGCGCGCATCCGCATTGTCTCAGTTGGAGACGCGAATGCCCGCCCGCTCGATCACGCCCTTCCCGCGCGGGCGTTGCATCCGGCGCATGCTGCCAGTTCTTGCGTCAGCGCGCAGGAGGCGGGGCTGATCCAGCGCATGGCGAGGAGGATCGCGATGCCGGCGCCGTCCCGCTGCGGGGGCAAGCTCAGATGCCGGTGCCCTTGTTGACGAATTGCAGGCTGTAGGCGCGGGAGATGTCGAGCCCGGCGGGGAAGATACCGGCGGCGGTCATGTCCCGGTAGAAGGTCAGCCAGCGCGCGCCGGTCATGGCGCCGATCCCGAGCTTGAGCGCATCGCCGGAGAGCACGATGCCCTTTTCGTTCATCGACCGGACCGCGAAGGCGATCCTGTCATCGGTCATGTCGGGATTGTTCTTCTTGATCAGCGCGTTGGCGGCGGCGCTGCCTTCGCCGTTCTTCATGTAGGCGGCCCAGCCCTCCAGCGTGGCGGTGACGAAACGCTGCACGAGATCGGGCTTCTCCTCGACCATCTTCCGGCCGATCGCGATCGTGGCCGAATAGGGGGCGTAGCCGGAATCCGCGAGAAGATGCACCACCGGCTTCACCCCGCCCTCCTTCTCGATCACGTAGGGCTCGGCGGTCAGGTCGCCCTGCTGGCACATCGCCTTGTCGGCGAGGAAGGGCGCGGTGTTGAACGCATAGGGGCGGATCTGGGTGTCAGAATAGCCGAACCTTGCCTTGAGGAACGGGTAGAAGGAGGCGCGCCCGGCCGCGCTGATCAGCATAGGCTTGCCCTTGAGCGCCGCGAGGCTGTCATTGCCCTGGCCGGAATGGCAGATGATCACCTGCGGATCCTTCTGGAAGATCGCAGCGATGCAGAGGATGGGCAGATTCTGCTCGACATGGCGGATCGCCTCGAAGCCGGAGGACATGATCATGTCCACGGCGCCGGCGATCAGGAGCTGCGACGGGCTCAGTCCCGGCCCGCCGGCGCGGATATCCGCCTCGATGCCGTATTTCCGATAGATTCCATTGGCGACGGCGAAATAGAACCCGCCCTGTTCGGCCTGGGCGCGCCAGTTGGTCTGGAAGCTCACTGTGTCATGCGTCTGCGCCCGGACCCGCGCGCCGAAAACAGGCGCCAGCAGCGCGCCGCCGGCAAGACCGAGCGCCCTGCGCCGATCGATGCGGAATTTCATGGTCATGATCTGCGCCTCTGCCTGCCGTTTCATGCAGCGCCCGCGCGCCGGCTCGATCCCCCAAGCAACCCCTATGCCGGATATTTCTCGCGCACGGAAGCGGGCGGCCCCTGGCACGCTTCAGGTCTCATGCGCCTGCTTGGCGCCGCCGCGGCCGATCCGCTATCCTGCCCGCGGAGCAAGGTCCGGGACATGCGCAAGGCCCACTGGTTCGATTTCACGGCACGCGAATTTGAGGCGCTCGACACGGCGCGCGCGATCGCGATCCTCCCCATCGCCGCCACCGAGCAGCATGGCCCGCATCTTTCGGTGGGAACCGACACGCTGATCGCCGGCGGGCTGGTGGCCGAGGTCAAGAAGATCCTGCCGGCGCAGCTCCAGGTGCTGTTTCTCCCCGTCTTCTGGGTCGGCAAGTCGAACGAGCATCTGCGCGCTCCCGGCACGATCACGCTCTCGGCCGAGACGCTGATCCGCGCCTGGACCGAGATCGGCGAAAGCGTCGCGCGGGCGGGCATCCGCAAGCTGGTGATCGTCAATGCGCATGGCGGCAATGTCGAGGTGATGGGCATCGTCGCGCAGGAATTGCGCGTGCGCTGCGACATGCTGGTGGTGCAGACCGCCTGGCACCGCCTCGGCGTGCCGGAGGGGCTGTTCTCCGAGGCAGAGACCCTGTTCGGCATCCATGGCGGCGATTACGAGACCAGCGTGATGCTCCATGTCGCGAAGGACAAGGTGTGCATGGAGCGGGCGGAGAATTTCGTGCCGGCCTCGGTGCGGATGGCGCAGGAATACCGGCATCTGCGCATGACGGGGCGCACCGCCATGGCCTGGATCGCCGAGGATGTCCATCCCGAGGGCGTTGCGGGGGAAGCGCATCTCGCCACCGCCGCCAAGGGCCGCAAGGCGGCGGAATTCCAGGCGGCGCGGTTCGTCGAGCTGCTTGAGGACGTGGCGCGTTTCCCGCTCGATCAGCTCGCCTGACGCGCCGCCAGCATCCGCCGGTAGAGCACCTCCAGCCGCGCTGCGTGTGCCTCCGGAGACGGCGGATCGGCCTGGTAGGCCGCCCAGGCCGCGGCGCCCATCGCGGCGGCCCGGCTCTCGTCCGCCAGCCGGTTGAGGGCCGCTCCGAGCGCGCCGCTCTCGGGCTCGATGACCAACCCGTCGATGCCGTCGCGGATCCGGGCCGAGCCCCCCGCCCGCGCGGAAACGATCGCCGGGATGCCGAGCGCCTGGGCCTCCGCGATCACCATCGGCCCGGTCTCCGGCCAGAGCGAGGGCGCGACGAGGCAGCGCGCCTCCGCCGCCAGCCGCGCACGGACCTCGGCGCGCGGCAGCCAGCCGGTGATCTCGGCAGTCGGGTTTTAGGCCAGGATCGCCGCGCGCATCGGGCCCTCGCCGATGAAGAGCGCCGGCACTCCCGCCATCCGCGCCGCGCGGGCGACGAGCAGCACGCCCTTCTCTTCCGTCAACCGGCCGCAATAGACGATCCTGTTGCCGGGATGTGCGCGCGGCGCCGGGGCGGGCGCGGTCTCGATCGGGTTCTCGATCACCTCCTGCCGCCATGCGCCGGGCAGGTCGGCGCCGATCGTCCGGCGTCCGGCCTCGGAAACGTGGATCGCGGTGACATCCTGCCCGGCCAGCGCCCGCGCCGCGGCGAAGCTCCGCGCGATCCGGACAGCCTTGTGCGCCCTGCTCCGCGGATCGCAGGGCGCGAGAAGGCAGGGCAGCGACATCGGCCTCAACGTGCAGGGCTCACGCCGGTCGAAGCGGAACTTCAGGCCCGTGGGACAGGCGATGAAATAATCATGCAGCGAGATCGCCAGCGGCAGGCCGGCGGCCCGGATCGCCGCAAAGGCTGCGGGCGAGAAGCCCCTTGTCCATTGATGGACATGGATGAGCGTATCCGGCCCGCGGAGAGGAGCCAGCACGGCGGCGAGATCGCGGGCCGCAGCGCGGTTCCAGATGCCGTCGCGCGCCGCGCTGGCAAAGGGCTTGTCCCAGACATCCCGCCCGCCGAGGCCGATGCGCGTCAGGTTCGCAACGCCCTCGAACCGGGCATCCCCGCTTTGCCCTACCGCGTGGAGATAGGTGATCGCGTGCCCACGCCGCGCCAGCGCCACGGCCGAAGCGATCGCCACCTGCGGCGCGCCGCCTTCGGCGAAAGCGTGATCGGCAAGGATGACGATGCGCATGCGGCCTTCCATGCCGGGTGCCTAGCAGGAAAACCTTCGTTTCGCGTTAGCGGGCCATGCCGCCTAGCCCTCGCAATGCAGGGCGACGAGCCGGTCGAGCAGCCGCACGCCGAAGCCGGAGGCCCAGCCGCGATTGATCTCGGTCTGGGGCGAGCCCATCGCCGTGCCGGCGATGTCGAGATGCGCCCAGGGGCAGCCGTCGACGAAGCGCTGGAGGAATTGCGCGGCAGTGATCGCGCCGCCGTTGCGGCCGCCGGAATTCTTCACATCGGCGAATTTCGAATCGATCTGCTTGTCGTATTCCGGGCCGAGCGGCATGCGCCAGAGCTTTTCGCCGGTCTCCTGCCCGGCCTTGAGGAGGCGTGCGGCGAGGTCGTCGTCGTTCGAGAACAGGCCGGCATGCTCCTGCCCGAGCGCGACGATGATCGCGCCGGTCAAGGTCGCGAGATCGACCATGAATTTCGGGTTGAACCTGTGCTTCACGTGCCAGAGCAGATCGGCGAGCACGAGCCGCCCCTCGGCATCGGTGTTGATGATCTCGATCGTCTGGCCGGACATCGAGGTGACGATATCGCCGGGGCGCTGGGCGTTGCCGTCGGGCATATTCTCGACAAGGCCGATCACGCCGATGACATTCGCCTTCGCCTTGCGCAGGGCGAGCGTCTGCATCAGCCCGACGACCGCGGCCGCGCCGGCCATGTCGCCCTTCATGTCTTCCATGCCCTGGGCGGGCTTGATCGAGATGCCGCCGGTATCGAACACCACGCCCTTGCCGATGAAGGCGGCCGGTGGCGCCTTCTCGTCGCGGGCCCCGAGCCATTTCAGGATGACGACGCGGCTCTCCTGCTCGGAGCCCTGCCCCACGCCGAGCAGCGCGCGCATGCCGAGCTTCTTCAGCGCCTTCTCGTCGAGCACGTCGATCTCGACGCCGAGCTTCTCGAGCGCGGCGGCGCGGCGGGCGAATTCCACCGGGGTCAGCACGTTCGGCGGTTCGTTGACGAGGTCGCGGGCGAGTTCGACGCCGGAGAACGCCGCTTCGCGCGTCTTCGATTCCTTGCGCGCGGCGGCGGCGACGCTGCTCAGGATCTGGATGGAGGCCGGCCCGTCTTCGGAATCCTCCTCCTTCTTCTTCGTCTGGTAGCGGTCGAAGCGGTAGGCGGCGAGGCGTAGGCCGAGCGCGAGATCGGCCGCCTCGCCACCGTTGAGCGGCCGTTCCGGCAGGTTGGCAAGCAGCGAGACCACCCGCCCCTTCGGCAGCCTGGCATGGATCTGGCCGCCGATCCGCACGAAATCGCGCGGCTTCGCGGCCTCGCCCTCGGCGGTGCCGACGAGCAGCAGATGCGCCGGGCGCTCGCCGAGCCCCGGCTCCGCCGGCAGCGCGAGCATCTGCCCGGCCTTGCCGGCGAAGGATTCCGCCGCCGCCGCCGCCTTGATCCGCGCCGCGACGCCGCGGCCGAGCCGCGCGGCGCTCTCCGCGCCGAGCGCGCCGTCCTTGCCGAGGAAGACCACGACGACGGGAGCCAGAGCCTCGTCCGGGCCGGCGAAGGTGATCTTCAGGGGAGCGGGCATTCTCGAACCTCTCGGGCGCTTTTCGGCCGGCGCGCGGCGGGATTCCGACCGGGAATCAGGGCAATACCAGGATAAGGTGGAACGGCGCACCATGTCCCGCAAGATCATTCCCCGCAAGGCCGGCCGTGGCCGGCCGTCACCGGCCTTGCCGCGCCTTTTTCGCCGCTGCCTTGCCGTTGCCCGGATTTCGGGGCAGAGATCGCGGCGGGAATGGCGGCGACCCCGCAATCCGCCGTCCGGGGACAGGAATGCCGCTCGTCGAGCGCTACATCTTTCGCATCGCGACAAGCGCGTTTCTCGCCTGCCTCGGCGCGCTGACGGCGGTGATCTGGCTCACGCAGGCGCTGCGCGAGCTCAACCTGCTGACGAGCAAGGGCCAGACGATCCTGATCTTCTTCCAGGTGACGCTGTTCGGCCTGCCGGCGCTGGTGATGATCGTGGCGCCGCTCGCGCTGTTCATCGCCATCCTCTACACGCTCAACCGCCTCAACGGCGACAGCGAGCTGATCGTGATGAATGCGGCCGGGATCTCGCCGATCCGCATCTTCCGCCCCTTCGCCATCCTGACGCTGATCACGAGCCTCGTCGTCGCTGCGATGACGCTCTACGCCATGCCGGAGAGTTTCCGCGCCCTGCGCAATCTCGTGACCAAGATCCGCGCCGATGTCGTCTCGCGCATCGTCCAGGAGGGCAAGTTCGTCAGCCTCGACCAGGGAATCATCTTCCATTTCCGGGAGCGGCTGCCCGGCGGGGCGATGGGCGGGGTGATGATCCACGATTCCCGCGATCCCCGCCTCGCCTCGACCTATCTCGCCGCGCGCGGCCAGATCGCGGAGGTCGAGCAATCGCTCTATCTCGTGCTCGAGCGCGGCTCGATGCAGCGGCAGGATCGCGAGCAGCGCGAGAGCGCGGTGATCGCCTTCGAGCGCTATGTCTTCGATCTCGACCAGTTCGAGCAGGCGGCGGGCGGCCCGGTCTCGCTCAAGCCGCGCGAGCGCACGACCGGCGAATTGCTGTTCCGGCTCGACCGCAACGACCCCTATGTCGCCGCGATCTATGGCCGGTTCCGCGCCGAGCTGCATGACCGCTTCACCAACCCGCTCTATCCGTTCGCGACCCTGGCGATCGCCTTCGCCGCGCTCGGTTCCGCGCGCACCACCCGCCAGGGGCGCGACGCGGCGATCGCCGGGGCGGTGGCGGCGCTGGTGCTGATGCGGATCGCCGGATTCGGCGCCGCGAGCCTCGCCGTGCGCAGCCAGGCCGGGGTGGCGCTGATGTATCTCGTGCCGCTCGGGGTGACCCTCGGCGGCCTGATTCTCGCCTATCGCGCCTTCTGGCCGCTGCGTCGGCGGCGGTTCGCGGCCTTCGACTGGACGGGGCTCCTCGCCCGGCTGCGCCCGGCGGCGGGAGGCGCGCGATGATCGGCGCGACGCTCGGCCTCTATTTCGCGCGGCGCTTCATCGTGGCGTTCAGCATCGTGTTCGCGACGGTGTTCGCGCTGATCTACATGCTCGATTTCGTCGAATTGATGCGGCGCGCGGGCGATGCCGTCGGCGCCGGCACCGGCACGATGGCCAAGCTCGCCTTCTTCCGCGCGCCGGCGATCGCCGAGCAGGTGATTCCCTTCAGCATCCTCTTCGGCTCGATGGTGGCCTTTATCGGCCTGTCGCGCCGGCTCGAACTGGTGATCGCGCGCGCTGCCGGGCTTTCGGCCTGGCAATTCACGCTGCCGGCGCTCGCGGTGGCGATCCTGACCGGGTTCGCGGTGATGATGGCCTACAACCCGGTCGCGACGCTGCTGAAGGACCGTGCCGGCGCGCTCGAGGCCCAGATCTTCCGGCGCGGCGGCGTCACGCTCGGCGGCGAGATCTGGCTGCGCCAGCGTTCCGTCGACGGCGAGGCGATCCTGCGCGCGAGCGCCTATGACCCCGAGACCAACCGCCTGCGCGGCGTGACGGCCTTCGTCATGGACGATGCCAACCGGCTCGTGGAACGGATCGAGGCCCAATCCGCCGATCTCCGGCGCGGATATTGGCGCTTCCGCCAGGCGCGGGTGATTTCGGTCGATGTCGAACCGGGGCAGTTCGAGACCTATCTCGTCGCCTCGAACCTGACAGCGGACGAGATCCGCTCGGCGCTCGGCCCGGCCGCGGCTGTGTCATTCTGGTCGCTCCCCGCGATCGTCGAGCGGCTGGAGCTTGCCGGGCTCGATGCGACACGCTATCGCCTGTTGTATCAGACGTTGTTGGCACGGCCGGCTTTGCTGGCCGCCATGGTTTTGCTTGCCGCTTGTTTTTCGTTAAAGTTTTTACGGTCTGGTGGTCTGGCACAGATGGTGTTGGGTGGCGTGAGCGCAGGGTTCGGCCTCTATATCGCGACATCGATCGCGGGAGACCTCGGGAATGCGGGGGTCGTTTCGACGACCTTCGCGGCCTGGGTGGCCCCGTCTGTCGCCTCCGCGCTCAGCGTGCTGACCCTGCTGCACCGGGAAGACGGCTGATGATTCCGCTTCTTCCCCACGATCCGCGATTCTGGTTAACGATCCGCAAAGGCCTGCTGGCCGGCGTCGCCACCGCCGTGCTCGGCGCTGCCCTGCCGGCTCCGGCCGCCGCGCAGACCTTCAACGACCGCCTCGCCGCCCGCCAGCAGGCGGACAAGCAATCGCGGATGCTCGTCGATGCCCGTGAGGTGGTCTATGACCGCAACAACGATCGGGTCGCGGCCGTCGGCGACGTGCAGATCTATTATCAGGGGCGGATCCTCGAGGCGGATCGCGTCACCTATGACCGCAAGTCCAAGCGCGTCTACGCCGAGGGCAATGCCCGCCTCACCGAGACCGACGGTACCAAGACCTATGGCGACCGCTTCGACCTGACCGAGGATTTCCGCGACGGCTTCGTCGATTCGCTGCGCGTCGAGACGCCGACCGACAACCGCTTCTCCGCGAGCCGTGCCGAGCGGACCGGCGGCGAGACGACCGTGTTCCAGCGCGGTACCTTCACCTCCTGCGCGCCCTGCAAGGACAACCCGGAACGGCCGCCGCTCTGGCAGATCCGTTCGGCGCGGATCATTCACAACAATTCCGAGCAGCGCGTCTATTACGAGAACGCGACGCTCGAATTCTGGGGCGTGCCGGTTGCGTGGTTCCCGTTCTTCTCGGCGCCGGACCCGACAGTGGCGCGGAAATCGGGCGTGCTCGCGCCGCGCTTCGTGTCGCGCACGAATCTCGGCTACGGCGCCTCCGTGCCGCTCTATTGGGCGATCGCGCAGAATTACGACATCACCTTCACGCCGACCTACATGTCGCGGCAGGGTTTGCACGGGGACGTGCTCTGGCGGCACCGGCTGGCGCACGGCTCCTACAATATCCGCGTCAACGGCATCTGGCAGCAGGACCGGCTCGCCTTCGAGCGACCCGCCTATGTCGGCGCCGGCGACCGCACCTTCCGCGGCTCGGTCTCGACCAAGGGGCGGTTCCTGCTCAACGAGAAATGGACCTTCGGCTGGGATGCCTCGCTCGCCACCGACAAGTTCTATTTCACCGATTACAAGATCAAGCCGGGCAATATCAGCGAGACCTTCTTCCGTGAGGTCGTGTCCTCGGTCTATCTGCGCGGGCGCGGCGAGCGGAGCTGGTTCGACCTCTCGGCCTATCATTTCCTCGGGCTCTCGACTTCCGATTGGCAGCCGCAGATCGGGGCGACGACGCCCGCCTTCGATTTCGACCGGCGCTTTACCCCGGGAACGATCGGTGGCGAGCTGCGCCTCACCGCGAATGCCGCCGTCATCAGCCGCGACGCGGCGCTGTTCCAACCGATCCAGCAGGCGGGGCAGCCGAACTTCACCCCGCAACAGCTGCTCTACAGCGCCAGCGAGGGCTATTACTTCGCCTGCCGCTATACCGACACCCAGACCAAGCAGGTGACCGGCGCCTACCGGCCGGGAAGTTGCCTGCTGCGCGGCTTCGCCGGCCAATATGCGCGCGCCTCCACCGATCTCACCTGGCGCCGCCGCTTCATCGATCCGATGGGGCAGGAATGGACCCCCTTCGTCGGGTTCCGCGCCGATGTCGCGACGCTCCAGGTCAACCAGAACGGCTATAACGGGCCGAACGACACCTTTGGCGGGCTCGGCTACGGCAATCACCAGCAGGGCAATTTCTTCGGCGGCAATGCCGACAATTTCCTGGCCCGCGCGATGCCGACCATCGGGCTGGAATATCGCTATCCGTTCTTCGCGCTGTCGGATTTCGGCACGCATTATTTCGAGCCGATCGCGCAGCTCATCGTCCGGCCGAACGAACAGCGCATCGGCAACCTGCCGAACGAGGATGCGCAGAGCCTCGTCTTCGACGAGAATTCGCTGTTCTCCTGGAACAAGTTCTCGGGATACGACCGCGTCGAGGGCGGCACCCGCCTGAATTACGGCGCGCGCTATTCGTTCAACGGCAGCAACGGCATGTATGCGAGCGTTCTCGTCGGCCAGTCGCTGCATCTTGCGGGCCGCAATTCCTTCGCGCAATACGATCTCGTCAATACGGGGCGCGACAGCGGCCTCGAATCGGGGCAGTCGGATTTCGTCGGCGCGGCGACCTTCCAGCCGAACGCGACCTCGGCCTTCACGACGCGGGCGCGGTTCGACGAACAGAATTTCGGCCTGAAGCGGCTCGATGTCGAGGGGCGGACGACGCTCTACGGGCGCGCCACCCTTTCGGCGACCTATTCCCGCATCGCGCCGCAGCCCGAACTCGGCTACACCCAGCGGCGCGAAGGCATCGCGCTCTCGAGCCGGATCCTCCTGCCGAAAAGTTTCTACGCCACCGGATCGGTGCTGTTCGATCTCGACCGCTACCTCACGCAGCGGATCGTCAACCCGGCCGCCGATACTTCGCGCTGGAGCGTGAGCGGCGCCTCGGTCGGCCTCGGCTACCGCGACGAATGCACGGATTTCGCGATCCAGGCCAGCCGCTCCTACAATTACTCGAACGGCCAGGACCCGCATGTCACGACCGTGCTGATGCGGCTCGTGCTGCGTGATGTCGGCGGGACCTCGATCTCGCAGAGGACGAACAATTGATGCATGCCAAGGCCGCCCGCGGCGCGCCGGCCCGGTCCGTGCCGCTTCCGCTCATCCCGTTGCCGCCCTCGCCCCTTCCGCTTGTCCGCCACGCCGCGATACTGGCGGTCCTCGCGCTGCTGCTGGCGGGCCTCGCCGGCCGGCCGGCCGCCGCGCAGGCGGTGCTGGCGCTCGTCAACAGCCGGCCCGTGACGAGCTTCGATGTCGAGCAGCGCATCCGCATCGCCCAGATCGTCGACCGGCGCCGGCTCGACCGCAAATCGGCGCTGACCGAACTCGTGGATGATCAGGTGAAGCTGATCGAGGCGCGGCGGATCGGCTATCGCGTCACCGAGGAGGGCGTCGAGCAGGAATTCACCAAGATCGCGCGCGGAAACCGGCTTTCGGAACGCGAATTCGAGGATGTGCTGAAGCGGAGCGGGCTTTCCGCCAATGCCCTGCGCGACAAGATCCGCGCCGATCTCGCCTGGTCGATCCTGCTGCGCGACCGGATCCGGCGCGGCACCCAGGTCTCGAACGAGGAAGTCGAGCGCGAACTCGCCGAGCGCCAGCGCAATGCCGGCGTCGTCACCGAATTCGACCTTCAGCCGGTGGTGTTCGTGGTGCCGCGGGGCGGATCGCCGGCCGCGGCCGAGCGCGCTGCCGCCGCCGCGCGCGCGCGCTTCACCTCCTGCGAGACCGGGCTCGACGAATTGCGCACGGCGAAGGACGTTGCGTTGCGCCCGGCCATGCGGCGGACCAGCGCCGAACTGCCGAAGCCGCTGCTGGACCTGCTGAACAAGACCCCCGTCGGGCGCATGACGCCGCCGCAGCGCAGCGATCAGGGGATCGAGATCGTCGCGGTCTGCGGCAAGCGCGAGCGCGACAACAGCGCCACACAGCGGGCGAATATCGCGGCGGAACTGGCCGAAAAACGGATTTCCAGCAATACCAAGGCCTATCTCGAGGAGTTGCGGAAAAAGGTCGAGATCCGCTACCCGCGATGATCGACGCTCTGCCGCCGCTGCGCGAGGTCATCCGGGCGCATGGGCTCGAGGCGCGCAAGTCGCTCGGCCAGAATTTCCTGCTCGATCTCAACCTGACGGCGAAGATCGCCCGGCTCGCCGGGCCGCTCGCGGAGCATGTGGTGGTCGAGATCGGCCCCGGTCCGGGCGGGCTGACGCGGGCCCTGCTCGCCGCCGGCGCGGCGCATGTCATCGCGGTCGAGCGCGATCCGCGCTGCATCGGCGCGCTGGAGGCGGTGGCGGCCGCCTATCCCGGCCGGCTCACCCTGGTCGAGGCCGATGCGCTCGCCTGGGACCCGCGGCCGCTGCTCGCGGGCCGGCGGGCGCGGATCGTCGCCAACCTGCCCTACAATATCGGGACGCAATTGCTGATCGGCTGGCTGCGCGCCGAACCCTGGCCGCCCTTCTACGATTCGATGACGCTGATGTTCCAGCGCGAGGTGGCGCGGCGGATCATCGCGACGCCGGCGAGCCCGGAGGAATACGGCCGGCTCGCCATTCTCGCCAATTGGCGCTGCGAGACCCGGGTGGTGCTCGATCTGCCGCCGGCGGCCTTCACCCCGCCGCCCAAGGTCAGCTCGAGCGTGGTCTCGCTCGTGCCACGTGCGGCGCCGGCGCCCTGCCTGCTCACGGCGCTCGAACGGGTGACGATGGCCGCCTTCGCCCAGCGGCGGAAGATGCTGCGCCAGAGCCTGAAATCGCTCGGTCCGGTGCCGGCCCTCCTGGCGGCGGCCGGGCTCGACGGGTCGGAGCGGCCGGAGACGCTGCCCATCGCGGCGTTCCTGGCGCTCGCCAACGCGCTGGCGCTTCAGGGCTGAGCCGTTTGCCGGTTTCACGCCTCCGGCCGCGCGAGTACGGCGCGGAGATCGGCAAGCAGGGTCTCGATCGCTTCGGGGAGGCCCGGCTGACGGTGCCGGCGCGCGCGCTCCACCGCCAGGATCTGCTTCAGCTCCGCAAGGCAGGTCTGAAGATCGGCGTTGACCAGCACATAATCATAGTCCGCCCAATGCGCGATTTCGCCCTCGGCGGTCCGGAGCCGCCGGCGGATCACCGGTTCCGGATCCTCGGCGCGGCGCTGGAGCCGGCGTTCGAGCTCGGCGATCGAGGGCGGCAGGATGAAGACCGACACGACATCCGCGCGCATCTTCTTGTAGAGTTGCAAGGTGCCCTGGACGTCGATATCGAAGAGGATGTCGCGCCCCTCGGCGAGCGCAGCCTCGACCGGCGCGCGCGGCGTGCCGTAAAAATTGCCGTGGACCTCGGCCCATTCGAGCAGGTCGCCGCGCTTGCGCATGGCCTCGAAGGCCGCGACGTCGAGGAAATGGTAATGCACGCCTTCGACCTCGCTCGGCCGGCGCGGGCGTGTCGTCACCGAGATCGACAGCCGGATCGCCGGGTCATCCTGGAGGAGGAGGCGCGAGAGCGCCGATTTTCCCGCTCCCGAGGGCGAGGAGAGAACGAACATCACGCCACGGCGCATGGCGGCCGGGCTCGTTGCTGGCATGGTCTTGTCCAATCGCGGTCCTCCGGATTCCCGGACGAGACGCTTATTGCGGATCGGCCCTTCCCGGCAAGGGCTGTGCGGGGCTCTGGGCGCGGCGCGCCGGCTCGGCCCGGCCCGGCGCCGCGAGCGGCCGGGTCGTGCCGGTCGCGGCCGGGGCGAATCCGGTGACGGGCGCGGCCCCCTCGTTGATCTGAGACCGGTCCCCGGCCGGCGGGGCGGGGGATGCGGGCGCACCCTCCGCCGGCGGGCGGCTGGCCTCGATCTGGCGCCAGCGCGCGACATTGCGGTTGTGCTGTTCGAGCGTCTCGGCGAAGGCATGGCCGCCGGTGCCGTCGGCGACGAAATAGAGATCCTTGGTGCGCGAGGGATTGGCGGTCGCCTCGATCGCGGCGCGGCCGGGATTGGCGATCGGCCCCGGCGGCAGCCCGGTGATCACATAGGTGTTGTAGGGGGTCGGGCGCAGGATCTCGTCGCGGTTGATGCCACGGCCGAGCGTCGCCTTGCCGCCGACAAGGCCGTAGATGATCGTGGGGTCGGATTGCAGCTTCATGTTCTTGCCGAGGCGGTTGTAGAACACGCCCGCGACGCGGCTGCGCTCGTCGGCGCGGCCGGTCTCCTTCTCGACGATCGAGGCTAGGGTGATCAGTTCGCGCGGGTTGCGCAGCGGCAGATCCTTGGCGCGGCGCTTCCAGGCTTCGTCCGCCACCCGGCGGTGCTCGCGCTGCATGCGGGCCAGCAGCGCCTCGCGCGTGGTGCCGCGGTTGATCTTGTAGGTCTCCGGCAGCAGCGTGCCCTCGGCCGGAATCTGCGCGATCTCGCCTGTCAGGAGATCGTTCTCCTTCAGCCGCTCCACGATCTGCTCGCTCGTCAGTCCTTCAGGGATCGTGATCGTGTGCTCGACCGAGCGGCCGGAGGAGAGGATGTCGATCACTTCGTTCATCGAGACCTGGCGCTTGAAGAGATATTCGCCGGCCTTGGCGCGCAGGCTCTTGTCGTCGGTCGCGAATTTCGACTGGACGTCGCGCCAGAGCAGCGCGATCCAGAACAGCGTCGGCCGGGCGATCACGCCCTCGCGCTCGAGCAGGTCGACGATTTCCTCGCTGGACGAGCCGCGCTCGATCACGACCGACTTATCGGCGACGAGCGGGCCGGGCGCGACGAATTCCTTCCGCGCCACGACGAGCACACCGCCGAGTGCCAAAGCCGCGATCAGCGCCACGGTCATCAGGCCGGAGAACAGGCCGACGAGGCCCTGCCTGCGTCGCCGCGGCGGCGGGGGCGGTGCGATGGCGGCGTTGACCGCCTCGCCGACAGCCGGCCGGCGGCGGCTGCCGAACCAGCCGCGCCGGGCGGTCTCCCCCTCCCCCGGATTGTCGTCAGGCTTGCGCGCCATCCAGATCCCGCCTTCTCATGCAATGTCCGACCGGCACCCCCGGCGCCGCGTTCCGAATGTGTCCGCGATCCCCCTATCCGGGAGGAATATGGCGAAAAGGGGTTATGCGTCGAAGCGGCGCATGACCAGCGAGGCATTCGTGCCGCCGAACCCGAAGGAGTTCGACAGCGCGACATCGATCCTGCGCCGGCGCGCCGTGTTGGGCACGAGGTCGATCGCGGTCTCGACGGACGGATTCTCGAGATTGATCGTCGGCGGCGCCACCTGATCGCGGATCGCGAGGATCGAGAAGATTGCCTCGATCGCTCCTGCCGCGCCGAGCAGATGCCCTGTGCAGGATTTGGTGGAGGACATCGCCACGCTACCGGCATGGTTGCCGAGCAGCCGCGTCACGGCGCCGAGTTCGATCTCGTCGCCGAGTGGCGTCGAGGTGCCATGCGCATTGATGTAATCGAGATCGCCGGGCGCGAGGCCGGCGCGTTTCAGCGCCGCGGCCATGCAGCGATAGGCGCCGTCGCCATCCTCGGAGGGCGAGGTGATGTGATAGGCGTCGCCGGAAAGGCCGTAGCCGACGATCTCGGCATGGATCCGCGCGCCGCGCGCCAGGGCATGCTCGAGCGCCTCGACCACCACCACGCCGGCGCCCTCGCCCATCACGAAACCGTCGCGGTCCCTGTCATAGGGCCGCGAGGCGCGGGTGGGATCGTCGTTGAACCCGGTCGAGAGCGCCCGGCAGGCGGCGAAGCCGGCCATGGCGATGCGCGAGATCGGCGATTCGGTGCCGCCCGCAACCATGACATCCGCATCGCCGAGCGCGACGAGCCGCGCCGCGTCGCCGATCGCATGCGCGCCGGTCGAGCACGCGGTCACGACCGAATGGTTCGGCCCCTTGAGCCCGTGCGCGATCGAGATATAGCCCGAGGCAAGGTTGATGAGGCGGCCGGGAATGAAGAAGGGCGAGACGCGGCGCGGCCCCTTCTCGTGCAGCGTGATCGCGGTCTCGGAAATGCCGCCGATGCCGCCGATGCCGGAGCCGACCATGACGCCGGTGCGGATCTGCTCGTCATGGCTCGCGGGATGCCAGCCGGCATCGTCCAGCGCCTGCCTGGCGGCGGCCATCGCGAAGACGATGAACTCGTCGACCTTGCGCTGGTCCTTCGGGTCCATCCAATCGTCGGGATTGTATTCGCCCGGCCCGGTTCCGCGCGGGATCTGGCAGGCGATGCGGGCCGCGATATCCGCGACCTCGAAGGTTTCGATCCGCCGCGCGCCGGATTCACCGGCCACGACTCTGCGCCAGCTCGGCTCGACGCCGCATCCAAGCGGCGACACCATGCCGAGACCGGTAACGACAACGCGGCGGAGCATGCGCCTGTCCGGTCAGGCCGCGTTCTTTTCGAGGAATTTCACGGCATCGCCGACCGTGACGATGGTCTCGGCGGCATCGTCGGGGATCTCGACCCCGAATTCCTCCTCGAACGCCATCACCAGCTCGACGGTGTCGAGGCTGTCCGCGCCGAGATCATCGATGAAATTCGCGCCTTCGACGACCTTCTCCGGATCGACGCTGAGATGCTCAACGACGATCTTCTTCACGCGCTCGGCGACATCGCTCATGGCGGACTTTCCTTTTCAACACTCATCATCGCGGAAGGCCCGTCCGGCAGACCCGGCGGGCTGAACCCGGCGCCTTCCCTTCCAAAGGCGCGCCGGAATGTCAACGTGCAGCGCCGCATCCGCTGCGGAAAAAGCGGCTGCGCACGCCTGTCTTCCCGCTCAGATCCGCGCCATCGCGCCGTTCACATGCAGCGTCTGGCCGTTGACATAGCCGGCCGCATCGGAGGCTAGAAAGGCGACGGCAGCGGCGATCTCCTCGCCCTTGCCCATGCGGCCGGCCGGGATGTTGGCCATGATCGCCTCGCGCTGCTTGTCGTTGAGCGCATCGGTCATCGCGCTCTCGATGAAGCCGGGCGCAACGCAGTTCACCGTGATGTTGCGGCTCGCGACCTCGGCGGCGAGGCTCTTGGTCATGCCGATCATGCCGGCCTTGGCGGCGCAGTAATTCGCCTGGCCCGGATTGCCGGTGACGCCGACCACCGATGTGATGCCGATGATCCGGCCGAATCGGCGCTTCATCATGCCCTTCACCGCGCTCCGCGCGAGGATGAAGGAGGAGGTGAGGTTCACCGCGAGCACGCTATCCCATTCCTCGTCCTTCATGCGCATGAAGAGGTTGTCGCGGGTGATGCCGGCATTGTTGACGAGGATGTCGAGCCCGCCCATCGCCGCCTCCGCGGCCGGAACCAGCGCCTCGACCGAGGCGCGGTCGGCAAGGTTCGCGGGCGCCACATGCGCGCGCTCGCCGAGCGCGGCCGCCAGCGCCTCGAGCGCCGCTGCCCGCGTGCCGGAGAGCGCGACGACGGCGCCCTGCGCGTGCAGCGCCCGCGCGATCTCGGCGCCGATTCCGCCCGAGGCGCCGGTGACCAGGGCCTTCCTGCCGGTGAGAGAAAACATGGGGAAACTCCGTCGAAAAGCGGGCCGGGTGTTCGCGGCGCGGATTGGTTCAGACCAGGCGAGACCTATCCGTTTCGCGCCGGTTCCGCCAGCATCGTTCGGTCAGTTCCATCAGCCTGCCGGCCGGAGCGCTGGGAAAGCCGCATCAATCGCCATGGGCCGCGACATCCTCCGGCGTGCCGATGCTCACCGCGTCGCTACCCGCCACAAGCCGTTTGGCGATGCCCGTCAGCACCTTGCCGGTGCCGCATTCGATGAAGCGGGTTACGCCGGAGGCGCCGAGCCAGAGCATGCTCTCGCGCCAGCGCACGGAGCCGCAGACCTGATCGACGAGATTCTTCCGGATCGCCTCGGGGTCGGACACCGGTCCGGCGGTGACATTGGCCACGACCGGCACCTGCGGCGCCCGGATCTCGGCATCGGCGAGCGCCGCGCGCATCCGCTCCGCCGCCGGCGCCATCAGCCGTGAATGGAAGGGCGCCGAAACCGGCAGCGGGATCGCGCGCTTGACGCCTCTTTCCCTCGCGATCGCGCAGGCGCGGTCGATCGCGGCCTTGTCGCCGGAGAGCACCACCTGGCCGCCGCCATTGTCGTTGGCGACATCGCAGACCGCGCCCTGCGCCGCCTCGCGCGCGATCTCGGAGGCGAGTTCCCATTCCGCGCCGAGCAGCGCCGCCATCGCGCCCTCACCCACCGGCACCGCCGCCTGCATCGCGTCGCCGCGGATGCGCAGCAGCCTTGCCGTCTCGGCCAGGTTCAGCGCGCCGGCGGCGCAGAGCGCGGAATATTCGCCGAGCGAATGGCCGGCGACAAAGGCGGCGTCTCGTGCAAGGTCGAGCCCCTTCTCGACCTCCAGAACCCGGATCACGGCCAGCGAATGCGCCATCAGCGCCGGCTGGGCATTGGCGGTGAGGGTCAGTTCCGCCTCCGGGCCCTCGAACATCAGCCTCGAGAGTTTCTGGCCGAGCGCGGCGTCCACTTCCTCGAACACCGCGCGCGCGGCGGGGAACGCTTCGGCGAGCGCCTGCCCCATGCCGATGGCCTGGCTGCCCTGCCCGGGAAAGAGGAACGCGGTCTTCATGGCTTGTCCCTTCGCTTGCCGCCCTTGATCCGCCCGCCGGGCCGGTCAGGACCGCCGGGGCGAAAAGTCCGGCGCTCTTCGTGCCATGCGGGTGCGAAGTCAAGCCGGCTTCGGCCCATCGCCCCCGGATCCGGCCGGCGCGTGCAGGATTTCCGCGATCCGGACCCGCAGCGCCGGCAGCAATTCCGCCTCGAACCACGGATTGCGACGGAACCAGGCGATGTTGCGCGGGCTCGGATGGGGCAACGGTACAAGCCGTGGAAACGTCTCACGCCAGAGGGCGACGCGATCGGCAAGCCTTTCACCGCGCGCCGGCCCGAGATGCCATTCATTGGCATAGGTGCCGAGCAGCAGGGTCATCTCGATGTTGGACAAGAGCGCCATCAGCGGGGCGCGCCAGAGCGGCGCGCATTCCGGACGGGGCGGCAGGTCTCCGCCGCTGCCCGTGCCGGGAAAGCAGAACCCCATGGGAATGATGGCGAAGCAGTCGGGATTGTAGAAGGTCGCGCGGGCAACCCCGAGCCAATCCCGGAGGCGATTGCCGGAAGGATCATCGAAGGGAATGCCCTTCGCATGCGTGATCCGTCCCGGTGCCTGCCCCGCGATGAGGATGCGCGCCCGCGCGCCGGCCTGCAGGATGGGGCGCGGCCCCAGCGGCAGGCCCTGACACGCCGTGCAGGACCGGATTTCGGCGAGAAGAGCGTCCATCCTGCTCCGAATAATGCTTGTCTTTCGCCTGCAAAAGCCGTATCAGGCGCGCTTCCGCTGGGCCGGTGGCTGAACGGAGAGCCCGTCTTCGCGCGTGGCAGGGTCTTCCGACCCGTTCTCCCGTGTCAACGCCTTCGTGATTTCTCGTTGGGCCTTCCAAGGTCCGAAGGGCTTCGCGCCGAGCGGAAGTGAAATGTGAAAGAAGGCTATCATGGCATTGTATGAACACGTCTTCCTGGCGCGCCAGGACGTGACCGCCCAGCAGGTCGAGGCGATGACCGAGACCTACAAGGCCGTCATCGAGCAGCATGGCGGCGCGGTTACCAAGGTGGAATATTGGGGCGTCAAGTCCCTTGCCTACCGGATCAAGAAGAACCGCAAGGCCCATTACGCGCTGTTCAACCTCGAGGCGCCCTCGGCGGCGATCGTCGAGATGGAGCGCCAGATGGCGATCAACGAGGACATCCTGCGCTTCATGACCGTCAAGGTCGACGCGCTCGAAGAAGGCCCCTCCGCGATGCTCCAGCGCCGGGACCGCGACGAACGCGACCGGGGCGAGCGCGGGGACCGCGGTGATCGCGGTGATCGGGGAGATCGCGGCCCCCGCCGGCGCGACCGCGATGAGGGTGACGGCGCCGAGGGCGCGAGCGAGGAGTTCAACTGATGTCGCAGCCCGCCCGCCGCCCGTTCTTCCGCCGCCGCAAGACCTGCCCGTTCTCGGGCGCCGCCGCGCCGCGGATCGACTACAAGGACGTGAAGCTCCTGTCGCGCTACATTTCCGAGCGCGGCAAGATCGTGCCGTCGCGCATCACGGCCGTTTCGGCGAAGAAGCAGCGCGAACTCGCCCAGGCGATCAAGCGCGCGCGCTTCCTCGGCCTGCTGCCTTACGTGATCAAGTAAGCATCCGAAGCCCTAGAGGCTTCCGAACTCTGCGAAGGACCGGCGTGCCGGACCTTCGCCTCAGGCTCCATCCTTCGTCGCCGTGCCGGGCCGGTGCCCCGCGCGGTCTGCTGGAGCGGAACCGGCCGGCCTGACCGGGATCCGCTTCTAACCGCCGGCCTCCGGGCTGGTTCGCGGGACAGCTCGACCGATGTCTCTGGCGCAGGCCATCCTTGTCGCCCTGCTGGCGGGCTTCACCACGGCGCTCCTTTCGGGGCTGCTGACGCCGCTCGCCGCGCCGATCCTGCTCCTCTCCGTGCTCGCACCGGCGCCGCTGCTGATCGCCGGTTTCGGCTGGCATCCGCTGGTCGCGGCGCTCGGCGGCATCCTGGCCGGGCTTATCGCCCAGCTCGCCGCGGGCATGCCGGCGGCCCTGGTCGTCTCCGGCATGCTCGCGATCCCCGCCTTCGGGATCACGGCACGGGCAGCGCAGGTCTTCCTGCCGGCGGAGGGACGGCCGGGGCGCGACGGGCTCGATCTCGGCCGGCTCGCGCTGCTGACAATCATGTATGTCGCGCTGGCGATGGCCGTGGCCGCCTTCCTGTTCCAGCCCGATTACGCCGCGCTCCAGGCGCAGCTCCGGCGCGCGCTCGAACTCGCGGCGCGCCGGATCGGCGCCGAGCCGCCGGGCGGCGACCTCCAGGCGCTGGTCGAATTGATGGCGGGGCTGATCCTGCCCCTCTCGGGGCTCGTCAACGTGCTGACGCTCGCGATCTCGGCGACGCTCGCGATGCAGATCGCCGAGCGTGCCGGGCGGCTCGCCTATCCCAGGCCGGATTTCCGGCGATTCCGGCTGCCGGGCGGCGCGCTGATCCTGTTCGGGCTGTCGTTCTTTCTGGCGCTGTCGCCGGGCTATCCGGGATTGTTCGGCGAATTGGTGGTGGTCGGCCTTGCTGCCGCCTTCACGCTCCAGGGCCTTGCGGTTCTCCATGTCCGGACCCTCGGGATGGCGGCGCGCGGCATCCTCCTCACCGCTATCTGGGCCGCGCTCGTCATCTTCGGCCTGCCCGCCCTGCTGCTGATCCTCCTCGGGATGATCGACCATCTCGCCGATTTCCGGCGCGGCCGGCTCTGAACACACCACATGCAACCGATCACGGAACTCAAAAGGAGAGACCCATGGAAGTGATCCTCTTGGAACGCGTGGCCAAGCTCGGCCAGATGGGCGAGGTCGTCCGCGTCAAGGACGGCTATGCCCGCAATTTCCTGCTGCCGCGCGGCAAGGCGCTGCGGGCTACCGACGCGAACAAGGAGAAGTTCGCCGCCCAGCGCGCGCAGCTCGAGGCGCAGAACCTCGAACGGCGCAAGGACGCCGATGCCGTCGCCGCCAAGCTCGACGGCCAGGCCTTCGCGCTCATCCGTCAGGCGGGCGAATCCGGCGTGCTCTACGGCTCGGTCTCGGCACGCGATCTCGCGGAAATCCTGACGGCCGGCGGCTTTACCGTCGCCCGCGGCCAGATCGCGCTCAACACGCCGATCAAGACGCTCGGCCTTCATCAGGTCGGCGTCGTGCTGCATCCGGAAGTCACGGTGAATGTCACGATCAACGTCGCCCGCTCGATCGAGGAAGCCGAGCGCCAGGCGCGCGGCGAGAACGTGCTCGAACGCGAGGCGGACAATCTCGACGATCTCGGCCTCGAGATCGGCGCGGCGCTCGCCGAAGCGGGGCCGATGGCGGAACTCTGAGCCCGGCGGGCCTGCGGCCCCGGTCCCGGGTTCCGTCAAGCCCAAAGCGCATGGTATCGATTCCTGGCTGTGGGAATCTTGTGCGCAAACCGGCGAATCTGGAAAAATCAGCCCCTCGGCTTCCGGGGGGCTTTTTTGTTCTCCTCCCGCGGGGGATGGAGAAGGTCGCCTTCAGCCCGCCCCGCGCCAGAACCGAGGAAGCGCAGCCGCCCATGGCCAATCTCGCCCGTCTCGATCCGCAACCGGCCGAACCGCTGCGCCTCGCCCCGCACAATCTCGAGGCGGAGCAGGCGCTGCTCGGTGCGATCCTCGTCAACAACGAGGCGTTTGATCGCGTTTCGGATTTCCTGCGGCCGGAGCATTTCTTCGAGGCGCTTCATGCGCGCATCTTCGAGGTGATGACCAAGCTCCTGCGTGCGGGCAAGGTTGCGACCCCGATCACGATCAAGACCTATCTGCCCGATCTCGATCTCGGCGGCGTCACGGTGCCGCAATATATCGTCCGGCTGGCCACCAGCGCGACGACGATCATCAACGCGGCCGAATACGGCCGCACCATCCACGACCTTGCGCTCCGGCGCAACCTCATCACCATCGGCGAGGAGATGGTCAACCGCGCCTTCGATGCTCCGGTAGAGGAGACGCCGCGGGCGCAGATCGAGGATGCCGAGCGCCGCCTCTACGGCCTCGCCGAGGCGGGACGCTTCGAGGGCGGGTTCCAGAATTTCTCGTCCGCGCTCCAGCAGGCCATCCACATGGCGGGCGAGGCCTACAGGCGCGATGGCGGGCTCTCCGGCACCGCGACGGGCCTGCGCGATCTCGACAACAAGATGGGCGGCCTCCAGCGCTCGGACCTGATCATCGTCGCCGGCCGCCCGGGCATGGGCAAATCCTCGATCGCGACCAATATCGCCTACAACATCGCCAAGGCCTGGCGCGGCGAACGCCAGGAAGACGGCACGATCAAGACCGTCAATGGCGGCATCGTCGGCATCTTCAACCTCGAAATGAGCGCCGAGCAACTCGCAACCCGCATCCTCGCCGAGCAGAGCGGCATCCCCTCGTTCAAGATCCGGCGCGGTGATATCACCCAGGAAGAATTCGGGCGGCTGCACGAGGCGGTCGCGGCGATGCAGAGCCTGCCGCTTCATATCGACCAGACCGGCGGCCTCTCCATCGCCCAGCTCGCGACGCGGGCGCGCCGGCTCAAGCGCCAGCACGGGCTCGATTTCCTCGTCGTCGATTATCTCCAGCTCCTGTCCGGCGCCTCGAAGAAGGGCGACAACCGCGTCCAGGAACTGACCGAGATCACCACCGGGCTGAAGGCGCTCGCCAAGGAGCTCGATGTGCCGATCATGGCGCTCTCCCAGCTTTCGCGTCAGGTCGAAAGCCGCGACGACAAGCGCCCGCAACTTTCCGACCTTCGCGAATCCGGCTCGATCGAGCAGGATGCGGACGTGGTGCTCTTCATCTATCGCGAGGAATACTACCTGCAGAACCGTGAGCCGAAGCCCGGCACCGAGGAACATCTCAAATGGCAGGCCGAGATGGACCGGGTCCATGGCAAGGCCGAGGTGATCATCGGCAAGCAGCGCCACGGCCCCACCGGCACCGTGCAGCTCCAGTTCGAGGCCAACATCACCAAGTTCTCGGATCTTGCGAAAGAGGATTATCTGCCGGAAAGGCTCGAATAACAGCGAATTCCTCGCCAATTCCGCTCAATATTAGTGGAAGTGCGCTGGAAGAATGCCGATTTCCGGTGTAGCCTCCCGTCATGGATGATCATGCCGGCCTCCTGACCATCGATCGCGCGGCGCTGGCCGCGAACTGGCGCCTGCTGGCTGTGCGTGCCGGGGGCGCGGAATGCGCCGCGGTCGTCAAGGCCGATGCCTATGGCCTCGGCCTCGAGCATGCAGTGCCGGCGCTGGCCGCGGCCGGGTGCCGCAGCTTCTTCGTCGCGCATGTCGGCGAGGGCTTCATCGCGCGGGCTTATGCGCCGGATGCGGCGATCTATGTGCTGAACGGTTTTGCCGCCGGGCGGATTTCCACCTACCGCTCCCACAGGCTCAGGCCGGTGCTGGGCTCCGCCGCCGAGATCGAGGCATGGCATCAGCTCGGCGCGGGGTGTGAGCCGGCGGCGCTGCATGTCGATACCGGCATGAACCGGCTCGGATTACGGCCGGAGGAGGCGCGGGTGCTGATCGAGGCGGGCAACCTCGCCGAACGCGGGATCGGGCTTCTGATGACGCATTTCGCATCCGCCGAGATCGCCGATGCGCCGGAGAATGCCGCGCAGATCACGCGCATCTCGGATCTGGCCGCCCTGATGCGAAGCCGGGGCGGCGCGAATGCCGCGATCCCGGTCTCGCTCGCCAATTCCTCCGGCCTGTTCCTGCCGGGCGCGCCTTTCTTCGATCTCGCCCGGCCGGGCTACGCGCTCTATGGCGGCAACCCGGTGCCGGGGCGCCCAAACCCGATGCGGCCGGTGATCCGGCTCGAGGCGCCGATCGTCCAGATCCGCGCCGTGCCGGCGGGCGAATGCGTCGGCTATAACGGCAATTGGCGTGCCGCGCGCGCGAGCCGCATCGCGACGATTTCCTGCGGCTATGCCGACGGCTATCCGCGCAATGCCGGCAACAGCCCCGATCACCCCGGCGGCCGGGCGATCGTCGCGGGGCGGGAATGTCCCTTCGCCGGCAATGTCTCGATGGACCTGATCACGCTCGACATCACCGCCCTGCCGGAGGGCGCGGTCCGGCCCGGCGATATGGCGACGCTGATCGGCGACGGTCTCGATCTCGATGCGGTCGGCCGCTCCGCGCGCACGACCGGTTACGAGATCCTCACCAATCTCGGCCGGCGCTACCGCCGGGTGATACGGGATTGAGCTTCAGGCGAGCTTGTCGAGCAGACGCGAATAGGGCAGCGCCGAGCGTGCTTCCGGTGTCGTCGCGGCGCCGGCGACGAGCGCCGCGGTCTGCTGCATCATCTGGGCGGCGGCCTTGAAGGCCGCGATGCTGGCATTCATGCCGGCATTGAGGCCGGGAAGATCCACGGACATGTTCCGAACTCCTGAGCCTGTCCCGGCGCCAATCCGGGCGATGCGCCAAGCGCCCGCCACAATGCCGGCCGCGCCTCAAGGCGGGATCAAGAAAGCCGCTAAAATGCGCGCTTCCCCGCCGGTCCGCCGTCAGACCAGCCGGTCGATCTGGCGGGCGAATGCGAGCGGAACCCGGACATCGTAGGGGCTTCCGGCCTCCGCGACATTTTCCGTCGCCGTGAGGGCGGCGTCCGGCGCCGCCTCCTCCCGCACGCGGCTCTCGGCGAGGCTCTCGGCGGGGTCGATGCCGCGCTTCGCCTTCGCGATATCGGCGCAATCGGCGCAGGGATAGCCGTTGACGATCTCGATTGGCATGGACGGGACCTCCGGCCTCCCCATCGCGGCGGGATGGCATGCATGGACAAGGCCCGGCGAAGCTTGTTAGCTCGATTTCAACAAATTCCTAAAACCGAATCACGTCCGCGTGAGCGCGGATGCAGCCGAAACCCGCAAGCCGTGGCCAAGCGCAACACCTCCTTCATCTGCCAGGCCTGCGGTGCGGTCTACCAGCGCTGGCAGGGCCGCTGCGAGGCGTGCGGGGAATGGAATTCCATCGCCGAGGAGCCGGGAACCGCCTCCGCCGCGCCGGTGGCCTCCGGCGGCGCGCGGCTCAAGAAGGGCCGCGCCTTCGCGCTCGAGGGGCTTTCCGGCGCGGCGATGGACGCGCCCCGCCTCGCCGCCGGCATCGCCGAGCTCGACCGTGTCACCGGCGGCGGATTCGTGAAGGGCTCGGTGATCCTGATCGGCGGCGAGCCGGGGATCGGCAAATCGACGCTGCTCATCCAGGCCGCGGCCGCCTGCGCGCGCGGCGATGGGCGCGGCGGGGCGCGCTGCGTCTATATCTCGGGCGAGGAATCGGCGGCGCAGGTGCGGCTGCGCGCGCAGCGGCTCGGCCTCGCCGACGCGCCGGTCGAACTCGCCGCAGAGACCAATGTCGAGGATATCCTCGCGACCCTGGCGAGCGGAACGCCGCCCCGGCTCGTGATCATCGATTCGATCCAGACGATGTGGACCGAGGCGGTCGAGGCCGCGCCGGGCACCGTGACCCAGGTGCGGGCGGCGGCGCAGGGGCTGATCCGCTTCGCCAAGGCGTCCGGCGCTGCGATCATCCTCGTCGGCCATGTGACGAAGGACGGGCAGATCGCCGGGCCTCGCGTCGTCGAGCACATGGTCGATGCGGTGATGAGCTTCGAGGGCGATGCGGGGCATCATTTCCGCATCCTGCGCGCCGTGAAGAACCGCTTCGGCGCAACCGACGAGATCGGCGTGTTCGAGATGGGCGGCCAGGGGCTCGTCGAGGTGCCGAATCCTTCGGCGCTCTTCCTCGGCGCGCGCGACGCGAAGGTGTCGGGCACCGCGGTCTTCGCCGGCATGGAGGGCACGCGGCCGATGCTGGTCGAGATCCAGGCGCTGGTGACGCCGACGGCGCTCGGCACGCCGCGCCGCGCCGTGGTGGGCTGGGACCAGAACCGGCTCGCCATGGTGCTCGCGGTGCTGGAGGCGCGCGGCGGTGTGCGGCTCGGTCAGCATGATGTCTACATGAATGTCGCCGGCGGCTTCCGCATCCTCGAACCGGCGGCCGATCTTGCGGTGGCGGCGGCGCTGGTCTCCTCGCTCGCCGATACCCCGATCCCACCGCAGGCGGCGCTGTTCGGCGAGATCAGCCTTTCCGGCCTCGTGCGGCCGGTGCCGCAGGCGGCGAGCCGGCTGAAGGAGGCGGCCAAACTCGGCTTCACGACGACGATCCTGCCAGCCGGCGCGGCGGAGGCGGCGCGTCAGGCGGGACTCGGCGTGAAGCCGATCGAGCGGATCGCCGATCTCGTCGCCGAGATCGCCGGCGCCGCGCCGCGCCGGCGCGAGCGTTGAGCCGTTCAGGCTGGAAAAGCGTCAGAACCCGGGGTGACGGCGGGGCGCGAAGCCATTATACCCGGCCCATTCCTGCCGCGCCGCTGCGCCGGCGGGCTTTGGCCGCTGGCGCGCGCCGCCCGGTCCAGTGCAAGAGGAAGGCATGCCGGTCACCATTCTTGATCTCGTCGTTATCGGAATCGTCCTGATCTCGGGCCTGCTTGCCATGGTGCGCGGCTTCACGCGCGAGGTTCTGGCAATCGGCTCCTGGGCGGTGGCGGCGGTGGTCGCCTATCTCGCCTTCCCCAAGTCGGAGCCCTATGTGACGCAATATATCGTCAAGTCGCCGCCGGCGCTCGTCAACGGCATCGCGCTCGGCGCGGTGTTTCTCGCAACGCTGTTCGTCGCCTATATCGTGACGTCGAAACTCTCGGATTTCATCCTCGACAGCCGTGTCGGCGCGCTGGACCGGACTCTCGGCTTCATCTTCGGCGCGGCGCGCGGCTTCCTGCTCGCGGTGATCGGGTTCGGGTTCTTCTCCTGGCTCGTCAACGACAAGCAGCAGCCGGCCTGGGTCGCGGACGCGCGGTTCCGGCCGATCCTGGTCTCGAGCTTCGAGAAGCTGAAGGGCATGCTGCCCGACAATCTCGACCAATCGATCACCGATCCGCGGAAGCGGGCGACGGAAGAGTTCAAGTCCGGCGGCGCGGCCAATCCTGCTCCGGTGCCGCCGAAGCCGGTGCAATGAAGCCTGCCGCCTGAAGGCCGCGCCCCCTCGGGCGGAATGGAGGAAGACCGAAGCATGGCCGCTGACGAAACGGATGCCCGCGCCTTTTCGGACGATCACGATTGGCTCGATGCCGACCATCCGCGCGAGGAATGCGGCGTCTTCGGCATTTTCGGCCACCCGGATGCCGCCGCCATCACCGCCCTAGGGCTGCATGCGCTCCAGCATCGCGGCCAGGAGGCGGCGGGGATCGTCTCCTTCGACGGTGCGCGCTTCCATTCCGAGCGGCGGCTGGGGCTTGTCGGCGATCATTTCTCGAAGAAGAGCGTGATCGACCAGCTGCCCGGCATGGTGGCGATCGGCCATACCCGCTATTCGACGACCGGCGAGACGATCCTGCGCAATGTCCAGCCGCTCTTCGCCGAACTCGCCGGCGGCGGCTTCGCGGTCTGCCATAACGGCAACCTGACGAATGGCCTCACCCTGCGCCGGCAGCTGATCGCCGAGGGCGCGATCTACCAGGCGACTTCGGATACCGAGGTGATCCTGCATCTTGTCGCGCGGTCGAAGCGCAACCGCTTCATCGACCGGTTCATCGACGCGCTGGCTCAGATCGAGGGCGCCTATGCCTTCGTCGGCATGACCAACAAGAAGCTCGTCGGCGCGCGCGATCCGCTCGGCATCCGGCCGCTGGTGCTCGGCCGGCTCGACGGCCACCCGATCTTCGCCTCGGAGACCTGCGCGCTCGACATCATCGGCGCGCGGTTCGAGCGCGAGGTCGAACCGGGCGAGGTGATCGTCGTGCACGAGACGGGCGAGATCGAGTCGATCCGCCCCTTCCCCGCGCGCCGGCCGCGGCCATGCCTGTTCGAATATGTCTATTTCGCGCGGCCGGATTCGGTCGCCGGTGGCCGCAATGTCTACGAGGTGCGCAAGAATATCGGCGCGATCCTCGCCGCGGAGAGCCCGATTGCGGCCGATGTCGTCATTCCCGTGCCGGATTCCGGCGTGCCGGCCGCGATCGGCTTCGCCCAGGCTTCCCGGATCCCGTATGAACTCGGGATCATCCGCAACCATTATGTCGGCCGCACTTTCATCCAGCCCACCCAGAGCGTGCGCGAACTCGGTGTCCGGCTCAAGCATTCCGCGAACCGCGCGGTGGTTTCGGGCAAGAGCATCGTGCTGGTCGACGATTCGATCGTGCGCGGCACAACCTCGCGCAAGATCGTCTCCATGATGCGCGAGGCTGGCGCGCGCGCGGTGCATTTCCGCATCGCTTCGCCGCCGATCAAGCATCCGGATTTCTACGGCATCGACATGCCGGACGAGGCGAAGCTGCTCGCCGCGCAGATGGGGCTTGAGGAGATGCGCGCCTATCTCGGCGTCGAGAGCCTGGCCTTCATCTCGATCGACGGGCTCTACCGCGCGCTCGGCGAGCCGGGGCGCGACAATGCCGCCCCGCAATTCACCGATCATTATTTCACCGGCGATTACCCGACGCCGATCGCGGATCTTGTCGGCGAGGGTGCGAAGCAGCTTTCCCTGCTGGCGGAGGCGAGCTAGGCCCCTGTCGGGTCGCGCGTTTCACGCTGTTGGCTTGGATGACATCATGACCGGACAGGTTCTTAAGGGGCGGATCGCGCTCGTTACCGGCGCCTCGCGCGGGATCGGGCGCGAGGCCGCGCTCGCCTTCGCGCGCGCCGGCGCGCATGTGGTCGCGCTGGCGCGCAGCCAGGGCGGGCTCGAGGAGCTCGACGACGCGATCCGCGATGCCGGCGGTTCGGCGACGCTCGTGCCGCTCGACCTGACGGATTTCGACGCGCTCGACCGGCTCGGGCTCACGATCCACGAGCGCTGGGGGCGTCTCGACGTGCTCGTCGGCAATGCCGCGATGCTGGGGCCGATCGGCCCGCTCAACCATATCGAGCCGAAGATGTTCGAGCGCGTCTTCGCGGTCAATGTCACGGCCAATTACCGGCTCATCCGCGCCATGGATCCGCTGCTGCGCGCCTCGGATGCCGGCCGGGCGATCTTCCTTTCTTCCGGCGCGAGCTTCAACGCCCATGCCTATTGGGGGCTCTACGGCGCCACCAAGGCCGCGCTCGACACCATGTGCCGCGACTGGGCCGAGGAAATCCGCAACATCACCAATATCAAGGTGATGCTCGTCAATCCGGGCCGCACCCGAACCCGCATGCGCGCCGAGGCCGCGCCGGGCGAGGATCCGACGACGCTGCCTCCGCCCGACGCGATCGCGCCTTTCCTGGTCGAGATGGCTGCGCCCGCCTGGCAGGAGAGCGGCAGGATGTTCGATTTCCCCTCCCGCCGGGTGCTCGATTTCCGCGCGCCGGCCTGAGGCCGGGGGTCAGCGCTTCCGGTCCTCGAACGGGTTTTCGCTGGTGCGCATCGCGAGGCGGATCGGCACCCCCGGCAGGTCGAAGGCTTCGCGGATCGCGTTGACGAGGTAGCGCCGATAGCTCTCGGGCAATTCGTCGAGCTGGTTGCCAAACAGCACGAAGGAGGGCGGGCGCGCCTTGGCCTGCGTCATGTAACGCAGCTTGATCCGGCGGCCCGAGACCGCCGGCGGCGGGTGATTGGCCTTCACGCCTTCGAGCCAGCGGTTGATCTTCGCGGTCGGCACGCGGCGGTTCCAGATCTCGTGGATGCGCAGGACCGCCTCCATCAGGCGCTCGATCCCCTGCCCGGACAGTCCCGAAACCGGCACGATCGGCACGCCGCGCACCTGCGGCAGCAGCCGCGCCGCCTCCTCCTTGAGCAGCGAGAGCGCCGCGCCGCGCTGCGCGATCAGGTCCCATTTGTTGAGTCCGATCACCACCGCCCTGCCCTCGCGCTCGCAGAGATCGACGATCGTCAGATCCTGCTTCTCGAAGGGGATCGTTGCGTCGAGCAGCACGACGACGACCTCGGCGAACTTCACCGCGCGGATCGCATCCGCCGCGGCGAGCTTCTCGACCTTGTCCTCGATACGCGCCCGCTTGCGCAGGCCGGCGGTGTCGAAGACCTTGAAGGCGCGGTTGCGCCAGGTCCAGTCGAGGCCGATCGAATCGCGGGTGATGCCGGCCTCCGGGCCGGTCAGCAGCCGCTCCTCGCCGAGCATGGCGTTGATGAGCGTCGACTTTCCGGCATTCGGACGCCCGACGATGGCGAAGCGGATCGGGCGTGCGGGATCATCCTCCTCCCCCGCCTCTGCACCCTCGCCCGGCCCGGCGCCGGGATCGAGATGCAGGTCCACGAGCGGCCGGAGCGCGTCGTAGAGATCGGCCATGCCCTCGCCGTGCTCGCCCGAGAGCCCGACGGGTTCGCCGAAACCGAGTTCGTAGGCATCGAGGATGCCCGGCGTCGCCGCCTTGCCCTCGGCCTTGTTGGCGCCGACGATCACCGGCTTGCCGGAGCGTCGGACGAGATCGGCAAAGAAGCGGTCATCCGGCGTCAGGCCGGCGCGGGCATCGATCAGGAACAGCACGCAATCGGCGTCGCGGATCGCGGCCTCGGTCTGCTCGCGCATCCGGGCGGTCAGCGAGCCCTCCGCCGCCGCTTCGAGGCCGGCGGTATCGATCACGGTGAAGGCGAGATCGCCGATCCGCGCTTCGCCCTCGCGCCGGTCGCGCGTCACGCCCGGCCGGTCGTCGACGAGGGCGAGCTTCCTGCCGACGAGCCGGTTGAACAGCGTCGATTTGCCGACATTCGGCCTGCCGACCAGCGCGAGCGTGAAGGGCATTGTCAGGATTTCGGCGCGCCGCCGGCGCGCACCACGGCGAGCAGCAATTCCGCACGCTGGCGCAGCGCGGCGGGGGCCTCGCTGTCGAGGATGATCGCCTGGAGCGCGTCGAGCGCCTTGTCGGCCTGGCCGGTGCGGTAGGCTGCGAGCGCGATGCCCTCGCGCGCGGAATGCCGGAAGGGCTGGCCGGGGGCGCTCATCGGCGCGAGCCGCCGCTCGACCTCGGCGAAATCGCCGTGATCGACCAGGATGAACGCGGCGCGAAGCTTCGCCAGTTCGCGCCAGAGAGCCGGCAGAGCCGCATCGGCGGCGAGTGCGTCGAAGGCCGAGACGGCATTGGCGCGCGCGGCCTCGTCCCGGGCCGAGGCCGCGAGTTCACCCGCGAGGCGGAACCGGGCCAGCGCCGGATAGCTGCCGTCCCGCTCGCCGGCAAGTGCGGTCAGCCCCGCGTTGCCCTCCGCCCGGCCGGCGGCGATCTCGGCGATGGCGCTCTCGAACCGCGCGCCGCGCGCCGCGCGCTCCTCGAAGGTGTAGGTGTCGTAGACGCGCCAGCCTGCGACGGCGGCGACGATGGCGAGCGCCGCCAGCGCGAATTTGGCGCCATGGCGCTTCCAGTATTCGAGCGCCTTATCGCGGCGGACTTCCTCGTCCACCTCGCGGAAAATATCCGACATCAGAGCCTCATGCGGCGAAGGAACCGGTCAAGCCCGCCCGTTTACCCTCAAAGCGGCAGGATCGCCACCCCAATCAGCACCTGGTGCAGGCCGAACACGAAGGCCGCCGTCGCGGCGCTGCCGATCGCCACGGCGAGGAAATCGTTGCGCGCGCCGGGCGTAATCGTTGCAGCACCGGGGACGATCTCGCCGGTGCCGGCGCGCTTCAGCGTGATCCGCGCCCAGACAGCCCAGGCGAGGAAGCTGCCGAACAGCAGGATCGAGCCGAGATCGCCGTTGGCGAGCAGATGCGCGAAGGCCCAGATCTTGATCGCCGCGAGCATCGGATGCTTCGCCCGCGCCTGGATGCGGCCGGGCAGATAGGTCGCGGCGAGCAGGATGAAGGCGAGCCAGACCAGCGGAATCGCCAGATGCGCCATGCCGCGCGGCGGCTCCCAGACCGGGATATAGCCGCCGGCGCGATAGGCGGCGAAGCCGTGCACGATCAGCGCCAGCCCCATCAGCGCCACCAGCGAATAGAGCCCGCGATAGACCCCCTCACCGAACCGCGCCACCAGCCGGCTGCGCATGCCGGGCAGCCGCGTCACGACATGGCCGCCGAGGAAGATTACAAGTCCGAGAACGAGCGGCGCGAGCGTCGCCATGGGTTTCTCCTGCGAGGGGTCGAACAGCGGCGCCGATCTTGCCCCGCGACCGGCGATGATGGCGGAACGTCCCGAGTTGAAGCGCAACGGCACCGGTTTCGCAAGCGGGAAACCCTGGCTTTGCGCCCTGTTCGTGCTGGCCTGCGCCGTTCCGGCACAGGCGGCGGAAACGGGTTTCGTGGCGGTGCCGGTCGGGCCGGAGATCACGATCTTCGATCCGGGGCGCGGCGATGCCTGCGACGGCCATGACGTGCCGGACATGCCGCTGCGCGCCTTCCGCGGCGTCGATGGCCGCGTCCATGCCTTTGCGCTGCATTACGAGAACCGGCGCCTTTCCGGCGCCTCGATCCTCACCCTGCGGCCGGAATGCGCGGTGGTCTATCGCGGCGCCGGCAATCCGGACCCCGCCGCCCATGACGACCGCGCCTGGCTCGCCGCGACCTGGACCGGCGACGGACGCGTGATCCATGGCCTGATCCATCATGAATTCCAGGCGCACCGGCATCCCGGTCGCTGCCGCTTCACCGAATACCTGCCCTGCTGGTGGAACAGCATCCTGCCGGCGCTTTCGACGGATGGCGGGCGGCGGTTCCGCAAGGGCGCCGTGCCCGTCGCCGCGACGCCCTTCGGGCAGGAACAGGACCAGGGGCGGCATCGCGGCTTCTTCAACCCCTCGAACATCATCGGCCGGGACGGGCATCTCTTCGCGCTGATCGCGACCACCGGCTGGGACGCGGCGGCGGGGCGCGGTGTGGCGCAGCCGGCGGGCGCCTGCCTGTTCCGCACGCGCCGGCCCGATGCCGGACCGTTGGAGACCGGGGTCTGGGCGGCCTTCGACGGCGCCGGGTTCGGCGCGCGTTTTCCCGGCCCCGATGCCCCGGGCGGCGACGCCGGCGGCGGCGCATGCCGGGTGCTGCCGCCCTTCCCGGCTCCGGTCGGAGCGATCGTCCGGCACCGGGAAAGCGGCGCCTATCTCGCGATCTATCAGGCGGCGGCCGGCATGCCGGCCCTGCCCGGCGAGCGCCATCCGGATTCGGGCTTCTATCTCGCCGCGTCGCGCGATCTTCTCGTCTGGAGCGCGCCGGTCCTCGTGCTGGAGACGAAAAGCTATTACGATTCCCCCTGCGGCGCGGCGGTGCTGCGCAATTATCCGGTGCTGATCGACGAGGCGGCGGAAAGCCGCAATTTCGAGGATATCGGCGATGCGGCGCTGCTCGTCTTCGCCGAGACCCGCGCTTCGGGCTGCATGCCGACCGCGGATCGGCGGCTCCTCGCGCGCAGGATCCGGATTTCCACCTTCCTGCGGCAGTAATCGCTTCCCTTTGCCGGGCGAGCCGTGTTAGGGGCACGCGTCAACGGAAATCCCGCACGCCCGGCCTCCTGTCGTTCCGGCTTTGCCAGACGCGGGCGCCGCTTACCCGCTCGAAGGAGACGTTGACATGACCCGCGCCGCGACCCGCACCATTCCCGAGGCGCTGACCTTCGACGATGTCCTGATGCGCCCCGGCCATTCCGAGGTGCTGCCCGCCGAGACCGATCTGCGCAGCCGCGTCACCAAGTCGATCTCGGTCAACCTGCCGATCCTCTCCTCGGCGATGGACACGGTCACCGAGGCGCGGCTCGCCATTGCCATGGCCCAGGCCGGCGGGCTCGGCGTCATCCACCGCAATCTTTCGCCCGAACAGCAGGCCGACGAGGTGCGTCAGGTCAAGCGCTTCGAGAGCGGCATCGTCATGAACCCGCTGACGATCGCCCCGGACGCGACGCTCGGCGAGGCGCTCGCCGTGATGAAGGCAAAGGGAATCAACGGCCTGCCGGTGGTCGTCAATGGCGGCCCCGGCCAGCCCTCGAAGGTCGGCAAGCTTGTCGGCATCCTGACTCATCGCGATGTCCGCTTCGCCGAGAACATGGACCAGCCGGTGCGCGAATTGATGACCGGGCACGAGAACCTGGTCACCGTGCGCGAGGACGTGACGCCCGAGGAAGCGCGGCGGCTCTTCCACCGGCACCGGATCGAGAAGCTGCTCGTCATCGACCAGCACTACCATTGCGTCGGCCTGCTGACGGTGAAGGATATCGAGAAGGCCAAGCTCAACCCCAATGCCTGCAAGGACGAGCAGGGCCGGCTGCGCGTCGCGGCCGCGACGACGACCGGGGATGACGGCTATCTGCGCTCGGAAATGCTGATCGATGCCGGCGTCGACCTCATCGTCGTCGATACCGCCCATGGCCATTCACAGAAGGTGCTCGATGCGGTGGGACGCATCAAGCGGCTTTCGAACGCGGTGCAGGTGGTGGCCGGCAATGTTGCCACCGCCGCCGGCGCGCGGGCGCTGATCGATGCCGGGGCGGATGCGATCAAGGTCGGGATCGGGCCGGGCTCGATCTGCACCACGCGCATCGTCGCCGGCGTCGGCGTGCCGCAGCTCACCGCGATCATGGACGCGGCCGAGGCCGCCGCAAAGGACGGCATCCCCGTCATCGCCGATGGCGGCATCAAGTTCTCCGGCGATATGGCCAAGGCGCTGGCCGGCGGAGCGTCCTGCGTGATGATCGGCTCGCTGCTCGCGGGCACCGACGAGAGCCCCGGCGAGGTCTATCTCTACCAGGGCCGCTCCTACAAATCCTATCGCGGCATGGGCTCGCTCGGCGCCATGGCGCGCGGCTCGGCCGACCGTTATTTCCAGGCCGAGATCAAGGACACGATGAAGCTCGTGCCGGAGGGGATCGAGGGTCAGGTGCCCTACAAGGGGCCGGTTGCCAATGTCGTCCATCAGCTTGCCGGTGGGCTGAAGGCGGCGATGGGCTATGTCGGCGCGCGCACCATTCCCGAATTGCAGGAGAAGGTCGAGTTTATCCGCATCACCAATGCCGGCCTGCGCGAGAGCCACGCCCATGACGTGACCATCACGCGCGAGAGCCCGAACTACCCGACACGGGTGTGACGGGGCTTGCCTCTACCAGAGCCTGAACTTGGTCACGGTCACAAAGCCGGAGACCTCGAGCCCCACTCCGGCCAGGGGCACGTCGACGACAACCACGTTTGGCGGGCCGTTGAGGTTCACGCCGGCAGCCTCAAGCGCCGTCTTGCTCTGCTTGAATGCCTCGACCCATTTGTCAGGATGGGCCTTGATGAGGGCCTTGAGTGCCTCTGGCGATTTTGCGCCAAGCTTGATGATCGGTTCGATGACCGGCTTGAGCTTGGCAAGCTTGCCGGCTTTTGTCAGATCTCCGAGGCGTTCGCCGACCGAGAAGTTGATGTCCCACCCTTCGGTTTTTAGGCCGCTGATATCCTGTGGCTCCTTGACGCCAGTCATATAGATGATGGCAACATTGGTGCCGGCGCCCAGGCCGGGCCCCCAGCGTGTCGTCTCGCCCATCAGGTCGAAATTGCGGAAGGTCGTGTCCATTGACCAGACCGTGCCCAGCAGCGTGTCCGTGCCCCAGATCAGCGCGTGCCCGCCGCCCTTGATGCCGATCCCGATCCAGGAATTCGCCCTGACCTCGAGATCAGGTCCTGGTGCCGTTGGCGACGGCGGCAGGCCGATTTTCGGCAGGTAGATGATGCCGGGCTGGTCCGCGCCGGAGAACATGTAGTTCTTGCCGTCATGGGTCGTGCGCCGGCAGCCGACTTTTTCCCTCAAGTACCAATTCACCTCGACCGGGCGGCTTGTCAGGAAGTTGAACTGGCAGAGGTCCCGCGCCGCCAATTTGGCCTGCCGGGCGTTTTCCGTCTTGGCCAGCGTCCACCAAGAATCGCTGTTCCTGACCTTGTAGGGCACGCTGTTCGGCGGCACGTAATCGAGCGCGCTCGGCAAGGGCGACGGCTTACGGATAAAGACCACGATCAGTCCCCCTCGTGTTCGGCCGTGGCGCCCGTGATCCGCAGGGGCGACAGCACCAGATTCGGGGTGCAGGATCGCACAAAAAAGGGCCCGCACAATGCGGGCCCGCACATCGCGTGTTATCGGCGCCGCGTTAGCGGCAGCCGCGCTTGCTGCCGCATTCGAGCTGGGTCTTGGCGTCGAGCTTGCGCGCGGGCGCCGCGCCCGGATCGCCGGCCGGCGGGGTGGTCGAGCAGGCCGCAACCGCGACGAGCAGGGCGGCGGCAAGGGCGCCACGAACGATCTTCGACATCCTGAAATCTCCTGGAAATGGGCGGCCGCACGCGCGGAGCCGGCGTGGACGGCGTCCCGCCGAATTGTGGCGAAACCGTGGCGAGGCCCGTCTCCCCGGCCGCGCGGCAGCAAAAATGCCACGCTGTTGCGGGAAAGCCGCCGCGCGCGGCGGCGTCTGGAACCATGATCGCCGCGCGGAAACCGTCCGGCATCATGATCGCGGCATGCGGATTTCCACGCCCTCCCCGCGCGACCGCTTGACAGCGGCGCGGGCTTCACGCCAAGCCGGACCATGACCCCCGAAGCCCGCCTTTCGGCCGCCATCGATCTCGTCGACACGATCCTGCGCCAGAAGCGCCCGCTTGCCCATGCGTTGAAGGATTGGGGCGCCGCCAACCGCTATGCCGGTTCGGGTGACCGCAACGCGGTCGGCAATCTCGTGCACGATGCGCTGCGGGTCAAGGCCTCCGCTGCCTGGCTGATGGGCGCGCGCGAGGCGGAGGTGCCGGCGCGCGCGGTCGTCCTCGGCATGCTCGCGCGGCTCCGCGGCCTCGATGTCGAGGCGATCGCCGCCCTGTGTTCCGGCGCGCGCTTCGCGCCGGCGCCGCTCGAGGCCGGCGAGCGGGCGGCGCTGGCCGCGGCCGATCTCGCCGGGGCGCCGCCCGATGTGGCGGGAGATTATCCGGCCTGGCTCGACGGCGAACTCGCCGCGAGTTTCGGCGGCGATCGCATCGCCGAGGCGGCGGCGCTGGCGGCGCGGGCGCCACTCGACCTGCGCTGCAATGCGCTGAAGATCATCCGGCCGGAGGCGCTGAAGGCGCTCGGCCATCTCGCGCCGGAACCGACCCCGCTTTCGCCGCTCGGGCTCAGGATCGCGCCCAATGCCGAGGGCCGGGTGCCGCATGTCCAATCCGAGCCGGCCTTCCTCAAGGGCGCGGTCGAGGTCCAGGACGAGGGCAGCCAGCTCGCGAGCCTGCTTGCCGGGGCGCGGCCGGGCATGCAGGTGCTCGATCTCTGCGCTGGCGGCGGCGGCAAGACGCTGGCGCTCGCCGCCGAGATGAACAACAAGGGCCAGATCTTCGCGACCGACGGCGATGCCCGCCGCCTCGCGCCCATCCATGAGCGGCTGAGCCGGGCCGGCGTGCGCAACGCCCAGATCCGCACCCCGCGCGCCGGCGTGATGCCGCTCGACGATCTGGCCGGGCGGATGGATCTCGTGCTGGTCGACGCGCCCTGCACCGGCAGCGGCACCTGGCGGCGGCATCCGGATGCGAAATGGCGCATCCGGCCCGCAAGCCTCGATCTGCGGCGCAGCGAGCAGCGCGCGGTGCTCGATCTGGCCCGGCACCATGTGAAGCCGGGCGGGCGCCTCGTTTATGTCACCTGCTCGCTGTTCGACGCCGAGAACGGCGCGCAGATTGCGGATTTCCTGGCCGCCCATCCCGATTTCGCGGTTGTTCCGCCGGCCGCCAATGCCGCGGCGGCGGGCCTCGCGCCGCTTGCCGTCCATGCCGAGCCGCGCGGGCTCGGCCTTCTCCTCTCCCCCCTCCGCACCGGCACCGACGGCTTTTTCGTCGCCGCCCTCACCCGCAAGGCTTGACCGGAAGATGCATCACGACGCGATCCTCATCATCGATTTCGGCTCCCAGGTGACGCAGCTCATCGCGCGCCGCGTGCGCGAGACCGGCGTCTATTGCGAGATCCACCCCTACCAGAACGCGGAAGCCGCCTTCCTCCGGCTGCGGCCACGCGGGATCATCCTTTCCGGCGGGCCGGACAGCGTCACGCGCGACGGCAGCCCGCGCGCGCCGCAAATGGTGTTCGATTCCGGCCTGCCGATCCTCGCGATCTGCTACGGCCAGCAGACGGCGGCCGTGCAGCTCGGCGGCGCAGTCGAGGGCGGGCATGCGGCGGAATTCGGCCGCGCCGATATCGAGGTCCGCGCGCCCTCGGCGCTGTTCGAGGGGATCTGGGAGGTCGGCGGGCGCTATCCGGTCTGGATGAGCCATGGGGATCGGGTGACGCGGCTGCCGGACGGGTTCTCCGTCAAGGCGACCAGCGAAAACGCCCCCTTCGCGATCGCTACCGACGAGGCACGGCGCATCTACACCACGATGTTCCATCCCGAGGTGGTGCATACGCCGGATGGCGGCCGGCTGATCGCGAATTTCGTCCACCGAATCGCGGGGCTGAAATCCGACTGGACCATGTCGGCCTATCGCGAGGAGATGATCGCGAAGATCCGCGCCCAGGTCGGCACCGGCCGGGTGATCTGCGGGCTCTCCGGCGGAGTGGATTCCTCGGTCGCGGCGGTGCTGATCCACGAGGCGATCGGCGATCAGCTGACCTGCGTCTTCGTCGATCACGGGCTGATGCGCAAGGGCGAGGCGGAAGAGGTCGTCTCGCTCTTCAAAGGGCATTACAATATTCCGCTTGTTCACGTTGATGCGTCGGAACTTTTCCTGAATTCGCTTTCCGGGGTCTCCGATCCCGAGGCAAAGCGCAAGACGATCGGGAAGCTGTTCATCGATGTGTTCGAGGCGGAGGCGCGCAAGGTTGGCGGCGCGGCATTCCTCGCCCAGGGCACGCTCTATCCGGATGTGATCGAGAGCGTCTCCTTCTCCGGCGGGCCTTCCGTGACGATCAAGAGCCACCACAATGTCGGTGGGCTGCCGGAGCGGATGAACATGACGCTCGTCGAGCCCTTGCGCGAATTGTTCAAGGACGAGGTGCGGGCGCTCGGCCGCGAACTCGGGCTGCCGGAGCGTTTCGTCGGCCGCCACCCCTTCCCCGGCCCCGGCCTTGCGATCCGCATTCCGGGCGAGATCACGCGCGAGAAGCTCGACATCCTGCGCGAGGCGGATGCGATCTATCTCGACGAGATCCGCAAGGCCGGGCTCTACGACGCGATCTGGCAGGCTTTCGCGGTGCTGCTGCCGGTGCGCACCGTGGGCGTGATGGGCGATTACCGCACTTATGACCATGTCTGCGCGCTGCGCGCGGTGACCTCGACCGACGGCATGACGGCGGATTTCTTTCCCTTCGACATGGCCTTCCTCGGCCGCGCCGCGACGCGGATCATCAACGAGGTCAAGGGTATCAACCGCGTGGTCTATGACGTGACCTCGAAACCGCCCGGCACGATCGAATGGGAGTGATGCGAGGCTCGGCAACCGCGCCGGCTCTGCGCCTTGTCGCCTTCATGGCTTTGGCCTAACAATCGGTCATGGCCTCTGGAGGGAGAAGCACGGGTTTCGCACGCGCCATGATCGGCGCGGTGACGGCCTATGTCATCTTCCTTCAGGCGCTGGGCGGTGCGATCGCGGGGTCGAACCACCCGGCGCGCATGACGACCGGGCTCGATATCCCGTTCGTGCTCTGCACGTCCGATGGCATGAAACCCTCCGACGCGGCGCCTCGCACGCCGGAAAAGCCGGACAGCCCGGCGGGCAATTGCTGCGGCTGGGCTTGCGCCAGCATGCCGGCCGCTCTCGACCAGCCCCTGCGAGGCTTCGTCGCCGCCTGGGGGGCACGGCCATTCCGGATCGCGATCTTCGCGATCGACGAGCCAGCCCTCTCCACCGAACCGCGCGTCGCCCGCTCCAACCCCGCGCGCGGCCCTCCCCCTCTCCAAGTCTGACCGGTCGTTCCTCGCCCTCCGCGCGAACCGCGCGGAAGCGTTGCCGCATCTTGTTTCTGGAGAGAATCCATGTCCGATATCACCGCCTCGGCGTCCGTCGCGGACGCTGCGCCCGCACGCGCGGGCCTGATCTATCGCGCCCTGTGGCGCTGGCACTTCTTCGTCGGGCTCATCATCCTGCCCTTCGTCCTGCTGATCCTCGTCACCGGCGCGATCTACCTGTTCAAGGCCGAGATCAACGATCGCCTCCATGCCGATCTGCGCATCGTCGCACCTCAGAGCGTTGCGCAGAAGGCGCCGTCGGAACTCGTCGCAAAGGCACTTGAAGCCTATCCCGGCACCCTGCGGGGATATGTGCCCCCCGCGGCGCCGGACAGGTCGGCGGAAGTCAAGATCGCCGGCTCGGATGGCGTGAGGAACACGCTCTATGTCGACCCCTATTCCGGCACGGTGCTCGGTCGTCTATGGGATGCCGGTCATGCCGGATCGCCCTTCATGTATGTGGTGCGCAAGCTTCACAGCCTGAAATATGTCGATTGGTGGGCTGAACGCATCATCGAGGGCGTCGCCGGCTGGATGATCCTGATGGCCGCTTCGGGCATTTACCTGTGGTGGCCGCGCGGGCAGAAGGGCGGTGTGTTCAGCGTTCGCGGCGAGCCGGGCAAGCGCGTATTCTGGCGCGATCTTCATGCCGTGACCGGGATTTTCGTCAGCCTCTTCATCGTCTTCCTGGCGATGACCGGCCTGCCGTGGTCGGGCTATTGGGGCAAGAAGTTCTATGCCTTCTCCTATGCCGTGGGGATGGGAATGCCCGATGGCTATTGGGACAAATACCCGGTCTCCACCATCCCGCTGAAGGATGCGGTGGACCGCGCCCCCTGGATCATCGAGAACCAGCCGGTGCCGCTATCGAAAACAGCCGCCGGGGTGCCGGCGAAGCTCGACGATGTCGTCAGGACCGTAACCGAGCTTGGAATCGCGCCCGGCTACGCGATCAACATCCCGACCAAGCCGGATGGCGTGTTCACCGCTTCCGTCTACCCCAACGATATCACCAGGGAGCGCGTCATCCATCTCGACCAGTATAGCGGCAAGGTGCTGTTCGACATGGGGCTCCAGGATCTCGGCTTTTTCGGCCGCATGGCGGAATGGGGCATCAGCATCCATATGGGTCAGGCGTTCGGCCTCGCAAACCAGCTCGTCCTGCTCGCTTCGCTGGCGGGCATGGTCCTGCTGACGATCTCCGGCCTCGTGATGTGGTGGAAGCGCCGTCCCGCCGGCACGCTCGGCGCGCCCGGCCTGCCGAAGAATGCGTCGATGCCCAAGGGCCTGCTGGTTCTTGCGGTGATCGCCGGCGCCTTCTTCCCGATGGTTGGCCTCTCGATGCTGGCCTTCGTCGCCTTCGAACTGCTCGGGCTTGGCGCCCGATCGCTGCGTTCGGCTTGACACGAGATGCGCCCCGCCAGATCGATGGCGGGGCGCCGCACCGGTTCGGCATCGGGCTCCGGCAATCGGCTTCACCCGTTTCGGCCCCCGAATGGCCGTGACTTGGGTGCGGCGCAGAGCGATCCGCCGCCTGTCGCACTTGACAACGGGCCGGCCTTGCCGCTTCTCGGGACCGCGCAGGTTCCTGTCCATGACAGGCGAAGAGGGAATGCGCAGGCGGGCCGCAAGGGCTGCCGAAGCGCAGCCGCCCCCGCGACCGTGACCGGAGAGAGGCTCCACGCCACTGGCCCTGGCCGGGAAGGCGGATCCTCGCTGGGGAAACCCTGAATCCGCGAGCCGGGAGACCTGCCTGCGCGTGTTTCGGGCGGACGGGGTGTTCCGCGACCGGTCCTGCGCTCGCGCATGCCGCGTCAACCCCTTCGCATGTTCTGGCGCGAAGGGTCATCATGGCGGACGCCATCCTTTATGTCTGCACCACCTGCCGCCGCGGCACGAACGAGGACCCCTGCCCCGGCGCGCGGCTGATGCGGGCGATCGCCGCGCGGGAAGCGCCGGCGGGCGTCGAGATCCGCGGCGTCGAATGCCTCTCGGCCTGTTCGAACGGCTGCGCGGTGGCGCTCGCGGCGCCGGGCAAATGGACCTATCTCTATGGCGGGCTCGATCCCGAGACGCATGCGGACGAGATCCTGCGCGGCGCGGCGCTCTATGCCGCCAGTTCCGACGGCATGCCGCCCTGGCGCGAGCGGCCGGAAATTTTCCGCCGCAACGTCATCGGCCGGACGCCGCCTCTCCTGCCCGCGCCCCCTGCCGCCGCCCCCGCCGCCGAGGGCTGAGCCCGGCGGGCTTGCTCGTCCTGTTACGGATGTCCGGCCGGCATCGGGCAGACCTCGATGATCGGATGCTCGATCGCGGCATGGGCCGGCAGGCGCCGCCGGTATTCTTCCGGTGTGCGCAGCGTCGGGGAGTGGACGGAGGCGACCATGGTCCGCACGCCCGTGCCCACCGACCAGACATGCAGGTCGATCACCCGCGTCTCGCCGTCGCTCTCGAGTGCCCGTGCGACCGCGTCGCGGATCTCCGCCGGGGCCTCCCAGTCGAGCAGGATCTTGCCGCTCTCCTTCAGCAGCCCCCAGGACCAGATCAGGATGACGCCCGAGGCGATGCAGGCCACAAGCGGATCGAGCCAGCCGATTCCCTGATACCAGCCGATTCCGAGCGCGATGATCGCAGCCACCGAGGTCATCGCATCGGCGATGACATGCAGGAAGGCGGCGCGGAGATTGACGTCCTCGTGCTGATCATGGCCGCCGTGATGATGGCCGCCGTGATGATGGCCGCAATCGTGATGGACATGGTGATGTCCGGATCCGGAATGGTCATGGCCCTGTTCGGCGTGCGGATGGCCATGCGCATGCCCGTGGCGGCTGTGGAGCAGGAGCGCCGAGGCGAGATTGACGATCAGACCGATCACCGCCACGAGCATCGCCTCGCGGAAGGCGATCTCGGTCGGCGCGAGGACGCGCTCCGCGGCCTCGAAGGCCACCAGCACGGCGGCTGCGGCGAGCAGGATCGCGCTTGCGAAGGCCGAAAGCGCACCGAACTTGCCGGTGCCGAAACTGAACCGCCGGTCAAGCGCGTAGCGCCGTCCGACGATATAGGCGGCCGCCGAGATGCCGATTGCGAGCACGTGGGTTCCCATATGAACGCCGTCGCCGAGCAGGGCCATCGAGCCGGTCCAGAGGCCGGCGGCGATTTCCGCCACCATGCACAGCCCGGTCAGCGCGACGACGAGAAGCGTGCGCCGCTCGGCATCCCGGCGGACATGCTGGCGGAAATGGTGCTCCAAAACCGGCGACGCGGTTTCGCTCATTGGCTTGCTCCTTTGTTGCCGGCGCCCCGCGCCGGGAGCGATTCTGGCTGATGCCGGCCCGTGCTTCAACCGGTCTCGGGCGGAATTTGCCATTGCGTTATCCAAAAGCTCGGCGATACCCTTTGCAGAGGCGCGATCCGGCGCCGATGACGCCGGCGCGGGTTCAAAAACGGGGGATCACACCATGACAGGGATCACACCATGACATTGTCACGCAGGACCATCCTGACCGGCGCCGCCGGCCTCGCGCTGCTGGGCGCCGGCGTTCCGGCCCGGGCGCAGGCGAAATTCTTCCGCATCGGCACCGGCGGCACGGCCGGCACCTATTACCCGATCGGCGGCATCATCGCCAACGCGATCTCGGGCGAGAAGATCAATGCCAGCGCGGTTGCGTCGAACGGCTCGGTCGCCAATGTCAACGCCATCATCGGCGGCGCCTCGGAATCCGGGTTCAGCCAGGCCGATGTCGCGAGCTGGGCCTATTCCGGCACCGGGATCTATGAGGGCAAGGCGAAGGTCGAGGAGCTGCGCGCGATCGCCAATCTCTATCCCGAGACGGTGCATATCGTCGTCAAGAAGGGCCTGAACGTGAAATCGCCCGCCGATCTCAAGGGCAAGCGCTTCTCGATCGACGAGCCCGGCTCCGGCTCGCTCGTCAATGCGCGCGCGATCCTCGCCGCCTACGGCGTCGGCGCCAACGACTTCAAGGCCGAGTTCCTGAAGCCCGGCCCGGCGATCGAGAAGATGCGCGACGGCTCGCTCGACGGCTTCTTCTTCACCGGGGGCTATCCGTTCGGCGCGCTGACCGAGTTCGGCGCGACGCATGGCTTCGAGCTGGTGCCGATCGACGGGCCGCAGGCGGCGGAACTGAAGAAGAAGTTCAGCTTCTTCGCCGACGATGTCATCCCCGACAATGTCTACAAGGATACCAAGGGGGTGAAATCCCTCGCCGTCGGCGCGCAATGGGTGACGAGCGCCAAGGTCGATGCCGATCTCGTCTACGAGGTCACCAAGGCGCTGTGGTCGGACAAGACGCGCGCCGCGCTCGATGCCGGCCACGCCAAGGGCAAGGCGATCCGCAAGGAGACGGCACTGGCCGGGCTCGGCATTCCGCTCCATCCCGGCGCGGAGCGCTTCTACAAGGAAGCCGGCCTGCTGAAGTGAGGGCAGCCGCGGCCGCAGGCGCCATGAAGTCCCGCATGCGCGGGACTTCATCGTTTCGGCGGCAGGTTCAAGGGCGGCAGATTCAGGGGCAGGAAGCGGGGGCAGCATGAGCGCGCAGGCCGAACTCGACCTCAGGAAGGCGCAGGAACTCGAGGAGGCGCTCGATTCCGAGATCCGGTTCCGGCCGCTCCAGCCGCGCGCCGGCTGGCTGGTGGCGGGGGCGCTGCTCGCGCTGTCGCTGTTCCATTACTACACTGCCGGCTTCGGCCTCCTGCCCGAGACGACGCATCGCGGCATCCACCTCGCCTTCGTCCTCGGGCTGATCTTCCTCGTGTTTCCCGGCGGGAAGCCGAAGCCGCTGCCCGACGCGCCGTCGCTTCTCAGGCCGTTCGGAATCGGGATCCAGGATTGGCTGCTCGCGGCGGCGGCGGTTGTCTCCAGCCTCTATGTGCCGTGGATCTTCGAGGATCTCGCCTTCCGCGTCGGCAATCCGCTGCTGACGGACTGGCTGATGGGCACGCTGGCGGTGGTCGTGCTGATCGAGGCGACGCGGCGCGCGATCGGCTGGCCGCTGCCGATCATTGCCGGGGTGCTGATCCTCTACGCGCTTTACGGCGCCGGCCTGCCTGGAATTCTCGCGCATCCCGGCAACAGCTGGAAGGCGGTGATCAACCATCTTTACCTCACCTCGCAGGGCATCTACGGCGTGGCGCTCGGCGTGGTGGCGACCTATGTGTTCCACTACGTGCTGTTCGGCGTGCTGGCGACGCGGATCGGGCTCGGCAAGCTCTTCATCGATCTCGCGACGGCGCTGGCCGGGCGCTATTCCGGCGGGCCGGCCAAGGTCTCGATCTTCGCCTCGGGCCTGTTCGGGATGATTTCCGGCTCGTCGATCGCCAACACGGTCACGGTAGGGTCGCTGACCATCCCGATGATGATCCGCATCGGCTATCCGCGCCATTTCGCCGGCGCGGTGGAGGCGACCGCGGCGACCGGCGGGCAGATCACGCCGCCGATCATGGGTGCGGCGGCGTTCCTGATGGTCGAATATCTCAACCTGCCCTACCAGACCATCATCCTTGCGGCGATCGTGCCGGCGGCGATGCATTTCTTCGGCGTGTTCTGCCAGGTGCATTTCGAGGCGAAGAAGCTCGGAATGCGCGGCCTCTCGGCCTCCGAGCTGCCGCGGGCCTGGGCGGTGCTGCGGAGTGGCTGGCCGGCGCTGACCCCGCTGATCGTGCTGCTGATCGTGCTGTTTTCCGGCTTCACGCCCTATCTGGCGGCGTTCTGGGGCATCACGGCCTGCCTCGTCGTCGGGTTCACCGGGCGCGACCCGGCGGTCGCCCTCGCGCTGCTTGCCGGCATGATCGGCGCGATCTGGACCGGGCATCTCACGGAATGGAGCGGGCTTCTGACCCTGTTCGGTCTCGGCGCGGCGGCGAGCGCGGTCTTCCTGCTGCGCGCGCCGGACGGCCGGGCCCGGATCCTCGACATGATCGACGCCTTCGTCACCGGCGCGAAATACGCGATCGGGGTCGGCGCGGCGGCGGCCTGCGTCGGCATCATCGTCGGCATCGTCACGCTGACCGGGGTCGGCTTCAAGCTCTCGAACATCGTCACCGGCTTCGCGGGCGAACTCGCGGGGCTGCTCGGCGCCGTGCTGCCGGCCATCCTCTACGATGCCGGGGCGCTGACCCTGTTCTTCACCCTGGTGATGACGGCGATCGTCTGCCTGCTGCTCGGCTGCGGCATCCCCACCACCGCCTGCTATATCATCATGGTGACGATCGCCCAGCCGGCGCTCGGCAAGCTCGGTGTCGAGCCGATCGTCTCGCATTTCTTCGTCTTCTATTACGGGCTGCTCGCGGATGTGACCCCGCCCGTGGCGCTCGCCGCCTATGCCGGCGCCAGCATGGCCGGGGCCGATCCGTTCCGGACCGGCAACACCGCCTTCCGGCTCGCCACCGCCAAGGCGCTGGTGCCCTTCGTGTTCGTCTATTCGCCGGCGATGCTGCTGGTGACGAAGAATTTCACCTGGCTTGCCTTCTGGGAGACCACGCTCGGCTGCGTCGCCGGCATCATCCTGCTGGCGGCGGCGCTGACGGGATACGGGCTTGCCGCGATCCGCGGGGTCGAGCGCTGGGCGCTGGTCCTCGCCTCGGTGCTCGTCATCATGCCGAGCCGGAGCGCGACGCTTGTCGGCCTCGCGATCGCGGCACCGGTCGTCATCCGCCAGATCCTGCTCGCCCGGCGCAGGTCGAACGTCGAACCGGCATGAGCCGGCGCGATGCCCTGCCCTCGGTGGAGCGGCGCGCGCGGCGGATCGCCACGCGCCTCGGCCTGCATCTGATGAAGGCGCAGAAGCCCGACAAGCGCGTGCTGGCGCATGGCGGCTACATGCTCCGCGACGCCGCGACGATGAAGATCGTGTTCGGGGACGCGGATTATCTCTTCTCCGCGAGCCTCGACGAGGTCGAGGCCTGGCTTGAGGCGGCGGAAGGCGCGGCCGAAGCCTGAGCGCGGCCGATCAGCCTCTGAACCCGGTGGCGAGCAGGTAGAGTTCGCTCGAATCCGCGCGGCTCGCGGCGGGCTTGACGTGGCGCACGGTTGCGAAATCGCGCTTCAGCTCGGTGATGAGCTGGCCGGTCTCGCCGCCCTGGAACAGCTTGCAGAGGAAGAACCCGCCCGGCGCCAGCACCTCGCGCGCGAATTGCGCCGCCATCTCGGCCAGGCCGATGATCCTGAGATGATCGGTCTTCTTGTGCCCGGTCGTGTTGGCGGCCATGTCGGAGAGCACGCCATCCGCCGCCCCGCCGAGCCGCGCCTTGAGGATCGCGTCCGCCTCCGGCAGGGTGAAGTCGAGCTGGAGGAAATCCACGCCGGGGATCGGTTCGATCTCCAGCAGGTCGATGGCGACGATGCGCGTATCCGCCGGCGTCGAGCCGATGCGCTCGGCCGCGACCTGACACCAGCCGCCCGGCGCCGCGCCAAGATCGACGATGCGCTGGCCCTTGCGCAGCAGCTTGTAGCGGTCATCGATCTCGATCAGCTTGAAGGCGGCGCGGCTCCGCCAGCCCTCGGCCCTGGCGCGGGCGACATAGGGGTCGTTGAGCTGGCGGCTCAGCCATTTCTGCTGCGCGGTGGTGCGCTTGCGCGCGGTCCTGAGCCGCACGGCAAGGTCTCGCCGGCCGGATTTGGGATTGTCGGTCATGGCCCTGCCCTAGCGCGCGGCGGCGCGGCGGAGAACCCCGTCCTCGCGCATCATCTCCATCAGCATGCCCTCGCGCAGGCCGCGATCGCCGATCCGCACCCGCCGCGCGGGGAAGGCGCGGCGGATGGCTTCGAAGATCGCGCAGCCGGCGAGCACGAGATCGGCGCGCTCCCGGCCGATGCAGCCGTTCTCCTGGCGCTCGCGATAGCTCATCGCCAGCAATTCCTGGATCACGGCGTCGACATCGCCCGCCTCCATCCACAGCCCGTCCACCCGGCGCCGGTCATAGCGTTCGAGCCCGAGGAACAGCCCGCCGAGGGTCGTGACCGTGCCGGAGGTGCCGAGCAGGTGGAATCCGGGTTCGCTCGCCGCGGCGCGGGCTTCCGCCGCGAAGGGGGCGAGCAGCGCCGCGGTCTCGGCGATCATCTTTTCGAAGGTGCGCGCGCAGACCGTGATGCCGCCATGCCGCTCGGCAAGTGTCACCACGCCGAGCGGCATCGAGGTCCAGGCGCGGATGCGGGAGCGGATATCGCGCTGGCCGCAATTCTTCACCGATAGCCAGACGATCTCGGTCGAGCCGCCGCCGATATCGAAGAGGATGATGCTCGAGGCGGCCTCATCGGCGAGCGCGGCGCAGCCGGCGGCGGCGAGATGCGCCTCGCCCTCGCGGTCGAGGATATCGAGGCGCAATCCGGTCTCGCGCTCGACGCGGGCGAGGAATTCGCGGCCATTGGCGGCGGCGCGGCAGGCTTCGGTCGCCACAAGACGCGCCCGACTCACCATGCGCTCGTCCATCTTGCGGCGACAGACATGGAGCGCCTCGAGCGTGCGGGCCATCGCTCCTTCGGAAAGGCGCCCGCTCTGCGAGACGCCCTCGCCCAGCCGCACGATGCGCGAGAAGGCATCAACGACGCGGAAGGCCGGCCCCTCCGGTCGCGCGATCAGCAGCCGGCAATTGTTGGTGCCGAGATCGAGCGCGGCGTAGCGCCGCGCGAAGCGCCAGGCGGCGGAATCGGGCCGGCAGGGTGCGGCCGGCAGGGAGGGCGGGCGGGCATCGAGGGCCGGCGCCGTCGCGGTTCCGTCCGCGGCAAGCGGCACCGGATTCGCCTGATTGTCACCCTCCGCCATTCGGCATTCTCCTCCCCCGTGCATTTAAACGCCGTGCAACCGGTTTGGAAAGGGTCGTGGGTGCCGCGGCAGGTTTTCGGCCGCGCTTTGGCCGCAAAACCGGCCGAGGCTTGATCCCGATCAAGGCCCGCCCGGCGCCTTTGGCGGCTAATGCGGGGGGATCAGCCTAGGAGAGAGCCCATGCCGATGATGCGCGTCACCCTCCATCTCGCCCGCTCGAAGGAGCATCCGCAAGGGTCGAGTGCGCATGGCTACGAGATCGTCGCGCCGCTCGACGCCGAAGGGCGGCTTGATCCCGATCTGTGGAAGGAGAACCGCGCCGCCTGTCGCGTCCGGCGGTTCTGGGCTGATGAGGAATACGATCTCGGCCATCTCGTCCATCGCGGCGGCGGCCGGGGCGGTTCCTGGGCCTTCACCTACGACATCGCCGGCGACGAGGACGACGAGGCCGGCTACCGGCTCGGCAATCACCGCTTCGACATCGGCGAATATGTCTCGATCCGCGACGATGACGGCGTGATGCACACGTTCGAGGTCGCCTTGGTCGAACCGGCCTGAGCGCTCAGGCGGCGTCTGGAAGCCCGCCTCTCGCCCGGATGAAGCGGACCACCGCATCCACTCCTTCGCCCCTGCGGAGATTGGTGAAGACCACCGGGCGGCTGCCGCGCTGCGCGGCGGCGTCGCGCGCCATCACGTCGAGATCGGCGCCGACATAGGGGGCGAGGTCGGTCTTGTTGATGACGAGCAGGTCGGAGCGGGTGATGCCCGGCCCGCCCTTGCGCGGGATCTTCTCGCCTTGCGCGACATCGATCACATAGATCGTCAGATCCGCGAGTTCGGGCGAAAAGGTCGCGGCAAGATTGTCGCCGCCGGATTCGATCAGGACCAGGTCGAGGCCGGGAAAGCGCCGGCGCAGTTCGGCGATGGCGTGGAGATTGATCGAGCAATCCTCGCGGATTGCGGTGTGCGGGCAGCCGCCGGTCTCGACGCCCAGGATCCGCTCGGGCGGCAGCGCCTGAAGCCGGACGAGGATCTCGGCATCCTCGCGGGTATAGATATCGTTGGTCACCACTGCGAGATCGAGCTGCGCGCGCAGACGGGTGCAGAGCGCTGCCGTCAGCGTGGTCTTGCCGGCACCGACCGGGCCGCCGATGCCGACCCGCAGCGGGCCATGGGGAGACGTGTTCATGAGCGGAACAACCTGGATTCCTGGGTTTCGTGCATGAGGCTCATCAGATCGACGCGAAATGCCATGCCGCCGAGATCGGCAAGGCCCGCTGCGCCGCCTGCTTGCGTCGCGGCGAGGATCACCGGCCGCAAGGCTGCAAGCCGGACCTGCGCCGCGCTCTGCCCGATCAAGGCCAGCCGGATGCCGGCTGCGACGAGATTGCCGGCGAAGGCCTGGAGATAGCCGGCGAGCAGGCCCTCGAGCGGCTGGGCGTGCAGCCGCCCGGCCATCCCCACAGCCACAGGCAGCGGCAGTCCGCCGGGCGCGAAAGCGGCGAGCGGCGGCAGATCGGGATGGGGATGCGCCGCGCCGACCAGCGCGTGGAAGGCCGCGCCCTGCTGCGCGGTTTCAAGCCGGCGCTCGGCCGAGAGAGAGAGCGCGATCCCCAGTTCCGCGAGCGCGACAAGGCCCGCGATCCGCGCGTCCGGCTCCGCCAGGCCGGCACGGCGCCAGCTCTCGGCGAGCAGGATCGCGTCGTTGCGGCCGGCCCCCAGGGTCAGGATATCGGCGATCCAGGCGGCGAGCGTCGCCTCATCCCGAACCGCGCCCGCCGCCTGCGCGGCCTCGATGCCGTGCGAATAGGCGTAGCCGCCGATCGGGAAGGCCGGCGAGAACCATTGCAGGCGCTGGAGTTCGGCGGCGTCAGCCATGCCCGTGGCGATGGCCGTGTCCTTGACCGTGCCCGTGATCATGTCCGTGATCATGCCCACAGCCACAGCCCGCGCCGTGTGCGTGGTGGGAATGACGATGCGCATGATCGTGATGGTCATGCCCGTGATCGTGGTCATGAGCGTGATGATGATCATGGGTATGATGATGATCATGGGCCCCATGCCCGCCCCGCGCCTGGAGATAGGCGCCGCCCTCGGGGTCGAACGCGGCCTCGATCGGCCGCAGCCGGCCGCCGAGCCCCGCAACCATCGCTTCGATGACGTGGTCGCGGCGGATGCGCAGCCGGCCGCCGGCAATCTGCACCGGCAGGTGGCGGTTGCCGAGATGCCAGGCGAGGCGCAGCAGGTGTTCGGGGCTTTCGGCACGGATTTCGGCCAGCGGCTCGGGGGCCCCTACGATCTCGATCAGGCGGCCATCGGCAAGGCGCACGGCATCGCCGGTGCGAAGGGCGACCGCTTCCGGCAGATCGAGCAGGAATTGCAGCCCGCCGATCGTCTCAAGCGTGATCCGGCGGCGGTGGCGGTCGTCGAAATCGAGCACGACGGAATCCGCCGCCTCCCCGCTCCAATCGCCGCGGGCGATGATCTCGGTCGCGTTCAGCACGTGAAACTCCAGCGTGTTCAGACCTTTCGGCCGGGAATGGGCCGTTCCGGAACGCGGCTCCGCTGGCAGAGAACCACGAGGATCGCGAGGACCGGAAGGCTCGTCGCGATCATTCCTACAACAAGGGTGGGGCGGGGTTGAAGCCCTGCCATGAAATTCGCCGCCAGGATGCGATCAGCCGGAACCCCGGTTGCGAGCGCATACCAGAGATATTCGAGCGCCATCGTTGCGGCCATGGCCCCCGGCACGAGCGCGAGCAGGCGCGGCGGATCGAGCGGAACGCCGGCCCGGCGCATCAGGCGCAGGCTGATCAGCGCCAGGAATATGCCCGTCATCACGGCATGTTCGAAAATGTCGATCTTGGCTTGCAGCGCGCCATGCCAGAGCGCGAGCAGCGTCAGCGGATGGATCAGCGCGTGGAGCCGGTTCCAGCGTTGCGCGCCGAGCCGGCGGATCGCGCTGTCGAACGAGGTCGCGCCCAGGGCCGCCATGGCGAGAAGGCTGAGGAAGCCGATCGTCAGATAGAAGCGCCGCGCGATCTCGCTGGCGACCCGGAGAAGATCGAAGCCCTGCTCGAACACGTAAAGACCGAGATGGACGAGCGCGTAGCCGAGCGCGGCCACGCCGAGCATGCGCCGGACCGCGAGCACCCTGCCCCAGCCGGTGATCAGCCGCAGCGGCGTGACCGCCAGCGTCACCAGCAGTAGCCTGAGCGACCACAGCCCGGTCTCGTGCAAGGCGGCGGTGACGGGCTTCGCGCCCAGGCCACCGGTCATCAACCGGGCGGCGATCACCAGCCCCGGCAGCAACACCGCCACAAGCACGACGGCCTTCAGCGGCGCGAACCGGCCCTGCCGGTCGGTCCAGGGCAGCATGCGCGGGGCGGCACGGCGATGCAATTCGCTCGACATGGCGGGTTCATGCCACGGCTCCGGGCCACGGGCCAGTCACGGCTACATGATCCGCCAGCGATCGCCGCCCTCGATGCCCTCGACCACCGGCGGCTCGGCGAGGCACGGCGCGGCGATCGACATGGTCGTGCGGAAATGCGCGGCGATCATGTGCGCGTCGATTGCGGCGCGGTCGCGCCATTCCTCGACAAAGACGAAATGATCGGGATCGGTCACGCTTTCATGCATGTCGTAGCGGATGCAGCCCGCCTCCCGCCGGGTCTCGGCGATGCAGATGCGGAGGGCGTCGAGGAAAATGGTGCGGGCTTCCGGGCGGATCCGCACGCGGGCGATAACGATGACGGGCCGGGACATGGATCCTCCATTGGGTGCCTTGATCCCGGATCTACCCGGATGAAGCCCGGCCGGATGCCATGTCAGAACAGGAAATAGCGCTGCGCCATGGGCAGCACGCTCGCGGGCTCGCAGACCAGCAATTCGCCATCGGCCCGGACATGGTAGGTCTCGGGGTCGACGGAAATATCCGGCATCGCGCCGTTATGCACCATGCTCGCCTTGGAAATGCCGGATCGGACATTCTCCACCGCAACCATGCGCTTGGCGGTGCCAAGTCGCCTGTCGAGCCCGGCATCGAGCGCGGCCCTGCTCACGAAGGTCAGGCTCGTGTTCGTCCGCGCCTTGCCGTAGGCCCCGAACATCGGCCGGTAATGCACCGGCTGCGGCGTGGGGATCGAGGCGTTGGGATCGCCCATCGGCGCGAGCGCGATCATGCCGCCCTTGATGACCATCTCCGGCTTGACGCCGAAGAAGGCCGGCGCCCAGAGGACGAGATCGGCGAGTTTGCCCGGCTCCACCGAGCCGATATGCTTCGCAACGCCATGCGCGATAGCCGGGTTGATCGTGTATTTGGCGATGTAGCGCTTGGCGCGGGTGTTGTCGTTGCCGGCATCGCCCGGAAGGCTCCCGCGCTGCTTCTTCATCTTGTCGGCGGTCTGCCAGGTGCGGATCACCACCTCGCCGATGCGGCCCATGGCCTGGCTGTCGGAGCTCATCATCGAGAGCGCGCCGAGATCGTGGAGGATATCCTCTGCGGCGATGGTCTCCTTCCGGATTCGGCTCTCGGCGAAGGCGAGATCCTCGGCGATCGCGGGGTCGAGATGGTGGCAGACCATGAGCATGTCGAGATGCTCGTCGATCGTGTTCACCGTGAAGGGCCGCGTCGGGTTGGTGGAGGACGGCAGCACGTTCGGCAGGCCTGCGACCTTGATGATGTCCGGCGCGTGGCCGCCCCCTGCTCCCTCGGTGTGGAAGGCGTGGATCGTCCGGCCCTTGAAGGCAGCGATCGTATCCTCGACGAAGCCCGATTCGTTGAGCGTGTCGGTGTGGATCATCACCTGGATGTCCATCTCGTCCGCCACGGAGAGGCAATTGTCGATCGCGGCGGGCGTCGTGCCCCAATCCTCATGGAGCTTGAGCGCGCAGGCACCGCCGAGCACCTGCTCCTCCAGGGCGGCGGGCAGCGCGGCATTACCCTTGCCGGCGAAGCCGAGATTCATCGGAAACGCGTCCGCGGCCTCGATCATCCGCGCGATATGCCAGGGGCCGGGCGTGCAGGTGGTGGCGAGCGTGCCATGCGCCGGGCCGGTGCCGCCGCCGAGCATCGAGGTGATGCCGGAAGCGAGCGCCTCCTCGATCTGCTGCGGGCAGATGAAATGGATATGGCTGTCGAACGCGCCGGCTGTGACGATCTTGCCCTCGCCGGCGATGATCTCCGTGCCCGGCCCGATGACGATATCGACACCCGGCTGGATATCCGGGTTGCCGGCCTTGCCGATCTTCACGATCAGCCCGTCCCGGATCGCGATATCGCCTTTGACGATTCCCCAATGGTCGAGGATCACGGCATTGGTGATGACCGTATCGACCGCGCCGGCCGCGCGCGTTGCCTGGCTCTGGCCCATCCCGTCGCGGATCACCTTGCCGCCGCCGAACTTCACTTCCTCGCCATAGGTCGTGAAATCGCGCTCCACCTCGATGACGAGATCGGTATCCGCGAGGCGGATTTTATCGCCTGTGGTGGGGCCGAACATGTCGGCATAGATCGCGCGAGGGATATGGGTGGGCATCAGAGTTTCCCCATCACGGCCTGCCGGAAGCCGTAGACCTCCCGCTTGCCGGCGATTTTCACGAGGGTGACCTCGCGGCTCTGGCCCGGCTCGAAGCGCACGGCCGTGCCGGCGGGAATGTCGAGCCGGAAGCCGCGCGCCGCCGCCCGCTCGAAGCGGAGCGACGGGTTCGTTTCGAAGAAATGATAATGGCTGCCGACCTGAATGGGCCGGTCGCCCGTGTTGGCCACGGTGATGCGCAGGGTCTCGCGGCCGGCATTGAGTTCGATCTCGCCGGGCGCGGTGATGATTTCACCAGGGATCACGGATTGTCCAGCCATCGCGTCAGCCGATGGTCGCGAGCGCGAGACCGGCAGCGGCGATCGTGCCGCCGGCGATGCGGTAGAAGATCGGGCGATCGAGCCTCGCCACCGCCTGGCCGAGCCCCAGCCCGATCGCGTGCAGGATCGCGGTCGCGGCGAGAAACCCGGCCGCATAGCCGGGCGTGAGCGCGCCCTCGATCCCGTGCGCGAAGCCATGCGCGAGGCCGAACAGGGCCACGAGGCCGGCGGCGGGCAGCCGCGGCACCGGTTGCGCAACCAGCAGCGCGAGGCCGAGCCCGATCACCGAGGCGAGGATCATCGCCTCATAGGCCGGCAGCGCCGCGAGTTTCGCCGCCCCGGCCACAAAACCCGCGAGCATCGCCCCGAGAAAGGCACCGGGCAGCGCGATCCGCGCCCGCCCGCCCAGAAAGGCGGCGACGAGGCCCACGGCGATCATCGCAAGGCAATGGTCGAGCCCGCCGAACGGATGGGCGAAGCCGCTCGCGAAATCGTGGGCGCCGGCATCGGCACCCACATGGGCGAGTGCCGGCGTCGCGGTGAAGGGAAGAACAAGCGAAAGCAGGCGTCGCATCGCAATCTCCAGGCGGCAGGATCAGCGGATCGGATGATGAACGGTGACAAGTTTCGTGCCATCGGGGAAGGTCGCCTCCACCTGCACGTCATGGATCATCTCGGCGATGCCGGGCATCACCTGCTCGCGCGTTAGCACCTTCGCCGCCGCCGCCATCAGATCCGCGACCGAGCGGCCGTCGCGCGCGCCCTCGGTAACGAAATCCGCGATCAGCGCCACCGCTTCCGGATGGTTGAGCTTCACGCCCCGTTCGAGCCGCCGCCGCGCTACCATCGCGGCCATGGCGATCAAGAGCTTGTCCTTCTCGCGCGGTGTGAGGTTCATGCAGGCTCCATCGGCAGGCCGGCCCGAGCGGCCGGCGGGTCAGAGGGCGAGACTGCGCGGGAGATCGGCCCCGAGCCGCCGCGCCAGCAGGCGTGCGAGGTCCAGGGTCGCCACCCGCAGCCGTGCAGCATCGTGGCAAGCCAAACGCACGAGCACAAGCCCGCCAAGATCGCTCGCGCCGCCCTCGAACCCGGCTTCACGCGGGATCGCCGCACGGATCGCGTCGAGATCGTCGCCGGCGGCCGGGCGGGCGAAGAGCAGCGTCGCCAGCGCGACATGGGATCCGAGCGCGCCGGGGCGCAGGAGATGCGCGGCGAAATCGCCCTCGATCCGGGTTTCGTCGGCGAGGATCAGCACGCGGGCGCGGCGCACGCGCCAACTTTCGCGCAGGCTGCCTGAAAGATAGGCTTCTCCCGCTGCGCGACGGCCGAAGACCAGCATCTCGGCCAGCAGCAGGGTCGCGTCGGGGGCGAGATCGATCGTGAAGCGCCGTTCGAGCCGGGCGCCGTCCTGGAGGATGGTCTCCTGCGGCAGCCAGAGGGCGCGCGCACCGACTTCCACCGCCAATTCGGCGGTGATCCGCGTCTCGGCGCCGGCGGAGCGGTAGATCCGCTCGGCGGCAGCGCTGGTCAGCACGAGGCCGGCATCGGCCCCGATCCGCGCGGCGATGGCCACGCGATCCCCGCCCGCGAGCCCGCCGGCGACATTGACGATCACCGCCTCCGGCAGCGGGCCCAGCGGCCGGGGGAAGCGGAAGCGCAGCGCTCCGGCTTCGTGGCGGTCCAGGATCGCGCTCGCCCCGCCGCGCCCCCCGTCGCGCGCGCCGACCTCCAGCGCGAGCCGTGCATCGACCCGCAGCGCGGGCGGGAGGTCCTCCGCGGCGCCGGACGGCAGGGCTTCGGCCGTCATCGCCCCTCCCCGCGCCACCGCGCCGGCGCCGATGATCCGCGCCGGGCCGCCACCCGTATCAAAGAGAGGCGAAACGGGGGGGCACCGATGATGAAAACGCCGCTGATGCTCTTCGCCCTCGCGGGCGGGGTCTTCCTCGTCATCGACCTTCTCTGGCTCGCCTGGCTCGGGCGCGGGCTCTATGTTGCAGAAATCGGGCCGCTCCTGCGCAAAACTCCGAATCTCGCTGCCGCAGCGGCATTCTACATCCTTTATCTCGCGGGGCTGACGTTGTTCGTCACGCTGCCCGCCTTCACGGCCGGGATGCCGGCGCAGGCGCTGCTCGCCGGCGCGGCGTTCGGGCTCGTCGCCTATGCGACCTATGACCTCACAAGTCTTGCGGTGATCGAGGGGTTCACGCTGCGCATCGCGCTGATCGACATGGCCTGGGGCGCCGCGCTGACGGCGTTCTCCGCCTGGGCGGCGGTCCTGCTCGCGCGCCAGTTCGCTTGACCCCCGCGCGTTCCGCTTGCCGTTCGCGCCGCGCCGGCCTATCGCGGACCGGCCGGGGCCGCCCGGCTTCCGGGAAGGGACAGATTTGGCTCCGCCGCTCCTCCAGCTCAGCGCCATCCGCCTCACCTTCGGCGGGCGAAACCTGCTCGACGGCGCCGATCTCATCGTCGAGCCGGGCGAACGGATCTGCCTCGTCGGCCGCAATGGTTCGGGAAAATCGACGCTGCTCGCGGTGGCGGCGGGGCTTGTCGAGCCCGATGCCGGCACGCGCTTCCTCCAGCCCGGCGCGCGGATCGGTGTGCTCGGGCAGGAGCCGGATATGCGCGGCTTCGCGACAAGCCTCGCCTTCGCCGCCGCCGATCTGCCGCCCGGTGCCGGCGACCATGCCGCGCGATTCCTGCTGCACGAACTCGGGCTCTCGGGCGAGGAGGATCCGCGCGCGCTCTCCGGCGGCGAGGCAAGGCGCGCCGCGCTCGCGCGGGCGCTGGCGCCGGAGCCGGATCTGCTGCTCCTCGACGAGCCGACTAACCATCTCGATCTTCCCGCCATCGAATGGCTGGAGGCCGAGCTCAACCGCCGCGCCGCGGCACTGGTGCTGATCAGCCATGACCGGCGCTTTCTCGAGAAGCTCAGCCGCGCGACGATCTGGCTCGACCGGGGAACGACACGGCGGATCGAGAAGGGGTTCGCTGCCTTCGAGGCGTTCCGCGACGCGGCGCTGGCCGAGGAGGAAGCCGCGCAGCACAAGCTCGGCCGCCGGATCGCCAACGAGGAACATTGGCTGCGCTACGGCGTCACGGCGCGGCGCAAGCGCAACGAACGTCGCCTCGCCCGGCTGCACGCGCTCCGCCGCCAGCAGCGCGAGCATGTCCGGGTCGCCGGCAAGCCTGAACTGCGTGCATCCGAGGCCGAGAAAGGCGGCAAGCTCGTGCTCGAGGCCGAACGGATCGGCAAACGCTTCGACCATCGCGCGATCGTCCGGGATCTTTCGCTGCGTCTCTTCACCGGCGACCGGATCGGGATCGTTGGCGCGAATGGCGCCGGCAAGACGACGCTCGTCGCGCTCCTCACCGGCGAGATGGCGCCGGATTCCGGCAACCTGCGCCTCGGCGCCGGGCTCGCGGTCGCGCGGCTCGAACAGAAGCGGGATTCGCTCGCGCCGGACACCACGCTCGCCGACGCACTGACGGGAGGCGGCACGGATACCCTGATCATCGACGGCAAGCCGAAGAATGTCATCGGCTACATGAAGGATTTCCTGTTCCCGCCCGAGAAGGCGCGCACGCCGCTGCGGGTGCTCTCCGGCGGCGAGCGCGCGCGGCTGATGCTGGCGCGGGCGCTGGCGCGGCCCTCGAACCTGCTGGTGCTCGACGAGCCGACCAACGATCTCGATCTCGAAACGCTCGACATGCTCGAGGAGATGCTCGCGGCCTATTCCGGGACGGTGATCCTGATCAGCCATGACCGCGATTTCCTCGATCGGACAGTCGAGCGCGTGCTGGTTCCGGAGGGCGACGGACGCTGGACGATCTATGCCGGCGGCTATTCCGACATGCTCGTGCAGCGCCGCGCCGAGATTCCGGTGCGCAAGGTGCCGGCGCGGGCGGCAGACGGAGCTCGGGAAGACGAGGCGCCGCGCGCCCTTGCCGGGGAACGGGTGGGCCGCAAGCTCACACTATCCGAGAAGAACCATCTGGAAGCCATTCCGCAATCTATCGAAAAGCTTGAAGTCGTGATCGGGAAGCTGAAGACCCGCCTCGCCGATCCCGATCTCTATTCCCGCGACCGCAAGGCGTTCGACGAGGCGGGCGCGCTGCTCGCGCGCGCCGAGGGCGAACGCGCCAGGCTCGAGGAGCGCTGGCTCGAACTCGAACTGATCCGCGAGCAGGGCGGCGCCTGAGCCGGCCGGCATGGCGGCGCTGCCGCCTCACCCTGCCCCGCTGCGCGCGGCGAGGCGGCGGATTGCGCCTTCCGCCGCCGCCCTGCCGGTCGCAAAGCTCGCCTGGAGCAGGTAGCCGCCGGTCGGAGCGTCCCAATCGAGCATTTCGCCGGCCGCGAACACGCCAGGCCGGGAAGCAAGCTCGAAATCAGCGCCGAGGGCGGCGAAGCGCAGGCCGCCGGCGGTGGAGATCGCGCGGTCGAGCCCCGCCGTGGCGGTGATCGTCAGCGGCAGCGCCCGGACGAGGCCGGCGAGCACGGCGGGATCCTTCGGAATGCCGCCCGCCGCCAGGGCGGATTCGAAAACCAGGGTCACGGCGTTCGGCTGCAAGCCGGCGGCGCGGCGCAGCTTCGAGGCCAGCGAATCCTTCGGCCGCGCCGCCTCCAGCCGTGCCGCAATCCATTCGGCGCGGAAATCCGGCCGCAGGTCGAGCACCAGCCGGGCGCTGCCCGCACGCACCAGCGCGGCGCGGATCGGCCGCGACAGGGCGTAGATCACCCCGCCTTCGAGCCCCGATTCGGTGATGATCGCCTCGCCGAACGCGCCTTCGCCGTCAACCCGCGCCAGGATGCGCTTGAGCGGCGTTCCGGCATGCCGGCGCATCACCGCCGACCAGCCGATCCGCACGCCGCAATTCGCCGGTTCGAGCGGCGCGACATCGGCGCCGAAATGGCGCGTCCAGCCGCCATCGGCGCCGAGCCGCGGCCAGCTCGCGCCGCCCAGCGCGAGGATGGTCGCGTCCGGCATGGCGCGCGCCTCGCCGGCGGGCGTCGCGAAGCGCAACGCACCATTCTCGGCCCAGCCGAGCCAGTCATGACGGAGATGGAACCGGATTCCGAGATCCGCCAGCCGCGCGAGCCAGGCGCGCAGCAGCGACGAGGCCTTCATCGCCCTTGGGAAGACGCGGCCGCTCGAGCCGATGAAGGTCTCCTGCCCGAGCCCCTCCGCCCAATCCCGCAGGGCAGCCGGCGGAAAGGCGCGGATCGCCGCTGCGAGCGCCGGCGGCGCAGCGCCGTAGCGGCCAAGGAACGGTTCGAGCGGCTCCGAATGCGTGAGATTGAGCCCGCCGCGCCCGGCCATCAGCAATTTCCGCCCCGGATTGGGCATGCGCTCGAAAAGATCGACCGTGATGCCCGCCCCCGCCAGCGTCTCGGCAGCGAAGAGGCCAGCCGGGCCGCCGCCGATCACCGCCACACGCGGATTCTGCCTGATGCTCGCCATCCCGCCTTGGTGGCGGGCATCCGCGCGAAGTCAAGCCAGTTCGGCCGTGGCTCCACCGCTGACATTGCCCTGGAGGAAGGCCATCGCGGCCTCGACCCCGCCCGGCCGGTGCGGGATGCCCTCGGCCGCGAGGCCCATCTCGACCCCCGCCAAAGTGCCGGCGACCATCAGATCATGGAAATCGCCGAGATGGCCGATGCGGAACACCCTGTCGGCGAGGATGCCGAGCCCATTGCCGAGGCTCATGTTGAAGCGTTCGAGGATGGTCCGGCGCAGCGCATCCGCGGAATGGCCCTCGGGCAGGAACACCGCCGTAAGCGAGGCGGAATGGTCGGAGGGCTTGCGGCACACGGTCTCGAAACCCCAGTGCCGCACGGCGCGGCGCGTCGCCTCGGCGGCGCGGGCATGGCGTGCGAAGACGTTGTCGAGCCCTTCCGCCTCCAGCAGGTCGAGCGCGACCCTGAGGCCCTGGATGAGGTTGGTCGCCGGCGTATAGGGGAAGAAGCCCTTGTCGTTGGCCGCGATCATCTCCTCCCAATCCCAGAAGGCGCGCGGGAACCGGCTCGTCCGCGCCGCGGCGCGTGCCTTGTCCGAGACGGCGTTGAAGGAAAGCCCCGGCGGCAGCATCAGCCCCTTCTGCGAGCCTGCGACCGTAACATCGACCCCCCATTCGTCATGGCGGCAATCGATCGAGGCAAGCGAGGAGATCGTGTCCACCATCAGGAGCGCGGGATGGCCGGCGGCGTCGATCGCCTTGCGGATCGCCGCAATGTCGCTCACGCAGCCGGTCGAGGTTTCGTTATGGACGACGCAGACCGCGCGGATCGCATGCGCCCTGTCCTCGCGGAGCCGCGCCTCGATCGCGGCGGGATCGGCGCCGGAGCGCCAGTCCGAGCGCAGGAACTCGGCCCTGATCCCGAGCCGCGCCGCCATCCGGCTCCACAATGTCGCGAACCAGCCGGTCTCGTACATCAGCACCGCATCGCCGGGCGAGAGCGTGTTGACGAGCGCGGCCTCCCAGGCGCCGGTGCCCGAGGCCGGGAAGATCACGACCGGTTTGCGTGTCCGGAACACCGCGCGGATCCGGGTCAGAACCTCCAGGGCAAGTCGCTGGAATTCCGGGCCGCGATGGTCGATCGTCGGCTTCGCCATCGCCGCGAGAACGGCGAGCGGGGTATTGGTCGGCCCCGGAATCTGCAGAAAATGGCGGCCCGTCGCAATCATTGCTTCCCTCCGGTTCGGCGCTGCGGCGGCGTCCCGGCAGCCCGGTCCCGACCGCGGGCGGTTGATAAAATGTATTTTGTATTATAAATTCATTTCGAGCAAGCGGGCCGCGCAGGGTTCCTCCACGGGAATGTTGCGCCGCCCGGACGCCCGCGACAGTTCAAGCACGGGAGCAGGATATGCACGGCACGCTGGGTGGGCGCGACACTGGGTTGGAACGCCGCCTCGCCCGCGCCATCGCCGGCGAGGTGGCCTTCGACGCCTTCACCCGCGGGCGCTATGCCACCGATGCCTCGATCTACCAGATCATGCCGGCGGGGGTCGTGTTCCCGAAATCCGCCGAGGATATCGCCGCCACGCTGGCGATCGCGCGCGAGGCGGGGCTCTCCGTCACGATGCGCGGCGGCGGCACCTCGCAGAACGGCCAACCGATCAATGCCGGCCTGATCGTCGATTGCGCGCGCTATTTCGGCGCGATCCTCGATTACGATCCCGCCGCGCGCCGGGTTCGGGTTGCGCCGGGGCTGGTGCTGGAGGCGCTGAACGCGCGCCTGCGGCGGGACGGGCTGTTTTTCCCCGTCGAGCCCTCGACGGCGAGCCGCTGCACGATCGGCGGCATGGCCGGCAACAATTCCTGCGGCGCGCGCTCGCTGCGCTACGGCAAGATGGTCGACAATGTCCACGCCATCGAGGCGCTGACGGCGGATGGCACGGCGATGCGCTTCGCCCGCCCCGGCGCGCCGCCTGCCCCGCTCGAAGCGGCGATGCTCGCGCTGGCCGAGCGCGAGCGGGAGGAGATCCTCGCCCGCTTTCCGCGCGTGCAGCGCCGCGTCGGCGGCTACAATCTCGACGCGCTGCTCGCGCCCGAGCCGAACCTCGCACATCTGCTGGTCGGCTCCGAAGGCACGCTCGCCGCGTTTACGGCGATCGAGCTGGCGCTGGCGCCCCTGCCCGCCCGGCGGGTGATGGGCATCTGCCATTTTCCGCATTTCCGCGCCGCGATGGAGACGACGCGGCATCTCGTCGCGCTTGAGCCGGTTGCGGTCGAGCTGGTCGACAACAACGTGCTGACCCTCGGCGCGGAGATCCCGCTGTTCCACGCGACCCTCTCCCGGATCACGCGGGGGCGGCCCGATTGCCTGCTGATCGTCGAATTCGCCGGCGAGGAGGATGCCGCCCTCGAGGCGGCGCTGGCGCGGCTCGATCAATGCATGGCCGATCACGGTTTTTCCGACTCGGTGGTGGCGGTGCGCGATCCGGCGGCGCAGAAAACGGTGTGGGAGATGCGCGAGGCCTGCCTCAACATCATGATGTCGATGAAGGGCGCGGGAAAGCCGGTCTCCTTCATCGAGGATTGCGCGGTGCCGCTCGAACATCTCGCGGATTATGCCGATGCGGTCACGGCGCTGTTCGAGAAGCACGGCACGCGCGGCACCTGGTATGCCCATGCCTCGGTCGGCTGCCTGCATGTCCGGCCGATCCTCGACATGAAGCGCGAGGCCGGGGTGAAGGCGATGCGCGCGATCGCCGAGGAGACGGCGGCACTGGTGCGGCGCTTCAAGGGCTCCTTCTCGGGCGAGCATGGCGACGGGATCTCGCGCTCGGAATTCATCGCGCCGATGTTCGGCCCGCGGCTCGCCCGCGCCTTCGAGACCGTCAAGGCGACATTCGACCCGGAGGACCGGCTCAATCCCGGCAAGATCGTCCGCCCGCACCGTTTCGACGACCGCGCGCTCATGCGCTATCCGCCGGGTTATTCCGCCGCCCTGCCCGGCCCGGCGGCGCTGGACTGGTCGGAATGGGGGGATTTTTCCGGCGCGGTCGAGATGTGCAACAACAACGGCACGTGCCGCAAGCGGGTCGGCGGCGGCATGTGCCCCTCCTATCGCGTCACAGGCGACGAGAAGCACCTGACGCGCGGCCGCGCCAACACGCTGCGGCTCGCGCTTTCCGGCCAGCTCGGCGCGGAGGCTTTGTTCTCGGAGGCGATGCACGAGACCATGGCGCTCTGCGTCGGCTGCAAGGCCTGCCGGCGCGAATGCCCGACCGGGGTGGACATGGCGCGGATGAAGATCGAATTCCTCAGCCATTGGCATGCGCGGCACGGTCTCCCGCTCCGCGAGCGGCTCGTCGCCTTTCTGCCGCGCTATGCCCCCCATGCCGCCCGGCTCGCGCCGCTCCTGAACCTCGGAAACCGCATCACGGTCCTCCGGCAGCTGATGGAGCGCGCGACCGGCATCGCGGCGGCGCGCGCCCTGCCCCGCTGGCAATCCCCCTATCGCGAGACCGGCCCCGTGGCACACCCTGAAGACGTGCGTGGCGACGGGCGGGATCTCATCCTGTTCGCCGATGTGTTCAACCGCCATTTCGAGCCGGAGAATCTGGCGGCGGCGCACCGCGTCCTTGTCGCGGCCGGCTACCGGCTCCATCGCGTCGAGCCGGCGGAGGGCGGCCGGCCGCTCGATTGCGGGCGGACCTTCCTCTCGCTCGGGCTTGTCGAGGAGGCACGGAAGGAAGCGCGGCGAACCTGCACGGCATGGCTGCCCTTCCTTGCGCGCGGCTGCCGGGTCGTCGGGCTCGAACCCTCCTCGATCCTCGGCTTCCGCGACGAATACCGCGTCCTGCTGCCGCCCGATCTCGCCGGGCCGGTCGCGGCGGCGACCTTCCTGTTCGAGGAGGTGCTGGCGGCGGATGCCGATGAAGGCCGGATCGCCCTGCCCTTCGCCGGCCAGAACGGGCGGATCGCGCATCTGCACGGGCATTGCCACCAGAAGGCGGCCGGCGCAATGGGCGCGGTCGAAGCCTGCCTGCGGCGTGTCCCCGGCCTCGCAATCCGGGTGATCGACAGCGCCTGCTGCGGCATGGCCGGCGCCTTCGGCTACCAGGCCGAGACATTGGCCGTCAGCAAGGCCATGGCGGAACTCGCGCTACTGCCGGCGGTGCGGGCGGCCGGCGCCGGCGATCTCATCGTCGCCGACGGAACCTCCTGCCGGCACCAGATCGCCGATCTCGCCGGGCGCGAGGCGCTGCACGTTGCGCGCGTGCTCGACAGCGCGCTGCAAATTTCGGTATAGAGCACGAATGAACAGGATCGCGCGGATCGACGGAATCGAACGCCGTTATCTCCATGACGAGGTGGCCGCCCGGCTGCGCGCGCTGATCCTTTCCGGGGAGCTTGAACCGAAATCCCGCGTCAACGAGATGGATCTCTGCGCGCGGTTCGGCATTTCACGCACGCCCCTGCGCGAGGCGATCAAGATCCTCGCGACCGAGGGGCTGCTCGAATTGCTGCCCAATCGCGGTGCGCGCGTCGGCTCGGTGAGCCAGGCCGAGATCGAGGAAATGATCGAGGTCGTCGCGGCGCTCGAAGCCAGCGCCGGGGAGCGTGCCTGCCGGATGGCGGAGGAGGCCGAGATCGACGCGATCGAGGCCCGGACGCTGATGATGGCCAAGGCCATGGCGCGCGGCGACGAGGCGGCGTATTTCCGGCTCAACCGCGAGATCCACGAGGCGATCATGGCGGCGGCGCGCAATGCGACGCTCGCGCAGATTTACGGCAATCTCTCGAGCCGCATCCAGCGCATGCGCTACACCGCGCACAAGACGCCGGAGCAATGGGCGCGCGCGATGGCGGAGCACGAACGGATGGCGGCGCTGCTGCGGGCCCGCGACGGTGAGGCCCTGGGTCGGCTAATGCGCGACCATGTCCGCTCCAAGGCCGAGGTGATCGCGGCCGCCTACGGGAAATAACGGCCCCGGCGGGCCGCACCCGCCGGGACTTCTGCACGACGCCTGCCCGCCGGTCAGTTGATCTTCGGAACCTTGGCGTCGGCGACGACCTTGCCCCAGCGCTTGATCTCGGAATCGACGAATTTCTCGAAATCCGTGCCCATGAGGTTCGGCACGGGCGAACCGTTCTTCGCCCATTGCTCGCGGATCTGCGGCATCTGCAGCGCCCTGGCGATTTCGTCCTGCATGCGCTTGACGATCTCCGGCGGCGTGCCGCGGATCGCGAACACGGCGTACCAGGTCGAGACCTCATAACCCGGCAGCCCGGCCTCGGCGGCGGTCGGGACATCGGGGATCGAGGCGTTGCGCTCCTTCGCCGCCACGGCGAGCCCCAGCAGGCTGCCGCCCTGGATCTGCGGCGCGGACGAGCCGAGGCCGTCGAACATCACATGGACCTTGCCGGCAACCAGATCCTGCATCGCCGGCCCCGCGCCACGATAGGGCACGTGGACGAGATCCACCCCGGCTAGGATCTTGAACAATTCCCCCGCGAGGTGGTGCGTCGTGCCGTTGCCGGCCGAGGCGAAATTGATCTTGCCGGGATTGGCCTTGGCATAGGCGATCAGATCCTTGAGCGTCTTCACCTCGGGTAGCGCTTTCGGCGAGAAGGAGACGACCTGCGGCGGCGCACCGATCACGGCGATCGGCACGAAATCCTTCTGGAGATCGTAGCCGAGCGACGGATAGATCGCGGGGGCGATCGTGTGGTGCGCGGCGCCGACGAAGAAGGTGTAGCCGTCCGGCGCCGCCTTCGCAGCCTGCGTCGCGCCGAGGGTGCCGCCCGCGCCGCCGCGATTCTCGATCAGGACGCGCTGGTTGAGTTGCTGGTCGAGTTGCGCAGCGAGCGGCCGGGCGAAGGCATCCGTGCCGCCGCCGGCGGGGAACGGGTTGATCAGCGTGATCGGCCGCGCGCTCGGCCAGGCCTGGGCGAGCGCCGGCGCGGCGGTGCCGGCGAGGCCGGCGGCCGCCAGGGCAGCGAGCGTGAAGGCGCGGCGCGAGAGCCTTCGGGGTTCGGTTCGGCGTTTCATGGTCACTCCTGTCGTTTCCTCGGTCCGCTCGCCTTGCCGGCGATGTCGGTCTGGTGGTCCGGCCTGTCGGGGCCGGATAGGCATGTCGTCAGCGAGGCGGCCGCTCAGGCCGCGCCAAGCCGGGCGAGCCCGGCCACGAGATCGGAAAAGCGCTCGCCCTGGACGCGGATATGGGCACGCAGCAGTTCCGCAACCTGCTCGCCCTCCCCGGTCCGGATGGCGGCAACGATCGCCTCGTGTTCGGCGAAGGAGGTGGCAAGCCTGCCGCGCACCCTGAGCTGAAGCCGGCGATAGGGGCGGAGGCGGCGCTGGAGCGCGCGGCATTGCTCGGCAAGGAACGCATTGCCCGAGGCTGCGTAGATCGCCTGATGGAACGTTTCATTGGCCGCGTAATAGCGGTCGCTATCGTCGCGATTGGCGCCGCAGGCGGCGTGCGCATCGGCAAGTGCCTCGATTTCGGCGGCGCTGACCCGCCGCGCGGCGAGGCGGCCGGCCATGGCCTCGAGTTCCGCCATGACCTCGAACATCTCGTAGAGCCGCTCCGGCGTCAGGCTGGCAACGATGGCGCCGCGTCGCGGGCGGATCTCGACCAGGCCGGAGGTTGCGAGCTGGTTCAGCGCCTCGCGAACCGGGGTCCGCGAGACCGCGAACCGCGCCGCCAGCGCCGTCTCGTCGAGACGCTCGCCGGGCAGCAGCGCCCCGGCGACGATCTCATCCTCGATGGCGGCGCGCAGCTTGCGGGAGATGGGGGTCGGGGCGGCATCGAACATCAATCTTGTATACATGATGATTGACTTCGCATGCAAGAGGCGGTTACGAGAAGCCATCCAACCTTGGCCGGAGCCCCGCATGAATATCGGCTTCCTGCAGGATCTGCTCAATTCGGTCGCCGAACAGGGGCGCCTGTTGGTCGATCGCGCGCGCGGCACGGCCGGCGGCGCGCGGCTTGATCGCCTCCCGCTCGCGGAACTTGCGCGGCTGCTGCTGTCCTCGCGGGGCGAAGCCTCGGGCGTCGCCCTCGCCCGGATGATCATCGCGCGCTATGCTGCGGCGGCACCGGAGGCACGGCGGGCCTTCCTTGCGGCGCTTGCCGAGGATTTCGCGCCCGATCCGGCTGCCATCCGCCGCGCCTTCGCGGCCTATGACACGGAGCCGGGGCCGCGCCAGCATGCTGCCCTGCTGGCGGCGGTGGAGCCGCCGCGCCAGGAGGTGATCCGGCGCCTCAATCTCGCGCCGGGCAATACGCTGGGGCTCGTGCGCCTGCGCGAGGACGTGCTCGACGCGCTTGCCGGCGACCCGGCGCTCGCCGCGCTCGACCGCGATTTCGTGCATCTGTTCTCATCCTGGTTCAACAGGGGTTTTCTGGTGCTGAAGCGGATCGACTGGTCGAGCCCGGCGGGCATCCTCGAGAAGATCATCCGTTACGAGGCGGTGCATGCCATCGAAAGCTGGGACGATCTGCGCCGCCGGATCGAGCCGGAGGACCGGCGCTGCTTCGCGTTCTTCCATCCGGCGCTGGTCGACGAGCCGCTGATCTTCGTCGAGGTGGCGCTGATGCGCGAGAAACCGGCGGCGATCGAGCCGATCCTCGCCGGCAACCGCGTGCCGCTGCCGGCGGGCGAGGCCGAGGTCGCGGTGTTCTACTCGATCTCGAACTGCCAGAAGGGTCTTGCCGGCATTTCCTTCGGCAATTTCCTCATCAAGCAGGTGGTCGAGGAATTGCGGCGGGAATTGCCGCAGCTCTCGACCTTCGTGACGCTGTCGCCGGTGCCTGGCTTCCGCAGATGGGTCGAGGCCGGGCTCGCCGGCGGGGATCCGGATTTCATCGCCGCGGGGGAGCGCGCCGTCATCGCGGCGCTCGACGAGGGCGAGACCGACCCCGCCGGGCTCGAAACCGCCGCGCGCGTGCTGGAGCCGCTGCTCGCGCGCTATTTCCTCGAGGCGCGCGACCCGCGCGGGCGCGTCATCGACCCCGTGGCGCGGTTCCATCTCGGCAACGGGGCCCGTCTCGACCGGCTCAACCTGTTCGCGGATTTCTCCCCGAAGGGCTGGCGCGAATCCTATGCCGCCATGGTCAATTACCTCTACGATCTGCCGACGATCGAGGAAAACCACGAACGCTTCGCGAGCCAGGGCGAGGTCGTTGCCTCGCCGGGCGTGCAGAAGGCGCTGCGCCGCGCGCCCCGTACGGCGCCCCGCGCGCCCGCCGCGCGCCCCGCCGATCCCAGCCCCGCCTGATTCCAGTCCGCCTGCTTCCCGCCCCGCCGAGCCCGAAACCCATGACCAGCAGCGCCCGCAACCACCTCTTCGCCGAGATCCGCGCCCGGATGCCGGCGCCCGACGCGCCCTTCGCGTATCTGCCGGACGGGCGGCTCTATCGTTATGCTGATGTCGAGGCCGTCTCGGCGCGGTTCGCCGCGGCGCTGGTCGCGCTCGGCGTGAAACCGGGCGACCGGGTCGCGGTGCAGGTGGAGAAGAGCATCGAGGCCCTGATGCTCTATCTCGGCGCGGTCCGGGCCGGCGCGGTGTTCCTGCCGCTCAACACCGCCTATACCCCGGCCGAGATCGCCTATTTCCTCGGCGATGCCGAACCGGCGGTGTTCGTCTGCGATCCGGGTCGCGCCGAGGCGCTCGCGCCGGTGGCGCGCGAGGCCGGCGCGCGGCTCGAAACGCTCGGTGCCCCGGCATCGCCGGACGGCGCGGCGGGCACGCTCTCCGATCGTGCGCTTGCAGCCTCACCGGACTTCGCGGATGTCGCGCGCGCGCCCGACGATCTCGCCGCGATCCTCTACACCTCCGGCACGACCGGCCGCTCGAAGGGGGCGATGCTCACCCATGAGAACCTCGCCTCGAACGCGCGGGTTCTGGTCGAGACCTGGCGCTTCACCAAGGCGGATGTGCTCATCCACGCCCTGCCGATCTTCCATACCCACGGGCTCTTCGTCGCGACCAACGTGATCCTGTTCTCCGGTGCCGCGATGATCCTCCAGCCGAAATTCGACGCCGACGCGGTGATCGCCGCCCTCCCCGCCGCAACCTGCCTGATGGGCGTGCCGACCTTCTATGTGCGTCTGCTCGACCATCCCGGCCTCGACGCTAAGGCGACGGCGCATATGCGGCTCTTCATCTCCGGCTCGGCGCCGCTCCTCGCCGAGACCCATCGCGCCTTCCGCGCCCGCACCGGCCACGCGATCCTCGAACGCTACGGCATGACCGAAACCAACATGAACACCTCGAACCCCTATGACGGCGAGCGGATCGCCGGCACGGTGGGCTTCCCGCTCCCGGGCACGGCGCTGCGCGTTACCGAGCCGGAGACCGGCTCGCCGCTCGCGCCCGAGGAGATCGGCATGATCGAGGTGCGGGGCCCGAATGTCTTCAAGGGCTATTGGCGCAACCCGGAGAAGACGGCGGCCGAGTTCCGCGCCGACGGCTTCTTCATCACCGGCGATCTCGGCAAGATCGATGCGCGCGGCTATGTCCACATCGTCGGCCGCGGCAAGGACCTGATCATCACCGGCGGCTACAATGTCTATCCCAAGGAGATCGAGGGCGAGATCGACGCGCTGCCGGGCATCGGCGAAAGCGCGGTGATCGGTCTGCCCCACAAGGATTTCGGCGAGGGCGTGACCGCCGTGGTGGTGCCGGCGAAGGGCGCGAGCCCGAGCGAGGCCGCGATCCTGGCGGCGCTCGAGGCGCGGCTTGCGAAATTCAAGCTGCCCAAACGCGTCATCCTGGTGCCGGAACTGCCGCGCAACAGCATGGGCAAGGTCCAGAAGAACGTGCTGCGCGAGACCTACAAGGATCTTTACGCCCGCTGATCTCTCCACGGCCGCGTCCGTCGGGCGCGCGGGCCGGGCTGCGGTCCGCGCGCATGCCGGTGCCGCGTTTACTTGAACATTGCCGGCAGCCAGAGCGAGATCGCCGGAACGTAGGTGACGAGCATCAGCACCGCGAAGGCCGCGCCGTAGAACGGCCAGATCGTCCGCATCGCGTCCCAGATCGAGATCCGGCCGATGGCGCAGGAGACGAACAGCACCGCGCCGACCGGCGGCGTGCACAGGCCGATCCCGAGATTAAGGATCAGGATCGCGCCGAAATGCACCGGATCCATGCCGAAGGCGGTCACCACCGGCAGGAAGATCGGCGTGGTGATGATGATCAGCGGCGACATGTCCATGAAGGTGCCGAGGAAGAGCAGCAGCAGGTTGATCAGCAGGAAGACGACGATCGGGTTGTCAGAGATCGACTTCATGAAGGCGACCATGGCCGCCGGAACCTGGAACAGCGCCAGAAGCCAGCCGAACGAGGCAGCGCAGCCGATGACCAGCAGCACCATCGCCGTCGTCCGCACCGCGCCGTAGGTCGCTTCGAGGAAGCCGTTCCAGTCCATGCCGCGATAGACGAGAACCGCGACGAGGAAGGCATAGACCGCCGCCACGCAGGAGCTTTCCGTGGCCGTGAAGACGCCGGAACGGACCCCGCCGAAGATGATCGCGATCAGGATGATGCCGGGAATCGCCGCCACGGCGTAGACCGCCACCATCCGCCAGCCGGGAAAGGGGTCGCCGTGGTAGCCGCGCCGGCGCGCCATCCACCATGTCGTCACCATCAGCGCCGCGGCCAGCAGCAGACCCGGCAGGATTCCCGCCGTGAACAGATCGGCGATCGAGATCGAGCCGCCCGCCGACAGCGAATAGATGATCATGTTGTGCGAGGGCGGGATCAGCAGGGCGATCACCGCCGAGACCGCCGTGAGGCTGACGGAGAACGAGCGATCGTAGCCGCGCTTCTCCATCTGCGGGATCATCAGCCCGCCGATCGCCGAGGCATCGGCCACCGCCGAGCCGGAAATCCCGCCGAACAGCGTCGAGGCGGCGATGTTCACCTGGCCGAGGCCGCCATGCATGTGGCCGAACAGCGAGCCGGCGAACCGCACCAGCCGCTCCGCGATGCCGCCGCGGATCATCAGATCCCCGGCGAAGATGAAGAACGGGATCGCCATGAGCGCGAAGGCGGAAATGCCGGCATTGAGCCGCTGGAACACGATCAGCGGCGGCATGCCCATGTAGAGCACGGTGAGGAGCGAGGAGATTCCCAGGCAGAACGCGATCGGCGTCCCGATCAGCAGCAGCACCACGAAGGTGCCGAACAGGATCAGCAATTCGGGGGTCATCGCGCATCCTCGATCGTTTCGTCCGCAAGGATCAGCCAGAGCTGCTCGATCGAGAAGAAGGCGAGCAGAACACCGCCGAAGACGAGCGGCAGGAAATCGATCCCGCCCGGCCAGCCGAGCACCGGCAGCGTCGCGGTCCAGGTGCCGATCACGAGCTGCAGCCCGTAGATCGCCATCGCGATCCCGAAACCCAATACCGCCGCCATCGAGATGAAGGCCATGATCCGCGCGATGGTGGGCGGCGAGACATCACGCAGCACATCGAAGCCGAGATGGTAATTGTCGCGCACGCCCACGGCCGAGCCGAGCAGGATGAACCAGCCCATGAGCTGGATCGAAAGCGGCTCGGTCCAGGTGGGGCTGTCGTTGAGCACATAGCGGCCGAAGACCTGCCAGGCCACGGCGAGCGTCATCCCCACCAGCCCCGCGGCCGAGAGGATGATCGCCGCTTCGGCCGTGCGGCGGGACAGGGAACGGAGCAGGGCCTTCACGGCAATCCTCGTTCGTCGGAAGCAAGAGAAAAAGCGGCGGCGGGCCCGCCCGCCGCCGCCGAGTCGGGCCTTACTTCTCGGCCTGAATCTTGGCGACGAGATCCTTCAGCGCCTGGTCCTTCACGAATTTCTCGTAGACCGGCTTCATCGCATCGATGAAGGGTTGCTTCTCGACCGTGTTGATCACGGCGCCTCCGGCGCGGACCTTGGCCTCCGAGGCCTTCTCGCGCGCATCCCAGAGCTTGCGCATCTCGGCCACGCTCTCCTTGGCGGCGGCCTTGACGATCGCCTGATCGGCCGGGCTCAGCTTGTCGAAGCTCTTCTTCGACATCACCAGCACTTCCGGAGAGAGCGAATGCTCGGTGAGCGAGTAGAACTTGGCGACCTCGAAATGCTTGGTCGATTCAAAGGACGGCCAATTGTTCTCGGCGCCATCGATCAGCTTCGTCTGAAGGCCTGAATAGACCTCGCCGAAATTCATCGGCGTCGCGTTGGCGCCGAGCGCCGAGACGAGGCTGATGAACATGTCCGATTGCTGGACACGGATCTTCATGCCCTTCATGTCGGCGGGCGTGTTGATCGGCTGCTTCGAATTGTAGAAGGAGCGCGCGCCGGAATCGTAGAAGGCAAGGCCGACGAGATCGTGCTTCTCGAATTCCTTGAGGATCGAATCCCCGATCAGGCCGTCCATCACCTTGCGCATGTGCGCGACCGAGCGGAAGATGAAGGGCAGCGAGGGCACGTTGGTCGCCGGGATCAGGTTGTTGAACGGCGCCATGTTGATGCGGTTCATGTCGATCACGCCGAAGCGCGTCTGCTCGATCGTGTCCTTCTCCTGGCCGAGCTGGGCGGAGTGGAAGACATTGATCTTGATGCGGCCATTGGTGCGTTGCTCGATGAGCTTGCCCATGAACTTCACCGCCTCGACGGTCGGATAGCCGTCGGGATGGATGTCGGTCGAGCGCAGCGTCACCTGGGCCGATGCCGAACCGGCGCCGAATGCCAGGACCGCCGCGAGGGCGGCGCCGGCGGCGAGCCGGCGGGTCAGGGTCGCGAATTTCGCCATGGATCGTTCCTCCTTCTTGCGGGGCCTTCTCACCCCGTCATTCCATCGATGGCAGGATGCGCCGCAGCCGTCGCGGCCACGGCTTTCGCGCCGAACCGCAGGTCCGGCGTGAATTCGAACGCGACTTCGTCGCCGGCGCGCACGGCGTGGATGCCGGTGGTCTGGCCGGTCGAGACCAGATCGCCGGGGCCGAGGCCGCGGCTGCGCGTCGCGAGATGCGCGACCAGAAAGGCGAGCGCGCCGAGCGGTCCGCCGGCGAGCCGCGCGGCGTCGCCCGCCCCCGCCAGTGAAGCATTGACGAAGCTCCGCGTCACCAGCGCCTCGAGCGGCATCGTCGTCCAGCCGGGGATCTCGGGACCGAGAACGATGCCGTTGTTGTTGCCGAAATCGCTGATCACCGAGCATGGGCCGAGATCGTTGATCGCGGCGAAGGGGCTGCCGGCGAGTTCCGCCCCGGCATGCAGGGCCGCCACCGCATCGCGCAGCCGCGCGGGGTCCGATGCTTCTTCCGGCGCGATCACCCGGCCGATCCGGATCACGAATTCGGCCTCGACAGCGGCGAACCCGCCCTCGAAGACCGGAAAGGCCAACGCGGCACCGGAGCGCACATCATGCAGGTTGCGCGCGAAGACAGGCCCTGCCAGCCGCTCGGCGCCGAGGCGTTGCCGCCATTCCGGCGCGATCCCCGCAACCTTCCAGCCGATGACCCTGTCATCCCAGCCGGCGATCGCAGCGTCCTGCACCGCATAGGCCTCGCGGAGGCTGCCGGGCAGCGTGCCGGGGAATTCGCCGAGCGGCGCGGCGGCGCGGCGTGACCGCCGGAACGCGCCCGCGATCGCCTCGGCTTCCGGTGAGGGGGTCCCCCGCATGCCCTTCCATCCCTCGCGGGTCCGGCCCGCTTCGCGCCGGCTGCCCCGGCCTGATCTTGTCGTTCCGCGATGCGCGGGGTTGACCCGATATCGCGCTTGGCTCATCTTGCCAATTGTTAGTATGGACTTGTATGGTAGATCAAGAGCCAAAGCAAGCAACCGATGCAAGCCCCCCTCGCCGCCCCGATCCCGATCCGCATGCCGAGCGCCACGCGCGTGGTGACGGAGGAATTGCGCCAGGCGATCGTGCGGCTCGAATTCCCGCCCGGAACACGGCTTTCGGAGGGCGAGATCGCGAGCCGCTACAATGTCTCGCGTCAGCCGGTGCGTGAGGCGCTGATCTCGCTGAGCCGGATCGGCCTTGTCCAGGTCCTGCCGCAGCGCGGCACGCTCGTGACGCGGATTTCGACGCGGCACATGAAGCAGGTCATCATCGCGCGCGAGGCGCTGGAGACGGCGGTGGTCGCGCGGGCCTGCGAGCGGTTCGATCCGATGATCCGCGCCTCGATCGATTCCATCCTCGAAACGCAGGCGCGCGCCGCCGCAGAGGGCGATCACCTGACGATCACCGCCGCGGACACGCAATTCCACGGCGCCCTCGCCTCCGGGGTCGATTGCGACATGATCTGGCAGATGGTGCTCGACGTGAAGGTCCATATGGACCGGGTCCGGCACCTGACCTTGCAGGACCGGGAATCGATGCGCGTCCTCGTCCAGCAGCATCGCGCGATCGTCGCGGCGATCGATGCGCGCGACCCCGAGCGCGCGGACCGGGCGATGCGCACGCATCTTGTCGAGATCCTGCGCGATCTCCCGCGCGTTCTCGCCGAACGCAGCGATTATTTCGAATAACCCCAGCCCCAGGACATCCCATGTCGATCGATATCGAGATCCGCCACGCCGTGCACCCCGAACAGGCGGAAACCTTCGGCACCGAAGAGCTGCGCCGGCATTTCCTCGTCACGGACCTGTTCCGGCCCGGCGCGCTCAAGGCCGTCTACACGCATTATGACCGGATGATCCTGCTCGGAATCATGCCGGACACCAGCCCGATCGCGCTCGGCGCCGAACTCGCGGATCTCGTCAAGGCGCCGCATCTGCTCGCGCGGCGCGAAATCGGCATCTTCAATATCGGCGGGCCCGGCCGGGTCGAGGCCGGCGGGGAGATATACGATCTCGACGCCAATGACGCGCTCTACCTGCCCGCCGGCACCGAGAATGTCCGGTTCCTGAGCGCCTCGGCCGGCAATCCGGCGCTGTTCTACGCCAATTCCGCCCCCGCGCATGCGGCTTATCCCGCCCGCCGGCTCGGCGCCGCGGAACTCGCGGGCGACCGGCTCGGCACCGAGGCGGCGGCAAACCGCCGCGTGCTGACCAAGTACATGCACCCGGACGCCTTTCCCACCTGCCAGATCGTCATGGGCCGCACGGCGCTCGAAAACGGCAATGTCTGGAACACGATGCCGCCGCATACCCATGACCGGCGGATGGAGGCCTATCTCTATTACCAGCTCGCCGAGGGGCAGGCGGTGTTCCACATGATGGGGCGGCCGGAGGCGACCCGCCATCTCGTGGTGCGCAACCAGGAGGCCGTTCTCTCCCCGCCCTGGTCGATCCATTGCGGCTGCGGCACGGGGGCCTATGCGTTCATCTGGTCGATGGCCGGCGACAACCAGGCTTTCACCGACATGGACGGCGTGCCCGTCCCGCGCTTGCGCTGAGGCCGGCGATGCCCGTTTCCGCCGCATCCCCTGCTGCCGTTTCCTTCGACCTTACGGGGCGGACCGCGCTCGTCACCGGCGCCAATACCGGCCTCGGCCAGGCGATCGCGCTCGCCCTCGGCGGGGCCGGCGCGCGGCTCGTGCTGGTCGGCCGCTCGCCGATGGACGAAACCGTCGCCGCTCTCGACGCGCTCGGCGCCGGGCACCACGTGATCCGCGCCGATCTCGCCGAGACCAGCGGGCTCGACGCGATCGTCGCCGAGGCCGAAGGCTGGAGCGGCGGCCTCGACATTCTCGTCAACAACGCGGGGATCATCCGCCGCGCCGACGCGCTCGATTTCACCGAGGCGGATTGGGATGCGGTGATCGACGTCAATCTCAAGAGCGCCTTCTTCCTCGCGCAGGCGGCGGGGCGGCGGATGGTGCCGCGCGGACGCGGCAAGATCATCAACATCGCCTCGCTTCTCTCCTTCCAGGGCGGCATCCGCATCGCCTCCTACACGGCGGCGAAGAGCGGCCTCGCCGGGCTGACGCGGCTTCTCGCCTGCGAATGGGCGGGGCGCGGCGTCAATGTGAACGCCATCGCGCCGGGCTATTTCGAGACCAACAACACCGACGCGCTGCGCGCCGATCCCGACCGCAACGCCGCGATCCTGGCGCGCATCCCGGCCGGACGCTGGGGCGATCCGGGCGATCTCGGCGGCGCGGCGGTCTTCCTTGCCTCCTCCGCTTCGGATTATGTGCACGGCATCGTGCTGCCCGTCGATGGCGGATGGCTCGCGCGCTGAACTTGAGGACGAGACCATGCTGCATCCCGACCGGCTCTTCCCCGCCGACCCCAATGTCCGGGCCATCGCCCGCAGGCTCTATGACAGCGTCAAGGATCTTCCGATCGTCTCTCCGCACGGGCACACCGATCCCGCCTGGTATGCGCTCAACGAACCGTTTCCCGACCCCGCGAAACTGTTCGTGGTCCCGGACCATTACATCTTCCGCATGTTGCACTCGCAGGGCGTGCGGCTCGAGGATCTCGGCATCGGCCGGCGCGACGGCGCGCCGGTCGAGACGGACAGTCGCAAGATCTGGCGGCTTTTCGCCGCGCATTACCATCTGTTCCGGGCGACGCCGACGCGGATCTGGCTCGACCACGCCTTCGAGACGCTGTTCGGGCTGACGGATCGGCTCTCCCCCGCCAATGCCGATCATTTCTATGACGTGATCGACGCGGCGCTCAAAACCGATGCCTGTCGCCCGCGCGCGCTCTACGAGCGCTTCAATATCGAGGTGATCTCGACGACCGATGGCGCGCTCGATGATCTCGCGCATCACCGGGCGATCCGCGATTCCGGCTGGAAGGGCCGCGTCCTGCCGGCCTATCGCCCGGATGCCGTCGTCGATCCGGAATTCGCAGGGTTCCGCGACAATGTCGCCCGGCTCGGCGAGATCACCAACGAGGACACGAAATCCTTCGCCGGCTATATCGCCGCACATCGCAAGCGCCGGGCCTATTTCAAGAGCATGGGCGCCACCTCCTCCGATCACGGCCATCCGAGCGCGGCGACGGCCGATCTTTCGAGCCGCGAGATCGAGGCGCTCTACCGGCGAGTTCTCCGGCCGGATGTCACGCCGGAGGATGCGGAACTCTTTCGCGCCCAGATGCTGACCGAGATGGCGGCGATGAGCCTCGAAGACGGATTGGTGCTGCAGATCCATCCCGGCGCCTTCCGCAACCACAATCGCGACCTGTTCGAGAGCTTCGGGCGCGACATGGGGGCCGATATCCCGCAGCGGACGGATTATGTCCGGGCGCTCAAGCCGCTGCTCGACCGCTTCGGCAATGCGCGGGAGCTCGGCATCATCCTCTTCACGCTCGACGAGAGCGTCTACAGCCGCGAGCTTGCGCCACTCGCCGGGCATTACCCGGCGCTCCGGCTCGGCCCGGCCTGGTGGTTCTTCGACGCGCCGGACGGCATGATGCGCTACCGCGAGCTCGTCACGGAGACGGCCGGGTTCTACAACACGGTCGGCTTCAACGACGATACCCGCGCCTTCCCCTCGATCCCCGCCCGTCATGACGTGGCGCGTCGCGTCGATTGCGCCTTCCTCGCGAGCCGCGTCGCCACGCATCGGCTCGACGAGGACGAGGCGTTCGAACTCGCGCATGACCTCGCCTACCGGCTCGCCAAGCAGGCCTACAAGCTCTGAACCAGCCCGCTATGCCGCGGCCTGAGCGACAAGCCGCGCGGCCGCCGCGCCGGCGACGAATCCGTCGGCGACGGCCGTCAGCAATCCATTGCCGGAGAGATAGCCGGATGCCTGCCGCCCGGAGACGCCGATCGCCGCTCCGCCCGCCGCGAACAGGTTCGGAAACGGCGTACCATCGGTTCGCAGCACGCGGCGATCCGCGTCAACGCAGAGCCCGCCCTGGGTATGGAACAGCGCGCCGGTAACCCGGACGGCGTGAAAAGGGGGCGCGAGCGGAGCGATTCCGCGCCAGTCGCGGCCCCATGCGTCGGTGAGGCCGGCCGACTTCGCCGCCTCGACCGCGCTGAAGCTGGCGCGGAACGCCGGTTCCGGCACGCCGATCCGCCCGGCGAGGGTCTCGATATCGGGCGCGGTGAGGATCGCGCCCTGCGCCTCGGCCCGGCGGAAATCCTCGAACTGGCGGGCGATGCCGGCGATCCGCGCGTCGAAGATCGAGAAGCCGATGCCTCCCGGCTCGGCGAGCAGTGCCGCGGCGTGCTCGGAATAGCCGCATGCCTCGTTCGCAAAACGCTGTCCGGCCTGGTTTACCTGGAAGCCGCCCTCGGTCATGGTAGCCCAGGTGATGAGGATGCCGTGCGGATGCGCCACCGAGCCATGCCCCTGATGCCCCGCGAGATCGCCGGTCCGCGCGCCGAGTGCCCGGCCCCAGGCGAGCGCGTCGCCGCGATTGCCGGGATGGCCGAAATAGAGCGCTCCCGCCATCGCCGGGATATGTTCGGCGACGAGCGCCGGGTTGCCGCCATAGCCGTTGCAGGCGAGGATCAGCGCCGCGATCCCGAAAGTTTCGGTGCTGCCGTCCGGCCGGACGATTCCGAGGCCGAGAATGCGCCCGTCCGGGGCCGCGACCAGGGTTTCCGCGCGCGCTTCGGTGACGAGATCGGCGCCGGCGGCCTCGGCGGCCGCGCGCAGCCGGTCGACCAGTTCGGCGCCGGAGCGCGAGGGCAAACCGTGCATGCGCCGCACCGAATGGCCGGGATAGGTGAAATCCTCGACGACCGTGAACGGCAGCCCATACGCGATGCCGAGCCATTCGAGCGCCGGGCCGATGGCACCGACGACGGCCCGCACCCGTTCGGGATCGGGCTCGTCATGCGCCTTGCGCCGGATATCGGCCGCGAAAAGCGCTTCGGAATCGGCGATCCCCGCCATGCGCTGGAAGCGGGTTCCGGCCGCTGGAATGAGTCCGGCCGACAGCGCCGTGGAGCCGGCCGGAACGGCGTTGCGCTCGATCAGCAAGGCGGGCATGCCCGCCGCCCGCGCCCGCAGCGCCGCGACGAGTCCGGCCGCGCCGGCCCCCACGATTACCAGCCCCGCCGCACGCGGCGGCCCCGCCTCCTCGCTCCAGATCACCCTGGCCAATGACCATCCTCCTGCCCGCGATCGGGGCTTGACGGACGGAATTTGTCATAGAAATAATACATGACGCAAGATGCATCCGGATCGGATGGGGAAGGACGCCGTGGTTTCCATCGAGCCCTCCAAGACCCAGCGCCTCTACCTCCTGCTCAAGGATCAGATTCTCTCCGGCGTGCTGCCGCCCGGCCATCGCCTGCCGAGCGAGCCGGATCTCGCGGTGCAGCACCGGCTCTCGCGGGTGACGGTGCGGCGCGCGCTCGACGGTCTCGCGCGCGAGGGTCTGATCCGCCGCCAGCCGGGCGCGGGCACGTTCGTGCTCGATACCTCGCCGCGCAAGAGCGTGATCGGCGATCTCTCGAACATGCTCGCGCATCTTGTCGAGATGGGACGGACGACACGGGTGCGGCTCGTTGCCTTCCGCTACGGCACCGCGCCGGCGCCGGTCGTCGAGGCGCTGCGGCTCGCGGAGAACGAGATCGTCCAGCACGCGGTGCGCGTGCGTTATATCGACGATACGCCGTTCTCGCATCTGACGACCTATGTGCCGGAACGGATCGGCCGGCATTATTCCGAGGCGGAACTCGCCTCGACGCCGCTCCTGGCGCTGCTCGAGCGCTCCGGAATCGCGCTCGAGCGCGCGGTGCAGACGATCACCGCGACGCTGGCGGGACCGGAGATCGCGGCCGAGCTCGGCGTCGAGGTCGGCGCGCCATTGCTGGCGATGACGCGCGCGGTTCATGACAGCGACGGTCGGGGCGTCGAATATCTCTCGGCGCTCTACCGGCCCGACAAATACGCCTTCCAGATGGAGATGAGCCGGACGGGAATCGGCCCCGACCGGCGCTGGAGCCCCAGCGGCACCGGTTACGCGCCTGCCACCGGCCGCCGTGCGGCCAGCCAATCGAGGAGGAGAGCATGACGATGATCGACCGCAGAACGATCCTCAAGGGCGCCGCCGCCGGCGCCGCCCTTGTCGCCAGCCCGGCCGTGCCACGCGCGCAGGCGCCGGCCGTCAAGATCGGCATTCTCCAGCCGGTGACCGGCGCGCTCGCGCAGGACGGCGAGCACGGCCGGCTCGGCGCCGAGATCGCGCTCGCCGAGATCAACGCCGCCGGCGGCATCAAGTCGATGGGCGGCGCCAGGCTCGAAATGGTGTTCGGCGACGCCCGCTCGAACCCGGAGGCCGGAACCCAGGAGGTGGAGCGCATGCAGGGCGAGGGCGTCGCCGCCATCGTCGGCGGTTTCGCCTCGCCCATCTGCCTCGCGGCCAGCCAGGCGGCAGCGCGCTACGACATCCCCTATCTCGTCGATGTCGGCGTCTCGGACCAGATCGTGAAGCGCGGGCTGAAGAACACCTTCCGCTTCGGTCCCGGCTTCGGCGCGGTGACGAGCGCCGCGCTCGACAACCTGGTCAAGATCAACGACGAGGCGGGCAAGCCGGCCAGAACGGTGGTGATCGTGCACGAGGACGGGCTGTTCGGCTCCGGAATGGCGAAGCTGCTCCAGGCCGAGCTGCCGAAGCGCGGCTTCGAGATCCTCGAAACGGTCGCGCATCCGACCCCCTCGCGCGACATGGCGAATGTCGCGCTGCGCATCCGGGCGCTGAACCCGGATCTCGTGATCCCCTCTTCCTATTACGGGGAATTCGTGCTGCTGGCGCGGACGATGCAGCAGCAGCGCATCCGGCCCAAGGCGATCTATGCGGTGCTCAACGGCGCGGCCTCGAATTTCCGCTTCGTGACGGAATTCCCGGCGGCGGCCGAGCTGGTGATGGATTGCAACCATTGGCCGGACCACCGCAACCCGAAAACCGCGCAGGTGCGCGCCGAGGCGCAGCGCGCCGGCAAGTTCTGGCTCTACAACACGCCGCTCAACTATTCCTCGGTGATGCTGCTCGCCGACGCGATCGAGCGCGCCGGCTCGGCGGATCGCATCAAGATCATCGAGGCGCTGAACAGCTCGACCTTCGCCGGCCATATCATGCCCTATGGCCCGACGAAATTCGTCGAGGGCCAGAACCAGGGCGCGCAGGCGGTGAACACCCAGGTGCAGGGCGGCGACATCAAGATCGTCTTTCCGGCCGCCTTCGCGAATGCGAAGCCGATCTTCCCGGCACGCTGAGGGGGCGGCGTGCTCAAGGCCGAGATCCTGCTCGCGGCGCTGGCGAACGGCCTCCTCACGGGGGCCGTCTATGCGCTGATCGCGCTGGGCCTGACACTGGTCTATGGCGTGCTGCACATCATCAACTTCGCGCATGGCGCGACGCTGACGGCGGCGATGTTCGCGGTCTATGTCGCGCATCAGACCTTCGGGATCGATCCCTATCTCGCGATCCCGCTGCTCGCGCCGCTGTTCTTCGGGCTCGGTTACAGCCTCCAGCGCTGGGTGATCGGGCCGGCGAGCCATGGCGATGACGGCAACATCCTGCTCGTCACGCTGGGCTTGTCCATCGTCATCGAGAACGCGCTGCTGGCGGTGTTCCGCTCCGATACCCGCTCGATCGAGGTACCCTATGGCTTCGAGGTGGTGGAACTGGGGCCGCTCATCCTGTCGCTGCCGAAGGTGATCGCCTTTGCCGGTGCCTTCGCGGTGGCGGGGCTGCTCTGGCTCGTCATCGCCAGGAGCGATATCGGCAAGGCGATCCGGGCGGTGGCGAAGGAGAAGACCGGCGCCGCGCTGTGCGGCATCCCGGTCGGGCATGTCTACGCGGTCACGTTCGGGATCGGCGCCGCCTGCCTCGCCGTCGCCGCCTGCCTGCTGATGCCGACCTTCCTCGTCAATCCGCGCATCGGCAATGCCTTCGTGCTTGTCGCCTTCACCATCGTGGTGCTGGGCGGGATGGGCTCGATCGGCGGCGCGCTGGCTGGCGGGCTGATCATCGGCGTGGTCGAGAGCCTGTCCGGCCTCTATCTCGGCGAGAGCCTCGGGCAGATCGGCATCTTCCTGATCTTCCTCGTCGTGCTGCTGTTCCGGCCGACCGGCCTGTTCGGAGCGCGGGCGTGACGAGGCTCGCGATACGCCGCTTGGCCTGCGGGCCCTGGCTATCGTTGGCCGCCGCGGCGCTTCTGCTCGCGGTGTTGCCGGCGCTCTTCGCCTCCAGCGCAGCGCTCAATTTCCTCGGCTTCGTGATGGTGATCGCGCTCGCCGCGCTGGGCTGGAACCTGCTGGCCGGCTATGGCGGGCAATTCTCGTTCGGCCATGCCGCCTTCTTCGGCATGGGGGCCTATGCGATGGCGCTGCTCCAGGTGCGGCTCGGGCTCAATCCCTGGCTGGCGCTGCCGGTTGCGGTGGCGCTCGGCGGGCTGACCGGGCTCGCGACCGGGTTCCTGTCCTTCCGCGCCGGGCTGCGCGGCTCCTATTTCGCGCTGGTGACGCTCGCTTTCGCGGAAGTGTTCCGCATCCTCGCCAATGCCATGGCCTTCACCGGCGGTGCGGCCGGGGTGCTGGTGCCGCTGCGGATCGGCGCGGCGCAGTTCCAGTTCGCCGACAAGGCCACGTTCTACTGGGTCGCGCTCGGCTTCGTGATTGCGGCCATGGCGCTGACCCGGCTCGTCGAGCGTTCGCGCTTCGGCGCCCAGCTGGTGGCGGTGCGCGAGAACGAGGAGGCGGCACGCGCCCTCGGGGTCGATACGGTGCGGGTCAAGCTGAAGGCGATCACGCTTTCGGGCGCGGTGACGGCGGCTGCGGGCTGCCTCTATGCGCAGAAATCCCTCTATCTCGACGCCAATATCGCCTTCGGCCCCTGGATCTCGGTCGAGGCGCTGCTTGCGCCGATCATCGGCGGGCTCGGCACCGTGTTCGGTCCGCTCGCCGGCACCTTCCTGCTGCTCGGGCTCGGCGAGGGCACCAAGACCTTGCTCGCCACGCTCACCGGCAGCGCGGTGCCGGGGGCGGATCTCGTCCTGTTCGGCGCGTTGCTGATCCTTGCGGTGGCATTCGCGCCGCGCGGGATCATGGGGGTGGTCGCGGGCGCGGCTGCCCGGATCGGAGGAGCGCGATGAGCGCGCCGATCCTCGAATGCCGTGGCGTGACGATGCGCTTCGGCGGCCTTGTCGCGATCGACGGCGCGGATCTTGCGGTCGAGACCGGCGAGATCACCGGACTGATCGGCCCGAACGGCGCCGGCAAGACGACGCTTTTCACGGTGATCTCCGGGTTCCAGCGCCCGAGCGCCGGCCGGGTGCTGTTCGAGGGGACGGATGTCACCGCCCTGCCCGCGCATCGGCGCGCGGCGGCGGGGATCGCGCGGACATTCCAGATCGTCCAGCCCTTCGCGGGGCTCGACGTGCGCGAGAACATCACCGTCGGCGCCTATCTGCGCCACGCCGCCCGCACCGAAGCCCTGGCGCATGCCGAGGCGGTGGCGGAGCGGGTCGGTCTCGGACCGATGCTCGACCGCCCCGCCGCGGCGCTGACCATCGCCGGGCGCAAGCGGCTCGAACTTGCGCGGGCGCTCGCCACCGAACCGCGGCTCCTGCTGCTCGACGAGGTGCTGGCCGGGCTTAACCCGAGCGAGATCCGCGACATGATCCCGGTCATCCGGCGGATCCGCGACGAGGGCGTGACGATCCTGATCGTCGAGCACGTGATGCAGGCCGTGATGCAGCTCTGCGACCGGGTGCATGTGCTGGCGCAGGGGCGGATGATCGCCGCCGGACGCCCGGCCGAGATCGCGGCCGATCCCGGCGTGATCGAGGCCTATCTCGGCCATGGCGCGGCGGCGCGGATGCGCGCGCATGGCGTCGCGCCATCCGAGGCCGCCGTGCCCGCCGCGGCGGGAGGTGCGGATGCTTGAGGTCGAGGCGCTCACCGCCGGCTATGGCGGCATCCCGGTGCTGCGCGATGTCTCCCTGACAATCGATTCCGGCGAGATCGTCGCGGTGCTCGGCGCCAATGGCGTCGGCAAGACGACGCTGAACCGCGCGCTTTCCGGCCTGATCCGCCCCGATGGCGGGGCGATCCGCTTCGAGGGCACGCGGATCGAGCGGCTTGCGCCGCCGGAGATCGTCCGCATGGGGCTGATCCATGTGCCGGAGGGGCGCAAGATCTTCCCGACGATGAGCGTGCGCGAAAATCTCGAACTCGGCGGCTATGCCCGCGCGCGGACGCGGCGGGCCGCCAATCTCGACCGCGTCTTCGCGCTGTTTCCGCGGCTCGGCGAGCGCCGGCGCCAACTCGCCGGCACGCTGTCGGGCGGCGAGCAGCAGATGCTGGCGATCGGCCGCGGGCTGATGGCCGAGCCGCGACTGCTGATCCTCGACGAGCCCTCGCTCGGGCTCTCGCCGCGGCTTGTCGAGGATCTGTTCGCGCTCGTCGTGCGGATCGCGGCGGAAGGGCTCGCGATCATGCTGGTCGAGCAGAATGTCGTGCAATCGCTCGAGATCGCGGGGCGGGCCTATGTGCTCGAGAACGGGCGGGTCGCCCTTGCCGGGCCGGCAGCGGCGCTGCGCGCCGATCCCGCCCTCGAACGTGCCTATCTGGGGATGTAAGCGATGGTCAGCGTCATAACCGTCACCGATCCGGCCCTCCGGGGCGAAGCCCGGGATACCCCGCCGGAATCCCTGCGCGCGCGGCTGGGGCGTAAGCCGATCCTTGTCGCGCCGGGGATCTATGACGCGCTGACCGCGCTGCTCGCGGCCGGGGCCGGGGCGGAGGCCGCCTATGTCTCCGGCGCCGCGATCGCCTATACGCGGCTCGGCCGGCCGGATATCGGCCTTGTCGCGATGACCGAGATCGCCGAAACCGTCGCGCTGATCCGCGACCGGGTGGCGACACCGCTGATCGTCGATGCCGATAACGGCCATGGCAACGCGCTCAACATGCAGCGCACGATGCGGCTGTTCGAGCGCGCCGGCGCCAATGCACTCCAGATCGAGGACCAATCCTACCCCAAGCGCTGCGGGCATCTCGCCGAAAAGCGGCTGGTTGCGCCGGCGGAAATGGCGGGGAAGATCCGTGCCGCGGTCGATGCCCGCCATTCGCGGGAGACGCTCGTCATCGCGCGCACCGATGCGATCGCGGTCGAGGGCTTCGCGGCGGCGATCGATCGCGCCCATCTCTACGCCGAGGCTGGCGCCGACCTGCTGTTCGTCGAGGCGCCGGGCTCGCGCGAGGAACTCGGCCGGATCGCCGCGGCACTCGGCAAGAGGCTGCCGCTGATGGCCAACATGGTCGAGGGCGGGCGGACGCCGCTGATGGGAGCGGCGGATCTCGACGCGCTCGGCTTCGCGCTCGTCATCTTCCCCGGCGGAGTGGTCCGCGCGCTGGCGCGCCAGGGCCAGGCCTTCTACGCCGCGCTCCTCGCCGAAGGCACGAGCGCGGGGTTCCGCGACGCGATGTTCGATTTCGACGCGCTCAACGCACTGATCGGCACTCCCGAGATGCTGGCGCTCGGCAAGAGCTATGAAGGCGAAACCGCATGACCGGCCCGGCCCCCGCACATGGCCTCGACCCCGTAACCTTCGCGATCCTGACCGGGCGGCTCGAACAGATCGCCGACGAGATGGACGCGACGCTCTACCGCTCGGCCTTCAACCCGATCATCGCCGAGGCGCGGGATGCCTGCCACGGCCTCTACCATGCCGAGAGCGGCGCGACGCTGGTCCAGGGCCAGAAGGGGTTGCCGATCTTCGTCGGCGCGATGGCCTTCGCGGTGCGGGCGGTGATCGACCGCGTGGCGCGCGAGGGCGGGCTTGCGGCGGGCGATACGTTCCTCTTCAACGATCCATATCTCGGCGGGACGCATCTCAACGATTTCCGCCTCGTGCGGCCGCTGATGCGCGAAGGCCGGCTCTTCGCCTGGCTGGCCTCGGTGGGACATTGGCTCGATATCGGCGGCAATGTGCCGGGCGGCTACAATCCGAGCGCGACCGAGAGTTTCCAGGAGGGGGTGACGATCCCGCCCGTGCGGCTGTTCCGGGCCGGCGTGCTCCAGCAGGACATCGTCGACATCCTCGCCGCGAACAGCCGCGTGCCGCGCTCGAACTGGGGCGATCTCAACGGCCAGCTCAACGCGCTCGATCTCGGCGAGCGGCGGTTCCACGCGCTGCTCGACGAATACGGCGACGCCACCGTCGCGGCGGCGCTCGACGCCGCCACCGCGCGGGCGGAGGCACTGATGCGCGCCCATATCGCCGCCCTGCCCGACGGCACCTACCGGTTCGAGGACCATCTCGACAATGACGGCATCGTCGACGCGCCGCTGACCATCGCGCTCGACCTCACCATCGCCGGCGAGACGATGCGGCTCGATTTCTCGCGCTCCTCGCCGCCCTGCCGCGGGCCGGTCAACATCGCGCGCTCCACCGCGGTCGCAGCCTGCTATGTCGCCTTGAAGCATGTCTTCACCGATGTGCCGGCCAATGCCGGCTGCCTGAATCCGATCCGCTTCGAGATCCCGGACACGACCTTCCTCGGCGCCGCTGCGCCGCGCCCGGTCGCCGGCTATACCGAAACGATCCTGCGGATGATCGGCGTCGTGTTCGGCGCGCTCGCGGCCGCCGCGCCCGAGCGCGCCACCGGCGCGCCGTTCGGGACGATCAACGCGCTCTCGGTGGCCGGCCACCGGCCGGACGGGCAGCGCTGGGTGCTGTTCTCGTTCTTCGGCGGCGGACTCGGCGGCAGCCCGGCGAGCGACGGGCTCAACCACGCCAACAACCCGATCTCCACCGCCACCATGCCGCCGGCGGAAATTCTGGAAGCGGCCCATCCGGTGATGGTCACCGAATGGGCGCTGCGGCCCGACAGCGCCGGGCCCGGCCGGAATCGCGGCGGGTTCGGCGCCTGCTACGCGTTCGAAATCCTCGACCCCGGCGGCGCCGAGGCGGCGCTGCTCGGCGAGCGCGGCCGCTTCGCGCCCTTCGGCGTGGCGGGCGGCGGCGCAGGTGCACTCAACCGCTTCGCATGGCAGGATGGCGCCGGCGCGCATGCCCCGCCCATGGCGTCCAAGATCACCGGGATCCGGCTCGGCCGGGGCGACCGGCTGCGACTCGAGACCCCCGGCGGCGGCGGATGGGGCGATCCGCTGACGCGCCCGGAAGAAGCGGTGGCCCGCGATGTCCGCCGCGGGCTGCTGACGCCGGCGGCGGCGCGGCGCGATTACGGCGTCGCGATTGATGCCGCCGGGACGGTCGACGCCGCCGCGACCGCGGCCCTGCGCGCCGGGAGGTCGGCATGACCCGCTCCGCCCGGCTCGTCGGTGTCGATGTCGGCGGCACCTTCACCGATCTCGCCTGTTTCGATGCGGAAACCGGCCTGTTCCGCACCGCCAAGGTGCCGTCGAATCGCGGCGATGAGGCGGTCGGGTTCATGGGCGGGCTCGGCGCGTTCGGCGCCCCGGCGGCGCTCGACGCGATCGTCCACGGCACCACGGTCGGCACCAACGCGCTGCTCGAGCGCAAGGGCGCGCGGATCGGCATCATCACCACGGCGGGGTTCCGCGACGTGATCGAGATGCGCCGGCGCGACCGGCCGCAGACCTGGGGCCTGTGGGGGGATTTCGAGCCGGTCGCGCCGCGCGATTTCAGGCTCGAAGTGCCCGAGCGCGTTCTGGCGGACGGAACGATCCGCCAGGCGCTCGACCCGGCAGCGATGCGCGCCGCCTGCGCGCGGCTGCTCGCGCTCGGTGCCGAGGCGCTGGCGATCGTCTTCATCAACGCCTATGCCAACCCCGCCAACGAGAAGGCGGCGCTCGCGGTGGCGCGGGAGATCTGGCCCAACCCGCATGTGACGGCCTCGCACGAGATCCTGCCCGAGATCCGCGAATTCGAGCGCAGTTCCACCACCGCGCTCAATGCCTATCTCCAGCCCGTCGTCGCCTCCTATCTCGGGAAGCTCGAAGATGCGCTGGCGCAAGCCGGGTTCGGCGGCTCCTTCCACATCGTGCAATCGAATGGCGGCGTGATGTCCACCGCCGCGGCCCGCGCCTTCCCGGTCCGGACCGCGCTCTCGGGGCCGGCGGCCGGGGTGATCGCGGCGGCGGCGATCGCGCGGGCCGCCGGCTTCACCGACATCATCACCGGCGATCTCGGCGGCACCTCCTTCGATGTCTCGCTGGTCGCCGGCGGCGAGGCGGCGCTGGCGGCGCAGACAACGATCGATTTCGGCCTGGTGATCCGCAATCCGATGATCGAGATCACCACGATCGGCGCCGGCGGCGGCTCGATCGCGCATGTCGACCGGGGCGGGCTGCTTGCTGTCGGGCCGGAAAGCGCCGGCTCGCGCCCCGGCCCCGTCGCCTATGGCCAGGGCAATTCCCGCCCGACGCTGACGGATGCCAATATCGTGCTCGGGCGCATCAATGCCGAGCGGCCGATCGGCGGCGCGCTGCAGCGGCTCGACAGCGAGGCCGCCGCGGCGGCGATCGCGACGGCGATCGGCGCCCCGCTCGGGCTCACGGTGGAGGACGCGGCCGAGGCTATCATCCGCGTCGCCAATGCGCGGATGGCGGGGGCGATCCGCCTCGTCTCGATCGAACGCGGGCATGATCCGGCGAAGTTCACCATCCTGCCGTTCGGCGGCGGCGGGGCGCTGCATGTCGGGGCGCTGATCCGCGAGGTCGGCCTCCGGGGGGCGCTGGTGCCGCGCTATCCCGGCATTACCTCGGCGCTCGGCTGCCTGATCGCCGATATCCGCCACGACGCGGTGGAGACGGTCAATCTCGAACTCGACGGGCTCGACGCGGCCGCGCTCGCGGCGCGGATGGCGACGACGGGGCGCATGACGCGGCAGGTCGTCGCGCAGGCGGGGCTGCCGATCACCGAGATCGAGGTCGGATTCGCGCTCGACATGCATTATCTCGGCCAGACGCATACGGTCGCGGTGCCGCTGCCGGCCCGGCTCGACGCGGCGGGCGTGACGCTCGATATCGGCATGGTGCGCGCGGCATTCGAAGCCGCCTATCATGCGGCCTTCTCGCGGCTGCTGCCCGGGCTGCCGGTGCGGATCGTCAATCTGCGCACCACGGCCACCGGACGCCGCCCGCCCTTCGATCTCATGGCGCTGGCGCCGCCGGCAGGTGCCAGCCTCGCCGCAGCCGGTCGCGGCACGCGGCCGGTCTATTTCGGCGGCGAATGGCGCGAGGCCGCGATCTTCGAACGGCTCGACCTGCCGCCGGGCGCCGTCATTCCCGGACCGGCGATCCTGGAGCAGCCGGATGCGACGATCGTCGTCGATCCGGGGCTCGTCGTCCGCGTCGACGCCTTCGGCAACCTGCTGATGGAGCGCCTGCCATGACCTCCGATGCCGCGACCTCCGATGCCATCTCCGCGCCGATGGCCGGAACGGCCCTGCTAATCTGCGATCTCCAGAACGATTTCCTGCATCCGGACGGCGCCTATGCGCGCGGCGGCCAGACGGCGCCGGAAATCGCGGCGCTGCCGGCGCGCGTCGCGCCGCTCGCCGCGGCGATCCGCGCGGCGGGTGGCGTGGTGGTCGCGACGCAATTCACCCTCCAGCCGGGACGCGGCGGCGAGCCGCTGATCTCGCCGCATCTCAAGGCGCTGCGACCCTTTCTGCGCCGCGGCGATTTCGCGCCGGGAAGCTGGGGCAATGCCACGGTCGAGGCGCTGCAACCGGTTGATGTCGTCATCGAGAAGATCGCCTATTCCGCCTTCTACATGACGCGGCTCGAATGGGTGCTGCGCCGGCTCGACATTACCCGCCTCATCCTGTGCGGCATCGTCACGAATGGCGGCATCGCCTCGACCGCGCGCGACGCCCATGTCCGCGATTTCGAGGTCGTGGTCTGCGCCGATGGCTGCGCCGCCTTCTCGCCCGCGCTGCACGCGGCGGCGATCGAGGGGCTGCGGCCGGTGGCGCGGATCGACAGGATCGCCGAGATGCTGCCGCCGGAACCGGATCGGCGACATCGGAAAACGGCCTAGCCTGGCGTGCCGGCTCGCGCGCGCGCCGCAAGGCCGAGCCGCGCGGGAGCGCGCAACTCGCGGAAGACGGCGCCCCGGGTGGTCTGTTCAAGGGCGATCCTGCGGTCATGGAACTGTTCGAGCCCGGGCCGGTGGCCAATCGAGATCACCGTGGCATCGGCCAACGCAGTGTCGAGCAGCCCGAGCATCGCACGCTGCCCCTCCTCGTCGAGCGCCGAAGTGAATTCGTCGAGGATAACGACATCCGGCCGCTGGATCAGCAGCCGCGCCACGGCGACGCGCTGGCGCTCGCCGCCGGAGAGGATGCGCTCCCAGGCCGCCTCGTCGTCGAGCCGGGCCGCGAGCGCGCCGAGCCCGACATTGTCGAGCGCGGCGCTCAGCAGCGCGTCCCCCACCGAATCGGGCGGGGCGGGGTAGGTCAGCACGCTGCGCAGGGACCCGGTGGGAAGATAGGCCTGCTGCGGCACGAAGCTGATCCGCGCCCCGCGCGGCAGAAGGATCCGCCCCGAGCCCTTGCGCCAGAGCCCGGCCATGGCGCGGACCAGCGAGGATTTGCCGGTGCCGCTCGCGCCGCTCATCAGCACCTTCTCGCCGCGCGCGATCACGGCCGAGCCATCGGCGATCACGGTCTCGCCGCCGGAATGGACAAGGCGCAGCCGGTCGAAGACGATCGTGTCCGCGTCATGGGCGAGAAGCGCGACCCGCGTCGTCCCGTCGGCGCCATCCGCCTCCTCGAGCGCGGCGAGCAATTCGTCGACGCGCAGGACCGAGGCATACCATTCCGCGATGCGGACGAAATTGTCGACGAACCAGATCAGCGCGCCCTGCACGGCCACGAAGGCGGAAACCACCTGCATCACCGCGCCGAGCGTGAGCGCGCCGGACAGGTATTTCGGCGCCACGAGCAGCAGCGGCAGGATGGGGAACAGCGCGCCATTGGCATTGAGCACCAGCCCCACCCGCGCCTGCTGGCGGATGATGGCGAACCAGCCCGCCGCGACCTGCCCGAAGCCCCGGAGCGCCGCCGCACGCTCGGCCGGGTCGCCGCGCAGCAGGCCGATGCTCTCCGCGTTCTCGCGCAGCCGCGTCATCCCGGCGCGGAACCGGGCTTCCTGCTCGTTCTTGGCCGAGACGCGCAGGATGAGCGGCCTGCCGACCAGGGCGATCAGCCCCGTCACCAGCAGCGCATAGAGGATCGCCGCCAGCGCCATGTAGCCGGGAATGGTCACCGCCATGCCGAAGAGCGGGAGGGTCGTCGAGCCGGCCACCTGCCAGAGGATCGCGGCGAAGGTGATCGCGGTTGCGCAGGCGCCGAGGAAGCCGATCGCGAACTCGACCAGCGGATCGACCGCCAGCCGGACATCCTCGGCGATTCGGTATTCGGGGGCGCCCTGATCCGGCGCGACGAAAGGCAGGCGATAGGCGCGCTCGCGCGTGATCCAGCGGCCAAGGATCGCGCCGGTCAGCCATTCCCGCCAGCGGACCTGAAGGGCCATGCGCGTGATGACCAGCGCCGTCGCCGCCGCCATCGAGAGCAGGATCACCAGCGGCAGCCAGCCGGCCGTCATCCACACGGCGGCGAGATCGCGCTTCTCCAGCGCGTCGAAGAAGGCGCGGCTCCAATGGTTGAGGCCGACCTGGGCGGCAAGCGTCGCGAGCAGGAAGAACACGATGCCCGCGCTCAGCAGCCAGGCGCGCAGGCACGCCCTTCCGCCCCAGAAATGCCGGCCCAGCGCCAGGAAGCGCGTTTCGGGCGGCTGTTCCGGCGGCTCGGCGCGCAGCATATCAGGCGGAGCCGCCGCCCGCGCGCAGCGGGGAAGGCCGTCGGGGTTTTATCTGATGCGCCATTCTCGTCCCGATCGCCTGAAAAACCGGCATTTTTCCGGAGAGCACCGCATCCGGCGCACAAAGTAAAGCCCCCAGGTTTCACCCTTGCGCCAGCACCGTGTGATCGCCGAAGGCCGGAGCGCGGCATGCTGCTTATGTCTAGACAATTAAGCGGGCGGGTGGTTCAATCCTTGCTAGGCGGCAAAAGCCGACCAAAACACGGGAGACGGGCATGAACAGGACCATTCTCGCCGCGGCGCTCGCCGCGCTCGCCATGACGGTACCGGGCGCCGTCGCGCAGGAGACGAAGATCGCGATCGGGATCTCGGGCTGGACAGGATTCGCGCCGCTGACGCTCGCCAAGGAGGCCGGAATCTTCAAGAAGAACGGGCTCGACGTCACGATCAAGAAGATCCCGCAGGCCTCGCGCCATCTCGCCATCCTCTCCGGCGACATCCAATGCGCCGCGACCACGGTCGAGACCTGGATCGTCTGGAACGCCAACGGCGTGCCGACGACGCAGCTCTTCCAGCTCGACAAATCCTACGGCGCGGACGGCATGGCGGTGCGCAATTCGATCGCCTCGATCAAGGATCTCAAGGGCAAGAGCATCGCCGCCTCGGCGCCCGGCACCGCCCCCTATTTCACCCTCGCCTGGATGCTGAAAAAGAACGGGCTTACGGTGAAGGACGTCAATGTCGTCAACATGGAGCCCGGCCCGGCCGCCCAGGCCTTCATCGCCGGCCAGAACGACGCCGCGATGACCTACGAGCCCTATCTATCCTCGGTCCGCGCCGCGCCGGAGGCCGGCAAGATCATCGCCACCACGCTCGATTACCCGATGGTGATGGACACGTTCGGCTGCACGCCGGATTTCATCGCCAAGAACGAGAAGGCGGTGAAGGCGCTTGCCGAGAGCTATTTCGAGGCCCTCGACATGATCGCCAGGGAGCCGGCCAAGGCAAACCAGATCATGGGCGCGGATGTGAAGCAGACCGCCGAGGCCTTCGCGAAATCGGCCGCCTATCTGCGCTGGCAGGACAGGGCGGCGAACAAGGCCTTCTTCGCCGGCGAGCATGCGAAATTCTCCGACGAGGCGGCCGACCTGCTGCTCGAACTCGGGATCATCAAGCAGAAGCCCGACATGGCCAAGCTCGCCGATCCGCGGTTCATCCAGTGAGCGCCGTTGTCAACCTCGCCGACAAGCTCGCGACATTCGAGGCGCATTGGTCACCCCGGATCGTCGCGAGCTATAATGGCAACGACATCATGGTCGTGAAGGTCAAGGGCGAGTTCGTCTGGCATTCGCACCCGGAGACGGACGATCTCTTCCTCGTGCTCAAGGGCCGGCTTACAATCCGGATGCGCGATGGCGACGTGACGCTCGGGCCCGGCGAACTTTATGTCGTGCCACGGGGCATCGAGCATTGCCCATTCGCCGAGGAAGAGGTGCACATGCTGCTGATTGAGCCGCGCGGCACGCCGAACACCGGCGATGAACGCACCGCCGCGACCAAGGTCGCGATCTGAAAGCATCGCCATGCGCCCTCTCGAACCGATCTCCGCCGGCCGCAGGCTCGCGCTCGGCATCCTCTTCTTCGTGCTGTTCTTCGCCGCCTGGGCCTTGGCGACGCTCGGCGGCTTCGTGCCGAAGATCTTCCTCGCCGATCCGCTGACCATGGTGCGTGATGGCGCGCGGCTGCTCACCGATTTCGGCTTCGCGGCCGATATCCTGATCACGATCTGGCGCGTCGTCGGCGGGTTCGTGCTGGCGGCCTTGGTCGCGGTGCCGCTCGGCATCCTGATGGGCGCCTACAAGCCGATCGAGGCGTTCTTCGAGCCCTTCATCTCCTTCGCACGCTATCTGCCGGCCTCGGCCTTCGTGCCGCTGCTCATCCTGTGGGCGGGGCTCGGGGAGACGCAGAAGCTGCTCGTCATCTTCATCGGCTCGGTGTTCCAGATCGTGCTGATGGTGGCGGTGAATGTCGGGCAGACGCGGCGCGATCTCGTCGAGGCGGCCTATACGCTCGGCGCCGGCGATTACGGCATCGTCCGCCGGGTGCTGATCCCGATGAACGCGCCGGAGATCGCCGAGATCCTCCGCCTTGTGCTCGGCTGGGCCTGGACCTACGTGATCGTGGCGGAGCTGATCGGCTCCTCGGCCGGGATCGGCCACATGATCATCGACAGCCAGGCGCTGATGGCCACCGGGCAGATCATCTTCGGCATTCTCGTCATCGGACTGATCGGCCTCGTCTCGGATTATCTGTTCAAGCGCCTCAACCAGACGCTGTTTCCCTGGAGGCTCGCATGACGGGCGGCTGCGCATGAGCAAGCTCGTGATCGAAGGGCTCGGGCGGGTGTTTCCGGGCGTGAGAGGCGGCGCGCCGGTCACCGCGCTGCAGCCGACGGATCTCGTCGTCGCCGACAACGAGTTCGTCACGATCCTCGGCCCCTCGGGCTGCGGAAAATCCACCCTGCTCCGGATCGTCGCCGGGCTCGACCGGCCCAGTTCCGGCCGTGTCGTTCTCGACGGGCGTGAGATCAGCGGACCGGGGCCGGATCGCGGCATGGTGTTCCAGAGCTACACGCTCTTCCCCTGGCTGACGATTGCCGAGAACATCGCGTTCGGCTTGCTGGAAAAGGGGCTCGGCGCCGCCGAGACGCGCGCAATCGTCGCGGCCTATGTCGACAAGGTCGGGCTCAGGGGCTTCGAGAACCATTGGCCGAAGCAGCTCTCGGGGGGCATGCAGCAGCGCACCGCGATCGCCCGCGCGCTCGCCAATGATCCGGCGATCCTGCTGCTCGACGAGCCCTTCGGCGCGCTCGACAACCAGACCCGCGCGCTGATGCAGGAATTGCTGCTCGGCATCTGGGAGCGCGAGCGAAAGACCGTGCTGTTCGTGACCCATGACATCGAGGAGGCGATCTTCGTCGGCTCGCGCTGCCTGGTGATGAGCGCGCGGCCGGGCCGGGTGAAGGCGGATATCCCGATCCCCCTCCCCCATCCGCGCCATTACACGATGAAGACCAGCCCGGATTTCTCGGCGCTCAAGGCGCGGCTCACCGAGGAGATCCGCGCCGAAGCCGTGCTCGCCGCGGCGCATTGAGCCGGCCGTGGCCGCCTAATCCTCGAACGGGCCCGTATCATCCCGGTCGCGCAGGTAGCGCCGCGCGAGCGGAAAGGCCGGCAGCCAGGCTTCCCGGCGCAGGGTCCAGAGCTCGTAGGTCGGTGTGAACTGATCGGGCGCGTCGAGTGCGCCGAGATGGATCTCGATCTCCGCGCCGGTTTTCCCGAAGACGGAGGAGCCGCAGCGGGGGCAGAAATGCCGCCCGCGATATTTGCCGGTGCCGCCGCTGATCGTCACCGCCTGCTGCGGAAAAATCGCCGAGGCGTGGAACAGCGCGCCGTGATGCTTGCGGCAATCAAGGCAATGGCACAGGCCGACCCGCAAGGGACGCCCGGACGCGACGAAGCGCACATCCCCGCACAGACATCCGCCAGCGTGCTGCTCCATGCCCCCGCCTATTCCGCCGCCAGCGCCATTAAACCCTGCGCCGGGCCGAAGCGGCTCGTCAGCCGGTGGCGGTCGCCGGGATAGGTCAGCAGCGCCCAGGTCACCGGCACGCCGCCCTGCCAGGTGCGCCGCTCGATCTGGAGGCAGGCCGATTTCCGCGCGATCGCCAGGGCCTTGGCGATCCGGGCCTCGGCGGGGATGGCGGCGATGACATGCTCGGCATCGGTCCAGGCGACCCGGTTCAGCAGCCAGGAGCCCGGTGGCGCTGCGCTGAAATCCTCCGCCTCGGCTTCCGGCACGGTCAAGAGGTCGATCAGCCGCTCCTCGTGCACGAAGGGCGTGCCGTTCGCGAAATGGACGAGCGTCAGCGCCAAGACCCGGCCGCCGGACCGCGACCGGCCGAGCCGCGCCCGATCCTCCGCATCCGGCCGGCGGACGAGGCGGTCGAGGATCTCGAAGCGATAGCTCATGCCGGCGGCGGCGACTTCCGCCTGGATGTCGTGGATCTTCAGCACCATCTGCTGCGAGGTCGGGCTTGCGACGAAGGAGCCGGAGCGCCGCCGCCGGACGATCAGCCCTGCATGGGCGAGCGCCGAGAGCGCCTTGTTCACCGTCATCCGCGAGCATTGATAGCGCGCCTGCAATTCGTGTTCCGGCGGCACGCGGCTGCCCGGCCCCCAGGTGCCGGAGGTGATCTCGGCGCTGAGATCGCGCTGGATTTCGAGATAGCGGGGCAGCGGCGCCGCTCCGCCCTTGCCTACGGCCCTGTTCGCAGCCATGGCGCACCTCACAATCCGGACAGGCGCCGGAGCGTCCGGCGATAGGCGGCCTCGATCGGGCCGCGCCGGACGTGCCGCCCGGCCTCGACCAGCCGCCGACCCCCGACATGCACCTCGCGAATCGCCGCGGCACCCGCGACGAAGATATAGGCGTCCATCAATGCATCGCCATCGAGATGTGCGAGATCGACGGCCTCCCGGTCGAGAACCACGAAATCCGCCGCCGCGCCGGGCGCGAGCTGGCCCTCCCCGATCCGGAGCGCGCGGGCCCCGCCCGCCGCCGCCCGCGCATAGAGCATGCGGCCGGTCGATTCTCCCGCGCGACGCGCGGTGACATTGCGGCTGCGCGTGCCGAGCCGCTGGTTGTATTCGAATTGCCGCAATTCGCCGGGCGCCGTGATCTCGATGTTGGAATCGGAGCCAATGCCGAATGCGCCGCCGCAATCGAGAAAGCGCGGCCCGTCGAAGATGCCGTCGCCGAGGCTCGCCTCGGTGATGGGGCAGAGCCCGGCGGTCGCGCCGCTGCGCGCCAGCGCCTCGCTCTCGCGCGCGGTCAGATGCGTGGCGTGGATCAGACACCAGCGCGCGTCGAGCCCGGCATGGACGAGCAGCCATTCGACCGGCCGCATGCCCGACCAGGCAAGGCAATCCTCGACCTCGCGCAGCTGCTCGGCGGCATGGATATGCACCGGCAGATCCGGATGGGTGGCGAGGACCGCCCGCAATTCCTCCGGTCCCACCGCGCGCAGCGAATGCGGGGCGATGCCGAGATTGGCGCCAGGCAGGCCGCGGACGAGCTTTTCCGCCGCGAGGACGAGCCGCGCGAAACGGTCGGGCCCGTTGAGGAAACGGCGCTGCCCCTCATGCGCGGGCGCGCCGCCGAAGCCGCCATGAACATAAAGCGAGGGCAGCAGGGTGAGGCCGATCCCCGTCGCTTCCGCGGCGAGTGCGATCCGCCATGCGAGCTCGGCGATATCGGCATAGGGCGTGCCGTCGCGATCATGGTGCAGGTAATGGAACTCGCCGACACGGGTGAAGCCGCGCTCCAGCATCTCGAGATAGGCGAAAGCGGCGATCGCCTCGACATCCTCCGGCGTCAAGGCGCCGAGAAAGCGATACATCACCTGCCGCCAGGTCCAGAACGTGTCGTCCGTCGGGCCGCGCGTCTCGGCAAGCCCCGCCATGCCGCGCTGGAAGGCGTGGGAATGCAGGCTCGCGAGCCCGGGAAGCACGATCCCGGCGAGGCGCTCCGCCCCGGCGGGAGGGGCACCATGCGCGATGTCGATGATCCGCCCCTCCTCGACATGGAGAAGCACATCGGCGGCCATGCCGGCCGGCAGCAGCGCGCGATCGCAATGGTAGACAGGCACGGCGATTTCCCCCTCGGGACGGCTGGACTCTAGCAATCAACCGCGATTATGTATAGACAAATAAACCGTCGCGGAGACGTTGAGGATGCGCTTCGACCGGCTCTGGATCAATGCGCGGATCGCGACCATGGCTGCCGGCGCGCCGCCCCTCTGCCCCGGCGCGCTCGGCGCGCGCAACGGCCGCATCGCCTGGCTCGGGCCGATGGCGGCGCTGCCGACGCACGAGGCGACCGAGACGATCGATTGCGGCGGGCGCTGGATGCTGCCTGGCCTCGTCGATTGCCACACCCATCTCGTGTTCGGCGGCGACCGTTCGCGCGAGTTCGAATTGCGGCTCGAAGGCGCGAGCTACGAGGCGATCGCGCGCGCGGGCGGCGGCATTCTCGCGACGGTGCGGGCGACGCGGGCGGCGGACGAGGCCGCGCTTGTCGCCTCCGCCCTGCCCCGGCTGGACCGGCTCCTCGCCGAGGGCGTCACCACGATCGAGATCAAGTCCGGATACGGGCTCGACCGCGACACGGAGGCGCGGATGCTGCGCGCGGCGCGGCGGCTCGGCGCCATGCGCGCGGTTGCGGTCGTCACATCCTTTCTCGGCGCGCATGCGCTGCCGCCGGAGGCGCGGGACGATCGCGCCGGCCATGTCGCGCGGCTTTGCGACGAAATCCTGCCGGCGCTGGCGGCCGAGGGGCTTGTCGATGCCGTGGACGGGTTCTGCGAGGGGATCGCCTTTACGCCGGAGGAGATCGCGCAACTCTTCGCGGCGGCCCGGCGGCTCGGGCTGCCGGTGAAGCTCCATGCCGATCAGCTCTCCGATCTCGGTGGCGCGGCGCTGGCGGCGCGGTTCGGCGCGCTCTCGGCGGACCACCTCGAATATACCGCCGAATCCGGAGTGGAGGCCATGGCGCAGGCGGGAACGGTGGCGGTGCTGCTGCCCGGCGCCTTCTATGTCCTGCGCGAGACGCAGCTGCCGCCGGTGGCAGCCTTTCGCCGGCACGGGGTGGGCATGGCGCTCGCGACCGATTGCAATCCCGGTTCCTCGCCGCTGACCTCGCTGCTGCTGGCGATGAACATGGGCGCGACCCTGTTCCGGCTCACCGTCGCCGAATGCCTCGCCGGGGTGACGCGCGAGGCGGCGCGCGCGCTGGGCCGGCTCGCCGAGATCGGTACGCTCGAACCCGGCAAGGCCTGCGACCTCACCCTGTGGGATATCGAGGCGCCGGCCGAACTCGTCTACCGCATCGGGTTCAACCCGCTCCATTCCCGCGTCTTCCGAGGCCAGCCATGCTGATCCTGAATCCAGGCCATGTGCCGCTCGCGCATTGGCGCGCGATCCTCGCCGGGGCGCCGGCTGCGCTCGCCGCCGAGGCCCGTCCGGCCGTGGCCGCGAGTGCCGCGGCGGTGCGGGCGATCGTCGCGCGCGGCGATCCGGTCTACGGCATCAATACCGGGTTCGGGAAACTCGCGAGCGTGCGGATCCCGGCCGAGGATCTCGCGACCCTCCAGCGCAACATCGTGCTGAGCCACGCCGCCGGAACCGGCGAGCCGGTGCCCCGCGCCGTCGTGCGCCTGATGATGGCGCTGAAGCTCGCGAGCCTCGGACGCGGCGCATCGGGCGTGCGTCCCGAAACCGTGGAGATGCTCGAAGCGATGCTCGCGGCCGATCTGCTGCCGGTGGTGCCCGGCCAGGGCTCGGTCGGTGCCTCGGGCGATCTCGCGCCGCTTGCGCATCTGACGGCGGCGATGCTGGGCGTCGGCGCCATCGACATGCCGGACGGGCGGGTGCCGGCGGCGGCGGCCCTGGCGCAAGCGGGGCTCGCGCCGCTCGCGCTCGAAGCCAAGGAGGGGCTGGCGCTGCTCAACGGCACGCAATTCTCCACCGCCCTTGCGCTTTCCGGACTGTTCGAGGCGGAGGATGCGCTGCGCTCGGCGCTCGTCACCGGCGCGCTGACCACGGATGCCGCGCGCGGTTCGGACACGCCCTTCGATCCGCGCATCCACGCGCTGCGCGGCCATCGCGGCCAGATCGAGACGGCAGCGGCGCTGGGGCGGCTGATGGCGGGCTCGCCGCTGCGCGCCTCGCATCTTACGGGCGACGACCGCGTCCAGGACCCCTATTGCCTGCGCTGTCAGCCGCAGGTGATGGGCGCCTGCCTCGACCTTCTCCGTCAGGCGGCGGCGACGCTCGATACCGAGGCGAACGGTGTTTCCGACAATCCGCTGATCGTCGCGGAAACCGGCGAGGCGCTCTCCGGCGGGAATTTCCACGCCGAGCCGGTGGCCTTCGCCGCCGACATGCTCGCGCTGGCCCTGTGCGAGATCGGCGCCCTCGCCGAGCGGCGGATCGCAATGCTGGTCGATCCTGCGCTGTCCGGGCTGCCGGCCTTCCTGACGCCGAGGCCGGGGCTCAATTCCGGGTTCATGATCCCGCAGGTGACGGCCGCCGCGCTGGTCTCCGAAAACCGGCAGATGGCCTACCCGGCGAGTGTCGATTCAATCCCCACCTCCGCCAATCAGGAGGATCATGTCTCGATGGCCGCTCATGGCGCGCGCCGCCTCCTCGCCATGGCGGCGAATGTCCGCGCCGTGATCGCGATCGAAGCGCTCGCCGCGGCGCAGGCGCTCGAATTCCGGCGGCCGCTGCGCTCGTCGGCGGCGCTGGAGTCGGTTCACGCCGCGATCCGGAATGCGGTGCCGCGCCTCGACGAGGACCGGCATTTCCACCCCGATATCGCGGCCGCGCTAGCGCTCGTCGCGGCACGCGGGCTGATCGAGGCCACCGGCCTGCCGCTTCCGGGACTCGGAGAGATTCCATGAACACGCTGCCGGACTGGCTCGAACTCCGCCGCGCGGGCGGACCGCTGATCGTCTCGATCCCCCATACCGGGACCGAAATCCCGCCGGAGATCGAGGCCCGCCTCGTCTCGCCCTGGCGCGCGCGCAAGGACACGGATTGGTGGATCGAGACGCTCTACGATTTCGCCGAGGATCTCGGCGGGACGATCCTCCGGACGCGGATCTCGCGCAGCGTGATCGATGTCAACCGCGATCCTTCCGGCGCCTCGCTCTATCCCGGCCAGGCGACGACCGAACTCTGCCCGACCACCACCTTCGACGGCGAACCGCTCTATCGCGCCGGCGCGGAACCCGATGCAGACGAGATCGCCCTCCGGCGCGCAACCTGGTTCGACCCCTATCATGCCGCGCTCGCCGGCGAGATCGCGCGGCTGCGGGCGCGCCATCCGCGCATCGTGCTCTATGATTGCCATTCGATCCGCTCGGTGATCCCGCGGCTGTTCGAGGGCGAATTGCCGGTCTTCAATATCGGCACCCATTCCGGCGCGTCCTGCGATCCGGCGCTGACGGCCCGGATCGAGGCGATCGCCGACCGCTCCGGGATGAGCCGCGTCACCAATGGCCGCTTCCGCGGCGGCTACATCACCCGGCATTATGGTAACCCGGCAAGCGGCCTGCACGCCGTGCAGATGGAACTCGCCTGCCGGGGCTACATGCCGGAACGCCCCGGCCCGGTTGCAGAGGCGGATTGGCCGCCGCCCTTCGATCCCGCCCATGCCGCCCCGGTCCGCGCCGTTCTCGCCGGCATCTTCCAGACCTGCATCGCTTTTGCCAGAGGCTGACGCTCATGTCCCGCATCGACAATGCCCGCATCATCCGCGCCCCGCGCGGCCCCGACCTCTCGGCGAAGACCTGGCTCACCGAGGCGCCCCTGCGGATGCTGATGAACAATCTCGATCCCGATGTCGCCGAGAAGCCCGGCGAGCTGGTCGTCTATGGCGGCATCGGCCGCGCGGCGCGCGACTGGGAGAGCTTCGACCGCATCGTCGCGGCGCTGCGGCGGCTCGAAGAGGACGAGACATTGCTCGTGCAATCCGGCAAGCCGGTCGGAGTGTTCCGCACCCAGCCGGATGCGCCGCGGGTGCTGATCGCCAATTCGAACCTCGTGCCGCGCTGGGCGACCTGGGAGCATTTCAACGCCCTCGATCGCAAGGGGCTGATGATGTATGGCCAGATGACGGCCGGCTCCTGGATCTATATCGGCACGCAGGGAATCGTCCAGGGCACCTACGAAACCTTCGTCGAGATGGGCCGGCAGCATTACGGCGGCGATCTTTCCGGCCGCTGGATCCTCACCGCCGGGCTCGGCGGCATGGGCGGGGCGCAGCCGCTCGCGGCGACGATGGCCGGGGCGAGCATGCTCGCGGTAGAATGCCGCCCCTCCTCGATCGAGTTCCGGCTCAGGACCGGCTATCTCGACCTTGAGGCGCCGGATCTCGACCAGGCGCTTGCGATCATCGAGACATCCTGCCGCGAGCGGAAGCCGGTTTCGGTCGGACTTCTCGGCAATGCGGCGGAGATCTTCCCCGAACTCGTGCGGCGCGGCATCCGCCCCGATTGCGTGACCGACCAGACCTCGGCGCATGATCCGGTGAACGGCTATCTCCCGAAGGGCTGGACGCTGGCCGAATGGGAGGCGAAGCAGCAATCCGACCCGGCCGCCGTGACGCGCGCCGCCAAGCAATCCATGGCGGGGCATGTCCGCGCCATGCTGGACTTCCACCGGATGGGGGTGCCGACGGTCGATTACGGCAACAATATCCGACAGATGGCGCTCGACGAAGGCGTGGCGGACGCCTTCGCCTTTCCCGGCTTCGTGCCGGCCTATATCCGCCCGCTCTTCTGCCGTGGCATCGGCCCGTTCCGCTGGTGCGCGCTCTCGGGCGACCCGGAGGATATCCACCGCACCGATGCCAGGGTCAAGGAACTGATCCCCGACAATCCGCATCTCCACACCTGGCTCGACATGGCGCAGAAGCGCATCCGCTTCCAGGGCCTGCCGGCGCGCATCTGCTGGGTGGGGCTCGGCGACCGCCACCGGCTCGGGCTCGCCTTCAACGAGATGGTGGCGCGGGGCGAACTCAAGGCGCCGATCGTCATCGGCCGCGATCACCTCGATTCCGGTTCGGTCGCCTCGCCCAACCGCGAGACCGAGGCGATGATGGACGGGTCAGACGCGGTGTCGGACTGGCCGCTGCTCAATGCGCTGCTCAACTGCGCCTCCGGCGCCACCTGGGTGTCGCTCCATCACGGCGGCGGGGTCGGCATGGGCTATTCGCAGCATGCCGGCATGGTGATCGTCGCCGACGGCACCGAGGCGGCCGCGCGGCGCATCGCCCGCGTGCTCTGGAACGACCCGGCGACCGGCGTGATGCGCCATGCCGATGCCGGCTATGCGATCGCGCGCGAATGCGCGCGGGATCAGGGGCTCGACCTGCCGGGGATTCTCTGAAGCGGTTGCCACCCGCGCCGGAACGGCCTAACCCGGCATACCGGCCATGCATGCGGAAGAGGTCAGGATGCCTGTCGAACCCGATTCCCGGATCGTCTATTGCCGCGGCCGCTTCGTGCCGATCGCCGAAGCCGCGGTACCGATCATGGATCGCGGCTTCCTGTTCGCCGACGGCATCTACGAGGTGACGGCGGTGCTCGGCGGCCGGCTAGTCGACAACGTCCCGCATCTCGAACGGCTCGACCGCTCGCTCGGCGCGATCGGGATCCGCAACCCGCTGAGCCTCGCCAGCTGGACGGAGATCCAGCGCGAGCTGATCCGCCGCAACGCGCTTGACGAAGGCGCGATCTATATCGAGGTGACGCGCGGGGTTCATGAGCGCGAATTCACCTGCCCGCCGGATCTCGAACCGACAATCGTCGCCTTCACCCAGGCGCGGGCGCTCGGCGCCAATCCGCTCGCCGAGACCGGGGTAGCGGTGATCACCCTGCCCGATCTGCGCTGGAAGCGCCGCGACATCAAGTCGGTGGCGCTGCTGCCGCAGGTGCTCGCGAAATTCGCCGCACGCGAGGCCGGTGTCGCCGAGGCCTGGATGGTCGAGGACGGATTCGTGACCGAAGGCGCCTCCTCCACCGCCTTCATCGTCACCGAGGCGGACGAGATCGTCACCCGCCCGCTCTCGAACGCGGTCCTGCCCGGCATCACGCGGCGCAGCGTGATGCGGCTCGCCGAGGCGCACGGGCTGCGGATCGTCGAGCGCCCCTTCTCGCCCGAGGAAGCGCTGGCCGCGCGCGAGGCGTTCTACACCTCGGCCTCCGCCTTCGTGATGCCGATCATCCGCATCGACGACCAGATGATCGGCGGCGGCCAGCCGGGGCCGCTGGCGCGCGCATTGCGGCGACTTTATCTCGATATGGCGGCGCGCGAAGCCGTCTAGCTTGCCGTGGCCGCGCCGGCAGCGTTGCCTCAGGCAGCCTCCGCCTGACGCGCGGCATGCGTCTCGGCGGCATGGGCGAGCGTGTCGCGGAACTGCTGGATCGAGGCTTCCCAGGAATAGCGCGCGGCGAGATCGAGGCAGGCCTCGCGCGGGATCGTGAGGCATTCGAGCGCGGCGGCGCGCAGATCCTCCGACAGCACCCCGGCGCCGGTTCCGGCCAGAATGTCCTTCGGCCCCATCACGGGATAGGCTGCGACCGGCAGGCCCGAGGCCAGCGCCTCGAGGATCACGACGCCGAACGTGTCGGTCACGCTGGGAAAGACGAAGACATCGGCCTGCGCGTAGAGATCGGCAAGCTCCTGCCCGGTGCGCGCGCCGAGGAAGACGACGCCGGGATAGCGGGATTCGAGGGCGGCGCGCTGCGGCCCGTCACCGATCACCACCTTGGTTCCCGGCAAATCGAGCGCCAGGAACGCCTCGAGATTCTTCTCGACAGCAACGCGCCCGACATTGAGGAAGATCGGCCGCGGCCAATCGACCGTCGAGGCGATGCGCGGCCGGTAGAGCCGGAGATCGACCCCGCGGGACCACGGCATCAGGTTGCGGAAGCCGCGGGCGCGCAGATCCGCCTCCAGCGAGGCGGTCGAGACCAGAACGGCATCCGCCGCGCCGTGGAACCGGCGCAGCATCGCATAGGAAAGCGCGACCGGGACCGGGGCCCGCGCCCGCAGATATTCGGGAAAGCGGGTATGATAGCTCGTCGTCAGCGGCGTGTTGGACTGGAGGGAGGCGCGGCGCGCGGCGAAGCCGATCGGCCCCTCGGTCGCGACATGCACGACATCCGGCCGAAAGGCGGCGATCCGCTCGGCCAGCGCCGAGGCGCGCGCCAAGGCGAGCCGGATCTCCGGATAGCCCGGCATCGGCAGGGTGGGAAATTCGTCGGGCGTGACGAAGCGCGTCTCCATGCCGAGCGGCACGGCAAGGGCGCGCACCTGCTGCAGCGTGCGGACGACGCCGTTGATCTGCGGCTCCCAGGCGTCGGTGGCGACAAGAACGCGCATCAGGCGGCCCGCGGCTGGGGAATGCCGCGCACCAGCGGGGTGCCGGCGGCGGCTTCCGCGCGCAGGATGTCCGCGAAGCGCAGGATGCGCAAGGTGCCGTCGAAATCCTCGACCAGCGCCGTGCAGCTCTCGACCCAATCCCCGGTATTGAGATAGCGCACGCCTTCGATCTGCCGGTCGGAGGCGTGGTGGATATGGCCGCAGATCACGCCATAGGCGCCGGCCTTGCGCGCCTCCTCGGAGAGCACTGCCTCGAATCGGCCGATGAAATTGACCGCGTTCTTCACCTTGAGCTTGGCCCAGGCGGAAAGCGACCAATAGGGCAGCCCGAAGCGGCGGCGGACGCGGTTGACGATGCTGTTCGACCAGAGCGCGACCTCGTAGGCCCAATCTCCGAGCAGCGCCAGCCAGCGCGCATGCGCGACCACGACGTCGAACTGGTCGCCATGCAGGACGAGATAATCGCGGCCGTCGGCGGTACGGTGGATCGCGCGGTCGGCGATCTCGATATCGCCGAAGGTGAGGCCGAGATAATCACGCAGGAATTCGTCGTGGTTGCCCGGCAGGTAGATCAGCCGCGCGCCCTTGCGGACGCGGCGCAGCAGCTTCTGCACCACGTCGTTCTGGATCTGGGGCCAGTACCAGCCGTTCTTCAGCCGCCAGCCATCGACGATGTCGCCGACGAGATAGATGGTGTCGGCGTCATAGCGGCGGATGAATTCGAGCAGCATCTCCGCCTGGCAGCCCGGCGTGCCGAGATGCAGATCCGAGATGAAGAGCGTCCTGACCCGCGTCGAATCGGTGTCGGCCATCGGGGCACCTCCTGCGGCCCGCGATGCCACGCGCGTGTATCATTCCAATGACAACGATGACGAACGGCCCGAATGGATGAGGAAAAAATCCCTCTCGCTCGGCTTTCCAGAGCCGGGGCGGCGCCCGGAACCCTGACTCGGGGCCGATCAGTGCTATTGTTCGCGCCCTGGACGGAATGGTCCGGTGCGGCGGGCGAAGGCGCCATGTCGGTCAAGCGGTTCTCGCAGGCGCCGACCAATTGCGGATTGCACCGCGGGAAGCACCATACGACCGGGCGGGCGGTGTTCGAGGGGGTGCGGCTTCTGTCAAGCATGGCGCCTTGAGGTTCCTGAAACCGCGATTTTGGGGTCTTGAGGCCCCAAGTCTTGAATTGTTAGGAATTCTCTGTTAGGCGTCTCAAGATGCCGAAATTTCCGTTTATGGAGCCTTGAGGCGCCATGACTGCCCGCAATCCCTTGCTTGCCGCACCACCCTATGAGGTCGAGCAGGCGCTGAAGACCCTCGGCGCGAATATCCGCACGGCGCGGCTGCGGCGCAATCTCTCCATTGCCGAGGTTGCAGCCAAGATCGGCGTTGACCGGCATGTGATCGGTGATGCCGAACGCGGCAAACCGTCTACGGGGATCGCCATCTATGCCGGGCTGCTCTGGGCCATGGGGCTGGCCGATCAGCTGGGCCGCGTCGCCGATCCGCTGAGCGACGAGGAGGGCCTGACGCTGGCCAAGGCGCAGGGCCGCGACAAGGCCGGCGGCCGGAAGGCGCTCGACAATGATTTCTGACGCATCGGCCCCGAAAGTGGAACCCGGTTTCGGGAACAAGCCGATGCGCAAAGCAACGTCAACAGGGGCGGATGAGTGCTTCGTCTATGTCACGCTGCCGGGTGAGACCGAGGCGATCACCGCCGGACGCTATGTGCGCGAAACGAACCGGCAAGGCGTCACCACCGGGCGCTTTGTCTATGGCCGAAGCTATCTCGCCCGTGCCGATGCTGTTGAGATCGATCCGGCAGAACTGAAGCTCGGCGCGCGCACCTATGAAACGGTGCGGATGAAGGGCTTGTTCGGCGCGTTGCGGGATGCCGGCCCGGACTATTGGGGGCGCCGCGTCATCGAGAAGCACGCCGGGCTGGCCGAACTTGGCGAACTCGACTACCTCCTTCATTCGCCCGACGACCGCGCGGGAGCACTCGGTTTCGGCCTGGGACAAGCGCCACCTGCACCCGTGCGCGTCTTCAACCGCACGCTCGATCTCGCCCGTCTTCAGGAGATCGCCGACCGGCTGGTGAACGACGAGCCGCGTGCCACGGACACCGAGGCGGCGCAGGTGGAAGAGTTGCTGCGGCTTGGCACCTCGATGGGTGGCGCGCGGCCGAAGGCCGTTGTCGAGGATGCGGACGGGCTCTGGCTCGCCAAGTTCAACCGCGCCGACGACAAGTGGAACATGGCGCGGGTTGAGCATGCCATGCTCCTGCTGGCGCGCGCTTGCGGCCTTCTCACCGCAACAAGCCGTATCGACACCATCGGCGACCGGGATGTGCTGCTGGTCAAGCGCTTCGATCGCGAGAAGGTCGCCAAGGGTTACACGCGCGCCCGCATGGTAAGCGCCCTCACGCTGCTACGCGTAGACGAAACCCAGCGCGAGCGCTGGTCCTATGTCGTGCTGGCAGAGGAATTGCGTCGGATCAGCGCCGACCCGAAGCGTGATGCGGCCGAACTCTTCCGGCGCATGCTGTTCAACGCCCTGATCTCGAACATTGACGATCACCCGCGCAATCACGCCGTGATCGCACCGCAGCGCGAATGGCGGCTTTCACCAGCCTATGATCTCACGCCGTCCGTGCCGGTCAGCACCGATCGTCGTGACCTTGCGATGGCGGCGGGCGATCTTGGCCGCTGGGCCAATGCCCGCAACATGCTGAGCCAGGCGCCACGCTTTCTCCTCGATCCTGCCGAGGCCAGCGCCATGGTCGACGCCATGGAGGGGGCCGTCAAAGGCGGCTGGCATGCGATTGCGCGCGGCGCTGGCGTGTCCGAGCCGGATTGCGCGACCATCGCCAATGCCTTCGCCTATCCCGGCTTTCGCCTGTAGAAGCCCGAAGGGTTGTGAAGCCGTGTTCCGGTTAAGCCGTATCGCGCGCGAAGTGAGAGCCAAGCAAAAGACCACTTCGAAACCCTTCGCCTGCTTGAACCTATGCGGGCGGCGGCAGCGCGATCCATCCAGCGGCAAAGGTACGAACTAGGTTCGCACCCCGGTTAGCGCGGTATCAGTCTGCGAAGGGATCAAGGATCGCGACGCCTGCTGAGTTTTCTCGTATCGAACTGCCGATGAAACGATGGCGAACTCACCGCCACCTTCCGGCAACTATTTGATATCCTTGCGGAAGCCGTTGCCACACCCATCCCGGTGAGAACCCCTGAGGGCGTCATTCCGGCGAAAAATAGGATCTGGCTGGGGGACCTGGATTCGAACCAAGACTAACGGAGTCAGAGTCCGCTGTTCTACCGTTAAACTATCCCCCACGAAAACCGCTATCCGATCAATAGGTTGCCGATGATCGCCGGCGCGGGAACGGTGCCGTTTCCGAGGAAGCGCGTTCTTGCAGCATTCCGCCCGCGAAGTCAACCGCCGCGCGTCGGCCCGGCATCGGGCTTGCGGATGCGACGAGAGCGCGCGGCTTTGCGCGCCGGGACGGGCAATCCTGTTTCGAAACGGCACAGTTTCGGCTTGCGTCCCGGCGGAAGTCGCCCTCTTTTAGGATTTGATTTACCCTCGCGCGCTGCCGGCGCCGGGGCGTCTGGGAGTTGCGTCGCGTCATGCCGCCAGCCATGTCACTGATTCGGGTCCGGGGCGGCGCGTTGCGCCAGGTTCGGGAGGGAGCGCCGCGCCGGGCGATGATCGCGGCGCTCGGCCTGCTGATCGCGGGGAGCAGCGGCGCGATCCTCGTCCAGGCGGCGGAAAGCCCGCATGTCCGGGCGCATATCGTGCAGTTCAACCGGCCGATCCGCCAGCAGGTGGAATATCACCTGCCGCGCGAGATGCTCCGCCTCGCGCCGCTCCGCCGCGAGGAGCGGATGCCTGTCCATCATGCGCCGGGCGCCGGCCGGGCCATCGAGACCTCGCCGCCGGCCGCGCGGACGGCGATCGTCAGACCGCCGGTTGCCAGGGCAGCCGCCATCAAGCCCAATCTCCAGAAACGTGCGGAAGGCGCGATCCGGGCCCGGCATGCGCTGATCCGGCGCGGCATGCCCGCGACAACGCCGTACTGCGTGCGGCTGTGTGACGGTTTCGCCTTCCCGCTCGGCGCGGTCGGGGCGAGCCTGCGCGCGCAGGAAGCGGCGTGCCGCAATTCCTGCCCCGGCGCCGAGACCGCGCTCTATTCCCTGCCCGCCGGCGCCCGCGATCTCGACCAGCTCCGGCAGGGCACCGCGCGCTACACCGCACTCGCCTCGGCATTCCGCTACCGGGAACATCTGAACCCTGCCTGCGCGTGCCACCCGGTCGGCGCGACGCAATCCTCCGCCGCGCTGCTCGCGGATCCGAGCCTCCGGCGCGGCGATCTCGTGATGACGCGGATCGGCATGCGGCATTTCGACGGATCGGCGCGCTTCCCCTACCCCGCAGCAGCATTCTCGGACGCGCTGCCCCGGGTGCCGAAGCGTGAGATCGCCATCGTGCGCGCGCTGGAAATGGCCTCGGTTCGCGGCATGCTCGCCGAGGAGGCCGCCCCGCGCACCCGCGCCCGCGTGATCGCCGGGCTCAAGGCGGAGGCCGCCCGCGCCGAAACCCTCCATCACGCGGCGCGCGGCAGCGCTGCGCCAGGCTTCGCGGCATTGAGCGCGCGGGAGGCGCGCGCACCCACGATCCTGCCGGTGGTTCGTCGCGCCCCGGGGCTTGTCGCGCTGAACTGAACCGCGCCGGCCTGCGACCGGAAGCCGCGCGCCGAGGACGCGCGAGCGCCTCCGCTGCAATCTCCGTACGAGATCAGGACCTTCAGGGTCAAATTCAGATCGATTCCAGAATATCTGCTTTCTGGAATAATTCCAACATACTGTTTTTCCTTGTCTTTTCTCTTGACGCCTCGGCTGCGCGCCGGAAAGAGAGAAGCATTCGGCACGATGCCGGGTGGCCGCGGGCCTTGCACCCGCGCGAAGGAGGACAGCAATGGCAATTCGTTTCCCGATCCGGGCAGGTCTCGCAGCCGGCGCCCTTGCGCTCGCCGGCGCCGCGGCGCAGGCCGCCGAGGTCAATCTCTACACGCATCGCGAACCGGGATTGATCAAGCCGATCCTCGACCAGTTCACGGCCGAGACCGGCATCAAGGTCAATGTCGTCTTCGCCGCCTCGGGGCTCGCCGAGCGCATCCAGTCCGAGGGCGAGCGCGGCCCGGCCGATCTGCTGCTCTCCGTCGATGTCTCGACGCTGACGCAGGCGGTGGCGCTCGGGATCACGCAGCCGATCGTCACGCCGGCGCTGGCGCAGGCGGTGCCGGTGCCGCTGCGCGCGGCGGACGGCTCCTGGGTCGGCGTCTCGATGCGCGCCCGCGTCATCTATGCTTCGAAGGACCGCGTGAAGGATGCGGCGCTGAGCTACGAGGATCTCGCGGATCCGCGCTTCAAGGGCAGGCTCTGCACCCGGCCGGGCACTCATGCCTACAATACCGGGCTCGTTGCGGCGGCAATCGCGCATATGGGCGCCGACAAGGCAGAGACCTGGCTCAAGGGCCTGCGCGCCAATCTCGCCAAGAAGCCGGCCGGCGGCGATCGCGACGTCGCCAAGGATATCGCGGCCGGGACCTGCGATATCGGCGTCGCCAACACCTATTATTACGGCCTGATGCAGAAGGATCCGAACCAGAAGGCCTGGGCCGATGCGGTGCGGGTCATCCTGCCGAAATTCAAGGATGGCGGCACGCATGTGAACATTTCCGGCCTGGTTCTGACCAAGACCGCGAAGAACAAGGCCGAGGCGCTCAAACTCGCCGAATGGCTGGTCGGCAAGCGCGCGCAGGAGGCATATTCGGCCAAGAACTTCGAATATCCGGTGGTCAGTAAGGTGGCGGTCGAGCCGATCATCGACGGGTTCGGGAAGCTCGCCATCGATAGCGTTCCGCTCGACACCATCGCCAAGAACCGCAAGGCGGCGTCGGAACTCGTCGAGAAGGTCGGCTACGATCTCGGCCCGCAGAGCTGAGCCGATCTCATGCACGGCACGCCGATGCCGATCGGGGCGGCCCTGCGGCCGTCCCGGCCGAGGCCCCTGCCCTGGCTCGTCGCGAGCCTGGTGCTGGGGCTGTTCGTGCTCGCGCCGGCGACCGGCTTCCTGAGCCTGATGGCCGGGCCCGCTGGCGCGGCGCTGCTCTCCCCCACCCAGCTCAACGCCCTGCGGGAGACCGGGCTGCTGCTCGCGGGAATCGCGCTTCTTGCCGGCACGATGGGGGCCGTCTCGGCCTGGCTGGTGGCGATCTACGATTTTCCGCTGCGCCGCCTCGTCGAGGTCCTGCTCGTGCTGCCCTTGGCGCTGCCAACCTATCTCGCGGCCTTCATCGCGGTCGATCTTCTCGATTTCTTCGGGCCCGTCCAGGGGCTCTGGCGCGCGCTGACCGGCGCCCGCAGCCTCGCGGAATACCGGTTTCCCGAAATCCGCTCGCTGCCCGGCGCGGTGCTCGTGATGGCGCTGGTGCTCGCGCCGTATGTTTACGTGCCCTGCCGGCTCGTCTTCCTGCATTCCGGCCGGTCGGTGATCGATGCCGCGCGGCTGCTCGGCGCCCGCGGCCCGGCGCTGTTCCTGCGGGTCGGGCTGCCGGTTGCGCGCCCGGCGATCCTGGCCGGATTGCTGCTTGCGCTGCTCGAAACCATCAACGATGTCGGCGCCACCGAGCATCTCGGGGTTTCGAGCCTGTCGGTCGCGATCCGTGATATCTGGCTGAACCGCTCTGATCTGCCGGGCGCGGCGCGGCTCGCGGGGCTGCTCGTGCTGCTGGCGGCGCTGCTGGCGCTCGCGGGGCGCGCGGCGCGGCCCGGCAATGTCGCTCCGCCGCGCGGCGCCGCGATGCCGCGGCCGATCCGCCTCTCCGGCCCAGCGGCCTTTGCCGCGCTGACGGCGGCGGGGTTGCCGGCCCTGCTCGGCTTCGTCGTTCCGGCCGGGTTCCTGATCTCGCGGGCAATACTCTATGCCGGCCGGCAATCGCTCGACCCGGATTTCCTGGCGGCCGCGGCGTCGAGCGCGATGCTTGGCGCCGGCGTGGCGCTGGCGGTGGCGCTGCTCGCGGGGGCGGTTGCGATCGCCGCGCGGCTGGCGCCGGGCCTTGCGCCGGCCCTGCGGCTGACGGCGGCGGGCTATGCCGTTCCCGGCACGGTGCTGGTGCTGGCGCTGTTACCGGTGCTGCGCTTCGCCGATGACGCGCTGGAGCGGATCGGGGCGGGGCCGCTTTTCGCCGGCACCGCCGCCGCGCTGGGCCTCGCGCTCACGATCCGCTTCCTCGGCATCGGAACCGGTCAGGCGACGCTGGCGCTGGCGCGCCTGCCGCGCTCGATCGATTGGGTGGGGCGTGTCCACGGCATGCGCGATCCCGCGCTCGCGGTGAAGGTGCATCTGCCGGCGATGCGACCGGGGCTGGCGCTCGGCGCCATCCTGGTCTTCATCGACACGGTCAAGGAATTGCCGGCGACGCTGCTGCTGCGGCCGCTGAATTTCGAGACGCTGGCGACGCGCGCCTATGGCCAGGCAAGCGCCGGCACCTTCGAGCATGCCGCGCTGGATTCGCTTGCGATCCTGCTGCTTTCGGGGCTCGCGGCAACCCTGCTGATCCGGCGGCCATGACGCGCCGGTATGGTGGTCTGGGGCCTAGGCAAGGCCATGCCTTTCCCCTAAACAGGCCGCGTTCGGTTCATCTGGGGATCTTTCATGCGCAAGGTCTATAAGGACGCGAAGAGCGCCCTCGCCGGTCTTCTCAAGGACGACATGACGATCATGGCCGGCGGCTTCGGGCTGTGCGGCGTCGCCGAGACCCTGGTCGAGGCGATCAAGGAATCGGGCGTGAAGGGCCTGACGGTGATTTCCAACAATGCCGGCGTCGATGGCATCCATCTCGGCAAGCTGCTGGAGACACGGCAGATCCGCAAGATGATCTCGTCCTATGTCGGCGAAAACAAGATCTTCGCCCAGCAATATCTCGCGGGCGAACTCGAACTCGAATTCAACCCGCAGGGCACCTTGGCCGAGCGCATCCGCGCTGGCGGCGCCGGCATCCCCGCCTTCTTCACGGCCACCGGCGTCGGCACCGTGATCGCCGAGGGCAAGGAGGAGCGGGAATTTCCCGACCTGCCGCGTTTCGCCGGCCGCAAATACATCCTGGAGACCGGGCTCTGGGCCGATCTGGCGCTCGTCCATGCCTGGAAGGGCGACAGCGAGGGCAACCTGATCTACCGGAAGACCGCGCGCAACTTCAACCCGATGATGGCGACGGCCGCGACCGTCACCGTCGCGGAGGTCGAGCATCTCTTCCCGGCGGGCGAACTCGAACCCGACCAGATCCATACGCCGGGCATCTATGTGAAACGGATCGTGCATGTGCCGGATGCGCCCAAGCGCATTGAGAACCGCACCACCCGTCCCCATCCCACCCCGAATCACTGAGACCGGGAGCGTTTCACCATGGCTTGGTCCCGCGAAGAAATGGCCGCCCGCGCCGCGAAGGAGCTGAAGGACGGCTTCTACGTCAATCTCGGCATCGGAATCCCGACGCTCGTCTCGAACTTCATCCCCGACGGGATCTCGGTCGCGCTCCAGAGCGAGAACGGCATGATGGGCATAGGCCCCTTCCCCTATGAGGGCGAGGAGGATCCGGACCTGATCAATGCCGGCAAGCAGACCGTGACGGAACTGCCGATCACCTCCTATTTCTCCTCGGCCGACAGTTTCGCGATGATCCGCGGCGGACATATCGACATCTCGATCCTCGGCGCGATGCAGGTCGCCCAGAACGGCGATCTCGCCAACTGGATGATCCCCGGCAAGATGGTGAAGGGCATGGGTGGCGCGATGGATCTCGTCGCCGGCGTCAAGCGGGTCGTCGTCGTCATGGAGCACGAGGCGAAGGGCAAGGACGGCACCGCCGAATCCAAGCTGCTCAAGCGCTGCACCCTGCCGCTGACCGGCGCCGGCGTCGTCGACATGGTGATCACCGATCTCGGCGTGTTCGAGATCGACCGCAGCGGCAAGTCGCCGATGCGGCTGCTCGAATGCGCGACCGGGGTTTCGGTGGACGATATCCGGGCCCGGACCGAGGCGGATTTCGTCGTGGCGTGAGCAAGCCGGCCGTTCGCCGGCTTGCCCGCGCCCCGGCAACCGTGACATCATGATAGTGTTTGTTGCATCGCCCGAGGCCGGCACGCAGGCGCGTGCCGCAACAGGTCTGGTCGGATCGCGCCACGGGCGGCCGGCATCCGGGACGGGACGGTGATGAACGCGCCTCTGCCCCCCTCTTCGCGCCGGAACTTTCCGCGCTGGCGCTGGCCCTTGCCGCGGCTGCCGGCCGGCAGCGATCTTCGGCGCGGCGCCGGAAGGCTGGCGATCACCCTCGGCGTGATCGCGGCCGTGGCGCTCGCGGCGATGGGCGGGATCATCGCCAGCCGCGATTTCGGCGCCATGGAACGCGCGGTTCTGGCGCGGATCGAGGCGGAAACCGGCGCCCGTTTCCGATACGAGGCGCGCCGGCTCGTTGCCTGGCCCAAGCCCAAGGTGGTGTTCGAGGACGTGCGCTTTGAGGATGACGCCGCGCGGGTCGCGCTGCGCGCGCCGCAGATGGTGCTGCGTTTCGACCTCGCGGATCTGCTCGACGGCACGATTTCCGGCCCGTCCTTCACCCTGGTCCGACCCGAGATCCGGCTCGACGGCACCGATCTGCGGCTGGCCTCCGGCTCGCCGCGGGCGATGCTTGCGCCGGTCCGCGCGCTGGCGGGGCGTTTCGAGCGGATCGGCGGGCTCGACCGGCTGCGGCTCGGCATCGAGGACGCGACGATCCTGCTCGCCGGCGCCGCGCCGGATGGTGGTTTGGTCGCGCTGCACCAGGTGGATCTCGATTTCGGCGTCTCGCTGCGGCGCGCGCGGATGGAGATCAGCGCCCGCGCCGGCCGGGACGGATTCGCGATCGAGGCCGGGCTGCCGCTGCTCGGTGCCCTCGGCCAGGGCCGGGCGCGCCCCGCCAGCCTGCGCCTGACGCGCGGCGCGGCGCACCTCGCCTTCGCCGGGGCGATGCGCAACGACGCCGATATCGCGTTTTCCGGCCGGATCGAGGCGAGCCTCGATCCGCGGCTCGAGCGCGCGCTCTTCGCCGGCGCCCGGCCGCGGGCCGTTGCGGCGGAGACGATGCCCGTGGCGCTCCGGGCGCAGATGCATCTCGATCCGCGCGGGATCGGCCTCGACCAGCTCCGGATCACCCGCGGGGATCGCCATCTCAGCGGCATTGCGACCCTGCGCGAGGTGAATGGTCGCTGGTCGCTCTCCTCCACGCTCGCCGGCGATCTGGTCGATGGCAGCGCGGCCGGCGCCGTTCTTGCCGGGCTGCGGAGCGCGAAGGGAGAATGGTCCGAGGTGCCGCTGGCGCTCAACCCGGCGCCCTGGCTCGATCTCGATATCCGCCTCTCGACGGCGGAGCTGCGCCTCGGCCGGGTGCGGCTCACCCAGGCGGCCATCGCGGTGCTGACGCGCGGCAGCCGGACCGAATTCGCGATTGTCGACAGCCGCCACGGCGACGGCACGCTGAAGGCGCGCGTCGCGACGCTCGAACACGAGGGCGAGCCGGAATTGCGCCTTCATGTCGCCGGCGACCGGATCGACGCGCGTGCCTTCCTCATCGAGAGCCTCGGCTTCGACCGGGTCTCCGGCGCCGGCAGTTTCGTGCTCCAGGCGGAGGGGCGCGGGCGCAGCCCGGCGGCGATCATCCGCAGCCTCGCCGGAACCGGTCAGGTCGAGATGCGCGGCGGCGAGGTCGCCGGAATTGATCTCGCGCGCCTTCTCCAGCGCAGCGGCGACGGTGCGAGCGAGCAGGCGCTCGTGGCGGCGCTCGGCGGCCGCACGGCCTACGAGCAGATCAAGGTCAATGTCGCAATCCGCAACGGCCGCATCGAGCCGGTAGGATCCAGCTTCCTCTCGGCGCGGGTGGCGGCGACGCTCGAAGGCGCGATCGATCTCGCGCAACAGCAGGACAGGCTGATCATCCTGCTCCGGCGCCGGCAGGAGATTCTCGGGCAGAACGGGGAATTCTTCGCCTTCAGGCTCGACGGTCCGCTCTTCGCGCCGCAATTCCGGCCGGATCTCTCGCTGATCGGCAACCGCAGCTGAGCGGCGCTCAACCGGCCTCGCGCATCGCCTGGGCAATGCGCTGGCGCAGCGTTTCCGGATCGAGCAGGACCAGCGCGCCGCGGGTGCGCTCGAGCAGGTTCTCGGCCTTCATCGCGCCGAGTTCGCGCGTGATCTGCTCGCGCCGGCAGCCGACGCGGGCCGCGAGCACGTGATGCACCGGCGGCGGCGAGACGACCCGCGCCGGCGCGGCATGGGGGCGGGGCGCCGAAAGCCGCAGCAATTCCGCGTAAAGGCGGTGGCGGATGTCGAGCACGGTATGCTCGAGCAGCCGCGTGTTGAGATCGCGGACGCGGCTCGCCAGGAGCCGCAGCAGCCGCTCCGACAACACCTTCGAGGCCAGCACCATCTCGCGGAACACGCCGGCAGAAACGATGCAGATCTCGGCGCGCGTCAGCGCCGTGACATTGGCGGACCGGGGCGTGCCGTCGATGGCGGCGAGTTCGCCGAAGAAATCGCCGCCGCGCATATCGGCGAGGATAACCTCCTTGCCGCCGGCGGTGCGGATCTGGATCCGGACATCGCCGCTCGCCAGGAAATAGACATCGCTGGAGACATCCTCGAAATCGACGAGGATCTGCCCCTCCTCGACCCGCTTCCAGATGCAGCGCCGCTCGAAGGGCTTGAGATCGAGATCGGCGGCGGCCTTGAAAAACGGAATTGTCGCAAGCGATTGCATCGAAGCCCCCCGGTGACGCATGCATGCAGGCACGCTAGACGAGCGCGCCGGCGAAGGAAATGCCGAATGTCTCCCGGTTTCCCGCGTTCCGCGGCGTGCGGCAGCGCACAATGGCCGCGCCGCAATTTCCTCCGCGAGGGGCTGGACAGCCGCCGCGCCTTTCCCTAAAAGCTCGGCTCTCGCGCGGGCAAGCCCGCGCCGCCCAGGTAGCTCAGTTGGTAGAGCATGCGACTGAAAATCGCAGTGTCGGTGGTTCGATTCCGCCCCTGGGCACCATTTTATCCGGTCCCTGCCCTCTGCGTGGCCGCCCCCGGCAAGCCGCTGCATGCGCGCCGGAGCCGGGCAGGCTGACGCATCATCGACCGGCACGGCGCGCCTGCTCGCCGCGCTTGTCGGCAGGCCGGAGCTGAAGCGGCTCTGACCCCGCCGCTCATTCCGCCGGCGGCGCAAGGCCCAGCCCGGCGCGCAGCGCCGGCAGAACGGCATCGGCGATCGCCGCATGGCCGAGCGCATTTGGATGGAAGGCACCGGAGAGCGTGGCTGCGACCAGCGGCTGCTCGCGCAGATGCCCCTTGATATGCACATCGCGCAGATAATGCCCGGTCAGGAAACCGTCATTCGGCGTCACGAACCAGCGCAGGCGCGGGCGATAGGCGCGCCATTGCGACGGCCGGAAGGTCGCCGGATCCCAATTGGCGCCGCGCCAATTGGGCCGCAGAATCGGGAAATCCCCGCTACCGGAATTGCGCGCCCAAGCCTCGTCGAGATCCGCGCCAGCGACCCCCCGCGTGCAGATGCCGTGGCCCTTGAAGCGCGCGACATGGCTGTTGACATAATGCCAGCGCGGATCGTCCAGCGCCGCCACCATCTCGCCGAGCGCGGCATCGAGCCGGTTGACGAAGCGCCGGCCCTCGCGCCCCGTTTCCGGGCCGATCTTCAGCGCCTCGTGCACCGTCATGCCGAAATCGACGCTCGGACAGACGTCGTCCGGCTCGGAATCGCGCCGCACCGTGATATGCGGATAACCGGTCTGGAGCACCAGGGGCGGTTGTCCGTCTCCGGCGATGTAGCGACGCAGGATTCCGGCCAACCGGCGGTGATTGTCGCGCAGCGCGGGGCGCAGGATACCGTTCTCGGTCACCGCATGGTCGATGCGGTGCAGCGCATCCGCGAAATCGAGCGGATCGAGCTGCTTGAGCCAGAGGCGGTAAAGAAACCGGGTCGAATCCCAGGTCGATGCGATGACCTGCTTGGCGATGACCCGCGAGAAGCCGAGATCGTTGCCGCCGATCGACAGCAGCACCGCGTCCGGCGGGCGGCTGCGCCATTCGGCGCAGCGCGGCAGGCGCCGCCAATCGACGGGATCATAGTCCCCGGCATCGAAATATTCGTAATCGGCGGCGCGCCGGCAATAATCGCGCAACAGCTTCACGAGCTGCGGGGCATCGTCACGGAACCCGGCCGGCACGTCGTCGCGCGCGGCCCAGAAGCCGAGCAGCCCCTCGTCGATCTCGGCGCCGGTGCAGGCATAGCCGGTGAAGGTGACCACGAGATGCGGCTGTTCGAGCGCCAGTGCCAGCGCCGTCTTGACCTGCTGCGAATAAAGCGAGCGGTGGCATTGGCCGTTGAGCCAGGTCGGGCTGCTCATGCCGCCGCCCTGGTTGACGGCGCGGCCGACCCGGAGCGGATAAAGTTGCTTGTTGCCATTCGGCAGGTGCGAGGATTTGTCGTAATCGGAAACATGCGTGACCTCGTCGCCGAAGGTCACCGGCTTGTCGGGGTTGCCCTCGCCGGAGGCGAAGGAATCGCCGATCCCCGCGATGAAGACATGGCGAAGCCGCTGGCCGCTCGCGCGGCCGAGCACGGCACCGTCGGCGCCCGTCACTTCGAGCAGGAAGGGTCTTTCATAGGGCACATGACGCAGCCGCACGGGCTCCTCGCCGGTACAGGGCGCGGTCGCATCCGCAAACCCGCCATCCCAGGCGGCACGCCAGCGGCAGGGCGCGGCGCGCGCGGCGGGCGGCTTGGTGAAGCGCACCAGGATATCGGCGCGGCGAGGCTCCATGTAGCGCTCGGGATCGGCGGCCGGATAACCGGGCAAGGTGCAGGAATAATGGTTGCGGCTGCCGGTGCGGAAGCAATTGTGATCCCGCCCGACCATCGCCACGGTCCAGCCATAGCGTTCGACCTGGTCGCGGTCGGTGCCGTCGAACTTGAGCGCGCGCGCGGCCGCAAGCCGCTGGAGCGCGTCCTCGAGCGCGAAGGCAGGTTCGCCCTTCCGGGCCGCAGCCGGCATCGCGCGGTAGACGCGCAGCAATTCGCGGAAATGCTGCTCCGTGCGCAACAGCCGGAAACGGTTCGCAGCCTCCCATGCGAGCCCCGGAACGTCCTGCGCACCGGCCGGCGCGGCGAACCAGACGAGGCAGAGACCGAGCGCGATGCGGCGGCAGAGCGGAAAAACGCGGATGACAGGCAGGCAGACGCGCATGAAAGCGCCAACGACGCGAATGGCCATGGGATCCCCCCGAAATCGTGTTCTTGAAATAAAATTGCCCGAAATCCTGCCGGGCGGGCAATCATAACACGGCGCGCAAGGAAGAAAAGCCGTGCCGGCGCGCGAACGCCGCCGGCGCAAGCCGGCGGCGCCGGGAAATCGTCCGTCCGTCAGCGGCTGCGGCGATTATAGACGTAATTGTCGTAGCTCGAATCGCCGATCCGGGCGTAAAGCTCGTTCTCGTCGAGGAATTTCTTCCAGTGCGGATAGATCTTCGCGAAAGCGGGGCTCTTCGCCTTCAGCTCCTCGAAGGCCTGGAACGAGGCATCGTAGCAGGCGTCGAGAATCTCCTTCGAAAAGAACCGCACCTGCGCCCCGGCCGCGGCGAGATTGCGCAGCCCGCCGGAATTGATCGTGTCATAATGCGCGACATGCAGCGTCCAGGTTGCGGTGGCGGCCGTTTCGAGCACCGCCTTGTAGAGCTTGGGCAGCTCGTCCCATTTCTTCTTGTTGACGAAGCACATGATGGTCGCCTGCGGCTCCCACCAGCCCGGCGCGTAATAATAGGGCGCGACCTTGTGCAGCCCGAACTTGAAATCGTCGTATGGCCCGGCCCATTCGGCCGCATCGATGACGCCGCGTTCGAGGGCCGGGTAGATGTCGCCCGGCGGAAGCTGCTGCGGCACCACGCCGAGCTTCGCCATCACGACGCCGCCGAGGCCGGGGATGCGCATCTTGAGGCCCTTGAGATCCTCGACCTTGTTGATCTCCTTGCGAAAGAAACCGCCCATCTGCATCGTCGAATTGCCGACGGGCAGGCCATGCGTGCCGCGCGCGTTGAAGAACTCGTTGAGAAGCGGGAGTCCGCCGCCCTTGAACAGCCAGGCCGCCTGCCCGCGCGTGTTGAAACCAAAGGGCAACGTCGCCCCGAAGGCATAGGCCGGGTCCTTCCCGAAGGAATAATAGGACAGCGTGAAGGCGCATTCGACCGTGCCGTTCTCCGCCGCGTCGAGCACCGCCGGACCGCCGGGAACCAGTTCGCCGGTGCCGAACATCTGGATCTGGAACTTGCCATCGGTGGCCTCGGCGACGCGGCGTGTGAAATCGTTCGCGGCTTCGAGAACGGAATCGACATTGCGTGGCAGGAAAAGCGGCATGCGCCATTTCAGCTCGGGCAGGCCCTGCGCAAGCGCGGGCGTCGCCAGCCCGGCCGCCGAGCCGGCGACGAGGCCGCCGACAAGGGCGCGCCGCGAGGGGGCGGAAGAACCGGGCGCAGACGCGCTGGGCTTCACAGGCTTGGGCACGACGGATTCGCGCCCGGCATCAACCGGCTTGTTGGTCATCATCGTTCCTCCCAAGACGGCCGGGCATCTTCATGCGCCGCGGTCCATTTCGTTATATTGAATAACGTTCTTGACCTTTGTCAACCGCCCGCGTGCTCTGAACACTCCCCGTGATCGGCCCTGAGCGCCCGGACGATGCCCCGCAGCGCCGGAAACAGCGCGCCATAGGCTTCCTCGCCGATCGCGCGGCGGATGCGCGCCTCATGCGCTTCGGAATCGGCGTGCAGCCGCGCCACCAGCGCCGCGCCGGCCGCGCTGAGCGAGAGCGCGAAGGAGCGGCGGTCATGCGGCATGGGCGTGCGCAGCGCCAGGCCGCGCGCCTCAAGCTCCTTGATCATCGCGACGAAATTCGTCTTCTTGATCCCCAGCGCATCGGCCACCTGCGTCTGCGACAGGCCCGGATTGTTCTCCATGATCGTCAGCACCGAATATTGCGCCGGGCTGATCGCATGCGCGGCGACGGCGCGGTAGAAATCCTGGAATACCGCGATCTGCGCCCGCCGCAGCGCGTAGCCGATCCGGCGCTCGAGCGCGCCATAGGCAACGACGGATTCCTCCGCCGCGCGATGCTCCCGCGCCGCCATGTCCTCCTGCTCTCCCGTGTCCTCCCGCGCTGCCATGTCGGGCGTCCCCCTTGATACCTTGCCGGCTCGCGCGTAGCCCGCCGGCGGGGAAAGGTCAAAGCACGGCACCTCGCCGCGTGGCAGGAAAGGGTATTGGTTCCCCTTCCAGAGACCGCTTGACAGGATTTATTGGTTATGGACAATAACTATATAACCGAGAAGCTGGGCATTGGGCCCGGCCCCGGCGGGAGGAATGTCGCCATGCTCGCGCTGCCACCCACCCTGTCCGTCACCCGCGAGGACGCGGTGGCCATCGTCCGCCTCTCGCGGCCGGACAAGCGCAACGCACTCGACGATGCGACGGTGCTGGGGCTCGAGCGCTTCTTCGCGACGCTCGACGAGACGATCCGCGCCGTGGTCCTGCATGGCGAGGGCGCGCATTTCTGCGCGGGGCTAGACCTGGGTGAAGTGACCGGCGAGGCCGATCTCTTCCGCGGCATCCAGCATTCGCAGATGTGGCACCGCGCTTTCCACGCCATCCAGTTCGGCCGCGTGCCGGTCTTCGCGGTGCTGCACGGCGCGGTGGTCGGCGGCGGGTTCGAACTGGCGGCGGCCTGCCATGTCCGCATCGCCGAGTCTTCGGCCTATTTCGCCCTGCCCGAGGGCCAGCGCGGCATCTTTCTCGGCGGTGGCGGCGCGATGCGGCTGCCGCGCCTGATCGGCGTGCCGCTCGTCCAGGACCTGATGCTGACCGGACGCACGCTCTCCGCCGAGGAGGCCGTCCGGGCGCGCGCGGCGCAATATCTCGTCGAGCCCGGAACCGGCCTCGCCAAGGCTCTCGACCTCGCGCGCAAGGCCGCGTCCAACGCGCCGATGACGAATTTCGCGGTGCTGCACGCGCTGCCGCATATCGCCGAGGCCAACCCGTCGAGCGGGCTCTTCACCGAATCGCTGATGGCGGCGATCGCCGAGACGACGCCGGAGGCGCAGGCGCGGCTGCGCGCCTTTCTCGAAAAACGCGCGGCCAAGATCACGCATGATGGCGGCGGGTAAGCCCGCCTGCCAGCCGCAGGCCCGGAAGAGGCCGCGGTGCCGGAGGAAGCCGAACATGCCCGAGGAAACCCATGAATGACGTCCACGACGTACCGATCGGCCCGGTCACGGCCACGATCGAATCCCGGCCCGACGGTTCGATGCTTGTGCGCGCGACGGAGCCGCCGCCTGCCTGCGACGCGCGGCTGACGGACCGGCTCCACCATTGGGCCGCACACGCGCCGGAGCGCGCCTTCCTCGCCGAGCGTGACGGAACCGGCGCCTGGCGGCGGCTCTCCTTCGCCGAGGCCGAGGCACAAAGCCGCCGCATCGGCGCCGCGCTGCTGGCCCGGAACCTTTCCGCCGAGCGGCCGATCGCCATCCTTTCCGGCAACGATACCGAACAGGGGCTGCTCGCCCTCGCCGCGATGCGCGCCGGCATTCCCTTCGCGCCGATCTCGCCGGCCTATTCGCTGATTTCCGGCGATTTCGCGAAATTGCGCGCGATCCTCGCGCTGCTGACGCCGGGGCTGGTCTTCGTCGCACGGGCGGCACCGTTCGCGCGCGCCATCGCGGCCGCCGTGCCGCCGGGGGTCGAAATCGTCGCGACCTCCGGCACCCTGCCCGACCGGGTCGTGACGCCGTTCACCGCGCTGCTCGAGGGCGGAGACGAGGAGGCCCTCGCCACGGCCGAGGCCGCGACCGGCCCGGACACGATCGCCAAGATCCTGTTCACCTCGGGTTCGACCGGCCAGCCCAAGGGGGTGATCAACACGCAAGCCATGCTCTGTGCCAACCAGGCGATGCTGCGTCATTGGCTGCCTTTCGTGGCCGAGGAACCGCCGGTGCTCGTCGATTGGCTGCCCTGGCATCACACCTTCGGCGGCAACCACAATTTCGGCTTCGCGCTCGCCAATGGCGGCACGCTTCATATCGACCACGGCAAGCCGGTTCCGGGCGGGATCGACGAGACCATCCGGAATCTGAAGGAAATCGCTCCGACGATCTATTTCAACGTGCCCAAGGGCTTCGAGGAACTGGTGATCCGCATGCGCGACGACGATGCGCTGCGCCGGAACTTCTTCAGCCGCCTCAGCATCAATTTCTACGCCGGTGCGAGCCTGCCGGCCCATGTCGCCGAGGGGCTCGACGCTCTCGCGCGGCGGACGATCGGCAAGCGCATCCTGATGATGACCGGCCTCGGCGCGACCGAAACCGCGCCCGCCGCGCTCGTCTGCTCGAAAGAAACCGCGCGGCCAGGCCGCGTCGGCCTGCCGCTGCCGGGGCTCGAACTCAAGCTCGTGCCCAATGCCGGCAAGCTGGAGGCGCGGATCAAGGGACCGACCGTCACGCCGGGCTATTGGCGCAACCCCGAGCAGACGGCCAAGGCCTTCGACGCGGAAGGCTTCTATTGCTTCGGCGACGCGCTCAAATTCGCCGACCCGACCGATATCCGGCAGGGCTTCGTGTTCGACGGCCGCGTCTCGGAGGATTTCAAGCTTGCAACCGGCACCTGGGTCAGCGTCGGGCCGCTGCGCGCCGGGCTGATCGCCGCCTTCGCGCCGCTCGTCCGCGATGCGGTGATCGCCGGGCATGACCGCGACGACGTGACGGCGCTGATCTTCCCCGACATGGCGGCCTGCCGCGCCGCGCTGGGGGCGGAAGGCGCCGGCCTCGACGACGCGGCGCTCCTCGCGCATCCGGCCCTGCGCGCGCGGTTCGCCGCGCGGCTTGCGGCGCTGCGGGCCGAGGCAACGGGCTCCTCCAACCGCGTGCAGCGGCTGATGCTGCTCGCCGAACCGCCCTCGCTCGACGCCAGCGAGATCACCGACAAGGGCTCGATCAACCAGCGCGCCGTGCTGGCCCGGCGCGCGGCTTTGGTCGAGGCGCTTTATGCCGAACCGCCCTCCCCTGCGGCGATCCTGCCGGGGGACCCGACCGGAGACATGCGATGACCCGCAAGCAGGATAGGCGGCTCGACCTCGCCAATCTCGTCGCGATCGATATTCATACCCATGCCGAGGTCTCCTGCCGGCAGGAGCCGGATGTCGCCTGGCTGCCTTACGAGGAGGCGGCGGGGAAATATTTCAAGATCGGCCAGCGCCCGACCATCGCCGAAACCCTGCGGCTCTACCGCGAATGGAAGATCGGGCTCGTGATGTTCACGGTTGATACCGAATTTCAGATCGGCAACCGCCGCATTCCCAACGAGGAGATCGCCGAAGCCGCGCGCGACAATGCCGATATCATGATCGCCTTCGCCTCGATCGATCCGCACAAGGGCAAGCTCGGCGTGCGCGAGGCGCGCGAGCTCGTCGAGAGCGGCGCGGTGAAGGGGTTCAAGTTCCACCCGACCTGCCAGGGCTTCTTCCCGAACGACCGCCTCGCCTACGGACTCTATGAGCTGATCAACCATTACAAGCTGCCGGCCCTGTTCCATACCGGACATTCCGGCATCGGCACCGGCATGCGCGGCGGCGGCGGGATGCGGCTCAAATTCTCCCAGCCGATCCATATCGACGATGTCGCGGTCGATTTCCCCGACATGACGATCATCCTCGCCCATCCGTCCTGGCCCTGGACCGACGAGGCGCTGTCGATGGCGCTGCACAAGCCCAATGTCTACATCGACCTCTCCGGCTGGATGCCGAAATATTTCCCGCCGCAGATCGTGCAATACGCCAACGGGCCGCTGAAAACGAAGATGCTGTTCGGATCGGATTTCCCGCTGATCAGCCCCGATCGCTGGATCGCGCAGTTCCGCGAGGCCGGGTTCAAGCCCGAGATCCACGATCTGATCCTGAAACAGAACGCGATCCGCGCGCTGGGGCTCGCGGGTTAGGAGGAGCGATGGATATCCGGGGTCATGCCGCGATCGTCACCGGCGGCGGTTCGGGGCTCGGGGCGGCCTGCGCCGAACGGCTCGCCGCGCTCGGGGCGCGGGTGGGGATCGTCGATCTCGACGGCGGCGCGGCGGCCGCAATCGCGGCCAGGACGGGCGGGATCGCGCTCGCCGGCGATGTCGCCGACGCGGCCGCGATGGAGGCGGCTGTTTCCGAGGCCGGGGCACGCCTCGGCCCCCTGCGCCTGCTCGTCAATTGCGCGGGGATCGGCACGGCGAAGCGCGTGCTCGGCCGGGAGGGGCCGATGCCGCTCGCGGAATTCGAGCGCGTGATCCGGGTCAATCTCATCGGCACCTTCAACATGATCCGGCTCTGCGGCGCGGCGATGGCCGGGGCGGAACCTCTTGCCGATGGCGAGCGCGGAATCATCATCTCCACCGCCTCGGTCGCGGCCTTCGAGGGCCAGATCGGCCAGGCCGCCTATTCGGCCTCGAAGGGCGGGATCGCGGCACTCACGCTGCCGCTGGCGCGGGAATTCGCCGGGTTCGGCATCCGCGTGCTGACCATCGCGCCGGGCCTGTTCCTGACGCCGCTGCTGCGCACCCTGCCCGAGGCAGTGCAGAAGAGCCTCGGCGATTCGATCCCTTTCCCGCGACGGCTCGGGGATGCGGACGAATTCGCGTCCCTGGTCGCGCATATGGTCGAGAACCGGTTCCTGAACGGCGAGATCGTCCGGCTCGACGGCGCCTTGCGCCTGCCGCCGAAATGAGGCCGGCATGACCTATCGCGCGCCGGTCGAGGCCATCCGCCTCTCGCTCGAAACCGCCGGCGGGCTCGGCGAGGACATGGCGGCGGGCCGCACCGGCGAATTGACTCCGGACATGCTCGGCAATGTCCTCGCCGAGGCGGCCCGCTTCGCCGAGACGGAACTTGCACCGCAGAACGCCCCGGGCGACCGGATCGGCGCGCGCTTCGAGAATGGCCGCGTCGTCCTGCCGCCCGGCTGGCCGACGCTCTACCGCGCCTGGCGGGAGGGCGGATGGAACGGCGTCGACCTCCCCGCCGCCTGGGGCGGAATGGGGCTACCGACCCGGCTCGCCGCCGCGACGACCGAGATCTTCACATCGGCCTGCATGGCCTTCTCTCTGCTGCCGGTGCTGAACCAGGGCGCGACCGATGCGATCGAGGCGCATGCGGACGAGGCCCTCAAGGCGCGCTACCTGCCGAAACTCGTCTCGGGCGAATGGACCGCGACGATGAACCTCACCGAGCCGCAGGCGGGATCCGATCTCGGGCTGATCGCCACCCGCGCGACCCCGCAGGAGGACGGCACCTTCCGGCTCGCCGGCGCCAAAATCTTCATCACCTATGGCGCGCATGATCTCGCGGAGAACATCGTCCATCTCGTGCTGGCGCGGATCGACGGCGCGCCGGAGGGGACGCGCGGCCTGTCGCTGTTCCTGGTGCCGCAGCGGATCCCCGACGCAAGCGGCGCGCCCGGCCCGGAAAACGATGTGATCTGCACCGGAATCGAACACAAACTCGGCATCCATGCGAGCCCGACCTGCACCATGCGGTTCGGCGAGCGCGACGGCGCGGTCGGCTGGCTCGTCGGCGAGGCGAATCGCGGCCTCGCCGGGATGTTCACGATGATGAACAAGGCGCGGCTCTTCACAGGCCTTCAGGGGATAGCCGTCGCCGAGCGCGCCCTCCAGCTTGCCCGCGCCTTCGCGGCAACCCGGCGCCAGGGTCGCGCGCCGGGCGGCGCCGGGCCGGAACCGGATGCGATCATCGCCCATCCGGATGTGCGGCGCATGCTGATGACAATGCGGGCGCTGACCGCCGCGGGGCGCGCGCTGGCCCATGACGCCGCCCGCGCCATCGATCATGCCCGCCTCGACCCGGACCAGGCCGAGCGCGCCGGGCTGCTTACGCCGCTCGTCAAGGCCTATGGCGCCGAGATCGGCTGCGAGGTCGCCTCGCTCGCGATCCAGGTTCATGGCGGGATGGGCTATGTCGAGGAGACCGGGGCCGCGCAGCTCTTCCGCGACGCGCGGATCACCCCGATCTACGAGGGGACGAACGGCATCCAGGCGATCGATCTCGTCCTGCGCAAGGTGCTGCGCCCCGGCTCGACCCTCGCCGAAACCTGGATCGGCGCCTGCGCCGCCCATGGCCGTGCCGCCGCGGCGGCCGGACTCGGTGCGACCGGTGCCATTCTCGGCGAAGCCGCCGACGCGCTCGGCGCGGCGACGCGCTGGCTGCGCGCCGAGGCCGGCAGGCCGGAGCATCTTCTCGGCGCGGCGACGCCCTATCTCGCACTCTTCGCGCGGGTCGCCGCGCTCGATGCGCTGACGCGGGTGGCGGTGGCGGCGCGACGGCGGCAGGAGGGGGGCGCGGACGCGCCGCATCTCGCCGCCGCGATCGCCGATGCGCGCTTCTATGCCGAGAATGTCGCGGTGATGGCCCCCGGCCTTGCGCGGATCGTGTGCGCGGCGCAGGTCGATCCGGTTGAAACGCTGCTGTAAGCCCTCCCGGCGGAGCCGGCCGGATCAGGACAGGGCCGGCGTTCCGGTTCGGCCGGTCTCGCCGGCATTGCCGGCCCTGCCGCGCGTGGGGATCTGATCGGAGAGATAGAGCGCGAGCGCCACGCGCTCGCTCGGGCTCAGGGCCAGGCCGAGTTTGCTCCGCCGCCAGAGGATATCGTCGGCGGTGCGCGCGAATTCGCGGGCGACGAGATGGCTGATCTCGCGGTAATGGAGGCCGGGGCCGAAGGCACGGCCGAGTTCCTCGGCGTCGAGCGCGCCGTCGAGCAGCGCCTCGGCCCGGCTGCCATAGGCGCGGGCGAGCCGTCCGGCGGTCGCGGTGCCGAGATAGGGATGACGGCGCGCAAGTTCGGCCGCATGCGCCGCGATGTCGCCCGCCGGAATGTCGCCGCCCGGCAGGGGCACGCGCCGCGTCCAGCCGAGACGGGCGGCGCCGAGCCCGAGGCCGGGCGCGAGGCGGGTCAGCGCCTCCTCGGCGCGGGCGCGGGCAAGAAGGGCGGGCCCGGCCTCGATGCGCAGGCGCGGCGAACCCGGTGCCGGCGTCTCGACTCGGATCGCGGCCGGCTCGGCGGCCGGGGCCGGTCCGGCATGCGCCATCACGATGTCGCGCCGCCGCAGGGGCTGGAGCAGGAATCGGTTTGCGGCCGTCAGCAGGGCTTCCCCCGCCGCGCCGGGATCGGCATGGCCAGCGAGGCCGGCCAGCGGCGTCAGCAGCGTCGTCCCGGCCTCGAAGGGCAGGCAGGCGAGCGCCGCCGCGCCCTCCTCCGCGAGCCGCAGGCCGCGCGGCGGGATCAGCGCCCGGCCGAGCACCAGTTCGACATGATGCGCGCCGGCGCCGCGCGGCCCGGCCTCGACCAGCGCCCGCGCGCGGATATCGCGGCGGAGGCCGCCGCGATCGAGCGTCAGCCCCCAGCCCGGCCCGACCGGCTCCGCCGCAACGAGCCGCGTGCGCGTCTCGATCACGGCGCCGCGCTCATGCGCATCGACGGCCGCGAGCACCGCGAGGCGGGTGGCGTCGATCCAGAATTCGCCAGCCTCGATGGCATGCCCCCAGGTCCGGGCGAGCAGCGCCCCAGCGGGATCGGCGCCGAGATCGAGGCCCCGCCCCGGCGCCGGGCTTCCGCCCCCGCCGGTCAGCCGGCGTGCCGCATCGCGCAGCCGCCCCGGCCAGCGCGCGGGCGGCTCGGCATGCGGGGTGACGAGCGGGATCAGCCGCACGAGATGGGGCGCGGTCGAGCGGAGGATGTCGCGCTCGACGGCACCCGTCCGGTCACCGGCGGCGGGGACGAGCTGCGCGGCCCAGCCCGCAAGATCGCCGGCGAGATCATCCACAGCCGCGAGATGAACGCGGAGCCCCTGCCCGGCCGCCTCCCGCGCGATCGCGCATCCTTCAAGACCGCCGCCAATGACGGCCAGGTCAAATACCTCGTCCATGGGCGCTCCGGCCGCTCGAATCGCGGCGACACACGCTTTTGCGGCATGCTAGAGCATCTTTACGGCCAACAGGAAACCCGGCGCGTGCGATTCCTGCCGAAAACCGCAGCATATTCGCTCTCCGCGTCATCAGCGCGTCACCCGGCGGCGCATGGATCGGAAGATCGCCGATTCCGGCTGCCGGACGGATCAGAACCGAACCCCTCATGCCCACCCGCCATGCCGAGCGCCACCATGCCCGAGATTGCCAGTTCCGCTTCCGCCACGGCACCGGAAACCGGGATTCTGGTTCTGGTGGTCGGCCCTTCCGGCGCCGGCAAGGACACGCTGATGAACGCCGCCCGCGCGAGCCTCTCGGCGCGATCCGGGCTCGTCTTCGTGCGACGGGCCATCACCCGTCCGCGTGATGGCGCCACCGAGGATCATCTCCCGATGACCGAGGCGGAATTCATGGCGGCCGAGGCGGCGGGCGCGTTCTGCCTCGCCTGGCAGGCGCACGGGCTCCGCTACGGGGTGCCGGCCGCGATTATCGACGAGCTTCGCCTCGGGCGGACGGTGATCGTCAATCTCTCGCGCGCGGTCATTCCCGCCGCCGAGGCGCTGTGGCCGCGCGTTCTGGTGCTCAACGTCACCGCGCCGCCGGCGCTGCTCGCATCGCGGCTCGCCGCGCGCGGCCGCGAGGATGCGGCGGATATCGCGGCCCGCCTCGCGCGTGAGGCGCCGCTCGCGCCGGCGCGCGCGAAACTCGTGACGATCGTCAATGACGGGCCGGTCGAGGCCGGCGCGGCGGCCGTGCTCGCGGCGCTGCGCGGCGGCTGAGGATCAGGCCCCGGCGAGGGGGAAGCGCGCGAGGATACGGAAGGGGCGCGCGCGATCCTCCTGCCGGAACAATGTCACATTGTCGATCGCCACCGGGCCGCCACCGACCCGGCGGGCATGAGCCGCGCGCAGGGCCGCGCCGATCGCGGGGCGCAGGGGCGCCTCGATCGGGCCGGTCAGCGTCATGTGGAACCAGAATTCCTCGCCGACGTAATGATAGCCGTAGCGCTCGAGATAATCGCGCTGGCGCTCGCTCAGCGGCGCGGCCAGCCGCCGGGCGCGCTCCTCGGCGGAAAGCGGGGCGCGGAAGACATCAAAATCCTTCACCACGGCGAAGGCGAATGCGTCGAGCGCCGTGGTGTCGCCGACGGGGCGGAGCGCGAAATTGCTGTCGAGTTCGGTCACGGCGAGGCCGTCGAGCAGCACCGGCGCCGTGCCGGCGGCGAAGGCGGCGCAGGCGTCGAGCAGATCCGCCTCGCCGAAGCCCTCCGCCAGCACGATCGGCGCCTTGAGCGTGGCGTGGAAGCCGTATTTGCGCGGATGCCAATCGGCATTGATCTTGCCGTTGACCGCCGCGAGTTCCGGCGGATCGAACGGAACGTCGCGGCCGGTGGCGGCGTCGTAGCCGATCACGCTGGTCCCGAAGGCCCAGAGCGCGGAAGCGGGATCAGGCGCGTAATAGAGCGCGTAGCGGGGGGGAAGCGACATGCCGGCTCCGGGGTTCAGAAGGCGCGCCGGCCGGCCGACCAGACCGCGTCGAGCACCGGCGTGTCGGCGACGATCCGGAATCGGATGATATCGGCGCGCAGGCCGGGCTTGAGATGGCCGCGATCCTTGAGCCCGAGGATGTCGGCGACCTTCCAGGTCACCATGCCCATCGCCTCCGGCAGGGCGATGGCGTGGCGGGTATTGAGGATGTTCACCGCCTGGAGCAGGCTCGACGGCACGTAATCGGAGGAGAGCCCGTCGAGCACGCCGCGCTCGGCGAGATCCGACACCGAGACCCCGCCGGAATGCGAGCCGCCGCGCACCACGTTCGGCGCGCCGGCAACCGTCGCCAGCCCGCGCGCCTTGGCGGCCTCCGCCGCCTCGATCGTGGTCGGGAATTCCGAGATCACCGCGCCGGAGGCGACGCCGGCCTCGACATGATCGACGGTGGTGTCGTCATGGGTGGCGATCGGGATGCCGCGGGCACCGAACATCGCCACCACCCGCTGCCAATTGGCGGGCACGTTGCGCGCCTCCTCGGCGCGTTCGACGAGATCGGCCTCGAATTCCTCGTTCGACTTGCCGGTGCCGAGCGAATAGGTCCGCAAATGCTCGATATTGCGCCATTGCCGCTGGCCGGGCGTGTGGTCCATCAGCGAGACGAGCTGGACGAGCGGATCCTCGGCATAGGGCTCGATATCGGCGATGAGGTCCGGGCTCGTCAGCTCGCAGCGCATATGCACGCGATGATCGATGCGGAAGAGGCCGAGGCGCTTGCCCTCCTCCAGCGCCGCCATCACATCCTGGAAGATATCGCGGCGATAATTCTTGGTGGAGAAGGGCGTGCCGGCGCAGATCGCGTCATAGACCGTGGTGACCCCGGCCGCAGCCATCTGCGCGTCATGGACCAGGGCCGCCGCGAGCCCGTTCGGCCAGAAGACCTTGGGGCGCGGCATGAAGTGCTTTTCCATGTTGTCGGTGTGCATCTCGACCAGGCCGGGGGCGACGTAATCCCCGCCGGCATCGATCGCGCCCGGCAGGGCCGAACGGCCTTGATCCACGGCGCGGATACCGCCTGCGTCGAAGACGATCGACCCCTCGACAATCTCGGTTTCGAGGATCAGCCGGGCATTGGTCAGGACGGTTTCGCTCATGGGGGTTCCGTGTCAGGCGGCGGCCTTGAAGGCGGTGATGTCGAGTGCGCGCGTCGCGACCCTGTCGCGCACATCCTCGTCGTGGAAGATCCCGACGATGGCGGTGCCCCGCGCCCGCGCCTCGTTGATGAGATCGACGACGACGGCCCGGTTGGCGGCGTCGAGCGAGGCAGTCGGCTCGTCGATCAGCAGGATCGGCGAGGGCGAGACGAAGCTTCTGGCAATGTTCACGCGCTGCTGCTCGCCGCCGGAGAACGTCGCCGGCGCGAGGTTCCAGAGCCGTTCCGGCAGGTTGAGCCGGGCAAGGATCGCCTGCGCCTTCTCCGTCGCCTCGGCCTCGCTCCCGCCGCGCGCGAGCACGGGATCACGGACGATGTCGAGCGCGGTGACGCGCGGGATCACGCGCAGGAATTGCGAGACGAAGCCCATGGTCCGCCGGCGGACCTCGAGCACGGCCCGCGGCGGCGCGCTGGCGATGTCGATGACCTCGCCCCCATGGCGGATGGCAATGGAACCCGCATTCGGCAGGTAATTGCCGTAGAGAATGCGCAGCAGGCTGGATTTGCCCGTGCCAGACGGCCCGGCGAGGACCAGCGCCTCGCCGGCACGGACGCTGAAGGTCACATCCCGGAACACGGGCAGCCGGGCCCCGCCCTGGTTGTGCAGGGTGAACGTCTTGGAGACGCCCTCGACGCGGATCATCTCGGCGGGGGTCATGGCGGGACTCATGATGCGGCTTTCCGGGCTGTTCTCGTCAGGGGATGTGACGGGCGGATGACATGCGGCGCTCCTCATGCGGAGAGGATCGCCGAGGTGAGAAGCTGGGTGTAGGGATGCTGCGGATCGTCGAGCACCTGGTCGGTCAGCCCCTGCTCGACGACGCGGCCCGCCTTCATCACCATCAGCCGGTCGGTCAGCAGCCGCGCCACCGCGAGGTCATGGGTGACGATGATCGCCGCCAGCCCGAGATCGCGCACCAGCACGCGGACGAGATCGAGCAGCCGCGCCTGGACCGAGACATCGAGCCCGCCGGTGGGTTCGTCCATGAAGACGAGCCGCGGCCCCGAGACCAGGACGCGCGCGATCTGCAGCCGCTGCTGCATGCCGCCGGAGAACTGCACCGGCCGGTCATCGATGCGGCCGGGATCGATCTCGACGCGGGCGAGCCAGTCCGCGGCCGCGGCGCGGATCCGGCCGTAATGCCGGTCGCCGCGATCCATCAGCCGTTCGCCGACATTGCCGCCGGCCGAGACATGCATCCGGAGCCCGTCGCGCGGGTTCTGGTGTACGATGCCCCATTCGGTGCGCATCATGGCGCGGCGCTCCTGCTCGGAGACCGAGAAGATGTCGAGCATGCCGCCGGCGCGGCCCGCGAAACGAACCTCGCCCTGGTCGGGGCGGTCGATGCCGGCGAGGCAGCGTAGCAAGGTCGACTTGCCCGAGCCGGATTCGCCGACGATGCCGAGCACCTCGCCCGGCCAGAGATCGAAGCTCACGCCGGCGCAGCCGATTCGCTCGCCGTAGAAGCGCGAGACATCGCCCGCCGAGAGGATGGGCGCCGGATCGGCGCCGAGCTGGGCCGGGTTCACCGCGAGCGTCATGCCGCGTCCTCCTTCTCGACCAGATGGATCGAGGCCGCCGCCGCGAGCATTGGGCCGTGATGCCCCTCGGCCCGCCGGGTCTCGCAATGATGGCTGTCGGAACAGACGAACATCCGCCCGCCGCGATCATCCGTCACCACCTCGTCGAGATAGGTGTCGGTGGCGCCGCAGAGGCCGCAGGGCTCCGTCCAGGACTGGATGCGGAACGGATGATCCTCGAAATCGAGGCTCACCACCCTGGTATGCGGCGGAACGGCGTAGATGCGCTTCTCGCGCCCGGCGCCGAACAGCTGGAGTGCGGGGCACATGTCCATCTTCGGGTTGTCGAATTTCGGGATCGGCGACGGCGCCATCACGTAGCGGCCATTGACGGCGACGGGGTAATCGTAGGTCGTCGTCACCTCGCCGAACCGGGCGATGTTCTCGTAGAGCCGCACATGCATCAGCCCGTATTCGGCCCAGGCATGCATTTTCCGCGTCTCGGCCTCGCGCGGTTCGAGCCGCCGAAGCGGCTCGGGCAGCGGCACCTGGTAGACCAGTATCTGGCCGGCGGCGAGCGGCTGTTCGGGAATGCGGTGACGGGTCTGGATGATCGTCGCCGCGGCGGTCGCCTCCGTGGTCCGCGCCGCGGCGGTGCGCTCGAAGAAGCGGCGGATCGAAACCGCGTTGGTGGTGTCGTCGGCGCCCTGGTCGATCACCTTCAGCGTGTCCGCCGGGCCGATGATCGCCGCGGTGATCTGGATGCCGCCGGTGCCCCAGCCGCGCGCGAGCGGCATCTCGCGCGAGCCGAACGGCACCTGATAGCCCGGCACCGCCACGGCCTTGAGCAGCGCGCGGCGGATCATCCGCTTGGTCTGCTCGTCGAGATAGGCGTAGTTGTAGGCGGCGGTTCTGCCGTCGTCATAGGCGCGCCGGGTCATTCTGCTGCCTCCGGAAGATGGTCCTGCCCCTTGGCGAGGCGGGCTTCGCGTTCCGCCCTGATCCGGCGGATCAGCTCCAGTTCGCCCTGGAAATCGACATAATGCGGCAGTTTCAGATGCTCGACGAAGCCCGCCGCCTCGACATTGTCGGCGTGATAGAGCACGAATTCCTCCTGCTGCGCCGGATAATCCGCCGCTTCTCCGAGGTCCCGCGCCTTGAGGGCGCGGTCGACCAGCGCCATCGACATCACCTTGCGCTCGGCATGGCCGAAGGCGAGGCCGTAGCCGCGGGTGAATTGCGGCGGGATATCCTTCGATCCCGCGAACTGGTTGATCATCTGGCACTCACTCAGTGTCAGATCGCCGAGATCGACCGCGAAGCCCAGCTCCTCCGGCACGAACGAGACCGCGACTTCCCCGAGCCGGATCTCGCCGGCGAAGGGATGGGCATTGCCGTAGCCGCGCTGCGTCGAATAGCCGAGGCCGAGCATGAAGCCCTCGTCCCCGCGCGCCATGGCCTGAAGCCGCACATCGCGCCCGGCCGGGAAGCTCACGGAGGCGCGGGTGAGGTCGAACGGCGCGGGGTCGCCCTCCGGCGGCGCCTCCGCCTCCATCAGCCCCTCCTGGCCGAGAATGTCCGGCACGCGCGGCATGGTCTCGGCGAGTGGCGCCGGCGCCGGGGTGAGCGCGGGCGTCTCGCCCCCCTCCTCCAGCGCAAAATCGAACAGGCGATGGGTGTAATCATAGGTCGGGCCGAGCACCTGCCCGCCCGGCAGATCCTTGTAGGCGGCCGAGATGCGGCGGCGGATCGCCATCGCCCCGGTATCGAGCGGCAGCGAGGCGCCGAAGCGCGGCAGCGTCGTGCGATAGGCGCGGAGCAGGAACGCCGCCTCGATCGTGTCGCCCTGCGCCTGCTTCAGCGCCAAGGCCGCGAGATCGGGATCATAGAGCGAGCCCTCGTTCATGACCCGCGCCACCGCGAGCCCCATCTGCTCGCGGATCTGCGCCGGGGCGATCTCCGGCACGGCAGGATCGCCGCGCCGGGTTTCGGCGAGCAGTTCATGCGTGGCGAGGATTGCCGCCTCGCCGCCTTTCACCGCGACATACATCAGCGCGTCTCCCCGGTTTCGATGCGCGTCGAGCGCGGCAGCCCCGCGATCCGCCGCCCGGCCGTGAACAGGCAATCGACGCCGAGCGGATAGCGGGCATGATTGGCCGCGGCCGCGCGCCAGAATTCCGGCACCGGCCCCTGCGGCGCGAACCGCCGGCTGCCGGGAATGCCGGGGCCTGCCAATATGACCGGCAGGCCGCCCTCAAGGCTCGTGCACTGGATGAAGATCGTCGTGGAACGATCTGGAAACTGGTCATCTCCGGGGTGGAAGTCGAACAGTTCCGGCGCCTCCGCCCCCGCCGTGATCACCGCATAGGCGCTGTCCGCGGGGGTCGTGGTCAAGGGCGCGCCGGCATGGAAGCGCAGCCAGCGCCCCGCCGCCCCCGCCGCAAGCGCCGGCGGCAGCCAGACCGGTGTCTCGTAATCCGCCAGCGTCAGCAGCGCGATCGCCGTCGCCGGCTCCAGCCCCGGGGGCGGGGTCAGCGCCGGATCGAGTTCCGCGACGAGCCCCGGCTCCGAGAGCGCGCCGAGAACCGTTCGGAAGGCGCGCTGCGAATCGAAAACCGGATCCGCGAAGCCGGCTTGCAGGATTTCCGCGTTGCCCGTCATCCTTCCCCCCGCACCATGGTGAAGAACTCGACCCGCGTCGCCGCCGCCTTGCGCGAGGCGAGCGCGCGCAGCGCCTGCTGGTCGAGGGCGAGCCGGGCGAGCCCGGCCGCGATCACCGGGCCGCGCTGCGCATCCTGCGCCAGCGCATCGATCAGGGCCGCGAGCCGGGCCTTGGTCTTGTCGCGCCCCAGCGCATAGGAATAGCCGAGCGTGCCGTCCTCCAGCCGCACGACACAGCGCGTCACCGTCGCCTCGCCGAGATTGAAGCGCCGCCCCGTGCCGCCGGCGCGCCCCTCGACTATGACGGTGCCGGTTTCCGGCGCCTTCAGCGCCTCGTGCGGCGGCGCGCCGCCGACGGTTTCGAGCAGCGTCTCGATCTCCTGCCGCGGGGCGCGGGCCAGGATGGCGAGCCGGCGCTGGCGGGATTCCACAAGCGGATCGGGTTCCATGGGGATGCCTTCGGGATGGGTGCTTTGCATGGCGCGGCTTTCATGCCATGATCATGCCTAAAGGTCTAGACTTTTAAAGTGACATTCGCATGACGCTCCCCCCCGGCCCCCCCGTCCTTCCTGCCCTGCCGGAGCAGGACGCCGCCCGCCGCGACGGTTCGGCCTGGCAGGCGATCGCGCGCGAGATCGAGGCGCGGATCCGCTCCGGCGCGCTGGCGACGGGGATGCTGCTGCCCTCGGCGCCGGAACTTGCCGCGCAATATCAGGTCAACCGGCACACGGTGCGGCGGGCCTTCCAGCATCTCGCCGAGATCGGGCTCGTCAGCGTGACGCGCGGCCGCGGCACGGAGGTGGTGGCGCCGCGCATCCCCTACCGGATCGGGCGGCGGGTCAGCCTGCGCTCCAATGTCGGCGAGGCGGGGCTCGCGGTCTCGGTCCAGCTGCTCGATACGGAGCCGGGCGAGGCCCGCGCCGCCGTGCGCGAGGCGCTCGGGCTGCGGCGCGGCGCGCCGGTCTGGCAGTTGCGCACCCTGAGCCTCGCCAATGGCGTGCCGTTCTCCTATGCGCGCCACACCGTCTCGCGCGAGCGCTTCCCGGATTTCCCCCGAGCACTGCGCGATGCGGGAGTCTCGATCTCCGGCGCGCTGACGGCGCTCGGAATCGTCGATTATCTGCGCCTTTCGACGCGGCTCTCGGCGCGCGGCGCGACGCCCGAGGAGGCGGAACGGCTCGCGCTCGCGCGCGGTGCGGCGGTGATGCAATCGATCGGCCGCGACGGGCTGCCGGACGGGACGCCGATCCATCTCGCCGAGACCGTGTTCGCCGGCGCGCGCATGGAAATGGTGGTCGAGGCCGGCCCGGCCGATTGAGCCGCCGGCACCGGTTCAGCTGCCCATCGCGCGGTCGAGATCGGCGTAGAGATCCTCGACATCCTCGATTCCCGTCGAGAGGCGGAGCAGATCGTCGGGGCACGGGGTGTCCGGCCCCTCGATCGAGGCGCGATGCTCGATCAGGCTTTCGACGCCGCCGAGCGAGGTCGCGCGCTTCCACAGCGCCACGCGCGCCGCCGTGCGGATGGCCATCTGCGCGCCGCCGCGCAGACGGATCGAGAGCATGCCGCCGAAGCCGCCACGCATCTGCCGCGCGGCAATGGCATGGCCGGGATGGGCCGGCAATCCCGGATAGAGCACCTGGTGCACCGCCGGGTGGTTCGAGAACCGCGTCGCGAGTTCCATCGCGCCGGCGCTCGCGGCGGCGACGCGCAAATGAAGCGTCCGCATGCCGCGGATCAGCAGGAAGGCCTCGAACGGGCCGAGGATCAGGCCGTGGCTGCGCCGCACGCGCTGGATGCGCGCCCAGAAATCGTCCTCGCGCCGCGTCGCCAGCGCGCCGGCGAGGACATCGGAATGGCCGTTGAGATATTTGGTCGCGGAATGCATCACGAGATCGGCACCGAGATCGAGCGGCCGGGTCAGCACCGGCGTCGCGCCGGTCGAATCGACCGCGACCCGCGCGCCGGCCGCATGCGCCAGCGCCGCAGCGGCCGCAATATCGGTGATCGTCCAGAGCGGATTGGCCGGGGTTTCGAGCCAGACCAGCTTCGTCTCCCCCGGCCGGAGCGCGGCGCGCAGCGCGTCGGGATCCGACATGTCGACGAAATCGGTCCTGAGCCCCCATTCGGCGGCATCCGTCAGCAGCCAGTTGCGGAGCGCCCAGTACATCACCTTCGGCGCGACGACATGGTCGCCCGGCCGCAACGCGAGAAAGGTCGCCACGGCCGCCGACATGCCCGACCCGAAGGCCAGCGCCGCGGTCGCGTTCTCGAGCCGGGCGATCACCGCCTCGGCCTCGCGCACGGTGGCGTTGTCGGGCCGGCCATAGACATAGCCGGAGCGGTATTGGTTGTCCGGGTCGCGCAGGAAGGTTGTCGCCACATGCAGCGGCGGCACCACGGCACGCGTGCCGGCATCGACATGGCCGAGCGCCTGCACGGCTTCGGTGCGGGCGGAATAGCCGCGCGGCGGCGTTGGGGGGGGCGTGTCGCTCACTTGGGACCTCAGGAGCCGCGCCGGCAGGCGGCGCACCGGAATGGGGCAGTGATCCTGTCCCTTCCGCGCGGCGGCGGCAACCGGAAAATGTGCCGGCGACGGGGCGGTTTCGGCTTGGCCGATGGCGGAAGCGCGCTATGCTTGCTGCCTGCTTTTCCTGTCAACCCGGGTTCCCCATGCAGATCGATCCGCGCATCCTGGCGCTGAAGGAGGAGGTCACCTCCTGGCGCCGCGACATCCACCGCCATCCGGAGATCCTCTACGCG
>NZ_VTRS01000002.1 GCF_008641065.1 Rhabdaerophilum calidifontis | reverse complement strand
CGAGCCGGCGGTCGGATTGGCGCCGTTGCCGCCGCCCTGCGCCGCGCTGCCGCCGGACCCGCCGGCGCCGCCCGAAGCCGCGCCGCCCGCAAGGCCGCCGCCGGCGGTGCCGGGGGTGAGCTTGAGCCGGATATCGTTGTCCGCGACGCCCTCGCTGCCCATGGTCACGTCATTGCGGACATCGAATGAGACCGGCCGCGTGCCGGTGACGACGAATTCGGTGCCGGCCGCGATGTGGAGATTGCCGTTGACCGTGAACAGCGCGCGTCCCTGCGAAACCGACAGGACCAGGATTCCCGCTGCGTCCGCGATCGCGCCGGACATGGACGGCGCGCGGCCGTTCTCCTCGCCGGTATCGATGACGATGCGCCCGGACATCGTCACGGTGTTGACGGTGGCGACCGGGGTGGCGCCGCCGCCGATCACCGTGCGCCGCGCGACGATGTTGTCGACGAGCGCCGCCCCCGCGGTGACCGAAATCGTCAGCTCGCGCAGATTGAAGAACGGGAACAGCTTCGCGATCTCGCGCCGGAAGCCCGAATCGGCGTCGATCGCGAAGGTCACGGGCGCGATCACGCTGCCGTTGAGCGTGCGGCCGGAGAGCGAGACCGTGCCGCCGCCGGCGCCGGGCACGGCGGCGAACTCGATCACGTCGAGATCGAAGCCCGCGACCGCGACCGAATCCAGCGTCACGCTCTCCCCGGCCTGAAGCTGAAGCGCCGGGCTGACCGCATCGGAGCGGCGGATGGTGCCGGCGAGGCGGAACCCGTCCTCGATATAGCTTGTTCCGTCCATCAGCCCGTCGAGGCTGAGAACCGTCTCGTAATCGCGGAACGTATCGAAATCGCGGCCCGCGAGCACGTCGAGGCCGGATTGCAGCTCGATGAACTCGCCGCGGATGATCCCCGTCACGTCGGCATTGGTCGGGCTGACGACGGTGAGCGAATCCTTCTCGGCCGGATCCGCCGGGTTCGAGCCGCCGAGCACGCGCGTCAGGCGCGCGCCATCCGCCGAGACGATGTTGCCGATCGGCACGCCGCCGCGGGCGGCGCTCAGCATGGTGCCGTTGAAGGTCCAGTCGATGCCGAGGGTGTTCGTGCGGTTGTCGATCACCAGGATCTCGACATCCTTGTCGAGCGCCGTGAAGGAATCCGCGACCGGAAGCCCGGCGATCGGGATTTCGAGCGTGTCCTCGCCGAGCCCGCCGCGCGCCTCGGTGCGCGCGCCGGTGGCGCGGGCGATCGAGCGGGCGATGATGCGGTCGTCGCCGCCGCCGCCATCGACGATCAACCGGCCATTCTCGGGCAGGGCGTCGGCAATATCGATGGTGAAGCGGTCATTGCCGGTGCCGAGCCGGAGTTCGAGCACCTCGATGCCTTCGAGCGCCGGCGTGCCCGCCACGATGCCGGTGATGGTCGCGGTGCCGGGCGTGGCGCCGTCCGTGATGCGGCCATCGATCGCGGCACTGGTGAGGGAGCGGTCGATGACGAAGGTATCGGTGCCGGCGCCGGTGCCGTCCACGGCGAGCGGCGCATCGGCGGCGCGCAGCAGCACGGTGTCGTTGCCGGCGCCAAGGATGATCCGGCTCGCATGCTGGAGCGCGTCGACGAGCGCGACATCGTCGCCGCCGCCGAGATCGATATTCGTCGGCACAGCGGTCGCGCGGATGGTGATGCGGTCCGGGCTGGCGCTCAGCCGGATGTCGAGCGCCGAGAGCCCGCTGAACTCGATCGGCTGCGGCATGCCGGTGGCGGCGAAGAACCCGGTCGTGCCCGCGGCATCGAGCAGCGCGTCGGTAACGGCATCCGAGAGGATCGTCACCCGGTCGGCCGCATCGCCCGCCAGCACCAGCCGCCCGGCGAAAGCCGAGAGCTGGCCGCCGGCCCGGATCGTATCCGCACCGCCGCCGGCATCGAGAACCGTGCGCGTCGATGTCGCCTCGACCCGCACGTCGTCGGCGCCGGCGCCCAGCGCGAGACGCAGGCTCTCGGCGTTCGAATAGGTGACGCCGCCGTCGGGATTGATCACGGTCTGGCTGGCCGAGCCCATGCCGAAACCGATGACGCGGTTGGCGTTCGGGCCGCCGAGAAGGCCGGCATTCGCCTCCGGATCCCCGGAATCATCGAGTTCGATCGCATCCGTGCCGGCGCCCATATCGATCGAGACCGGGCCGCGGATTGCGTTCAGCGTCCCGTCGAGGCCGGCGACGCGCACAATGTCGTCGCCGGCGCCGAGCCGCATCGAGGCGCGCAGATTGGCCGCGGTCGAGCGGACCTCGACGCGATCATCGCCGGCGCCGAGCCCGATCTCCACCGTGTCGATATCGGCGCCGGTCGTGTCGTTCTCGAAGCGCAGCGCGCCGCCCATGCCGAAGCCCGTAAGCTCGGAGAGGCCGGGCGCGCCCGCCACGTCGCCATGGGTGAAGGTGCCGCTCAGGTTCTGCGCCGAGCCGGTCGAGTCGAGATAGATGAAATCGGTTCCCGAACCGCCGCGCAGTGTGAGATCGGCCGCGATAGTCGTCAGGAAGCTTGGCGTGCCCGCCGGCGGCAGCGGCGTCGTCGGGGTCGCGGCGCTGCCGATCAGGATTTCGTCGGTGGCATCGCCGGTCTCGATCGTCGTCGCGGCGAGCGTGCGCTGGAGCGCCACACGGTCGCCGTCGCGGCCGGTGCGGATCAGCACCGAGCCGCCGGTCATCCGGCCGCGCAGGTCGAGCACCGCGCCGCGATTGGGGTCGGGGTCGGTGCCTGCGAGATCGGCAAGCAGCGTCACCGTGCCGGCCGCGCGGGCCGCGAGCGTCGCCCCGAACGGCAGGGTGATGTCGTCGCCTGCCTCGATCAGCACATTGCCCGCGAAGGCCTGAACATCCGCCGCGGCGCCGAAGACGATATCCTCGCCCGAAAGGCCGGTATCGAGGGTCGCGAGCGCGATATCGCCCGCATCGGTCGCGCGGGCGGAGGCCACCGAGAGCAGCCCGGCGGTATCGACGATCGCGATCCCGGTCGCGCTCGACGCCACCAGCGCGTCGGCCGCGGCGCGGGCATCGATCCTGAGCGCCGCATCCGGCGCGCCGATCGCCCCGAGCCCGGCCTCGAGCGTCATGAAATCCGCCGCAACATTGGCCGCCTCGCCCGCGAGCGCGTCGCGGATCGAGAGCGTGGTCCGCAGATCGGCGCGCTGGCCGGCGCCGGTGACCGTCACGCGGTCGATCCCGAGATCGCCGGTATTGCGCAGCAGGATGCCGTCACGCGTCGTCGAACGCAGCCAGGAGGCGTCGCCCACGCGCCCCGCCAGCGGCGCGAGCGTGGTGCGGACGGGATCGGCGGCCGTGCCGACGAATCCGGAGAGCGCCGAGATTTCGAGCGTGCGGCTCTCGATCCGCGTCTCGGTGCCGGTTGCGAGCACATCGCCGGCGGCGGTGACGAGGGTGGTGAAGCCGCGCGCGTTGAGGATCGCGCCGGTCAGCACGATATCGGTGCGCGGATCGGCGCCGCGATTGCGGATCTCGATCGCGGTGTCGTTCGGATCCTGGCTCAGGCTGCGCAGGAAGCCGCGCTGATCGGTGACATTGACGATGATGCTGCCGGTGAGATTCGGGGCGCTGGCCACCGGGTCGATCGCGCCGACGAGGAGGCGCATCGTCGAATCGTTGAGCACCGTCACGGTGTCGAAGGCGGTGCGGAAGCGGATCGTCGCGTTGCCCTCGATGGAATTCTCGCCCGGCAGCGCGCCGGGCGCCTTCAGCGCCGGATCGGCGGGGTCGGAATAGCCGGCCGGGTTCGGATCGCTCGCCCAGGGCGTGATCGTGAACCGCGCCGTGCCGAGGCCGAGCGCGGAATTCGTGACATCCGGCAGGGTGATCGTGTTGGCGACCCGATCGATGACCGGAGCGGCGATGCCCTCGCGGCGCACGACATTGCCGCCCGCGTCGATCTCCAGATAAGGGTTGGTCGGCCCCATCAGCAGCAGATCGGAATTGAAGACGATGACGCGCTTGTAATCGGTCGGCGCGCTCTCCTCGCCGTTGCGCCGGACGCCGACGGGGTATTCCTCGGCATCGTTGGTCAGGTCCGGCGTCTGCGGCGCAGAGGCATCGACATTGAGCGATTTGGTGCGGATCGACGAGGCCGCGAGCGCGCCGGACGCGCCTTCGGTCTCGACCCGGTTCGAGATCGAGAACGGCGTCGTGACCTTGGCATTGGCGTCGCCGAGCGCGTCGGTACGCGCATCGGCATCGGTGAAGACGCGGATCTGCGCGTGCTTGGCCTCGATATCGGCGCGGGTCTCGCCGATGACCACCGATCCGGCCTTGAGCAGGGTGCTCGCCGCGGAAAGCGGCTTGCCGGCGGCGGTCGCGAGCGTCGCGGTCGCGTTCGAGCCGCCGGCGAGGCCCGCGACCTTGGTGTCGGCATCGGTCTCGAGATCGAGCGTGGTCACCGCGGCGACGATCTCGGCCCTGCCCCGCGTCTCGACCCGGGCGCCGGCGCCGATCTCGGTCGTGGTTGCGCCGGAATGGATCAGATCCGCGACCGTGGTGCCGCCGACGCCAAGCGAGCCACCATCGACCCTGGCGATCGAATCCATCGTGCTCGCGCTCAGCGCCTTGATCGTCAGCCGGCCGGCTTCGCCGCCGCGCGCATGAAGCCGCGCCCGGTCGCCGATCGCCACCGCGGTCGTGCCGGTGGCGGCAAGCCGGGTTTTTGCCTCCATCACCGAGACGAGCAGCGCGCCCGAGCCGCCATTGCCCTCCGCGCGGCCGGTATCGCTCGACTGGGCGAGCAGATCGAGATTGCCGCCGGCATCGAGCACGGCGTCCTCGCCGATATCGACGCGGGTCAGCGTGGTCAGCGTCGCCTCGCCGCCGCCGACGATCACCGCGATGCCGCCATAGCTTTCCGGCCGCCCGTAGGCGGTGGCGCTTGTCGTCGACTTCGCCTCGATCACCATGTCGCCGGTGAAGACGAGATCCGCCGCCTTGCCGATCTCGACCTTGGTTGTCGGCGTGGCGGTGACTCGGGAATCGATGCCGCTGCCGGCAAGAATGCCGCCGCTCGCCGCCAGAACCTCGACCCGGGCCGAGACCGTGCCGGTGGCGCGCGCCTCGAAGCTCTGGCCGCGCAGCCGCGCGCCCTGCCCCACCGCGACCTGGACATTCGGCGCGATGGTCGCGCGGCCGATCACGAAGCCGATCGCCGCAAGCCCGCCGGCCACGCCGTCGAGCTTGATCGCCTCGGCCTTGACCGTGTCGGTCGCGCCGAGCCTGATGCGGCCGCTCGCGTGGAGCTGCGCGTCCTTGCCGATCCGGGCCGCGACATTGCCGCCGATATCGAGGACCAGCCCGCCGGCGGCAACGCCGAGGCCGCCGACCGAGATCGCGATGCTCATCGGATCGCCGGCGATATAGGGCTCGATCGTCACGTTGCGCGTGGCGTCGAGCGTCACCGCGCCGACCCGCGCCGCCGCCTCGCCGATCTCGACCGCCTCGCCGATCCGCGCCACGACATCGGAGGTGACGGTGCTGGCGGTGACGGCGGCGCCGAGCGCCGCCACGCCGAAGGCACCGACGCCGTTGGCGATCTGATGCGTGATGTCGCCATCCGCATCGAGCGAAACCGTGCCGAAGCCGCCGATCACCGCCCGGCCGCCCTCCTCGCCCGGCCGGGCGCCGAGCAGCGCCTGGGCGGAGGAGGTATCGGTGACCAGGGAGACGGCACCGCCGAGCACGACGAGCCCGCCGACGCCGGCCAGCGCCAGCACCCGCGTGCGGTTGTCGAGATCGGCGACGATATTCAGCCCGCCGGATGCGGGCGCGAGGCCGGTGATCGTGGTGCCGCGGTCGATATAGGCCTGGACATCGGTGTCGAGCGTCACCACCGCGAGGCCGACGCCGATCGCGCCGCCGCCGATCGCGACCGAGGCGGCGCGGACATCGAGGCGGGTGAAGGCGCGGGCGATGACGTCGAGATCGCGGGCCTCGATCGTGGCGCCGGCCTCGATCCCCGCCGTGGTGCCACTCGCCGGCACGCTCGCCCGCGTCGCCGCCTGCACGCGCCCGGTCGCGGAATTGCCGGATTGGCCGGCGCTCGCGCGCGCCGAATTGCCGAGCACCGCGCCGGTCCCGGTGGCGCCGACCAGGCTGTGGGCGGTGCCGGATCCGGTGCCGGTGAGGTCGATCGCGGTGTCGTTGGTCGCCGACCAGGCGCGCGCCGCCTCGAGGCTCGTCGCGAGCCGCACCCGGTTCGGGTTTGTCGCGTCGGCGATCACGAAATAGACGCCGCCATCGGCGAGCCCGCCGATCGCCGTGCCGCCGCCCGACGAATAGCGCAGGGTATCGCCGGTGGAGAGCCCGTAATCGGCGCCGAGATCGATGGTGTTCGCCGCGAGATCGACGACATTCGCCGCCTGCGGGTTGAAGGCCGGGATCCCGGAATCGCTCGCGTTCAGCTCGCCCGTGAGCGCGCCGAGCGTCTCCTCGATGAAATCGATGACGGTCGAGCCATCCCCCGAGAGGGCGCCGGCGCTCTGCGAGGAGCTGCCGTTGCTCGCCGAATAGCTGTCGGAGAAATTGCCGCCGACCGAATAGACCACGATGCCGCCGGCGAGCCCGACGATGCCGCCGGCCGCCGCGAAGGTCACGCTGTCGATGAAGCGGATCGACAGCGCCTTGACATCGACATCGTCCTTGGCGCGCACGATGGTGCCGGCGCCGCCGATCGTCGCGATCGTGTCGCTGCGGATCATGCCGACATCGACGCTGGCGCCGATCCCGGCGCCGAGCGACACGCCGACCGCGCCGGCGATCGTCACGATGTCGAGCCGGTTGGTCGCGCTGACGCTGACATTCTGCGCCGCGGAGGCCGCGGCCGTGTTGCGGTTGACCTCCGCCCCGCCGGTGATCGCGGCGAAGGTGTCGGAATCGACGATGTTCGCCATCACCGCGCCGGCGATCCCGGCATAGAGGCCGCCGCCGACGCTGGCGCCGATGGCGTAGAGGAACTCGCTCGATTGCGCGAGCACCGCGACGCCGCGGATCGGCGCGGTGGCGAAGCCGCTCGCCGTCCAGCTCCCGGTCGGGATGCCGGTCAGGATGGTGGCGCCGTTGGCGAAGGCATCGACGATCGCGCCGCCGCCGATCGTGGCGACACTCCGCTTGGTCAGGCTGTTCACGCCGACCGCGCCCGCGCCGCCGCCGGCCGCGATGCCGACGCCGACCGCGCCGGTGACCGTGTAGGAAATGGTGTCGTCGCTCGCCGCGACGAGGACATTGTTGCCGACGGTGACCCGCACGCGGCCCTCGATGGTCGCCAGCGTGCCGGTATCAAGGATGAACACCGTCGCCGAGCCGCCGATGCCGACCTTGCCGGCGAGCGCAATGCCTGCGCCGACCGCGACCATCCGCGTCGTCGCCAGCGCGGTGACCCCGACATCACGGGCGGCGTTGACGATCGTGTCATAGGCGCCGGCGGCCTCGCCCTGGATGAAGGCGCGCGTCTCGCCCTTGACGACCGGCACGACGATGCCCGGCGCCGCCGCGAACCCGCCGGCGCCCGCGAGCCCGGCGCCGATCGCCAGCCCGTCATAGGTGCGGCCGGCGGCGACGATAACATCCTGGTTCGCGCCGGCGCCGGTATTGTCGGCATTGATCCGCGCGCCGCGATCGATGAAGGCACGGGTATCGATCGTGTGCACCATGGTGCCGCCGGCGAGCGCACCGGCGCCCTTGCCGGCGATGGCGACGCCGACACCGGCGCTTGTCAGGTCGTTGATGCTGACGGCGACGACGATCACGCCCTGGCGCACGGCCCTGGCCGGCGTGTCGAGCCCGTCGGCGAAGACCGAGGCATCGTCGAGTTCGCTGTTGCTGATCACCGGAACCCCGGTCGAGTTCAGCGATTGCACGACATGCCGGTCGAGCGCGGTGCCAACCACGGCGTTGCGGGAATCCCGCCGCTCGGTCAGGTCGATCGCGGTGCCGGCGAAGGCGAGGTCGCGCGTCTGCGCGAGGCGGAACGTATCGGCGCCGTCGCGGATGACGTAATAGCGCCCGCCGCCGGAAAGCCCGCCGAGCGCCGTGCTCTCGGCGGTGTAGAGGATCTCCTGCCCGGTGGTCAGCCCGTGGGCACGCGCGGTGATCGTGTCGGTCGCGTAATCGACATTAGCGGTGGCGAAATCGGCGCTGCCGCCCTCCTCCTGCTTGTCGACGCGGCGCAGCAGGTGCTGGGCATTGGCGTCGGCGCCGGCGCCGATCGCCAGAGGTAGGGCCGGCAGGCCGGGCGCCGCGGGCGCGAGGGCGAGCCGGAACGTGTCCTTCGTGCGGGCGATGACGACGTATTTCGTCTTGTCCTGGAGGCCCGCGAGCGGGCTCGGCGAGGAATAGATCACCTCGTCGCCGACCTCGAGACCGTGATCGGCGATGTGGAACGTATCGGTCGCGAGATCGATGTAACGGTCGCCGCCCGCCGGCGGCGTGGCCGGCGCCGTGAAGCCGAGCGGCGCCGTGAAGCCTCCGGTATTGGCGAGGATCCCGGCCTTGCCGGCCGCCGCCAGGCCGGTGACGCTCGCATCCTCGCCGATATAGGCCTCGGTGGTCTTGGTCAGGATGCCGACCCCGGCCGCGATGCCGACCGCGCCCGCGCCGGCGCCTGCCACCGAGCCGGCGATCTGGTCGAGATCGGTCCGGTCCTCGGCCGAGACGAGCACATTGCCATCGGAGCCGACGATGGCGAGGCGGCCGATCCAGGCCTTCGTCGTCAGGTCGAAATAGGTGACGCCGACGCTCGCGGCCCCGGCGCCCTTGCCCGCGAAACCGGCCGAGGCCGAGACCGAGACCTGCCGGGCCCCGCCGATGGCCTGGACGACGACATCGTCCTCGGCCTCGACGCGCACCATGGCGCCGATCGCCGCCTCGATCCGCCGCTTGAGCACGCCGGCATCGGCGCCGATCCCGACCCCGACCGCCTTGCCGCCGGCCAGCGCGCCGGCCACGCCGACGAGAACGGTATCGCCCATGGCGACGATGTTGACATCGTCGTTCGAGAACACGCCCTGCCCGGCCGCCGGCGCCATGGTGCGATCGCCGATCAGCGCGCGGACGGTGTCGTCGATATAGGTGACGGTCAGCGCCCCCGCCCCGGCGCCGGTGCCGGAACTGACCGCGCCCCCGACGCCGACGATGACCACCTCCTGCCCGGACCGCGCCTCGATCGAGACGCCCGAGCGCGTGGCGCCGGTGATGTCGGTGATGCCGATCCCGTCATTGCCGTTGGCGCGCAGGGTCGCGGTGCCGTCGACGATCGCCTCGGTGACATTGACGATCGTCACATTGGTGATCGAGATCCCGACCGCCGCCTTGCCGCCGCCGGCGAACCCGCCGGCGAGCGTGACGGAGCGGTTGTCGGCGGTGGCGAGCACGCGCAGATCGTCACCCGATGTCACCGACGACGCGCCCTCGATCTGGGCGCGGGTCGTGTTGGTGATGACGCTGGTCGAGACCGAGCCGCCGAACGCCACGTCCTTGCCGCCGCCGAGCCCGAGGGTCAGCGTGTCGATCGCCGCCTCCGAGCGCGCCGCGACATCGACATCGCCGCCAGCGCTGACCGTCGCGCCGATGATGTGCGCCTTGGTCTCGTTGGCGATGTAATTGCCGGCGAGCGCCGCGCCGACGCCGTTGCCGCCGGTGGCGATGGCCACGCCGCCGGTGAGCGCGCGGATCGTGGTCTCGTCCTCGGCGCGCACGGCGATGCCGTTGCCGGCGCCGTTCGCGACAACCGTCGCGGCCGAAATCACCGCCTCGGTGGTGTTGTAGGTGCCGTTGATGGCAAGGCTCGCGCCGACCGCGTTGCCCTGCCCCCCCGCGCCGGCCGCGCCGATCGCCGCCGCGCCGATGCGGCCGAGATCGGTGAGATCCCCCTCGGTCGATTGCGCGAGCAGGCTCACCGGCCCGCTGGCGGTGACGGTCGCGTTCTCGATGGCGGTGCGGACATTGACCGCGATCTGGTTCCAGCCGAGCGCGGCGCCATAGCCCGAGCCGTTGGTGGCGATGCCCAGCGCGCCGGCGATGGCGGTGATGACGGAAGCGTCCTGCGCCTTCAGGCTGATCGCACCGCCGATCACATCGGCGTTGCGGATCGCCGCCTCGATGCGGCCGGCATTGCCGCGGGCGAAGACCTCCTCGCCATTGGCGATGATGTTGATCGCGATGGTGAAGGCCGCACCGGTACCACCCTGGCCGGTGCTCGCGCCGACCGAGACCGCGAAGGTGCGGATCGACTGATCGTTGACGGCCTCGATGGCGATCGCGTTGCCGTCGCGCGCGGTGAGCGCCCCGCGCCGGACATCGCCTGTGACCCCGGCAAGCGTGTTCGCCGCGAGCTGGTTATAGGCGATCGAGGCGCCGATGCCCTTGGCGCCGGCCGTGCCCCCGCCGCCGCCGCCGATCACGTAGAGATCGGCGGTGTTGCGCGCCCGGAGCGTGGCGTCGTGGGTGGTGACGGCGGCGCCGTCGATCACCGCGCGGGTATCGTCGACCAGCCGGTTGATCGAGACCGAACCGGCGAAGGCATCGGCGTTGCTGGTGCCGGAGGTGTTGAGATTGGCGCTCAGCGCCGCGGAGAAGGCGAAAACGAGCCCGGTCCGCTCGGCCGAGAGCAGGACCTCGCTGTCATAGGGCTTGCCCTGCGGATGCGGCCGGTCGTCATCGGCGCCGTTGGTGACGATCGTGAGCCCGTTCGGGTCCGTGCCCGGCGTCAGGCGGTTGGCGATCGCCGCGCGGGTGGTCGAACTGATCTGGTTCAGCACGAAGGCGCCGCCGATCGTCGTGCCGCCGGCGCCGGACTGGCCGCCCGCCTTGGCGATCGAGACCCCGCCGGCCGCGCCGATGATCAGCTGGTCGTTGAGCGCCTCGATCCCGAGAACCGGGCGCGGATCGCCGGAGGGCACGCTGGCGCGCGTGGCGATGATGGTGCCCGAGGCGTTGATATAGGCCTTCGACGTATCGCGGACGACATTGACCAGCGCGCTGCCGGCGATGCCGATGCCGCTCGTGCCGTCGATATGGATGTCCTCGCCGAACTGCTTCGGCAGCTTCGGCCCCTGGACGGGGTTGTCCTTCGAGGGGGTGGGGCCGGAGGTGATGACGGTCGCGGCGCCGACGAAGCTGTAGAGGCCGCTCTTGTAGCTGCGGTCGGCGATGCCGTCGTTGTATTTGTGGTCGCCGCCGAGCGTCGATGTCAGTGAAATCGAGCCGGCCGAGATCGCGACCCGCCCCGCCGGGGTCAGATCGGCCTCGTTGTCGACGCCGTCGCGATCGGTGGGGTCGGCGCCGATGAAGGCGTGGGTGGCGCGCTCGATATCGTTGACGATCACGGCGAAACCGACGCCGGTGGCGCTGCCCGAACCGGGGCTGACATTGGCGACGATGATCGAGCCCGCGAGTCCGAGCTGGAAGCCGCCGGATTTGGCGCTGATCGAAAGATCGCCGCCGCCGCCGATCGCGGGGCCGGCCGCGGCATCGGCGACGATGCCGGCCTGAGTATCGCTGCGCTGGCGCGTCGCCAGCGCGCTGCCGGCGAAGGCGAAGCTGCCGCCATCGATCTTGCCGCCCGATTGCGCCATCGAGATGCGGAAGATGCTCTCGGTCGCATCGAGCGAGAGCTTGCCCTTGGCGCCGGTATTGACTTTCGCCGCGCCCTCGATACGCGCCTTGGTCTCGTTCTCGTGGATCGAAACGAGGATCGAGCCGCCGAGCGCCTTGCCGCTCGACCGGCCGAAAACGTCGATGACGTCGCCGCCGGCCCAGAGCTGGCCGAACTTGTTCTCGTAGATGCCCTTGCCGATCGGGCTCTCGCTCAGCGACCATTTGCCGATGCCGGCCAGCTCGATCAGCTGCATGTCGAGCGTCGCCTTGAGCGCCACGCTCTGCTTGTCGCCCGGCGACCAGGCCGCATCGACAAGCTGGTTGATGTTGGCGCCGGATTCGACGATCGCCTTCGTCGTGTTGAGATAGGTGTTGACCGCGATCGAGCCCGAGACCGCGACGGCCTTCGATTCCGCCGCCTTGCCGTAGGACATCACCCAGGTGTTGAGCAGCTTGGTGCCCACCCCGAACGTGCCGTCGAGCAGCGTCGTCACCGCGCTGATGCCGCGGTCGGCGATATCCTGCGGGATGCCGGTCAGCACCTGGACCGGCGGGATCAGGAACGGATAGGTGGTCTTGGCGCCGAGATCCACCTTGCCGTAGGCGTCGACATCCGAGAAGCCCCGGATCAGGGCGTTGGCATCGTTGTCGAAGACCGCGACCGCGATCGAGAGCGAGACCGCGGAACCGTTCGAGCCCTTGGGCTTGGAGACCTGGCTCTGGGCGATGATCTGGGTCTTCTGCTCGATCGAGGCATTGACCTCGACATTGCCCTGCGAGCGGATCGAGGTCCGGTCCGCGGCGGTGGCATTGTCGCCGATCACGGCCCGGACATCATGCAGCCCCACCGTGACACCGACCGCGCCGGCACCGGAGAAGCTGTTGTTCTGGATCGGCAGTTCCTTGCCGTTCTGATCCTTCGGCATCTTGCCGCTCTGGGCGGAGGCGTTCTGCCAGAAGGCGGCGAGCGCGACATCGCCGCGGCTCAGGATATCCTTGTATTTCGTCGGGTTGAACTTGCCGCCGACCTCGGGCTTGGCGACGGCGCGGACATCGGATTTCAGCGAGGCCTGCACGCCGACGCCGTCGGTCAGGGTCGTGTCGTCGCCGAGCGTGTGCCAGGCGCGCGAGCCGGCCGGAATGCCGGAGGGTTTCGCGGTAAGGTCGATCGCCTTGACGGCCTTGACGAGCGCGGGGTCGTCGACGAGCCGGAACGTGTCGTCCGAGACCTTGACCACCCAATAGGTGCGGCCATGCTCCAGCCCGGTGATCGCGGGGTCCTGGATCGAGACATTGAGCGTCCGCCCGACGGTCTCGCCGGGCTGCGGCGGCTGGACGATCGTGCGCGTCACGGTGGTGTCGGCGGCGGAATAGACGATCGCCTGCCCGTCCGCGAGCCCGTGCCCCGTGAGCTTGAACAGATCGCGCTCCGCATCGACATGGGCGCTTGTCGGCTTGAACACGAAGGTCTTGCCGATGAACGAGAGCGCGTGAGCGCCCGGCCCGGCCGGGTTCGAAAGGTCGATGATCGCGCCGGTCACCGCGTCACGCAGGCGGAAGCTGTGGGCGTCGATCGCCTCCAGCAGGTATTCGCGCTCGTTGGCGAGCCCGCCGATGATATTGTCGGCATCGTCGGAGACCGGCGCGTAGATCACCCGCGTCGTGCCGGTGAAGCCGTGGTCGCGCAGCAGGATGCGTTCGCCGGCCGCGTCGACGCGCCCCGCCACCACTTCCCGCGCGGCGCCATTGCGCGTGAAGGTGAAGGTGCCGCCGTTGAGCGGGGCGACGAGCTGGACCACCGCGCCGCCGCTCATGAGCCTGAACAGCGTGTCGTCGATCTTCTCGACCGTGTAATCCTGCCCGCTGACGAGGCCGATCGAATCCGGCCCGGCGCTGGTGAAGCGCACGACATCGCCGGTGGAGAAACCGTGATCGACGAGCCGGACCGTGTCGTTCGCGGCATCGATCGGGTCGAGATCGAAGAACAGCGTCTTCGGCACCTCGATCTTGTGGTCCGAGCCGGCATTGGCGCCGGTCAGATCGAGGTCGAGCGGCGGCGCCGCCGCGAGCTGGATCGTGTCCTTGTCGATGACAATGACGTAATAGCTCTTCTTGTCCGCGAGCCCGCCGATCGCCTCGCCCGGCACCAGCACCGCGCCCTGGATCTGGGCGGGCTTGTCGGGGTCGGGCGCGAAGCCGCCGGCGCGGTTCTGCGCGGTGTAGGTCACGAGCTGGCCGTTGCGGAAGCCGTGATCGGCGATGCGGATCGTGTCCTTCGCGAGATCGAGATCGCGGTCGATATCGTCGATCGGCTTCGTCGTTCCCGAGCCCGAGACGGTGGCACCGGCGCTGATCGTGCCGTCGAGGAAGGCGCGGACCTCGGAGATGTCGAGCCCCAGCACCGCGCCGAGCCCGCCGCGCCCGTCGATGAAGCCGACAGTGGAGCCGTCCGCCGTCGCCTTGGTCACGCCGGCCGCGACCGCGTTGACATTGCCGTTCTTCGCCCAGATCGTCGCCTCGCGCATCACGCGCGTCGTCGCCGTCAGGTCCGAATGCGCGAGCGCGATGGCGATCGTCACCGCATTCGGATCGGCCGGCTGGCCGGTGAAGCTGACGAGATTGGCGGAGGCGCGCGCAACCGTGCGCGCCGTCGCCTCGCCGCTCGCCCGGATGCGGACATTGAGATCCGCCTCGATATTGGTCGTGCCGACGACGAGCGCCGAGACATCGCTCTTGGCGAGGCCGTAGCCGGCAGCGAACTCGACGCCGGTTGCATCCGAGATCGGGCTCCCCGAAATCGCGAGCGCGTAGACCTCGGTATTGACCTTGGTCGAGGCCGAGACATCGACCGAGGCGGTGCTGACGATCGTCGCATCCGCCAGCGAGACATGCGCGTTCGCCTCGCGGATGATCACCGAGACATCGATGCCGGTCAGGGTGCCGATCAATCCGCCGGGGATCTGGCTGAGGAGATTGGTCGCGGTCGCGGTCAGCCCCTTCATCATCGGGGGCACGTTGTTGACATCGTTGGCGATCGCGAGATCGCTCGAGGTCGCGAGCAGCTCGACATTGCCGCCGCGCAGGGTGGCGCCGTGGATGGTGATGCGCGTGTCCTTCGAGGTGAAGTCGAAGGGCCAGCTCGCGGCGCGGAAGGCGGTATCGGAGACCGCGATCGTGATCTTGCCCGCCTTCTTGCCGGCGGTGTCGGCCTCGGCGCGCAATTCGGCATTGGGGCCGAGCGCGACGACGCGCCCGCCGCCAGCCTTGACGCCATCCGCGGGATTGGTGCGCTCGATGCCGCCGAGCCAGATATTGCCGGCATTGCCGCCGGCCTTCTGTGTGCTGACGACCGCCGATTGCGACACCGCCTCGACCCGCAGCACCAGCACCTGGCCGGCAATGTCGAACCGGACCAGATCGCCGGCCGCGTAGCCGGTGCCCGGATCGTTGACGATGATCGTCCGCGCGCCCGCGCCGTCGGTCTCGACGCTGACCCGCATGCCGGCGCCGGCGCCGCTCGTCGAGGTGGGCGAGAGATCGCGAAAGGTCTGGCTTGCCGGCAGCGTGATGGCGCCGCTCTGGTCGCTGACCCGCGCCGAGAAGCCCCAGTTCTCGACCTTGAACGTGATGGTCCGCGTCGAATCGCCCGGATGCGCGAAGCGGATCGTGTCGCCGACCACGCGCGGGCCGGAGCCGAGCACCGTGACCCAGGCCTCGACGATGCGGCCATCGCCGTCGGTCGCGAGCGCGGCGCGCATGCCGGTATCGGCGCCGACGGGGCGGAGATCTCGGAACACGGCGTTCTTGTCGCCGCTCCAATCGCCGGCGGTCTCGGTGTGGCGGAGCACGGTGCCGACATAGATCGTGTCGGCATTCAGCGTCAGGTTTCGCCCCGGCAGCGAGATATCGCCATTGACGCGGATGACGCTGTTCTTGGTCAGGTTGTTGTCGCCCGGCAGGAGGCCGCCGGTCGCGAAGGGATCATAGGCCGAGGAGAGCGCGTTGACGGTGAGATTGCCGGCGAAGACCGTGTCGAGCGATTGCAGCGTGATCTCGTCGCGCCCGGAGCTGAGCCGGATCGTCAGCGTCTCGAGCGCGCCGGTGATGCGGAACTTCTGGTCCTCGAATGTGCCGTTGACGCTGTCGAGCAGCATCCAGCCGTCATTCGCGGTGCCGATATCGACCAGGCGGACGATGCTCGCGGTGGTAGTCGGGAGCGAATCGTCCCCCGGCGTCAGGTCGCTGATGTTGAAGGTATAGCTCGTCGCGGCGATGTCGAGCTCGACCGGTTCGAGGCCGCGATAGGTGACGGTCTGGCTGCCGTAGCGGATCGAGCCGGAATCCGGCCCGGTCGCGGTCGAGACCAGCGAGGCCACGGCGCCGCCGCGGATTACCAGCGTGTCGAACCCGCCCGCACCGCCATCGACCGCGCCGGCGAGCGTGCCGCCGGCCTCGAAGGTGAAGATGTCATGGCTGCCGGCGGCGCCGATCAGATCCTCGAAACCGGCGAAACGCAGATCGCCGACCCGCCCGGAACCGGCCCCGTCGATGATCCAGCCCGTATCGCCGGCGCCGCCATGCAGACGGTCCGTCCCCGCGCCGCCGGCCAGCGCCTCGACATCGTGGAAGCGGGCATCGACAGGCCCGTCGATCGTGATGCTGCCATCCGCGTTCCGCCTCCAGTCGAGCGTGTCGGCGGAGAGGATCGTCACGGAATCGTCGCCGCCCGCACCGAAGAAGGCGATCGTCGGCGCCTCGCTCCCCGCGAAGGAAACGAGATCGATCGTCACGCGGTCGGCGCCGGCGCCGCCATAAATCTCGAGCCCGGAAATCGCGCCGATCTCGTAGCGGGCGATCACTTCCTCGGGCCGCTGGCGCTGGACGACCTCGATCTGCCGGGCGGCGGCCGGCCCGGACGCACCCTCGGGCGCGAGGCGGACAAGCACGTCATGATCCTGCTGCTGGGGCAGCAGCGCCGGCAAGGCCAGCGCGGCGGGATCGGCGCTCAGCAGCAGCCGCGGCTCCAGCGGATCGAGGCGCAGACGGTAGCCGGCAGGTGATGGCGCGATGGACGGCGCGATCCGCGCGGCGGAGGCGCGCAAGCGCGCGCGCACTCCTTCGAGCACGCCACCCGACCCCTTCGACCAACGCGGAACGTAATTCAAAGCGCCCCCCTGACGAGTCCGGAGCCTAGCAGGCGGAATCAGAATTTTAAAGATTCATTTACCAGCGAAGTCGATTTTTATTATGACAGTTCTGTTGCACTTCGATCTGTTGCTTAACAGCGCCAGTGTTTCGGGGAGCTGTCCACGCTCCAGGCATCGCAACTCCTGCGTTTTCACCTCCGCTCCCGGCTGCGCCGCGCCAAGGTAAGCAAGGGCTTAACCCGCTGCTTTGCATTGGCTTTATTCCCGGCCCCGTTTCTTAGCCCGCCAAGTCTAGGTTGCGCCCGTCCCGTCCGGGGAGGGGTTCATGCGTCGATTTCTCGCCGCGAGCATCGGTATTGTTCTGGTTGTTGCGCAGCCGGCCGGGGCGGTTCCGGTCGAGGAAGCTGCCCGTGGCGAAGCGCCCCGCCCCGCCCTGCCGCACAGCATCGCGATGCCCGCCGACATTCCGGTGCCCGCCCTGCCCGGCGCGATCGGGTTCTGCCATGCCTATCCGCAGGCCTGCGGCAACCGGGGCGGCGCCGAGCGGGTGGCGCTGACCGAACAGGTCTGGGCCGAACTCGATGCGGTCAACCGCGCGGTGAACGCGGCGATCCGGCCCGAGCGGGAGACCGGCCCCGACCGCTGGCGCCTCGACACCGATGCCGGGGATTGCGACGATTACGCCGTGCAGAAGCGGCAGGCGCTGATCGAGCGCGGCTATCCTGCCGGCGCGATCGCGCTTGCCGTGGCGCGGCTGCCGCATGGGGAGATGCATCTCGTCGCCGTGATCCGCAGCGATCACGGCGATTTCGTGCTCGACAACCGCTTCGACGAGATCCGCGCCTGGACCAGCCTGCCCTATCGCTTCCAGATGATGACCGCCGGCGCCGATCCGCGCCGCTGGGTGGCTGTCGCACCCGCCGGACGCGCGGCGCCGGCCATGCTGGCGCGGCTTGCGCCGCCGGTGCGGATCGAGCCCGTCCGCCCCGAGCCGGCGGCAAAGCCCGAGAGCCGGCCCGCCAGCTGGCAGCAAGCAGGCTGGCGCGACGTGGTGATCGCGGCATTGCTTTTCTGAGGGCAGACGCCGCGGTCGCCGGGCGGTTCGGCGGGGGCGGATCAGGCGACGGCCTTGCATCGCGGGCCGTGCCGGATTACCTCTCGCTTACCCGCGGGTGTAGCTCAATGGTAGAGCAGCAGCCTTCCAAGCTGAATACGAGGGTTCGATTCCCTTCACCCGCTCCAGAAATTCTCTCGATCCCATCCTGGGCAGTCTCGAATTCAAACCATCGTTCGAGACAGATCCCCGGACGAACATCGTCCGAAGAGGATCGGCGGGAGAGGATCAGCACAGCGAATTCCCCCACTGGTCGCAACCGAGATGCACGCACGCAGCGGTTCGGCGCGATTGCTGAGCCGGGTCGTCATCTTGTCGTTAACAAAACCTTTCTTCTTGGCGCCGAATTGAGGTGCGCTGCCGGCACGGGTCGGGGGCGAGGCTTCATCATGCTGCGTTTCAGGAGGAAGCCATGGCGCTCGGGCCGGGATCTATCGCGTTCATCGGGTTCAATGCGGACGGCAATGACAACCTCGCCTTTCTGGCGATCGACGAGATCCCGGCCGGCACCACGATCCATTTCTCCGACAATGAATGGAATGGCCTCGCGATCGGCGCCGGCGGCGCGTTCAACAGCGGCGAAAGCGCGTTCCGCTTCACCGCCACCACGGCCATCGCGCCGGGAACGGTCGTCACGATCGACAATATCGGGACCGGCACCGTCTCCTCGAATATCGGCGCCGTCGCGTTCACCGATTCCGCCAATCGCGGCCTCGCGGCGGGCGGCGACACGGTCTACGCCTACCTCGCCCCCGATGCGAGCCCGGCGGCGCCGACCGCGTTCCTGACCGCGTTCAGCAACGGCTCGTTCTCCGGCGACGGCACGATCGCCAATACCGGCCTGACCGCCGGCCTCAACGCCCTGGCCTTCGACACGGATGCCGATATCCTGGCCTATAACGGCCCGCGCAGCGGCGAGACGAGCCTTGCCGCCTATGCCCCGCTCATCAACACGGCCGCGAACTGGATCACCGAGGACGGCTCGGGCGACCAGCACAACAACGGCACCGCGCCCGATATCCCCTTCTCCACGGCCGCGTTCTCGGCCACGGGCGGCGGCACCGGAGCGCTGACGGGGCTCTCGGCCTCCTCCGCCTCCACCGCCGAGGGCGGTTCGCTGACCTTCACCGTAACGCTCGACGGGCCGGCGCCGGTCGACACGGTCGTGACGCTCTCGGCGATCGGCGACATCGCGATCCCGGCCAGCGTGACGATCCCGGCCGGGCAGAGTTCGGCGAATTTCACCGGAACGGCGGCCGACAACACCGAGATGGGCCCGAACCCGCCTGCGCAGGTCACGGCCGCGCTCGGCGCCGCGAATTTCTCCGTGCCGGTGACGATCACCGACAACGACGATTACACCCATATCTACACGATTCAGGGCACGGGCGCGGTCTCCGCCTTTGTCGGGCAGAGCGTGACGACGCGCGGCGTGGTCACCGCTGTCGATACCAATGGCGGGGATTCGAGCCGCGGTTTCTACATCCAGGACGTTTCGGGCGACGGCAACGACGCCACTTCGGACGCGATCTTCGTCTTCCGCTCCTCCGGCGCGGCGCTGCCGCAGGTCGGCCGCCTCGTCGAGGTCACCGGCACGATCTCGGAATTCACGCCCTCCAGCGCGGCTTCGGGCAGCTTCTCGCTCACGCAGTTCGGATCCTCCGCGAGCTGGACCGATCTCGGCGCCGGTTCGGCCATCACCCCGGTGCAGATCGGCGGGCCGGGCGGCCGCCTGCCGCCGACCGCCGATCTCGCCGCTGGCGCGGCCTTCTTCGAGAGCCTCGAAAGCATGGTGGTGACGGTCAAGGCGCCGATCGCCGTGGGACCGACCAACAATTTCGGCGAAATCTACACCGTCGTCGACAATGACGCGGATGCCTCGAATGGCATCGGCGGCGCGACCGGCCTCACCGAGCGCGGCAACCTGCTGCTGACCCCCGGCGCGCCGAGCTTCGGCAAGACCGACACCGCCGGCGGCGATTTCAACCCCGAGCGCATCCAGATCGATGCGGATAGCGGCCTGCTGCCGGGCTTCACCAAGCCGGTCGTCGATGTCGGGGCGCAGCTCTCCGACGTGACCGGCGTGGTCGCCTATGCCTTCGGCAATTACGAGGTGCTGGCCACGACGCCCTATTCCGTGACCAATCCGAGCCCGCTCGTCCGCGAGACCGGCGCGCTGAACGGTGCCTCGAACAAGCTGCTGATCGCGAGCTACAACGCCGAAAACCTCGACCCCAAGATCGAGACCCAGAGCCTGGTGCAGAACGGCAGTGCCAGCAATGTCGATGACGATCTCGGCTCGGGCAAGTTCGACACGATCGCGAACCAGATCTTCGCGACGCTGAACGCGCCGGACATCGTGGCGCTTCAGGAGATCCAGGACAGCGACGGCGCCGAGATCACCGGCACCGTTTCCGCCTCGGTGACGCTCCAGACGCTGGTCGACAAGATCAACGCGCTGGCGGCCGCCTCGGGCAGCCCCGCGCATTACGCCTTCATCGACCACCCGTTCCTCAACAACAACGCCGCGGGCAATGCCAATGGCGGCCAACCCGGCGGCAATATCCGCGCGGCCTTCCTCTATCGCGAGGACCGGGTGAGCTTCGACCCCGCCTCGCTGCGCACGGTGGGCCCGGACGGCGAGAGCATCGTCGATCTCGCCGGCAATGCGAGCCAGGCGACCGACCCGGATCATCCGTTCTACGGGTCGCGGCCGCCGCTGGCGGCGACTTTCACCTTCAACGGCGAGACGGTCACCATCATCAACAACCATTTCAGCTCCAAGGGCGGCAGCCAGCCGCTGCTCGGCTCGGCGCAGCCGCCCGCCAATGGCAGCGAGGTTCAGCGCGCGGCGCAGGCGCAGGCGGTGAATTCCTTCATCGACGCCCTGCTCGCGAACGACCCCGACGCCAATGTCGTCGTGGCCGGCGATCTCAACGAATTCCCCTTCGAGCAGCCGATGAGCGTGCTCAAGGGCGAGGCCACGATCTCGGGCTACGATGTCCCGGGCACCGATCCCGGCGCGGCGACCGCGACCTACACGCCGGGCGGCACGGCGATCCTGACCGATCTCGGCGAGACGCTGCCGGAGAGCGAGCGGTTCGACTACGTGTTCGAGGGCAATTCGCAGACGCTCGACCATATCCTCGTCACCAACAATCTCACCGGCCGCAGCGCCTTCGACGTGGTGCGGGTCAATGCCGATTTCGGTGTCCAGACCAGCGACCACGATCCGCTGCTCGCCGCGATCCAGCTCGGCGCCTTCCGGATCGGGGCCGGCGAGACGGTCACCGAAACCCAGATCCTCCATGATACCGACCAGGGCGTGGTCGAGGCCGGCGGCACGCTCGCCGTGACCGCCACGGGAACCGGCAGTGCGACCGCGATCCTGTGGACCGGCGGGACTTCGAGCATCGAGAACGGCGGCATCATCCGCGCCGCGGCCGGAAGCGGCGCCAGCCGGGCGATCGATTCCGTCACCCCCCTGCCCGCCGGCAGCACGCTCACCATCACCAACCTCGCCGGCGCGGAAATCGTCTCGAACAACGACGACGCGATCCGCATCCGCGCCAATATTCCCGACGGCCGCATCACCATCGACAATGCCGGCGCGGTCGTCTCGGGCGATTACGCAGGCGGGGTCATTTCCGGCACCCGCAGCGGCCAGGCCATCGACCTCAACAGCCTCACGGCACCGACGATCGCGACCACCATCGTCAATGCGAGTTCCGGCGTGATCGGGGCGGCGAATGCCGACGCGATCCGCACCGGCATCAACGCGACGGTCGAGAACAGCGGCGTGATCGTGGCGCTCAACGGCAGCGGCGGCAGCAACAGCGACGCGATCGACTTCCAGGATAACGGCACCGGCACGGTGACCAATCTCGATCTCGGCTCGATCACCGGCGCGCGCCACGGCATCACCGGCGGGCAGGCGATCCTTGTCCAGAATCTCGGCGCCGGCGCCACGATCACCGGCCAGCGCGGCTCGGGCATCAATCTCGACACGGCCGCGGATTCGCTCACCACGATCGTCAACAAGGGCACGATCACCGGCACCGCGAGCGGCACCAGCGACGGCGACGGCATCGATGTCGACGGGCTCGTCGATCTCGACAATGAGGGCCTCGTCGAGGCGCTCGGCACCGCGACCGGGGCGCTGAACGAAGGCCTCGCGATCGGCGGCGGCAGCGTCACCAACCACGCGACCGGCGTGATCCGCTCGACCGAACGCGCCATCACCGTCGATGACAGCGATCTCGGCGAGGCGTTCGGGGCGATCACCGTCACCAATTTCGGCCTGATCGAGGGCGGGAACGGCGAGGCGATCGCGGTGGCCGGCAACCGGGCCGACCTGCTGGTCAATCACGGCACGATCGCCGGCTCGGTCGATCTCGGCGGCGGGGCCGATACCTTCAACCTCCATGCCGGTTCGAGCATCTCCGGCATGGTCAATGGCGGCGCGGGCGCGGATACCGCCAACCTGCTCGGCACCGGCGCCGGGCTCTTGGACGAGTTCACCGGTATCGAGACCATCCGCGTCCATGGCGGTGAATGGACTCTCGGCAGCGAGGGCTTCGAGACGCTCGTGCTGGAGGACGGCGCCCAGGCGCTGGCAATCGACGGCGCGCTGCTGGCGGACGGCGCCTTCGCGGCCACGATCACCGGGTTCGGCACCGATGACCGCATCACCCTCGCGGGGATCGGCACGGCGGCGACGGCGACGCTCGGCGCCGGCAACCTGCTCACCCTGGCCGGCGGTTCGCTGGCCGGCCCGGTGACGCTCCAGCTCGACCCGGCCCTTTCCTATGCCGGCAAGACCTTCTCCGTTTCATCCGACAGCCTTGGGGGCACCAACGTGACCGTTTCCAGCACCTTCCAGCTCCAGCTCCTGCATTTCGCGGATGGCGAGGCCGGCCTGCTCGCGCTCGATACCGCGAAGAACCTTGCGGCGATGGTCGATGCGTTCGACGACGATTACGCCAATACGCTGATCCTCGCCGGCGGCGACAACTGGCTGCCGGGTCCGTTCCTCGCGGCCGGCACCGATACCGCGGTGCGTGACGAGATCAACGCCGCGACCGGCTCGACCATGACCGGGACCATCCCGATCGCCGCCGCCGACATCGCGATCCACAACCTGATCGGCGTCGAGGCCTCCGCGATCGGCAACCATGAATTCGATCTCGGCTCGAACGTGCTCGCCTCCTCGCTCAGCCCGAACAGCGGCTGGACCGGCGCGCAGTTCGTCTCGGTCTCGGCCAATCTCGTGGTGGGCCCCTCCTCGCCCTATTATACCAACCCGACCGCGACCGATTCGGCGCTCAACGGCATCTATGTCGATACGGTTGATTTCAACGTCCAGCCGGCGCTCAACGCCGCGCCGACCACCACGAACGTCGCCGAGGCCTCGACGCTGAAGGGCAAGATTGCGCCGGCGACCGTCATCACCAAGGGCGGGGAGAAGATCGGCATCGTCGGGGCGACCACCCAGATCCTCGAGACCATCTCCTCGCCGAGCGGCGCCGAAATCGCCGGCTTCCCCGGCGGCCCCGGCGCCAATGGCGAGGCAGACAACATGGACCTGCTCGCCGCCCAGCTCCAGCCGATCATCGACGAGCTGATCGCCGAGGGCGTGAACAAGATCGTGCTGATGGCGCATCTCCAGGTCATCACCAACGAGATCGCGCTCGCCTCCAAGCTGCGCGGCGTGGACATCATCCTCTCGGCCGGCTCGAACACGCGCTTCGGCGACAGCGACGACGTGGCGGTGGAATTCCCCGGCCATGCGGCGGATTTCGCCTACACCTACCCGCTCGCGACCACCGGCGCCGACGGCAAGACGACGCTGATCGTCAACACCGACAATGAATACACCTATCTCGGCCGCCTCGTGGTGGAGTTCGACGAAAACGGCGACATCCTGGTCGAGAGCCTCACGGCCAACCAGGCGGTCAACGGCGCCTATGCCTCGACCGATGAGAATGTCGCCGCCGCCTGGGGCACCAGCGTCGACCAGCTCGACGACACCGCCTTCGCCGCCGGCACCAAGGGCGGGCAGGTCGCGAGCATCACCGATGCGGTCGGCGAGGTCATCGCGGTCAAGGACGGCAATGTCTTCGGCTACTCGAATGTCTACCTCGAGGGCGAGCGCAACCAGGTTCGGGCGCAGGAGACCAATCTCGGCAACCTGACCGCCGATGCCAATGCCTGGAAGGCGCGCACCGCGCTCGACACGGATATCCCCGTGGTCTCGATCAAGAATGGCGGCGGCATCCGCGCCCAGATCGGCACGATCTCCGCGCCCGATCCGGTCGACGGCACCGTCGACAAGCTGCCGCCGGAAGGCGGCGTCTCGCAGCTCGACATCGAGAACGCGCTGCGCTTCGACAACCGCCTGATGGTGTTCGACACCACGCCGCAGGGCCTGCTCAACATCTTCAACTTCGCGGCCAATCTCGCGACCTCTGGCGCGAACGGCACCCCGGTCGGCGGCTTCCCGCAGATCGGCGGCCTCGCCTTCTCCTTCGATCCGACCAAGCCCGAGAATGCGCGCATCGTCAGCATGGGTCTCCTGGACGAGTTCGGCAATGTCGCGATCCCGCTCGTGCGGGATGGCGTGGTGCTTCCGGGCGCGCCGGCGCTGATCAGCGTCGTCACGCTGAACTTCACCGCCAATGGCGGCGATGGCTGGCCGATCAAGGCGAATGGCGAGAATTTCCGCTATCTTCTGAATGATGGCACGCTCTCGGCGCCGATTGACAAGACACTGAACTTCACCGCCGCCGCCAATATCCCCGCCAACACGCTCGGCGAGCAGAAGGCGTTTGCGGATTTCCTCCAGGCGTTCCACAGCACGCCCGAAACCGCCTTCGGCAAGGCCGACACGCCGGCCAGCGAGGATCTGCGCATCGAGAATCTCGCGGTGCGCAGCGATGCGATCATTCCCGCCGATGCGCAGATCGGCACCGAGGCCGACGAGACGATCCTCGGCGATGGTGGCGACAACACGATCTTCGCCCAGGGCGGCGATGACGATCTCGACGGCGGCGCGGGCGACGACATGCTCAATGGCGGCGCGGGCAACGACCTCGTCAAGGGCGGGGCGGGCGACGACGTGCTGATCGGCGGCGCGGGCAACGACATCGTCAAGGCCGGCGCCGGCGCCGATATCGCCGATGGCGGCGAGGGCAACGACCAGTTCCTCGGCAAGGTCGGCAACGACGTGATCCGCGGCGGCGCCGGGCGCGACATCCTCGATTATCAATGGGAGACCGACGCGATCACCTTCGATTTCGCGGCCGGCACCGCCACCACCGCCGCCGGCGCGCGGGACACGTTCACGGGCATCGAGTTCGCGAAGCTCGGGCGCGGCAACGACGTGGTCATCGGCAGCGACGGCGATGACGGCGTCTATGCCGGCGCGGGCGACGATCATGTCCAGGGCGGCGCCGGCAACGACGAACTCCACGGCCGCGACGGCAACGATACGCTGATCGGCGAAGCGGGCAACGACATCCTCAACGGCGGCGAGGGCAACGACCTCATCGATGGCGGCGAGGGCAATGACCGCCTGTATGGCCGGGGCGGCGACGACCTGTTCCGCTTCGAGGCCGGGTTCGGCGCCGACACCATCATGGATCTCGAGGCGGGCGACAAGGTCGATCTGCGCGGCTTCGGCTTCGCCTCGGGCCAGGCCGTGATCGACGCCATGGTGGCGAAGAGCTTCGGGCTTCAGCTCATCCTGGCCTCCGGCGAGCGGCTCACCCTCGCCGGCATCACCAAGGCAGAGCTTTCCGAGACCCAGTTCATCGTCACCGACGAGGACGCCGCCGGGCTCGCCGGGTTCGGGGCACCGTCCCCGTATCTCATCTGACGCCGCCTTCCGCGACACCGGGAGACGCCGCTTCCGCGGCGTCTCCGCAGCTTCGGGGACCATCCGGCTCCTGTAATCCAAATGTCATCGATCCCGGGCTAGGACGCAGCCGTGTCGAGTATCCAGGCAAACGCTTCGGTCGGAACGGGCGCGTCCGCGCCCGGATCCGGCGTGCGCGGCGCAGGGCTCGCCGCCGCGCTCGGTGAATGCCGCTGGGCGCTGGCGGGGATCGGCCTGTTCAGCGGGCTCATCAACATCCTGATGCTGACCGGCTCCCTGTTCATGCTCGAGGTCTATGACCGCGTGCTGCCGAGCCGCAGCATGCCGACGCTGGTCGCGCTCTCCATCCTGGCGGCGAGCCTGTTCCTGTTCCAGGCCGGGCTTGACATCGTGCGCAGCCGGCTGCTGGCGCGGATCGGCAACCATCTCGATCGCTCGCTTTCGGCGAGGGTATTCGATCTCGTGATCGAATTGCCGCTGCGGGTGCGCGGCGGCGGCGAGGCGCAGCCGGTGCGCGAGATCGAGACCATCCGGGGCTTCCTCTCCGGCGCAGGCCCGACGGCGTTCTTCGATCTGCCCTGGCTGCCGGTCTATCTCGCGATCTGCTACGCCTTCCACCCGCTGATCGGCTTCACGGCGATCGGGGGGGCGCTGGTACTGACCGCGCTCGCGCTCGGCACGGAGTTCCTCGCGCGGCGACCGGTGCGGGCGGCGGCGGCGGATGCCGGCCGGCGTCACCGGCTTGCCGCGGCGGCGCTGCGCAACGCGGAGGTGCTGGTGGCGATGGAGATGACCGGCGCCCTGCGCCGGCGCTGGATCGCCGCCTCCGACAGCCATCTCGACCACCAGGCCCGCGCGGCGGATGTCGTATCGGGATTCGGCGCGCTGGGCCGCGTGCTGCGGATGATGCTGCAATCGGCGGTGCTCGCGGTCGGCGCCTATCTGGTCATCCAGGGCGAGGCCTCGGCCGGGCTGATCATCGCGAGTTCGATCCTCACCGGCCGCGCGCTCGCGCCGGTCGATCTCGCGATCGCGAACTGGCGCGGCTTCATCGGCGCGCGCCAGAGCTGGCAGCGGCTGTCCCGGCTTCTCGAGGCGTTGCCGGCCGAGAGCGCGACGACCGCGCTGCCGCCGCCGCGCAACGCGCTCGCCGTCGAGGCCCTGACCGTGGTTCCGCCATCGGCGCAGGTTCCGGCGCTCACCGGAATCCAGTTCACGGTGAAGGCCGGCAGCGCCGTCGGCGTGATCGGTCCGAGCGCGTCGGGCAAGTCGACGCTGGCGCGGGCGCTGGTCGGGGTCTGGCCGGCGGCGCGCGGCCATGTGCGGCTCGACGGCGCGACGCTCGAGCAATGGCCGCGCGGCACGCTCGGACCGCATATCGGCTACCTGCCGCAGGATGTCGAACTGTTCGACGGCACGATCGCGGAGAATATCGCGCGGTTCGAACCGGACGCCCCGTCGGAAACGGTGATCGAGGCGGCGAAGGCGGCCGGCGTGCACGACATGATCGTCGCCTTCCCCAAGGGCTATGACACCCCGATCGGCGAACAGGGCGCGCAGCTCTCCGCCGGCCAGCGGCAGCGGATCGCGCTCGCGCGGGCGCTGTTCCGGGATCCGTTCCTCGTGGTGCTCGACGAGCCCAATTCCAATCTCGACGCGGAGGGCGACGAGGCGCTTGCGAAGGCGATCCTTGGCGTGCGGGCGCGCGGCGGCATCGTGATCGTGGTTGCGCATCGCATGGCGGCTTTGGGCGCGGTCGATCAGGTGCTGGTGCTGGCGCGGGGCAGCCAGCAGGCCTTCGGGCCGACCGACGAGGTGCTGAAGCCGAAACGCCGCGAGGGGGCCGCCACCCCGCCGCTCAAGATCATCCCCCAGGCGGGCGGCTGAGGCAGCCATGGCCGCGTCCGCTCCCGACCGAATCTCGATCCGCCGCAACCTGATCGCCGGCACCGCGCTGGCACTGGCGCTGACGCTCGGCCTCGGCGGCTGGGCCGCGACGACAGATGTGGCGGGGGCGGTCGTCGCCTCGGGGCAATTGGTGGTCGATTCCAACCTCAAGAAGGTGCAGCACCCGAATGGCGGGGTGGTCGCGCATCTCGCCGTGTCGGAGGGCGCGCTCGTCCGGGCCGGCGACGTGCTGGTCCGGCTCGACGATACCGTCGCGCGCGCCAATGCCGCGATCGTTGCCAAGATGACCGACGACCTCGCCGCGCGCCGGGCGCGGCTCGAGGCCGAGCGCGACGGCAGCGAGGCGATCCGCTTCCCGCCCGATCTTGCCGCGCGGGCGACAGACGAGGAGGTCGCGGCGACGCTCGCGAGCGAGGTGCGGCTGTTCGCCTCGCGCCGCGCCGCCCGTGCCGGCCAGAAGGCGCAGCTCACCGAGCGCATCGCCCAGCTCGGGGACGAAATTCGCGGCCATGTCGCGCTCCAGGAGGCCAAGGCGGACGAGATCGCGCTGATCGCGCGCGAACTCGAAGGGGTCCGCGACCTGTTCGAGCGCAAGCTGGTGCCGCTGGCGCGCATGACGGCGCTCGAACGCGAGGCGGCGCGCCTCAAGGGCGAGCGGGCGCAATCCATCGCTGCGGCGGCGCAGGCGCGCGGACGGATCTCCGAGATCGAGTTGCAGATCCTCCAGATCGATCAGGAGCTCAGCAGCGAGGTCGCGCGCGACCTGCGCGAGATCGAAGCGAAGATGGGGGAATTGCGCGAGCGCCGGGTGGCCGCCGAGGACCAGCTGCGGCGCATCGACATCCGCGCGCCGCAGGACGGCAAGGTGCACCAGCTCGCGGTGCACACGGTCGGCGGCGTGATCAATGCCGGCGAGCCGATCATGCTGATCGTGCCGCAGACCGAAACGCTGGCCGTGGAGGCCAGGGTGCCGCCGCAGCAGATCGAGCAGGTCCATCTCGGGCAGCGCGCCGGCCTGCGCTTCAGCGCCTTCAACCAGCGCACCACGCCCGAGATCTTCGGCGCGGTCGACCGCATCTCCGGCGACGTGACGGTCGATCCGCGCAGCGGCGCGAGCTTCTACACCGTGCGGATCGCGCTTCCCGAGGCCGAGCTGGCACGCCTCGATGCCGCCAAGCTGGTGCCGGGCATGCCGGTCGAGGTCTTCGCCAAGACCGACGAGCGGACGGTGCTCTCCTATTTCACGAAGCCGCTGCGCGACCAGATCGCGCGCGCCTTCCGCGAACGCTGACCGGGCCGGCTATTCCGCCTTCGGTTCGAGCCGCGGCGCCTTGCCGGCGAAGAATTTCTCGAGGCTCGGGCGCAGGTCGGGATTGGTCATCACCATGCCGGCGAGCAGCGATTCGGCGAACAGCCCGTCGGTGGTCGACATGTCGCTGATGCGCGCGATCCCGGTCAGGATCGCGAAATTCGTCACGTCGTAATGCTCCGCCGCCGCCTCGGCGATGGCGATCGCGCGCGCTTCCGCTTCCCCCTCGCCGACGATCTCGTGCACGAGGCCGAGATCGAATCCGCGCTTCACGTCGTAGCTGCGCGCCGCGATCATCATGTCGATCATCCGTGCGGCGGTGATGATCCGCGCGACGCGCACCGTCGCGCCGCCGCCGGTGAAGACGCCGCGCTGGCCCTCGGGCAGCGCGAAGAAGGTCGAGGGTTCGGCGACCCGAACATGCGTCGCCGCCGCGATCTCGAGGCCCCCGCCAACCACCGCACCCTTCAGCGCCGCGATGACGGGGATCGCGCCGAACTGCATCCTGTCGAAGGCGCGGTGCCAGTTCTGGCACATGCGCATGAATTCCACCGGCCCGCGATTGCGCTCGTATTGCTCCTGCAGGTCGAGGCCGGCGCAGAAATGGCCGCCGGCGGCGCGCAGCACCACGGCGCGGATCGCCGGGTCCGGCCGGTCGAAGAAGCGGTCGATCGCCGCGATGGCGGCATCGCCGAGAGCGTTGCGGCGCCCGGGGCGGTTGAGCGTCAGGAGCGCGATCCTGCCGCGGGTTTCGATCTCGATCTCTGCCATGGCTGCCCGTTCCGCATCGCGCGCCGCCGGGACTTCCGTCAACGCCCCGGCGGCGCCTAGAATGATGCATCGAGAAGTCGGCGACGGCGCAGGCGAAGTCAACCTCGCCGGGGAGGAGCATCGCAGATGGCATTTCAGGCTTTGGTCGTGGACCGGCGGGCCGATGGCGGCGTGGCGGCGGAGATCCGGAATCTGACGGATGACGCGCTGCCCGCCGAGGGGGACGTCACCGTCCGCGTCGAATATTCGACCGTCAACTACAAGGACGGGCTGTGCCTCACCGGCGGCGGCGGGCTGGTGCGCAGCTATCCGCATGTGCCGGGCGTGGATTTCGCCGGCACGGTGGCGGAATCGCGCGACCCGCGCTACCGGCCCGGCGACCGGGTGGTGCTCACGGGCTGGCGGGTCGGCGAGACCTGGTGGGGCGGCTATGCCGGTCGGGCGCGGGTGAAGGCCGATTGGCTCGTGCCCCTGCCCGAGGGGCTGACGCCGCGGCAGGCCATGGCGATCGGCACCGCCGGCCTGACGGCAATGCTGGCGGTGATCGCGCTCGAAGCGCATGGGCTCGCGCCGGATCAGGGCGAGGTGCTCGTCACCGGCGCCGCCGGCGGCGTCGGCTCGGTCGCGACCGCGCTCCTGGCGGCGCGCGGCTACCGCGTCGCCGCGGTCACCGGAAGGCCGGAACAGGCGGCCTATCTCCAGGGGCTCGGTGCCGGCCGGATCATCCCGCGCGCCGAACTCGCCGAGGCCCCCGCCCGCCCGCTGGAACGCGAGACCTGGGCCGGCGCGATCGACAATGTCGGCGGGCCGATGCTGGCGCGGCTGCTGGCGCAGATGCGATACAACGCCTCGGTGGCGGCGGTGGGGCTCGCCGGCGGCGCGGCCTTCCCCGGCTCGGTGATCCCGTTCCTGCTGCGCGGCGTCAACCTCCTCGGGATCGACAGCGTGATGAAACCCTATCCGGCGCGGATCGAGGCCTGGAACCGGCTCGCGCGCGAATTGCCGCCCGACCGGCTCGACGCGATGACCGGAGAGATCCGGCTCGAAGATCTCCCGGCGATCGCGCCGGATATCCTCGCCGGACGGGTGCGCGGCCGTCTCGTCGTCGCGATCGGGGAGGAGGCGAAGTCCGCCGGTGCGATATCCCCGCCCGACGGGGCTGCCCGGGACTTATGACAGCAGCATTGCCAGCGCCGCGCCGGCCAGCATCAGGCCGGCCGCGATGGCCGAGAACCAGGCATAGCGGAGAAACGCCTCGCGTCGCGCGCGGGCGATCAGGCCCGGCGCCAGCGCCTCGGGCGGCCGTTCGTGCTCGTCGAGCATGATCCAGACCTCGGTGGAGCGGAAGCGCGTCTCCCCCGCCCGCGCCGCCTTCAGCAGCAGGATGAAGGTCATCAGCAGCATGCCGATGCCGCCCACCTTCAGCGACAGCGCAAGCCGGTCCGCCACGCCGATCATGGTGGTGATGATCGCGATGACGCCGAAGCCGCAGCCGCGCATCACGGAAACATGGGCATGGGCGCGGATGCGATCATCCATGCGGTTACCCCGGAAATGGCCTCGGAATGCTTTCAATCCGAATTTTTGCAACCGTCCCGCCACCGCGCAAGCCCCGACCGGCCCCCAGCCAGGCGGCGGCGATCACGATGGCTTGAACCGGCATTCGGTGCCGGCTCCGGCGCTAGCCGCGGCCGAGCAGCACCGGCAGCGCGAGCAGCAGCACCCCGGCGAGCCAGATGCCGAGCGAGACCGCATCACTCTCGCGGCGCCCGGTCATGCGCTCGAACAGGGCGGCGGGAATGCCGGCGATGATCAGGCTGGTCACCGAAAGGAACAGCGAGGTGAAATAGAAGGTCAGGATCGGCGAGGAGACGATCAGCGTCGGCGTGAAGGGCCGCAGCAGGATATAGGCCGCGTCGAAATAGGGCGAGAAATGCATGCCGTTGAGCAGCGAGAATCCGGCGATCCCGACGAGGAATCCGTCCCGGCGCAGAAGGGTTTCGCGTTCCATCCCGGCCTCCTCAGCCCGTCGCCTCGGCGCCGACGCCCAGGAGGCGCGTCAGCAGGAACAGCGCCATGCGCAAGGCCGTCAGCCAGAAGATCGCGAGCACCAGCACCAGCGGCGTCGCAACCGCCGCCGGCGTGAAGAACCGCACTACCCGCACCACCGGATCCGTCACCTGCGCGAAGACACGGTTGATCACCACATCGGGGTTCGATGCGAACAAAAAGGAGAGAATGATGCGGCCGAGCAGCGTGTAGGTCAGCGCCGCCAGCACGTAGTTCGGCAGCGTGAAGGTGAGGAAACCGGGATCGTCGCCCATCGCATCTCTCATCGGAAAGGAGGTCCGGATTCCGCGCCTAGGACGCGCGAACCGGCAGGTCAAGCCGCCCGGCGCAAATACCCGGCGGGAAAAGGAAAGGGGCGGAAGCCCGCCCCTTTCCGATCGCGCGGAAGCGGCCGCTCAGGCGGTCTTCTCTTCCATCAGCGTCTGGCCGCGCGGCTTGCGCACCTCGTCGAGGAAGCGCTGCATCTCGACCGAAGGCGCAGGCGTCATCAGCGAGACGACATAGGTGACGATGAACCCGACCGGCAGCCCGAAAATGGCCGACGAGATGTTGTTCATGTTCATCCAGCCGACCTTCGACGCAAGCGGATGCGAGGCGAGCACCCAGCCATCCATGGCGCCGGGCGCGGCGAGCGCCTTGGCCATGTCCGGGATGAGCGGCGCGCCGGCCGCATTGGTCAGTGAGGTCATCCCCAGCGTTTTCACGCCGAAGCCGGGGAAATAACGTGTCACCACCAGATACACGATACAGACGCTGAAGCCCGCGATCATGCCGGCAATGGCGCCGGTGGCGTTGACGCGCTTGGACCAGACGCCCAGCACGAGCGCCGGGAACAGCCCCGCCGCCGCCAGGGAGAAGGCCCAGGACACCATGGACAGGATGTCCGCCGGTTTCGTCGAGGCCGTCCAGGCCGCGAGGATCGCCACCACGACGAGCAGCACGCGCGAGACGATGAGGCGGCGCGCCGTCGGCGCGTGCCTGTCGATCATCTTGTAGTAGATGTCGTGGCTGAGCGCGTTGGCGATCGCGAGCAGCAGACCGTCGGCGGTCGAGAGCGCCGCGGCGAGGCCACCGGCGGCGACAAGGCCGGCGATGACGTAAGGCAGCCCCGCGATTTCCGGCGTCGAGAGCACCACGACGTCAGTGTTGATGCCGAAATCCTGCCAGCGGAGGATGCCGGCATGGCCGGAGACCGCGCCGCAGGCCGCCTTGACGGCATCGGCCGAAGCCGCGGCCTTGCCGCAGATCGTCACGAGGTTGATCTTGCCCCAGCTGTAAACCCAGGCCGGGAGATCGCCGATATTCTTGCCGATCAGGGTCGAATAGACCTCGAGCTTGGAGAACGCGGCATAGGCCGGGGCCGTGAAGTAGAGCAGGAAGATGAACAGCAGCGACCATGCCACCGAGACGCGCGCCTCACGCACCGAGGGGGTGGTGAAATAGCGCATCAGCACGTGGGGCAGCGACGCCGTGCCGACCATGAGGCAGAGGATCAGCGCGAAGTAATTGCCCGTCGTGTAGGAGGTGAACGGCGCCGCATGCAGCTTCATCGTCGCCGGCGCGAGGCCGTTCTTGATGAAGCCCTGTTCGAGCGCCGCGATCTCCTGGAGCGCCTGGCCATAGGTGAGCTGCGGGATCGGCAGGCCGTATTTCTTGGCCGAGAGCAGCACCACCGGCACCAGATAGGCGATGATCAGCACGATATATTGCGCGACCTGGGTCCAGGTGACGGCGCGCATCCCGCCCAGCATCGAGCAGACGAGGATGCCGGCGAGACCGACGAACACCGCAAGTTCGAAGCTCATGCCCAGAAAGCGCGAGGCGATGATGCCGGTCGCGTAGATCTGCGCCACGACATAGGTGAAAGAGCAGCAGAGCAGCACGATCACGCCGATGAAGCGCGCGAGGTTGCCGCCATAGCGGGCCGAGAGGAAGTCCGGCACCGTGTAGGCGCCGAATTTGCGCAGGAACGGCGCGACCAGCACCGCGACCAGCACATAGCCGCCCGTCCAGCCCAGCACGAAGGCGAGGCCGTCATAGCCGAGCAGGAAGAGCGAGCCCGCCATGCCGACGAAGGACGCGCCGGACATCCAGTCCGCGCCCGTGGCCATGCCGTTGTAGAGCGCCGGGACCTTGCGGCCTGCGACGTAATATTCCGAGACCTGCATCGTGCGCGAGATGATGCCGATGAAGGCGTAGACCGCGATCGTGAAGAACACGAACAGGTAGCCGAGAATGTTGTTCGGAACCCCGAGCTTCTCGAGCAGCGCGATGAACAGCACGAAGGCGACGAAGCCGCCCGTATAGATGCCGTAGATGCGGCCGAGATTCGAGGTGAAGTCGTCACCGCCTGACGTTTTCGTAGCCATGCGCCCCTCCCCTTATTCGTCTTCCGCGACGCCGTGGTCGCGATCGATCTTGTCCTGCGCCCTGGCGAACCAGAACAGCATCACCACGAAGGCGATCAGCGAGCCCTGCGCGGCCATGTAGAAGCCGAGCGGGAAGCCCGCGATGACGATGCTGTTGAGGCTCGTCACGAACATGTGAATGAAGAAGCTGAAGAACGCCCAGAGCCCCATCATGATGAACATGAGGGTGCGCGTCTGGCCCCAATGTTGTTCGTCGCTTGGCGACATTCGTCACCTCCCTTTTGCTCTTGGTTATCCCCGGATCAAGTTCGGGGGCGAAGAACCGGCATACCCTGCAAGGAACACCCGCCCAAATTCTGAATACCGTGTAAATCCGCGCGGCACTGCCCCTACCAAGGTCTAATCCGTGGGGCAGGCAGCCTTTTGTTTGTTGCACCGCAACATTCTACGCCGTCTATATTGCAGCGCACCCAAGACGGCAATGTGATATGCTGAAAACACAGGGATCAATTCAAAGCCATGCTGTCATTCAGTTATACCGTTTGGATAACTTCGGATTTCATCGTGAGCGACTATCTCTGATTGCTCGAATCGAACTATTCTAGGCATGGGAAATGTCGGCCTGTCGCTGTTCTGGAATTCCGTTCGGTTGCTCCGGAGACCCGGCCCAGCCGTCTGGATGCCGGCTTGCCGGGCGCGCATTGTTCTTGTGTGATTTCCTCGCGTGCGTGATGTTCTTCGGCGGCCGGCATCCGCGGCCGCCGCGTCGGGTGGGGGTCGGGGCGACGGATGGCGGGACAGGTTCACCGGACGACCCACGGCCCCGTGGCACTGCTCGAGATCGACAACCCGCCCGTCAACGCCACGTCACAGGCAATCCGCCGCGCGCTGCAGGACGCGCTGATGCGTGCCGAGGCGGATCCGGAGATCGAGGCGATCGTCATCGCCGCGCGCGGCAAGACCTTCGTCGCCGGGGGCGACATTTCCGAATTCGGGCGCAAGCCGCTCGAACCGCATCTGCCGGATGTGATCAACCGCGTCGAAGAATCGGCCAAGCCGGTGGTGGTCGCCTGGCACGGCACCGCGCTCGGCGGCGGTTGCGAGATCGGGCTCGCCGCGCATCGGCGGATCATGGCGCGCGACGCGCGCGTCGGGTTGCCGGAGGTGAAGCTCGGCCTGCTGCCGGGCACCGGCGGCACGCAGCGTCTGCCCCGGCTGGTCGGCCTGCCGGCCGCGCTCGATCTCATCGCCACGGGGCGGATGGTCGATGCGCGCGAGGCGCTGGCGATCGGGCTTTGTGATCTCGTGGCCGGGGATGACCTTGTCGGCGAGGCGATCGCCCTTGCCATGAGCCTCGGCGGCAAGCTTCAGCCGCGGCTGTCGCTGCGTCCGCCGCCGGCACCGGATGCCGGGGCGTGGGAGGCGATGGTCGCGCGGGTCCGGGCGCAGGCGCGCGGACGCATTGCACCGCTGAAGGCGATCGACCTCGTCGCGCATGCCGCGGGCATGCCGTTCGCCCAGGCGCTGCGGATAGAGCGGCAGACCTTCTTAGAGCTGACGGCCTCGGAGCAATCGAAGGCGCTCCGACACCTGTTCTTCGCCGAGCGCGACGTACGGCGGGTGGCCGGCATCGAGGGCGCCCGCGCCCTGCCCGTCCGCGCGGTCGGCATCGTCGGCGCCGGAACGATGGGGGCCGGGATCGCCATGGCTTTCCTCGATTCCGGCTACGCCGTCACGGTGATCGAGCGTGAGGAGGCGGCGCTGCGGGCCGGCGCCGAACGGATCGAGAGCCTGCTCCAGCGTGCGGCGAAGGGCGGGCGCATCGATGCGGCCGGGCTTGCCGAGCGCCGGGCCCGGCTGACACTCGCGACCGAACTCGCGCGGCTCGCGCCCTGCGATCTCGTCATCGAATGCGTGTTCGAGGACATGGCGCTGAAGCAGGAACTGCTCGGCGCGCTTGAATCGATCCTGCGCCCGGAAGCGATCCTGGCCACCAACACCTCCTATCTCGACATCGAGGCGATGGCGGACGGGCTCGCGCGGCCGCAACGCTTCCTGGGGCTGCATTTCTTCTCGCCGGCCCATGTCATGAAACTGATGGAGATCGTCCGCACCCGGCGGGTCAGCGCCGATGCGCTCGCCACCGGGCTCGCCGTGGCGCGGGACCTCGGCAAGATCGCGGTGACGACCGGGGTCTGCGAGGGGTTCATCGGCAACCGCATCCTCGCCCGCTTCCGCGCCGAATGCGAATTCATGCTCGAGGAAGGCGCGATGCCCGCCGAGATCGACGCGGCGATGGAGGCGTTCGGCCTCGCGATGGGGCCGTTCGCGGTTCAGGATCTCGCCGGGCTCGACATCGCCTGGGTGCGGCGCAAGCGCCACGCGGCGACCCGCGACCCCGCCGAGCGCGACGTGCCGATCGTCGACCGGCTCTGCGAACGCGGCTGGTTCGGGCAGAAGGCCGGGCGCGGCTGGTATCGCTATGCCGAGGGCAAGCGGGTCCGCGACCCCGATGTCGAGGCTTTGGTGCGCGACCACGCCGCCTCGACCGGGCGCCGCCCGGTTCCGCTGCCGGCGGAAGCGATCCAGGCGCGGGTGCTCGCGGCCATGGTCAACGAGGGCGCGAAGCTCCTCGGCGAGGGCATCGCCGCACGGCCGCTCGATATCGACGTCGTGCTCGTTCACGGCTATGGATTTCCGGCCTGGCGCGGCGGCCCGATGCACGAGGCGGATTCGCGCGGCCTTGCGGCGGTGCTCGCCACGGCACGGGAGAACGCGCGCCGCGACGGGCGCGGCTTCGAGGTCGCGCCGCTGCTCGAGGAACTCGCCGCCTCGGGCCGCAATTTCGCCAGCCTCAACCAGCGGGAGCCGATGAGCCAGCCATGAGAGACGCCTTCCTTGTCACCGGCCTTCGCAGCCCGATCGGCCGCTATGCCGGCGCCCTTGCCGAGATCCGGCCCGACGATCTCGCCGCCCATGTCCTGCGCGCGCTCATCGGCCGGCTGCCGCCGGGGATCGATGCGGCGATCGACGAGGTGATCCTCGGTTCCGCGAACCAGGCCGGCGAGGACAACCGCAATGTGGCGCGCATGGCGGGCCTGCTGGCGGGGCTGCCGCCGCATGTGCCCGGCACGACGATCAACCGCCTCTGCGGCTCGGGGCTCGACGCGGTCGGCACCGCGGCGCGCGCGATCCGCGCCGGCGAGGCCGATCTGGTGATCGCGGGCGGCGTCGAGAGCATGACGCGGGCGCCGCTCGTCATGGGCAAGGCGCAGGAGGCCTATCAGCGCACCGCCGAAATCCAGGATACCACGATCGGCTGGCGATTCATAAATCCGTTGATGAAAACGCAATATGGCGTTGATTCAATGCCAGAAACCGCCGAAAATGTTGCCGAGGATTATCAGATCAGCCGCGCCGATCAGGATGCCTTCGCGCTGCGTTCGCAGATGCGCGCCGCCGCCGCGCAGAAGAGCGGCCGCCTCGGCGAGGAGATCGTGCCGGTCGCGGTGCCGAAGCGCCGGGGCGATCCCGTCCTCGTCGAGAAGGACGAGCATCCGCGCGAGACGACGCTCGAGAAGCTCGCCGCCCTGCCAGCGCCGTTCCGTCCCGGCGGCTCGGTCACGGCCGGCAATGCCTCCGGCGTCAATGACGGCGCGGCGGCGCTGCTCATCGCCTCGGAGGCGGGCATGGCGCGCTTCGGCCTCACGCCGCTGGCACGGATCACCGGCATGGCCACCGCCGGCGTGCCGCCGCGCGTCATGGGCATCGGGCCGGCTCCGGCGACCGAGAAGCTCTGCGCGCGCCTCGGCGTGACGCCGGCGGATTTCGACGTGATCGAGCTCAACGAGGCCTTCGCCGCGCAGGCGCTCGCCACGCTGCGGCTGCTGAAACTGCCCGACGATGCCGAGCACGTGAACCCGAATGGCGGCGCGATCGCGCTCGGTCATCCGCTCGGCATGTCCGGCGCGCGGCTGGCGCTGAGCGCGGCGATCGAACTGAAGAAACGCGCTGGCCGGCGCGCGCTGGCGACAATGTGCATCGGCGTCGGCCAGGGGATCGCGCTCGGCCTCGAACGCGTGTGACGACCGGGGTCAGACCCAGCCGCCATCCACGATCATGGTCTGCGCGGTCATGCCGGCGGCGAGATCGGAGCAGAGGAACAGCGCCGGCCCGGCGATATCCTCCGGTACGAGACGACGCTTGAGGCATTGCTGGCGCATCAGTTCGGCCTCGCTCTCCGGCGTCAGCCAGAGATCGATCTGACGCTGGGTCATGATCCAGCCGGGAATGAGGCAATTGACGCGGATGCCGTGCGGGCCGAGTTCGCGCGCGAGGGCCCGCATCAGCCCCACCGCCGCCGATTTCGCGGTCTTGTAGGCGGCGAAACTGTCCTGGCTCTGCATGTAGCTCGTCGAGCCCATGCAGACGATGGCGCCGCCGCCCGCCTCGGCCATCTCGCGCCAGAGCGCCTGCGCGGCGAAGAACTGATGGTCGATATTCGTCGCCATCCGCTCGCGCCAATAGGCGGGGGTGACGGCGTCGATCGCGTGGCGATCATCGCGCGCGGCGTTGTTGATCAGCATCCGGAACGGACCGGTCCGGGCGCGCAGCCGCGCGATCGCGCCCGGCAGCGCGTCGAGATCGCGCAGATCGGCGGGTTCGAAGGCCGCGCCGGGGCCGAGTTCGTCCGCAAGCCGCCGGCCGGCCTCGGCGTCGAGATCGAGAATGCCGACCCGCGCGCCCTCGCGCATGAAGGCCCGCGCGATGGCCTCGCCGATACCGGATGCACCGCCGGTGACGAGCACGGCTCGCCCTTCGAATTCCGGAAACCGTCTCATATCGTCCTCACAGGCTCGCGCCGGGGCCGGGAACGGCCCCCGCCGGACATTTTCCGCCGATGATCATGCCCAGCACCTCATCCTTGGTGACATCGGCGACCCGCGCCGTCCCGACGACGCGGCCGTTCTTCATCACCGTGATCCGGTCGGCGAGATCGAACACGTCGTGGAGATCGTGGCTGATCAGGAAGATGCCGATCCCCTCCGCCTTCAATTGCCGGATCAGCGCGCCGACCTGCGCCGTCTCGGCGGGGCCAAGCGCGGCGGTGGGCTCGTCCATGATCAGGATCCGGGCATTGAAATGGATGGCGCGGGCGATGGCCACCGATTGCCGCTGCCCGCCGGACAACGCGCTGACCGGCTCCTTGAAACGACGGAAATGCGGGTTGAGCCGCGCCATCACCCGGCGCGTCTCGGCCTCCATCGCCGCGTCGTCGAGCGTGCCCCAGCGCGTCAGCCGCTCGCGGCCGAGGAAGATGTTCGCGGCGGCATCGACATTGTCGGCGAGTGCGAGGGTCTGGTAGATCGTCTCGATCCCGTGCGCCTTGGCGTCGCGCGGGCTCTGGATCGAGACCGGCGCGCCGTTGACGCGGATCTCGCCGGAATCCGCGCGATAGGCGCCGGACAGGATCTTGATCAGCGTCGATTTGCCGGCGCCGTTATGGCCGAGCAGGCCAACAACTTCGCCGGCATGGAGATCCACCGAGGCGGCCTCGACCGCCTTGATGCCGCCGAAGGCGATCGAGATCTCGCGCATCTCGACCAGCGGTGCCGGGGCTTCGCTCATGGTCCGGGTTTCGCTCATCCCGTCCTCCTCACCGGATGCGGCGCCGGTAGAGCGTGTCGAGCCAGACGGCCGTCACGAGCACGATCCCGACGACGATGTTCTGGAGCGGCGTATCGACGCCGAGCAGCACCATGCCCGATTGCAGGCTCTGCATCACAAGCGCGCCGAGCATCGCGCCGACGATGGTGCCGACCCCGCCGGACAGGCTCGTCCCGCCGATCACCGCCGCCGCGATCACGTAGAGTTCGTCGAGCGTGCCGGCTGCGTTGGTCGCGGCGTTGAGGCGCGCCGTGGTGATGCAGGCGGCGATGCCGGTCAGTGCGCCCATCAGCCCGTAGACCTGCATCAGCACGCGGCGCGTGTTGATGCCCGAGAGTTGCGCGGCCTCCGGATTGCCGCCGATCGAGAAGACATAGCGGCCGAAGCGCGTGCGCTTGGCGAGGAAGGCCATCGCGGCGCCGATTCCGACCGCGATCAGCACCGGAACCGCGAATCCGTGCGGGATCTCGATCCCGCCATCGGGCCAGGGGATGCCTTGTGCGTCCGCGAGTCGGCGCGCCACGCCCATCGGCAACGGATAGGCATTGACGACGAGGGCCGCGCCGGCCACCCCCGCGGCAGCAACCGCGAAAACCAGCATCTCGGCCCAGACCGGCCGTACACTGAACCCGAAGCCGAGCTTGCGTCGCCGTTCGACGAGCAGGATCGCGCCGATGGCGAGGATCGCGAGCCCGGCGATCAGCCAGCTCGGGCCGGCCCCGACCGCGCCCTCGATGCCGCCGCCGATCGACCGGAAGTGCGTGTCCATCGGCGCGACCGTCTGCCCCGTCGTCACCCACCAGGCCGCGCCGCGCCAGACCAGCAGCCCGCCGAGCGTGACGATGAAGGAGGGAATGGCGAGATAGGCGATCAGCGCACCATGGAGGAGCCCGATCAGGCCGCCGGCGAGGATCGCCACCAGCACCGCGGCCGGCCAGGTCAGCGGGTGTTCGAGCCCCCAGAATTCCGGCAGCAGCCGCGCCTGCACGACGCCGACGATCATCCCGACGACTCCGAGCACCGAACCGATCGACAGGTCGATGTTGCGCGTCACGATCACCAGTACCATGCCGGTGGCCATCACAGCGATCGCCGAGGTCTGGACCGAGAGGTTCCACAGGTTGCGCGGCGTGAGGAACGCCCCCTGCGACAGGACATGGAACCCGATCCAGATAAGCACCAGCGCGGCCATCATGCCGATCAGGCGCGGGTCGATTTCAAGCTTGCGAAAGGCATCCATGGCAAGGGACCGGCATGGCGGGGCGGCGCGCCCCAGGGCGCTCGGCATCCGCGAAGGCTGAGGGTGACATTCGGGGCCGGGCGCTCCGGGCGGCGCCGCGAGGGCGCCGCCCGGAACCGCGGGGACGAGCGTCAATTGCAGGCGGGGACCTTGCCGGCGGGAACGCCCTGGCACACCGCCGCCTTCGGCGCCCAGCCGGCTTCGATCACCACGCCGAGATTCTCCCGCGTCACCGCGACGGGCTTGAGGAAGATCGCCGTCATGTTCGCCTTGGAGGGGCCCTGGTTCCACTTGACCGCGCCCGGCACCTCTTCGAGCTTCTTGCCGCCGGCGAGCTGGATGGCGATCTCGGCGGCGCTGCGCCCGAGGGTCCGGGCATCCTTCCATACGGTCATCGTCTGGGTGCCGAGCGCGATGCGGTTCAGCGCCGCGCGGTCCGCGTCCTGGCCCGAAACCGGGACCTGCCCGGCCATGCCCTGCGCCGCGAGCGCCGCGATCGCGCCGCCGGCGGTGCCGTCATTGGCGGCGACCACCGCGTCGACCTTGTTGTTGTTGCGCGTCAGGAACTGTTCCATGTTCCGCTGCGCGTTGGCCGGCAGCCAGCCATCGGTGAAGGCCTCGCCGACATTCCTGATCTTCCCGGCATCGATCGCCGGCTTCAGGACCTCCATCGAGCCCTGAAACAGGAAATTCGCGTTCGGATCAGCGCCGGAACCCTTGATGAAGACGTAATTGCCCTGCGGCTTCGCCTTCTGCACCTCGCGCGCCATCATGCGGCCGACCTCGACATTGTCGAAGGTGAGATAGAAGGCCTTGGGATTCTCGATCAGCCGGTCATAGCCGACGACGGGGATGCCCTCGTTGAGCGCCTTGTCCACCGCCGGGCGGATGGCCGAGGCATCCTGCGCCAGCACGATCAGCGCCTTGGCGCCGCGGGCGATCAGGCTCTCGACATCCGAAAGCTGCTTTGTCGGGTTCGATTGCGCATCCGCCGAGAGATAGGTGCCGCCGGCCTTCTCGATCGCGGCCTTGATCGCCGCCTCGTCGGTCTTCCAGCGTTCTTCCTGGAAATTCGACCAGCTGACCCCGATCACGGGGCCCTTGGCCTGCGCCAGCGCGGAGCCGGCGGCGCCAGCCAGCAGCATCGCCGCAACAATGCGAACGACAGGTTTCATCGTCTTCCTCCCGGTTTTCATTCTTGGGGGAGCCGCCGGTCGTCGGTTCCGCGCAACCGCGCTTTCTCCCTTCCGTCATGGGAACGCGAAAGCCGCAACCTGTCAACAATAATTTGATGATCGAACAAAATGAGACGTGAACCCCATGATCTTTGGCCAAAAGACGTAATTTATGGCGCTGTAACGACAATTTTTGCACTTGCGCGCCTCTGCTCCCGACCGTAATATTTTATTTTATGAACGAAATAGCGCCCCTGCTTGTCGGAGATGCCTCGCGCCGCGATCTCTCGCGCCAGCGCGTCCTGGAAGCGCTCCGGCGCGACGGCCCGCTGAGCCGGGCGGCGATCGGGCGGTTGACCGGGCTTTCGCCGGCCTCGGTCTCGGCGATCACGGGGCAATTCATCACCGAGGGGCTGCTGTGCGATATCGGCGCCGATCCGCCGGAGGCGAGCGCCGGGCCGGGTCGACCCGGCCAGCGGCTCGGCTTCCACCCGGCGCGCGGCGCGATCATCGGCCTCTGGGTCGGACTGGACAGGCTGATCCTGCATCTGGCGGATTTCTCCGGCGAAACGATCGAGGCGCGCGACGAGCGGCTGCCGCTCGCGGCGCTCGATGCCGAGGCGCTGGTGGCGATCCTCGCCGACCGTGTTGTCCACTTCAGCCGTGAGGCGGGCAGCGGCATGCCGATCCTCGGCGTCGGGGTCGCCTTCCAGGGCTTCGTCGACCAGCGCAAGGGCGAGGTGGTGTGGAGCCCGGTCACGCGCTGCACGCATGTGCCGCTGGTTGCCGGGCTCGAGGCAGCGCTCGGCCTGCCGGTCGATCTCGACAACGACGCCTCCGCCATGGCCTTCGCGATCACCCAGAGCGAGCCGGCGCTGCGCGAGGGGGTAACGGCCTGCGTGATGCTGGGCGACGGCGTCGGCCTCGGGGTGTTTGTCGACGGCAAGCCGCTGCGCGGGGTGCATGGCGGCGGCATCGAGTTCGGCCATGTCCGGTTCAGCGCGCGGGGCCCGCAATGCCGCTGCGGAGCACGCGGCTGCATCGAGAGCTTTCTTGCCGATTACGCCCTCTACCGCGATGCGATGGCGGTCTCGGATATCGGACCGCCCGCGGAGGGGCGCCAGCCGAGCGAGACGGAGATGACGCGGCTCGTCGCCCGCGCCGCGGCCGGGGATCCGGCGCTGGCCGGTCTGTTCGCCGAGGCCGGCCGGGTGCTGGCCGAGAGCCTGACCATGCTGATCCGCCTGTTCCAGCCGGATACGATCGTGCTCTGCGGCCCCGGCATGCGCGCCTGGCCGCTGATCGAGGAGGCGCTGCACGCCGCGCTCGACCAGCGCGCGATTCCGTTCCTCGCGCGGCGGGCGGGGATTCGCGCCCTGCCCTTCCGGCCCGCTTTCCTGACCGAGGGAGTGATCCGCGCCGCGCTGGAGCGCCTCGACCGGCGACTCGCCGCCAGCTCCTGAGGCTCAGGCCCGAGCGTGGCGGCCGCCGCGCATCACGGCGTTGAGCCAGGCGGCAGCGGCCTCGACCGCACCGAACGAAAACAGATGGATGCCGACGACATTGCTCTGCGGCAGCGGCGCGAGATGACGCGCCAGCGCGAGCAGCTGCTCGGACGGATCGGTATGCGTCACGAGATCGACGGCGCGGCGTCCGTCCCGGCTCAGTGCCAGCAAGGTGGCACCGACCCCGCAGGCCCGCGCGAAGCGCAGCAATGCCGCCGGGCTGCTCGGCCCGGCGAGCCCGATCTGTACCCCGAGCTCGGGATAGCGCCGCCGCAGCAGCGCGACATGCTCGATGATCCGCGCCGGCTGGAAGCAGAACTGGGTCAGCAGCGTCGTGCCGAAGCCGCGTGCCGCCGCGCCTTCGAGCTTGGCGGCGAGATCGGCCTCGAGCGTCGCGAGCGGAATGCGCGGATGCCCCTCGGGATAGCTCGGCAGCACGATCTCACGCAGCCCGTGCGCCGCCAGGGCCGGCTCGGCCAGCAGCGCACGGCCGTCGGCATAGGGGCCGAGCGGCCGGGCGAGATCGCCGCCGATCACCAGCGCGCGCCGCACCCCGGCCTCGGCGGTGGCGCGGGCGAGGAAGTGACGAAGCTCAGCAGCGGATTCGATCCGCCGCGCCGCGAGATGCGGTACCGGTTCGAGCCCCGCCTCGCGCAAAGCCAGCAGCGCGGGAATTGCCTGCGCGAGCGGGTGGCGGGGCAGATGGTTGACGAAGACCGGCGTGCCGCTCGGGAGGATCTCGGCGATGGCATGCGCATCCTTGGGCCGCAGCGCGCCGATCTCCAGCGAGCCGGACGCCGCGAGCCCCGCCGCCTGACGCTCGACGGCCTCCGGCACCGGTTCGCGCGCGAGGCCGTCACGATCGACCGGCAGAACCTGACCCAGCATGCCCCCCCTCCCCGGATCACGCCCGCCGGCGCGCGATGATGTAGGATTCGTCCTGGAACCAGAGCCGGCCATAGCGGTTCAACACCGCGCGCGTCGCCGCGAGATAACCCGGCCCGCCGAGCGCGTCGGTCAGGCGCTCGTCATCGATCTGGTTGACATAGACCGCCGCGTTCCAGGCCGCGAACAGGGTCGAGGTACCGATCCCGGCGCCGGATACTTCCGAGGGCAGCGTGTGCATCTCGTAGCGGAAGATCGAGCGCGCGTCGGATTGGGCGATGAAGCTGAAATGCCGCGCCTCGCGCCCCAGCGCGCGGCGGGTGGCGGCGAGGATCTCGCGGCGGCCGTGGAGATAGGGATTCTCCCCCGGCCAGACGCCGCGCACGATCTCGAGCCCGGGATCGCCGCCGCAGGAATGGATGCCGATCAGCCGCCCGCCCGGCCGCAGCGCGCGGCTCAGCGGCGCCACCACCTTTCCGGCCTTGAAATCCGGCGTCACGCGCAGCCGATAGGGCTGCGAGGCGATGACGAGATCGTAGCCGGCATTGGCGCGCCCCTGCCGGGGGATGACGTCATGCAGCAGGAAGCGCATGTCGTCGCGGTAGAGGATCATCACCGTGGGGCGCTCGTAGATCGGGTTGCCGGTCTTCGGCGAATGCCGCGCCTGCCAATGCGCGGAGAGGAAGGGTTCGAGGGCGCCGATCTGCACCGCGAAATCGTCGGAGGTGGCGCCGGTCAGGCGGACCTCCTTCCAGGTCAGCCCGTTGGCGATTGCGGGGTCGCGCGGGGTCAGCCAGGGCGCCTCGGAATAATAGAGATTGGTGACGACCAGCACCGTCGCGGGATGCTCGAACAGGCGGTCCGCCATCTTGTCGAGCGAGAGCCGGACATCCTCGAGGCTGATCTCCTTGCCCACGACATAGAACGGCGTGGTGGGGAAGCGGCGATGCATCTGCCGCATCACACGCGTCAGCACGGTGCCGTCGCCCATGCCGGCATCGAAGACGCGCAGGGCCGGCGGATCGGGCCGCAGATTCTGCAATTCCTGCCCGACGCGGCGCGCGATCACCGCCTTCTCGGAGCAGGTCGAGACAAAGAGCAGGTATTTCTGGCGATTGTCGAAGAAACGGAAATTCTTCTGCCGGTCGCGCGCCTCGGCAGGGTCCGGCGCCGCAGCGGGCGCAGGGCGCGGCGCGAAGCGCAGCAGCGGCTGCAATTCCCGCGGATGGGCCGGCGCCGCGGCGCCGTGGCGCGCCATGAAGGCAGCAACGCGCGCCAGCGTCTCGGGCCGGATGCGGGCGCCGTCGCGCAGGCGGGGGATGAACTTGCCGTCATTGACTGCGAGCCGGCCGAAGGTCGATTCTGCGATGCCGCGCGCCCGGCAGAAGGCGCCGATAGCGTCCAGAAGGGCCGGCGCCTCGCCGGAATCGTCGGCCGCGCCCTCCTCCCGCCGCTGCTCGCTCGCCTCGACGCGCATGGTTCCGGCCCCCGATCGCGCGGCATCATCCGATGCCCGGGCAAAGGCTAGGCGCGACAACCGTGGGACGACAACCCCAAACGCAACGACGCTTCGTGTGGGATATTTCCCACGCCCGTTCAGCACGCCGCACGCGGCGCCGGAACCGGCGTCGCGTCCCGTCCCATCCGCGCGAGCGCGAAGACCGCGCCGATGCCGATCAGCACCGGCGCGCCGGTCGGCAGGCCGGCGATCCCGGCCGGGAGATCGCGTAGCCCGCCGCGCCAGACCGCCTCACCGGCGCGCGAGATGCCGGCCATGGCGATGGCCGGCGTCTCCGGTGCCATGCCCTCGGCCTCGAGCCGCGCGACGATCTCGGCCGCGCGCCGGGCGCCCATGTAGAAGATCGTGGTGGCGTGCGGCCGCGCGAGATGCGCCCAATCGAGCGTTTCCGGCAGGGTTCCGGCCCGCGAATGGCCGGTGACGAAGGTCAGCCCCTGGGCATGTTCGCGATGGGTGAGCGAGACGCCGATGCGCGCCGCCATGGCCTGCGCCGAGGTGACGCCCGGCACGACCGAAACCGGAATACCCGCCGCGTCCAGCGCCGCGATCTCCTCGCCGGCCCGGCCGAAGATCATCGGATCGCCGGATTTGAGTCGCACCACGTGCTTGCCCTGCCCGGCGAGCTTCAGCATCAATGCGTTGATGTCGTCCTGCGCGCAGCTTTCCCGCGCGCCGCGCTTGCCGACCATCATCCGCTTGGCCTCGCGGCGGGCGAGTTCGAGCACCCCGTCCGAGACGAGATCGTCGAACAGGATCACATCCGCCGATTGCAGGGCGCGCACGGCCTTCAGGGTCAGCAATTCCGGGTCGCCCGGCCCGGCACCGACCAGCGTGACGCGGCCACCGGCGGCGGATTGACCGGTCCGCACCGCCTCGATCAGCCGGCGGAGATCCGCCTCGTCCCCACCTGCCGGCGCAGGGCCGAAGGCGCGGTCGGCGAAGGCTTCCCAGAAGGCCCGCCGCTGCGGCCCCGGCGCCAGCCGGTCGAGCACCGCGTCGCGGATCCGGCGCGCGAGGCCTGCCCATTCGGTGAGGCTCGCGGGCAGCAGCGTCTCGATCTTGCGGCGAACGGCCTGGCCGAGGATCGGCGCCGCGCCGTCGGTCGAGATGCCGATCACCACCGGCGAGCGGTTGACGACCGAGCCGAAGATGAAATCGCAGGTGCCGGGCTTGTCCACCGTATTGACCGGCACGCCCGCCGCCCGCGCGCCGCAGCGGAACGCCTTGGCTTCGGCCTCGTCCTCGAAATCCCCCACCGCGATCGCCGCCCCGGCGAAGACATCGATCGCCCAGGGCCGGGCATGCAGCGCCAGGGTCCCAGCCGCCGCGCCGCGCGCCAGCAGCGCCTGCATCTCGTCGGAAGGCTCCGGAGCATAGATCGCGACATCGGCCCCGGCCGCCGCCAGCAGTTCCGCCTTCCAGGCCGCGCCGGGCGAGCCGCCGGCCAGCACCGCGCGCCGGCCCTGAAGGTCGAAGAAGACCGGCAGCCGGGCGAGCGCGCCGAGCCGCGTCGGCGCGGCCTCAGACGGCTTTCTCGAGCGGGTGCTCATCGATCAATCTCCGGATCTCGCCGCGGCAGGAGCCGCAATTGGTGCCGGCCTTGAGCAGGGCGCCGACTTCCTCGACATTCGTCGCGCGCCCCGCGCGGATCGCTGCCGTAATCTCGTTCACGCCCACCGCGAAGCAGGCGCAGAGGATCGGGCCGGGATCCGGACGCTCCGCGCCGCCCTGCCCGGCCAGCAGCCGCAGCCGCGCCATGCCGGCATGCGTCCCGCCCAGCGCGCCGGCGACAAAGCCGCGGGCGATCAAGAGCGGTTCCGGCGCCGTGAACAGCGCGCAGAGCAGCCGCCTGCCCGCGAAGGCGGCGAGCCGCGTCAGCCCGGCCTCGGCATCGTAATAGGCGACCCATTCCGCATCCTCGCTTGTCTGGAATAATCCGGCGGCGAAGTTCTGCCAATCCTCCGGCATGGCAGCGCCGGCAAGTTCGAGCTGAAATCCGCCCTCGGCATGGGCCAAAGCCCAATAGGCCAGCCCCTCGGGGCGCGGTCGGGCGACGCTGACCGCGAAGCCGTGCCAGGCGGCGCGGAAGGGCCGCAGCGCCGCCGGGCTCGCCTTCAGCCCCGGCTGGCCGGAGACCGGGTCGGCGGCCGGATCGGTCGCGGCATTGATCCGCCCGCGCGCTGCGAAACGGTCGGTCCAGTGCATCGGCACGAAGATCGCGCCGCGCCGCTGGCGTTCGGTGACATGGGCGCGGAACAACCCCGATCCCCGCGCCGTCCGGACCTCGACCAGCCCGGCGGGGGCGATCCCGGCCTCGGCCGCATCCTGCGGATGGATTTCGCAGAACGGTTCGGCGGAATGGCTCGAAAGCCGCGGGACCTGCCCGGTGCGGGTCATGGTATGCCATTGGTCGCGGATGCGGCCGGTATTGAGCCAGAGCGGGAATTCCGCCGCGCGCTGCTTCACCGGCGCCGGAACCGGCGTCGCGACCATGCGCGCGCGACCGTCGGGGGTGAAGAAACCGCCCTCGGCGAAGAACCGCGCCTGCCCCGCCGCCGAACCCGGCCGGAGCGGCCATTGGAACGGCGCGAGTGCCGCATAAGCTTCGGCATCGATCATGGCATGGGCGGAAATGTCGAAATCGCGGCGCATCTCCGGCTCGAACCCGGACAGGGCCGCGTGCTCGCGGAAGATATCGGCCGGCCCGGCGTATTCAAAGCCGGCGAATCCCATGCGCCGCGCGACTGCCGTGAGCTGCCACCAATCCGGCCGCGCCGCGCCGGGCGGCGCACGGAAAGCGCGCTGGCGCGAGATCCGCCGCTCGGAATTGGTGACGGTGCCGTCCTTCTCGCCCCAGGCGGCAGAGGGGAGCAGCACATGCGCGAAGCGGGTCGTGTCGGTTTCGCGCATGGCGTCGGAGACCACGACGAAGGGGCAGTCGCGCAACGCCTCCTGCACGTCATCGGCATCGGGCAGCGAATCCGCCGGGTTGGTGGCCATGATCCACAACGCCCTGATCCGCCCGTCGCGGACCGCGCGGAACATGTCCACCGCCTTGAGGCCGGGCGCCTCCGCGAGGCGCGGTGCCGCCCAGAACCGGCGGACGAGATCACGATGGCGGGGATCCTCGATCGCCAGATGCGCCGCCAGCATGTTGGCGAGCCCGCCCACCTCACGCCCGCCCATGGCATTGGGCTGGCCGGTGATCGAGAACGGCCCCATGCCGGGGCGGCCGATCCGCCCGGTCAGCAGGTGGCAATTGAGGATCGCGTTGACCTTGTCCGACCCCGAGACCGATTGGTTGATGCCCTGCGAATAGACGCTTACCACCCTCTCCGTCTCGGCGAAGAGACGGAAGAACGCCGCGACCGCTGCCGGCGCGAGCCCGGTTTCCCGCGCCACGCGGGCAACGTCATAGGACGCGGCGGCGGCGAGCGCCGGGCCGGGATCGCCGACATGGGCGGCGAGATAGGCCGGGTCGCGGCGGCCTTCGGCGTCGAGATGATGGAGGAGCCCGAGGAAGAGCGGCAGATCGCCGTCCGGCTCGATCTCGAGATGGAGATCGGCGGCCTCGGCCGTCACGGTGCGGCGCGGGTCGATCACGACGAGGCGCGTGCCGCGCGCCGCGCGCGCCGCGGCAAGGCGCTGGAACAGCACCGGATGGCACCAGGCGAGATTGGAGCCGACGAGCACGACAAGATCGGCCTGCTCGATATCCTCGTAATTGCCCGGAACCGTATCGGTGCCGAAGGCGCGGCGATGCCCCGCCACGGAGGAAGCCATGCAGAGGCGGGAATTGCTGTCGATATTGGCCGAGCCGATGAACCCCTTCATCAGCTTGTTGGCGACGTAGTAATCCTCGGTCAGGAACTGGCCCGAGACGTAGAGCGCCACCGAATCCGGGCCATGGGCGGCGATGGTCTCGGAGAAGCGCCGCGCCACGAGGTCGAGCGCGCTCTCCCAATCCGCACGGGCGCCGCTAATCTCGGGATGGAGGAGCCGGCCGTCATGCCCGAGCGTCTCGCCGAGCGCGGCGCCTTTCGAGCACAGCCGGCCGCGATTGGCCGGATGCGCCGGATCGCCGGCGATTTCGACCGTGCCGTCGGGCGCGGGCCGCGCGAGCACGCCGCAGCCGACACCGCAATAGGGGCAGGTCGTGCGGATCGGAGCGGGTTCCGCCATGTCAGACATCCCCGGCATGAAGACAAGCCCCACCCCGCCATTCGGAACCCGGCCTGAGACCGGGAAGATCCGATCCCATCCCCAGCCGGCTCCTGCGGGCGCCGATGGCCGGGCCAAGAGGCGACATCGGTGCCTCCTTCATGCGGCCTCGACGAAACGATGGCGCTCGTAGAGGAAGCGCAGCACCGTCTCGCGCGCGGCGACATAGCGCGGATCCGAGACCAGTTCGAGCCGCCGGCGCGGCCGTTGCAGCGTGACGGGCAGCACCTCGCCGATCGTCGCGGCGGGGCCGTTGGTCATCATCACGATGCGGTCGGAGAGCAGCACAGCCTCGTCGACGTCATGGGTAATCATGATCATCGTGTTGCCGAGCCGGGCATGGATATCCATGACGCTGTCCTGCAGATGGGCGCGGGTCAGCGCATCGAGCGCGCCGAAGGGCTCGTCGAGCAGCAGGATCTTCGGCTCCATGGCCAGCGCCCGCGCGATGCCGACGCGCTGCTTCATGCCGCCGGAAATCTCGGCGGGGCGCTTGTCGCGGGCATGGCCCATCTGAACAAGATCGAGATTGGCCATGATCCAGTCATGGCGCTCGGCGCGGGATTTCCGCCCGGCGAAGACCTTGTCCACCGCGAGCTTCACATTCTCGTAGACCGTGAGCCAGGGCAGCAACGAATGGTTCTGGAACACCACCGCCCGGTCCGGCCCCGGCGCGTTGACCTCGCGGTTCTCGAGCAGAACCGCGCCGAGGGTGACAGGGGTCAGGCCGGCGATGATGTTGAGCAGCGTCGATTTCCCGCAGCCGGAATGGCCGATGATCGAGACGAACTCGCCCTGATCGATGACGAGATTGATGTCGCGCAGCACCTCGCTCGCCTGTCCGTTGCGGGCGAAGGTCTTGGCTAGATGGTCGAGCTTCAGGTAGCCGGGCATGCATCCCTCCCTCAGGTCACGGAGACGCCGCGGGTCACGACCCGGCCGACCAGCGCGACGAGACGGTCGAGTGCAAAGCCGACAAGGCCGATATAGACGAGCGCGACGATGATGTCGGGCAGCCGCGAGGAATTCCACGCGTCCCAGATGAAGAAGCCGATCCCGACCCCGCCGGTCAGCATCTCGGCGGCGACGATCGCCAGCCAGGAAAGCCCGATCCCGATCCTCAGCCCCGTGAAGATGTAGGGCGCGGCGGAAGGGACCATGATCTTGAAGAAGAATTCGACCGTGTTGAGCCGCAGGACCTCGGCGACGTTGCGGTAATCCTGCGGGATCTGGCGGATGCCGACGGCGGTGTTGATGATCACCGGCCAGATCGCGGTGATGAAGATCACGAAGATCGCGCTCGGATTGGCGTCGCGGAACGCCGCGAGGCTGATCGGCAGCCAGGCGAGCGGCGGCACCGTGCGCAGCACCTGGAACAGCGGATCGAGCCCGCGCGTCGCCCAGACCGATTGCCCGACAAGCGCCCCGAGCAGGACGCCGACGATCGCCGCGAGCCCGAAACCGTAGATCACGCGTTCGAGCGAGGTCAGCACGCGCAGCCCGAGACCGATATCCTGCGAGCCGTTGACGAAGAACGGATCAAGGATCAGGTCCTTTGCCTCGCTCCAGATCACGCTCGGCGGCGGCAGCGCGGCGCCCGGCTTGCCGAAGGCGATCTGCCAGAGGACGAGCAGCGCGGCGATCACCACCAGCGGCGGCAGGATCGTCGCCGCCAGCGCCCCGGCCCGCGCGCGCCAGCCGGTTGGGCGGGCGCCAGGCGCCCGGCCGGGCAGGCGGAGGATGCGGGCGGATCCGCTGGGGCGCGGCGCCGGGCCGGCGGGTGGTGGAACGGTCTTGAAGGCGGGCTGGGCCATGCGGGATGCTCCGTCTGTCCGGGCCGGCGCGTCAGGAGAGACGCTTCACGGCGAGCGATTTCAGGTAGGATTCGGGATCGGCGGGATCGAAGACCTTGCCGTCGAAGAATTTCTCGACGCCGCGGCTCTCGCCGGAGGGGAGATCCTGCAGGCCGAGCCCCCTGGCCGCCTCGAGCCAGAGATCGGCGCGGTTGCTCCTGCCGACAAGCGCCTTGATGTCGGTATTGGGCTCGAACTTGCCCCAGCGGATATTCTCGGTCACGAACCAGGCATCGAGGCTCTTCCAGGGATAGGAGCTCTCGCCCGCCTTGCCCCAGAACTTCATCTGGAGGTTGGTGCCCTTCGCCTGCTTGCCGCGGCCGTAATTGATGTCGCCGCGCAGCCGGCCGATGATATCCGCCACCGGCACGTTGAACCATTGCCGGCGGCCGATGATCTCGGCCATTTCCTGCTTGTTCTCGCTTCTGTCGCACCAAATCTGCGCCTCCATCACGGCGGCGAGAATGGCGAGCGTGGCTTTCGGGTTCGCATCCACCCAATCGGCGCGCATGCCGAGCACCTTTTCCGGGTGGCGGAACCAGATCTCGCCGGTGGTGGCGGCGGTGAAGCCGATGCCCTGGTTGACGAGCTGCTCGTTCCACGGCTCGCCGACGCAGAATGCGTCCATGGTGCCGACCTTCATGTTCGCCACCATCTGCGGCGGCGGCACCACGATCGTCTGGACATCCTTGTCCGGGTCGATACCGCCGGCGGCGAGCCAGTAGCGGATCCAAAGGTCATGCGTGCCGCCGGGGAAGGTCATAGCGACCTTCACATCCTTGCCGGCGGCCTTCTTCCGGGCGAAGGCCTCCTTGAGCGCCGAGGAATCCGTGCCGACCGGCAGATCCCTGTATTCGTTGGAAACCGAGATTCCCTGGCAATCCTCGTTGAGGTTGAGCAGGGTATACATCGGCAGGGGCTGGCCGTTCTGCATCACCTTGCCGGTTGAATAGAGATGCACCTTCGGCCGCAGGATATGGCCGCCATCGATGCCGTTGGCCTTGGTGCCGAGCGCCATGTTGTCGCGTGTCGCACCCCAGCTCGCCTGCTTGGCGATGTCCATGTCCGGCAGGCCGTGTTTGGTGAAGAAGCCCTTCTCCTTGGCGATGATCAGCGGCGCGGCATCGGTCAGCGCGATATAGCCGAGCTTGGTGCCTTTCACCTCGGGGCCCGCGCCCTGCGCATGCGCGCCGCCGGGCAGCAGCGCCCGCGCCGCTGCGAGGGTCGCCGCCGCCGCGCCGAGGCGCAGCAGGTCGCGCCGGCTCGCCGCCGCCGGAAGGGATTGGGCCCGCGTGATCACCCTGGCCATCGATCGGTTCTCCCCTGTCCGCGGGCGCAGCCCGCCGTGAAGCCAGCGCCCCGCGATTCCGACACCGCCGCCGAAAGCCCGTGAGCGCGAAAGGCCGGGTTCAGGGCGGCATCGCTGCGCCCTCTCCGTGCCTCCCTTCTGCACAGCATGAGCCGTGCCAAGCACCGGCAGAGCCGCAGGAAGGTTGCTTTACCCTTGTTTCTCAACGGACAAGCGGAAAGTCTCCCGTCGGCCGGATGTGCCGCGCATCGGGGCCGGCATCATGCCGCGGCCGCGCCTTCGGGCGTTCTGCCTTAATCTTGTGCAACGCAAAACAATCTGTTGGGGCTTTTGCAGCGCTCAGCGCCGCGCATTGACGCCGCCGGCATGGGCGGGCGCGAGCCGGCGGCGCAGGAAATCGAGGACGCCCGCGCGCATCGCCGGCGTCTCGCGATGCCCCGTCTCGGCCGCGACATGGCATTCGAGCGCCGCCGCGGCGCCGGCCGCGCGATAGGCCCGCTCGAGATCGGCGCGGGCGCGGGCGAAGGCGGCCGGCGGTGTCAGCGGATCCTCGGCGCCGATCGCGACGAATTGCGGACAGGGCGCGGCGAGCCCGGCGATCGCGCCGGTCGAGACCGCGCGGGCCAGCCCCGGCACGGTGAGATAGGGGCCGTGGAGATCATGGGCGCCGGCCTCGATCAGCGCCGCGAGATCGGCGAAGACGCAGAGCTGGGCAATGGCGCGGAGGCGCGGCTCCAGCGCGCCGAGCCAGAAGGCATGGGTGGCGCCCATCGACAGGCCGAGGACACCGAGGCGGCGGCGATCGACCGCCTCCAGCCCCGCAAGGAGCGCCAGTGCGCCGCGCAGATCGGCGATCATCTCGCCGAACAGCGTCGTGCCGTGCCAGAGATGGCGTTTCGCCGCCGCGCTCTCCGCCTCCCCGCGCCGCGCGCCGAAACAGGGCATGTCGATCGCCAGGCTGACGAACCCGTCCCGCGCCAGGGCCGGGCCGTAAGGCGCGACGAGCGCGGGCCGGCCCTCGATGAGTTCGTCCGCGCCGGTCTCGTGGCGGTTGCCATGAGCATGACAATAGAGCAGCGCCGGGCATGGCCCGGCCGGTCGCGCCGGCGCGCAGAGAAAGCCGCGAACCGGCGTGCCCTCGTCGCGGCGCAGGTCGAGCCGCCAGGCGAGGACGCCGTCCGCGGTGTCGAGCGCGTGGTGGCCGGTGAGCAGGAACCGGCTCGCCGGCATCCCGCCGAGCAGGCGGCGGAGCCGGGCGCGGAGGCGGCCCGGCGCTCTACCAGAGACAGAGGCAAAGTCAGCCGGCATCGTCATTCGCACGCGTCATCCGCGCGCGCGACGAGGCGGTAGGGCAGCAGTGCATCCCCCCCGCCCCGTCCTTCCCAGCGCGCGCGGAGCTGCGCGAGGATGGCGGTGCCGAAGGATTCATACGGCACATGGACCGAACTCAGCCAGGGCGCGATCCAGGCATTGAGGATGTTGTCGTCGATGCCGACGATCACGCAATCGCGCGGGACATGGATCCCCGCCTCGCGGGCGAGGCGATAGGCGCCGTAGGCCATCAGATCCGAGACCGCGAACAGCCCCTCCGGCCAGCCCCCGGCCTCGACGAGCTGCCGGGTGGCGGCGTAGCCCGCAAAGAGATGCTGGAGCTCGAGCGACATCCCGGTGCCGATCGCCGAAGCCGGCACGCCGCGTTCGGCAAGCCGGGCGCGGAACCCCGCGACACGCTCCTCGATCGCCGAGGAACTGGTCGCGGAATGGATCAAGCCGAAGCGCCGCAGCCCGCGCTCCAGCAGGTGATCCGCCGCCATGGCGCCGGCGCCGCGATTGTCGATGCCGACGAAGGGCGCCGGACGCCCGCGCAGGGCCGGCCTGCGACCGACGAACACGACCGGCTCGCCGCCCTCGACGAAAGCCTCCAGCATCGCCGTCGCAAGGCCCGAGACGACGACATAGCCCTCGACCGATTGCGAACGCATCGCCGCGAGATATTCGTCCTGGAGCGCCGGCTCGTCATGCGTGTCGCACAGGATCATCACATAGCCGGCCTCGCGCAGCGCGGTCTCGGTGGCGCTCGCGATTGCCGCCATCGCCGGGTTGGTGAGGTTCGGGGCCAGCATGGCGACGATGCGGCTGCGGCCGTGGCGGAGTGAGCGGCCGATATTGTCGGGCCGATAGCCGGTCGTCTCCAGCAGCGCCTGAACCCGCGCCACGGTCTGCGGATTGGCGCGGTTGAGCTGGCCGTTGGCGATGCGCGAGACGGTGGAGATCGACACGCCCGCCGCGCGCGCGATCGTCGAAAGCGAGACGCGCGGGCGGCGCGGTCCCGGCTTCTCCCTGTCGCGCTGCGGCTGCTCGCGCTGCGTCTGCTTCATCGAAAGGAGCCTCGCCTTGGCCGCCCGGAATACGGCAGGATGCGGCGCGACGCCATGATCGCGCAATCCCCCACAACCATCTTCACTCAACTTGACATCGTTGGCAAACGTTTGCCAAACTATGTCCGAAACGGTGGACCGAAGCCTCTTGCGGGGATCCGGGATATCGCCGATCCAAGAAGCGGGCCCGGTGGGCGGGCCAGGGAGGAGAAGACCATGCTTGCTTTGCCTGTGAAGGCCCGGCTCATCGCGCTCGGCATCGCGGCCGGCACCGCGGCGCTCTCGTCGGGTGTCTCGGCGCAGAATGTCAACCTGCGCTATCTCTGCTACGCCGACGCCAATGAATGCGACGTCGCGCGCGACCTGCTCGACCGGTTCGAGAAGGCGAATCCGACGATCAAGGTCACGGTCGACAAGGTCGGGTTTGCCGTGATCCGCGAACAGCTCGAAACCCGTCTGCAGGGCGGCGAGGCGCCGGACATGGCGCGCGTCACCAATCTCGGCGGCCTCAACAAATATTATCTCGACCTGCGCCCGCACATAAACGCGGCCTATTGGGAAGAGAATTTTGCCTCCACCCTGCCCTGGATGCGCGTCGGCAAGGACGACAAGGGCATCTACGGCTTCATGACCCAGCTCACCGTCACCGGACCGTTCGTCAACAAGACGATGTTTGACCAGACCGGCGTCAAGATGCCGGCCGCCGGCGCCACCTGGGACGATTGGGCCAAGGCCCTCGCCGAGGTGCAGAAGAAGGGCAAGATCTATTCCGGCATGGCGCTCGACCGCACCGGCCATCGCTTCGCCGGGATGTCGATCTCCTACGGCGCCCAGTATTTCGACGCCAACGGCAACCCGAGCGCCGTCGTCGATGCCGGCTTCAAGGCGGTGGCCGAGCGCCTCGTGCAATGGCACAAGGACGGGCTGATGCCGCCGGATATCTGGCCGGGTGCTGCCGGCGCGAAATGGAAGAATGCCGGCGACATGTTCATCAACGGCGACACCGCGATGCATATCGCGGGCTCGTGGATGATCCAGAAATTCCAGAGCGATATCGGCGACAAGTTCGAATGGATCGTGCCGCCGCAGCCCTGCGGGCCGGCCGGCTGCTCGGCCATGCCCGGCGGCGCGGCGATGGTGGCGTTCAAATCCACCAAGCACCCGAAGGAAGTGGCCAAGGTCATGGAATTCATGGTCTCGGAGCCGATCCTGAAGGAATATTACGAGCGCACCGTGCAGATCCCCGCGCATAAGGGCCTCGCGGCCAAGGGGCTCACCTACGGCAAGGAAGTCGGCGCGCAGACGCAGGCTGCGCTCAAGCAGTTCACGGCCGATTTCCAGAAGATCTCGCCGGTCGCGCATGCCCTTCAGGGCTACCAGCGCAATGTCGCGATCTACAACGCCACCGTGAACTACATCGCCCAAGCGATCACCGGACCGCTGACGCTTCAGCAGGCCTATGTCAAGATCCAGGAAGAAATCGACAACGCCGTGAAGAAGTAAGCGGCGGGACGGCGCGTCATGGCCTCCCTCCCCGATCCTTCCGCGCCCGCGGGCGCCCGGTCGGCCGGCGATCTCGCCGGCTGGCTCTGGAGCAAGCTCGGCGATGCCCTGGACGGCCCTTTCCGGGCCCTCCAGCGGCATATCGGGGCAAACCGGATGGCCTATGTCTTCCTGGTCCCCAACGTGCTGGTCTTCGGCCTGTTCTCCTTCTGGCCGATGATGCTGAACTTCTACATCGCCTTCACGGGTGGCCAATCGGCGATCCTCGCCGAGCGGCCCTTCGTTGGGCTCGAGAATTTCCGCGAATTGCTCGATTGCGGCAGCTGGCTCGACCCGAAATCCTGCCCCGTCGCGGGGTTCTCGTTCTGGACCGGCATCTGGAACACGCTGTTCTTCGCGCTCGTCCAGGTGCCGGTGATGATCGTGGTCGCGCTCGCGACGGCGCTGGTGCTCAACCGCGACATCGCGGGACGCGGCTTCTGGCGCGCGGTGTTCTTCTACCCCGTCATGCTCTCGCCGGTGGTCGTCGCGGTGATCTGGGACTGGGTGCTCAAGCGCCGTGGCATCCTCAACGCGCTGATCGATGATGCCGTGACGGGCTGGAACGCCTTCGTCACCAGCGGCTGGTTTCCGTTCGTTGGCGGCTTTGTTCTTGCGGCATTCCTTCATCTCATAATGGCGCGGCTGTTTCGCCTGATGAAGGTTCCGCGCAGCGAGATTTGGGGAGCGGGCGTCGGCATCGGGCTTGCGCTGCTGCTCGTGTTCTCGACGGCCTTTCGAGAATTCCTGACCCTTCCCGATTACCGCCCGGTCAACTGGCTGATCGATGTGCGTTCCGGCTGGCCGATGTTCTGGGTGATCTTCGTCTATACCTGGGGGCATCTCGGTTTCTACATGCTGATCCTGCTCGCCGGGCTTCAGGCGATCCCGAAGGATCTCTACGAGGCGGCGGAAATGGACGGCACCTCGAAAGCGCGTCAGTTCTGGCGGATCACGCTGCCGCTGCTGATGCCGACGATGGTGGTGGTGCTGGTGCTCTCGCTGATCCGCGCGTTCCAGGCCTTTGATGAAATCTACGTGCTGACGGGCGGCGGGCCGGGACAGGCGACCAAGCTCATCATCCAGCATGTCTACGAGATGGCGTTCATCGGCGACGCGAAGCGCTACGGCATCGCCTCGGCCTCCTCGGTGCTGGTGGCGGCGGTGCTGCTGGTGCTGACGCTCGGACAGCTCGCCGCGACGCGCAGGAGGGCCGGCGGATGATCAACACAGCCGATCTCTCGGCCTTCCTCGGCCGCCGGCGCGGCCGCGCCGGGCTGCACTGGACCGACTGGCTCGCCTATTCCTATCTCGTGCTCGGCGTGCTGATCGTGCTGATGCCGATCCTGTGGATGTTCCTGTCCTCGATCAAATCGCCGCGCGCGCTGGTCGAGAACGATCCGCGGATGCTGCCCTACGAGCAGGTCCAGGTTCCGGCGCCGGACGGCGCGCGGCAGCTCGGCGTGTTCGTCTGGACGAAGCCGGACGGAACGAAGGCCGATGTCGCCTTTGTCGGGCCGCGCGGCCTCAATGCGAGGGTCTTCGAACTCGGCCGGCCGGACCAGATCATCGAGGTGCCCCGCGCCCAGCTTGAGCGCAAGGACCGGCTGAGCCCGCGCTGGGAGAACTATACCGAGCCGACCCTCGGCTCGACGCAATCGCGCACCTTCAACTTCCTGCGCTATTTCTGGAACTCGACCTTCGTGACGATCGTGGCGACCCTGCTCACGCTCGTCGTCAACGCCATGGCGGCGTTCGCGCTCTCGAAATACCGGTTCCGCGGCCGCGATTTCATGGTGATCGTCATCGTCTCGACGCTGCTGATCCCGCCGACGGTGATCCTGGTGCCGCTGTTCATGACGGTGTCGTCGCTGGGGATGCTCAACTCGCTCTGGGGCGTGATCATCCCGGCAATCGCGACGCCGACCGGCGTCTTCCTGCTCCGGCAATACATGCTGACCATCCCCGACGAACTCCTCGAGGCGGCGCGGATGGACGGCGCCTCGGAATGGAAGATCTTCTGGCGGATCATGCTGCCGCTCTCGCTGCCGGCGCTGTCGGTGCTGGCGATCCTCTCGGTCATGTGGCGCTGGAACGATTTCATGTGGCCGCTGATCGTGCTCACGCAATCCGAGGTGTTCACCCTTCAGCTCGGCCTCTCGACCTTCAAGGGCGAACTCAACGACAACATGCATTACCTCCTCGCCATGACCGTCCTCACCCTGCTGCCGGTGACGCTCGTCTTCGTCTTCCTGCAGAAGCACATCACCACCGGCATCGCCAATACGGGGCTCAAGTGATGGCAACGCTCACGCTCCGCTCGGTCACCAAGTCCTTCGGCCCGGCCCGGGTCATCCACGGCATCGATCTCGAGATCGGCCATGGCGAGTTCATCGTCTTCGTCGGGCCCTCGGGCTGCGGGAAATCGACGCTGCTGCGCATGATCGCCGGGCTCGAGAGCGTCACGACCGGCGCGGTCGAGATCGACGGGCAGGTCGTGAACGACATCCCCGCCGCCGAGCGCGGGCTTGCGATGGTGTTCCAGTCCTACGCGCTCTATCCGCATATGAGCGTCCGGCAGAACCTCTCGTTCGGGCTCGAGAACATCCGCACGCCGAAACCCGAGATCGCGCGGCGCGTGGCCGAGGCGGCGCGCATGCTGCGCATGGAGCACCTGCTCGAACGCCGGCCAGGCCAGCTTTCCGGCGGCCAGCGCCAGCGCGTCGCGATCGGCCGCGCGGTGGTGCGCGAGCCGAAGATCTTCCTGTTCGACGAGCCGCTCTCCAATCTCGACGCGGAACTGCGCGTGCAGATGCGCGTCGAGATCGGCAACCTGCACCAGCGCCTCGGCAACACGATGATCTATGTCACGCATGATCAGGTCGAGGCCATGACGATGGCCGACCGGATCGCGGTGCTGAAGGATGGCAGGCTCGAGCAATTCGGCCGGCCGCTCGACCTCTACAACCATCCTGCGAACCTGTTCGTCGCCGGCTTCATCGGCTCGCCGCGCATGAATTTCCTCAAGGGCACGCTCGAGGCGGCCGATGCGCGCAGCGCGACGGTCGCGCTCGCGGCGGGCGGGCGCCTCGCCCTGCCCTGCGAAGCCGGCGCGGCGAAGCCGGGGGATGCCGTGACGCTCGGCATCCGCCCCGAGCATATCACGCCGATCGAGGCCGGCCAGGGCGACGCGACGCTCGCCGTCCAGGTGACCGAGCAGCTCGGCGGCGAGAGCTATCTCCACGGCACGCTCGCCTCCGGCGAGACGCTGACGATCCGCCTGCCGGGCCAGACGCGCGTCCGCCGCGGCGAAACGATCGGGCTGCGGCTCGGCGAGCCGGCCGCGCGCCGGCTCTTCGACAGCGCCAGCGGCGCCGCCTATCCGGCACTATCCTGAGGGTTCCATGCATATCCTGACCGATGTTTCCGCACCTGCGCCGCATCCGCAGGGGCTCGACGCCACGCTTGAAGGCGGCTGGCGGCTGCGCATCCGCGCCATGGACGAGACGCTGCTGCGCATCGTCGTCGAGCCGGCGGAGGGTCTTCCGCTCGACCGGAGCTGGATGATCGCGCCGCAGGGCGACGTGTCCTGGGAAGGGCGCCATCGCGACGATCTCGCGGGGTTCGCCCCGCCGGCGACCGCGATCGCGACCCAAGACGCGGCGACGATCCTCACCGCCGGGGCCTTCCGCGTCACGCTGCGCCCGGCGCCGTTCCGCCTCGCCGTGGAGCAGAAGGTCGGCGGGGAATGGCGACCCTGGATCGAGGATCGCGCGACCGGCGGCTTCGCCCTCGCCGAGCGCGGCCAGCGCATCCGCCATTTCCATCAGCGGCCGGAAAGCGACCGGCATTTTGGCCTCGGCGACAAATCCGGCCCGCTCGACCGCACCGGCCGGCGCTTCCGCGTGCTCCAGCTCGACGCGCTCGGCTACGATGCCGAGATCGGCGACCCGATGTACAAGCATGTGCCCTATCTCGCCGTGCAATCGGGCGGCGTCACCGGCGGGCTGTTCTATGACAGCCTCGCGCCCATGACCTTCGATCTCGGCTGCGAGCGCTCGAACTACCACGGCATCTACCGCTATGTCGAAATCGAGGAGCGCGGGCTCGATCTCTGGCTGATCGCCGGGCCGGACCTCGCCGCCGTCACGCAGCGCTTCACGCGGCTCACCGGGCTGCCGGCGCTCCAGCCGCGCTGGAGCTTCGGCTTTGCCTTCACCACCATGCACCATGCCGACGATCCCGAGGCCCAGGCGGTGATCGAGGCCTTCGCCGCGCGCTGCCGCGCCGAGAAGATCCCGATCAGCGCCATCCATCTCGGCTCCGGCTATTCGAGCCGCGGCCAGCGCCGCTATGTCTTCACCTGGAACCGCGCGAAATTCCCTGATCCGCAGGCGCTGTTCGCGAAGCTCGGCGAACTCGGCTTCCCGAGCGTCGCGAACCTGAAGCCGGTTCTGATCGACGACCATCCGGATTACGCCGAGGTCAGGGCGGCGGGCGGCTTCGTCAAGGACGGAGCGGGGGCGCCGGTCGTCGAACAATTCTGGGACGGGATGGGCTCCTATCTCGATTTCACCAATCCGGAAACCGTGCGCTGGTGGCAGGCGCGCTTCCGCAAGCAGGTGCTCGATCCCGGCTTCGATGCCGGCTGGAACGACAACAACGAATACGAAATCGGCCGCGAGGACGCGATGGCGACCGGGTTCGGCCGGCCCTTCCCCGCCCCGGCCGCGCGGCCGCTGCACGCGCTGCTGATGACCCGCGCGACCTACGAGGCGACGCGGGCGCACCGGCCGGACCGGCGGCCATTCACCATCACCCGCGCCGGACCGGCCGGGCTCCAGCGCTATGCCGAGACCTGGTCGGGCGACAATTCGACCTCCTGGCACACGCTCAAATGGAACCTGCGCAACGGGCTGTCGCTGGCGCTGTCCGGCCAGTCGAAGGTCGGGCACGATATCGGCGGCTTCACCGGCCCCCGCCCCTCGCCCGAATATCTGTGCCGTTCGGTCGAGATGATGGCGCTGCATCCGCGCGCGGTGATGAATTCCTGGAAGCCGGATGTCGCCCATGGCGCAGCGGCAGCGACCACGCCCTGGCTCCATCCCGAGGTGCTGCCGGAAATCCGCGCCGCGCTCGACCTGCGCACCACCTTCCTGCCGCTCATCTACAGCCTCGCCCATGCGGCGAGCGCGGAGGGTGTGCCGATCATCCGGCCGCTCTTCTACGATTTTCCCGACGATCCCGGCGCCTATGCCGACCAGGATGCGATGATGCTCGGGCCGGATGTGCTGTTCTCCCCGGTCGTCACGGAGGGCGCGCGCGAGAAGACGCAATATCTGCCGGCGGGACCGGCAGGCTGGATCGAGTTCGCGACCGGCCTGCACCATCCCGCGGGAACTCTGGTCACGGTCGCGGCGCCGCTCGGCCGCCCGCCGGTCTTCATCCGGGCGGGCGCGGTTCTGGCGCTGGCGGCCGCGACGCCGGATGTGAAGCCGCATGACGCGCCGGCGCGGCGGCTCTATCTCGCCATGGCCGGCGCGAGCGGCACCGGAACCGGCCGGCATGTCGAGGATGACGGGGTGAGCTTCGCCTATCGCGACGGCGGGCTTCTCGATCTCGGCTTCGCGCTCGCCTGGTCGCCGTCCGGCGCGGATCTGCGGATCACCCGCCGCGCGGGGCGGCTCGCGATGCCTGCGGCCTCGGATTGGCGGCTCGACGGCCCGCAAGGCGCGCCGCACGGCGTTCGGATCGCGGTCGAGGATTGACCGCGATCCGCCGGGGTCCGGAGGGGCCGGCACGCCGGACACCCTTCGGGAAACGGCCGGATGGGGAGCCCGGCCGAATCTGGTTCAATGGGCGCGGGTCCAGTCCGTCCGGAGGGCCTCGAAGGCCGCGAGCTGGTCGGGCAGCAGGTCACGGGCCTTGTCCCGGCGGACGAAGACCTTGAACATCACCTCGCCGTCGCCGTTGAAGAACTGGACCGAGCACGAGCGCCGGCCATGGAAGAGCCGATCGACCAGGTAGATCGCCCGGCAATTGCCGGCGCGGATATGCCCGCCGATCGGGCTGTCGCCATGGATGTTGAAATAGCCGGCACCGAAACTGCCTTTCGGCAGCGCGCCCTCGCATTCGAGCACGATATCGGGCGTGTGCACGATGAAGAGCACCTCGCCCCAGCCGGTGAGCCGCTCCCAGAGCCGCTCGAAATCCTCCGGCGGCACGAAGACGCGCTCGCGGGCCGGCAGCATCTCGAGCACGAGCTGGGTCGGAACCCCGGCCTCGCGCGCCACCGCCTCGATCACGCCGTCGGGCTTGGCGGCGATCCGCTCGGCGACGAGCGCCAGCCGGTCGCTCATCGCTGCGGGACTGATGCCGTGCGGGACGGCAGCACTGGCTTCCGCGCCCATCGCCTCACTCCGCCGCCTGCGGTGCCGCGCGGTTCTCCTCGACCAGCACGGCCGAGAACCCCTCGAATTCCGGATGGCCGAGCAGCGTCTGGGACGGCCCCTTGCCGGCATTGGCATGCGCCTTGCGGAACTGCTCCGAACGCGTCCAGACGCGGAAATGCTCCTCGCTGGCCCAGATCGTGTGCGAGGCATAGAGCACGTGATCCTCGCGCTCCGGCCCCTTGAGCAGCGCGAAGGACACGAAGCCCTCGAGCTCGTGCAGCAGGCTCTCGCGCGTGCGCCAGATCGTCTCGAAATCGGCCTCTCGCCCCTTGGCGACGCGGAAGCGGTTCATGGCGACATACATGGGTCTCTCCTGTTGTGACTCCGGGCGATGGCGGGCATCCCGGCCCGTCAGTCCCGGAGGTCGTAGCGCATCCCGATCGTGACGGTGAACGGCGCCGGGGCGCCCTCCGGCACGGCGGGGAACGGTTCGGCGCGGCGCACCGCCGCAAGCGTCGCGGCATCGAGAAGCGATTGCCCCGAGCCGCCGGCCAGCGCGGCATTGGCGACGCGGCCATCGCGGCGCAGTGTGATCGTGACCACGTTGCGGCCGCCGATGCCGCGGTCGCGCGCGGCTTCCGGATAGGTCTTGTAGCGCGAAAGATGCGCGACAAGCCGCGAACGGTAGGAGGCGATCTCGGCGGTGCCGGCGCTGGCGGCTGCGCCGCCCGAGCCCCCCGCGGCCGAAGCCTGGCGCGTCACCGCCTGCTGGCCGGCCCCCTGGCGCCCGCGCGCCTCATCGGCCGCACGCGGCGCGGCCCTGGTTTCACGCGGCGCGGCCCTGGTTTCACGCGGCGCGATCCTGCTCTCGCGTTGAGGGCGGGCCGCAGGCCTCGGCGCGGGTTCCGTCTTCGGTTCCACGCGGGGTGGCGCCGGCGGCGGCAGCGCCACGACCGGGTCGACCGGTACGGGCGCCAGCGGCTCCTGAACCGGAGGCGGCGGGGGCATATCAACCGGCATGGGCGGTTCCGGCGGCGGAACGGCGATTGCCACGAGTTCGGGCGGCGGGACCGCATCGGGCGGGGCAATCTCGGGCATGTCCGGCTCGGTCATCGCCGGTTGGGCGCCCTCCTGGGCGGAATCGCGCTCCTCGGCGCCGATCACCGCCATCTCGATCGCCGCCGCCTCGCCCCCGCGCGGCGTCTCGGGCGCGGGCCGGGCCGGCAGCAGCACGATGGCCGCCGCTGCGGCGCCGAAATGCAGCACCAGCGACAGCGCGATGCCGGGACCGAGCCGCCGCGCCCCGGCGATGGCCGGGCAGAGGCCCACCCGGCCCGGTGTCGGCGGGTATCCGGCGCCGACCGCGCGGTCCGGCTCCGGCAGGGAGAAATCCCGGCCGGCCTGCCGATCCGTGCGCATCACCGCCCCGCCTGCCATCGGTTACATCCCGAACCGGGTCGTCAGCCCGAACTTGGTGACGAGCCCCGGCGAGCGATCGCTGTCGCGGTAGCGGCGATAGCGGACATCGCCGAGATTCTCCGCGATCGCGAAGATGCGGGTATCCTTGGCGATCTCGTAGGTCACGTTCGCGTCGACCAGCGCATAGGCCTTGCTGGCATTGGCGGCGAGCGAGGCAGCCGGCAGGCGGCGCTGCTCGTCGACAAGGGTCAGCCGCCCGCCGACGACGAGGCGCTCGTCGAAGAAGCGCAGCCCGCCGGACAGGACCAGCCGGTCCGGATAGACGGATTCGAGCGGCTGGCCGTTGGTCTTGTTGTCGCCGCGCGTCACCGAGCCGGCGAGCGCCACGAACCAGCGCCGCGCGTCATAGGTAACCTCGCCCTCGAAGCCGCGCAGCCGGGCGCGGGCGATGTTCTTGTAGGTATAGGTGGCATCCGCGCAATTGGCCGCCGGGCCGGCGCCGCAGGGCGCGCCGGGATCGGTGTAGACGCCCTCGATGAAGTTCCGCACGCGGTTCTCGAACACCGCGAACTTGGCGCGGAACCGGTCATCGGCCGCGAGCAGCCCGTCATATTTGAGGTTGAGCCCGGCCTCGACCGTCTTGCCCACTTCCGGCTTGAGATTCGGGTTGGGAACGAAGGTGAAGCTCGCCGGGACGGGATGAAGGCCGTTGACCAGCGTCTCGGTGATGGCCGGCGCGCGATAACCCTCGGCATAGGTGACATAGGGCTGGATGCCCTGGATCGGCGTGACGCCGACCGTGATCTTCGGCGAGACGCGCTGGCCGTCAGAGCGCGTGGTGGCGCCTTCAAGCTCGTAGGCATCGTAGCGGAAGGCGCCGATCACGTCGACGATCGACCATTTGACGTGGTTCTGGATGAAGCCACCATAGACGCGCCGCCGGCCGCCCGGCGTCGTCTCGTCGCCGTTGCTGAACGGGTCCGAGGTGCGCACCCGGTCCTCGAACATGTCGAAGCCGTAGGTGACGGCCATGGTGGCCGGGCCGATCCGGAAGCGCGTGGTGTTGTTCACGTCGAAACCGGTGGTCTCGATGTTGAAATAGCGGCTCTGGCCGATCTGCGCCGGGGTGCCGGAGATGCGGACCTGATCGGTTTCGGTCGTGGTGCGGTAGAGCGAGGCGTTGAGGTTCAGCCAATCGTTGTCCGGACGCGAGAAGCTGTATTTCGCGACGAGATTCGAGGTCGTCACCTCATTGGCGCGGCGCGGCGAGGTGCTGGTGCCGACACCGTTCGCGAATTCGTAGCGCTGGACCTGCGCGGAGAGCTTCAGCATGTGCCCGTCGCCCGGCGTCAGGACGATCTTGCCGATGCCGGACACCAGATCCTGGCCGCTATCGGCGATCGCATTGCCGCCGCCATCCTTGTAGCGGTTGAGGTTGCGCCCGGCGATGCCGATCAGCCCCGAGGCCCAATCGGTCGCGCGGACCGCGCCGATGCCGGAGCCATAGACGCCGGTTTGCCGGCCGCCGACCGCGGCGGTGGCGCCCAGCTCGGTGGCGAACCGCTCGCCGCCGCGCAGGATATCCTTCGGATCGACCGTCTCGAACGAGACGCCGCCGCCGATGGCGCCGGAGCCGTAGATGTTCGCGACCGGGCCGCGCGTCACGTCGATCGAACGCAGGAAGGCCGGATCGAGGAAGAAGGCGCCGTTGGCATTGTGGCCGGAGCGCTGGAAATTCTGCCGTGCCCCGTCCACCGTCACCGCGACGCGACCGAAATCCTGCAAGCCGCGGATATTCACCGCGGTAGCGGGATCGTTGGGGTTTTCCTGCGTCGTGACACCGGGGATCTGGCTGAGGATCGTGCCGAGCCGCTGCGGTTGCTGCGCGCGGATCTCCTGCCGGCTGCGCACCGAAACCGAGGCGAGCGCGTCGACCGCCCGCTCCTCGGTGCGGGTCGCGGTAACCGTGATCTCGTCGAGTTGGCCGGCAACCGGTGCCGGCGGCGCGACCGGCGCATTCTGCGCGACGGCAGAAACACTCGCCAGTGCGAGTGTCCAAAGGGAAACCGGCGCCAGACGCGCCGCGGCGGAAAGATGACCCATGCTATGCCCCGAACCTGTTCGGTTGGCTGGCTGGCACGGCGGGCGGACCCGGGGGCTGGCTGGCTCACGATTGCGTGCCGCGAGACCCTCCCGGCCGCGGCTCTTGACCGTGGGTAATAATTCTGACACTCCAAGTCAATGATCTATCGCATTGAAATTGCTCAGTTTTTATCGGTTCTAAACTGGGCGTCTCTCTGGAGTCAATCCAAAATGCAGAACTCCCCGAACGACGACAAGGGCTTCGCGGCCACGGGCCGGCCTCCGGTCGGCTCGCCCCTGCCCCCCGCCTCCGGCACCGGCGCGGCCATCGATGTCCGCGCGCTGCTCGGCCCGGCGCGCGAGGCGATCCTCGTCCATAACGGCGAGCATTACCGGCTGCGCGTCACCGCCAACAACAAGCTCATCCTGACGAAGTGAGGCCCGCCATGATGACCGCCGCCATGTTGGCGCCTGCCTCGCCGAACCCCGCCGCCGCGCGCCGCGCCACCCGTTCGCCGTTCGGGCTCGTGACGGCACTCGCCGCCGGGCTGCTGCTGGCGGGGGCCGGAGGTGGGGCGCGCGCCGAAGCGCCGCCGCAGCGGATCGTCGCCGCGGGCGGCGTCATCACCGAGATCATCTACGCACTCGGCCGCCAGGACCGGCTGGTCGGCGTCGATTCGACAAGCCTTCATCCGCCGGAAGCGCTGCGGGCCAAACGCGGCATCGGTTATGTCCGGGCGCTGTCGGCGGAGGGCGTGTTGTCGCTGAACCCCGATCTGGTCCTCGCGGTCGAAGGCGCCGGCCCGCCGGATGCGCTGAAGCTGCTGCGCCAGGCCGGCGTGCCGATGACCATGATTGCCGAGGATCTCTCCGAGGGCGGCGTCGCGGCGCGCATCCGAGCTGTCGGCGCCGCGATCGATGCAGCGGCGGAGGCAGAGGCGCTCGCCGCGCGGGTCGACCGGGACCTCGCTGCGCTCGCGGCCGAGCGGGCGGCGATCCCGGTGCGCAAGCGGGTGCTGTTCGTGCTCTCGCTCCAGAACGGCCGGGTGCTCGCCGGCGGCCGCAACACCGCCGCCGCGGCGATGATCGCGCTCGCCGGGGCGCACAATGCCGCCGATTCCATCGAGGGCTACAAGCCGATCTCCGATGAGGGGCTGATCGCCGCGGCGCCGGAGGTGATCGTCATGATGAAAACGGGCGACCATGCCATCGGCGCCGAGGATCTGTTCGCGCGGCCGTCGTTCAAGGCATTGCCGGCGGCGGGGCCGCGGGCGCTGGTGACGATGGACGGGCTCTATCTGCTCGGGTTCGGGCCGCGCACGCCCGATGCGGCGCGCGACCTGATGCGGGCCATCGCGGCCTTCGGCCCCGATGCCGGCCGCCGGACTACGGCGCCGTGAGCGCCGCGCATCCGGCCATCGCCGCCGGAACGCTCGCCGCGCTCGCCACCGCAGGCCGGCGGCGCGTAGGGCTGGTGCTCGCTGCGAGCCTTGCGCTGCTGGCGGGGCTCGGCGCGCTCGCCATCGCGCGCGGGGCAGTGCCGATCCCCGCCGGCGAGGTGCTCGGCGTGCTGTTCGCCGCCGCCACGGGCGAGACGCCCGAGGGGCGGCACGCGCTCGTGATCCTCGGCGTTCGGCTGCCGCGGGTGCTGCTCGCGATGCTCGTCGGCGCGGCGCTGGCGCTTTCGGGCGCGGTGATGCAGGGGCTGTTCCGCAACCCGCTCGCCGATCCCGGCCTGGTCGGCGTTTCGGCGGGCGCGGCGCTTGCGGCGGGGGCGACGATCGTGCTCGGCGACCGCTATCTCGCGCCGCTGATCGGCGCCCTGCCCTTCGCAATTCTGCCCTTCGGCGCCTTTCTCGGCGGGCTCGCCTCGACGCTGACGCTCTACGCCATCGCGACGCGGAACGGCCGCACCTCGATCGCGACCATGCTGCTCGCCGGCGTGGCGCTCGGGGCGCTCTCGGGCGCGCTGTCCGGGTTCCTTGCCTATCTCTCCGACGACAGGCAATTGCGCGACCTTGCCTTCTGGTCGCTCGGCAGTTTCGGCGGGGCGAGCTGGGTCAAGCTCGCGGCGGTGGCGCCGATCATCCTGCCGCTCATCGCCGCGGCGCCGTTCCTCGCGCGCGGGCTCAACGCGCTGGCGCTCGGCGAGGCCGAGGCGTTCCATCTCGGCATGAAGGTGCAGCGCATCAAGAATGCGGCGATCCTGCTCGTGGCGCTGGCGGTGGGGGCAAGCGTGGCGGTTTCGGGCATCATCGGCTTCGTCGGCATCGTGGTGCCGCATCTCGTCCGGCTGGTGCTCGGCGCCAATCACCGCGTGCTGCTGCCGGCCTCGGCGATCGGCGGGGCGACGCTGCTGACCGGCGCGGATCTGCTGGCGCGCACGCTCGTGGTGCCGGCCGAGCTGCCGATCGGCATCCTGACGGCGGCGCTCGGCGCGCCGTTCTTCCTCTGGCTGCTGCTGCGCCGCGACGCGGGGCTCTCCGCATGAGCGCGCTGTTCGAAGCCGAGGATGCCGGCTACGCCGCCGGCGGGCGGATGCTGGTGCGGGAGGCCGACCTCGCGCTCGAACCCGGCCGGGTGGTGGCAATCGTCGGCCCCAACGGCGCCGGCAAGACGACGCTGATGAAGCTGATGACCGGCGAACTCACCCCGCATGCCGGCGCGATCCGCAGCCTCGGCGCGCCGCTCGGCCGGATCCCGGCCTGGCGGCTCGCCTGCCGGCGCGCGGTGATGGCGCAATCGACCCGCCTCGCCTTTCCCTTCGCGGTGCACGAGGTCGTCCGGCTCGGGATCGAGGGGATCGGCCGCGCCCGTGCGCCCGAAGCGGCACTGAGCCTTGTCGCCGAGGCGCTCGAACGCGCCGATGCGCTGGCGCTCGCCGGCCGCGATTACCAGACGCTTTCCGGCGGCGAGCAGCAGCGGGTGCAGTTCGCCCGCGCGCTCTGCCAGCTCCGGGCGGGCGCCTCCGTCGAGGCGGCGCAGGCGCTGTTCCTTGACGAGCCGATCGCCAGCCTCGATCTCTGCCACCAGCTTGCGCTGCTCGACGCCGCCCGCGATCTCGCCCGGCATGCGCCGGTCGCGGTGCTGGCGATCCTGCACGATCTGAACCTCGCCGCGCATTATGCGGATCATCTCGTGGTGATGGATCAGGGAGCGATCGTCGCGGCCGGCCCGCCGGCGGCGGTGCTCGATCCGGCGCTGCTGCGCCGCGTCTTCCGCGTCGCGATGGCGATGCCCGCGGGGCCGCCGCCGATGCCGTTCGTGCTGCCGCAATTCTGCCGCCCGGTGGCGTGAACGGCGGGCGCGATTGTCACGCGCCTGTCGTCAAGCACAGGTAGCGGAATCGCCCGGAAACCGATCCGGAGGAACGCCCATGCTTGCCCGCCGCCCCGTCCTCGCCGCCGCGTTCGCGCTGGCAGCCGGCCTTGTCGCGATGCCCGCCCTTGCGCAGGAGCGCGTGCGCTTCGCCGTGACCGATGTCGACGGGATGGAGAGCCTCCAGCGCGAATTCGGCCCGTTCAAGGCGGCGTTCGAGAAGGCGTCCGGCCTCAAGGTCGAGTTCTTCGCGGTCTCGGGCCGCACGGCGGCGGTCGAGGCGATGAACGCCGATCAGGTCGATTTCGTGCTGACCGGCCCGGCGGAATACGTGGTGTTCAACGCCCGACTCAAGGCGCAGCCGGTGGTGGTGTGGGAGCGGCCGAATTACCGCTCGTCGATCGTGGTGACGGAAGAGAGCCCGATCAAGGCGCTGTCCGAACTCAAGGGCCGCAAGATCTCGTTCGGCGAGATCGGCTCGACCTCGCAGCATCTCGCGCCGGCGACGATCCTCGCCGATGCCGGGCTCGTCTACGGCAAGGATTACGAGCCGGTCTTCCTCAAGGTCAATGTCGCGGCAGAGGCGCTGCTGCGCGGAGACATCGCCGCGATCGGCATGAACCAGACGCATCTCGAGCGCGTCCGCAAGGCCTTCCCGGAGCGCAAGTTCCGCACGTTGGGCGATGGCGCCGCGCTGCCGAACGACCTCGTCCTCGCCTCGGCGAAGGTCGATCCCAAGGTGGTCGAGAAGTTCCGCAACGCCTTCCGCGACCATGGCGAGGCGCTGCTCGCCGCGATCGTCTCGACCCCGGAGAACAAGAAGTTCTCCGGCGGCCGCTTCCATTATTCGGTCTCGGACAAGGATTACGATCCGGTCCGGAAGATGTTCGTCAATGTCGGCGTGAAGGAATTCACCAAGTTCATCGGCAACTGACATGAATCCGGCGCTGCCCTCGCCGCCCCCGGCCGCGGGGTCCCCGCCGGACGGAGCGGCGATCCGCATCGAAGGCGTGACGAAACGCTACGGCGCGCGCGGCGTTCTGGACGGGGTCGGCCTCACGATCGCGGATGGGGCCGCCGTGGCGCTGATCGGCGCCAATGGCGCCGGCAAATCCACCCTGCTCAAAGCCTTGATCCGGCTCGTGGAGCCGGATTCCGGGCGCATCACGATGCTCGGCACCGAAGTGACCGCGCTGAACCGTGCCGCCCTGAAGACCTTCCGGGCGCAGGTCGGCATGGTGTTCCAGCGCCACAACCTCGTGGGGCGGCTCTCGGTGCTGACCAATGTCGTCCACGGCGTCCAGGCGCGCGCGGGGGCCGCGCACCTGGCTGCAGGCGCTCGCGACGCGCGAGACCCGCGAGGAAGCGCTCGCCTGCCTCGATGCCGTCGGCCTCGCCGATCGCGCGCGCCAGCGCGCCGATTCGCTCTCCGGCGGCCAGTCGCAGCGCGTGGCGATCGCGCGGATGCTGATGCAAAGGCCGCGGATCGTGCTCGCCGACGAGCCCGATGCCAGCCTCGACCCGCGCGCCGGCGAGGAGGTGATGGGGCTGCTCTACGACCTCGCCAAGCGCAAGGGCGCGACGCTGGTGGTGATCTCGCACCGGATCGAACACACGATCCGCTTCTCCGACCGGATCGTCGGGCTGGCCGAGGGGCGGATCACGCTCGACACCGCCTCGCGCACGACCAGCGCCGGCGATCTCCTCGATTTCTTCGGCCGGAACGACGAAGCCGCGCCGGAGATCCGCCCGGCGGCGAGCGCTGCCGCATGAAGACGCCCGCATGAGCACCGCCATGCCCTCCTCCGCTGCGACCTCCTCCACCGCCGTGCCGCGCTGGGAGCGGCCAGGGGCCATCACCTTCGCGCTTTGGGTGCTGGCATTGGCCTTCCTGATCTGGTCCTTCACCAGCGTCGGGCTTTCCTGGGAGCGGATGCTGCGCGGCATTCCCGCGCTCGGCTCGATGCTCCAGCGCATGTTCCCGCCGGATCTCGAGCGCCTGCCGCAGATCCTGTGGTCGCTGCTCGTCACGTTCCAGATGGCGCTGGTCGGTTGCGCCCTCGGGCTGGTGCTCGCCTTCCCGATCGCGATCCTCGCGGCGGAGGGACTTTCCCCGCATCCGGCGGTGCGGCTCCTGGCGCGCGGGCTGATCGCGCTGTTCCGCACCGTGCCGGATCTGGTCTGGGCGCTGCTCTTCGTCATCGCGGTCGGGCTCGGGCCGGCGGCGGGGGTGATGGCGATCATGGTCGACAAGATCGGCTTCGCCGGCCGCTTCTTCGCCGAGGCGATGGAGGAGGTTGACAAGGGGCCGCAGGAGGCGCTCGCGGCGATCGGCGCCACGCGGCTCGGGGTGATCGTCTCGGCGATCGTGCCGCAGGCATTGCCCTCCTTCGTGGCTACCTCGCTGTTCAGCCTCGAAAAGGCGGTGCGCGGCTCGGTGATCCTCGGGCTCGTCGGCGCCGGCGGCATCGGCGTCGAACTGAAGGTCGCGTTCGACCTCTTTGATTACGACACCGCGGCGACGATCATCATCGCGATTTTCGTGCTGGTGGTGGCGGTCGAGCAGGTCTCGAACCGGATCCGCCGGGCGCTGATCTGAGCCGGACACGCATCGCGCACATCCGCGTGTGCCCCCTGCCGCCCGGCGCCGGATGCGGTAAGGAGGAATGGCCCGGCGCATGGTCGGGCCGTCGAGGATCACCCGTGCCGCCCCGCCGACGCGACGGGCCGCGCGCTGCTGCGCCATTTCGGCCGGCCATAGGGCTCAGGCGAGCGGGATCGCCGCGCCGGGATCGGGCACCAGTTCGACCGCGCTGCCTGGCGACAGGACCGGCTCCGACGAGGGCCGGACGACCAGAACCTCGCCCCAGGGCGCCGTCAGCACGTATTCGTGGCTCGGCCCGACGAAGGCGACCCGCGCGACGCGGCACGCCGCGCCGCCCGCCGCCGCGCGCAGGGCGATGCGGTCCGGGCGGATGGCGAGGCAGCGTGCCTCCGGGGGCAGCGCGAGCGCGCCGAGCGCGAGCACGACGCCCTCGCGCTCGAACAGCACCTCGCCACCCGCCGTCCGGAAGGCGCCGTCGATGAGATTGGCCTCGCCGATGAAATCCGCAAGGAAGCGGCTCGCCGGGCGGTGATAAAGCTCCTGCGGCGCGCCCTCCTGCGCGATCACGGCCCGGTCCATCACGATCACCCGATCGGACACCGCGAGCGCCTCCTGCTGGTCATGCGTCACATAGAGCACCGTGAGGCCGAGTCGCTTCTGAAGCTCGCGGATCTCGTCGCGCACCACGCGGCGCAGGCGGGCATCGAGATTGGAAAGCGGCTCGTCGAACAGCAGCACGCGCGGTTCGAGCACGATCGCCCGCGCCACCGCGACGCGCTGCTGCTGGCCGCCGGAGAGCTCGGAGGGCAGGCGGTTCTCGAGCCCGGCGAGCCCCACCAGCGCGAGCTTCTCGCGCGCCATCGCCTCGGCCCGCGCCCGCGGCACGCCCGCAGCACGGGGGCCATACATGCAGTTCTCCAGCACGTTCATGTGCGGAAACAGCGCGTAGGACTGGAACACCATGGAGACGTCGCGCTCCGCCGCGCCGCGCCGCGTCACGTCCTCGCCGCCGATCAGCACCTGCCCGGCGCTGGCGATCTCGAGCCCCGCCACCAGCCGCAGGGTCGTCGTCTTGCCGCAGCCGGACGGGCCGAGCAGCGTCGTCAGCGTGCCGGCCTCGATCCGGAACGAGACATCGCGGACCGCAACGGCCTCGCCCCAGCGCTTCCAGACATTGCGGAACTCGACGGAGGCGGCGCGGGATGACGACACGGGAGGCTCCTCAACGGGCGGTGACCGGCGCGCCGGCGGGCGCCGCGGCCAGCCGGCCCGGCTTGCGCTCGCCGACGACCCGCTGGATCAGCAGCACGACGGCGAGCATGAACAGGATCAGCAGCGTCGAATAGGCGATGGCGAGCGGGTATTCGCCCGCCTCGACGCGGTTGACGATATAGGCCGTTGCCATGTTGAACCGGGCCGTGACGAGAAAGACGATCGCACTCACCGCCGTCATCGCGTTGACGAAGGAATAGACGAGCGTCGAGATGATCGCCGGTTTCAGGAGCGGCAGGATCACGCGGCGCACGGTGGTCCCGGTCCTGGCGCCGAGCGTGGTCGAGGCCTCGTCGAGCGAGCGGTCAATCTGCGCCAGCGCCGCGATGCCGGCGCGCACCCCGACCGGCATGTTGCGGAACACGAAGCACAGGATGAGGATCAGCCCCGTGCCGGTGATCTCGATCGGCGGCACGTTGAAGGCGAGGATATAGGCGACGCCGATCACCGTGCCGGGAATCGCGAAGGAAAGCAGCGTCAGGAATTCGAAGATCCGCCGGCCGGCGAAATCATGGCGCGCAAGCACATAGGCCGTCAGCAGCCCGACAGCAGCGGTCAGCGGCGCGGCGATCGCCGAGACGGCAAGGGTCACGAGGAAGGAATCCCAGGCCGAACCCGCGAGGAACAGCCCCTGCCCGCGCCATTCGATCTCGAAGCCGGTGTGGAAATGCGCCCAGGTCAGCGTCATGTCCCCGCGCCCGATATCCTGCACGAAACCGCCCGCGGCGATGATCCCGTAGACCGCCACGGTGAGGAGCAGCCAGGGTAGCACCGCCCCCAGCGCCAGCGCGCGCACCGGAGACGGCAGCGATGCCGGCATGCCGGCATCGCCCTTGCCCGTCACGGTGACATAGGAGGCGCGGCCGAGCCAGACGGTCTGGAGCCAGAACGCGGCGAGCGTCAGCGCCAGCAGGATCAGCGCCAGCACTGCCGCCCGGCCCGGATCATGCTGCGCACCGGCGACCGCGAAGAAGATCTTGGTCGAGAGCACCTCGAACGAGCCGCCGAGCACCAGCGGATTGCCGAAATCCGACAGGCTCTCGACAAAGGCGAGCAGGAAGGCCGCCGCGACCGCCGGCCGCAGCAATGGCCAGGTCACGGTCCGGAACAGCCGCAGCCGGGAGGCTCCGAGGATCTGCGCCGCCTCCTCCAGCGCCGGCGCGATGCCGCGGATGGCGCCGCGCAGGATGAGATAGGAAAGCGGCGTCTGCGACAGGACCTGGCTGATCAGCACGCCCGGCAGGCCGTAGATCCAGCGCGAGCGGCCGATCCCGAAACAGCCGTCGAGCGCCGAGGTCACGATTCCCGTGCGTCCGAACAGGATGATCAGCGCCAGCGCGATCACGAAGGGCGGGGTGATGATCGGCAGGATCGACAGCGCGTCGAAGAGCCGCGCATGCCGGATGCCGCCGCGCGTGGCAAGCAGCGCGAAGGCAAGGCCCAGCGCGGTGGAGAGGATGCCGGTCAGGATGCCGAGCCAGATCGTGTTGAGGACGACGCCGCATTCGCGCGTGCCGAGCAGGCAGCCGGCGGACCAGATGTCCGGCGCCGAGATCCGCCGCAGGAACAGCGCGAAATCCGGCCGCCCCGCCGGATCGACGAAGGCGCCGAGCAGCACCCGCGCCACGGGGAAGAACACGAAGAGCAGGACGAGCGCGAGGATCGTCACCGTGACGGTCGCGACCCAAGGATCGGCCTTGAAGGCGCCGGCCGCCGCGCAGCCGCGCGCGAGCAGCAGGATCAGCGCCGCCGCGAGCAGGGCGGCCCCAAGCCCCCAGGGCGGAACCGGCAGCCCTTCGGCAAAGCCGACGGCAAACAAGGCTCCAAGCCCCAGCCCGGCGAGCACCGCCCGCACAGGGCCTTGCGCCGGCCGCAGCATGCCCGCCAGCGCCGCGCCGAGCAGGCAGAGCGCTGCCAGCGCCAGGCTCCAGTAGCCGGACAGCGCGAGGCCGAGACCGCTCGCGCCGCCGGTGAAGGCGTAAGGCAGGGCGAGGAAGGCAAGCGCCGCGAGGCCCGCCGGCAGGGCCTCCGCCCGGAGGCCTGTCCCGGCGGCGGCGCGCATGGTTTCGCCGCCGCGGCGCATGAAGATCCGCCTGCCGCCTCAGCGCTTCGGCGCGTTGCGGATCTCGGCATCCCAGCGCGCCAGCAGGCGGGTGCGCTCCGCCGAGGAGCCGTATTTCGCGAAATCGTAATCGATCAGCTTGATCTCGGAGAGTTTCGGCGCCTGTTCCGGAACCGGAGCATTGCGGTTCGAGGGAACCTGATAGGCCTTGGCCTGCGCGCCGATCGCCTGCGCCTCGGGGGTCAGGGCCCAATCGTAGAATTTCTTGGCGTTCTCGAGATTCTTCGCGCCCTTGATGATCGACATCGAGCCGATCTCGTAGCCGGTGCCCTCGCAGGGCGAGACGATCTTGACCGGGGCGCCGGCCACGGCCTGCGTCACCGCATCATGCAGGAAGGTGATGCCGATCAGGCTCTCGCCGGTGGCGGCAGCGCGCGCCGGCGCGGCGCCGGATTTGGTGTACTGGTTCACGTTCCGGTGCATCTCGCGGAGGAAGGCGAAGGCCTTGTCCTCGCCGAGGAGCTGCACCAGCGTCGCGACCTTGGTATAGGCGGTGCCGGAGGAATTCGGGTCCGCGACCTGGATCTCGTCCCGATATTCGGGCCGGGTGAGATCGGCCCAGCATTTCGGCTCCGGCAGGTTGCGGCGCGCGAGCTGCTGGGTGTTGTAGGAATAGCCGAGCGCGCCGGCATAGATGCCGACGGTGCGGAATTTCGATTGCTCCGCCTGCCGCACCGCCCAGGGCTGGAGATCGGCGAGGCGCGGCGAGCGATATTCGAGGGTAAGCCCCTCCTCCGCCGCCTGGAGATGGGGATCGCCGGTGCCGCCCCACCAGACATCGCCGCGCGGATTGGCGGCCTCGGCCTTGATCTGCGCGAAGGTCTCGCCGGAGGATTTGCGCGTCATCGCGACCTTGATCCCGGTGGCGCGCTCGAAGGCCTGCATCATCGGCCGGCACCATTCCTCCTGGACGGTGCAATAAACGACGAGTTCGCCCTGCGCCTGCACCGGCTGGCCCGCAAGACCGGCAAGCGTGAGCGCGGCGAGCGCCGCAGACGACAGGATGGAGCGCATGACCGACCTCTTGAGTGTAGCTTCAGCCATCCCCCGATAGCCGCGGCAGGTGACAGTTCCGCGACAATCCCGGCCGGCGCGCGGCGCGCTCAGATGATCGCCTTGCGGACCTTCGCCGTCACCCATTCGCTCACAACGACGGTGACGAGGATCAGCAGCAGGATCAGCGAGACCTGCGGCCAGGCGAGCGTGTTCAGGGAGCTTTCGAGCGCGAGCCCCAGCCCGCCGGCGCCGACCAGCCCCAGCACCGTCGATTCCCGGATATTGATGTCCCAGCGGAAGACGCTGATCGTCGCGAAGGCGGGCATGATCTGCGGCCAGATGCCGTAGCCCATGATCTGCGCCTGGCTCGCCCCGGTGGCGCGGATCGCCTCGACCTGGCTCTCGTCGATCTCCTCGATCGCCTCGTAGAGCAGCTTGCCGATGAAGCCGATGGAGCGCAGCGCGATGGCGATGATGCCGGCGAGCACGCCCGGCCCGAGCACCGCCACGAGCAGCAACCCCCAGATCAGCGCGTTGATCGAGCGCGAGGCGACGATGATGAACAGCGCCACCGGGCGGATCAGCGCCGCGCTCGGGGTGGTGTTGCGCGCGGCGAGGAAGGCGAGCGGCGTGGCAAGGAGGATGGCGATCAGCGTGCCGAGGGTCGCGATGTTGATCGTATCCCAGAGCGGCATCCAGAGCTGATCGATATAGCGCCAGCGCGGCGGCAGCATGCGGCCAAAAATATCCTGCGCCTGGCGCGGCGCGTCGGAGACGAAGGCCCAGATCGTGTCGGCGGTCATCACCCGCCAGCAGAGTATCGTCAGCGCGACAAGCGCGAGCCAGCCGAGCCAGCGCAGCCGCTGCTGCCCCGGGGTCAGCAGGCGCCAGTGCCGCGCGCCCGTCTCGCCGATCGTGATCGCCATGGCAGATCCTCAGGCCATCGTCTTGCGGATCCAGCCGGAGGCGTATTCGCACAGCATCACGATCACGATGATGATGAGCAGGATCGCCGCGGCGGATTCGAATTCATACCGGTCGAGCGCGGTGTTGAGCGTCGCGCCGATGCCGCCGGCGCCGACGATGCCGATCACCGAGCTTTCGCGGAAATTGATGTCGACCTTGTAGGCGGTCAGCCCGACGAAGCGCGGCATGACCTGCGCCGCGACCGCGTAATCGAGCACCTGCCAGAAGCCCGCGCCGGTCGCCCGCACGGCCTCGACCTGGGCGGGATCGATCTCCTCGATATCGTCGGCGATCAGCTTCGACAGGAAGCCGATGGTCGAGATCGAGAGCGTCAGGAACCCGGCAAAGGTCCCGAAGCCGAACATCGCCACGAACAGGATCGCGACGATGATCTCCTGGAAGGCGCGTGCCACGGCGATGACGGCGCGGCAGATTGCATAGAGCCAGAACGGCGCGACGTTGCGCGCCGCGCCGAGCCCGATCGGCAGCGCGAGCACGATGCCGAACACCGTGGCGCAGACGGTCATCGTCAGGCTCTCGATCAGCCCCTGCTGGATATCCGTCCAGCGCGAGGTGAAATCCGGCGTCAAGAACCCGGCGAAAAGCCGCGCCGCACGCACCAGCCCCTCGGAGACGCGCTGCCAATTGACCTCGATGGTCGCGAAGGCCAGCACGAGATAGAGCACCAGCCCGGCGAAGATCGCAAGCCGCAGGGCGGCGCCCTCGACAAGGCGCGGCCGCTTCCAGACGCGCGGCGGGGCGATCGCCGCGCCGGTCATGCCGCTTCCCCGGCCGGCAGCCCGGCTTCCTCGTCCTCTTCCTCCTCGCGCGGCGAGGTCCGGGTCCAGTCCTCCTCGCCGTAGATCCGGGTCAGCACTTCCGGCGTGAGCCCGGCGGCCGGGCCGTCATAGACGATCTCCCCGGCGCGCAGACCGATGATCCGCGGCAGGAACATCTGCGCCAGCGCGACGTCATGGATATTGACGATCGCGGCAAGGCTGCGCTCGGCGCACAGCTCGGTGATGAGCCGCATCACCTGCCGCGAGGTCTTGGGGTCGAGGCTCGCGGTGGGCTCGTCCACGAGAAGCAGTTCCGGATCCTGCGCCAGCGCGCGCGCGATGCCGACCCGCTGGCGCTGCCCGCCCGAAAGCGCATCGGCGCGCTTGTCGACATGGTCGCTGAGCCCTACCCGGTCGAGCAGCGCGAAGGCGCGCTGGACATCCGCCTCGGGGAAACGCCGGAACCAGCTTGCGAAGAACCCGACATAGCCAAGCCGGCCGGAGAGCACGTTCTCCATCACCGTCAGGCGTTCGACCAGCGCGTATTCCTGGAAGATCATGCCGATCCGCCGCCGCGCCCGGCGCAGCGCGCCGCCCGAAAGCGCCGTCAGATCGACATCACCGAGCAGGATGCGCCCCGCGCTCGGATCGACAAGCCGGTTCACGCAGCGGATCAGCGTCGATTTCCCGGCGCCGGAGGGACCGATCAGCCCGACGATATCGCCGCGCCCCAGTTCGAGCGAAACGCCCTTCAGCGCCCGGTCACCGGTCTTGTAGCGCTTCTCGAGATGATCGATGACGAGCACGATGGCCGGCCTCCCCCCAAAAAGAACCGCCCGGCACGTTACGCCGGGCGGGGCAAACGGCAAGCGCGCTTACTTGCACTCGTAGGAAATGCCCATGGCCTTGTCGATATCGCGGACGACCTGCCATTTGTCCTTGAACGAGATCTCCATGAACTTCTGCTGCGGCGGATCCGACTTCTCGAACTCCTTGAGCAGCTCCGACCCTTCCCACTTGAAGGTGAAGAAGGCTTCCTTGATCTTGGCCTGCAGCTCGGGCTTGAGGTTGTAGACGGTGCCGTAGCCCGTGGTCGGGAACGCGGCCGAGGCATAGATGACCTTGATCTGGTCGGCCTTCACGGCATTGCGCGCGATCATCCGGTCCTTGACCGAGGAGGCGATCGCCGCGGCCGGGTAATCCTTGTTGGCGACGCCAAGGATCGAATTGTCGTGCTTGCCGGAAAAGACGGGCTCGAAATCCTTCTTGGCTTCCATCTTGAACTGGTCGCGCAGCAGGGCGGACGGCGCCTTGTAGCCCGAGTTCGAGGTCTCGGAGGTGAAGGCCATCTTCTTGCCCTTGATATCCTCGATCTTCTCGATGCCCGAACCCGGATGGGTGATGATCTCCATCTTGTAGCCGAACTCGTCCTTGAGCGAGGCCATCATCGCGAAGGGGCGGAAGCCCGCGCAATTGACTGCGATCGGGTTCGAGCCGGTGTTGAAGCCCGCCACATGCAGGCGGCCGGCGCGCATCGCCTCGATCTGCGCCGCGTTCGACTGGACGGGGAAGAACTGCACCTTCTTGCCCGTGACCTTCTCCATATGCTTCAGGAACCCGTCCCAGACCTTGGCGTAGACGGCGGGATCCTCGACCGGGGTGTAGGCGAAGACCAGCACCGGCGGATCGATCTGCTCGGACGGATTGGTCGGGATATCGGCGAGAAGATCGCCGTCCGCATCCTTGAAGCGGGCATCGAGCGCCAGCGCGCTGGCCCCCATCGAAACGGCAAAGGCGCCAGTCAGGACAATGCGTCGCGAAATCATCGGTAGCCTCCCTCGAAAACCTGCCCGTCCGGATCATGTTTTAATGACAGATTGATGACAGCGCCGGTCCGCCGCCGGCGCGGCACGCCCCTGCTCGCACGCCTCGGAGGCTCGCCGGAAAAGCAGCGAATGGACGGCAGGACGTGCAGAAGATGCGGGATGGTGGGGGAAGTAGGAACCTCGAAACCACCACACCTAAGTGCCTGTATATCAACAGAATCAATGACATGGACCGTTGATCTGGGTACGCAATTGGGGTACGCAGCGGGGACGCAGAGACCAAAAAGTGACCTCTAAGCCATTGATAAATAAGGGAATGAATAAGGTGGTGGGGGAAGTAGGACTCGAACCTACGAAGGCATAGCCAGCGGATTTACAGTCCGCCCCCTTTGCCGCTCGGGACATTCCCCCTTCGCAAGCGACGATCGGCCGCGCGCGAGGCGGCGTTATGGCCAGAGCGGCCCGAGGTGTCAATCTTTTCGCGGAGCCGGCGCTGCATTTTCGCACCACGCGCGGCGGGGCGGGCCGCAATCATCGACAAGGCGCGCGCTTCGGCCTAAGCGGATGCTCATGAAGCCGCCCGCACGCTCCCGCCCCGCCCCGCCCCGCCCCCCGAAGCGCGCGCGCGCGCCGGCGCCTATGCAGACGCCGGACACCGCACCCGGCGCAATGGTCAAGGGCAGGCCCGAGGATAAAGGCAGGCAGCAGGACAAGGACCGGCCACGCGACAAGAGCCGTTTCGCGCCGAAACCGAGACCGCCGAAACCGGCCATGGCCGAGGATTCGGACGTGCTCTACGGGATCCATTCGGTGCGCGAGGCGCTTCTCAATCCGCGCCGGCGCCATCGCCGGCTGCTCGCCACCGAGAACGCGCTCCAGCGCCTCGCGGAGGGGATCACGCTGCCGCTCGCCCCGGAGATCGTGAAGCCTGAGGCGATCAACCGACTGCTGCCGGCGGATGCGGTGCACCAGGGTGCCTGGCTTGAAACCGAGCGCCTTCCCTATCTCCGCCCGGAGCGGCTGCCGCAGGACCGGATCATCGTCGCGCTCGATCAGGTGACCGATCCGCACAATGTCGGGGCGATCCTGCGTTCGGCGGCAGCTTTCGGCGTCGGGGCACTGCTCACCACCTTCCGCCATTCGCCGGAACTCTCCGGCGTGCTCGCCAAGGCGGCCTCCGGCGCGCTCGAACATGTGCCGATCGCCGGCGTCACCAATCTCGGCCGGGCGCTGACGGAGCTGCGCGCCGCCGGCTACCAGGTGATCGGCCTCGATTCCGAGGCGCCCGAACCGATGCACGCGCTGGTGCCGCGCCTGCCGCTGGTGCTGGTGCTCGGCGCCGAGGGGCGCGGCCTCCGGCAATCGACGCGGGCGCTCTGCGACCATCTGGCGCGGCTCGACCTGCCCGGCGCGATCCGGAGCCTCAATGTCTCGAACGCCGCCGCGATCGCGCTCTACGCGGTGACGCAGGGGCTCGCGCGCGGCGGGTGACCCGCCCGGACGGCTGGCCGATCCTCCCGAGGGCGGAACAAGCACCGCGGGAGACGCGCCGCGCGGGTTTCTGCGGCCCCGCGGATCCCTTCCCCGCCGCGTGGCAGATGGTTGCGCGGCGGAAGCGAATGCGAGATAGAGGGCGCATGCCGGTGTAGCACAGCGGTAGTGCAGCGGTTTTGTAAACCGAAGGTCGGGGGTTCGATCCCCTCCGCCGGCACCAGCCGCCCTCGGCCCGCCCAGTGTTCGGCCCGCCCGAAGCGGAAACCGCCGCGCAAACGGCGCGGCGGCTCGACAGCGAAGGCGCGGGATCGGGACCGTCAGGCCGCGCGGACATCCTCAAGGAATCGCGAGACCACCGTTTCGAGCGAGCTTGCCTCGGACGCCACGGTCTGCGCCGCCTGGGCGACTTCGGCCGCCGCCTGGCGGCTCGAACCGGCGCGGGTCTCGGCATCGCGGATCGCCGTGGCCCCCTCCGCCGAGGAGCGGGCCGCCTCGTTGACATTCTCGCTGATCGTCGCGATGGCGCTCGACTGCTCCTCGACCGCCGAGGCGACGCTGGCGGCGATGGTGCTCATCTCGGACAGGATGCCGCCGATCTGCGAGATCGCCTGGCTGACATCCCCCGACGAAGCCTGGATCGATGTGATTTTCTGCACGATATCCTCGGTGGCGCGCGCGGTCTGGCTCGCGAGCGCCTTGACCTCGCTCGCGACGACCGCGAAGCCCTTGCCCGCCTCGCCGGCGCGCGCCGCCTCGATGGTCGCGTTGAGCGCGAGCAGATTGGTCTGCCCGGCGATCGAGCGGATCAGTTCGACGACATCGCCGATGCGGTCCGCCTCGCTTGCAAGCTCGGTCATCATGCTGGTCGCGCGTTCGGATTGCTTGACCGCGCTGTCGGCGACCTCGGTCGAACGCACCGCCTGACGCGACACTTCCTCGACCGATTTCGACAATTGTTCCGCCGCCACCGCAACCGAGGAAACCTCGCGCGAGGCGGTGGCGGTCGCCTTGCCGGCGATCTCGGCCTGGGATGTCAGGCTGCGCGAATCTTCGTCGAGCGTCTCGGAAGCACTCCGCATCGCGGCGGCGCTGCCCTTGAGATGGTCGAGCGCCGCGCCGATCGCGGTGCCGAATTGCGAGATGGCGGCCTCCACGCGCTCGGCACGGGCCAGACGCTCGGCACCCTCGCGCTCGGCGGTCTCGGCGAGCCGGGCCCGCTCGACGATCGAGGCCTGGAAAACCTCCAGCGCGCGGCTCATGTCGCCGATCTCGTCGCCGCGCGCACGGAAGGGAATCTCGACATCGCTCTCGCCATCCGCCACCCGACGCATCGTGGCGGCGAGATGCATCAGCGCCTTGCCGATCGAACGACCGATCAGCAGCACCATGGCGATCGAAAGCATTGCCGCGAAGGCCGCCGAGGCGAGCGCGAAATTCGCGGCTTGGACCTCGGCGGCGGCGCTCTCCCGCCGCGCTGCGGCCTGGCGGGCCTCCGCCCGCTCCCGCAGGGCCGCCACCGCGCCGATCGCACCGCGCGCATCGGCGACGACGGCATCGCGGGCCGCGCGCTCGTTCTCAACCCCCCGGCGCCAGGCGCTAAAGGCACTGCTCTGCTTGCCAACCGAATCGAGGAGCATATCCGCCTGGCCGCGATCGAAATCGGCCATCTTCAGCCGCTCTGTCAGGCCCGAGCGCATGAAGTCGATCCGGGTTTCGAGCTTGGGATCACGCTTCCAGCGGTAGCGCAGTTCGACGCCGCGCAGTTCCGCATAGGCTGCGGAGATGGGACGGAAGCCCTCATGCGTGGAGACCGCGCCGTCAAACAGCGCCGAGAGAACCTCGGTCATCTTGTCGAGATCGTCGGTCAGGCCGTCGGAACTGGTGCGGCCGACGGTCTCGACCTCCTGGCGGAGCTTCTCGAAGCCGGCCTTGATCTTCTGCAGGCGGGTATCGAGCACGGTGACGCTCTCGCGCATCTGCGGATCGTCCGAGGCCTTGAGCTGGTCGAGCGCCTTCTGCGCCGCGCCGAGATCAACCCCGATCGAACGCTCGACATTCGCCGAACGGCTTTCGAGATAGGAATTGATCTGGGCATTGGCGAGCGTCAGCGCGCTGTTGGCCTGATCGGCGAGTTCCTGCTCCTGTCGTGCCCGCTCATAGACCGCATCGGCGTCGTGGAGGATGCCTTGCGAATAGGTGTTCAGCGCCAGCGTGAGCAGCAGCCCGAGAATCGGACCGATGACGATCATGGCGATCTTCCAGGCGATCGACTTTCCGAAACGCCCGAACACGCGACTGCTCCAATGACGAACCATGTCGGCTCCCCCGCCCATGCGCGATTGGCCAGCTTCTGCCGACCCCGTTCGAAGACGGTTGCATCCAAAGCTTTAGAAGCGGTGAATGCGCCGTTATCGCCCGCTTCCGGCACGCTTTCGGCGCAATCTGGGCGGGTTTTTACCGCAGAATCACGCTGTAGTCGTTGTTTGTCTCTGCCCTGTCCTCTTGGCGAAATCGGCCGGCGCCCAATGTGACCGTCAGCGCGAAAACGAATCATGCGCTCTGTCCGTCGAGCCGATTGCGCATCAGGCTCGCCGGCGTGCCAGCCCGAGGAGATCACGATGACCCAATCCCGCCGTTCGTTCTTCATCAGCGCGGCCGCCGGTGGCACCGCGCTCGTCGCTGCCCCGGCCATCCTGCCCGGAACCCGCCGCGAGGCCCTCGCCCGGGCACCGATCGCCGGCACCAGCGCGCCGGCCTTCTACCGTTTCAAACTCGGCGAGTTCGAGGTGACGGCGTTGCACGAGGGCGAATTCACGCGCCCGCTCGATGCCGGCTTCGTCCGCAACACGCCGCTCGACGAGGTCCAGAAGGTGCTCGCCGAGAGCTTCCTGCCGACCGACCGGCTGACGATCAGCTTCACGGCGCTGCTCGTCAACACCGGCAGCAAGCTGGTGCTGATCGATACCGGCTTCAACGACAATGGCGGACCGACCAATGGCCGCGCCGTCGCGGCGATGAAAGCGGCCGGGATCGAGCCGGGCCAGGTCGACACCGTCCTGATCAGCCATTTCCATGCCGACCATCTCCAGGGCCTGCGCAACAAGGCCGGCCAGATCGTCTATCCCAATGCCGAGATCATGGTCCCGGAACAGGAATGGGCCTTCTGGATGGATGACGCGCGCATGGCCGCCGCGCCGGAGGCGATGAAGGGCGCCTTCCAGGGCGTGCACCGGGTGCTGAAGCCCAATGCCGCCGATGTGAAACGCTTCAAATGGGGCGACGAGGTCGTGACCGGCATCACCGCCATCGATGCCTCCGGCCACACGCCGGGCCACACCGCCTTCGCGATCGTCTCGGGCGGGCAGCGGATGATGTATGTCGCGGATGTCACCAACACCCCGGTGCTCTTCGCCCGCAACCCGGATTGGAAGGTGATGTTCGACATGGAGGCCGACAAGGCGGTGGCGACGCGCAAGCGCATTCTCGACATGGCGGCGGCCGACAAGCTCCGCCTCTCCTTCTACCATGCCTCGTTCCCGGCCACGGGCTTCATCGCCAAGGACGGCGGCGGCTACCGCTTCGTGCCCGCGCAATGGTCGTGAGGCGGTTGCGCCCGCGCGCCTTGCGCTCGGGGCCCCCGCATAGCATCGTGCCCCCGGGATCGACCTGACTCGGGGGCCTTTTCGTGGCGGATGACCAACAACCGGAACGCGGACCGGCCCTCGACAGGCCCCGGCCCGCGCCGCGCCTCGCCTTCCTCGCCTCCAACGCCCCGGATGCGCAACTTGCCGCGAAACGGCTGACGCGGTTCTACGGCGCCGAGCCGCCCGAGACGGCGGATGTGATCGTGGCGCTCGGCGGCGACGGCTTCATGCTCCAGACGCTGCACCGGTTCCTCGGCACCGAGAAGCCGATCTACGGAATGAATCGCGGCTCGGTCGGGTTTCTGATGAACGAGTTCCGCGAGGACGGGCTGATCGAGCGGATCGTCGCGGCCGGGCGCTCCGTTGTCCACCCGCTGACGATGCACGCCACCGACATCCGGGGCCGCACGATCGAGGCGCGGGCGTTCAACGAGGTTTCGCTGCTCCGGCAATCCTACCAGGCGGCGAAACTCGAAATCGCGATCGACGACAAGATCCGCCTCGCGGAACTGGTCGCGGACGGGGTTCTCGTCGCGACACCGACCGGTTCGACCGCGTATAATTTCTCGGTCAACGGCCCGATCCTGCCGCTCAACGCGCCCCTGCTGGCGCTGACGCCGATCTCCGCCTTCCGGCCGCGGCACTGGCGCGGCGCAATCCTGCCGGACACGGCGCGGATCACCATCCGCGTGCGCGAGCCCGACAAACGCCCGGTGGCGGCGGTGGCGGATCATTTCGAGCAGCGCGACACGGCGGAGGTGGTGGTCGGCATGGAGCGCGAGGTCAATCTCGTCATGCTCCATGACCCAGGCCACAGCCTCGAGGAGCGGATCCTCAACGAGCAGTTCGGCCATTGAGGTCCGGGCCGGGATAGCGGCGCGGCGGAGGCCGTTTTTAGCGGGCGTTAACGGTCTTTGCCTATGGTTGCCGCGTCGCAGAAGCGGCACCGGTCGGGATCGTTCAGTTTCGCGTCGCGGATCCCCGGCCGACGGCAGAATCCGTGACGCGAGACCAGGGCTCGTGATGTTTCGCGTCGATTGCAGCCGCCTGCGCTTCCTGATCATCGATGACAACGCCTATATGCGCCGCATCATCCGCACCCTGCTGCACGGGTTCGGCACGCGCGAGGTGTTCGAGGCGGAGGACGGGGCGGCCGGGCTCGAGGCCTTCGCCACCCATCTCCCCGATGTGGTGATCACCGATTGGTCGATGCCCGTCTTCGACGGGATCGAGCTGACCAAGATGATCCGGCAGCCGGATACCAGCCCGAACCCGTTCGTGCCGATCATCATGATCACCGGCTATGCCGAGCGGAACCGGGTTTTCGAAGCGCGCGATGCCGGCGTTTCCGAGATGCTGGTCAAGCCGATCTCGGCCAAGGGGCTCTACCAGCGCATCGCCAAGGTGGTGCTCAATCCGCGCCCCTTCATCCGCACCGAGAATTATTTCGGCCCGGACCGGCGCCATCTCGTCAAGGCGGACCAGTACAAGTCCCGCGGCATGGCGGCGAACTACATGAATTCCGGTAACGCGTGAGGATCGACATGAGCAATCCCCAGGACGAGAACGCCCCTGTCGACGCCAATATCGAACAGGATTTCGGCGATACCCGCGTCATCCATCTCGGCGGCACCCTGCGCGCCAAGGCGGCAGTGCGTTCGGCCGATGCCGGTGGCGTCGACGAGATGTCGGTCGCGGCGGCCGATGCGGCGATGAAGGATCTCTCCGCCGATTTCCAGAACTGGATGGGCGACGAGGTCAACCGGCTGATCGCCGCCTACGAGGTGTTCCGCGATTCGCCCTCCGACAATCGCGACGTCACCAAGCTTTTCCGCGCCGCGCATGATATCCGCGGCCAGGCGGCGGTGTTCGGCTACCCGATCGCGGCGGAGATCGCGGGCTCGCTCTCGAAGCTTCTCGACAAGATCGAGCCGGATTACCTGCCGATCCAGCTGATCTCGCACCATGTGGATGCCGTGAAGGCGATCTACCGCAACAATATCCGCGATTATGCCAACCCGGTCGCGACGCAGATCATCCACAATCTCCGCCGCGCCATCGACCGCGTCGTCGAGGCGCGCCAGAAGGCAATGATGGAAGAGATGCGGATCCGTCGCTCCGGCTGAGCCGGATCCGGTTCCGCCCGTCAGGCAGCCCGGCTCCGGCCGGGTTTTTCGTTGGCATTGCGCGCCGGCACCGCCGGCACGCGCGAGGGATCCCGCTCCGCCTTCCAATCGGCGATGATCGTCGCGAGATCGGGGATCGGTTCGTCGAGCACCAGCCCGCGCGCGCGCAGGATGCGGCGATCGGCGGGAGGCGCTTCTGCCGCATCCGACCCGGCAAGGGCCAGCATGGCAGGGCCGATCTCCGGCGGCAGCAGACTCGGCAGGGTCCGGGTGGCCTCGCGGCGCAATGCCTCGCCGAGCCGGCGCGCATCGGCGCGCGCCGCCTCGGCGCCGAAGCGGCGGAGCAGCGCGATGAGCCGCGTCGTCTCCTCCGAGGGCGCGGCAAGGCAGGCAGCTTCCGCCGCGCGGATCACCGGCAGCAGGAACTCCGCCCGATCCCCCTCCTGACGGGGCTGCGCAGCAGCAGCGCGGGTGGCCGCCACCAGCACGGGGACGAGATAGCCGGGCAGCCCGGCGCGTGTCATCAGCGCCGCCAGCGCCGCTTCGGATCGGCCGCGCAGCATGCCGGCAACGCGCGCGGCGCCGAGCCCGGTCAGATCCGCGAGCGCCAGCCCCAACAACGCGAGATCGCCGGCGAGCACGGCCCGGAACAGCAGCATCGGCGTGAGGAAGCCGTTGTCGCGCAAATAGGCGACGAAGCCGGGAAGCTCCCGCCCCGCGCGCCGGGCGATCGCCAGCGTGCCGGCGAGCAGCTCCTCATCAAGCCCGCGGGCGCTGCGGGCCGGGCTCAGGAACCCGCCGGAGGTCGCAAACCGCCCGAGCGCATCGGCGAGGCCGAGCATCAGCCGGTGGCGCACCGCGGGCGGCAGTTCGGGGCGGGCGGCCAGGATCGTGCGCAGGCGCGGCCTGTCCCCGAACCTTGCGGCGATGGCGAGAAGATCGGCCTCGGCGATCTCGGCGCCGTGATTGCCAACCAGCGCCAGACAGGGTTCGAAATCGCCGCGCGCGACGAGCGCAGCTGAGACGGCGGAGGGCACCGCCGCCCGCAAGGCGATGGCGATGCAGGCGAGCGGCCCGGCATGGGCGGCCAGTTCGATGAGGTCTGCCTCGGTCAGGAGCGGCGACCGCGCGACCAGCACCGCCGAGACCTCCGGCTCGTCGCCGGCGAGACCGAGGACAAGATGACGCGGCGCATCGGCGCGGGATGCGAGCACCAGCGCCAGCGCACGCCGCACCGACGGCGCGGGATCGTCGAGCACCAGCGTCAGCGCCGCATCCACGGCGCGCGGATCCTCCGCCCCGGCGGCGCCCTCGAACACCGTCTCCGCGAAAAGGCGCACCGCCTCGGCGCGCTCGCGCGGGCCGGCCTGGTCCATCCAGCCGAGAAAGGCGGAAACAAGTCCCGGTCCGGCGCGCATCAGCCCCTCTTGCGCAGCATGCGGCCGAGTTCGAGCGCCTGCCCGGCCTTGCCGAGGAAGGACGGCCGCACCGGCGGCAGCGGCGCCTCGACCGCCTCGTAGCGGCGGGAACCGATCGGCCTGGGGCTCGCAGGCTCCTCGTCCGCGCGCGCCTCGAAGGCTGCAAGCGGGCTCGTCGGCAGGTCCTCGACGGTTTCGGAGGGCGGCGCCGAGATCGGGCCGATCGCCGCGACCTTAACGCCGTCACCGCGCGGGAAGAACGAGGGCGCGTTCGGGTTGAGGCGGGATTCGGCGATCGTCATCCAGGTCTTGCGCAGGTTGCCGGCCGCCGCCGTATTGCCGCCCGAGGTGAAGAAGCCCGTGGCCGTGGCCTCGCGGCGGATCTGGCCGGTCATCGTCACATTGCGCGCCGGGGCGATGGCGAGCGGTGAGCGGGTGGCCGGGCCGGCCTCGGCCTGCGCCGAAGCGGTCACGCCACCAGCCTGCGCCACGACGGGCAGCGCGGTATCGGCGCCGTCATGGTAGGAAACGAGCCGGGAATAGACCTCGCGGGCCGAGCGCGCCCGACCGTTGCGGTCGAAGAAGATCGGCCGGTTGGCGGAAGCGGCATCCGGGAACGCGCTCGCCGCGGCGCGCTCGGGATTGCCGGAGGCCATGGTGATCAGCTCCCGTGCGCCGCCCGCCCCGAGGAAATGCGCGATATAGAGTTCGCCGCCGCTCGGCTCCCGGCCGAGCGCCTCGCGCAGGGAGGCGCGATTCTCGCGGGTGAACAGCCCCGCGAGCTTGGCCGACAGCGCCGGATCCTTGCGCAGGGCGAGGATCTGCTGGCGCGCCTCCGCCTCCGGCACGACATAGCGGCCGGAGCCGTCGCGCTGGATGGCGTTGGCCTGATCGGTCAGCCCGAGATCGGGCCCCTGCCGCTTGACGAGCCCGAGCCAGGTCTGTTCGATGAACTGGAACAGGCCGGTGGCGCTCGACGTCGAGGCCCGCGCATCCGGGTTGAGATTGGATTCGCGCTTCGCCGTCTTGACGAGATAATCGAAGGAGACCCCGGTCGCGTCCGCCGCCGAGCGCAGGGGCTGCGCGAGCGGATGGTCCGCCTGCGGTGTGGGCGGCACGGCGGCAGCGCCCTGCGTCGGCTGCTTCGAAAACAGGAACATGGTCCCTCGCCCCCCGCCGGGCGCCGTTCCTCGCCGTGCCCGCTCTTGAACTTTCCTCGGTTATGGTAAACGAGCCCTTAATCCGCCCGCCGCGCGGCGGGCCGGAAAGCCCGGAGGATCCCATGCCATCGCCCTTCCCCGCGCCGGCCGCACCCTGGCAGCCCGGCACCCGGCACCCGCGCGGCGGCCGCTATTTCGAGGATTTCAAAGCCGGCGAACTGATCCGGCACGGCCTGGTGCGGACCGTGACGCAGATGGACAACATGCTGTTCTCCAACATGACGCTCAATCCGCAGCCGCTGCATATCGACGCCGCCTTCTGCGCCGAGGAGACGGAATGGGGGCGGCCGCTGATGAATTCGCTGTTCACGCTCGGGCTGATGATCGGGATCTCGGTCTCGGACACGACCGTGGGCACGACGATCGCCAATCTCGGCATGAGCGAGGTGAAATTCCCGGCGCCGGTCTTCGAGGGCGACACGATCCATGTGACGACCGAGGTGCTCGGCAAGCGCGAATCGAAATCGCGTCCCGATGCGGGGATCGTCGAACTCCATCACCGCGCCTATAATCAGGACGGCGTTCTCGTGGCGGAATGCCGGCGCCAGGCCTTCATGCGCCGGGCGCCCGCCGGCTGATTCCCCCAGACAGGAGCCCGACCTTGCGCTCGCTTCTCTTCGTTCCCGGCGACGATGCTCGGAAGATCGCCAGGGGGCTCGCTTCCGGCGCGGACGCGCTGATCCTCGATCTCGAGGATTCGGTGGCGCCCGCGCGCAAAGAGGCGGCGCGCGGGCTTGTCCGGGAGACGCTTGCCGCCCGGCAGCCCGACGGGCCGCGGCTCCTGGTGCGGGTCAACGCCCTGCGCTCCGGCGAGATCGCCGCCGATCTCGACGGCGTCATGCCGGGCCGGCCGGATGCGGTGATGCTGCCGAAATGCGAGGGCGGCGCGGATATCCAGCATCTCGGCGCGCTCATCGCGGTGCGCGAGGCCGAGCACGCGATCGGCGACGGCGCGACCGGCATCATCGCGATCGCCACCGAGACGCCGCTGGCGCTGTTCAGGCTTGGCACGATCCCCGGTGCGTCGCTGCGGCTCCAGGGGCTGACCTGGGGCGCGGAAGACCTTGCCGGCGCGGTCGGCGCCGAGCGGAACCGGGGCGAAGCGGGCGCGTATACGGCGCCGTTCCAGCTCGCGCGGTCGCTGGCGCTGTTCGCCGCCGCCGCCGCCGAGGTGCCGGCGATCGATTCGGTCTATGTCGATTTCCGCGATGAGGCCGGCCTGCGCGCCGAGGCCGAAGCCGGGCGGCGCGACGGATTCACCGCGAAGATGGCGATCCACCCCGCGCAGATCGCGATCATCAACGCGGTCTTCACCCCCGATTCGGCGATGATCGCGCATGCGGCGCGGATTGTGGCCTTGTTCGCGGCCAACCCGGACCAGGGGGTGATCGGCCTCGACGGCCAGATGGTCGACCGGCCGCATCTCGTGCAGGCCGAGCGCATCCTCGCCCGCGCGCGGGCGGCGGGGCTGCCGGTCTGAGCGCCGCGCCCGGCGGGTTTCAGCCGATGCGCGGCCTATCCAGCGCGAAGACGCGCTCGACCGCCGCGTAATCCATGTAGCCGAGCCGGGCGAGCTGGCGCAGGGCGAGCGGATCGACCTGCCCGTCTTTCAGCACGGCATCGTCGACATGGATGCCCACCACCTCGCCCAGAACCAGCGTGTAGGGGCCGGCCACGCCGTCGAGCCCGGCGAGCGGGATCAACGCCGTCGTCCGGCATTCGAGCGCGGCCAGGATGCCCTTCACGCGCGGCGGGCGGACAAGCCGCGACGGTTCCATTTCGAGCCCGGCCTTCTCGAATTCGCTGATCCCCGGCGGATAGGCGCCGGAGGAGGCGTTCATCGCCGCCGCATCGCGTTCCGAAACGATGTTGCAGACGAATTCCCCGGTATCGCGCGCATTGGTGGCGCTGTCCTTCATGCCCTGCGAGGAGAAGCCGACGATCGCGGGCCGTTCGGAAAAGGCGTTGAAGAATGAATAGGGCGCGAGATTGGGCCTGCCCTCCGCCGAAAGCGTCGAGATCCAGCCGATCGGGCGCGGCGCCACCAGGGCCTTGAAAGGATCATGCGGAAGACCGTGATTGCGCAGGCGAGGCTCGTAGAACATGCGGGGTTCCGGGATTGGCGAAGAGCAGCCCAGCACATGGCGCTTCGCCACCTTTCGGGCAAGATCGCGTGGCTCAAGAGCCGGATACGGGCTCCGGACTTGCAGCCCGGCCCGGCGTGAAGGACAAGAGCGCATGGCGATGGCAGCGATTCCCGCGCTTCGGACGGCGTTTCTCGGCGCGCTTCTTGCGCTCGCCGCGGCGCATGACGCGCGGGCGCAATCCTTCGCGGCGCCGCGCACCGGCGTTCTCGCCCTGCGCGCGACCTATGGCGAGCGCGGCACCGAGATCCCCGATGATCTCGTCTGGCGCGTCTATGCCGTGCGCGGAACCGATGCCCAGCTCGTGCAGGAAACCGCCGCGCCGCGCCCGAGCTTCGTGCTCCAGGCCGGGCTCTACGCCGTGCATGTCAGCCACGGCCTCGCCACGGCGACGCGGCAGTTCAATGTGGGGGAGACCGGTGCGGTCTCGACCATCGCCATCAATGCCGGGGCCCTGACCGTTTCCGGCTATCTCGGCGTGCCGGAGCGGCCGATCGCGCCAGCGCGGCAGAAGCTCCAGGTCTTCATCCCCACCGCCAACAATTCGGAAGGCAAGTTCGTGACCGACGCGCTGCGCGCCGGCGCGCGGCTGATGCTGCCCGAGGGCACCTATCACCTCGTCTCGACCTATTCCGGATCGAATTCGGTCGTGCGCTCGGATGTCCGGATCGAGACCGGCCGCGTCACCGAGGCGATCGTCAACCATCGCGCCGCGACCATGACGCTCAAGCTCGTGCGCGAGCGCGGCGGGGTCGCGCTTGCCGGCGCCGAATGGACGATCGAGACCCCCGGCGGCGATATCGTCGCGGAGGCCGCCGGCGCCTTCCCCTCGGTTGATGTCGCGGAGGGCACCTACAATGTCCTCGCCCGCCACAATGACCGCGATTATCGCGGGCAGATGAAGGTGGAGGGCGGGATCAACCGCGATTTCGAGATCGTGGTGGAATAGGCAGTTGCTGCCGCGATTGGCTCGGCTATTCTTGAGCGCGAAATCGGGGTGTCGGTTCTTTTACGGCTCAAGCGGGCGCGGCGGCCGATCGCCCGAGGGGTATTTACTGGCCCCGTAAACCTGGTTCTGATCCTTCCGTAGCGCGAATGCGCGCCGGGCGGTCAGCCCGGAGCGCCGCGAAGCGGCAGGGATCACGACATGCAGACCTTCTTCGTCCAGATCAAATGCCAGCTCGGCAAGACCTATGCGGTCGCGACCGCCCTCGCCGATGCCGAGATCGCCTCGGAAATCTACTCGACCGCCGGCGATTTCGACATTCTCGCCAAGTTCCACCTCGATGACGCCCACGATATCGGCCATTTCGTCGGCGAAAAGGTGCAGGTGCTGCCCGGCATCCAGGACACGCGGACGGTGATCACCTTCAAGGCATTCTGAGAGCCGGGCGTTCTGACGGCGCGCCGGGAAGGTCGCGCGCCGCCGCGGCGCGAACGGGAACAGCTCCCTTCCGCCTCATTCGCCTAGTTGGCCACGAAGCAATAAAGCAGCCCGTTGCCGCCCGTCGCGCGGAGCGAGGTGCTGTCGCAGGCACGGGATGGATGCGAGGCGTTCCAGGATTTCGACGGCGCATCGTCGCGCAGCCCCATCCGATCATGATGGCCGACGAACGCCGAGCCCTGGCCGCCGCTCGTCCAGTTGTTGCAGGTCATGTCCTTGTCGGCCGCGAAGGCGGTCCCGTCGGCCTGGGTTCCGGTGAGGATATCGTGGTAGTTCACCACGAAGAGCCGGCTCATCACCATGCGGCCGGTCTCGGTGATGCCGGTCTCGACATTGATGTTCGCCTTGGCCGGATCATGCAGATCCGCGACATTCGCCGCAATCGTGACGCCGCGCGTGTTCACCCACGGCCCCTTGCCGATGCGGTCCCTCGCGTTGATCGCAGGCTTGCCGCCCATCGCCTGCTGGCTGAGATAGGCGCGCCAGGTCTTGGCCCCCGCACCGGCATTGGTCGCAAGGCGCTGGCAATGCGCGTCGGCGCCCTCGATCCCGCCGAAATTCGCGCCATCCGGACCCGGCTGCGAGGTGATGAAGAAGGTCATGTTCGGGAATTGCGGCGCCTGGGCGGCCGCGATCGTCGCGAAGCCAACCGACAACGCGGTCGAAAACAACACCGTTGAAACCTTGGCCACGTCGCTTCTCCCCTCAATTGACCCGTGTTTACGGGGCATGAGAAAAGTAGCGCGATACGCATCAAGCGTAGCGCGCCTTTTCGACTGACCATGTTTGCGTCGCGGCAAATTCACAAGCGCGCGATCTTGCAACGTTACATCATTGCGAATCTTCTTGCGCCGAATTTACGCGATGCGTTGGCTTACCCCGCTTTCGCGCGCCTCACATCCGGCGGCACGGCCTCGTTCTCCAAGGCAGCCAGCGCCGCGTCGAGCGGCATCGTCTTCTGCTCCTGCGAACCGAGCCGGCGGATGGTCACCGTCTTCTCCTCGGCCTCGCGCTTGCCCACGGCGAAGATCACCGGCACCTTGGCGAGACTGTGCTCGCGCACTTTGTAGCTGATCTTCTCGTTGCGCAGGTCGGCACGGGCGCGCAGGCCGGCCGCGAACAGCGCTTCCGTCACCCGCTCGGCATAATCGTCCGCCTCGGAGGTGATCGGGCAGACGACGACCTGCTCGGGGGCCAGCCAGAGCGGGAAATGCCCGGCATAGGATTCAATGAGGATCCCGAGGAAGCGTTCCATCGAGCCGCAGATCGCGCGGTGGATCATCACCGGCTGATGCTTCTCGCCGTCCTCGCCGATATAGAAGGCGCCGAACCGCTCCGGCAGGTTGAAATCCACCTGCGTCGTGCCGCATTGCCAGTCGCGACCGATGGCATCGCGCAGGACATATTCGAATTTCGGACCGTAGAACGCCCCCTCGCCGGGGTTGATCGCCGTCCTGATCCGGCCGCCGGATTGCGCCTCGATCGTCTCCAGCACGCGCGTCATCACCGCTTCCGCGCGGTCCCACAACGCGTCGGAACCAACCCGCTTCTCCGGCCGGGTGGAGAGCTTCACGACCAGCTCCTCGAAGCCGAAATCGGCATAGACCGAGAGCATGAGATCGTTGATCTTGAGGCACTCGGCCTCCATCTGCGCATCGGTGCAGAAAACATGGGCGTCGTCCTGCGTGAAGCCGCGCACGCGCATCAGCCCGTGCAGCGCGCCGGATGCCTCATAGCGATGCACAAGGCCGAATTCCGCAAGCCTGATCGGCAGATCGCGATAGGATTTCAGGCCATGCTTGAAGAGCTGCACATGGCCGGGGCAGTTCATCGGCTTGAGCGCGAACACCTTCTGGTCCGCCTCGGGGTCCTGCGGGTTCATGAAGGCATGCGCGCTTTTCACCGCGAACATGTTCTCCTGATACCAGCCCCAATGGCCGGAGGTCTCCCACAGGCTCTTGTCGAGCACCTGCGGCGCGTTGACCTCCTCGTAATCGCGCCGCAGCCTGCGGCGCATATAGGCGACGAGCTGCTGGAACATCGTCCAGCCCTTCGAATGCCAGAAGACCGTGCCCGGCCCCTCCTCCTGGAAATGGAAGAGATCCATCTCGCGGCCGAGCTTGCGATGGTCGCGCTTCTCCGCCTCCTCGATCTGGCGGAGATGGGCGTCAAGCTCCTCCTGTTTCGCGAAGGCGGTGCCGTAGATGCGGGTGAGCATCGGCTTGGTGGAATCGCCGCGCCAATAGGCGCCGGCGACCTTCATCAGCTTGAAGGCATTGCCGATCTTGCCGGTGGAGGTCATGTGCGGGCCACGGCAGAGGTCGATCCACTGGCCCTGGCGATACATCTTCAGATCCTCGCCGGGCGGGATCGCGTCCACCAGTTCGACCTTGAAGGTCTCGCCCTTGGCGCGGAAGAAATCCTTGGCCTGCTCGCGGCTCCAGAATTCCTTGGTGAAGGCGGTGTCGCGGGCGATGATCTCGCGCATCTTCTTCTCGATGGCGGGAAAATCCTCGGGCGTGAACGGCGTCTCGCGATGGAAATCGTAGTAGAAGCCGTTCTCGATCACCGGGCCGATCGTCACCTGCGTGCCGGGCCAGAGCTCCTGCACCGCCTCGGCCAGCACATGCGCACAATCGTGGCGGATCAGTTCCAGCGCGCGCGGGTCCTCGCGGGTCAGGAATTCGATGCGCGCATCGGTGGCGATCGGGTCGGCGAGATCCTGCACCGCGCCGTCGATCGCCATCGCGACCGTGCGCTTGAGGAGCGAGGGCGAGATGCCGCCCGCGATCTCCCTGCCGGTGATATTCCTGGGAAACGGGCGCCGCGCGCCATCGGGGAAGGTGAGCGTGATCGTCATGTCGTATCTCCTGCCCACTCCCGCGAACAAGGCGGGTAGGCTGCTGGCTCGATCGGCCGCTTGTGGCGCGCGGATGGTGAATGCCGGGTTACGATCCCGGCTCACGCAGCCGCGCGGGCACATGGGTGCCCCGCCACAGGCCATAGCGCCACGGGGTATACCAGCGCGCCGCTTTCGGCAATTCCTCGCAGACGAAATCGAGCCCCGCGCTGCCTCCCGGCCGGCAGCGGCAGATGCGTGCAAACCCCATCCAGCCTCCCGGCCAGATGCCGTGACGTTCCACCGCCTCGATCATGTATTCCGAGCAGGTGGGCAGGTGTCGGCAGGTGCGGCCGAGAACGGCCGAGAACGTGTAGCGGTAGAGATGGACCGGCGCGAGAAAAAGCCGGCGCAGCATCACGCGCCGTTCCTCCGGTTCCATGTCTGCGCCAGGGCTTCCCATTGGATACAGAGCCTGCGTAACGACAAGAATGCCCCTATCCGGGATAAAGGGGGCTCAGCTCTGCCGAGCTGGACGAAATCCACGAATGCAACGGTTATAAGCCACCCCAGCCTTCGGAAATCCGTGTCATGGGCGTTCTCCAGGCGGACGGCGCACCGCGTAATGCAGCCTTCGGGTCATTTCAAGGCGCCCGTTTCCTGCTCCGCCGGCTTCCGCTGCGCCTCGATCTTGCCGATGGCCTCCACCACCGCGTCGAAGGTCAGCAGGGTGGAGGCGTGCCGGGCCCGGTAATCGCGCACCGGTTCGAGCACGCGCAGGTCTTCCCATTTCCCGGCCGGCGGCGGCCCGTTCTCCTTCAGCATCCTGCGCACGACCTCGCGGATGGCGCGTAATTCGTCTGCGCTGGCGCCCACCACGTTGCGGGCCATGATCGAGGACGAGGCCTGCCCGAGCGCGCAGGCCTTCACCTCATGGGCGAAATCGGTAACGACATCGCCCGTCATCGTCAGATCCACCGTCACGGTGGAGCCGCAGAGTTTCGAATGCGCGGTCGCGCTCGCGTCCGGCGCCGCGAGCCGGCCAAGGCGCGGGATATTGCCGGCGAGTTCGAGGATGCGGCGATTATACACATCGTCAAGCATGGGCACCTCCACCCGAAGAGGAAGATAGGTTTTCACGCATCGCTTGGCCAGAGCGCCGCTCCTGACAGCACCTGACACCGTGATATGGCCGGATGGGCCGATGCGAAATTCCTGCGGCGGGTGGATCCAGCCCGCCGCCCCGCCCGTAGATCGCCTGAGCATCAAAGGAGGCACCACATGGATGCCGTGGTTAAGACCTTTCCCGCCCGCAGCGCCGGGAACTCCCCGATCGAGCGGCCGAGCCGCGAAGAAGCCGAGGCCGCCGTGCGGACGCTGATCCGCTGGGCGGGCGACGATCCCAGCCGCGAGGGCCTCCTCGAAACGCCGAAGCGCGTCGCCAAGGCCTATGAGGAACTGTTTTCCGGCTACCGGAAAGATGCCTCCGAGGCGCTCTCGAAAATCTTCCGCGATGTCGAGGGCTACGACGACCTGGTCCTGGTCAAGGACATTCCCTTCCATTCGCATTGCGAGCACCACATGGTGCCGTTCGCCGGCGTGGCGCATATCGCCTATTACCCCGAGGGCGGCGTCGTCGGGCTCTCGAAGCTCGCGCGCGTCGTCGATATCTTCGCGCGGCGCCTCCAGACGCAGGAGACGATGACCGCCGAGATCGTCCAGGCGATCGATGCCGCACTCAACCCGCGCGGCATCGCGGTGCTGATCGAGGCCGAGCATATGTGCATGACGATGCGCGGCATCCAGAAACCCGGCGCCTCGACCACGACCTGCCAGTTCACCGGCGTGTTCCGCGACGATCCGAGCGAACAGGTGCGGTTCTTCACCATGCTCAACCGCGTGCGCGGATAGGGCGCGCGGCCGGCTCAACCGCGCGCAGATCCGCCATGACTTGAAATCCTCGGGCGACATGCCAAAGAAGGCAGCATGTGGACCCCGACAACCCCCTTCGCGCCGCCCGGAACCAAGCTGGAGCTTGAGGAGGGGCGCGCGCTCACGCCGAAATTCGGTCCGGACGGCCTGATCACCGCGATCACCGTCGACCATGCGAGCGGCGACATTCTCATGCTCGCGCATATGAACGCCGAGGCGCTGGCGCGCACGCTCGCAAGCGGCGATGTCTGGTATTTCTCGCGCTCGCGCAACGCGCTCTGGCGCAAGGGCGAGACCAGCGGCCACACGCAGCGCCTCGTCGAGATGCGCGTCGATTGCGATCAGGACGCGGTGCTGCTGCGCGTGACGCAGGCCGGGCCAGCCTGCCATACCGGCCGCCCCTCCTGCTTCTATCGCCGCGTGCACCTGGAAGGCGGCCGGCCGGTGCTGACGGCGACGGAATGAGCTGCCGGCTCAGCTCGCGGTGATGTATTCGCGCAGGGTCTGGCTTTCGTGCTCAAGCTCGGCCAGACGCTGCTTCACCACATCGCCGATCGAGATCATGCCGTCGAGCCGGCCGTCGCGCACCACCGGGATGTGGCGGAACTTGCCCGTGGTCATGATGCTCATCACCTCGCGGATCGGCGTCGAGCCGAGGCAGGTGATGACGCGCTTCGTCATATGCGCGGCCACCGGATCGTCGAGGGCGGCGGTGCCCCGCTCGGAGACGGCGCGGACGATGTCGCGCTCGGAAAGGATGCCGGCCACGCTCTGGCCCGGCCCGACGATGACCACCGCGCCGATGCGGTGCTGGGCGAGCATCCGCGCCACCGCATGCATGCTGATCGTGGGCTCGGCCGTGACGACCGCCCTGCCCTTGGCGTCGAGGATTCTGGCAACTGTCATGGTTGCGCTCCTGCTCTGATCGGACGTTTCCATTCCCACCGCTCTGCGGCGGCTCGGGGGAGTGTCGCGGAAATGCGCGCGCTCCGCAATCATGCAGGATGGGCCGGGAACGCGGCGCAAAGACGGCGTTCGGGCCCTGCGCAGAAAAACGCCGCGCCCGGAGCGGGGGCGCGGCGCAAAATCCTTGGAGCGTTCTGACCATGACATGGCGGCGCGTGCGCGACAATCTCCATCCCCGGTTAAGCTTAACGCGACGGCAGAAACAGGACGCCCGCGCTTAACCTTCCGTCCGGCATGCCCTTCGCGTCGGCAGCGGCATGGGCGGCCCCGGCGCCGCCCGCTTGGTTCAGACCGGGACGTCATGTCCCGAAACGGACGGGAGGGTCCCATGCGCCACCCATCGACAGCCGCGCTGTTCCGCTACTGGAACACGCTGCGCGGCGACCGGCCCGCCCCGCGCCGCATCGAGATCGAGCCGCGCGCGATTGCGCCGGAACTGCGCGATGTGTTCCTGATCGAGGGGCCGGCGGGTGAGTTCCGCTTCCGGCTTGCCGGTTCGCGCATCGTCGACAGCCTCGGCCAATCGCTCACCGGCCGCCCGTTCGAGGACATCTTCGCCGACCGCACCAAGCTCGCCGCCCTCTCCGCCTTGTGGATTGCCGCCGAGGACGGCGAGCCGATGCTGATCGGCATCCGCAAGGCCGGCCGGGCCGAGGATGATGCCCCGCGCGCCGCGAAGCCCGGCGCGCCCCGCCCGGCCTGGCTCAATTTCCGCGATGCGGGCGGCATTCCCAAGCCCGAGCGCCGCCAGGCGCATTCCGCGGCCGGCGAATTGCTGCTGTTGCCGCTTTCGCACCGCAACGGCATCGGCGATCGGCTGATCGGCGCCCTCGCCTTCTTCGATCCGCCGGCCGAGCCCGCCCGGATCCCCGAGCGGCTCGACCTGACCGGCAGCCGGATGCTCGGCCGCGCCGCCCGGCCGGCGAGCGGACCGGGACTGCTCCCGGCCGCCATGGCGGAGAGCGTGATCGGCCGGCGCGGACATCTCATCGTGATGCGCGGTCGCAAGGATACCGAATAGGCGGCATCGGGTAGCCGCCCGCCTGGCGGAACGCGGCCTCTTCCGGGCCAGGTTAACCATTCCTTCGGTGCTGGCTGCGACATTCGGGCGGGAGAAGGAATCTCCCTTCGGGGGCGAGCCATGCCGCGAGCGCTTCGTATTACGCCTGAATCGACCGCTTCACAGCGTCTGTTCCGCCTCAGCGCGGAACGCCGCGTGGCGCCGCGCGTGCGGATTTCCATCGGCGGCCGCTTCATGCTCGAGAACCGCACCGAATATGGCGGCACGGCGACCGAGGCGTCGCTCCAGGCTCTCGTGGTCGAGGCCGATTGCACGCCGCGGATCGGCGAGCGGGTCGTCGGCTATTTCTACTCGATCGGCCGCGTCGAGGGGCAGGTCGTCCGGCTGATGCCCGGCGGCTTCGCGATCGAGATGGTGACGACGCTCGTCAAGCGCGACAAGCTCGCGAACCAGCTCACCTGGCTCGCCAACCGCGAGATCCTCAACCTGCCGGAGGATCGGCGGCATGACCGCGTGGTGCCGCGCGACCCCCGCATCACCGTCACCAATCTCGCCTCCCCCGCCGCGCCGATCCCCGCGCATCTGATCGATGTCTCGCGCTCCGGCGCGGCGGTCGCGGTGCGGGGTGATTTCGCGCGCGGCGACGAGATCATGCTCGGCACGACGCCGGCCCGCGTCGTCCGCGCCTTCGAGGGCGGAATCGCGGTCGAGTTCCACGGGTCCGTGCCCGACGCGATGTTCGACGTCGACATCCGGCTCTGAGCCCCGAACCGCTTCCCTGCACCGTTCCGTCCTCGCGCCCCCGGCCTCTCGCCGGGGGTGTTTCGCGTCCGGCGGCAAGACTACGCCACGCCCTTTCGCGGCAGCCTGAACGGCGGACTAACGCCGATAGTAAAGCCAGGTTAACGGCGATGCTGCGTCTTTTAGAGAAAAACTCCGAACCCTGAAATTTTCATTGTTATTTCAAAAGACTGAATGATTAACGGTTTTTTCGTTCGGTTCGCGCAGCACTCAACCTCAAAATCATCCTTAGAAAAACCTTACGCGGATCCTCAAAATCTGAGCACCGAAAATCGCCGGATATGAAAATCCGTGTGCGATCTCTTTCCGTGACGAACGGGAGGGGTCGATGAATAAAAAGGTCATCGTCGTCTTTGGAATGCTCGCAACCGGAATGGCATCCGGAATACTTGGCGTTTCGCCAGTATCCGCCCAGCAGGTTGCCTCGATCGGTCAGGCGACGACCGCGCCAATCGGTTTCATGCAGTTCTGCCGCGAGAATCCGGCGGAGTGCGTGAGCCGCACGCTGCCCAGGCGCGCCATCGCGCTCGACGAAGGCAGCTGGCGGCGGATCGTGAAGATCAACGCCGATGTCAACCGCGAGATCATCGCGGTGACGGATCAGGACCATTGGGGCGTGCCCGAACTCTGGTCCTATCCCGAGGATGGCCGCGGCGATTGCGAGGATTACGTGCTCGAGAAGCGGCGGCGGCTGATCCGCGCCGGGTTCCCCGAGCAGGCGCTGCTGATCACGGTGGTGCGCGACAAGCGCGGCGACGGGCACGCGGTGCTGACGATCAAGACCGATCGGGGCGATTTCGTCCTCGACAACCAGGAGGGGCAGATCCTCGCCTGGAAGGATACCGGCTACCGCTTCATCAAGCGGCAATCGGATGAGAATCCCGCGCAATGGGTGTCGCTCGGCGGAGTTGGCAGCCCGAACGTCGCCTCCTCACGCTGAGGGCGCATCATGGAATTTCGCTGAGGGCTGGTCAGGTCCCCACCCCACCCCGTCCCCCCTGGACTGGCTTCAGGCGAAAAGGGCCGGTTCCGCGCCGATCACGCGGGGCCGGCCCGCCCCATTTCAGGGCGCGATTTCCTTCAGGCCCGCCGCGAAACGCTTCCAGTTGCGCGCATAGCCCGCCGCGGACGCGCGCAGGCCGGCGAGCGCCGCCTCGTCGAGCTGCCGCACCGCGCGCGCCGGTGCGCCGACGATCAGCGAATGCGGCGGGAATTCCTTGCGCTCGGTCACCAGCGCCCCGGCGCCGACGAGCGAGCCCGCGCCGATCACCGCGCCGTTGAGCACGGTCGCGCCCATGCCGACGAGCACATGATCCCCGAGCGTGCAGCCATGCAGGATCGCGCCGTGGCCGATCGTGCAGCCGCGCCCGAGGGTCAGCGGAAAGCCCAGATCGGTGTGGAGCATCGCATGCTCCTGGATATTGGTCTCGGCGCCGAGCACGATCGGCTCGTTGTCGCCGCGCAGCACCGCGCCGAACCAGATGCCGACATCCTCGCCGATGACGACCCGGCCGATGACATGGGCGCCGGGCGCGACCCAGAAGCGGCCCTCTCCCGGATAGTGCGGCGCCTGGCCGTCGAGCGCGTAGAGCGGCATGGTTCCTCCGAACTGCGTCAGGGGGCGAAGCCTGCCACAAGCCGCAGGAACTGGAAACCGATCCCGATCGCCCAGAACGAGGCGATGATCGTCGCGAGCGCCACGAAATGCACTTTGCGGCGCTCATATTTGCGGCCGCGGAGCGTGTTGCGCATGATGATCGCCGGCCCGGCGACGGCGATCAGCGGAATCGCCGCGACGCTGGCCGGGCCGCCGTGGAGAAGCAGCCCGAAGCTCGGCGGCTGATCGCGCAGCGCGCGGTAGAGCGCGGCGACGAAGCCGGCCAGCGCGAAGCCGAGCGCCAGCGCGAGAAGCGAATCGATCTGCTGGGGCGACATGGTCCGATCCTCCCGATACGCCTGGGCGGCGGTTTGAACGCCTGCCGAGTTTGCCGGGCTGCAAGCGTCATGCAAGACGGAAACGCCCCGGAATGGGTCAGGATTGGTCGGTTTCTTTACGTTTGGTTAACCATGGCGGCGCAGGCTTCCCGCGATGAAACGCCTTGCCCTGTCCCTGCTCCTGCTCATGCTGGTCGGCGGCACCCATGCGCTGCTCCTGACCGGACGTCCGCTCCAGCCCGCAGCGCCGGAGGGCGATGCGCGGGTCGATCTCGCGGGCCGGATCCTCGCGGTGCCGCGCGAGCTGATGCGCGACCGGGCGCAGATGGCGGGCGGGCGGCTCGATCGGCTCGATCTCGTGGTGGGAATCGCGGACTTCGCCGCGCCGCCCCCCTCCCCCGCCAGGTCGGGTGCGCATGGCCCGCAGCCGGGGCGGCTTGCCATCGTGGTGCGGCCGGCGGGGCCGGAGCCGGATGCCGCGACCCTGTTCCAGAATGTCCATGCGCGCTTCCTCGCGCGCGAGGCCTGGTCCAATCCCGGCGGGCTGGTGATGCGACGCTTCCGGCCCGGCACGCCGTACGAGGACCGCGAACTCTATCTCGGCGCCGGCGGGCACGGGATCTTCGTCGCCCTGTGCCCGCGCGAGAGCCTCGACGATGCCGAACCCTGCCGCGCGACGCTGCGGCAGGACGGGCTCGAGATCGAACTGCGCTTCGCCCCCGCCGATCTGCCGGAATGGCGGCGGATCACCGCCGGCGCGACGCGGCTCGTGGCGGGCTTCGCCGCGCGGGGATGATCATTCGAGATCGGTATCGAGGATCGCCATCTCGAAGAAGTAGGATTTGTCGCCGTCCTCGTTGTCTTCCGACACGACGCCGATGAACTCCTCACCGATATAGACCTCGGCGGAATCCTTCTTCTTCGGCCGCGCGACGACGCGGATCGCGGCATTGGCGAACGTCCGGCGGAGATAGGCCTCAACCTTGGCAAGTTCCGGTTTTTCCATGGCGAGAGCCCCCTCTTTGTTGACCGGGCCAGCCGGGAATCGCCAGCGGCCCCGGCCTCGATTGCCATGGTCCGCGGGGCGAGACAACCCGCGCCGGCGGCGATCCCCGCTCAAAGACCGGGATCGATCACCTGGTCCATGGCCCGCGCGGGCTCGGCGCAGCCCGCCTCGCCGACGATCCGCGCCGGCACGCCTGCCACGGTCACGCAGGGCGGCACCGCCTTCAGCACCACCGAACCGGCGGCCACGCGCGCGCAATGGCCGATCTCGATATTGCCGAGGATCTTGGCGCCGGCGCCGATCAGCACGCCGCGCCGCACCTTGGGATGCCGGTCGCCGTCTTCCTTGCCCGTACCGCCGAGCGTGACGCCCTGGAGGATCGAGACATCATCGTCGATCCGGGCCGTCTGCCCGACGACGAGGCCGGTCGCGTGATCGAGGAAGATGCCGCGCCCCATCGGCACCTGCGGATGAATGTCGGTCTGGAACACCGAGGAGGCGCGCGATTGCAGGTAGAGCGCGAAATCCTGCCGTCCGCGTGCCCACAGCCAATGCGCGAGCCGGTGCGTCTCGATCGCGTGGAAGCCCTTGAAATAGAGCACCGGCTCGATGACCCGCTCACAGGCCGGATCGCGGTCGAGCACCGCGACGATATCGGCGCGCAAGGCGTCGCGATAGCCCGGCTCCGCCTCTGCAAGATCGGCGAAGGCGTGGCGGATATGGCTCGCCGAGAGATCGGCATGGTCGAGCCGCTCGGCGATGCGATGCGCGACCGCCGCCTCAAGGCTCTTCTGCTGGAGGATCGTCGCCAGGACGAGCCCGGCCAGCGAGGGCTCGGCGGCGCGGACGGCCTCCGCCTCCTGCCGCAGCCGGGCCCAGACGGGATCGAGCTTGGCGGGAAATTCGGCGCGCTCGGCGGAAAACGAGGGCATGAACGGGCTCCCTGGCCGAAAAGACCGGATGAATTCTAGCAGATATGACGCGGGCAGGCGATCCGCGGCAAGTGGGGCGGCCGGAAACAGGGTAAAGAGAGAAAATCCTTCTCGCTTTGCGGGCCGCTTCAGGAAGCCCGCCGTCTCAGGCGATGATCGCGCCCGCGTGCCGCAACTCCTCGAAGAAGGCCAGCACCGCCGCGCGATGGCTCCGATCTCCCACCGCCGGATTGTGGTCGCGGTTCTCGATCGGGAAGACCCGCGCGTACGGCATCATCGCCGCGAGCGGTTCCGGCGGGCCGGCGATCAGGTCGCGCGTGCCGACCGCGATGATGGTCGGGGTCTCGATCCGCGCCACCTCCGCCTCCGTCAGGCTCTGCCGCGAGCCGCGGATGCAGGCCGCCAGCGCCAGCATGTCCTGGCGGTTGGCCTCGGCGAAGGTGCGGAACATGCGCTGCATCGGATCGGTGATCCCGGCACCGCTTTCCGCCTCCAGCGCCTCGGCGATGCCGAGCGGCAGGCCGACCCCGTCCACGAGATGCAGGCCGAGCCCGCCGAGCGCCAGCCCCGCGACGCGGCGCGGGTGGTGCAGCGCGAGAAAGGCGGCGATGCGCGCCCCCATCGAATAGCCGGCGACGAAGGCGCGCGGCACGCCGAGATGATCCAGCAGCGCCCGCGCATCCTCCACCATCCGCAACGTGTGGTAGCTCGCCGGGTCGCGCGGCTTGTCCGAGGCGCCGTGACCGCGATTCTCGATCGCGATGACGCGATACCCGGCCTCGAGCAGCATGCTCGTCCACCCTGAACCGACCCAGTTGACGGCAATCGAGGAGGCGAAGCCGTGAATCAGCAGCACCGGCGTACGGTGTCCGTCGCGATTCGAGCAATCGAGATAGCTCAGGCGCAGGTCGTCATGCGTGAAGCTGGCGCGCGCGAGGGGATCGGGACCGGAGGCGGGAAGATCGACCATCCCCGCCCCTTGCCGCGCCGCGTCGCAGGATGCAAGCCGCCGGGTGCCAGCGGACGCTGAAAAAGCGCGCCGCGCCCAGGATTTTCCTTGGAAGCCCCCGGAGGGAGGGCTATTCAGGCGAAGCGGGCCGTTTCGGCGCGCATATCCAGCTTCAGGGTTGAGAGGAGCGAGGTGATGGCCGCGGGTTCGATCCCCCATTTCCAGAATTCGGCGGGGCTTCAGAGCATTCGGGTCCATGCCCGGGAGTTCATGTGCATCGGCGCGAAGCCGCCGTTCGATCATCCGCATGTCTATCTCGACATGGGCAGCGGCGACGAGATCATCTGCCCCTATTGCTCGACGCTCTACCGCTACGACCCGGCCCTGCGGACCGCGATCTGCGCGCCGGCCGACGCGCTCTGGACCGAAGCCGCCTGACGCCACGACCTCGCCCATGCCCGAGGACCCGGAACCGCACGCGCAGAGAGAGAACGGGACGCCGCACGCCCTGATCGCTGGCGCCGGCATCGGGGGCCTGACGGCGGCACTCACACTCGCCGAGGCCGGGTGGCAAGTGACGCTAGCGGATCGCGAACCCCGTCTCCAGGAGGTCGGCGCCGGGCTCCAGCTCGCCCCCAACGCGACGCGCCTGCTCGGACCGCTCGGCATTCTCGACGCGCTCGACAATCTGGCGGTCGAACCGGCAGCGCTCTGCATCCGCAACGGCGAGACCGGCGATCGGCTGAGCCGCACCCCGCTGGGGGCCTCGGCGGCGGCGCAGTTCGGCGCGCCCTTCCTGGTCGCCCACCGCGCCGATCTCCAGCGCGCGCTGCTGCGCCGGGCGGCGGCGAACCCCGCCATCACGATCCGGCTCGGGCTTGCGTTGGCCGATCTCCGCGAGAGCGGCGAGGCCGTCACCGGGCTTTTCGAGGATGGTGCCGGCGCGGCCCTGCCGATCGCGGCCGATCTGCTCGTCGCCGCCGACGGGCTGTGGTCGCGCGGGCGGCGGATCGCGGGGCTGCCCGGCCCGTCGCGCTATTCGGGCAGGACCGCCTGGCGAACCCTGGTGCCGCGCGCGCAGGCGCCGATCTTCGCCCGCGAGGCCGAGGTCCATCTCTGGCTCGGCGCGGGGGTGCATGTGGTGCATTACCCGGTCTGCGGCGGGGAATTCGTCAATCTCGTCGCGATCATCGAGGATGAATGGCGCGAAGAGGGCTGGTCCGCCCCCGGAAACCCGGACGTGATCACGAGCCGGATGCGCGGCCTCGCTCCGCGCCTGCGCGACCTCGCCGCCGCCGCCGAACACTGGAACCGCTGGGCGCTGCTTGACCGGCCGCCGGAATCGCGCTGGTCGCGCGGACGGATGACGCTGCTCGGCGATGCGGCGCATCCGATGCTGCCTTTCCTTGCGCAAGGGGCGAGCCAGGCGATCGAGGACGCGGCGGCGCTCGCCGCCCTCCTCCCCGCGACGCGCGACGGCGCCCGGATCGCCGCCGCCCTGCGCCGCTACGACGCGCTGCGGATCCCGCGCACCGCGCGCATCCAGGCCGAGGCGCGACGGCAGGGGACGATCTATCACCTCTCCGGGCTCGGCGGGCGGGCACGCGACGCCGCGCTCCGTCTCCTGCCCGGCACGCTCCTCCTCCGGCGCTATGCCTGGATCTTCGCGCATGACGCGCGTGTGATCGGCGCCTGAGCGATGCCGCCTGTCGCCCCGCCGGCGGAGGATAGCCGCAAGCGCCTCGTTGCCATCGCGCTGATCATCGGCGCCTATGCCTGTTTCGCCGGGCTCGATGCGACCGCGAAATGGCTGACCCCGCATATCGGCGTGCTGGAGACGACCTGGGCGCGCTATGTGTCGAGCATCCTGTTCGTGACATTGCTGCTCAATCCCTGGACGCGGCCGGGGCTGACGACGACGCGGCGGCCCTGGATGCAGGCGAGCCGCTCGCTGGTGCTGTTCGCCTCCACGGCGCTCAACTTCCTCGCCCTGCAATATCTGCAGCTCACCCAGACCATGACGATCATGTTCCTCCAGCCGCTGCTCGTGGCGCTGATCGCGGGACCGCTGCTGGGCGAATGGGTGGGGCCACGCCGGCTGGCGGCGATCGGCGTCGGTTTCCTCGGCGTGGTGCTGGTGACGCGGCCCGGCGCCGGCGGCATCCATTGGGCGGCGATCTTCTCCTTCCTGGGCGTCGGCTGCTATGTCGCCTATTCGCTGATGACGCGGCTCCTGGCCCGGCACGATTCCTCCGAGACGACGATGTTCTATTCCGGCCTCGCCGGCATCATCATCCTGACGCCGGTGATGCCCTTCACCTGGCATGCCGAACCAACGGCGCTGACGCTGGCGCTGATGCTGGCGATGGGGTTCTGGGGCGCGCTCGGCCATTGGCTGCTGATCCTCGCGCATCGGCACGCGCCGGCGGGGATCCTCGCGCCCTTCCTCTATACCCAGATCATCTGGATGACGGCGCTTGGCTATTTCGTCTTCGGCGACCTGCCCGATTCCTGGACGCTGGCCGGCGGGGCGATCGTCATCGCCTCGGGCATCTATCTCATCCATCGCGAGCAGGTGCAGCGGCGCCCGCGGCGCTGACGCCCGCCGGCGGGATTCGCGCAAAATCCCGAAGCCTCGAGAATCGCCGCGAGGAAGCGTTAATTCCTCGGCGCTATAACGCATCAATGTCGCGCGGATCATTCCGGTTCGCGCGCCATGAGCGAGTGCCACCGATGTCGTTGCCGAATGATCGTCGCCGAAGCAGCCGGGTGCGCAGCTTCCTGCGCGGCGAGATTCTGCACTCCAACGGCGCCTCGCGCACGGAATGCACGATCCGCGACCTGTCGGAGACCGGCGCGCGGATCGAGGCGCCGGTCTCGGTGACGGTGCCCGAGCATTTCGAGCTGTCGATTCCGCAGCGTAACGTCCACCACCGCGCGCGGATGGTGTGGCGGCACGGGGCGGAGATCGGCGTGGCCTTCCTGGTCCAGCCCGTTCAGGCCGGCCCGGCGGCCGCGCCGGACGAGATCGGCACCGAGATCCGCATGCGCATGCTGGAGATCGAGGCGGAAACCGCCCGGCTCCGGGCGCAGCTCGCGGAAATGCGCGCGGCGCTCGACACCGTGCTGCGCGAAAAGAAGTCCGCATGACCTGAAAGGCCATGCGCATCCGAGGGCAGGATAGCCCTCGGGGTCCGATCCAGAAGGGAAGCGTGAATGCTCAACAATCGCCGCGAAAACCGCAATGCGTGCTACCTGCGCGCCAGCATCCTGATCAAGCAGGGCGACCAGCGCATCGATGCCGAAGCCTTCGATATTTCGAAGAACGGCATGCGCCTTGTCGTGCCCAATGCCCGCCAGGTTCCGGATTATTTCATGGTCTCGATCCCGCGCCGGCACATGATGGAGCATGTCCGAGTCGTGCGGCGTGGCGACAGCGAACTCGGCGTCGTTATCCGCGAACTGCCCCGCTGACAGCCCCTCGCCCGCCTGCATTGCCCGATCCCGGGGGCTCGACTAAGGGAGAGCAGCCATCGGCTGCCCCCTTGGCGAAACTGGTAGACGCACGGAACTTAAAATTCCGAGCCTTCGGGCGTGCCGGTTCGAACCCGGCAGGGGGCACCAGGCCGGATCAGGTGGCGCCTGCGCGCAGTGCCGCGCGCAGATGCAGGATGGTCTCGCGCATCTGCGTCACCTGCTCCGCCGAGAGGTCGGCCGCCGCCCCGATCTCCATGGGAATGCACGCGGCATCCGCCATCAGGGCGCGCCCTTGCGGCGTCAGCGTCACGCGCACGACGCGCTCGTCGGCACGGTCCCGCCGCCGCGAGACAAGCCCCGCCGCTTCCAGTCGCTTGATCAGCGGTGTCAGCGTGCTCGATTCGAGGAACAGCCCCTCGCCCAACGCGCTCACGGTCTGGTCGTCGCGCCGGGCAAGCGAGACCATCACCAGATATTGCGGATAGGTCAGGCCGAGCCGGTCCAGCAGCGGCTTGTAAAGCCGGTTGAACGCCAGCCCCGCAGAATAGACCGCGAAGCAGAGAAAATCATCGAGCGGCCGCGCGTCCTGGGCAGTGGCGGAGGCAGCAGGGGCGGCGGAAGCGGAAGAAAGGGGCGCAGCATGTGTCATGGAACATTTATATATCGCACGCGATGAAATCGCAAGGGGCCGCACTTCGGGCGCACGGTGACGCTCGCAATCGTCCTGCCGGGTTTAGAAGGCGGGCGAGCGGAGGCGGGCGTTACTCCGCGTCGCAGGCGCAGGCGGCGGGCGCGGCAGCGATCTCGGGCGCGGAGGGAGGCTCGGCACGGGCCTGGGTTTCCGGCGCGGCCTCGGCGCAGCATTGCTCGACAAGCGCGCCGGTGACTGCATGCAACATCGGGTAATTCGCACGGCAGATCAGCGTTGTCGCCTGGCGCTCCTGCGTGACGAGTCCGACCTGCATCAGCCGCTGGCAATGATGCGTGAGCGTGGAGGCGGCGATGCCGATCCTGTCCTGCAGGCGGCCGACCGAAAGGCCCGCATCCCCCGCTCGCACCAGTGTCTGGAAGATGCGCAGTCGCGTCGGGTTGCCAAGCGCCTCAAGCCGGGTGGCGATATCATCGAGATTCATGCCGGCATCCTAGCCGGCCCGGCGGTTGGGTCAAGTATTACTTCGATTTTTTCCGAAATATGAGCCGCAACCGCGTGCCATCCTGCACCGCTTCGCCGCCCGCGCTGGCATCGGGATCGTCGATGCGCTAACATTCGAACTGGATCATGCAGTGGGGGCGACCACCATGGTGCCAGCAATCTGGGGCAAGGCCCAAGGTGGCGCATTTCATCATCTGGCGCATCACTGCGCTGATGTCGCCGCCTGTTTTGAAGCTCTGATAGCCACAAATGCCTTCCACGCACGGCTGAGCCGCGCCGCCGGACATGCGCTGGACGATGTGACCGTCTCTCGCCTCGCCGTGTTTTGCTTCCTGCACGATATCGGCAAGCTGCACCCTGGATTTCAGGCCAAGGCCTGGCCTCAGACACACGGCTTATCCCTGCATGGCCATACGGGCGAAGGCCTGAGTCTGCTGTTGCGGGGAGAGCCGCGCGGGATTGCGGATTCCATTTTGCGCCAACGCCTTCTGGGTTGGGGCGACGCCGAGACGGTCACCAATCTTCTGGAGGCTGTCTTTGCGCATCACGGAACCCCGGTCCGCCACGACTGGGTTCATGCCGAAGGATGGGGGAGTGGGGGGCCGCACGGCTACGATCCGCAGCGCGAGGCCAGCGCGATCGGCAAGCTTTTGCCCATCTGGTTCCCGGCCGCTTATCGCGACGGGGGCACCCCCTTGAGCAATGCCGAGCGCTTCCAGCATCTGTTCTGCGGGCTCGTCGCACTGGCGGACTGGCTCGGCTCGAACCGGGCCGTATTCCCGTTCGTTGCGGAGCTTGATCCCGGCTATATGGAGATCGCGCGTGCCAAAGCCCAGCACGCCGTTAGGGCTGTGGGCCTTGAAACTGCGGCGTGGCGCGAGAAACTGTCTCGAGAGCCGCTTTTCTCAGACATCGCTCCCGAGCGGTCTCCCCGTCCTGCACAAGCCGTCATAGGCCAGTGCGCCATCGCAGAACCTCTTGTCATTCTCGAAGCGGAGACAGGAGCCGGCAAGACCGAGGCAGCGCTCTGGCATTTCGCGAGACTGTTCCAGGCTGGCGTCGTCGATGCACTCTATTTCGCCGTGCCGACCCGGGCGGCCGCGAAGCAGCTTCACGGCCGCGTCAACGTCGCGATGACCCATCTTTTCGGCGATGGGGCACCGGAGGCGGTTCTCGCCATCCCGGGCTATCTCAGAAGCGGCGATCACGACGCCCGCGCCCTGCCCGATTTCGCCGTGCTGTGGGATGACGACCCCACCGAAGAGGCCCGTCTCGCCCGTTGGGCCGCCGAGAACGCCCGGCGTTTTCTGGCGGCGCCCGTCGCGGTCGGGACGGTTGATCAGGCCATGCTCGGCGCGTTGCAGGTAAAACACGCGCATCTGCGCGCCGCATCGCTCTCGCGCTCACTGCTCGTCATCGACGAGGTTCATGCGAGCGACCCTTACATGACAGCGGTCCAATCGGCGCTTTTGGAGGGCCATCTCGCGATTGGCGGCCATGCGATGCTGATGTCGGCCACTCTGGGCTCCGAGGCACGCGAGAAATGGCTGAAGGGTCGGCGTGCGCGCGCACCCGCTTTCGAAGCTGCCGCGCAGATCCCATACCCAGCCGTCTGGCGCAAGACTGGGGGGATGATCGACGTCCCAATGGACCAGCGCGGCAAGGACGTCCAGATCCGGCTTGCCCCCGGATGGACCGCGGAGATCGCGGCACGCGAAGCGATCGCGATGGCGCAGGCGGGTGCTCGCGTCCTGATGATCCGCAACACCGTGGCAAGCGCACTGGCCGCGTTCGAGGCCGTGCAGGCTATGGGCGCATCCAGGCTACTCTGGCAGGTAACAGGGAATTGCGCGCTGCATCATTCGCGCTTCGCACCCGAGGACCGCGCGCTTCTCGATGATCAGGTCGAGATCGCTCTGTCGAAAGATCCCGAAAGACGGCCCTCCGGCGGCGTGATCGTGATCGGAACGCAGACGCTGGAACAATCCCTCGACATCTGCGCCGATGCGCTCGTCACGGATCTCTGCCCCGCGGATGTCCTGCTGCAACGCATCGGTCGCCTGCACAGGCATTCGCTCCAGCGCCCCCTTGGTTTCGAGTGCGCGATTTGCGTGGTGCTTTCGCCCGAGCGCGGGCTGGACCATCTTGCCGCGCCGGCTTTCGAGAACGGGATCGGCGTGCTTCGCGATGGTGGCGGCGTCTATCGCAACCTCCATGCCTGCGAACTCACCAGGCGTATGATCGAGGAGCATCCGCTCTGGACCATTCCAGCCATGAACCGGCTGCTGGTCGAAGGCGCCACGCATCCGGAGCGAATCGAGGCCCTCAACGTCGAGAAGGGGCAAGCTTGGGCAGGTTACTGGGCGAATGTCTACGGCAAGGATCTCGCGGATGCGCAGGCCGGCCGGCTGATGCGCCTGCCGGTCGACGAGCCTTTCGGCGATCTCCAATTTCCAGGTGACGACCAGCGCATCCGCACCCGCCTCGGCGCCGAGGGCGCCCGCATCCCACTCGCCCCGGGCACAATGGGGCCTTTTGGCCAGGCGATCAGCAGCCTCATCTGCCCGGCCCATTGGCGCGTCACACTGCCAGCCGAGCCGGTCCAGGCCACGACGGATGGCACAGGCGCGCTTGTCATGGAGGTGGGTGAACGGCGGCTTCGATATGGGCGACAGGGCATATTGCATGGAGTGAAACATGATTGATTTTTTATTTTGAAATCTACGCGAACCCACGCCCATTTCTTGGGAAGATCATATGGAGGTTTGCATATGAAAGCCTATTTTAAGTTTCTGTCGATCGTTCGCGCAGCCCTCCGGTTGGGCTCAGGTATCGCCCACATTCAATGTGTGGCACGCTGCGAAATCGCTGCATCCGGTGATTGGTTGACTGCACCCCAAACACACAAGCTTGGGGATAGCCCCCATGTGTCACCCACGCATGCTGTTCCCCCGCTCTCGCGGGGAAAGATGAAGTTGCTGGGTGGGCAGGATGTTTAACCTGCTCACCCAGTCCCTCATCAGCACCCGCCCGCTAGGGCGGTTGACCCTGCCCGGCATTCTGGCCGCACTAGCGCGCGACGAGATCGACAGCTTCCCCGCGCTACGCCCGCATCAGGCGATGTTCTGGCACATGTTCTGCGTGCAGCTGGCCGCGCTGGCGCTGCATGGTGCCGGACGGTGCGACATTCCCGCCGATGAGCCCAGCTGGCTGGCTCTGTTGCGCGGCCTGACATCCGGATTTCCCAACGACGAGCCCTGGCGACTGGTGGTGGCGGATGAATCGAAACCGGCCTTCATGCAGCCTCCGGTACCGGAAGGCATCGAACTGAAGAATGAGGTCCCGACACCGGACGCGCTCGATCTGCTGATCACCTCTCGCAACCATGATCTTAAACAGAGCATTGCGCGGCGAGGCGAAGCCCAGGACTGGATCTTCGCGCTGATGAGCCTTCAGACCGGCGAAGGCTATTGCGGCAAGGGCAATCAGGGTATCGCGCGGATGAATGGCGGTTCGTCGTCGCGGCCGATGATTGCGCTGGCTCCCTCTCCTGCGTTTCTCGAACTGGCGCCTAGACCCGGATCGTGGTTCCAGCGTGATGTTGGTGTGCTTTTGTCCTCGCCCAAGGCGAGAGAAAATCACAATTTTTCCGAAAAGGACGGCCTTGGCCTGATCTGGCTGGCCGCCTGGCCCGAGGGTTCGCAGTTGCGGATTTCGGACCTCGACCCGTGGTTCATTGAGGTCTGCCGTCGTGTTCGCCTGAAGGAGCGCCAAGGCGAAATCCGCGCAAACAAGGGCACATCCGAGGCAACGCGGATCGATGCCAAGCAGTTCAAGGGCAATATCGGCGATCCCTGGGCGCCGATCCACAAGACGGAGGCAAAAAGCTTCACACTCGGCGACGAGGGAGATTTCGACTTTAAGCAGGCTGTCAAACTGCTGTTCTCCGGCGAGTGGGAATTGCCACTGCTTGCAAGACCGGTTCGCGGCGAGACCGAGGATACCCCCCAGACGATCGTCATGCAGGCGCTGGCGCGCGGCAATTCGAAAACCGGCGGATTCCGCAGCCGGTTCATTCCCCTGCCGCGCGGCGCCAGCAAGATCCTGGCATCGGCCGATGAGCGGCAGACGCTGCATGCCGTGGCAACGGAACAGATCGAGGAAATCAACGCCTTCGACAAAGCACTCGGCTATGCCCTAGTGCTGGCGATCGCCGGCGGCGATGCGCAACACATCAAGCGCGAATCTTATGCTCACGCTCGGATCCCGCGCGACGCGCTCGACCATTTCGCTGACACCATCTTCTTCGAGCATCTTTGGCAACGTCACGGCGCGACAGATGATGCTGCCCGCGCCGCCGCGCGGAAAGCGTTTCGCCGCCGCTTGTGGGAACATAGCCAGGCCGTCTTCGAGGCCGCCCTCCCCACAGTGCCTTGCGGATCGCTAAGGCGTCCGAAGGCCGAGGCCGCTGCCCGCGCCGCCTTGGTCGGAATGGTCATGGATCGTTTCCGCAGCGATCTGATCGACGAGAGGAACGACGCCGATGCCGCCTGAAGCCGACACATCCAAACTGAGCGACAGGATCTGCAAGCTTGCCCGCGCGATAGCGCAACTCGAGCCCGGCCCCCTTGCCCGGCTCAGGCGCATGCGACCCGACGGCCCCGGCACGGCGGAATTCTGGAAACTGGTGCTGGACAACGAATTGAGGGCCGACAGCGCGGGCCTGCGCTTCGTCGTGCTGCTCGCGTTGCTCACGCCCAAGGGAGCGCCGGGGGCCAAGCGGCTGCATGATGCGGAGATTCCCTTCGGCCGGGCGCTGGCCGCGGCGAAGTATCCGGAAGCGCGGCTGCTGCGCTTCCTGGCGACGCCCTTCGAGGCGCGGCCGGATGCGCTGGAGAGCATGGTGCGCTGGCTCGCCGCCAAAAGGCATGACGGCGTGAACTGCCTCGATCTCGCCAATCTCCTTTGGGTGGACGATGTCGAGCACGAGCGCCGTCTCGCCCATTTCTATTTCGCTGAACTCAAAAAACACTCCGAGAAGAAGGACCAGGCTGCATGACCGCGCCACGCTTCCTGCAAATCCACACGCTGCATTCCTACACTGCGGCGCTGCTGAACCGCGACGATACGGGGCAGGCCAAACGCCTTCTCTACGGCGACACCAGCCGGACGCGGATCTCCTCGCAATGCCTGAAGCGCCATTGGCGGATGGCCAAGAGCGACCCTCATGCTTTGCAAAGGCTCGCAGGTTACGTCGACAGCTTCCGGTCGCGGGAACTCGTCACCGAAAAGGTGATCGCGCCCTTGCGCGGCAAGTATCCGGATGACGTTGTGAATACACTGGAACCGGCCTTCCAGAAACTCGTCTATGGGGACAAGGCCGACAAAGGCAAGAAGAGCCGCCAGACGCTGCTGCTCGGTGAACCCGAACTGGCTTGGCTCGCAACACGCGCCAAGGAGATTGCGGCCGCATCTTCAGATGCCACGACGGCAGAGAAGGCGGTCGCGGACTGGGCAAAAGACAAGAACTTTAAGACGATGGCCGATAATACCGCCATGCCGGCCGGCCTCGTCGCGGCGCTGTTCGGCCGTATGGTAACCTCGGACCCCGAAGCCAATATCGAGGCACCGGTCTATGTAGCCCATGCCTTCACCGTGCATCGCGCGGAAACGGAGGGCGATTACTTCACGGCGGTCGACGACCTCAAGCGCGACGACGATGACAGCGGCGCGGACACGATCCAGGAGACCGAACTCACCTGCGGCCTTTTCTATGGCTATGTGGTGGTGGACATGCCAGGGCTGATCGGCAATTGCGGCGGCGACGCAGATCTTGCCAGCCGCGTTGTCCACAACCTCACGCATCTGATCGCCGAAATCTCACCGGGCGCCAAACTCGGCTCCACAGCGCCTTTCGGTCGTGCCGACCTGATGCTCATCGAAGCCGGCGACCGCCAGCCACGCTCGCTGGCGACCGCGTTCCGGAAAGCCATCCCTCACGATGCCGAAAGAGCGGTGGCGGCATTAGCCAGTCAGCTCGCACGCTTCGACGAGGCCTATGCTACCGGCGAGGCCCGCGCCCATCTTTCGCTGATCGGGGAATTGCAGGGTATCGAGCGGAAATCGCTCGGCGAGCTGGCTCAATGGGCCGCGGCACGCGTGCGCGAGGCACCCCGTGACTGAGCCTCGCCAGCCCGAACATCGTTGGCTCATCCTGTCTCTCGAAGGGCCGCTGCTTGCCTTTGGCGGAGTCACGATCGATCATGTCGGCTTGACCCGCGACTTTCCGGCCGCGTCGATGCTGACGGGTCTGTTTGCCAATGCGCTGGGCTATCGCCGGTCCGACTGGATGGCCCATCAATCCCTACAGGACCGGTTGATCTTCGCTGCACGCCGCGAGCGCGAGCCGATGGTCGGTATCCTGACCGACAGCCAGAATGCCAAACTGGAGAAAAACGATCGCGGCTGGACAACATGGGGCGTGGCGGAAGAGCGCGCCGGAGCCAGCTACGATGCACCGCACCGTCGCAAACGCGACTATCACATGGATGCAAGCGTGACGGTTGTGTTGCGGCTCGCGCCGCCTGAAAAGCCGGACGACCGCACATCCCCCGATCTCGATGCTCTGGCACATGCGCTGGATCATCCGCACCGACCGCTTTTCATCGGCCGCAAGCCCTGTCTGCCCGCCGGTCGTGTCGTGGGCATCCGGCACAACGATTCGTCACTGGATTTCGTGACCGCGCCTTCGGCCTACGAGGCCTTGCGGCGGGTGCCGGCCGCATCGGAGCAACGCGCCATCTGGCCTCGCGGTGAAGGGCCAGAGGCAGGGCGCATGGCAGACCGCATCGTTGATCTTCCCGATCTGCGCAACTGGCGCACGGGTCTACACGGGGGCGTCCGGCAAATCGTCGAGGGGCGCATCGAAACCGGCTCGGAGGCTGCATGACCCTGTTGCACATGTTGAGCCTTCCTGTGGATCTTCGGGAACTGCGCCGTTGGAGCGCCAGCTGCGGGCTGGAGGCCGACGAAGGCCGGGCGCTGCATCACCTTCTCTGCGAGACCTTCGGCAAGGGTGTTGCCCAGCCCTTCCGGCTGATGCCGGGGCGCGGCGGTGCGTGTTTGGCGCATCTCTACAGCTACACATCGGCGTCCCAGCAGGCGCTGCGCCAAACCGCCGCCGAGACCGGATTGCCGGAGAGCGCGCGCATCTTCGACATGGCTGGTCTCGCCACGAAAGCCATGCCGGAAACATGGACGCCTGGCCGTCGCCTCGCCTTCGATGTCCGTCTCCGCCCCGTCCGCCGGCTGAATAACGACCTTCAGGGCTGGAGCCGAGAGACGGCGCGCATCAAGACCACCAAGCCGGCCACGCCGTTGAAGGCGGGCTCGGAGGTCGATGCCTTCCTCGTCGCGCGATTGCGCGCCAACCCGAGGGGGCTGCCCGAGACCGGAGGCCCATCGCGAGAGGAGATCTATCGCGACTGGTTCCGCGAGCGCCTTGCGGGAGCCGCGACGGTCGATGACGCCGGCACGCGCCTCGTCAGCCACGAACGCAGCATCGTCCTGCGAGGGGGCCAGCGGATCGAAGGGCCGGACGCCATCTTGCATGGCGCGCTCGTGATCGAGAACCCAGACCTGTTTGCCCGATTGCTCGCCCGAGGGGCCGGGCGGCACACGGCTTATGGATACGGCATGATGCTTTTGCGCCCCGAACCCCGATAGGCGAGGTAAACCATGCTCTTGGGCCGGCTGGGACTCGAAAAGGCGCGAATTCCGCACACAGACCGGCACGGGCTGGTCTGGCTCGATCGCGGGCGGCTCGAGGTCGAGGATGGCTGCCTGCGCTTTGTGACGGCCGGCGGGGGAGAACTGGCTGCCGGTGATTATCAGGTTCCGCACCAATCCCTTTCCATCGTGCTGCTTGGACCCGGCTCGAGCGTCACGCATGATGCGCTGCGCCTTCTGGCCCGGCATGGCTGCGCACTTGCGGCAATCGGCGAAGGCGCCGTTCGGTTTTATACCGCGCCTCCCCTGATGCCAGATACCTCCACCCTTGCGCGTGAACAGGTACGGCTGTGGGCCGACCCCAAAACCCGGATGGATGTGGCGCGCGCAATGTTCGCCATCCGCTTCGGTGAGATCGTCCGCACGCGAGATATCGAGGTCCTGCGTGGGCAGGAAGGCGCGCGCATCAAGCGCAGCTATCAGATTGCGGCCGAGCGTCACGGCATAATCTGGAAGGGGCGCAACTACGACCGCGACAATCCGAATGCCGGCGATCTGCCCAATCAAGCCCTGAACCATGCCGCCAGTGCGATGCGAGCAGCCGCCGCGGTTGCAGTGACAAGCGTGGGAGCCATACCACAGCTTGGGTTCATTCACGAGGATTCCGGTCACCCCTTCGTGCTCGATATCGCCGATCTTTACCGGCATGACATCACGCTGGACATCGCCTTCGGGGCGGCGAAGGAGGCGGCCGAGGGAATGGAGCCGGTGGAACGGCTGACGCGGCGGCGCGCCGCGCGCATGTTCCGCCAGCGCGACGTCATCTCGTCCATGATTGACCGGATCAAGGCGTTAATCGGTCCCGCGAACCCGGCGCCAGAGATGCCCTGATGCCGATGGTTGTGATCATCACCCGCGATGTCGAAGCGCGCTATCGCGGCTTCATCGGCTCCGTCATGCTTGAACTTTCGGCAGGGGTTTATGCACATCCCCGCATGAGCCCAGCGGTGCGCAAACGCGTGTGGGAGGTGTTGAGCGACTGGCATGCACAGCTCAACAGAGGTTCGGTGGTCATGACATGGGCGGAAAGCGCGGCCCATGGCGGACTGGGGCTCGCGGCCTTGGGGGAGCCCCCCAAGGACATTGTCTCGCACGATGCCATGCTGCTGGTTCGGCGTCGCATTCGAACACCGAAAGACACCCTTCAGACAACCGGTTGACAATCCTCTGCGGTTGCCCGCTGTTTGACATTGTGAATTTATTCAGCTACTTAGCTCAAAGAGGTTCCCCCGCGCTCGCGGGGATAGGCCTCTCTCGCCCTGTCGGTTATGCGCGAGGATCGCGGTTCCCCCGCGCTCGCGGGGATAGGCCCCATCTGGACCCCTCCGGCGCACCGGGCAGACGGGTTCCCCCGCGCTCGCGGGGATAGGCCCCCCTCGCGAATATAGATGCGGCGGGGGATATAGGTTCCCCCGCGCTCGCGGGGATAGGCCCGACCCGCCGATATAAACCTCGGCCTTGATGGCGGTTCCCCCGCGCTCGCGGGGATAGGCCCCACTTCGAAGGTGGATGACGTGTCGAACACGAGGTTCCCCCGCGCTCGCGGGGATAGGCCCTCGGTCTTTCCGGACAGCTTGGCTCTTGCAACGGTTCCCCCGCGCTCGCGGGGATAGGCCTCTGATCCCCGGCGATAAGCCTAGCGACGTGTAGGTTCCCCCGCGCTCGCGGGGATAGGCCCCCATGAGATCGGAGGCTCTCGATGATCACCGTGGTTCCCCCGCGCTCGCGGGGATAGGCCCGAAGCCGACTCTATTTCCCTTGCTTGTGGCAGGGTTCCCCCGCGCTCGCGGGGATAGGCCCGAACGAAGGTGCCGGCAACGTGGCCATCATAAGGTTCCCCCGCGCTCGCGGGGATAGGCCCGGCGTGTTCTGCGGGAACAGGGATAGGAGGAGGGTTCCCCCGCGCTCGCGGGGATAGGCCTGCCCCGTGAAAGCCTCCCATAAGCCCTTCCGAGGTTCCCCCGCGCTCGCGGGGATAGGCCTCTCCCATTTCGACCTAACCACCCCTTGGAAGGGGTTCCCCCGCGCTCGCGGGGATAGGCCCGCCACATCAGCAACGGGGTTACGTCCTCGAAGGGTTCCCCCGCGCTCGCGGGGATAGGCCCCTTCACGACGCGCCCCCGCTCTCGATCAGGACGGTTCCCCCGCGCTCGCGGGGATAGGCCCCTTCACGACGCGCCCCCGCTCTCGATCAGGACGGTTCCCCCGCGCTCGCGGGGATAGGCCCGCAAGGCAGAGCGGATTTTTCAAAGTTGCTAGGGTTCCCCCGCGCTCGCGGGGATAGGCCCTCGGGGTCTGGCGTCAGCCATCGCCTGCCGGAGGTTCCCCCGCGCTCGCGGGGATAGGCCTGATTAGGTCAGGCGATAGGGGGGGAGGCGGGCGGTTCCCCCGCGCTCGCGGGGATAGGCCCTCGGCATCGACACTTCGCGCTGGCTCAACCGCGGTTCCCCCGCGCTCGCGGGGATAGGCCCGACAAGCTCGACGAGGCCGGGATCATTCTCGAGGTTCCCCCGCGCTCGCGGGGATAGGCCTTCTTCCGTATTCCGGACCCGTGGCAGCGAGGAGGTTCCCCCGCGCTCGCGGGGATAGGCCTCGAGGAGGAGACGGCGACGATCACGCAGCTCGGGTTCCCCCGCGCTCGCGGGGATAGGCCTTGATAGGCGTGCCCGATCTTTTTCCGGGCGTGGGTTCCCCCGCGCTCGCGGGGATAGGCCACCCCGGGGGTCTGCTCGATCATCTCCTCGAGGTTCCCCCGCGCTCGCGGGGATAGGCCTCAAGAACATCCTGACCCGGGGCGAGATGGCGAGGTTCCCCCGCGCTCGCGGGGATAGGCCCGAGTTCTCATATCAGTATCCTTCCGACTCCATGGTTCCCCCGCGCTCGCGGGGATAGGCCCTGATGCTGAGTAGCCTCGAGCATGATGCGATGGGTTCCCCCGCGCTCGCGGGGATAGGCCCTCTCGCTGCCAGAAGTCTTCCTTGATACGACGGGTTCCCCCGCGCTCGCGGGGATAGGCCCCCGCCAGCAGCACGTCGTGCTCGGGGATGAGAGGTTCCCCCGCGCTCGCGGGGATAGGCCTCGTGCGCGGCGCCGGGTTGATCTCCATCGGCGGGTTCCCCCGCGCTCGCGGGGATAGGCCCGTATCGGCACGCCTTCCTGGGGCATCTGCATCGGTTCCCCCGCGCTCGCGGGGATAGGCCCAGTATCCTGGGCCGCTTGTCCCGCCGCCCCAGGGTTCCCCCGCGCTCGCGGGGATAGGCCTTTGAGGGGCCTCGGCTTTCACAGGAAAGGCGGGGTTCCCCCGCGCTCGCGGGGATAGGCCGGTGCGGCAATTCGCGCGCGCCCATGCGCCAGAGGTTCCCCCGCGCTCGCGGGGATAGGCCCACGCGCGATGCGCGTCGCCGCATTCTGGATCGGGTTCCCCCGCGCTCGCGGGGATAGGCCCCCCTTTTTCGCGATCGCCCGCGCATCCGCCTCGGTTCCCCCGCGCTCGCGGGGATAGGCCGTAGCCGCTTCGGGCGGCGACGAAAAGCCATGCGGTTCCCCCGCGCTCGCGGGGATAGGCCTTTTTGCATTGAGCGCAAAAAAAATCCCGGCACGGTTCCCCCGCGCTCGCGGGGATAGGCCCCGACGACCAGGCCTTTCCTTCTCGATCACCCAGGTTCCCCCGCGCTCGCGGGGATAGGCCCACGCTGGACACGCTGGACAAGGAGGTTCCCCCGCGCTCGCGGGGATAGGCCCCCGCCGGAAAGCTTCACATCGACCAGACCGGCGGTTCCCCCGCGCTCGCGGGGATAGGCCCAAGACCATCGTTGAAGCGGCCACCTGGGAAATGGTTCCCCCGCGCTCGCGGGGATAGGCCCAAAAAGAAAAGGATAGAAGATTTCGGCTACGGGGTTCCCCCGCGCTCGCGGGGATAGGCCCGGATCCAGTGGGACCCCGCATTCGCGCTCGCAGGTTCCCCCGCGCTCGCGGGGATAGGCCTTTTCGCCCGAACTGAACGCTCCGCCCGATCTGGGTTCCCCCGCGCTCGCGGGGATAGGCCCCTTGCCAGCTGGGCCAAGGTTTCCTGGTCATCGGTTCCCCCGCGCTCGCGGGGATAGGCCCCCTGCGCCGCGGCTCGCCGGTTGTCGAGCGGTGGTTCCCCCGCGCTCGCGGGGATAGGCCCTCGTCGCCTTCGCCACGGAGACCCGAAAGAAAGGTTCCCCCGCGCTCGCGGGGATAGGCCTCAAAAAGGCCCTGGTCAAAAGCCGGGGCCTTCGGTTCCCCCGCGCTCGCGGGGATAGGCCTGGTCATCATGTCCCGCGCGGAATATGATGCGCGGTTCCCCCGCGCTCGCGGGGATAGGCCCCCTTGCTGCGTCTGCGTTATTCCGGTCTTTGGGGTTCCCCCGCGCTCGCGGGGATAGGCCCCCCGACAGCATCGACACGTCCCGGATTGGCCAGGTTCCCCCGCGCTCGCGGGGATAGGCCCATCGATCGAGCCGATGGTCGCTTTTGATACGAGGTTCCCCCGCGCTCGCGGGGATAGGCCTTGCAGCCAGCCTGTCGGCAACATCCCCCTGGGGGTTCCCCCGCGCTCGCGGGGATAGGCCCTCTGCGATGGGCATCTGCGCGGCAAGATGGACGGTTCCCCCGCGCTCGCGGGGATAGGCCCTGCGAAGCCGATATCGAGGGCTTGCGGTGCCTGGTTCCCCCGCGCTCGCGGGGATAGGCCTTTGGTGAGGCCTGGCGAGCGGTGAGTTTCGGCGGTTCCCCCGCGCTCGCGGGGATAGGCCTCCTTCTGGGGCATGTGCGCCCGCATGGCGGCGTCGGCAAGCGGGTTCCCCCGCGCTCGCGGGGATAGGCCTGCCTTTGCGAACAGAAGCCGCGCCCGGTATGCGGTTCCCCCGCGCTCGCGGGGATAGGCCCTATGACGAAGTTTTGGCCCTGAGCATTGAAAAGGTTCCCCCGCGCTCGCGGGGATAGGCCCTATGACGAAGTTTTGGCCCTGAGCATTGAAAAGGTTCCCCCGCGCTCGCGGGGATAGGCCTGCCTTGCCGCCGCTGACGGCCACGGCCTCCGGGGTTCCCCCGCGCTCGCGGGGATAGGCCTAACGGGGCGATGTCGCCCCGGCTGCCCGTGCGGGTTCCCCCGCGCTCGCGGGGATAGGCCCCCGGACAAGCCGCGCATCGCGATCCACCACGCGGTTCCCCCGCGCTCGCGGGGATAGGCCCTTTATTCCATGTTCCGGCTTGAGCGCGCGCGGGGTTCCCCCGCGCTCGCGGGGATAGGCCTTGAGCAGTGGTCGGACTTCACTTCCGTGGTCAGGTTCCCCCGCGCTCGCGGGGATAGGCCCGGCAAAGTACCGAATAGGGTGAGGCTCTACAGGGTTCCCCCGCGCTCGCGGGGATAGGCCCCGACATCAGTAATAGCACCGGGCTCAGCGTGAGGTTCCCCCGCGCTCGCGGGGATAGGCCTCTCGCTTTTCACGGATCGCAGGGCGCCGGATGGGTTCCCCCGCGCTCGCGGGGATAGGCCCACGGACGAGATCATCGCCGAACGGATCCAGCGGGTTCCCCCGCGCTCGCGGGGATAGGCCCGCATGGGCAGTCCTCCTGGGGCTGTCCATGCGGGTTCCCCCGCGCTCGCGGGGATAGGCCTTGAGCCGAGAATCTGGGGCATCCCCCACGAAGGGTTCCCCCGCGCTCGCGGGGATAGGCCCCGGCGAGCCGCGGCGCAGGGTTGCCGCCTCGGGGTTCCCCCGCGCTCGCGGGGATAGGCCCTTTTCGCCCGCGCCACGGCCGCGTCATAGCTGGGTTCCCCCGCGCTCGCGGGGATAGGCCCCTGGTCTATCGCGTCAAGATCAGCCTGCGTGAGGTTCCCCCGCGCTCGCGGGGATAGGCCCCTTCATGCCCGCGACGGTGCCCGCATCCATGGGGTTCCCCCGCGCTCGCGGGGATAGGCCTGTGACGGGAATCTCCCACGCCGAACGGGGAGGGGTTCCCCCGCGCTCGCGGGGATAGGCCCCTTGGCCCAGCTGGCAAGGCTGCACTTCGGGGGGTTCCCCCGCGCTCGCGGGGATAGGCCCCGGGGCGATTCTTGCGCGCTCCGATGGAGCGGGGTTCCCCCGCGCTCGCGGGGATAGGCCCATGCCACGTGCGGCGGCCCGCTTCACGCAAGCGGTTCCCCCGCGCTCGCGGGGATAGGCCTCGTAAAAGGCCGCGACAAGCGCACCGCGCCGGGGTTCCCCCGCGCTCGCGGGGATAGGCCTCAGCACGCGCGGTGGCGATTTGTCCTTCCTTCGGTTCCCCCGCGCTCGCGGGGATAGGCCCGTGCGCGCGCGCGACCCGATGGGATGACGCGCGGTTCCCCCGCGCTCGCGGGGATAGGCCTTCGTCCTCGCCGGATTGCAGCCGCTCGGCGGCGGTTCCCCCGCGCTCGCGGGGATAGGCCCGCGAATTCGGTGATGGACCTTTCCGGCAAGACGGTTCCCCCGCGCTCGCGGGGATAGGCCCAGCCATTTTCACCTCTCTCTGGTCGTGGCAAGGGTTCCCCCGCGCTCGCGGGGATAGGCCCCCATGGCTCCGAGCTTATGACGCGGTGCTGGAGGTTCCCCCGCGCTCGCGGGGATAGGCCCGCGCTTTCCTCGCCGCCTGCGCCCTGACATGCGGTTCCCCCGCGCTCGCGGGGATAGGCCCGGGGGAGCGTGGAGACGAAAAGGGTAACAAAAGGTTCCCCCGCGCTCGCGGGGATAGGCCAGATCCGCCCCCGCAACATCAGGGGGGACAGGAGGTTCCCCCGCGCTCGCGGGGATAGGCCCCGCTTCCTCGACGCTCGCCGGCGGCGGGGGATGGGTTCCCCCGCGCTCGCGGGGATAGGCCCAAGGCGGGCACTGCGGCCGCAATTAGCGTCACGGTTCCCCCGCGCTCGCGGGGATAGGCCTGCCTCGACCATGGTCTCGACATCCGGATATCCGGTTCCCCCGCGCTCGCGGGGATAGGCCTTGGCGGGAAAGATTCGGGAAGGATTCGGCGGGGGTTCCCCCGCGCTCGCGGGGATAGGCCTTCCGCGCCGCATCTATATCCGCGAGGGTATCCGGTTCCCCCGCGCTCGCGGGGATAGGCCTCATGGATTCGGCGCTCTCGCAGGCCCAGGCGAGGTTCCCCCGCGCTCGCGGGGATAGGCCCTCACCATCGAGGCCGAGGCGACCGACAAGGGCGGTTCCCCCGCGCTCGCGGGGATAGGCCCTGGTTGCGCACCGCAACCGGCACGCCAGATGCGGTTCCCCCGCGCTCGCGGGGATAGGCCCGGGGCGCGGTGATGCCCTCGGCCGCCGCCTGAGGTTCCCCCGCGCTCGCGGGGATAGGCCCGAATAAGTGCAGAAGTAGCGTGCTGGACAGTGGGTTCCCCCGCGCTCGCGGGGATAGGCCCCGTCCAGAAGGACAAGAACCGAAGTGGTGACGGGTTCCCCCGCGCTCGCGGGGATAGGCCTTTTCCAAGGGGGCCTGGATGTCGGCATCCGCTGGTTCCCCCGCGCTCGCGGGGATAGGCCTGCCGCAGTAAAGCTCGCGCGTTCTGCTCGACGGGTTCCCCCGCGCTCGCGGGGATAGGCCCCGGGGCGGAAAGGGAGCGGATACGGGCGATCTGGTTCCCCCGCGCTCGCGGGGATAGGCCCCGCGGGGCGCATCCTGAGCTATTCCGATCTTGGGTTCCCCCGCGCTCGCGGGGATAGGCCCGCGCACATTGCGAGCGTCGCGAAGGATCAGGAGGTTCCCCCGCGCTCGCGGGGATAGGCCCGATGGAGCCTCCGCATCCTGGCGCGCAGCCAGGGTTCCCCCGCGCTCGCGGGGATAGGCCCCCCGAGCGTGGGCGGCATCCCGGTTTTCATATGGTTCCCCCGCGCTCGCGGGGATAGGCCTCTTTCCAATCTTTCCCAATTTTTCCTCGCGTAGGTTCCCCCGCGCTCGCGGGGATAGGCCTCACTCGCCAGCGCGGGGAGAAATCGCAGCGGAGGTTCCCCCGCGCTCGCGGGGATAGGCCTTGATGCAGCGCGTCATGAAGCTTGAAGGCGTAGGTTCCCCCGCGCTCGCGGGGATAGGCCACGAGTGCGCCGCCGCGCCGTTCACCCAGGCAGGGTTCCCCCGCGCTCGCGGGGATAGGCCTCGGCCTGCATTACCATGCCGCGACGGCATCTGGGTTCCCCCGCGCTCGCGGGGATAGGCCTCCTCCGGCACGCGGCGCACGCCAAGCCGCTCGGCCGCCATGGGGTTCCCCCGCGCTCGCGGGGATAGGCCTTCAGCATGAGCGCCGCGGGCGAATTGACGGCGGGTTCCCCCGCGCTCGCGGGGATAGGCCCGTTCGAGAACGTCTCGGAAGTCTATGTTCTCGGGTTCCCCCGCGCTCGCGGGGATAGGCCCGGGCGAGAAGGCTGAATACCGCTGGACGCACCGGTTCCCCCGCGCTCGCGGGGATAGGCCCCCCGTGACGCGCCCCGGTTCGGTCTTTACCTAGGTTCCCCCGCGCTCGCGGGGATAGGCCACATGCAGCCAGCCCGTGAATTGACCTATGACGGGTTCCCCCGCGCTCGCGGGGATAGGCCTGTCCGGAATGCCATGAGCTTCTGGCGCTGAATGGTTCCCCCGCGCTCGCGGGGATAGGCCCTCGGGAAGCCAAAAAGAGCAAGATGATAGTGCGGTTCCCCCGCGCTCGCGGGGATAGGCCTCTCAGCGAATACATCCGGTTCCTCCATAACGCGGTTCCCCCGCGCTCGCGGGGATAGGCCCTCGTCGCCTTCGCCACGGAGACCCGAAAGAAAGGTTCCCCCGCGCTCGCGGGGATAGGCCTTGAGCTTGCCCCCGATCAACCCGCGACATCGGGGTTCCCCCGCGCTCGCGGGGATAGGCCCCAGCGATCTTCGTCAGGATCGCCCCGCGGGGGGGTTCCCCCGCGCTCGCGGGGATAGGCCCATCGGCAAGCGCATGCAGAATGTCTTGTCCGTGGTTCCCCCGCGCTCGCGGGGATAGGCCTCGCCACCACGCGTGCTGATTTACGGGCCGGAAGGTTCCCCCGCGCTCGCGGGGATAGGCCTCGCGGCAATGGACGATGCCCCCGCGCTCTGGCGGTTCCCCCGCGCTCGCGGGGATAGGCCGAGCACTTGCGGAACCAGCATGTGCCATTGAAGGGTTCCCCCGCGCTCGCGGGGATAGGCCCTCGACAAAATGCAGGCGCCCCAGGCAGAGGATGGTTCCCCCGCGCTCGCGGGGATAGGCCCGGCAGATATCGTCGATTCCTCGCACGATCATCGGTTCCCCCGCGCTCGCGGGGATAGGCCTGCCGCAGTAAAGCTCGCGCGTTCTGCTCGACGGGTTCCCCCGCGCTCGCGGGGATAGGCCCAGGAATGAGTGAAGTTCAGGCTGGGGGCCTTGGGTTCCCCCGCGCTCGCGGGGATAGGCCTATTCCGGCGGTGCTGCGTTCGGAAGCTGGTCAGGTTCCCCCGCGCTCGCGGGGATAGGCCTTGCTTCCCGGTCGCCGGATCGATGGTCTCGACGGTTCCCCCGCGCTCGCGGGGATAGGCCTTGGCGTAGAGGCCTCTATCGCACAAATATCAAGGTTCCCCCGCGCTCGCGGGGATAGGCCCAGCCATGGCATATCCTCACGAGACGAAGGTTGGGTTCCCCCGCGCTCGCGGGGATAGGCCTCATGCTCTTGCCGGATATCCGGATGTCGAGGCGGTTCCCCCGCGCTCGCGGGGATAGGCCTGCCGCCCTTCCGAACCCCGATGCTTGCAGCCTGGTTCCCCCGCGCTCGCGGGGATAGGCCCCGCTTTCTTCTGGCGCATGCGGCGCCCCGTGCGGTTCCCCCGCGCTCGCGGGGATAGGCCCCGCGGGGCGCATCCTGAGCTATTCCGATCTTGGGTTCCCCCGCGCTCGCGGGGATAGGCCTTCCCATGCCCTTCTCTGTTTGCTCGCATCTGTGGTTCCCCCGCGCTCGCGGGGATAGGCCCCGGGACGGGCAAATCCGTCGTGATCGCCGAACGGTTCCCCCGCGCTCGCGGGGATAGGCCCACGAAGCGGACACGCTCCTGGCCATGCTCGCAGGTTCCCCCGCGCTCGCGGGGATAGGCCCGCGGTGCCCGGCCTCGATCTTGTGCGACAAGAGGTTCCCCCGCGCTCGCGGGGATAGGCCCCTTCATGCCCGCGACGGCACCCGCATCCATGGGGTTCCCCCGCGCTCGCGGGGATAGGCCCGACGATCATCTGACCGTTCTTGCCCGCCGCCCGGTTCCCCCGCGCTCGCGGGGATAGGCCTGTCGTTCTGGTTGATGGCCCCCTTGCCGGCTCGGTTCCCCCGCGCTCGCGGGGATAGGCCCACATCGGCAAAAACTTCATGTCGGAAGCGCTGGGTTCCCCCGCGCTCGCGGGGATAGGCCCTCTTGCGTTAACGTCCTCCCCGCCCTGAACGCGGTTCCCCCGCGCTCGCGGGGATAGGCCCCGCAGCCGCGTGAATATCGGCGCCAGCAATATGGTTCCCCCGCGCTCGCGGGGATAGGCCTTGTAATATCGATCATTCTACGGTCGATTGCCTGGTTCCCCCGCGCTCGCGGGGATAGGCCCGCGGTGCGCTTATTCAACCCAGTTGCGTGGGAGGTTCCCCCGCGCTCGCGGGGATAGGCCCTCGTGGCCTTCGCCACGGAGACGCGCAAGAAAGGTTCCCCCGCGCTCGCGGGGATAGGCCCCCCAGGCACATGGACAACCTCGCGCCCGGCGGGGTTCCCCCGCGCTCGCGGGGATAGGCCCCCTTGCAGCATCAGAGTTATTTCGATCTTTGGGGTTCCCCCGCGCTCGCGGGGATAGGCCTGTGTCGCTGACCTCGCACTGGAAGCAGACATAGGTTCCCCCGCGCTCGCGGGGATAGGCCCGAAGCACAGATCCTTCGGCGATCCAGGGGGCGGGTTCCCCCGCGCTCGCGGGGATAGGCCCAAAAAGAAAAGGATAGAAGATTTCGGCTACGGGGTTCCCCCGCGCTCGCGGGGATAGGCCCACCAATGGGGGCGGGGACGTGACCGGAGCCTAGGTTCCCCCGCGCTCGCGGGGATAGGCCCCCGGCGGCACTTCGACGGGCGCGCCTCGCTCTGGTTCCCCCGCGCTCGCGGGGATAGGCCCGACGCCAGCGACGCCAGCCCCAGCGCCACCAGGGTTCCCCCGCGCTCGCGGGGATAGGCCCGCCCCTACCTGGGGCGTCCCCTGCCTTGGCATGGTTCCCCCGCGCTCGCGGGGATAGGCCCAGGACGAGCGCGGCTTCAAGAAGGCCCTGACCGGTTCCCCCGCGCTCGCGGGGATAGGCCCGCAAGATCTGGCACTCCAGCTACAACGCCCATGGTTCCCCCGCGCTCGCGGGGATAGGCCCTTTGCGCCCGCGCTGGCGTCGAGGCCGTCAATGCACTAACATTCCATCCGGACCACTTAGTGGGGGCCTATCACTTCCCCGGCATAGGCGGCGACGTAGGCCGCGATGATCTCCGGCGTGGCGGGCAACTCGCCGCCCCACTCGCGGAAATGCTCAGGTCATCGGACGAGCGCAACATCGACTTGACTTCGTAGCGTCCGACACGCGCCACCAATGCTTCGACACGGCCATGCGGAAGCAATAGGCTCCGTTGCGACGCACAAGTCGAGGGACAAGCGGCATGAATGACCTCATCTGGCCCGGTTTCTGGCCCAGGAGGCGACGAACCGATTTCCCTTGGAAAAATAGCTAAGCATATGAAATGACTTAGCAAATCAATGGCGGAGACGATGGGATTCGAACCCATGATACCCCTTTCGAGGTATGCTCATTTAGCAAACGAGTGCCTTCAGCCTCTCGGCCACGTCTCCGGCCGGCGCGGGCGCCGGGCCCCGCTCTATGCCCGAGCGGGGACATGGATTCAAGCGCTTCCTGCGGGGCCGGCGCTGCCGCGCGACGCCGCAGGAGGAGGCCGAGGGACGCCGCATCAGTGAATCGAGAGCCATTCCCGCGCCCGGCGCTGGGCCGCGGCGATCTCGCGCGCGTTCATCTCGGCCGCCAGTTCCTGCCGGCGCCGCGCCGCCTCGACATCACCGCGCAACGCCGCGATGTTGAACCATTTGTGCGCCTCGATCAGGTCCGCCGCGACATTGCGTCCGCAGGCATAGTCCATCCCGAGTTCGATGAAGTTACGTTCCGGCTCGCCGGAGATCCCGATCATGTCGACCTGAAACATCTGCTTGTTCCCATCTGCCCTGTTGTATCCGTTATTGTTCGGCTCTTGCATCCCACCCCGGATGTCGCGGCCGATGGAGAGAATTTGAGCAAAATTTTCGAAGATCTTCTGAATCGATGTGCCTAACACTTCGTCATCGCCGCCGCCGCACAAGCACCCCTTAACCCGCCGGAAAGGCAAAAGCGGCGGATTCGCCTTGCGAATCAAAGCGCAAGGAAACGGAAACGGAGGTTAGCGGAAGCTTCCCGAAACCATGCCCGCGATCACCTCATGCCGCCGGCGGCGCGGTCGGCGCTTGACAACGAGGTCGTTTACATATGAACATTCCACAAAAGCCGGCTGGAATCCGGCTTCGGGAGGACCCCATGACCCAATCTTCGCGGATATCCGCCGCCACGGCGGCCCTTGCCATGCTGACCCTCGCCGCGGGCGCGCTGGCGCCCCTGCCCGCGCTGGCGAGCGACCCCACCGGCGTGTGGCTGCGCGATTCCGGCGCGAGCCGCGTCCGGTTCGCCAAATGCGGCGACGGGCTTTGCGGCACGATCATCTGGCTGAAGGATACGACCGGGCCGGCCAAGATCGGCCAGCGCGTCTTCTACGACATGAAGCCGGATGGCGAGAACAAATGGTCGGGCAAGGCCTTCAACCCCGAGGACGGCAAGACCTATTCCGGCAAGATGACGCTGAGCGGCAAGAACCTGACCACCGCCGGCTGCGCGCTGGGCGGGCTCGTCTGCCGTTCGGTGAACTGGTCGAAGGTCGAGTGAGGACAGCGCGGCGCCGACTCGGCTAGAAGCGCCGGGATGCGCTTCTCGCCCGAGCAAGACCAAGCCCTCATCGCCATCTCGGACTGGCACCGCGCCGCCCGCAAGGGGCGCGGGCAGCTGCTGTTCCGGCTGTTCGGCTATGCCGGGACCGGCAAGACGACACTTGCGCGCCATATCGCGGAGGGGATCGACGGCGAGGTGCTGTTCGCCGCATTCACCGGCAAGGCCGCCTCGGTGATGCGCGAGCGCGGCTGCGAGGGCGCAGCGACGCTGCATTCGCTGATCTACCGCTCCAGGGAGAGCAAATCCGAGGAGCCGAGCTTCGTGCTCAACCGGCAATCGGATGTGAAGAAGGCCGAACTGGTGATCGTCGACGAATGCTCGATGGTCGATGCCGAACTCGGGCAGGATCTGCTCTCCTTCGGCGTGCCGGTTCTGGTTCTGGGCGATCCGGCGCAGCTCCCCCCCGTGAAGGGCGGCGGCTTCTTCACCGAAGGCGATCCGGACGTGATGCTCCAGGAGGTGCACCGGCAGGCGGCGGATGATCCGATCATCCGCCTCTCGATGCTGGCCCGCGCCGGCGAAAGGCTGCCGCGCGGCGTTTTCGGCGAAACCAGGGTGATCGGCCGCGAGGCGATCGACGCCGCGCAGATCCTCGCGGCGGACCAGGTGCTGGTCGGCCGCAACGAGACGCGGCGGCGCTACAATGCCCGGATCCGCGAGCTGCTCGGCCGGCGCGACGCATTGCCGGAACAGGAGGAGAAGCTCGTCTGCCTGCGCAACAACCGCCAGAAGGGGCTGCTCAACGGCTCGACCTTCACGGTCAAGCTCGTGGGCGAGCGGGCGGGCGATTTCGTGCATATGCGCGTGGCGCCAGAGGAGGGCGCGGGGCCGACGGTGAAGATCGTCTGCCCGCGGGCGATGTTCGAGAGCGGCGAGGAGGTGCCGTGGGAGATCCGCCGGCATGTCGACGAATTCGATTACGGCTACGCGCTCACGGTGCACAAGGCGCAGGGCTCGCAATGGAACCATGTCGTGCTGTTCGACGAGAGCTTCGCCTTTCGTGAGCATCGCGCCCGCTGGCTCTACACGGCGGTGACGCGGGCGGCGAAACGGCTGACCGTGGTGGCGTGACGGGCGGGCCGAGCGCCCTGCCCGCCCCGCCGCCGGGCGCTCACGCTTTCGGCTTGTTGCCGAACAGGATCTCCTGCACCTTGGGATCCTTCATCTGCTGCGAGGAAGGGTCGCGCTTCTCGCTCGACACCGCGAGCCCCTTCTGCACCGCCGGACGCGCGAGGAAGGCGTCGAGCCAGCGCTTCACGTTCGGGAACTCGGCAATGTCCTGCCCCTGCCGCTCCCAGAGCTTCGCCCAAGGGCCGATCGCCATGTCGGCGATCGAATAATCCCCCGCCACCCATTCGCGATCCTTGAGGCGCCGGTCGAGCACGCCGTAGAGCCGGCGCGCCTCGTTGGTATAGCGCTGGATGGCGTATTCGATCTTCTCCGGCGCGTAGATGCGGAAATGGTGCGTCTGGCCGAGCATCGGGCCGAAACCGCCCATCTGCCAAAACAGCCATTGGTCCACCTCGACGCGGGCGCGTTCGTTCACGGGATAAAACCGCCCGGTCTTGCGGCCGAGATATTGCAGGATCGCGCCGCTCTCGAAGATCGAGATCGGCTCGCCGCCGCTGGTGTCGTGATCGACGATCGCCGGCATCTTGTTGTTCGGCGATACCTTCAGGAAATCCGGCGCGAATTGCTCGCCCTTGGTGATGTCGACGAGGTGCACCTCGTAAGGAAGAGCCATCTCCTCAAGGGCGATGGAGATTTTCCAGCCGTTCGGGGTCGGCCAGTAATAGAGGTCGATCGGTTGCATCGGAGGCTCCGAATGTTGAGTTGGCCGCAGCTTAGCGCGGCCGCGCGGGATTCGACAGCCCCGCCGGATGCTCGTGCCATCACGAAAACGCGGCCGCCCCCTTCCCAAGCCGCGGCGCGCGGCGCAAACTGGCATCACCCCGCCTGCGCGGGGCCGGATCGACGCCCAGAGACAAAGGCAGAATCATGCCCGGACATGCCCGCACCCGCCATCTTGTCGCCCGCCCCCTTCTCGTCGCGCTCACGCTCGGCCTCGGCGCCCTCGCCGGCATGCCGGCGGCGCTCGGCCAAGCCGCGCAGGGCGCAAATCCGCTCCGCCCGGCCTCAAGCCGCGCCGCGCAGCCGCCGGCCAGCCCCGCACCCCAAGCCAGCCCCGCGCCGCAGGCGGAGGCGGAGAAGCCGAAGCGGCAGCGTTCCCAGGCCCAGCTCGCGAACGACAACCGCATGCGCGCCTGCGGCCAGGAATGGCGGGCGAACCGGGACAAGCTCAAGGCCGAGGGCAAGACCTGGCGGGTCTTCAATGTCGAGTGCCGCGCCCGGCTCAAGGCCCAGGGGCGCTGAGCGCGAGATCCTTGCTGAAGCCCTCGTGCGACTGGGCATAGCCGAGCATGCGATAGAATCGGTGGGCGTCGAGCCGGCGCTTGTCGGAGGTCAGGTCGATGCGGCAGGCGCCGCGGGCGCTGGCGCGCCGCTCGACCTCGGCCAGGAGCCGGCGGCCGAGGCCCCGCCCCCGCGCCCGCTCGGCCATGAACAGCGAATGCAGAAAGGCGCGCCGCGCGCCGCGCCCGGCAAACCCGCGCAGGCTGAAGAACAGCGCGAAACCGAGCACATCGTCGCCCTCGCGGAGGACGAGGAGGTCGGCGCGCGGATCGGCCATCAGTTCGTCGAAGGCCGCGCGGTAATCCGCGGCGCTCTCGGATGTGAAGACCTCGCGCGTGCCGGAAACCTGGCCTTCGGCATAGATGGCGATGATGGCCGGAAGGTCCTGCGGCCGGGCGTCGGCGATCTCGATCTCGGCAAGAATCATGGCTGCTGCCTCCGCACGGCGCCCCTTTCCGCAAGGCCCCGGTCCGGGGCGCGAGCGCAAAAAGCGGCCGCTCTTCTCGCATCGGTCTGGACGCGGCGCAACGGCGCCCTTACCAGAGGCGAACCCCGGCCGGGGAAGCATGCAAGCGGAGAACCCTCGCGCCGATGTCCATCGCGTTCGATCATGCGGCGATCATCGCCTTCGTCCAGGCCAACCAGCACCTCGCGCCGCTGGTCGTGTTCCTGCTCGCGATGGGCGAGACGATCGTGATCGTCTCGGTCTTCATTCCCTCGACCTTCGTGCTGTTCGCGCTCGGCGGGCTGTTCGCCGCATCGGGCGTGCCGCTGATGCCGTCGCTGATCGCCGGCGCGATCGGCGCCGCCTTCGGCTTCTCGGTGATGTATCTCGTCAGCGCGACGATGGAGGGGCGGATGCTCTCGCTCTGGCCGTTCCGCAATTACGGCGAGACCATCGCGCGTGCCACGGCCTTCTCGCGGCGCTGGGGCGTGTGGGGGGTGGTGATCGGACATTTCGGCGGGCCGCTGCGCGTGCTGATTCCGATCGTCGCCGGAATTTCGCGCATGGCGCCGGTGCCGTTCATGCTCGCCAATCTCGCCGGGGCGGCGGCCTGGATCACCGTCTTCTTCGCGCCGGGCTATCTCGTCGCCTCGTCGGACTGGTTCCGCGATGCGCTCGGCGGGCTGAAGCGCCTGTTCTGAACGCGAATGGCCCCGCGGAAGCGGGGCCTGATGGCCGCCGGGGCGGCCGGCGCTGATATCCGTCCCTCAGTCGCAGACCTGGCGGCGAACGCGCACCCAGCGGCCGCTGTAATCGTCCCAGACGCGCTCGCGGACGATGTAGCAGGTCGGCTCCTCGACATAGACCGGGCCGCCATAGGCGGGGGCGCTGTAAACCGGCGCGGCATAGGCGGGGCCGTAATAGCGCGGCGCGGCGAGCGCCCCGGCGATGAGCGCACCGCCGACGATCCCCGCGGCGAGCGCGCCCTTGCGGCCGTGGCGGGCCTCGGCCTCGCCGACCGGCATGAGCGCGAAGGCCGCGGCAAGCGCCGCGGCGGCGAAAGCATACTTCCTGGCGATCATGGTCATGTTCGTCTCCGCATTATCCGGACCGGTTCGGGATCCGCATCCCGTGCTGCCGCCGGTCTGATGCCTTAAACCCTAAGGCCGGGCATTGGATGCCTCAGTGCTCCGGCGCACATGACGGCAAGCTGAACGGACGCACGCCGGGTGGCCTTCGTCACAGAATGAGTTCGAAACAATACTCCACCGAGCGCGAAATGTCTCCCAGCGCGCGTGTCGCATCCCCGGCGCGGTATCCCCGGCGGCGATAGAGCCGATGCGCCGCCTCGAACCGGGTGTCGGACCAGGCAAGCAGGCGCGCGGCGCCGGAATCACGGGCGATCCGCTCGCATTCGCCGACAAGCCGCGCCGCAAGGCCCCGCCCGCGCAGATCCGGCCGGACATAGAGCCGGTGCAATTCGCCCGTATCCCCGGCCGGGAAATCGATGGCGATCGAGGCACCGACCCGCCCCTCTTCGTCCTCGATCACGAGGAAATGACCGCCGAGCCGCCGCCCCGCCCGTTCGCGCACCGGCCAGGCACCGGCGCGGGCGATATCCGGCATGTCGTCATGCGGGTCCGTGACGCAGCCCGGATATTCCGCGAAGCACAGCGTGATCAGCCCGTAAAGGTCCTGCGCATCGGAATCGCGCGCCGGCCGGAAGAGCGGCAGCGCCGCCTCCATCACGAGATGGGTGATCGCGGCCGCCGCGTCGCCGCCACAGGCCGTGCCGCGCGTGATGACGCGGAAGCCGTGGCGGGAATAGAACCGGATCGCCCGCGCGTTCTCTGGCTCGACATCGAGCCGCACGCGCCGCGCCTCGGGGAAGCGCGCCAGCGCCGCGCGCATCAGCCGCCAGCCGAGGCCGTGCCCCTGCGCGCCGGCGCGCACATAGAGCCGGCCGAGATCGACAACCTCTTCCGATTGCCGGTGCATCGAGACGGTGCCGAGAAGCCCTTCCGCGCCTTCCGCGATGAGCATCACCTCGCGATGCGGATGCGCGGCGGCCTGCCGCACCTGGTCCGCGAGCCGCGCCTCGGAATGCCAGCGGCCGGTGATCTCGTCCACCTTCTCCCGGCCATAGATGGCATCATAGGTCTCGTGCCAGGTGGCGACGAGAAGGTCGCGCAGAGCCGGGATATCGGCCGAGGTGGCGGGACGCAGGAAGGGGCTCACTCGATCCCCAGCTTCTGCTTCAGCAGGTCGTTGACCGCGCCCGGATTGGCCTTGCCCCCGGACGCCTTCATCGCCTGCCCGACGAACCAGCCGAGCAGCGTCGGCTTGGCCTTGGCCTGTTCCACCTTGTCCGGGTTGGCGGCGATGATCTCGTCGATCACTTTTTCGATCGCGCCGGTATCCGTGACCTGCTTCATCCCGCGTTTCTCAACGATTTCAGCGGGATCTCCGCCTTCGTTGAAAACGATCTCGAACAGGTCCTTCGCGATCTTTCCGGAGATGGTGCCGGCGGCGATCAGGTCGATGATCGCTCCGAGCTGCGCGGCAGAAACCGGAGTCTCCTCAATCGTCTTGCCGTCCTTGTTCAGGCGCCCGAACAGCTCGTTGATCACCCAGTTCGCCGCCGTCTTGCCGTCGCGCCCCGAGCCTTTGCCCCCCTTGGCGACCGCCTCGAAATAATCGGCGCTGGCGCGCTCCATGGCGAGCACGTTCGCGTCATAGGCCGGCAGGCCGTATTCGCGGATGAAGCGCGCCTTCTTCTCGTCCGGCAGTTCGGGCAGGGCCTGCTCCAATTCCTCGACGAACCCCTCCGGCAGCACCAGCGGCAGGAGGTCCGGATCGGGGAAATAGCGGTAATCATGCGCCTCTTCCTTGGAGCGCATGGAGCGGGTCTCGCGCTTTCCCGGATCATAGAGCCGGGTTTCCTGGTCGATCACCCCGCCATCCTCGAGGATGCCGATCTGGCGGCGCGCCTCGACCTCGATCGCCTGGCCGATGAAGCGGATCGAGTTGACATTCTTGATCTCGCAGCGCGTGCCGAAGGGCTCGCCCGGCTTGCGCACGGAGACGTTCACGTCGGCGCGGAGATTGCCCTTCTCCATGTCGCCGTCGCAGGTGCCGAGATAGCGCAGGATGGTGCGCAGCTTGGCGACATAGGCCTGCGCTTCCTCGGCCGAGCGCAGGTCGGGCTTGGAGACGATCTCCATCAGCGCCACCCCCGCCCGGTTGAGATCGACGAAGGAATTGGCCGGATCCTGGTCGTGGATCGATTTCCCCGCATCCTGTTCGAGATGCAGCCGCTCGATCCGCACCGTGATCGGCTCCGCCTCGCCCGGCACATCGACGATCACCGTGCCCTCCCCGACGATGGGCTCCTGATACTGGCTGATCTGGTAGCCCTGCGGCAGATCGGGGTAGAAATAATTCTTGCGGTCGAAGCGGCTTTTCCTGTTGATCCGGGCCTTGAGCCCCAGCCCCGTGCGCACGGCCTGCGCCACGCATTCCGCGTTGATCACCGGCAGCATGCCCGGCATCGCCGCGTCGACGAGGCTCACATGGGCGTTGGGCTCGCCGCCGAATTCGGTCGAGGCGCCCGAGAAGAGCTTCGACTTCGAATTCACCTGCGCGTGGATCTCCATGCCGATGATGATTTCCCAATCGGCCTTCGCGCCCTTGATCCAGTATTTCGGCGGGGCGGAACGGATATCGAGGCTCATGGCGGGGCTGTTCTCCGGCTTGTCCGGGGTGGGGCGCACGGGCGCGGGGCGTTCCCGTATTTCACGGGCGCGGCGCTAGCCGTCAAGCTTGTCAAACCGATTCAAGCCGGCGCGACGGATGATCGCGTGGCGGATCAAATGGATGGAAAGCGCAGTGAGGAAAAAGAGTCCGGCGCCGAGCGCGCCCTGTCCGATGGTGAGGGCGAGGTCGGAATCGAACCGGGCACGGAGCGCGGCAAGCCCGAACAGGACGCCGGCCGCGAAAAAGAGCCAGACCAGAACCGCGAGGCAGGCGAGCAGCAGCGTGGTGGCGAGAGGCAGGGGCGGCCCGCTCACCCCAGCCACGCCTTCAGCCGCCGTATGCCCTCGGCGATATCCGCCTCGCTGCCCGCATAGGACAGACGCACGAAGCGGTGCCCCTCGTTCGGATCGAAATCGAGGCCGGGGGTGATGGCGATGCCGGCCTCGTGCAGCGCCTTCTTCGAGAACGCCATGGAATCGTTCGAGAATCGCCCGATGTCGCAATAGGCGTAGAAGGCGCCGTCCATCGGCAGCGGGTTGAGGCCGAGCGCCGGCAGCGCCTCCATCAGCCGCGCGCGGTTGCGGGCATAGCCCTGCTTGACCGCCTCAAGCTCGGCAATCGCGTCGAAGGCGGCGATCGCCGCAACCTGGCTGAGATAGGGCACCGAGATCGCAAGGTTCTGCGCGAGCCGCTCCAGCGGGCGGACGAGGCGTTCCGGCACCACGAGCCAGCCGACGCGCCAGCCGGTCATGCAGAAATATTTCGAGAACGAATTGACGATGATCGCCTCGTCCGAAAAGGCGAGCGCGCTCGTCGCCTCGCCGGCATAGGTGAGGCCGTGATAGATCTCGTCCGAGACGAGCCAGAGGCCAAGGTCGCGGCAGGTTTCGGCGATCGCCGCGATCCCGGCCGCCGGGGTCAGCACCCCGGTCGGGTTGGCGGGGCTCATCACCAGCACGGCGTCGAGCGGTGTCTCGGCATGGGCGGCGCGGATCGCCGCCGCCGAGAGCGCGAAGCGGGTCTCGGGGCCGGTCGGAATCTCGACGGCCTCGATGCCGAGCGCCTGGAGAATGTTGCGATAGGCAGGGTAGCCCGGCGCGGGAATGCCGATCCGCCCGCCCGATTCGAGGATCGCGAGAAACGCTAGGACGAACCCGCCGGAGGAGCCGGTCGTCATCACGATCCGGTCCGCCGGCAGGTCGAGCCCGGCGCGGGCGCGGTAATCCGCTGCGATCGCCGCGCGCAGGGCCGGCAGCCCCAGCGCCTCGGTATAGGGCACGCGGCCGGCCTCCAGCGCCCGTCTGGCCGCCTCGCGCACCGGGGCCGGGCTCGGCGCGCCGGGTTCGCCAAGTTCGAGATGCACGATATCGCGCCCGGCGCGGGCGAGATCGCGGGCCTCGCGCAGCACATCCATCGCGATGAAGGCGGCGATCTCGGAGCGGTGGGAGAGAGGAGGCTGGGGCATCGGCGGGTTCCGGGCGGGTTCCGGGCGGGTTCCGGGCGGGCGGCCCGGCATGTCCGGGATCGGCGTGCGAGTCAATCAGGCGCCCGGCCGGCGGCGCGGATCACGATCCCGTCAGACCGGGCGCCTCGATTTGACCGCATTGGGCGGGCTCGTTATGCCATGAATGACCGGTTCCGAACATCATGACGCATCGAACACGCCCCTTCGCGTTTGCCCGCGCGGTCTCGCTGATCACGGCGGCGGCGGTGCTTGTCGCGAGCCTCGGGCCGGCCGGCGCGCAGCACCGCCGCATGAGCTTCATCCGCGATGCCGAGATCGAACAGCTCCTGCGCGATTATCTTGACCCACTGCTCGGCGCCGCCGGCCTGCGCAAGGGATTCGTGCGCGTGGTGCTGGTGGCGGACCGCTCGTTCAACGCCTTCGTGGCCGATGGCAAGCGCGTCTTCGTCAATACCGGCGCGATCATGGATTCGACGACGCCGAACCAGCTCATTGGCGTGCTCGCGCACGAGACCGGGCATATCGCGGGCGGGCATCTCGCACGGCTCCGGGCCGAGATCGACAAGGCGACCGCGATCGCGATCATCGGCACGCTGCTCGGCGGCGCGGCGCTGATCGGCTCCGCGCGCTCCGGCCAGGTCGGCACCACGCCGACGGGCGCCTATGGCGCGCTGACCGCCGGCCCCGAACTCGCACGGCGCTCGCTGCTCGCCTACCAGCGCGGCGAGGAGCAGGCGGCGGACCGGGCGGCGATCACCTTTCTCGAACGCACGCAGCAATCGCCGCGGGGCATGCTCGAAACCTTCGAGCGGATGGCGGGCGATTCGCTCTTCGCCGCCTCGCGCATGGACCGCTATCTCGTAAGTCACCCCCTGCCGCAGGAGCGCGTGGCCGGGCTGCGCGAGGTCGCCACGAAAAGCCCGTTCTTCGCCGCGAAGGATCCACCGGCGCGCCAGGCCCGGCACGACATGATCCGCGCCAAGCTCTTCGCCTTCACGGGCGATGCGGGCGAGATCTCGCGGCGCTATCCGGCGCGGGACACCTCGCTCGCCGCGCGCTATGCGCGGGCGATCATCGATTACCGTTTCGGCCGGCCGGATGCCGCGCTGCGCGCGATCGACGCGCTGATCGCCGAGCAGCCGCGCAACCCCTATTTCTGGGAGCTGAAGGGCCAGGCCCTGCTGGAGGCCGGCCGCGCGGCCGAGGCCGTGGCGCCCCTGCGCCGCGCGGTGGCGATCGCCCCGAACCAGCCGCTGATCCGCACCATGCTCGGCCATGCGCTCCTCGCCCAGGGCACGCCGCAATCGCTCGACGAGGCGGTGCGCGAACTGACCAATGCCACCGCGCGCGACCCCGACAATTACGAGGGTTTCCGCTATCTCAGCCAGGCCCATGCCCGGCGCGGAGACGAGGGCAACGCGGCGCTTGCGGCGGCGCGCGAGGCGCTGGTCATCGGCCAGGTGCAGGATGCCCGCCGCTTCGCAAGCCGCGCCATGCCCTTGCTTCAACCCGGTTCGCCCGCCTATCTGGCGGCCAGGGACATCGCCGAGGCCCGCCCCGAGCGCTCGCCCTGAACGGTTTTCCGGCTCCACGCGAAAGGTTCTGCCGCATGACCTGCCCCCCGCCCCGCCCGATGACCGACCGGCGCCGCCTGGGCACCGCCCTCGCGGCCGCCGCGCTGCTGATGGCCGGCGCCGCGCAGGCGCAGAACGCCGCGCCGCCGCGCGCCGAGATCGAGGCCGTGATCCGCGATTACCTCATCAAGAACCCGGAGATCATCCAGGAGGCGCTGGTCGAGCTGGAGCGTCGCCAGCGCGAGAGTGAGCAGGCGGCGCTGCGCAAGATCACCGCCGATCCGAAGAGCCCGCTCTATGTCTCCGCGCATCACACCGTGGTCGGCAACCCCAACGGTGATGTCACGCTGGTCGAGTTCTTCGATTACAATTGCGGCTTCTGCAAACGCGGGCTCGCCGACATCCAGAAGGTTCTCGACACCGACCGCAATGTCCGGGTGGTTCTCAAGGAATTCCCGATCCTCTCGCCCGGCTCGCGCGAGGCATCGGTCGTGGCGCTGGCGCTGCGCGAGCAGTTCGACGCGGCGAAGCTCTGGAGCTTCCACACCAAGCTGATGAATGTCCGCGGCCAGATCGGCAGGGAGCAGGCGCTCGGCGTGGCGAAGGATCTCGGCGCCGACATGCGCAAGCTCGAGGCTGCGATGGCGGCGCCCGCCATCCAGGCGGCGCTCGATGAAAGCAAGCTGCTCGCCGACGCGCTCGGCATCAACGGCACCCCGAGCTATGTCGTGGCGGAGGATCTCGTCGTCGGCGCGCGCGGCTACGACCTGCTGAGCGCGCGGATCGCCGCCTATCGCAAGTGCCAGAAGGCCGCGTGCTGAGCCGCCTTCGCGGTGCGGCCATGACGGCGGCAATGGCGGCGGCAATGGCGGCGGCCGGCGCGGCAGGCCGGCAATCCCGCGTAACGCGCGGGGAAAGTCATGGTTTGCGATTGCGCATCGGCGCTGGCCGGGCTATGCGCTGCCGCTTTCCGCGTGCTGTCCGGGGGTCCGGAACCGGCCCGCGGCGGTTTCCTCGATGAAGGCGGCGGCGTCCATGTCCAAGGAACACAGCATCGATCCCGATCTCGTCCGCGAGATCGCCAAGCTGATCTCGGAAACGGATCTTACCGAGATCGAGGTCGAGCGCGGCGATCTGCGCATCCGGGTCGCGCGCCAGGTCATGCCCCAGCCGGTGGCGCAGAACTACGCGGTGCCGATGGCGCCCGCGATGGCCGTGCCCCAGACACTCGCCCCGCCCCAGGCGCCGGCCGCCGGCCCGGCGGCCACCCCGGCCGCCGCCGATCTTGGCGCCCATCCCGGCGCGGTGCGTTCGCCGATGGTCGGCACCGCCTATCGCCGCCCCTCGCCGGGCGCCAATGCCTTCATCGAGATCGGCACCCAGGTGAAGGCGGGCGACAAGCTGCTGCTCGTCGAGGCGATGAAGACCTTCAACGAGATCGTGGCGCCGAAGGCCGGCACGGTCACGCATATCCTCGTCGAGGACGGCCAGCCGGTGGAATACGGCGAGCCGCTCGTCGTCATCGAGTAACGGTTGGAGGCGCGGCAGATGTTCGACAAGGTTCTCATCGCGAACCGGGGCGAGATCGCGCTCCGCATCCTGCGCGCCTGCAAGGAACTCGGCATCGCCACGGTCGCCGTGCATTCGACCGCGGATGCGGATGCGATGCATGTCAAGCTCGCCGACGAAAGCGTCTGCATCGGCCCGCCGCCGCCGCGCGACAGCTATCTCAACATTCCGGCGCTGATCGCGGCCTGCGAGATCACCGGCGCCGACGCGATCCATCCCGGTTACGGTTTCCTCAGCGAGAATGCCCGCTTCGCCGAGGTGCTCGAGCAGCACAAGATCAGCTTCATCGGCCCGAAATCCGAGCATATCCGCACGATGGGCGACAAGATCGAGGCGAAGAAGACCGCCGTCCGGCTCGGCATCCCCGTGGTGCCCGGCTCCGAGGGCGGCGTCACCGATGACGGCGAGGCCAAGCGCATCGCGGCGGGGATCGGCTATCCGGTGCTCGTCAAGGCGGCGGCGGGCGGCGGCGGGCGCGGCATGAAGGTCGCGCGCACGGAGGAGGACCTCTCCCACGCGCTCGCGACCGCGCGCACCGAGGCCAAGGCCGCCTTCGGCGACGACGCGGTCTATCTCGAGAAATATCTCGAAAGGCCGCGCCATATCGAGGTCCAGGTGCTCGGCGACGGCAAGGGCGGCGCGGTGCATCTCGCCGAGCGCGATTGCTCGCTCCAGCGCCGCCATCAGAAGGTGTGGGAGGAAGGCCCCTCGCCCGCCCTCAACGCCGAGAGCCGCGAGAAGATCGGCAATATCGTCGCGCGGGCGATGCAGGAACTCGGCTATCTCGGCGCCGGAACCATCGAATTCCTCTACGAGGACGGCGAATTCTATTTCATCGAGATGAACACCCGCATCCAGGTCGAGCATCCGGTGACCGAGATGATCACCGGGATCGATCTCGTCAACGAGCAGATCAAGGTCGCGGCCGGCTCGCCGCTCTCCGTCCGCCAGGGCGATATCCGGGTCTCCGGCCACGCGATCGAGTGCCGCGTCAACGCGGAGCATCCCGCGACCTTCCGCCCCTCGCCGGGGCTCGTCACCTATTTCCACCCGCCCGGCGGGCTCGGCGTGCGCGTCGATTCGGCGGTCTATCAGGGCTACCGCATCCCGCCGAACTACGATTCGCTCGTCGCCAAGCTGATCGTCCATGGCCGCACCCGCAACGAATGCCTGATGCGGCTGCGGCGCGCGCTCGATGAATTCGTCGTCGACGGCATCGAGACCACCCTGCCGCTGTTCCGGACGCTGGTGCGCAACCAGGACATCCAGAACGGGCTCTACGACATCCACTGGCTCGAAAAGTTCCTGAAGGATGGCGGCATGGGTGACCTGCCGGGTGAGGCCGGCTGAGCCCGCGGCGGCCCGGAGCCGCATTTTCCGCGCGCAGCCCGTATCCATCCGCTCGGGAAATGCTCTAGCCTGCGGCCATGCACGCGCCCGATTCCGACCACGATTTCCCGATCACCCCGGAAATCCTGCTCGGCGCCTACGCGGCCGGGATCTTTCCGATGGCCGAGAGCGCCGGCGATCCCGGCCTGCACTGGATCGAGCCGCAGCGGCGCGGCATCCTGCCGCTCGACCGGTTCCACATCCCGGCCCGGCTTGCGCGGTTTATCCGGAACAATCCTTACCGCGTCGTGGTCAACCATGATTTCCGATCCGTCATCGAGGCCTGCGCCGCGCCGCGGCCGGGCTCGGGCGAAACCTGGATCAACGGCCCGATCCGGCGGCTTTACGGCCAGCTTTTCGAAGCCGGCCATTGCCATACGGTGGAGGTCTATGACGGAGAGCGGCTCGTCGGCGGGCTCTACGGCATCGCGCTGGGGGCGGCGTTCTTCGGCGAGAGCATGTTCCACCGCGCGCGCGATTGCTCCAAGCTCGCGCTGGTCCATCTCGTCGCGCGGCTGCGGGCCGGCGGATTCACGCTGCTCGACACCCAGTTCATCACCGCGCATCTCCAGCAATTCGGGGCGATCGAGATCCCGCGGCGCGAATACCGGCAATTGCTGGCCGAAGCGTTGCGCCTGCGCGGGAATTTCGCCGTCTGGCCGCAAACAGGCGCGCCGCCCGGCACCGATATCGTTGCGATCGCGCGCGGGGCGGCTCAGCGGCCGGCGCCGCCGGCGGGATCATAGCCGCGCCCGACAGGGCCGGAATTGGTGGGGAAGAAGCGCTGCTGCGGCGCCGGCCGCGCGCCGGAGGGCGGGACCGGGGCGCCGCTCGCGCTGGCATCCGGCAGGCGCAGCGGCGCATTGGTCGCCGGGTTGCCGCGGTTGGACGGCAGCGCCACCGCCGGCCGCGGCGGCTTCTTCGCCTCGAGCGCAGGCGGCGGCTCGTCAACCTCCTCCTGCTCCGGCGGGGTCTTGATGATCTCGGTGCCGCCTTTGCAATCCGTCAGCCAGATATCGTAGACGGGATGCTCGATCGCGTTGAGGCCGGGGCTCGCCGCCAGCATCCAGCCCGAGAACAGCCGCTTGTACTGGTTGTCGTTCGAGACCTCCTCGACCTCTACGAAGGTCGTGGTCTGCGGGTTCTCGTATTCCGGCCGCGAGTAGCAGACACGCGCGGTGAGCTGGAGCGAACCGAACTGCACGGTCTCGTCCACCGCCGCCTCGAAGGCGATGATGCGGCCCGTGATCTTGTCGAGCCCGGCGAAGATCGCGGTCGGGTTCTTGATCTTGTCGGCGCGGGCAACGCCGGAACCGGCGGCAAGCGCCATGCTCGCGACGAGAAGGGCTCGGAGGGACGGAGATACGCGGGTCATGGATCCTGTCTCGGGCGGGCGCGCGGAGCCATTCCGCCGCGGTGCGGCCGACGCCCTTCGCCCCGGACGGCATGGCAAGGCGGCAGCCACTAGCATGACAATCCCGCCGAAAAAAGGGCGGCGCCTCAGGGCGTCCAGGGCTGATAGGTCTCGGGCGGCATCGCCGGCTTGCCGCCCGGCCGCAGCGTCGAGCCCGCCGGGCGATGGGCGCGGGCGGTGCCGGTCGGGTTGCCTTCGTGCGGGGCCTCCCATTCGCGCGCAGCATAGCTTTCCTCGGAAGGAGGAACATCCGTGCGGTGATGCATCCAGCCGTGCCAGCCGGGCGGGATCATCGAGGCATCGGCCTCGCCGTTATAGATGACCCAGCGCCGCTCATGGCCCAGCGCCGGGTCGATCGCCCGGCCGCGGGAGCGGTAGTAGGTATTGCCGAACTGGTCGCGACCGACCCGCTCGCCGCGCCGCCAGGTGGTGAAGCGCGTGCCGAGCGTCTGCCCGTTCCACCAGGTGAAGAATTGGATCAGGAAGGTCTTCATCGTGACATGATCCCAAGAGGCGGCATCACCAAAGGCCGGCGGATCCCGGAGGATGGCGCCGATTCGCGGGCCGGAACCCCGGAGCGAGATGCCGGCTTGTCGCAAATTTGCGCCCGCCGGTCCAGCGAAACGATTCGCGCCCCCGGGCGGAGACGAATCGCCGGCCGGGCGGCAGGCACCTCACGCGCGCCTGCGCGCGCTGCTTGTGGCATCGCCGCCACGACCTACCATATCTTGTGCCGATCCGGGACGATCCGCGTCGGGGAAAGCCGTCGATTGCCGCTTGATTTCCGGCGCCGCACAGCAGTGCACGCAGCGCCCGACACGAAAAGGCGAACTGAGTCAGCGCATTGCCGCGAATCGCGCAGCTTTCCCCACGATTCACAAGTTGCTCACCAGATGTTGCGACGATTGCGTCGTGACCCAACTAGATATTGACGACCGGACGATCGGCATCCTAGCCTGAGGGTCTTCGCGGGTGGGACGGCCGGCCGCTTCCGGGAGCCTTTCGGGGGCTCGGAAGCGCTGGCCGCACAGGCGGCGGGCACGAGACCGGATCGACCGGCAAGGACGCCCGAACCGCTGGTCCCCATGCGTGAGCGTGGGGGTCTTGGCTGTCAAATCGAGTTGGGGCGGGGGCCGTGTGTGTCACGGTTCTCGAGGGCTTGTCGTCTCAAGACGCGGGCTCCGGGCATAGCGGCGCGGACAGGACGCGCCCGACAAGGGGACGATGATGAAGTTCGAACGGCTTTTCACCAAGGCGGGACAATCTCCCTATCAGGGGATCGCCTTCCACGAGACCCGCTCGGAGATCAAGAATCCCGACGGTTCGGTGGTGTTCCGCCTCGACAGGCTCGAGGTTCCGGCGAGCTGGAGCCAGGTTGCGGCGGATGTCCTCGCCCAGAAATATTTCCGCAAGGCGGGCGTACCGGCGGTGCTCAAGCGCGTCGAGGAGAACGACGTCCCCTCCTTCCTCTGGCGCTCCGTACCGGACGAGGCGGCGCTCGCCGCGCTGCCCGAGGGCGAGCGCTACGGCTCCGAGACCAGCGCGCGGCAGGTCTTCAACCGGCTGGCCGGCTGCTGGACCTATTGGGGCTGGAAGGGCGGCTATTTCTCGTCCGAGGAGGATGCCCGGACCTTCCTCGACGAGATGATCTTCATGCTCGCCACCCAGCGCTGCGCGCCGAACTCGCCGCAATGGTTCAACACTGGCCTGCACTGGGCCTATGGCATCGACGGGCCCGGCCAGGGGCATTTCTACGTCGATTACAGGACCGGCAAGCTCACCCGGTCCAAATCCGCCTACGAGCATCCGCAGCCGCATGCCTGCTTCATCCAGAGCGTCAAGGACGACCTCGTGAACGAGGGCGGGATCATGGATCTCTGGGTGCGCGAGGCGCGGCTGTTCAAATATGGCTCGGGCACCGGCTCCAATTTCTCGGCCTTGCGCGGCGAGGGCGAGAAGCTCTCGGGCGGCGGCCGTTCCTCCGGCCTGATGAGCTTCCTCAAGATCGGCGACCGCGCGGCCGGCGCGATCAAGTCCGGCGGCACGACGCGGCGCGCCGCGAAGATGGTCGTCGTCAATGCCGATCATCCGGATATCGAGGCCTATATCGACTGGAAGGTGAAGGAGGAGCAGAAGGTCGCGGCCTTGGTCACCGGCTCCAAGATCAACGCGAAATGCCTCAAGGCCATCATGCGCGCCTGCCTCAACTGCGAGGGCGGCGATGCGGATGCCTGTTTCGACCCCGAGAAGAACCCGGCGCTCAAGCGCGAGATCAAGGCCGCGCGGCGCATGATGGTGCCGGACAATTACATCAAGCGCGTCATCCAGTTCGCGAAACAGGGCTACAAGGATATCGCCTTCGACATCTACGACACCGATTGGGACAGCGAGGCCTATCTCACCGTCGCGGGGCAGAACTCGAACAATTCCGTGTCGCTGACCGACGATTTCCTGCGCGCGGTCGAGGAGGATGGCGACTGGAACCTGGTCCGGCGCATCGACGGCAAGGTCAGCAAGACGCTGAAGGCCCGCGATCTCTGGGAGAAGATCGGCTATGCCGCCTGGGCCTCGGCCGATCCGGGGCTGCATTTCAACACCACGATGAACGATTGGCATACCTGCCCGGCCTCGGGACGGATCAACGCCTCCAATCCGTGCTCGGAATACATGTTCCTCGACGATACCGCCTGCAACCTGGCGTCGATGAACCTGCTGACCTTCTATTCCACCGAGACGCGGCAATTCGACATCGCGGCCTATGAGCACACGGTGCGCCTGTGGACGCTGGTGCTCGAGATTTCCGTGCTCATGGCGCAATTCCCCAGCCGCGAGATCGCTGAACTCTCCTACGAGTTCCGCACGCTCGGCCTCGGCTACGCCAATATCGGCGGGCTGCTGATGACCATGGGATTGCCTTACGATTCCGCGGAAGGCCGCGCGCTTTGCGGCGCGCTGACCGCGCTGATGACCGGCATGAGCTATCGCACCTCGGCCGAGATCGCGGCGGAAGTCGGCGCCTTTCCCGGCTACAGGAAAAACGCGGCGCATATGCTGCGCGTCATCCGCAACCATGCCCGCGCGGCGCGCGGCGAAACGCAAGGCTATGAGGGGCTCGCGGTCAATCCCGTGCCGCTCGACCATGCCCATTGCCCGATCCCGGCGCTGGTCTCGCACGCGGTCCGGAGCTGGGAGGAGGCCCTGGCGCTCGGCGAGGCGCACGGGTTCCGCAACGCCCAGGTCTCGGTGCTTGCGCCCACCGGCACGATCGGCCTGGTGATGGATTGCGACACGACCGGAATCGAACCGGATTTCGCGCTGGTGAAGTTCAAGAAGCTCGCCGGCGGCGGCTATTTCAAGATCATCAACCAGGCGGTGCTGCCGGCCCTGCGCACGCTCGGCTATTCGGAGGCCGAGATCGGCGAGATCGAGGCCTATGCCGTCGGCCATGGCTCTCTCCGCCAGGCGCCCGGCATCAACCACACGTCGCTTACCGCCAGGGGCTTCACCCCGGAAATGCTCGACAAGCTCGAAAAGGCCCTGCCGAGCGCCTTCGACATCAAGTTCGCCTTCAACCGCTGGACCTTCGGCGACGAGGCCATGCGGGCGCTCGGCGTCTCGGAGGCGCAGCTCAACGACATGGGCTTCGAATTGCTGCCCTTCCTCGGGTTCAGCAGGAAGGAGATCGAGGCCGCCAATATCCATGTCTGCGGCGCGATGACGCTCGAGGGTGCGCCGCATCTGAAGCCGGAGCATTATCCGGTGTTCGATTGCGCCAATCCCTGCGGGCGGCTCGGCAAGCGCTACCTCTCGGTGGAAAGCCATATCCACATGATGGCGGCGGCGCAGCCCTTCATCTCGGGCGCGATCTCCAAGACCATCAACATGCCGAACGAGGCCACGGTCGAGGATTGCAAGAACGCCTACATGCTCTCGTGGAAGCTCGCGCTCAAGGCCAATGCGCTCTACCGCGACGGCTCGAAGCTCTCGCAGCCCCTCAACGCGGCGCTGATCGAGGATGAGGACGAGGAGGCCGAGGAGGCGGTGGAGGCGCTGGTCGCACTGCCGAACGCCGCGCGCGCCACCCAGATTACCGAGCGGATCGTCGAGCGCGTCATTGAGCGCATCGAGAAGGTGCGCGAGCGCGAGAAGCTGCCGGCGCGGCGCAAGGGCTATACGCAGAAGGCCATTGTCGGCGGCCACAAGGTCTATCTCCGCACCGGCGAGTACGAGGATGGCCGGCTCGGCGAGATCTTCATCGACATGCACAAGGAGGGCGCCGCCTTCCGCGCGATGATGAACAATTTCGCCATCGCCATCTCGCTCGGCCTGCAATACGGCGTGCCGCTCGAGGAATATGTCGATGCCTTCACCTTCACGCGCTTCGAGCCCGCGGGCTTCGTGCAGGGGAACGATGCGATCAAGAGCGCGACCTCGATCCTTGATTACGTGTTCCGCGAACTCGCGATCTCCTATCTCGGCCGCTCGGACCTCGCGCATGTGACCGAGGAGGATCTCGGTCACACGACGATCGGCCGCGGCGACGATGCCGAGGGCCTGCCCGAGGCGCCCTCGCCCGCCACGCGCGTGGTCTCGAAGGGGCTGGTGCGGGGCCGGGCGACCAATTTCCTCGGCGTGGTCGAGGGGGGTGCCGCCTCCGGGGCGAGCGTGACGACGGCATCGGGCGGGGTGTTCGCCATCGCCGGCGCCACCGCGCTGAAGCAGGATGCCGACATCAAGGACGCCATCGAGCGGCTCGGCTTCGCGGCGCCGGAGATCCGCGCGGCGGCGGATCCGTCAACGAAAACGGGCTTTTCCGGAGCGGATGATCTGGCGACGAAACGCTCCATCGCCCGGATGAAGGGCTATGTCGGCGAAGCCTGCCCGGAATGCATGAACTTCACGCTCGTGCGGAATGGCACGTGCCTCAAGTGCGAAACGTGTGGAAGCACGACGGGGTGCAGCTGAGAAGATACTGGAAAGCGGACGGGCTCACGCAGGAGGAGTTCGCCGAGCGCTACTTGATCGCGCTCGGCACCCTGCGCGTCTGGGAGCAGGGCCGCTCGACGCCCGATGCCCCCCGCGCGGGCGTATTTGAAAGTCATCGCCAGCGAGCCGGAGATGGTCGCCGGGGCGTTGGGGAAGGTGGCCTAACCCCTCCCCATCCCCGTCACCACCAGCACCCCCAGCACGCTCGCATTGAGCATATGCCAGAGGAAATGCAGGCCGGCGGGCCAGCTCGAGCAGAGCGGCAGGTCGAGCGTGCGCAGGGTGAGCGAAAGCGTGAACAGCCCGCCGGCGATCAGCAGCCCGCGTGCCGCGCGGCGCGCCTCATCACCCCATAATCCTGCGCGGGCGGCATAGGCCGCATCCGCGCCCGCAGGCAATGCTCCCATGGCCCCCCTGCCCCGCCACGCCAGGATCAGCCCGAAGCCGATGAGCGCAAGGAGCGCCGGCAGATAGCCCACACCACCGCGCAACACCCGGCTGCCCGCCAGTTCCACGAATCCCGCGCTCGCCGCGAAGAACAGCAAAGGCCCGATGAGCGCCAGCCAGAGCGGCGCGCCGAGGAAACGCCGCAGCGCCAGCCCGAAATAGACGAGGATGAAGCCCTGGATCGGCAGCACATCCATCAGCACCGTCGTGCCGTTGGGGATGGTGTGGAACAGGAACGAGCCGATCGCGATCGCCACCATGAGCAGGATCAGCGCCAGCACGAGCCAGTCCGGCCGCTTTCGTGCGAGCCACAGCGCGAAGCCGAGCGCGGCGGCGACGAGGAACGCCCCGTTGGTGACGGCGTTGAGCGGCTCGGCCCAGAAATCCGGCCGGCCGAGCCGCTCGCAATAGGCCATCAGGAACCGCGGATCGGGCTGCATCGGAGAAATTCCCGGAGATAATTCCAGCCCGGTTATGTCGCGCGGCGCGCAATTCCGCTAGGGTCCGGCGATGATCATCGCGACCTTCAACGTCAATTCCGTCCGCCAGCGCGAGGCGCATCTCGTGCGATGGCTGAAGGCGCGGGCGCCGGATATCGTGTGCCTGCAGGAACTGAAATGCGAGGATCACGCCTTCCCCCGATCCGAGATCGAGGCGCTCGGCTATCAGGTCGAAACGCATGGGCAGAAGACATTCAACGGCGTCGCCATCCTGTCGCGATTCCCGATCACGATCGAAGAGCGTGGGCTGCCCGGCTTTCCGGACGAGCAGGCGCGCTATATCGAGGCGGTCGCCTCGCTTCCGGGCGAGAAGGGCGCGCCGGGCACGGCGATCCGGGTCGCGAGCATCTATTGCCCCAACGGCAACCCGGCGCCAGGACCGAAATACGCGTATAAACGCGCGTTCATGGCGGCGCTCATGGGGCATGCCCGCGCGCTGCTGGCGCTGGAGGAGATGCTGGTGCTGGCCGGGGATTACAATGTCATTCCCGAGCCGCGCGACGCCCGGAACCCGGATCTTTGGCGGGCGGACGCGCTGTTCCTGCCCGAGAGCCGCGCGGATTTCCGCCGCCTCCTGACGCTCGGCCTGACGGACGCCCTGCGCGCCACCACCGATTCCGGCGGGCTCTACTCGTTCTGGGATTATCAGGCCGGCGCCTGGCCGCGCGACAACGGCATCCGCATCGATCATCTGCTGCTCTCGCCGCAGGCGGCGGATCGGCTGCGCGGGGCTGGGATCGACCGCGACCTGCGCGGTGCGGAGAAGCCTTCGGATCACGTGCCCGTCTGGGCTGAACTCGGCTGATCCTTCCCGGGCGCGGGCCGCGGCATGGGCTCGCGCCCGCTGCCTTCAGCGCGAATTGCGCTCCCGCTTCTTGGCGAAGGCATCCGCCAGCCGACGTTCGTCATCGGTCGCCACGGCCTGCGCGCGGCGGTTCAGTTCCAGAACCCAGGAATCGCGGTCGGGATCGGCGCTCGCGGTCGCGATCTTCATCCACATCAGGCCACGCGGCGCCTGGCGCGGCACTCCCTCGCCGTTGAAGAGCAGATGGCCGAGGCGGGCCTGGGCATAGACATGCCCCTGCTCGGCGGCGAGGTTGAACCAGCGCGCCGCCTGCTGGAGATTCTTCTCGCCGGCGATTCCCTCCGCCAGCATGCGGCCAAGCTCGTATTGCGCGTCGGCATCGTTGTAATAGGAGGCCGCGTAATGGAACATCTCGGCGGCGCGGGCCGGCTCGCGCCGGATGCGGCTGTTGGGGATGCCGGTCAGGTGATAGCCGCCGAGCGCGACGAAGGCCTGGGCGACGATACGGGCATTGGGCGAATCCGGCGCGAGATCGGCGCGGCGGTTCACGATCTGCGAGAAATGCACATAGGCCTTGTAGGGGTCGCGCGGCACGCCCTCCCCCTCGGCATACATGCGGCCGAGCTTCCATTCGGCGATGTCGTTGCCTTCGCGGGCGGCGAAGGTCAGTGGCTCGACCGCCGAGCCGGGATCGCCGCTCGAAAGCGCGCGCAGGCCGGCGCGCAGACTCTCGCCGACCGACTTGAACATCGTGCCCTTTTCCACCGGCGCCGGCGGGCCCTCCTTCACGTCGAGGGCAAGGGCGGTGCCGGCAGCGCAGAGGGCAAACGCCATCTGCCCCGCCACCACGAGCGTGACCAGCGGGGCGGCTCGGGCCGCAGGCTGACCGATGGGCTCAGATATCCGCATAGCTGTGTGTCTCGGCTCCACCGCCCGGATGGGTGACGGCGCCGTCGCGCGCCGATCCGACCGTCTGGGCGAATTTCCAAAGCGCGCCCGATTGGTAATCGGTCTCCCGCGCCTTCCACTCGCCACGACGCGCTGCAAGTTGGGCATCGTCAAGGCGAACTTGGAGCGTTCCCTTGACCGCGTCGATTTCGATGATGTCGCCGTCCCGGAGCAGCGCGATCGGACCGCCGACCGCCGCCTCCGGCCCGACATGGCCGATGCAGAAGCCGCGCGTGGCGCCGGAGAAGCGACCATCGGTGATGAGCGCGACCTTGTCGCCCATGCCCTGGCCGTAGAGCGCAGCGGTGGTCGCGAGCATCTCGCGCATGCCCGGCCCGCCCTTCGGCCCCTCATAGCGGATGACGAGCACCTCGCCTTCCTTGTAATTCCGGTTCCTGACCGCCTCGAAGGCCTGTTCCTCGCTGTCGAAGCAGCGCGCCGGGCCGGTGAAGGTCAGCCGGTCCTGGCTCATGCCGGCCACCTTCACGATCGCCCCTTCCGGCGCGAGATTGCCGGAAAGGCCGACAACGCCCCCAGTGGCGGTGATCGGCGCATTGGCGGGCCGCACGACATCCTGTTCGTCGTTCCATTTCACCGAAGCAAGGTTCTCGGCCATGGTGCGGCCGGTGACGGTGAGGCAATCGCCGTGCATGAAACCGTGGTCGAGCAGCGTCTTCATCAGCAGGGGGATACCGCCAACCTCGAACATGTCCTTCGCGACATAGCGCCCACCCGGCTTGAGATCGGCAATATAGGGCGTCCTCTTGAAGATTTCGGCAACGTCGAACAGGTCGAACTTGATCCCCGCCTCATGGGCGATGGCCGGCAGATGCAGCGCCGCATTGGTCGAGCCGCCGGAGGCCGCCACCACGGTCGCGGCGTTCTCGAGCGCCTTGCGCGTCACGATATCGCGCGGGCGGATGTTCTTCGCGACGAGTTCCATCACCATTTCGCCGGCGGTCATGCAGAACCGGTCGCGAATCTCGTAAGGCGCCGGGGCGCCGGCCGAATAGGGCAGCGCGAGGCCGATCGCCTCGGAGACCGTGGCCATGGTGTTGGCTGTGAACTGCGCGCCGCAGGCGCCGGCCGAGGGGCAGGCGGCGGCTTCGAGCGTTTCCAGATCCTCATCCGACATCGCGCCGACGGAATGCTTGCCGACGGCCTCGAACACGTCCTGAACCGTGACCGGCTTGCCCTTGAAGGTGCCGGGCAGGATCGAACCGCCATAGATGAAGATCGACGGCACGTTGAGGCGCACCATCGCCATCATCATGCCGGGCAGGGATTTGTCGCAGCCTGCAAGGCCGACCAGCGCATCGTAGCAATGGCCGCGCATCGTCAGCTCGACCGAATCGGCGATCACCTCGCGGCTGACCAGCGAGGATTTCATCCCCTGATGGCCCATGGCGATGCCGTCGGTGACGGTGATCGTGCAGAATTCGCGCGGCGTGCCGCCGGCGGAGGCGACGCCCTTCTTCACCGCCTGCGCCTGGCGCATCAGTGCGATATTGCACGGCGCGGCCTCGTTCCAGCACGAGGCGACACCGATGAAGGGCTGGCGCATCTGCTGGCGGGTGAGGCCCATCGCGTAATAATAGGATCGATGCGGCGCCCGCTCCGGACCTTCGGTCACATGGCGGCTCGGCAGCCTCGACTTGTCGTAAACGCGATGATCCATTCCAACCCCCGATCCCTGGCGTGTGCCCTGCGCAACACCCGCCGCTTCGATGCCACAGCGCAAGGCGCCCCTCAATCGGGCCGGAGCCGGGTTCCGAAGCGATGGTTGATGTTCCCGGCGGCGTGCCGGACTGTTGAAAACAACAATCTTCCAAGGATGTTAGCCGAGGGCAGAATGCAGCGCGCTTTGTGGCGCAAAAGCGGCGCGGCCCGGCGCCCGGCGCGGCCAGCCGCAAATCATTCCAGGTTGTTGCGCAAACGTCACAAGCGCGGACGGAGCCTTGCCGCCCCGTGCCGTCTCACCCCAGCCGGCGCAGCGCCTCGTCGATGCGCGCGATGCGCCCCTCCGCCTCGGCGACGCGCTCGCGGTTCTCCTCGACGACCTCCTCCGGCGCGCGGGCAACGAAATCCGGGTTGTCGAGCTTGCGGCGGGTGGCGTCCACGTCCTTCGCGAGCTTCTCGCGTTCGACGGCGAGGCGCTTCTTCTCGGCGGCGAAATCGATCACCCCCGCGAGCGGGATGCAGGCGACGGTGCCGGCGACGACGACCTGCACGCTGCTCTCCGGCGGCGCGGCCGCGAAGCGCAATTCCGAGACCCGCGCGAGCCGCTTCAGCGCGTCGAGCGAGGCCGAGAGCAGCGTCGTGACCCGATCCCCGCCGCCGACGATGACCAGCGGCGCCAGCGTGCCGGGCGGCACGTTCATCTCGGCGCGCGCGGACCGGATCTCGGTGATGAGATCGACGAGGAAACCGATCTCCGCCGCCGCCGCGCCGCCGGCAAGGCCGGTCGGTTCCGGCCAGGGCTCGACGCAGAGAAGGCCGGCCTCGGGCTGCCCCGCCCCGGCGGCATAGGCCGCCCAGAGTTCTTCCGTGATATAGGGCATGAACGGGTGCAGCATCGCCACGATGCGATCGAGCAGGAAGGCGGTGACGGCCTGCGTCTCGGCTTTCGCGGCCGCGTCGGTGCCGGTCAGCACGGGCTTGGCGAGTTCGAGATACCAGTCGCAGAACGTGTTCCAGGTGAAGCGGTAGGCCGCGAGCGCGGCCTCGTTGAACCGGTAGCCCTCGATGCCGGCCACCACCTCGCCCAGCGTGCGATCCATCTCCGAAATCGCCCAGATATTGAGCGGCAGCGTCACCGATTGCGGATCGAACCCCGCAACGCGCCGGCAGGCATTCATCTCCGCGAAGCGCGAGGCGTTCCAGAGCTTGGTGCAGAAATTGCGGTAGCCCTCGGCGGTCCGGACGCCGAGCTTCGGGTCGCGCCCCTGCGCGGCGAGGCTCGCAAGCGTGAAGCGCAGGGCATCCGCGCCGAGCGCGTCGATCACCACGAGCGGGTCGATGACATTGCCGACCGATTTCGACATCTTCCGGCCCTTCTCGTCCCGCACGAGACCGTGGAGATAGACGGTGTGGAAGGGCGGCGCCAGATCGCAGGCGGCGGAGGCCATCATCATCCGCGCGACCCAGAAGAAGAGGATGTCGAACCCCGTCACCAGAACCGAGGTCGGGTAATAGCGGTCCAACTCGGCCGTCTCGTCCGGCCAGCCGAGCGTCGAGAATGGCCAGAGCGCGGAGGAGAACCAGGTATCGAGCACATCGGGGTCGCGCGTGATGGCGGCGCCCGGGCCCCATTTCGCATCGGCCCTGCTGCGCGCCTCGGCCTCGTCCCGCGCGATCACGTAATCGCCATCCGGCCCATACCAGGCCGGAATCTGGTGCCCCCACCAGAGCTGGCGCGAAATGCACCAGGGCTCGATATTCTCCATCCAGCGGAAGAAATCCGCCTCGCGGTTCGCGGGGTGGATTTTCGTCCGGCCCGCCCGCACCCATGCCATCGCCTGCTCGGCGAGGGGCTTGACGTTCACATACCATTGCTCCGTGAGCCAGGGCTCGATCGGAACCCCGGACCGGTCCCCATGCGGCACCTGCTGCACGCTGGGCTCGACCCGGCGCAGGAGGCCCTCGGCCGCCATCATCGCAACGATTTCCTTGCGCGCGGTGAAGCGGTCGAGGCCGGTAAGCGCGCGCGTCGCCTTCGGCGCGCCGGCGAAATCCGCTCCGCCGAGATCGAGCCGCGCCTCGCGGGTGAAGACATTGACCATGGCCAGCGGCGGATCGGCGCGCCTGCCCACCTCGAAATCGTTGAAATCATGCGCGGGCGTGATCTTCACCGCGCCGGTGCCCTTCTCGGGATCGGCGTATTCGTCGCCGATGATCGGGATCACGCGCCCCACCAGCGGCAGCACCACATTCTTCCCGATGAGATGCCCGAGCTTCTCGTTCTCCGGGTGCACGGCGACGCCGGTATCGCCGAGCAGCGTCTCCGGCCGCGTCGTCGCGACGGTGATGAAGGTCGCGGGGTCATCGGCGTCGTAGGTCGCGCCTTGAAGCGGATAATCGAAATAATAGAGATGGCCGCCGGGCTCGCGGTCGAGCACCTTGGCCAGCGCGGCGGCATCGAAGGGCTTCAGGTTGCCTTCCTTGTCGGTCTCGCCGCGCTTCCACGCGAAGCTTCCCTTCACCTCGCGCTGCTCGACCTCCAGATCCGAGATCGCGGTGAGCAGCTTCGGATCCCAGTTCACAAGGCGCTTGTCCTTGTAGAGCAGGCCCTTCTCGTGCAGCGTAACGAAGAATTGCAGCACGGCGCGCTGCATCTGGCCGGTCTCGCCATCCGCACGGTTGCCCATGGTGAAGCGCTCGCGGCTCCAGTCGCAGGAGGCGCCGAGACGCTTCAGCTGGTTGATGATCGTGCCGCCGGATTGCGCCTTCCAGGCCCAGACCTTCTCCAGGAACGCCTCGCGGCCGATCTGGTGCCGATCCGGCTCCTGCCGCTCGGCCATCTGGCGCTCGACGACCATCTGGGTCGCGATGCCGGCATGGTCGGTGCCGGGCTGCCAGAGCACGTCGCAGCCTTTCATGCGCCAGTAGCGGCAGAGAATGTCCTGCAACGTGTTGTTGAGCGCATGCCCCATATGCAGCGAGCCGGTGACATTCGGCGGCGGGATCACGATGGTGAAGGGCGCGGCGCCGGCGCGGCCGGGCGCGCCGGCCCTGAACGCGCCGGATGCTTCCCAGGCCGCGTTGATGCGGAGCTCGATCGCGTACGGGTCGTAGGTCTTTTCCATCGGATCTTCAGCGCAGGAGCGGCGGAACCCGCCGGACAAACGAAAACGGGCGCCGGACGGGCGCCCCTTCGCTTCAGTCGAATATCGCGGAACGATGCCGCGTCAAGGCGCTTCTGGCTCAGCCGCCGCGCGCCACCCGCTCGATCTCGGCCCGGACATGCTTCTCGACGATCGCCGGCAGATGCGAATCGATCCAGTCGCGCAGCATCGGCCGCAGCAATTCCACCACGACATCCTCAAGGCTCCGCCCCATCGCCGGCATCGCGGTGTGGCGCGAAAGGGTCTGGAAAGCCTGGCTGACCAGCGCCTTGGTATTGTCCGACATGATCCGCTCCTCCAAGGCCGCCACAGACCGGACCGGGGCCGGCATCTCGGTCACGGGTTCCGGCGCGGGTTCGAGCTCGGGCTCGGGCATGGCGACGGTCTCCGGAACGATCGCGGGCGCCACGGTTTCAACCGACACTTCCTGCGGGGTGCTGGCGACGGTCGCGACCTTGGCGAGATCGAGGATCTCGGCATCCTCGTCGATCTCGGCGGCGGGCGGCGGCTCAGGCGCCTTCTTCGCCGCAGGCGCCGGCTTCTTCGTAGGCTCGTCCTTCTTGGTGCCGAGGGAATCGTCGGCGATGATCTTCCGGATGGAGGCGAGGATTTCCTCCATCGACGGTTCGTTCTCATCCGTCGTTTCCGGCTTGGTGGCCGCCTTGGAAGACATCGCAACGCTCCGTTCGTGACTGCCCGGGTTCGTCCGCCCGCATGGCGGAGGCCGGCGTCGCGCCCTTCGGGGCGGAATCGCCGGATCTCCGCGCAGTATGCGGACGCGATTCGGGCGGATCAAGCAAGCGCGGCGACGAGACCCCGCTTGGCTGGGGACAAGCAATGCCAGGATGCGGGAGGCAGATCCAAACCGGGCTTGCCGGGGCCGCACCCCGGCGCAACGGTCCGGCGGCGTTATTCGCCGCTCGGCGTGCGCAGGCCGAGCCAGCTATCCTTCACCTGCTCGAAATGGACCTTCGGGTCGTAGGTCGCGACCTTGAGCCCGAGCGCCCGGGCAGACAATTGCCCGATCGCCGAGAGGAGCGAATAGGAGGCGACCACCTGGTCGCGCTGCGCCGTGATCTGCACGACGCGGGCATTGAGCAGTTCCTGCTGGGCGTTCAGCACATCGAGCGTCGTGCGCTGACCGACCCGTGCCTCCTCGCGCACGCCGTTCAGGGCGATCTCGGCCGCCGCGACCTGCGCCGCCGCGCCCTCGATCTGGAAACCGGTCGCCTCAAGCAGCGCCCAGGCCGCCGTCGCCGCCTGTACCACACGGTCGCGCGCGGTATCGACGTTCAGCCGCCGCTCGCCCAGGGTCTCCTTGGCGGCGCGGGTGCGGGAATAGGCCGAACCGCCGTCATAGATCGGGATCGAGATCTGGCCGACCACCGAGCCGGTGGTACGGCTGTCTCCGGGAGATTGCACCTCGTAGCGGCGCGTCAGCGAGCCGGAGACGGAGATCGTCGGATAAAGCTCGCCCTCGACGATCTTCACCTGGAGAAGCTGGGCATCGACGCCGTGCATCGACGCCGCGATGGCGGGATGATCCTGGAGCGCGCGGTTGACCGCCTCGCCCTGCGATTTCGGCAGCCGGCTGCGCACCACCGGCTTGACCGGCGCAAGCTTCTTCGGATCGAGCCCGATCACCTGCTTGAAGGTGGCGATCGAGGCGCGGAGATTGGATTGCGACAGCGCGAGATCGGATTTCGCGCCGGCCAGCCGGGCCTCGGCCTGCGCGACATCGGTGCGCGTCACCTCGCCGACATTGAACCGGTCCCGCGTCTGGCGGACAAGCTCGTTGAGGACATTGACGTTGTTCTGACGGACATTATTGATCGCGGTATCGCGCACCACATTCATATAGGCGGTCACGGCCGCGAGCAGCGTGTTCTGCTCGGTGTTGCGCAGCGTTTCCCGCGCTGCGAGCACGTTCGATTCGGCCTGGCGGATCGAATTCTCGATTCGGCCACCGCGATAGAGATTCTGGCTGATCGTCACCCCGGCACCGCGCGGGAGCAGGTTGCTCTCCCCGCGCACCGTGCCGCCGAACGTGCCGGAGGTCGCCGTGGTGGTGCGGGTGGCGCCGGCATCGGCCGAAGCGGTGATCGAGGGCCGCGCCGCCGATTTCGCGGTCGGCACCCCTTCGTCGATGCCGCGCGTGCTGGCGCGGGCGGCATTGAGTTCCGGATTGACGCGATAGGCATTCGCCAGCGCCGTCGAAAGATCCTGCGCGGCAACGACGCCGGGCAGCAGGGCCACGGCAACCGAACCCAGAACGAGACGCTTCCACCGGTTCACGTTGATCTGCCCGACCTGAAATCCTGAATTCGCCATGCGTCGCGATCAAACCGTGCCACCTCGTTGGCCGAGGCAGCGCCATCGCTGCGCCTGAGCCAGTTCTACCGGCGCGGCGATGCTTGTAAACACTTCGTTAGGTTACGCCCGCGCGGCCCGACGACTTTCACCATCGAGTGAGACGAAAACACAACAGGCATGACGTTCTGATGAAATCCGTCAGTGAGACACCGGATCAGAAGACGAAACCGGGCTCGCTCGCGAAACCCGGCAGCACCTGCGCGGCGGCATCGAAAGCCCGGCGCGGGCTCGCATGGCCGGCCGATTTCACGAATACCATCGCGCGCTGCACGCCGCCATCCTGGAGGATGATCCCGAGCCGGCCGCCATCCTTCAGCAGCGGGAAGAAGCCGGAGGGGACCTTCTCGCTCGCGCCGTTGATCAGGATGATGTCGAACAGGCCCGTCGCGAGCGCGGCGCCGGCCTCGGCGGAGAGCCCCGGCACCGCCGGCAGCACGGTGACCGCGGCACCGGCCGCCGCAAGCGCGGCGCGCGCCGCCTCGGCGAAAGCCGGATCCCGTTCCAGGGCCGTGGTGTCGAGCCCGATCGCGGCGAGAATCGCGGCGGAATAGCCCGTGCCGCCCATGACGTCGAGCGCCGATTCGCCCGGCTCCGGCTGAAGCGCCTGGATCAGCCGCGCCAGCACCAGCGGCATCAGCAGCGGTCGGCGGGCCTCGCCGGCCTCGACCACCAGCGGCCGATCGGAATAGGCGATGGCGCGATCCGCCGGGCGCACGAAAAGCTCGCGCGGCACCGTATCGAAAGCGGCCAGCACGCCGCGATCAGTGACGTCGAAGGTCCGGATCTGGTTGTCGACCATCACGCGGCGCGCATCCCGCATGTCGCCCATCGCTCGCTCCCGGGTTCATCGATCAAGGACATCGCCCCCGCCGGCGCTTTTGCGCGAGACGCGCCGCGAAAGCAAGGCCGCACAAAGCAGGGCCACGGAAAGCAGGATTGGAGGCCTCGGAGGGGCAGATGCTTTTCGTGCGGACCGAGGCGGGGCAGGCATTCTCGATCAAGAGCGCCGGGCAATGGTTCCGCGCGCGATGCGATGAGGCCGGGTGCCCCGGCTCCGCCCATGTCCTCAGAAAAGCCGCGGCAACCCGCCTGGCCAACGCCGGCGCGAGCGAGCATCAGCTTATGGCAGTTTTTGGCTGGAAGGACCCGAAGGAGGCGGCGATTTATACCCGAGAGGCGAATCGCGCGCGCCTTTCCGCATCAGCGATCATGCTTCTGTCCGAACGTCCGAAGAACACCGATTGGGATACCTTTGCCCAGGGTGTCCCAATCGGCGCAAAAACAAAAGAAAATTCAAGCACCTGAAAATGGGATGGAGGCCTCGGAGGGAATCGAACCCCCGTACAAGGATTTGCAGTCCTCTGCGTAACCACTCCGCCACGAGGCCGTTGGGCGAAGACGGCCTCTTAGCCCCGGGGCGCCCTTCACGCAACCGTGAAGCGGGCCAAAGGGTTCATTTTTCGCCCGTCCGGCGTCCGGACGGCCGGGCCCGCCGCACGGCGCGGGAATTCGGAGAATCCCATTTGCCTTTTGCCGAGAATTTCGCTACACGCCTGCCTCCATTCCTCGATAGCTCAGTCGGTAGAGCAAGCGACTGTTAATCGCTGGGTCGTAGGTTCGAGTCCTACTCGAGGAGCCATTTTTCCGCGCCATTCTTGTCCGGCCGGCCTGAATTCAGGTGCCCCGTGCGTGCGGATCGTCGCACCCCCTTCCGCCGGCGCGCGTAAGGCGTATTTCGGCATCATGACCGATTCCTCCGCTCGGCTTGCGCTGCACTGGTTCCGCAACGATCTCCGCCTTGCGGATAACCCCGCCCTGCTCGCAGCGGCGGAAGCAGAGCGGCTCATAACACTCTTCATCGACGAGACCGATCCCGGCCTGCGCGCGCGGGGCGGCGCGGCCCGCTGGTGGCTGCACCATTCGCTCGCGCGGCTCGACGAATCGCTCGCGGCGCGCGGTGGCCGGCTCGTGATCGCGCGCGGTGAAGCCCGTAGGCTGGTTCCCGCGATCGCGGGCGCGCTCGGGGCCGATCTCGTCACCTGGTCGCGGCGCTACGGGGGCGCCGAGCGCGATCTCGACGGCGCGATCAAGGCCGGGCTCCGCGATGCGGGGATAAGGGCCGAGAGCTTCAACAGTCATCTTCTCCACGAACCATGGCAGATCCGCTCGAAGGCCGGCGGGCCGATGCGCGTGTTCTCGCCGTTCTGGCGCGCGGCCTGCGCCATGGGTCCGCCCGCCATGCCGCTGCCGGTGCCGGCGCGGCTGCCGCCTCCGGGCCCATGCCCCGCTCTGCCGGGCGAGACGGATCTCGGCACGCTTGCGCTGCTGCCGACCACGCCGGATTGGGCGGGCGGATTGCGCGCCGCCTGGATGCCGGGCGAGGCCGGTGCGGCGGCGCGGCTCGACGCGTTTCTCGATGGCGGCCTCGCCGGCTATGCCGGGAACCGCGACCGGCCGGACCTCGCCGCCACCTCGCGGCTTTCGCCGCATCTCGCCTTCGGGGAGATCTCGCCGCGCCAGGTCTGGCACGCGGTCGAATTTGCGGCGCGGGCGGGCCGAAGCCCGGCCTCTGGCCGCGATGTCGAGAAATTCCTTGCCGAACTGGGCTGGCGCGAATTCTCCTACCACCTGCTCTACCATTACCCCGATCTCGCGACGGCGAATTACCAGCGCAAGTTCGACGTCTTCCCCTGGCAGGAAGACGGTGCGGCGCTTGCGGCCTGGAAGCGCGGTCGCACCGGCTACCCGATCGTCGATGCCGGGATGCGGGAATTGTGGCAGACCGGCACCATGCACAACCGCGTACGCATGATCGTGGCCTCATTCCTGATCAAGCACCTGATGATCGATTGGCGCGCCGGCGAGGCCTGGTTCTGGGACACGCTCTGCGACGCCGATCCCGCCAGCAATGCCGCGAGCTGGCAATGGGTCGCCGGCTCGGGCGCCGATGCGGCGCCGTATTTCCGCATCTTCAACCCCATCACGCAGGGTGCGAAATTCGACCCCGACGGCGCCTATATCCGCCGCTTCGTGCCCGAACTGGCCGGCCTGCCGCCGGCCTTCATTCACCGGCCATGGGAAGCACCTCATCCGATCCTTGCCGGCGCGAGTATATCCCTCGGGTCGACCTATCCCGCGCCGATCGTCAGCCATGAGCGCGCGCGGGCCAGGGCGCTCGCCGCGTTCGAGGCGATCTCGGGCGGCACCGAAATGCCGGCCTGAGCGGCCGGAACCAAGGGGGCGGAATGCGGATCGCAATCATCGGCAGCGGCATCGCCGGGCACGGCGCCGCCTATCGCCTGACGCGGCAATTCGGCGCGCGGGCCGTGACCCTGTTCGAGAAATCGGCACGACCCGGCGGGCACGCCGCGACGGTCGATATCGCGTATGACGGCGCGCGAATGACGGTCGATACCGGGTTCATCGTCTATAACCGGCTGAACTATCCGCTGCTCGATGCCCTGTTCACGGAACTCGGCGTTCCCACCCAGCCTTCCGAGATGAGCTTCTCGCTCTCCCTCGATGGCGGCGCCTTCGAATGGTCGGGACAGGACCGGAACCGGCTGCGAAGCCTGTTCGCCCAGCCGGAGAATCTCGTCTCGCCGCGCTTCTGGCGGATGCTGGGCGACATCCTGCGCTTCAACCGCGCGGCGCGGAAGGCGCTCGATACGGGGAGGATCGGAACGGAGACGCTCGCCGGGTTCCTCGCGCGTGAGCGGCTCGGCGCGGATTTCCGCGACAATTACATCCTGCCGATGGGTGCCGCAATCTGGTCGATGCCGGCGCGGGACGTGCTCGATTTTCCGGCGGAGCGGTTCCTGCGCTTCTTCGACAATCACCGCCTGCTTCATGCCAGCCGCCCCGCCTGGCGCACCGTCACCGGCGGCAGCCGCGCCTATGTCGACCGCCTCCAGGCCGCCTCGGGTCATGAATTGCGTTGCAACACCGCGATCGTCGCCGTGCGGCGGCGCCCGGAAGGCGTCGAGCTTGCGACCGAGCACGGCGAGCGAACGCTGTTCGACGCGGTCCTCCTCGCGACGCATGCCGATCAGGCGCTGGCGCTTCTCGACGCGCCGCGGCCCGAGGAGCGTGCGGTTCTCGGCGCCATCCGGCATGCGGCCAATGATGTCTACCTGCACCGGGATGTGCGGCTGATGCCGCGCCGCCGCGCCGCCTGGGCGGCCTGGAACGTGCTCCGCGGGCCCGGTTCCGACGCGCGCCCTGTCGCCATCACCTATTGGATGAACCGGCTCCAGGGGCTCGACCCGGCACGGCCGGTTTTCGTCAGCCTCAATCCGCCGGAGCCGCCCGCGGCGGAATGCGTCTTCGGGCGCTACAGCTATGCGCATCCCCAGTTCGACGCGGCGGCCATCGCCGCGCAGGCGGCGCTGCCGCGCCTGCAGGGCAATGGCGGGGTCTATTTCGCCGGCGCCTGGGCCGGATACGGGTTCCACGAGGACGGGCTCCGGAGCGGCTATGCAGCGGCGGAGCGGCTGATCGCCGACCATGTGCCCGCCACGGCGCGCATGCCGGCGGCGGCCGAGTGAGCCGCGCCATGGATACCGCCCTTCCCTTCCCGCCGCCCACAGCGCCGGCGCTCTTCTACACCGGAGCGGTGATGCACCAGCGCATGCGGCCGGCGCCGCACCGCTTCCGCTATTCGGTGTTCTCGCTGCTCGTCGATCTCGACCGGCTCGACGCGGCCGGGCGGCTCGCGCGGTTGTTCTCGGTCGGGCGATTCAACCTGATCGGCTTCTCGCCGCGTGATCATGGCGCGCCGGGCGAGACCGATCCGGCCGCCGCGGCGCGGCGCCTGCTCGCAGATGCCGGGCTCGCGACACCGGTCGCACGGGTGCTGCTGCTCTGCCATCCGCGCGTGCTCGGCTTCGTGTTCAACCCGCTCGCGGTCTATTTCGCCTATGACGCGGCGGAGCGGCTGATCGGGATCGTCTACGAGGTACGCAACACCTTCGGCGGGCGCCACAGCTATGTCGCGCCGCTGCGCGCGGGCGAGGCGAGCGCGGCGGGCATCCGCCAGGAGGCCGAGAAGCGCTTCCATGTCTCGCCCTTCCTCGGCCCGGTGATGCGCTACCATTTCCGCCTGCGTCCGCCCGGCACGCGGGACGTGGCCGTGCGCATTCTCGAAACCGACGCGGATGGCCCGATTCTCGCCGCGACGTTCACCGGAACGGCGCTGCCGCTCAGCGATGCCGCCTGCCTGCGCCTCGCGCTCACCATGCCGCTGATGACGATCAAGGTCGTGCTCGGCATCCATTTCGAGGCGCTGCGGCTCTGGTTCAAGGGCATCGCCGTCCATCGTGCCCCTGCGGAGCCGGAACCGCGATGAGCCCGCAGCCGATCCTGCTCGATGCGCAGAACGCGCCGCGCCTGCTCGCCCGGCTGCCGCGCGCGACGCGCCTCGCCCTGCGCTTCCTGACCGGGATCCGCGTCGGCACGGCCGAGGTGACGCTGCCGGACGGCAGCCGCTTCCGGATCGAGACCGGGTGCCCCGGCCCGTCGGCCGAGATCCGCGTCGCCGCCTGGCGCTTCGCGCGGCGCGCGCTCATCAAGGGCGATGTCGGCCTCGGCGAAAGCTATCGCGACGGCGACTGGGACAGCCCGGATGTCACCGCCGTGCTCGCGTTGTTCGCGGCGAATGCCGAGCTCGCGCAGGATTTCCTCGCGCGGGCACCGCTGACGCGGCTCGCGCTGCGCTTCCGGCACCTGATCCTCAACCGCAACAGCCGCGCCGGCGCGCGCCGCAACATCTCGGCGCATTACGACCTCGGCAACGCCTTCTACGGCCATTGGCTCGACCCCTCGATGACCTATTCCTCGGCGCTGTTCGCGCCGGGGGACAACGATCTCGAAGCCGCGCAGACCCGCAAATACCGCGTGCTTGCCGAAGGCATGCGCGTCCGGCCCGGCGATCACGTGCTCGAGATCGGCTGCGGCTGGGGCGGGTTCGCCGAATATCTCGCACGCGAGCACGGCGCGCGCGTCACCGCGGTGACGATCAGCCGCGCGCAGCACGCTTATGCCGAGGCGCGGATCCGCGCCTCCGGGCTCGGCGAGCGGGTCGAAATCCGCCTCCAGGATTACCGGGACATCACGGGGCGCTTCGATGCCATCGGCTCGATCGAGATGTTCGAGGCGGTCGGTGAGCGCTACTGGCCGGGCTTCTTCGCGGTGCTGGCGGAGCGCCTGCGGCCGGGCGGCCGCGCGGGGCTGCAGATCATCACCATCCAGGACCGGTTCTTCGAGGATTACCGGCGCAATGTCGATTTCATCCGCCGGCATATCTTCCCCGGCGGCATGCTGCCCGCGCCGGGGCGCCTCGCCGATCTCGCCGGCGCGGCCGGATTCACGCTCGAAAGCGAGCGCATCTTCGGCCGCGATTACGCCGAGACGCTGCGGCATTGGCGCCAATCCTTCGAAGCCGCCTGGCCGAGGCTCGTCCCTCTCGGGTTCGACACGCCGTTCCGGCGGCTCTGGCGCTATTATCTCAGCTATTGCGAAGCCGGGTTCGAGATCGGCACGATCGACGTGCGCCAACTCGTCTACCGGCCCGCATGAGCATCAATCGACCCGGTCGCGCCAGCCGGTGGCGCGGGCGACGAGCGGGAAATAGAGGCTGTGCGGCAGCAGACGCAGCAGCTTGAGGAGATAGGCGAAGCGACGCGGAAAGGCGATCTCGAATCCGGGCCGCGCCATGCCGTCGAGCACCCGTTGCGCCGCGCGCTCGACCGGCTGGAGAAACGGCATCGGGAACGGGTTCACATCGGTCGCCGGCGTGCGGACGAAGCCGGGATTGACGATCTGGATCAGGATGCCGCGATTGTCGCAATCGAACTTCAGGCTCTCCGCGAGGTTGATCAGCCCGGCCTTGGTGGCACCATAGGCGGCCGAGGTCGGCAGGCCGGAATAGCCCGCGACGGAGGCGTTGATCGCGATCTGCCCGAAACCGCGCGCCGCCATGCGCGGCAGCACGGCGGCGAGGCCGTTGACCGTGCCGCCGAGATTGACGGCGAAGCTGCGATGGAATTTTTCGGCCTCGAACGGCACGGCACGCACCGGCAGGTAGAGCCCGGCATTGAGGAAGGCGCGCACGACCGGTCCGTGCTCCGCCTCGATCCGCGCCACAAGATCGGCGAGCCCGGACGGCTCGGTCACGTCCGCCGCGGCCGGGATGATCGCGCCGGGGCCTTCGGCGTCCGATGCGAGGCGGACGAGATCCTCGCCCCGGCGCGCGGTGGCAACCACGCGCCAGCCGCGTCGAGAGGCTTCGATGGCGACGGCCCGGCCGATGCCGGAACTCGCGCCGGTGATCCAGAACAGCCCATCCGCCGGTGTCGCGGGCCTCGGCTGGGTCAATGGCGCACGAAGCGGTTGATCAGGCGCCCGAACGGCCCGGTGAGCTTGAGCGGCGCGTCGAGCACGGCGAAGCAGATGCATTCCTCGTCCGGATCGGCAACCGGGACGTGATCGAGATGCTCGTCGGCCACGACGATGTCGCCGCGCCGGAAATGGCCGGCCTCATCACGGAAGCCGCCCTTGAGCACCAGGGTCACTTCCATTCCCTCATGGCTGTGCTGCGGCATCTTCCGGCCCGGCCGGATGCGATAGAGCACGGCGCGTGTGTCCTCGCCGCCATCGAGCCGGCATTCGCGGATGCCGGGGAGGACGGGGCGATATTCGAGCGCGTCGAGCGGCTTGCCGAGGAAATGCCGCAGCGGCCCCGGCGTGATCGCGCAGGGCGTGGAGGGTTCGACGCCGGGAAGCGCGAAGATCGCGTCGAGGCGGGCCTCACGACGCCGGATGCCGCCCGCGCAGGGCAGATCGCCACGGGCGAGGGCTACGCGGCCGAGCGTGGTTTCCAGCGCGGTGACAAAGGCGCGGTTGCGCGGCGACAGTTCCAGATGCGCGCCGACCAGCGCATGCAGGGCCGGAGACAGCGTGCCGCAGGCATAGCCTGCAAGGATCGCGTCAAGCGCGGAATGTTCAGGCGACGAATCCAAGACAAACTTCCCCAAACCCAGGCCGGCGTCACGCCGGATGCCACCGCCGGCAGCCCTTACGACAAGAATGCGCGCCACGAAAGATACGCAAGCTCGGCGAAACCGGATCATGCCGGGCGATTCCCGGCGCGCATATGCGGCCGATTAGCCCCGCGCACCGCGCCTCCGCAACGGGGCTGTTTGCCGCATCGCCCGGCCGGCCTGCCGGGTGCTTCCCTTCGCCGCGGGGGCGACTAAGATCGCATGCCCGATCTTGAGCCGGAGCCAACCTTGTCCGCACCCCCCGCCGCCCCCGACCTGCCCGCCACCCGCCTGATCTTCCGCGAGGATGCCTATGCCGACGCGGTCGAGGCGGAGGTGATCGCCCTGCACGAGGGCATGCTGGTGCTCGACCGCACGCTGTTCTATGCCGCCTCCGGCGGCCAGCCCTCCGATACCGGCACGATCATGGGGCCGGATGGCCAAACCCTGCCGCTTGCCGGCCTGCGCTACCTCGACGCCGCCAAGACCGTGATCGGCCATGCCCTGCCCGAGGGCGCGGATGCCGCCGCCCTGCTCGGCGCGAGGCTGACGCTCCGGCTCGATTTCGCGCGCCGCCACCGGCTGATGCGCATGCACACGGCGCTGCATCTGCTCTCGGTGGTGCTGCCCTATCCCGTTACCGGCGGCGCGATCAGCGAGGAAGAAAGCCGACTCGATTTCGACATTCCCGATGCCGGCCTCGACCGCGACGAGATTTCCGCCCGCCTCAACGCGCTGATCGCGACCGACGCCGAGGTCCGCGACCGCTGGATCACCGAAGCGGAACTCGACGCCAATCCCGGCCTCGTGAAAACGATGTCGGTGAAACCGCCGCGCGGTGCGGGGCGCGTGCGGCTGGTCGAAATCGCGGAGCCCGGCCGCACGCCCCTCGATCTCCAGCCCTGCGGCGGCACCCATGTCCGCGCGACGGGCGAGATCGGCCGTATCGGCGTGACCCAGATCGAGAAGAAGGGCAAACAGAACCGCCGGGTGCGGATCGCCTTCGCGTGAGGCCGCGCCCGCCCGCTGCCCTTGCCAGGCCCCTCCCCGACCCGCCCCTCCCCGACCCGTCCCATCCGGAGACCGCCATGTCCATCTTCGCCTCCATTCCCTTCGTCGAGCCGGATTGGCTCGCCGCGCGCCTCGGCGACGCGCGTCTCCGCATCGTCGACGGCTCCTGGCATCTGCCGCCCACGGGGCGTGTCGGCGCGGCCGAATATGCCGAGGCGCATATCCCCGGCGCGGTCTTCTTCGATCTCGACAGGGTCTCAGACCCCGCCTCGCCCCTGCCGCATATGCTGCCGGATGCCGATTTCTTCGGCGCGGCGGTGGGCGCGATGGGCATTTCCGAGCGCGACACGATCGTGGTCTATGATCAGCTCGGCCTTTTCACCGCGCCGCGCGTCGCCTGGATGTTCCGGATCTACGGCGCCGAGAACGTGCAGATCCTCGCCGGCGGCCTGCCGCGCTGGCGTCGCGAGGGGCACCCGGTGACCGCCGAGGCGCCTGCCCCGGCCCCGGCGCGCTTCGAGACCCGGCTCGCCGGCGATACCGTGGCCGATCTCGCCCGCGTCGCCGCGCATCTGCGCGAGGGCTCGGCGCAGATCGTCGATGCCCGCCCGCGCGCGCGATTCCTCGGCGATGCGCCGGAGCCCAGGCCCGGCATCCGGCCCGGCCACATGCCCGGCAGCTTCAACCTGCCTTTCGATATCGTGACGGCCGACGGGCGCCTCTGCACGCCGGAGACGGTGCGCGCCGAAATGGCGAAGGCGGGGATCGACCCCGCCAAGCCGATCATCACGAGCTGCGGCTCGGGCGTCTCCGCCGTGATCATCGCGATGGCGCTGTCCCAGGCCGGCGCCGATGTGCAGGCGATCTATGACGGCTCCTGGGCCGAATGGGGGGGCCGGGAGGACCTGCCGGTTCAGACAGGAGAGTGATGCATAGGGGCGTGATGCGCCGGTCCGCGCTGCCGGCCGGACCGATCAGCCGGCGGGGAGACGGACCGCGATTCCGGCCCGCCCGGCCGATTCAATGCAGGATCTGGCTGAGGAAGAGCTTCGTGCGCTCGTGCTGCGGGTTCTTGAAGAACTCGTTCGGCTCGTTCATCTCCACAACCTGGCCCTGATCCATGAAGATCACCCGGTCCGCCACCTGACGCGCGAAGCCCATCTCGTGGGTTACGCACAGCATGGTCATGCCGTCCTCGGCGAGCGAGACCATGGTGTCGAGCACCTCCTTGACCATCTCGGGGTCGAGCGCCGAGGTGGGCTCGTCGAACAGCATGATTTTCGGCGCCATGCACAGCGCCCGTGCAATCGCCACGCGCTGCTGCTGGCCGCCGGAGAGCTGGCCGGGATATTTCCCCGCCTGTTCCGGGATCTTGACGCGCGTGAGGTAATGCATCGCGATCTCCTCCGCCTCCTTCTTCGGCATCTTCCGCACCCAGATCGGGGCGAGCGTGCAGTTTTCGAGGATGGTGAGATGCGGAAACAGGTTGAAATGCTGGAACACCATGCCGACATCGCGGCGGATTTCGTCGATCTTCTTGAGATCGTCGGTCAGTTCCACACCGTCGACGATGATCGAGCCCTTCTGATGCTCCTCCAGACGATTGATGCAGCGGATCATCGTCGATTTGCCCGAGCCCGAGGGGCCGCAGACTACGATCTTCTCGCCGCGCGTCACCTTCAGGTTGATGTCCTTGAGGACATGGAACTCGCCATACCATTTGTGGACATCGATCATCTCCACCGCGATCGCGCTGGTCAGCGGGGTCGGCTTGAGATTGAGAACCGCCATTCGAGGATACTCCCTTACCTCTTGTCGGCTTTCGAGAGCCGCCGCTCGGTCGCGCGGGCATAGCTCGCCATGCCATAGCAGAAGATGAAATAGACGATCGCCGCGAAGGCGTAGCCCGTGGCCGAGACCGTCGGCGCCGCCCATTGCGGGTCGATGCGCGCGGTCTCGATCGCCTTGAGGAAATCGAAGATGCCGACGATCAGCAGCAGCGACGTATCCTTGAACAGGCCGATATAGGTGTTGACGATGTTGGGGATCGTCACCTTCAGCGCCTGCGGCAGGATGATGAGCCGCATCATCTGCCAATAGCCGAGGCCGACCGCCATCGCCCCCTCATACTGGCCCTTGGGCAGCGCCTGGAGCCCGGCGCGCACCACCTCTGCCATATAGGCCGAGGCGAAGAGCGCGATGCCGACCAGCGCGCGCAGCAGCTTGTCGACCGTGATGTCGTCCGGCAGGAACAGCGGCAGCATCGTGTTCGCCATGAACAGCACGGTGATCAGCGGCACGCCGCGCACGAACTCGATGAACAGCACCGAGAAGAACTTGATCACCGGCAGTTTCGAGCGCCGGCCGAGCGCCAGCAGGATGCCAAGCGGCAGCGAGGCGACGATGCCAACCCCCGCCACCACCAGCGTCACCATCAGCCCGCCCCAGCGCGCGGTATCGACCGGCGCGAGCCCGATCGCCCCCCAGAGGCGCTCGAAGGCCAGCCCCGCCGCCGTCAGGATGACAAGCGCCGCGAGGCCGAAGAGCGCCGCCCGGCCCGCCCTCACCCCTTCCGACCGCGCGACGAGAAACCCTGCCAGGAACAGCAGCGCCGCGAAGACGAGGCCGAGAATCACGCTCCGCCCCGTGACGAGATCGTAAGGATAGGCGAGGAAGGCGAGCGGGTTGCGGCCGCTCAGCAGCCCATAGACCGCGAGCGGCAGCACGACCAGGAAATAGACGAGGCCGAGATCGCGCCGCGGCGCGTTGAGCCAGAGCAGCCAGCCGATGCCGAGAGCGCCGAGCAGGAAGAACAGATCCGCCCGCCAGCGGCTCTCGACCGGATAGGCGCCATAGATGAAATAGGCCAGCCGGTCCTTGACGAAGGCCCAGCAGGCGCCGGGCAGCACGCCGCCTTTTGCCACGCAGGCCTCGCGATCAGCCCCGCTCCAGACGGCGTCGGTGATCAGGAAGCGTACGAAGCCGGGGATGATCCAAAAGGCGATCAGCAGCGCCAGCAGGGTGAGGAGCGTGTTGCCGGGCGACGAGAAGAGATTGGTCCGCAGCCAGCCGATGAGCCCCGATGTCGCGACCGGCGGCGGCAGAACCTGCGCCGCCGCTGCGCGGACATAGGCGCGGGACGCGGTGCCGGAGGGCGGGGCGGAGGACATTTCCGTGCTCATCTCGCCCCCTCAGCGCTCGACCAGCGCCTTGCGCGCGTTGTACCAGTTCATGATCAGCGAAGTCGCGAGGCTGATCGTCAGATAGACGGCCATGGTGATCGCGATCACCTCCACCGCCTGGCCGGTCTGGTTCAGCACCGTGCCGGCGAAGACCTGCACGAGATCCGGGTAGCCGACCGCCACCGCGAGCGAGGAATTCTTCGTGAGGTTGAGATATTGCGAGGTGAGCGGCGGGATGATCACCCGCATCGCCTGCGGAATGACGACGAGATCCAGCGTCGGGCCGGGGCGCAGCCCCAGCGCATAGGCAGCCTCGGTCTGCCCTTTCGAGACCGCCTGGATGCCGGCCCGCACCACTTCGGCGATGAAGGCGGCGGTATAGATCACGAGCCCCAGCAGCAGGGCCACGAATTCGGGATAGACCTGCACCCCGCCGCGGATGTTGAAGCGGCCGAGATCGGGATAGGCGAAGCTCAGCGGCTGCCCGGCAAGCAGATAGACCAGCAGCGGCAGCAGGACGATCAGCCCGAAGCCGATCGCGAGAACCGGCGCACGCTGCCCCGTCCGCTCCTGCCGGCGGCGCGCCCAGCGGCGGATGCCGAGATGCGCGACGAATCCGGCACCGAGCGCGCCGAGAACGAGGGAGAAGCCCGCGCCGAAAACCGGCTCCGGCACGAACAGGCCGCGCGTGTTGAGAAAGGCCCCACCTGGCAGCGCGAGGCTCTCGCGCACTTCCGGCAGCGCTTTCAGCACCGCATTGTACCAGAACAGCAATTGCAGCAGCAGCGGCGTGTTGCGGATCAGCTCGACATAGACCGTTGCGAGCTTCGCGACGAGCCAGTTCCGCGACAGGCGCGCAATGCCGATGACAAAGCCGAGAAGCGTGGCCAGCACGATGCCGATCCCCGCCACCAGCAAGGTGTTGAGGAGGCCCACCCAGAAGGCTCGGCCATAGGTCGAGGTCGTCTCGTAGGGGATCAGCCGCTGGCCGATATCGAAGCCGGCGATGTTGTTCCAGAAACCGAAACCGGAAGCGATCTTCTGCTTCTGGAGGTTTTCGATCGCGTTCGAGGCCGCCGCATAGGCCAGGAAGCCGACGGCCAGGAACAGGAGCATCTGAAAAAGGACCCCGCGCGCCTTCGGATTGTTCCAGAAGGCCACATGCGGGCGGGAATCGCTCCCCGTCGCCCCGGAGGGCCGGGCATCGATCGAACTCACCGCACTCTCCCCACATCGATCGGGGATCAGGCCGCAACCCCTCCCCACCGGATCCGACCGGCTCTCCCCATCCTGTCGGCCGCCGCTTCGCGGCAGCGCCGAACGCTGCGCGATCACGACTGCCGACAGGGAGATGGCCGGCAGAACCAACCCGGATCGGGCTTATGCCGCCCGTTTCCGATTGATCCGGCGCGCCTCCCGCAAGGGATCCCCGGCACGCCGGATTGAGAGGCGGGAACAGCCGGCAGGGGCCGACCGCTCCCGCGTCAGCCGCTCAGCGGATCGGCGGTGCGTATTGCAGGCCGCCCTTGTTCCACAGCGCGTTGACGCCGCGGGCGATCTTCAGCCGCGAGCCCTGGCCGACATTCTTCTCGAAGACCTCGCCGTAATTGCCGACATGCTTGATGATCCGGTAGGCCCAGTCGTTGGTGAGGCCGATCGCCTCGCCGAACTTGCCCTCGGTGCCGAGCAGGCGCTTCACGTCCGGGTTGGTGGATTTGAGCTGCTCGTCGACATTGGCCTTGGTCACCCCGAGTTCCTCGGCGGTCAGCATGGCGTAATGCGTCCACTTGATGATGTCGCCCCATTGGTTGTCGCCATGGCGCCAGGCCGGGCCGAGCGGCTCCTTGGAGATGATCTCCGGCAGGACCATGTGATCGTCCGGGTTGGTGAGGCGCAGGCGCTCCGAATAGAGGCCCGAGGCGTCGGTCGTGAAGGCGTCGCAGCGGCCGGCATCATAGGCCTTGGTCGTCTCGTCGGAGGTTGCGAAGGTCACGACCTCGTATTTGAGCTTATTGGCACGGAAGAAATCTGCGAGATTGAGTTCGGTGGTCGTGCCCTGCTGGGTGCAGACCGAGGCACCCGAAAGCTCCATCGCCGAGGCGATCTTGAGCTTCTTGCGCACCATGAAGCCCTGACCGTCGTAATAATTCACCGGGCCGAATTCGAGGCCCAGCGAGGTATCGCGCGACATCGTCCAGGTCGTGTTGCGGACGAGGACATCGACCTCGCCGGATTGCAGCGCCGTGAAGCGGTCCTTCGCGGAGAGCGGGACGAACTTCACCTTCGCGGCATCGTTGAAGATCGCCGCGGCGACCGCCCGGCAGAAATCGACATCGAGGCCCGTCCAGTTGCCCTGCGCGTCCGGCTGCCCGAAGCCCGCGAGGCCGGTATTCGAGCCGCATTGCAGAACACCGCGCGTCTTGACCTGGTTCAGCGTCTGCGCCGAAGCCGCGCCGGCGACCATGCCAAGGGCCGCGCCGAGAGCGACGGACATCATCAGCTTTTTCATAAACTCGTCTCCCCGAGTGTTTCACTGCTCCCGCCGGGGCGCCGGTTTTGCGCGCCAAGGTTCGATCGTCAGCGGCAGGACGCGGCATGACAGGCGATCTAAGACGAAAGGTCAAGCGATAGTTACAATCGGTTAGGTTTCGCGACCGCGCGACCGGCCGCGCAATCCGGCAGGATGCAACCGGGGACGGCATGCCGCCGCAACCGACGGCATCCGCGCATGCCCCCTTGCCCCGAACCGGCGGGGCGTCTACACTCTCTTCAGAAAATTATCCCTTATAATAGCCTGAAATGAGAACAAGATTATGAAGAAACTCTCAAATCAAGAAAAATCGACCCTAGATTCCGATACCCTGCTCGTGGTCGGCGGCCGCAACACCGCGGAGAGCTTCGGCTTCGTCAACACCCCGCCCTATCGCGGCTCGACCGTGGTCTATGCGAACGCGGCGGATTGCCTCGCGCACCGCAACCGCTTCACCTACGGGCGGCGCGGCAACCCGACCTCCGAGGCGCTGGAAAGCCTGTGGTCGGAGCTTGAGGGCGCGGCCGGCACCGTGATCTGCCCGTCCGGCGCTGCGGCGGTCTCGACCGCGATCCTCTCCTGCCTGAAGGCGGGCGACCACCTGCTGATGGTCGATTCCACCTATCGCCCGACGCGCAGCTTCTGCGACGGCGTGCTGCGGCGCTACGGCGTCGAGACCTCCTATTACGATCCGATGATCGGGGCCGGGATCGCCGATCTCGTCCGGCCGAACACGCGCGCGATCTACCTGGAAAGCCCCGGCTCGCAGACCTTCGAGGTGCAGGACGTGCCGGCGATCGTCGGGGTCGCGAAAGCGCGCGGCCTCGTCACGCTGATCGACAATACCTGGGCGACGCCGCTCCTGTTCCGGCCGCTCGATTTCGGCGTCGACATCGCGATCAACGCCGCGACCAAATATCCGTCCGGGCATTCGGACGTGCTGATCGGGCTCGTTGCGGCCAATGCCGCCGCCTTTCCGGCGCTCAAGGCGACGCATGGCGATCTCGGGCTCTATCTCGGGCCGGACGATGTGTTCCTGACGCTGCGCGGGCTGCGCACCATGGGGCTGCGCCTGCGCGAACAGGGCGCCAATGCGCTGCGGGTGGCCAAGCATCTCGCCGGCCATCCGCAGGTCGCATCCGTCCGGCATCCGGCGCTGCCGGGCTGCCCGGGCCATGAATTCTTCGCGCGCGATTTCAAGGGCGCCTCGGGCCTGTTCGCGATCGTGCTGAAAGCCGAGAGCGATCGCCAGGTCGAGACCTTCCTTGATAGCCTGAAGCTGTTCGCGATGGGCTATTCCTGGGGCGGTTTCGAGAGCCTCGCGGTGCCGTTCGACTGCACCGATTACCGCTCCGCGACGCGGTTCGCGCCGGGCGGGCGGGCCGTGCGCCTCAATATCGGGCTCGAATCGCCGAAGGATCTGATCGCCGATCTCGACCAGGCGCTCGCGGCCATGGCGCGGGTCTGAGCGGGGCGGGTCCAGGCGGGTCGAAGGGGCGCGCCTCAGGAATCGCCCTCGACCGCGACCCTGCCGCGCTCGCGCCGCTCCTTCGCGATCAGTGCGAGATTGCGGAAATAGATGAAGAAGGACAAGGCCTGCCCGAGAATGATCACGGGGTCGCGCTTGTGGATGCCGTAGGCGAGCACGATCGCGGCGCCGCCGATCGAGAAGAACCAGAAGGCGAGCGGCACGACCGAGCGCCCCGCGCGCTCGCTCGCGATCCATTGCACGATGAAGCGCGCCGCGAACAGCAATTGCCCGAACACGCCCATCGCCGCCCACCAGGTGAAATTGCTGATGAACACTTCGTGGAGGAAGGAATTGAGCCCCTGCGACAGCTGGATCAGCATCAGGCGATCTCCGTGACGCCAGGGGTGGGGCGCTTGCGCCGGATGAGCCACCACACGCCGGCAAGGTCGAGAATGCCGATCCCGAGCCGCCCCCAGAACCCGTAATTCGAGCGGCCCGACCCGCGCGGCCGGTCCACCACATCGACCAGCGCCACCACGCCCCCTTCCCGCCGCACCAGCGCCGGCATGAAGCGGTGGATGGCATCGAAATAGGGCAGCCGGAGATAGACCGCGCGCGGGAAGGCCTTCAGCCCGCAGCCGGTGTCGCGGGTGCCGTCCTTGAGGATCGCACCGCGGATCCGGTTCGCCATGCGCGATTGCCAGCGCTTGAACGCCGTATCCTTGCGCCCGATGCGCTGACCCTGGACAAGGCCGATCGCCGGATCGCCGCGCAGCGTTTGAAGGAGAAGGGGAATGAAGGCGGGGTTGTTCTGGCCGTCGCCGTCGAGCGTCACGATCTCCCCGCCGCGCGCGGCATAGACGCCGGCGCGAATCGCGGCCGATTGGCCGCCGCTCGCGGCATGGCGCAGAACGCGCAGGGCGGGATAGGTCGCGCGGAGATTGGCGAGGATCGTGGCGGTCTCGTCGGTCGAGCCGTCATCGACGACGATCAGCTCGTAGGCTTCGCGCCCGTCGAGCACGGCCGCGATCTCGGCGACGAGCGGGGCGACATTGCCCTGCTCGTTGCGCATCGGCACGACGACGGAGACGCGCGGGGGCCCGCTCTCGTGCGGCGTCTCGGATTGTTCTGCCATGGGCGCTCCGGTTCCGTTCAGCGGCGCACATAGACGCCAATATCGAGCACGCGCAACCGGCGGCTCTTGTCGAGCGCGGCGTTGATGTTGACGCCGCGCACCCGCGTCACCAGCGCCGGCGCGGCGCGGCCCTGCAGCGCCGCGCGGAACGCCTCCTCATGCGCCTGCTCGATGAAGGCGATCCGGCAGCCGTCGCCGTCGCGGTCCATCAGCGCGGCCGCCTCGGCGGCGTTCGGCATGCGCAGGCCGGTCGCGGTCAGGAAAACGAGGCTCGGCTCGCGATAGCCGACGGTCAGGAATTCGGGATCGACGCAGCCCGTCGCCCGCGCCGCCTCGGCAAGGCGCGGCGAGAGATTGAGCGCCTTGAGAGCGGGCAAGCCGAACGGATAGGCCGCAACCACCAGGGCGGCCGACGCGCAGAGCCCCAGCACCAGCCCGCGCACCGGCCGCGCCTCGCGCAGGATCGTCAATGCCGCGAGCAGGCCGAGACAGGCTGCGATCACCAGGAAGGGCAGCGCCAGGAAGGGCAGACGGAACAGCGGCTGCCCTTCCTCGAGGATCAGGAACAGGGCCGGCGCCCCGACGAGGAAGACCAGCGGCACCAGCGCCATCAGCCCGGCCGCAAGCGCCAGCGCCCAGCACGACCGCATCAGCCCGGCGCGCTCGGCGGCGAGCATGATCAGGATCGCCAGCGCCGGATAGAGCGGCAGCACGTAATGCGGCAGCTTCGTCGGCACCGCCTCGAGGATCAGCCAGAACGGCACGATCCAGGCGAGGAGCAGGGCGACGCCGTCATCGCGCCGCTCGCGGAAGGCGAAGGGTGCGGCGAGCAGCGCCAGCGGCGCCGCCGGCCAGAAGGTGAGCCAGAAGACGCCGAGATAGGTGCCGGGCGGCGCGCCATGCTTCTCCTGCGCGCCGCCGACCTTGGCCAGCATGTCCCGGCCGACCGAATCGGCGATGAAGCTCCAGCCGGCCTTGTAGAGGATCAGCACGAGCCAGGGCAGCACGACGAGTGCGACGAGCGCGAGCCCCCGCCACGGCCGCATGGCCCGGAACCAGCCAAGATCCCGGTCCCGCACCGCAAGAACGGCCAGGGCCAGCCCCACGATCAGCGGCGTGATTGGACCCTTGATCAGCACCGCGGCACCGATCACCAGCCAGAAGGCGGTGTGGTGCGCGGAAGCCGGTGCCGGCGCGATGCCCGGCGCGCGCGCAGCGAGATAGGCACGGGCGAGGAAGCCGAAGGCCGCGACCGAGAGCGCGCCGAGCACGGCATCGGTCTTGGCGAGCCGCGCCTCGACCCCGAGCAGCACCGAGCCGGCCATGATCAGGGCCGCGAGCAGCGCCCCCTCGCGCGAAAGGAAGGCGAGCGCCGCCCAATAGGTCAGCAAAACCATGGCGATCGCGCCGATCAGCGATGGCAGGCGGTAGAGCGCGATCGTCGTCCGCGCACCGTCGATCCCCAGCGCCTCGCCGGCCGAGACCGCGGCCGCCTGAAGCCAGTAGATCCCAACCGGCTTCTTGTGGCGGGCCTCGTCCTGGAAGCGGATATCGACGAAATCCCCCGTCTCCAGCATCTGCTTCGTCGCCTGCGCGAAGCGCGGCTCGTCACGGTCCATCGGCTGAAGGCTGATCTGCCCCGGCGCGAACAGGCAGAAGGAGATGAGCGCAAGCGCGAGGATCGCGCGCAGATGGCTGCGCGTCAGCGCGAGGAACACGCCGCGCCAATCCTGGTTGAGAAGCGTGGCCTTGGCATATCGCATGATGGAATCCGTCCGCTCTGGCCATCGCCGGCCCTGCCCCGACCCTCGCCCTTTTGCGCGCTCAGGCCGGGCGATGCAAGCCGGTTGGAACGAGGCCGGGCAAGCGTTTGGCGACCCCTGCAGGGTTCGAACCTGCGACCTCATGCTTAGAAGGCACGTGCTCTATCCAGCTGAGCTAAGGGGCCGTGGGGGCGCGGGAAAAGCCGCGCCCTCCGCTCATGGAGGAAGCAGATTTCCGCCGCCGGCGCAATTCTCCGCCGCCCCGTTCCGGCCGGAAGCGAGCAGCGCCGCCACCCCGCCGCCCAGCGCGAACCAGAGGATGCGCTGGTAGAGCATGTCATGGACGAGCGCCATGGTTCCGAAGACCAGAAGCAGGAACAGGACAAGCTGGGCCGCGGCATCCCCGCGCCGGGCGGGCCGCAGCGCCCTCCCGACAAGGGCGAGCAGCGGGGCGGCGAAGGCGAGGAAACCGGCCAGCCCCAATTCCGCGAGCAGCCAGACCGGTGTCGAATGGATGACCAGGAAACGGCCGCTCGCGGCGAGTTCCTGCCGGACGAAGGCCCCCAGCCCGGCGCCGAACAACGGCGCATCCCGGAACATGGCGAGCCCGGTCTCGATGCTGTGGAAACGTTCGGCATTGGTCGATGGATTGGGCACGATACTGATGCCCGCCATCTGGCGCGTATTGCCGAGCGAGGACGGACCCACGGGATCGAGGCCGAGAGCGCGCAGGGCTTGCGGAATCACGGCTTCGAGGAGGAACACCAAACCGGCCGGCAAAGCCAGCGCGCCGACCACCAGCAGGCAGGCACCGGCGAGCTTCGCCGCATCCGGCGCCCGCAGACGGCCGAGGAGGATCATCGCCGCGAGCAGCACCAGCCCGGCCCCCCAGCCGGCGCGGGAACCGGTCGCCACGAGGCAGACGCATTGGATCGCGAGCATCGCCAGCCGCCCGCGCCCCGCCGGCGCTAGGGCGGCGGTCAGCGCCGCCGCCGTCAGCAATTGCAGCGCGAAGGCGTTCCGGTTCTGGGCGAAGCCGGCGATCGGATTCGTCAGCAGCACCTCCGGCACCTTGAGCCCCGCCGCCACCAGCGAGAGGAGGGAGAGTTCCATCACGGCGATCGCCGTCACGGCGCCGGCCAGCGCGAGGCCGACCATGCGCAGGCCGGCAAGCCCGGCTTGCCGGACCAGCAGCCCGCCGGCGGCGAAATAGCCGAGCAGCACGAACCAGCCGAAATAGCGATTGGTCGTCGCCCAGTTCGTCCAGCCGAACATGGCGGCCCCGATCAGCAGCGACAGCGTCAGCGCGAGCGTCATCGCCGCAAGCGCCAGCCCCACGGGGCTCCTCAGCGCCGCGCGCACCCGCCCCGCGCGCTGGAGCAGCAGGATCGTCCAGGCGGCGGCGAGCAGCGCGAACGGATCGGCCAGGTTGACATTCACGAGCCCGCCGGCGGTGGGCAGGAAGAGCTGGAACGGGATCAGCGTCGCGATCAGCAGCGGAATGCCCGCCGTTAGCACGGAATCAAGCCGGGCCCGCGCCGGATCGGCGACATCGCTGGCATCCGCCGTGGGCGGCATGCGCCGCTCGGACAGCGCGAGCAGCGTGATCAGCATCATCGCGGCAAGGGAACCGGCGCCCACGAACACGGCCGTCACAAGCGCCACGCCCGGCTCCACCCCGATGACGCCAAGCGCGAGCAGCGCGCTCATCTCGCGCACGCCCCAGCCCGCGAAGCTGATCGGCACGCTCGCCGCGAACATGATGATCGCCGTGGCGGCGAGGAGATCGGCCATCGGCACCGCCGGCACGAAGAACCGGATCAGCACCGCATAGGCCGCCATCATCGGCAGCTGAACGATCAGGCTCGACAATGCCGAGATGAGGAGGGCGCCGGCGACATTCCGCCCCTTCAGGGCGCGCCGGGCATCCTGGAACAGGTCCGGATAGCCGATCACCGCCGCGGCCGCGGCCGCGAGCGCCAGCCCCGCGACGATCTTCGCGAATTCCAGCCCGCCGGCCTCGGCGCGGATCGCGATGCGGCCATAGATCAGATAGGCGCCGCCGAGCGCGAGGATGCCCGAGATCGCGGCCGCAACCAGCCGCTCGTGGCCGGTGACGAGCACGGTCGTCGCCGCCGAGACGCCGCTCCGCGCCAGGATCGCGCTCTGCGCGAACAATTGCCCCGCGAGCTGGAAGAACAGCGCCCCGCCGATGCTGCCGCCGCCGACCGCCGCCATCGCCTGGCGGAACGAGAGCCGGCAGCCATATTCGCGGGCGATGATCTGGAGCCGGAACGAGGCCGCGAGCGCGTTGAGGACCAGAAAGAGAAAGGCGAGAAGGGCGATGCCGGGCGAGAGCTTGCCCAGAACATCGGGGATCGCACCGGCATCGCCCAGCGCAACCATGAAAATCGCACAAGCAACAAGCAAGGCGAACGTTGCGGCGATCCTCAGCACGCCATCGCTTTCTGAGATTGAGACAAGAAATGATGTCTTGTCCGAGATTCGGGCCTTAGCCACAACCGGCCGTGCGGCGCGACGCTGGGGAGATCGCTCCGCGGCGCCGGCGCGCTCAATGCGTCCAGGTGCCGATGCGGTCGAAACGGAAATTGTCGGAATAGGCGATGGTGCGGCGGCTCGCCTCCTTGGGCGCCTCGAGCCGGAACGGGATGCCCTCGCGCCGCGCATAGGCAACGGCCTCGTCGGCGCTGTCGAACCACAGGCGGATCTGGCTGCGCATGTCGGCGGAACTCGTCCAGCCCATCAGCGGCTCGCGCACGCGGCGCGCCTCGGGCTCGAATTCGAGCAGCCAGCGCTGCGTCTTGGCCTGGCCGGATTGCATGGCGGTCTTGGCGGGGCGGTAGATCCGGGCCTTCATCGGGGCACCTTCCGGCATTCGATCGATTCCGCGCTTTGCGCGCGCCCCCTCATACCGGCCGCGCCGCGCGGGATCAACTCGCCGCGTTGCGGAAACCCGGCCGGTTACCCAGCACTGGAACCTGACGCAGATTCCCCAAAATGCATCACTCCTGACATTTTCCGGCGCGCGGGGGCTCGCAACATGAGGTGTCCAGCCATACTTACGCGACAATTCCGCCAATTTTGCCCAGAGGTATCGTCATGGAAAAGCCGCGGCACCAGCATTGGGTCCGGTATGGTCTGCTCGCCGCGGGGCTCGTCGCCACCGCCCCGGCAGCCCTGGCGCAGGGGACCCCGCCCGCGCCCGTGGTGGGGGCGGCACAGCCGCTCCAGCAGCGGGTGCAGCTCTGGGACGAATATACCGGCCGCTTCGTGCCCTTCGAGCAGGTCGAGGTGCGCGCGCGCGTCTCGGGTTATGTCGACAAGATCCATTTCCGCGACGGGCAGATCGTCAAGCGCGGCGATCTGCTGTTCACGATCGATCCCCGCCCCTTCCAGCTCGCGCTCGAGGCCGCGCGCGCCGAAGTGGCCCGCGCGCAGGCGCAGGTCCAGCTGGCCGAGAACGAGGTCGAGCGCGCCGAGGGGCTGATCCGCAACCAGACGATCACCGCGCGCGATGTCGACCAGCGCCGCTCGACGCTCGCGGTGCAGCGCGCCGTGCTGCTCGCGGCGGAGGCCAATGCCAAGACTGCCGAACTCAATGTCGAATGGACCGAGGTCCGCGCGCCGATCGACGGCCGCATCTCCGACAAGCGCATCGATGTCGGCAACCTGATTGCCGGCGGACAGGCCGGCGCGACGCTGCTGACGACGATCGTCCGGCTCGATCCGATCCATTTCGAATTCGACGCCTCGGAAGCCGATTTCCTCCGCTATTCGCGGCTCTCCGCCTCGGGGGACCGGCCCTCCGGCCGCAACACGGCGAACCCTGTCCAGGTCCGGCTCTCGGACGAGAAGGACTGGAAGCGCACCGGCAAGATGGATTTCGTGGACAACCGCATCAATGCCCGCTCGGGCACGATCCGCGGCCGCGCGGTCTTCGACAACGCCGACCAGCTCCTCACGCCCGGCACCTTCGGGCGGATGCGGCTCTGGGGCGGGGATGCCGACGTGCTACTGGTTCCAGATGCGGCGATCGTTTCCGACCAGGCGCGCAAGGTCGTGCTGGTGGTCGGACCCGAGAACAAGGTGGTGCCAAAGGTCGTGACCCTCGGACCGATCGCCAACGGCCTGCGCGTGATCCGCGAGGGGCTGACGGCGCAGGACAGGGTGATCATCACCGGCATCGCCAATCCGATGGTCCGGCCGGGGGCGGTGGTCAACCCGCAGCCGGCCGAGATCAAGGCCCAGAACTGACGCTTCCGCACCCGCTCCCCTCTGAAAGGATCGCGCCATGCGGTTCGCGCATTTCTTCATCAAGCACCCGATCTTCGCCTCCGTGCTCTCGATCATCATCACGATCGCCGGGTTCATCACGCTCAACGCGCTGCCGATCGCGGAATATCCCGAGATCGCGCCGCCGACGGTCAACATCACTGCGACCTATCCCGGCGCCGAAGCCAGCGTCATCGCCGACACGGTGGCGACGCCGATCGAGCAGGAGGTCAACGGCGTCGACAACATGCTCTATATCGGCTCGCAATCGACGGGTGATGGGCGGCTGTCGATCAATGTCGTGTTCAAGCCGGGCACGAATATCGACCAGGCACAGGTGCTGGTGCAGAACCGCGTCTCGGTCGCGGAACCGCGCCTTCCGGAGGAGGTGCGCCGGCTCGGCATCACCGTGCGCAAGGCCTCGCCCGACCTGATGATGGTCGTGCACATGATCTCGCCCGATGGCTCGCGCGACCAGCAATACATCTCGAACTACGCCTCGCTCTACGTGAAGGACGTGCTGGCGCGCATCGACGGCATCGGCGCGGTCAATGTCTTCGGCGCCCGCGATTACTCGATGCGCGTCTGGCTCGACCCCGGCAAGATCGCCGAGCGCAATCTGACGGCAAGCGAGGTCGTCGCGGCGCTGCGGGCCGCCAATCTCCAGGTGGCGGCCGGGGCGATCAACCAGCCGCCCGGCGCCACGCAGGGCGCGTTCCAGCTGGCGGTGAAAACGCTCGGCCGGCTCTCGGAGCCGGAGCAGTTCAACGATATCGTGGTCCGGGCGGAAGCCGACGGCTCCTATATCCGCGTGCGCGACATCGCGCGCGTCGAACTCGGCTCGCAGGATTACACGGTCAACGCCTATCTCAACAACAAGGTCGCGACCGCGATGGTGCTGTTCCAGCGCCCCGGCTCCAACGCGCTCTCGACGGCGGAGGCGGTCAAGGCGCAGATGGAGGCGATGAAGCGGGATTTCCCCGCCGGCGTCGATTATTCCATCGTCTACAACCCGACGGAATTCATCCAGGAATCGATCAACGAGGTCGTCAAGACGCTGATCGAGGCGATCCTGCTCGTCGTGCTGGTGGTGATCCTGTTCCTCCAGAGCTGGCGCGCGGCGATCATCCCGATCATGGCGATCCCGGTCTCGCTGCTCGGCGCCTTCCTGGTGATGGGCGCGGTGGGGATCTCGTTCAACACGCTGTCGCTGTTCGGGCTGGTGCTGGCGATCGGCATCGTTGTTGATGACGCGATCGTCGTGGTCGAGAATGTGGAGCGCTACCTCGCCGAGGGCATGTCGGCGCCGGAGGCCGCCCACAAGACGATGGACGAGGTCGGCTCGGCGCTGATCGCGATCGCGCTCGTGCTCTGCGCGGTGTTCATCCCCACCGCCTTCATCACCGGGCTCCAGGGCTCGTTCTACCGGCAATTCGCGGTGACCATCGCGGCGGCGACGCTGATCTCCGCCTTCGTCTCGATCACGCTCTCGCCGGCGATGGCCGCGATCCTGCTCAAGCCGCATGACGCGCACAAGGCGCCGGCCGGCGGCCTTCTCTACGTGCTGGGGGCGCCGCTGCGCGCATTCTTCCGCGGCTTCAACCGGTCCTTCCGCTTCCTCGGAGACCGCTATGCCGGGCTGACGCGACGGCTGATCCGGGTGGGCCTCCTCGTCCTGGTCGCCTATGGCGGGCTGCTCGGGCTGACCTATTTCCGGCTCGTCCAGACCCCGACCGGGCTGATCCCGCAGCTCGACCGCGGCTATTTTATCACCGCCTTCCAGCTCCCGCCCGGCGCGACGCTGGAGCGCGCCGATGCGGTGGTCCGCAGGGCGTCCGACATCCTGCAATCCCGGCCGGGCGTGCTCGATTCGGTGGCCTTCGTCGGCTTCGACGGCGCGACCTTCACCAATGCCCCCAACACCGGCGTGATCTTCGTCCGCCTCAAGGATTTCAAGGCGCGGGAGAAGGAGGGGCTCAGCTATCAGGGCATCCTCACCGATCTCCGGCGGGCGATGTTCGCAATTCCAGAAGCCTTCGTGCTGGTGATCGAGCCGCCCTCGGTGCCCGGAATCGGCACCAGCGGCGGCCTCAAGGCCTATGTCCAGGACCGGTCGGGCCGCGGGCTCCCGGCGCTGGAGGGCGCAGCCTGGGCGATGGCCGGGCCGCTCAACGCCATGCCGGGCTTCACCTCGGCCTTCACGCTGTTCAACACGCGCACGCCGCAGATCTACGCCGATATCGACCGCACCAAGGCCGAGCAGATGGGCGTGCCGATCAGCCGGATCTTCGAGACGCTCTCGATCTATATGGGCTCGGCCTTCGTCAATGATTTCAATATCCTGGGTCGTACCTTCCGGGTGACGGCGCAGGCCGACAACCCCTACCGGCTCGAATTGCGCGACGTCGCCAATCTCCGGACCCGCAACGCCACCGGCGAGATGGTGCCGATCGGCTCGATCGCTACCTTCGCGGACACGACGAGCGCCTTCCGCGTGCCGCGCTACAACCTCTACCCGGCGGCGGAGGTGCAGGTCAGTCTGGCGCGCGGCTATTCCTCGGGCGAGGCGATCCGCGTGGTCGAGAAGCTCGCGGCCGAGCGGCTGCCGCCCGGGATCGGTTTCGAATGGACCGAGATCGCGTTGCAGGAAAAGCTCGCCGGCAACACGGCGCTGCTCGCCTTCGGGCTTGCGGTGGTGTTCGTCTTCCTGCTGCTCGCGGCGCTCTACGAGAGCTGGCTGCTGCCGCTCGCGGTGGTGCTGATCGTGCCGATGTGCATCCTCGCGGCGATGATCGGCGTCGGGATCCGCGATCTCGACCGCAACATCCTGGTCGAGATCGGGCTGATCGTGCTCGTCGGCCTCGCGGCCAAGAACGCAATCCTGATCGTCGAGTTCGCCAAGCAGGCGCATGAGGCGGGCATGGGGCGCGCGGAGGCGGCGGTGGCGGCGGCGCGCACGCGCCTGCGGCCGATCATCATGACCTCGCTGGCCTTCATCCTCGGCGTGGTGCCGCTGGTCTTCGCCTCCGGCGCCGGCGCCGAGATGCGGCAATCGCTCGGTACCGCCGTCTTCGCCGGCATGCTCGGCGTGACGCTGTTCGGGCTCGTCTTCACGCCGATCTTCTACACCGTCTGCCAGGGCATCGCCGATGGCGCGGCCCGCCTGCGCCGCCGTGGCGGGCATTCATCGGACGGTCAAGGACCAGACGGCGGGCACGGGCCTGTGGGTGACGGCGCGCCGGGCCCCGCCGCCGCCGGCTGAGCCGGAGAACGGGCGGGCGCGCCGCGTCCGCCCGGAGCGGATGAACCGACCGGGTTAAGCTCGGGAGGGTTTCCTGCTCGAGAAGGTTTATTGCTCGGGAGGGTTTATTGGTCGGGGCAGCAGGATTCGAACCTGCGACCTGAAGTACCCAAAACTTCCGCGCTACCAGGCTGCGCTATACCCCGCCGGCAAGCTCTCCGGCTATCACAGCGCATCGGCCCGGACAACCGCCGCCGCTCACCGGAAGATCGGATGGATCAGCCGGTCGCCCGGGCGGAGATCGAGCCGCGCCGCGGCCCCGGCATTGAGTTCCAGCACCGCCCGCACCGGCACGCCCGATGAAATCACCCGCTCGGATTCCGGTTCCGTCCGGCTCTCGATGCGGTGGATACGGCCGTCGGCGAAGACGAAGATCATGTCGAGCGGGATATAGGTGTTCTTCATCCACATCGAGACCATCTGGTCCTGCTGGAAATCGAACAGCATGCCCTGGTCCTGCGGCATGGTGCGACGGAACATCAGGCCGCGCGCGCGCTCGTTCTCGGTGCGGGCAACCTCGACATTCACCGAATGCCGCCGCTCGCGCGAGAGGATCTCGAGCCGTTCGAGACGCGGCGCGGCGGTAAAACTGGCATTGGTCTTGCCGGCGGTATCCCAGTTCTCCCACATGCGGCCGAGATTGGAGGTGAGCGAGATCGCAACCACCCCCGCCAGCACCGCGCAGAAGCCGAGAATGAAGATGCGGCTGCGTGCAAGAGAACCGATTTTATCCCCAGGGTTGTGTTTCTGTTCGGCCATTTGCGCAAGCGCTCCCTTCTGGTTCGCTCCGTTCCCGTTTGCCGCGGCCATGGTTCTCATGGCCGACCGATTCCGTGTCACAATGATACCAGAAACCGCAGCCGGCCGCATGCGTGGGCATCGGCCGCCCGCGCGCGCGGTTAATGCGAGCTTGGCGGGTTGCCCTTCTCCGGCAACCGGACCTCGGACGCCATCAGCCCCTTGGGGCCGTTGCCGAAGCGGACATAGACCGTCTCGCCCGGCGTCAGCTCGGCGATGCCGGTGCGGCGGAGCGTTTCCATATGGACGAAGATATCCTCCGTGCCATCGCCCCGTGTCACGAAGCCGAAGCCGCGCAGCCGGTTGAACCATTTGACGACCGTGCGCTCGAAACCGCCCGTCGGCGTCACCTGGACATGGGTCCGGGCCGGCGGCAATTGCGAGGGATGCGTCGCGGTCGTCACATCCATCGAGAGGATGCGGAACGCCTGATATCCGCGCGGCCGTTCAAGCGCCTCGCAGACGATGCGCGCACCTTCGGGGGCGGATTGATAGCCGTCGCGGCGCAGGCAGCTCACATGGAGCAGGACATCGGCCATGCCGTTATCCGGAACGATGAAGCCGAAACCTTTCGAAACGTCGAACCACTTGATGCGCCCGGAAATCTCGACCAGATCGAGCGGCTGGTCGTCCTGGCGGGTCTCCTGATCGCGCGCGGCGCCCGGGACCATGAACCGGCTGCCGAACCCCTTCGCTCCGAAATCGTCACCCATCGCTACCCGAGGCCCGCTATCGTTGCGCCGCGTGTTCGGGACCGCTCCGGGGTTCTTCAGGACCTGGAGACAGGCGAACGCACGACGAATCTTTCTCCTGCGTTAACCATAGCATCCATTCCCGGCTTGTCAGCAATCCCGGAAGGCGGGGCCGCGCAATCATGCGGGGATAACCCCGCGCCGCCCGTCCCGACAGAGCACGCGGCGCCGTTCAGCGGCCAAGCGCGGCGGCCTCGGCCGCGAGCCAGGTGATGGCGGCGAAATCACCCGCCTCCAGCGCCGCTTTCGGCACGATCCAGGACCCGCCGACGCAGAGGATGTTCTTCTGCGCGAGATAGGCCGGCGCGTTCTGCGGGCCGATCCCGCCCGTGGGGCAGAAGCGCAGTTCCGCGAGCGGCCCGGCGACGGATTTCAGGTAATCGAGCCCGCCGGCGGCCTCGGCGGGGAAGAATTTCAGCTCGCGGAAGCCGAGTTCCATCAGCGTCAGCATCTCGGAGACGGTCGCCGCACCCGGCAGCACGGGCAGGCCGCTCTCGGCGGTTGCCCGCGCCATGCGCGCGCTGGTGCCGGGGGTGACGAGGAAGCGCGCGCCGGCATCGCGCGCCTCGCCGATCTGCGCCGGCGTCAGCACCGTGCCGATGCCGAGCACCACCTCCGGGCATTGCGCGGCGATCGCCTCGCAGGCGCGCAGCGCGGCCTCGGTGCGCAGCGTGACCTCGATGACGTCGAGCCCGCCGGCGGCGAGCGCACGCGCCAGCGGCACGGCATGCTCGACGTGCTCGATCGTCAGCACGGGGACGACGCGCGCGCCGCGCAGCAGCGGCGAGAACAGGGGCAGGCTCGACATGGCGGCTCCTCGGAAGCAGTCCGGCCCGGACGGAACGGAGTGACGGCGGGTCGGGACGGGCGGAAACCGCCCCTTGCGGCGCGGCGCTGCCGGCCTATTTCCCCCGCGCCGCCTGCGTTATTGCCAAGCCTCCCGCTGCCCGCAAGCCCCGAAAGGATCTCCGGCATGGAATACCTGCACACGATGGTCCGGATCCGCGATGTCGAGGCGAGCCTCCGCTTCTATTGCGGCGCGCTCGGCCTGGTCGAAACGCGCCGGATCGACAACCCGCAAGGCCGGTTCACGCTGATCTTTCTCGCGGCGCCCGGCGATGTCGAGCATGCCAAGGCGCACAAATCGAAAGAACTGGAACTCACCTACAACTGGGACGACGAGGAATATGCCGGCGGGCGGAATTTCGGCCATCTCGCCTATCGCGTCGACGATATCTACGCCACCTGCGCGCATATCCAGGCCGCGGGCTACACGATCCACCGCCCGCCGCGCGAAGGCCGGATGGCGTTCGTGAAGAGCCCGGACGGGATTTCGGTCGAACTCCTCCAGAAGGGCGAGGCCCTGCCGGTGGCAGAGCCCTGGGCAAGCATGCCCAATACCGGCACCTGGTGAAGGCGCGGCGGGTCCTCAGGCTGCGCTGATCTTATCTAGGAACCCCGACACCTGGGCGGAGAGCAGGTCAATCTGCCGGCTCATATCGTGACTGGCCGCCAGCAGGCGGTCGGAATGACCGGCAACAGCCTCTGTCGCACCAGCGACCCCTTCGATATTCCGCGTGACGTCACGGGTGCCGGTCGATACTTCCTGCGCGCTTTGTGCGATCTCGTCGGTCGCCTGTTTCTGCTGCGCAACGGATTCCGCGATCGCTGAAGCGAAATCGTTGAGGCGGCCGATGACCTCGGTGATCGCACCGATCGCCCCGGCGGACAATTCGGTCGAATGCTGGATGGCCGCGATCTGGCCCGAAATGTCGGCGGTGGCCTTCGCGGTCTGGGTTGCAAGCTGCTTCACTTCCGCAGCAACCACGGCGAAGCCGCGCCCCGATTCACCCGCGCGCGCAGCCTCAATAGTCGCATTGAGTGCGAGCAAGTTGGTTTGGCTCGCAATGGATTCAATGAGCCCGACGACCAAGCCTATCTTCTGCGCTGCCTGAAGCAATTCGCTGATCTGCCGCGCGGTGGTATCGGCGGAGGTCATTGCCTCCGCCGCGACCCGGCTCGCCTCGCCCGCCTTGAGCGCGATATCATCGATCGAAGCAGCCAGTTCTTCCGAAGCGGCGGCGACTGTGTTGACACTGAGTGACGCCTGCTCTGCCGCGGCAGCAATCATGGTTGATTGCGAATTGGTCTTCTCTGCCATGGAGGCAACCTCTCGGGCGATGCCCTCAAGGGAGGTGGTCGCCTCTGCGGTATCCACGACGATCGGACGGATGCGATTGTTAAACTCCTGTGCAATGTTCTCGATCGCCTGTTGCCGGTCTCGCTGCATGGCACGCTCGTACACATGGATCACGCAATCCATGTCGAGCATTGCCAGTGTGATGAAGGCGCCGGCCAATTCCGCAAACCGGTTGCGACCAAACAGTCCGGAGCAATGTTTCTTGGCCATGCGCTCGATCACAGAGGCGACGACAAAGCGATATCCCCCAATATAGGCGGAAATTGAAAGCCCGAGCTTGTTATGAACTTCCCCGGTGCGCCGGACAGACGCAAAATAATCTCCGTCAAACTTCGCGTCCGTTATCATATCCCAATGCTTCAATTGCATTTTTTGAGCGTAATTTCGCCGCTCATCATTCTCAAAAATTCTATAAATATCAGGTATTTTTATAATATGCACATAAAAATCATCAAGAACAGCGGATACATGCTCTATTATTTCTTTTTTGTTTGAAACAATAGTTTTCAAAATGCCTTCGTCTATGTTGTACATCTTAAATAGATTGAGCTTATATTGATCAAATTCAACCTTGGACATAACAGAAGCCCCACCTCTGCGTTTCATACAGTTTTGCATATCATGTTTTACTGATTAACAATCTATAAAAGTCATATTTATTCAGCGTGTTCTAGTATACTGAATTCAAAATTAGATCAAGTCAAAATCACTACCCTTAGGTTGAACTTTTTGGGGCATTTCTACCTGAGCGTGCTTTTGTTTCCCTTTCAGAATCGATCTGCATATTTTTTGAGCAGGGAGCGGGGAACAAGCTAAAATTGCGCTTGCGCAATTTTAGCTTGGTTTTGTGCAATTCACGCGCGCAACCTTGCCTTTGATTGCGCCTTTCCTGCGGCTTCACGCCGCGCCGAACCCGCCGGGCGTCGGCGTCTCGATGATGATCGCCTCGCCCGGTTCGAGCCAGGTCTGGTCGCAGCCCTTGAGGGTTTCGATCCGCCCGTCCGCCCGGCGCACGCTGTTGCGGCCGACGAGCCCCGGCGAACCGCCCGCGAGCCCGAAAGGTGGAACACGGCGATGGCCGGAGAGCAGCGCGCATTCCATGCGCTCGCGGAAGCGGATGCGGCGATGCGTGCCGTCGCCGCCGCGCCATTGCCCCGCCCCGCCCGAGCCGCGGCGGATGTGGAAATCCTCCAGCACCACGGGGAAGCGCAATTCGAGGATTTCCGGATCGGTGAGACGGCTGTTCGTCATATGGGTATGGACGCCCGGCGTGCCGTGCCAGCCGGGGCCGGCGGGCGAACCGGAACAGATCGTCTCGTAATATTGATAGGTCTCGTTGCCGAAGGTGAGGTTGTTCATCGTTCCTTGCGCCGCCGCCATGGCGCCCAGCGCGCCGAACAGGCAGTTCGTCACCGCCTGGGAGACCTCGACATTGCCCGCAACCACGGCGGCGGGGTAGCGCGGCGAGAGCATCGAGCCCTCCGGCACGATGATGCGGATGGGGCGCAGGCAGCCCGCATTCATCGGGATCATGTCCTCCACCATCACGCGGAAGACATAGAGCACCGCCGCACGCGTCACCGGTTCGGGCGCGTTGAAATTGTCGGCGCGCTGCGGCGAGGTGCCGGTGAAATCGACCGTTGCTTCCCGCTTCTCGCGATCAACGCTGATCTTCACGCGGATGAAGCAGCCCTGGTCCATCTCGTATTCGAAGGATGAATCATGCAGCCGCGCCACGACACGCGCGACGCTCTCGGCGGCATTGTCCTGCACATGGCCCATATAGGCCTCGACGACATCGAGGCCGAACGACTCGATCATCCGTTCGAGTTCGGCGACCCCCTTGGCGTTGGCCGCGATCTGCGCCTTGAGGTCGTTGACGTTCTGGACGACGTTGCGCACCGGATATCGCGCGCCGGTCAGCAGCCTCACCAGCGCCTCCTCGCGGAATTCGCCCTGGTCCACCAGCTTGAAATTGTCGATATAGACGCCCTCTTCCTCGATATTGGTGGCGAGCGGCGACATCGAGCCGGGGGCAATGCCGCCGATATCGGCATGATGGCCGCGGCTCGCGACCCAGAAGAGCAGCCTCTCGCCTCTGGAATCGAAGACCGGCGTGCAGACCGTGATGTCCGGCAGATGCGTGCCGCCGTTATAGGGCGCGTTGATCGCGTAGACATCACCGGGCAGGATGGTGGCGTTGTTGCGGATGATGCTCTCCACCGAACGGTCCATGGAGCCCAGATGCACCGGCATATGCGGCGCGTTGGCGACCAGCCGCCCGTCGCGGTCGAAAACCGCGCAGGAGAAATCGAGCCGCTCCTTGATGTTCACCGAATAGGCGGTGTTCTGAAGCGCCACCCCCATCTGCTCGGCGATCGACATGAAGAGATTGTTGAAGATCTCGAGCAGAACCGGATCGGCACCCGCGCCGCCGCCCGCGCCGGTGCCGATCGCCTTCTCCCGCAGCAGGGCCTCGCCGCGCGTCAGCACGACATGATCCTTCGCGGTGAGCTGCGCCGACCAGCCGGGCTCGACGACGATCGTCTGGTTCGGTTCGATCAGGATCGCCGGGCCGGTGATCCGTGCGCCGGGCGCGAGGCGATCGCGCAGGAAAATGCCCGCCTCGCGCCAGGCGCCTTGCGAATAGAAGCGCGTGCGCGACACCGGCTCCGGCCGGTGCTCCGGCGCCGGCGCGGCGGGCTCCTCGAAGCCGGCGCCGCCGCCGACGGCCTCGACCGAGATCGCCTCGATGACGACCGATTTCGCCGAATCCGTGAAGCCGAACCGCGCACGATGCGCGGCCTCGAACCGCGCGCGCAGCGCCTGGGGGCCGTCCCCCGCATTCCAGACGATATCGATGGGGCTGTCGGTGCCGGCATAGCGCAGATGCAGCGCCGTCACGAGGCGGATCGCCTCCGGCGCCACGCCCTGCCCAGCGACCTCGGCCAAAGCCTCGGCGCCGATTCCGGCCGCGGCCGCGGCAACGCGCGCGCCGACATCGCCGGCGAGCGGCGCCTCCACCGCCATCTGCCGCGTCGCGCGGATCGCCGCGAGCCCCATTCCATAGGCCGAGAGCAGGCCCGAGAACGGATGGATCAGGATTTCGCGCATGCCGAGCTGATCGGCGACGAGGCAGGCATGCTGGCCGCCGGCGCCGCCGAAGCAGTTGAGCGCGTAGCGGGTGACGTCATAGCCGCGCTCGACCGAGATTTTCTTGATGGCATTGGCCATGTTCATCACCGCGATGGCGATGAAGCCGTCGGCGATCTCCTCGGCGCTCTTGCCGGGCAGCGCCGCCGCCAGCGCCGCGAATTTCCGCCGCACCGCCTCGACATCCAGCGGCTCGTTCCGCTTCGGGCCGAAGATCGCCGGGAAATATGCGGGATCGAGCTTGCCGACCATGACATTGGCATCCGTCACCGCAAGGGGGCCGTCATTGCGGTAGCAGGCGGGGCCGGGATTGGCACCGGCCGAATCCGGCCCGACGCGGAAGCGGGCGCCGTCGTAATGCAGGATCGAGCCGCCGCCCGCCGCCACCGTGTGGATGCGCATCATCGGCGCGCGCATGCGCACCCCGGCCACCTCGGTCTCGAAGGCGCGCTCGAAGGCACCGTCGTAATGCGCGACATCGGTCGAGGTGCCGCCCATGTCGAAGCCGATCACCCGGCCAAACCCGGCCGCGCGGCCGGTTTCCGCCAGCGCGACCACCCCGCCGGCGGGGCCGGACAGGATCGCATCCTTGCCCTGGAACAGGTCCGCCGCCGTGAGCCCGCCCGAGGACATCATGAACATCAGCCGGATGCCGGTGCGCGCGACATCCAGCTCCTCGGAGACCTGCCGGACATAACGGGCCAGAATCGGCGAGAGATAGGCATCGACCACCGTGGTGTCGCCGCGCCCGACGAGCTTGATCAGCGGCGAGACCTCGTGGCTGACCGAGACCTGCGCGAAGCCGAGCCGGCGCGCGATGGCCGCCACGCGCGCCTCATGCGCCGGATAGCGATAGGCATGCATGAACACGATGGCGATCGCCTCGACCCCGCGCGCCTTCAGCGCCGCAAGCGCCGCCTCGGCCTCGGCCTCGTCGAGCGGCGTTTCCACCGTGCCGTCGGCCAGGACGCGCTCGGCGATCTCGACCGCCTCGGCATAGAGCAGTTCCGGCTTCATAATCGCCTTGGCGAAGATGTCCAGCCGCGCCTGATACCCGAGTTCGAGCGCATCGCGGAAGCCGCGCGTGGTGACGAGCACCGTGCGCTCGCCCTTGCGTTCCAGCAGCGCATTGGTGGCGACGGTGGTGCCCATCCGCACCTCGCCGACCAGCCCCGCGGGGATCGGCGCGCCGGCCGCAAGCCCGAGCAATTCGCGGATGCCCTGCACGGCAGCATCGCGGTAGACGCGCGGATTTTCCGAGAGCATCTTCCTGGCATGCAGCTTGCCAGCAGGATCCCGGCCGATGACATCGGTGAAGGTTCCGCCGCGATCGATCCAGAAATCCCAGACCTTTCCGGTTGCTGCGATCGATTGCGCCATGGCTGACCCCTCCCGGATTATGCCCTCTTTATGCCTCACTCTTAAAACGTCGATAATTTGTTGACAAGATCACTCTTTCAGGGCACCGTTCACCAATGCTGCTTTAGGCTGCCCAGGGCTGCCCCGCGAGCAGCCGGGGAACCGGCGTCAAGACCGGCCAGAAGGGAGAACCGCATGCGGCATGCGGGTGAAGCAGGCGGGGGGACGGCATCCTTGCCGCATGAGACGGCCCCGGAGGCGGCGCGCGCCGCGATCCGCGCGGGGCGACATTCCGGCTCCACCGCCGGCATGGCACCCGGCTTCGTCCAGGGCAATCTCGCGATCCTGCCGCGGGCGCTCGCCGGTGATTTCCTGCGATTCGCGCTGCGCAATCCCAAATCCTGCCCGATCATCGGCATGAGCGAGCCCGGCTCGCCGCATGTGCCGGCGCTCGGCGCCGGGATCGATCTGCGGACCGACCTGCCGCGCTACCGCGTCTGGCGGAACGGCGAATGCATCGCAGAGCCGGCCGAGATCCGCGAATTCTGGCGCGACGATCTGGTCGCCTTCGTCATCGGATGCAGCTTCTCCTTCGAGGAAGCGCTGATCGAGGACGGGATCCCGCTGCGCCACATCGCCTGCGGCAGCAATGTCGCGATGTACCGCACCAGCATCGCCTGCGCGCCGGCCGGCCCCTTCGCCGGGCCGATGGTGGTCTCGATGCGGCCGCTCAGACCGGCGGATGCGATCCGCGCGATCCAGATCACCTCGCGCTTTCCGGCCGTGCACGGCGCGCCGGTGCATATCGGCATGCCGGCGATGATCGGCATCGCCGATCTCGCCCGGCCCGATTACGGCGATCCGGTCGAGATCCGGGCGGATGAATTGCCGGTCTTCTGGGCCTGCGGCGTCACCCCGCAGGCGGTGATCGCGGCGGCGCGGCCGGATTTCGCCATCACGCATTATCCGGGATCGATGCTGATCACGGATATCCGCAATTCGAAACTCGCCGCATTATAGCAGCTGGTGCAACCGGGAGCCCGATCCCCTGCCGGGTTCCCAGAAACAGGGAGATCAGGGATGAACTCGACCCTCCACGCCGCGATCCTCGCCGGCTTCGCACTCATCGCCGCGCCGGCCATGGGCCAGACCAAATGGGACATGCCGACCCCCTATTCGGACGGCACGTTCCAGACCGTCAATGTCCGCGCCTTCGTCGAGGATGTGAAGAAGACGACCGGCGGCAAGCTCGACATCACGGTGCATTCGAACGCGAGCCTCGTGAAGATGCCGGAGATGAAGCGCGCCATCCAGTCGGGCCAGGCGCCGATCGGCGAGATCCTGATCTCGGTGCTCGCCAACGAGGATGCGATGTTCGGCTTCGAGAGCGTGCCGGGCCTTGCCACCTCCTATGAAGCGGCGCGCAAGCTGCACAACCTCGCCAAGCCCTATATCGCCGCGCGGCTCGAGAAGCAGGGCATGATGTATCTCTACTCGGTCGCCTGGCCGCCGCAGGGCGTCTACACCAAGAAGGAGATCAAGGCGCTCGCCGATCTCAAGGGCACGAAATTCCGCTCCTACAACCCGGCGACGGCGCGCTTCATCCAGCTTGTCGGCGCGGTGCCGACGACGATCCAGGTGCCGGAGATCGCGCAGGCCTTCCGCACCGGCGTGCTCGACGCGATGATCACGTCCGGTGCCACCGGCGTCGACCAGCAGGCCTGGGATTACCTCAGCCATTACTACGACACGCAGGCCTTCCTGCCGCAGAACCTCGTCTTCGTGAACAAGCGCGCCTTCGATGCCCTGCCCGAGGATGTCCGCAAGGGCGTGCTGGAGGCCGCCGCCCGCGCCGAGGATCGCGGCTGGAAGATGAGCCAGGATCTCAACGAGGGCTACAAGAAGACGCTTGCCGAGAAGGGGATCAAGGTCAATCCGGCCAGCGACGCCATGAAGGCCGAGCTGAAGGCAATCGGCGCGACCATGGCCAAGGAATGGGCCGCCAAGGCCGGCGCGGATGGCGAGAAGCTTCTCGCCGATTTCGCGAAGTAAGCCCGATCCGGCGTTCCCTCCCGCGGCGACGCCGCGCGGGGGAGCGCCCCCTCCCCCCTGATGCGAGGTGATGCGCCATGCGACGCGCACTCGATGCCCTTTATGCCTGCGCGGCCTTCGTCGCCGCCGCGAGCCTGGTGACGATCGCGCTGCTGGTCCTGGCCCAGGTCGGGCTGCGCGCGCTCGGCAGCCAGCTTCCCTCCGCCGATGATTTCGCCGGTTTCGCGCTTGTCGCGACGACGATCGTCGGCCTTGCGCCGGCCTATCGCCGCAACGCGCATATCCGCGTCGGGTTGCTGATCGAGCGCTTCCCGCTCGGCTATCCCGTGCGCCGGGCACTGGAGCGGGGGGTGACGGCGGTCTCGGCGCTGCTTGTCGGCTGGGCGGCGTGGCACACGATCCGCTTCGTCCACGAGAGCTATGTCTACAACGAGATCAATCAGGGCCTCGTTGCGGTGAAGCTCTGGTATCCGCAGAGCCTGATGGCCTTCGGCCTGCTCGTCTTCTTCGTCGCGCTCCTCGACGATCTCGTCACCGATCTTGCCGGCGGGACGCAGAGCCACCTCGCCGCCCATGCCGGCGACGCCATGCCGGTCGAGAAGTGAGGCCGCCATGGAACCCGCCACCGCCGCCCTCGTGCTGATCGGCCTGATGCTCGTGATCCTCGCCTCGGGCATCTGGATCGGGCTCGCGCTCGGGCTCGTCGGCTTTGTCGCCTTCGCGCTGATGACCAAGGCCGATCCCGCCCTCTCCTTCGCGCCCACGATCTGGGGCTCGATGAATTCCTGGACATTGACCGCCCTGCCGATGTTCATCTGGATGGGCGAGATCCTGTTCCGGTCCTCCCTTTCCGACGACATGTTCCGCGGGCTCGCCCCGTGGATGCAGCGCCTGCCGGGGCGGCTCCTGCACACCAATGTCTTCGGCTGCGGCATCTTTGCGGCGATCTCCGGCTCATCGGCCGCGACCGCCGCCACGATCGGCCGGATGACGATCCCCGAACTGCGACGGCGTGGCTATGACGATTTCATGAATATCGGCTCGCTTGCCGGCTCCGGCACGCTCGGGCTGCTCATTCCGCCCTCGATCATCCTGATCGTCTACGGCGTGGCGGCGGAGGTCTCGATCGCGCGGCTGTTCATCGCCGGCATCGTTCCGGGCATCGTGCTGATGCTGATCTTCTCCGCCGTGCTGATCGGCTGGGCGCTGATGCATCCGGACAAGGTGCCGCCACCCGATCCGCCGATGACGCTCGGCGAGAAGCTGCACGAGAGTCGCCGCCTCATCCCGATCGTCGGGCTGATCGCGCTGGTGCTCGGCTCGATCTATTCCGGCATCGCCACCCCGACCGAGAGCGCCGTGCTCGGCGTGCTCGGCGCGCTGGCGCTGACGCTCGCGACCGGCACCTTCTCCTGGGCGATGTTCCGCGACAGCGTGCTCGGCGCCGTGCGCACCAACGCGATGATCGGCATCATCCTCGCCGGCGCCGCCTTCCTCACGGTGGCGATGGGCTTCACCGGCCTGCCGCGGCTCTTCGCGGAATGGATCAACGCGCTTGGCCTCAGCAAGTTCGGGCTGATCATGGCGCTGATGGTCGTCTATCTCGTCCTCGGCTGCCTGATCGACGGCATCTCGATGGTGGTGCTGACGGCGGCGGTGGTCATGCCGGCGGTGAAGGCGGCGGGGATCGATCTCGTCTGGTTCGGCGTCTTCGTCGTGCTCGTGGTCGAGATGGCGCAGATCACGCCGCCGGTCGGGTTCAACCTCTATGTGCTGCAAGGCTTGACCGGGAAGAACATGGGCTATATCGCCCTTGCCGCCCTGCCGTTCTTCCTGGCGATGATCGGGATGGTCTTTCTCATCATCCTGTTTCCGGATCTGGTATCCTGGCTGCCGAACCAGATGCTCGGCGTGAAGTGAGGGCTGCGCATGGCCAAGGGCGGGACACCGGAACCGGAGGCGGCGGCCGAGCCGCCGCTCCGCGCGTTGCTCGGTCCGATCGTCTCCTCCGCGCATCTCGCCGCGGGCGCGAGTCCGGCGCTGTCCGAATTCGAGTTCGGACTGATCCTCGTCGGCCATGCCTTCGACCGCTGGATGGTGCGCTGCATGGCCGCTGCCGGCGTCAAGGATTGCTCGCCGCTTGACGTGCTGGTGCTGCACACCGTCAACCATCGCGGACGGGCGAAGCGCCTCGCCGATATCTGCCTCGTCCTCAATGTCGAGGATACCCACACGGTCGCCTACGCGCTCAAGAAGCTCGAACGGCTGCGGCTGGTGAAATCCGGCCGCGCGGGCAAGGAGAAATCGGTCACCATCACGCCGGAGGGCGAAGCCGCCTGCCTGCGCTATCGCGAGATCCGCGAGGCGCTGCTGGTGCGGGCCGTCCGCTCGCTCGGGCTCGACGAGGCGGTGCTGCACGATGTGGCGCAGCGGATGCGGGCGCTGTCCGGCCATTACGACCAGGCCGCGCGCGCCGCCGCGAGCCTCTAGCGGGATCCTGCCCGGCCCGGCGAGCCTGCCCGGAGCCGCCGGGCGCGGCGAGGCGCCTCAGGCGCCGTTGGCGTGGAGATAGATCGCGTAGAGCGAGGTGGTGGCGGTGATGAAGAGCCGGTTCCGCTTCGCGCCGCCGAAGCAGAGATTGGCGACGACCTCCGGCACCAGGATCGTGCCGAGATGGGCGCCGTCGGGCGCATGGACATGCACGCCCTCGCCGGTCGATGTCCAGAGATTGCCGGCGGAATCGAGCCGGAACCCGTCATAGAGCCCGGCCGGACAGGTGGCGAACAGCCGCGGCGCGCCGAGGCTCCGGCCATCGGCCGAAACCGGATAGGCGTGGATCGTCGCCGGCAGACCGGGCCGGTGGGTGGCGCCGGTATCGGCGATGTAGAGGATCGTCTCGTCGGGCGAGAAGGCGAGCCCGTTCGGCTGCACCCGATCGGTCGCGACCGCCGTTACCGTGCCGTCGGGGTCGATGCGGTAGACATGCGCGGCCCCGATCTCGGAGGCCGCGCGGTGGCCCTCGTAATCGCTGTCGATGCCGTAGGTCGGGTCCGAGAACCAGATCGAGCCGTCGGATTTCGCGACCACATCGTTCGGGGAATTGAACCGGTGCCCGCCGAACCGCTCGGCCAGCACGGTGATGCGGCCGTCATGCTCGGTGCGCGTCACGCGCCGGTTGCCGTGCTCGCAGGAGACCAGCCGGCCGGCGCGGTCGCGCGTATGGCCGTTGGCGAAGCCCGCCGGCTGGCGGAACACCGAGACATGGCCGTCCGCCTCGTCGAGGCGCAGGATGCGGTCGTTCGGGATGTCGGAGAAGAGGAGCGAGCGGAAGGCCGGGAACCAGGCCGGTCCCTCCAGCCAGCGTCCGCCGGTCCAGAGCCGTTCGAGCCGGGCCGAGCCGGCGATCAGCGCGCGGAAGCGCGGGTCCCGTTCCACATAATCCGACATGCCGCCCCCCTTGTTCCCGGGTCGGCAGGGAAGGCCGGCCGGCGTCGCCTGTCAAGCCGCGCCCGCCGGCGCGGCGGCGGCGAGGAAGCCGCCCGATTGCCGCGACCAGAGATCGGCATAGAGCCCGCCGAGCGCCAGCAGCGCGCGGTGGTTGCCCTCCTCGATGATGCGGCCGGAATCGATCACGATGAGCCGGTCCATCGCCTGGAGGGTCGAGAGCCGGTGGGCGATGGCGATCACGGTCTTGCCGCGCATCAGCCGTTCGAGATTCTCCTGGATCGCCGCCTCGACCTCGGAATCGAGCGCGCTCGTCGCCTCGTCGAGCACGAGGATCGGCGCGTCCTTGAGGATGACGCGGGCGAGGGCGATGCGCTGGCGCTGGCCGCCGGAGAGCTTGACACCGCGCTCGCCGACATGGGCGTCGTAGCCGCGCCGGCCCTTCCAATCCGAGAGATGGGGGATGAAATCGGCGGCGTGCGCCTCCTCCGCCGCGCGGATGATCTCGGCCATGGTCGCGTCCGGCCGGCCATAGGCGATGTTCTCGGCGATCGAGCGGTGCAGCAGCGCGGTATCCTGCGTCACCATCGCGATCCGCCGGCGGAGCGAATCCTGGGTGACGCCGGCGATATCCTGCCCGTCGACGAGGATATGGCCGGAATCGGGATCGTGGAAGCGCAGCAGCAGGTTCACGAGCGTGGATTTCCCGGCGCCGGAGCGGCCGACGAGCCCGACCTTCTCCCCCGCCGCGACCGTGAAGCGCATGTCGTGCACCACCGGCAGGGAGCGGCCGTAGCCGAAGGTCACGCCCTCGAACGCCACCGCACCCTGCGTGACGATGAGCGGTCGCGCATCCGGCCGGTCGAGCAGCGCCACCGGCGCGGCGATCGATTCCATGCCTTCCTGGACGATGCCGATATTCTCCATGATCCCGGCGATCTCCCAGGCGATCCAGTTCGAGGCCCGCAGCAGGGTCAGCACCAGCGTCATCGCCATCGCGAAGGCGCCGACCTCGATTAGCCCGCGCGCATAAAGCGCGATGCCGATCGCGGCCGTGGCCGAAAGCGTCGTCGCCGAAAGCGCGACGAGCGAGGCCGAAAAGCCGACCTGGAGGCGCTGCTGCGCCTGGAACAGGGCGTTCGCCTCGCGCACGGCCGCGGCCATATAGGCATCGTCGCGGGCACGCTCGCCGAACAGCTTCAGGGTCTGGATGTTGCCGAAGGCATCGACGATCCGCCCCATCAGCAGGGAGCGGCCCTCCGAGGCAGCCTGCGCCCGCACGCGCTGATGCGGCAGGAAATGCCGCAGCAGCAGCATGTAGAGCAGCGACCAGACGAGGATCGGCATCGCCATCCGCCAGTCCTGCGCGCCGATCAGGCCGAACGCGCCGAGACCATAGGCGCCGATATAGACGACCGACTGGATGGCCGACATCGTCGCCTGTCGGATCGCGCCGCCCGATTGCATCACGCGGTTCGCGAGCCGGCCCGCGAAATCGTTCTGGAAGAAGGTCAGGCTCTGGCGGGCGATCCGGCTGAAGAACTGCCAGCGCATCCGGCTCTGCCAGCCCGGCTCGACGCCGACGCGCGCGAAGGCATAGCCGGCGATGAAGATGCCCGGCCGGATGACGAGCAGCGTCGCCAGCATCGCCATGAAGACGGGCCAGCCCTCCTCGACAAGCCGCTCGCGGGGAATGGTCGCGAGCATGTCGAGAATGCGGCCGAGAAAATAGGGCAGGATCGCGTCGAAGACGGCGTCGAGAACCGAGAAGCCAAGCACGACGAGGAGCGGGCCGCGCACATCCTTGAGATGCGCCGCCAGGAACGGCCAGAGCCGCGCCGGCGGCGGCGTGCCGGCGGGCGGGACGATCGGATCGACAAGCCGCTGGAGGCGGGCGAAAACCGCGCTGAGCATGACGGGCACCGGGAAGGGGTGACCCGCGGCTGAATCGGGTCCTGTCGGGAAATCTTAGTCGGGACGCGCGACGGGTCCAGCCCCTCAGGCGTGCAGAACCTGTCAGGATGCGGCAGCAGAGGCGCAGGCAGGCCCCCGCCGGGGGCCGGCGCGCTTGACGCCCCGCTTCGCCGGCGGCAAGCCTGAACGCCGATATCTGTGCCTGATGCCGCAGCACCGAACACCCCGGCGCCGGATCTGGCCGGTCCGCGATGATGATGGCCGAGAGCGAGACGATCCCCGACCCCGCGGCGGCGACGGTCCGCAAGATCATCCATGTCGACATGGATGCCTTCTTCGCCGCAGTCGAGCAGCGCGACGATCCGGCGCTCTGCGGGCTTCCGGTGGCGGTGGGCGGCGATTCCCCGCGCGGCGTCGTCGCGGCGGCGAGCTACGAGGCGCGCCGCTTCGGGGTGCGCTCGGCGATGCCGGCGGTGACCGCGCGGCGCAGATGCCCAGACCTCGTCTTCGTCAGGCCGCGCTTCGATGTCTACCGCGCCGTTTCGCTGCAGATCCGCGCCATTTTCGCCGATTACACCGATCTCATCGAGCCGCTCAGCCTCGACGAGGCCTATCTCGACGTCACCGCCAACCGGCGCGGTCATCCGAGCGCCACCGCGATCGCAGAGGAGATCCGCGCCCGCATCCGCGCCGAGACGCGGCTCACCGCCTCGGCCGGGATCTCCTACAACAAGTTCCTCGCCAAGCTCGCCTCGGAGCACAACAAGCCGGACGGGCTCCATGTCATCCCGCCGCGCCTCGGCGCGGCCTTCGTCGCGGCGCTGCCGGTGGCGAAGTTCCACGGCGTCGGCCCGGCGACGGCGGCGCGGATGAACCGGCTCGGCATCACAACCGGCGCCGATCTCGCCGCCTGCCCCCTTGCCGTCCTCGAGACGCATTTCGGCAAATCAGGCCGGTTCTTCCACGATATCGCGCGCGGGATCGACCTGCGTCCGGTGCGGCCGGACCGGGTGCGCAAATCGCTCGGCGCGGAGGATACATTCTTCACGGATATCTTCGCGCTCGACCATGCCCGCACCGAAATGCGGCCGATCACCGCCAAGGTCTGGGCGGCGGCGACCCGGAACCGGATCCATGCCCGCACCGTCACGCTCAAGGCGAAATACGCCGATTTCCGCGTCGTCACGCGCTCGCGCACCCTGCCGGTGCCGATCGGCTCGGAATCCGAACTCGTCTGGCTGACGGACGCGCTGCTCGCGCCGCTCTTCCCCACCGATCTCGGATTCCGGCTGTTCGGCGTCACGCTCTCGACGCTCGGCGGCGCGGGCGAGCCGGAGGCGCCGGCGAACGGCCAGCTCGCGCTCGATTTCTGAGCAAGCCCGGCAGCCGGACAAAAAAGGCCGCCGGAACGAGCCGGCGGCCAGGAATCGCCCCGGAAAAGGGGAGTTAGAAATTCCGGAGCGATGTCTCCTTGTTGAAGGGCGCGAGGATCTCGTCGGCAGCCTTCTGCGCGGCGACGAGCGCTTCCTTCGGCGACTTCTTGCCCGAAAGCACGGCCTGAACCTCATCCTCCAGCGCCTTGCGCACGGGCACGGTCTTGAAGGTCGCGAACCACGGCCGGGCATGGACAAGCTGGTTGACCGCCACCTGCGCCTGCGGCCGCTTGGCGAGATATTCCTTCATCTCGGCGGTGTCGTAGGCCGCCATGTTCGGCGCGAAATAACCCGTCGCGCGGCTCCACCAGCCGCTCTTCTCGGGGCCGGTCATCCACTTGATCATGGTCCAGGCCGCGTCACGCCGCGCCCCCTCGACGCCGGCCGGGATGATCAGCGACGCGCCGCCGATCGCCACCGCATTGCGGACATTCTTCGGCACGAAGCCGACCTCGACCGGGAACTTGGCGTTGTTCAGCACATGGGTCAGCGAGCCGGTCGAGAGGAGCATCATCGCCGACTGGCCGGCGAGGAACGAGGTGGTGACCGCGGGACCCGCGACGACGCCGCCGGGCGTGACCTTGTGCTTCTGGATGAGATCATTCCAGAAGGTCACGGCACCGAGCATCGAGGGCGTGTCGTAATAGACCTCGCCGGCGAAATCCTCGTTGTAGTAGCGGCCGCCATTCGACATCGTCAGCGCGGTGACCATCCAGCCGAGGTAATCGTAATTGCCGGGGATCGAGAGACCCCAGCGCGTCACCTTGTCGCCCTCGCGCTTCGTGAGCTTCTTGGCGGTCTCGACCAGTTCGCCCCAGGTCTGCGGCGGCTTCTTCGGGTCAAGGCCGGCTTCCTTGAAATGGTCGGCGTTGATGTAAAGGAGCGGGGTCGAATTGTGGAACGGCACCGCGTAGACCGATCCGTCGAGCACGGCGTTGCCGCGCAGGGCCGGCCAGAACTGGCCCATGAACTTCTCGTTGGTCGAGCCGTCCTTGGCGATCAGCGCGTCGAGGCTCGAAACCTCGTTCTCGATCTTCAGGTCGGTGATGAAATTCGCGCTCATGATCACGGCCGCCGGCGGCTTGCCGGCCTTCATCGCGGCGCGGGTCTTGATCAGCGTCTCGTCATAGGAGCCGGTGAACACCGCCGTCGCCTTGATGGCGGGGTGCTTGTCGTTGAACTCCTTGATCATCGCGTTCATGTCGCGGGCGAGCTGGCCATCGACCGGAACGGGGAAGAAAAGCTCGATCTCGGTCGGCGCCTGCGCGAGGGCGGCGCCGCCGAGCAGCGAGGCGGCGAAGGCCGCGCCGAGGGCGGTTCTGCGGGTGAGGGTCATGGATGGCTCCCTATTTGATGCCGGAGGAAACGAAGGAATTCACGAAGCGCCGCTGGAAGGCGAGGAAGCCGAGCGCGAGCGGCGCGATCACGAACAGCGTGCCGGCGGCGATGACGCCCCAGGCCTGCGCCCCCTCCTGCCCGCGCGTGAAGCTCGCGAGCCCCACGGTCAGCGGGCGGTTGTCGGGCGAATTGATTACCATCAGCGGCCAGAGGAACTCGTTCCAATGGCTCGTCACCGAGACGATGGCGAAGGCGATGAAGGCCGGCCGGGCGAGCGGCGCGTAGACGAAGCGGATGCGCTGGAGCGTCGTCGCGCCGTCGATCAGCGCCGCCTCCTCCAGTTCGCGCGGGATCGCCTGGAAGGCCTGCCGCATCAGGAAGGTGCCGAAGGCCGAGGCGAAATACGGCGCCATCACCCCCAGCAGCGTGTCGTAGAGGCCGAGCCGCGCCACCATCTTGAGGTTCGGCACGATCAGCACAACCGGCACCAGCATCAATTGCAGCAAGAAGATGTAGAACAGCGCCCGCCGGCCGGGGAATTCGAGCCGGGCGAAGGCATAGCCCGCGAGCGTGATCGTCACGAGCTGCACCGCCAGGATTCCGAAGGCGATGATCGCGGTGTTGAGCGTGTAGCGCGGGAAATCCGCCGAGGCCCAGGCTTCCGCGAAATTCTCCATGACCGGCCAGGTATCGGGGATCAGCGAGGCCATGCCCGCGCCGCCATAGGCCCCGGGGCGGAAGGCCGCGACCAGCATCCAGAGGAACGGCGTCACCCAGAGCAGCGCCAGCACCACGACGAGGCCGAAGCCGAGCTTCGGCGTCAGCTCGTGCCGCGTGGCAAGCGGAAGATCCGGCGTGAGACGTGCCAGCGCGCGGGCACCGCCGATCCTCAAGCCTGCCGCCCTCATGCCGCCCTCCCGCCGAAGGCGCGTTCGAGAGTGCCGAGCGAGGCGAAGGTCAGCGCCAGCAGCGCGAGCAGCGAGAGCACCGTCGCCGCCGAGGCGCGGCCGACATCGTAGCTCTCGACCGCCTGCTGGTAGATGTAGAACAGGACGAGATTGGTGGCCTCGGACGGCCCGCCCTTGGTCAGCACGAAGACATGATCGACCTGCGTCACGATGTTAAGCAGCGCGATCACCGCGACGAAGGCAATCGTCGGCTTGAGATAGGGCAGCGTCACATAGCGCAGCCGCTGCCAGGGCGTCGCGCCGTCGAGATGCGCGGCCTCGTAGGATTCCGGCGGCACGGATTGCAGCCCGGCCAGGAAGAACAGCATGTAATAGCCGGCATTCTTCCAGATCGTCACGCCGGCGATCGACAGGAGCGCGATATCCGGATCGCCGAGCCAGTTCGGCGGATTGGCGACGAGCCGGCCGAGATAATGGTCGAGCAGCCCGACTCCGGGCAGAAAGATGAACAGGAACAGCGACGCCGCCGCCACCAGCGGCACCAGGACCGGGAAGAACAGCATCGAGCGCAGCGCGCTGTTGAGGCGGCTCGACCGCGCAAGCGCCATCGCGAAGACCAGCGCGAGCCCCAGGCTCGGCACCAGCGTCACGATCGCAAAGATCAGGTTGTTGATCAGCGCCCGCCGGAAGGAGGGATCCGCCAGAACCGCCTCGTAATTGGCGAGGCCGGCGAAGACGGTGGCGCCGCCGGCGCCCGCACCCTGACGGATCTGGAGCGAATCCCAGCCAAGCTGGAGCAGTGGGCCGTAGGTGAACAGCGCGAGAATGATGAGCGAGGGCAGGAGCAGCACGAGCGCGAGCCCGCCCTGCCCGATGCCGGAACCAGGCACCGCCCCGGCACGTCGCGTCGCGCGGCGCGCCGGGCGCACATAGCCCGGATGCGTCAGATCGGTCATCGGCCCCCGCTCCTCGGAAACAGCCCGGGAAACACCAAGCCTCCCCTGACAGGCTTGTTTTGCAGGGCGGTGACGATTGCGTTGCAAGCCGATGTCATCCCCAGCGCCCCCGGCCGCGATTCACGCGACCGGCTCGAGCGGGCCGAGCTGATAGGCGCGGTTGTCCGCGCCCGGCTTCGAGAACAGGAAGCGCGGGCTGCGATCGAGGAAATCATGGGTGTGGACGACCAGGGTCGCGCCGCGCGCCAGCACGACGGCATAGGCCGGCGGCTCGTGGCTCGCGAGATGCGGGCAATCCGGGCGCAGATCGAGCCAGACCTGGTGGTTGGTGCCGCGCAGCGTCGAGAACGGGATACCGTGCCAGCTCCCCGAGATCGGACGGTGGACATGGCCGAAGAAGAGGTGGCGGACGCGGCCGAGATAGGGCCGGAGCAGGTCGAGCAGCGCCTCGCGTTCGGCCAGCGCGATCCGGTCCATCTCGTGCACGCCGACCTCGAAGGGCGGATGGTGCATGAACAGCAGCAGCGGCTGGTCGCGGCCAGAGCTTTCAAGCGCGCCGGCGAGCCAGTCGAGCCGCAGCCGGCAGAGCCGGCCGCCATGATGATCCTCGTCGAGCGTATCGAGGAAGATCAGCCGGCCTGCCGGGCTGTCGCGGAAGCCCTGAACGAAGCCGTTCGCGTCCTGCGGAGCGGTGGGAAGCGCGGCGAGGCAGGCCTCGCGCCGGTCGTGGTTGCCGACCATCGCGACATGCGGCACCCGCAAGTCCGCCATCCGCTCCCGGAACAGCGCATAGGCTTCCGGCTCGCCCCAATGCGTGAGATCGCCGGTGACGACGCAGAGATCGGCATCGGCGTGCTGGGCGTTGATGTCGGCGATCGCGGCGGCGAGCCGCGCGGCGGGGTCGAGGCCGTAGAGCATCTGGCCGGGCAGGACGAGATGCGTGTCGGTGAGATGGATCAGCTTCATGGGACATTCGGGATGGTCGCGCGCGGAGCGGCGCGGCGCGCGTTATGCGCCGGCTTTCATGGCGTTTTGATCACAGTCGGGCGGCGGCGCCGCCGGGCATTATCAAAATGTCACGCAATCGGGGGATGAGAGCCGCGCTTTCCGTCCCGCGCACCGCCCCGCCCTTCCCGGAGTTTCCCCGATGTCCGCCGCTTCAGAACTGCCCGTGCTGGGCGCCGCCCTCAACCGCCGTACGCTTCCGCTCCACCGCGACTGGATCCTCGAGCAGCAGCGCGACCTCGAAATCCAGGACTTCTTCGATTCAAGCGTGCTCGACGGCGATTGGCGGGCGGTGGTGGCGGAACTGAAGCCGCTGCTCGCCGGCTATTCCGGCCGGCTCGGGCTGCACGGCCCGTTCTGGGGCTTCACCATTGCGAGCCAGGATCCGCTGATCCGCCAGGTGGTGACGAAGCGCTTCCTGCAGGGTCTCGAGGCTTGCGAGGCGCTCGGCGCGACGCAGATGGTGATCCATTCCCCCTACACGACCTGGGATCACAACAACATGGATGCCAATCGCGGCGCCCGCGAGGGCGTGATCGCGCGGGCGCAGGAGACGCTGGCGCCGGTCGTGGCCCGCGCCGAGGCGATCGGCTGCACGCTGGTGATCGAGAATATCGAGGACAAGGATCCGATGGATCGCATGCGGCTCGCGGCGAGCTTCGGCTCGGAAGCCGTCAAGGTCTCGCTCGATACCGGGCATGCGCATTACGCCCATGTCGCCACCGGCGCGCCGCCGGTCGATTTCTACGTCACCGCCGCCGGCGAGAGCCTCCATCATGTCCATATCCAGGATATCGACGGCTATGCCGACCGGCACTGGCTGCCGGGCGAAGGCACGATCCGCTGGGCGGGCGTGTTCCGCGCCCTCGCAGCCCTCACGGGCCGGCCGCGGCTGATCATCGAGGTCAAGGACCAGCCGAACCTGCGGCACGGCGCGGCCTATCTCGAGGCGCTGGGCGTCGCGCGCTGAGCCGGGCCGGCGCCGGCCCGGCGTCACGAAACCGACAAGCCCGGTTCATCGCCGCGTCAAGGGGCGGGGCTAGCGTCCCGCCATCGACGGCCGGGCCTCGCGGGACCGGACCGTTCCGTTCGGCCGGCCGTTGCGCCGGTTTCCCCCGTGCGACTGACCCTGCCCGTGCGACTGACCCTGATGGAGGCGAGCATGACGCATTTTTCCCGTCGCGACACCCTGCGGCTCGGCTCGGCCCTGGCCGGCGGCCTCGCTCTGCCCCGCTTCGCGATCGCCCAGGCCGACAACCGGCCCTCGATCACCATCGCGGTGCAGAAGATCGTCAATTCCAACGTGCTCGACGTGCTGCGCGAGCAATCGAATGTCGGCGAGCGCGTGTTCTTCTCCTCGCTCTGGGAGCCGCTGATCACCAAGAACTGGCAAGGCAATCTCGAACGCCAGCCCGGCCTCGCCACCGAATGGCGGCGGATCGACGACCAGACCGTGGAACTCAAGCTGCGCGAGGGCGTGAAATTCCACAACGGCGACGAGATGACCGCCGAGGACGTGGTGTTCACCTTCGGGCGCGAGCGCATGTTCGCCAATACCGAAGCCAAGAACCGCTCGACGCTCAAGGCATTCGAGACCATCCCCGCCCCGCGCCCCGGCAAGGAACTGCCGCCCGAGATCCCCGCCGTGGCCCGCCGCGCCTGGCCGGACCTCCTGCGCGTCGAGGCTGTCGGCAAATATGTCGTGCGCTTCTACAACGCCACGCCCGACGTGACGCTCGAAGGCCGGCTTTCGCGCTACGGCTCCGACATCATGAGCCGGCGCGGCTGGGAGGAGGCCGCGACCTATCTCGACTGGGCGCGCAAGCCGATCACCACCGGCCCCTACAAGGTCGCGGAATTCCGCCCCGACCATTCGCTCACCCTCGTCGCGCATGACGAATATTGGGGCGGCCGGCCGCCGCTCCGCCAGATCCGCTTCGTCGAGGTTCCGGAAGTCGCGAGCCGCATCAACGGCCTGCTCTCCGGCCAGTATCAGTTCGCCTGCGACATCCCGCCGGATCAGATCACCGGCATCGAGCGCAATGTCGCCTTCGAGGTGCAGGGCGGCACGATCCTCAACCACCGCCTGACCTGCTTCGACAAGAACCACGCCCAGCTCGCCAACCCGCTCGTCCGTCGCGCCTTCACGCATGCGATCGACCGGCAGGCGATCGTCGACAGCCTCTGGGCCGGGCGCACCGTGGTGCCGAAGGGCCTGCAATGGCCCTATTACGCCGACATGTTCCACGCCGATTGGAGCGTGCCGGACTACAACCCGAAACTGGCGCAGGACCTGCTGAAACAGGCCGGCTACAAGGGTGACCCGATCCCCTATCGCCTGCTCAACAATTACTACACCAACCAGGTCGCCACCGCGCAGGTGCTGGTCGAGATGTGGAAGGCGGTCGGGCTCAATGTCCAGATCGAGACCAAGGAGAACTGGACGCAGATCATGGCCCGCGGGCCGGAGCGCGCCGTGCGCGACTGGTCGAATTCCGCGCCGTTCAACGATCCGGTTTCCTCGATCGTCAACCAGCATGGGCCGAACGGCCAGCAGCAGCAGATCGGCGAATGGCGCAACGACGAAATGAACACGCTCTGCGAGTTCCTCGAGACGTCCACCGATCGCGCCAAGCGCAAGGCGGCCTTCCGCCGCATGCTCGAAATCTGCGAGCGCGAGGACCCGGCCTATACCGTCCTGCACCAGAACGCGACCTTCACCGCCAAGCCCAAGGCGCTGAAATGGAAGGCATCGCCCGCCTTCGCGATGGATTTCCGCCCCGGCAGCTACGGCGCCTGACCGGCATCACGCCGCCGGACCCGCACCAAAGCCCCCCAGGATCGCCTTCCAGGATCGCCCCCGATGACCCATATCCCCCGCCCCCTCCCCTCGCGCCGGGCCGTTCTCGCCGGTGCCGGTGCGCTCGCCGGCGCCGCAACCCTGCCGGAAGCGATCCCGCCCGCCGCGGCGCAGGGCCGGCGCCGCATCACCATCGCGATGCCGGTCGGCCCGCGCGTGCTGGAACCGGTGCGGGAAGTGTCGAACGTCATCTTCCGCACCGCCTACAACGTGTTCGATACGCTGATCGCGGTCGATTTCCGCGACAATGCGCGGCTGAAGCCCGGCCTCGCGACCGCCTGGCGGCGCAGCGAGCCGCGGGTGCTCGAACTCGACCTCAGGCCCGGCGTTCGGTTCCACAACGGCGACCTGCTGAGCGCAGAGGATGTCGCCTTCTCCTTCGGCGCCGAGCGCGTCGCCGATCCCAAGGCGCCCGGCCACGCGCTGAGCCGACCCTTCCTCGGCACGATCGAGCGCGTCGAGGCCATCGGCCCGCTCCAGGTGCGGGTGGTGACGACGGCGCCCGATCCGCTGATCGAGCAGCGTCTCGCCGGCTGGGCGGGGCAGATCGTCTCGAAGCGCGCCTTCCTCGCCGCGCCGAGCTTCGAGGCCTGGGAGAAGGCGCCGGTCGGGACGGGACCGTTCGCGGTGCAGGACTTCCGGCTCGACGACCGGCTGGTGCTCAAGGCGCATGACGCGTATTTCGGCGGCGCGCCCCTGGTACAGGAACTCGTCTTCCGCGTGGTGCCGGAACTTGCGAGCCGCCTCAACGCGCTGGCGACCGGGGAGGCGGACATCATCACCGAGGTCTCGCCCGACCAGTTCGCCACGATCGAGGCGATGGCGGGCCGCGAGATCGTCGGCGGGCCGATCCAGAACATCCGCGTCCTCGCCTTCGACAAGACCCATCCCGTGCTCGCCGACCTGCGGATCCGCCAGGCGCTCGCCCTGGCGATCGACCGGAAGGCGATCGTAGAGGCGCTCTATGGCGGGCGGACGACCATCCCGCCGGGGCATCAGAACCCGGCCTATGGCCCGCTCTTCATGCCCGATTACCCGGCGCCCGGCTTCGACCCCGAGCGGGCGCGGGCGCTGGTCCGCGCGGCGGGCTACAAGGGCGAGCCGATCCCCTACCGCATCCTGCCGAACTATTACACGCTCCAGCTCCAGACGGCGCAGCTCCTGGTCGAGATGTGGCGGCAGGTCGGGCTCAATGTCGAGATGATCGTGCGCGAGAACCCGGCCGCGATCACCGTTCCGGCCGAGGGGCGCGGCATCCGCGACTGGTCGAACACGATCTTCTGGAACGACCCCGCCGGGGTGCTCTCGCGGCTGTTCGGGCCGAACGGGCCGGTCCAGCGCGTGACGAAGGAATGGTCGAACGAGGAATTCAACCGTCATGCCGGCGTGCTGGCGACGAGCCTCGATCCGGCCGAGCGGCGCGCCGCCTTCCGCCGCATGCTCGAGATCTGGGACCATGAGGACCCGGCCGGCACGGTGCTGCACGACCTGACCATGTTCTACGGCAAGCGCAAGGACATCGCCTGGCAGCCCTACCCGATCGAGTATATGGATTTCCGCGCGGCGAATATGGGCTGAGCCATGTCCGGTCTCGATCTGGCCAGGGACGCGGCGCCGCTCGTCGCGATCCGGGATCTTGCGGTCCGGTTCAACGGCGTTCCGGCGCTGCGCGGCGTCGATCTCCATGTGGCGCGCGGCGAGGCCGTCGGGCTTGTCGGCGAATCCGGCTCCGGCAAGTCCGTCACCTGGCTTGCCGCGCTCGGGCTGCTGCCGGGGAGCGCGGCGATCTCCGGCTCGGTGACGCTCGAGGGCACGCAATTGCTCGGTGCGCCGGCGGAGATCCTCGACCGGACGCGTGGCGGCCGGGTCGCGATGATCTTCCAGGATCCGGCGAGCGCGCTCAACCCGGTGCTCACCATCGGCCGGCAGATCGGGGAGGCGCTGGCGCTGCATCGCGGCCTTTCCGGACGCGAGAACGCCGCCGAGGCGCGGCGGCTGCTCGAACTTGTCGGCATTCCGGATGCCGGGCGGCGGCTTTCCGCCTATCCGCATGAATTCTCCGGCGGCCAGAACCAGAGGGTGATGATCGCGATGGCGCTCGCCGGCGGGCCGGACCTGCTGGTGGCGGACGAGCCGACCACCGCGCTCGACGCCACGATCCAATCGCAGATCCTCAACCTGATCGGCGAGATCCGCCGGGAAACCGGCATGGCGCTGGTGCTGATCAGCCATGATCTCGGGGTGGTGGCCGAGACTTGCGACCGGATCGCGGTGATGTATGCCGGCCGCATCGTCGAGGAAGCGCCGGCGGACCAGCTGTTCCTCGCGCCGCGCCATCCCTATACGCGCGGGCTGATCGGCGCGCTGCCGCCGATCGAGGGCGCGCGGCGGCGGCTGGTGGCGATCCCCGGCACGGTGCCCGACCCGCGCGCGATGCCGCCGGGCTGCGCCTTCGCGCCGCGCTGCACGCAGGCCCATGCCGCCTGCGACCGCATCGCGCCGGCGCTGGAGATCATCGGGCCCGGCCGCCGCGTCGCCTGCCTCGCCGAGACTGCCGGCCGCGGCAGCGCCCCGACCGAGGTCGCCGCCGAATGACCGCGCCGCTCGTCTATGCCGAGGGGCTGACCCGGACCTATGCGATGCGGCGCGGGCTGTTCAGCCGCCCGGTCGCGGTGCGGGCGGTGGACGGGGTGACGCTGGCGATCGCCCCCGGCGAGACGCTCGGGCTCGTCGGCGAATCGGGCTCCGGCAAATCCACCGCCGGCCGCATGCTGCTCGGGCTCGAGACGCCGGATCGCGGCTTCGTCCGCTTCGACGGCCGGCCGATGCCGCCGCCCGGCGGCGCGCCCTGGCGGGCGCTGCGGGCACGGGCGCAGATGGTGTTCCAGGATCCGCTGGGGGCGCTCGACCGCCGCCTGCCGATCGCGACCCAGGTGCGCGAGCCGCTCGATATCCACGGCATCGGCGACCCCGCCCTGCGCGGCGGGAGGGTGCGGGAACTGCTCGGCGCGGTGGGGCTTTCGGCCGATCATGGCCGGCGCTATCCGTTCGAATTGTCCGGCGGCCAGCGCCAGCGGGCGGTGATCGCGCGGGCGCTGGCGACGCGGCCCGACCTGCTCGTCTGCGATGAGCCGGTCAGCGCGCTCGATGTCTCGATCCAGGCGCAGGTGGTCAACCTGCTGATCGATCTCCAGGCCGGGCTTGGGCTCGCGATGCTGTTCATCAGCCATGACCTGCGCGTGGTGCGCCAGATCAGCCGCCGCGTCGCGGTGATGTATCTCGGGCGGATCGTCGAGGAGGGCGAGGCGGACGATCTCTTCGCCGCGCCGGGCCATCCCTACACAGAGGCGCTGGTCTCGGCCTCCCCAGCGCCGGGCGGCCGGGCGGGCCGGCGCATCGTGCTCAAGGGCGATCCGCCCAACCCGGCGGCGCGGCCGAGCGGCTGCGCCTTCCATCCGCGCTGCCCGGTGGCGGAGATCCGCTGCCGGGTCGAGGTTCCGGTGCTGCGACCGGCGGGGCCGGGGCGGCAGGTCGCCTGCCATCGCGTCGCCGAAAGCCCGGTCGCGGACCTGCGGGGGGCCGCCTGATGCTGCGCTTCGCCACCCTCCGCCTCGGCCGCGCCGCGATCACCATCGCGCTCGTCGTCACCTTCGCCTTCGTGGTGCTGCGCCTTTCCGGGGATCCGGCGCTGATCATCCTCGGCCCCGAGGCGCCGCCGGAGGCGATCGCCGCCTTCCGGAAATCCTGGGGGCTCGATGCGTCGATCTTCGTGCAATATGTCGATTATTTCGGCGCCATCCTGCGCGGGGATCTCGGCCGCTCGATGCGCGACGGCCGGCCGGCGATCCTGCTCGTCGCCGAACGCATCCCCGCGACGCTGGCGCTGACGCTGCCCGCGCTGGCGATCAAGATCGGCATCGGCGTGCCGGCCGGGATCTATGCCGCGCTGCATCGCGGCGGGCCGGTCGACCGGCTGGTGATGATGCTGGCGGTGGCGGGCTTCACCGTGCCGAGCTTCGTGCTCGGGCTCACGCTGGTGCTGATCTTCTCGGTGCAGCTCGGCTGGCTGCCCTCCGGCGGGCAGGAGAGCTGGCGCCATGCCATCCTGCCGGTGGTGACGCTCGGCACCGGGGGCGCGGCGATCCTCGCGCGGTTCACACGTTCGGCGATGCTGGAGGTGCTCGGCCAGCCCTATATTCGCACGGCCTCGGCCAAGGGCGTGGCCTGGCGGGCGGTGGTGACGGGGCATGCGCTGCCCAATGCCGCGATTCCGACCGTGACGATGGTCGGGTTCATGGTCGGCTCGCTGATCGCCGGCGCGGTGGTGGTCGAGAGCGTGTTCTCCTGGCCGGGGGTCGGGCGGCTCCTGGTGGTGGCGGTCGCGAACCGCGATCTCGCGGTGGTGCAATGCATCCTGCTGCTGGTGGCGGGAACCATGGTCGCATCGAACCTGATCGTCGATTTTCTCTACGGGCTCCTCGATCCGCGCCTGCGGGCGGGCGGGCGCGCCGGAGCGCATTGAGATGGCGGAGGCGAGCCTTCCCGATGCCGCGGCGGCGAAACCGGCCCGGCCGCGCATGCCGCCGCTGGTGTTTGTGGCGATCGCCTGGGTCGCGACCATGATCGCGGTGGCGATCCTCGCCGATCTCGTGAAGCCCTATGTCTTCACGGCCATGGATCTGCGCAACCGGCTGTCCCCGCCCGGCCATCCGCTGCACTGGCTCGGGACGGATGAACTCGGCCGCGACGTGCTCTCGCGGCTGATCGAATCGATCCGCGTCTCGCTGCTGATCGCCTTCGGCGCCTCGCTGATCTCGGCGGGCCTCGGCACGGCGCTCGGCTTCCTTGCCGCGCATTTCCGCGGGCTGATCGAGCAGGCGGTACTGATGCTGGCCGATTTCCAGGCCTCGATGCCGTTTCTCGTGCTGGCGCTGTCGGTGCTCGCCTTCTTCGGCAATTCGCTGCCGCTCCTCATCGGCCTGATGGGACTCTACGGCTGGGAGCGCTATGCCCGCATCGCGCGCGGGCTCGCGATCTCGGCCTCGGCGCAGGGCTATGCCGCGGCCGTGCGCCAGCTCGGCGCAGGGCCGGCGCGGATCTATCTCCGCCATATCCTGCCCAACATCGCCTCGACGCTGATCGTCTCGATGACGCTGGTCTTTCCGGAGGTGATCCTGCTCGAAAGCGGGCTATCCTTCCTCGGTCTCGGGGTGCAGCCGCCGATGACGAGCCTCGGCAACATGGTCGGTTACGGCCGCGAATACCTGACCCGCGCGCCCTGGATCATGCTGGCGCCGGCGCTCACCATCGTCCTCACCACGCTCGCGATCTCGATCATCGGCGATTGGCTGCGCGACCGGCTCGACCCCTCGCTGAACTGACGCCCAGCTGAACTGCCAAGGAGAAGCCCGCATGTCCGCCCATGGCCGAGCCCCCGCCGAACGGGTCGTCGTCATCGTTCTCGACGGGTTGCGGCCCGACCATGTCCGGCCCGACCTGACGCCGAACATCCTGCGGCTCGCGGCGCGCGGCGCGCGCTACCGGCAGGCGCACTCGGTGTTCCCCTCGATGACGCGGGTCGCGACCTCGTCGATCGCCTCCGGCGCCAATCCGCGCACGCATGGCGTGGTCGGCAACGCGTTCTGGCATTTCGAGGCTTTCCCCGACCGGGCGGCGGATACGTCGAAATACGCCGATCTCGCCCGGATCGCCGCCCTCGATCCGCGCGGGGTGCTGACGGCCGAGACCTTCGCCGACCGGCTCGCCCAGGCGGGCCGCCGCATGGCGGTGGTGCATTCCGGCTCCTCGGGCTCGGCGTTCCTGATCAATCCGCGCGTGCGCGAGAACGGCCATTGGACCTTCTCGATCCATGGCGGCGACCACACCCTCACCCCCGAAGCCAATGCCGCGATGGAGGCGAAATTCGGCCCACGCCCCGCGCCGGAACTGCCGCGCTTCGCCCAGATGACTTATGGCACCACGGTCTTCGTCGAGCATGTGCTTGCCGAGATGAAGCCCGATCTCGCACTGATCTGGCTGCCGGAGCCCGATACCAGCTACCATTACCGCAAGATCGGCTCGGCCGACGCGCTCGCCGCGCTGCGCCATGCCGATCTCTGCGTGGGGCGCATCCTCGACCATCTCGAGGCCGGCAACGCGCTCGCGCGGACGGCGGTGATCCTGCTCTCCGATCACGGCCAGATCACCGTCAACGAAGCGGTGCCGCTGTTCGAGACGCTGCGCGCGGGCGGGTTCGACGCCGCGACCCGTGGCGCAGAGGTGTCGATCGTCGGCACCTCGGGCGCCTCGGGCGAGATCCGCCTGCGCCGGCCGGACCCAGCCCTGCGCGACCGGATCGCCGCCTTTCTCGCCGAGCAGCCGGATATGGGGCTGCTGTTCTCGCGCGGGCGGGAGGGCGGCGGGGTCGAGGGCGAGGCGCCGCATACGCTCGCCTTCGACCTGCTCCAGTTCGGGCATAACCGCGCGCCCGACCTCGCCTTCGTGCTGCGCTCGGATGCCGGGCCCGATCCGGACGGGCTGCCGGGCCTCGGCCGTTACATGGGCGGGGATGTGCCGCTGATGGGCGGCATGCATGGCGGGCTCAACCGCCACGAGCTCGCGACCGTCCTGGTGCTCACCGGCGCCGGAATCGCGCCTGTAGGCCTGCTCGACCAGCCGGCGGGGTTGCCGGATATCGCCCCGACGCTGCTCGCGCTGCTCGGGATCGAGCCGGCGCCGGGCATGACCGGCCGCGTGCTCGCCGAGGCGTTCGAGCGGACGCCGGAGGCCGGCCAACAGGCGGAGTTCGGCACGGAGGAGAGCCGCACGGAAATCTTCGAGACCGCGCTCGGCAGCCATGTCCAGCGGCTGGAACGGCGCGTCCTCGACGGGCGCGCCTATCTCGTCTCCGGCACGCGCATCGAGCGCTGATTGCGCGGGCCGGCGCGCAGCCGGGCTGCGCGCCGAACGCGGGCGGGGGAGCCGCCCGCGTTCTCAGGCGTTTTCCGGCCGCGTGAACGGCAGCACGCGGATGCGGCGGCCGCTGGCGGCGTGGAAGGCATTGGCGACCGCCGGGCCGATCGGCGGCACGCCGGGCTCGCCGACCCCTGTCGGCTTGGTGGATGACGGCAGGATATGCACCTCGACGCGCGGCATCTCGTCGAGACGCAGCACCTCGTAGCCATCGAAATTGCCCTCGACGACGCGGCCCTTGTCGAGCGTGAGCTTCGATTTCAGGATCGCGCCGAGGCCGAAGCCGATCCCGCCCTCCATCTGGGCGCGGATATTGTCCGGGTTGACGGCGACGCCGCAATCGAGCGCGCAGACCACGCGGTGGACGCGCGGCAGGTTGCCCTCGACCGAGACCTCCGCCACCTGCGCGACGATGGTCTCGAAGGATTCCGCGATCGCGATGCCGCGGAAGCGCCCGGCCGGCAGCGGCTGGCCCCAGCCGGCCTTCTCCGCCGCCAGCCGCAGCACCGCGGCGTGGCGGGGATGGTCCTTCATCAGCGCGAGGCGGAACTGCACCGGATCCTTGCCGGCGGCGGCGGCCACCTCGTCGAGGAAGGCCTCGACGGCATAGGCGGTGTGGGTCGAGCCCACCGCCCGCCACCACAGGACCGGCACCCCGACCCTGGTCGAGGTCAGTTCCACCTTCATCGCGGGGAAGGCATAGGGCAGGTGCTGCGCGCCCTCGACCGAGGTGAGATCGACCCCGTTGCGGACCAAGCCCTGCTCGAAGGGTGTGCCGGCGAGGATCGACTGGCCGACGATATGGTTCTGCCAGGCGACGATGTTGCCGGCGGCGTCGAGCCCGGCCTTGAGGCGGTGGATATAGGCCGGGCGATAGCGCCCGGCGCGCATGTCGTCCTCGCGCGTCCATTGCACCCGGACCGGGCGGCCGCCGAGCACCCTGGAAACCGCCACCGCCTCCGCGACGACATCGCCGTCGATCACCGCGCGCCGGCCGAAGCCGCCGCCGGTCTTCATCACGTGCAGCGTCACCTTGTCCGGGGTGACGCCGGCGACCCGCGCCGCGATGCCCTGATAGATATCCGGCATCTGATGGCCGCCCCAGACCTCGACCCGGCCGTTCTCGATCCGGGCGATGGCGTTCATCGGCTCCAGCGCCGCATGGGCGAGATAGGGGAATTCATAAATCGCCTCGACAATGCGCGCGGCGCCGGCGAAAGCCTTCTCGACATCGCCCTTCACCTCGGCCGTCGCGACGCCGGGCTTGGCCGCCAGCGCGCGGTATTCCGCCATCAGCGCCTCGCTCGACCGCGTCTCGGCCTGGCTCGTGTCCCACTCGGCCGTCACGGCCTCGCGGGCGCGGAGGGCGCGCCACATATTGTCCGCAACCACCGCGAGGCCGCGCGGCGTCGCCACCACATCGACCACGCCCTTCATCGTCCGGGCCTTCGCGGCGTCGAAGCTCTTCAGCGTCGCGCCGAACAGCGGCGGATGGATCATCACCGCCGTGAGCAGCCCCGGCAGCCGGACATCGATCGTGAAATCCTGCCGGCCCGTGACCTTGGCGCGGCTGTCGAATTTCGGCAGCACATCGCGGTCCTTGCCGATATAGATCCAGTCCTGCGGCGCGCGCAGGGCCACATCGGCCGGAACCGGCAGCGCCGCCGCCCTGGCCGCGAAAGCGCCGAACGGCGCCTGCCGGGCGCCGTGGCGGAGCAGGCCGCGCTCGACGACGATCTCCGCCGCCGGCACCTTCCATTCCGCCGCCGCAGCGTTGACGAGCATCTGCCGCGCCACCGCTCCCGCCCGCCGGTAGCGCTCGAAGGAGGATTGCATGCCGGTCGAGCCGCCGGTGCCCTGGATGGCGCCGCCCCAGTTGACATTGCCGAACAGCGCCGGGTTGCCCCACCCGCCCTCGACGCGGATCTGCGCCCAATCGGCGCGCAGCTCCTCGTTCACCAGGGTCGCGATGCCGTGATAGATGCCCTGCCCCATATCCATATGGGCGCTGTGGATGGTGACGGAATTGTCCGCGCCGATCGTAACATAGCCGGCGAAGGGATTGGCCGGCGCCGCCGGTTTCGCGCCCTGGGCGCGTGCGCCGCCGCGGAAGCCGATCATCAGGCCGCCGGAGATCGCGGCCGCGCCGATAAGCAGGCCGCGCCGGGACGGAGCCGGGGAACCGGCCGTGGAGTCAAGAAATTTCGCAAGCATGGATCGCTCCTCCCGCGCTCAGGCCAGCGCCCGCGCGGCGGCGTGAACCGCGGCGCGGATGCGGTGATAGGTGGCGCAGCGGCAGAGATTGCCGGCGAGCGCGGCGTCGATATCGGCATCGCTCGGCGAGCGGTTCTCGCTAAGCAGCGCGATCGCGGCCAGCACCTGGCCGGACTGGCAATAGCCGCATTGCGGCACATCGAGCCCGGTCCAGGCGTTCTGGACCGCCTCGGCGACGCGGCCAGCCGCGCCCTCGATGGTCGCAACGACCCGGTTCTCGAGATCCCCGACCGGGGTCTGGCAGGCGCGCACCGGCTGGCCGTCCACCAGCACCGTGCAGGCTCCGCACAGCGCCTGACCGCAGCCGTATTTCGTGCCTGTCAGGCCGATTTCGTCCCGCAAGGCCCACAGAAGCGGCATCTCCGCCTCGACATCGAGCGCCTGCGGGCGCCCGTTGAGGGTGAAACGAACCATTCCGGTTCTCCAGTTTCGGTTTGGAATAATAACAACAACATAGTGTCCTCTCCGGATTGTGACAGGGGTGAGGCGGTGAGCGCGGAAGAGGGCCGGAACATCCGCTGCCCGGACGCGCCGGCAGCCGCGGAGCATGGCGCAAGAAATGCATTGAGAAGCACATTCCTTCGCCCTAGCATTCGGGGAATGCGGCGCCAGACGCCGTCAAGAACAGGGCGCGCCAGGAATAATGGCACCGCCAGGAACAGGGAGAGTTCGATGTCTTTCACCACCAGGGCCGTTCTCGTTGCGCTCGCCGCGACGACCATGCTGGCCGCCGCCGAAGCGCGCACGCTGAAATGGGCGCGCGCCGGCGATTCCCTCACGCTCGACCCGCATGCCCAGAACGAGGGGCCGACCCATACCCTCGCGCATCATCTCTACGAGCCGCTGATCATCCGCGATCATACCGGCAAGCAGATGCCGGCGCTCGCGACCTCCTGGGCGATCACCGCCGATCCCAATGTGTGGGAATTCAAGCTGCGCCAGGGCGTGAAGTTCCATGACGGCGCGGATTTCGACGCCGACGACGTGGTGTTCTCGCTTGAGCGCGCCATGCAGCCCACCTCCGACATGAAGGGGCTTCTGACCTCGATCGAGAAGGTCACGAAGGTCGATGCCTTCACCGTCCAGATCCGGACGAAGGGGCCGAACCCGCTGCTGCCGAACAATCTCGGCGACCTGTTCATCATGGACAAGGGCTGGGCCGAGAAGAACAACGTCACCAAGGTCCAGGACTTCAAGAACAAGGAAGAGAATTTCGCCGTCCGCAACGCCAACGGAACCGGGCCGTTCATGCTCGTGAGCCGGGAGCCGGACGTGAAGACCGTGATGAAGCGGAACGAGAATTACTGGGGCAAGGGCCAGGTTCCGCTTGAAATCACCGAGATCATCTATACCCCGATCAAGGCCGACGCGACGCGCGTGGCGGCGCTGCTTTCGGGCGATGTCGATTTCGTGCAGGATCTGCCGGTGCAGGATATCGAGCGCCTGCGGCAGGACAAGAAGCTCAAGGTCAATTCCGGGCCGGAGAACCGCACGATCTTCTTCGGCTTCAATGTCGGCGATGCGGATCTCAAGAGCGACAATGTCGACGGCAAGAACCCCTTCGCCGATCTGCGCGTGCGCCAGGCGATGAACATGGCTGTCAACCGCCAGGCGATCCAGCGCGTGGTGATGCGCGGCGAGAGCGTGCCGACGGGCATCATCATGCCGCCCTTCGTCAACGGCTGGACCAAGGAACTCGACGCGGCGCCGGCGGTCGATGTCGCCGCGGCGAAGAAGCTACTCGCCGATGCCGGCTATCCGAACGGGTTCCAGACCACGCTGCACTGCCCGAACGACCGCTATGTCAACGACGAGGCGATCTGCCAGGCGGTTGTCGGCATGTGGGGTGCGATCGGGATCAAGGTCAACCTCGTCAGCCAGTCGAAATCGATCCACTTCACGCTGCTTCAGAAACAGCCGCCGGAATCGGATTTCTACATGCTGGGCTGGGGCGTCCCGACCTTCGATTCCGATTACATCTTCTCCTTCCTCTACCATACCCGCGCCGGATCGCGCGGCTCCTGGAACGCGACGCGCTATTCGAACCCCGAGATCGACAAGCTGATCCAGACGCTCTCGGCCGAGACCGATCTCGCCAAGCGCAACGCGACGATCGCGCAGATCTGGGCCAAGCTGAAGGCGGATACCGTCTATATCCCGGTGCATCACCAGGCGCTGAGCTACGGCATGAAGGCCGAGTTCGACATCCCGGTCGATGTGTCGAACCAGCCGAAGCTGAAATTCGTCTCCTTCAAGCGCAGCTGATCCGCCGCGCGGGAATGCCGGGCCGGCCACCGGCCCGGCATTCGATGGGGAGAACCGCCCGTGCTCGCTTATAGCCTCCGATCGCTCGCCCAGGGCGCGCTCGTGCTCGTCGCGGTGGCGTTCATCGCGTTCTCGATGTTCCGGTTCGTCGGCGATCCGGTCGTCAACATGCTCGGCCAGGAGGCAACGCTCCAGGACCGCAGGGAACTGACCGAGCGCCTCGGCCTCGATGCGCCGTTTCCCGTGCAATTCGCGCGTTTCATCGGCAACGCGGCGCGCGGGGAATTCGGCGTTTCCTACCGGCAGGGGCGCAAGGTCTCGGACCTGATCCGGGAGCGGCTGCCGGCAACGCTCGAACTGGCGCTGCTCTCGGCGATCTTCGCCACCGGCGCCGGCATCCTGCTCGGCGTCTATGCCGCGATCAACCGCGACGGCTTCCTCTCCAATCTGGTGATGACCGGCTCGCTGGTCGGGGTGTCGCTGCCGACCTTCCTGATCGGCATCGGGCTCATCTATGTTTTCGCGGTCGAGCTGCGCTGGCTGCCCTCGTTCGGGCGCGGCGAAACCGTGGCGCTCGGCTGGTGGAATACCGGGCTGCTGACCGATTCGGGCCGCAAATCGCTGATCATGCCGGTGCTGACGCTCGGCTTCTTCCAGCTCACGCTGATCATGCGGCTGGTGCGCGCCGAGATGCTCGAGGTGATGCGGGCCGAGTTCATCCGCTTCGCCCGGGCGCGCGGCGTCGGGGAGCGGACGATCCAGCTCCGGCACGCGCTGCGCAACACGCTGATCCCGGTCGTGACGATCGCCGGGCTCCAGCTCGGCTCGGTCATCGCCTTCGCCATCGTCACCGAGACGGTGTTCCAATGGCCCGGTCTCGGCGCGCTGTTCGTCAACGCCGTCCAGTTCGCCGACGTGCCGGTGATGGCGGCGTATCTGATGTTCGTCGCCGCGGTCTTCGTCGTCGTCAACCTCATCGTCGATCTCACCTATTTCGCGCTCGACCCGCGGCTGCGCTCCGGCGCGCGGCTCGCGAAGGGCCATTGAGCCGCAACCCGTGCGAGCAGAAAGTCCCATGCGCAGCCACGAGCCCGAAACCGCTCCGCCCGAGAATGTCTCCCCGGCGCCCGAACCGCGCCTGCCGGCGCTCGCCCGTGCCTGGGACAGCGATCTCGCCCATGCCTTCCGGTCCTCGCCGGTGGCGATGCTCTCGGCGCTCATCGCCCTGACGATGATCGGCGCCGCAGTGCTCGCGCCGCTCATCGCGCCGCAGAACCCGTTCAACCCGGCCGAACTCAACCTGATGGAGGGGATGACGCGGCCCGGCCAGGCCAATGAATTCACCGGCCGGAGTTTCCTCTTCGGCTCGGACCCGCAGGGGCGCGACATGCTCTCCGCCGTGCTCTACGGGGCGCGGGTCTCATTGCTGGTCGGGGCGGCGTCGGTCGCGTTCTCGGCGGTGTTCGGCGTCGTGCTCGGGCTGATGGCCGGCTATCTCGGCGGGCGCGTCGAGGCGATCATCATGCGGATCGCCGATATCCAGCTCTCCTTCCCCGCGATCCTGATCGCGCTGCTGATCTTCGGCGTGGCGCGCGGGGTGATCCCGCCGGCGCAGCAGGAGGACGCGACGCTGATCCTGCTCATCCTGGCGATCGGCCTTTCGAACTGGGCGCAATACGCGCGCACCGTGCGCGGCTCGACGCTGATCGAGAAGGGCAAGGAATATGTCCAGGCCGCGCGCGTGATCCGCCGTCCGGCCTTCGTCATCATGCTCCGGCACATCCTGCCGAACGTGATGGGGCCGGTGACGGTGATCGCCACGATCAATCTCGCGCTGGCGATCATCGAGGAGGCGACATTGTCCTTTCTCGGCGTCGGCATGCCGCCGACCCAGCCCTCGCTTGGAACGCTGATCCGCGTCGGGCAGCAATTCCTGTTCTCGGGCGAATGGTGGATCCTGTTCTTTCCGGCGCTGATGCTGGTGCTGCTGGCGCTGGCGATCAACCTCATCGGCGACTGGCTGCGCGACGCGCTCAATCCGAGGCTCAAATGACCGCGCCCCCGCCCCCCGGAGCCGCCCCCGTTCTCGAAGTGCGCGACCTCGTCTTCGAATTCCGCACCCGGCGCGGCGTGCTGCGCGCGCTCGACCATGTCAGCTTCGACATCGCGAAGGGCGAGGTGCTCGGCGTCGTCGGCGAAAGCGGTGCCGGCAAATCGCTGACCGGAGCCGCGATCATCGGGCTGATCGAGCCGCCCGGCCGCATCGCCGGCGGCGAGATCCGGCTCGAGGGCGCGCGGATCGACAATCTCGCCCCCGATGCGATGCGCAGGATCCGCGGCCGGCGGATCGGGATGATCTTCCAGGATCCGCTGACCTCGCTGAACCCGCTGTTCCGCGTCGGCGACCAGCTCGTCGAGACGATCCAGATCCATCTCGGGCTCGACGATGCGGCCGCGCGGGCGCGCGCCATCGCCCTGCTCGCCGAGGTCGGGATCCCGGCGCCGGAGCGGCGGATCGACGGCTATCCGCACGAATTCTCCGGCGGCATGCGCCAGCGGGTGGTGATCGCGCTGGCATTGGCGGCCGAGCCGGACCTGATCATCGCCGACGAACCCACCACCGCACTCGACGTCTCGGTGCAGGCGCAGATCATCACGCTGCTGAAGCGTCTCTGCCGCGAGCGCGGCACCTCGGTGATGCTGATCACCCACGACATGGGCGTGATCGCCGAGATCGCCGACCGGGTGGCGGTGATGTATGCCGGGCGCATCGTCGAGATCGGCCCGGTGGGCGCGGTGATCCGCGCGCCGCGCCACCCCTATGCCGCCGGGCTGATGGGCGCGATCCCCTCGCTCGAGGGCGGGCGGGCGCGGCTGCTGCAGATCCCCGGCGCGATGCCGCGGCTCGACCGGATCCCCTCCGGCTGCGCCTTCCGCCCGCGCTGCGGGCAGGCATTCGCGCCCTGTTCCGAGCGCGTGCCGCCGCTGATGGCGGCCGGCTCCGGCCTCGCTGCCTGCTGGCTGCTCGACGCGGATATGACGGCGGAGGCGGCGCGATGAGCGGAATTCTCGTCACGATCGATGCGCTGGAGCGGCGCTTCGACGTCTCGAAACCCTGGCTGGAGCGCGTGCTCGCCGGAGAAAGGCGGCTGAGCCTCAAGGCAGTGGACGGCGTCTCCTTCGCCATCCGCAGAGGCGAGACCTTTGCGCTCGTGGGCGAATCCGGCTCGGGCAAATCGACCATCGCGAAAATGATCGTCGGGCTGCTGCCGCCCTCGGCCGGGCGGGTGACCTATGCCGGGCGGGCGCCGGGCGAGGCCCCGGCCGCCGGCGGGGTGCAGATGATCTTCCAGGATCCCTACGCCTCGCTCAACCCGCGCTGGCGCGTCGGCGACATCATCGCCGAACCGATGACGGCGATCGGCCGCCCGGCGGACCGGGCGGCGCGGCGGGCGCGGGTCGCGGAATTGCTGGCGCTGGTCGGGCTCTCCCCGCGCGATGCGGAGAAATATCCGCATCAATTCTCGGGCGGCCAGCGCCAGCGCATCGCGATTGCGCGCGCGCTCTCATCCGAGCCGGATTTCATCATCTGCGACGAGCCGACCTCGGCGCTCGATGTCTCGGTGCAGGCGCAGATCCTCAACCTGATGCGCGACCTCCAGGACCGGCTGGGCCTGACCTATCTGCTGATCTCGCACAATCTCGCGGTGGTGCGGCACATGGCGCACCAGATCGGCGTCCTCTATCTCGGCCGGCTCGTCGAGGTGCAGGAGACCGAGCGGCTCTTCACCGCGCCGCGCCATCCCTATACGCGGCTGCTGATCGACGCCGTGCCGGATCTCGCCGAGATCGGGCGTGACCGTGAGCCGCTCCAGGGCGAGGTGCCGAGCCCGATCGACCCGCCGCCCGGCTGCACCTTCCATCCGCGCTGCCCGCTCGTCGTTCCGCGCTGCCGGAGCGAGGCGCCGCTGCTGCGCGACGGCGTGGCCTGCCATGTCGCGCAGTCGGCTGCCCCGACCTGATCCGGATCGTCGGGAAGGGCCCGGCTCATGCGAGCGGCGCGAGTTGCTGCTCGAGCGCGGGACGCAGATGCTCGTGCTGGCGCGGCAGCTTGAGCGCCTCCCCGAGATGCGTGACCGGCTCGTCGCGGGTGAAGCCGGGCTCGTTGGTGGCGATCTCGAACAGAACACCGCCCGGCGTGCGGAAATAGATCGCCCAGAAATAATCGCGGTCGATCACCGGCGTGACGTGGTGGCCGGTCTCCGTCAGCGCCTTGCGCACCTCAAGCTGCCGCGCGCGGTTCTCGACCGCGAAGGCGACATGGTGCACCGAGCCGCCGCCCTCGACGGCGCGGTTGGCATCCGGCACGGCTTCGAGATCGACGATATGCGCCCCCGCGCCGCCCGGCAGCGCGAAGCGCGCGACACCACGCTCCTCCGCCAGCTTCTCGTAGCCCATGAAGGTCAGCAGTTCGGCGGTGGCGCCGGTATCGCGCAGCCGCATCGCCACCGAATGGAAGCCGCGGATCGCAAGATCGGCGCCGACCACACCTGTCCAGGGCGCGCGGGCATCCGCGTCCACCTCGACAAGCGCCAGGCTGTCGCCGTCCGGACCCTGAACGTGAAGCCGCTTCTCACCGAAGCTCTCCTCGCGCGCGAGGCCTGAGATGCCGAGGCCGGCAAGCCGCGCCGCCCAAGCGTCGCGCGTACCTGCCGGAATGGCGAAGGCGGTCGTGCCGACCTCGCCGGCTCCGGGCCTTCCGGCGCGGATGCCGGGGAACGGAAAATAGGTCATCACCGTGCCCGGCGTACCGGTCTCGTCGCCGTAATAGAGATGATAGACATCCGGCGCATCGAAATTGACCGTCTTCTTGACCCGGCGCAGGCCGAGGGCCTTCGTGAAGAAGGCGTTGTTCCGCACGGCGTCCGCGGTCAGCGCGGTCACGTGGTGCAGGCCCCTGATCTGGTCCAGCATGGGATGCTCCTGAAGGCGGCGGCGGCATGCGCGGCACCCGGTTGCGATGGAGCGAAGATGGTGCCGCCGCGATCGAACCGGAAGACGGCATATTCGGCAGCATATTTTGCGCCAATGGCACCGATTGTGCAGAATGCGCCCGCGCGGCGGGATCGAAAGGATCCGGATCGTCCATGATGGCGCGGAACGGTCGAGCCTCGCCGCCGCCGCATGGTGCGGCGGGCGATCGCGGGACGGGGCCGGCTCGGCGTGCCGCTTCTCGTCCGTGACCACGCGCCGGATCCCGACATGGCGGACCGCTTCGTCGCATGCGCCATGCCGCTGAGCCAGCGGTGGAGCTGATCGACGCCCTGGGAGCGCCTTCACCGCCTCGGGCCGGCCAAGGGAGATATCGTGCCGATCCAGATCGCGGCCACGATTTCAAGGATTACGCGGTTCAGATTACCGATGCGGAACCCAGCCCTGAAGCCGCGCTCAGCGCAGCGCGTGGCGCGCCCTACGGGAATCGAACCCGTCTTTGCAACGTGAAAGGCTGCCGTCCTAACCGATAGACGAAGGGCGCCCGCGCGGGGCATTCCCTTAGCGGGGTTCGGCAGGCGGGGCAAGCGGCGCGGATGCGAATTCCCGTAACAGGGCCGCGGGGCGGCGATCCGCCGCGCGGACGGCAGCGCTTGCGCATGGCGGCGCTTCGTGCTCTTCGGAGGCTCAACCCTTCCGAGGCCCGCGTGACCCCCGTCCCCCAGACAGACCGCACCCTCGCCGGCATCGCGCTGATGCTCGCGGCGATGTTCGCCTTCTCCCTCAACGACGTGATGGGCAAATGGCTCGTCGCGACCTATGGCGTCGCACAATTGCTGCTGATCCGCTCCGGCGCCGCCTTGCTGATGCTCGCGCCGGCGATCCACCGAGTGGGGCTCGCGACCATCCTGCGGCCGCGCCGCCCCTGGCTCCACGCGCTGCGGGCCTTCTGCTCGACCGCCGAGGTCGCGTTCTTCTACTGGGCGGTGACCTATCTGCCGCTCGCCGACACGGTCGCCTTCTATCTCGCCTCGCCGATCTTCGTGACGATCCTTGCGGCGCTGTTCCTCAAGGAGCGGGTCGGCTGGCGGCGCTGGCTCGGCGTCTCGGTCGGGTTCGCGGGCGTGCTGATCGCGCTGCAGCCGGGCGGCACGGAGATCGGCTGGCCGGCGCTGATCGCGCTGTCCGGCGCGCTGATCTTCGCCGCGTCGAACATTCTGACGCGCGAACTCGCGGGCGAGAACGAGGTCACGCTTGTTTCCTGGCAGGTGCTGAGCGCGCTGCTGTTCGGGCTCGCGGTCGCGCCGTTCCGCTGGGTTGCGCCAAGCTGGCTCGATTTCGCGGCGCTGATGCTGCTCGGCATCGTCTCGGCGCTGGCGCATATGGGGGTCAACCGCTCGCTGAAATACGCGCCGGCCTCCGTGGTGGTGCCCTATCAATATACGCTGATCGTCTGGGCGACGCTGTTCGGAATCGTCTTCTTCGGCGACTGGCCGGGGATGAACGTGGTTCTCGGCTCGCTGATCATCGTCGCGGCGGGGTTGTGGATCTTCATGCGCGAGCAGGCCCGCGCGAGGGAGCGCGCCACGGCTCAGGCGCAGAGGCCGATGGAATTGCCCTGACCCTGCCCCGGCTCACCCCGCCGGCGCGAGATCGACGATACGCAGGCTGACGCGCGGCCGCCCGCCCCAAGTGTCGCGGCCGGCATGCACGGCGAGATGCGCCGCCCGGCCGCGCGCGGCGGCGAGCGCCTCGCCAAGCGGCCGGCCGGCGGCGCGGAAGGCCATGGCCTCGGCCCGCGCCCCGGAGGGAGCGCCGAGCGTCACGCGCAGATGCCCGCCGCGCATCTCGCGCAGATCGAGGATGCGATGCGCCGGCAGCGCCAGCAGCGGCTCGGGATTGCCCTGCCCGAAGGGCCCGGCCCGGGCGAGATCGGCGACGAAATCCGGCGTCAGGCTCTCGGCGGTGAGCGCGGCGTCGATCAGCAGGGCGTCGGTTGCACGGGCGGCGGCGACATCTGCGCCCAGTGCCGTTTCGAGATGGGCCGCGAAATCGGCGATGCGCGCCGGGTCGAGCGTCACGCCCGCCGCCATGGCATGCCCCCCGCCCTTGGCGACGAGCCCGATCTCGACGGCGCGGCGCACCGCCCGACCGAGATCGACCCCGGTGATCGAGCGGCCGGACCCGGTCGCAACCCCCTCCCCGATCGCGATGGCGAAGGCGGGACGACCGAAGCGCTCCTTGAGCCGCCCGGCGACGATGCCGACGATGCCGGGATGCCAATGGGCGCCGGCGACGACGATCGCCGCCCGCCCGGCCTCCTCCGGCCCGATCATGGCGAGCGCATCGGCCTCGGCTTCGGCGAGCATCGCCTCCTCCACCGTCTGCCGCTCGCGGTTGAGCCGGTCGAGCGTCGCGGCGATCGCCCTGGCCTCTTCCGGGTCGGCCGTGACCAGCAGCCGTGCGCCGAGCCCGGCCTCGCCGATCCGTCCGCCGGCATTGATGCGCGGGCCGAGGAGAAAGCCGAGATGCCAGGCCTCCGGTTCGCTCTCGAGCCGCGCGACATCCCCGAGCGCGACGAGACCGGGTCGCTCGCGCCGGGCGATCACCTTCAGCCCCTGTGCCACGAAGGCGCGGTTGAGCCCGACGAGCGGCACGACATCGGCGACAGTGGCGAGCGCGACGAGATCGAGCGCATCAAGCAGGTCCGGCACCGCGCGCCCGGCACCGCGCAGCACGCGGTTGAGCCCGACCAGCGCGAGAAAGACGATTCCCGCCGCGCAGAGCTGGCCGAGGCCGGAGAGATCGTCCTGCCGGTTGGGATTCACCAGCGCCTCCACCGGCGGCAATTGCTCCGGCGCCTGGTGATGATCGAGAACGACGACATCCATGCCGAGGCGGCCCGCCTCGGCCAGCGGTTCGTGGCCCGAGGTTCCGCAATCGACGCAGACCAGCAAGGTCGCGCCCCGCGCCCGCAGCGCGCGGATCGCCTCGACATTCGGGCCGTACCCCTCGGTGAGCCGGTCGGGGATATGGATCGCCGGCGCGAGCCCGAAATGCCCGAGATACCCGGCGAGCAGCGCCGCGGAACAGGCGCCGTCGACATCGTAATCGCCGAAGATCGCGATGCTCTCGCGCGCGGCGATCGCCGCCGCGAGCCGGGCGACGGCACGGTCCATGTCGATCAGGGCCGAAGGGTCCGGCAGGGCGTCCCGCAGCCGCGGCGCGAGGAAGGACGGCGCCGTCGTCACATCGGCGCCGCGCGCGGCGATCACGCGCGCCAGCGTCGCCGGCAGGCCATGGGCAGCGGCGATGGCGAGCGCCGTGCGCGAGCCGCGCGCGTCGAGCCGGTCGGCCCAGCGCCGCTGCAGCGCGGAGCGGACGACACCGAGATAGGCCGGCGCGGCGGCATGGCCGGGAACGGACGGATCCTGCATCGGCCCAGCCATGCCGGCTTGCGGGCCGGATGGCAATGGCGGAGAGGCGATGGCGGCGCGCCTCAATCGAGATGGAATTTCGACAATTCGCGATGCTCGCCCCAGATCCGGCGGACGGTGCCGGTGGTCGAGCGGTAGACGATGGTCTCGGTCTCGATGATCTCGCCGCGGAACTTGACGCCGGAGAGCAGCGCGCCATCGGTCACGCCGGTGGCGGCGACGACGGTATCGCCGGCGGCGAGTTCCATCAGCCCGTATTTCTTGCGGGGATCGGTGATGCCCATGGTGGCGGCGCGGGCGATCTTCTCCGGGGTGTCGAGGATCAGCCGTCCCTGCATCTGGCCGCCAACGCAGCGCAGCGCCCCGGCCGCAAGAACGCCCTCCGGCGCGCCGCCAATGCCGAGATAGATGTCGATCCCGGTCGCGGGCTCGGCGCATTGGATGACGCCGACGACATCGCCATCGGTGATGAGGCGGATCGAGCAGCCGATGGCGCGGAGCTTCGCGATCAGTTCGGCATGGCGCGGACGGTCCATCACCAAAGCGGTGATCTCGCCCGGTTTGACGCCCTTGGCCCGCGCAAGCGCCATGATGTTGTCCTCCGGCGCCGCGTCGAGATCGACGATCCCGGCCGGATAGCCGGGTCCGACGGCGATCTTGTCCATGTAGACATCCGGCGCGTAGAGCAGCGTGCCGGATTGCGCCATCGCCATCACCGCGATCGAGCCCGGCATGTCCTTGGCGCAGAGCGTCGTACCTTCGAGCGGATCGACCGCGATATCGACCTTCGGCCCCTTGGTGGTGCCGACCTTCTCGCCGATGAACAGCATCGGCGCCTCGTCGCGCTCGCCCTCGCCGATCACCACCGTGCCCTCGATCGGCAGCTTGTTGAGTTCGCGCCGCATCGCGTCCACCGCCGCCTGGTCGGCTGCCTTCTCGTTGCCGCGTCCGCGCCATTTGGCCGAGGCGACGGCGGCGCGCTCGGTGACGCGCACCAGCTCCATCGTCAGGATGCGTTCGATGATCTTGTCTTCGGATACGACGAGGTCAGGCATGGTGGTCCGGTCCTGGCGGCTGTGGCAATGCGAGCGCGCTTCTAGCAGCCGCGCGCCCGCCCGTCACGCCGCATTCCGCGCCATCATTTCCGATAGACCTCGGGATCGGCCGTCACCAGGCCGCGCACGACCAGGATGCGGGTCTCGTCGCCGCGGATGCCGAAATCATTGTCGTTGATCAGCACCAGCGCGCCATCGCCGAGGAAGGCGACGCCCTCGATCTTCTCCGGCGCATCGGGGATGTCGCGGGCGCTGTCGAGGCGCAAGGTCTTGGCGAGCGGCACGATGCCGGTGCCGGCGAGATCGTTGGTCTGTTCGAGCGTCGGGCGCGTGGCGGGATCGTCCCATGCGCTGCCGCGGATGTCGGTCGCGCCGGCCAGCCGGATCTCGTAGAGCTTGGTGGTGCGCTCGGTCCGTTCGAGGACGAGGAGCCGGTCCGGCCCCAGCGCCGTCAGCTCCGAGATGCGCGGGTCGCTCTGCCGGTCGGACGGATCGCGCGCGAAGCTCCGCGGATCGTCGAGCTGGTAGACCCATTCCCCGACGATCGCGCCCGCGCGCCGGTCGAACTTGAACAGCCGGGTGTTGCGCGCGGCGTTGAACGTCTTCGCATCGGGATTGGCGAGCGGGTTCTGGACGATGAAATAGAGGAAGGCCTCGTCCGGCGAGACGGCCAGCGATTCGATGCCGCGATTGCCCTGCCGCTTCGACAGGATCGCCGGCAGGACAGCGTGGATTTCAGCCTCGGAGCGCTTGTAATCCTCGCCCTGATCGGCGGGCACGAAGCGGCGCAGGATGCGCCCATCCGCCGAGAGTTCGGCGATCGAGGGGCCCATCTCCTCGCCGATCCAGAACGTGCCGTCCGCCAGCCGGACGATGCCCTCGAGATCGAGATTGTCGGGATCGTCCGGCAGGACATTGCCGGCGAGGTCGAGCCCGGTATCCTTGGTCGCCTTGGTCTGCGGGTTGAGGAGCCCGGTGATCGGCCGGCCGGATTTCGTCTTGACGGGGATCGTCTCCACCACGCGGAAGGTGCCGGCGGCCCGGTCGAGCGCGACGCGGTAGATCGAGGGCGCATAGCCCGGCACCGGGTAGACGCGGCCGTTCTTCTCGCGCTTGCAGCGCGCGCCGATCTCGGGCGAAAGCAGCTTCTCCGCCTCGGCACAGGTCATGTTGGGGCCGCGATCCCCCACCGTCCAGATTACATCCGCCGGATCGGTCGGGTGCCGGAACGCGCCGGAGCCGATGCCGATCGTGTAGGCAAGCACCCGGCCCCCCGGCAGCGTCACCGGCGCCAGAATCTGCGCCGGATCCCCCGGCGCGGCGCGGAGCCGCGCGATCTCGGCCGCTCCTGCGGCCGGCGCGCTCAGGGCGAGAAGGACGACAAGGGCGGCGCGATGCATCTTCGGCTCCTCCAGGCGGATCCCCGGCTGCGGGTCCCGGTTCGCTCCTGATTCCGTGCCGGATGTGACAAGGCTATGACGGACGCCCGTGCCTTCCGCCGTCGCTAGCGCTAGCGCTAGCGCTCGATGCGGATGACCTGCGGCGCGCCGTCGAGCACCCCGTCCTCGGCGATGGCGGCAACCGCGTTGCGGATCAGCAATTCGGTCGTCGCGTAGGTGATGAGGATCACCGGAACCGAGGCGGCGGTTCCGCCGCGCGCGCCCTTCTGGAGGATCGATTCGAGGCTGATGCCGCGCTCAGCCATGCGGGTCGCGATGATCGCTGCCGCGCCAGGGCGATCCATCACCTGAAGGCGGATGTAATAGCCGCCTTCGTGGCGCTGCATCGGCGCGCGCACCGGCTTCTCGAGTTCTCCCGAAGGACGACCGAAGGTCGGAACGCGGTTGCCGCGCGCGATATCGACGATGTCGCCCACCACGGCCGAGGCGGTGGCGCCGCCGCCGGCGCCGGGGCCAACCAGCGTGATCGTGCCGACGGGATCGGCGTCGATCGCCACCGCATTCGTGACGCCCATCACCCCCGCGAGCTGGCTGGTGCGCGCCACCATGGTCGGGTGAACGCGCTGCTCGATGCCCTGCGCGGTGCGTTCGGCGACGCCGAGCAGCTTGATGCGGAAGCCGAGTTCCTCGGCCATCCGCAGGTCGAGCGGGGTGACATTCGAGATCCCCTCGACATAGACCGCGTCGCCATCGACCTCGGTGCCGAAGGCGAGCGCCGTCAGCAGTGCCAGCTTGTGGGCGGTGTCGAACCCCTCGATGTCGAAGGTCGGGTCCGCCTCGGCATAACCCAGCGCCTGCGCCGCCTTGAGGCAGGCCGCGAAATCGAGCCCCTCGGCCTCCATCCGGCTGAGGATGTAGTTGCAGGTGCCGTTGAGAATGCCCGAGACGCGGCGGATCGTGTTGCCGACCAGCGCCTCGCGCAAGGCCTTGATGACCGGGATCCCGCCCGCCGCCGCGGCCTCGAAGGCGATGCCGGTGCCGTTCCGCTCCGCCAGCGCGGCGAGCGCCGGGCCATGGGATGCGAGCAGCGCCTTGTTCGCGGTGACCACGGGTTTTCCGAGCGCGAGCGCGGCCTCGATCATCGACTTCGCCGCACCTTCCGCCCCGCCCATCAGTTCGACGACGAGATCGACCTCCGGATCACGCGCCAGTGCCACCGGATCATCGTGCCAGCGATAGGGCGCGAGATCGACGCCGCGATCCCGCCCGCGCGACCGGGCCGAGACCGCGACCACCGCGACCGGCCGGCCGGCCCGGGCCGCCAGTTCGTTCGCCGCCTGCGCAAGGATGCGGATCGTCGCGGCGCCGACGGTGCCCAACCCCGCGATTCCGATCCGCAATGCCGCTGCCATGTTCGCCCCCGATTCACGCGCTTCTCGCCGGGGTTCTAGCGAGGGAGTGCGGCAGGGGGAAGCGGGAAAGGCCTGGAGTCGACGTCAGCTAACTTCGCGCCCTCGCCAGAGCATCTCGCCGCTATGTGGGACAGCTTGGCGGATGTCATCTGTCATTGCCTTGAGGCATGCGGTTTCAACGGAATTGCCGTGACATGACACGCATGGCGCATTCGCCGTCCGGGGCGGATTGAACGCCCGCCGGCGGCGGGATCCGTCAGGAGGCAGGCCGGGCAGAGAGCTGCTTCTTGAGTTCTTCCGTCATCTGCCCGAGCTTCGCCTCAACCTCGGCGCGCTTGCGCCGGCCCTCGTCCTGCACCTTCAGCACGCCGGTGATGGTGTCGATCAGGTCGCGGTTGGTCTTTTCGAGCGTCTCGATATCGATGATGCCGCGCTGGCTCTGGCGCTCGATCTCGATCGCCTGGGTCTTCATCATCTCGGATGCCTGCTTGAGCATTTCGTTGGTCGCGTCGGTGACGGTCTTCTGCATCTCGAGCGCGCCCTGCTGGCGGTTGAGGCCGAGGAGCAGGATCATCTTCTGCTTCCAGACCGGGATGGTGAGCTGCGTCGTCGCCTGGAGGCTTTCGATGAGCGTCTCGTCGCCGGATTGGACGATGCGGATCTGCGGAAGCTGCTGGAAGCCGATCTGCCGCGCCTGCTGGAGATACATCACGCGCTTTTCGAGCCGGTCGAGCGCCTGGAGCGCATCCTGATAGGTCTGCGCCGCCATCAGCCCCTCGGAGGTGTTCGCTTTCGCATCCGCCTCCGCCTTCAGCTCCTGGAGGCGGCCGGCCTTGAAGGCTTCGCCGTATTCCTTGCCGGCCTCGATATAGACATCGAGCTCGGCGATGGCGGCCCTGGTCTGGTCGTGGAGTTCGTCCAGCATGGCGATGTCGCGACGCAGCCCCTCCTTGTGCTTGTCGAGTTCGATGGTCACGCGGTCGATCTGCCCGGCGACATTCTCGAACCGCTCCTTGAAGCGGCGCAGGCGCGCCTCCATGCTCGTGAACAGGCGCTGGAACCAGTTGAGCCGGCCGATGGTCGCCGGGTCGAGCCCCTTGGCCTTGGCGAGGATATCCGAGAGGAGTTCGCCGGTGCGGCCCATCTCCTTGTTGCGGGTCTCCGCGAGGATGCGGTCCGCGAAATCCGCCACGCGCTGTTGAGCGGTGTCGCCGTAGGTCACGATCTCCGAGCGGTCCTCGATGTTCAGGCCCTTGCGGATGCGGTCCACCGCGCCGCGGTCGAGCTGGATCGAGGGCAGATGCGCGGTGCGGCGCAGGGCCTCGGCATCGGATTTGGCGGTGTCGACCATTGGCAAGCCCTGTTCGTTACCAGCGCAAAACGTCGCGCCGCATGGCGTTAGAGTAGGGATGCGGCAGGCTCATGTCATCGTCCCGAAAGGATCGGCGGAACAAAATTCATTCCGCCCGGGTCCGGACATCGCGCGTTGCAGCCGGCGTCGCGCCTTGTTGCAGATGCTGCGTTGTTTGTTGACGCACAGACGTGCAGCGCGAGAAAAACAAAAACCGGCGCATCAACAGGGGGCAGACATGCGCAACAGATTCACTCCGTTTCTTGCCGTCGCGGCCGGCACTGTCCTGCTCGCCGGCGCGATCACGCCAGCGGCTGCCGGTCCGGCGGAATGTGAGACGATCGGCAAGGCTTTCCAAGCCATCGCGGCCGTTCCGGCCTATCGTCAGGTTGTCGACATGACGACGCCGCCGATGAAGATGGAAGCCATCGTGATCGGCGAGACGATCTACATGAGCGTCGCCGGCTCCTGGAACAAGGTTCGGCTGAAACCCGGCGGCCGCAAGGGCATGCTGGAGGAGATCATGAAGATGACCTCGGTCTCCGATTGCAAGGAAGTGCGCGCCGATACGCTCCCGAGCGGGAACGCGAAGGTCTTCGAATACATGATGACCCCACCCAAGGGAATGCCGGGCGTGAGCGACAAGCCGGCCAAATACACGGTGTGGATCGGGGTCAGCGATGGCCTCGTGCACCGGATGCTTGCGGAGAGCATGACAGTCGATCTCAGCTTCGAAAAGCAGGTTCCGCCCATTCCCTGATCAAGACGAGCGCTCTTCGTCTTGACCGAGGCTCTTGGGTTCTGGCGCCCGGCATCGCACGGGACGATATCGGGTTCGCACCCTCCTCCCGCCCGATGAACAGGACTTCACGGATGACGGGCCCCGCACAGAACACGGAACAGACCTCGGCCAGCCTCCGCTGTCACGCCTTGCTCGAAATCACGCCATTCGAACTCACCCCGCGCGCGGCATCGGGATCACGTTGTGCAGCGTGCCATCCGCCGTGTCGAAGAACTTCTTGAGGTTGCGCGCCGCCTGGCGGATGCGCTGCTCGTTCTCGACGATCGCGAGGCGGACATATTCATCGCCATGCTCGCCGAAGCCGAGACCCGGCGCGACCGCGACCTCGGCCTTCTCGACCAGCAGCTTGGCGAATTCCACCGAGCCCATGGCGCGGAACTTCTCCGGGATCGGCACCCAGGCGAACATCGTCGCCTGCGGCACCGGGATTTCCCAGCCGGCCTTGCCGAAGCTTTCCACCAGCGCGTCGCGGCGCTTGCGATAGGTGTCGCGCATCTCGCGGATGCAATCGTCCGGACCGTTCAGCGCCGCGGTGGCGGCGACCTGGATCGGCGTATAGGCGCCGTAATCGAGATAGGATTTCACCCGCGCGAGGGCGCCGATCAGCCGCTCGTTCCCCACCGCGAAGCCCATGCGCCAGCCGGCCATCGAGAAGGTTTTCGACATCGAGGTGAACTCGACCGTGCACTCGACCGCGCCCGGCACCTGGAGGATGGAGGGGGGCGGGTTCGATTCGTCGAAATAGACCTCGGCATAGGCGAGGTCCGAGAGCAGGATGATCTCGTGCTTCCTCGCGAAATGCACCAGTTCGCGGTAGAAATCGAGCCCGGCGACATAGGCCGTCGGGTTGGAGGGATAGCAGACGACGAGCGCGATCGGCTTCGGCACCGAGTGCATGATCGCGCGTTCGAGCGCGGGGAACATCGCCTCGGTGGGTTCGGCCGGGATCGAGCGGATCACCCCGCCGGCCATCAGGAAGCCGAAAGCATGGATCGGGTAGGAGGGGTTGGGCACCAGCACGACATCGCCGGGTCCGCAGATCGCCTGCGCCATATTGGCAAAGCCCTCCTTCGAGCCGAGCGTGGCGACGACCTGCGTGTCCGGGTTGAGCTTCACGCCGAAGCGGCGCTCGTAATAGCCGGCCTGGGCGCGCCGCAGCCCGGCAATGCCCTTGGAGGCGGAATAACGGTCGGTACGCGGCTTGCCCGCGGTCTCGACCAGCTTCTCGATGACGTGCTTCGGGGCCGGCAGATCCGGGTTGCCCATGCCGAGATCGACGATATCGGCCCCGGCGGCCCGGGCCTGCGCCTTGATCTTGTTGACCTGTTCGAAAACATAGGGCGGCAGGCGGCGGATTCGGTGGAACTCGTTCATCGTCTCGTTCGCTTCTCGGTCTCGGTCGCGTCTCGCAGGGCGGGGGCGGTGGATCGGACGGGCGCGTGCGCCCGCACCGATTCAGGAACTCTAGCACGAAACCGGTCCGTAGCCGGCAGGAAAAGCAACAGGGCTATTCCGGCAGCAATTCCTTCGGCACCGGCTGCGGGCGCGGCGGCTGGCTGCCGTCATAGGTCGAGGGGGGCACCGGACGGCGCGCGAAGGCCTTCGAGCGGTCGCGATCGGCGTCCAGCTCGGCCTCGAGCCGCTTCAGCGCCGCCTCGTCGCGCTTCGGCTCGGCGCGCGGCGCCGGCGTCACGCCAACAGGAACGAAATCCGGCGTGCCGGCCGGTCGCGCATCTCGCACGAATTGCGCGGGCTCCGGCGCCGTGGTCGCGGCGCCGACAAGCCGGGCCGCACCGCCGGCCGGTCCTTCCGCGATCGTATCGGCCGCGCAGGCCGCCAGGAGAGACGCCAGGAGAGACGCCAGGAGAATGGCCGGGATCGCCGCGGGCAGCCGGCGGCGCGGATCGGGCGGGGAACATATGATCGGGCGCAAGCAGGACATCGGCATCCGGGTTGGCGGCGCAGTCGGGGGGAGATCAAGGACGCTGCGGCGCCTTTCCTTTCTTCTTTGCTAAAGCCTCGGAAAGAGGCAAAGTTCTGTCAACCGCCCGGCGACACCACGGACCGGGACCAGGAGGCCGGCAGAGGACCGGCATGAGGAAACGATGACCAGAACCCGGAACAGCCGGTCGAAAACCGGGGCACCGCCTCGCCCGCACACCCTCCCGAAGGCTCAACCCGCGCCGGAACCGGCGGTCCCGGCCTCCGCCCCGGCATCGGGCAAGACCGGCTCCGGCAAGACCGAAACCGGCAGGAGAGGCGCGCCCCAGACGCTTGCAGGCAAGACGCCTGCGCCCAAACCGGATGCGGCCGAGTCGGGCGCGGTCAAGTCGAGGGTGGCCAGAACAGCGGCGCGCAAGGCCACCGCGCCCGAGGTGGCGGCGCCTCGCACGGCCAAGGTCCGGGCGCCCATCCCCCAGACATCCGACGCGCAAGCGGCGGCACCCCGGAGGGCGGCGCCCCAAGCCCCCGCCCTGACAGCACCGCCGCCCGGCCTCGAGCCGCGTGCGGAACCGAAACCGGGCGCGGAAGCCAGGCCCGGCGAAGAAGCCAAGCCGGGCGCGAAACATGCCGGCGGAGAGAAGCCGCCGCTGCCGATCGATCTGGAGCGGCTGACGCAGGTTTCGACCGATCTCCTCGCCGAATCCGGCAAGGCCGGCGCGGCGGTGCTGCGCGCGCTCGAAAGCGGCGAACGCGCCTCGCTCGCCCATGAGGAAGGGGTGGATATCGCCAAGACGCTCGGTGCGGTGGCGGAATACTGGCTCAAGGATCCCAAGCGGCTGGTCGAGGCACAGAAGAACCTGTCGATCGACATGATCAGTCTGTGGCAATCCATGCTCAAGCAGGCGGGCGGCGCGCCCGAGCCGGATCATCAGGCCGTGCCGACGCGCGACCCGCGCTTCGCGCATCCGGAATGGACCGAGAACCCCTATTTCAACTTCATCCGCCAAGCCTATTTCCTCGGCGCGCGCTGGGCGAACGACCTCGTCGAACGCGCCGAGTCGCTCGATCCGCACACCAAGCGCAAGGCGCGCTTCTACATGCGCCAGCTCGCCGGCGCGCTCTCGCCCTCGAATTTCGTGATGACCAACCCCGAACTCCTGCGCACCACGATCGAGGAGCACGGCGAGAACCTCGCGCGCGGCATGAAAATGCTCGCGGAGGATATCGAGGCCGGCAAGGGCGAACTCAAGATCCGCCAGACCGACGCGGCGCGCTTCAAGGTGGGCGAGAACCTCGCGACGACCGCCGGAAAGGTCATCTTCCGCAACGAATTGATCGAGCTGATCCAGTACGAGGCGAGCACGCAGAGCGTGTTCAAGCGGCCCCTGCTGATCGTGCCGCCCTGGATCAACAAGTTCTACATCCTCGACCTCAACCCGGAGAAGAGCTTCATCCGCTGGGCGGTGTCGCAGGGGCTCACGGTCTTCGTCATCTCCTGGGTCAACCCGGACGAGCGCCATCGCGCTTACGATTTCGAAGCCTATATGCGCCGGGGAATCCTCGCCGCGCTCGACGCGGTGGAGGCGGCGACGGGCGAGCCGGATGTCGACGCGATCGGCTATTGCGTCGGCGGCACGCTGCTCGGGGTAACGCTTGCCTGGCTCGCGCAGGATCCGCGGCCGGACCGCATCGCTTCGGCGACGCTGTTCACCACCCAGGTGGATTTCACCCATGCGGGGGAATTGCTCGCCTTCGTCGACGAGGGCCAGATCAAGGCCGTCGAGGAGATCATGGCGCGGTTCGGCTATCTGCCGGGCGACAAGATGGCCAGCGCCTTCAACATGCTGCGGCCGAACGATCTCATCTGGTCCTACATGGTCAACAATTACCTCAAGGGCAAGCAGCCGCCGCCCTTCGACCTGCTCTACTGGAATTCGGATTCAACCCGCATGGCGGAGGCGAACCATTCCTTCTACCTGCGCAATTGCTATCTCCACAACCGGCTCGCGAAGGGCGAGATGGTGATCGGCGGGCGCAGGCTCGATCTCGGGAAAGTGACCATCCCCATCTACAATCTCGCGACGCGGGAGGATCATATCGCGCCGGCGAAATCGGTGTTCGAGGGGTCGAAGCTGTTCGGCGGGCCGGTCACCTATGTCATGGCGGGTTCCGGCCATATTGCCGGGGTCATCAACCCGGTAGCCAAGCCGAAATACCAGTTCTGGACCGGCGGCAAGCCTGCCGGCGCCTTCGAGGATTGGGTCGCCGCCGCCACGGAGCATCCCGGCACCTGGTGGCCGCATTGGCTCCTCTGGCTCACGGAAGGCCGGCCGCGCGTGCCCGCGCGCGTGATCGGCAGCGGCGCGCTGAAACCAATCGAGGATGCGCCGGGCAGCTATGTCCGCATGAAGGCCTGAGCGGCAGAACGGAACCGGGCCCCGCCGGAGGCTGAGATCGGGCGGAGCCGGACATCCTGCGCCAGGGATTTCGGGCTTGCAAAAGGAAGGGGCGGCTCGCGCCGCCCCCGCCGTCTCCCCCCGGAGCATGCCGGATGACCCGCAGGATCAGAACTTCTTGACGAGCGGCTCTTCCTTCTTCGGCGCCCCGCCCCAGCGCGAGGTGAGGCCGACCGAGATCAGATGCGCAGTAGCCTTGGATTCACCCGTCAGCGTCAGCGCGCCGGAGGTCTGCGTGATCGGCGCATCCTTTACATGCAGGAACGAATAGGAGGCGTTGAAGGTGAACCGGTCCGACCAATCATAGGAGAGGCCGGCCGAGAGCCAGAGCCGGTCATTGTCCGGCAGCGTGACGCGGCGGACGCTGTCGCGGACCGGGCTCACCTCGTAACCGATGCCGGCGCGCAGGGTCAGCTGGTCGGTGGCCTTGTATTCGCCGCCGACGGAGAAGAACCAGCCGTCCGAGTAGCCGAAGGGCAGCACCGCAAGCGCAGCGTTGGCGGGATTGTCGAGTCGCGCATGGCCGATACGGCCCCAGTTCTGCCACTCGACCGAGGCAAGCAAGTCGATGCGCTGGGAAACCGCCTGGCGCAGCGAGAGATTGACGCGGTTCGGCAGATTGAGCGTGCCTTCGGAATTCTCGCTGACCGCCGGGCCGAACACGGTGCGGCCGGAAATCTTCTGGTCGACGAGCGAGCGCCAGCCCAGGCCGATCTGCGTGCCCTTGAACGGCTGCCAGGTCACGCCGGCGGTGACGCCGAAGCCCCAGCCATCCGATTCCGTGATGCCCGCGCCGCCGGCGACGGCGGTGAAGGGCGCGCCGGGGAGCCGCGCGGTCTGGTGCGCGGAGGCATACTGGATCTGGACGCCGATGCCGACCGACCAGGCTTCGTTGATCTTGTAGGCGATCGTCGGCGTGGCGGTGATGATGCGCAGCTTCGAGGTCGAGGCGAAGAGGCTGCCCTGCCAGACATTCTCGGCCTTGGTCGAGTTGCCGTAGGTCGTGTTCACCGAAAGACCGAGGAAGATGCGGTCATTCACCGGATAGACCACATAGGTCGCCGGCACGAAGTAATCGAGGCCGACATCGCCCGAACGGCCCGAGAAGGCGGCGTTGTAGGCGCCGACATTCGTCGAGGACGTGATCTTGGTCTCGGGGATGCCGAAGGTGTAGTTGCTGTCGAGCGTGAACCGCGAGAAGCCGGTGATCGTCGCCGGGTTGTAGAACATCGTCGCCGCCGAGGACGAGCCGGGTGCCGCGGCACCGGCATAGGCCATGCCGTTGAACACGGTGCTCTGCGAGGAATTGATGAACCCGCCGGCGAAGGCCGAACCGCCGGCCATTCCGACCCCGGCCAGCGCCGTCGTCATCACCAGCGCCGCGCGAAAACCTGACTTCATGGACTGCCCCTATTTCTTCTTCCGGCGCCGATGAATCAGGCGCCGTTCCATCCCGTCCGAATCATCTTGCCGAGGGCTCCGGCGCCGCGCAACTCCCCCTTGCGCAGCGGGGGCCGGCGCCCGGCGCGGCGCAAATTCCCAAAACATGGCAAAAATCCGGCTGAAATCGCCGCCCATGCGCCGGGTGCGGCGCAGCAACTGTTCACGAGTAAACTTTGCCGACGGATTTTGCAGGTCGGGCCCGACCCGCGCGGTGCGGGCGCGCGGCGCCTGGAAGAGCTTTTGCGCGGAGTGTTGCAGAAAAACAGCAGGAATCGAGTGTGTTTTCGCACCCCGCATGGCTGAGCCCCCTTCCGGAACCCGCCCTGCGTTCTTGCATTGGCGGAGGTTCGGGCGTTTTATGGCCGCCCTTGAACTACTGGCGAGACCGGGGGGTCACGTATGAAATTCGTTCGCTTCGGACATGCCGGCAAAGAAAAGCCGGGCATCGTCGACGCCCAGGGCAAGATCCGGGACCTGTCCGAGCATGTGCCCGATCTCTCGGGCAAGGTGCTCAACCGCAAATCCCTCGCCCGGCTCGCCAAGCTCAAGCCCGAGAGGCTTCCGCTCGTCCGCGGCCGGCCGCGGATCGGCCCCTGCGTCGGACAGGTCGGCAATTTCATCGCCGTCGGCCTCAACTACGCCGACCATGCCGCCGAGACCGGCGCGACCCCGCCGGTGGAGCCGATCCTCTTCAACAAGGCGCCATCCTGCATCGTCGGCCCGAACGACGACGTGATGATCCCCAAGGATTCGGTGAAGACGGATTGGGAGGTCGAACTCGCGATCGTGATCGGCGAGCGCTGCAGCCATGTGCCGGAGAAGGAGGCGTTTGACGTCGTCGCCGGCTTCTGCGTCTGCAACGACGTTTCCGAACGCGCCTACCAGACCGAGGGAACCGGGCAATGGATGAAGGGCAAGGGCTGCCCGACCTTCGGCCCGCTCGGCCCCTGGCTCGTGACACCGGACGAGATTCCGGACGTCCAGAAGCTCGGCATGTGGCTCGACGTCAACGGCAAGCGCATGCAGACCGGCTCGACCGCGACGATGATCTTCGGCGCGGCGTTCCTGGTCTCCTACATCTCGCGATTCATGATGCTCGAACCCGGCGATGTCATCACCACCGGCACGCCGCCGGGCGTCGGCATGGGGATGAAGCCGCCGGTCTATCTCAAGCCGGGCGACATCATCCGGCTCGGCATCGAGGGGCTCGGCGAACAGAAGCAGCTCGTCACCGCCTGGCACGCCTGATCAGGGAATCCCGCGGCGGGCGATGAGGCTCATGTTGCCGCCGATCATCGAGGACCAGAGATCGCCCTCGGCGAGGATGGCCGCCGCCCCGGCGGCCCGTTCCGGGAAGCGGCGGGCGTAGAAGGGCAGCCAGGCGAGCTGGCCGCGCGTCAGCGGCTTCTGCGCGGCGCCGGCCCGCTCCGCGAGCGGCCGGGAATCGCCATGCGCGGCCAGCGTGAACGCTGCGAGGCGATGGATCGCGCCGCCTTCCAGCGCATACCAATCCGCACCGCGCCGCGCCGCAAGTTCGGCGAGCATCACCAGGGGCTGAAGCGCGAAGCTGTGATAATGCAGCGCCATGCCGGCGCGCCGCGTCTCGCGGGGCAGCGAGCCGTCCGGCTCGACATGCGTCAGGGCCGTGCGATAGGTCTCGGCGGCGAGCCCCCAATGGCGGGCATTGCCGGTGGCGCTCGAGGCGGCGCCGAGCGCGAAGCCGAGCCAGTAATAAAGGTTGTTCGCCTGCTTCCGGCGCGCGGCATATTGCGCAGTCGCCGCGGCCTCCGCCACGCGGTCGAGCCAGGCCTCGATCACGGCGCGATCGGCCTGCGGCAGCGCCGGCCTTGCGATCAGATAGGCCATGGCGAACCCGGCCAGCGACCAATGACGCTCGAAATGCGCCTGGGTCTCGCTCATCCGGCCGAGCAGCGCCCCGCCTTCGGCCCAGGCGCGCAGCCAGGTGCCGGCGCACAGGCTCCAGTCCCGGTTGCCGGCCAGGCCGCGGCTGGCATAGCGGGCGACATCGGCGCGGAAGCGCTCCAGCGGCGCAACCGAGGCCTTGCGCTTCTCGACCAGCGCCGGATCGGGGATCGAGCCGGCGGAATCGGCGTAGAACGTGTTCGAGGTGATGTCCACGACCGGCGGGGGCGGCGGCGGGCAGGTGGCCGCCCGCGCACCGCCGATACCCGCGACGAAGAAGGCCAGCGCCAGCGCCCGGATCATCTTACCCCCCAAGCATCAGCCGGAGATTCTGCACCGCCGCGCCGGAGGCGCCCTTGCCGAGATTGTCGAGCCGGGCGACCAGCACCACCTGGCCGCGCGTATCGTTCCAGAACACGAACAATTCCAGCCGGTTGGTGTTGTTCAGCGCCTGCGGCTCGATCTTGCCCTTGAGCGCTGCGGTCTCGGCCGCGCTTGCAACATGGACGAAGCGGCTGCCGGCGTAATGCGCCGCGAGGCAGTCGCGCAGCATGCCGGCGCTGCTGACATGGCTCAGCATGTCGATATGCAGCGGCACCGAGACCAGCATGCCCTGCCGGAAATTCCCGACCGAAGGCACGAAGATCGGCGTGCGCGTGAGCCGGGAATAGGTCGTCAGTTCCGGCAGGTGCTTGTGCGACAGCATCAGGCCGTAAAGCTCGAAGGCCGGCGCCGTGCCAGCCTCATAGGCCTCGATCATCGGCCGGCCGCCCCCCGAATAGCCGGAGACGGCGTTGACCGTGACCGGGAAATCCGGCCGCATCAGCCCGGCATCGACAAGCGGGCGGATCAGCGCGATGCCGCCCGTGGGGTAGCAGCCGGGATTGGCGACATTGGCGGCGGCGGCGATCGCCTCCGCCTGACCGCGCGCGAGTTCCGGAAAACCGTAGACCCAGCCCGGCGCAACGCGATGCGCCGTGGAGGCATCGATGAAGCGCGGCCGCGCCGGGCCGAGCGAATCCGCAAGTTCCACCGTCTCCCTGGCCGATTCATCCGGCAGGCAGAGGATGACGATATCCACCTCGGCCATCAGGTCGCGCTTGGCGGCAATGTCCTTGCGCTTCTCCGGCGCGATGGAGCGCAGGACGATGCCGGGCTCGGCCGCGAGAAGATCGCGAATCTGGAGGCCGGTGGTGCCGGCCTCGCCATCGATGAAGATCGTGGGCGAGCTGCCCTTGAGCCTGAAGGCGGATTCTGGGGACATGCGAGGCTCCTTCGACGCCGGCGAACCGGCGGAATGCGGACAAGAACGGGGATGGCGGATCAGAACCCGCTTCGTCGCCCGATCCGGATGGCGTGGAGCCGCCGCATGGTTCATCCCTCCCGCCGCGCCCGCCGCGACGGCCTCGCGATCCTTGCCGCGAAAGCCGCCGCCGCGCAAGGGCTTCCATGCCCAAGGGTTTTGATGCGCGCCCCGGCGCGGGCTTCAGCGGCGGTGGAGGAAGATCGCGAACAGGATCCAGGGCAGGAAGAAACCGCCGCCGGAGAGCAGCAGGCCGAGGAACCGCGCCCATTGCGCCGCCTCCGGCGCGTTGTTGGACAGGAGAGGCACCATCCGCACCAGCCCGAACGTGGCCAGCGGCGACAGGAAGGCCGCGAGCGCCCAGGGCAAGCGGGCACGGAGCGATCGCTCGGGCGCGAACAGGATCAGCAGGCTCGGCAGCAGCACCAGCAGCGCCGTGAGGGCGAGGACGAAGAGACGCATCGGGTTGATCCGGACCCGCAGGGTTGCGGATTTCGTTCAGGCTCGTTCCCATATCGTCGCGCGGCCTGCAACCCCCGGATCCCGGTTCCGGATCCTCGGCTGCCACAGCCGGTACCGACCGGAGGCGCGCTGGCGCCCGCCGCCGCGATCCCCTAGAAGCGTTCCGACGCAAGAGGTTTCCCGATGATCCTGCCGACCGGCAACCCCGCCCTCGACGCCTATCTCCGCAACGGCTATGCGGCGGTGCGCGGCATGTCCTCCGCCTTCGCCGCCTCGATCTGCGGCCATATGATCCGCCGGCAGGGCGAACACGGCATCCGCGGCCATCTCGCCGAGATCGGCACCTTCGAGGGCCGCTTCTTCATCGCGCTCGGGCTCGGGCTCGCACCGGGCGAGCATGCGATCGGCGTCGATGTCTTCACCTGGCCGAGCGAGAGGGTGCTCGACAATCTCCACGCCAATTGCGCCCGCCACGGCCTCGCCCGCGACCGCTACAGCGCGATCAAGGGCTCGACCGCGACCATGACGACCGACGATCTCCGTGCGCCGCTGCGGGCCCGCGCCGATCTCGACCCCGACCTGCCGATCCGCTTCTTCCATATCGACGGCGAGCATGACGATACGCATCTCAACAAGGATCTCGCGCTCGCGCTGCCACTGATGCACGAACACGGGCTGATCGTGCTCGACGACATGCTCCACCCCGCCTATCCTGGCCTGGTGGAGACGGTGCACACATGGCTGCGCGCGCATCCCGATTGGGTGTGCCTCGCGATCCTCGACCGCGAGGACATCGTCGCGGCAGCGAAGTATGTGCTCTGCCGCAGGGCGAGCGTGCACATCTACGAGAAGGACCTGCTCGAAACCTTCGCCGCCAATGTCTTCCCCATGGGGTCGGATGTGGAAGGGCACTTCACGGCTGTCCTGACCCCGCATCCGCGGCTGGCGGAAGTGGATTGAGGGCCGGAACGCTCCCTGCCACACAACGAAAAAGCCCCGGTTTCCCGGGGCTTTCGCATGCTTGGCTGCGGTTGTGATTCCGCATGAGGTTCCGCGCTTCGAGAACTGGCAAGGCGGGCAAAGCCGAGCCAGACCGAAGCGCTGCGACGCTTAGCGCTTCGAGAACTGGAAGCTCCGGCGGGCCTTGGCCTTGCCGTATTTCTTGCGCTCGACCACGCGGCTGTCGCGGGTGAGGAAGCCGCCCTTCTTGAGCGTGGAGCGCAGTTCCGGCTCGTAGAAGGTCAGCGCGCGGGCAAGCCCGTGGCGCACCGCGCCAGCCTGGCCCGAGAGACCGCCGCCGGTGCAGGTGACGGTGATGTCGTACTGATCGACGCGGTTCGCCGCCACCAGCGGCTGGTTGAGGATCAGCCGCAGCACGGGACGGGCGAAATAGACCTCGACCGCGCGCTCGTTGACGGTGATCTTGCCGGAGCCCGGCTTGATCCAGACGCGGGCGACCGCGTCCTTGCGCTTGCCGGTCGCATAGGCGCGGCCCTGCTTGTCGAGCTTCTGGACGTGAACCGGCGCTTCCGGCTGCACGCCCTTGGCCGAACCGCCGAGATCGGCGAGGGAGGAAAGGATCTCAGCCATCGTTACCCGAGCCTCGTGTTCTTGGGGTTGAGCGCCGCGACATCGAGCGCGAGCGGCTGCTGCGCCTCGTGCGGATGCGTCGCGCCCTTGTAGACGCGCAGATTGGCGAGTTGCCGGCGGCCGAGCGGACCGCGGGGCAGCATGCGCTCCACCGCCTTCTCGACGACGCGCTCCGGGAAGCGCCCCTCGAGGATGAAGCGGGCGGACCGCTCCTTGATGCCGCCGATATAGCCGGTGTGGTGGTAATAGTTCTTCTGGTCGCGCTTGCGGCCGGTGAACGCCACCCGCTCGGCATTGATCACGATGACATTGTCGCCGCAATCGACATGGGGGGTGAAGGAGGGCTTGTGCTTGCCGCGAAGCCGCATGGCCACGATCGAGGCGAGGCGGCCCACGACGAGGCCGGTCGCGTCGATCACGATCCATTTCTTGTCGACTTCGGCCGGCTTCGCCACGAACGAGCGCGTGGCAGAGGTCAGGGCCTTCATGACGATCCTCGAAGGGTGTGATCGGAAACGATAAGGCGGCGCATCAGCGCCGCCGGACGTGAAAGGCTATAAGCGATTGTGATTGCAGAATCAATGGCACCAATATTCCGTCGTCAGGCAGAAAACTCAATTCTATCATAGCTTTGTAAATTATGGTATTATTTTACCTCAAACTCCCTGGCGCGGCGGCACGGAATAGGTGCCGGTGACATGCGCCACCGCCGCCGCGAGGCCCTCGGAGCGGATGGTCACCTCGCCGACGCAGAGCCGCGCGCCGGCCTTGAGCAACCGGCATTCGGCGAGGAGATCGGCCTGCTCGGGCTTGCGCAGGAAATTGATCGAGAGATTGGTCGTCACCGCGAGCGGCGTTCGCCCGACCACCGAGAGCACCGCGACATAGAGCGCGAAATCGGCAAGCGTCATCATCGCCGGGCCGGAGAGCGTGCCGCCGGGGCGCAGATGGCGGGGATGATAGGCCATGCGGATCCGGCAGGTGCCGCGCCCCACCGCCTCGATCCCCAGCGTCCGCCCGCCATGATGGATCTCGGGGAAGATCGCGTCGAGATAGGCCTCCATCGCATCGCGGTCGAGGGCGGGCGGCGCATCGTCGGGGCTCATGGGCATCGCGGACTCGGATGAGGGGAACCGGCGCGGCGAAAGCGGCTCGCGCGCGCCCCGGTTCCGGGCTAGACTTTGTTCAAGGGTGAACCGATGGAGATCGCGATGTCAAACGCCCCTGCCCTGACCGATCCTGCGCGCACCGAAGCCCCATTGCGCATGGAGGACGCAGGGCCGATCCGCATCCTCACCCTGGCGGATCCGGCCCGGCGCAATGCGCTTTCCCTGGCCGCCATCGCGCAGCTGCACGCGGCTCTGCGCCAGGCGGCGGCCGAGGCTCCGGCGATCCGCGCCGTCATCCTTGCGGCGGAGGGGCCGGCCTTCTCCGCCGGGCACGATCTCAAGGAAATCCAGGCCGCGCGCGCGGCGCCGGACCGGGGAAAGGCGTTCTTCGAGACTCTGATGGCGGCATGCGCGGAGATGATGCTCGAAATCGTTCACATGCCGGTTCCGGTCATCGCCGCCATCGAGGGAATCGCCACGGCCGCTGGCTGCCAGCTCGTCGCGAGCTGCGACCTCGCGATCGCCGGCGATCGGGCCCGCTTCGCGACCCCCGGCGTCAATATCGGGCTTTTCTGCTCGACCCCGATGGTTGCGCTGGCGCGCAATGTCGCGAGCAAGCACGCGATGGAAATGCTGCTGACCGGCGAGATGATCGATGCCGAAGCGGCGCACCGCTTCGGGCTCGTCAACCGTGTCGTGCCGGCGGGCGAAGCGCTGGATGCGGCCTTGGCGCTGGCGCGGCGGATCGCGGAAAAGCCGGCGGCGACGCTGCGGATCGGCAAGGAGGCCTTCTACCGCCAGCGCGAGATGCCGCTGGCGGATGCCTATGAATACGCCCGCCGCGTCATGGTCGAGAACATGCTGATGCGCGAGGCGGAGGCGGGCATCGCCGCCTTCGTCGCGCGGCCGAAGCGCTGAAGCTCACGCGGCCTCGGCCCGACGCCAGACGGGGAACGGGTCCGGCAGGTCGCGATATTTGTCCGGGTTGAACCGGAGCGGGTTCGAATCCCCGATGAGGCATTGGTCGAGCGCGGCGCGGATCGCCCGCTCATCAAGCCCGATGCCGATGAAGACCAGTTCCTGCCGCCGGTCGCCCCAGACGGAATGCCAGTGGCGGTTGAGCATGTGCCGCCATTCCTCGGAACGCGGCCAGCGCTCCCTCGGCACATTCGCCCACCAGAATCCCATCGCCTCGGTGCGGCAGACGGCGCCGGCAATCGAGAGTTCGCCCACCCATTCCGGCCGCGTCGCGAGCCAGAAATGCCCCTTGGCACGGAGAAGGCCGGGGATGCTGCGAGCGAGGAAATCCGCGAATTTCTCCGGGTGGAACGGCCGTCGCGCGCGATAGACGAAGGAGGAGATGCCGTATTCCTCCGTTTCCGGCACATGGGAGGCGAAGCCGTAAAGCTCTTTCGCCCAGAGCGGATGGCCTTGCGCCTTCCCATGGTCGAAGAGCCCGGTATCGAGGATTGCATCGAGCGGCGCCTTGCCGAAATCGGTTTCGACGATCTTCGCTTCCGGGTTCAGTGCACGCACCACCTTGCGCACGAGATCGCGCTGTTCGGGCGCGACATCCGAGATCTTGTTGATCACCACGACATCGGCGAACTCGATCTGGTCGACGAGGAGATCGACCAGCGTGCGATTATCGCCCTCGCCCGCAATTTCGCCCCGGTCGCGCAGGAAATCCTGGCTGCCGAAATCCTTCATCAGGTTGATGGCATCGACGACGGTGACCATCGTATCGAGCCGGGCGACATCCGAGAGCGAGACCCCCGCCTCGTCGCGGAATTCGAAGGTCGCGGCGACCGGCAACGGCTCGGCGATGCCGGTCCCCTCGATCAGGAGGTAATCGAAGCGGCCTTCGCCGGCGAGCCGGCGCACCTCCGCGAGCAGATCGTCGCGCAAGGTGCAGCAGATGCAGCCGTTCGACATCTCGACGAGCTTCTCCTCGGTGCGCGAGAGCCCGCTGCCGGCACGCACGAGATCGGCGTCGATATTCACTTCGCTCATGTCGTTGACGATCACCGCAACACGCCGCCCCTCGCGGTTGTTGAGGACATGGTTGAGCAGGGTCGTCTTCCCCGCACCGAGAAAGCCGGAAAGAACGGTCACGGGCAGGCGGGAATCGGCATTGGCAAGGGCGGTCGGCATGGCGGCTCCGGCAGAGTGGAAATCATGCCGATATTGTTACTCTATAACATAACGTCAAGCGATTTCGAATGCGCCCCGCGCGCGCGGCGCGGGGCGCAGCGATGCCGGAGCCTGTCAGGCGGCGCGGATCTGGCCGAGAAAGCCCTGGACTTCGGTGCGGATGGCCTGCGCCTCGTCCGAGAGGCGGCTCGCCGCCTCAAGCACATTGGCGGCGACACCGCCGGTATCGGCCGCGGCCTTGGACACGCCGTCGATATTGGCCGTCACCTGATCGGTCTCGCTCGCCGCGCTGCGGACACTCTCGGCGATGATCTCGGCCGCCTCGCGCTGCTGGGCGACAGTGGCCGCAGTCTCGATCGCGATGCGGCGCATATCCTCGATCGTGCTGCTGATCTCGGAGACCGCCGTCAGCGATGCCTTGGCGACCTGCTGGACATGGCTGATATTGTTGCTGATCTCGGCGGTTGCGCGCGTCGTCTGGGCGGCGAGTTCCTTCACTTCCTGGGCGACGACGGCAAAGCCGCGCCCGGCCTCGCCCGCCCGCGCCGCCTCAATCGTGGCATTGAGCGCGAGCAGATTGGTCTGGGAGGCGATGGAATTGATCAGCTCGATCACCTGGCCGATCGCGGAAACCGCCTGATCCAGCTCGCTGAACTGCTCCGCCGTCTGGGTGCTAGTCTGCGAGGCGCGCTCGGAAATGGCGCTGGCGCGCTCCATCCCGACGCTGACCTCGCCGATCGCGGCGGCGAGCGCAGTGCCGGAATTGGCGACGCTCTCGATGCTCTGGGCGAGCGCCCCGGCAGCTTCCGACACGATCTCGGCCTGGCGGGATGTTTCCTCGGCGGCGGCGGACATCGTGACGGCGGCGCTGCGCAAGCTTTCCGAAGTGGCCGCGACAACCTCGACGCGATCGGCGGCATTGGCCTCGAACCCGGCAATGGCGGTGTCCGTCATGCGCTGACGCGCTTCCCGTGCCGCCAGCGCCTGGCCTTCGGCGGCGCGCGCCTCACTCTCGGCGATCACCCCGAGGCGGAATCCCTCGATCGCCTTGGCGATGGTGCCAACCTCGTCCTCCCGGTCCTGGCAGGGGACGGGCTCCGCGGTGTCGCCGTTGTTCATGCGCCCGAGCGCACGGGTGATCGCGGCGAAGGGCCGCGCGACCGAACGGCGCAGCCAGAAGGCGCCGGCGAATGCCAGCAGCACGATAACTCCGGTGAGCAGGCCGGAGGCGAGATCGGCCTGCCACGCAAGCGCAGCGCGATCCGCCTCGATCCGCTCGATCCTGGCGAGATAGGCCTTGGCGAGCGTCTCGATCGCGGCGTTGAACGCCATGCGCACCGAGCGGTTCGCCTCGTTGTCGCCGATGGCGCGCGCCGCCGGCGACCCCTTGGCGCGGCCTTCGGCGATGAGTTCGCGCCGCAGCCGGGAGAAAACCTGCTGATGGCGCTCGAAAGCGGCGAAATCGGCTGCATCTTCGGCGCGGACCAGCGCCCTCCATTCGGCAATAGCGGCCTCGAAGCGCTCGAGATAGGTTTCCATCCCCTTGGCGAACCGTTCGAGCATGGCCGGCTCCTGCGCCATGTAGACGCCGCGCGAATCCATCACCACCGCGAAGACGAGGCCGTTGACGCGCTCGATGAGCCCCTGCTTGCGCATGGTTTCGCTTTTCAGGCGCTCCTGCGCGTCGAGTGCGCGGCCGGTCTGCCAGAGCACGCCGGCAAGCACCACGCTGAGAACCGCGAGGACCCCGACGAAGAGCTGCAGGCGCAGGAAGATCCGCGCCCGGAAGGCCGATAAGAACCAGGACATGCTCCACCCCGAATTGTCCACCTCCCGCCATGGTTGCGACAGCTCGGTAAACTTTTCGTTGTCCTGGCGTTAAGATTCTATTCCTGGATGCAGGACTCGATTCAGCCCCCCATGCGCGGCGACTCGGCTCAGCGCCCGGCCAGCAAGGCCCCCCAGGCGCCCGGATCGACGCCGCCGACCAGCGCGAAGCCGCCCTTCCCGTCCGGCTTGAGCACGACGAGCTTGCCCTGCGGCTCGGGATAATGCCCGGTCGCGGCCTCGAACGGATCATCGTGGCCGACGATCACCGTGTTGAAGCCGGCCGGTGGCACCTGCGCGAGCAGCGGCGTCACGCGCGCCTTCATCGCCCGCGTCTGGGCCTCGGAATATTTCTCGGCCTTCTCGAAATTCAGCGCCGGGTTCTTGATGTGCCGGCCGAAGGCGATCTCGGCCGTCTGCCAGGCGCGGCAATATTCGCTCGACACCACGCCGGCGACCGGAATGCCGAGCAGCTTGACGGCAGCGCCGATCATCTGCGCGTCCTTCCAGCCTTGGGCGCTGAGCGTGCGCTGCGTCGAGCAATCGCCCATCGTGGCGCTGACCTGGTCCGCGCCTTCCTTGTCGGTCACGGCATGGCGCAGGTAGAGCACATGCCCGCCGGCGCGCAGCGCCTCGACCAGCTTTGCCGGAGCAATCTCGGGAAGCTTCACGCCCTCGGCGCGGACCCCGCCCGCGGCGACAAGCGCGGTCAGCATCGCAGCGGCCCGGAGCGGCCGGCTGAAGACATCTGATTTCATGGGACACCTCTTTGCCTGGGGCCGATTCTCGGCCCGAACGTGCGGACATTGCGCTCGGCTGTGGAAGTGTCAATAAATATTTGATTTTGCTTGTGTTTTTTATTAGCTCCAAGTTTTACCATACCAGAATGGCTCCCTCCCGGCTTGCGGCGGCAGGCGACCGGCGCCATCTTTGCGCATCCGAGCCGAGGGTGCCGCATGAGCCATGAATCCTATCCCGACGACCTGATCCGCTCGATCCTCCGGCGCGTCCGCCGCATCGCCATGGTCGGCGCGAGCGACAATCCGGCGCGCCCCTCGTTCCTCGTGTTCAAGTATCTATCGGAGCGCGGCTACGAGGTCATCCCGGTCAATCCCGGCCGGCTGGGGCAGAGCCTGCTCGGCCGCCCCTTCGTCGCGGCGCTGAAGGATATTGCCGGGCCGCTCGACATGGTCGAGATCTTCCGCAACGCCGAAGCCGCGGCCGAGACGGTGGCGGAAGCGCTGGCGCTCACCCCGTTGCCGCGCGTGATCTGGATGCAGCTCGGCGTGCGCAACGACAATGCGGCGGCGCAGGCCGAAGCGAAAGGCGTGACGGTGATCATGGATCGCTGCCCGAAGATCGAATACGGCCGGCTCTCCGGCGAGATTTCCTGGCAGGGGGTCAATTCGCGCGTCCTCTCGGCCCGCAAACCGGCACTGGCGGCCAAGGGATTCCAGAAGCTGACGCTCGACCGGCGCTATTAGCTCAGCCGTCGAGCAGGGCCGGCAACGCCTCTTCCACCGCCTGGCGATAGCTGTCCGGCGTGCCCTGCATGCGCGCGACGAGAAGTGCGCCCTCGGCCAGCGCAAGGACCGCCAACGCCCGCCGGGCGCGGATCGCAGCGTCGAGATCGGGGCGGCTCGCGGCAAGGTTGGCGCGCAGCCAATCGAGCAGCGTCTCGCCGAAGCGCGCGGCCGCATCGCGGGCGGGGTCGGGAATGATGCCGCGCGTGGCGGCCAGGATACCCGCGAAGCAGAAGGCGCTGCGCTCGGTCTTGATGCGGCCGAACGTCTCGAGGAACATCACGATGCGCCGGCGCGGCATCGCCTCGGCGGCATCGATCCCCGCGAGCAGGACGGCGAGATCGCGCCGCGCCCGGTCGAGCGCCGCCGCCGCCAGATCGGCCTTGGTCGGAAAATGGTAGAAGATCGCCGCCGTCCTGAGGCCGATTGCGGCGGCGATATCCTTGATCGAAACGCCCTCGTAGCCACGGTCGGACATCAGGATTTCGGTCGTCGCGAGCACCTTCTCGCGGGTATCGGCGCTCATGCGCGCTCCTTTCGGTTGGGCGATCCTGATCACGCGGTCGTGACCGGCATCGGCCAGGGCTCCCTCAATCTGGTGTTTACTGATCGAACGGTCAATGCTACATGTATTTTGACTGATCGGTCAGTCTGTGGCAATCCCTGGAGGTTCCATGCCCAAGATCAATCCCGTTACCCACCCGGAAGGCGCCGCCAAGACCATTCTCGACGGCGTGCGCGCGAAGATCGGCATGGTGCCGAATCTCTACGCGACCCTTGCGCATGCCCCCGCCGTGCTCGGCGCGCATCTCGCTTTCACGCAGGCGCTTGCCGAAGGCGGCACGCTCGGCGCGAAGGACCGGGAGCGGATCGCGCTGGCAGTCGGCGAGGCGAATGCCTGCCAGTATTGCCTCTCGGCGCATACGCTGATCGGCAAGGGCGCCGGGCTTTCGGCCGAGGAGATCGCTGCCGCCCGCAGCGGCCAGCCGGCCGAGCCGCGCGACGCCGCGATCGTCGCGCTCGCCCGCGCGATCGTCGCCAAGAAAGGCTATGCCGGATCGGAGGATCTCGCCGCGGCGCGCGCCGCCGGCCTGTCGGACGGCGTCATCGTCGAGATTCTGGCGCAGGTAACGGTCAACCTGTTCACGAACTACGCCAACCACCTGTTCGATACGACGATCGACTTCCCCGCTGTCGCACCCGCGAAGGCGGCCTGACCTGCAGCGCCGGGCGGGGAGCACCCGCCCGGCCACTCAAAACAAAGCAGAAGCCCCGGGCCCGCCCGCTCAGCCGCCCCGGATCTCGATCCGTCGCGCCGGCTTCGCCGGATCGGCCGAGCGCGGGACTACCACCTTGAGCACGCCCTTGTCGAAATGCGCTTCGATCTTCGCCTCGTCGGGCTCGAAGGGCAGCGTGAAGCGGCGCAGATAGGTGCCCCGCGCGCGTTCGACGAGGTGATAGTGCTTCTTCTCGTCCTTCTCCTCCTTTTCGGCGCGATGCTCGGCCTTGAGCGTCAGGACGCCGTCCGTGAGATCGAGTTCGATGTCCTTCTGGTCGATGCCGGGCAGCTCCGCCGTCAGTTCGAGCCCAGTGCCGGTTTCGGCGACATCGACCTTCGGCGCGAGGAACCCCTTGCCGCCGAGCGCCTGAAGCGCCGGCCAATCGCGGCCCATCGTCTCGAAGACGCGATCCATCTCGCGCCGGATCAGGCTGAAGGGATCAGCCTCGCCGCCGCGCGCCGCCGATCCGCCCCAGGATGTGGGAATGAGCGAACGAAAATCCATCTCTGCCTCCGGTTGGGTTGTTGCCCCTCGCCCCGCGGCGCTCCATTCTGCGGTCACCGCCCCTGAAGACGGGAGAAGCCTAGCCCGGCGCCCCGCCATTGCCTTGCGACAGATCAAGCGCCGCCATGTGATCCGGGATCGTTCTTCAAACCGAACAGATCGGATTGACGAACGAATTTCCGCCGTATAGAACGCCGCGACCTCGACGGAGAGACCCGATGACCGACCGCGCCCCCGGCTTTGCCACGCTCGCCATCCATGCCGGCGCCCAGCCGGACCCCACCACCGGCGCCCGCGCTACGCCCATCTACCAGACGACATCGTTCGTCTTCGACGATGTCGATCACGCAGCCTCGCTGTTCGGGCTCCAGGCCTTCGGCAACATCTATACCCGCATCGGCAACCCGACCTGCGCGGTGCTGGAGGAGCGGGTGGCGGCGCTGGAGGGCGGCACGGCGGCGCTGGCGGTGGCCTCGGGGCACGCGGCAGAGCATCTGGTGTTCCACACGCTGCTGGAACCCGGCGACGAGTTCATCGCCGCCAAGAAGCTCTATGGCGGCTCGATCAACCAGTTCAACCACGCCTACCGGAAATTCGGCTGGAACGTCGTCTGGGCCGAGGGCGACGATCCGGCGAGCTTCGCGCGCGCGGTGACGCCGAAGACCAAGGCGATCTTCATCGAATCGATCGCCAATCCCGGCGGGGTGATCTTCGACATCGCCGGCATCGCGGCGGTGGCGAAGCAGGCCGGCGTGCCGCTGATCGTCGACAATACGCTCGCCTCGCCCTACCTCATCCGCCCGATCGAGCACGGCGCCGACATCGTGGTCCACAGCCTGACGAAATTCCTCGGCGGCCACGGCAACTCGATCGGCGGCATCATCGTCGATGCCGGCTCCTTCGACTGGCTCAAGGCCGGGAAGCGCTACCCTTCGCTGACCGCGCCGCGGCCGGAATATGCCGGCATGGTGCTGGCCGAGACCTTCGGCAATTTCGCCTTCGCGATCGCCGCGCGCGTGCTCGGGCTCCGGGATCTCGGCCCGGCGCTCTCGCCCTTCAATGCCTTCCAGATCCTCACGGGCATCGAGACGCTGCCGCTCCGGATGAAGAAGCATTCCGACAACGCGCTGGCGGTGGCGCGCTTCCTCTCCACGCATCCGCAGGTCAGCTGGGTCTCCTATCCCGGCCTGCCGGGCGACAAATATCACGCGCTCGCCCAGCGCTACGCCCCGAAGGGCGCCGGCGCGGTGTTCACCTTCGGCCTCAAGGGCGGCAATGCGGCCGGCATCGCGCTCGTCTCGAACCTGACACTGTTCTCGCATCTCGCCAATGTCGGCGACACGCGCAGCCTCGTCATCCATCCCGCCTCGACGACACATCGCCAGCTCACCGACGAGCAGAAGGCCATCGCCGGCGCCGGCCCGGATGTGGTGCGGCTCTCGATCGGCATCGAGGATGCCGAAGACCTGATCGCCGATCTCGACCAGGCGCTGAAGGCCGGGGCCTGACATGAGCCGCCCGTCCCTCGGCTTCGCCACCCGCGCGGTCCATGCCGGCGCGGCGCCCGACCCCGCGACCGGCGCCCGCGCGATGCCGATCTACCAGACGAACGGCTTCGTGTTCGAGGATCTCGACCATGGCGCCGATCTCTTCACGTTGAAGCGCGCCGGCTTCGCCTATGCGCGCGGCTCGAACCCCAATACGGCGGCGCTCGAGCGGCGCATCGCCGATCTCGAAGGCGGCACGGCGGCGATCGCGCTCGCCTCGGGCCAGGCGGCCTGGTTCGTGACGCTGCTGACGCTGCTCGCCAGCGGCGATTGCTATATCGGCGCCTCGCGCATGTTCGGCGGCTCGATCGCGCTGATGAAGCGCATGGAAGAACGGCTCGGCATCCGCGTGCAATGGGCGGCGCCGGAGCCCGATGCCATCGCTGCGGCGATCACGCCGGAGAGCAAGGCGATCATCGTCGAGAGCATCGTCAACCCGTCCGGCGAGATCGTCGACCTGCCGGCAATCGCGGCTGTGGCGAAGGCCCACCGCCTGCCGCTGATCGTCGACAACACGCTTGCCTCGCCGGCCCTGTTCCGGCCGATCGAGCATGGCGCCGACATCGTCATCCATTCCGCCTCGAAATTCCTCGCCGGGCACGGCCAGGCGATCGGCGGCATCATCGTCGATGCCGGCTCCTTCGACTGGCGGGAGGATGCGCGCTTTCCGCTGATCTCGGAACCGTGGCGCGATTACGACGGGCTGGTGCTCACCGAGGCCTTCCCCGATGCCGCCTTCACCGCCGCCGCGCGGCTGACCGGCATGCGCGAATACGGCCCCGGCATGGCGCCGATCATCGCCCAGATGATCGCCACCACCACCGAGACGCTGCCGCTGCGCATGGCGAAGCATTGCCGCAATGCCGAGGCGGTGGCGCGGTGTCTCGCCGCGCATCCCAGGGTCGAATCCGTCTCCCACCCGCTCGTTGCCGGCCCCGAGCAGGCCGCGCGCGCGGCGCGGCTGATGCCGAAGGGCTGCGGCTCGATCTTCACCGCGACGCTCGCCGGCGGCGAGCCAGCCGCCCGGCGCTTTCTCGGCGCGCTCACGCTGTTCTCGCATCTCGTCAATATCGGGGAGAGCCGCTCGCTGGTCGCGCATCCCGCGACCACCACCCACCGCACCTTGCCCGCCGATGTCCGGGAGCGGCTCGATATCCATCCCGGCACGATCCGCTTCTCGGTCGGGATCGAGGACGAGGCGGATCTGATCGCCGATCTCGAACAGGCGCTGGCGGCACTCTAGGCCGGCCCGCTCAGGCGCGGGCGGGCACGCCGCCCGCCTTCACGGCGTGGATCACCGCCTGGGCGAGCACAAGCATCGCCAGCGCCTGATGCGCGAGCCCTGCCCAGAGCGGCACGACAAGCAGCAGCGTGACGATGCCGAGCATGCCCTGCGCCAGAACCAGCACCGCGAGAAGCCAGGCCCGGCGCGCCATATCGGTGCCGCGCGCGGCAAACGCGTGCCAGAACGCCGCCGCAAGCAGCAGATAGGCACCGAGCCGGTGATTGAACTGCACCAGCGTCGGATTATCGACGAAGTTCTCCCAGAACGGCACCATCACGAACAGCCGGGCCATGTCGGGGATCAGCGCGCCATCGATCAGCGGCCAGGTATTGTCGGTGAAACCGGCCCGGGACCCCGCGACCAGCCCGCCGAGCGCGATCTGCGCGAGGACGGCCGCCACCAGCGCCCAGGCGGCGTGGCGCAGACCGGGAAACCCCTGCAGCGCCGGCCCGAAGGCCCCGAACCGGGTTGCCATCGCCACCAGCCCGATGAAGAACAGGCAGGCAAAGACGAGATGCAGCGTCAGCTTGACCGGCGCCACCGCAATCATGCCCGGCTTCAGGCCGCTCGCGACCATGATCCAGCCGATCGCGCCCTGAAGCCCGAGCAGCAGCCCGAGCCCGAAGGTCGCGGCGGCGAGCCGGCCGCGGATCGCGCCGGAGAGGAAGAACCACAGGAAGCCGGCGAGCATCACCAGCCCGATGACGCGGCCGAGCTGGCGATGCCCCCATTCCCACCAATAGATGAACTGGAACTCGCCGAGGCTCATGCCCCGGTTGAGCAGCTCATATTGCGGGCTCGCGCGGTAGAGCGCGAATTCGCGCGCCCAATCCTGCGCCGAGAGCGGCGGGATCGCGCCGGTGATCGGCTTCCATTCGGTGATCGACAGGCCGGACCCGGTGAGCCGGGTCGCGCCGCCCACCGTGACCATGACCAGCACCAGCGCGACCAGCGCGAGGAGCCAGCGCCGGAATGCAGGCGCGGCCTCGGGGCGGAAATCGGCCCTCGCGGCAGCCCGCAGCGGCGGAGCGTGATCGGAAATCGCCAAAGTCGCGGCCTCCTTGCCTTCGCGATCCGGGTCACCGATATGCTCCTCACGCGCGGCAGCGGCAAGGGGCGGCGGAGGCCGGCGCGAGGGCATTTCGTCGCGCGCCGCGATGGGGAGGAACGGCATGAACCCGCGGATGAAGAAACTCGTCGGCGCCCTGCTGATGGTGGCCTTCGTCGCCTTCTATGCGCTTGTCATCGCCGCGCTGGCGCCGCGCATCCTCACCGGCGCCTCGAAAGCGGTCGAGATGGCGTTCTACGTGATCGCCGGCCTCGCCTGGACATTGCCGCTGCTGCCGCTCATCCGCTGGATGGAGCGGCGCCCCGGCTGAAGGCGAAGGGCAGGCCCGAAAGAAGGGTGCGCAAGGCGGCCTCGCGCTGGAACAATCCGTTCACGGAGATGCGCGGCAGCGCGAAGGGCCGGGCGGAGTGGCTCCGCCGCAATGTGCCGGGAATGGTCGTCACCCCGCCGGCAAACCCGGCCTCGGCGACGAGGCGGTATTCCCGCGCCCCGGCGGAAGCCGGATCACCGACCGGATAGGCGAAATGGCGCGGCTCCAGCCCCAGTTCGGCACGGATACGGTCGCGGCTGCCAAGGATCTCGGCGCGGGCCTCCGCCTCCGGCAGCCAGGCAAGGCGCGGATGGCTGAGGCTGTGCGCGCCGATCGTTGCGCCCGGCGCCCCGGCGAGGCGGCGCAAGCCCGCCCAATCGAGGCAGAGCCGCTCGACCCGCGCCATCTGGTCGATGCCGGCAGCGCGGCAGAGCCCGGATATTGCCGCGCGCAGCACAGGCTCGGGGCAGCGGCGCAGGCGCCAATAGGCGGCGCGGAAGGCATGGTGTTTCTCGGCCTCACTTGCCGCCGTCAGCACGAGGCCGCTCTCCGGCAGGTCGAGCACCACCCGGTCGAGCCGCAGCACCGCCTCTTCAAGATCGAGCCACCAGAGCGGCGCCGTCCTCTCGGCGAAGCCGGCGCAGGCGAAGAGCGTGAACGGCGCGCCGTGCCGCGCGAGGACCGGCAGCGCGTGATCGAGATTGTCGCGGTAGCCATCGTCGAAGGTCAGCGCCGCGACGCGCGGCCCGGCCCCGGCGAGGCGGGCCGGCAGCGCGTCGAGCGGCACCAGTTCGTAGCCGAGCCGGGCGAGGAGCCCGAGCACCGCCTCCAGGAAGGCCGGGCTGATCCTGAGCCCGGCATTCTCCGGAAAGCGCGCCAGCGCGAGCGGGGCCACATGATGGAAGGTGAGGATCACCCCCCGCCCGGCGGCGAGCGGCGCGGCGAGCCGGTCGAGGCCGGACAAGGCCATCGTCCGGAGCGCAAGCCGGATCAGCGTGTAGCGCAAGGGAGGATCCTCGGAACGCGGCGGGACATTATCGGTTTTTTCGCGCTTTCGCCTTCATAAAGCGTTGCCATGGCCGCTGCATCCGCCTTTTCGCGCGTCGCGATCCATGCCGGCGAGACGGCCCTCGCCCGGCTGGCGGCGGCGCGGGCCGGCTCGCCCTTCCAGGGCAGCATCTGGCTCGGCGCCTGGCTCGCCGCGCATGACGCGCTCGCAACCCTGCGCGTGATCGAGATCGCGGACGAGGCCGGCGCCGCGCTGCTGCTGCCGGTGGGGCTCGTGACGGGCCGGGCCGGCATCGCCGCCTGCAAGCTCGGCGGCGCGCATGCCAGTTTCTACGTGCCGGCGGTGCGGGGCGAGCAGCCACCGGCGCTGCCCGCCGGGGCCCTGCGCGCCGCGCTCCGCGCGGGCGGACGGGCGATCGGCGCCGATCTCGTGATCCTGACCGAATGTCCGGCGCATTGGAACGGCGCGCCACACCCGCTCGCGCCGCTCTTCACCGGCCGCTCCCCGAGCGACGGCGCCGAGTTGAGGCTCGCCGCCGGGGAGAGCGACCCGCTGCGGCGGCTGCTCGACCGCGAGGCGCGCAAGAAGCTCCGTGCGAAGCAGCGGAAATTCGCCGCTCTCGGCCCGCCCCGCTTCGGTTGGGTGACGGGGACGGCTGAAGTGCGGACGGCGCTCGACGCCTTTCTCGGCTGGAAGGCGCGCCAATTCGCGGCGATGGGGGTGGCGGATCCCTTCGCCGGCGCGGCGATCCGCGCCTTCCTGGAGCGGTCGACGACGGCAGAGCCGCCGGCGATACAGCTCTTCGCCGCCAGCACCGGCGACATACCACGCGCGGTGCTCGGGATCGCGGGCGACGCGACGCGGCTCTCGGTGATGTTCGCCGCCTATGATCCGGAGCCGGCTATCGCGCGGCTCAGCCCCGGCGAACTCGCCTTCGCGGCGGCGATCGAGGCAGCGGCGGCGGCAGGCATCCGGCATTTCGATCTCGGCGTCGGCGAGGCGCGCTACAAGACGCGCTACGCGCCGGAAATGCTGATGCTGCACGATCTCGTCATGCCGGTGACGGCGCGGGGGCGGGGGCTGGCACTGCTCTTCCGCGCCTATCGCGGCGCGAAGCGGCTGGTGAAGCGGAATCCGCGCCTGCTCGCGCTGGCGCGGCGGCTCGCCGGCGGGCGCGGCTCAGGCTGAGCCGGCCAGATCCGGCGGCAGCGGATCATTGGCCGCGGCCGGGTCGCTCCCCTCGTCGGCGAGGATGAAAACGGGCGCGTCGCGATGCGCTTCGAGGCGCGCGGAAGTGCGGGCGATGAACGCCTCGTCGGCGCCGCGCCCGGCAACCAGCACCACGGCATCGCCGTTCGCCGCGATGAATTCCCCTGCCCCGCCGATCGCGCCGGCATCGACCACGACATGGCTGTAGGCATGGCACAGCGCCTCGACCAGCGTCGCGATCTCGCCCCGCGGCCGTTCCGCGACCAGGCGATGATGGAGCGGCGCGCCGGCCGGCAGGATGTGCAGCGCGGAGCGCGCGTCGCGGTGGATGATGTCGCCAAGCGCCGCCACGCCGTCGAGATGCGCGCCGAGCCCCGCCGCGCCCGGCGGCAGCAGGCGCTGGTAGAGATTGCCGCCGCGCCCCGCCGGGCCTAGAAGATCGACGAGGATGCAGGCGCCATCCTCCGCGAGCCGGCGGCCGATGCGCAGTGCCATGAGGCCGGCACGGGCCTCGCGGTCGAGCCCATAGACCAGCAGGAGCTTGCCCCGGCCGTTGAAATCCATCAGCGCCAGTTCGCGCGCGAGATCCTCGACCGGGCTCGCCGCCGGCGGAGCGGCGGGGCTGAAGGCCGCGGCCGGTGCCGGCGCAACCGGCGCGGCGGCGGGCGGGGCCGGCCGCGCGAAGGGCAGCGCGCCGCGCAAGGCCGCCCGCCAGCCGGAGGGAGAAGCCTCCCATGGCAGCGGGTCGGGTTCGGGCGCGGCGGGTTCGGGCATGGCGGGAGGTGCCGGCATGGCCGGGAGGAACGGCGACGCAACGCCATATTCGGGATCGACATGGGCAGGGAGCGCCTGCCGGGCCATCAGGACCTGCGCGGCGACCAATGTGGAGGCGATGACGAACGTGCCGAGGGTCGCGAGCAGCACGATCGGGATCTTCTTCGGGAAGGTCGGGTCGCTCTGCGGGAAGGCGCGGGAGATCACCCGGGCATCGGCGGGCTGGGCGTTCTCGGAGGCGCGGGCGGCGGCGTCGAGGAACTTGTTGCGGTAGGAATTGAGCTGCTCGCGCAGGGCCAGCGCCTCCCGCTCCAGCGCCTTCAACTGCACCTCGTCCTCGTTGGAGAGCGCGGTGGTCTTCTTCTGGCTGTCGAGTTCGGCCTGCATCGAGGCGACGCGGGCGCCGGCGGCGCGGGCATCGTTGTCGAGCGCGCGGGCGGCGCGCTCGGCGGCGGCACGGACCTGACCCTCGAGATCGGCGAGCTGGCCGCCAAGCTCCTTCATGCGCGGATGGCCGGGAAGCAGCGTGCGCTCCTCGAAGGCGATCTGCGCCTTGAGCGCGGCACGCTGTTCGAGCAGCCGGCGCACCAGCTCGTTGTTGATCACCTCCGAGGTCTCGAACACCTTGCCGAGCCGCAGCGCCTCGCGGATCAGCCGCGCGCGGGCCTGGAGATCGGCCTGCTGGGCACGCGCGGCGGAAAGCTGGGTGTTGAGTTCCGCGAGCTGCTGGGTGGAGATGCTGGTATTGTTGGCGCCGACGAACAGCCCCTTCGAGGCACGGAACGCCTCGACGCGGCTCTCGGCCGCCACGACCTTCCGCATCAGCGGCTCGATCGCCTTGTCGAGCCAGTCGGAAGTGGCGCGGCTGGTCTGGTTCTTCGCGCCCTCCTCGCGGCGGAGATATTCCTCGGCGATGCGGTTGGCGACATCCGCCGCGACCTTCGGATCCTCCGACTGGAACTCGATCGCGATCACCCGGCTCTTGCCGAGCGGATAGGCGAGGAGGCGCTTGTAATACATCTCCAGCACCCGCTCCTCCTGTGGGATCTGGCGCGGATCCTTCTGGAGGCCGAGCAGCACTAGCACGGTGCCGGAAAGGCCGAGCCCTTTCTGGACCGGATCATATTCAGCCCGACGCGCGAGCCCCATCTCGCGGATGATGTCGAGCGCGAGATCCTTCGACATCACGTTCTGGACCTGGCTCGCGACCGCTTCCGGGTCGATCGCGGCATTGCCGGGGCTCAGATCGCGATCGGGGCGGGAATAGACCGTGTCGCGGTTCTCGAGCAGCACCCGCGCCTCGCCCGTATAGCGCGGGGTCAGCAGGTTCACGGTCGCCATGGCGAGGAGGAAGGCGAGAAGCGTCGGGACGAGGATCCACAACCGGCGGCGCCACAGCGCGCCGGCGAGCCCGCCGATGCTCTCGCTCGTCGCCGGCATCATCTCTCCCGTCCGCGAATCCATTGCGGGGCTTCTCCTTGCCGTCGCAGCCTCGCGCGGCATGGTTTCTTTCCCGTTAAGGCCGGGCGGCATTGAGCAAACATTAACCATGGCCGGGCATGCTCGGCCCGTTGAGATCGAGCCGCCAATGATGCGATTCCCGCTGCTTCTCCCCTTTCTCGCCCTGGCGCTCGCCGGCTGCGCGATGACGCCGCGCCTCGCGCCGGAATATCTCGCGGAGGAGGCGCACGCGCCCTACACGCTGGCCGGCGGAGATCGGCTGCGGGTGATCGTGTTCGGGCAGGACAGCCTGTCGAATTCCTACGCGGTCGACGGGGCGGGCCGCATCTCGATGCCGCTGATCGGCCCGGTCGAGGCGCAGGGGCGCACAACGACGGCACTCGCCCGCGCCATCGAGGAAAGGCTGCGCGCCGGCTATCTGCGCGAGCCGCGCGTCTCGGTCGAGGTCGAGCAATACCGGCCGTTCTTCGTGCTCGGCGAGGTCAACAATTCCGGCCAGTTTCCTTACGTCAACAACATGACCGTGCAGAACGCGGTGGCGATCGCCGGCGGCTTCGCCCCGCGCGCCAACCGCAACTATGCCGAGCTGACACGGATCATGCAGGGCCAGCCGGTGACGGTGGCGGTGCCGATGACCATGCCGGTGCGCCCCGGCGACACGATCGTCGTCAAGGAACGCTTCTTCTGACCAGCCGGCCGGAACCGCCGGGCCGGAACCGGGGACGATGATGGAACCGAACCGCCCCTTGCGGATCCTCTACGTGTTCCGGGCGCCGGTGGGCGGCCTGTTCCGCCATGTCCATGACGTGGCGGAGGCGCTGATCGCGCAAGGGCACGCGATCGGTATGCTGTGCGATTCCATGACCGGCGGCGAGCGCGGCGAAAGGCTGCTCGCCGGCCTCGCCCCGCGCCTCGCGCTCGGACTCCACCGGCTGCCGATGCATCGCAATCCGCATCCTTCCGACTGGGCCGCGATCCGCCGCGTCGCCGCGCTGGCGCGCGCGCATGCGGTGGATGTCATCCACGGCCACGGCGCCAAGGGCGGGCTCTATGCGCGGATCGGCGGCGTGGCGCGGCCGGGGCGCGGCCCCATCCGCTGCTACACCCCGCATGGCGGCAGCCTCAATTACTACCCCGGTTCGCCGGCGCACCGCCTCTTCATGGCGATCGAGCGCGTGCTCGAACGCGGCACCGACCTCTTCCTGTTCGAGAGCCGCTTCATCGCCGCGCGCTACCACGAATTCGTTCATGTTCCCGAGCGGCCGGAGGTGATCGCGCTCAACGGGCTCTACGCGCATGAATTCGAGGCGGTGGCGCCGCATGCGGAGGCAAGCGATTTCCTCTATGTCGGCGAGTTCCGCGAGGCCAAGGGAATCGACACCCTGGTCGAGGCGCTGTTCCTGCTCGCGAATGCCGGGCGGCACCCGACGATCACGCTCGTCGGCTCCGGCCCCTCGGAGGCGCGGATCCGGGCGCTGATCGCCGCGCGCGGCATCGACGGCCAGTTCCGCTGGCGCGGCGTGACGCCGGCCGCCGAAGCCTTTCGCCTCGGCCGCGCGATGGTGGTGCCCTCGCGCTTCGAATCCCTGCCCTATATCGTGCTTGAAGCGGTGGCGGGACAATTGCCGCTGATCACCACCGATGTCGGCGGCATTCCCGAGATCGTGCCGCGCGATTACCCCTATCTCATTCCCCCGAACGATCCGCGCGCGCTGGCCGATGCCATGGCCGGCATGATGGACCGGCCCTTCGCGACGCTGAAAGCCGAGGCCAGCGCGATCTCAGCCGGGATCCGCGCGCGCTTCTCGGTCGAACGCATGGTCGAGACCATTCTCACGGCCTATCGCGACACGCTCGCCGCACGGCGCGGTTAACCGCTTCTTCGCCGGAAGGGGCTAGCCTTCTTTCTCGCGGCCGGCGCGACATGCGGGGCCGGGTTCGAGGTGTCGGCGTTGCGTATCCCGCCTTCCGTTCCGCGTCCCGCCTGGGCGCGCCATTCGCCCTTCCCCTCGGCGCTCGTCACGCCGCCGCGGCACGGGGCGGAGCCACTGCTGCTGGCATTGCTGGCGCTGATGGTCTTCACCGGCGCCTTCGTGATCATCGATATCGCCTATAATGCCGCAAGCCTCGCGGCGATCGGGCTCTTCACCCTGTTCGGGCTGCGGGTGGACCGCACGAACATCCCGCTGATCCTGTTTCTCGTCGTGTTCAACCTCGCCGGGCTTGCGGCGCTCCAGCCCTATCTCGACGTGCAGGAAAGCCGCGAATTCATGCTCGGCACCTGTTTCGTCGCCACAACGGCGATCTTCTTCGCCTTCACGCTGAACGAGAACGCGCTCGCCCGCCTCGCCGCGATCAAATGGGGGATGATCGCCGGCGCGGTGATCGCCGCTCTGCTCGGCATCGCCGGCTATGTCGATCTGTTCGGCAGCGCCGCCTGGTTCACCATGCATGGCGGCCGCGTCTCCGGCACGTTCCGCGACCCCAACGTGCTCGGCCCGTTCCTGGTGCTGCCGATCCTGTTCCTCGCGCAGGATTTCCTGACCTCGCCGCGCGGGCGCCTGCTCCGCGCGGGGCTCGCGGCGCCGATCCTGCTCGCGCTGTTCCTCACCTTCTCGCGCGGCGCCTGGGCGGGGCTCGCGATCGGGCTCGCGACGCTGGGGACGATGATGTTCATCACGAGCCGCAGCGCCTCGATGCGCGGGCGCATCCTGCTCCTCGGCCTCCTCGCGCTGTTCGGGCTCGGGCTCGGGCTCGCGGCGATCCTGTCGATCGATTCGGTCGCGGCGCTGTTCGAGGACCGGTTCACGCTCCAGAAGGATTACGATTCCGGCCCCTCCGGCCGGTTCGGCTCGCAGCTCCGCGCCCTGCCGGACCTGCTCGAACGCCCCTTCGGCCACGGGCCGAACCGCTTCTCGTATTATTACCCGGAAAACCCGCACAACACCTATCTGATGGCGTTCTCCTCCTATGGCTGGGCGGGCGGGATCACCTTCCTCGCCTTCATCCTGGCGACGCTGACGCTCGCCTTCCGCACCGCGCTGCTGAAGACGCCGTTCCAGCCCCATGCCGTGGTGCTGTTCGCGGCGCTGGTCCCGCATCTCGTGCAGAACTTCCAGATCGATACCGACCGCTGGCGGCATCTCTTCATGATCTACGGGCTGTGCTGGGGGCTGGCGACGATCTCGCGGCGCTGGATCGGTGAATACCGCACCTATGCCCATGCCGCCTATCGCGCGGCGGCGGCGCGGGTGGCTGCCCCTGCCCCGGCTCCCTCCCCGGCCAGCAGCCCGGCATAGACCGCCTCGAGCCGCGCGGCATGGCGCTCCAGCGTCAGCGGCGCCGCCCAGTAGCGGGCATGGGCGGCCCGCGAGAGCCGCGCGACCAGGGAATCATCCGCGAGCAGGCGCAGCTTCGCCGCGAGATCGTCGGGGTCGCCCTGGCGGAACAGCAATCCCGTCTCGCCGTCGATGATGCTCTCGCGCCCGGCATTGCCATCGCCGGCGAGGACCGGCGTGCCGCAGGCAAGCGCTTCGAGCACGCTCAGCGGCTGGCCCTCGTGCCAGAGCGAGGGAAAGACCATCACCCGCGCGGCGCGCAGCGCGGCGCGCACGCCGGCGGGGTCCTTCCAGCCGAGCAGCCGCGCCTCGGGATAGCGCGCCGCGATCTCCGCCCCCGCCGGCCCGTCGCCGACGAAGACCGGCGCGATGCCCGCCCGCCGCGCCGCCTCGGCGAACAGGAACACGCCCTTTTCCACCGCGAGGCGACCGAGATAGGCGAAGGCGCCGGCGGCTGGGTCCGGCTTGGGGCCGAGATCCTCGACCTCGACCGGGTTGGGGATCTCGTGCAGCCGCGTGCCCGGCGCCAGATGCCGCGCGATGACGGCGCGCTGATAGGGGTGGAAATAGGCGATGTCCCGCATCGTCTCCGGCAGGCGGTGGACATGCTTCGCGATCGCGAAGCGCGCGGTGCGCCAGCCCTTGTGCGCCCAGCTCCGGGTGTCGCACATCGTCGTCAGACAGGCGCCAGAGAGCGGGTCGAGCGGGCAATGCGCGTTGGTGCGGTAGTTGAAGAAGCCGCCATTGGGGCAGAGCAGGAAATATTCGTGCATCGTGTAGAGCACCGGCAGCCCGGCGGCGGCGATCGGCGGCCCGATCGCCGAGGAAAGCGCCTTCGCCCAGCCATGGACATGGACCACGCTCTCCCCGCGCGGCTGCGCGGCGAGCAGCGCGCCGAGCGCCCGTGCCGCCGCGCCGTTATGCAGGCCGCGCAACACCGCGGCGGCGAAATTCGCATCCCGCGCGAGTTCGCTCTGGCCGAGGCAATGGACCGGGATGCCCGAAGCCGCCAGGCGCGGATCCACGGGCCCGAACGCCGCGAAGATCAGCGGCGCGTGCCCGCGCGCGCGGAGCGCAAGCGCGGAATCGATCGCGACCTTCGCCTGGCCGCCATTCACATGCGCGGTATCGAGGACGATGACGATACGCATGACGCTCGGGCACCTGCGGCATCAGCGCCGGTCCGGCGCTATTTCCGCACCACCACATAGGCGTAAGTGGTGAAGAAACGCCAGTCGATGGCGGCACAGAAGCGGTTGAGCGCAAAATCCAGCTCGCGCAGCACCGGCATACGGTCGAGATAATGGTGGCCCCAGAAGGGCAGGATGCGGATTTCGGAAAAGCCGATCGGATCGAGCATCCGCCGCAGCTTTCCCTCGTCGCCGTAGCACCAATGATAGACGGGCGGGAAGACCGGGTTGTCGCCATCCGGGGCGCGGGCCGGGAAGACGCGCTCGACGATGCGCCGGGCGATGTCGTCCGGCAGGATGTGGTTGAGCAGGAAGGGCCAGGCATAGAGCGTGGGGAAGAAGGCGAGCCCCACCCCGCCCGGCCGCAGGAGCCGATAGATGTTGCGCCAGGCGGCGGGCACGTTGCGGATATGCTCGAACACCATGCGCGAGGCGACGATATCAAAGGCGCCGTAGAGTTCCGGACGGCGGGAAATGTCGCCGGCCACGTCGAAACAGGCGGTTTCGATCCCTTCCGGCACCCGCGCGAGTTCGAGCGGATCGATGTCGTTGACGATCAGCCGCAGCCTGTTCTCGCGCGCGGCGGCGGCGAAGGCCGGATCACGCCCGCCCCCGATTTCCAGCAGGCGCCAGAGGCCGAATTCGCGCGCCAGCGCCAGCACCGCGCGCTCGTAATTCTCCCAGGCCCAATCCGAGTGCCAGAGCGGAGCGTTGCCGCCCTCGCCGAGGGTCTCGAGCACGCGCCGCAGCGACGGACCGGGAGGAGGCGGCTCCTTGTCGAGATGATCGAGCGGCGCGACGATATCGATCGATGACATGAGCTCCCCGCGGGCTCGAACCCGCACGGTCTGCGGGCCGGATGACCCTGCCCCAAAACACCGCGCGATGCCGAGCATTATCCGCCGGCAAGCTTAACCAAGCACCAATGCGGAGCGCCGGCCGCAAAAGCAATTGCGTTGCCCCGCCCCCCCGCCTATAAGCCTGCCGGATCGGAGTGTAGCGCAGTCTGGTTAGCGCACTAGTCTGGGGGACTAGGGGTCGTGGGTTCGAATCCCGCCACTCCGACCATCTGTTTCCGCCCGATCGTCGAACCCACGATCGAGGCCGATCGCCGGACGAGCATCGTCCGGAGGCGTTCCCGATCGTTGCCAGCATTGCGCGGCGCAATCGCCGCATTGACGCGCCGCGGATCCGTGCGACCCTGATTCGGGTAGGATCGATATCGGAGGATTGCCGTGCCCCGTCCTTCCTCGCTCGTCCGTTCCGGACTCGCGGTCCTCAACCGTTTCAGGCCGGGGCTTGCCGCCGCCGGCGCGCTGCTGCTGCTCGGCGCGGCGGGTGCCGGGCCGGCGCGCGCGGAAGGGTGCCAGGGACCGATCGCGCGGGCGCCGCTCGCACGCCCCGGATTGGATGCCGGCCCCGCCGCACCGGACGGCACGCCGGTCCGCCGCGTCGCGCTCGCCTCCGGCGAGGTGCGGATCACGTTCATCGGCCACGCCACCTTCACGATCGAGAGCCCCGGCGGCATCGTGGCGGCAACCGATTACAACGATTACGTCCGCCCGGCCCGGCTGCCGGACATCGCGACGATGAACCACGCGCATTCGACGCATTTCACGCATCGCCCGGACCCGGCGATCCGGCATGTGCTGCGCGGCTGGCGGCACGAGGGCCGCTCGCCGGCCTTCGATATCCGCGAGGGCGACATGCGGGTACGCAATGTCGCGACCAATATCCGCGCCGATGGTGCGGCGACCGAGTTCTCCGGCAATTCGATCTTCATCTTCGAGGTGGCGGGGCTCTGCATCGCGCATCTCGGCCATCTCCACCACACGCTGAGGCCGGAGCATCTCGCCGCGCTCGGCCAGATCGACGTGCTGCTCGCGGCGGTCGACGGCTCCTGGACGATCGATCTCGACGGGATGATGGAGATCATCGGCCAGATCCGGCCGAAGCTGGTGATCCCCATGCATTATCTAGGCGAGGGCGCGCTGCGGCGCTTCCTGGCGCGGGCGGAGGGGCTCTACCCCATCACGCGCGGAAACGAGGACAGCATCGTCGTTTCAATGGCGAATCTGCCGGAAAGAACGGCGATAAGGGTGCTGAACGCTTGGTGATTTTTGCGTGTTCACAAGCTCGATCGCGCCCATATCCGGCCATGCTCGACGGCGATGGCGCCCGTGCCAAGCCGCAGAGGGGCGAGAGCCTGCCGAAGCCGGCGGCGACCCTCGCCGTTCCGGATGAGGCATGGCGCTATTTCGAGAAGCGCGAGAAGGTCATGTCCGGCGCGCTCATGTTGTGGCGCGAGGGCCAGTGCCGCCCGGCCCAGAATTCGGTCGTCTCGCCACCCTTGTAATCGAGAATATGCTCCTCGCCCCAGCGGGTGACGCCCTTGCGCCTGTAGGCGACGCGCGAGGCGTCGTTGTTGATCTCGGTGACATACATCGAGCGCAGGGCCGCGAAGGGCCTGTCCTTCGGCAGATCGCCCGAGAGCGCGATTTCAAGGCTGATATGATCGGTGTCGAGCTTGTCGAGCTTGAGCGACCCCTCGCCGCCGTCGCGGAAGGGGAAGCGGAAGGTCATCGTCTCGGGCTCGAAGCGGAGTTCCTTGAAGGCGACGACCGGCCGCCCCTCCATCGTCACCGGTCCGACCATGAAGGACGAGCCATAGGCGGTCCAGTTCATGTGCTTCGGCGGCAGCGGCCGCGCGCGCCAATAGCCGTCGGGCGGGTAGACGACGAGCATCTCCTCCATGCGCTGGCCGATCCGCTGGTAGACCTGCACGAGGTGGATACCCGTCTCGACCCTGTCGCCCACCTTCACCGGCACATCGGCCGGGCGCCAGAAGCCGGGATAGACCTGGCCCACGATCCAGAGCCAGGGGGTTTCGTAGAGCGTCACCTGCCGCGGCTGGCCGGGATTGAACACCGGATCGGCGCTCATGTCGCAATCGGTGAAATCGGGGAGCGCGAGATCCTCCTTCAGCGTGCCGATATAGGCGGGGTGGATCGCCTGGACGCGGAAGCGGCGGATATCCGGGCCGATGAACCGGATATCGATATTGTCCTTCTCGGCGCAGACCTCGGGCTCGGAATGGTTCTCGACCCGTACGGTCTCGCTCGGCGGCGTCTTGTTATGCGCGCCGAGAATGGTCTGGTCCGGAGCGGTCTGAGCGGAGGTGGTTTCGCCGCAGCACATGAGAAGACCCGTGAGCAGGAGGGACAGGAACGGAAATCGCGACCGATCAGAGGAAGGCATAGACATCCCCCGAATTCGCGTCATGCGGCAGCGCGGCGATATGCGCCGCCATGTCGCCGGCCGCGACGGGTTCGACGAAATGGAGCTGCTGGCTCTCCCCGAGCGCGACATCGAAGCGGTAATTCCCTAGCGCCGCGATCATGGCGATGCATTTCGCCGCGACATCGCGCTGGATGGTGGTGAACTCGAAGGACAGCGCCCGGACCGGCTTCGTCAATCCCGCGAGCACGTCGGCCTCGAAGCCCTCGACGTCGATCTTGACGAAATCCGGCATGCCATGGGCGGCGATCAGCGCGTCGAGCGTCGTCACCGGCACCTCGATCGTCCGGTCCCAGACCTGGCCCTCCCAGCCGCCGGCGCCGTCCGCCGCCTTGACGAATTCGGCTGAGGCGGTGGTGACGGTCGGGTTGGCGGAATTGACATGCAGCGTCAGCGTGCCGGCTCGCGGCCCGCAGGCGCCCTCGAACAGCGCCACATCGCTGTCGCCGGCATAGATCGCGCGGATCGCGGCCGCGCAATCCGGCTGCGGCTCGAGCGCGACGACCCGCGCGCCAAGGCGGCGGAACGCGCCGATCCGGTCCCCGACATGCGAACCGATATCGAAGGCAAGCCCGCCCCGGGGCAGGATGCGCGCATAGAGCGCGTCCATCGCGGCATCGCGCGCGGGGTCGCCGTAATAGACCGCGAAGGAGCGCGCAAGGCGCGGCCAGCGCCGGGCAAGCGCGGCGATATCCGTCACCGGCCGCACCATCATGCCGCGCCTCCGTTCTGCGCCTGCGCCCGGGCGATGATCTCCGGCGTCTCGATCTCCTCGGGGATCGCGTAGAGCCCCCGGCGATAAAGGCGCGCGCCCAAGCCCGGATCCGCCGACCAGACGGCGAAGGGAATCGCGATCAGGAAGCCGAGCGTCAACGGCAGCGACCAGGCCGCGAATTCGATGCTCGTCGCCGCCATCAGCCCGACGACGAGGATGCCGAACAGCGTCTGCGGCCAGAGATTGGAGACCGCCACATCCCAGGGCACGCCATGCGCGTCGCGCGCCTGCCCGCCCCAGGTGACCGATTTGCCGAACAGCAGGCCGATGATGAAGATCGTCGTCCGGAACGTATCCGCCGCGCCGAGAATCCAGGCGAAGACGATCTCGCTGAGGCCGGCGAACAGGAATTTCGTCGTGCCGCCATAGCGCGCCGTGCCGCCTTTCGTGAGCATGATATCGACGAGGCCGGCGATCTTCGGCATCAGGTTCATGATCGTGAACAGGATGTAGAGCGTCAGCGCCGAGGCGGCGGGGAACAGCGCCAGCGGCTCGCCGTCGAAGGGCTTCAGCGCCGCGAGCGGCAGCATGAAGGTCCAGGCCGGGATGCCGAGGAACATCAGGATCGCCCAGACGAGCTGGAAGCGGCTGACGGGATAGAGCCCCCTGGTGCCGAGCAGCTTGAAATATTGCAGGTTGCCCTGGCACCAGCGCGTGTTGCGCTTCATGAATTCGAGGATGGTCGGCGGGTTCTCCTCCCAGGAGCCGCACTCCTCCGGCATGACCCGCACCTCGTAGCCGGCGCGGCGCATGAAGGTGGCCTCGACCTGATCGTGGCTGAGGATATGGCCGCCGAAGGGCGGGCCGCCCGGCAGCACCGGCAGGTGGCATTCGTCGCGGAACGGCGCGATGCGCGCGAGCGCGTTGTGCCCCCAGAACGGGCCGCAATCGCCCACCCACCAGGCCTGGCCCATCGTGTAGGAGCGCATGCCCTGGCGCATGCCGAACTGGAAGATGCGCGCGAAGGCCGATTTCGACGGCATGCCGACGACGAGGCTCTGGAGGATGCCGAGCCGCGGATTGGCCTGCATGATGCGGACATGGTGGAGGATGGTTCGCGCATCCATCAGGCTGTCGGCGTCGAGCGGCAGCATCAGGTCGAAATCATGCCCCCAGCGTTCGAGGAAATCGCGGACATTGCCGGCCTTGAAGCCGGCATTGTCGGTGCGCCGGCGATAGGTGATCGCGGCGCCTTCGCCGGCCTCCGCCTTCCAGGCGGCGACGCCCGCCTCTTCCTCGGCCGCGACATCGTCGCGGTTGGTGTCGGAGAGCAGGAAATAGGCGAACTTGTCGCCTTCGCCGCTCGCATCGAGTTCAGCCTTGATCAGCTTCATCCGGTGCAGCGCACGCGCCGGATCCTCGTTGCGCAAGGTCATGAAGATCGCGGTTCTGAGCGCGATCGGCGCCGCCGGATCGGCGAGAGCGGCAAAAGGTGCGGTCTGCGCCATTGCATCGCCGCGGCCATGCAGCAGCCACAGGCCGATCACCGAATTCCAGAAGCCGAGCACCGCCCAGGGCGTGCCGAACAGGAAGCAGACGAACAGGAGCAGATCGACAAGCGTCCAGCCGCCCTGCGCCAGGATCGACCAGGCCCAGCCGGCGAGCGCGAGATAGAGGGCGATATTGAGCCCGGCGACGATCACCCGGCGGAGAAACAGCACCTCGGCGCTCTGGGTGCCCGTCGGCGTCAGCGCGATGGGCGCGACGGGGCCGGGCGGGACCGGGCTGGCCGGAGCTCCGCCCTCCGGGGGCTTTCCGTCCGACAATTGGGGCGCTGACGACATGGGCAGGCGAACCTTTCCGCAAAACCGATCCGGAACCGGGCCCACCCACCCCTTGCGCCGCCGCGGCGGGCGTGAAATGGGTGCTTCGGGCCCGCGCGGCCGCCCCGGTCCGAACCGGATGCGCGCCGCGCGAGATGCCTATCGCGGATGAAAGCTGAACGGAAGCAGACCGGACGCAAAGCGTGGCAAATTCGCTCGCCCCCTCCTCCGCCGGCCCGGCGCGCGCGCTCTACTATGTCGCGCCGATGCAGGCCGAGCTCCGCCCCGTGCCGCTCGCCGCGCCCGGCGCCGGCGAGGCCATCATCCGGATGGAATACAGCGCGCTCTCGCGCGGGACCGAGCGGCTCGTCGCCTCGGGGCTGGTGCCGGCGGACGAGGCCGAGCGCATGCGCTGCCCGCTCCAGGACGGGGATTTCCCCTTCCCGGTCAAATACGGCTATTGCGCCGTGGGCATTGTCGAGCAGGGGCCGCCCGCGCTCGAGGGCTCCCGCGTCTTCGTGCTCCATCCGCACCAGGACCGGTTCCTCGCCCCGGTCGCGATGCTGAACCCGGTTCCGGATTTCCTGCCCGCGCGCCGCGCCGCCCTCGCCGCGAACATGGAGACCGCGCTCAACGCGATCTGGGATTCGGGGCTGAGCGCGGCCGATCGGGTGGTGGTGGTCGGCGGCGGCCTCGTCGGCCTGCTCGTGACCTTCCTCGCGGCGGGAATGCCCGGCACGGAGGTGACGCTCGTCGATGTCAACCCGCTGCGGGCCGACCTCGCCCGCGCGTTCGGCGCCGATTTCAAGCTGCCGGAACACGCGCCGGCCGGGGCGGATATCGTGTTCCACACCAGCGCCAGCGAGGCCGGGCTCGCCACCGCGATCGGCGCGGCCGGCAAGGAGGCGACCATCGTCGAACTGTCCTGGTATGGCGCGCGGCGGATCACCGCGCCGCTCGGCGGGCTGTTCCATGCCGGACGGGTGAAGCTCGTCTCCTCGCAGGTCGGCACGGTCTCGCCGGGGCATGCCGCACGCGGCTGGACCTATTCATCGAGGCTTCAAGCGGCGTTGCGGCTATTGGCCGACGAGAGGCTCGACCAGCTGATCACCGAGACCATCGCCTTTGCCGGGCTCGCGGAGGCCGTGCCGCGCATCCTCGCGGCGGATGCGCCCGGCCTCGTGACGCTGGTCCAGTATTGAAACCCCGCATGCGCCCGGCACCCGCCCGGGCACCGGAAAGGAAGAGCAACGAAATGTTCGCCGTCGAAGTCCGTGACCGTATCATGATCGGCCATTCGCTGCCCGACCCCTTCTTCGGGCCCGCGCAGCAGATGCACGGGGCCACCTTCGTGGTCGATGTTGCCTTCTTCCGTGAAACGATGACCAAGCAGAACGTGGTGGTCGATATCGGCGCGGCGCTCGATACGCTCGCGGCGGTGCTCAAGCCGCTGAAATACCAGAATCTGGACGCGCTGCCGCAATTCCGGGGCGTGCTGACCACCACGGAATTCCTCGCCCGCCACATCTTCGACGAGATGGTCAAGGCCGCCAAGGCCGGCGCGCTCGGCGAGGACGGCCGGGGGCTCGCGAAGATCCGCGTGACGCTGCACGAAACCGATCTCGCCCGCGCCTGGTTCGAGGGGCCGGTCGCCTGAACATGGCGGAAACGGGGATGCGCCCGATGCGCGACGTTGCCTTCCTGGTGCCGGGGGATCTCTCGCTGCCGACAGGCGGCTATGCCTATGACCGGCAGGTGATCCGGCTTCTGCCGGCCGAGGGCGTCAAGGCGATGCATGTGGCGCTGCCGGGCGCCTTCCCCAACGCGACGGCGGCAGATTTCGCCGATTGCGCGGCGATCGTCGCCGGGCTTCCCGCGGATTGCCTGCTGCTGATCGACGGCCTCGCCTATGGCGCGATGCCGGTGGAGCTGATCCGGGGCTTCAACCGCAAGGTCGTGGCGCTCTGCCATCACCCGCTGGCGCTGGAGAATGGCATCTCGGCCGAGCGCGCGCGGGCCCTGCATCTCTCCGAGGCCGCGGCGCTGAATCTCGCCGAGCACGTCATCGTCACCTCGCCGCTGACGGGGAAGATCCTGGCCGGCGAATTCGCCGTGCCGGCGGAAAAGATCACGGTGGCCGAGCCCGGCACGGCGCGCAAGCCGCGCGCGCGCGGCTCGGGCAGCGCGGAATTGCGGCTGCTCGCGGTGGGCTCGATCGTGCCGCGCAAGGGCTATGCGGTGCTGGTCGAGGCCCTGGCCGGGCTCGCGCGCCGCAACTGGCGGCTGAAGATCGTCGGCGCCGTGCGCTCGCCGGAGACGGAGGCGGCCCTGCGCGCCCAGATCGCACGCGCGGAACTCGGCGAGCGGATCGAGCTTGTCGGCGCGGTGCGCGAGCGCGATCTCGACGAATTCTACGAGACGGCGGATCTGTTCGTCATGGCCTCGCTGTTCGAGGGCTATGGCATGGTGCTTGGCGAGGCGATGCAGCGCGGCCTGCCGATCGTCACCACCACCGGCGGCGCGGCGAGCGAGACGGTGCCGGAAGGCGCCGGGCTCAAGGTGCCGCCGGGCGATGCCGGGGCGCTGCGCGCCGCGCTCGACCGGGCGCTCGCCGATCCGCAATTGCGCGCCGATCTCGGCGCGGCGGCGCATCGCGCGGGCGAGGCCCTGCCGCGCTGGGAAGACACGGCGCGCGTGATCGCACGCGCGCTCGACCCCTATCTCGATCCCCGAAAGGTTCCCTGATGAGCGGTTTCTCCGCCTCCTGGCTCGCCTTGCGCGAGCCCGTCGACCATCGCTCGCGCAATGCCGATCTCGCGCGGCGGTTCGCCGGGCGCTTCGCGGAACGCGCCGCGCCGCGCATCATGGATTTCGGCTGCGGCACCGGCTCCAATCTCCGCGCCACCGCGCCGCTGCTCGGCGCCAGCCAGGAATGGACGCTCGTCGATCATGACCCGGCGCTGATCGAGGCGGCGGCACGGGCGCTGACCGCCTGGGCCGACGAGGCCCGCGCATTGGGCGACGGGCTGGCCCTTCTCAAGGACGGACGCAATATCGGCGTCACCTTCCGCGTCGCGGACCTGACTCGCGACCTCGAGGCGCTGCTCGCCGGCACGCCCGATCTCGTCACCGCCTCGGCGCTGTTCGACCTGATCTCCGAACCGTGGATGACGCGCTTCGCCGCCGCGCTCGCGGCCTCCGGCGCCGAATTCTACACGGTTCTGACCTATGACGGCCGAGACGCCTTCAACCCGGAGCATCCGTTCGACATGGGGGTGATGACCGCGTTCCGCGCCCATCAGCGCCGCGACAAGGGCTTCGGCCCGGCGGCGGGGCCGGAGGCGGCGGCCGCGCTCGCCCGCGCGCTGCGCGCGGCGGGCTTCACAGTCGAGACCGGGGATTCGCCCTGGATCCTCGCGCCGGCCGATGCCGCGCTGGTCGAGGAGCTGGTGGCGGGAATCGCGGCCGCCGTCGAGGAGACCGGGCTGATCGCCGACAAGGGAATCGTCGATTGGCGGCATTACCGGCAGGCGATCATCACGCAGAAAGGCGCCCGGATGATCACCGGTCACACGGATCTCCTCGCCTATCGCGGCTGATCAGGGCAGCATGCGCCGCAGCACGCCATCCTTCAGGATGAGGCGGTGGAACAGCGCCGCGCCGATATGGAGCGCGACGAGCCCCGCCACGGCCAGCGCTGCATAACCGTGATATTTCAGCAGCGTCTCGGCGAGCGGCTGGTTCGGCGCCAGCAGGGCGGGGAGCTGGTAGCCGCCGAGGATGCCGAGGGCGGGATAGGCCGAGATTCCGGCCCAGCCCAGAAGCGGCACCACGAACAGCATCACATAGAGCAGGCCGTGGACCGATTCCGAACCGATGCGCTGAACCGGCGTCAGCGTCGGCTCCGGCGCCGGCGCGCCGCGCCCGAGCCGCAGCGCGAGGCGCAGCGCCATCAGCAGCAGGATGAGCATGCCGAAGGTCTTGTGGGCGGTATAGAGCGCGTTGGTGGCGGCATCGAAATTCGTCGCCGCGCCGCGCCGCACCATGTAGAGGCCGACCGGGATCATCGCCAGAACAAGGAGCGCGATTGCCCAGTGCAGCAGCTTCTGGCCGCCGGAATAGGCCGTGGGACGTCCGGTTTCGCCTGCCATGGTGGCCTCCCCTCACATCGCGAGATCGCAATCGAATAGCACCTCGCCCTCCCCGAGTGAAATCACCTCGGTGCGAGGCCGGCGCGCGTCGGCGAGCCGGTCGATCGGCGCGAGTTCGAGCCCCGGCTGCCCGGAACCGATGATGACCGGCGAGACCATGAGATGCAGCCGGTCGACGATGCCGCGATCGATCGCCTGGCTGACGATCCCCGCCCCGCCCTCGAACAGCACCCGCTCGAAGCCGAGCCCGAGCAGCCGGGCGGCGATCTCGGCGAGATCGAAGCGTCCGGCGGCATCGACCGGGAGAAAGACCGTCTCCGCCCCCGCCGGCAGCGCCGGGCCGACGCATCCCTCGGCGCGGAAGACGATCCGGCGCGCGCCATCCGCCCCGTCGAGCAGCTTCGCCCCGGGAGGCAGCCGGCCCTTCGCGTCGATGACGATGCGCGCCGGGTTGCGCCCCGCACAGCGCCGGACATTGAGCTGCGGATCATCCGCGAGCACGGTGCCGATCCCCACCAGCACCGCATCGACATGCGCGCGGATGCGGTGGAGATGATCCAGCGACGGCGTCCGGCCGATATAGCGGCTGTCGCCGGTGCGGGTGGCGATGCGGCCGTCGAGCGATTGCCCGAGCTGGGCGACGATGAACGGGCGGGAATCGTTCCGGCGCCGGAAATGTCGGAAAGGATCGGGGGTTTCGGCGCTCATGCGCAGGGCTCGCGGCTGGGGAAAGGCGGGAGGGGGCGATTTTTCGAACCCGGCGGAAGCCAGACATCCGCCGTTCATCTTCCATGATCATAGATGCTCCCGCTTTCAGCTCACACGGTGTCCATCCGGCGGGATGATCTCGTCGAAAAGACCGTAAACATGGACAGAAGAGGCGTAAATGGGTGACGTAGGACAGATTCTCGGGCTTTTCGATAGCGCCGCGGAGCGCGCGGTGGATCGGGCCATCGCCGAATATCGCGGAGGCCGCCCGGTGGCCATCGTCGCGGGCGACGAGGCGCTCATCACGCTGAATGTGGAGGCGCTCGACCAGCGCATCGCCGAGGCGCTCGACCGGCTCGCGCCGGGGCGCGCCCGGCTCGTCCTGCCGGCGGCCCGCCTGCGCCGGCTGGGGCTCGATCGCACGAGCCATGGCGTCGTCGCCTTCCCGGTGGCGGATGCGGCGCGGGCGGAGATGCTGGCGCTGAAGATCGATGCGCGGATCGATGCGCCGGTCTCGCCGGTGGCGCCGCTCGACGAGGCGGCGCTGGAACTCGCCCGGCTCACGCTCGTCACCCCGGCCGTCTACGCGGTTCCGGTGGCGCGCGCGGCGCTGACGGCGGATATCGTGCAGGTGCCCGCGGCGGATGTGCAGGATTACCGCGCCGCCCAGGTGCGCGCGACGCGGCTCGTCGCGCGGGCACCGGTGCCGCTCGAATTCGCCGCGGAGACGGAGTTCGTCGTGTTCCGCGGCGGCGAGGGCCTGCGCGATCAGGTGGCGATCATCGTCGGCAAGCCGGATTTTTCGAAACCGGTGGCGATCCGCATGCATTCCGCCTGCCTGACCGGGGACCTGTTCGGCTCGCTCAAATGCGATTGCGGGGACCAACTGCGCGGCACGGTGCAGAAAATGGCGCAGGAGGATGGCGGCATCCTGCTCTATCTCGACCAGGAGGGGCGCGGCAACGGCATCGCCAACAAGATGCGCGCCTACAAGCTGCAATCGCAGGGCTGGGACACCTATGACGCCGACGAGGTGCTCGGCTTCGGGCTCGACCAGCGTCGCTTCGATTTCGCGGCCGAGATGCTGCGCCAGCTCGGCGTGACGGCGGTGCGCGTCATGACCAACAATCCCGAGAAGATCGGGGCGCTGAAGGCCGCCGGGCTCGAGGTGGTCGCCGACCAGCGCGCCTTCGGCCGCCCGACGGCGGAGAATATCCGCTACCTCGCCTCGAAGCGCGACCGCGCCGGCCATTTCATCGATTTCGATGCCATGGTCGCGCATGCGCCGATCACCACCTGACGCGGCTCGCGGTGCTCCGGCACCGCGCCGCCTGCCCGGCGCCGGGGGCGAACCGATGCTGAAGGCCCCCTCCGGGAACGCGCTCCCCTCTGGCCAGACCCTGGCGGACGACCCGCCTAACCGCTTCGTCGCGAGCCGGCGGCAATGGGCGGCCACGGCGCTCATCCTGCTCGCGGCCTGCCTCGTTCTCGCATGGCCCTGGCTCTCCGGCCGGGTGACGATCCCCTGGGACGCGCGGGCGCATTTCCACGCACAGCTCGTGTTTCTCGCGCAATCGATCCATGCCGGCGAGAGCCCGTTCTGGGCGCCCTTCGTGTTCGGCGGGCACCCGCAGATCGCGGATCCGCAATCGCTGATCTTCTCGCCGCCGCATCTCGCGCTGGCCTTCCTCACCGCCGCGCCGAGCTTCGCGATGGTCGATGCCGCGACCTTCGCGAGCCTCGCCTTCGGCGCCCTCGGCATGCTCGGCTTCGGGCGCGACCGGGGCTGGCACCCCGCGGCCGCCCTGGTCGCGGCGCTGGCCTTCGGCTTCGCCGGCGCGATGGCGTGGCGGATCCAGCATACCGGCCAGGTGCTGGCGCTGGCCTATTTCCCCTGGGCCCTGTGGATGCTGGAGCGCGGGCTGCGCCTCCATTCGGCGCGCTACGGCGCCGCCGCCGGCCTGTTCGCCGCGCTGACGCTGCTCGATCCCAACCAGGTCTCGTTCCTGGTGGTGGTGACGCTCGCCGGCTTCACGCTCGCGCATTGGCTCGTCGGCGCGGGGCGCCGGGCGCGGCTGCGGGCGAGCATCCGGCCGCTCGCCGCCGGCGCCCTCGTCGGGGGCGCGATCGCCGCATTGCCGACCCTGATGGTGCTGAGCTTCGCGGATGGCTCGAACCGCGCGCAGATCAGCCTCGCCGAGGCCGAACTCGGCTCGATGCACCCGACCAATCTCCTCACTCTCGTGGTCTCCAACCTCTACGGGACGATCGGGCGTGGCCGCGATTTCTGGGGCGCGCCAAGCGTGCACTGGCCGTTCATCGTCTGGTCCTACCTGTCGCGCAACATGGTCAATGTCTATATGGGCGCGCTGCCGATGATCGGCATCGTCGCCTGGCTGGTCTCGGGAGAGGCCTATCGCCGCCGCGCGGTGGTGCTGACGCTGCTCTTCGGCCTGATGCTCGCCTACGCGCTCGGGCGCTATACGCCGATCTTCCCGGCGCTCTACCACCTGCTGCCCGGCGTCGAGCTGTTCCGCCGCCCGGCCGATGCACTGTTCCTCGTCGGGGCGCTCGGGGCGCTGCTCGCGGGATACGGGCTCGACAGGCTGTTGAACCTGCCGCCCGGCCGCCTGCCGCGCCTTGTCATTGGCGCGCTGGCCCTCGTCATCGCCGGGGGCTTCATCGGCGGGATCGGCATGGCCCTGTGGCTCGACAAGCTGCCGCTCGCGCTGCCCAATCTCGGCATTGCCGCCCTCACCTTCGCCGCGGCGCTGGCCGTGCTCCGGCTCGGGCGCGGCGCCGCCGCGCGCGCGCCGCTCGGCGTGACGCTGCTGTTCGGCGCACTGACGACCGCCGACCTCGCCTGGAACATCCGCCCCAACGATTCAACCGGCCTGCCGCCGGCGCAATATTCCGAATTGCAGCCGGACAGCCCCAACGCGACGCTCGCCTTTCTCAAGGCCCATGTCGTGCAGGCGGGTGATCGCCGCGACCGCGTGGAACTGACCGGGCTCGGCTTCCATTGGCCGAACCTGCCGCTCATCCACCGGCTCGAGGCGACGCTCGGCTACAACCCACTGCGGCTCGGCCATTACTCGGCGGCGATCGGCGCCCGCGACCATGTGGCCGGCTGGGACCAGCGCAAGTTCAGCCCGCTGTTCTGGGGCTATCACGCACCCTTTGCCAACCTGCTGGGCCTGCGCTTCATCGCCCTGCCGGTGCGGATGGATATCGTCGATGCCGGCATCGTGGATCAGCCGCTGCCGCTCGTGGCGCGCACGGAAGACGCCTATATCTACGAGAACCCGGATGCGCTGCCGCGCGTGATGGTGGTGCCGGAGGCGCGGATCGCCGATCAGGACGCGATCATCCGCACCGGGCAATGGCCCGGAAGCGCGTCTCGGCCCTCGCCCGATTTCCGGCAGGTGGCCTTCGTCGAACCCACCGCCCTGCCCCTGCCCCGCCACGCCACGGGCGGCGCGGCGCGGATCACCCATTATGGGAACACCCGCGTCGAGATCGCGGTCGAAGCACCGCGCGGGGGCGTGCTGCATCTCGCGGATGTCTGGCATCCCTGGTGGTTCGCGACGATCGACAGCATGCCGGCCAGGGTGCTGCGGGCGAACGGCGTGTTCCGGGCGGTGATCCTGCCGCGCGGTGCCCGCCAGGTGACCTTCACCTTCGAGCCGCTGCGCGGCCTCGCCCGCCGGCACCTGGTGCGCGGCAGCGCGGCGGCGCATTGAGAGAATCAGCCGGGCCGGCGCTGCAGGATCTGATCGATCATCGCCCGCGCGGCGACGAGCTCCTCAAGCGCGGCGCGCAGAAGATCGTCTTGCACCGGGCGGCAGGGTGGATCGCCCGCGCCGATTCTGGGCCCGGCCATCTCCTCTTCGTCCTTGCCGCCAGCGGCTCCTGATTCCGGCGCGGCGGCACGCAGGCGGCCGGCGAATTCCAGCGTCGAGCCGGCGCCGAACCCGGTCTCGCCGCGCTGGAGCCCGCCGCGGAACATCGAGACCTGCCCGCGCGGCGCCTCCGGCGGGGGCGGGGCGGTGACGGGAAGAACGGTCGCCGCTGCCGCCGGATCCGGCCACTCAAGGCGTGGCGCCATGGATTCGGGGACCGCTTCCGCCCCGAAGGCCGGGGGCGGCGGAACCGGAGGGCGGGCCGGCGGCTCGGGCTCGAAATCGGCCGGGTCGGGCCGCCAATCGGCCGGCGGGGCCTTGACGATTCCCTGAACCGCGCGCACGCCGTGCTCCTTCAGGATGCGCTGCACGCCCTTGATCGTGTAGCCTTCCTTGTAGAGCAGATGCCGGATGCCCTTGAGAAGCTCGACATCATCCGGCCGGTAATAGCGGCGCCCGCCGCCGCGCTTCAGCGGCCTGATCTGGTTGAAGCGCGTCTCCCAGAAGCGCAGGACATGCTGCGGCAGATCGAGATCCTCGGCGACCTCGCTGATGGTGCGGTAGGCATCAGGGGCCTTGTCGGTCACGGCATGCTCCGTTCGGCAGGCTGATCCCGCGGGTCGCGAGGCTGTGCAATGCGCCTGAGTCGCGGCTCGGGATCAATCCTCCTCGGGCAGCGAATCCCCGTTGATCCGCGCCTTCATGACGTTCGAGGGCTTGAAGACCAGCACCCGGCGCGGGGTGATCGGCACCTCGACCCCGGTCTTGGGGTTGCGGCCGATGCGCTCACCCTTCTGCCGCACCACGAAGGAGCCGAAGGAGGAGAGCTTCACCGTCTCGCCCCTGACCAGTGTATCGGCGATCTCGCGCAGCACCGATTCCACGAGCTCCGAGGACTCGGCCCGGCTCAAGCCGAGCTTCTGATAGACCGCCTCGCAGAGGTCGGCCCGCGTGATCGTCTGCCCGGCCATGATGCGTCCCCGTTCGCCTTTTTGAAATTGAATCGTATCTACCTGAAATTAAAGCGTATTGCGAGGCCTATGCCAAGGCAAGACCCGAGTTTGTGCCAATATTGTTCTATTCGCACTGCGGCAATTGCGGGAAAAGCCGGCTTCAGACCCGGAACAGCGCCGAGCCCCAGGTGAAACCGCCGCCCATTGCCTCGATCAGCACGACATGGCCGGGCCGGATGCGGCCGTCCTTCACTGCCGTGTCGAGCGCGAGCGGGATCGAGGCGGCGGAGGTGTTGCCATGCTCGCCGACCGTCAGCACCACCTTCTCCGGCGCGATGCCGAGCTTCTCGGCGCTGGCGGTGATGATGCGCTGATTGGCCTGGTGCGGCACGAACCAGTCGATCGTCTCGGCCGAATAGCCGGTCGCGGCGAAGGCATCGACGATGACATCGGTGATCATGCCCACCGCGTGCTTGAAGACCTCGCGGCCCTCCATGCGCAAATGCCCGGTGGTCATGGTGCTGGAGGGGCCGCCATCGACATAGAGCTTCTCGCGATGCCGGCCGTCGGAGCGCAGATGCGTGGTCAGGATGCCCTGATCCGCGCGCGTGCCGGCGGCTTCGTAACCCTCGATCACCACGGCGCCGCCGCCATCGCCGAACAGCACGCAGGTGGTGCGGTCCTCCCAATCGAGGATGCGCGAGAAGGTCTCGGCGCCGATCACCAGCGCACGGCGGGCACTGCCGGAGACGACGAATTTCTCGGCCGTGGCGAGCGCGAACACGAAGCCGGAGCAGACCGCGGCGAGATCGAAGGCGGCACCGTGGGTGATGCCGAGATTGGCCTGCACCTGCGTGGCGACGGCAGGAAAAGTGTAGTCCGGCGTCGCGGTCGCGAGCACGATCAGGTCGATATCGGCCGGCTTCAGCCCGGCATGGGCGAGCGCGGCCTCGGCGGCCCGGGTCGCGATCATGCTGGTCGTCTCGCCTTCGGCGGCGATGTGCCGGGCGCGGATGCCGGTGCGCTGGCGGATCCATTCATCGGATGTGTCGATCCGGCCGGCCAGTTCGTCGTTGCTCAGACGGCGCGCGGGCAGATAGCTCCCGAACCCCACGATTCTTGCGCGTCGCATCGCCTATCCTTCTCCCGCCGGCGCGGCATCCGCCGCCGGCTCCGCCGCGCCGGCCCGCCCGGCGAGCGCCCTGGAGATCTTGGCGAGGAGCTCGTATTTGACCATATCGTAGGCGACATCGATCGCACTCGCGAAGCCGAGCGCATCGGTGCCGCCATGGCTCTTGACGACCACGCCGTCGAGCCCGAGGAACACGCCGCCATTGACGCGGCGGGGGTCCATCTTGTCGCGCAGCGCGCGGAAGGCGCCGCGCGCGAAGAGATAGCCGATCCGCGCCATCAGCGAGCGTGTGATCGCGGCGCGGAGATATTCGCCGATCTGCTTCGCGGTGCCCTCGGCCGTCTTGAGCGCGATATTGCCCGCGAACCCCTCCGTGACCACGACATCGGTGGTGCCGCGGCCGATATCGTCGCCCTCGACGAAGCCGGCATAATGCAGATCCGGAAGATCGGCCTCGCGCAGGAGCCGACCCGCCTCCTTGACCTGCTCGACGCCCTTGATCTCCTCGACGCCGACATTGAGGAGCCCGACCGTCGGCCGCTCGATATCGAAGACGATCCGCGCCATGGCGGAGCCCATGATCGCCATCTCGACGAGGTTGCGCGCCTCGGCGCCGATCGAGGCGCCGACATCGAGCACGATGGATTCGCCCTTGCGCGTCGGCCACATCGCCGCGATCGCCGGCCGGTCGATACCCGGCATCATCTTGAGGCAGAAGCGGCTCATCACCATCAGCGCCCCGGTATTGCCGGCCGAGACGCAGGCTGCGGCCTCGCCCTTCTTCACCGCCTCGATCGCCTGCCACATCGAGGATTTGTAGCGCCCCTGGCGCAGCGCCTGGCTGGGCTTGTCGGTCATCGAGACCGCGATATCGGTGTGCCGGATCGTCACCCGCTCGCCGAAAGCGGGGAATTTCGAAAGTTCCGCCTCGATCTCCGGCGCGCGTCCGAACAGCACGACATGGAGATCCGGATGCCGTTCGAGCGCGCGCACCGCGCCGGGCACGACCACGGACGGGCCAAAATCTCCGCCCATGGCATCGAGCGAGATCCGAACGACGCGCGTCGCTTCCGCCATCTACGAACCTGGTTCCCTTATGCGGCGAACGCGCCGATCCTTCGGGCATCGCACGCCGCGCGCCCGGGCGTGACGGCATAGAATTTGTGCCGGGCCGGCGCAAGCCGAAAAGCCGCGCCGGCGGCGCGAAATCAGCGGGATTGGCAGCGCGGAGGCCTCACGAAGGATCGCGCTTCAGCACCTTGAGCGCCTCGAAGGGCGAAACATGCCCCGCTCCCTCGGAAAGCCCCTGGAACTCCGCGCCGGGCTTGCGCGGATAGGGATCGAGCGCCAGCGCCAGGAATTCCACCGCCACGGCGCCGAGATCGATCACACCATTCTCGATCACGTCCGGCGGCTCGAAATCCTCGATCGCATCGGCCTCCGCTCGCGCCGTCATCTTCGCGACCAGCGCCTCGGGCGCGAAGCGGATCGCCACCGGCTCGTCGATCGCATCCGGGAAGGGGTCGAGCGTCACGACGCAGAAGGGCTGGAAACGCGCTGCGATCCGGCCCTCCACCGTGACGAGGCCGCTCTCCTTCGCCTCGATGCGGAAAGCGGCCGCGAGATCGTCGAGCGCGAACAGGCCGAGGCTCCGCGCGATCCGCGCCCGCGCCTCGGCATCGGGGCGCAGGGTCAGTTCCAGGCTCGCCGGCAGGGTCGCGACGGCAAGCGGATGCGAGAAGGGCGGCGCGGCGGCCCCGGATTTGGCCGGGTGCGGGGTTTCGGATGTCATGGCGTCCCTCCGGATCGGGAAGCGGGGGCGGCGAGCACGCCGCCGGCGAGGAGCGCATCGAGCGGGGCGGCGTCGAGCCGCACCGTCATGGCGGCGAGTTCGGCGAGGAGCGCCGGCGGCACAGCCTCCGGCGTGAGGCGGCCGCCGAACAGGTTGCGCGCCAGCGCCGTGCGCATGTCCGCCTCCGCGCCCGAATCGAGCGCGGCGGAATAGGCCCCGGCGCGGCCGTAGAAGCCCTGCGCGAGCTTCTTGACCTTCTTGCCGACCGCGAGATCGGACACGCCGATCCGCCGCAGGGCATCGTCGAGCCCGTCGAACACGCGGTCGACGAGCTGCTGGGCGATCTCGCCGGCGGGTGGCGGCAGCGACCGGAGCCGGCGCAGCGCCAGGGTCGCGACCAGCGCCAGATATTCAAACCGGCCCTCGAAATCGTCGGCGACACCAAACTCGGCATAAACGCGCGGCATGCGCGCCGCCGCCACGATATCGCCGTAGAGCGCTGCGATCGGGTCCGGCCGGGGGCGGGAGAACGGGATCGAGATCATGGTCGTGCCAGGGCTGGGCCTCGGGAAGCGCGGATTGCGCCGCCGCCCGGAAATCTGCCCGGCGGCGATTGTGTTTCACGCGCGTTTTGGGCATCCATAGCGATGTTCGGGCGCACACGCAAAGCCGGTGTCCCGATCATGCGGCCGGTTCGCCCGGCCTGGGATCGTTGGACCGGGACCGGGAGGCCCGGGGATCCATCGACGTCAATATTGGACTGGAGTGAACGCTTGACTGGAGTGAATGCTTGAACCGGACCCTTTCCCGAAGCGCCCCGTCCCCTCGCACCCTCCAGGGGCGTCTTGCCGGAGCGGCCTTGGCGGCGCTGCTGCTCGGCGGCTGCATGAACCAGGGCGGCGGCACGCGCGGCTATGTGCTCGACGAGAAGGCGCTGGAGCAGATCAAGGTCGGCGCCTCCGCCGAGCAGGTGATCCTGGTGCTCGGCACGCCCTCGACGACTTCCACGGTCGGCAGCCAGGCATATTATTACATCTCGCAGAAGATCTCCCAGCCCTTCCTGTTCATGGAAGAGAAGATCACCGACCAGCGCGTCGTGGCGATCTATCTCGACAAGAACAACAAGGTCGAGCGCATCGCCAATTACGGCATCAAGGACGGCAAGGTCTTCGATTTCATCTCGCGGACCACGCCGACCGGCGGGCAGGAAGGCAGCTTCATCGCGAGCCTGTTCCGGCGCCTCGGCGCCAGCGCGGTCTGACGACGACCGGCCCGGCGCACCGCCCTTCGCCGGCCCGAATGCAAAACCCCGCGGGAAACCCGCGGGGTTTGTTTTCAGGGGCCTAGCCGCCGTTCCGCGCCTCAATGCGCGAGGATCGCGAGCAGCAGCAGCGCGACGATATTGGTGATCTTGATCGCCGGGTTCACGGCCGGGCCGGCAGTGTCCTTGTAGGGGTCGCCGACGGTGTCGCCGGTAACGGAAGCCTTGTGGGCCTCCGAGCCCTTGTGATGGGTCACGCCGTCCTTGTCGACGAACCCGTCCTCGAAGCTCTTCTTGGCGTTGTCCCAGGCGCCGCCGCCCGAGGTCATCGAGATCGCGACGAAAAGACCGGTGACGATGACACCGAGCAGCATCGCGCCGACCGCCGAGAACGCCGCCGACTTGCCGGCCACCGCCAGCACCGCGAAATAGAGCACCACCGGCGAGAGCACCGGCAGCAGCGAGGGGATCACCATCTCGCGGATCGCGGCCCTGGTCAGCAGGTCGACGGCGCGGGCGTAATCCGGCTTGTCGATGCCTTCCATGATCTTCTTCTCGCGGAACTGACGCCGGACCTCCATCACCACGTCGCCCGCCGCGCGGCCGACGGCGGTCATCGCGATGCCGCCGAACAGATAGGGGATCAGGCCGCCGAGCAGCAGCCCGACCACGACGTATGGATTGGCGAGCGAGAAATCCGGCGTCACGCCCTTGAAATACTGGAACGTGGTGGCGCCGGCCTTGTTCGCCTCGGCAATGAAATATTGCAGGTCGTAGCTGTAGGCCGCGAACAGGACCAGCGCGCCGAGGCCCGCCGAGCCGATCGCATAACCCTTGGTCACCGCCTTGGTGGTGTTGCCGACCGCGTCGAGCGCATCGGTCGACTTGCGGACCTCCTTCGGCAGCCCCGCCATCTCGGCGATGCCGCCGGCATTGTCCGTCACCGGGCCGAAGGCATCGAGCGCCACGATCATGCCGGCAAGGCCGAGCATGGTGGCGGTGGCGATCGCGGTGCCGAACAGGCCCGCGAGCTGGAATGTGACGACGACGCCGCCGACGATCACGATCGTCGGCAGGGCGCAGGATTCGAGGCTGACCGCGAGGCCCTGGATCACGTTGGTGCCATGCCCCGTCACCGAGGCCTGGGCTATGGAAACCACCGGGCGCTTGCCGGTGCCGGTGTAGTATTCGGTGATCACGACGATCAGCGCCGTGACCACGAGACCCATGAGCCCGCAGATGAACAGCGCCTGGCCGGTGATCTCCTGCCCGGCCACCTTGCCGATCGAGCCCCAGCCGATCGTAAGCGAGGTCGCCGCGCCGAGGCCGGCGACCGAGAGCACGCCAGTGGCGATCAGCCCCTTGTAGAGCGCGCCCATGATCGAACCATTGGCGCCGAGCTTGACGAAATAGGTGCCGATGATCGAGGTGACGATGCAGGCTGCCCCGATGGCCATCGGGTAGAGCATCGCCGCGCCGAGCGAGGGGGCGGAGGCGAAGAAGATCGCCGCGAGCACCATGGTCGCGACCAGGGTCACGGCATAGGTTTCGAACAGGTCCGCAGCCATGCCGGCGCAATCGCCCACATTGTCGCCGACATTGTCGGCGATCACCGCCGGGTTGCGGGGGTCATCCTCGGGGATGCCCGCCTCGACCTTGCCGACGAGATCGGCGCCGACATCGGCGCCCTTGGTGAAGATGCCGCCGCCGAGCCGCGCGAAGATCGAGATCAGCGAGGCGCCGAAGCCGAGCGCGACCAGCGCATCGATCACCGTGCGCGAGGCCGGCTTGAGGCCGAGAAACTGCGTGAGCACGAGGTAATAGACCGCGACGCCGAGCAGCGCGAGGCCCGCGACCAGCATGCCGGTGACCGCGCCCGCCTTGAAGGCGAGGTCGAGACCGCCGGCGAGGCTCTGCATCGCCGCCTGCGCGGTGCGGACATTGGCGCGCACCGAGACATTCATGCCGATGAAACCGGCCATGCCCGACAGGACCGCGCCGATCGCGAACCCGACGGCCACCTGCCAGCCGAGCAGGACCAGAGCGGCGAGGAAGATCACCACGCCGACCGTGGCGATCGCGGTATATTGCCGCTTGAGATAGGCGCTCGCACCTTCCGCGATGGCGCCGGCGATTTCCTGCATCCGCTGGTTGCCCGCGTCCTGCCCCATCACCGCCTGAATGGTGAGGAAGGCATAGACGACCGAAAGGGCTCCGAGCGCAATGATGACGAGAAGTGGTGTCATGTTATTGCTCGTTCCTTGCTGCGCCGCCCCGGCATGCATGCCGGGAACGGGTCCTGCTGCTCCGGCGCGCGCCGCAGAAGCGCGGCTGCGCCACTTGCCCATCAGGTTCGAAGGCCGGGGCCTCCCCGCCCCGCCGCGCCCCCGCTGATCTGGGGGTGTTAGCAAAGCTTTAACGCCTCCGCCACGCTGCAATCGTCGAAAGGCGGGGAAGAGCCCCGGATTTTTCGCGCACGCGGCTATTCCGCCGCGTCCCGAGCCGGCCGGCGCTCCGCGCGCGCCAGCCAGAGCACGAGCAGGGCCGCGGCGAGCACGAAGGGAAACAGCGTCAGGTTGAGGGCGGACCAGCCGAAACCGGCGAGGATCTTGCCGGCCGAGAGCGAGGCGGCCGCCGTGACCGAAAAGATGATCAGGTCGTTGACGCCCTGCACCTTCGTGCGCTCGGCGGGGCGCTGGTCGGCGGCGATCAGCGCCGAGGCGCCGACAAAGGCGAAGTTCCAGCCGAGCCCGAGCAGGATCAGCGCCGCGAAGAAATGCTCGACCGAGATCCCCGCCAGCGCAACCACGCCGCAGGCGGCGAGCAGGGCGAGGCCGAACAGCATGACCGGATAGATGCCGAACCGGTTGATCAGCCCGCCGGTGAAGAAGCCCGGCGCGAACATGCCGATGATGTGCCATTGAATCGCCAGCGTGGCCTCGGTGGCGGTGAGCCCGCATCCGACCATGGCGAGCGGCGTCGCCGTCATGATCAGGTTCATCAGCGCCTGGGAGACGGCGCCGCAGGCGATGGCGACGCGCAGCCGCGGCGCGGCGAGGATCTCCCGGAGCGGCCGGGCCGGCGCCGCGCCGGCATCGCTCGCGGCCGCGGCGGGGAAGCGCGTCAGACCCAGCAGCAGCAGGGCGGCGCCTGCGAACAGCGCCTGGCCGAGATAGCTCGCGAAGAAGGTGATCGGCGGAGTGAGATCCTTGGTATGGATCACGAGCTGCGGCCCGACGATCGCCGAGGCGAGCCCGCCGAGCAGGACATAGGAAATGGCGCGCGGGCGGTAGGCGGGGCTCGCATTGTCCGTCGCGCCGAACCGGTAGCTGACCACGAAGGCCTGATAGGCGCCGCACAGGGCGGTGGCGAGCAGGAACAGCGTGAACCACGCCTCGCGCACGGCATAGGCGGCAAGGAGCCCGGCCACGACGCCGAACCCGGCGCCGATCCGGTAGGAATCGCGCCGGCCGAGCCCACGCATCATCGCCGCCGCGGGCAGGGTCGCAAGCGCGGTGCCGAGCACGAAGGTCGTGATCGGCAGCGTCGCCCAATCCTGCGAGGGTGCAAGCACCTGCCCGACCAGCGCGCCGGTGGCGATGACCACCGAGGCATTGGCGCCGGCCAGCGCATGGGCGCCGGCGAGCACGATGGCATTGCGGCGGGCAAGGCTGTCATTCGCGCTCATGCATCTGGCCTTTCAGAAATGCCGGAAGGACCGGTTTGAGAAGAGCCGGGCCGCGCCATCGTCGCCGCGCCAGACAATGCCCGAGCCGGCCGGCAGCAGCCGGCCGATCCCGGTGACCGGCACCCCGGCCCGTTCCGCCCCGGCCGTGAAGGCCGCCGCCTGCTCGAGCGGCACGGCGGCGAGGATCTCGTAATCGTCCCCGCCCGTCAGCGCGGTGTCGCGCAGCGCGGGCTCGCGCGCGATCGCGGCTCGCGCAGCCTCCGAGAGCGGGACGGCGGCGATGTCGAACGCCGCGCCGAGCCCGGCGACCAGCTTGTCGGCATCGCCTACGAGCCCGTCGGAAATGTCCATCGCCGCGCGGGCATGATCGAGGAGCACCGGCGCAAGCGCAAGGCGCGGCGCAGGGTGGAGATAACGGTCGAGGAGATGCGCGCGCGCCGCGGGCGGGAGCGCGCGGCTCCAGGCGGCATCCGGTTCGAGCCGTAGCCGGAGCCCGAGCGCGGCATCGCCGATCGTGCCCGAGACGAACAGGAGATCGCCCGGCGCGCCCGCCTGCCGGCGCACCATCCGCCCGGCCGGCACGGCGCCGAAGGCGGTGATCGAGAAGAAGGCCTGCCCGGTCCGGACCGTATCGCCGCCGAGCAGCGGGCAGCGGCCGGCGCGGGCCTCCTCCGCAAGCCCCCCGGCGAAGGCGGCGAGCCACTCCTCGTCCTGGCGCGGCCCGCGGCCCAGCGCGAGCAGGAAGCCGAGCGGCGTCGCCCCTTTCGCCGCGAGATCGGAGAGGTTGACGGCCAGCGCCTTGCGCGCGACCGCGCCCGGCGGATCCTCGGCGAAGAAATGCACGCCCTCGACGATCGCGTCCTTGGTCAGCACGAGATCGCAGCCCGGCTGCGGGGCGAGGAGCGCGGCATCATCGAGCAGACCGAGCCCGCCGGGCGCCGCGATGGGCGCGAAGAACCGCGCGATGAGGTCGAATTCCGAAAGCGGGGCCGCCATCGCCGCCGCCGCTCAGCCGCGCCCGGCGCGGGCCAGTTCCTCGCCCCGCGCCGCCTTGGCGAGGCGGTCGAGCACGGCGTTGATCATTCCCACCTCGTCGCGATCGACGAAGGCCGAGGCGAGATCGACATATTCCGAGATCGCGACCTTGACCGGCACATCCGGCGCGTGGAGCAGTTCGAAGGCGCCCGCGCGCAGGATGGCGCGCATGATCGCCTCGATGCGCTTCAGCGGCCAGCCATCGGCGAGCAGGGCGTCGATGCGGCGGTCGATCGCGATCTGATCCGCGACGACGCCCTCGACGATGCGGCGGAACAGCCGGCTTTCGGCGGGCTTGTATTGATCGCCCTCGATCTCGCGCCCCATCCAGAACGATTCGAACTCGGCGAAGACCTCGTTGAGGCCCTTGGCGGCAAGTTCCATCTGGTAGAGCGCCTGCACGGCGGCGAGCCGGGCGGCGGAACGCTTCTCCCCGCGCGAAGGAACGGGATTGCTCACGCCGCCTCTCCCCGCCTGAGCGCGAGCAGCGCCAGGGCGGCACGCGCGGCATCCCCGCCCTTGTCGCCCTTCGCCGGGTTCGCCCGTGCCTCCGCCTGCTCGAAATCCTCGACCGTGAGGATGCCGTTGCCGAGGGCGAGCGCCTCAAGCGTCGCGAGCGCCACCAGCGCGCGGGCGCTCTCGTTCGAGACGATCTCGTAATGCGTCGTCTCACCGCGGATCACCACGCCGAGCGCGACGAAGGCGTCGGCGCGGCGCCGGCCTTCCGCCGCCTGCCGGCGGATGATCTCGATGGCGACCGGGATTTCGAGCGCGCCCGGCACCGTGAAGATCTCGACGCTCGCGCCGGCGGCCTCCAGCATCCGGCGCGCGCCGGCGATCAGCATATCGTTGAGATCGTCGTAGAACCGTCCCTCGACGATCACGACATGCGCGCCCGGCGCCGGATAGGTCGGCAGGGTGCGGCGTGCGGCCTCGGCCATGGCGAACTCCTTCTGGGCGAGGGTCTAGGCCGGTCGGGCCGTCTCCGCAAGGCGCGCGGCGTAGCGGGCCATCATGTCGATCTCGAGATGGACCTCCTCCCCGGCCTCCCGCGCGCCGAAGGTCGTGACCTTGAGCGTATGCGGGATCAGCAGCACGGAGAAGCGCTGCGCCTCCACCGTGTTCACGGTCAGCGAGACGCCGTCGAGAGTGACCGAGCCTTTCGCGGCGATGAAGCGGTGGAGCGGCGCCGGCGCCTCCAGCACGAAGCGTGCCGTCGCACCCCAATCGCCATCCGCCGCCGTCACCGTTTCGCGCGCGAGGATGCGCGCCAGCCCGTCGACATGGCCGGTGACGAGGTGGCCGCCCAGTTCGTCGCCGAGTTTGAGCGCGCGTTCGAGATTGAGCCGGGTTCCGGTCCGCCATTGCGCCGCGCGGGTGAGGCGCAGCGTCTCGGCGGCCGCCTCCACCTCGAACCAGGCGCCGGGCTCGGGATCCGCCGCGCCCTGCGCCGCCGCGCCGGCATGCGTCACGGTGAGGCAGATGCCGGCGCAGGCGATCGAGGCGCCGATGGCGATCGAGGCCGGATCATAGCGGCAGGCGATGCGGAAGCGGCGCAGATCCGCCCCGCCCTCCGCATGGATGATCGTGCCAATATCGCTGACAAGGCCGGTGAACATCACATTCTCCTCACGAAGGTCTCGGCGTAATCCGCGCCCCAGAACCGCGCCTCGATCCGCTCCGCCCCGGCGAGCCAGGCTGCGAGCGCCGGGCCGGTCGCGGCGAGGCCCGCGCCCGCGGCCTCGGGGCCAGTAAGGCGGACGCATTCGTCGCAATGCCCGGCGGCGGCGACCGCGTCGGCGAGCGTCGGCCCGGCCTCGACCATGGCGCGGGTGATGCCGCGTGCGGCGAGCAGGCCGAAACAGGCATCGAGATCAAGCCGGCCATCGGCCCCGCGCGGCACGGCGGCGATCTCGGCAGCGCCGGCGAGCGTCGCGGCCGCCCGTTCCGGCGCCGCGGTCAGGACCAGGACCGGAACGCGCGCCGCGTCGCGGATGATGCGCAGATCCGCAACGATCCGCGCCTCGGTATCGAGGATCACGCGCAGGGGCGACCATTCCGCCATGCCGGGCAGGCGCACGTCGAGCAGCGGATCATCGGCGAGCACGGTGCCGATCCCGGTCACCAACGCGTCGACATCGGCGCGCAGGCGGTGGACATGGCCGCGCGCCGCCTCGCCGGTGATGGCGAGCGGGCGGCGATCGGGCGTGGCGGCGAAGCCGTCGGCCGTCATCGCCAGCTTGATGCGCGTGAAGGGGCGGTTGAGCCGCACGCGCTGGCAATGACCCTGGTTGAGCCGCGCCGCCTCTTCCGCGAGCACGCCTTCCACCACGGCGATGCCGGCGGCGCGGAGCCGCGCCGCGCCCTCTCCGGCCGCGAAGGGCGAGGGATCGGCGCCGGCGACGACGACGCGGGCGATGCCGCTCGCCAGGATCAGGTCGGTGCAGGAGGGCCCGTACCAGCGCGCCGAGCGGCGGGCGCAGGGTTCGAGCGTCACGTAGAGCGTCGCACCGCGCGCCGCCGCACCGGCCTGGGCGAGCGCGAGATCCTCGGCATGCGGCCGCCCGCCCGGCGCGGTGACGCCGCGCCCGAGCATGACCGGGGGATCACGGCGCGGATCCACAACCAGCGCCGCGACGCTCGGATTGGGCGCCGTGCGCCCGAGGCCGCGCCGCGCCAGCGCCAGCGCCGCGCGCATGAAGGCCTCGTCCCGTGCCGGAAGGCTCACGTCTCGTCCCCGCCATCCCGCGCATCGGCCGCCTTCTGATCGGCGTTGAGTTCGTCGATCAGCGCGCCGAATTCCCTGGCCTCGCGAAAATTGCGGTAGACCGAGGCAAAGCGGACATAGGCGATGTCGTCGAGGGATTTGAGCCCCTCCATCACCAGCGCGCCGATCTCCTCGCTCGTCACCTCACCCTCGCCCTGGCTTTCGAGCTGGCGGACGATACCGTTGATCAGCCGCTCGACGCGCTCCGGCTCGACCGGGCGCTTGCGCAGCGCCACCTCGATCGAGCGCGCCAGTTTGTCGCGGTCGAAGGGCGCGCGCCGCCCGGAGCGTTTGAGCACCGTCAATTCGCGCAATTGCACGCGCTCGAAAGTGGTGAAACGGCCGCCGCAATCCGGGCAGACGCGCCGGCGGCGGATCGCGGCGTGATCCTCCGTCGGCCGGCTGTCCTTCACCTGGGTGTCGAGCGAGCCGCAATAGGGGCAGCGCACGGGCGATCCTTTCGCTTGCGAGGCGGGATGGTCGTGGTGCCGTCAAGTCGGCGATGCGTCAAGCGCGCAGCGGGCAATGCACGCGGGCCAACCTTGCGCGAGGCCGCCCGGATCGCGCCCAATTCATGACAATCGGGCATGGAATGCATGCAATCCGAACTGTGGCGCCCGGAATCGTTATGCGATATAGGAGCGGCAATTCCGGGTTGCATGCCCGTTCCCACAGCATTGATCCTGCGTGTCCCGGCCCGAACGGCCGGCCGCGGGGTCGTTTTCGTCTTGCCCGATCCGCGCGCCATGCCGAGCGCCGGAACCGGGGCGGCAGAGGTCCAAAGAATGCACACGAATTTCACCGTGCCCAATGGCTGGGCGCTGGACGAATCCGAAACAGGCGCCTCCGGAGAGGCCCGGCATGACGCCGCGGCGGAGGCGGAGATCGCCGCGATCCAGCGCATCGTCGGCGAATTCGGTCCGAAGGAACGCGCGCTGGCGCTGGTCCTGCTCCAGGCGATCGCCGCCTGGCACAGCATGCAGACCCCGCGCGCGGCCTGAGCCCCCACGATCCTCAATAGATGGGGAAGCGTGCCGTGAGCTGGTGGACGCGCGTCCGGACCGATTCCTCGACCGCCGCGTTGCCCTCCTCGCCGTTTCTGGCAAGCCCGTCGATCACCTCGCCGATCAGCGCCGCGACCTCGCGGAACTCCGCGCGGCCGAAGCCGCGCGAGGTCGCGGCCGGGGTGCCGAGACGAATGCCGGACGTGACCATCGGCTTCTCCGGATCGTAGGGGATGCCGTTCTTGTTGCAGGTGATATGGGCGCGGCCGAGCGCCTTCTCGGCCGCGGCGCCGGTGACACCCTTCGGCCGGAGATCGACCAGCATCAGATGGTTGTCGGTGCCGCCGGTGACGATCGCGAAGCCGCGCGCCTGCAGCGCCTCGGCGAGCGCGACCGCGTTGGCGACCACCGCCTGGGCATAGGCCCGGAATTCGGGCTGCAGCGCCTCGTGGAAGGCCACCGCCTTCGCCGCGATGACATGCATCAGCGGCCCGCCCTGCAGGCCGGGGAACACCGCAGAATTCACCTTCTTGGCGATCTCGGGATCGTTGGTCAGCACCATGCCGCCGCGCGGGCCGCGCAGAGTCTTGTGCGTGGTCGTCGTCACGACATGGGCATGCGGGAAGGGGGAGGGATGCGCGCCGCCGGCCACCAGCCCGGCGAAATGCGCGATATCGACCATGAACCAGGCACCGACCGCATCGCAGATGCGGCGGAACCCCTCGAAATCCCAGTGCCGCGCATAGGCCGAGCCGCCGGCGACGATCACCTTCGGCCGATGCTCATGCGCAAGGCGCTCGACCTCGGCCATGTCGACACGATGACTCTCGCGATCGACATTGTAGGGCACCACCTTGAACCATTTGCCGCTCATGTTGACCGGGGCGCCGTGGGTGAGATGCCCGCCCGCCGCGAGATTGAGGCCCATGAAGGTATCGCCCGGCTGCATCAGCGCCATGAACACCGCCTGATTGGCCTGGCTGCCGGAATTCGGCTGCACATTCGCGAATTCGCAGCCGAAAAGCGCCTTGGCGCGCGCGATGGCGAGGTCCTCGGCGATATCGACGAACTGGCAGCCGCCGTAATAGCGCCGGCCGGGATAGCCTTCCGCGTATTTGTTGGTCATCACCGAGCCCTGCGCCTCGAGCACGGCGCGCGAGACGATGTTCTCGGAGGCGATCAGCTCGATCTCGTCGCGCTGGCGGCCGAGTTCGAGCTGGACCGCGCGCGCGATCTCCGGGTCGGTATCGGCGAGGCCGGCGGAGAAGAACGAGTTCGAGCGGATGGCGGCGGTGGCGGTCATGGCGATTCCCGTGCGGTGCGGGCCGCGATGCCGGCCCGCAATTCATCGCCGTTTCCTAGAAGCAATAGCAGGGGCGGGCAAGGTGCCCACGAAAAAGAGCGCGGCGATCAATCGCCGCGCTCCCTGCCCGATCGGAGATCCGGTCGGCGTTCGACGCTTACGCGGCGCGCAGATTGTCCGCCGCCGACTTGCCGGTCCGGCGATCGGCGACGATCTCGAACTCGACCTTCTGGCCATCGGCGAGGCCACGCAGGCCCGCGCGCTCGACGGCGGAGATGTGAACGAACACGTCGGTGCCGCCATTGTCCGGCTGGATGAAACCGAAGCCCTTGGTGGCGTTGAACCATTTCACGGTGCCCATCTGCATGGGGTAGTCCTTTCGCAAAAACAGGCGTGACCGACGGCCGCAACCGCGCGACCGCCTTGTGTATCGATGTCTTGGATTGGTGGAACGTCACCAGGGCCGGATGATTCAACGGCGCCGGTTATGGCCATTCAGCCGAAACTCGATAGGTTCTTCTAGGCCATTTTGCCGGGAATAGCCAGATCTATTTTGGCACCCCGGCAAAAATCCTGACGGCAACGATCCGCGCTGCCGGCGATATGTCTGCTCATTCGGTCGGGCGGTCGTCGCCGTCGCGCAGCGCCTGGGTCACGGCGCCGGGGCCGAACCCGTCCTTGCCGTAGATGTCGTCGCGGAACTGGATGACACCTTCCGGCGTGCCCCAGGCGGTGATGTAGACCCAATAGACCGGAATCGGTTCCGCCGGCCGCGCGTCAATCCGCTGGCCGGAACGCATGGCCGCGTCGATCGCGTCGCGCGTCCATTGCGGGTTGTCCTTGAGGATCCAGTAGATGTAGTCGCGAACATTCTGAACGCGCACGCAGCCTGAGGAGACGAAGCGGTAATCGTCGCCGAAAATGCCCTTCGCCGGTGTATCGTGCATGTAGACGCCATGCGGATTGGCGATATTGATCCGCACGAACCCGAGGGAGTTGAACTCGCCGCCCGGGTCCTGGCGGAACATGTACTGCGTCGCCTCGTCGGAATTCCAGTTGACGGCCTGCGGCTGAACTTCCTGGCCCTGCCGGTTGATGATGCGGATCTTCTGTTCCGTCAGGTAGTTCGGGTTCTTCCGCATCAGCGGGATGAGATCCTTACGGATGATCGAGGCCGGCACGGTCCAGGTCGGGTTGAAATTCACGTCGAGGATCTTCGCCGTCATGATCGGTGATTGCCGGTCGACCTTGCCGACGCCGGCGACATGGCGGGTCTGCACCACGCCGCCCTCCACCGTCTCGATATAGGCGGCCGGGATATTGGTCGTCACATGGCGGTGGCCGAGATTGCCGGAATAGGATTTCAGCCGCACGAGATTGATCTCGAGCTGACGCAGCCGGACATCGGCCGGCGTGTTGAGCGCGGCGAAGGTCTGCGCGCCGACGACGCCGGTCGGCGTCAGTCCGTGGCGGGCCTGATAGCGACGCACCGCCGCGTCGACATAGGAATCGAAGACCGGCCCGCGCCCGACATTCGGCGACAGATCGCCGAGCGCGATCAGCCGCTCGCGCAGGGCCTGGACGTTCGGGTGACGGGTGCCGAGCTTCAGGCGCTGGTCGGCGGGAAGGGGCGGATGACCGCCACGCGCGACGAGTTCCTGATAGACGCGGATCGCGCCTTCGGTGGCCTGGAGCGTGGCGGAGGAAAGGATCGGCGTCGCCGTCTCGATGGTGCGGCTCTTCTGCGCGCCGACATCGTAGCTCTGCGCCCATTCGGCCTGGCCGCCGACGAGGCTGCCCTGCTGCTGCGCGGCGGCCGGCAGGATTCCGAGCCCGGCGAGGGTTCCGAAGGTCCGGATCAGGAAATTGCGCCGGTCGAACCCTGCCGACGCCTTGAACCGATCGTGCCCCACCATTCCGAATGCCCCGTTCCCTCGCGCGGGCGCGCGCCACGCCCGCCCTGCCTAATCGCTACCGATTAACCCTTGATGAGCGCAACCGATTCCGCGCGCATCGCTCCATGCGACCAAGGCGAGGTTCTCCGGCAAATTTGTGGCGATGCACGCGGAAGGCGCGTCCATCACGCCGAGTTGAGCGGAATTCGCGCCGGAATGCCGCCGGGCGGGCCGGGGTTCCGGCGCGCGGGGGCGGGCCTGTTCGCGGCGGCGCTTCCCTCAGAGCCTGTAGCGGATCTGGTCCGTCCAGAAGCGGTCGAGACGCAGCAGCGCCTGGTTGAGCGTTTCAAAATCATGGGCCGAGATGCCGCCGATCTGCTCGACGGTGCGGATATGCTTGTCATAGAGCTTCGCCACGATCTCGTGCACCTCCTGCCCTTTCGGCGCGAGGCGGATGCGGACCGAGCGGCGGTCGACGCGGCTGCGCTGATGGGAGAGATAGCCGAGTTCGACGAGCTTCTTGACGTTGTAGGAGACGTTCGAGCCGAGATAATAGCCGCGGGTGCGCAATTCGCTCGCCGTCACGTCGTTGTCGCCGATATTGTAGAGCAGCAGCGCCTGAACCGAGTTGACGTCGCTGCGGCCGCGGCGGTCGAATTCGTCCTTGATCACGTCGAGCAGCCGACGATGGAGACGCTCCACCAGCGCGAGCGATTCCAGATAAAGCGGGCGCACAGCCTTCTCGGCCTCGGGCGCATTCTCGTGCTGACGCGCAACATTCGCGTTGTTCATGACACCTTACCCCGTTTTGCTTTGAGGCATGCTTGAGCACGTCCTCGTCTTATGAGGCAAACATACGTCACGGCCATGAAGATGAATTTAAATTCCAGCGTAAATTAGCCGTTCATTCTTTGAAGTGAATGAAGCTTTACAGACACATTTTCGTAAGTTTGTGAAATCTGAATCAAAGAACCTGTTTACCGCAGCCGGAAACAATCCCTTGACGATGCCCGGATCAGAACCGCCCGCGATGGCGCGAACGCACGGCGAAGGACAGGACGAAAAAGAAGAACAGCGCCAGCAACGAGCCCGTCAGCGCGGTGAGCCCCACCGCGTTGCCGAACCCACTCCCGCCGATCGCGATCTCGAACACCACGGCGAAGACCCAGAGGCTCTTGCCCCAGGGCGAGAGCAGCCACATCCCCACGCCCGCCGCGCAATCGACCAGCGCGAAGCCGATGATCAGCGCCTGGCGCAGGCGCGGCTCTTCCGGGAAGGGCACGTCGCCGAGCCCCAGGATCAGCGCCCAGAAGCTGAGCCCCTTCAGCAGCCAGACCGCCGCGATGAGCCGCAGGAAGATGACGAGCATCAGATCCCAGCGGATGCCGGGATTGCGGATCTCGACGCCGATCGGCGGTTCGTCCTGGCTGCCGGGCTCGATGATGAGGTCGGTCGTGGCGCCGCGCCGCTCCGGCGCCCTGCCCCGGGAGGAGGCCGCCTCGGCCATCAGACGCCCGTTCCCGCGAGGTCGAGATCGACCGGCAGCGGCGCGAAATGCGCGGCGATGACCGCCGGATCGAGCGCCGCGACGGTGGCGGGCTGCCAGCGCGGCGCGTTGTCCTTGTCGATGAGCAGCGCCCGGACCCCCTCGTAGAAATCATGGCCATGGGCGACGCGGCTGACGATGCGGAACTCGGTGCGCATCGCCTCGGCGAAATCGAGCCCCCCGCCCCGCCGCATCTGCTCGAAGGCGATCGCCATGCTGGTCGGCGAACGGGTGCGCATGCCGGCGAGCGTCTCGGCCGCGAAAGGATCGGCTCCGGCGGCCGCCTCGAGCCGCTCCAGGATCTCGCCGAGGCTCCCGCCCGAGAAATAGGCGTTGATCCGGTCCTCGAGCGCGGCGATCGGCGCCGGGCCGGCCGGCTCGGCGAAGCGTGCGGCGACGGCCGCCGCGTCCTCGCCGGCGGCAAGCGCATCGAGGATCGCGGCCTCGCATCCCGCCGGAACGGCATGCGTCGCAAGACCGAGCCACACGGCATCGGCGCGGCGGATTCGCGTGCCGGTCAGGGCGAGATACATGCCTGTCGCGCCCGGCAGGCGCGGCAGCGCGTAGGTCGCGCCGACATCGGGGAAGAAGCCGATCCCCACCTCCGGCATCGCGAAGAGGTAATCCGGCCCGGCGAGCCGCAACGCGCCGTGCAGCGAGATGCCGACACCGCCCCCCATCACGATGCCGTCGATCAGCGCAAGATAGGGCTTCGGGCAGGTGTGGATGCGGGCGTTGAGGCGGTATTCGCGATGCCAGAAGGCCAGCGATTCGGCCTGGCGCCCGGCGCGGCCGAGGTCATGCATCAGCCGGATGTCGCCACCGGCCGAGAAGGCGCGGCCGCCGCCGGAGCGCACGGCGATGGCACGCACCGCGTCATCGGCGATCCAGCGATCGAGCGCGCCGGCAAGGGCGTCGACCATGCCGTCGTTGAGCGCGTTGAGCGCCTGCGGCCGGGTCAGCGTCGCGAGGCCAAGCGCCCCGCGCGTCTCGATGCGGATATCGGCGTCAGCTTCGGTCACGGCGGCCCTCGCATCCTTCACCGGCAGAGGCGGTAGCCGGGCGGACAGACGACGTCAACCGATGCCGCTTCGAGGCGCCTTCCCTTCCCGCGGCCGGCTTTCTATGCTGGCATCGTTCCAAACCACGGAAACCCGATGCCGAACCGGCCCGCCTCCCCCTCCCCTGCCGTCCCATCCGCCCTCGATCTCCGGCGCCGGCCGCGGCGCAACCGCAGGAGCGAATGGATGCGCCGCCTCGTCCGGGAGACGCGGGTGGGCGCGGACGATCTCATCTGGCCGATCTTCCTCAACGAGGGCGAGCGCGCGCGCGAGCCGGTGGCGAGCATGCCGGGGGTCGACCGGCTCTCCATCGCGGCCGCGGTCGGCGCGGCGCAGGAGGCGGTGGCGCTCGGCATCCCCGCGCTGGCGCTGTTCCCCAATACCCCGCCGGACCTGCGCGACGAGGACGGAAGCGAGGCGCTCAACCCCGACAACCTCATCTGCCGGGCGGTTCGCGCCATCAAGGCGGCGGTGCCGGAGATCGGCATCATCACCGATGTCGCGCTCGACCCCTATACGAGCCATGGCCATGACGGGCTGCTGCGCGGCGGCCGCATCGTCAACGACGCCACGGTGGCCGTGCTTGCCGAGCAGGCGCGGATCCAGGCCGAGGCCGGCGCCGACATCATCGCGCCCTCGGACATGATGGATGGCCGCGTCGGCGCCATCCGCGACGTGCTCGACGCGGCCGGGCACGAGGATGTGTCGATCATGGCCTATACGGCGAAATATGCCTCCGCCTTCTACGGCCCGTTTCGCGATGCGGTCGGCTCCGCCGCGACGCTGGCCGGCGACAAGAAGACCTACCAGATGGATTTCTGCAACGGCGACGAGGCGATGATCGAGGCCGAACTCGACCTCGCCGAGGGAGCGGACATGATCATGGTCAAGCCGGGCCTGCCCTATCTCGATATCCTCAACCGGCTGAAGACCGCCTACGGCGTGCCGACCTTCGCCTATCAGGTCTCGGGCGAATACGCGATGCTCCAGCGCGCCGCCGCCGAGGGGCTGATCGACGGCGAGCGGGCGATGATCGAAACCCTCACCGCCTTCAAGCGGGCCGGCGCCGACGGCATCCTCACCTATTTCGCGCCGGTGATGGCGCGCCGCCTCAAGGAAAACGGCTGAGCCCATGCCCGGCGGCCGGCGCGCCATGCCGACGGTGCGCAACGAAAGGTCTGACGATGACGGATGCTCCCTCACGCGCGGCTCCCGATCTCGCGGCGATCCGGGCCGCGGCCGCGCTGCTTGCCGGCAAGGTGGTGCGCACGCCCTTCCTGCCGTCGCCGCGGCTTTCGGCGCTGACCGGCGCGGAATGCCATGTGAAGTTCGAGACCATGCAGGTGACCGGCTCGTTCAAGGAGCGGGGCGCCTATGTGAAGCTCGCGCGGCTGCCGGAAGCGGCGCGGCGGCGCGGCGTGATCGCGATGTCCGCCGGCAACCACGCGCAGGCGGTGGCCTACAACGCCCAGCGCCTCGGCATTCCCGCCACGATCGTCATGCCGGTCGGCACGCCCTACGTGAAGGTGGAGAACACCGCCCGGTTCGGCGCCCGCGTCATCCTCGACGGCGTGACGCTCGCGGAATCGCAGGCGCGGGTCGAGCGCATGATCGCCGATGAGGGGCTCGTCCTCGTCCATCCCTACGACGACCCGGACGTGATCGCCGGCCAGGGCACGATCGCGCTCGAAATGCTGGAGGACAACCCCGAACTCGACATGATGGTGCTGCCGATGGGCGGCGGCGGGCTGATCGCGGGCAATGCCATCGCCGTCAAGGCCTTGCGCCCGGAGATCGAGATCATCGGCGTCGAGGTCGAGCGCTATCCCTCCTTCCACAACGCGCTGACCGGCCAGACGCTCCCGATCGGCGGGCCGACCCTCGCCGAGGGCATCGCGGTCAAGCATGTCGGCGCGCTGACGCTGCCGGTGGTGCGCGCGCTCGTCTCGGCCTGCCTGCTCGTGCCGGAGAGCGCGGTCGAGCAGGCGGTGGATGCCTTCGCGACGCAGCAGCGCGCCATGGCCGAGGGCGCGGGCGCCGCCGGGCTCGCGGCGCTGCTGCACGAGCCGGCGCGGTTCAGGGGGCGGCGGGTGGGGCTCGTGCTCTGCGGCGGCAATATCGACGCCCGCATCCTCGCCTCGATCATGGTGCGCGAACTCGAACGGCGCGAGCGCATCGTCTCCTTCCGCCTGACCGGCGAGGACCGGCCCGGCTTCCTCGGCCATGTCGCGACCCGGCTCGGCGAACTCGATGCCAATATCCTCGAGGTGATGCATCGCCGCACCTTTCTCTCGATCCCCGCCAAGGGCGTCTCGCTCGACGTGACGATCGAGACCCGCAGCGGCACCCATGCCGCCGAGATCCTCGCGGCACTCGAGGCCGACGGCTTCTCTCCGCAGCGGATCGACGCCAACGGCGCGCTGGTGCCGCGCGGCTAGCGCATTCTCCGAACCGATCCGGTCGCCCGCCGCGGTCGCCACGGTTTCGCAGTGAATGCCGGGATGCGGCTTGCGACGGGCCGAGCCTTGCGCGACAATCGCCGCGAACCACATTGCGCTGAGGATCGGCATTCCGACGGACGGAAACGAGCCAGCCAGGACGAACCACCAGGCATGACCGAACAGCCGCGCGACACGCCGCAATTCTTCCTCACCGCGCCATCGCCCTGCCCCTACCTGCCCGGGCGGCAGGAGCGGAAGGTCTTCACCCATCTCGTCGGCCGCAGGGCGGTGCAGCTCAACGAGATCCTGACCCAGGGCGGGTTCCGGCGCAGCCAGTCGATCGCCTACCGGCCGGCCTGCGAGCATTGCCGCGCCTGCGTCTCGGTGCGGGTTCTGGTCCGCGACTTCGTCGAGACGCGCGGCTTCCGCCGGATCCTCGCCGCCAATGCCGATCTGAGCGCGCGGATGATCCCCGCGCAGCCGACCGCCGAGCAATACGGGCTCTTCCGCCGCTATCTCCACCGGCGCCACACCGATGGCGGCATGGCCGATATGAGCGTGCTCGATTATGCCGCGATGATCGAGGACACGCATGTCGAGACGCGGCTCGTCGAATATCGCCGCCCGCGGCGCCGGCCCGACGAAACATCGGAACTCGTCGGCATCGCGCTGACGGACCTGCTCTCCGACGGGCTCTCGATGGTCTATTCCTTCTACGATCCCGATCTTTCGGAGCGTTCGCTCGGAACCTTCATGATCCTCGACCATATCCGCAAGACGCGCGCCTCCGGGCTGCCGCATCTCTATCTCGGCTATTGGGTCGAGGGCTCGCGCAAGATGGATTACAAGGCACGCTTCCTGCCGCAGGAGCGGCTCGGCATGATCGCCTGGGAGCGGGTCGAACGCTGAAGCTCAGAAGGTGATTCCGATTCACCTTTCGGCTGCATCGATCTGAAATCGAAAGAGTTTCATCGGGATTCCGACTCCCCGCAAGCCCCATTATCTCGCCTGCCGATTCAAGCGCGGTTCGGGTTGTGATGGAGGTCGTTGCCGCTCAGAATCCGATTCAATACCGGGCCGCGGAGAATCCGATTCAACTTCAACCCGCTCAGGTTTCGATTCAAGGGCAGGCATGCAGGCCGGATGGACAGCGCCCATCCGGCCCGCGCGGCCCGCGGGCGCTCAGCCCGCGAGCTTGGCCGCAAGCTTTGCCACGCGCTCGCCGAGCAGGCGCGCGAATTCCCGATCGCCGGCCGGCGGCGTCACGTCCGGAGCGGCATTGTCCGATTGCGCGATCACGCCCAGCGCCGAGCCGATGCGGTTCGCGGCCTCGGGCGCGGCGCTGGTATTGCCGTTCATGTTGCCGAGCGGCACGCCGGGCCCGGTCCAGAGCATGCCGTGCTGCATCGCCAGCACCCACATCGAGGTCAGGGTGTGGTCCTTGTTGCCACCGAAGGTCAGCCCGTTGGTGAAGCCGGCCGCGAGCTTGTCCTTCCAGCCCTGCCCCATCCAGATCTTCGACGACGCCTCGAAGAAAGCGCGCAGCGGCGCCGAGACATCGCCCATATAGGTGGGAGCGCCGAAGATCACGGCATCGGCGCCGCTGACGGCCTCGAGCGCCGGGGTGAAATCCTGGCTCGCGCTCTCGAGCCGGGCGAGGTGGACCTGCGCGCCGGCGGCCTTCGCGCCGGCCGCGACGGCATCGGCGATGACGGCGGTATGGCCGTAGCCGGAATGATAGACGATGGCGATCTTGGTCATCTGACGTGCTCCGCTAGGGAAAGGTGCCCTCAGACATAGTTGCAAAAACGCCGTTCGCACGCGCAAAATTCGCGAAAGTGTTTTGCAGAATTGCCGTGCTCTTCAGGCTTGTTGCGCAAGCTCCGACGCCCTAAGGTGAAATTTGGACCGATTGGGTCACGTTTTCTGCCGCGGATTCCCGCCCGTCGGATTTTCGTCCGATCAGCCGGCATCCGGCGATCGGAACATCGTCCGGGCGCCCGCCAGCCTAGCCGGTGAAGCGGTTCGAGCGCGGGAATCCCTTCGGCGGCAGGCGCCCGGCTTCGGCGCGATGGCCGAGCCAATCCCGCATCTCCTCGCCCCTGAGCGTGAAGGTGCGGCCGGCGCTGTCCTGCCAGGTCAGGCCGGATTGCGCGGCGAAGGTCTTGATGTCCGCGACGCCGCCCTCCTTGTAGCGCTGGAGCCGCACGCCCTTGCCGCGCGGCATTTCCGGCACCTCCGACAGCGGGAAGACGAGCAGTTTCCGGTTCTCGCCGACGATGGCGACCATGTCGCCCTCGACCGGCGCCGCGATCCAGGCGCGGGCATCGTCGACATTCAGCACCTGCCGGCCCTTGCGGGTGGTGGCAAGGAGATCCTCGGCCGCCACGACGAAGCCGCGCGCATCCTTCGCGGCGATAAGCCGCTTCTGGCCCGGCACGAAGGGGAAGGCGGCGATGATGCCGGCCTCGGCGTCGAGATCGACCATCAGCCGGATCGGCTCGCCGAAGCCGCGCCCCCCCGGCAGCTTCGCGGCATCGAGCGTGAAGGCCTTGCCGTCGGTCGCGAGCAGGATGATCCTGGCGGTGGTCTCGGTGGGAAAGGCGAAGGCCAGCGCGTCGTCGCCCTTGAACTGGAGGGCGGCGAGATCGACATTGTGGCCCTTGAGCGCCCGGATCCAGCCCTTCTCCGTCACGACGACGGTGATCGGCTCGCGCTCGATCAGCGCCTCGGCGACATCGATCGCCACATCGGTGACGCGGCCGAAATCCGAGCGGCGGCGGCCGAGCGGGGTCTCCTTGGCGAAGGTCTTCGCGACCTCGCCGATCTCCCAGCGCACCGCCTTCCATTGCTTCGGATCGGACGCGAGCAGCGCCTCGATCTGCGACTTCTCGGCGCTGAGATCCTCATGCTCGCGGCGCAGCTCCATCTCCTCGAGGCGGCGGAGCTGGCGCAGGCGCGTATCGAGGATGGCATTGGCCTGCACCTCACTCAGCGCGAAGCGCGCCATCAGCACCGGCTTCGGCTCATCCTCCTCGCGGATGATGCGGATCACCTCGTCGAGATTGAGGAAGGCGACGAGCAGCCCGCCGAGAATCTCGAGCCGCGCCTCGATCTTGGCGAGCCGCCAGCGCGAACGGTTGACGAGCACCGCGCGGCGATGATCGAGAAAGGCGCGCAACGCCTCCTGGAGGCCGACCACCTTCGGCACCTTGCCGTCGATCAGCACGTTCATGTTGACCGGGAAGCGCGTCTCCAGCTCGGTGAGTTTGAACAGCGCCTCCATCAGCAGTTCCGGCTCGACATTGCGCGCCCGCGGTTCGAGCACGATGCGGATATCCTCGGCGCTCTCGTCGCGGATATCGGCGAGGAGCGGCAGCTTCTTCTCGTTGAGCAGCTCGGCGATCTTCTCGATCAGCCGCCCCTTCTGCACGAGATAGGGGATCTCGGTGACGACGACGACATAGGTGCCCCGCCCCGTCTCCTCGCGATGCCAGCGCGCGCGGAGCCGCACCGCGCCGCGCCCGGTGCGATAGGTTTCGGCGAGACTCGCCGGCGCCTCGACGATGAGGCCGCCGGTGGGGAAATCCGGCCCCGGCACATGCGCCATCAGCGCTTCGAGACTGGCGCCGGGATCGTCGATCAACTGGATCGCGGCGGCGCAAAGCTCGGCGGCGTTGTGCGGCGGGATCGAGGTCGCCATGCCGACCGCGATGCCCTGCGCGCCGTTCGCGAGCAGGTTCGGGAAGGCGCCGGGCAGCACGACCGGCTCCTCGTTGAGCCCGTCGTAATTGGGGCGGAACGGAACCGCGTCTTCGTCGATCCCCTGGAGCAGGAGGCGCGCGACCTCGGTCATCCGCGCCTCGGTATAGCGGTAGGCGGCAGCGGAATCGCCGTCGATATTGCCGAAATTCCCCTGGCCGTCGACGAGCGGATAGCGCGAGGCGAAATCCTGCGCGAGGCGCACCAGCGCATCGTAGATCGCCTGGTCGCCATGCGGATGGAAGGTGCCCATCACGTCGCCGACGATCTTGGCGCTCTTCTTGAACGCCGCCGCCGGATCGAGCCGGAGCAGGTGCATGCCATAGAGAATGCGGCGATGAACCGGCTTCAGCCCGTCGCGCGCGTCGGGCAACGCGCGATGCATGATGGTGGAGAGCGCATAGGCAAGGTAGCGCTCCTCCAGCGCCTCGCGCAGCGCGATCGGGGCGTTGTCCTCGCCGCCGCGCGGATCAACCGGCTTGCCCATGCATCCCTCCCGGCGCGAAGCGCCCGAATCAATCCGGCGAGGATGCAACCCGCCCGCCGCGAATCAAACCCCCGGCCGGCTTTCGGCTGGGGATCGCCGCACGGCTCATCCCGGCTCCGCCGCCTCGACGAGGCGCGCCAGCAGCAACGCCACCAGCCGCGCGCGCTGGCTCCGCCGCGCAAGGCCGCGTGGCTCGACGAGATGACGGTCGAGGAACAGGCCCGCAAGGCCGAACCCGGCCACCACCGCCTCCCGTGCTGCCGGCGCAAGCGGCCGGCCGGGCCGCGCGAAATCCGGCAGCACCAGCAGCTTTTCCGCCCAGGGCGCGCCCGCCGCGCGGCTGACGGCGCGCCCGGATTTCGGCGAGACATAGGCGAGATCCTCGGTCGTGCCGGTCGCGGCGCAGACGGCGAGATCGAGCCCGAAGCCGAGTTCGGCGAGCAGGAGCAATTCGAAGCGCACCAGCGCCGGCGCCAGAAAATCGGGCCGGGCGACGAGCCCGAGCAGCCCGTCGGCGGCGGCGAAGAGCGCCGGATGCGGATCACGCTCGGGCAGGAGCCGCAGCAGGAAGCCGAGATGCCCGACCAGCGCCAGCGCCAGCGGATCGGCGAGCACCTGCCCCGCCCGGCTCTCGACAATCTCCGCCGAGAACTGGCCGAGATGCTCCTCGAGCCGCGCCCGCCAGGTGAGCGCGACGCGGTTGCCGGGCTGGAGCCCCGGTGCCTGCCGCACCGAGCGGCCGCCCCGGACAAGGCCGAGATGGCGGCCATGCGCCTCGGTCATCACCTCGAGCAGCACGTCGCGCTCGCCGTGGCGGCGGGTGGAGAGAATGAGGCCGTGATCCCGCCATTCCATGGCCCGGCGCCCGCCTCAGCTTTTGCCGGGCCCCTGGCCGGACCCTTTGCCCCCCTTGCCGGCGCCTTTGTCCGGGCGCGGGAATTCGAGCCCCATCTCGCGATAGCGCTCGGGATCCTCGGCCCAATCCTCGCGGACCTTCACGAACAGGAAGAGATGGACCTCGGCATCCGCCGCCTCGGCGATCTCCCTGCGCGCGGCCGCGCCGATCGCCTTGATGGTCTGCCCGCCCTTGCCGAGCATGATCTTGCGCTGGCTTTCGCGCTCGACATAGATCGTCTGGTCGATGCGGACCTCGCCGTTCTTCTGCACCGTCCATTTCTCGGTCTCGACGGTCGAACGGTAGGGCAGCTCGTCGTGCAGCCGCTCGAAGATCTTCTCGCGGGTGATCTCGGCGGCGAGGAAGCGCAGCGGCGCGTCGGAAATCTCGTCCTCGGGATAGAGCCAGGGGCCGGGCGGCAGCTTGTCCTCCAGCCATTCGAGAATCCGGCGCACGCCGTGGCCGCGCGCGGCCGAGACCATGAAGGTCGCCTCGAAGCTCCGGCCGCGGTTGAGCCGATCGGCGATGGTGAGCAATTGCTCGTGCGGGATGAGGTCGATCTTGTTCAGAACCAGGAAGAGCGGCTGGCGGATCTCGCCCAGCCGCGCGAACAGCGCCTCCTGCGCCTCGTCATCGGCGCGGGTGACATCGATCAGCACGCCGACGAGATCGGCATCCGTGGCCCCGCCCCAGGCAGAGGTGACCATGGCCTGTTCGAGCCTGCGCTTCGCGGCGAAGATGCCGGGCGTATCGACGAACACCACCTGCGTCGCGCCGGCGATGGCGATGCCGCGTATCTGGGTCCGCGTCGTCTGCACCTTGCGCGAGACGATCGAGACCTTGGCGCCGACCAGGGTGTTGAGCAGGGTCGATTTGCCGGCATTCGGCACGCCGATCAGCGCGACGAAGCCGCAGCGCGTCGCCATCGGGGGGGGCGGTTCCGCCATCATGTCTCCTCCGTCCAGAGCCCGGCCCGGCGCAGCCAGGCCTCGGCGGCGGCGCGCTCGGCGAGCCGCTTCGAGGCCCCGCGCCCGATCGCCTCGGCGCTGCCCTCGACCAGCACCGCGATCTCGAATTCCGGGGCGTGATCCGGCCCCTTGCGGCCGATATCGCGATAGGCGGGAACAGGCAGCCCGCGCGCCTGAACCGCCTCCTGGAGCATGGTCTTGGCGTCGCGCGGCACCGCCTGCGGCGCCTGCATCCGCGCGGTCCAATGCGCGCGGACGAGCCGTGCCGCCGCCTCGATGCCGCCGTCGCGATAGACCGCGCCGATCAGCGCCTCGCAGGCATCGCCGAGCAGCGCGTCGCGGCGGCGGGCGCCGGAGCGGCGCTCGCCCTCGCCGACGCGGATCTCCTCGTCGAGCCGCCATTCGCGGGCGATCGCGGCACAGGTCTCCTTGCGGACAAGGGCAGCGAGGCGGCGCGACAATTCCCCTTCCGGCGCCTCGGGGAAGGCCTCGAACAGCATCGTCGCGACGACGAGGCCGAGCACCCTGTCGCCGAGGAATTCGAGACGCTGGTAGGAGAGCCGCCCCTCGCCGGCGCTGACATGGGTCAGCGCCTCCTCGAGCAGCGCGCGGTTCGCGAAAACATGGCCGATGCGCGCCTCGATCCGGGCCGGTGCGCGGGAGACGGAGGCTTCCGGTTGGGCCCCGGACATCAGCGGATGGTCTGGAAGAAGCGGCCCCAGCGCGCCTCCGCCGGCCAGCGCCAGATCTTCCAGGGCTGCACGCCCTCCTCGATCGAGAAGAAGATCAGCTCGGCGCGCCCGACAAGGTTCTCGTAGGGGACGAAGCCGACGCCGAGCGCACTCATGTCACGGCTGTCGGTGGAATTGTCGCGGTTGTCGCCCATCATGAAATAATGACCCGATGGCACGACATATTCCGGCGTGTTGTCCATCACCGCGTCGTTGCCGCCGATCTCGAGCACGTTGTAGCTGACGCCGTTCGGCAGGGTCTCGCGATAGAGCGGGAAGCGCGCCGGCCGGCCGAAGGAATCGCGGCTTTCGAACATGCCGGCGCGCTCGCGCGGCACGGGTTTGCCGTTGATGTGCAGCACGCCGTAATGCATCTGGATCCGGTCGCCCGGCAGGCCAATCACGCGCTTGATGTAATCGGTGTCATTGTCGCGCGGCCATTTGAAAACGGCGATGTCGCCGCGCTTCGGCTCCGCGCCCCAGAACCGGCCCGAGAAGGGCGCAAGCGAGAGCGGGAAGGAATGCCGCGAATAGCCATAGGCGTATTTCGACACGAACAGATAATCGCCGATCAGCAGCGTCGGGATCAGCGAGCCCGAGGGGATGTTGAAGGGCTGGAAGGCGAAGGTGCGGATCACCAGCGCGATCAGCAGCGCCTCGATGATGACGCGGATCGTCTCGCCCAGCCCGCCGGATTTGGTCGCCTCGGTGCCGGTCTTCGGTTTCAGTTCTTCCATCGCCATTCCGGGGCTATCCTTCCGTCGCGGCCTCGATGCCGCCCGGCCGTGGGGGTCGGATATACAGGCGCCTCCCCCGAAGGGCAATGCGGAGCGCGAACGCGCCCCTATCGCAGATCGAGTTCGAGCGCGGCTCCGGATTTCACCTCGAAGGGCCGGCTCTGCGCACCGAGATCGAGAACATAGCGGCCGGGCGGCAATGTGACGCTGGACGCAATCGCCGAGACCTCGGCGATCGGTTCGCCCGCCTCGTCGCGGATCGTCCTGGCATTGACCGGGAGGCCGCGGATCGTCACGGACACCGCGTCGATCACCAGCCGCCTGCCCGGCTCCAGGGTGAAGGGCACCTGCCGCGCGCCGAAAGCGATCGTATAGGAGGATGGCAGCAGGTTCGCGGAGGTCCGCGACGAGGACAGCTTCTCCACAAGTTCGCCGGTTTCCCAGTCCCGGATCTCGTGCCCGCGATAGCTCGCCGCCGGAAGTTCCACGATCGCGGTCGCGATCTCGGCCGTCTCGCCGTCTCGCACCTCGATCGAGCGCCAGAACTGGTTTCCGAAACGCACGTTGTAGAAGCCGGCCGGCAGATCAACGAAAGCGGAGAGGCTCGAAAGATGCCGGACGACCTTGCCGGTCTCGACGCTGATCACCTCGTGGCGGGTGGCGGAGGGCGCGGCGAGCCGGATTCCGCCCGGCTTCCGCCCCGCGGCCGGAACGCTCACCGCCGGCGCCACGGCCCGGCTCCGCACCGCCATAGAGAGGCTCTCGGTGAGCTTTCCGAGCGAATCCGCGTCGAAATACGTGCCGCGCGCCACGCGGGCGATGCATTGGAGCTGGTAGCGGGCCGCCACATCGACCGCGAACCCGATCGTATGGATGACGAGACCGGCATCCGCTGCCGCCAGCGCCTTCGCCACCGCGCAGGGGTCTCCCTCACAGGTCTCCTTGCCGTCGCTGACCAGGATGACGACGCGCGAGGCCGCCGCCGCCTCGGCCTTGAGATCACCCGCGGCCAGTTCCAGCACATGGCTGATCGGCGTATAGCCCTGCGCCGTCAGCGCGCGGGCCCGGCGGATGACCTCCGCCCGGTTCGCACCGACAGGCGCGAAGCCCGTCAGCAATTGCGTATCGCGACAATTCTTCGCCCTGGCCGGCGATTGGTGGCCATAGGCGCGCAGGGCGAGGCGCAGCCCCTCCGGCAAGCCGGTGACCAGCGTCTCGACCGCGTCCTTCGCGGCATCGATCCGGGATTGTCCGGAGGGAAGCATCGCCTTCATGCTGCCCGAAGCATCGAGAATGAGTGCGACGGACCGGCCGCCCTCGCTGCGGGCCGGGGCAGGAAGAAGGATGGCCGCGAACACGGCCAGCAGGGCGGCAAGACGCATCGTCATCGGCGTTTCCTGTCAGTTCCGTCCCGCCACAAATGTAGCGCGAAACCGGCCCCGCCGCGCCGTGCGGCAGCGCACCGGCCGCATCTCGCCCGGTTTGTCCACAGCCGCGAGGCGTCAGCCCTCCGGCCGGGCCTCGATGACCACGAAGGCGAGCGCGAAGGGGGGATCGTCGGTGATCGTGAGATGGATCTCCGCGCGATGGCCGGGCGGAAGCATCGCCGCGAGCCGCGCCGCCGCCCGGCCGGTGAGTTCCATGCCCGGCTGGCCGGAGGGCCGGTTGACGACGCCCATCTCGCGCCAGGCGATGCCCATGCGCAGCCCGGTGCCGAGCGCCTTGGCCATGGCCTCCTTGGCGGCGAAGCGTCTGGCATAGCTCGCGGCGCGCGCCGCGCGGCGCTCGGAGCGCGCGCGCTCCGCATCGGTGAAGACGCGCGCGACGAAGCGCGCGCCGAACCGGTCCAGCGTCGCGGCGATGCGCTCGATATTGCACAGATCGGCGCCGATCCCGAGGATCAAGAGCCGCGTCCCCGGTCCATCGCCAGCCGCATCGCACGGATGCTGCCGCCCAGCCCGACGAAGATCGCCTCGCCGACGAGGAAATGCCCGATATTGAACTCGACGAATTCCGGCACCCCGGCGAGCCGTTCGGCGGTCTCGAAATCGAGACCATGCCCGGCATGGACCTCGAGGCCGCTCGCCGCCGCGTGCCGCGCGCCGGCCGCGAGACGCCGGAACTCCGCTTCGGCCTTCTCGCCTTCGCCCGCCTCGACGGCGTGACACCAGGAGCCGGTATGCAGCTCGACGATATCGGCGCCGAGCGCGGCGGCGGCATCGATCGGCGCCGCGTCCGGCTCGATGAAGAGCGAGACGCGGATGCCGGCGGCGCGCAGGGCCGCGACGAAGGGCACGAGGTGATTGTGACCGCCAATCACGTCGAGCCCGCCCTCGGTGGTGCGCTCCTCGCGCTTCTCGGGCACGAGGCAGCAGGCATGAGGGCGGATGCGGGTCGCGATCGCGAGCATCTCGGGCGTCGCCGCCATCTCGAAATTGAGCGGCTTCGTGATCGTGTCCTTGAGCCGCGCCATGTCCGCATCGCGGATATGGCGGCGATCCTCGCGCAGATGCGCGGTGATTCCATCCGCTCCCGCCTCGATGGCGAGCAGGGCGGCGCGCACGGGATCGGGCCGCGCGCCGCCGCGCGCGTTGCGCACGGTCGCCACGTGATCGATGTTCACGCCAAGACGGATGCGGCTGGTCATCGCCTCACCCTCCCCGGCTGCCCGCGCCCTGGATGGCGCGGCTGCCAGGCTTGACCGGCGGCAGCGCCGCGAGGTCGGGCGGGATGTCGCGCGGATCGTAATCCGGCACGGCGAATTCGCACAGGGCGACCAGCGGCACCCCGAGATCGACCCGGCCGGCGGAGCGATCGATCAGGCAGGCGGCGCCGACGATCTCGCCCGGCTGGTCGGCCAGCGAGTTCAGGCATTCACGCGCCGAGAGCCCGGTCGTCACGATGTCCTCGATGACGAGCACGCGCTCGCCGGCGCGGATCTCGAAGCCGCGCCGCAGGTGGAACTCGCCGTCCTCGCGCTCGACGAAGATCGCCCGCGCGCCGAGCGCCCGCGCCGTCTCGTAGCCGGGCACGATGCCGCCGATCGCCGGCGAGACCACGACATCAACGGCGCCGAACCGCGCCGCGACCCGCTCCGCCAGCGCGCGGCACAGCCGCCCGGTGCGCACCGGATCCTCGAAAACGCGCATCTTCTGGATGAAGAACCCGGAACGCCGCCCCGAGGACAGGATGAAATGCCCTTCAAGCAGCGCGCCCGCGGCGCGGAATTCCGCCAGAACCTCGTCCCTCGTCATCGTGCGCCGTTCTCCTTGGGGAAGATCATGCAGGTCTCGGTGCCATGCGCGTAAACCTTGCCGGCGGAATCGACAAGCTGCGCCTCGCTGAGCGCCAGGGTGCGGCCGCGATGGATCACCGCGCCCCGGCACACAAAAAGCCCCCCGAACCGCATGCGTCCCCTCAGCCGATCACGCGCTCGACATTGGCCACCACCGGCTTCGTGCGCAGTTCCGAGATGATGGCGTTGAGATGCTTGAGATCCCAGACCTCGATATCGAGCACCATCTCGCGGAAATCGGCGGTCTTGGCGCGCATGGCGATGTTGTCGATATTCGCATCCGTATCCGCGATCACCTGCGCGATCGCCGCGAGGCTTCCCGGCTCGTTGATGACCGAGACGATAAGCTGCGCCCAGAACCGGCGCGGATCGTGCTCGTCCACATCCCAGCGCACGTCGAGCCAGCGCCAGGGCTCCTCGTCATAGGCGATGAGCGCCGGCGACTGGATCGGGTAGATCGTGATGCCCTCGCCGGGCGTCAGGATGCCGACGATCCGGTCGCCGGGCACCGCACCGCCGCCCGGCGCGAAGCGCACCGGGAGATCATCCGAAAGGCCGCGGATGGGGATCGAGCCGGCGGCGCTCTCTTGGCCCGGCACCTTGAATTTCAGCTTGTCCGCGCCCTGCACGCCGAACCAGCCCGCTCCCGTGCCCGGCGCGGCCGCCTTGGCGACCTCCTCGCGGAAATCCGGGAACACCGCCTTGATCACGTCGCCGGAATACATCTCGCCGCGGCCGACCGCGGTGAGCACGTCATCCAGCGTCTGGCGCGCGAGGCGCGGCAGGGCGGCGATCAGCTTCTCCTCGGAATAGGTCTTGCCGGCGCGCTGGAAGGCGCGCTCGACGATCCGCCGCCCGAGCCCGACGAATTGCCGCCGCACCGCCTCGCGCGTGGCGCGGCGGATGGCCGAGCGCGCCTTGCCGGTGGCGACGAGCCCCTCCCAGGCCGAGGGCGGCACCTGCCCCTCGGTCGTCAGGATCTCGACCTGATCGCCGTTGCTCAGTTCCGAGATCAGCGGCGCGTTGCGGCCGTTGATGCGGCAGCCCACGGCGTTGTTTCCAATATCGGTATGAACCGCATAGGCGAAGTCGATCGCGTTGGCGCCGCGCGGCAGCGCGATCAGCAGCCCCTTCGGCGTGAAGCAGAACACCTGGTCCTGGAAGAGTTCGAGCTTGGTATGCTCGAGGAATTCCTCCGGATTGTCGCCTTCCGCGAGCAGTTCGATCGTCCGGCGCAGCCAGGCATAGGCTTTCGAGGTGCCGGCGAGCGCATCGGCGGAGACCAGCCCCTCCTTATAGGCGGCATGGGCGGCGATGCCGAATTCCGCCACCTCATCCATGCCGCGGGTGCGGATCTGCAGCTCGACGCGCTGGTGCTTCGGCCCCAGGACCGTGGTGTGCAGCGAACGGTAATCGTTCTGCTTCGGCGTCGAGATGTAATCCTTGAACCGGCCCGGGACGAAGCGCCAGGCCTGATGGATGATGCCGAGTGCCTGATAGCATTCCTCCACCGTTCCGACGATGACGCGGAAGGCGAAGATGTCCGACAATTGCTCGAAGGAGATGCTCTTGCGCTCCATCTTGCGCCAGATCGAGTAGAGGCGCTTCTCGCGGCCCTTGATCTCGCCGGCGATGCCGTTGGCCGAGAGCTTGGCGCGCAGATCGGTCTCGATGATGCCGATCAGCCCCTCGGCACGGCTGCGCAGGCTTTCGAGCCGCTTCGACATCATCAGATGCGCATCTGGCATCAGAACGCGGAAGGAAATGTCCTCCAGCTCGTCGCGCATGTCCTGCATGCCGATGCGGCCGGCGAGCGGGGCATAGATCTCCAGCGTCTCCTCGGCGATGCGCGCGCGCTTGTCCGGGGGCACGTAATGCAGGGTGCGCATGTTGTGCAGCCGGTCGGCGAGCTTGACGAGCAGCACCCGGACATCCGCCGCCACCGCGAGCAGCAGCTTGCGCAGGTTCTCGGCCTGCGCCGCCTTTTTCGAGACGAGATCGAGCTTCTTGAGCTTGGTCAGCCCCTCGACGAGCGCCGCGATATTCTCGCCGAAGCGGCTCTCGATATCATGCCGGGTAGTGCCGGTATCCTCGATCATATCATGCAGGATGGCGGCGGCGATCGTCTGCTCGTCGACATGCAGATCGGTCAGGATCGCGGCGACCTCGAGCGGATGCGAGAAATACGGGTCCCCCGAAGCGCGCTTCTGCGAACCGTGGGCGCGCATCGCATAGACATAGGCGCGGTTGAGCAGGTCCTCGTCGGCATCCGGCAGGTAGCGCTTGACCCGTTCAACCAGTTCGAATTGGCGCATCATGCGCGTCGGAACCCCGCGCGAGAACCTGACCGCCACTGCCGGCGGACGAAAAAGGCGGCGCGTTCGACCGCACCGCCTCGATCAGTATGGCGAGAATTGCACGACACGCAACCGCGGCGCGCGCTCAATCCTCGTCGTCGGTCTCCGAAGGGGGCACGAGCCCGTCGAGGCCGCGCAGCAGATCCTCCTCCGACATGCGATCGAACGAGACGTCGCTGTCATCGACCTCCGAAACCGAAGGCGCCGCCTGCGCGCCCAGCAGGCGCGGAACCGCCTCGGGTTCGGGTTCGTCGACCTCGACGAATTTCTGCAGCGAATGGATGAAATCCTCCTTGAGGTCGCCGGGCGAAAGCCGCTCATCGGCGATCTCGCGCAAGGCGACGACCGGGTTCTTGTCGCGGTCACGCGTCACGAGCGGCTGCGCGCCCGAGGAGAGCATCCGCGCGCGGTGGCTCGCGAGCAGGACCAGTTCGAACCGGTTCTCCACCTTGTCGACGCAATCTTCGACGGTCACGCGGGCCATGGACGCCTCGCTCCTTCAAAAAGCCGGAAAATCCTGGGAGGTTCTGCCGTTACATGAAAGCGGCGGCGACATCAAGCGCCTTGGCTCCTCGGCCCGAAGCGCAGACAATCGCAGGATAGTTATCCCGCGCAAGGACCATCTTCCTGTTGCAAATTTATGGATTGAATCCCATGTTGCCTTTCATTAATGCCGCCGTCCCGATACCGCGCGCGAGCACATATTCGACCTAGACCGGTTTTTAACCGGGTATGGGCTGTCAAAACAAGGCATGAGCGCTTTCCGGGACGCCGAATCGGCAAAATCCGGCACGGATTTCTTGAGCGCGAGAGCAAAGCAGGACACAGAATGCAGAACGTTGAACGGATTGCCCTCTTCATTGACGGCGCCAATCTTTATGCAACTTCGAAGACGCTTGGTTTCGATATCGATTACCGCAGGCTTCTCAAGGAATATCAGTCAAAGGGTTATCTCGTTCGCGCGTTCTATTACACGGCTCTGATCGAGGATCAGGAATATTCCTCGATCCGCCCGCTGATCGACTGGCTCGACTATAACGGCTATGCCGTTGTGACGAAGCCGGTGAAGGAATTCACCGACGCGATGGGCCGGCGCAAGATCAAGGGCAACATGGATATCGAGCTCGCGGTGGACGCGATGGAGCTCGCGCCCTTCATCGACCACATGATCCTGTTTTCCGGCGATGGCGATTTCCGCAGCCTCGTCGAGGCGATGCAGCGCAAGGGCGTCCGGGTCTCGGTGGTCTCGACGATCTCGACCCAGCCGCCGATGATCGCCGACGATCTGCGCCGGCAGGCCGACCAGTTCCTCGATCTTGTCGATCTCCAGGCCCGGATCGGCCGCGATCCCGGCGAGCGGCCGCCGCGCGAGCCGCGCCCGGAGGGCGGGTTCCGCGAGCCGCGCCCGGCGATGCCGGCCTTCATCGAGCGTCCCAGTGCCGGTCGCCCGCCGCGCGACCGCGACGAGGGCTGACCGCCGGGCATGGAGGCCGAGCCGCCGCGCGATTGCCCGCTCTGCCCGCGCCTCGCCGCGTTCCGCGCGGAATGGCGCCAGCGCGAGCCGGGCTGGCACAACGCGCCGGTCGCCTCCTTCGGGGCAGCCGATGCGCGGCTGCTGATCGTCGGCCTGGCGCCCGGTCTGCGCGGCGCCAACGCCACCGGGCGGCCCTTCACCGGCGATTACGCGGGCGACCTGCTCTACGCGACGCTTCAGGAATTCGGCTTCGCGCGCGGCACCTATGCCGCGCAGGCGGGGGACGGGCTCGAACTCCTCGATTGCCGCATCACCAATGCCGTGCGCTGCGTGCCGCCGGAGAACAAGCCGACCGGCGCCGAAATCGTCGGCTGCCGGCCCTTCCTCGCCGCGACCTTGCGCCAGATGCAGCGCCTGGCGGCCATTCTCGCCCTCGGACGGATCGCCCATGATTCAACCGTGCGCGCGCTGGGCGCCGCGCCCGCACGCCACCCTTTCGCGCATGGCGGCGCGCGGACGATCGGGCCGGTGCGGCTCCATTCGAGCTATCATTGCTCGCGCTACAACACCAATACCGGGCGGCTGACGCCGGCGATGTTCCGCGCGGTATTCGCGGCCATCCGGGCGGAGTTGGGCTAGAATCGGGCAGAGCCAAGCCGATTCAGCCGCGCTCGCGCAGCAGCCGACCCTGCTCGCGCTTCCAGTCGCGCGCCTTCTCGGTCTCGCGCTTGTCGTGCAGCTTCTTGCCGCGCGCCAGCGCGATCTCGACCTTGGCGCGCCCCTTCTCGTTGAAATAGACCTTCAGCGGCACGATCGTCAGCCCCTCCCGTTCGAGGGCCGCGGCCAGCCGGCCGACCTGCCGGCGATGGAGCAGGAGTTTCCGCGGCCGCTTCGGCTCGTGGTTGAAGCGGTTCGCCTGCAGATATTCCGGAATATAGGCGTTGATGAGATAGAGTTCGCCGTTCTCGATCGCGGCATAGCTCTCGCCGATCGTGGCCTTGCCGCCGCGCAGCGATTTGACCTCGGTTCCGGTCAGCATGATGCCGGCCTCGAACGGCTCGAGGATCTCGTAGTTGAAGCGTGCCTTGCGATTGTCGGCCGCGATCCTGTAGCGCGCTTCGTCGCGGGCCGTCATGTCAGTTCAGCAGGCCGGCATGGACCATCGCCGTGCGGATGGCATCCTTCGTCGCCTGCTGCTGCACGGGCAGCATCGGCAGCCGGATCTCCTCGCTCATGCGGCCGAGCAGGCTCAGCGCGTGCTTGGCACCGGCGAGGCCGGGCTCGCGGAAGATCGCGTCGTGCAGCGGCACCAGCCGATCCTGAATCTGGAGCGCCCTGGCGTAATCGCCCGCGAGGCAGGCCGCCTGGAGATCGGCGCAGAGGCGCGGCGCCACGTTCGAGACCACCGAGATGCAGCCGACGCCGCCGGCCGCGTTCCAGGCGAGCGCGGTCATGTCCTCGCCGGAGAGCTGGATGAAATCGGCACCGACGAGCCAGCGCTGCTGGCTGACGCGGGCGAGATTGGCGGTGGCATCCTTCACGCCGGCGATGTTCCTCAGCTCGAACAGCCGTGCCATGGTTTCGTTCGACATGTCCACCACCGAGCGCGGCGGGATGTTGTAGATGAAGATCGGAATCGAGACCGCGTCGTTCACCGCCTTGAAATGGCGGTAGAGCCCCTCCTGCGTCGGGCGGTTGTAATAGGGCGTCACGACCAGCAGGGCATCGGCGCCGGCCTTCTCGGCATGGCGGGCGAGGTCGATCGCCTCGGCGGTATTGTTCGAGCCCGCGCCGGCGATCACGGGTACGCGGCCCTTCGCCTCGGAAACGCACCATTCGACGACCCGCTTGTGCTCGTCATGGCTCAGCGTCGGGCTCTCCCCCGTCGTGCCGACCGGCACGAGGCCGTTGGTGCCCTCGGCGATCTGCCAGGCGACATGCTCGCGGAATGCCTTCTCGTCGGGCGCGCCGCCCTTGAAGGGCGTCACCAGCGCGGTAAACGAGCCACGGAAGCGGGCGGCATTCGGAGGCGCGGTCATCGGGTCGATCCAGAACAAGGGGGAGGTCGGAAACCCCGCTTTTCTCCGGTATCGCGGCGCAGGTCAACACCGCGCCGGGTTGTGCCGGCGCCGCCGCCCGCTAAAACAGGCGGAACGCTGCCCCGGAGACGCCATGCCGACGCGCGAGAAGACCAGATCCACCGCGAACCTCCATCTCGTGGTGCCGAACCACGCCTGGAATTCGCGCTTCGTCACCGCGCGTGACGGGCTGCGGCTCCATGTCGCGACGCTCGGCGCGGCGGCGAGCGCGCGGCTGCCGGTGGTCTGCCTGCCGGGACTGACGCGCTGCGGCGCGGATTTCGACATGATCGGCCGCGCGCTCGCCGAAACCGGCAACCGCTTCGTGATGGCGCTCGACAGCCGCGGCCGCGGCGCCTCGGAATACGATCCCGATTGGCGGAACTACGATCTCAAGGTGGAACTCGACGATCTCCAGCAGGTGCTGGTCGCGTTCGGAATCGAGCGCGCGATCTTCCTCGGCACCTCGCGCGGCGGCCTCCTCACCATGCTGATGGGCATCGCGCGGCCGGAGATGATCGCCGGCGCTGTGCTCAACGATATCGGCGCGGTGATCGAGCCGCGGGGCCTCGCGCGGATCCGCTCCTATGTCGGCAAGATGCCGGCGCCGCGCGATTTTCCCGAGGCGATGCTGATCCTCCGGCAGCTCTTCGGTACGCATTTCACGGATACGGACGAGGCGGCCTGGCTGCGCTTCGCGGAGCGGACCTGGCGGGAGGAGAGCGGGCGCCTCATCCCCCGCTACGACGTCAACCTCATGCGCACGCTCGCCGATCTCGATCTCGAAAGGCCGATCCCGCCGCTCTGGCCGCAATTCGCGACTCTGGCGCACGCGCGGCTCCTCGTCATCCGCGGCGAATTGAGCGACATTCTCGCGCGCCGGACCGCCGAGGAAATGGTGGCGCGCCATCCGGATGCGCGGTTGCATGAAGTGCCCTATCAAGGCCACGCGCCGCTGCTGGAGGATGCGCCGACCATCGCCGCAATCCGCGATTTCGTCGAGCGCTGCGGCTAGGGCGCATCCCGGCCGAACGGAACGGGTGCGCCCATCCGGCGCCGCCGTATCTCTTCCGATCACCCGGAACCAACCTGCTCGCAAGGCGCGCCGGCATGGGCGGGCTGGCGGTGCCGCTCAGCTCTTCGGCTTGCGCGCCCTCCCCCCCTTGCCCGCGGCAGGAGGCGCACCCGGCGGCGGCTCCACATTGCCCTGCCCGTCATCGCCGGCCTCGTCGCGCGAGGTCGCGACCTCGCCGGCATCGACGCGCTTCGAGAACGCGGTCTCGGCGCCGGCGGCCAGAACCCTGGCCTGGCCGATCCAGTCCTCGCGCTCTATCCGGCCCGGAAAGGCGAGATAGCTGCCGATCCAGGCCGCCTCCTCGGCATTCCAGGCGGCAATCTGGTCGAAATGCCAGATGCCGAGGCCGTGCAGGCGGCCCTCGTTCTGCCGGCCGATCCCGCGGATGCGCTTCAGGTCGTCGGCCTGGCCACCGCGCGGCGCCGGAAGGCCGGCCGGGCGCGTGCCTTCGATCGCCGTCGGGTCGGAGCGGACCGTCGGGGCCGGCATGCGGGTCGATTCCGGCCCCGCCAGCGGCACGGCCGCCTCGATCCGGGGATCGCGGCCGGCGAGGATCTGCTCGGCGTCGAAGCGCCAGCGCCACCACCAGCTCGGGAACCGGCCGCCATGGCCGAGCTGGCGGAACAGCCAGCGGCGCTGCCCCGGCGTCAGCCGCGCAATCTGGTCGAAATGGTAGAGACCGAGCGCGTTGAGCCGCGCCGCGGTTTCCGCATCGATGCCGTAGATCCGGGTCAGATCGTCGGGCACGCCGCCGCGCGGCGCGGAAAGGCCGGTGATCGCCTGCTCCAGCGCCTCGGCCGCGGCGGGTGGCGCTGCCTTCGCGGGCTCGACCGGCATCTCGCGCGCGGGAATCGGGTCCGTAGGAGACGGGAATCTGGGCGGTGCAGCGGCGGCCAGAGGCGCCGGGGCAGGCTCTGGCCGGACGGCGAGCCGCCAGCGCAGCAGGCAGGCGAGCCCACAGCCGAGGAGATAAGCCGCAAGCATCAGGAGCGCGAGATCGAACCAGAGCCCGGCGCGGCCGGGCAGGATCTGCGCCCAGGCGACCAGAGCGCCCGCAGCCAGCCCGGCGAGCCAGGGCAGCAGGCCCCGCCAGCCGCCGCCGGCGCCCCGCGCACCAGTGATGCCTCCCACCGCGAGGCCGAGGAGCAGCGCCAGCAGCAGCCAGACCGCGAAGGCCGAGATCAGGTAAGCCATGGCCGCTTCCTCATTTCACGACGAATTCGATGCGCCGGTTGCGGGCCTTGTTCTCGGCCGTGTCGTTCGGCGCCACCGGCAGGGTCTGGCCGTAGCCGACGGCCTCGAGCCGGGATGCGGGAACGCCGGCGCGGATCAGATATCCCGCGACGACCTCGGCACGGCGGCGCGACAATTCGGCATTGGCCTGCGGCTGGCCGTCCGAATCCGTATGGCCGGCGATCTCGATCCGCGCGTTGACGCAGCGCAGCGTGACGATGGCGAGCCTGTCGAGCAGCCCGCGCGATTCCGGCGACAGATCCGCCGATCCGGTGCGGAAATGGATGGTGCCGCGCGCGAGCGCCTCCTGATAGAGCAGCTGGCATTCGGGCGCGGCGAGGATCGGCGGCGGCAGCGGCGCGGTCGCAACCTCGATGCGGCTCGCGAACCCGGCCGGGACCTCGCGGCGGAAATCGGCGGCCACCTCCTCGCGCGCGAAATCGAGCAGGGCGAGCCCGCGCAGCGCGGCATCGAGATTCGAGAGCGACAGCGAGGCGCCCGGCGCGAGCCGCGACAGCCCGGCGAGCCCGGCCCGCACCGCGGCGAGGAAATCCGCCGGCGCGCCGATCCCCTCCTGAAGGCGGTCATCGATCGTCTCGCGTTCGAAATGGCGCCGGGCGAAGGCAAGAATCTCGGCGCGGGTCCGGGCATCCGGCACGAAGCCGGAGAGCGCCAGCCCCCCCTCGCTGCGCGTGGCATTGAACAGATAGGGACGGATCGCCCGCGATTCGACCGCGATCTCCGAGATTGTGAAGCCCGGCGGCAGCCGGCCGAGGCCAGCGCGGATGTCATCGGCGGCGATGCTGTCGCCTCCCCGGCCGACGATCGCGATCCTGTCATCGGTCAGCGCGGCGCGGCCGCTCTCGAGCCGCCCGAGTTCGCCGAGGAGGCGGGTGGCGGCGCCGGCCCAATCCCCCGCCGGCGCACCATCGGCAACCCGCAGCGAATCCGTCACCGCGCCGCCCAGCGCCCGCGCCGCGCCGAGGATCGCCGCGCGCGCCGCCTCGCCCGGAACGAAGCCCGACAGGACCAGCCCGCCGGCGCCCTTCTCGGCGGTGAAGGTGAACGGCCGGACGCGCGGGGGGAGAATATCGCCATCCCCAAGCCCGCGCACGACCGTGAAGCCCGCCGGCGGCGCCGCGAGCCGGGCGCGAAGCGCATCGAAGGTGGCGAAATCCGCCGCGCGGCCGGTGAGCGAAAGCATCTGGCCTGAGACGGACAGCGTGCCCTGTTCGAGCCGGGCAAGCTCCGCGAGCCCGAAGGCCGCCGCCGCGCCGAACCCCGCCGGCGCGCCGCGCGCGGGCTTGAGCTGATCGTCGATCACGGCATCGGGCAGGAGGCGGCGCGCCGCCGCCACGAGGGCGGCGGCCTCGCCCGGCGGTGCAAAGCCGCCGAGGCCCAGCCGGGCGCCGTCGCGGATCGCGGTGAAGGTGAAGGGGCTGGCCTCGGCGAGCAGGGTTGTTCCGTCCGCGGCCCGGCGGATCCCGGAGACCTGGCCGGCAAGGGCCTGCGCGGCACCCCGCGCCTTGGAATCGGCAGCCTCCCCGGTGAGGGTCGCATCGCGGCCGGCGAGCACGATCCCGGCCCAGCCATGACCGGCACGGGCGAGCGCGTCGGTGGCGCGGCGGGCGAGATCCGCCTCGACGCCGCCCTGGCGCCACAACGCCGCAAGCACGACGAGAAGCAGGAGGAACGGGAGCCCGAGGCCCCATCGGCGCGGCTGGCACATGCCTGTCTCTCCGTGCTGCCCGGCGCGGAACCCGCGCGATCCGCCGCCTGTCCCTGCGGCGCACAATGTTCACACCGGCCAAGCCGGCGTCAATAGGGCGTAAGACGGGTCGAAAACGAAAAGGGGGGCCGTGAGGCCCCCCGATCCGGTACCAATCCGCAAGGATCGATTAGAAGTCGCGCTGGAAGCGGATACGGCCGACAACGTCCTGGTTGTCGATCGGGCCAGCGTCGATCGACGTGGTGCCCTTGGTGGAGATGTGGCGATAGGCCACTTCCGTGCCGATCAGGAAGCCGGCGACCGGGGTCCAGGCGAGCTGGCCGGCGACGACATAGGTGGTGGCGGTGTTGCCGCCGCCGAACGGATCGTGACGGCCATAGGCACCGCCGAGCGAGGCCGAGACGGTCGGGGTGAAGAAGTACTGCACCGCACCGGCAACCGACCACGAGGTCGTCAGCTTCAGGCCGGCCGCCGTGACGGTCGCGTCGGCAACCGTGAGCGTGCGATCGGCGATCGTGCCCGCGCCGAGGGCGTGGGTGTACGAGGTGGCGCCGCGGCCATACGAGAAGCTCGCCCAGATGTTCGAGCCCTTCGACAGCATCGGCAGGAAGATCTTCGCGCCGGCGGTGAAGGCGTAGCCGAGCTCGGAATCGCCCGTGGTCGAGTTCGAGCCGATGACTTCGCGGACCGCGGCCGCGAGCTTCACTTCACCCCAGCTCTGGTTGCCGGTGATCGCGAAGGTCGCGTCGGGGAGGCGCTGGCCGCCATAGGTGCCGCCGATCAGGATCGTCGAACGGCGGTTCATCGGATCCTCAAGCGCAACGGTGGCCGACCAGCCGCCGCCGAAGTTGAAGGTGTAGCCGATCGAGTTCACATAGGTGATATCCGAGTGGTAGCCACCCCAGTACTGGCCCGAGGTGCCGTAGAACTGGAGCCAGCCATGCTCGAAGGCCGGGGTCACGCGGCCGACGGTGAGGCCGCCGAACTGGATGAAGGCGTACTCGAGCGTCGGGGTCGAGTCGGCGCCGGTGTCGTGGTTGAAGAACGCGCGGACATAGGTGCGGAGCAGGCCGTACTCGGTCGCGGTGCGGTGATCGTAGCCGACATAGCCGCGGGCGCGCCAGCGGAACGCCTGAGCCGCACGGGTCTGCGGGTTATTGTAGATGTAATCGGCGCGGACGCGGCCGATGAGCTTCAGGCACGAGGTGGTGCCCGGAACGACGAAGAAGCCGGCGCCGTAGGTCGGGCAGGTCTTCACATACTCAACAGCCGACGGCTTCTTGACGCCGAGATCGGCAGCCGAGGCGCCCGCGACGGCAACGAGGCCGGCGGCGGAGCCCAGGAGAAGGCTCTTAACGAGCTTCATGGTGTACCTCCAAAGATTTCGAGACCAATCGGGAGTTTGCGAACCTGGCCCCGGAACCCCGGACCCCTACCCGCTTTCCCTTGTCGCCCGCCATTCCCCCGGACCCCCCGAAGAAAAGACAAGCCAGCGACCGGAAACTCCCGTCGCGCTTCGCACCATACTCACGCCGCCCTGCCGTTCAACTCTAGAAGCGCCCCAGGAAAGCGCCCGGCATGGCTTTTCAAACCCATGTTGCGCGAATGCCACGCCCGTTCCACGCACCCCGCCGCGCCTGTGCCGGAACGAGTCGGATTTTAGCGATTTGTTAGGGGATTCGAGGTCGTTGGCGCGTCTTCCGCGCCCGGTTCCGCAGGCGTTTGCGTCGCGATCGCGGCCTGATTCCGGTAGCGATGCACCGCAACCGGGACGAGCGCCGCATAGACCAGGGTGAGCAGGCTCACGGTCTCGAAGGGGTGGCTCACGACCAGCGCCGGAATCACCAGGCAGGCGGCGAGGATCGGAATCACGGATTCGCGCGGCACCGGAGTCTTCAGCCCCTTGCCGGAAAAGGTCGGCAGGCGGGAGATGGTCAGGGCGGTCGTCAGAATCAGCCAGACGAGGATCAGAACCGATTCCCCGAAGAATTGCGGGAGCCCGGCAAGGCTGAGATTGACGGGCAGTATCGCCATCATCGCCCCCGCCGGCGCCGGCACGCCCACGGCATAGGCCTTCTGCCAGGCCGGCCGCTCGGGCGCGTCGAGCGTCACGTTGAACCGCGCGAGGCGCAGCGCCATCGCGAAGGCGAAGAGCAGGCAGGCGAGCCAGCCCGCCGTCTTCAGCGCCTGCAATTGCCAGAAATAGAGGATCAGCGCCGGCGCGCAGCCGAAGCTCACGAAATCGGCGAGCGAATCAAGCTCAGCCCCGAACCGCGACGTGCCTTTGAGCAGCCGCGCGATGCGGCCATCGAGCCCGTCGAGGATCGCCGCACCGAGAATTGCGAGAGCCGCCGCCTCGAGCCGCCCCTCGATCGCGAACCGCACCGCCGTCAGCCCCGCCGCCAGCGCCGCCAGCGTGATCATGTTCGGGATCAGCAGGCGAAGCGGCACCGGCCGAAAACGCCGCTGCGGCGGCTGCGGCTCGGGCTCGAACGGGGGAAAGAGCGGTTCCATCGGCCAGCCTTCAGGAAACGCGGAAATTCCGCTGCGGTTCCGCCGCGGCAAGGTCGCACAGAACGGTCTCGCCGCCAACGGCCCGCTGCCCCTCGGCCACGAGCGGCCGCGCCCCCTCGGGCAGGTAGATATCGGTGCGGCTGCCGAAGCGGATCAGCCCGAAGCGGGCGCCCGGTCCCACCTCCTCGCCCTCGCGGACGAAGCACAGGATGCGCCGCGCGATCAGCCCCGCGATCTGGATGCACGCAACCGGGCCATGGCTGCCCTCGATGACGATGGCATTGCGCTCGTTGTCCTCGCTCGCCTTGTCGAGATCGGCGTTGAGGAACAGGCCGGGGGTATAGACCACCTTGGTGATCCGCCCCGCCACCGGCACGCGGTTGATATGGACGTCGAAGACCGACAGGAAGATGGAGATCCGCAGCCGCGGCGCATCGCCGAGCCCAAGCTCCGCGGGCGGCGGGAACATCCCGATCTGGCTGATCCGGCCATCCGCCGGAGACAGCACCAGCCCCGCGCGCACGGGTGAGACGCGCGGCGGATCGCGGAAGAAATAGGCGACGAAGAGCGGCGCGAGCCAGAACAGCCAGCCGGCCGACGGCAGGATCCAGCCAAGCACGATCGCCGCCGCAATGGCGATGGCGATGAAGAGATAGCCCTCCGGATGTACGGGGACGATGAACTTGCGGATGGAATCAAAGATCGACATGCCGGGTTCCCTGCGGTCGCGACGGGCCGCCTTCGCCTTTCCGGCGGGGGCGCGCGGCCGTCACGAGATTGTGCCGGACCCGTCGGAAGCGGGTCATTTTTCCGCCGCAGGCTTACCCGCAGGATTCGCTCGCCGCAAGCGGAAGCCCCGGCGGGGCGGCTGCATGCGGCCCGGCCGCCTTCGGTGCGCCGGCGCATATCCCGATCAAAGATTTTCCACGTTCGCGTGTTTGTCTCGTCTTTGTCCTGCGACTTTGGTATAGTGAAATGGTCGCGGACAGAAACGGGCCCGAACCCGGCAACGACGACAGGAGGAGCCACCATGGACCACAACCTCGCCTATTCCTGCGTGGGTTACGGTGCCATCCGTGTCCTGCGCGAGCAGCGTCCGGCCGGCGCCCTGCCGCTGCCGGCGAAATACATCCTCGAACAGCCGGATCCGGTGCAGTTCTGCATCGACGCGCTCGGCAGCGACCATCCGGACTGGATCGAGGGCATCGATGCCGAGACCCGGCGCGCCATCCACGAACGGCTGCGCGACGAGGCGCGCCTCGCGCGCGCCAGCCGGAACTGAGCCCCGCCGGGTGGCAGGTTTGCGCCGGATCAGGCCCCGAGATGATGATCAGGCCCCGAGATTCTGCCGCAGGCTCGGCGCCTCGCCGGCCTCGGCGCGCTGCAATGTCTCGCGCGCGACATCGGCCTCGCGCTGCTTGTTCCACATGCCGGCATAGACCCCGCCCAGCGCCAGCAATTCCTCATGCGTGCCGCTTTCGACGATCACGCCCCTGTCCAGGCAGAGGATGCGGTCGGCGTTGACGACGGTGGAAAGCCGGTGCGCGATGACGAGGGTCGAGCGGCCGCGGCTCACCCGTTCCAGCGCGTCCTGGATCTCCTTCTCGGTATAGCTGTCGAGGGCGCTGGTCGCCTCGTCGAGGACCAGGATGGGCGGCCCCTTGAGGATCGTCCGGGCGATGGCGACGCGCTGCTTCTCCCCGCCGGAGAGCTTGAGGCCGCGCTCCCCCACCTGGCTCTCGTAGCCCTCGGGCAGGGAGCGGATGAAGGGATCGATCTGCGCCATGGCCGCCGCCTCCGCCACGGCCTCCTGATCGGCGCCCGCGCGGCCATAGCCGATATTGTAGCGGATCGTGTCGTTGAACAGCACCGTATCCTGCGGGACGATGCCGATCGCCGCGCGCAGGCTCGCCTGCGTCACCGCGCGGATATCCTGCCCGTCGATGGTGATAGCGCCGCCGGAAACATCGTAGAAGCGGAAGAGCAGCCGCGAGATCGTCGATTTTCCGGCGCCCGAAGGGCCGACGATCGCCACCGTGCGCCCCGGCGGCACCTCGAACGAGACCCCGCGCAGGATCGGCCGCTCGGGCGTGTAATGGAAGCTCACATTCTCGAAGCGGATATGCCCGTCGCGCACGGCGAGCGGCCGGGCGGCGGGGTCGTCGCGCACCTCGGCCTCGCGCTTGAGAATGTCGAACATCTGCTCGATATCGACGATCGCCTGCTTGATCTCGCGATAGACCATGCCCATGAAGTTGAGCGGCTGGTAAAGCTGGATCATCAGCGCGTTGATCATCACGAAATGGCCGACGGAATTGCGCCCGGCCACGACATCCGTCGCCGAAAGCGCCATGCACAGCCCCAAGGCCAGGGTGAAGATCACCGCCTGCCCCGTATTGAGGACGGCCAGCGACGTATAGGTCTTGATCGACGCCCGCTCGTAGATGGCGAGGCTGCGGTCATAGCGCGCGGTTTCGCGGGCCTCGGCGCCGAAATATTTCACGGTCTCGAAGTTCAGCAGCGAATCGACCGCCTTGGCATTGGCGTCGGTATCGGATTCGTTCATCTCCTTGCGGATGCGCATCCGCCAGACGGTGGCGACGATCGTAAACCAGAGATAGAGCACGATCATCACCACGACGATCACGACATAGCGCCAGTCGAACTCGATGGCGAAGACCGCGATCACCAGCACGAACTCGACGATGGTCGGGATGAGCGTCATCAACGTCATCCGCGTGATTTCCTCGATGCCGTTGCGGCCGCGCTCGAGCACGCGGGTCAGGCCGCCGGTCTTGCGTTCGAGGTGGAAGCGCAGCGAAAGCCGGTGCATGTGCTTGAAAGTATGGAGCGCAAGCTGGCGCACCGCATGCATCGCCACCCGCGCGAAGAGCCCTTCGCGCAGCTGCGTGAACACCGTCATCAGGATGCGGACAAGGCTGTAGAGCGCCACCGCGAGCAGCGGAGCGCCAATCAGCCAGGGCATGGCCGAAGCGGGATCCGCCCGGCCGCCCGAGGCCACGACCAGTGCATCCGTCGCCCATTTGAACGTGAAGGGCATCAGGATCGTGAAGCCCTTGGCGACGAGGATCAGCGCCAGGCTGCCCGCGATCACCCGCTGGAGATCCGGCCGGTCGGACGGCCAGAAATAGGGGAAGAGCTGCCGCAGGGTGGTAAGGAGCGAGGCATCGCGCCGGACGGACGCGGGCGGGGAATCGGTCACGGATGGCGTCTTTCGGCCTTGGCATCGGGCTGCGCCCGGGGCGGGGGAAGCGCAGTCGCGGGGGATACGGGCACCGCGATGCTGGAGCCCATGCTTCCATTTAGGGATCCGCCTGCGGGCACGGCAAGGGCCGGCCCCGCTTCTCGTTGGAATATTTCCATTCTAGGCCGCACGGTACGGTATTCCCGGCACCTGGATGCGCCGGCGCCTCGGTACCGATAAGCCGGCTCGGCGTTTTCAGGCTTGCCTCGGCGTGGCCGCCCGCCCATCTTCCCGGCGTGGCTCCGACATCGATTCGCTCCGTCTGCGTCTATTGCGGCTCCGGCAACGGCTCCGAACCCGTGTTCCGGGAGGCCGCGGAATCCTTCGGGCGCCTCCTCGCCGAGGCCGGGATCCGGCTTGTCTATGGCGGCGGCTCGCACGGGCTGATGGGCACGGTCGCGCGTGCGGTGATCGCGCATGGCGGGCATGTCACCGGCATCATTCCCAGCTTCCTCAAGGCGCGCGAACTCATGCTCGAGAATGCGCAGGAGATGATCGTCGTCGGCGACATGCACGAGCGCAAGCGCCTGATGTTCGAACGCTCCGACGCCTTCGTGGCGCTGCCGGGCGGCATCGGCACGCTCGAGGAACTGGTCGAGCAGCTGACCTGGGCGCAGCTCGGCCAGCACCAGAAGCCGATCCTTCTCGCCAATATCGCGAATTTCTGGAAACCGTTGCTGGTGCTGCTCGCCCATATGCGCGAGTTTCACTTCATCCGTCCGGGGCTTGAGGTGCATTATCTCGTCGCGGAGCAGGTCGGGGACGTCCTGCCGATGCTGAGGCAGGCCGTGGCGATGCGCAGCCGCCAGCCGGCCTGAACCCGCCCCGTATCCGCACCCGATACCGGCGCTTGCGCACGCCGCGCCGCTGCGCGATGAATGGCGCGGCGGGCGCGATGCGCCCGCAGGGCATGCGAAAGCAGGGGAGTGCGGCATGATTTCGAAATCCGGGCTTGCGCTGATCGGCGCGCTTCTCGTGCTCGGCCCGGTCGGGCCCGGCAACGCCGTGGCGCAGCAGGCCCCGGCCGCCGAACCCGCCGCGCCGGCGCCGCGTGCGGCGCAGCGGCGGACCCCGCCGAAAAACGCCGCCGAAGTGGTGTTCGTGAACGGGCGCCAAGGCGTGCTGGTCGAGGCAGCGGTGACGAACGCCGCCGGCAAGGCCGTGGCGCGGCTGAAGCGGCCGCTGGAGCCGGGCAAGCGCGCGGCGTTCAAGCTGCCGGCGAAGGCGGGCTGCGTCTTCGCGGTCAGCGCCGCCTTCTCGGACGAGGCGAGTTTCGACCAGGGCGAGGTCAATCTCTGCGCCGACAAGGTGGTGCGCTTCGTCGATTGAGCCGGCCGCCGGCATCAGCCCCCGTGGCGGCCTCACTCGGCCGCCGGCATCAGCCCCTGTGGCGGCCTCACTCGGCCGCCACCTGCGCCCGCATCAGCTTGTAGACGATCGAATCCGTCAGCGCCTGGAACGAGGCGTCGATGATGTTCGAGGACACGCCGACCGTTGTCCAGCTCTCGCCCGCTTCGTCGGTGGAATCGATCAGCACCCGCGTCACGGCATCGGTGCCGCCCTGGAAGATGCGGACCTTGAAATCGCTGAGCTTCAAACCTCGGATATGGCTCTGGTAGCGGCCGAGATCCTTGCGCAGCGCCTTGTCGAGCGCGTTGACCGGGCCATCGCCCTCTGCGGCCGAAATCAGCGTCCGATCCCCGACCCGCACCTTGACGATCGCCTCCGAGAAGCTGACGAGATCGCCGCGCGCGTTGAAGCGGCGCTCGACATTGACCTTGAACCGCTCGACCGTGAAGAATTCCGGCACGCGGCCGAGCAGGCGCTGGGCGAGAAGATAGAAGCTCGCATCCGCGCCCTCGTAGGAATAGCCCTGCGCCTCCTTCTCCTTGACCTCCTCGAGAAGGCGCGCGAGGCGCGGGTCGTTCTTCTCCACGGCAACGCCGAGCCGTTCCAGCTCCGCGAGCACGTTGGAGCGCCCGGCCTGGGTCGAGACCAGAACCTGCCGCCGGTTGCCCACCCGCTCCGGCTCGACATGCTCGTAGGTCTTGGGATCCTTGATGAGCGCCGAGGCGTGGATCCCGGCCTTGGTGGCGAAGGCCGATGCGCCGACATAAGGGGCCTGCCGGTTCGGCACCCGGTTCAGCAGTTCGTCGAAGGCGCGCGACAGCGCCGAGAGGCCGGCCAGCGCCGCATCGCTGACGCCGGTCTCGAAGCGCCCGGCAAATTCCGGCTTGAGTTTCAGCGTCGGGATCAGCGTCACGAGATTGGCATTGCCGCAGCGCTCGCCGAGGCCGTTCAGCGTGCCCTGGATCTGCCGCGCGCCGGCGCGCACGGCGGCGAGCGAATTCGCCACCGCCTGCCCGGTATCGTCATGCGCGTGGATGCCGAGCCGGATGCCCGGAATTTCGGCGAGCATGTCGGCGACGATCCGCTCGACCTCGTGCGGCAGCGTGCCGCCATTGGTGTCGCAGAGCACCACCCATTCCGCCCCCGCCTGGTGCGCGGCGCGTGCGCAGGCAAGCGCATAGGCCCGGTTGGCCTTGTAGCCGTCGAAGAAATGCTCGCAATCGACAAGCGCGCGCTTGCCGGCGCCGCGGGCGGCCCGCACCGAATCGCGGATGGCGTCGAGATTCTCGTCGAGCGTGCAGCCCAACGCGGTCTCGACGTGGAAATCCCAGCTTTTCGCGACGAAACAGATCGCCCGCCCCCCGGCCTGAAGCAGGGCGGCAAGGCCGGGATCGTTGGCGGCCGAGATGCCGGCCCGCTTCGTCATGCCGAAGGCGGTGAAGCAGGCGCGCATCTCCGGCGGTTTCTCGAAGAAGCGCGTATCGACCGGATTCGCGCCGGGATAGCCGCCCTCGATGAAATCGACCCCCAGCCGGTCGAGCATGCCGGCGATCCTCACCTTGTCGGCGAGGGAGAAATCGACGCCGGTGGTCTGCGCCCCGTCGCGCAGCGTGGTGTCGAACAGGTAGAGGCGCTCGCGGGCGGGAGAGGACGGGCTCATCGCTTCACCTCCCAGGTGGTGACCGGGTTTCCGGCCTCGTCCTTGCCGTCCTTGAGCGCGATGCCCATCGCGGCAAGTTCGTCGCGGATCCGGTCGCTCTCGGCCCAGTTCTTCGCGGCGCGGGCGGCGAGGCGAGCGGCAATGCGACGCTCGATCCCGGCCGCGTCGAGCCCGGAGGGCAACACCGCACGCCCGCGCGGTGGAATGCCGAGCCAGGCGAGAGATTCCCCGAGGGCAGCAACCGCGCCGGCCTTGCGCAGGCCGTGCAGCGCCGCAACCATGCCCGGCGTGTTGAGATCGTCGAGCAGCGGCTCGATGACGGAGGGATGCGGCACAGGCGCAGGGGCGACCGTCGTGCCCCCGCAAGCTGCCGAGAGCCCGTCGAGTTCGCGATCCACCTCGTCGAGGCCGCGCATGGTCCAGTCGATCGGCTGGCGATACTGCGTCTTCAGCATCGCGAATCGCAGGGCATCGCCGGGCCATTTGCGGCCGCCGAATTTCGTCGTGCCGAGCAATTCGTTGATCGTCACGAAATTCCCGAGGCTCTTGGACATCTTCTGCCCTTCGACCTGCAGGAACCCGTTATGCATCCAGATATTCGCCATCCGCTCCGTGCCGAAGGCGCAGCAGGATTGCGCGATCTCGTTCTCGTGATGGGGGAAGACGAGATCGATGCCGCCGGCATGGATGTCGAACGTGTTCCTGAGCGGATCGTCGCAGGAGAGCCCGCCGCCGAAAGGTTCGAGGAGCTTGGCCATCGACATAGCCGAGCATTCGATATGCCAGCCCGGCCGGCCGGAGCCCGCGATGCCGCAAGGGCTCTCCCAGCCCGGCTCGTCCGCACCCGAGGGCTTCCAGAGCACGAAATCGGTCGGCCCGCGCTTGTAGGGCGCGACATCGACGCGGGCGCCGGCGATCATCTCGTCGAGGCTCCGGTTCGCCAGGGCGCCGTAGCGCGGCAGCCTGCCGGCGTGTTCGTTCATCGCCTCGGGCGAGAACAGCACATGGCCCTGCGCGACATAGGCGAACCCCCTGGCCACCAGCCGCTCGCAGAGCGCCTTCATGCCCTCGATATGCTCGGTCGCGCGCGGCTGATGCGTGGGTTCGAGGCAGCCGAGCGCCGTCACATCCGCCTGGAACTGCGCGTTGGTCTCCTCGGTCAGGCGGCGGATCGCGGCATTGGCCGGCAGGTCCGGGTATTTCTCGGCGGCGCGCGCGTTGATCTTGTCGTCCACATCCGTGATGTTGCGGGTATAGACGACGTTCTCCGGCCCGTAGACGTGCCGCAGCAGGCGGAACAGCACGTCGAACACGATCACCGGCCGCGCATTGCCGATATGCGCGAAATCATAGACCGTGGGGCCGCACACATACATGCGCACCAGGGGCTTGCCGGTCGCGGGGTTGAGCGCGAGCGGTTCGAGCGTATCCTTCCGCCGCGTCAGCGTGTTGTAGAGCCTCACCGCCGTCATCCTGCACCCCCGTTCGAGGCGCCGCCGCTCGCCGGGGGCGCTTCTCGGGTTTGACCTTGGAGGGTGAACGAGAGGCGGGCCAGCGAGCGTTGCGCGCTAGCCACAAATCACAATCGCAATCGCGGGGCGACCGTTCCTTTGCATGAAACCTTCTTGCTTCAGCCGCAATCGCGCGTCAAGCGGGCGGTCCGCGCGGCCCGGCCGCCGGAAGGCGGGCGAAAGGGTTGCCGCGCCTTTCGCTGGCAAGCCTCTGGCATCGCGGCCTGTGCGGTTCCGCACCGGCATTCCGTCAACCAGACCTTAACGCTTTGAACCGAGGATCGGGCGGTTCCGTTCAACCGCGTCGCTTCAAGGGGCCTGCCATGCGCCTGCGCATCAGCATTCTCGCCGCCATCGTCGCCGCGGTCGCGGCCGCGATCATCATCGCCGCCTCGGGGAACGAAACCGTCGCGCGCGCCAAGCAGCAGGACTTCATCGTCGCCGGCTCGGACGGCTACGGCACGCAGGAATGCCTCGCCCGCCGCTCGGATTGCGGGCGGATCGTGGCCGATGCCTGGTGCGAGGCCAAGGGCTTCAAGGCCGCCAGCGCCTATCGCCAGCTCGACCGCGACGAGATCACCGGCTCGGCCGGAACCAGCCAGGGCAAGCCCGTCGAGAGCTTCCTGATCTCGTGCCGGAACTGACGCGCACCCGGGACGGCCGCGCCGTCGCACCCGCCCTCATTTCAGCCAATCCCGGCACTGGACCGGCTCCTGCCCGCCCCAGGGCATGATCGGGACGGTGGAGGTGGAATTCTTCGGGCTGCCCTCGATCAGCTTGTCGGAATAGACGAGATAGACCAGCACGTTGCGCTTCACGTCGCAGCCGCGCACGATCTGCATGCGCTTGAAGAGCAGCGAACGCGATTGCCGGAACATCACCTCGCCCTGCTCGACCTTGGCGCGGAACTTCACCGGCCCGACCTGCCGGCAGGCGAGCGAGATATCGGACACCTCCTCGGCGAGCCCGAGACCGCCGGCGACGCCGCCTTTCTCGGGCACGGTGTAATGGCAGGCGACCCCCTCGATGTCGGGATCGTCGATCGCGTAGGTCGCGAGCTTGTCGTCCGGCGTGAGGAAGCGGAAGACGGTCGATTTCTTGAAGATCAGGTCCGGCGATTGGGCCGAAGCCGAGCCAGCCCCCAGCCCGAACGCCGCCGCAGCAAGCAGCGCAGATGCAACAGCAGCACGAAACATGGGTGACCTCTTCGATGATCCGATACGCCCTGAGATAATGTTCCGGAGCGACGGAAGGAAGACGGCTCTCGCCGCGGTTCTCGTGCGATCGCGGATCGGCGCTATGTGTAGGCCGCCACAACCAGCGTGAGCGCGATCAGCAAGCCCGGCGCGGCGCCGATGGCGAAGGCCCGCGCGAAAAGCCGCGCTCGCCCGGTGCGGAACAGGAACAGCGGCACCACCGCCAGCGTGACCTCGAACAGAAACGTCCCCCAGATCAGCGGCTCCCAGAACGAGCGTGAAGAATTCGCGATGAGGAGGGCCAGGGCGCCAAGCGCCACGATGAGCCCCGATACAAGACCGGTGATCCCGACAAGCGACATGGCGACATAGGGCGTGCGCGACTCAGTTCCGCTCATGGGATCATGGCCGCACGGGCGGCGGCAATCGCCTCGCGCAGAACCGCCTCGTCGCCGATATGGTTCGCCAGCAGCAGCACCAGGCGCGCATCCAGCGCCGCCGCCGCCTCGGGGGAGAGGCCGCGCCGCGCTTCGATCAGCAGGCGGAAGGCGCGGTCGGGATCGGAAAGCCGCGATTCGGCCACAAGACCTCCGCCCGCCGCCGCGCCTGCATCCTCACGCATCCGTCCCTCCTTCACACCGCCCCGTCATCGCAGGGCCCCAGGCCAGCCTTGCCGCGCGCACGGCGCAGGGCGGCGCGGATCGCGGCCTTGTCCGCCGCGGCGAACCGCGCCGCGACATGCGCGTCCGGCCGGATGAGATAGGCGGTGCCCGGCGCCAGCGCGAAGCGCCGCGCGAGATCGCCGGCCGGATCGCCGACGCCGCCCTCCCCGGCCGCCAGCACCGCCACACCGGGCGGAGCGAGCCGCGCGGTGGCGTCATCGCCGGCGAGCAGCGTGAAATCCGCGCCGAGCCGTTCCGAGAGATGGCCCGCGCCGAGCCGGGCATCGGGGATCGGCGCGCCGGGCGCCGGGCCACCCGCCCAGGGCGCGTCATCCGGGGTCGAGAGCGGCGATTCGCGATAGGAAGAGGGGGTCGAGAGCCGCCCCGAATTCACCATGCGCTTGGCGAAGGCATGGTTGCGGGCGAGCGCCAGCGCCGCGTCGCGCAGCACGCGCTCGGCCGCGGATTGCGGCGCGATGAAATCGGTCGAGCGCGTCGAATGGGCGATGTTCTCGTCCGCGGCCTGGCCGCGCTCGATGTCATAGGTGAAGAGCAAGCTTTCCGGGCTGTCGCCGTCGAGGATCGCGGCGAGCTTCCAGGCGAGGTTCTCGGCGTCCTGGATGCCGGAATTGGCGCCGCGCGCGCCGAAGGGCGAAACCTGATGCGCGGCATCCCCCGCGAAGATCACCCGTCCATGCAGGAACGCCGCGAGCCGCAGGCAGCGGAACCGGTAGATCGACACCCATTCGAGGCTGAAATCGTCATGCCCGAGCATGGCGCGCAGCCGGGGGCGGACATTCTCCGGCCGCTTCTCCGCCTCGGCATCGGCTGTGGCGGGGAGTTGCAGGTCGATCCGCCAGATATCGTCCGGCTGGCGATGGAGCAGGGCGGAGCCGCCGGGATGGAAGGGCGGATCGAACCAGAACCAGCGTTCGGTGGGAAAATCCGCCCGCATCCGCACATCGGCGATCAGGAACTGCTCCTCGAAGACCTCGCCGGCGAAATCGAGCCCCAGCATGGCCCGCAGCGGTGAGCGGGCGCCGTCGCAGGCGACGACGTAATCCGCCTCGATCCGGTAGGGGCCGTCGGGCGTCTCGATCGTCAGCCGCGCCCCCGCGCCGCCCGGATCCAGGGCGACGACCCGGTTATTCCAGCGCAGATCGAGATTGTCGAGCGCCGCCGCGCGATCCACCAGCGCCTTCTCGACCACGAATTGCTGGATGTTGATGAAGGCCGGCATCTTGTGGCCCTCCTCCGGCAGCAGGTCGAACGCATAGAGTTCGCCCTCGCCCTGGAAGACGCGCCCCCGGCTCCAGGACACGCCCTCCGCCACCAGCGGCCCGGCAATGCCGAGCCGGTCGAAGATTTCGAGCGTCTTCTTGGCGAAGCAGATGGCGCGGCTGCCCTCGCCGATGCGGTCCGAATCGTCGAGCAGCACCACCCGCTGCCCGCGCTGCGCGAGGTCGATCGCGAGGGAAAGCCCTACCGGCCCGGCGCCCACCACCACGACCGGATGATGCGCGGGCGCGGCGCGGGCCTGATCCGGCGATTTCACATAGGAGAAAACGGCATAAGGCGCATTCATGACCGGCAACTCCCCTGCCCGATCCTCCGCCGCGGCTCCGGCACCCTCATCCCTGCAACCGCGCCCACATCTCGCGATCCCGCTCGGCGGTCCAGATGACGGGATGGTCGATGCCGCGCGCCTCGTCATAGGCGCGCGAGACGTTGAAGGGCAGGCAATGCTCGTAGATCGCATAGGCGCCGAACGGCCCGTCCATCGCGGCGCGGACATCGGCGAAGGCGGCCTTCAGCGTCTTGCCGGCCGCAACCGCGCGCTGCACCGTGCCGTAGAGCGTTTCAAGAAAGTCGGTCGTGCCGGCGATGGCGGCGGCAACCTTGTCCCGGCCGACCAGCGCATCACCCCGCCCCGGCACCAGCGCCACCGGATCATGCGCCGCGAGCCGTTTGAGCGTCTCCGGCCAATCGGCGAAATGCGCGTCGCCGCAATAGCAGGCGGATCGGTATTCCACGAGATCGCCCGAGAACATCACCCCCGCATCGGGCACGAAGGCGATCGTGTCACCGGCCGTATGACCGCGCCCGAGATGCTTGAGCCGGACCTCGCGCCTGCCGAGCCAAACCGACATCTCGCGCTCGAACGTGATCGTCGGCCAGGTGAGGCCGGGGATCGTCTCCTTGCCGCGGAACAGCCGGGGAAAGCGGCCGATCTCGGAATCCATGTCCTGGAGGCCGCGCTCGACGATGAGGTCTCGCGTCGCATCCGAGGCGAGGATCGCCTTCGCATCACGATAGGCCGAGGCGCCGAGCACGCGCACTGCGTGGTAATGCGAGAGCACGACATGGGTGATCGGCTTGTCCGTCACGCTCCGCACGCGCGCGATCACCGCCTCGGCCATGGCGGGGGTCGCCTGCGCGTCGACGATCAGCACGCCCTCGTCGCCGACGACCACGCCGGTATTGGGATCGCCCTCGGCGGTGAAGGCATAGAGCCCGGGGCCGATCTCGGCGAAGGTGATCGTCTTCTCGGCGAGATCCGCCTGCGACGCGAAAGCCGGTCCGTTCATTATCCCCTCACATGCCCGCCGGCTCGATGCGGTTTTCGATCGCGCCGAAGATCGTGTGTCCCTTGCGGTCCTTCATCTCGATGCGCACGACATCGCCGAATTTCAGGAACGGCGTCCGCGCTGCGCCGTAGCGGATGGTCTCGACCATCCGCTGCTCGGCGATGCAGGAATAGCCGCGCCCGCCCTCCGCCACCGGCCTGCCGGGCGAGCCGTCGGGATCGCGGTTCGAGACCGTGCCCGAGCCGATGATCGTGCCGGGACCGAGCGGCCGCGTGCGCGCGGCATGGGCGATCAGGGCGCCGAAATCGAAGGTCATCTCCTCGCCGGCTTCCGGGCAGCCGAGCATCCGGCCGTTGATCGCGGTGAGCAGCGGCAGATGCAGCCTGCCGCCGTCCCAGGCATCGCCGAGTTCGTCCGGGGTCACGAAGACGGGCGAGAAGGCGGAAGGCGGTTTCGAGTTCAGGAAGCCGAAGCCCTTGGCGAGTTCGTCCGGGATCAGGTTGCGCAGCGAGACATCGTTGACGAGCCCGACCAGCCGGATCGCGGCGCGGGCCGCCGCCGCATCGGCACCCAGCGGCATCGCGCCGGTGACGACGACGATTTCCGCCTCGCAATCGATGCCGAATTCCTCGCTCGCGACCGGAACGGGATCGCGCGGGCCGAGATTGGAATCCGACGTGCCCTGATACATCAGCGGATCGGTCCGGAAGCGCGAAGGCAGCTCCGCGCCGCGCGCCTTCCGCACCAGTTCGACATGGTTCACATAGGCCGAGCCATCGAGCCACTGAAAAGCGCGCGGCAGCGGCGCGGCGCATTCATGCTCGTGGAAGCGGAAGCTCGGCGCCGCGCCATGCGCCAGGCTCTCGGCAAGATCGGCGAGCGGCCCGGCAACGCGCTCCCAATCGTCGAGTGCGGCCTGAAGCGTCGGGGCGATGGCCTGCGCGTCGGTCGCCCGGGTCAGATCCCGCGAGACGACGACGAGGCGGCCATCGCGCCCCGCTTTGAGCGAAGCCAGTTTCATGCCCAGAATTCTCCCTGCATCCGCTCTGCCGCCGCCGGTGTTCTGCAGTCAATCTGTCGCAAATTTCATGCAAAGCCGGGTGACGCTTCCCGCGTGTTGTGCAATTCTCGCAAAGGCCGCGGGGGCGAGACAAGGAAAAAGTTTCGCGCGGAACCATCTGCGCAGGATAGGAGATCGGGACGATGCGTCGGCGCGACTTGTTGCTGTCAGGGTTGGGCGCGGGCACGGCGGCAACCGGGCTCGCGCGGCCGGCGCTCGCGCAGGGCACGCCGGATGTGAAGTGGCGGATGACCTCCTCCTTCCCGAAATCGCTCGATACGATCTTCGGCACCGCGCAGGTCTTCGCGAAATACGTCGCCGAGGCAACCGACAACCGCTTCCAGATTCAGGCCTTCGCGGCGGGCGAGATCGTGCCGGGTCTCCAGGCGCTCGACGCCGTCTCGTCCGGCGCGCTCGAATGCTGCCACACGCCGACCTATTTCTACATCGGCAAGGATCCCGTGCTCGGCTTCGGCACCGGGCTGCCCTTCGGCCCCAATGCGCGGCTACAGCATTCCTGGTGGCATTTCGGCGGTGGCGCCGAAATCGTCAACGAGACGCTGGCGAAGTTCAACATCATCTCCTTCGCGGCAGGCAATTCCGGCACACAGATGGGCGGCTGGTTCCGCAAGGAGCTGAAATCGCTCGACGACCTCCAGGGTCTCAAATTCCGCATCGGCGGCACCGGCGGCAATATCCTCGCGCGGCTCGGCGTGGTGCCGCAGCAGATCGCGCCGGCCGACATCTACCCGGCGCTTGAGCGCGGCACGATCGACGCGGTGGAATTCGTCGGCCCCTATGACGACGAGAAGCTCGGCTTCGCCAAGGTCGCCAAGTATTATTACTTTCCCGGCTTCTGGGAAGGCGGGGCGATGCTCCATGCCTGCGTCAATCTCGAGCAATGGAACCGGCTGCCCAAGCATTACCAGGCCGTTCTGCGACAGGCCGCCGAGGCCGCCAATAACTGGATGCTCGCCAAATACGATGCGGTGAACGCCCCCGCCCTCAAGCGGCTGATCGGCCGCGGCACCGAATTGCGCGGCTTCCCGCCGCAGGTGATGGAGGCGGCCTACGAGGCGGCGAAAGCCTATTATGCCGAGATCGCGGCGCAGAACCCGCAATTCAAGCGCGCGCTCGATTCCCTGAACGATTATCTCGGCGAGCAATATTCCTGGTGGCAGATCGGCGAATATGCCTATGATTCGCTGATGATCCGGACCCGCGTGCGCAGCTGATCCCCGGCCATCTCCCTTCCTCTTCTTGCGACAGGCAACCCGGCATGCATCTTACTGCTGGACAAATTCCTGTTCCCGCCAGATAATCTCGTCTGAACAATGGTTTCATCCAATCTCATGCATGGCAATATGAAGACAACACCGCGCGGAACCGCGCCGGAGGCCGCGGAGGCCATCGAGCCGTTGCGGCTCGAGAGCTTCCTGCCCTACCGCCTCAACGTGCTCGCCGCCGAGGTCAGCCACACGCTGGCGCGGAGCTATGGCGAGCGCTTCGGGATCTCGATCCCGGAATGGCGCGTGCTTGCGACCCTCGGCCAGTTCGGGGTGATCACGGCGCGCGATGTCGGCCGCCACAGCCGCATGCACAAGACCACCGTGAGCCGCGCCGTCGCCGCGCTCGAACGGCGCACGTTCGTGCAGCGCCGCGCCAACCGCGCCGATCTGCGCGAGGCCTTCCTCGCGCTGACGGAGCCCGGCCGGCAGGTCTATTTCGAGATCGTGCCCATGGCGCGGGCCTTTTCCGAGCGTATCTGCGCCGGCCTCGATGCCGGCGAGCGCGCCCAGCTCGAAAGCCTCATCGACCGGCTGCTCGCCGAGGTCGACGGGGCGGCATGGCGCGATGGCGACGCGGCGCGCTGAGCACCGGCGCCCCGGAACCGCCGCGTCCCGCCGCCGAAACGCCGCGAATCCGGCCCCGGCGCCTTGCCCGCATCATAATCCGCGCGCATAGAGAGGGTTGTCTCACTTCGACGATTCGTCCGATCCGGCTCCGGTTCCGGTTCCAGCGCGCGGTGGCTCCTTGGTTCCGACCTCCTCCTTGGTTCCGACCCCAACGCGAGACCCGGCCCGGCCTTCCCCCGCGGTGGCGGCCAGCCGGCGGGGTGGCGCGGCGGCGCGGTTGGGCGTCCTGCTGGCCTTGCTGCTCCAGGCCGGACAGGCGATCGCGCAATCCCCCGCCTGCACCCAGATCCGCGCCGAACTCGCCGGCCTCGGCGGCGGTGTCACGCGCGATTCGCAGCGGCTGCGCACCGAGCTTGCGCGCGTCCGCTACGCGATCCAGCAGAACGATTGCGAGCGGCGCGGATTCCTGTTCTTCAACAATCCGCCTCCGGTCTGCGCGCCGCTGCGGGCGCAGGCGGCGCAACTCGCCGCGCAGATCGGCCAGATGGAGGGCGGCGGGAGCCGCCGCGCCCAGCTCCTCGCCGCGCTCGACCGCTACGGCTGCAACGGACGCCCCGAACAGCGCGGCGTGATCTACGCGGCGCCCAGCGATCCGGGCCTGTTCGATCGGCTGTTCGGCGATGCCCCGCCGCGCGACGGCCGCGACATCGATCTCGATGAGGAACGCCCGCGCGAGCGCCTCGGCGGGCGGCTCGCGATCTGCGTGCGCACCTGCGACGGCTTCTTCTTCCCGGTCAATTTCGAGGGGATCGGCGCGCGCGACGAATATGCACAGGTCTGCGCCTCGCTCTGCCCCGGCGCCGAGACGCAGGTCTTCTACATGCCGCTCGGCGGCGATGTCGAACGCGCGGCGACACGGGACGGCACACCCTACATGTCGCTTCCCACCGCCAAGAAATACCAGAGCGCTCACGATCCGGCCTGCTTCTGCAAGCAGCCGGGCCAGACCTGGGCCAGCGCCCTCGCCGGAACCGAGGATCTGGTCGAGGCGCGCAAGGGCGATATCGTCGTGACGCAGGAGCAGGCGGCGGCAATGTCACGGCCGAAGGGCCTGCAGGCCGCCGCCGAGCGCCGGACGCCACGTGATCGCAAGGGCGCGATCGCTCCCGCGCCCGCTGAAGCCAAACCCGCCGAATCCAAAACCGCAGAATCCAAAACCGCAGAATCCAAAACCGCTGAGGAGCCGCCGCCGAGCCTGCCCGAGAGCGCCCTGCCGACCGGCGGCACCGCCTCCTCGGGCATCGGCCCGCGCGTCGTCAACCAGCGGATCGTCTCCGGGCAGGGCGGCGTCCGCGAGCAGAAAATCGGCGCCGACGGCACGCGCCGGCAGGTCAGGAACGTGGCGCCGGAGCTAACCGGGAAAGAACGCGCGATCGACCTAAGAGGGGAAGCACGGCCCTGAGTTCGGGGCCATGCTCGCGCCCGGTCAGCGCCAGGCGCAGCGGCATGAACAGCGCCCGCCCCTTGCGGCCGGTGCGGGCCTGAAGCGCCTGCGTCCAGGCCGGCCAGGTTCCGGAATCGAAGGGCGCCTCCGGCAGGCAATCCGCCGCCGCGGCAAGGAAATCCGTGTCCTCGTCGCCCGCCCCGAAATGCTGGTTGCCGGTCAGGATCTCCCACCATTCCCGTGCCTCGGCGAGTCGGGTGACATTGCCGTGGATCGCCGCCCAGAACGGCTCCGCCAGCGGCCCCGCGATGCCGAGCGCGGCGAGATCGCCGGCCAGGTCGGTGAAGGGCCGGGCATGAAGCAGCCGCGCCGACAGATCACGAATCTCCGCCGGGTCGAACTTGGTCAGTGCGCGCGAGAATTTCGCCTCGTCGAGCAGCTCGGCCAGCGCGTCGAGCCCGGCGAGCGGGCGCACCGGCTCGGACGTGCCGGTGAGGGTGGCGACGATCGCCACCGCAAGCGGATCGGCGCCGGTCTCGCGGAAGGATTGCAGCGAAAGCGCGCCGGTGCGCTTCGACATCTCGCTGCCATCCGCCGCCGCGATCAGGTTGTGATGCGCGAAACGCGGCGGCGCGGCACCGAGCGCTGCGAACAATTCGATCTGCACGGCGGTGTTGGCGACGTGATCCTCGCCACGCAGGATATCCGTCACGCCCATGTCGATATCGTCGACGACCGAGGCGAAGGTGTAGAGCACCGTGCCGTCTTCCCGCACCAGAACCGGATCGGAAAGCGCGCCAGTCTCGATATGGCATTCGCCGCGCACGCGGTCCTGCCAGCGGACCGTCAGGCCCGAGAGGCGGAAGCGCCAATGCGGGCGCCGCCCCTCGGCCTCCAGCGCCGCGCGCGCGGATTCGGAGAGCGCGAGCGCCGCCCGGTCATAGACCGGCGGCTGGCCCCGCGCCTGCTGGCGCCGGCGCTTGCGCTCCAATTCCTCGGCCGTCTCATAGGCCGGATAGACCCGGCCGGCTGCCCGCAGGGAGGCCAGAACCTCGGCATAGCGCGCCACCCGCGCGGATTGGCGCTCGATCCGGTCCGGCGCAATGCCGAGCCAGGCGAGATCGGCGCAGATCGCCTCGGCATATTCGGCCCGTGAGCGCTCGCGATCGGTATCGTCGAACCGCAGGATGAAGGTTCCGCCGCGCTGCCGCGCCAGCAGCGCGTTCCAGAGCGCGGTGCGCGCATTGCCGATATGGATGAGGCCCGTGGGCGAAGGCGCGAAACGATAAACGGGGGGCATGGCAGGGATTCGAGCTTTCGCCCCTCTTCACACCGAATATCCGCCGGGGCAAGGCTTTTCGCGCAGCCAGGCCGCCGGCTGCCGCTTTCCGGCGCGCCGAATCTGCCCGCCCGCCGCGGGCATTGCCGCCCCCGCCGCTCGCGTCTGGCCTCTCATCCGGGCTCTCGTCCCGGATCGCCCCGCGCCGCGCTCTTCCTGCCAATTGTTCCGAACTCGATTGACAGATGCAAATGATTTGCATAAGCATGAAAAGGATCAACCAGGAGGATTCCGTGCCCGTCACCCGACGTTCCCTACTCGCCGCCGGGCTGGCCCTGCCCGCCGCGCTCTCGGCCCCTTCGGCCCGCGCGCAGACGGCGAAGCTCACCGTGGTCGCGACCACCGGCATGATCGCCGATGCGGCGCGCCAGGTCGGCGGCGAGGCGGTCGAGGTCAGGGCACTGATGGGGCCGGGCGTCGATCCGCATGCCTATCGGCAGACGCGCAGCGATATCGCGGCCATGGCCCGCGCCGATCTCGTGCTCTGGCACGGGCTCTATCTCGAGGCGCAGATGGAGGACTTCTTCCGTGATCTTGCCAAGCGGCGGCGGGTGGTCGCGGTGGCGGAGCGGATCGCACCGGCGCGGCTCATCGCGCATGACGAATACAAGGACAAGTTCGACCCGCATGTCTGGATGAACCCCGATCTCTGGGCGGAGGTGGCGGCGGCGGTGCGCGACGCGATGATCGCGGCGCGGCCAGCGGCGCGCGCGGCATTCGAGGCCAATGCCGCGGCGCATCTCCAGATGATCGCCGCGCTCGCAACCTATTCGCGGATGGTCCTCGGCTCGGTGCCGGAGGCGCGGCGGGTGCTGGTCACCGCGCATGACGCGTTCAATTATTTCGGCGCCGCCTATGGCTTCCAGGTCGAGGGTATCCAAGGCATCTCGACCGAGAGCGAAGCCGGGCTCACGCGAATCCGCGAACTGGTGGACCTGCTGGTGGCGCGGAAGATCGGCGCGATCTTCATCGAATCCTCCGTCTCCGACCGCAATGTCCGGGCGCTGATCGAGGGCGCAGCCGCGCGCGGGCACACCGTGGCCATCGGCGGCGAATTGTTCTCCGACGCGATGGGCGAGACCGGGACCTATGAAGGCACGTATATCGGCATGATCGACCACAACGTGACGGTGATCGCCCGTGCGCTGGGCGGCGAGGCGCCAGCCCGGGGCATGACGCAGAGGCTGGCAGCGAAATAGGGAGCGGGATCATGGCAGCACGGCAGGCTCCGACCCTCGCGGCCTCGGATGGGATCACCCGAAGCGCAGCGCCTGATGCCGAAACCGCCCCCGGGCCGCTCGCGATCCGCGGCATGACGATCGCCTATGGCGAGAAGCCGGCGGTGTTCTCCGTCGATATGAGCATCACCCCCGGCAGCATGACGGCGATCATCGGCCCGAACGGCGCCGGGAAATCGACGCTGCTCAAGGCGGCGCTCGGGATCGTGCCGGCGTTGTCCGGCACGGTCACGGTCTTCGGCCGGCCGATCGGCGAGATGGGCCGGCGCATCGCCTATGTGCCGCAGCGCGCCTCGGTGGACTGGGATTTCCCGGCACGGGTGCAGGATGTGGTGGCGATGGGGCTTTATCGCGAACTCGGACTGCTCGGCTGGATGCGCCCGCGTGATCGCGAGCGCGTGCGCGATTGCCTGGAACGGGTCCACATGGCCGCCTTCGCCGGGCGGCAGATCGGGCAATTGTCCGGGGGGCAGCAGCAACGCGTCTTCCTTGCGCGGGCGCTGGCGCAGGATGCCGATCTCTATCTGCTCGACGAGCCTTTCGCGGGCGTCGACGCCGCCACGGAAGCGGCGATCATCGGCGTGCTGACGGCACTGCGCGACGCGGGGCGGACGATCGTCTGCGTCCATCACGATCTCAGCACGGTCTCCGCCTATTTCGACCATGTGTTCATGATCAATGTCAGCCGCATCGCGGAAGGGCCGGTGGCGACGACCTTCACCGCCGCCAATCTGCAGGCAACCTATGGCGGCCGCCTCCTGGCGGCGCAGATCCGGGATCTCGGTCTCGGCGATGTTCCGCGCCCGGATGCGCCTTGCCCGGCCCCCCTCCGCTCATGACCGCGCTGATCGACGCCCTGCTGCTCCGGAACGGCTACAACGCCGCGCTGGTCGCCATCGGCGCCGCGGTGCTCGGCGCCTCGGCCGGCGCCACCGGCACCTTTCTCGTGCTGCGCAAGCGCGCGCTGGTCAGCGACGCGGTGTCGCACGCGACCCTGCCCGGCATCTGCCTCGCCTTCATCGCGATGACCGCGCTCGGCGGCGATGGCCGCAACCTTGCCGGGCTGATGCTCGGCTCCGCCGCAACGGCCGGGCTCGGGCTGGTGCTGGTCGAATGGATCACCCGCCGCACCCGCCTCGCGGAGGACGCGGCGATCGGCGCGGTGCTCAGCGTGTTCTTCGGCTTCGGGGTCGTGCTGCTGACGGTGATCCAGAACCTGCCGACCGGCAAACAGGCGGGATTGCAGGGCTTCCTGCTCGGCTCGACCGCGGGCATGCTCTATTCCGAAGCGTTGCTGATCGCATTCGGCGGGGCGCTGGCCGCGGCGGCGATCCTCGTACTGCGGCGGCCGATGACCATGGTCGCCTTCGATCCCGGCTATGCGGCGACGGCCGGGGTGCCTGTCCGGACCGTCGATCTTGCGATGATGGGGCTGGTGATGGCCATTACCGTGATCGGGCTCAAGATCGTCGGTTTGGTTCTCATTGTGGCGCTGCTCATCATTCCGGCGGTGGCGGCGCGGTTCTGGACCGAGCGCAGCGGCCATGTCGCCGCCATCGCCGCAGCGATCGGCGGTCTCTCGGGCTATGTCGGCGTGGCGCTCTCGGCCTCGGCGCCGAAGCTGCCGACCGGGCCGATGGTGGTGCTGACCTGCTTTGCCCTATTCGTCATCTCGCTGCTGATGGCGCCGGCGCGCGGCATTCTCGCCCGCGCGCTGCGCCATCGCCGCTTCCAGATCGCGGTGCATCGCCGCCAGGGCCTGCTGGCGCTGGCGCATGGCGAGCCGGTGATCGAGCCGCTGACCTTGCGCATCCTGCGCCGCGCCGGACTGATCCGCGCCGACGGCGTCGTCACCGAGGCCGGCCGCGCCCAGGCGGCGAAGGCGCTGATCGACGCGCGGCGCTACGAGATCGCGCGGCGGATGCACCACGAAGAGGCGATTGCCGGCCGCCTCGTCGGCCTCGAACCGATCGAGACCGTGCTGACACCGGACGAGATCCGGGTGATCGACCAGCGCCTCGGCGTGCCGAGAAGCGTGTGAGAGGATGATGAGCGCCGAATTCGTCCAGCTCAGCCTGGTTCCGCTGCTGATCGGCACGCTGGCCGCGATGGCCTGCGCGGTGCCGGGCAATTTCCTCGTGTTGCGCCGGCAGGCGCTGATGGGCGATGCGATCAGCCATGTCGTGCTGCCGGGCATCGTCGCGGCATTCCTGATCACCGGCCGGGTCTCGACCTGGCCGATGATGCTCGGCGCGGCCGGCGCGGCCGTGGTGGCGGTGGTGATCATCGAACTGATCCGCCGCATCGGCCGGGTGGAGCCGGGCGCCGCCATGGGGGTCACGTTCACGGCGATGTTCGCCGGCGGCGTGCTGCTGCTCGAACAGAGCGATACGAGCGCCGTGCATCTCGATGTCGAGCACGCGCTCTACGGCAATCTCGAGAGCCTTGTCTGGCTCGCGGCCGATGGATGGGCTTCGCTCGGCGACCGCGCGGCGCTCGCGGATCTGCCGCCCGAACTCCTTCGCATGGGCATGGCGGCGGCGCTGGTGCTGGCGCTGACGGCGCTGTTCTGGCGCCCGCTCAAGATCGCGACCTTCGACGAGGGCTTCGCGCGGAGCCAGGGCATCCCGGTGCGGCTGCTCGGCTTCGGCCTGGTCGTGGTCGCGGCAATCGCGGCGGTCGCGGCGTTCGACGCCGTCGGCTCGATCATCGTCATCGCGATGTTCATCTGCCCGCCGGCCGCGGCGCGGCTGATGACCAACAGCCTCGAACGGCAGCTCGGCTGGAGCATGGTCTTCGCGGCCCTGGCGGCGATCCTCGGCTATGTGCTCGCGGGCTACGGGCCCGGCTGGATCGGATCGCCGCATGCGGTGAGCGCCAGCGGGATGATCGCCACGATCTCCGGCCTGATCCTCGCGCTTGCCTGCCTGTTCGGGCCGGCGCGCTCGCGCCTTTCGGCGCCGAGCGAGCCCTGAGCGCGGCGGCGTTCAGCCGTCATAGGCATCGCCGAGCCCGGCGGCGGCCTCGGGCGCCAGCGCCGGATCGGGCGTATAGGGCGCGTCGAGCCGGTCGCGAAAGCGGTTGGTGACGGGGTAGCGACGGTCACGACCGAAATTGCGCGACGTCACCTTCACCCCCGGCGCCGATTGCCGGCGCTTGTATTCCGCGATGGCCAGCAGATGCTCGATGCGTGCCACCGTCGCGGCGTCATGCCCGCGCGCGATGACGGCGCTGACATGCATCTCCCGCTCCACCAGGCAGGCGAGGATATCGTCGAGCACGGCGTAGGGCGGCAGCGAATCCTGATCCGTCTGGTTGTCGCGCAACTCCGCGGTCGGCGGCTTGACGAGGATATTGGCGGGGATGACGGGCCCGTCGGGCCCGAGCGCGCCGTCGGGCTTCCAGCGGTTGCGCAGTTCGGCGATGCGGAAGACCTCGGTCTTGTAGAGGTCCTTGATCGGGTTGAACCCGCCGTTCATGTCGCCGTAAAGCGTCGCGTAGCCGACCGACATCTCGCTCTTGTTGCCGGTGGTGACGACCATGGCGCCGAACTTGTTCGAGATCGACATCAGGATCGTTCCGCGTGCGCGGGACTGGATGTTCTCCTCCGTCACATCGCGCGCCCGGCCGGCGAAGAGCGGCGCGAGGCAGGATTCGAGCCCCTCCACCGCCGCCGCGATCGGCAGCACATCGTAGCGGATGCCGAGCGCCGCCGCGCAATCGCGCGCATCCTTGAGCGAATCCTCCGAGGTGAAGCGATAGGGCAGCATCACGGCATGGACCCGGTCGGGACCGAGCGCATCGACCGCGAGCGCCGCGCAGAGCGCCGAATCGATCCCCCCCGAAAGCCCCAGCACCACGCCGGGGAAGCCGTTCTTCCCGACGTAATCGCGCAGGCCCAGCATGCAGGCCTGGTAATCGGCCGGCGGCCCTTCGAGAATCGGTGCCGCCTCGCCGGGCGCGATCCGCCACGCGCCGGCGGCGCGGACGAGGCTCACGAGCCGGATCTCCTCGCTGAAGGCCGGCATCTGGAAGGCCATCGCCCCATCCGGGTTGAGGCCGAAGGAGGCGCCGTCGAAGACAAGCTCGTCCTGGCCGCCGACCTGGTTGAGATAGACCAGCGGCAGCCGGCTTTCGACCACACGCGCCACCGCAAGATTGAGGCGGGTATCGGTCTTGTCGCGCTCATAGGGCGAGCCGTTCGGCACGAGCAGGATCTCGGCGCCGGTCTCGACGAGGCATTCGACCACCTCCTCGCCCCAGATATCCTCGCAGATCGGCAGCCCGATGCGGATGCCGCGCAGCGAAACGGGCCCCGGCATCGGGCCGGGCGCGAAGACGCGCTTCTCGTCGAAGACCCCGTAATTCGGCAGGTCGACCTTGAAGCGCACCCCCAGAATGCGGCCGCCATCGAGCGCCGCGACGGCGTTGTAGAGCTTGCCGCCCTCGCGCCAGGGCAGCCCCACCAGCACCGCCGGCCCGCCATCCGCCGTCTCGCGGGCGAGTTCGTCGAGCGCCGCGCGGCAGGTCTCCTCCAGCGCCGGCTTGGTGACGAGGTCCTCCGGCGGATAGCCGGTGAGGAACAGCTCCGGGAACATCACGATCGCCGCCCCCTGCCCGGCCGCCTCGGCGCGGGCGGCGCGGATCCGCGCGAGATTGCCGGCGATATCCCCCATCACCGGGTTGAGCTGCGCGAGTGCGAGAAGAAGAGGATCGGTCATGGCGGGCCCTGAATGCGGAAGCGGCGATCCCTAACCCGGCGCGGGCGGCGGCGCCATCTTTTGCTCATTTTTAGTATAAGCGTGGATCATCGCGGTCAACCCGTGCCAGAATGGGCCAGCGGCTGCCGGCCGCCGCTTAACCGGGGGGTAAGGTTACTTTTTTACACTTCCTTCGTTCGGAATTCGCCCTTCGGGGCCTCGGAGTCGGGTTCATGGCGGCAGATCGCTCCCTTCCGGCCGGCGGGATCGCGCTGGCGCTGACGCTCGCGGCGCTGCTGCCCGGCGGCCGCGCGCTGGCGGCGGATTACCTGCGCGGTTCCTATGGCGGCGAGGTGGCGCCACGCGCCGTGGCACCGGATTGGGCCGGGATCTATGCCGGCGCGCATCTCGGCATCACCTCCGGGCAGAGCGATCCGAGCAACCTGCGCGCGGGGCTCGTCTCGGCCGCGAATCCGCCCTCGGCGCTCACCAATACCGTGACGAACATGCTCGGGCTGCGCGAGGCGAACAAGCAGGGCGCAAGCTATGGCGGGTTCGTCGGCGTCAACTGGCAATGGGATGCGGCCGTGCTCGGCGTCGAGGCCGATTACACATATGCGAATATCCGTCCCGGCAGCGTGACCTCCGGTTCGGGCACCGTGACGAGCGGCGCCACCTTTAATGTCAGCACGACGACGGATGGCCAGGTGCGCCTGCGCGATTGGGGGACGCTGCGCGGCCGCGCCGGCTATGCGATGGGCGCCTTCATGCCCTATCTCACCGCCGGCGTCGCCTTCGGCAATATCGACGGCCGCGTCTCGCTCAGCGGCAGCTGGACCTCGACCGCGCCGGCCTCGGGGACGTTCTCAAGCCAGGCGGGCCGGCGCGGCATCAGCTATGGCGGCGTGATCGGCGCCGGCCTCGACATGCAGTTCCTGCCGAACACCTTCCTGCGCGCGGAATGGCAATATCTCCGCTTCGAGGCCGGAAGCGAGCGGCCGCAGGTCTCGATCAACACCGCCCGCGTCGCCGGCGGCGTGAAATTCTGAAGCCGCCCGCCGGAGCGTTGCGCCCCGGCGGCGGGATCCGGGTTCCTCAGCGGCAGACCTGGACGCGCTCCACCCGCCAGCCCCAGCCGTCGTAATAGCGCTGCTTGCGGATGCGGCAGACCGGCCCGACATAATGGAAGCTCGTCTCGCTGTAGGAGCGATGGCGGCGCGGGTGATAATGCCGGTGGGGATGCTCGTAATAGCCGTGCCCGTAATAGCCGTGTCCGCCCCCGTGATAGACCGGCACCGCCTCGGGCACATAGACCGGCGCCGGCGCGCGATAGGCATAGCTCGGCGGCTCGTAGGCGTAGCTCGGCTGGGTATAGTAGTAGGCCGGCGCGGAATGCGCGTTCGCGGCGCCGGCGATCAGCGCCCCGGCCGCCACCGCGCCGATGATTCCGGCCGCGATCGCGGCGCCCTTGCGGCCGCCCCGCGCCTCGGCATCGGCGGCATTCATGGTCAGCCCGGCGCCGAGAACCAGCCCGGCAAGGGCGATTGCGGCGGATTTCCTGCCGAATTCGGTCGAGATCGCCATCATCCCATCTCCTGTCGGGAAGCGGGGCGCCTGCCCTGACGCTTCAGGATCCGGAAACTATAACAGAGAAGATGGCGTGAAGCTGAACCGTCCTGTTGGCTGGCATTCATCTTGGGTGCGGCGGGGCCGACGCGGACGGGATGGAGGAGAGGCGATGAGACAGCATGCGATCCGGCGCCGCGCGGCACTCGCCCTCTTGATCCTGGCGGGCTGCACGCCGGAGCCTTCGGGCAAGACCATCGAGGAGATGAGCCCGGCCGAGGTCGAAGCCGCGATCCGCGTGCTCGAGGCGGCCTGCCGCCGGGCCGGAATCGCGATGACCAGCCGCGCCTAGGACGATTGCATCCGCGACGAGGCGATCCGGCGCGGCTATGCGCGCTGACGTTATTCGCAGACCTCGACGCGGCGATAGGTGTAGCTCTCGCTGTCGATCCAGACGCGGCGGCGCTCCATCCGGCAGGTCGGCACATAGCGCGGCGCGGGGCGGACATAGACCTCCTCCTCGACGACCGGCGCCGCGCGCGGGGCGGTTGTTGAGCAGGATCGCGGCGCCGGCGGCGCCGACGGCAAGGCCGCCAAGCAGCGCGGCATTGCGCCCCTGCGCGGCCTCTGCGGCCGGCGCGAGGGCAAGAGCGGCGGACAGGATCAGAACAGCACGGAAGAGACACATGGCGGGACTCCGGGAAAATCTCCCCGGAGCCTGCCGACAATTCCTAACGAATTCCTTGCGCAAAGCCGCGGATTGTCACGGATTGGTTAACATGCCGCGGCGCGCATGCGCATCATTCCGCCGCCGCCGGCACCGCGGGCCCCCGCGCCGCCTTCTCGTGCTTGAGCAGATCGGCGACGAGGAAGGCCATCTCGATCGCCTGCTCGGCGTTGAGCCGCGGGTCGCAGGCGGTGTCGTAGCGGGTCGCCAGTGACTCGGCCGTGACCGCCTTGGCGCCGCCGGTGCATTCGGTGACATCCTTGCCGGTCATTTCGAGATGGATCCCGCCGGCATAGCTGCCCTCCGCCTCGTGGATGCGGAAGAAATCCCGCACCTCGGAGAGGATGCGGTCGAACGGCCGGGTCTTGTATCCGGCCATCGAGACCGTGTTGCCGTGCATCGGATCGCAGGACCAGACGACCGATCGCCCCTCCCGCGCCACCGCGCGGATCAGGCCGGGCAGGTGATCGGCGATCTTGTCGGCGCCGAAGCGGCAGATCAGCGTCAGCCGGCCGGGCTCGTTCTCGGGGTTGAGCGCATCGATCAGCCCGAGGAGCCCGTCCGGCGTCAGGGAGGGCCCGCATTTCAGCCCGACCGGGTTCTTGATGCCGCGGAAGAACTCGACATGGGCATGGTCCGGCTGGCGCGTGCGGTCGCCGATCCAGAGCATGTGGCCCGACGTAGCATACCAATCCCCGGAGGTGGAATCGACGCGGGTCAGCGCCTGTTCGTAGCCGAGCAGCAGGGCCTCGTGGCTGGTGTAGAAATCCGTGATCCGCATCTCGGGATGCGTCTCCGGGTCGATGCCGATCGCGCGCATGAAGTCGAGCGCCTCGGTGATGCGGTTGGCCAGCTCGTGATAGCGCCCGCTCTGCGGGCTGTCCTTCACGAAGCCGAGCATCCAGCGATGGGCGTTGTCGAGATTGGCGTAGCCGCCGGTCGCGAAGGCGCGGATGAGGTTCAGCGTCGCCGCGGACTGGCGATAGGCCTCGATCTGGCGGCGCGGATCGGGCACGCGCGCCTCGGGGGTGAAATCGGTGCCGTTGATGATGTCGCCGCGATAGCTCGGCAATTCGACATCCCCCACCTTCTCGACCGGCGAGGACCGCGGCTTGGCGAATTGCCCGGCGACGCGGCCGACCTTCACCACCGGCGAGCGGCCGGCGAAGGTGAGCACCACCGACATCTGAAGGAAGACGCGGAAGAAATCGCGGATATGGTCCGCCGAATGCTCGGCGAAGCTCTCGGCGCAATCCCCGCCCTGGAGCAGGAACGCCTCGCCCGCCGCCACCTTGCCCAAGGCCCGCTTGAGCTTGCGCGCCTCGCCCGCGAAAACCAGCGGCGGAAAGGTCGCGAGCTGCGCCTCCGTCGCCCCGAGCAGCGCCCCGTCCGGATAATCGGGCACCTGGGCGATCGGAAACGAGCGCCACGAGCCCGGGTTCCAGGGCTTCGATGCGTGGGCGGTTCCGATCTTGGTCATGGCTTCATCCTCGAATGGCGGCTGCACCATGCGGCCGCACGCCGGCGCCTCCCTCCGCGCCGGAACGTGCTCCTTACACCCGGCCGATCGCCATGGCGAGCCTTCCCGCGCCCTCGGCCGGGCCGGCCTCGCCCCGGCGCCTCGCTGCGGAGCCGGATTACGCGGCGCAGGAGTGCCGGAGACCGCCGCGCGGGGCTCAGAACGCTGCGTCGAGGATCGCACGGTAATCCCGCGCGCTCGGGGTGACGGCATTGGTCCTGGTGCAATGGTCTTCGAGGGAAAGCTCGGCCACCCGGTCGAGCCAGTCGCGCTTCACCCCCATCGCCGAGAGCGAGGCCGGCAGGCTGAGCCGCGCATTGAGCCCCTCGATGAACCGGTCGAGCGTCTCGCCCGCCGGCACCGCCATCGCATCCGCCAGGCGCGCGTATTCTGCCACCCGCGCCGGCGCGTTGAACCGCAGCACCGCGGGCAGCAGCACGGCGTTGAGCGTGCCGTGATGGAGATGGACCTCCTTCAGCCCGCCGAGCGTGTGGGAGAGCGCGTGCACCGCGCCGAGCCCCTTCTGGAACGCCATGGCGCCCATCATCGAGGCCATCATCATGTCCGAACGCGCGCCGCGGTCCGATCCGTCCGCCACCGCTCGTTCGATGGCCCGCGCCGCGAGCCGCGCGCCTTCGAGCGCGATCGCTCCGGCCGGCGGATTCTCGAGATTGGAGGTGAAGCACTCGATACCGTGCGTCAGCGCGTCCATCCCGGTCGCGGCGGTGAGGCCCGGCGGCAGGGCAAGCGTGAGTTCCGGATCGCAGATCGCGCGCCGGGGGATGAGATGCGGCGAGATGACCGTCAGCTTGCGGCCGTCGCGGAAGCTCATCACCGCGCCGCGCCCAACCTCCGAGCCGGTGCCGGCCGTGGTGGGGATGGCGATCACCGGGGCAACCGGGCCGATCCGGCCCGCGCCGCCGAGGATGAAGGCGTAATCGCGCAAGGTGCCGCCATGCGTCGCGAGCAGGGCGGCCGATTTCGCGAGATCCATCGGCGAGCCGCCGCCAAGCGCCACGATCCCGTCGCATCCCGCGGCGATGTAGCGCGCCGCGGCAGCCTCGGCCGCCTCCTCCGTCGGGTTCGAGGGCACGTCGTCGAAAACCGGCGTCGCCGCGCCCTTCGGCATCAGCGCCGCGATCCGCGCCGCGATCCCGGCGGCGACCACGCCGCGATCGGTCACCAGCAGCGGGTTGACGATGCCGAGCGCCGCGAGATCCTCCGGCAGGCCGGCGACCGCGCCGAACTCGAAGCGGATGGTGGTCAGATAGGTGATCAGCATCAATCATCCCTCATGTGCCGGGCGGTGCGCGTGCGCATCGTGACCAGTTCCTCGGCGGCCGTGGGGTGCACGGCCATCGTGGCATCGAAATCGGCCTTTGTCGCGCCCATGCGCAGGGGGATGCCGAGAAGCTGGATCATCTCGCCGGCGCCCTCGCCGAGAACATGCACGCCGAGCACCCTGTCCGTCTCGCCATCGACGACGAGCTTCATCATCACCCGATCCTCGGCGCCGGAGAGCGTCGCCCGCATGGCCCGGAACCCGGTGCGATAGATATCGACGATCCGGTGGCGGGCGCGCGCCTCGGCCTCCGTCAGCCCGACCGTGCCCAGTTCCGGCGTCGTGAACACCGCGGTGGGGATGAGGGCGTGATCGACCCGCCACGGCCGGATCCCGGCCTTCGCCCCGAACAGGAGATCCGCCACCGCGTGCCCTTCGCGGATCGCGACCGGCGTCAGCGCGACGCGGTCGGTCACGTCGCCGACCGCGAAGACATGCGGGAGATTGGTGCGGCTGTCGGCATCGACGGCGATGGCGCCGCCGTCGCGCAGCGCGACCCCCGCCGCCTCCAGCCCGAGTCCAGCCGTGTTCGGCGAACGGCCGATCGCGAACAGGATCTGGTCGGCCGGCAGCGCCAGCCCGTTCCGGGTATGGCCGACCAGCCCGGTCGCGTCCTTCTCGATCCGGGTGAAGACATCGTCGAGCACGAAGCGGATCCCGGCCCGGCAATAGGCCGCCTCGAGCCCGTCGCGCAGGTCCTGGTCGAAGCCGCGCAGAACCTGGGATCCACGGTAGAGCACCGTGACCTCGGCGCCGAGCAGACGGAAGATGCCGGCGAATTCCAGCGCGATATAGCCGCCGCCCACGATGACGATCCGCTGCGGGAACTCGGGCAGGTCGAACACCGTGTCGGAGGTGACGGCGTGCTCGATCCCCGGCAGGGCCCTGTCGAGATTGGGCCGGCCGCCCGTGGCGATCAGGATGTTGCGCGCGCGGACCAGCCGGCCATCGGCGAGAAGCCGCACCGCATGCGGGCCTTCGAGCACGGCGCGCGAGGCCACGACCTCGACCCCCGCCCCCTCCTGCCCCTGGCGATAAAGCCCTTCGAGGCGGGTGATCTCGGCCTCCTTGGCGGCGACGAGACGCCCCCAATCATGGCGGGGCTCGACAGGCGCCCAGCCGAAGCCGCGCGCATCGGCGAAATCGCGCGCGAAACGCGCGGCCAGAACATAAAGCTTCTTCGGCACGCAGCCGCGGATGACGCAGGTGCCGCCGAGGCGGAATTCCTCCGCGAGCATCACGCGCGCGCCATGGCCGGCAGCGATGCGGGCCGCGCGCACGCCACCCGAGCCGCCGCCGATCACGAAGAGATCGACATCAAAGGTTGCGTCCGTATCCGCCATGATCCGCCTCGCCGGTAGCCGCAGGTCTCTGGAGCGGATGCCCGGCCGGACAGGCCCTGCGGCGGCCGTTCCGGGACGGAAGAGGCACAGAACATCCCCGGACGGCGCCGGAGCGGTCGCGCGTCAGAGCTTGTGGCCGCGCTTGGCCATCTCGTCCTGGAAGAGCTTGACCAGCTTGCCCTGGACCTCCTGGTTCCACGCCTCGAGGAAGGGCGTGAATTCCTCCATGAAGACCGGCAGGGTCTCGACATATTTCTTGCCGGCGGGGGACATGAGGAAAGTGTTGATCTCCTTCAGTTCCGCCTCGGTGAGCCGCGCGGCGAGAAAGCGCGCGGCGGCGGTCACGCCGTCATTGGAGAGCTTCGCGGTCTCGGCCTGCACGACCTTGAGCGCCTCCTCGATGTCGCGGGCGAGTTCGGGGCGCTGGCGGGTGATGTTGACGCGGATGCCGCCGACGACATCGGGCTGGGAATTCTGGAACACCTGCGTCAGGCCCGAGGCGCGCAGCACCGCCCCGGCGATCTCGACATGGCTCTTCTCGAACTGCGTGGTGATCGCGGATTGCTGCGCGAAAGCCGCAAGCGGGGCGGCCGCGATGGCAAGCGCGGCGAGGAGCGCGCGCGCGGAGGCCGCGACCGGCCGGAAAAGGTTCGACATGGCTTCACCCTCTGATGGCGGAATGCCGCAAGACGCGCCGCAGGCGCCGGAAGCGCCAGTTAGGACTTCCGCTCGATGACGGCAACCCCTTCCTCTCGCGCCAGATAAACGGCGGAACAAAGGCCGATGAACAGGCCGTGCTCCACCACGCCCGGAATCGCGCCGAGCCGGAGCGCCAGCGCCGGCGGATCCGGGATGCCGGGATTGACGCAATCGAGAATGAAATTGCCGTTATCGGTCAGCGAGGGCTCGCCGGTCGCGCCGCGGCGCAGGCGCGGCTCGCAGGCGATGCCGGCGGCCGCGAAGGCGCGCCGCACGGCGCGCGCCGTCGCGCCATGGGCAAAGCGCACGATCTCGACCGGAAGCGGGAAGGCGCCGAGTTGCGCCACCGCCTTCGAGGCATCGGCGATCACGACCATGCGTTTCGAGGCGGCTGCAACCATCTTCTCGCGCAGCAGCGCACCGCCGCCGCCCTTGACGAGGTTCAGCGCCGGGTCGAACGCGTCCGCACCGTCGACCGTGAGGTCGATCTCCTCGATATCGTCGAGGGTCGTCAGCGGGATGGCGAGCGCCTCGGCCTGGGCGCGCGTCGCCTCCGAGGTCGGCACGCAGCGATAGGTCTCGCCGGCGCGGATGCGGGCGCCGACGATGTCGACGAAATGCCGCGCCGTCGAGCCGGTGCCGAGCCCGAGCAGCATGCCCGACCGCAATTCCGCCGCGGCCGCCGCCTCCGCCGCGCGGCGCTTCAAATCCTCGCTCATCGCCCTCTCCGTGGTCGCCCCCGCCGCCTCACCGCGTCGGCGGGGTGCAGACGACCTCCTGATCCTCGCGCACATAGCAGACCGAGACCGCCCCGTTGCGCCGGTTGACGCGGAAGATCCCCGCCTCCTGCCGGTGGCTCGACGGAATCAGCGCATAATCCCCCGCCTCGCCGGCGCGGGCGCCCTCGCCGGCCGGATAGCACAGGGTGAGGCCGATGGGGGAATCATCCTTCACCGCGAACTGGCAGGCGATCACCTCGCCGTTGGCGCGATCGACGCGGTAGATGCGGTTGAGATCCTGCTGCGGCGCCGGAGCGAAGGCGTAATTCTCCGCCAGCGCCGGGAGGGCGATGCCCGGCAGCGCAAGAAGCGCAAGAATGCGGGCCGGCGACCGCCTTTCCCCCCGCGCATGGTGCGGTTTTCCTCGCATGCGGCACCTCTCCGATCGGCTTTGCGCGAATCGACCCGGCCAGTGTAGGCAGCCTGTGGCGCCACGCGAAACGGAAATCCGGCATGCCCGCAACCCTGGTCTTCGATCTCGACGGCACCCTTGCCGAAACCGCGCCGGACATCATGGCCGCGCTCAACCATTTCCTCCTGCGCGAAGGGCTCGAACCGCTGCCGCTGGCGGCGGCACGCAGCCTTGTCGGCGCCGGCGCGCGGGCGCTGATCGAGCGCGGATTCCGTGCCGCCGGCCGGCCGCTCGCGACGGCCGATCTCGACCGGATCTTCGCGGCGCTGCTCGACCATTATCTCGAGAACATCGCGGTGCGCTCGCATCTCTTCCCCGGCGTCGAGGCCGCGCTCGATACGCTCGCCGCGGCCGGGCACCGGTTCGCGATCTGCACCAACAAGCCGGAGCCGCATGCGCGGGCGCTGGTCGAGGCGCTCGGGATCCTGCCGCGCTTCGCCGCGCTCGCCGGCCGCGAGACCTTCCCGTTCTGCAAGCCGGACCCGCGCCATCTCACGGAAACGGTGCGCCAAGCCGGCGGCGACCCCGCGCGTGCCATCCTGATCGGGGATTCGCGCACCGATATCGACACCGCCCGCGCCGCCGGGCTGCCGGTGATCGGCGTCACCTTCGGCTACAGCGACGTTCCGATGGCGGAACTCGCCCCCGATCGCCTGATCGGGCATTTCGACGCTCTACCGGCGGCGATCGCCGATCTCGGCGCCTGATCAGCGGTCCGAGGCGCAGAGCAGCCCGACGAGGGAGGCGCGCGCCGCCTCGGCGATCGCGGCGCCGGAAAGCGGCGCCGGGGCGGAGGCGCCGGCCGGCGCGAGCCCGGCGGCCGCGGCGATATCCGGCGCCGGGACGAAGGCGTAAAACTGCGCCGGCACGATGCCGGCGACCCGGTATTTCGTCACCGGCTCGGCGGCGATCACCGCGACGAGGCGGCCCTCGCGGTCGAAGAGCGGCGCGCCGGCGCCGCCGTCCTGGAGCGAAGCTTCCGCCCTGCCCTCGGCGAGAATCGCCGCGCTCGCGGCGAGCGCGCCGTCGGCCTCGCGCTGGAGCAGCGTCGCGGCGCCGGGCTGCGGCGGCGCGAGCCCGGCCTTGAGCGGCGCGCCGGCCTTCGCGGCCAGCAGCACGAGGCCGGGCCCCGCGCCCCGCGCGATCCGGGCCGGGATGCGCTCGCCCTTCGGCCCGAGGGCGACGATCTCGGCGCAGCCCTTGAGCGCCGCCTCGGCGGTAACGATCGTCTCCGGCGCGATCACGAGCCCGGTCGCGCGGCGCTGGCGCGTCACGGCAGCCACCGGAGCCGGGCCCGGCGCGGGGGCCGGCCGCGCGCCGCCGGCCTTGGGGAAGGGCTCGAAGCTCGCGGCGATGGCGATCACCATGCGGTCGAAGGCCGGCGCGAGCGCCTTGTCGTAGCCGATGGACAGCCCGCGCATCGCCTTGCCGTCGCTGTCGACGCGCCGATAGAACTTGCCCCCGGCCGTCTCGCCGGAAATGACGAAGAAATCCGGCCTGAGCAGTTTGTAGGTGATCCGGCGGCCGGGACGATCGGCGACCCCCTTCGCGAACAGGTCCGGCAGCGTGTCCTCCGGCCGGTAGATTATGGTCTCCAGCGTGACCTTCTCGTCCCGGTCCTGGAAACGGGTGCCGCCGGAACCGTTCGGCGCGGATTTCGTGAACACGATCTGCGGCAGGCCCAGCCGGATGCCGGAGGCCGGGTCGCTCACGATTTTGAACCGCAGGGCCGCGCGCGCCTGGTCGGCTGCCTTCTGGAGCGCGGCACGCTCCGGCGGGGCGAGGATGCCGTCCGCCTTCAGCTTCGCCTCGGCCTCGAAGCGCTTCAGCGCGGCAAAGGTCAGCGGTCCGAAATCGCCGGTCGCGGAACCGGAGAAGCCGCCGGCCCAGACAAGATCGCGCTGGATCGCGCGGCGCGCCTCGATATCGAGCGCGAGGAACGCCTTCTCCGCCGCCGCGAAGAGCGGATCGGCCGGGCGCGTCGCGGCGGGCGCGGGCGGTGCGCCCTGGGCCGCGGCGGGCGGCGCGCCGGCGAGCAGCGCGCCGCCGAGCAGCGCATAGGCCGCGGGCGCCGCGATCGGCGCCAGGAATTGCGTGATCCCACGCCGCAGGGTCTCGAGCTGCGTATTTCCGAGCCGCATGGTTCCGCCCTCCCCGCGTGATCCGCCCTTCTGCCGTCACAGCGTCATCGTCGGCATGTTTGATGACCGCCGCGCGACGCTCGCATGCGCGGGCGCAGCGAGGCAACAGGATCGGGCGCGGAATTCCGTGCGGCGGCGCACATTGCGGTGCGCCCGGGGGGTGTTAGGGTGTCGCTTCCGGCACGGAAAGAGGGAGGATGCATCATGCGCGGCCTTTTCGGGCTTTTCTCGATCGGTTCCGGTGCATCCGCTTATCCGGGGCCGGCAGGGCGGCGCGGGCGCGGTCCGGCGTTCGTGCTTGCCGCCGCGCTCGCCCTCATGGCCGGGGGCGCGGTGGCGCAGAGCCCGCAGAAACCGTTCCAGCGCGATGATCTCGCGCTGTCCGGCGCGCAGATCGAGGATCGGCTCAAGCGCGAGGTGACGCTGCCGCAGGGTGCCGAGATCGGCCGGCTGGTCGCCGCCGGCGAGGCGGCGCTGGCGCGCAACGACGCGCGGGCGGCGCTGCCGCTCGCCAACCAGGCCGTGATCGCGGCGCCGCAGAACGGCGCCGCCTGGCGGCTGATGGCACGGGCCGCGCGCGGCATCGTGCCCCGCGACTGGCGCGAGCGCTACGACATGCAGGAGCGCGCGGTGGCCGCCGCCTATCTCGCCTATCAGCGGGCGCGCAGCCGCGACGAGGAAGGGCAATCGCTCGGCCTGCTCGCGCAGATCTTCGAATGGCGGGAGATGTGGCGCCCGGCGCTGACCGCCTACCGGATCGGCCTCGAGGCGCGCGAGGACCAGACGCTGCGCGCCGCCTACGAGGCCTTGCGCGAGAAGCGCGGCTTCCGTCTCACCGGGTTCGAGGTCGATGCCGATTCCGCCTCGCCGCGGGCCTGTTTCCGCTTCTCCGAGGCGCTGGCGCGGGGCCGGGTCGATTTCGCGCCCTATGTCGCGGTATCCGGCAAGGGCGATTTCGGCGTCACCGCCGAGGATGCGCAGATCTGCGTCGACGGGCTGCGCCATGGCGAGCGCTACGCCATCGTCCTCCGGCAGGGGATTCCCTCGGCGATTCCCGGCGAATCGCTGCTGAAAAACGCGGATTACGAGATCTATGTCCGTGACCGCTCACCCTCCGTGCGCGCCTCGGGCCGCACCTATGTGCTGCCGCGCACCGGCCAGCAGGGCGTGCCGCTGGTCTCGGTCAATACCGACAGGATCGGCATCCGCGTGCTCAGGATCGGCGACCGCAACCTGATCAACGCCGTGCGCGGGCCGGATTTCCTCGGCCAGATGCGCCCCGACCAGGTGGCCGAGATCGTCAGCCAATCCGGCCAGCAGGTCTGGCAGGGGGTGATGGAGGTCAAGAGCGAACTCAACAAGGATGTCGTGACCGCCTTCCCCGTGACGGAGGCGACGGGCAAGCTGGAGCCGGGACTCTACCTGATCGCGGCGCAGGCCGGCGATTTCACGGCGAAGGCCGCCCCCAGCGACGGCGAACCGGAGGACGGCGACACGGCCGGGCTCGCCACGCAATGGTTCACGGTCTCTGATCTCGGGCTCACCGCGTTCTCGGGGCAGGACGGGGTGCATGTCCTCGTCCGGTCGCTGGCGGATGCGGCGCCGGTGGCCGATGCCGAGATCCGGCTCCTCGCCCGCAACAATGAGGTGCTCGGCACCGTCCGGACCGATGCCAAGGGCCATGCGAAATTCGATGCCGGACTCGCGCGCGGCGAGGGCGGGATGGCGCCGGGGCTCGTCACCGCGCAGCGCAAGGACGATTACGGCTTCCTCGATCTCCAGCAGAGCGCGTTCGACCTTACCGATCGCGGCGTTTCCGGACGGATCGCGCCGAAGGGGCTCGATGCCTATGTCTATGCCGAACGCGGCGTCTACCGCCCCGGCGAAACCGTGCATCTGACAACCCTGCTGCGCGATGCGAAGGGCGTCGCCGTCTCGGGCCTGCCGCTGACGCTGGTCGTCAAGCGGCCGGACGGCATGGAATACCGCCGGCAGGTGGTGCAGGACCAGGGCGCGGGCGGGCGGGCGCTCTCGGTGCCGCTCGTCGCCTCGGCGCCGGTGGGCACCTGGCGGGTTGCGGCCTTCTCCGATCCGAAGCGGCCGGCGATCGGCGAGGCGAGCTTTCTCGTCGAGGATTACGTCCCCGAGAGGCTCGAACTGACCCTGAAACCTAAAGCGCCGGCGATCCGCTCCGGCGCCAATGCCGAGATCGACGCCGAGGTGCGCTATCTCTACGGCGCGCCGGGTGCCGAACTCGCCATCACCGGCGAGGTGACGGTGCGGCGCGCGGCGCGCAGCGCGATCCCCGGTCTCGACGGCTACACGATCGGGCTCTCGGACGAGCCGGTCGAGCCGGTCAAGGCCGAGATCGAGGCCGCGGAGACCGACGAGAAGGGCAAGGCGCTGCTCTCCATTCCCCTCAGCGAACCGGCGACGACCCTGCCGCTGGAGGCGGAGTTCATCCTTTCCGCCGCCGAAACCGGCGGCCGCGCCGTCAACCGCGCGCTCGTCCTGCCGATCCTGCCGAAGGGGGTGGTGATCGGGGTGAAGCCGCTCTTCGCGGAGGGCGAGATCGGCGAGGGCGGCACGGCGCGCTTCGCCGTCATCATGGCGACGGGCGAGGGCAAGCGCGTGGCGCGCGCCGGCGTCAAATGGCAGCTCTCCCGCATCAGCCGGAATTATCAATGGTTCTTCAAGGACGGGCGCTGGGCCTATGAGGCGATCAAGACCTCGCGCCGCGTCGCCGATGGCGAGATCGCGACCAGTGAGACCGCGCCGGCCGAGATCGCCGCCCGCGTCGGCTGGGGCAGCTACCGGCTCGAACTGCGTTCGCAGGACAGCGAGACCGCGCATGATTTCACGATCGGCTACGTGGCCGAGGCCAAGGCCGACACGCCGGACGTGCTCGACGTGGCGCTTGACAAGCCGGCCTATGCCGAGGGCGAGACGATGCAGGTGCGCCTCGCGCCGCGCTTCGCCGGCAAGGCGACGCTCGCCGTGATCTCCGACCGCGTCGTGCATCTCGAAACCGTGGACCTGCCCGAGGGCGGCAGGACCGTGCCGCTCAAGGTCGGGGCGGATTGGGGCGCCGGCGCCTATCTCGTCGCGCTGGCGCATCGGCCGCTCGATGTCGCGGCGAAGCGCATGCCGGGGCGCGCGCTCGGCCTTGCCTGGTTCGGCATCGGCCGCGAAGCCCGTCGCGTGGCGCTCGATCTCGGCGCGCCGGCGCAGATCCGGCCGCGCGGCACGCTCGATCTCGACGTGAAGCTCGCCAATCTCGCCCCCGGCGAGGAGGCCTTCGTCACGGTCGCGGCGGTCGATATCGGCATCCTCAACCTCACCCGCTACGCCGCGCCGGATGCGACGCGGCACTTCTTTGGCCAGCGCCAGCTCTCCGGCGATCTGCGCGATCTCTACGGCTATCTCATCGACGGCATGCAGGGCGCGCGCGGCGCGATCCGCTCCGGCGGCGACGCGGCGCCGGAGGCGAAGGGCGAACGCCCGACGCAGGAGCCGCTCGCGCGCTATTCCGGCGTGGTCAAGGTGGGGGCGGACGGCAAGGCGCGGATCTCGTTCGACATTCCCGCCTTCAACGGGGCGGTCCGGGTGATGGGCGTCGCCTGGACGAAGGACAAGACCGGCGAGGCGAGCGCCGATGTCGTGATCCGCGATCCGATCGTCGTGCAGGCGACGGCGCCGCGCTTCCTTGCGCTCGGTGACCGCGCGCGCTTCCATGTCGAGATCAACAATGTCGAGGGAGCGAGCGGCGATTACGCGCTCGATCTCGACATGAAAGGCCCGGTCTCGGTGGCGCTCGATCCCGAATTGCGGCGGCTGCGGCTCGAGAAGGGCCGCAAGGCGCAGGTCACCCTGCCGGTGACGGCGACCGGGCTCGGCATGGCCGAACTGGCGCTGACATTGCGGGGTGGCGGCGAGACCCTGGCGCAGACCCTGCGCATCGCGGTCAAATCCTCGGCGCCGAGCACGGTGAACCGCATCGTGCGTCCCCTTCCCCCCGGCCAGAGCCTCGCGGTCTCGAACGATCTCGTCGCCGATTTCGTGCCGAATTCCGGCGCGGTGGCGGTCACGGTCTCGCCCTTCGCGGCGCTCGACGTGCCGGCGCTGCTCGCCGCGCTCGACCGCTACCCCTATGGCTGCACCGAGCAGACGGTGAGCCGGGCGATGCCGCTGCTCTATGTCAACCGGCTTGCCTCGATGGAGCATCTCGCGCTCGACGATGCCGCCGAGACCCGGATCGCAACGGCGATCGAGCGCGTGCTCGCGCGGCAGGGCGCCAATGGCGGGTTCGGGCTCTGGGGCATCGGCGGCGGCGATCTCTGGCTCGATGCCTTCGTGGCGGATTTCCTCACCCGCGCGCGTGAGCGCAACATCCCGGTGCCGCAGGTCGCCTTCCAGCTCGCGCTCGACCGGCTGCGCAACCAGGTGGTGAACACGAGCGATGTGCGTGCCGAGGAAGCCTCGGGCCTCGCCTATGCGATCTATGTGCTCGCGCGCAACGGCCGGCCGGTGATGGGCGATCTGCGCTACCTCGCCGACAACAAGCTCGGCGATTTCGCCTCGCCGCTGGCCAAGGCCCAGCTCGGCGCGGCGCTCGCCCTGCTCGGCGATCGCGCCCGGGCCGAAACCGCCTACAATGCCGCCCAGAACACCCTGGCCGCCGGGCGGGACGAGGACGTCTTCCGGCCGGATTACGGCTCGAAGCTGCGCGATTCCGCCGGCATCCTCGCCCTGTTCGCCGAGACGAACGCGGCGCCGGCCCGCATCCAGCGTGTCGCCGCCATTCTCGACGAGATGCGCGGGCGCGCCCGCTATACCTCGACCCAGGAGCAGACCTGGATGGTGATGGCCGCCCAGGCGCTGGCGAAGGAGGCCGAGAATTTCCGCGTCACCATCGACGGTCAGGAGCATCGCGGCGCCTTCTACCGCAACCTGCCGCAGGCAGCGCTCGACCGGAAGCCGCTCACGATCCGCAATGACGGTCCGGCGGATGCGCGGGTGATCCTCTCCGTTTCCGGCATCCCGACGGCGCCGGAACCGGCGCTCGACGAGGGCTATTCGGTGACGCGGACGATCCACAGCCTCACGGGCGAGATCGTGGCGCCCGACGCCCTGCGCCAGAACGAACGCTATGTCGTGGTGCTGGAAGTGGGCTCGGCCCGGCCGCGCGGGGCGCGACTGCTCGTGGTCGATCCCCTGCCCGCCGGGCTCGAGATCGAGAATCCGCGGCTCACCGAAACCTCGGCGGATGCCTTCGCCTTCCTCGGCGAGGTGACCCCCGCCGAGCACACCGAAGCGCGCGACGATCGCTTCGTCGCCGCCTTCGAGCGCAGCGGGCAGGAGAAGAAGCCGGTCCGGATCGGCTATCTCGTCCGCGCCGTCACGCCGGGGCGCTATGTGCATCCGGCCGCGCTCGCCGAGGACATGTATCGCCCCGAGCGCTTTGGCCGCACGGCCTTCGGCACGCTCGACATCGCGCCCGCCGCACCGGCCGGAGCGGCACCAAGGCGATGATCGGGCGGCGGCTCGCGCGCGGGCTCGGCCTCGCGGCGGCGCTCGCGGCGCTGCCGGTGCTCGCGCTCGAAGCCTGGTCCCGGCTGCTGTCGCCGCTCGATCTCGGCGCGCTGGCCGAACGCTCGACCGTGGTGCTCGACCGCAAGGGCCAGCTGCTGCGCCCCTTCGTGATGGCGGACGGGCGCTGGCGCATGCCGGTGCGCGCAGCGGAGGTCGATCCGCGCTATCTCGACATGCTGATCGCCTTCGAGGATCGGCGGTTCCACGCCCATCCCGGCATCGACCCCGCGGCGCTCCTGCGCGCCGGCTGGCAGATGCTCCGGCACGGCCGGGTGGTTTCGGGCGGTTCGACGCTGTCGATGCAGGCCGCGCGCCTCGCCGAGCCGCGCGCCGACCGCAGCCTGCCCGCCAAGCTGCGGCAGATGGCGCGGGCGCGCGAACTCGAACGGCGGCTCGGCAAGACCGGCATCCTCGACCTCTATCTCTCGCTCGCGCCGATGGGCGGCAATCTCGAAGGGACGCGGGCGGCGAGCCTCGCTTATTTCGGCAAGGAGCCGGCGCGGCTCTCGACCGCCGAAGCGGCGCTGCTGGTAGCGATCCCCCAGGCCCCGGAGGCGCGGCGGCCGGACCGGGCACCGGACCGCGCGGCCGCGGCGCGGCAGCGCGTGCTTGACAGGATGCGCGCCTTCCACGCCCTGCCCGAGGCGGAACTGGCCCGCGCCGCGGCGGAGCCGGTTCCGGCGGCGCGACGCCCCTTCCCGCATCTCGCCGCGCATCGCGCCGAGCGGCTCGCCATGGCCGACCCGGCCGCGCGACGGATCGTCACAACGCTCGACCGCGACTGGCAGAGCGCGCTCGAACGGCTCGCCCGCGAGCGCGCAGAGGCGCTGGGGCCGGCGCTCTCGGTCGCGATCATCGTCGTCGAGCACGCAACCGGGCAGATCCGCGCCGCGATCGGCGGCGCGGATTACTTCTCCCAGCATCGCCGGGGCGGAATCGATCTCACCGAGGCGATCCGCTCGCCCGGCTCGGCGCTGAAACCCTTCATCTATGCGCTCGCCTTCGAGAACGGCATCGCCCATCCCGAGACGATGCTGGAGGACCGGCCGCATCGGTTCGGCGGGTATGCGCCGGAGAATTTCGACGATACGTTCCATGGCATGGCCAGCGCGCGCACCGCGCTCCAGATGTCGCTGAACCTGCCGGCGGTGGAGCTGCTCTCGGCGCTCGGACCGCAGAAATTCCTGACGCGGCTGCGCGAATCCGGCGCGACGATCGCCGTTCCCGAGCAATCGCAGCCGGGGCTCGCGATCGGCCTCGGCGGCCTGGGCATCACGCTTGCCGATCTCGTCGCGCTCTATGCCGGGCTCGCGCGCGGCGGCGAGGCGGTGCCGCTTGCCACGAGTCCCGGTCGGACGGAACCGGCGCGCCGCCTCGTCGGCCGCGTTCCGGCCTGGTATGTCGCGGATATCCTGCTCGGCGCGCCGCCCCCGGAGAACGGCGCGCCGGGCCGCATCGCCTTCAAGACCGGCACCTCCTACGGCTATCGCGATGCCTGGGCGATCGGGTTCGACCGCCGACACACGATCGGGATCTGGGTCGGGCAGGCGGATAACGGCGCGGTCCCGGGGCTGATCGGCCGGCGCGTCGCGGCGCCGATCCTGTTCGATGCCTTCGCGCGGATCGGCAGCGAGCCGGGGATCGCCCCGCGGCCGCCCGAGGCGCTCGTCGCTCGCCATGCCGAATTGCCGCCCCCGCTCCGGCATATCCGGCAGGATCTGCCCAAGAACGCGGCGGCGCTGCAGCGGCCGGGGCTGCAGATCGCCTTCCCGCCCGACGGCGCGGCAATCGACCTGGGCGCCAGCGAGGCCGAGGGCCGGCCCTGGCTGGTGGTGAAGATCCATGGCGGCGCGCCGCCCTTTACCTATCTCGTCAACGGCGTGCCGGTTTCCGGGCGGATCAGCCGGCGCGAATTGGCCCTGACGCCGGACGGCGCCGGCTTCACGCAGATCGCGGTGATCGACGCGGCCGGGCAGAGCGACCGGGTGACGGTCCGGCTGCAATGATCCCGGCTGCCATGCGAAATCGCCCGGAAAGAACGAAGGCTTAACGCGGCGCTGCGATACCGGATGGATAAAGCCGGAATCGGTACGCTCCCATGAAGATCTTCTCCAGACAACGTTCCTTCGCCGTCGACATGATCATCGCGTTCGGGCTGGTGCTCGGCATGTGCGCGGTCGCGGGCTGGATGGCGCTCGACATGACCAACCGCCTCCTCAACGATACCCGGGACGCAGTCTGGGAGGCGGCGGTGCCGCCGAACTATGCCTATGACCTGCTCGGCGCCCAATGGCGCAACCATTTCGATGCCATCGGCGCGTTGACCGATCCGTCCGATCTCGCGAAGACCCGCGCGGCGATCGCCGCCCGCGCGAAGGCCGAGCAGGAATGGAAGAAGCTCGCGGAGATGTCGGTGGGGTTCCCGCAGGATGTCCGGGCCGCGATTGCGACGACCGAAGCGCGGCTGGCGGCGTTCCGGGCCGCCCTCGCCGCAAGCCTCGACGGCGCCGCCACGGGAAGCGCCGAGGCGCGCGCCACGCTCGCCGCGCAACAGGCCGGCGCGATCACGGCTTTCGCCGATACCGCCGATGCCATGCTCAAGGTCATGAACGCGCGCATCCAGCACGTGACCCAGCGGATGGAAGCCACGGCGATGGAAGCGCTTGTCAAGATCATCTCGACCGGCACCATCATCGCGCTGGCGCTGATCGGCGCCGGGATCGTGCTGCAGCGCCGGATCGTCACTCCAATAAGCCGACTCAGCGATGTGATGACGGCGCTCATGAACGGCGACCACGATGTCGCCGTCCCGCAGACGCACCGGCAGGACGAGGTCGGCCGCCTGACCGGAACGGTCCAGGCCTTCCGTTCGAGCCTCGCCGAGACGGAGCGGCTGCGCGCCGAACAGGAGCGGCTGCGCGCCGAGGCCGAGATGCGGCGCAAGGCCAGCATGGCAACGCTCGCCGAGGAGTTCGAAGGCAAGGTCGGTCGCGTGGTCGAGACCGTCACCAGCTCGGTCGATGCGCTCCAGCGCGCAGCCGAGGCGATGAGCCGCGAGGCCGGCGATGCGACCGGCCAGGCGACAGCGGTGGCCGCAGCATCCGAGGAAGCAACCGAGAATGTCCGCATGGTCGCCTCGGCGACCGGCGATCTCGCCACGGCGATGAACGCGGTCGGGGCGCAGGTCGCCTCGGCGAGCGAGCGCATGCGCGCGGCGGCAGAGGCCGCGCAGCGCACGAACGCCAATGTCGAGGCGCTCGGCAGCGCGGCCGAATCGATCAGTTCCGTCGCCAAGGTCATCAGCGATATCGCCGGCCAGACCAACCTGCTCGCGCTCAACGCCACGATCGAGGCGGCACGGGCGGGCGAGGCGGGACGCGGCTTCGCCGTCGTCGCCCAGGAGGTGAAGGCACTCGCCGCCCAGACCGGCCGTGCGACCGAGGAGATCGCCGGTCAGATTTCGGCGATCCAGGCCGCGAGCACCGGCGCGATCGAGGCGATACGGGCCATCGCGCGGACGATCGGCGAGGTCGCGGCGCTCTCCGAGACGATCGGCGATGCGATCGGCCGGCAGATGGAGACGACCGGCATGATCGCCGGGAATGTCGACGAGGCGGCCCGCGGCACGATCGAGGTGTCGAAGAACATCTCGCATGTCAGCGTGGCGATCGGCAATTCCGCGTCGCTGGTCTCGGAGGTGCTCTTGTCCGCACGTCATCTCGGACAGGAGGGCGAGGCCCTCCGGGGCGCCATCTCGGGCTTCCTCGATTCCATCCGCGCCGCCTGAGGATACCTGCGACGGAGCATGGCGGGGATACCGAAAGCGGCGCAGGTTGCTGCAACGCGTGCCCTGGAAAAGCCCGGCCGCTCAGAAAAACAATGTCCCGGAGTGAGTGGTGGGCGCGACAGGGATTGAACCTGTGACCCTTCGCGTGTGAAGCGAATGCTCTCCCGCTGAGCTACGCGCCCGGAACCCCTCCGATAGGCCAATCCGCCCCCGGCCGTCAAGGCGCGGAATCCGCCCTCCGGGGATCCGGCGGCGCATGCCAGGCCGGCCGCTTCCGGCACAATGCGTCGCGCGGATCCGGAGGGCAGCGACCAGGCGAGACAAAGCAGGCACAGCAAGGTCCGATATGGAATAATTCTATTTCTATTATTATGTCTCTCTGTCAAATATATTGAAAGTTACTTTCGCCTCGATTTATTATTCCTGTTCTGCCCACGGCCTTGAACCGTCAGGAGAGCATCCATGAGCCGTCACGAGATGATCCACCACGAGATGCCGCCGCCTCGCGCGGCCGGCTCCGAGATCGGCGCCGATATCCTGCTCGACCAGTGCCGCCGCCTCGCCGGATTGCGGATGACGGGCAGCATCGAGCAGGCCGATCGGGCGCTCGCCGCGCTGCGCGCGCGGCTGCCGCTCGAGGAGGCCTATCGCGTCTTCGGCCTGCTGTACGATCTCGTCGGCACGCTGGCGCGGGGACCCGAGGCGCCCTTCCGCTGGCACCCGACCGGGGCGCTCTGGCGCACGCGCGACGAGGAATGGCTCGTGATCCACGCACTCGCCCCGCTGATCGCGGGCCGGGCGGCGGCGGAGCGCCAGGCGATCATGGCGCTGGCCGAGAGCTATTGCCTTGCCGCCGATCGGCTCTGCGGCCTCGCCGCAGCGCCGGGCGAGGCCTGCCGCGGCCCCTGCCCGTTCACGCAGGGCCGGATCCTCCTATCGGAATAAGCCGGGGGGGGGGCAGACTTTCTACGCGGCGCTGACGATGACGCTTGTCGTGCGGATACGGTTCGACAGGCGATGAGCCGATCGGCTCTGTTGCGGACCGGCAACAGAAATCGGCCTCCGCACCGGCCTCGGCGCGCGCACGAGATTGTGTGCGGCGGCGCACTTGCCAAGCCCTCGGGCGAGCAGGCATAGGAACAATCAAGACTTTTTCGCGACAATGCTCGCGCCTGATTCGCAACATACGAGGTTCGATGATGCGTCCGTTCAAGACGTTCGCCGCTGTGGTCGTGGCAGGGTTTGCAGCTTTGTCCTCCGCTGCCGCCTATGAGGTGATCGACCCGGTGACGCGGCAGCCGCTGCCCACGGTCGACGGCCGGGTCTACGCGACACCGATCCCGCGCGAGGAGGTGGATTACACCGGCAAGTTCGCGCCGGGCACGATCGTCGTCGACACCAACGAGAAGCGGCTCTACTTCGTGCTGCCGAACAAGCGCGCGATCAAATACGGCGTCGGCGTCGGCCGGCCGGGCTTTGCCTGGGCCGGCACCCAGACCGTGACCCGCAAGGCGGAATGGCCGTCCTGGACGCCGCCGGCGCAGATGCTCAAGCGCCGCCCCGACCTGCCGCGCTTCATGCCCGGCGGCGAGGGCAACCCGCTCGGCGCCCGCGCGATGTATCTCGGCAAGACGCTCTATCGCATCCACGGCTCGAACGAGCCGGAGACGATCGGCCAGGCGGTGTCCTCGGGCTGCATCCGCATGCTGAACGAGGATGTCGTCGATCTCTACGAGCGCGTGAAGATCGGCACCCGCGTCGTCGTGATGCGCTGACGCTTCCTGCCTCCTCGGTGTTTCCTGCAAAGCCGGCCCCGGGCCGGCTTTCTGATGTCCGGCCCTGCCGGACCGACCTCACCCGCGGCGGATGCGGTCGCGGCTCAGCCCCTTGGCCTCCAGTTCGGCGAGATAGGCGTCGAACAACGCGTCCCGCTCCCGCGCAAAGCGATAGAGCAGCGGCCAGCCATAGAGGCCGGTGTCGTGCATGTCATCGAAGCGCAGCCGGATCGCGTAGTTTCCCACCGGCTCGACCGCGAGGATCATCACCTCGCGCTTGCCCGGCACGGTCTTGCGCTCGGCCGGGCTGTGGCCCTGCACCTCCGCCGAAGGGCTCATGACCCGCAGCATTTCGGCAGAAAGTGCGGCCGACAGCCCGTCCGAAAAGGTCAAGGCGAGGCTGCGGCGATCCTTGGCGAGGCGGATTTCGGTGGGCCAGGGCTCGGAACCGGACATTCGGATACTCCTTCGGCGCGGCGGCGCCATCCTGCCGGAGAATGGGGCGCACCCGCTCAGCCGCAAGCCCGAGACCTGCGCCTTGATCCAGCCCCTTGCTTTTTCAGCCGACTTCCGCAGATTTCTTTAGAACAAGCCCAAAGGGGCGCAAGAGCGAGTGTCATGATCATGGCTCTGCCCGCCGATCCGATGATCGATCCGTTCGGCCGCGCGATCAGCTATCTCCGCGTTTCGGTGACGGATCGCTGCGATTTCCGCTGCGTCTATTGCATGAGCGAGAACATGAGCTTCCTGCCGAAGGCGGATCTGCTCACGCTCGAGGAACTCGACAGGCTCTGCTCGGCCTTCATTCGCCGCGGCGTGCGCAAGCTGCGCATCACCGGCGGCGAGCCGCTGGTGCGCCGCGACATCCTGACGCTCTTCCGCGGCCTTTCGCGCCATCTCGAGACCGGCGCGCTCGAGGAATTGACACTCACCACCAACGGCTCGCAACTTTCGCGTTTCGCCGCCGATCTCGCATCCTGCGGCGTGCGGCGCATCAATGTCTCGCTCGACACGCTTGATGCCGGGAAATTCCGCGCCATCACCCGCTGGGGCGCCCTCGACAAGGTGCTCGCGGGGATCGACGCCGCACAGGCGGCGGGGATCGCCGTCAAGATCAACGCGGTGGCGCTCAAGGGCGTCAACGAGGACGAACTCGTGCCGATGATCCGCTGGGCGCATGGGCGCGGCATGGACATCACCTTCATCGAGGTGATGCCGCTCGGCGAGATCGAGCAGGCGCGCATCGATCAATACCTGCCGCTCAGCCTCGTCCGCGCGCGGCTCGCCGAGACCTTCACGCTCGAGGCGAGCGAGCACCGCACCGGCGGCCCGGCGCGTTATGTCACCGCGCGCGAGACCGGGGGGCGGATCGGCTTCATCACGCCGCTGACGCACAATTTTTGCGAGAGCTGCAATCGCGTGCGCCTGACCTGTACGGGCACGCTGTTCATGTGTCTCGGCCAGGAGGACGCAGCCGATCTCCGCCGGCCGCTGCGCGCCTCCGAGAGCGATGGGCCGCTGATCGCCGCAATCGACCGCGCCATCGCCCGCAAGCCGCGCGGCCATGATTTCGTGATCGACCGCGCGACGCGGGCGCCGGCGCTCGGCCGGCACATGAGCGTCACCGGCGGCTGAAACCTCAGATCGAATAGGCCATGCGCACGCCGCCCCAATGGCGGCCGCGAATGGTGATCGGCGCGTCGATCTCCTTCATCGCGACGCGCGTGCCGCCGAGATCCCGATAATAGCTCTGGATCAGGAAGGGCGTCGTCAGCCGCGCCGCGAGCAGCCCCGCGCGATCGTCGAAGATGCGCCGGTTGCGGCAATTGGCGTGGTTCCAGGCGCGGTCGCCCTTGCGTTGCGGCTGGCTGACCTTCGGCACATGCACCGGGATATAGCCGTTGCGGTCCACCGCGACGCAGAACGCCATCTTGGGATCGAGCGGCAGGGTCCGCGCGATGATGGGCGGGATGATCGCCTCGAATCGTTGGAGATAACGGGTGGTGAGCTGCACCGGATCGGTTTCGGGGACCGGCCGGTAATCCTCGTCGAAGACCTGCGCCTCATCAAGCCGGCCCGCCGCGATCTCGGCCTCGATCGCCCGGGCGATCTCGGCGGCAAACCCTTGCGCGCGCTCGATCAGCGGCAGATTGGCGACGCGGAACCCCTCGATCGTGGCGAGAAGCGCCGCGCGGATTGCGGAATCGAGGGTCTCGAACGCGCAATGCACGCCGAGATCGGAATGCTGGAGCACGTGGAGCCGCACCGTGCCCACGCGCGCGATCTCGGCTTCGAAACGGCCCCCGATGGCGAGTTTCTCCCGGATCCCCGGCGCGCTGCGGATCAGCAGGCCGCCCTCGCTGATGTCGAAGGTGTGGCAGGCGATGGTTTCCCCGCCGGCCCTGACCCGCATGGCGAGATCGATCGGGTAGCGGATGGCACGGCGGCGATCGGCCGCCGGGATGGTCCGCAGCACGGTATTCATCCGCCGCGCAAGCTCCCCCGCCTCGCTGGCGGCATGGGCGCTGACCTCCTCCGCCTCGGCGGAAACGGCGCCGGCATCCTCCGCCATGCCATTGACGGTCTTGACGTTGGCCGCGACCTCCGAAACCGCGCCCTGCGCGACCTGCATGCGATGCGCCAGTTCTCCGATCGTCGCGCGCTGGGTTTCGACGGATTGCGCGATCTCGTCGCAGATCGGGGTCAACGCGCCGATCTCGCCGCGGATGCGCCGCATATTGCCGATGGAATCGTCGCTGGCGCGCTGGAGCGCCTCCATCTTCTCGCGGATCACCGACACCGTCCTGGCCGTGGTCACGGAGAGCGCCTTGACCTCCCCGGCCACGACCGCGAAGCCGCGCCCCGCCTCGCCCGCGCGCGCGGCCTCGATCGTGGCGTTGAGCGCGAGGAGATTGGTGCGCGAGGCCACCTCGGCAATGGCATTGAGCAGCCCGCCGATCTCGCTGACTGCTGCGCCGAGCCCTTCCATCGCCGCTTCGGATGCTGCTGCGGTGCTGAGCGTGGCGCTCGACCGGTCCTGGACCTGCGAGACCGTGCTGGCGATGGCATCGGCGGAAGCGGTGAGTTCGTCGGCCGAACTGGCGATGCCCGAGATCTCGGTATCGATCATCGAACTCGTCTCGACCAATGTCCGGATCGCGTCCTTCACACCGCCGAGATGCTCGACCGCAAGCCGCGATTTCTCGCGCGCGGAGAGGATTTCCGCGGCGAGGCCGCCGACGATGCGCGTCACGTCGCGCTCGAACATCGACAGGGTCTCGGCAAGATCCACCTGGGCCGGAACGGCCGCCGGCGCCTCGACCGGCGCCCCCAGCTCCGGCGATGCAGGGGCCGCTGCCGGCGCGGCCCTGCCTCTGAACAGCGCTCTGAGATTGTTTTTCATCAATAATTACCCCGATACTGCACGGATTAAGACATTTTCTGGCTAACGGACTATTAATGGTTGCATCAATTTGAGGGGAAGCCAGCCGAATTCGTCTTTCCGAATATGTTTGCAGGCTGGTGCGCCGCACCGGATTGACGCTAAGCTCGTCAAGGCCGGATTCGCGGCCTTCCGAGCCGCATGTCCCAGCCATCCCAAAACCAGAAGAACTTGCGCGGCATCATCGCGATGATGGCGGCGATGGGGTTCTTCGTCATCAACGACACGCTAGTGAAGCTGGTCCGACAGCATTGGGATACCGGGCAGATCATCGTGGTCCGCGGCGTGTTCGCGCTGGTCCTGCTCTTCGGCTGGGTGGCGCTGGCGGGGCAACTCGGCCGCATCCAGGCCATCCTCCGCCCCGATCTCGCGACACGGGGCCTGATCGAGGCGGTTGTTGCGGCAAGCTTCATCACCGCGCTCGGCATGATGCCGCTTGCCGACATCACCGCCATCCTGCTGGCGGCGCCGCTGCTGATCACCGCGTTGTCGATGGTGCTGTTCGGGGAAGCCGTGGGCTGGCGGCGCTGGAGTGCGGTGGCGGTCGGTTTTCTCGGCATGCTGCTGGTGGTGCGGCCAGGCGGCAACGCCGCGCCGCCGCTCGCCCTCGGGCTGGCGCTCGTCTCGGTGCTGGGCGTCGCCCTGCGCGACCTGATGACCCGGCGGGTGCCCACGGATATCCCCAGTGTCATCGTTGCGGTGACGAGCACGCTCGGCACGCTCGCGGCCGGGCTTGCGCTGATGGCGGGTGGCGGAGCCTGGCACGCGCTCGCCTGGGAACCGGTGCTGATCCTCGCGGCTGCGGCAGCCTTCGTGCTCGCGGGGAATTACGCCGTGATCGAGGCCTGCCGGGATGTCGAATTGTCGGTCGTCTCGCCGTTCCGCTATGTGGTGATCGTCTGGGCGGTCCTGCTCGGCATCCTGGTGTTCGGGGATTGGCCCGCGCCGGTGGCGCTCGGCGGCATCGCGCTGATCGTGGCGAGCGGGCTTTACACGCTGCATCGCGAGAGAATCCGCGGACAGTTGAAATAAAGATTTGATTTTCGGCGCATTCCAGACAGATTGCGTGCCGGTGCGGGAAAGAGCCATCCCGCATCGGCATGGCTATCATGCACGTCCGGGATGGCTTGGAATATTGTCGGGCCTCGGGCAACATGCCAAAGCGGCTTCGGCTCGCGTGAAGCAAGAATGGAACGTCCCGTCAGAAGGACGGACGATAAAGTCGTGAGAAAAGCCCGGAGGGAGGGCAGCGTGCAGAATCTCCTGAAGCTTAGCGGCGCGATCGACGCCGTGAACCAGCGCATCGGCAGCCTGATCAAGTGGCTGATCCTGGCCGCGGTTTTGGTCTCGACCGCCAATGCTCTGATCCGGAAACTGTTCAACACGTCGTCGAACGCCTGGCTTGAACTGCAATGGTATCTGTTCGGCGCCGTCTTCATGCTCGGCGCGGCCTACACATTCCTGAAGAACGAGCATATCCGCATCGACATCGTTACCGGCGGGATGCGCAAGCCGATCCGCGACGGGATCGACATTTTCGGCCATATCTTCTTCCTGATGCCGTTTTGCTGGATCATGATCTATCACGGCTGGCCGTTCTTCATGCGCTCCCTCGAATTGAACGAATCCTCGATGAATGCCGGCGGGCTCGTGCAATGGCCAGCGAAATTCCTCGTCCCGGCCGGTTTCGTGCTGCTGATCGCGCAGGCATTCTCCGAATTGATCAAGCGCATCGCCATCATGAAGGGGCTGATCGAAGACCCGCATGCCCATGTGGGGCATCACGGGGCGGCAGAGGCCGAGGCCGAGCGCCTGCTCCAGCAGGTCCAGGCCGAAACGCTCCAGCGCCCGTAAGTTCCCGCCCGGTTTCGAGGTTCGATCATGTTCGCTCGCTTTTCCAAAGTTCAGGGCGGCCTCCTTGCGGGTGCCCTTCTCGCGCTGGTCGCGCTCATCCTGATCGCCGGGGCCGATCCGGTGCTCGCGGCGACGCCGCAACCGATCAAGCCCGGCTTCCTCGGCTGGCTCGAGCATTACATGGCGCCGGTCATGTTCTTCATGCTGGTGGTGCTGCTGCTGCTCGGCTACCCGGTCGCCTTCGCGCTGGCTGCCAACGGCCTGCTCTTCGCCGTGATCGGCATCGAGATGGGGCTGTTCGTGCCGAACTTCCTCCAGGCGCTGCCGGAGCGCGTCTACGGCACGATGAACAACGACGTGCTGCTCGCGATCCCCTTCTTCACCTTCATGGGGCTGATCCTCGAACGTTCGGGCATGGCCGAGGACCTGCTCGACACGATCGGCCAGCTTTTCGGCCCGATTCGCGGCGGCCTCGCCTATGCGGTGGTGTTCGTCGGGGCGCTGCTCGCGGCGACGACCGGCGTGGTCGCGGCCTCGGTGATCTCGATGGGGCTGATCTCGCTGCCGATCATGCTGCGCTACGGCTATGACCGCCGCGTCGCCTCCGGTGTCATCGCCGCCTCGGGCACGCTCGCGCAGATCATCCCGCCCAGCCTCGTGCTGATCGTGATGGCGGATCAGCTCGGCCGCTCGGTCGGCGACATGTATGAGGGCGCCTTCATTCCCGGCCTCGTTCTGTCCGCGCTCTATGCAGGCTATATCTTCCTCGTCTCGGTTCTGCGCCCGAGCTATGTGCCGGCACTGCCGACCGAGGCGCGCACGCTCGGCGGCGGCGTCGCCTCGCTGTTCGTGATGCTGGTCTTCGCTGCGGTTCTGACGTTCCTCCTCGAGAAATGGGCGGTCGGCCATGTGCAGAAGGGCTCGGAGGCGATCCTCTCCGCCTTCGCGGCCATGGTCATCTGCTACATCATCGCGCTCGCCAACAAGCTGCTGCGTCTCAACCTGCTCTCGCGGCTGACGACCGAGGTGATCATGGTTCTGATGCCGCCGCTGGGGCTGATCTTCCTGGTGCTCGGCACGATCTTCATCGGCCTCGCGACCCCGACGGAAGGCGGTGCGATGGGCGCCACGGGCGCGATGATCATCGCCCTCGCCAAGCGGCGGCTGACGATGAGCCTGGTGTCGCAGGCGCTCGATTCGACCGCCAAGCTCTCGGCCTTCGTCGTGTTCATTCTGGTCGGCGCGCGCGTCTTCTCGCTCACCTTCTACGGCGTCAACGGCCATCTCTGGGTCGAGGAACTGCTGATCTCGCTGCCCGGCGGGCAGGCCGGCTTCCTGATCGTCGTGAACGTGATGGTATTCCTGCTCGCCTTCTTCCTCGATTTCTTCGAGCTTGCCTTCATCGTCGTGCCGCTGCTGGGGCCGGCGGCGGAGAAGCTCGGGATCGACCTCATCTGGTTCGGTGTCATCCTCGGCGTCAACATGCAGACGAGCTTCATGCATCCCCCCTTCGGCTTCGCGCTGTTCTATCTGCGCTCCGTCGCGCCGAAGGCACCGTATCTCGACAAGGTCACCGGCCGCGAGATGGCGCCGATCACCACCGCGCAGATCTATTGGGGCGCGGTGCCGTTCGTGGTCATCCAGTGCATCATGGTGGCCTTGGTCATCCTCTTCCCGCAGATGGTGATGCATTACAAAGGCACGCAGGTGCAGGCCGATCCGAAGGCGATCGAGCAGCAGCTCAAGAACCTCTCGATCCCCGGACTGGACGGGCCGGGGGGCGGCCTGCCGGGCCTTGCGCCGCCGGGCGGCGGCGGCGGGCTGCCGGGGCTCACGCCCCCGCCGGGACCGCCCCCCGGTCTCGAGGCTCCCAAGCCGCAATAACACCCGGGTTGCATCGGTGCCTGATCCGCGCCAGCCCAAAACGAAAGCCCGGCCATCATGGCCGGGCTTTCCTGATCCGGGCGTCGATTTCCGCCGTGCGTTCAACCCCGGGCGCGCTGGCGGATCTGGAACGTATCGTAGGTCAGTTCCGCGACCTGCCACCACAGATAGCTGTCGCCGCGGAAGGCGGATTGCGATTCCCACAAAGCCTTGAAATGCGGGTTCCTTGCCGATTCCTCGGCATAGATCTCATGCGCGGCCTTCCAGCACGCCTCCATGACATCGGCCGGGAACGGCCGGAGCTGGGTGCCGGCCGCGACCAGCCGCTTCAGCGCCAGCGGGTTCTGGGTATCGTAGCGGCCCATGCACCAATTGCCCGCCTCATGCGCGGCAGCGTTGATGATCGCCTGATAGGCTTTCGGCAGGCCGGTCCATTTCTCGCGGTTAACCATGACGCAGAGCGCGGCGCCGCCTTCCCACCAGCCGGGATAGTAATAGAACGGCGCCACCTTCGCGAAGCCGAGCTTCTCGTCGTCATGGGGCCCGACCCATTCGGCACCGTCGATCGTGCCCTTCTCGAGCGCCGGGTAGATGTCGCCGCCCGCGATCTGCTGCGGCACGCCGCCGACGCGCTGCACCACGCGGCCGGCGAAGCCGCCGATGCGGAACTTCAGGCCCTTCATGTCCTCCAGCGACTTGATCTCCTTGCGGAACCAGCCGCCCATCTGCGCGCCGGTATTGCCGCACATGATCGAGTGGATGTTGTATTTGGCGACGAAATCGTTGAACAGCTTCTGCCCGTCGCCATTGGTGAACCAGGCGCTCTGCTGGCGGGCGTTGAGACCGAAGGGAATCGCGGTGCCGAAGGCGAAGGCGGGATCCTTGCCGACGAAGTAATAGGCGGCGGTGTGGCACATTTCCAGCGTGCCGTTCGTCACCGCATCCGCCGCCTGAAGCGCCGGCACGATCTCGCCCGGCGCGAAACACTGGATCTGGAACCGGTTGTCGGTCATCTCCGCGACATGGCGCGCGAAGACCTCCGAGACGCCGTAGAGCGTATCGAGCGATTTCGGAAAGCTCGAAGTCAGGCGCCACTTGATCTCGGGCATGCTCTGGGCGATGGCCGGCATCGCGATGGTCGTGCCGGCGGCGGCAGCCGGAACGGCGGCCAGGAAATCCCTGCGCTTCATGGTTTCTCTCTCCCTCACGGGCCGCTGTTGGGCGCGGCTCCGGCCCCGATCAGAGCAGAATGGCGGGGCGGCGCAAGCGCCTTTCGTGTCCGGCCGGGACGGGAGACGAAAAAGCCCGGCCGCGAGGGCCGGGCTCGATGCTGTCGCGCGGAGCCGGGGCTCAGCCGCGGGCGCGGGCGCGGATCATGAAATTGTCGAAGGTGTATTCCGCGACCTGCCACCAGAGGTATTCGTCGTTGCGGAACGCCGTCATGGCGTCGTGCACCTTCTTGAACTTCGCGTTCTGCGCCGCGGTCTCGGCATAGAGCTCGTTCGCCGCCTTGAAGCAGGCTTCGAGGACCTCCTGCGGGTAGGGGCGAAGCTGGGTGCCGGCTGCGACGAGCTGCTTCAGCGCGCCCGGGTTGCGGGCGTCGTATTTCGCCATCATCTCGGTATCGGCATAGGCGCAGGCGGCGGTGAGGATCGACTTGTAATTCTTCGGCAGCGCGTCCCACTTGGCCTTGTTGACCATGAAATGCAGCGCGGCGCCGCCTTCCCACCAGCCGGGATAATAGTAGAACGGCGCGACCTTGTTGAAGCCGAGCTTCTGGTCGTCGAACGGACCGACCCATTCCGCCGCGTCGATCGTGCCCTTCTCGAGCGCCGGGTAGATGTCACCGCCGGCGATCTGCTGCGGCACGCCGCCGAGCTTCTGAAGAACGCGGCCGGCGAAGCCGCCGATGCGCATCTTCAGGCCGTTGACGTCCGCCGGGGTCTTGATCTCCTTGCGGAACCAGCCGCCCATCTGGCAGCCGGTATTGCCGGCGACGATGGCGTGGATGTTGTAGCCGCCATAGAACTCGTTCAGCAGGTCGTTGCCGCCGCCCTGATGGAACCAGGCGTTCTGCTGGCGGGCATTGAGGCCGAAGGGAACCGCGGTGCCGAAGGCGAAGGTCGGATCCTTGCCGACATAGTAATAGGAAGCGGTGTGGCAGGCCTCGACCGTGCCGTTGGTGACCGCATCGGCGGCCTGGAGGCCCGGGACGATTTCACCGGCCGCGAAGGCCTGGATCTGGAACTTGTTGTCGGTCATTTCCGACACATACTTGGCGATCGTGTCGGCCGCGCCGTAGATCGTGTCGAGCGACTTCGGGAAGCTCGAGGTCAGACGCCATTTCAGCTCCGGCGCGCTCTGCGCGATGGCTGGCTTGGCGACGGCGGTAGCTGCGAGACCAGCCCCGGCAGCGGTCAGAAACTGACGACGCTTCATGCGTTTTCTCCCTCTTTTCAACGCGGGGATTCAAGATGCCACGAGAGCGTGCATTCCAGAACCCGGCCCGCATTTGTAGGGATCGGCCGGGCTTTGGCAACTGATTTCCATCAATGGAACCGCGCCGACGCTTGCGGTTCTCGCACAGCATGAATGCACAAAACGCAGGGCTCGGGCGCATTTCGTTGCGCGCCGCATGGACCTTACGAAACGCTCATGCGCGCGCAAGCCAGGGGCAAGGTCGCGCCCGCGACATTGCAGCCGGTCCGGGCATCGACCCGGCCGCATCCATCACGGACCAACCCCGATCGGGAGCCCCCAGATGCAACCTGCCCGCCATTCTTCCTGTCGTTCTTCCCAGCGCCTCGCACCGGCCCTCGGCGCCAGCCTCGCGGCATGCCTTCTCATCCTGACAACGGCCGCCGAGGCGCGGAGCTGGAATCGCTCCGGCTCGGTGACCGGCCCGCGCGGCGGTGTCACAACCTATTCGGCAGCCGGCGCCTGCGCTGCCGGGCATTGCAGCCGCAGCGCCGTCGTGACCGGTCCCGGCGGCCGCAATGCCACGCGCACCGGCGCAGCAACCCGGACAGCGCCCGGCCAATGGCAGGGCACGCGGGTGACGACCGGCCCGCAGGGCCGCAGCGTCACCCGCACCGGCTCGGTGACCTGGCAATGAGGGAGGGGCACGCCATGACCATGCGCCTCGCGCGCGCGCTCGCGCTCAGTGTCGGCGTCGGGATGCTGGTGGCCGCAACCGGCGTCTTCGCGCAGCCGGCGCCGGGTGCCAATCCCGGCACCATGGCCCTCGCGCAGGCCTGCCGGGGCGATGTCGCGCGTTTCTGCCCGGATGTGAGGCCCGGCGGCGGGCGGATCGCCGCCTGCCTGCGCGCCAATGCCGCGGAACTCTCGCAAGGCTGCCGCGCGGCCGCCCTCGCCTCCATGCGCGACCGGAGCCAGGCCGAGCCTACTCGATGACGATGCGCGGCGCGGCGCGACGGGTCGCGCCGCCCTCCAGCACCGCCCAGACGCGCGCCGCGATCTCGGCATAGGCGCGGGCATGCGGGCCGTCCGGTTCGGTGACGACGACCGGCAGGCCGGAATCCGAGCGTTCGCGGATCTCCATCGCCAGCGGCACCTCGCCGAGGAAGGGCACGCCGATCCGCTCCGCCTCGGCGCGGGCGCCGCCATGGCCGAAGATATCGTAGCGCTTGCCAGTATCCGGCGCGATGAAATAGCTCATGTTCTCGACGATGCCGAGGATCGGCACCTCGACCTTGCGGAACATCGCGACGCCCCGGCGCGCGTCGATCAGCGCGAGATCCTGCGGCGTCGAGACGATCACCGCCCCGGCGAGGGGCACGTGCTGCGCCATGGTGAGCTGGGCGTCGCCGGTGCCGGGCGGCATGTCGACGACGAGCACGTCGAGTTCGCCCCAGGCGACCTCGCGCAGCATCTGCTGGATGGCGGATTGCACCATCGGCCCGCGCCAGATCATCGCCGCCTCCTCCTCGACGAGGAAGCCGATCGACATCACCTTGAGCCCGTAGCCATCCATCGGATTGAGCACCCGACCGCCGGCAAGCGTCGGCTTGCCGCGGATCGCGAACAGTTTAGGCATCGAGGGGCCGTAGATATCGGCGTCGAGCACGCCGACCCGCAGCCCCTTCGCCTGGAGCGCCAGCGCGAGATTGGCCGCGGTGGTCGATTTGCCGACGCCCCCCTTGCCGCTCGCCACGGCGATGATATGCCGCACGCCCTCGACCTGGAGCTTCACCGCACCCGCCCCGCCCGGCGCCGCCGCGCGCGGCGGGGATGCGGCCGGCCGGGCCGGGGCCTTCTCGGCGGTGAGCGTGACGATGGCGGCGGAAATGCCCGGCACCGCACGCGCCGCCGCCTCGGCCGCCTTGCGCAGCGGCTCGGAATGAGCGACCTCCGCCGCCGGAACCGAGATCGAGAAATAGGCCTTGCCCTGATGGATCACGATCTCGGAGAGTGCGCCGGAGCTGGCGAGATCCCCCTCGCCGCCTGGCATCCGCACCTGCCGCAGGGCGGCGAGAATGGCATTCCTGTCCGACATCGGGCTGAACCTCGCGAAACGGGCGCGGCACCTCTCGCCGCGCCCCGGACGTGATATGAGCGCCCGCCGCCCGCGGTCAATGCAGCCTGCCCGGATTCGTGCCGCCCCTGCCGCCACGCATGGCAGCGCCATCGGCGCCGCCGGCAAAAAAACGCTGCAGGCCGGCAAAGCGCATTGCCAAAGCCGGAAAAGCCTTGGCAGATTGAGCCCCGGCCCGCGGCGAGACCAAGGAAATCACCGCCGCACGGCAGAGGATTAGGGAGATCAATCCATGAAAACGTTGCGCGTGCTCGCGGCTTCGGCCTTCTCGCTGGCAATGGTCGCCATCGCTTCCGCCCAGGAGATCAAGGAAATCCGCATCGGCACCGAGGGCGCCTACCCGCCCTACAACAACCTCAATGCCAAGAAGGAGCTTGAGGGCTTCGAGATCGATTACATGAACGATCTCTGCGCCCGAATGAAGGTCAAATGCACCTGGGTCGTGCAGGATTGGGACGGCATCATCCCGGCGCTGCTGTCGAAGAAATACGACGTGATCGTCGCCGGCATGAACGCGACGCCGGAGCGGCAGAAGCGCGTCGATTTCTCGGATGTCTATACCTCGACGCCGATCGCGATGATCGCCAACAAATCCGTGACCTCGACCGACATCTCGCCCGCCGCGCTCAAGGGAAAGACGCTCGGCGCGCAGGGCTCGACGATCCACATGAACTACCTCGAAGCCTATTACAAGAATTCGACCCTGCGCCCCTATCCGACGCAGGAGGAAGCCAATCTCGACCTTCTCAACGGCCGCCTCGATTACATCATCGCCGACATGGAGGCGCTCGAAAGCTTCCTGAAGGACAAGGGCAAGGATTGCTGCAAGGTCGTCGCCGAGGTGAAGCGCGATCCGCAGATCCACGGCCCCGGCGTCGGCATGGCGATCCGCAAGGAGGACCAGGCGCTCAAGGCGATGCTCAACAAGGCGATCGCGGAATCGAAGGCCGATGGCTCGCTCGACAAGCACGCCATGAAATGGCTCGGCAAGAAGGCGATCCAGTAAGCCCGCCCCTCCCCTTCACCGCCATGGCGGCATCCCCGCCATGGCCCCGCCGGAGCGCCGCCTGTTGGAGCGCTATCTCGCCCTTCTTTCCTTCGGACCCGACGGCTGGGGTGACGAATTGCTCGCCGGCGCGGGCGTGACGATCTCGATCGCGCTCGCGACGCTGCCGTTCGGCCTCACGCTCGGGCTGCTCGTGGCGCTCGCCAAGCGCGCGCGCAACCCGCTGCTGCGCGGGGTCGCCACGCTCTATACCACTGTGTTCCGCGGCGTGCCGGAACTCCTGACGCTCTATGTCATCTATTTCGGCATGCAGATCCTCGTCCAGCAATTCTGGTCCTGGACAGGACTGCCGGGATCGGTGGAATTCTCGCCGTTCATCGCCGGTATGGTGGCGCTCGGCGTGGTGCTCGCGGCCTTCTCGGCCGAGGTCTGGCTGGGGGCGCTCAACGCCATCCAGAAAGGCCAGCGCGAGGCGGCGGCGGCCCTGGGGCTGACGCGGTTCCAGGCCTTCCGGCTGGTGGTGCTGCCGCAATTGCTGCGCGTGGCGCTGCCCGGCCTCGGCAACAACTGGATGGTGCTGCTCAAGGAGACCTCGCTCGTCTCGGTCATCACCCTGCAGGATACGATGTTCATCGCCACCCGCGCCAATGTCGTGACCAAGGAGCCCTTCCTGTTCTTCGGCGCGGCGGCCTTGATCTATCTCTCCTTCTCCGTGCTCTCGGCCTGGGGGCTCGACCGGCTTGAGGCGCGCACCCATCGCGGCCATCGCCCGCGGGGGGCGCTGCGATGAGCTGGTGCGCATGGCCCGGCCACGCCATCGGCCTCGACGTGCTCGAACGCTATGGCTGCCGCATGGCGGACGGGCTGGGGCTGACGCTCCAGCTTGTCGCGATCTCGTTCGGCCTCGGCCTGTTCTTCGGGCTGGGGCTCGCGCTTCTGCGCCTGCGCGGCGGCCGCGTCACCCGCCTCCTCGTCGCCGGCTACACGACCTTCTTCCGCGGCACGCCGCTGCTCGTGCAGCTCTTCCTGATCTATTACGGCCTCGGCGCCATGCGGCCGTTCTGGCAGGATGTCGGGCTGTGGTGGTTCTTCCGCGAGCCGCTCTATTGCTGCCTTCTCGCCTTCACGCTGAACACCGCAGCCTATCAGGCCGAGATCTTCCGCGGCGCGCTGCTGTCGCTGCCGGCGGGGCAGGCGGAAGCGGCGCGGGCGCTCGGCCTGCATGCCCGCGCCACGTTCCTCAAGGTCGAGCTGCCGCAGGCGATGATCGTGGCCTTGCGGCCGCTCGGCAACGAGCTGATCGTGATGATCAAGGCCAGCGCGCTGGCCTCGCTCGTGACGCTGTTCGACCTGATGGGCGCAACGCGCCTTGCCTTCGCGCGCAGTTTCGACCTCTCCATTTACCTCGTGGCGGCGCTGATCTATCTCGCTCTTGTCGAGATCATCCGGCGGCTCTGGGATCTGTTCGAGGCCCGGCTCACCCGCCATCTCGCGCTGCGCTGACCCTTCTCAATCAGGAGTTTCCCATGGCGGATGTCGCATTTCTCGGGCTCGGCGTGATGGGCTACCCCATGGCCGGGCATCTGAAGAACAAGGGCGGCCATGCCGTCACCGTCTATAACCGGACGGCGGCGAAGGCCGAGCGCTGGGCGGGGCAGCATGGCGGCAGCTTCGCGGCCACGCCGCAGGAGGCCGCGCGGGGCAAGGATTTCGTGTTCGCCTGCGTCGGCAACGACGACGACCTGCGCGCCGTCACCATCGGCCCCGACGGCGCGTTCCACACGATGAAGGCGGGCAGCGTCTTCATCGACAACACGACCGCGAGCGCCGAGGTGGCGCGCGAACTGGCGGAAGAGGCGGCCCGGCGCGGCTTCGCCTTCATCGACGCCCCGGTCTCGGGCGGCCAGGCCGGAGCGGAGAACGGTGTGCTGACCGTGATGTGCGGCGGCGATCCCGCGCCCTATGCGCGGGCCGAGCCGGTGATCATGGCCTTCGCCCGCGCCTGCCGGCGGATCGGCCCCTCCGGCTCCGGCCAGCTCGCCAAGATGATGAACCAGATCTGCATCGCCGGCCTCGTGCAGGGGCTCGCGGAGGCGATCCATTTCGGCAAGCGCGCCGGGCTCGACATCGAGACGGTGCTCGACGTGATCTCCAAGGGCGCGGCCGGCTCCTGGCAGATGGAAAACCGCGGCAAGACGATGAATGCTGGCAGGTTCGATTTCGGCTTCGCCGTGGACTGGATGCGCAAGGACCTCGATATCTGCCTCGCCGAGGCGCGCCGGAACGGCGCGCATCTGCCGGTGACCGCGCTTGTCGACCAGTTCTATTCCGAAGTGCAGAAAATGGGCGGCAACCGCTGGGATACGTCGAGCCTGATCGCGCGTCTCGAACGCTGACGGCAGGGACCATCCCGGATAACCGCACGGGCCGGGTGCAAAACCCGGCCCTTTCTGCAACAGCGGCCTGCCGAGGCTGTGATCAGCGGCACTTGCCCTCAGCGGCACTTGCCCTGAGCCTTGAGTTCGGGCGTGCAGGCGGGCTGCGCCGGGCGCGGCGCGGCCTGCGGCGGCGGGGCCGGGCGCGGCGCGGCCTGCGGCGGCGGAGCC
>NZ_VTRS01000001.1 GCF_008641065.1 Rhabdaerophilum calidifontis | reverse complement strand
CTCGGCCGGTTGACCCCGGACGAGGCGTACTTCAATGCGCTGCCAGCAATCCCGATGGCGGCCTAACCGAGGCAGGAATCCACTTAGGAAACGCCCCGAAACTGTTCAAACAAACCGAGCCAGCTCTTGCGCCACCGATTGGCGTTGATGGCTTTCCGTTGCAACTCGCTTGGCACCGGCGCCAGAGCGATGATCAGGCCGTTGCCCATGTCGCCTCAACGATCAAACGGGTCTTCGTCGAGATCGGCCAGCACACCATCTGACATGCAGGAGCAATCGGCCCGAAGCCTTGTCCGGTCAGGGGTCGAAAGAGCGGCGTCAAGGCAGGAACTGGAGCGGACGGCCGGCCCTGCTCCGGCCGCCGCCAGCGATCTCACGCTGCAGGGCCGCGGCCGCGGCCCGCGAGCTTGCCCGCGATCCCCGTCGGGAAGAAATAGATGCTGAGCACGAACAGAACGCCGAGCAGCAGCAGCCAGCGGTCCGGATGCAGGAGGCGGGGCAGCAGCGGAATCCCCTCGGTGGCGGCGGCGGCCATTGCCATCAGCTTCTGGAGATAGTTCTGCGCCAGGATGAACAGGGTCGCGCCGATGACCGCGCCGTAGAGCGTGCCGGTGCCGCCGATCACCACCATCAGCAGGACATCGAGCATGATCGCGAAGGAGAGCGTCGTCTCGGGCCCGGTATAGCGCAGCCAGAGCGCGCTCATTGCGCCCGCCATCACCGCCAGCGCCGCGGAAAGGCAGCTCGCCATGGTGCGGAAATAGACCACGCGGTAGCCGAGCGCCTCGGCGCGCATCTCGTTCTCGCGGATTGCCTGGAGCACGCGACCGAAGCAGGAATTCACAAGCCTCAGCGCGAGCAGGAACAGCGCGACCGCGCTCAGGAAGACGAGATAATAGGCGAGGACGCGGCCGGTGATGGCGGTGCCCAGGAAGGGCTCCTCGAACAGCCGCGTGGTCGGGCGCAGCAATTCGGGAACCCGGAAGGTCCGCCCGTCCTCGCCGCCGGTGAACTCGGAAAGCTGGGTGGTGAGGATCATGAAAGCGGAGGCGACCGCGAGCGTGATCATCGCGAAGAAGATCGCCTTCACCCGCAGCGAGACGAGCCCGACGGCGAGCGCCAGCACGACGCCGATAACCAGCGCGACGACGATCCCGAGCGCGACCACCGGCCAGCCCGGCCCAAGGAAATAGAGCGACAGGCCGACGCCGTAGCCGCCGATGCCGAAGAACATCGTGTGGGCGAAGGAGACGATGCCGGTATAGCCCAGGAGGATGTCGTAGCTCGCGACCAGCACGATGAAGATACAGATCTTCGCCGCCGTGTTGAGCGCGGCCGCGCCCGGAAAGACGAACGGCGCCGCGGCAAGCCCGGCGAGGATCAGGACCAGCAGCGCCGCAAGCAGGCGGGATTTCGGCGGATCGTCGGACAGGAGCGCGCGGATCATGGCATTCACCGTTTCGCGACCGGATAGAGCCCCTGCGGGCGCCACATCAGGATCGCGACCATGAGGAGGATCGAGGAGGCGAGCGCGACCTTCGGCGCGAGGAAGGCGGTGTAATTCGCCATCATCGCCACCAGGATCGCCCCGAGGAAGCAGCCGCCGACGGAGCCCAGCCCGCCGATGATGATGACGATGAAGACCAGCACCATGACCTCGGAGCCGATCGCGGCCGTGAAGGTCTCGCGATAGAGCGCCCAGAGCACGCCGCCGAGCCCCGCCAGCGCCGACCCCGCCGCGAAGACCCCGACAAAGAGCCGCCGGATGCGGTAGCCGAGTGCCTCGACCATCTCGCTGTTCTCGACGCCGGCGCGGATCAGCAGGCCGATCCGCGTCCGGTTGAGCGTCAGTTGCATGGCGAGGAACACCACGAGCCCGATCGCCACCGCGAGCAGCCGGAACTTCTCGAAGGCGAGATCGCCGACGACGATCGCGCCACGAAACGCGGTCGGGAGCGCCATTGCCTTCTGGTCGCCGCCGAAGATCGCGTGCAGGAGCTGCTCGGCGATGATCAGCCCGCCCATGGTGATCAGGATCTGCTTCAGATGCTGGCCATAGACCGGGCGGATGACGACGCGCTCGAAGGCGAGCCCCAGCGCGCCGGCGCCGAATGTCGCGACCAGCGCCGCCAGCGCAAGCGCCGCGAGGTTCAGCATCAGCGAATCCGCCTGCACCAGCGGCGCCAGCGGCCCGAGCACGGTCATCGCGAGATAGGCGCCCACCGCGATGAAGGCGCCATGGCCGAAATTGATCACGTCCATCAGCCCGAAGACGAGGGTCAGCCCGCTCGCGATCACGAAGATCATCATGCCCATGGCCAGAGCGGCGAGCGTGAGCGTCAGCCAGGTCGTGGGGGTACCGATCAGCAGGAAGGCAAGCCCGGCGAGCGCGACGGGAAGCGCGAGCGGAATGAGATCGAGCCGTGCCTGCGGGATCGCATCGGCGGCACCGGTCCTGGTGGCGGCTTGGTCCGTCATCGCGCCCTCATTGGTGGGAATCGAGCGAAAGCCCGAGCAGCCGGGTCTGCATCGCCTCGTCGGCCGCAAGCGCGGCCATGGCGCCCGCATGGACGATGCGGCCGTCATCCATCACCGCGACATTGTCCCCGAGGCTCGCCGCGAAGCGGAAATTCTGTTCCACGAGCAGGATGGTGGTCTCGCGCTTCAATTCGCGGAATGCGCCGATCATCCCTTCGATGATCGCCGGGGCGAGGCCCTTGGTCGGCTCGTCGACAAGGATCAGCCGCCGCTTCTCGACAATGGCGCGGGAAATCGCCAGCATCTGCTTCTGCCCGCCGGAGAGCACGCCGGCCGGTGCGTGCCAGAACCGCTTCATGGCGGGGAAGAACGAGAAGATCCAGTCGAGCCGCGCCGGATCCGGCGGCCCGCTCCGCGCCGCGAGCGTGATGTTCTCGGCCACCGTGAGATCGGAGAACACCGCCATGCTCTCCGGCACATAGGCGATGCCGGCGCGGGCGATCTCCGGCGTCGCCATGCCGCCGATCGCGGCACCAGCGAAGCGCAACACCCCGGCGGAAGGCTTCCAGAGCCCCATGATGGTGCGCAGCGCGGTGGTCTTGCCCGCGCCGTTGCGCCCGAGCAGAACGGTCATGCCGCCTTCCGGCACCGCGAAGCTCACGCCCTGGAGGATATGGTATTGCCCGATATGGGTGTGGACGCCTTCGAGGCTCAGCAGCGGCTCAGCCATGGCCGCCCCCCGCGGATGCGGCCGGGGATTGGCCGAGATAGGCCTCGCGCACGATCGCCGAGGCCGTGACCGTGGCCGGGTCGCCATCGGCGGAAAGGACGCCGTTGAGCAGCACCACGATCCGGTCCGCGAGCGAGCGGACGACGTCCATCTTGTGCTCGACAAGCAGGATCGTCTTGTCCCCCCTCGCCTTCAGCCGCGCGATCAGGTCGAGGATGACCGGCACCTCGTCGACCGACATGCCCGCCGTCGGCTCGTCGAACATGAAGACGCGCGGCTCCAGCGCCATCATGATCGCGACCTCGAGCTTGCGCTTGTCGCCATGCGGCAGGGCCGCGGCGAGCGTGCCGCGCTGATGGACGAGATTGACCTCCTCGAGCGCGCGATCCGCCCGCGCGATCCATTCGCGATGGTCCGACCAGAGGCTCCACAGATGCGCAGCGCGGCGCGAACGCGCCTGCACGGCAAGACGCACGTTCTCATGCACCGTGAGATTGGGGAAGAGCGAGGTGATCTGGAAGGCGCGGCCGATGCCTTTCTGCGCCCGCGCGGCGGGGCCGAGGCCGGTTATGTCCTCGCCATCGAGCAGGATGGCGCCGGAGGTCGCCGGCAGCTGCCCGGAGATCAGGTTGAAATAGGTGGTCTTGCCGGCGCCGTTCGGGCCGACGATCGCGGTGAGTTCGCCGGTGCGGAACGCGGTCGAAACCGCGTTGACGGCGACGTGGCCGCCGAAGCGGATCGTGAGGTCGCGCGTCTCGAGGGCGGGGGCGGACATGCTCGGTTCCTGCTGGGTCAGCGAGGCGGGCCGTTGCGGCGGACGGCCCGCAATATTCGCGCAGAACGGCCTATTTCTTCTCGACCACCGGCAGCGGCATGTCCTTGGCCGGGATGGTGGCGACGAGATCGAGCAGATCGCCGTCCTTCGCGTCCTTCTTGATCCGCCAGTGGAACATGTCCTGAAGCGCCTGGTGATCCTCCTTGCGGAAGGTCATCGGCCCTTTCGGCGTCTCGAAGGTCAGGCCCTCCAGCGCGGCGATCAGTTTCTCGGTCTCGGTGCCGCCGGCCTTGGTGATGCCGTTGAACACCGCCGAGGCCGCCGCGAAGCCGCCCGCGACGAAGAAATCCGGCGGCGCGCCGTGGCGTTTCCGGTATTCGGCCTTGAGCCAGTCGTTCATCGGATTCTTCGGGAAATCGTAGTAGTAATAGATGCCGCCCTCGGTGCCGGCGAAGGATTTCCAGGCATTCATCGCCGGCAGGATATTGCCGCCCGGCGCGAGCGCGATGTTGAAGCGCTCCGGCTTCATGTCCACGAATTTCGCCATCGGATGCGCGCCGGCCCAGATGAAGCCGATGATGCGCTTGCCCGGCCGGTCCTTGAGCGCGCCGAAGAGTCGTTCTGCGAAGGGCGCGAAATCGGCCGTGTTGCCGGCGGCGTATTCTTCCGCCACGACCTTCGCCTTCGGCCGCATGGCGCCGAGCGCCTGCTTGAACGCCTTGACGCCATCGCGCCCGAAGGCGGTGTCGAGCCCGAGCATGCCGATGGAGACATCCTCGTTCGCCGGAATGGCCGCCGCCGCGGCCAGCGCATCCTGATAGGAGGAGCGGCCGGTGCGGAAGATGTAGCGGTTGCGCTTCTCGCCCGTGATCGAATCCGCGACCGCCGGCTCGACGATCAGCACCCGCTTCGCCTCCTCCGCCACCGGCAGCATGGCGAGCGCGACCGGCGAGCCGGTGGTGCCGACGGCAAGATCGGCCTTGTCGTCGTTGTAGCATTCCTCGAGCAGCGCCTTGCCGCGATCGGGCTTGAGCTGGTCGTCCTTGACCAGCACCTGGATCTTGCGGGCGCCGATCTGCATCGTGCCCTTGGTGAGGAATTCGAGCCCCATCATGAAGCCGACTTCCGTCTGCTTCGCATAGGCCTCGAGCGGCCCGGTCTTGCCGGCAATCAGGCACACCTTGATGTCCTGCGCCGAGGCGGCGCCGGCGGCAATCGTCGCTGCGCCGGCCAGAAATGCGGTCCGTAAGCCGTTCATGCTGATCCTCCCGAGGATGCGATGCTCAAAATTGACACTTGAGTCATGTTTCATTTTTGAATAACGTCTCTCCCATCCGCCGTCAAGCCGCATCGCGCCGGCATGAGGATCGAGATGGCAGAAGACGTCGCCGCGAAAACCGCCAACCTCCCCAGGATCCGGCCGGAATCCGGGCACGAACCCGCATCCGGGATTGCCTCCCCACCCAGGGCCGGCGCCGCATCCAAGACCGGGCATGCCCCGAAAACCAGCAAGGGCGAGCGCACGCGGCAGCGCATCCTCGATGCGGCGGAGCGTGAGATCGGCCGGCGCGGCTTCGCGGAAACCTCGATCTCCTCGATCACCCAGGAGGCCGAGGTCGCGCAGGGTACCTTCTATGTCTATTTCCACTCGAAGGAGGACGTGCTGCGCGAACTCGTGCTGCGCATGGGGCGGCGCCTGCGGCGTGCGCTGACCCAGGCGAGCGCGGGGCTGACCGGTCGCCTCGCGATCGAGCGCGCCGGAATTCACGCCTTCTTCGCCTTCGTGCGGGACAATCCGAACCTTTATCGCGTCGTGGCGGAATCGCAGTTCGTCGATGAGGCGGCGTATCGGCGCTATTACAACGATTTCGCCGCGAGCTACCGCACGGGGCTGGCGGCGGCGGCGGCGACCGGCGAGATCGCCCCCGGCGACGCTGAACTGCGCGCCTGGGCGCTGATGGGCGTCTGTGACATGGTCGGCCGGCGCTACGCGCTCTGGGATACCGAGGCATCGATCGAGGCGGCCGCGGAGGAGGCCTTCCGCTTCGTGGCCCAGGGTCTTGCGCCGCATGGCCTCGTCGCACCGGCAGGCGGACGGCGATGAGCGCGGAACCGCTGGTGCTTCTCGAGCGCGCGGATGATGTCGCGCGGCTGACGCTCAACCGGCCGGGCCGGCACAACAGCCTCGTTCCGCCCCTGATCGAGGCAATGGAAGCACGGCTCGCCGATCTCGCGGCCGCGCCGCCGCGCGTCTTGGTGCTGACCGGCGCAGGCCGGAGCTTCTCGACCGGCGGCGATCTGCGTGGCTTCCTCGAAACGCCCCGGCACGCGCGCCGCGCCTATGCGGAGCAGCTTGTCGGCGGGCTTCATCGCGTCATTCTCGCGCTCGCCCGCCTGCCGATGCCGGTCGTTGCCCGCGTGCAGGGGCCGGTCACCGGCGGATCGCTGGGGCTTGTCCTGAGCGCGGACCTGGTCGTGATGGTCGAGACGGCGTTCATCGCCCCCTATTATGTCGAGGTCGGCTTCGCGCCCGATGGCGGCTGGACGGCATTGCTGCCGGAGCGCGTCGGTGCCGCCCGCGCGCTGGCGATCCAGCTGCTCAACCGCCGGATCGACGCCGCGGAAGCGCGCGCGCTGGGGCTCGCGCACGAGAGCGTGCCGGCAGGCGGCATCGACGCGGCGGTCGAGGCGCTGGTCACGGCGCTGCTGGCGAAATCGGCCGGGAGCCTCGCCGCGACCAAGGCGCTGATCTGGCCGGAACGGCGCCTCGCGGCGCTCCGCGACCGGCTCGACGCCGAGCTGGCCGGTTTCCTCGCGCGGATCGACACGCCGGAGACCGAGGCGCGGATTCGCAGCTTCCTGGAGATGCCGGCATGAGAACGATCCCCGATCCCGTCCGCCAGCGCGCCGCCCTGGCGCCGGACAAGCCCGCCTTCATCGAGGGGGCGACCGGGCGCGTGTGGCGCTTCGCCGACATCGACCGGCGTGCGGGCCGCGGCGCGGCGATCCTGCGCGCGGCGGGGCTCGCGCCCGGCGACCGGGTCGTCGTCCTGTGTCACAACACGCCGGTCTTCTTCGATCTGCTGTTCGCCGCCATGCGCGCCGAAATCATCCTCGTGCCGCTGAACTGGCGGCAGACAGAGGCCGAACTCGCGCCGATCCTGGCCGATTGCGGCGCCCGGCTCATGCTTGCGGACCAGGCCAACGGAGCGCTCGCCGCCGCGCTCGCCTCTGGCGCGGGCCTTGCGTGGATGCCGCTGGAAGCGTTCGACCGCCGATGCGAGGAGTCAGGCGACGCGCTCGCGGCGGCCCCCTGGCCCACCGAGCGCCCCTGGTATCTGCTCTACACCTCCGGCACCACCGGCCGGCCGAAGGCCGTGATCCAGAATGCCGGGATGATGCTCGCCAATGCGGTGAACGTCCAGCTCGCCACCGGCGTGAACGAGGCGACGGAGGCGCTGAACTTCCTGCCGCTGTTCCACACGGCCGGCATCAACCTGCACACCCTGCCCGTCTTCCTCGCCGGCGGCACCTCGCATGTCATCCCGAAATTCGAGGTCGACACGGTGCTTGACCTGATCGATTCCGGCCGGCTGACGGTGTTCTTCGGCGTGCCGCAGGTCTACCAGCAGATGAGCCTCGCGGCCCGCTTCGAGCGGACGGATTTCTCCCGCGTCCGGCATTGGGGATGCGGCGGGGCGCCGATCCCGGTGGCGCTGATCCGCGCCTTCCTCGCGCGCGGCGTCACGATCTGCAACGGCATGGGGATGACGGAGACCGGCCCGACCGTGTTCTTCATGGACCCCGCCCATGCCGCAGCCAAGCCGGGCTCGGTGGGCAAGCCGCAACTCCTCGCCGAGGTGCGCCTCGTCGATGGCGAGGGGCGCGATGTCGGCGCGGGCGAGCCGGGCGAGGTGCTGTTCCGTGGTCCCGGCATCACGCCGGGCTATTTCAACAATCCCGACGCGACCGCCGCCGCCTTCACGCCCGATGGCTGGCTGAGATCGGGTGATGTCGCGATCCGGGATGCGGACGGCTATTATGCGATCGTCGATCGCATCAAGGACATGTATATCTCGGGCGGCGAGAACGTCTATCCGGCCGAGATCGAGCATGCCCTGCTCGATCATCCCGCGATCCTCGAAGCGGCGGTGATCGGCGTTCCCGATCCGCGCTGGGGCGAGGTCGGCCATGCCGCGATCCTGCTCAGGCCCGGCGCCTCGGTGGATGTCGCCGCGCTGAAGATCGAGCTGCGGCAGCGGCTCGCGGCCTACAAGGTGCCGCAGCACATCACGATCCTCCCCGAGTTTCCCCGCACGGCCGCCGGCAAGATCCAGAAGCATCTCCTCCGGCGCGCGCTGACGGAGGCGTCATCATGAGCCATCCCGACGCGCCGCTCTTCACCTTCGAGCATGTCCCAAGCCAGGCGGAATTCGAGCTTTTCGCGCGCGTGAGCGGCGACGACAACCCGATCCATGTCGACCGGGCCTTCTCCGCCCGCACCCGCTTCGGCCGCACCGTCGCGCATGGCATGTTCCTCTACACGCTGATCTGGGCGCATATCCGCGCCGCGCTGCCGCAGGCCGTGGCACGCAACCAGGCGCTGAAATTCCCGAACCCGGCCTTCGCGGGCGAGGGTCTGCGCTGCGAGGCCTTCGCCGCACCGCTGCCCGGTGGCGGGCTGCGGGTCGAAGCCGTGCTGCGCCGCCTCGCGGATGGCGCACCGGTCTGCGAGGCAGTGACCGAAATTGCCGGAGAGCATGCATGAAAACCGGCGATTCCGCCTCGCTCACCCGCCGCTTCACGCCCGAGGATCTGCGCGGATTCGCCGCCTTGGCCGGGATCGACCCGGTCTCGCTCGCCGCAATCCCCGAGCCGCTGATCGCGGCGCTGTTCTCCTATCTCCTCGGCGTGAGGCTGCCGGGACCCGGCACGAATTATCTCAAGCAGGAACTCGACTATCTTTGTCCCGCGCCGCTCGACGCGGTTCTGACCGCAACGGTCACGATCACCCGTCTGAGGCCGGACAAGCATCTGTGCGACCTCGAGACGGTACTCGCCGGCGAGGCCGGCGCGATGTTCGCCCGCGGCCGGGCGCTTGTTCTCGTGAAGGATGTCGGGAGCGCGGCATCGTGAGGCGGACATGTCCGCGAATCCGCGCCTTCGGCGAGGGGCGGCCGGTGCTGCTGCTGCATGGCTGGGCCGCGAGCGGCGATTTCTTCGAACCGCTCCACGGCCTCGCGCGGCACGGTCTGCGGCTCGTCATTCCGGATCTGCCTGGCCATGGCCCGCTCGCCGCCTCCGACGCGGAACTGACGATCGCCGACCTTTCCGAGGCGCTGTCCGGGCTGCTCGATACCATGCCGGGCGCCGTGCTCGTCGGCTGGTCGATGGGCGCGAGCGTCGCGCTCGATTACATCGCCCGCCACGGCGCGGCGCGCGTCGCGGCGCTGGTGATCCTCGACATGACGCCGAAAGTGGCCAATGCGCCCGATTGGGATCTGGGCCTTTCCAACGGGCACCGCGCCGAGGACATGCGCCGTGTCTCGCTGGCGCTGGGCGAGACCTGGCGGAAATTCCCGCCCTCCATCGCCCGCTCGCTGTTCCCGCTCGGTGGCCGCGCCGATGCGGCACGGCTGGCCCGGTTCGAGGCGGCACTGGCCGCCAATGACGGGCCCACCATGGCCGCCCTGTGGCGCTCGCTCGCCGGCCTCGACCAGCGCGCGCTAATCGGCGGCCTGCCGGTTCCGCTCCAACTCGTGCTCGGCGGCCGCAGCGCCCTTTACGGACCCGCACTGGCCCGCTGGTATCGCGACCGGCTGCCGGCGGGGCATGTCCGCGTGCTCGACGATGCCGGGCACGCCCCGCATTGGGACGACCCGGACGCCGTGGGCGCGGTCATCCGCGCCGCCGCCGGCGGCTGAGAGCGGCCGCCCCGGTTTCATTCGCCGCGTTTGACGCGGATCCATTCCCGCTTGAGGATCTCCTGCGAGAGATGCGTGATGCCGTTGCTGATCTCCTCGATCTGCGCCTCGATCGTATGCCCAGGCGGCGGCGCGCGCAGATGATCGATCCCCTCCTTCATCAACGCGTTGAGTTCACGGTGGTCCCGCTCCAGCGGATTGAGCATCAGCTCGATCTTGGACACGGTCCGCAGCAGGCTCTCTACGCGATTGAACAATTCGGGATCACGGGCGATGATGGTCCCGGTCGGCCCGTCCAGCGTCTCCCGGATCGCCGCCGCAGCCAGGAATTGCGAGTTGAGGCTCGCCACGAGATCGCGCATCGTCTCGATCCATTTCTGGCGGTTGACCGACAGCACGTTCGCCCTGAATTGGAACTTGGCGATCCGCGTATTGACATATGGGCCGGCGATCGAGGCGATCATCGCTGTGCAGGCGACGACCAGGGTGATCCATTGCGGATTGAAATTCATGATGATTCTCTGGGGTCTGGCTGCCGCGCTCCCGCGCGCGGACGATCGGCCCGTTAGTGAAAGAGCGCGAGATAGGCCGTGCAGCCCGCGATCAAGAGGGTGATGAGGAGCGACAGAAGATTCGTCATCATGCTTGCTTTCCTTCCGGAACCATGAGGGCGGCACGGCCGCCCGGTGCGCTGCGCCGCCATCCGACGCCGCATTGCTGCAGGATGCGCTCGGCCGCAGCCGCGTAATCGGCTTCTCTCGGCAGGGGTTGTCCGGGCACGAAGACACGCTCGGCCACATGCCCGAAACACCGGCGTGCGAAATCTTCCGCTGCGGCACGGCTGTTCCCGCCCCGCAGGTCGACGGAATCCGCGCAGGCATCGAGACAGGCCGCGATCTGAGCCGTGGTCGGCCCCAGGCTTTTGCGCAGGAATTCCTCTCCGAGCCGCGGGAGCCGGCCGAGGGCGCCGATGATGAGACGCACGGCGGCGGCGGTCGCCGGGCTATCCAGGGTTTCGAGCACGACGCTCCCGATCTGCCGCAGGCGCGCGACCGGTTCGGACTCATCCAGATCAATGGATGGCAGAACCCGCGCGATCCTCTCCGCCTCCAGGAGAACCAACGTTGTGAATAGGGTCTCCTTGCCACCGAAATGCCGCTGGAGCGTGCCGCTCGAAACCCCGGCCAGGTCCGCGATCTGCTCGCTCGTGGTGCCGGCCAGGCCGTTGAGGAGAAAGACCTGCCGTGCCGCATCCAGAATCCGCTGCCTGGTGAGCGCGCTCCTGAGATCCTGCGGGCTTTTGCCGTCACGACGCGGAACATGGCCGGGCATCGGAAATGACCTCTTGCAGTTGCAGGCGGGATGGGGTGCCCCGGCCGCAATCGGGGGCTTGTTGCGGCCGGGGCGTTGCTCGGAACCATGAGGGCCGGATGTGGGGCGGCCTCCGGCTTGGGCTCCGGGCAATCGGGGGCTAGGCTGGCGGCACAGCGGCCGCAGGAGCCTTGATGCGGAACCAAGCCACGTAAAGCGCCGGCAGGAACAGCAGGGTCAGCAGCGTGCCGACGATGATGCCGCCCATCATCGCGTAGGCCATGGGACCCCAGAATACCTCGTGCGAGATCGGGATCAGCGCGAGGCTGGCCGCGGCGGCCGTCAGCAGGATCGGCCGGGTGCGATGCATGGTAGCATCAACGACCGCCTCCCATGCCTCGACGCCGTCCCGCCGGAGATCCTCGATCTGCATGATCAGGATGACCGAGTTGCGGATCAGGATGCCGACGAGCGCCAGCACGCCGAGGATCGCGACGAAGCCGAGGGGCGCGCCGCTCGGCAGCATGGCCGCGACCACGCCGATCAGCCCAAGCGGAGCCACCGCCACGACCAGGAACAGGCGCGAGAAGCTCTGCATCTGGCTCATCAGGATCGTCGCCATGATGAACAGCATGAGCGGCACGACGGCCGCGATCGGCCCCTGGGACTTGGCGCTCTCCTCGACCGGGCCGGCCACGGCGACATGATAGCCGGCCGGAAGCGTGCGGGCGAATGCCTCCACCTTCGGCGCGAGCTGCTGGACGATCGTCGCCGGCTGCGTCGCATCGACGATGCTGCCCCGGACGGTGATCGTCGGCATGCGATTGCGGCGCCAGATCACCGGCGGCTCCAACTCGTAACGGAAGGTGACGACCGCCGCGAGCGGCACGGACTGGCCGTTCCGGCCCGGAAGCTGGAGATTCTGCAATGTCTCGATGGAACCGCGCTCGGCGGCGCCGGCCCGGCTCACCATGTCGACGAGATAGATCGAGTCGCGCACCTGGGTGATGCTCGTGCCGCCCACGACCCCGTTGAGCGCGCCGGCGATATCCTGCGAGCTGACGCCGAGCTCGCGCGCCTTGTCCTGCAGGACATCGACCTTCACCACGCGGGCGGGTTCGTTCCAGTTGAAGCCGATCCCGGTGACGCGGGGATGCTCGTCGATGACGGCCGCCAATTGCTGCGCAAGGTCGCGCACCTTCTGGACATCGGGTCCGCCGAGCCGGTATTGCACCGGCCGCCCGGCCGGCGGCCCGAGGGCCAGGAGATCGATATAGACATCGAGACCGACGAAGTCCTCCCGGATCCAGGTGTTGATCCTGGCCCGCACGCGCTCCCGCGCCGCGATATCCTTGGCCACGATGACCATCTGGCCGTAATAGGGGTTCGACGGCTGCGGGTCGAAGGACAGGATGAAACGAACTGCGCCGCGGCCGACATAGGACGACCAGTGATCGATGTCGGGATCGCCGGCGAGCTTGGCCTCGAAGCGATCCATCTGCGCCTTGGTATCGGCGATCGAGGCGTTCTGCGGCAGCGTGAAATCCACGAGAAGCTCCTTCCGGTCCGACGAGGGGAAGAATTGCTGCTCGACGAAGCGCATGCCGTAGAAGGAGGCGGCGAACATGGCGATCGTCACCCCGATCGTCAGCCAGCGCCGGCGCATCGCGACATTGAGGATGCGCGAGAAGCCGGCCTGGAGGCGGCTCGGTTTGTCGTGGTGCGACGTCATCGTCTTCGGCAGCAACGCCACGCCGATGAGGGGCGCGAACAGCACCGCCACGATCCAGGACAGGATTAGCGAAACCGCGATCACCACGAACAGCGTGAAGGTGAACTCGCCCGCATTCGAGCTGTTGAGGCCGACCGGAATGAAGCTCGCCACGGTGACAAGCGTGCCGGTGAGCATCGGGAAGGCGGTGGATGTGTAGACGGCGGTCGCCGCCTTGCGCAGCGTGTCGCCCGCCTCGAGCCGTGCCACCATCATCTCGACGGCGATCATCGCGTCATCGACCAGAAGCCCGAGGGCGATGATGAGGGCGCCGAGCGAGATGCGCTGCAACGAGATGCCCGTATATTGCATGAACACGAAGGTCATGGCGAGCACGAGCGGGATCGACAGCGCGACCACCAGCCCGGCCCGCATGCCGAGGCTGATGAAGCTGACGACCAGAACGATCGCGACGGCTTCGAACAACGCCTTGGTGAAGCTGCCCACCGCTTCCTTGACCACGACCGGCTGGTCGGCGACGAGATGCACGCCGACACCGATGGGAAGCTCCGCGGTGATCTTGCGCATCTGCTCTTCCAGCGCCCTGCCGAATTCGAGCAGGTTGGCGCCGGACTTCATGCCGATGGCGAGACCGATGGCGGGTTCGCCCTTGAACCGGAACAGGGATTGCGGCGGATCGAGATAGCCGCGCGTGATGGCGGCGATGTCGCTCAGGCGGAAGAAGCGGTCGTTGACGCGCAGGTTGAGGCCGCGCAGATCCTCTTCCGAAGTGAACTGGCCGCTCACACGCACGCTGATGCGCTCGCGGCCTGCTTCGATGACCCCCGAGGGCGTGATCGCGTTCTGGGCCTGCAGCGTGCGCAGCACGTCCTGCTGGCTGATGCCGAGCGCGGCCATCGCACGCGTCGAAAATTCGAGAAAGATCACCTCGTCCTGGGCGCCGATCAGGTTGACCTTGCCGACATTCGGCACGGTGAGCACCTTGGCGCGCACATCCTCGACATAATCGCGCAATTGCCGCTGCGTCAGCCCATCGGCGGTAAAGGCGTAGACATTGCCGTAGACATCGCCGAAATCGTCGTTGAAGATCGGTCCGACGACGCCCTGGGGAAGCTCCCGCCGGACATCGGAGACCATGTTGCGGACCTTCATCCAGATGCTGGGCACATCGCGGCTTCTGACCGAGTCCTTCAGGTTGACATAGATGACGCTCTGGCCCGGCGTGGTCTGGCTGCGGGTGTAATCGAGCGAATCGAGTTCCTCGAGCTTCTTCTCGATGCGGTCCGTAACCTGGAGCGCCGTGTCTCCAACCGTGGCGCCCGGCCATTGCGCGGCGATCACCATGGTCTTGATGGTGAAGGACGGATCCTCCTCGCGCCCGAGGCTCGCATAGGCGAGAATACCAGCAAGCGCCGAGACGATCATGAAATACCAGACGAGCGAGCGGTGCTCGAGCGCCCAGTCCGAAAGGTTGAAGCGGTGTGTCATGGAAGGGGCCCGTCTGCGATCTTGATGGCCTGACCGGGAATCAGGCTGTTGACCCCGGCGGTGACGACACGCGTGCCGGCGGCAAGCCCGTCGAGGATCCGGACCGAGCCGCCATCGCGCGCCGCGACCGTCACGTTCCGGGTCGAGACCGTCGCGGTGGCCGGATCGACGACCCAAACCATCGTCTGCCCCTCCCGCTCCAGCAGGGCCGTTGCCGGCAGGACGATGTCCTGAGCGGCTCCGGCCGCGGGCGTCGCGGTGATGGTCGTGCCGAGCCGGAACGCTGCCGGCGGGTTGTCGAGCGCGATCCGCACGCGGCGCGTGCGGGTGGCGGGGTCGGCCTGTGGCGCGATCTCGCGCACCGATCCGGTCGCCCGCACGCTCGGCGCGACCTGCAGGGCGATATCGAAACGGGCGTCCGCCGCGAGGTCGCGCCCGATGCTTTCGGGCAGGTCGACCACCGCCTCGCGGATGTCCGGCCGGGCCAGAATCATGACCGTCTGGCCCGGCTGCACCACCTGTCCGGGCTCCGCCGCGACCGCGGTGATCACACCGTCGAAATCGGCGGCCAGCACGGTATAGCCGAGCTGTTCCTCGGCCTTTTCGAGGTTGGCCCGGGCGCGGATGACGCCGGCCTGCGCCGAATCCAGCCCCTGCCTCGCGGCATCGAATTGTGCCTGGTTGGCAATGTCCTGCGCGAGCAGCACGCGCTGGCGCGTTTCGGTCGCCACGGCATTGTCCAGTCGGGCGGTCGCGCTGGCAAGATCGGCCTGCGCCGAGCGCACGGCCAGCGCGTAGGTGAGCGGATCGAGCCGCGCCAAGCGCTGCCCCTTCCTGACGACATCGCCGACACCGACATCGCGCCCGGCGACCCGTCCCATCACCCGGAACCCGAGCTCGGAAGTGTAGCGCGGTTCCACGGTTCCGGCAAAACTCGGCAGGCGCGCCATCTGCGGATGGACGACCACCGACAGGACAGGCCGAAGCGTCGGGGGCGCAGAATGCTGCGCTTCGTCGCAGGCGGCAAGCAGGGCGACGACGCCGACGGCGGTCAACGGCATCAGGGCGGATCTCATCGCGCGGCCTCCCCGGCGAGTGCGACAACCTGCCGGGGGCGCAGGAATTGCGCTCCGGCGGTGACGACCATGTCCCCGGGCCGGATGCCTTCGCGCACGAAGACGGTTCCGGTCTCGTAGGCCTCGACGACGATCGGTTGCAGCGATACGGCCTTCGTCCGGGGATCGACGACCCATACGCCCGGCCGGCCGTTTGCGCCCGACAATGCACTCCACGGGATCGCGATGCGCCGACGCGACGCGAGCCGGCCGGTGCCGATGACGGCGGCACCGAGCGGCATCGCAGCCGGGGCCTTGTCGATACCGACCTTGACCCGGACGGTGCCGGTGCCCCTGTCGATCGTCGGCGCGATCTGCCGCACGCTCCCCGTCGCCGTCACGGACGGGTCGGAGACAAGCGTCAGCGCGATGGCAGGGTTGGCGAGTTCCTTTGTGAAGATGGTCTCGTCGACGTTGAAGACGGCATCGCGGGGGCCATCCTCGGCGATCGTGAACACGGTCTGCGCCGCCTGGACAACCTGCGCCATCTCCGCGTTGCGCGCGGTGATGACGCCGGAGATGCCGGCCCTGAGCACGGTATCGGCCAGATGATCGCGGGCAGTGCCGAGTTGTGCCTTCGCGTCGGCGAGCGCGGCTTCCGCCCTGCGATAGGCTTCCTCCGCCTGGTCATGCTCGCGCTGGGTGGTGAAGCCGCGCACCAGCAGGGCTTTCTGCCGCGCGTAACTGGACGTCGCCTGGCGCAACACGGCCTCGGCGGATGTCACCGTCGCCTCGGCGGCGGTGACGCTCGCCCGCTGCTGCTCGGGGTCGAGACGGGCCAGCACGTCCTCGGCTGAAACACGGTCGCCGACATTGGCGAGCCGCTCGCTGATCCGGCCCGCCACCCGGAAGGACAGGTCGCTCTCGACCCGCGCGCGGATCTCGCCCGTGAGCCGGATGACCGGAGCGTAATCGGCGAGCACCACCGTCTCGACCGCAACCATGGTGGGCGGGCTCTCGGGCGTGCGCGCCTGTTCCTGGCACGCCGTGAGCGCGGTTGCGGCGAGAAACGCCGCACCGCAGGCCAGTCTCTGTCGCTGATGCCCATATTCCATCACGTGCCCCTTCCGCCGATAGCGGATGTCAAAGCTCATGGGGACGGGATAATCGGATCAGAAAATATTCTCTAATATATTGTTTTTGATTTTTTGATTGAAAAAATATATCAATATTCGACCTGCATGTCGGCGGACGCGAGGATAGCCTGCGGACCCGGCCGGGAACGGCCTTGCGCCGGCCCGGGGCGGCGGCAGGCCCGCGTGACCAAAGGCACGGGGTCGGCTGAAGGTTCGGGGAACGGCATCGATGGATCTGCGCCAGCTCCGGTATTTTGTCACGACGGCAGAGGAGCTCCATTTCGGTCGGGCTGCCGAGCGACTCCATATCGCGCAGCCGGCGCTCAGCATTCAGATCAAGGCCCTGGAGGAAACGCTGGGCGTCCTCCTCCTCAAGCGAACCAACCGGGTGGTGACCTTGACCGAAGCGGGGCGCCTGTTCCTCAAGGAGGCTCGCCGAACCCTGGAGCAGGCACAACATGCCGCGACAATGGCCCGCCGGGCCGGGCGTGGCGAGGTCGGCCGCATCGAGATCGGCTATTCCGCCGACGTTTCCTATTCCGGCGTTTTGTCGAGAATCCTGCGGCAATATCGGCAGCAGGTTCCCGATATCGAACTCGGCCTGCACGAGCTCCATCCCAGCACCCAGATCGCCCAATTGCTGGAAGGCCGCATCCAGATCGGCTGCCTTGCGAGTTTCATCGGCAATCCCGCCTGGCGATTGCCTCCGGCTCTCGATGCGATCCGCCTGATGGAATGGCCGCTCAGGGTGGCGCTCCCGGCTGATCATCCCCTGGCCCGGCGCAGCCGGATTGCGCGCGAGGCGCTCGCGGGCGAATCCTTCATCCTCTATGTGGGATCCGATCCCGAACTGGACCGCGCCCTGGTACAGTTGACGCTCGGCTTCGTGCCCCGGGTCGCGCATGAGGTGCGCAGCGGCTTTTCCCTGGTGAGCCTTGTCGGCGCGGGGCTGGGCGTGGCCATCGCGCCGTCATCGGTCAGCTCGATCAGCGTCGGCGAGCACGTGGTCTACCGGCCGCTTTCCGACAATTCCATCAAGATCGGCACCGAAATCGTCTTCCGCCACGATTGCGAGGACCCGGCCGTGATCAACTTCCTGCGGATGATCCGTGCGGACATGTCGTGAGCCCTTGCTCCGGCCGGCATCTCGACACCGGCCGGAGCGAGGAGGCCAGGGCGCGTCAGCCCTCGCCTTCGCTGAAATGGAACACCTTCGAGATGATCCGCCATTGCCCGTCGAGCCGGATCAGCGTCAGCAGGTCGATGAAGCGGCGCGTCCCGATGGCACAGCGGACCAGCGCCCGCGCCGTGACCGGCCCGGCAAACTCGATCGAAACGATCTCGTCTGCGCGCACCTCCCCCCGCGAAGCGGGAGAAGGCCGGTGTTCCACGACCTCGAAATAGGTTTTCATGTCACGGTGGAGGAAGGTGCCGTCCGACACCGTCACGTAATGCGCGGCGGGGTGGAAGACGCGCCCCAGCCGCCCGGTATCGGAATGGTGGAGACCGTCGAAATAGGTCTCCAGCACGGTGACGATCTCGCCGAGCGCCTGCCGATCGGCCATGTCAGACGAGCCCCTCGGCCTGAAGCGTCTTCCGCACCGCCGGGCGTGCCGCGACGCGGCTCATGAAGCCCGCGAGATGCGGCCAGCGGGCGAGATCGATCCCCGTGAAATTGGCCCAGTTCGCCACCACGAAGGCATAGGCATCGGCGATGGTGAAATCGCCACCGGTCAGGAACGTGCGGCCATCGGCCAGCCGCTGTTCCAGCCAGTCGAGCTTGGTGGCGATCGAATCGCGCGCCGTGGCCTTGCCGGATTCGTCGGTCGCGCGGTTGAAAAGCGGGCCGAAGGCGGTGTGAAGTTCGGTGGCGATGAAGTTCAGCATCTCGGCGACGCGGGCACCGGCCAGCGCGCCGGGACGCGGAGCGAGATCCTCGCGGCCGCCGCGAACGGCGAGGAATTGCAGGATCGCCGGCCCCTCGGTCAGCACCTCGCCCGAAACCGAGAGCGCCGGGACCTTGCCCTTGGGATTGATCTGCCGGTAATCGATTCCGCCCGCCGTGCGCTTGGTGGCGGTATCCACCGCCTCGATCTCGAACGCGTCGCCGATCTCGTTGAGAACGATATGCGAAGCCATCGAGCACGCGCCGGGCTTGTAGTAGAGTTTCACGGAAACCTCCTGGGGCTGGGTTGGATGCCTCCGCCTAGCATCTCGATAACCGAAAGTAACCAAGGAGCTTGAGGCAACTTCCATAATGCGGTATCCACACGGTAACCGGGCAATGTCGGCCGGAGCGGAAGCATGGCCTTGAAACGCCGCAAGAATCGCGTGGCGAGCCCCCCCTGCCCGCTGTCGGAATGCATGGCATTCCTCGGCGGGGCCTGGACCTCGCATGTCATCTGGTATCTGGCCGACGGGCCGCGCCGCTTCTCCGAGCTGCGTTCGGATATTCCACGCGTCTCGGCGAAGATGCTCACCCGGCGACTGCGCGAGCTGGAGGCGCTCGGCATCGTCACCCGGAATGTCGTGCCGAGTTCGCCGCCATCCGTGGAATACGCGCTGAGCGCGATGGGCCGGGAATTCCTGCCGGTCATCCGGGCCATCGTCGAGATGGGCTTTCGCCTCAAGGCGCGCCGGGAGGAAAACGCGGGCGAGACAGGCGGGAGCGAGCCGCTCAGCCCTCGCGACGCCGCCAGCGCTGGGCGCGGAGAATCGCCGCCCGCAGGCTGATCTGGATGAGCGCCGCGCCGATCGAGAGCGCCATGATCAAGGTCGCGAAGGCTGCCGCCTGCCCGATCCGGCTGCCCTCGACGAGATTGATCACGGCGATCGCCGCGACCCGCGTCTGGGCGGTGAAGAGGAAGATCAGCGCCGAGACGGTCGTCATCGCGTTGACGAAGAAATATCCGGCGATATCGACGAGCGTCGGCGCCAGGACCGGCAGGAAGATGCGCCGCCCGGCGCTCGCCGGCCCGGCGCGGAGAGCCTGCGCGGCCATGTCGATCTCGCGGTCGAGCCGCAGCAGCTCGCCCACCGCCATCAGATGCGGCACGGTGTAGAAATGCGCGACCGTGCACAGCACGAGAATGGCCAGCGTGCCCTGGAGCGCGTGCAGCGGATTGGCGGGGTCATTGAAGAAGAACACGTAGCCGAGGCCGAGCACGAGCCCCGGCACCGCCACCGGCACCATGGCGAGCCCCTGGAGCCCCTGCACGAGCGCGGCAGGACCGATCCGCCGCGCGACGATCCAGCCGGAGAGCATCGCGAGCAGCGTGCCGAGTGCAGCGGTGCCCGCCGCCAGCGCCAGCGAATTGCCGATGGCGCGGAATTCGTCGTCATCCTCGAGAAGCCGCGCGTAATTGTGCAGGCCGAGATTGAGATTATAGGGCCAGAACCGCACCAGCGAGCCATAGACCGCCATGCCGATGATGCCGATGACCGCCGCAGCCACGAGCAGGCAGAAGCCGAAGAGCGCAAGATCGCGCCCGGGCATCCGCTCCGGCGCGATCGGCACCGAGCGCCCGGAAATCATCGCCCGCTGGCTGCGCCGCGCCAGCCAATCGACGAGATAGGCCGCCACGGCCGGCGCCAGCAGCAGCACCCCGACCACCGCCCCCATCTCGAAATCGAACCGCCCGATCACGAGCTTGTAGATGTCGGTCGCAAGCACGTTGGTGGACCCGCCGACCACGCTCGGAATCCCGAAATCGGTGAAGACGAGCACGTAGACGATCGAGGCGGCGCTGATCAGCGCGTAGCGGCTCGACGGCAGCGTCACGGTGACGAAGCGGCGCCACGGCCCCGCGCGCAGCGCCCGCGCCGCCTCGTAGATGCGCTGGTCGCCGGCCGCGAGCCCGGCCGAGAGGATCAGCACGGCATGGGGGAAGGCGTAGAACACGCTCGCGAGCACGATGCCGACCGGCCCGTAGAGGCTCTCGCCCATCAGCCAGCCGCGCAGCCAGCCCTGGTTGCCGAACAGATAGACGAGCCCGAAAGCCGGCAGCAGCGATGGCGCGAGCAGCGGCAGCAGCGCGATGAGGCGGAACATGCCGCGCCCCGGCATCCGCGTCCGGGTAATCGCGTAGGCAAAGGGATAGGCGAGCCCGATCGTCAGCAGCGTCGCCAAAGCCGAGAGCGTCAGCGAGTTCCACGCCGCCACCGCGAGGCCGGGTTCCGTGGCGTAGCGGACGAAATTCGCGAGTCCGACGAAGCGCCCGTCGCGATCGAGAAAGGCCCGGACCAGCAGCGCCGCGATCGGGAGGATCGCCGCCGCCGACAACACCGCCACCAGCAGCAGCGGCAGGAGGATTCGCGTCCCGCGGCCGGAAATGAACGGAACACGGGTCGGGCCAGCGGCGACGGTCGCGCCGGACATCGGCTCAGCCTTCGCCTTCGAGCAGCAGAAGATGCGCGGGCTGAACCCCCGCGACCACGCGCTCGCCCGGCTCCGGCACCGGCACGGGCCGCAGGCTGGGGATCTCCGCCTCGATCCGCAGCTCCGGTGCGGCCTCGGGAGCCAGCAGCACCCGGATCACATCGCCGCGGAACCCGGCCGAAACCACGCGCGCGGGCACGGCATTCGCCGCGCCGCGCATCTCCGCGCCGAGGCTCACCGCCGCCGGGCGGAAGCAGAGCATGGCGCGGGGCGGCACCGCATCAACCGGCGCGCCGAGTCGGAAGGCCGTGCCCGCGGCGCGGATCTCCGCGCCCTGGCCGGCCTCTACCGGCAACGCGTTCATATCGCCGAGAAACCGCGCGACGAAGAGATTGGCCGGCTGCTGATAGAGCGCCATCGGCGTCCCGACCTGCTCGATCGCCCCGGCGCGCATCACGATCAGCCGGTCGGCGATCGACAGCGCCTCCTGCTGGTCATGCGTAACCATGACCGCGGTGACGCCGAGCCGCCGCTGCAAGGCGCGCAACTCGTCGCGCAGCGCCGCGCGGACATTGGCATCGAGCGCCGAAAGCGGCTCGTCGAGCAGCAGCAGCCCCGGCGAGAGCGCGAGCGCGCGGGCAAGCGCCACGCGCTGCTGCTGGCCACCGGAAAGCTGGCTCGGATATTTGCCGGCATGCGGCGCGAGCCCCACCAGCGCCAGAAGCTCCGCAACCCGCCGCGCGCGGGCGGCGCGGTCGATCCCTGTCGATTCGAGGCCGAAGGCGATGTTGCCGGCAACATCACGGTTCGGGAACAGCGCGTAGGACTGGAAGACGATCCCGAAATCGCGCGCCTCGGGCGGCAGGGCCGTGATATCCCGCCCCGCCTGGCGGATCGCGCCGGCATCGGCCTGCTCGAACCCGGCGATCAGCCGCAGCAGCGTCGTCTTTCCACAGCCGGAGGGGCCGAGAATGCAGACGAATTCCCCCGTGCCGATCGCGATCGAGACGTCGCGGACGACGATCGTGGCGCCGAAGCGCTTGGTCAGCCCCTCGGTGACGAGGAAAGAGGGGGCCGGCCGGCCTCCCTCCTCCGGCGCATCGGCCGGCCTGACGACATGAAGCGGACCGGCGACAGCCATCAGCTCTTCGGCGGCACCTTGGTGCCGTAGCGCTTCTGCCATTCGGCCATCACCGCCTCGCGGCTGGCCGCGAGCTTGGCGAAATCCATCTTGAGCAGCTTCGCCTTCTCGTCGGCCGGGTAGTTCTTCGGCAGCACCTGGATGTCGTCATAGGCCGAGATCGGCAGGTATTTCGCCGAGATCTCCGCCGCCTCGCGCGAGGAGATCCAGTCCGCCATCAGCTTGGCATCGGCGAGGTTCTTGGCGCCCTTGACGATCGCGGCCGCCTCGATTTCCCAGCCCAGCCCCTCGGAGGGCAGGATGATCTGGATCGGCGCGCCCTCGTTGATCGCCTTCACGCCCGGCGTCGCGTAGGAAATGCCGATGATCGTCTCGCCGGCAGCGGCCTGACGGCACGGCGCCGAGCCGGAATGGCCGTATTTCGAGACATTCTCGTGCAGCTTGTCCATGAAGTCCCAGCCGCCCTTCTCGCCGAAGATCGTCAACCAGCCATTGACGGCGAGCAGCGCGGTGCCCGACGAGAGCGGGCTCGGCATGGTGATATGCCCCTTGTAGACGGGGTTCGCGAGATCGGCCCAGCTCTTCGGCGCCGGGATGTTCTTCTTCGCGGCCTCGACCGTGTTGAAGCAGATCGAGGACGCCCAGGCATCGATCCCGAGCCAGACCGGCTCGGCGCGGCCGTCGCGCATCACCGGGCTCACCTTGTCGTATTGCGCCGGCTTGTAGGCGAGCAGGAGCCCGCGAGCATCCGCCGCCATCAGCGCCGAGACCGCGTTGCCCATGATGATGTCCGCCTGCGGCGCCGCCGCCTCGGCGATGACGCGCGCGATGATCGGCGCCGTCGAGCCGAGGATCGCGTTGACCTTCACCTGCGGGTGCTTGGCCTCGAACCCCTTGATGAGCGCCTTGGCCTGGTCCTCGTCGAGCGAGGAATAGACGGTCAGCGTGCGCTGCTGTGCATCGGCCGCGATCGGCGCGAAGCTGGCGATCCCCGCCACGGCGGCCGCGATGAATGTCCGGAACATGGTGCCCTCCCCGCATCCGCCCCATCGGATGCATCGGTTCCGGCTAGCCCTCCAAGGTGACAGCCGCGTGACGCATCGCCAGGGCGGCGGCTCAGTCCGGCCTGCGGAACGCGGCGCGGGCCCTCGGGGCGCAGCAAGATCGCGAGATCGGCACTCGTCCGTCAGGATCGCCTTGGCCCGCCCGGATAGGTTTGCGCCAAGATCTGCGACCGGAATGCGCTCTAGTATTCGCGTTTTCGGCACATTGTCCGCGATCCGTGACACGGCTGTCACGAGAACGTTGCCCGGAAATTCTAGGCAATAGATTGAAAATTTCTGGGAGAAGCCATCCGCTGCCGGAGGCTTGTTCGCCTTTTCGCATCCATCGCCTCCGGAGGCCCGCCGATGTTTCTCCCGCAGACCGGCCGAAACCGCCCGCTCTCCCCTGCGCCACTCTCCCCTGCGCCGCGCATCGCAGGCCATCGCGGGCTTCTGCCCCGGATCGCGGGCGCGTTTGCCTGCCTCGCAGCGCTGCTTGCCGCCCCGGCCGCCTCCGCGCAGCCGATCCAGGGAGCGGGCTCCACCTTCGCGGCGCCGGTCATCGCGCAATGGGCCAAGCGCTACCAGGCCGCTCGGGCCGATGGCGGCGATTTCGCTTCGCCCGACTGGACGGTGGATTACGAGGCGGTCGGCTCGCTCGGCGGCGTGATGCGGCTCGGCCAGCCTGAACTCGACTTTGCCGCGACCGACGCGCCGCTGCCGCCCGAGGCCCTGGCCCGCGCCGGCCAGCGCCAGTTCCCGATCGTGCTCGGCGCGGTGGCGATCGCCGTCAATCTCGATGGCGTTGCGCCCGGCGCGCTGAAGCTTTCGGGCCCGGTTCTCGCCGAGATCTATCTCGGCCGGATCCAGAGCTGGGCCGACCCGGCGATCCGCGCGCTCAATCCCGGCCTCGCGCTGCCGGAACAGCGCATCGAGATCATACATCGCCGTGACGGCTCCGGCACCACCTTCACGCTCACGCAATATCTCTCGGCCGTGAGCGCGGAATGGCAGGCGAAATACGGCGCCGACCAGCTCGTCGCCTGGCCGCTCGGCCGCGCCGTTCCCGGCTCGCAGGGCATCGCGCGGGCCGTGGCGGCAACCCGGGGCGCGATCGGCTATCTCGAATTCGGCCAGGCGCGCCGTGCGGGGCTGGCCTCGGCCGCCATCCTCAACGGCGCGGGGCGCTTCGTGGCCCCGGAAGCGGCCGGGGTGATCGCGGCGGCGGAAGCCGCAGGCTGGCCGGCGGATCGCGATTTCTTCACCGACATGACCAACCGGCCCGGCGAGGCGGCCTATCCCATCGCCGGCGCGACCTTCGCGGTGGTGCCGGTGGCCGGGCGCGGCCGCGGCCGGGTCGGCCGGGTGACGGATCTGTTCGACCTTGCCCTCGAGAGCGGCGCCGGCGATGCCGAGCGGCTCGGCTACGTGCCGCTGCCACCGGCGCTCGTCCGGGATGTCCGGGCCTATTGGGCCCGCCATCTCGGCGCGCGGGGGTGAATGCCGAACATCAACCGTGCAGGGCGTGACCTGCGCGGGACGTGAAATGCCGCCGCCAGGAGGGCGCGGCCGGGGGGCGTGATCATGAATATCGACATCTTCAAGGACATCCTGGTGCCGGTGATCGGCGGGCTCGGCATCTTCATGCTCGGCCTCGAATTCATGTCGAACGGGATTCAGGCGCTCTCGGTCAACAAGATGCGCGAGTTCCTCGCCAAGGCGGCAGGAACACCGATCAAGGGCGTGCTCGCGGGCACGCTGATCACCGGCGTGATCCAATCCTCGACCGCGATGACGGTGATGGTCGTCGGGCTCGTCAATGCCGGCGTCGTGGCGCTGCGCCCGGCGATCTCGGTGATCATGGGCGCCAATATCGGCACGACGCTCGGCAACGGCCTGATCGCGCTGCCGCTGGGGCCCCTGGGGCTGATCTTCTCCGGCATCTTCGCGCTCGTCTACGTGTTCGCCAAGAGCGAGAAGGTGCGCAACATCGCGCTCGCCTGCATGGGGTTCGCGCTGATCTTCTACGGCCTCAACCTGATGACCGGCGGCCTCCGCCCCTTGCGCAACATGCCCGAGGTGATGGAGCTGATGCGCTCGCTCCGGGCGGACAATTACCTCGCCCTGCTCTCCTGCGTCGGCATCGCGGCCTTCATCACCGCGATGATCCATTCCTCCTCGGCGACGATCGGCATCGTCATGGGCCTCGGCATGGCCGGGATCCTCGACTGGAAGACCGCCGTCGCCTTCTCGCTCGGCGCCGATCTCGGCACCACGATCACCTCCTGGATGGCCTCGTGGAACCTCTCGAAGAACGCCAAACGCGCCGCCTATGCGCATATCAGCTTCAACATCATCGGTATTTTCGTCACGATCCCGCTCTTCTTCGTCTCGATCAACGTGCTCGGCTGGGTGATGACGACCTGGTTCGGCGGCGATCCCGGCGCGGCCGTCCTCGTCAACGGCAAGGAGACCTTCCCGCTCGTGCCGGTGGCGGTGGGCCTCTACTCGACCTTCTTCAACATCTTCAACACCCTGCTGCTCTTCCCCTTCGTCGGCGTGTTCGAGCGGGTATTGAGCCGGGTCGGCCATAGCGAGGCGGACGAGATCGAGGATTTCTCGGCCCCGAAATTCCTCGACAAGGCCCATGCCGATGATTTCGCCCGGGCGGTTCCGGCAATCCAGCAGGAGACCCAGCGCCATCTCGCCGCCGGCGCGCTCTTCCTCGAAATCGCCCGCGGCAACAAGCGGGCCCCGGCCGATCCCGGCGAGCATTATGCCGCAACCGACGTGCTGAGCCGCGACATCCGCGCCTATACCGCCAATCTCCTCGCGCGCGACCTGCCCTATGAGCAACTCGACCTCGTGGCGAGCCTGATCGAGGAAGAGGATTTCACCAACGCGCTGGCGGAGACGCTGCACCAGGTTGCCCGCCGCGTGCGGCGCGAAAAGTTCAGCGCCGAACCGCAGGCGATCGTCTCCGCCGCGCTAGACAAGCTCGAATACGCGCTGCGCGACATCCTGCCCGATTACGGCCTCAAGGCGCCGGACATGCCGGCGATGCATGTCTCCTTCCCCGATGTCGAGGAATTGCGTGCCCGCACCCTGGCGCTCGGTCCCAATGCCGGCGCCAGCGAGCGCGGCGCGATCCTCGCTCTGCTCGGCTCAATCGAGCGCGCGGAACTGCTTATCCGCCGCATCGACGCCGAGCGCAAATCGGTCAACCGCGCGGGGATCCTCGCGCGGGTGCGCGCCGCTGCGCCGGCCGAGGGGCAGGAACCCGCCGACGGCATGCAGCCGGTTCCCGCCCAGTAACGGTTCTCGCCGCCCGACCGGCGCGGTCGCGCGTGATGCGCGGCCTGTTCCGTGTCAGGATGTCGGCATTGCGCGCCGCGAACGGCCGCCATGGACGCCAGCCCTGGGAGGAAGGCATGAGTGTCGGGCTGATCGCCCTGCTGGATGACGTCGCCGCGCTTGCCAAGGCCGCGGCCGCCTCGCTTGACGATGTCGCCGCCCAGGCGGTGCAGGCAGGCGGCAAGGCGGCCGGCGTGGTGATCGACGACGCCGCCGTGACACCGCGCTACGTGACCGGGTTCGCCGCCGCGCGCGAGGTGCCCACCATCGCCCGGATCGCGCTCGGCTCGCTGCGCAACAAGATCCTGATCCTGCTGCCGGCGGCGCTGCTGTTGAGCGCGCTGCTTCCGGCGGCGGTGACCCCGCTGCTGATGGCCGGAGGGGTCTACCTCGCCTATGAGGGGGCGGAGAAGATCTTCGGTCTCATCGCCCCCCACGCCGCCGAGGCGCATGAAGCGGAGATCGACCCCATCGATCCCCGCGCGCGCAGCTTCGAGGACGCCAAGGTCGCATCCGCCATCCGGACCGATTTCATCCTCTCCGCCGAGATCATGGCGATCACCCTCGCCTCGGTCGAGGGAAGGCCCCTGGCCATGCAGGCCGCGGTGCTCGCCGCCGTCGGCATCGGCATCACCGCCGCGGTCTATGGCGCGGTGGCGCTGATCGTGAAGGCGGATGATTTCGGCCTCTGGCTGGCGCGGCTGCGCGCCGGAGCGCCGTTCGGCCCGCCGCTGCGGGCACTCGGCCGGACGCTTGTCGTCGGCATGCCGCCCTTTCTCGCGCTGCTCGGATTCGTCGGCACGGCGGCAATGATCTGGGTCGGCGGCGGCATCGTCGTCCATGGGCTCGAACAGTTCGGCCTCGCCGCGCCGGCGCATCTGCTGCACGCGCTCGGCGGGATCGCCGCCGATGCCCTGCCCTTCGCGGCCGGGTTCGCGCGCTGGTTCGGCGAGGCGCTCGGTGCCGGGCTATGCGGCCTCGCGCTCGGCTTCCTGACGATCCCGCTGACAAGCCATGCCGTCGCTCCGCTCTGGCGGCGGCTGCGCGCCCGTTTCGCCTGAAGCGGGACGCCGCGTTCAGGCGCCGGGCACCGGCGGCGTGCCGTGGGTGTGGAAGCTCTCGATGGTCTTGAGCCCCCAGGCCTGGCCCTTCTTCCGCTCGGCCTCGGTCCAGACCACGGGCTGCCAATCCGGGTCGAGGATCAGCCGCGCGCCGGGATTGGCGACCTCGACGCGGTTGCCGGCCGGCTCGTAGACATAGAGGAAGAAGGTCTGCTGGATCGCGTGCTTGTGCGGCCCGGTCTCGATCGCCACCCCGTTTTCGAGGAAGACATCCGCCGCCTGGAGCACCTGCTCGCGCTGGTCGACGGCATAGGTGACATGGTGGAAGCGTCCGCGCGCGCTGGTATGGTCGCGGGTATAGGCGATATCATAGGTCTTGTTGTTGACCGTGAACCAGCACCCTCCGAGCCCACCATTGTCGAGCCGGATCATCTCTGTGACGCGGCTGCCGAGCGCGCGCGGCAGGAAATCGTGGATCGCGCCGACATCCTGCGCGAGCAGGTTGAGATGGTCGAGCCGACGCACGGCGCAGCCCCGTCCGTGGTTGCGCTGCGCCTGGTTCTTCAACGCCGGGCGTTCCTCCGGCGGGGCGACGTATTTCTCGGTCTCGAAATAGATCTCGAACACATGGTCATCGGGGTCGCGGAAGCGATAGGCGCGGCCATGGCCGCGATCGCCCTCGCTCCAGCCGATGCCGCAGCCCATCGCCTCGATCACCCGGACGCGGCGCATCAGGGCGGCCTCGCTGGCGGCGCGGTAGCCGATATGCGCGACGCCGGCCGTCTTCGCGGCGGTGAGCTTCAGCGTGTGGAACTCGTAATCGTCGAAAGCCCGGAGATAGACCGAATCCCCCTCGCGACCGCTCTCGGTGAGGCCGAGGATGCGGACGAAGAAATCGAGACTCGCCTCCGGCCTGTCGGTCAGGAGTTCGACATGGCCGAGATGGGCGATATCATGGCAGGGTTCCTCGGTCATGGTCACCTCCTCGTTGGGCTGTCGCCGGGCCCCGCGCGCCGTCAGCCCCAGACCTCCCGGGCGACCTCGACGATGCGCGCGAGCTTCGCCCATTGCTCGTCCTCCGCCAGCACATTGCCTTCCTCGGTCGAGGCGAAGCCACATTGCGGCGAGAGGCAGAGCTGGTCGAGCGGGGCGAATTTGGCGGCCTCCTCGATGCGGCGCTTGAGGTTGTCCTTGCTCTCGACCGAGCCGAATTTCGACGTGACGAGCCCCAGAACCACCTGCTTGCCCTTGGGCAGGAAGCGCAGCGGCTCGAACCCGCCGGAGCGGTCGTCGTCCCATTCCATGAAATAGCCGTCGACATTGATCTGGTTGAACACCAGATCCGCCACGGGCTCGTAGCCGCCGCTGGCGATGAAGGTCGATTTGAAATTGCCGCGGCAGGTATGGGTGGTGATCACCATGTCCGCCGGCTTGGCGGCGGTGGCGGCGTTGATGATGTCACGATAGATGAAGATCAGCTTCTCGGGGTCGTCACCGCGCTCGGCCAGCATCTTGCGCTGCTCGGGATCGCAGAAATACGACAGCGAGGTATCGTCGAGCTGGAGATAGCGGCAGCCGGCATCGTAGAAGGCCCGAACAGCCTTGGCATAGGCCTGACCGAGATCGGCGTAGTAATCCTCCATATGGAGATAGGCCGAGGGGTCGACCGCCTTCCGCCCGCCGCGGTAATGCAGCATCGACGGCGAGGGGATCGTCATCTTCGCGACCTTGGAGGTCACCGATTTCAGGTATTTGAAATGCGCGAGATGCGGGTGGTCGGCGGGGAAGTCGATCTTGCCCGTCACCCGCACGCCGTGTCCCTTGGTGACGACGCCCTTGAAGGCGATGCCCTCGGCCTCGTAGCCCTGCACGCCGGCGAGGTTTTCGAGGAAGTCGAAATGCCAGAAGGCGCGGCGGTATTCGCCGTCGGTCACCGCCTGGAGCCCGACCTCCTCCTGCTTCCGCACCAGGGCGGCGATCTCGCGGTCCTCGATCGCGGCGAGTTCGGCGGCGCCGATCGTCCCGGCGGCGTGTTTCTCGCGCGCTTCCTTCACGGCGGCCGAGCGCAGCAGGCTGCCGACCTGATCGGCACGGAAAGGCGGAATGGCTCTGGCTGTCATGGTCTTCTCCTCAAATCCTCTCAGGCGGCGGCGTTGAGCCCCAGATAACGTTCGAGCTGCGCGGGCTCGGCGAGCAGGCGCGCGCTCGGCGCGGCATGGACGATCCGGCCGCGTTCGAGGATCACCGCCTCGTCGGTCAGGTCGAGAATCTTGCGCGCATGCTGCTCGATCACGATGGCCGAAAGCCCCTCCTCGCGGAAGAGCCGTTTCAGCGCCGCGAGCAATTCCTCGACGATGATCGGCGCGAGCCCCTCGGTCGGCTCGTCGAGGAGCAGGAGCTTCGGATTGAGCACCAGCGCCCGGCCGATCGCCAGCATCTGCTGCTCGCCGCCCGAGAGCTGGTTGCCGAGATTGTTCCGCCTTTCGCGCAGCCGCGGGAACAGCGCGAAGACGCGCTCCGGATCCCAGCGCCCCGGCCGCGCGACGGCGGTGAGGTTCTCGGTCACGCTCAGCGAGCGGAAGATGTTGCGCTCCTGCGGGACCCAGCCGATGCCGAGATGCGCCCGCCGCTCCGGCGGCAGGGTCGAGATATCCTCCCCCGCGAGCACGACGCGCCCCTCGTGGCGGCGGGTGACGCCGATGATCGTGTTGATCAGCGTCGTCTTGCCGACGCCGTTGCGGCCGAGCAGCGCCAGCGATTGCCCGGCCGCGAGCGCGAACCCGATGCCGGAGACGACGACGGCCTGCCCGTAGCCGGCGCTCAGCGCCTCGATCCGCAGCAATTCAGCCATGCGCGGCCTCCCCGAGATAGGCTTCCCGGACACGGGAATCGGCGGCGATCGCCGGCGGATCGCCCTCGGCGAGCACCCGGCCGTTGACGAGCACCGTGATCCGCGTCGCGAAGCGGAAGACGATGTCCATGTCGTGCTCGATCAGCAGCACCGAGACATCGGCCGGCAGCGCGGCGATGCTGTCGAGCAATTCCCGCCGCTCCGCCTCCGGCACACCGGCGGCAGGCTCGTCGAGCAGCAGCACTTCGGGCCGCGTCGCGAACGCGGCCGCGATCTCGATCTGGCGGCGCTTGCCATAGGCCAGCCGGTCGATCCGCTCGTCGAGGATATCGACCAGGCGGAACTGCGTCACGATTTCCGCCACGCCCTCGATGAGGCGCGAATCGGAATCGAGCGCGCGCAGCGCATCGGCGCCGCGCCCCAGCCGCTCGGCGATCACCATCGCGATCATTTCGAGCACCGTCATCGAGGCGCAGAGCTGGCTGATCTGGAAGGTGCGCGTCAGCCCCCGCCGCACGCGCGCCGCGCGCGGCAGCCGCGTGATGTCCTCGCCCTTGAGCATCACCGCGCCCGAGGTCGGTGCCAGCACGCCGGTCAGCAGGTTGACGAGCGTCGTCTTGCCGGCGCCGTTGGGGCCGATCAGCGCATGCCGCGCCCCGCGCTGGAGCATGAAGCTCACGTCATCGGTGGCGGTGATGCCGCCGAACCGTTTGACAAGCCCGCGCGTTTCGAGAACCGCATTCATGGCGCCTTCCTCCGCCGGGAGAACAGGGCAGCGCCGCGCCGCACCAGCGCCATCACCCCGCCATGCAGGATCTCGCGCCCGCCGAGCACGAACAGCACCAGCAGGAGCCCGATCCAGAACTGCCAGTATTGCGGCGTGACGGTCGCGATCGCATCCTGAAGGATCTTGAAGGCCAGCGCGCCGATGATCCCGCCATAGAGATAGCCCGCCCCGCCGATGATCAGCACCAGCATCAAATCCGCCGAGCGGTGGAAGGCGAGCACGTCGAGCGAGACGAACTGCGTCGTCTGGGCGAGCAGCGCGCCGGCCGCGCCGGCATAGGCGGCCGCAAGCGTGTAGACGGCCGTCAGCCGCCGCGTCGCCGGCACGCCGGCCGCCGCCGCACGCAGCGGATTGTCGCGGATCGCGCGCAGCGAGAGCCCGAAGGGCGAATGGACGATCCGCCGCGCGAGCAGGAACAGCAGGAACAGCACGGCGAGCGAATAGAGATAGGCGGTCCGCCCCATCAGGTCGAATTCGAACAGGCCGAGCAGCGGCGCCATGGTGATGCCCTGGAGCCCGTCCGCGCCGCCGGTGATGGAGCCGAAGGAATTGGCGAGTTCGAGCAGCAGCATCGAGATTCCGAGCGTCACCATCAGCCGCGTGAGATCGTTGCCCTTGAGGACGAGCGGGCAGGTGACGAGCCCCGCCAGCGCCGCGGCCAGCGTGCCGAAGGCGAGTCCGGCGAGCGGATCCGCCGTGACATGGATCGCGAGCAGCCCCGCCGCATAGGCGCCAACCCCGAGAAAGGCGGCATGGCCGAGCGAGACCAGCCCGGCATAGCCGAGGATCAGGTCGAGCGAGATCGCGAACAGCGCGAGGATCGCGATCTCGTTGAGGATGAGGAGCTGGCGCGGCAACAGGAACACCGCCGCCAGCGCCAGCCCCCAGAGCACGAATTCGGCCGGGTGCCAGCGCCGGCTCGCGGCGAGCCGCGCGCGGATACGGTCGTTGAGCATCGGCCCCCTCATGTCCGCTGCCGCGCGAAGAGCCCGTCCGGCCGGAGGAGCAGCAGGACGACCATCAGCGCATAGATGATGAAGGCGCCGACCTGCGGGATGAAATACTTGCCCGCGACATCGGCAATGCCGAGCAGCATCGCCGCCAGGAAGGGACCGGTGATGGTCGATGTCCCGCCCACCGTGACCACGACCAGGAAATAGATCATGAATTTCAGCGGGAAGGATGGATCGAGACCGAGCAGTTCCACCCCCAGCACGCCGCCGAGCCCGGCGAGGCCCGAGCCGAGCGCGAAGGTGAAGGCGAAGAGCGCATGGACCGGGATGCCGAGCCCGCGCGCGACCCGCGCATCATCCACCGCCGCGCGCAGCCGGCTGCCGAACCGCGTCCGCGTGAAGCCCCATTGCAGGCCGAATGCAAGCAGGCCGCACAGCACGATGACGAACAGCCGATAGCGCCCCACCGCGACCCCGGCGATGTCGAACCGGCCCTGGAGCCAGCCGGGGAGCTGGATGAATTGCTGCGTCGAGCCCATCAGGTAATCGATCCCCGCCACGGCCATGAAGACGAGGCCGATCGAGAACATCACCTGATCGAGATGGCTCTTCGCATAGATCGGCCGATAGAGCAGCCGCTCCAGCACCGCCCCGGCGAGCGCGGTGAGGACGAAGGCAGCCGGCAGCGTCCAGATGAAGGGAAGCCCGGCCTTCTGCATCAGAACCACGGCGGCATAGCCGCCCGCCATCGCGAAGGCCCCGTGCGCGAGGTTGATGACATTCATCAGCCCCAGCGTCACGGAAAGCCCGCTCGCGAGGACGAACAGCACCATGCCGTAGGCAATGCCGTCGACAAGAAGGGTCAGCAGTTTCATCGGCCTCGTCCGGGCGGCGCTTACTTGCCGCGCGCCGGGTTCTTGACGTTGGGGATCGTCGCGAACTCGACATTGTAGAGTTCGCCGCCGACGCGCTCGACCTTGCGGATATAGACGTTCTGGACGATGTCGCGCGTCTCCGGATCGATCGAGATCGGCCCGCGCGGGCTCGTCCAGCTCAGCCCCTTCATCGCGTTGACGAGCGCCTCGCCGCCCTGGCCGTTGGTCTTCTTCAGGCCCTCGACCAGCGCGTGCATGCCGTCATAGCCGCTCACGGCCATGAAATTGGGACGCAGACCATTATTGGCCTTCCTGAACGCGGCGACGAACGCCTTGTTCTCCGGGCTGTCATGCGCGGCGGAATAATGATGCGCAGTCACGACGCCGAGCGCGACATCGCCCATGCCGTTGAGGATGTCGTCATCGGTGAGATCGCCGGTTGCGATCAGCCGGATGCCGCTCTTGTCGAGCCCGCGCTCGACGAACTGCTTCATGAACTGGGCGCCGACGCCGGACGGCACGAACACGAGCAGCGCCTCGGGCTTCGCATCCGCCACCCGCTGGAGGAAGGGCGAGAAATCCGGGTTCTGGAGCGGCACGCGCATGTTCTCGGCCTTGCCGCCGGCCGCGAAGAACGCTTCCGAGAAGAATTTCTCGACATCGATGCCCGGTCCGTAATTCGAAACCAGCGTCATCACGTTCTTGATGTTGTTCTTCGCCGCCCATTCCGCGAAAGGCACCACGATCTGCGCCACGACCTGGCTCGTGCGCACGATATAGGGCGAGGTATCGGGGATGATGCCTGTCGCGGCCGACATCACGACCATCGGCGTCTTGCCCTGCGTCGCGAGCGGCGCGGTGGCGAGCGCGAGCGGCGTGAGTCCGAAGCCGGCGATGGCGGTCACCTTGTCGTTGACGATCAGCTCCTGCGCGAGGCGCTTGGTGACATCCGCAACGCCGGTATCGTCCTTGAGGATGACCTCGATCTTCCGGCCTGCAACCGTGGCACCCTTCTCCTGGAGATAGAGATTGACCGCCGCCGAGATCTGCTTGCCGGTGGAGGCGAAGGGCCCCGTCATCGGCAGGATCAGGCCGATCTTGATGGCATCCTGCGCCTGCGCGCCGCCGATCGCGAGCATCGCGGCCAGTGCCGCGCCGCCCAGGCCGAGAAAAGTCCGCTTCTTCATGCTAGCCTCCCTGAATGTTTTTTCTCGCCGGTTCGTTGTTTGCCCGCGCCGGTGATTCGCGTTCCTTGATGTCGGGTCGGATTACCCTTCCCGTTCGAGATCCGCGAGAGTGTCGAGATAGACGAGACCCGCTTTCGCCAATCCCTCGCGCATGGAATACATATCGAGCCCCAGTTCGCCGCTGGCAAGCCGGCGGCGCTTCTCCGCCTCGCCCGCTTCGCGCGCCGCGCCCTTCGCGGCGATCGCCGCGGCCTGGCGGCAGGGCACCACCGCCACGCCATCGTCATCCGCCACGATCACATCGCCCGGATTCACCAGCGCCCCCGCGCAGACGACCGGAACATTGACCGAGCCGAGCGTCGCCTTCACCGTGCCCTTGGCCGAGATCGCGCGCGACCAGACCGGAAACGCCATCTCGGTCAGCACCCGCACATCGCGCACGCCGGCATCGATGACGAGCCCGCGCCCGCCCCGCGCCTGGAGCGAGGTCGCGAGCAGATCGCCGAACATCCCGTCGGTATTGTCGGCGGTGCAGGCGACGACCAGCACGTCGCCGGGGCGGATCTGCTCGATCGCGACATGGATCATCCAGTTGTCGCCGGGCTGAGCGAGCACCGTCACCGCGCTGCCGGCAATCGCCGCGCCGGGATAGATCGGCCGCAGATAGGGTTTCATCAGCCCGGTCCGACCCATCGCCTCATGGCTGGTCGAGACGCCGAGCCGCGCCAGCACATCGATGTCGCCGGGCGCGGCGCGCGGGATCTCGCGAATGACGACCGGCTTCATGCGAGCCTCTCCAGCGCCTCGGGGAAGAGGCGCTGATACGCCTCGCCATAGGTCATGCCCTTGCCGGAATTGCGGCCGCCCTGCACGCCGCGGTTGAGCGCCACCCGCGTGTAATATTCCCATAGATGCTTCTGCGCGGCGAGCACCTCGAAGGCGCGGCGCTTCTTCTCCCAGACCGGATCGATGTTCAGGATGACATCGGGCTTGAAATTGCACTGCTCGGGCTGGTGCGGCTCGAACAGGAAGACCGGCGGCGCGGCATAGGCGCGGTTCGGGTCCGGCTTGTGGCCGGCGGCCTGGGCGATGATCCGCGCCGCGTGCGCGAAGCGCGTCGCTTCCGGGTGATCGAGATTGTAGGGATCCTCAAGGCTGTGCGTCAGCACGAAGGCCGGGTTCAGCTCGTGAAAGATGTCCACCGCGCGTTCGAGCATCGGTTCGGTGGTGCGCAGCGGATAATCGCCCGCATCCATAAACTCGATCTCCGCGCCGAGGATCGCCGCCGCCGCCTCCGCCTCGGCGCGGCGCTGGGCCTTGACCTCCTCAATGCGCGTGCCGGCCTGCTTCCAGGCGAACTGGCTCTCGCCGCGCTCGCCGAAGGAGAGGCACAGGATCTTCACCCGCATGCCGGCCGCGGCATGGAGCGCGATCGCCCCGCCCGCGCGCCAGACGAAATCGCCCGGATGCGCCGTGATCACCAGACCCGTCTTTGCGTTCATTGCCATCGTCTTCTTCCGTCACTCCGCCGCCATCAGGCGACTCTCCGGGGCATAGGCGATGCCGTCGAACAGAACCCGCGCCGTGCGCAGCAGCCCCGCCCGCTCGACGACCGGCCGGGACACATCGCCGCCGATTGTCAGGTCGACCGTGAATTCCCCGGTCGGATGCTCGACGCTGACGCGCCGCGCCCGGCCCCCGGGCATCGCCGCCACGCCATGGGCGGGCGAGCCCGGCAACGCGGCGGCCGTCGCCACCGAAACGGCCGCGAACACGCCGATCGAGGCATGGCATTCATGCGGAATGAAGCTCCGCGTCGCCAGCGTCCCGCCGGCGCGCGGCGGCGCGACGAGCGCGATCTTCGGCACGACCTTGCCGGAAACGTCGCCGAGATTCATGCGCGGCCCGGCCGCGCGCCGGATGGCTTCGATCCGCGCCTTGAGATCGGCATCCGCATCGAGCTGCTCGCGCGATTCATAGCCGGTGCGGCCGAGATCGGCGGCCCGCATCACGATCACCGGCATGCCGTTGTCGATCAGCGTGCATGCGATCCCCTCGATCTGATCGACTGTATTGCCTGTCGGCAGCAAGGCCCCGCAGACCGACCCCTCGGTGTCGAGGAAGGTCACGGTGATCGGCGCCGCCGTGCCGGGCGCGCCGTCGATCCGCGCCGTGCCCTCGTAGTTCACCGCCCCGTCGGGCGTCTCGACGCGCAGATCGGCGATGGTGCCGGTATTGAGCGTGCGCACACGGACATTGGTCGTCGCCCCGGCCACCGCCACCAGCCCGCGCTCGATCGCGAAGGGGGCGACTCCGGCAAGGATATTGCCGCAATTCGGCGTCGTATCGACCAGCGGTTTGTCGATTCCCACCTGTGCGAACAGGAAATCGACATCGCATCCGGGCGCCGTCGAGCGCGAGACGATCGCGACCTTGCTCGTCAGCGGATGCGCGCCGCCGAGCCCATCGACCTGGCGCGGATCGGGCGAGCCCATCAGCGCAAGCAGCAGCGCATCGCGCGCGACGGGATCGCGCGGCAGATCCTCGGCGAGGAAATAGGCCCCCTTCGAGGTTCCGCCGCGGATCAGCATGCAGCGCAGGCCCCGCTGGCGCATCTCAGGCTCCCGCCTTGATGCCGGCGCGGCGGATCACCTCGCGCCAGACCCCGATCTCGGCGCGGATATGGGCGCCGAACGCCTCCGGCGTCGTCTTCACCGCGAGCGCGCCGTCGTTCTGGAGGTTGCGCGTCACCTCCGGCGAATCCATCAATGCGTTGATCTCGGCATTCATGCGGGCGACGACCGCCGCCGGAACCTTCGCCGGCGCGACGAGCCCATACCATTGCACGGCCTCGAAATTCGCGATCCCGCTTTCCGCCACGGTCGGCAGGTACGGCGCGAAGGGCACCCGCGCCCGGCTGGACACCGCGAGCGTGCGCAATTGCCCGCTCGCCGCGAGCGGCAGCACGGCCGGCCCGCCGGTCAGCGTGAACTGGATCACCCCGGCAACGAGATCGTTCACCATCGGCCCGGTGCCGCGATAGGGCAGATGCACCGCATCATAACCGGCGGCGAAGCCGAGATAGGCGCCGGCGACATGCGCCGCGCTGCCGACTCCGCCCGAGCCGTAATTGAGCTTGCCGGGATTGGCCTTCGCATGCGCGACGAATTCCGCGAAGCTCCGCACCGGCAGCGCCGGATGCACCGCGAGGATGTTCGGCACCGTGGCGACCAGCGCGACCGGCGCGAAATCCGCGACCGGATCATAGGGCAGGTTCGGGTAGAGCGAGGGGTTGAAGGCCAGGGTGCCGATATGTCCCATCATGAAGGTATGCCCGTCGGGCTCGGCCCGCGCCACCGCCGTCGCGGCCACGGATCCGCCGGCACCCGGCCGGTTCTCGACGATGATCGATTGCCGGAGCACGGGTTCGAGCTTCTGCGCCAGCACGCGCGCAAGGATATCCGTGCTGCCGCCGGGCGTGAACGGCACGACGAACTTGATGACCTGCGCGGGCCAGCCCGCCTGCGCACCCGCCCGATGCACGAAGGGTGCGGCCATGAGCCCGGCGAGAACCGCGCGGCGGCTGACGGCGCGGCCGGCGGCGGAGATCATGTCGGCTCTGCTCATGCGGCATCCTCCTGCCTGGGGCGGGCGCCCCGCGCCTGCGCCTCCGCCACGGCGAGAACCAGGGCGGGGTTCATGCCGAGCGCGGCCAGCATCTCGCCGGCCTCGCGCATCTCGGCAGCGCGGCGAACGCCATGCGTCGCGACGCGCTCGCGCATGTTTTCGGCCAGCGCCGGCCAGTCGATCGCGGGGAAAGTCTCGGCGAGGCTCGCAAAGACCGGCTCCGTCACATCCCAGCCCTCGCAGGCGGCGGCGCAATCGACCATCAGCGCCTCGATCCCCTTGATCATGATCGAGCGGCAGAGCTTCATCGCCGAGGCGCGGCCATGCTCGGTGGCAACGGGGGTGAGGTTCATCCCCAGCGCGTTGAGCCGCGCGGCGGTCTCGGCCGCCCGCGGCCCGCCGGCCAGGATCGGCACCGCGAGGCCGGGCTTGAGCACCGGTGCCATCACCGCGCCCTCGACATAATCCGCGCCGGCCGCCTCGACCTGCCGTGCCGCGCGCCGCTTGGTCGAAGGCGCGGCGGAATTGACATCGAGAAAGACCTGGCCGGGGCGGAGATAATGTCCCGCCGCGCCAGCCACCGCCTCGGCCTCGGAAGCCGTCACCGCCGAAATCACGAAAGCCGCCCCCTCGGCCGCGCCCGCCGCCGTTTCGGCAAGCGTCACGCCGAGATCGGCGGCCCGCGCCCGGAGCCGCGCCCCGGCCGACCCCCCGCCCAGGATGTCGAAGGCCGTGACGCGAACCCCCTCCCGGCAAAGCAACCCGGCCGCAAAGGTCTGCCCGACCTCGCCGAAGCCGATGAAGGCGATGTGCTCCGTGTTCAAGCCGGCCATGCCCGGACATATCCCCCGACATTGTCTGGAGGGAGTTTCCGCCATGCATGGTCTCGTATCAAATGAAATGAATACAGCTATTGCTGATTATGATTCATGAATTGACCGTCATCTTGCCCAGCCCCGGCAAACGCCGCCTGGGGCGACACACGCGCTTCAGGCAACCTTGTCCGGAAAGGTGTCGCGCAGGGTCTCGCCGATCAGACCGAGAAGGGCCTCCGCCGCAGGGTCCAGCGGGAATCCCTTGCGGGTGATGACGCCGAGCGTGCGGTAGACCACCGGCTCGACCAGCGGCACCGCCCGCAAATGCCCGTCACCGACAAGATCGAAGGCAAGCTGCGGCACCACGGCATAGGCGATCCCGGCCCGGACGAGACTGACGGCGGTGGTCGCGCGCTGGACCTCGTAGCGCCAGATCAGCCGGTCCCGGCGTTCGCCGAGCACGTCATCCACCAGCACGCGGTTGCCGGTCTCGGTGCTGATGCGCACCAGCGGCAGCCCGTCGAGATCGTTCCAGGTCAACGCCGGCCGCTGCGCCGGCGGCTGATCGCGGCGGCAGACCAGAACCAGCGGCTCCCGCACCAGCGGCGCGAGATCGAGATCCCAGCGATTGGCCGCGACGATCGTGATCCCGAACGCCGCCTGGCCGTTCTGGACACGGTCGGCGATCTCGGAAGCCGGATTGTCGAACAACCGCACGCTGGTGCCTGGATAGAGGGTCTGGAACCGCGCCAGCACGCGCGGCAGGCATTTGAGTGCCACGGTCGGCAGGCAGCCGATCGCGATCCGCTCGTCGGAGCGCCGCGCCTGAAGCCGCAGCTCCTCGAAGGCATCGCCGAGTTCATCGAGAAGCCGCCGGGCCTTCGGCAGCAATTCCACACCCGCCGGCGTCAGCGCCACCTGCCGCGTCGTCCGGGCGAGAAGCCGCACGCCGAGCCCCTCCTCCAGCTTGCGGATGCGGTGGCTGAGTGCGGTCTGCGACAGGTTGAGATGCGCCGCGGCGGCGTGGAAGCTGCCGCGCTCGGCGATGCTGAGAAAGGCCTGCAATCCGAGCACGTCGATACGCATGCGCTCCTCCCCGAAGCCCCGAACGGGATCTTGATTCCCGCCATCCTGCCGCAGATCATGCGGCAAAGGCCAGCACCGGCCGGATCCGCGAAAAAACGCCGGCGCAAGAGCGGGAGGAGCTGCATGAGCACGCTGTCGGGCCGGGTCGATCCGATCGTCCGGCCGATCACCGCGAAGGACATCGCCGAGGCGCTCGCGCTCGGCCTGCGCGATTTCCAGGCAAATCCGGCCTATGGCCTCGCCTTCGGGCTGCTCTACGCGCTCGGCGGCATCGCGATCATCGCCTCGATCGCGGCGCTCGGCATGAGCTATCTCGCCTATCCGCTCGCGGCCGGCTTCGCGCTGATCGGCCCCTTCGTCGCGGTCGGCCTCTACGAGGTGAGCCGCCGGCGGGAGGCGGGCGAGGACATCTCCCCCGGCATGCTGTGGCGGGCGATGCGCGGCCGGTCCGAAATCGGCTGGATGGCCTTCGTCACGCTCTTCATCTTCATCATCTGGATGTATCAGGTGCGGCTGCTGATGGCGCTGTTCCTCGGCATCAACGCCTCCTTCGCGACCTTCCGCGACTTCTTCGTCCATGTGCTGACGACAAGCGAGGGGCTGGTATTCCTTGCGGTCGGCAATCTTGTCGGGGCGGCGCTGTCGCTCATTCTGTTCACGCTGACGGTGGTGTCCTTCCCGCTGCTGCTCGATCGCGAGGTGGATTTCGTCACCGCGATGATCACCTCCGTGCGCGCGGTGGCGGCGAGCCCCGGACCGATGATCGGCTGGGCGGCGATCATCGTGCTGCTGATGATCCTCTCCGCCCTGCCGGCCTTCCTCGGCCTGCTCGTCACCCTGCCGGTGCTGGGGCACACGACCTGGCATCTCTACCGCCGCATCGTCACGCCGATGTGATCGGAACCGCGGGTCCGACCGTAATTCTGTCGCGATCTTAACCTAGCGGAAATCCTGCTGGGGGTTTGTGCGGCTAGGCTTCGTCACGGGCGGTTTGGGCCCACGGCTCGTGTCAGGACAGGGTGGGGGTTCGCAATGGCGCCTTCGGCGGTCAGCACGTTCGGTCGGGATCCGCGGATCGATTTCTTCCGCGGTCTCGCGCTGCTGATGATCTTCGTCAATCACATTTCCGGCAATCCCTGGAGCCTCGCGACCCAGCGCTCCTGGGGCTTTTCCGATTCGGCCGAGGTGTTCGTCCTGCTGGCCGGGATCTCGGCGGCGCTCGCCTATGGCCGCTATTTCGACCGGGACGCCTTCGGCGCCGGCAGCTTCGCCGTGCTCTCGCGGATCTGGACGCTCTACATCACGCATCTGATGCTGTTCCTGGTCCTTGCCGGCATCTGCGTCATCGCGCAGGAGCGCTACAACGACACAAGCTACATGGAGGCGATCGGCTTCGACGTCTTCCTCCAGGCGCCGGCGGGCTTCATCGTCGATGTGCTGCGGCTGACCTTCCTGCCCGGCTATCTCGACATCCTTCCGCTTTACATCGTGCTACTCGCGGCGCTGCCGGCCTTGTTCCTGCTCGCGCGCCGGCATTGGGCGCTGCCGCTGCTGCTGAGCGCGGCGCTCTATGTCGCGGTGCATGCGGCGCCGTTCAACCTGCCGAACAGCCGCACGGCGCGGGAATGGTTCTTCAATCCCTTCGCATGGCAGATCCTGTTCGTGATCGGCTTCACGATCGGGCAGGCCCTGCGCGCGCCGGGCGGGCCGCGCCTGACGGTGAGCGCGCGCACGCAAGGGCTTGTGACGCTGGCGGCCGCGCTGTTCTCGATCGTGGCGATCCTCGTCGTCGCGCCCTGGCGGCAATTGCCGGGGCTCGAGAACGTCATCGTCGTCAACCCGGCCTCGCTCGCGACCATCACCAAGACCGATCTCCACCCGCTGCGGCTGATCGACGCGCTGGCGAAGTTCTGGCTTGCCACCCGCCTCGTCGATGCCGGCGCGCGCTGGCTGGCATCGCCCCTCGCCCGGCAGATCGGCGCCGCCGGCCGGCATTCGCTGGAGGTCTTCGCGCTGTCGATCGTGCTCTCGGTCATCGGCGGCATCATCGCCACGCTGCACGGCTTCGCGCCGCTCGCGATCGGGCTCGTCAATGCCGGCGGCATCGCGGCCCTGATCGCGCTGGGCGCGCTGCTCGAATGGCGGCGCGTCACCAATGCCGCGCTGGCCGCCCGCCCGCAACCGGCCATCCCCCTTGCTGGCGACCGGGCCGCATGAGATTCTTCCACCCATGATGCCCCGGCTCGGCCTTTCCGCCTCCCTTCTGGCCCTCGCATTCGCGGCCGGCCTTGCCGGCGCCGCCGAGGCGCCGAAGCGCGGTAAGGCGGGAGCCTTGGCCGGGTCCCTGCCCGCCGCACCACACACGGAAGTGCCGGCCGAACTCGCGCCCCGCCCGCACAGCTTCGCGCCGCCGCGCGACATCGCCCTGACGACGGCGAGCCAGCCGACGGATCTCGCCGCCGCCTCCGATGGTGCGATCTGGTTTCCGGCCTCGGCGCTCGGCGCGCTCGGCCGTCTCGACCGCGCGACGGGCGAGGTGCGGTATTTTCCGCTCGGCACCGGCGCGCGGCCCTATGCGATCGCCGAAGCGCCGGACAGGTCGATCCTCGCCAGCGATCGCGGGCTCAATGTCATCCACCGCCTGAACCCGGAAACCGGCGAGGCGAGCCGCATCGCCATGCCGCCCGAGCTGCCCTTCCTCGATCTCGCCGGCCTGCGTGTCGACGCGAATGGCCGCGTCTGGTTCGTCGGCGCCTCGGGCTGGCTCGGCAGCCACGATCTCGCCACCGGCGTGACGGACGTAACCTCGCATGACGATCTCCAGGGCCTCGCCCTCGGCGCCAGCGCGCCGGGCGGCCCGGTCTGCTTCATCGCCTGGAAATCCGGTCGCATGATCCTGATCGATCCCAGCCGCGCGCGGTTCAGTTCCGCCGCCCTGCCGCCCGGCCAATCGGGCGCGCGGGGCGTTGCGATCGGCCCGCGCGGCGAGATCTGGGTCGCGTTCATGAAAACGCAGACCATCGCCCGCATCAACGGGCGCGGCACCTGGACGATCGCCCGCCTGCCCTGGGCAGAGAGCCGTCCGCAGGCGCTCGCCGTGCGCGCGGACGGTTCCGTGCTGATCGCCGATGCCGGCCGCCGCGCTCTGGTGCGCTATCGCCCGGATCTCGACCGTTTCGACGAAGTGGGCGAACTCGGCCCCGGCGGCAACATCAAGGCCATGCTCGATCTCGGCGATGCAGTACTGGTCGCCGATATGGGCGGGGACCGGTTGCGGCTTTTCCCCGACGCCGGCGCGATCGGGCAATAACGCCGTTCAGTCGCGGCCGCTGGCGTGCGCCGAGGTAAGGGGAAGCGGAGAGGCAAGAGGAGGCGCGGCGGTTCCCTCGCTTCGCTTCAGCATGCCGGCGCGCGCGATCTGCCGGGCAAGCAGCGCGCCCGTACAGAAATGCCCGAGCGTGGTCATGTGCAGCCCGTCCTGCTGCACAAGATCTTGCTCCGTCGCCTCGCGGAGATCCACCAGCCGCTTCATGATCGCCTGGCGGTGGAAATGCATCACGCCCTCGCGCTTGCCCGCCTCGCGGATCGCCTCCTGCATCACCGGCGTGTCGCGGTCGCGCTCGAAGACCGGCGCCATCTGGAGATCGACGAGCACGACCGGAATCCGCAACGCATGCAGCCGGCCGAGCGTGGCGCGCATCAGCTCCACCGAATTCTGCACCCCGTCCATCTGGAGCACGTCATTCGCGCCGAGCTGCCAGACCAGAAGATCGGGCTTCAGGCTGATGACGTCGCGCTCGAGCCGCGCGACCATGCGCGGGATGGTCTCGCCGCCGCGGCCCTTGTTGACGAGTTCCACCGGCGCGAGCACCTGACGCGCAAGTTCCCGCGCGAGCACGGCGGGGAACACCGCTTCCTTCGGCAGGTCCGGCGTGCCCTCGGTCGAGGAAGAGCCGAGCGCAACAATGCGGATCGGCAGGCCGTTCTCGATCTTCTCGGAAAGCGCGGGGATCGCCTTCTCGTCGCCGGCGAGCCCCTGCGCACGCGCGCAACGCCGCTCGAACGCCGCAGCGGGAAGCCAAGCCAGCAGGACGGCCGCAAGGGCGAGCGCGCCCGCGCGCGTCGGGCCAGCGCTCCGGGCCGGCGGATACGCCCGTTTCTGCGGCCTAGCGAAATCCATGCTTCTGTCGAACCCCCTCGGCCGGGCCTGCGCAAGACAGCATACTCAGCCTGCATCCCATGGACCGGAACTACCACAGCCGGCGGCACGAGGCGAGCCCCGGCGGATCAGCGCCCTTCATCACGGTTGATGAGATTCCACGCGAAATCGAGCCAGGCGGCGTCGAAATCATGGCCGCCGGGATGGAGGCAGAGCGCGAGATCCCGCCCGGAGGCGCATCCGGTCATGATGTCGCAGACCAGCGCCCCGGCCCGCCTGGTCCGGCTTGTCTCCGGCCCGCAGCGATTGGCATCCCGCATCATCGCCATGGCGCGGAACACATCGCCCTGATGGAAACGGCCGCGGATCGCGCGGCCCTCCAGCGGCACGACCCGGTCCGCCACGCCATGGATCTGGACCAGGCGCTGCGCACCCGCCGGGCAGCGTCCGGGCTGCGGCAGCCAGAACGTGCCGGCAATGGCGAGGAAGGCGGCGTCATCGTGGCCGCGATGGCAGGCAAGGTTCCAGACCATCGCCGCCCCCTGGCTGAAGCCGGACACGAGGACGCGCCGGGGATCGACGGGAAGGCGCCGTGCGAGATCGGCCCGGATTCGGTCGACAAACGCCAACTCGTCCCGCGCCTGCGCCGGCGAACCGGGATGCGACCAGGTGCCGCCGAGCCCCTCCGGCACCACGAGCAGCACCCCCCGCCGCGCCGTGAACGCGCGAAGATCCTCCCGCGCCACGATCTCGGCGGCATTCTCGCGATAGCCATGGAAATGCAGAAGCACCGGCAATGGCGCAGCGCCGTCCCAGCCGGGCGGAAGCAGGATGCGGTATTCGCCCCCGTCGATCGTGCAGCGCCCCTCCGGCCCGCAGGGCGTCGCTTCCGCCGCGCGCAGCGGCGCCGTGGCGAGAATGGCCAGCAGCGCGGCCAGCGCACGGAGCAGAACGACGCGGAGCATGGCTGGAACCATGCCCCGCCGGTCGGGCAAAGTCAGGTCACGTTCCCGTGCTTACGCCGCGCGGACGGCCGTGAGGAAGCTCTGGACCTCCTGGCGCAGCATCTCGGCCTGCCGGGAAAGATCGCTCGCCGCGCCATGGACCTGGCTCGCCGCGGCGGCCGTGTTCTGCGCGGTGGTGGAGACCTGCGTGATCGAACGCGAGACTTCCTCGGTGCCGGCGACGGCCTGCTGGACATTGGTCGCGATCTCGTTGGTGGCACGCTCCTGCTCGCCGACCGACCCGGAAATCTCCCGCGCCGCACGGTCGATGAGGTCAATCGAGCCGCCGATCTCGCCGATCGCCGCCACGGTTTCGTCGGTGGCGCGCCGGATCGCCGCGATCATCTCCGCGATCTCGGCCGTGGCCTTGGTCGTCTGGCCGGCGAGCACCTTCACCTCGCTCGCGACCACAGCGAAGCCCTTGCCGGCTTCGCCAGCGCGCGCCGCCTCGATGGTGGCGTTAAGCGCGAGCAGATTGGTCTGCTCGGCAATGCCGTTGATGAGCCCCACCACGGTGCCGATCTGCGTCGCGGCATTGACCAGCGCCTGCGCGCTCGCCTCGGTGCCCTTCACGCTCGCCACCGCACCGGCCGAGGCGCGGGTGGAATCCTCGAGAAGCCGTGCGATCTCGCGCGCGGTGCCGGAAAGCTCCTCGCCCGCGGCCGCGAGGCCGTGGAAGGTCGTGGAAGCCTGCGTCGCGGCAGAAGCAACGGTGGAGGCCTCGATCGTGGTGTTCTGCGCCGAACCGGCGAGTTCGTTGGCCGAGGCTTCGAGCTCGCTCGATGTCGAGGAGATCGTCAGCACCACCCTCTCAGCCATATCCTCGAACCGGGCGATCGCCGCCTCGATCTGCTTCTGGCGCTCGGCCTCGCGCGCGAGGCCGGCCTTTGCGGCCTCGTCCGCCGCGACCTTGGCGGCGAGCGCGTCGCGGAAGACCAGCAGCGCACGGGCGATCGTGCCGATCTCATCCCCGCGATTGACGCCTTCCACTGCAGTGTCGAGACGGCCAGCCGCGACACCCTCGACGCTCGCGGTCAACCTCCCGAGCACCCTCGATATATTGGTGCGAAGAGTATATGAAATCGCCATGAAAAGCAGGATGGCCGGCACGATCTGATAGGCGACATCACGAGCGTTCTGCCACAATTGGGCATCGACATCATCAACGTGCAACCCTGCGCCGACAAATACATTTGTCCCGGGAACAAGCGCATTGTAGGCAATTTTTAAAGACTCAAAATCGTTACCGGGCTTCTTCCAATGGTGTTCTGTGAATCCACCCCCGTTTGATTTAACAACCTTTATGAAATCCTGGATTATCATCACCCCGTTCTTGTCTTTGAGATCAAGTTTGCTTGTTCCCTCAAAATCTTTTCGGATCGGGTGCATGATCGACACCCCAGAAAGATCATAGCTGGAGAAATAGTTCCCTCCGTCGAAACGGGAGTCGCGCAGGATATTCGCAGCCCGCTTCGCAGCTTCCGCCTCATCGACCCCCGAAGCCCGGGCGGCCTCATAGGCGGATTTCATGATCGACATCCCCGCCTCAACCGTGTGACGAATCTCTGCCCGCTTCTGATCCAGCAAGGCCTGTCGCATATGCAGCAACCCGAGCGTGATCGCTGCCAGCAACATAGAGATCGCAAGGAATGAGACAGCAAAGAAGCTTCTGGCTACAGACAACCTGTGCAACATAGATCGAATCCCCCCCCATTCTAGGTCCCCACAACAATTTTTGGCTGTAATTGCAGATTCCTGTGATATAAACTACAAATCAGCAATGCGATAATATGCAACACATGCCGAGGCATGGTTTAAAATCGATCCGCGCGACACAAAAATCCTGATTCCTGCACCCTCCACGGGAAGTATCTGGTGCAGATAGGTTAATATCAGCTAAAGAGCGCTTGCAGCAGTGAACATCCAAGAAACAGGAAATTGAATACCAAGTATCACAACCTTGGCGCGATCTTGTTGTCAGGAATCTTACCTTCAGAGCGCATCCTAGCCAATCAGCTGAAGAAAGCGCGGGGCAGATCGGAAGATCCGGAAGCTCCCGCGCGTCACGCCCGGCATGCGGCATCGCAACCCGTCACCCCATGGTCGGGATCACGAAGCTCGCGCCGTCCTTGATGCCGGACGGCCAGCGGGAAGTGACGGTCTTGGTCTTGGTGTAGAAGCGGAACGCATCGGCGCCGTGCTGGTTGAGATCGCCGAAGCCGGAGCGCTTCCAGCCGCCGAAGGTGTAATAGGCAAGCGGCACCGGGATCGGCACGTTGACGCCGACCATGCCGACCTGGACCTTCGCCGCGAAATCGCGCGCGGCATCGCCATCGCGCGTGAAGATCGCGACGCCGTTGCCGTATTCATGATCGTTGCAGAGCTTGAGCCCCTGCTCGTAATCCTGCGCGCGCACCACGGAGAGCACGGGCCCGAAGATCTCCTCCTTGTAGATCTTCATCTCCGGCGTCACCTCGTCGAACAGGCATCCGCCCATGTAGAAGCCGTTCTCGTAACCCTGCATCGTGAAGCCGCGGCCATCGACCTTCAGCTTCGCGCCTTCGCGCACGCCGAGATCGACATAGGCCTTCACCTTGTCGAGATGCGTCCTGGTCACCAGCGGGCCGAAATCGGCGGAAGAATCGGTCGAGGGGCCGATCCTGAGCGATTCCACGCGCGGGATGAGGCGGCGCACCAGTTCGTCGGCCGTCTTCTGCCCCACCGGCACCGCGACCGAGATCGCCATGCAGCGCTCGCCCGCCGAGCCATAGCCCGCGCCGATCAGGGCATCGACCGCCTGGTCCATGTCCGCATCCGGCATCACGATCATGTGGTTCTTGGCGCCGCCGAAGCATTGCACGCGTTTCCCATGCGCGCAGCCGGTGGTGTAGATGTATTCCGCGATCGGCGTCGAGCCGACGAAGCCCACCGCCTTGATGTCGGGATCGGTGAGGATCGCGTCGACCGCCTCCTTGTCGCCGTTGACGACGTTGAAGATCCCCGGCGGCAGCCCGGCCTCGATGAAGAGTTCCGCGAGCCGCATCGGCACGCCGGGGTCGCGCTCGGAAGGCTTGAGGATGAAGGCATTGCCGGCCGCGATCGCCGGGCCGGCCTTCCAGAGCGGGATCATCGCCGGGAAGTTGAACGGAGTGATGCCAGCGACCACGCCGAGCGGCTGGCGCATCGAATAGATGTCGATTCCGGGGCCGGCGCCCTCGGTATATTCGCCCTTCATCAGATGCGGCGCGCCAAGGCAGAATTCGATCACTTCAACGCCACGCTGGATGTCGCCCCTGGCATCGGCGATCGTCTTGCCGTGCTCGCGGGCGAGGATGTCGGCAAGTTCGTCGTTGTGCCGCGCGACGAGGTCGAGAAACTTCATCAGCACGCGGGCGCGGCGCTGCGGGTTGGTCGCCGCCCAGCCCGGCTGCGCGGCCTTCGCATTCTCCACCGCCGCGCGCAGCTCCGCCTTGGTGGCCAGCGCCACTTGCGCGCGCACCGAGCCGTCCATCGGCTGGAACACGTCGGCCATGCGGCCCGAAGCGCCGGGAACATGCCGGCCGCCGATGAAATGTCCGTAGGTGATCATGGTTTCCTCCTTCATGCGAAGCGGGCGGCGGTGTCGGCGAGCGTCGCGCGCGCCTGCGCCCAATAGGCGGTGATCAGGTCTGCGGTCCGGCCGGGGCGCAGCGCGTGCACCCCCTGCCCCGCCCAGAGCGAGAGCATGTCCGCGCGCCCAGCCCGCGCCGCGGCGGCGCGCAGCTCCTGCGTCAGCGCGTTCTGGATCGGGTAGACGGGGATCTCGGCGCCCGCCATCTCGCGCATGAAGCGGTTCTCGATGCCGCGCGCATAACGGCCGGAAAAGGCCCGCGTCAGCCGCGAGGAATCGCAATCCTGGCCGGCAAGCGCCGCGCGCCAGGGCGCGGAGACAGCGCTTTCCTCGGCGAGCAGGAAGGCCGTGCCCATCTGCGCCGCCTCGGCGCCAAGCGCCAGGACCGCGGCGATCGAGGCTCCGTCCGCGATGCCGCCGGCGGCGATGACCGGCAGGCCGAGCTGCGCCCTGACCGCCGAGACGAGGCTCAGCGTGCCGACGAGACTCTCCTCGACCGGGCGGAGAAAGGTGCCGCGATGCCCGCCGGATTCGAATCCCGAGGCGCAGATCGCGTCGGCGCCGATGGCGGCCCAGGCGCGTGCTTCGGCGAGCGTTGTCGCCGTGCCGACAACCCGGGTGCCGCGCGCCTTGAGCCGCGCGCATTGCTCGGCCGAAAGGATGCCGAAGGTGAAGCTCGCCACCGGCGGCGCCGTCTCGACCAGCACGGCGAATTGCGCGGCGAAATCCTCGGCCCATTTGTTGGGGATCGCCTGCTCCGGCAGGCCGAGTTCGGCACGCCACGGCGCCAGCGCCGCCATGGCGCGGGAAACCTCCGCCGGGTCCGGCGCCGCGGGGTCGAGCACGAACAGGTTGACGATGAAGGGTTTATCCCCCACCGCCTCCCGGATCTCGCCAATCGTCTGCCCGAGCGCCGCCGGCGCGAGGCCCGCCGCGCCGATGGCGCCGATCGCCCCGGCTGTCGAAGCGGCGATCGCCATGGCTGGGGTCGAGGCGCCAAGCATGGGCCCCTGGATGATCGGAATCTCGGCGCCGAACATGGCCTGCCCTCCGCGATGCCCGCATTGACGGGCCGCTGGTCCTGCCGGATGTCGTCGCACATGCATTTGCGCATCTCAATCCTTGCATCCGCGTCTCCGTTCTGCGAATTTAAACATATGGATTGGGATGATGTCCGCGTGTTCCTCGCCGTTGCCCGCCGCGGCCAGTTCCTTGGCGGCGCGCGGGCGCTGCGGATCAACCAGGCAACCGCCGCGCGCCGCATCGTCGCGCTGGAGGCCAGCCTTGAGACGACGCTGTTCGAGCGTTCGACCAGTGGCGTGCAGCTCACCGAATCCGGCCGGGCGCTGCTCATCCATGCCGAGCGGATGGAGAGCGAGATGCTTCAGGCCGAGGCCGATCTCCGCCGCAAGGATGTCGCGCTGTCCGGCGCGGTACGGATCGGCGCACCGGATGGTTTCACCACCTATTTCCTCGTCGATGCGCTGCGCGGGCTCGTCGAGCGTCATCCCGGCATCGAGATCCAGCTCGTGCCGATGCCGCTCGCCGCGAGCCTCGCCCGGCGCGAGGTCGATATCGCCGTCACGCTTGACGAACCCGCGGCCGGCCGCGTGGTCGCGCGCCGGCTCACGGATTACGAACTCGGCATTTTCGGCGCGACGCGCTATCTCGACCGCCACGGCCGGCCGGAGCGGGTCGATGACCTCGCCCGCCACCGGCTGATCGGCTATGTCGAGACCTATGCCTATTCCACGGCGCTGAACTACATCGCCGACCTGTTCGGCGGCGCCCGGACCAGCTTCGATTGCGCGAGCGCCGTCGGACAGGTCGAAGCGGTGCGCGGCGGCCTCGGCCTCGGCGTGCTGCACCAGTTCATCGCCCGCCGCATGCCCGGGCTCGAACCCGTCCTGCCCGAGCGTCGCGCCGTCCGCACCTATTGGCTGGTGATCCACGAGGATGTCCGCGCCCTGGGCCGGATCCGCGCCGTGGTCGATCATCTCGTCGCAGAAACGCAGGCGCAGCGCCACGCCTTTCTGCCCGCCCGCTGAACGGGGACTTGCGGGACGTCGTTTCCGCCGCCATTGTCAATTGGCCTGACCAATTCCAGCGCCCAAGAACCAAGCCCGAGACAGGTCCGCCATGCCAGCCGCCGCCCGCACGCTCCGCCTCCACGCCCAGGACAATGTCCTCGTCGCGCTCGACGTGATCGAGCCCGGCGCCGCCCTGCCGGACGGGGTCATCGCCGTCGACCGTGTGCCGCGCGGCCACAAGATCGCCGCCGCGGCGATCCCCGCCGGCGCCGCGGTGATGAAATTCGGGCAGATCATCGGCTTCGCGAAGGAGGCCGTGCCACCCGGCGCCTGGCTGCACGAGCACAATGTCGAGATGCGCGACTTCACCCGCGATTACGCCTTCGGCGCCGAATATCGCCCGACGGCGATGCGCCCCGAGCCGGAACGCGCCACCTTTCTCGGCTATCGCCGCGCCGATGGCCGGGTCGGCACGCGCAATTACATCGGCATCCTGACCAGCGTGAACTGCTCGGCCTCGGTCGCGACCTTCATCGCCAGGGAGATCGAGCGTTCGGGCATCCTCGCGGATTATCCCGAGGTGGACGGCGTGATCCCGCTCGTCCATGGCGGCGGTTGCGCGCTCGACGTCAAGGGCGAGGGCTACGAGGTGCTCAAGCGCACCCAATGGGGCTATGCCACCAACCCCAATATGGGCGCGGTGCTGATGGTCGGCCTCGGCTGCGAAGGCTTCCAGATCGGACGCTGGAAGGAGGCCTACGGCATCACGGAGAGCGAGACCTTCCGCTCGATGACGATCCAGGAGGTCGGCGGCACCAAGAAAACCGTGATGAAGGGCGTGGCGGCGATCCGCGAGATGCTGCCGGCAGCGAACCGCGCCCGCCGCAGCCCGGCTCCGGCCGCCGAACTCGTGCTCGCGCTGCAATGCGGCGGCTCGGACGGCTATTCCGGCATCACCGCCAACCCGGCGCTCGGCGCGGCGGTCGATCTGCTGGTCGCCGAGGGCGGCACGGCGATCCTCTCCGAGACGCCGGAAATCTACGGCGCCGAGCACCTGCTGACCCGCCGCGCCGCCAGCCGCGAGATCGGCGAGAAGCTCGTCGCGCGCATCCGCTGGTGGGAGGATTACACCCGGCGCAACCGCATGGAGATGAACAACAACCCCTCCCCCGGCAACAAGCTCGGCGGCCTCACGACCATTCTCGAGAAATCGCTCGGTGCCGCGGCCAAGGGCGGCACCACCGCGCTGACCGCGGTCTACGAATATGCCGAGCGGGTGGAGGCGAAGGGCATGGTCTTCATGGATACGCCCGGCTACGACCCCGTGGCCGCCACCGGCCAGGTGGCGGGCGGGGCGAACATCCTCGCCTTCACCACTGGCCGCGGCTCGGCCTATGGCTGCAAGCCGACGCCCTCGATCAAGCTCGCGACCAATTCGGCGATCTACACCCATATGATCGACGACATGGACATCAATTGCGGCGATATCCTCGACGGCGTGTCGATCGAGGCCAAGGGCCGCGAGATCTTCGATACGCTGCTCCGGATCGCAAGCGGCGCCCGCTCCAAATCCGAGCAGCTCGGCTATGGCGACGCCGAATTCGTGCCCTGGACGATCGGCGCCACGATGTGAGGCGCCGCCCGCCCGGCCGGGCTATTTCATCACCCCGAGATAGCGCGGCAGCCAGAGCGTGATCTCGGGAATGAAGGTGATCGCGATCAGCGCCGCGAAGAGCGGCACAAGCCAGGGCAGGATCGCCATGGTCGTGCGCTCCACCGAAAGCTTCGCCACCCGGCTCAGCACGAACAGCACCATGCCGAGCGGCGGATGCAGCAGCCCGATCATCAGGTTGAGCGTCATGATCAGCCCGAAATGAACGGGATCAATGCCGAGCTTGAGCACGATCGGCAGCAGGATCGGCACCAGGATGCTGATCGCGGCGATTGTGTCGAGGAAGCAGCCGACGAACAGCATCAGCAGGTTGACGAGGATCAGGAACACCCATTTGTTCTGGGTGAGCGAGAGAATGGCGTCGGACAGGAGTTGCGCCGCCTGGCTGACGGTGAGGAGCCAGGCGAAGATCGACGCCGCCGTGACGATGAACAGCACGCTCGCCGTGGTCTCCACCGTGTCGAAGGTCGCCTTGGCGAGGGTGCGCAGCGTCATCGAGCGATAGCGGACGAGACCGAGGAACAGCGACCACATCACCGCCGCCACCGCGGCCTCCGTCGGCGTGAACCAGCCGAGCGTCATGCCGCCGATCAGGATGATCGGCGTCATCAGCGCCATCACGGCGGAGAACTTGAAAAGATAATCGAGCAGCAGCACCGCCCCGAGCGCCAGGAAGATCGCCGCGTTCTGCGCGACACCAAGCCGCTCCAGGATCACCACCGCCACCGGAAAGGCGAAGACGACGATGATCTCGACGAAGGCCCGCGCGATCTTGCCGAGTTCGAACGGCGCATCCGACCCCCAGCCCCGGAGCCGCGCGAAGACCGCAACCGTGATCATCATCAACAGCGTCATCATCACGCCGGGGATCACACCGCCGAGGAACAGCGAGCCGATCGAGACATTGGCCATCATGCCGTAGATCACGAAGGGCAGGCTCGGCGGGATGATCGGCCCCAGTGTCGCGGAGGCGGCGGTCACGCCCACCGCCACCTCGACCGGATAGCCGTGGTCCTTCATCGCCTTGATCTCGATGGTGCCGATGCCGGCCGCATCCGCGATCGCGGTGCCGCTCATGCCGGAGAAGATCACCGAGCCGATGATGTTCACCTGCGCGAGCCCGCCGCGCATCCAGCCGACGAGCGCCACGGCAAAGGCGTAGATCCGCCCCGTCACCCCGGCGATGTTCATCAGGTTGCCGGCGAGGATGAAGAACGGCACCGCGAGCAGCGGGAAGGATTCGACGCCGGCAATCATCCGCTGCGCGACGATCACGTCCGGCGCGCCGCCATAGGCCGCAAGATAGAGCAGCGAGGCCGAAGCCATCGCAATGGCGACCGGCACGCCGAGCACCATCAGCAGCAGGAAGGAACCAAGCAGGACCAGCATGGCTCAGCCCTCCTTGCCGGCCCGGGCCACCGCCTCGGCCTCGGAGCCGTCGAAAGCGCCGGGCCGTTCGAGCACCGAATACCCGCGCCGGAGATTGCCGGCCATGACCTGCGCGCCGCGCAGCGCCATCAGCACGAAGGCCGCGAAAACGACAAGGAAGACCGGCTGCTTGGGAAAATCGATGGTCGTCATCCGCTCGTCGGAGATGATCTCCGAATAGCGCCAGACCAGCCAAGCGAGATAGGCGAAGACCCCGATCCGCACGAGATCGACGAAGCTCGCCAGCATCCGTCCGGCGCGGTGCCCGAGGGAGCGGTAGAGGAAATCGACATGGATGTGCCGCGACAGCCGCGTGCACATCGCCGAGCCGAGAAACACCACCGCCACCAGGCAATAGATCGCGATCTCCTCGGTCCAGGCGAAGGAATTGTTGAGCACGTAACGGGTGAAGAATTGCGCGAAGACAGCCGCGCACATCAGCCAGAAGATGACAAGCGTCGCCCAATCCTCGATTCCGTGCCCCGAGAGATCGACCGGCGCGACCTCCTCGTCGAAGGTGCGGGCGATTTCGTCGGAGCTGATCGGGGTATGGATCTCGGGTTCGGCCTGCATGGCAGCAAAACATCCTCGCGGGGGGAAATTGCGGCGCGCCCCGGGGAGAACGGAGCGCGCCGCAGTTCGGAAGCGGTCAGGCGATCACTTGATGGCCTGGATCCTCTCCCAATCCGCCTTGCGGTAGCCGAATTGCTCGAAGGTCGTGTTCTTGAACACCGCGTCGAGATATTCCTTGCGGTCGATCTCGGTCACGGTCAGGCCCTTGTCCTTGAAGAACTGGACGAGCTTCTGCTCGCTCGCCTGGATCTGCCGCGTCGCCCGCGCAGCCGCCTCCTGGCTCACCGCGATCCAGGTTTTCCTGTCCTCGTCCGAGAACTTGGCCCATGTGCCCTTGGCAACGATCGTGTTGAGATGATCGACGATATGCCCGGTGAGCACGATGTGCTTCTGCACCTCGTAGAATTTCTTGGCCTCGATCGTCGTCAGCGGGTTCTCCTGCGCCTCGACCGTGCCGTTCTGGAGCGCGAGATAGACTTCGGCGAAGGCGATCGGCGTCGTGTTCGCGCCGCAGGAACGCGGCATGGCGAGATAGGCCGGCACGTCCGGCACGCGGATCTTGAGCCCCTTCATCTCCGCGCAGGACTTGAACGGCCGGTTCGAGGTGGTGTGCCGCACGCCGTAATAGGTCGTGGCGGTGATGACATGACCGGTCTTGTCCTCGTAGCCCTTGGTGAGTTCCTTGTAGATGTCGCTCTTCGTATAGGCGAGCAGATGATCCGCGTCGCGGAAGGTGAAGGGATAATACGTCACCCCGATCGGCGGGAAGGAGCGGGCCGCGAAGCTCGACCCCGAAATGATGATGTCGACCGAACCGAGGCTGAGCCCCTGATTGATGTCGGTCTCCTTGCCGAGTTGCGAGGCGGGAAACACCTCGATCTGGTATTTGTTGTTGGTGCGCTTGGCGAATTCCTGCGCCGCCCACACGCTTTCGGTGTGGAAGGGCTCGCTCGTCTCGTAGACATGCGCCCATTTGAGCTTGGTTTGCGCGTTCGCGCCCGCCAAGGCAAGCAGGCTCGCGGCCCCTGCGAGAAGCAGTTTCGTCACTGTCGTTTTCGTCATGATATCCTCCCTCGGATTGTTGTCGTTTCAGGCCGGGCCGAGCGCTCGATGCCGGGTCTTGCCGGCAACCGGAGGCTCCTCACCCTCCCCGTCGCCGAAACTGCGCGAGAACCGCTCCTGCGAGCGTTCGAGATGCCGGCGCACGGCGTCGCGCGCCAGCGCCGGATCGCGCGCCGCCAACGCGTTGCGGATCGCGCGATGTTCGAGAATAGCCTCGCGCCAACTCGCCTCATCCTCGAAATAGGCGGCGAGCCGGCCGAAATACGGGCTCATGCGCTGGTTGAACAGGTCGCGCACGGTGCGCTCGATGACGGCGTTGCCGAGCACGGCCGCGATCGCGGCATGAAATTCGCAATCGAGCGCGATGGTCTCGGGGTTGGGACCGAGCGCCGCCTCCATCCGCCCGATCCATTCGTCGAGCCGGGCAATATGATCGGGGCGGATGCGCCCCGCCGCCTCGGCAGCGATCGCGCCCTCGAAGAAGGCGCGGGCCGAGAGCAGCTCGAACGGCCCCTCATGCTCCCCGCGCAGCGCCGCCGGCGCGCCCGCCGCCGGTCCTTCCGCCACATAGATCCCGGATCCGACGCGGATGCGCACGCGCCCCTCCACCTCCAGCGCGATCAGCGCCTCGCGGATCGTCGGCCGCGACACGCCGAGCCGCTCGGCCAGTTCGCGTTCGGTCGGCAGCCTGCCGCCGGCGGGAATGCCGGACGAATCGAGATAGATCCGGATCTGGTCCGCGACCTGCCGGTAGAGCCTGCGCGGTTCGATCGCCTCCAGCGCCACGTACCCTCGCCTCGTCCCTGATCCCGGCTGTTGACTGCCGTGAAATTGGTCAGACCAATGAGCCAAGATTGACCGAGCCTACCTCGCGTGTCAACAAACCGGCCTGCGGTTCGTTCCGCCTTCCAGGAGTTGCCGATGCCCACCCTTCCGCGCCTCGCCGCCGCGACGCTTCCGAAGCTGCCGGCCCCGGTCCGCCGCCCCGGCTACGACTGGACGGCGGCCGCGATCGGCATCGTGCATCTCGGGCTCGGCGCCTTCCACCGCGCGCATCAGGCGGCGATGATCGAGGATTGCCTCGAACGCGGCGAGAGCGGCTGGGCGATCGCCGGCGCGAGCCTGCGCTCGCCGGAAACGCGGGACGCGCTGGCGCCGCAGGACGGGCTCTACACGCTCGCGGTGCGCGGGCCCGGCGGCGAGGCGCTGCGTGTCATCGGCGCGATCCGCGAGAGCCTCGTCGCCCCGGAGGATCCCGCCCGGCTTCTCGCGCGGATGGCGCGGCCCGAAACACGCATCGTCTCGCTGACCGTGACCGAGAAGGGCTATTGCCATGATCCCGCGAGCGGAACGCTCAACGAGGCGCATCCGGACATCCTCCACGATCTCGCGCATCCGGAGCGGCCGAAAAGCGCGATCGGCCTGCTCGCCGCAGCGCTGCGGATGCGCCGCATGGCGGGGCTGCGGCCGTTCACGGTGCTGACCTGCGACAATCTCCCCGCCAATGGCCGCACGGTGAAACGGGTGATCGATCGGTTCGCGGCGCTTCTCGACGCGGATTTCGGCCATTGGGTCGCGGATCAGGTCGCCTGCCCCGCAAGCATGGTCGACCGTATCGTCCCCGCCACCACCGACGAGGACCGCGCCCGGATTTCGGCGGCGCTCGGCATGGAGGATCGCTGGCCGGTGGTGACAGAGCCGTTCTCCCAATGGGTCGTGGAGGATCATTTCCCGCTCGGGCGGCCGGACCTCGCCGCCTCGGGCGCGGAGATGGTCGCCGATGTCACGCCCTTCGAGCACATGAAGCTCCGGCTGCTCAACGGCTCGCATTCGACGCTCGCCTATCTCGGCTATCTCGCCGGCTACGAGACCATCGCCGAAACCATGGCCGACCCGGCCTTCGCGCGGCTGGTGCGCCGGCAGATGGACGCGGACATCACGCCCACCCTGCACATGCCGCCGGGCCATGATCTCGGCGCCTACAAGGATCGGCTGATCGAGCGCTTCAAAAACCCCGCCCTGCGCCACCGCACCTGGCAGATCGCGATGGACGGTTCGCAGAAGCTGCCGCAGCGCCTGCTGGGCATGATCCGCGAGCGGCTTGCGGCCGGCGCGCCGGTGGAACGCCCCGCGCTCGCGGTGGCGGGCTGGATGCGCTACGTCGCCGGCATCGACGAGGCGGGCCGGCCGATCGATATCCGTGATCCGCTCGCCAGCCGGTTCGCCGAGATCGTCGCCCGAACGGGCCCCAACCCGGAGACGCTCGGCCGGGCCCTGCTCGGCATGCCGGAGATCTTCGGCGTCGATCTGCCGGCCGATCCCCGCTTCACCGGGCCGGTTCTCGCTGCGCTCGCAGCCCTGTTCCGGGATAGCGCGCGCGCGACGGTGGCCGCGGCTGCCTGAGGGACAGCGGTGGCCGGGGCGATCAATCGTCGCGGTAGATCTTCTCGCGCCGCTCGTGGCGCTCCTGGGCCTCGATCGACAGCGTCGCGATCGGCCGGGCATCGAGCCGGGCGAGCGAGATCGGCTCGCCCGTCTCCTCGCAATAGCCGTAGGTGCCGTCATCGATGCGCGCGAGCGCCGCGTCGATCTTGGCGATGAGCTTTCGCTGCCGGTCGCGCGCGCGGAGCTCGATCGCGCGGTCGCCTTCCGAGGATGCCCGATCGACAAGATCGGGATGGGCATCGGTATCGGCCTGCATGGCGTTGAGGGTGAGTTCCGCGTCGCGGATGATCTCTTCCTTCCAGGCCCTGAGCTTGCGTCGGAAATATTCGCGCTGACGGTCGTTCATGAACGGCTCGCCGTCACTCGGCCGATAGCCGGTTTCGAGCGCGATCACCTGCTTGTCGTCCAGTAGTTTCGACATCGCCTCGCCTCTTTACGGAGCCGAAAGATATGGCGCGGGGTATAGCCGCCCCCGAATGACGAAACAATCTCGACGGCTCGGAAAATCGCATGGCTGCCGAGAGAACGGCCTCGCTTCGGCATGGCCGGCAACAAAAATACCCGCAGCCGGCGCGCGGCGGCGGAAAATTGCCGGTTCGGACGAATCAGCCGCCCGTTTCCCGGCGCCCCGCGCGCTTGAGCTTCGCAAGCTCGACCTCGGCGCGCAGCTCGATCGCATCGACGATTCCGTCAAGTCGCGGATCGCCGCTCGGAATTGCATCGCGCAAGGCCGCGCCGAGCCGCGCCTGGAGTTCGGGCGGAACACGGCCGGCGAGCAGCGCGAGCTTCAGCTCGTCGAGGATGTCGAGCATCCCCTGCCCCCGCCGGGCCGAGCGGCGCCGGCGCTCGCGCGTGGTATCCTCGCTCTGGATCGCGATCAGCGCCTCGAGCCCGCCGAGGATCGAGATGGGCGCCTGGCTTTCCGCGCGCTGGAGTGCGCCGCCCGAATCGAGCGTGAACCGCGCGCCGCCGGCACGCCCCGCGCCGCGGGCGTTGCGAGTGCCGCTCACCGAACCGACCGATTTCTGATCCACGATGCGCATGCGAGGCGTTTCCCGTCCCTTCTTCCGGCGCGGCGGCCTTCAACCCCGCGATGTTGCGCGAAGCTGGTTAAGCATGGGTAACCATACCGGGACAAAATTGCCGGGTCGGCAGTTCTGACCGGGCCGCCCGCGCGTCAGGCAGGTTCCGATCTCACACCGAATTCTGGTATTTCAGGGACTTAATCAGGAGAACCGCTTGGCATGCCCTTCGCTAGAAGGTTGGCGAACGGCTCCTGTCTCGCGTGCGTTCACCTGTTTTCGATCCGGAAGAATGCCGCGAGCGGCCCTGGGAGCACCCGAACGATGACCATGAAGGCCTGGATCCCCGACGTCACGAGCCGGATGCGCGACATCGCGCTTGCCTGCGGATTGGGGCTCGCCGCGATGAGCGCGCTCGGCACCGGCGACGCCGCTGCCCTGTCCCGGATCAAGGATCTCGCCGCCATCGAGGGCGTGCGCGAGAACCAGCTCGTCGGATATGGGCTCGTCACCGGCCTCAACGGCACCGGCGACACGCTCAACAACTGCCCGATGACCCGCCAGTCGCTGCAGGCGATGATGGAGCGCCTCGGCGTCAACACCCGCGGCGCCAACATGCGCACGTCGAACATGGCGGCGGTGATGGTGACGGCGAACCTCGCCGCCTTCGCGACGCAGGGCACCCGGCTCGACGTCACCGTCTCGGCGATGTGCGACGCGAAATCGCTCCAGGGCGCGACCCTGCTCGCCACCCCGCTGCTCGGCGCCGACGGCGAGGTCTACGCGGTGGCGCAAGGCTCGCTCGCCATCTCGGGCTTCGCCGCCGAGGGTGAGGCCGCGAAAGTGACCCGCGGCGTGCCGACCGTGGGGCGCATCGCCAACGGCGCGCTGATCGAGCGCGAGGTCGATTTCCGGCTGAACCATCTCCAGAACCTGCGCCTTTCGCTGCGCAACCCGGATTTCACCACCGCACGCCGCATCGCCGCGGCGATCAACGATTTTCTCGGCGCCGATTCGGCCGAGCCCACCGACCCCTCCACCGTCTCGGTGCAGGTGCCGCGCAATTACCAGGGCAACATGATCCGGCTGCTGACCGAGGTGGAGCAATTGCGCGTCGAGCCCGATCAGCGCGCCCGCGTCGTCATCGACGAGCGCTCCGGCATCATCGTGATGGGCAAGGACGTGCGCGTGAGCCAGGTCGCGGTGGCCCAGGGCAACCTGACCGTGACCATCACCGAGCAGCCCGAGGTCTCGCAGCCCGAGCCCTTCTCCAACGGCCAGACCGTGATCGTGCCGCGCACCGGCATCCGGGTCGATACCGACGACAAGAAGAAGCTCGCGATCGTCAAGGACTCGGTCTCGCTGCGCGAACTGGTCGACGGTCTCAACGCCCTCGGGGTCGGCCCCCGCGACCTGATCTCGATCCTGCAGGCGATCAAGACCGCCGGCGCCCTCCAGGCCGATATCGAGGTGATGTGATGAGCATCAACGCGATCACGCCCAACCCGAATTTCGCCATCGACATCCGCAAGGCCATCGCCCGCGGCGACCTTCCGAAGAACATCCCCCAGAACCGCAAGGCCTGGGAGACGGCCCAGGCCCTCGAGGCCAACGTATTCCAGACCCTGCTCGGCGCCATGTTCGAAGGCGTGAAGGGCGAGGGCCTGCTCGGCGACGCCGCCACCGGCCAGGATACCTGGCGCGGGATGCTGCTCGGCGAATACGGCAAGGCGCTCTCCGCCACGGGCGGCATCGGCCTCGCGCCGCAGATCTACCGGTCCATGTTGCGTAACCAGGAGTCCCCTGTCCATGCGGCCCAAAGCCCAAACCGCTAATCGCGCCGACACCCGCCCGCGCGTGAGCAAGCCCGAGGAGGCGGCCGAACTCGTCGCATCCGCCCTCGCCGCCCTCGACCGGCTCGAACCGGTGATCCGCGACGAAACCGCCCTGTTCAAGGCGGGCAAGGTGCGAGAGGCGCTGGGGCTGGCGATCACCAAGAACGCGGCGGCGCAGGACTATACCCGCTGCCTCGAAACGCTGAAAACCAACGCGATCGCGATCGGGCGGTTCCAGCCGGAAGGGCTCGATGCCCTGCGGGACCGTCACGAGGCCTTTTCCGGGTTGATGTCGCTGAACCTCGCCGTGGTCGCCACCGCGCGCACGGTTTCTGAGGGGCTGCTGCGCGATCTCGCCGATGCTGTCGGCAAGAACGCGACGCCGAAGACCTATCGGCGCGACGGGATCGACCGCAAGCCGGGCACCGCGCCGCTCGCCCTGTCCAAGGTGAGTTGAGCACAGACCGGCACGGTTCCGTCCAGACGCGGCCGTGATTCGGCCGCGGCTGCAACAAAGACGTTAATTCAAGCCGAATTCTCGCGCCCTGATTTAGCTCGCCTCAACCATCTTTCTGAACGGGACGTAAAGACGGCGGCGATATTTTCCCGCACAGGCAGGACATGGATGCCTGCCGGAAGCGAGAAAGCCATGGACACCCGCCTGACCAATTCGGTGCCGTATCCGTCGCTCGCGCCCGCCCGCCCCGAAGCGGCGCCGGTGCGCAACGCCGTTCGCACCGACCTTGCCCCGCCGCAGGCCGTCGCCGCCCAGGCCGGCGCCGAGCAGGCGCGGTTCTCCCGAAACGCGCGCCGGGATGCCCCCGGCGGCGATATGGTTCGCCACGAGAGTTCGGTGACGACCGACCGCGAAACCGGCGATCTCGTCTACCAGGTGATCGACCCGGAATCGCGCGCCGTCGTCTCGCAATACCCCTATGAGGCGGTGCTCAAGCTCCGCGCCTATCTCCAGCAGGCGGAAGGCGGCTCCGAGCGCTGACCCAGGCCAAGACCGGGCCAAGACCAGGCCAAGACCGGGGCGTGCGTGCCCCGCTCTTTGCGGCAGGAATTCGTTAACCATGTTTGTTAACCGGCCGCTAACCATGAAAAGTTCTTTTCGGTTAAGGTTACCGAATTTAACCAAGCCTTAGTCCCTGCCCGGCATCGTCCCTCCCGAGAAGCCGCGAAGGCCCGGAAATCCGACCCGAACACCCGGCGAGAAAGCCGGCGGGCCGGAGGGGCCGCGACAGCCGCACAGAAGGTGACGCATGTCCATCCTCATGAACGACGCGACCAGCGTCAGTGTCTCGATCCTCACCCGCACGAACGAGCTGTTCGGCATCACCCAGAAGCGGGTCGCCTCCGGCAAGAGCATCTTCTCCGCCGCCGACGACACCACCCGCTACCGGGTCAGCGAGACGCTGCTCGGCCGCTCGGGCCAGCTCTCGGACATCAACAACAACATCTCCGTCGGCCTCGCGACGCTCGAAACCACCGACAAGACGCTGAAGAGCATGCTCGGCCTCGTCGAATCGGCGATCGATCTCGCCAGCAAGGCGCAGAACGAGGGCGGCGTCGGCACCCGCAACGCCGCCACGACCGCCAATCTCGACGAAACCTCGGTGGTGAGCGGCGTCTCGATCGGCTCACGGTTTTCGATCACCTCCGACGGCGGCAAGAATTTCACCTACACGTTCAACTCGCTCTCCGTGACCTGGGGCGAGATCGCCAATGCCCTCAACGCCGCCAATATCGGCGTGATCGCCGAGTTCATCCCGTCGACCGTCGCCGGGCAGACCAATCTCCGCTTCCGCTCGACGAATGGCGAGGATTTCACCTTCGACGCCATCAGCGACCAGAACGCGATGGATGATCTTGCTGGCCTGACGAGCCCGACCGGTCAGGTCTTCAATCCCAACAACCTTTTCGCCAACGGCGTCGCCGCACCCGCTGCCGGAGAGACCGGATTCACGGTGGCCTTCGGCGGACAACTGACCGGCACGGGCGCTGGCGTGACCCTTGCCACGCCGATCGCGGCCGGCTCTTCCATCGTCTTCGAAGACGGAAACGGCCAGTTCCGTACGCTGAATTACGGCGTCGCGACGACGGTCGCGCAATTCATCGCGGATGTCACGGCAATGGGGGCGGGAACGCGCGCCGAACTCGTGAACCAGACCGGCGGCGCCGGCGGCCCGATGCAGATCCGCCTGCGCAACATGAATGGCGGCAATATGAAGATTGTCGCCGCGTCGGGCGATTTCGCGCCTGCCGGCGCGCTCGGCATGGGTGGAATCAACACCGGTTTCGCGGCGCCGCTGGCACCGAACAACGCGCTCCGTCTGGCCTATGGCCAGCAATATGACGCGATCATCGAGAATCTCGACCAGCTCGTCGCCAATAATCCGGTGCCGAAAGGGCGGAACCTGCTCCAGGGCGAGAATATCAGCGTGCCGCTCTCCGAATTTGCCGGCACGCCGCTGAAGATCGCCGGCGTACTCGTTACCGCCGCCGGAACGCTGACGATGGCGCAGGCCGGCGCATCCTGGGTCAACGACCAGAACATCCAGATCTCGGCGCAGCAAGCGCGCGAGGCGCAGAAGATCCTGCTCGAACTCCAGGCCCAGTTCGCAACCTTCAACAATTACATCCGCTCGCGCTACGACCTGAACAAGGCCTACCAGACCGAGGCGAAAACTCAGGGCGACGAACTGGTGGCGGCGGATGTGACTGAGGAAAGCGCGAAGCTGACCGCACTTCGGACCCGTCAGGATTTCGCGGTTCAGGCGATCGCGATCAGCAACCAGAACGCCCAATCGATGCTGCGCCTGCTCGGGCAGTAAGCAGGCACCATCAGAATAAAAAGAGAGGCTTCGGCCTCTTTTTTGTTTTATTTTTCATTAACGATACATATTTTGAATCAATTAACCTTGATTTCAGGCTGCCTCAGCCTGCGAGCAACATTTAACTCTCATTTATATCTGCGACGGCACCTTGCGGGACGTGACGAGCAGCACGGAGCGGCTCTGAACGTTTACGGGCCAGGATGGCCCGATCCCTTGCAACAGAAGGTGCAACCATGTCTGTCGTTTTCAATGCCGCCACCGCGGCCAACGTCACCGTTCTCCAGCAGACCAACAAGCTTTTCCAGATCTCCCAGAAGCGCGTTGCCACCGGCAAGTCGATCTTCGGCGCCGCGGATGACGCCACGAAGTACGGCATGTCGGAGACGATGCTGGCGCGTGCCAAGAACATCAACCGCGTCAACAACAACATCTCGACCGCGCTGAAGACCCTCGAGTCGACCGATCTCGCGCTGAAGCAGATCCGCAATCTGCTTTCGCAGATGAACGATATGGCGACCGATGCGCTGAACGCCGGCTCGCAGACCACCGTCGCCGCAACCCCGACCGCCAACCTCGCCGAGACCTCCTCGGTCGTCGGCGCCTCGACCGGCCACCGCCTGTCGATCACCTCCGACAACGGCAAGAACTTCACCTATACTTTCTCGGGCGCGACCAGCGCGACGACCTGGGGCCAGGTTGCCCAGGCGCTCAACAACGCCAATATCGGCGTCACGATGCGCTTCGAGGTCAACGGCACCGGCAGCCGCCTGGTTCTGGAATCGACCGACGGCAAGACCGGCTTCACCATCGACGGTTCGTCCTCGCAGCAGGTCGTCGATGACCTGACCGGCATCAACTCGGGCTACGATGGCACCTACGCCGCCTCGAGGTTCGTCAACGGCACCTCGATGCCGACCGGCTTCGGCGGCTCGAACCCGATGGGTCTGCGCTTCGGCACCGGCGGCATGCTTCGGACGGCCTCGACCTTCGCCGGTTCGTCGGTCGCCGCCGGCTCCTCGCTGACCTTCCTCGGCGCGGACGGCGTGGCTCGCACCTGGTCCACCACGACCGTGAAGAACCTCGACGCGGTCATCTCCGAGATCAACGCGCTCAATGCGGGCGTCAAGGCCGAGTTCGTGCAGTCCGCCACGGGTCAGTTCCGCATCGGCCTGCGCAACCTGTCTGGCAACGCGGTTACGGTCCTCAACGGCACCGGCACGTTCGACTCGGTCTCCGGCGCGGCGCGCTTCAACGCGGCCTCGGGCGTCCCGGTCGTTCAGGGCAACCCGATCCTGGGTTCCACGAACAACGCGCGGCGTCTCGAGCTCGGCACGCAGTATGAGTCCTACAAGACTGAAATCACGAACGTGATCAACAACAACGTTGTCCAGGCCGGCCGCAACCTGCTCCGCGGCGAAGGCATGAACGTGATCCTGAACGAGTTCGCTGCGAACCCGATCCAGATCAACGGCGTGAACACGAGCGTGACCGGCAACCTCGCCCTGACCACGCTCGGCACGGCTTGGACCACCACCGGCAACATCCAGACGGCGCTGGGTGAGGTTCAGACGGCGCAGTCGATTATCAACACGCTCCAGGCGCAGTTCGGCAACTATGCGTCCTTCATTCAGGATCGCTACGACATCAACGCCGAGTTCGCGACCAACATGAAGACGCTGGGCGACGACCTCGTCAGCGCCGACATCGCCGAGGAATCGGCGAAGCTGACGGCGCTCCAGACTCAGCAGCAGTTCGCGGTCCAGGCCTTCTCGGCCGGCTCTGCGAATGCGCAGTCGCTCCTCCGCCTGCTCGGCTGATCGGCCGGAACGCGGAACGAAAAACGAGGCGGCGGGGCAACCCGCCGCCTTTTTCGTTATGGGGCACGGCTCGGGGCGGAACCAGCTGCCATTTCGCGTTTGTTAACCATCTTCCTATACCAAATCTTGCTCAGGACCGCGCGGAGGCGGCGGCTTCCGAATCCGGCATCCATGCCGGGTTTCCGGGAACGATACGCGCCGCGGCAGGCAGAAGCCGTCTCCGCCGTCCGGCGGAGCAGAACCCAGATCAAGGTTCCGGAGCACAGAATGCAATCCGCCGTGATGTTCGCGAAGGCCGTCGACGCCCAGCTCAATGGCCGGCCCGATGAGGCCAAGGATCTCTACAAGCGGCTCCTGCGGCGCCACCCGGATGCATCGGAGGTGCTCGGCAATCTCGCGGTTCTCGTGAAGAAGGACGGGCAGGTTGCGATCGCCGAGCAGATGCTCCGGCGCGCGGTGCGTGCCAATCCGCAGAACTTCTCCGCGCTCACGACGCTCGCGAATATCCGCCTCGCCGAGAAACACTGGGAGGAAGCGAAGGAATTCAACGACGCCGCCCTCGCGATCGAGCCGCATTATCCGGACGCGATCGTCAACAATGGCGTATTGCTCGTCCATGACAACAAGCTCGACGAGGCCGAACAGCAATTCTGGCGGGCGATGACGCTCGATCCTCGCAACACAACCGCACGAATGAATTTCGCAAACGTGCGTCGCCTCAAGAAGATGAATGTCGAGGAATCCATCGAGATGCTCAAGAGCATCGTCGAGAAGCAGCCAGATAATGCGCTCGTACATCAGATGCTGTGCAGCTCCTACCAGGAAACGATGAAATATGTGAAGGCCCTGGAGCACGCCTACGCAGCAGTAGAAGCCAGCAAGGCCGCCTCGGACGATGCGCTCAATGCTGTTGCGACCACCCATGTGGTGCTGGGCGAGCTGGAAGAGGCGATGGCGTATTACGAGAAATCACGCGCCATCAACCCGAATAACGTCGTTACCGGAACAGCCTATCTCTTCACCATCAACTACGACGACCGCAAGACTTCTGAAGACGTGTTTCAAGAATACCGCAAGCACGCAAAGGTTATATCCAAAAACTCCAAAATCTATAATCACGAAAAGCGTGCAAAAATAGAAAATCGCCGCATCAGACTCGCCTATTCATCGCCGGATCTTTACACGCACGTGGTTTCCTTCTTTATTGACCCGATTCTCCGCAACCACAATAGGTCGCGATTCGAGCTCGTCGCCTACGCCAACGTCATCAAGCCGGACGAGCACACAATGTATCTCAGACGGTATTTCGACAAATGGGTCGATGTTACCCAGATGAATGACGAAGAAATGGCGGAGCAGATCTATAACGATGGCATCGATATCGTGGTAGATCTTGCAGGGCATACCTTCGGCAACCGCCTTTCTGCGCTTTCGATGAAGCCCGCGCCGATCCAGGCGACCTATCTCGGATTTGGCTATACGACCGGTCTCGACGAGATCGACTATTTCATCGGTGACAAGAACTTCACGCCGACGGGCAGCGAGCCGTACTTCTCGGAAAAGCTTCTCCAAATCGAAGCGCCGGTCTATGCTTACAACCCGCCGCGTCACCGCACCCCTGACGTCTGCGAGCCGCCCGCCATGCGCAAGGGCTACGTCACCTTCGGCACGATGACGCGGATGATCCGCCTGAACAACCGCCTGCTCTCGGTCTGGAAACAGATCCTCGACCGCGTGCCGGGCAGCAAACTCCGCTTCGACCAGAAAACCTTCGAGGATCCAGAAACGATCGAGCGCTTCTACCGGCGCCTGGAAAGCCTCGGCTATAGCCGCGACAGGGTGGAGCTCACCAGCACGCTCGAACACTGGAACGGCTACCACGAGTTCGACATCGCGCTTGATTGCTGGCCGCACAATGCCGGCACGACGACGTTCGAGGCGCTGTTCTCGGGCGTGCCCGTGATCTCCAAGCGCGACCGCGTCTCGGTTGGCCGGCTTTCCGACATGGTCCTGTCTCCGCTCGGCCTCGGCGATTGGGTTGTCGACACCGAGGAGCAATTCGTCGAGAAGGCGGTTCAGATGGCATCCGATATTCCCGCCCTCGCCGAGATCCGCCAGAAGCTGCGGCCGATGATGGAGAACAGCCCCTTCTTCGACTTCCAGGGGCGCACCCGCGCGCTCGAGGCGGGCTATATGGAGATGGTCCGGCGCTACAACGAGCAACGCTGATGAAAGCCGTCATCCTCGCCGGCGGGCTCGGAACCCGCATTTCGGAAGAAACGCATCTGCGGCCCAAGCCGATGATCGAGATCGGCGGCAAGCCGATCCTCTGGCACATCATGAAGATGTATTCCGCGCACGGGGTGAATGAATTCATCATCTGCTGCGGATACAAGGGCTATGTCATCAAGGAATATTTCGCGAACTACTTCCTGCACATGTCGGACATCACCTTCGACATGACGAAGAACCGCATGGAGGTGCATCGCGAGCAGGCCGAACCCTGGCGGGTGACGCTGATCGATACCGGCGAGGACACGATGACCGGCGGCCGGCTCAAGCGCGTCGGGAAATACCTGCGCGACGAGGAAGCCTTCTGCTTCACCTATGGCGACGGCGTCTCGAATGTCGACATCACCGCCGCCATCGCCTTCCACAAGGCGCATGGCCGGCTCGCCACGGTCACGGCGGTGCTGCCGCCGGGACGGTTCGGCGTGCTTTCCATGAAGGGCGACGCGGTGAAGGGCTTCGTCGAGAAGCCGCGCGGCGAAGGCGGTTTCATTAATGGCGGCTTCTTCGTCCTCTCCCCGAAAGTGATCGACCGCATCGAGGGCGACGCGACGAGCTGGGAGCAGGAGCCGATGAAGAGCCTCGCGGCCGAAGGCGAGTTGCATGCCTTCGTCCATGACGGGTTCTGGCAGCCGATGGATACCTTGCGCGAGAAGAACCTCCTCGAGGATCTCTGGGCCTCCGGGAAGGCGCCATGGAAAATCTGGTGAGACGCCCCGATCCCGCGTTCTGGCGCGGCCGGAATGTCCTCGTCACAGGTCATACCGGGTTCAAGGGCGGCTGGCTGACGCTCTGGCTCGCGCGGATGGGCGCGGCGGTGACCGGCATCGCCCTGCCGCCCAACACCACGCCGAGCCTGTTCGAACGGGCCGGAATCGCCGGGCATTGCGCGGCGAGCCATTTCCACGACATCCGCGACGGCGCCGGCCTCGCCCGCCTGGTGCGGGAAGCGGCGCCGGAGATTGTCTTCCATCTCGCCGCGCAGCCGCTCGTCCGGGCGAGCTATCGCGAGCCGGTCGCGACCTTCGCCGCCAATGTGATGGGCACCGCGCATCTGCTGGATGCGCTGCGCGATCTCGCAAGCGCGCGTGTCGCGGTGATGATCACCACCGACAAGGTCTATCACAACCGCGAATGGCCCTATCCCTACCGCGAGGACGACGCGCTCGGCGGGCACGATCCCTATTCCGCCTCCAAGGCCGCGAGCGAGATCGTCATCGCGAGCTACCGCGATTCCTTCCTGCGCGCGCAGGGAATGGCGGTGGCGAGCGCCCGCGCCGGCAACGTGATTGGCGGCGGCGATTGGGCCGAGGACCGGCTGATCCCGGACGCGGTCCGCGCCTGGCTGGCGGGGGACGTGCTCGAGATCCGCCGACCGGCCGCGATCCGACCCTGGCAGCACGTGCTCGAACCGCTCTGCGGCTATCTTGTCCTTGCCGAGGCGATGGCGGGCCTGCCGGCCCTGGCCGGCGCCTACAATTTCGGCCCCCCCACCCATGAGGCCTCGACCGTCCGCGACGTGGTGGACCTCGCCCGGAGCATCTGGGGCGGCGGCGAGGTCCGCTATGGCGACGGCTCGCGCGGCCCGCACGAGGCCAACTGGCTTGCGCTCGAAGTCGCCAAGGTGCGCACCGCACTCGGCCTCGGCCCGCGCTGGGCCCTGCGCGAGAGCGTCGAACGCACGATCCGCTGGTATCGGGAAGAGGCGGGCGGCGCCGATGCCGCCGCCCTCTGCTCGGCCGAGATTGCGGCGTTCGAGGATGGCCGATAGCCGCGAGCAATGCAGGAAAGGCTGCTTTCGCGCCGAGAATCACCCTATGAGGGCTGGAGAATGCGCCGAAGACCATGCCGAGGACCATGCAAGGAGATTTGCCGTGACATGCCGGCATTGCGGGGCACCGCTGCGCCTCACCTTCCTCGATCTCGGCGCCGCGCCGCCCTCGAACGCCTATCTCGGCGCCGAGGCGCTGCGCGCGCCGGAAACCTGGTTCCCGCTGCGGCTGATGGCCTGCGAGCGCTGCTGGCTGGTGCAGACCGAGGATTATGCCGGCCGCGAAGCGCTGTTCACCGAGGATTATGCCTATTTCTCCTCCTTCTCGGCCTCGTGGCTCGCGCATTCGCAAGCCTATGTCGAACAGATGATCGCCAGGCTCGGCCTCGGGCCGGCGAGCCATGTCGTCGAGGTCGCCTCGAATGACGGCTATCTCCTGCAATTCGTGCAGGCGGCCGGCATTCCCTGCACCGGCATCGAACCGACGCGCAGCACCGCAGCGGCCGCACGCGCCAAGGGCATCGAGACGATCGAGGAATTCTTCGGCGTCGCGCTCGGGCGCCGGCTCGCGGCGGCGGGCAAGGCGGCGGATCTCACCGCCGCCAACAACGTGCTCGCCCATGTGCCGGATATCAACGATTTCGTCGGCGGCTTTGCGGCGCTGCTCAAGCCGGAGGGCGTCGCGACCTTCGAATTCCCGCATCTGATGCGGATGGTCGCCGAGAACCAGTTCGATACCGCCTATCACGAGCATTATTCGTATCTCTCGCTCACGGCAGTCCGCCGGATCTTCGCCGGGAACGGCCTCGCCGTCTTCGATGTCGAGGAATTGCCGACCCATGGCGGCTCGCTCCGCGTCTTCGCGCAGCGCGCCGATACCGGGCGGCGCGCAGTTTCCGAAGCGGTGACGGCGATGCTGGCGCGCGAGGCGGGGCTCGGCATGGCCGGCCCGGATTACTACGCCGGCTTCCAGCGCGCGGCGGAGCGGGTCAAGGACGATTTCGTCGCCTTCCTGATCGAGGCGAAGCGGCAGGGCCTGCGGGTCGGCGCCTATGGCGCGGCCGCCAAGGGCAACACGCTAATGAACTTCGCCGGCATCCGCCCCGACCTCCTCCCCTATGTGGTGGACAGGAACCCGGCGAAGCAGGGAAAATTCATGCCCGGAAGCCGCATCCCGATCGTCGGCGAGGCGCATCTGCTTGCCGACCGGCCGGACCGCATCGTCATCCTGCCCTGGAACCTGAAGGCCGAGGTGATGGGGCAGCTGGAGGAAGCCCGGGGCTGGGGCGCGAAATTCGTGGTCGCCGTGCCGAAGCTGGAGGTTCTGTGATCGTCATCCACGAGACCGCGCGCGTCTCGGCGCTCGCCGATATCGAGGATTCGACCCGCGGCACGCGGATCGAGATCGGCGCGCATTCGGTGATCGACAGTTTCGTGAAGATCAAGCCGGCCGGCGGCATGGGCGATCTCGTCATCGGCGAGCATGTGACCATCAATTCCGGCTGTGTGCTCTATACGGGCCAGGGAATCCGCATCGGCAATTCCGTGGCCATCGCGGCGAACTGCACCTTCGCGCCGGTCAACCACGCCTACAGGGATGCCGCGCGGCTGATCCGCGAACAGGGGTTCCTGCCGGGCAAGGGTGGCATCATCGTGGAGGACGATGTCTGGATCGGCGCCAATTGCGTGCTGCTTGACGGCGCCATCCTGCGCCGGGGTTCCGTCGTCGGCGCCGGATCGGTGATCAAGGGCGAACTGGCAGCCTATACCGTCTATGCCGGGACGCCGCTGCGCGAGATCGGGCGGCGGCAATGACGATGTTCACCGTCCTCGGTGCCTCGGGCACGATCGGCCGGCGGCTGGTCTCGCGGCTGGCCACGGCCGGGCACGAGGTCTATGCGCCCACACGCGGCGATCCCGGCATCCACGCCCGCCCCCTCGGGCATGCGATCTATGCGATCGGTATCACCGCCGATTTCCGGACCCGGCCGCTCGAAACGGTCGAGGCGCATGTCTGCGTGCTGCGCGAACTCATCGCGCGCGCGGAGTTCGAGAGCCTGACCTATCTCTCCTCGACCCGGGTCTATGGCGGCCTGCCGGCGGATTCGCGCGTGGACGAGGACAGCGCCCTCCTCGTCAACCCCAATGCCGCTTCGGATCTCTACGACCTGTCGAAGCTGATGGGCGAGAGCCTGTGCCTGCATGCCGGGCGCGGCACGATCCGCGCGGTGCGGCTCTCCAACGTGATCGGCGCCGACGATCCCGATTCGCAGAACTTCCTGCCCTCGCTGATCCGCGAGGCGCGGACCGGAACGGTGACGCTGCGCACCGCGCCGGATTCGGCGAAGGATTACGTCCATATCGAGGATGTGCTGACGCTGCTGCCGGAAATCGCGACCCAAGGTCGCCACCGCCTCTACAACCTCGCGAGCGGCCGCAAGATCAGCCATCGCGAATGGACCTACTGGCTCGCGGCCAAGACCGGCTGCCGCATCGAGGTCATGCCCAACGCCCCGCGCGTCGAATTTCCGGCGATCGATATCGGCCGCATCCGCCAGGAATTCCGCTTCGCCCCGCGCGACGTGCTCAAATCCGTCTTCGGCGGGATCAACACCGATTCGCGCCTGACGACCCCGAAAACCCAGTGAACGGAGGATCGGATGGACCCGGTCAAGCAATTCGCCGCCGAGCGTGAGGAGCGCCTTGCCGCCTATGCCGAGGATGCCGGTTTCCGCAGGCTCTCGCGCGATTTCCTCGAAGCCTCGATGCGGAAGAAATACGTCTACAATTTCGACTGGCTCGGTCGGCCGATAATCCAGTATCCGCAGGATATGTGGGCGGTCCAGGAGCTGATCTGGACCGTGAAGCCAGATCTCGTGATCGAGACCGGCATCGCGCATGGCGGCTCGCTGATCCTCTCCGCCTCGATCCTCGCCATGCTCGATTATTGCGAGGCGATGGAGACGGGCGCACCGCTCGATCCCCGCCAATCGACGCGCAAGGTCATCGGCATCGATATCGACATCCGGCCGCATAACCGCGCCGCGCTCGACGCGCATCCCCTGCGCCCGCTGCTGACGCTGGTCGAAGGCTCGAGCATCGCCCCGGAAACGGTCGAGACCGTCAGGGCCGCCGCGCAAGGGCACCGCCGCGTGATGGTCTTCCTCGATTCGATGCACACCCATGCCCATGTCCTGGCCGAACTCGAAGCCTATGCGCCGCTGGTGAGCCGCGACAGCTATTGCGTGGTGTTCGACAGCTTCGTCGAGGATATGCCGGCCGACCTCTTCCCCGACCGGCCCTGGGCGCCCGGAAACAATCCGAAGACCGCTCTGCGCGAATACCTCACGCGGCATCCCGAATTCGCGATCGACAAAGCGATCGAGGGCAAGCTGATGGTCTCGGTCTGCGCCGACGGCTTCCTGAAACGGGTTGCGTAAGCGCGGCCCGATTCCTCCCCCGCGCCCCGCGGCACGCAGGATGAATACCATATTTCATTTTCTATTTCAGGTTGTATCATAAGGATGATTCGGCAGTAGCCCCTGCTGTCGGCAACGGGATGTTTACTCCCGCATGATGAACTGCGGGGCGCAGGAAGGAGGCCGATCGTGGCCCTCAAGGTTGAGTTGAAGCCCAACGAACGGATCATCATCGGCACCGCCGTGGTGAGGAATGGTGACCAGCGGACCAGTCTCGTCATCGAGGGCCACGCCCCCATCCTGCGCGAGAAGGACATTCTCAGCCCGAAATCGGCGGATACGCCGGCGAAGCTGATCTATCTCGCGATACAATTGATGTATATTGACGGACGCGTTGCCGACAATATCGGGACATACAACAAATTAATGTCAGATTTTCAGGAGGCCGTGCCCAGCTCAACCAGAATTCTTATGGCCATCCACAACCATATCTTAAACGCAGAATTCTACAAAGCCCTCAAGGAAGCGAAACAGCTTCTGGCGTACGAGAGGAAGTTACTTGAGCATGCAGCCGGGAATTCAAGCCTACGCGAAAACCCAGTCCCTCGCGCTCAGCCAGCGTGAACTCGAGGCCCGCGCGCTCCTGAAGGCCGCGAGCCGGCTCCAGGCGCTGAAGGAGAACTGGGATCCGAGCATCGCCGTGATCGAGGATCCGCTTGCGCATAACCGCAAGGTCTGGGCGATTTTTCTGGCATCGGCGACCGAGGACGATTGTCCGATGCCGCCGGAAATGCGCAAGAACATCATCGGTCTCTCCCGCTTCGTCATCAACCAGTGCATGCGGATCCTGTTCGAGCCGGATGTGACCAAGCTCGATCTGCTGATCGAGATCAACCAGCATGTGGCCGCCGGTCTGCGCGGCAATGCTGGTCCGCTCGGCGCCCCGTCATCGGAACAGATGCCGCCGCGATTGCCCGCCAGCCAGGCACCGGTCGCCGCGGCGTCCTGAGATATTTCCCCATTCTCCCGTCTCGCCGGCGCCCCTCGGGCGCCGGTTTGCTTTGGGGCGCCTCCGGGCCCCGGCGGCCGCAACCCGACGCACCAACAGAAAGGGCGCCCCGCAGGGCGCCCCGGAAATCCGGCAGTCTCGACGCGATGTCAGAGGTAATTGACCAGCGAGAGCCGGTTGAGGGTCGAGGTCGTCTGATAGCTCGCCTCGAGCCGCGTCTGGAGCGTGGTGAGCAGCACCGCGACCTCTTCCGTGTTGACGCCCTCGATCTCGGTCAGCAGCCCGTTGAGGAACAGCTTCCGGTCATCATGCCGGGTTTTCGACGCCTCGACCTGCGCGGCGGCGCGCCCGAAATCGGCATTGAGTTCAAGGATGGCGTCCGGCCCGCCGGTCGAGGCGAAGGTCGTGATCGCGCGGCCCGAGGCGGCGTCGAACCGGTCCTGCGTCGAGGGCATGCCCGGCGGATAATCATCGGCGAGGAACATGCCGAGCGCGACGAGCGAATCGCGAAGCGCAACCTCATTGGCACGGGCACCGATGCTGACGGAAGTGCCGTTGTCGATCTCGGCGCGTTGCGTGTCCCGGGCGGCCACGCTGACATCGTCGTCGCCCCGATACCAGATCACGGTCGGGCGGGTGCCGGGCGCGGCATAGGTGGTCGAAGTGTTGAAGGGCGGGCCGGCGACGCGCGGAACCGGGGTGCTCGCGGAGCCCGAGAAGAATTCCCGGGCCGCGACGAGGCCTGAGGCCGCGCGCAATTCGCCCCCGGCGATCGAGCTCAGCCGCGATTGGATGGCCGCCTGGAGGTTGGCGGCCGTCGCGGCCGGGGTGGCGCCAAGCGCGAAGACCGTATCCTCCGCGGTTCCGGCGGTATCGACGGCGAAGCCGAGATTCATCGTCTTGCCGTCCGGCAGCGTCACCGTGAAGGTCAGGCGCTCGCCGGAATTCGGCTGGCCGGTGAAGTTGAAGCTGATATTGACCGGGGCGCCGGCGGGGCCGGTGACGGTGACATTCGACATGCTGCCGCCCGCGGAACCGGGGACGAGCTTGATCCCGAACGGATTGCCGACCGCATCCTCAGACAGGGTCACGGTCGAAGCGGCGATGCCCAGGGTCATGCGGCCGAGACCGGTCACGCCGAGATCGGCCTGCCGGCGCTCGTCGACCACCTGACGCAGGCCGGCATTGGTGCCGTCGCCCCACATCAGGGTATTGGCATCGACCACCGGCCGGACATCGCGCGTGCGCCCGGAATAGAGATAGAGCCCCTCGTGCTGGGCATTGAGCGAAGTCAGCATCTGCTCGAACTGTGCCTGCACCTGCTTCACCGCCGCAGTGATCTCCGGGTAACCGCCGGTTCCGCGGGTGTTGAGCATCGCCGAGCGCGCATCGGTGACGATCTTGCGCAATTCGTTGGTGCTCTGGTCATAGACCTTGAGGCGGATGGCAGTGAGATCCGCGACGCTCTTGTAGCCTTCGGTCACGCCGAGCTGGTTGCGGAAAGTCAGCGAACTGACGCGCTCGTTGCCGAGCCCGCCATAGGTCTCGGATTTGCGCTTGCTCGCGAGCTGGCGCGCGTAATCGTCGAGCTGCGCCCGCATGGAAACGAGCGACGCGGCGTTCTGCTGAGACCGGATCGTGCCGGCCGCGAACGGATAAAGCTTGTTGAAGAAGGGCATGGCTCAGATCCTCAGAAGGGCATCGAACATGTCGCGCACGGCGGAGACGATGCGCGCATTGGCGGAATAGATGTTCTGGATCGCGATCAGATCGGACATTTCCTGATCGGTATTGACCCCGGAAATCTCGGCGAAGCGCTCGCGCAAGGTCGAGATGACGACTTCCTGTCCCTCGGCCAGCGCCTGGGCGTTGCTCGCCGCCTGCGATTGCGTCGCGATTACGCGGTCGAGGAACTGACCGGACGTGCCGCGATAGATGGAGGTCGACCCCGTGAGCGAGATCGCCGGGGTAAAATCCGTCTCCCAGGACTGGATCTGGTCGCGCAGGAAGCTCGGGCGCGCCGGATCGCCGATCGCGGTCGTGGTCGGCACCGTCTGGTAGACGACGAGCCGGCTCGGATCGGCGAGCAGCGCCGGGTTGACCTTGATGCCGTTCGAGAAGCCGCGCTTCTGCGACCCGAGATCCAGGCTCCCGGTATAGATCTGCGAACCGGAATTGCCGTCGACGAAGAACGGCAGCGCCAGCCCCTGATCGGTCAGCGCCGTCACGGTCGCACGCGCCGAGAGCGCGTTGACGTCGAGCGTATTGGCGCCGCCGTCATCGAGGATCTGCACCACGCCGGCGCCGAGATTGTTGACCGTGAAGGCCGCGCCGCCCGGCACGGTGGCGAGCGCAGCGCCGATCGCCGCGATCGCCGGCCCCATGCCGCCGGAGAAATCGATGCCGAATTCGATATCGTTGGGATCGGCGGTCGAAGCGGCCGGCAAGGGCAGCGCGGCCGGATTGTTGACGGCGATGAGCGAAACCTTGTGCCGAGTGCCGGCCGGCTGCTCGGTATATTCGAGCGTCACGACATTGCCGCTCTGGAGCGCGTTGAGATCGAGATCGAAGCCCTGCTGGAGGCCGACGGTCGCGGCCGTTCCGGCAACCGTCCGGTCGCCGAGCGAGGTGGTCAGGGCGGCGGCGAATTCGTCGAGATGTGCCTGAGTCTCGACGAGCAGCTTGTCGCGCAGGTCGAACAGCGCGCCGAACGAGCCGGAGCGGACCAGCCCCTGGCTCGAAAGCGCGATCGCACCGCCGATCGGATCGGCGATCGACAGCGAGCCGAGCCCGCTCAGCGCGGGATTCGGGTCATAGAGCGCGTTGGCCGAGACCGCGAAGCGTTCATCGAACTGGAGGCGCAGCCGCCGCCCCTCGACGAAGAGCGGCCCGCCGGCCGTCGTATAGATGTTGAAGTTTCCGGTGCCGGAATCGAAGGTCCGCAGGTCGAAATAGCCGGAAAGCTCGTCGATATACTTGTCGCGCTGGTCGAGCAGGCCCTGGCGGGTCGCGGAATCCTGGATCTCGTTGAGCTTCTTGGTCGTCAGCTCGATGCCTTCGAGCAGGCCATTCACATATTGCACCTCGTCGGCGATCTTCGCCTCGATCTCGCCGCGCATGAGCTGGATGTTCTCGGAGAGCGAGTTCAGCGTCGCGGCGAGGCTCTGCGCCGAGGCGAGCGCGTTCTGGCGCGTCGTCGGCGAGGCCGGGTCGGCCGCGAGCTGCTGGATGGCGGTCGAGAAATTCCCGTAGATCGTGTTGAGCCCGGCGGCGCTGCCGGGCTGGCCGAACAGCGAATCGACCCGCTGGAGGTAATCGGCCTTGACCGAGGTATAGGCCGCACCGGCGGCCTCGGTGCGCAGCTGCTTCTGCAGCAATTCGTCGAGCACGCGGTCGACGCTGACCTCGCGGACCGCGCCGGCGGTGATGCCGAGCGCGCTCGTTTCCTTGACGTTGAGCACCCGCCGTGAATAGCCGACCGTGCCCGCATTCGCGATGTTGCGCGAGACGAGGCCCATCTGCGACTGATTCACCGTCAGCCCCGAGACTGCGTTGTGCAGGGAAGCGAAAAGTCCCATTCCATCCTCCATCCGCCGCGCCGGTCCCGCGGTCTCGCCGTCCTCACCGGATAATGTTGATCACGTCCTGCAGCATCTGCTGCGCGGTGGTGATGATCCGCGTGTTGGCCGAGTAGGCCTGCTGCGTGACGATCATCTTCGAGAATTCGTCGGCGACATCGGCATTCGAGTTCTCGAGCGTGCCGCCGACGAGATTGCGCCCGGCATCCGAGAAGATCGGCTGGCCGGATTCCAGCGTTTCCTCGAACACGCCGCCATCGCGGCGCTTGAGCAGGGAATCGGCGGCGAATTGCGTGATCGGGATCTGCGCCAGCGCGACCGTCCGGCCGTTCGAGAACACGCCCATCAGCCGCCCCCCCTCGCCGATCTGCACGCTGGTGCGCGTGCCGGAGGGGAAGCCGTCCTGGTTGAGAGTGTTGACATTGATCGTGCCGCTGGCATCGGCGAATTGGGTGAGCCCCGTCAGGCCGAAATTCAGGCTGATGGTGCCGCTCGTTGCGCCGTTGACCGTGAAGACCTGGCTCAGCGCGCCGGAGGCCGGCGCGGTCATGCGACCGCTGGAATCGAAGGTCACGGCATTGGAGACCCGGGTCCATTTCGGCGCCGCGCCGGTGGCGGCGGAATCAGACTGGTAGTAAAGGCTCCAGGTCTCGGCGCCGGAGATGTTGGAGGTCTTGCCCCAGCGAAGCTGGATGTCGATCGGGTTACCGATCGCGTTGTAGATCGTCAGCGATTGCCCGGCGATCGTGCGGTCGAGGAACACGGCCTCGTCACTCGCGGCAATCGTCGCACCGGTATAGGCGGCGCCGGAGAGCAGCTCCGAACCAGCGACCTGCGCATCCGCCTGCGCGGTCAGCGGATAGCTCGGCAGGTTGCCGCGATATTCGATCTGCTGCGTGGTGCGGGCCGGCAGGTTGTCGCTGGCGATGCGCAGAATCTGGAGCGCCGAGCCGCTCGCCGACCCGGTATTCGGGTCGATCGGATAGCCCATCAGATAGTATCCGGCACCGTTGACGAGATAGCCGTTGTTCGAAAGCTCGAAATCACCGCGCCGGGTATAGGCGTTGGCACCGGCGAAGACCGGCGCGCCATCGACGAAGGACGTGCGCTGCTTGACCGCGAAGAACCCCTCGCCCGAGAGCGCGACATGCGTCTGGATCTGGCTCGCGATGAAATCGCCCTGCACCGTGTTGGTGCCGCGGCTGAAGCTCGAGACCGATCCCGCGAGCGCCCGGCGCTCGGGCAGGTCGGGCACCAGGGTCGAGAAGGTCGTGTCGACCCGCTTGAACCCGGTCGTGCGGCTGTTGGCGATATTGCCGGAAATGTTCTCGAGCGCGTAGCTCTGGGCATTGAGCCCGGAGACGGCGGTGGTCATCGCACCGAAGATACCCATGGACGCAACCTCGTCTGGCAGCGGGAAAAACCCGGCCGCGCCCGTGACGCACCACGCGTCGCGGGCCGGCCGCAGGCTTCCCCCGGCAGGAACCATGCCAGAGTTGCGTTTGTTAAATATCATCAACTTATGGTTGTGTTGATTGTTTCGCCCTCGTCCGGAGCGGCGTCCCTTGCCGGGCGGGCGGCAAAGCTTGCCGGGCATCGCCGCCGAGGCGCCGCGCCGGAGGGCGGGGCCCTCCGGAGCTTCGTCGCGATACGCTGCGAGACACTCGGCCATCGGATCAGCCCGGAGATCGGGCACCCTTCAGGTTAGCGGATGATGTTGATCACGTCCTGCAGCATCTGCTGCGCGGTGGTGACGACGCGGGTATTCGCGGAATAGGCCTGCTGGGTGACGATCATCTTGGAGAACTCGTCCGCGATGTCGGCGTTCGAGGCCTCCGTCGAAGACCCGACGATGTTGGATCCGCCGGCCGTGATCAGCGCCTGGCCGGATTCGAGCGTTTCCTCGAAAACGCCGCCATCGTTGCGCTTGAGCAGGTTGTCGGCCGGGAACTGCGCGAGCGGCACCTGGGCGAGCGTCACCGTCTGGCCGTTCGAGTACGTGCCGGTGATCAGGCCGCCATCGGTCGCGCGGACCGATTGCAGCGAGCCGGTCGGGTAGCCGTTCTGGCCGATGAAATTCGGCGTCTCCTGCCCGTTCGGATCGGCGAACTGGGTCAGCCCGCTGGTGCCAAAATTGAGATCGATCGTGCCGCTGGTGACGCCGTTGACCGTATAGGTGCCGGTGATCACGCCGGAGGCCGGCGAGGTCATCTGACCGGAGGCGTTGAACTGGACCGTGTTCGACACGCGGGTCCATTTCGGCGCCGCGCCGACGGCGTTGGAATCCGAGAGATAATAGAGGCTCCAGGTCTCCGGCGCCGCGTTGGTGGTCTTGCCCCAGCGCATCTGAAGCGTGATCGGCGAACCGGCGGCGTCATAGACCGTCACCGTCTGGCCCGCGATCGTGCGGTTGAGGAAGCCCTGCTCGTCCACCGCCGCAATGGTCGCGCCCGTATAGAGCGCGCCGGTCAGGAGTTCCGAGCCCGCCACCGCGGGATCGGCATTCGCCGTCAGCGGATATTTCGGCAGGTTGGCGTTGTAATCGATGCTGGTTGTGGCGCGCGCCGGCAGGTTGTCCGACGAAACGCGCAGCACCTGAAGCGCACCCGAAACCGCGCCGGTCGAGGCGTTGACCGGATATCCCATCAGGTAATAGCCGGTGCCGTTGGTGAGGTAGCCGTTGCGGTCGAGATCGAAATCGCCGCGGCGGGTATAGTAGTTCTGGCCGGTGAAGACCGGCTGCCCCGAGGCGCCGCCGCTCTGCTGCTTGACGATGAAGAAGCCCTGGCCGGAAACCGCCATGTTGGTGGCGATCTGGCTGCCCTGCACGTCACCGGCAATGGTGGCCGTGTTGCGGGAGAAGGCGCCGACCGAGCCGGAAATCTCCCGGCGGGGCGGCAGGTCCGGGATCAGATCCGCGAACGAGGTGTCAACGCGCTTGAAGCCCGTCGTCCGCGAGTTCGCGATGTTGCCGGAGATGTTCTCAAGGGCGAAGCTCTGGGCGTTGAGGCCCGAGATCGCCGTGGTCATTGCACCGAAGATACCCATGAACGCGAACCTCGATCGCTGTCAGAAGAAACGGGTGGCAAGCGCCCGAACGCGAGACTTCACTAGGCCCCTGCCTGCCAATCGAAGTTGGCAAGGCCCGTGCCACGCGATGAGATCGAGATATTTCAGATAGTTAAAACGGACAACACGCCAGAGTTGCTGGCAGTTTTCGCCGGATTTCAGGTTTGCGCGGCAGGATTTTCCGCAACTTTTTCTTGTTTTATGGTGTTTTTTACAACTTCAGATAGAATTACAGGTTCGCAAGCCATGAAGGGGAGCGGCCGGCACAGATCGAGCGCGGCGAGGCCGATCCGTGCGGTCAGAATGCCGTTGAGCACCCCTTCGCCGAGCTTGGCGGAGATCCGCGCCGCAAGGCCGGCGCCGACGAACTGGCTCACGAGTTGGTCTGCCATCGCCACCCCGCCGGTGATGGCGAGATGCCCGAACACCCGCGCCGCAAGCCGGAGAAGCCCCAGGCCGCTCGCCCTGCCGCCATAGATCGCCGACAGCGCCCGCACCAGCCGGATGCTCTGGAACAGCACGAAAGCGACATCGACAAGTGCGCGCGGGGAAAGCGCGGTGACGATCGAGACGCGGCTCGCCGCCTCGGCGATCGCCTGCCGCGCCGCAGCGTCCTTGGCCCGGAACAGGGCGCGCTCGGCAATCGCGACCAGGGTCAAGGGATCGTGGATCTCGCCGAGCGCGCGGCGGATTTCGGCACGGGCGGCAGTGCTGCCGGGATCGTCGGCATAGAAGCGGTCGAGCCGGCGCAGCAGCGCCGCCGCCTTCGCCGGGTCCGGCGCCCCGGCAAATTCTGCTGCCTGACGGCGAAGCGCCTCGGCGCGGCGCAGGCGCAGCAGCGCGATCGCCTCCGCGGCGAGGAAGGCCGCGATCCCTGCCGCAGCGAGCCCGGCGAGCACGAGCGCTGCGCGCCCGAGCCAGGGCGCCTTGGCCTCCAGCGAAACCGCCAGTGCCCAGAGCGAATCGAGCGCCGCCAGCACCAGCAGCCCCGCCAGCGCCGAAAGGATGAACCCGCCAAGCCAGCCGCGCCGCGCGGCCGGAGCCGGAGCCGGCGGCGGGGCGGCGGTGAAATCCGGCTGATGCTCGATCGCCGCATGGCCCGGCTCCGCGCCCTCCCCCAGCATGAAGGCGCGCGGCCCGCGCGGCGCGGCGGCCGGGGATGGCGGCAGCGGCATGGCGCGCGGGGGATGGGGCGCATCACTCATGCGACGAGGTCTCCGATCAGGAATTCCAGCGCACGGTCGAGGCGGATATGCGGCAGGCCGGGTTCGCCTTCCGGCGGCAAGGGTGGCCGGAAGCGCAGGAAGCGCAGGGGTGGCGGGTTGGCGAACACCGTCTCCGCCCGTTCCGGCAGATCGCCGGGGAACAGCGCCGCCTCGCGCCGGCCGTCGAACAACAAGCCGTCGAGCGTTTCGCCGGCGATGGGGATGCCGGCGACGCAGGGCAGCATCGCGCCGTTCTCGCGCGCGGTCACCTCGCGGGTCGCACGGATCGCGGCGAGCGCGAGGCTTTCGCTCGCCACGCCCGCGCCCCGCGCGCGGTGTTGCGCCCGGCGGACGATGAGGCGCAGGATGGCTTCGAGCCGGTCATGGTTGCGGTGGTGGAGATGGTCGGCCTTCGTCACCGCGAAGAGGATGCGGTCGATCCGCGGCGCGAACAGCGACGAAAGCAGCGAATTGGCGCCGACGCGGAAGGCCGCGAGGATGTCGGCCAGCGCCGATTCGAGATCAGCGAGCGCCTCGGCGCCGCCATTGAGCGCGCCGAGCACGTCGACCAGCACGATCTGGCGGTCGATCCGGCTGAAATGATCGGTGAAAAAGGGCCGGACGATACGTGCCTTGTAGGCCTCGTAGCGTCGCTCCATCAACGCCCAGAGCGATCCGGGCGGCGCGCTCCCCGCCTCCGGCAATCTGAGCGGCGCGAAGGTCAGCGCCGGCGCGCCTTCGAGATCGCCCGGCATCAGGAAGCGACCGGGCGCGAGCGCCGAGAGATCGCGCCCCTCGGCGCGGCAGGCGCGCAGGGCGGCGGCGAAGCCCTCCGCGAGGCGCCGGATCTCGGGCTCGGAGGGCGGCGTCTCCGGCGCGATCTCCGTCAGGGCCGCGAGGAAGCCGGCAAAGGGCGCGGCGCGGCGCCCGATTGCGGCGCGCACCAGCGTCTCGGCCGAGAATTCGCGATAGCTCTTCGCGAGCAGCGGCAGGTCGAGCAGCCATTCGCCGGGATAATCGACGATATCGAGCCCCAGCCGCGAGAGGCCCCCGCCGATCCAGCCAGCGGGCCCGATCAGGCCGCCGAGATAGCGCCGGCGGCTCTGGTAATCGAGTTCGAGGCTCAGTGCCGAGATCTGCCGGGTTGAATCCGGCCAGGCGCGATCCGGTGCCGTCAGCATCGCGAGATGGTCCTCGTAAGCGAAGCGCGGCAGCGAATCGTCGGGGTGCTCGACGATGCGCGCGCCCGCGAGCCGCCCCTCCGCCATCAGCGCGAAAGCAGGCAGCCGCCCGCCCGCGACCAGCGCATGCACGAGCCCGGTGATGAACACGGTCTTGCCCGCGCGCGAGAGGCCCGTCACCCCCAGCCGCAGGTTCGGCTGCCCCATCGCGCCGAGATAGGCGCCGAGATTGGCCGTGCCGGCGCGGATCTGCTGCCAGAGCGTGCCTTGAGGCACCGTGGGGGGCGAGGTCATGGCCAAGGAATGGCGATCGCTGCCCGAACTTGCAAGCGGTCCGGTCAATCCGCGCCCGATCAATCCTCGTCGGTGCCGCCCAGCATCGCCGGGGTGATGAAGGCCGAAAGGCGCGCGCCATCGCGGTCGGCGGCGGCCCAGTCGCCCTCGAATTCGAGAACGGCCAGCCCCGCGGTGGGGAACTTGCGCTCAAGCCGCGCCAGGGCATCGGCATCGGATCGCCCCGGCTCCGCGAGATGGAGTGCAACCGATTGCATGCCGGGGTTATGGCCGATCATCAGCACCTGCTTGGCCCGATCCGGCAGGGTGCGGATCACGTCGATCAGCACCGAGGGCCGCGCCTCGTAGATGCGCGGCTCCAGATGCATCGCAAGACCGGGGAAACTCCCCTCCAGCCGGGCGAAGGTCTCGCGGGTGCGCCTTGAATCCGAGACCAGCACATGATCGATCCGCCCGGCGATCGCGGCCAGCCGCCGCGCGACCAGCGGCACCGCGGCCTCGCCGCGCGGCGCGAGCGGCCGGGCATGATCGGGAACGCTGTCCGGCCATGCCGATTTGCCGTGCCGGAGCAGAAACAGCCGCCGCATGCGATCCCCCTCGCGCGATCTTCGCCGCTTCTTTGACGCGGGGCGCGCGAACATGCAAGGAAGCGCCATCGCAGCCTGGATGACGCGGATGCCAGACCCCGAGCCCCTCGCCTATGCCCATCGGGGCAAGCCCTATTCGGCGGAAACGCAGCTCACCCTCGATACCGGGAGCCTCATCGCCGAGCGCGGCCGCTCGCGCCAGGTCTTCGCGCTCGACCGGATCGAGCGCATCCGCCTCGCCTTCACGCCACGCAACACCGCGCGCCTCGCCTTCACCTGCGAGGTCAGGGCCGCCGACGGGCGCAGCGTCCGGTTCGACAATCTCTCGTGGAAATCGCTGATCGAGACCGAACGGCTCGACCGCGATTTCCGCGCCTTCGTTCTGGCGCTCGCCGCACGCGCCCGGGCTGCGAACCCGGCGACCCGGCTGGAAGCGGGGGTGACGCGCCTCCGCCACCGGCTGATGCTGGTCTTCGGCGCCGGGCTGGTGCTCGCGCTCATCGCCGCCGCCGTGATCGCGGCGGGCAAGGGCTCGGCGCTGGTGATGCTGTTCGCGATCGGCCTCGCCGCCTATCTCGGGTTCTGGCTGCGGGATTTCCTGATCCGCAACCGCCCCCGGAGCTTCACCCCCGAGGTTCCACCCGAGGGTGTGCTGCCCGCGCCCTGAGGCGAAGCCTCAGGATCCCTCGCCCCGGACGACGAGCACAGAGCAATTGGCGTGCCGGACGATATTCGTCGCGTGGCTGCCGATCAGATAGGTGGCGAGCGTCGGCCAATGCGAGCCGCAGACGATGAGATCGGCCTTGCTCGCCTCGGCCTCGGCCAGAACCTCGTGATAGACGCCGCCTGAGCGCACGGCGATCGTCGCCCGGCCGGCGGGCAGGCCGAGCCCGTCAGCGATCGCCTGCATCTCCGCCTCGACGCGCGCCTTCTCGCCGGCCTCGAAGCCGACGGGAACATATTCGAGATAGGTCGAGGGCACGATCGGCATCACGTTGACGAGCCGCAATTCGGCGCCCCAGCTCTCGGCAAGCGCCCTCGCCTTGTCGAGCGCGACCTTCGACAGCTTCATGTCGCTGAGATCGACCGGAACCAGAAGCTTCTTGAACATCGGACGTCCTTTCGCTCTCTCGCCGCCTCGCGGCTCACGTCATGATACTAGGCCGGCGCGCGCCCGGAAACCTTGCTCAAGATCAAGCCGGCCGCGGAATACCGCCGCCATTTTCCGTTTGACGCCGGCGGATGCGCGCGGGAAGGATGCGCTTTCCCTTGCGAAAGCGTCCCGATGCCCGTTACTCCCCCGCCGGCCACCGGCGCGCCGCTGCTCTCCCGGATCCGCTCGGAACCGGTCTATTTCCTGATGGCGATGTCCTTCGTCAATTTCCTCGGCTTCGCCGGCTGGACGACGCTGTTCAACAATTTCGCCAAGGAGGCGGCCGGCTTCACCGGCGCCGATATCGGCCTCGCGCAGACGGTGCGGGAAATCCCCGGCTTCCTCGCCTTCACGGCGATCTATTTCTTCCTGGTGCTGCGCGAGCAGACCTTCGGCTATCTGGCGCTGATCGTGCTCGGCGGCGGGCTCGCGATCACCGGCTATTTCCCGAGCCTGACCGGGCTTCTCGTCACCACCTTCATCATGTCGGTCGGGTTTCATTATTTCGAGACCGTCAACCAGTCGCTCTCGCTGCAGCTCTTCCCGAAGAAGGAAGCGCCGCGCCTGCTCGGCCGGGTGGCGAGCGCCAATGCCGCGGCGCAGTTCCTCGTCTATTCCGGGATCGCGCTGCTGTGGTGGAGCGGTCTGACCGATTACGGCACGCTGTTCGCGATCATCGGCCTGGCCTGCATCGTGCTGACGCTCGCCGCCTTCGTCTTCTTCGCGCGCTTCGACGGCACGGTGGCGCAGGTCAAGACGATCGTCATCCGCCCGCGCTACTGGCTCTATTACGCCCTGACCTTCATGAACGGCGCGCGCCGGCAGATCTTCTCCGCCTTTGCCGGATTCCTGCTCGTCGAGAAATTCGGCTTCAAGGTGCCGGATATCGCGTTGCTGATGCTCGCGACCGCCGCGCTCAACACCTATGCCGCGCCGCGCCTCGGCGCGCTGGTCGGGCGCTGGGGCGAACGCCGCACGATCGCGTTCGAGAACATCTCGCTGATCCTGATCTTCCTCGGCTATGCCTTCGTCACCAATGGCTGGGTTGCAGCGGGGCTCTATGTGGCGGACGGCGTGTTCTCGATCCTCGTCCTCGCGCAGAAGACCTATATCCAGAAGATCGGTGATCCCGCCGACATGGCGCCCACCGCCGCTTGCGCCTTCACCATCAACCACATCGCCGCCGTGGTCATCCCGGTGACCTTCGGCCTGCTCTGGCTCAAGAACCCGAGTTTCGTCTTCATGCTTGGCGCGGCAATCGCGACGACCTCGCTCGCGCTCTCCTTCCTCGTGCCGCGTCATCCGGGACCGGGGAACGAAACCGTTCTGGTCCGCAATCCGAGCCCCGCCGCGGCGGAATGATGCGCGCCGCGCGGCCGAGCCGTAGGCTCAGAACCGCGTCGTGAAATCGACGAGCCAGTCGGGCATGATGGCGACGATCGCCGCCTCGATCGCCTTGTCGATGCCGAGGAGGATCATCAGCCCCATCGCGATGAAGATTGCGGCGAAGACGAGCTTGCCCCTGCCGGATTCCGCGATCGCCATCAGCGCCGCCTTGCGCCGGCCGAGCGCTTCGCGGGTGCCATAGGCGAGGGCGAGCATCACCGCCGCCGCGCCGAACGAGAAGAAGGCCATCGCGAGCGCGGCTTGCGCGACTGTTCCGGTCTGCGCCGCGAGCCCGATCGCGGCGAACAGGCTCGGTCCCGCGCAAGGCGACCATACCGCGCCGAGCAGAAGGCCGGTGACGAACTGGCCGCCATTGCCGCCAAGGGCCAGCCGATCCAGCGTGCCCGAGGCGCGATCGGCGAGCGGGCCGAGCCCGGCCACGAAGACGGCCTGGGATTGCGGGACCAGCATCAGCGCGCCGATCACCAGCATCACGAGCGCACCGGCGGTGCGGATGACATCCGTGGAGAGCCCGACCGCCGGGCCGAGCGCCGCGACGAGCGTGCCGAACAGGGTGAAGGTCACGCTCATGCCGGCCATCAGCGCGAGCGGACCCCAGCGCCCGGCGCGCAGCGCCGTGGCGAGCACGAAGGGAATCATCGGCAGCACGCAGGGATTGAGCGTGGTCAGCGCCCCGGCGAGCATCGAAAGGAAATAGGTCTGCATGATCGCCCCCGCGAAGCCTTCAGGGAATCGATCAGGCCGCGAAGCCGGCTCACCCGCAAGTCACGGCTGCGTCAACGCGGCGCTCAGGCCTGGCGCACGGGCGTGTGGACACGCAGCCCGTCGAGCGCGTCGGAAACCTTGATCTGGCAGGAAAGCCGCGAATTCGGCCGGACATCGAAGGCGAAATCCAGCATGTCCTCTTCCATCGGCGCCGGCTGGCCGACAGCGGCCATCCATTCCTCCGCGACATAGACATGGCAGGTCGCGCAGGCGCAGGCCCCGCCGCATTCGGCCTCGATGCCGGGCACGCCGTTACGGATCGCCGCTTCCATGACCGTCGCGCCCGTCTCGGCCTCGACCGCGCGCTCGGTTCCGTTATGCTCGATGAAGGTGATCGTCGCCATGCCCCGCTCCGGATCGTCGATAACGGCGCGGCTTAATGCCCGAACCGCGACTTGGCGAGAGAAAATCGCATCGGGGCGGCGAAACCGCGCGCCCTCATGCCGCTTGGCGGAGATCGGCGATCGCGCCGTTCGCCTCGCCGACCGCGCGGGCGAGCCGGCCGAAAGCCCGGCGCCATTCGGCCTCGCCCGCGGCGCAGGCCGCCTCGCAGGCTTCCGCCGCCGCCGCGACGCGGAAGGCGCCGATCGCCCGTGCCGATCCCTTGAGCGTATGCGCGAGATCGCCGCGCGCGCCGGGCTCGGCCGCGGCGTCGAGGCGCTCGACGAGCGCCCGCGCCTGGACGACGAAGAGATTGAGGATCTCCACCTCCAGCGCGCGGTCGCCGAGCGTCTGGCGCGAGAGATGGACGAGATCGATCGGTCGTTCAAAAGAGGCGGGAGCCCCGTCGCCGCCGGGCGTATCGGAGAGGAACATGCGCGGATCCTTGTGCGCCCGGCGCCGCCGGGCCTTTCATGCCACCCACAATGGCAGAACCGGGTTAATGCCGCGCCAAGCGCGCGGATCCGGCGCCGGAATCGGCAGCGATCCTTGCGGTTAAGGTCGCCACGGCGTTAACGACGATTCGAAATCGTTAACAGTTTCTGTTTTCGATCCGGACATGCAAAAGTAAACTGCTATCGGGTTGTCGGCCGTCCGATCGGGGCGCCGGCATGCGCATGATGCGCCGGGGCGGGTGCCGCGGCTGGCGACGGCCAGCCGCTCCTCCCTGGCGACCGTGAGGGTGAGGCGTATGGCCACGCAGAAAAAGGGCAAGGATCCTTCGGAAGCCGCATTGTCGGCGATCGAGGAAGCACTCGGAATGTCGGATCCGCCCCCCGCCCCGCAAGCCGGCGCCGCCAAGCCTGCCGCCGGCAAGGGCGAGGCGAGCCGGAGCGAGAGCCCCGAGCCGCGCCTGCCGCGCGTCGAGGATATCGACATCTTCAAGCCGGCCTCCGCCGAACCGCGCCCCGGCGCGGGGCTTACGGCCGAGCGCGGCCCGGCGCCGACCGCCACGACGACGCCCCCCTCCGCGCCGGCGGTTCCGCCGCTGCCGCCGCAGAATGCCCGGAAGCGCCCCGATCCCGCGCCGGCCGCCGAACGGCCAGTCGAGCCCCCGCGCCAGCCCGAGCCGCCGCGCCCTGCCCGCACGCCAGTCCTGCCGGCGAACGACGACACGCGCGCGAGCGTCGCGGATCTTCTCGCTCCGCTTGCCGCCCCGGCTTCCAACGGGCCGTTCCTGTTCGCGACGATCCTCTCCGCGCTCTGGCTCGCGGCGGGCGCGTTCGTGTTCTCGCGGCCGGGCGGGCTGCTGCTCGATCCGGAGGGGAGCTTGCGAGCCGGCGGCGAGGGCAATGCGCTGCTGGCCGTGCTGGCGCTCGTCGCGCCGGTAATGTTCTTCTATTCGATGGCGGCGCTCCAGCGTCGTTCGCGCGAGATGCGCAACACCGCGCGGGTGATGGCAGAGGTCGCCGCGCGCCTCGCCGAGCCCGAGGTCGCGGGCTCCGAAACCGTGTTCACCCTCGGCCAGGCGGTGCGCCGAGAAGTGTCCTCGATCGGGGACGGAATCGAACGGGCGGTGGCCCGCGCAAGCGAACTTGAAAGCCTCGTCCATGGCGAGGTCGCGGCGCTCGAACGCTCCTATGCCGACAACGAATACAAGATGCGCGGCCTCGTGACCGAACTCGCCGCCGAGCGCGAGGCGATCATGGCGACCGCCGAGCGCATCCGCCAGACGATCGAGGCCGCCCATCAGGGCTTCTCCGCCGATATCGGCAAGGCCTCCTCGTCAATCTCCTCGGCCATCGACGATGCCGGCGGCCGGGTAAGCTTCCTGATCGGCGGCAAGCAGGACGAGATGGTCGCAACACTTGACCGCACCGCCGCCCATCTCGCGGAATTGATCGACCTGCGCAGCAAGGACCTCGCCGAGCGTCTCTCCGGCGTCGGCCGCGAGACGATCGAGGGCATCGCCGCCAATGGCCGCTTTACGGCCGAGGCCATCGAAGCGGCCAGCGCGCGCGCCGCCGAGGCGCTCGAAGGTGCGAGTTCGACCCTGGTCGGCCGGTTCCAGGAGGCCAGCGATCTCACGATCCGCACCCTCGGCGATCTCGCCGAGACCACGACGCGCACGCTCCAGGACACGACCCACGCCACCACCATGGCGCTGCGCGATACCGGCGAGGACACGATCCGCCGCCTCGCCGATGCCGGCGCCGGCGCAAGCGACGCCTTCGCGCTCGCGGCCGACGAGGCGACGCGCCGCTTCGAGAGCGTGGCGGCGGAAGCCTCGAGCGCCATTTCCGGCAGCCTCGAAGCCTCGACCGCAGCGTTCCGCGAGGCCGGCCAGACGCTCAAGGCCGAGTTCGACGAGACGGCTTCGGTCGTCAATGCCGCCTTCGCCGAGAACGGCCGCTCGATCATGGAAGCGGTCGGCGCCCGCGCGATCGAGATCAACGACGCCATGCGCTCGACCTCGAGCGACCTGATCGAGGCGATGGAAGCCCGCGGCCTCGAAACCAGTCGCCTGATCGAGGAGCGCGGCGGCCGCATCGCCGAGGAGATCACCGCCAAGGGCGCGGAACTCGCCGAGCGCATCGTCACCCAGGCCGGAGCGCTGGAGAATACCCTGCGGGCCAGCGCCGGGCTGATCGAGACCAATCTCGATTCCGGCACCGCCCGCCTCGCCGATCTCCTCACCGCGCAGGCCGATGCGCTGTCCCGCAGCCTCACCGGCGCCACCGACATCCTCGGCGAGACGCTGCAGCAGAAGGCGGACCTCGTCGAGCGGCATCTCGAAGGCGGCACAGGGCGGCTCGAAGCCCTGTTCAGCGGCCATGGCGACCTGCTCGCCGCCGGCCTCGAACGCACCGTGACGACGATCGAGCAGACGCTGCGCAACCAGACCGAGGTGCTCGAGGCGCATCTCGCCGAGCGCGGCCTCTCCCTCGCCGATCTCATTTCGACCCGGATCGCGCAGGCCAACGAGGCGTTCGGCATCGCGGGCGAAAGCCTCGGCATGCTGATCGCCGAGCAGACCCGCGCCGCCAGCGCCGGGCTCAAGGACGAGATCGACGCGCTCGGCGCGGCGCTGATGGATCAGGCCGGCGCCGCGACCGAGAAGCTCGCCCATTCCGGCCGCGAGGTCGTGCAGGCGATCAGCGCCCATGGCGCGCGCGTCAATGACGCGCTGGCCGCCAATGCGCTGAAGCTCTCCGAAACCGTGACCGAGCGCACCGCCGGCCTGACCGAGAAGTTCGAGAATTTCGAGCGTGTCTTCGTCGGCAAGTCGGATTCGCTGGAAGAGACGGTCGTCACCCGCTCCGCCGCCCTCACCGAGACGCTCCAGCAGCGCACCGGCGAGGTCACGGCCACGCTCGAAAGCCTGCTCAACCGCATCGAGACCGGGCTCGACAGCCGCGCCAAGACGCTCGGCGACACGGTGGCGCTGCGCACGCTGGAATTCTCGCGGGTCGTCGGCGACAGCGGCAAGGAATTGCTCGGCGCGCTCGAATCCCGCGTCCAGAACTTCGCCGCGAAGGTGGTTGAGCCGCTCTCCCAGCATGTCGCCGCGCTCGATGCCAAGGCCGAGGAAGCCGTGGCCAAGATCGGCAACCGCCTCGACCAGACCGGCGAGGCGCTGACGCTGCGCGCAACCAAGGTCGAGCGCAGCCTGATCAGCATGAGCCGCGAGGTCGGCGGCGAGCTGATGGCGAAGGCCGAGGCGCTCTCGACCGGGCTTGCCGCGAAAACCGACGAGATCGCCCAGGTCTTCGATACCCGCGGCGCGAATTTCCTCGCCGCGCTCGATTCACGCGGCCGCGCCATGGTTCAGGGCCTTGAGGATTCGACGGCCGAACTCACCGCGCGCGTCACCGCGGCGCTGACCGAACTCAACAGCGTCATCGAATCCGGCTCGGCTGCCTCACTCGGCAATCTCGTCGAGGCGAACGAGAAGCTGCGCAACGAGGTGGCCGCGCTGCTCGGCCGGCTTGGCGACGCCAACCAGCTTCTCAACGCCATTGTCGGCTCGGCCTCCAAGAGCCTCGCCGAGGTCGAAAGCCGGATGGGCGAGCGTGTCCGCGGGCTGGAGGCGACCCTGGCCGCCATTATCTCCGCCTCGCGCGAGGGCTCGGACACGCTGGCCCAGCGGGTCGAGGCGATCCGCGCCGCCTCCGGCGACGTGCTCTCGCATTCGGACACGATGTCGAAGGAACTCGAAACCCGCACCGCCGCGCTGCACGATCTCGCGGCCCGGCTCGGGGCGACGCAGGGCGAGGTCAACCGTCTGCTCGGCGAAAGGCAGGAGGCCTTCGAGCGCCTCGCCGGCACGCTCCAGGGCCGGGTCGAGGACATCGAATCGATGCTCCGCTCCTTCTCCGCGCTCGTCGACGAGCAATTGCGCAGCGCCGAGGCGAAGGCGCGCGAAACCAGCGCCCTCGTCCACGAGACCGCGGAAAACGCCGCCAACGCGATCGGCACCCAGTTCGAGCGCGTTCGCATCGAGACGGGCAAGGAGCGCGAGCGGACTGCGGCCTCGCTGCGCGCGGCCTATGATCAGGCGAATGCCGAGATGACCTCGCTGTTCCAGCGCGCACTGGAAGGGTTCTCGAACACGGCCGACCAGCTCCGCCGCGCCTCGCATGAGGTGCTCTCCGAACTGGAAAGCACGCGCCAGACGCTGGCCGCCGGCGGGCTCGAGATCCCGCGCGAGGCCCGCGACGCGGCGCAGAACCTGCGCCGCGTGGTCACCGACCAGATGCGGGCGCTGAACGAGCTCAACGAGATCATCGGTCGCTCCGGTCCGGCGCTCGATGTCGCCCAGCCCCGCCGCGCCACCGAGGCCGAGCCCGCCCGCGCGGCGAGCTTCCGGCCGGCGGCGGAACCGGCACCGCGCTTCGAGCCGCCGCAGCCCGCGTCCCGCCCGGCGCGCCCGGCAACGCCCGCGCCACAACCCGCCGCGCGCCAGCAGGCGGGCGGCGGCACCTCCTGGCTCAGCGGCCTGCTCGAACGGGCCTCGGATGCGAGCGGCCCCCTCCCCCCGGCCGGGCGCGGCCGGCCGGCGGAACAGCCCTCCGCCAACCGGATCGAATCGCTCGATTCGCTGTCGGTCGACATTGCCCGGATGATCGACCACGAGGCGGCAGTGGAATTGTGGGACCGATACCGTCGCGGCGAGCGCAACGTCTTCACACGTCGGCTCTACACGCTCCAGGGGCAGGAGACCTATGACGATATCCGCCGCCGCTACCGCCGCGACGACGAGTTCCGCAAGACCGTGGACGCCTATATCGGCCAGTTCGAGCGGCTGCTGACCGAGGTGGCGGGCGATGACCGCGATTCGATGATCGCGCGGACCTATCTCACCTCGGAGACCGGCAAGGTCTACACGATGCTCGCCCACGCCGCCGGCCGGTTCGACTGAGCGGGGCTCGGCCCCAGACGGCGCGATGATAACGGGACAGGACTGGGCGGCTTCCGGCCGCCCCGTTCACTGCTTCAGATACGCGCCGAAGTCCAGCGCACCACGTCGCGCAGCAGGGCCTGCGTCGCGAGATCGAGCGCCGCCGGCACCGCGGCGCCGCTGCCCGCACCGGCCGGCACGCGGCTCGTGAAAACCTGCCCGGCAAGGATGCGGCCCGAACGATCGTTGACGATCTTGACGCTGATCTCGACCACCGCCTCGCCGGTGCGCTCGTCGAGCGCGAAGGTGCGGATCTCGGAATTGAGCTGCGCCGCCGGCACCAGCCGGTCTCCCGGCCGCCCGATCGCGGTGATGCGGCTCGCATTCTCGAAGGTCTGGATCAGCCGGGTCTGGATCAGGCGCGGCAGCCGGTCGGCCCATTGCATCTCCGGCAGCGCGGCGATGCCGCCCTCGCGGGTGCGGACGATGACACGGTCCGAATCGAAAGCCTGGAGGGTCTGCGGCTCGGCGACGACGAGCAAAGCCCCGCTCCGCCGGGCGGAGAGAGCCTCGCGCGGGGCGGTGAGGTCATAGGTTGTCGGCGCCGCGCCGGAGGCGCAGCCGCCGAGCAGGGCCGCGAGGCCGAGCGCGAAGCCCGCGCAGACAATGCCGCGGCGCCGGGGTGCCGCTTTCTTCCGACGATCACGCATGGCCGGTCCCAAGCCCGAACTCCCCATTCACCTGCGATATTCGGGAATATTGGATCGGCCGCCGAAGAGCAATTGCTGCGGGTTGCGCTCAAGCGAGCGCGCCGTGCGGCCGAGATCGCCGACCGTCTTTTTCGTTTCCGCCACCAGTGCCTCGAGGTCGCGCAGGCCGGGCCCCGTGAAGCGGTTGATTCCGGCGGTGATCTCGCCGGTGCGCTTGTCGAGATTGGCGGCGAGCGTGCGGATCGCCCGCGCGGTCTCGGAGATTTCGGCCATCATGCCCTGCGCCTGGCCATCATCCCCGGAGCCGAGGAATTTCTCCGCGCCGGCAAGCACATTGTCGAGCCGGTTCGCCGCCTGGCTAACCTTGGCGGTGATGTCGGAGACGTCGCGGAAGGAGCGGTCGAGCGCCTCGGCGTTGCGCCCGAGCGTCTCGGCGAATTTCTGGCCGCCATCGACGATGCCGGCGATCTTGCGATCGTCAAGCGCGCGGGCGACGCGGGCAATCTCGTCGAGGGCGGAATCGAGCCGGCCGGTGCTGGCATTGAGGCTCTTGGCGAGCTGCGCGGCATCGCTCAGCATCGCGTCGATATTGGCGCGGTTTTTCGCGAGCGCGTCGGAGAAATCCGCGACATTGTTGACCGCGCGGTTGATCCCGGCGCTGTCGATCGCCCGCAGGGTCGCTTCCGCCTCGTCGACGAAGCGCTCGATGCGGCCCGAGAGGCTGCCGACCTTCTGGCTCATCTCGCCGATATTGGCGAGGAAGGCGTTGATGCCGGAGGAATTGTCGGCGAGCGCCTGCGAGAAGGCCTCGACATTCTTGACCGTGGACAGGATCGAGCCTTCGCTCTGCGCGAGCAGGGTGTCGGCGCGGGTCAGCACGGAATCGACCTTGCCGGAGAGCCGCTGCACCGTTTCGAGGATGTCCTGGTAATCGGAGCGGTCGGCGAAGATCACCGGCCGGCCAGCCGGATCGGGCGAGACGAGATCGGGCGCATCGGCGGTGCCGCCGGAGAGCTGGATGGAGGAAACGCCGGTGAGCCCCTGCGATTCGAGCCGCGCGCGCGTATCGGTCTTCATCGGCGTGTGTCGTTCGACCTCGATGGTCGCGACCACCTTTCCGGGGTCGGAGCGCATGATCTCGATCGCCGTCACCTCGCCGACGCGCAGGCCGTTGAACCGCACGACCGAACCGCGCGACAGGCCCGAGACCGAGCCGGTGAACACCACCCGAAAGGCCTGGCGGTCGCCGTTCTCGGCGCTGCGCTTGAACCAGTAGACGAAGCCGAACGCCGCCGCGATCACTGCGAGCGTGAAAACCCCGACAAGGGCGTAATTGGCGCGGTTTTCCATGCTCTCGACGTCCTCTACGCGCCCCGGCTTCGGGTGTGCACATGGCTCGCCCGCGCCCGCGGTCCGTTGAAATAGGCCTGAAGCCAGGGATGGCGCTGCTGTTTCATCTCGTCGATCGTCCCCTCGTGGAGCACCTTGCCGTCACCGAGCGCAGCGATCCGGTCGCAGATCCCCGCGAGGGAGTCGAGATCGTGGGTTACCATGAAAACCGTGAGCCCCAAAGTCTTCTGGAGCGTGGCGATCAGTTCGTCGAAATCCGCCGCGCCAATCGGATCGAGGCCGGAGGTCGGCTCGTCGAGAAACACGATCTCCGGATCGAGCGCCAGCGCGCGCGCGAGCGCGGCGCGCTTGATCATGCCGCCCGACAATTCGGACGGATAGCGCTCCGCCGCCTCGGGCTTGAGCCCCACGAGATGCAGCTTCACCATGGCCATCTCGTCGAGCAGCGGCTCCGAGAGCTTGAGATATTCCCGCATCGGGAACTGGATGTTCTGCTTGACGGTGAGCGAGGAGAACAGCGCCCCGTGCTGGAACAGGATGCCCCAGCGCTGTTCGATCAAGCGCCGGCGCCGCTCGCCGATCGTGCCCATATCGTGGCCGAACACGCGGATCTGGCCGCGGCGCTGACGGATGAGGCCGATGATCGTCCTGAGCAGCACGGATTTGCCGGTGCCCGAGGCGCCGACCACGCCGAGGATCTCGCCGCGCCGCACGTCGAGATCGAGCCCGTCCATGATCAGCCGCTCGCCGAACCCCACCGCGAGGTCGCGCACCTCGATGATCGTCCCGCCCGGCTGCCGCGTGCCGGGCGGATCGTCATCCCTGTCATGGCCGTTCCGCTCCGCCATCCGCGCCTCAATAATCGATCGCCGCGAAGAACATCGCGAACAGCCCGTCGACCACGATCACCATGAAGATCGACTTCACGACCGAGGCCGTGGTGTGGGTGCCGAGCGATTCGGCGCTGCCGCGCACCGCGAATCCCTCGATGCAGGCGGTGATGCCGATGACCAGCGCCATGAACGGCGCCTTGATCATGCCGACCAGAAAGGTGTTGAGCGCGATCGCGTTCTGCAGGCGGCTGAAGAAAACGTCCGCGCTCACCCCGCCATAGACCATCGCCACCAGCGCGCCGCCGCCGATCGAGGCCATCGCCGAGAGGAAGGTGAGGAGCGGCATCGCGATGATCAGCGCCAGAAGCCGCGGCAGTACGAGAACCTCGATCGGGTCCATGCCCATGGTTTCGAGCGCGTCCACCTCCTCGCGCATCTTCATCGAGCCGAGTTCGGCCGTGAACGAGGAGCCGGACCGGCCCGCGATCATGATCGAGGTCAGCAGCACCGCAAGTTCACGCAAGGAAAGGATGCCGATCAGGTCCGCAACGAACTGCACCGTGCCATAGGGCCGGAGCTGGAACACCGATTGCTGGGAAATGATCGCGCCGACCAGAAACGAGATCAGCACGATGATCGGGACGCTGCGCAGCCCGACCCGTTCGAGCTGCGCAACCACCGCCGGAAAACGCAGCCGCGTCCGCCCCGTGAAGAGCCGGCCGAGCGCGATCACCACGGAACCGAAGAAGCTGACGCCGCCGGCCACATCGCGCCCGGCATCGACGACGCCCTCGCCGATATCGGAGAGGATGCGATAGGCGTTGCCGAGCTCGCTCCGCGCCTCAGGCTGGCGGATCGTGACGGAAACCTCGTCGAGCAGGATCCGCTGCGCCGGCGTCAATCCGACAATCTCGACCGGATGGCCGCCGGAACCGAGCCCCGTCGCCAGCTTGTGGATGAGATAGGCGCCGAGCGTGTCGAACCCGACCAGCGCGCTGCACTCGATCGCGACAGGTCCCGCGGTCGTGGATTTCGCCAAAGCCGCCGCCACCACGCCTTCGAGCGCGGCCGCGTGCTCCGCGTTCCAGGAGCCCGTCAGGGCGAGACGTCCGCCTGTGCGCTCGCCCCCCTGCCATGCCGCTGCCGGTATCGCCATCGCCGCTCCACCCGCGCCGTTCGCTGCGCCGCGCCAGCTAGCACCTTCGCGCGCGCGCCCGCAAGCGCTGGAAAGGGATGCTGCGGCCGCGATCATAACAGGGTGTTAACCGTTTTCAGGCAGCGTTCGGCGGAATGCCCAGAATGGATCCGGCAAGGCCCCTCCATGTCATCGCTGATCATGAAACCCTCCGATGACGAGCATGCCTACGAGATGATCGAGGCGGCCGTGATGGAGACGAGCCGCGGCCGCTGGTTTCTCGCCGAATATGCCCGCCGCCACCGCCATGCCGAGACGGTGACGATCCTCCAGGCGATCGAGAAACTCCAGCATTCGCTCGCCGCGCGCGGCAATCTCAGCGAGCCTGCCGCGGCGCCGACGCATCCCGCGATCCTGCCGCTCGAGCGGCTGCAATTCGATATCATGGACATGGCGCGCGCCATCGCGCGCACGGAGCGCGAAATCCGCGCGATCCGCCCCGACGGCGTCGCCGAGACGCAGTTCGTCTCGGCCTCGGACGAACTCGACGCCGTCGTCGCGACGACCGAGCAGGCGACATCGTCGATCCTCTCCGCCGCCGAACGCATCCAGGAATTCGCCTGGGAGATGCGCGAGCGCCACGGCAAGGAGGAGGAATGCGACCTTCTCGACCGCTGCGCGACCGAGATCTACACCGCCTGCGGCTTTCAGGATCTCACCGCCCAGCGCATCCGCACTGTGGTCGAAACCTTGCGCTTCCTCGATGGACGGCTGAAATCGCTGCTGGAGGTCGCCGGCCTCGCCGAGGATTTCCAGGCCGACGAGAAGATGATCGAGGAGATGGGTGAACCCGTCCCGGCCCCGACCCAGCGCGCTTCGGATATCTGGATGAGCGAGGCGCCGCAGGCCGAGATCGACGACGCCTTCGAGTTCTTCACCCCGGCCGAGGCGATCGAGCCGACCATGGTGGGCGCCGAGCTTCTCGACCTCGCCGAGATGGCCGTGCCCGACCCCGCGCCTGCCCCCCGGCGTCGCAAGGCGAAGGCGGAAAAGACCGAAGCAGCTGCGCCCGCTATCGCGGCGCCCGCTGCCGCCGAAGCGCCCGCGCCGAGCCCCTATGACGATCTCGCGACGGAAGCGAAGATCCGCGCCTTCCGCTGATCACCAGGAGGCAAAAGGCGGTTGTTCTCGCGCCTGAACCGCCTATGCTGGTTCGCCAACCGCAGCCGGCCCGATGTCCTCCCCTGATTCTCCTCCCGCATCCGAGATCGAGCACGCCCTGCCCGCGCAGCGGCCGCTGATCGGCATCCTGTTCAAGCTCGCCTCGGCCTTCGCCTTTTCCTGCATGGGGGCGATCGTGAAGATCCTCGGCGCCAGCCCGGCATCCCATACCGGCTTTCCGGTCGGGCAGGTGGTGTTCTGCCGCTCCTTCTTCGCACTGATCCCGGTTTTCGTGTGGCTCGCCCTGGTCGGCCGGCTCAACACCGCCTTCGCCACCACCAATCGCGCCGGCCATCTCAAGCGCGGGCTGATCGGCTCGCTCGGCATGTTCTTCGGCTTCGCGGGGCTGACGACCCTGCCGCTGCCGGATGCGACCGCGATCTCCTTCGCCGCGCCGCTCTTCTCGGTGGTGCTGGCGGCGCTGCTGCTCGGCGAGGTGGTTCGCCTCTATCGCTGGACGGCGGTTCTGGTCGGCTTCTGCGGCGTGATCGTGATGCTCTGGCCGCATCTCTCGGCCGATGCGCTGTCGATCTCCGGCAGCGACATCCGGGCGCGCGGCGCCTTCTTCTCGCTGGCCGGCGCGATCTGCGCCGCCTTCGCGATGATCGAGGTACGGCGGCTGACCAATACCGAGACCACGGCCGCCATCGTCACCTATTTCTCGCTGATGACCACCACCTTCGGCATGATCTCGGTGCTGGCCGGCGCGTTCGATCCGAAATGGGCCTGGGTGGCGCCGAGCGCGCGCGAAATGCTGCTGCTGGTGCTGACCGGGATCATGGGCGGGTTCGGGCAGATCTTTCTCACCGAGAGCTATCGCCGGGCGCCGGCTTCGCTCGTCGCGCCCTTCGATTATACCGGCATGATCTTCGCCATCGCCTGGGGCTATTTCCTGTTCTCCGATATCCCGGACGATCTGATCCTGATCGGCGCGGCGATCGTCTCGGCAGCGGGCATCTTCGTCATCCTGCGCGAGCGCCAGCTCGGCATCGATCGTGCCAGGCAGAGCGAGGCCTCCTCGCAGCGTGCCGTCTAGCCGGCTTGCCAAAGCCCGCGGCACGCGCTACCTCTCCGTCAGCCAAGCTTGGGGTGCCCGGCCGGCCGCGCGAGCGGCAGGCGGGCTGAGAGGCGCGAGCCAACCCATCGAACCTGATCCGGGTCATGCCGGCGGAGGGAAGCGGGAGCCATGTCGGACGAATTGGCGGCCGGTGCCGCCTCTTTTCATCACGTTTATGATCGCCCTCACGCCGCGCGCAGAATTGCCGCAATCCTCGCGGCGATGCGCGGGGGCCGCAAGCGCATCCATGTCATCACGAGCCCGGTCGCGCAGCCGCTGAGCGCCAACGGCATGCTGGCGCTCGGTCTCCAGCCCTCGATGACCAGCAATCCGGAGGAGATCGCCGATCTCGTCGGGGTGAGCGACGCCGTCCTGCTCAATCTCGGCATGCTCGACCGCGAGCGCTTCGAATCCCTGCCGCGCGCGGCGGCGACGGCGCGCGCACGCGGCATCCCCTTCCTCGTCGATCCGGTCAAGGCCGAGCGTTCGCCGCGCCGGCGAGCCCTGGCCGAGGAACTTCTGGCGGCCGGTCCGGCGATCCTCAAGGTCAACGCCGCCGAGGCTGCGGTTTTCGCGCCGCTGACCCCGCCGGGCACCGCGCTGCTCGTGACCGGCGCGATCGACCGGTTGCGCCACGGCGCGCGGATGGCAGAGCTTGCCAACGGCACGCCGCGCCTCGACCAGGTGACCGCGACCGGCTGCCTGCTCGGCGCGATCCTCGCCGGATGCCTCGCGGTCGAGCCCGATCCCTTCGCCGCCGCGATCGCCGGCGTCGCGATCCTCACCATCGCCGCCGAGATCGCCGCCGAGGACGCGCCCGGCCCCGGCAGCTTCGCCGTGCGCCTGCTCGATGCGCTCGCCGCGCTCGACGATGGCGCGATCGAATCGCGGCTCAGGCTTGACCTTTTCCAACCCGAAGGATCCCAGGATGCGTGACCGACCCGTGCCGGTGGATTTCCGCCTCAACGGCATTCTCGACGGCGACCGTCTCGCCGGCCGCGATCTCGCCGCGCTCGCCGCCGCTTCGGTCGCCGGCGGCGTGACCCTGCTGCAATATCGCGACAAGCAGGCCGGAACCCGCGCGATGGTCGCGCGCGCCCGCGCCATCCGCGCCGCCGCCGGCGATGCGGTGCCGCTCCTTGTCAACGACCGGGTCGATGTCGCGCTCGCGGCGGGCGCCGCGGGCGTGCATCTCGGCCGCGAGGACATGGCGCCGGCGGATGCAAGGCGGCTGCTCGGCCCACGCGCGATCATCGGCGTGACGATCAAGGACGAGAGCGATCTCGCCGCGCTCGACCCCGCCCTCGTCGATTACGGCTGCATCGGCGGCGTCTTCGTTACCGGCTCGAAGGACAACCCCGATCCGCCGCTCGGCCTCGCAGGACTGGCGCGGCTCCGGCAGGCGGCCTCCGCCTCGGGGCTGCCGGTCGGCGCCATTGCCGGCATCGATCTCGAGACTGCCGCCCCCTGCATCGCCGCCGGTGCCGACGGGGTGGCGCTGATCGCCGCGCTCTATCTCGCCCCGGATGTCGCGGCCGAGGCGCGCGCCTTCCGCGCGCGGATCGACGCCGCCCTCGCGGCGCGGGGCGCCCGCACATGACCGCGATCGCGCTCACCATCGCGGGCTCGGATTCCGGCGGCGGCGCCGGCATCCAGGCCGATCTCAAGACCTTCTCGGCGCTCGGCGTCTACGGCGCGAGCGTGATCACGGCGCTGACGGCCCAGAACACGCGCGGCGTCCAGGGCATCCACGATGTGCCCGCCGATTTCGTCGCCGCGCAGATGGCGAGCGTGCTCGGCGATCTCGCAGTGGACGCGGTCAAGATCGGGATGCTCTCGGTTCCGGCGACGATCGAAGCCGTCGCCGCCGGGCTCGCGGCCTATTCCGGCCCGGTGGTGCTCGATCCGGTGATGGTCGCGGCGAGCGGCGATCCCCTGCTCACCGAGGCCGCGATCGGCACCCTCGTCGCGCGCCTCCTGCCCCGCGCGGATGTGCTAACGCCGAACCTGCCCGAGGCGGCGCGGCTGCTTGGCGAGCCGATCGCGACGGATGAGGCCGCAATGGCGGCGCAGGGCCGGGCGCTGCTCGCGCGCGGGCCGAAGGCGGTGCTGGTGAAGGGCGGCCACGGCACCGGGCCGGAAGCGCTCGACCTGCTCGTGACCCCGGCCGGCATCACGCGCCTTGCCGCGCCGCGCATCCCCTCGCGCAACAGCCACGGCACCGGCTGCACCCTCTCCTCCGCCATCGCGGCGGGGCTGGCGAAGGGGATGCCGCTGCCGGAGGCGGTGCAAGCCGCCAAGACCTATACCCATGCCGCGATCGCCGCGGCCGACCGGCTGCGGATCGGCCATGGCCACGGCCCGACGCATCATTTCCATGCCTGGTGGTGACCCGATGATCCCGACGCGCCGTTCGACCCTCCTCGCCCTCGCTGCGGCGCCGCTTGCGGCACCCGCGATCCATGCCGCGGCGCCGATCCGCTGGCGCATGGCGACATCCTGGCCCAAGAACCTGCCCGGCCCCGGCGTGGCCGCCGCCCATATTGCCCGCCGCGTGCGGGAATTGTCCGGCGGGCGGTTCGAGATCCAGCTCTTCGGCGCCGGGGAGATCGTCCCCGCGCTCCAGGTGATGGATGCCGTGTCGACCGGAACGGTCGAGATGGGGCACACCGCAAGCCTCTACTGGACGGGCAAGAACCCGGCCACGAACTTCTTCACCACGATCCCCTTCGGCCCCGACCCGATCGAGCATCAAGCCTGGCTCGAACGCGGCGGCGGCCAGGCGCTGTGGGACGAACTCTACCGCGGCTTCGGGGTGAAGCCGCTCGTCGCGGGCAATACCGGCCCCTGCATGGCCGGCTGGTTCAAGCGCGAGATCGCCGGGCTCGATCAGGTGCGCGGCCTGAAGATCCGCGCGGTCGGCCTCGGCAGCGAGGTCTGGGCGCGGCTCGGCGCCGTGCCGCTCGCCATCGCGCCGGGCGATCTGCTGATCTCGCTCTCCTCCGGCACGATCGACGCGGTGGAATTCCTCTCGCCGGTCAACGATTTGCCGCTCGGCCTCCACAAGACCGCCCCCTATTACTACGCGCCGGGCTTCAACAAGCCGAACGGCACGGCGGAAGCGATCATCCATCTTGCGGCCTGGGAGGCGTTGCCGGAGGAGTTCCGGGCGATCCTTGAGGCCGTGGGGCTGGAGGCGCATGCGCGCGGGCTCGCCGAGGCGCAGGCGGAAAACGCCGCCGCGCTGCTCGAACTCGTCGGCCAGCACCGCGTGCAATTGCGCCGCCTGCCGCCGGACATTCTCGCCGCGGCCCGGCGCGCCGCCGACGAGATCCTGCGCGAACTCGCCGCGCGCTCCCCGCTCGGCGGCCGCATCCTCGCCTCGCTGGAGGCGCATCGCGCGCGCAACGCAGCCTGGCGGCGCGTCACGCTCGCCGGGCAGCTCGCGCTCCAGCCGGAATGAGCGCCGGGGGATGATGCGCGAACGCTTGCCTCGCCCTTCGCGCTGGGGCAAAAGAGGGTTCGATCATCCGAACATTTGGCCGGCGAAACGGACGCGCACCCACCCATGCAGGACAAGGACAAGCCGCGCGAGCTCGAAGCCGGCGCCATGGCGCTTTCCGGCCAGCTCGGCAAGACGATCCAGCGCCTGCGCAAGGCCTACAACCTCTCGCTCTCCGAACTCGCCGAGCAATCGGGCGTCGCGAAATCGATCATCAGCCAGATCGAGCGCAACGAGACCAACCCGACGCTCGCCACCATCTGGCGGCTCTCGCAGGCGCTCGATGTCTCGATCGAGCGCTTCCTGGTCTCGTCGGACGAGGAGCCCTTCATCGAGCACGCGACCCGCGCCGACACCCCGATCCTCGTCTCGGACGACGGCAAGATGCGCCTCGCCATCGTCGGCTGGCTCAAGACGGTCGAATGGCTGCAATGGTATGATGTGCAGGCCGAGCCGGGCGGCGCGCTCGATTCCGACGCGCATCAGCGCGGCTCGGTCGAGAGCCTCTCGGTGATCGCCGGCATGTTCGAGGTCGAGGTCGGCGGCGTGACCAAGATCGCCCGCGCGGGGGAATCGCTGCGCTACCGCTGCGATCGCCAGCACATCATCCGCTGCGTCGGCAGCGAGCCGGGCCATGCGATCATGGTCGTGATCCTCAAGGCGGCGGTGATGGAATGACGCTCAGCGCGCCGGCTGCAGTTTCCCCGCGATCGGCGGCAGCGTGACGAGAAATTCCGCCATCGCGGCGCGGTCGTCATCGGACAATTCCGCCATGTTGCGGATCACCGATGCCATGGAGCCGCCGGCGGTGACGAAGGCCGGGCTCTCGCCGGTCTTGAGGAATTGTGCGTGGTCGCCCTTCGACCAATCGCCGATCCCGTCGCGATGCGGGGTGATGTTCGGCACCGTCTTGCGCGGATTCTCGGGATCGGGCCCGCCGGCATAGCGCCGCGCCTGCACGATGCCGCCAAGCGCATCGCGCGGGGAATGGCATTCGGCGCAATGGCCCGGCCCCTCGACCAGATAGGCGCCACGGTTCCAGGCCGCGCTGCGGCCGGGATCGGGCACAAACACCCGCCCATCGAGGTAGAGAAGCTTCCAGCCCCCCACCAGCCGCCGGATCTGGAACGGAAAGGCAAGCGCGTGTTCCGGCGCGCGTCCCGCGACCGGCGCCAGCGATTTCAGGAAGGCGAACAGGTCGGCGAGATCCTTCGCCCCCATGCGCTGGTAGCTCGCATAGGGGAAGGCGGGGTAGTAATGCCGTCCGTCCGGTGCCACGCCCTCGCGCATGGCGCGGATGAACTGGTCGAGCGTCCAGCCCCCGATCCCGTCTGCGGGATGCGGCGAGAGATTGGGGGCGTGGAATGTCCCGAACGGCGAATGCAGCGCCAGCCCGCCGCCGAGCCGCAGCCGATCCGCATGGCCGGGAGTCGCGTGGCAGGAGGCACAGCCGCCGGCGAAGAACATCGCCCGGCCATTGGCGAGATCGGGCGGCGCCGCCGGCAGCGGCAGGCCGATGCCGAAAAGCACCCGATGGAAGGCCGGGTCCGTCACGACCAGGAAGCCGACCAGACCGAGAGCGGCGAGCCCTCCCAACCAGCCCACAAGCTTGCGCATCGCGCCTCCCCCGGGATCCGGAAAGGCCGGGCGGCATGCCCGGCCTGCACCCTGCCCCCTTGCGGGGACCGGTTCATTTCGCGCGGAAATCCGTGTGGCAGCCGCCACAATTGCCGAGCACCTTGCCGATCTCGGCCTTGAAGCTCGCCTCATCCCGGATCGCGGCGAGCGCGGCCCCTGATTCCGCCTCGAACTTGGCGAGAAGATTGTTGAATTTCGCCCTGTTCTCCCAGATCGCTGGCTGCGCCTTGGTGTCACCGTCCTTCGAATTGTCGGGATAGAGCGCGCCCTGCGCCTTGGCGACCCGGACGAAGGTTTCGAGCGAGGTCTTGACCCGCGCGAGATCGAACCCGTCCTCGCCCCGCAGCATCTTGGCGAGCGGGCCGGCGGCGGCGCCGAGCTCCTTCATTTGGGCCTTGCGGGTCGCGATGGCATCCTGGGCGAAAGCCGCCCCGGCGCCGAGAGCAACGAGCATAGCGAAAATGGCGGCACGACGCATGGGATCGGGTCCTTTCCCTAGGCCGGGGACGCATGTCCTGCCCGGCGGATGATTCACCCTGGAAGGATTCCAGGCAGAAACGCAACCTGTCGAGATCATGTGCCTTGCGTCCGCGCAAGGCAGCATTCCCATCACGATCGCGTGAACCGCAATCTCCCTGTCAGACTTCCCGATGCAGCGCCGCCCAGATCGCCTGGGCATTGGCCGGCATGTCGAGATGGCGGATGCCCTTCGCGCGGCGCAGCGCGTCGACGATGGCGTTCATCACCGCCGGCGCGGCGCCGATCGTGCCGGCCTCGCCCGCGCCCTTGATCCCGAGCGCGTTGGTGACGCAGCGGACATTGCGCGTCTCGAACCGGAAAGCCGGAAGATCCTCGGCACGCGGCATCGCATAATCGAGGAAGCTCGCGGTGAGGATCTGCCCGTTCGCATCCTGCACGAAGCGCTCGATCATCGCCTGGCCGATCCCCTGCGCCGCGCCGCCATGGATCTGGCCGGCGAGCAGCAGCGGGTTGAGCGTCACGCCGAAATCATCGACGATCACGTAATTGACAATCCGCGCTTCCCCGGTCTCGGGGTCGATCTCGATTTCGCAGGAATGCGTGCCGTTGGGATAGGTCGCCTCCGGCGGACGGAACTCGCCGGTCGTCGAGAGCAGCTTACGATTCGCCTTCGGCAGGGCCGCGATTTCGGCGAAGGTCAGGCGCCGGTCGGTGCCGGCGATGCGCACCGCGCCGTCGGCGATTTCGAGATCGGCGGCACCGGCCTCCAGCGCCTCGGCCGCCAGCGTCCTCAGATTGGCCGCGAGCAGTTCCGCCGCCTTGGCGACCCCCGCGCCGCCGACCGGGATCGAGCGCGAGCCGCCGGTGCCGCCGCCGGTCGGCGTGTCGTTGGTATCGCCCTGCCGGACCCGGATGCGCTCCAGCGGCAGGTCGAGATGCTCGGCAACGAGCTGCGCATAGGCCGTCTCGTGGCCCTGCCCGTTCGATTGCGTGCCGATCCGCACCGTGACCGTGCCGTCCTTTTCGAGATCGACATAGGCCGGCTCGGGGGAGCCGCCGCCGCAGGCCTCGATATAGACTCCGAGCCCGATCCCGCGCAGCCGGCCGGCCTTCCGTGCCGCCTTGAGCCGGGCCGGGAAGCCCTTCCAATCCGCCAATGTCATGGCGCGATCCATGTGCGCCTCGAACTCGCCACTGTCATAGACGCGCCCCGTCGCGGTCCGGTAGGGCATGCGCCGCGGCTTGATGAGGTTCAGCCGCCGCAGGCGGATGCGATCCATGCCGATCTCGTCGGCGATGTAATCGACGAAGCGCTCGATCGCGTAGGCCGCTTCCGGCCGCCCGGCGCCGCGATAGGCGTCGAAGGGCACGGAATTGGAATAGAGGCCGCGGATCAGCGTGTAGCCTGCGGGAATATCGTAGCAGCCCGTCAGCATGGTCGAGCCGATCCAGGGGATGAACGGCCCGTATTGCGAGAGATAGGCGCCCATATTCGCGTCGAGAAACACGCGCATGGCGAGGAAGCGGCCCTTGGCGTCCAGCGCCATCTCGGCGCGGGTCAGGTTGTCGCGGGCATGGGCACAGGCGAAGAAATGCTCGCTGCGCTCGCTCTCCCACCGCACCGGCCGGCCGAGCCGCAGCGCCGCTTCCACCGCGAGCGGATATTCGCGATACATGAACGCCTTGGTGCCGAAGCCGCCGCCGACATCCGGCGTGATCACGCGGATCCGGGCCGGGTCCATGCGCAGGATGTGGCGCGCGAGCGTCTGCTGGATGCCGTGGCTGCCCTGGGTGCCGAGCGTGAGCGTCAGCCCCTCGCCCTTCGGCTCGGCCAGGACCGAGCGCGGTTCCATGTAATTGGCGATGATGCGGTTGTTGACGAGATCGAGCCCGACGACACGCGCCGCGCGCGCGAAGATGGCGTCGGTCTTCTCGCGATCGCCGAGCACATGTGCGAAGGCGACATTGTCCGGCACCTCCGGATGCACCGCCGGCGCGCCCGGCGCGCGCGCCTCCGCCGTGCCGGAAGCAACGGGCAGCGGCGTCCAGGAAACGGGGATCGCCTCCGCCGCGTCGCGCGCCTGATCGAGGGTTTCCGCCACGATGAAGGCGATCGCTTCGCCGACATGGCGGACACGATCCGCCGGCAGGACGGGATAGGACGTGCGAATCATGTCCGAACCGTCGGCGTTCTTCACCAGCGCCTGGCAGGGCAGATCCCCCAGATGCCTGACCTCCGCATGGGTCAGGATGGCGGCCACGCCCGGCATCGCCCGCGCGGCGGCGAGATCGCCGAAGCGGAAGCGCGCGCTGGCATGCGGGGCGCGCAGCACGAAACCGTGCAACTCGCCGCGCGCATGGCAATCGGTCGCGTAGCGGCCCTGGCCGGTGAGGAAGCGCTGGTCCTCGACGCGCGTCAGCGCCTGGCCCAGGCCGAACTTCATTGGTCGCATGATGGAAAGCCCGATCGAGAGGTGGGGGTGGCGGAGACCCGCGCTTCCGGGGGAGGATAAGGCCCCGGCCCGGGCTTTCAACCCGTCAATCCGCGGATCGCGCGAACAATCCGCCGCGGTGGCGCCGCCGGCACACCCTCAGCCGCCCTGTTCGACCGCCTCGCCGGCCATCAGCCAATCCTTGAAGCCGCCGCCATAATGGCTGTCGACATCGATTCCCGCCGCCTGGGCGATCAGCAGCGCCTGCGCGGATCGTACGCCCGCGACGCAGGAGAGCACCACCCGCCGCCCCGGGAGCCGCGGCAGCTCGGAAGGCGCGAACCGCGACAGCGGCAGCGAGAGCGATCCCGGAATATGCCCGGCGGCGAATTCGTGCGGCTCGCGCACATCGACGAGGATCAAGGTGCCGTCCGCGAGCCCCGCCTTCACGGCATCACGGTCGAGATCGACGATTCCGGGCATTGAAACCTCAGCTCAGGAGCCGCACGAGCCAGAGCGCGAGCGACGGAAACAAAACAACGAGCAGCAGCCGCGCGAGATCGGCGCCGACGAAGGGCAGAACGCCGCGATAGATGTCCGTTACCGGAATCCGCCGCGCGATCGCCGCAATGACAAAGACATTAAGCCCGATCGGCGGCGCGACAAGCCCGATCCCCACCACAATCAGCACCAGGATGCCGAACCAGATCGCCACCTCGTCCGTGGACATGCCGAAATCGAGCGCGGTGACGATCGGGAAGAAGACCGGCAATGTGAGCAGGATCATTGCCAGTTCGTCCATCACCGCACCGAGGAGCACGTAGAAGGCCAGCAGCGCCGCCAGCACCAGATAGGGCGGCAGGCCGAACCCGGTGATCCATTCCGCCGCATTGGTCGGCAATTGCGTGAGCGCCAGGAAGGCGTTGAACACCTCCGCCCCGAGCAGGATCATGAAGATCATGCCGCAGGTCTCGGCGCTCTGGCGCAGGGCCTCGACGAAGGCACCCCAGGGCAGTGCCCGCCTGACCACGCCATCCACCAGCACCGCGACCGCGCCGACCGCCGCCGCCTCGGTGGGCGTGAACACGCCACCATAGATGCCGCCGACCACCACGAACGCGATGAGCAGCGATGGCCACACCGCGCCGAGCCGCCGCAGGCGTTCGCCCCAGGGCAGCGCCGGCTGCACCGGCATCCCCGCCGGATCGCGCCGCGCGAGCCAGCCGATCACCGCCACATAGAACAGCGCCGCGAGCAGCCCCGGCACCAGCGCGGCCATGAACAGCTTGACGATGTTCTGCTCGGTCGAGATCGCGTAGACGACCAGGATCACCGAAGGCGGGATCAGGATGCCGAGCGTGCCGCCGACCGCGATCGTCCCCGCCGCAATGCCCGGCCGGTAGCCATCCGCTTCCAGTTCCGGCAGCGCCGCGCGCCCGAAGGTCGCCGTGGTCGCCACGGAAGAGCCGCAGATCGCCCCGAAGGCGGTGCAGGAGCCGATCACCGCCATGCCCATGCCGCCGCGCAGATGCCCGACCAGCCCCGACATCGCCCGGAACAGCCCGTTCGACAGGCCGGATCGCTCGGCGAAGGCCCCCATCAGCACGAAGAGCGGGATGACCGAGAGCGTGTAGTTCGAAAACAGGTAGTAAGGCGTCGTCTTGATATAGTTGAGGAAGACCGGCAGGCCGACGAAGCCGGCATAGCCGGCTGCCCCCGTCACGAGCATCGCCATGGCCACCGGCATGCGCAGGGCGATGAGAACCAGCATCCCGGCAAAGCCGAGAAGCGCGAACAGGTTGTTGCTCATCTCACTCTCCGGCGCGGCCGCCACCGAACCCGAGAATACCGCGCCGCAGCGCGATTCCCGCCAGGACCAGCGCCAGCGCGGCGCAGACACCGACCGCCGGCGCCACCGGCAGGCCGAGCACCATGGTCCGGGTGCCCGAGGCGCCGATCCCGAACGCGCCCTGTGCAAGCTGCACCGCGATGAGCCCCATCACCGCCGCCGCGACCAATTCCCAGAGCCCGTCGATCCGCCGGCAGACGCGCTCCGGCAGCCTGCGCGTCGCCACATCGACGATGACATGCCCGCCCCGCGCCTGGCAGAGCGGCAGGAAGCAGAAGACGGAAACCGCGGTCAGCATCTGCACCAGCTCGAAATCGCCAGGCACGCCCGCGAGCCCGACCAGCCCCGAACGCAGCACGACACTCGCCACGACCATCAGCGCGACACCGAGCGAGACAAGCCCGCCCGCGACCGCAAGACCGCGCACGAAACGCATGAACGCGCTCGGTCCCGGCCGCGCCGTTTTCGTCCCTTCCACCACCGATCAGGCCTTCTGGGCTGCCGCGAGCAAGGCCTCGGCATGGCCGAGCAGCTTGGCCCCGTCGAGGCCGCGGCTCTTCATCGCTGCGAGCCAGGCATTGGTCACCGGCTCCACGGCCTTGCGCCAGCGCGCGAGCTCGTCCGGCGCAAGCTGGGTGATGGCGTTGCCGCGCTTCCTGACCATGTCGGCAACCACCACAGCCTGATCGTCCCAGACCTTGCCGGCCATCTCCGCCGCAGCCTGGCCCGAATTCCGGTCGAGGATGGCGCGGAGATCGGCGGGCATCGCCGCGTATCGGGCCTTGTTCATCGCCAGCACGAAGGTCGCGGTATAGAAGGTCGGCGAACCGGGGAATTCGAGATGGTTCTTCACCAGCTCATGCACTTTCACCGCCGGCACCACCTCCCAGGGAATGACGCAGCCGTCGATCACGCGCTGGGCAAGGCTCTCCGGCACCTGCGGAATCGGCATGCCGATCGCCGTGGCGCCGAGCGCCTTCAGCGCCTCCCCCGCAAGCCGCGTCGGGAAGCGGATCTTCAGCCCGGCGAGATCCTCGAGCTTGGCCACCGGCTTGTTGGTGTGCAGCAGGCCGTGATCATGCGCCCAGAAGCAGATCGGGTGAACATCCTTGAATTCGTCCTTGAGATTGGCCTCCGCGAAGGCCTGGAGCGCCTTGGAATTCGGCAGCGCCTTCTTGGCCGGCACGAAGGGCAGTTCGAAGGTTTCGATCCCGGGGAACCGGCCCGGCGTATTGCCTGGCAGCGTCCAGACGATATCCGCGACGCCGTCACGCGCCTGATCGAAGAGCTGCGGCGGAGCACCGCCGAGCTGCATCGAGGGGTAGATGTCGATCTTGATGCGCCCATTGGATTCCGCCCCGATCTTGTCGGCCCAGGGCTTGAGGAACTTCGCATGGCCGTTCGAGACCGGCGGCAGGAAATGGTGCAGTTTCAGCGTAACTTCGGCCGCATGGGCGCGGGTCGCGCGCAGGATGGCCGGCGCCGCGACGCCCGCACCGACAAGACCGAGAAACCGGCGACGTTCGAACATGGCAGAAACCTCCCGCATTTTCTTGTGACCGTGGCATGCACGCCTGCCTGACCGCGGGCAAGACAAGCGCGAACCATCGGGGGGTGCAAGAAGAATTTGCGGTCATACGCGCGATGGCGGTCCGCTTCTGCAAAGGCCGGACGAGAATGAGAAGCCCGCAAAATAAATGCGCTCGCGGAGCACGCGCGGAAAGCCGCGGCCACCGCTCGGGAGCATGTTCTTCCGGTCAACGGGATGGGGTTGGTCCGATCAGGGTCCGCCCTGGAGGCGGATCGTCTCGCCCTCGCGCGCAAAGGTCATGCATGCAAAGCGCGCCCTGCCCTGCGCCTCGCGCGCGCGAAGCGTTGCATCATCATGCGCGGGACTGTGATGGAAGCCGGCAAGCCGCCGCACCCCGGCGGCGGTAGTCAGCGCGAGCGCCGCTTCGAGGGTGGAATGCCCCCAGCCGACCCGGAGCGCCGCCTCCTCCTCGGTGAACATCGTGTCGTGGACGAGGAGATCGGCATCGCGCGCGAGCGCCACGAGGCGCGGATCGGGACGCGCGCCCGCCTCGTGATCGGTGATGACGACGAGGCTCCGCCCGTCATGCTCGACGCGGAAGCCGGTCGCGCCGCCGGGATGGGTGAGCGGCGCCGTCAGGATACGGTGCCCGTTCGCCGCGATCGCCGCGCCGGGATCGACGGCATGGAACTGCACACCGCGGAACAGCTCGCGCGCCTCGTCGGGGAAATAGGGCGGCGCGCAGAAACGCCGCACCAGCCCTTCGAGATCGAGATCCGCGCCGAGCGCCGCATGGACATGGAGCTCGGCGGCCTTGCGCGTCCCCGCGATCAGGAAGGGCAAGCCGATCATGTGGTCGAGATGAAAATGGCTCAGCAGCAGGTCGAGCCGCCGCGCCGGAGCCGCCGCGAGCGCTGCGCCGAGCGCCGCCGCGCCGGAGCCGGCATCGATCACGATGCGGTGATCGCCGGCACCGACCGCGATGCAGGGCGTGTGGTGCCCGAATTCGGCGAAAGCCGCGCCGGATGCCGGGTAGCTGCCCCGGACACCCCAGAACGTGACATCCATGCTCTCCTCCCAGCACCCGCGAACCGAGACCGACGAACCTATGATCGGCCGGCGCTGCGGAATGTGCGCTGGCGCACGGGGCCGGTGTCAATACGCGTTGCGGGTGTTGAAAAGCGAGATCGGCGTCATGGCGAGGATGTAGAGATCGAAGGGCAACGACCAGTTCTCGATATAATAGAGATCGTGCTCGATCCGCCTTTCGAGCTTCTCGACGGTATCGGTCTCGCCGCGCCAGCCGTTCACCTGCGCCCAGCCGGTAATGCCGGGTTTCATCCGGTGGCGGGCGAAATAGCCGTCCACAACATCCTGGTAGAGTCGGTTGCCGGCCTTGGTCTCGACGGCATGCGGGCGCGGGCCGACCAGGGACAATTCGCCCCGCAGCACGTTGATCAGCTGCGGCAATTCGTCGAGCGAGGTCTTGCGGATGAAGCGGCCGACGCGGGTCACGCGCGGGTCATCCTTCGTCACCTGGCGCGCGGCGTTGAGATCGGCCATCTCGGTATACATCGAGCGGAATTTCAGCACCTCGATGAGTTCGTTGTTGAAACCGTGCCGCTTCTGCCGGAAGAACACCGGCCCGCGCGAGTCGAGCTTCACGGCGAGGGCGGTGGCGAGCATCACCGGCGCAAGCAGAACGAGCGCGAGCGCCGCCACCACCCGATCGAACACCGCCTTCACCGCCGCGTTCCAGTCCGAGAGCGGCCTGTCGAACACCGCGAGGAAGGGCACGTCGCCGATATAGCTATAGGCGCGCTTCGAGAGCTTGAGCCGCGAGGCATGCGCCGCGATCCGGACATCGATCGGCAGCACCCAGAGCTTGCGCATCAGGTGCAGGATGCGCTCCTCCGCGCTGGGCGGCAGCGCGATGATCAGGAGATCGACCCATTGCTCGCGGCAATAGCGTTCGAGCTCGTCGAAGGTGCCGATCTTGCGGAACAGGCCGATCGTATCCGGCGAACGTTCGTCGCTGCGATCGTCGAACACGCCGAGAATGCGGATCGCCTTGGAATTCGAGCGCGCGAGCCGCAGGATCAGATCCTCGCAGGGCTTGCCGCCGCCGACGATCACCGCCCGCCGCGCAAGCGCGCCGCGCGCCTCGGCGCGCGACAACGCCCGCGCCACGACGAAGCGGAACGGCACCAGCACGACCAGAGCCGCCAGAAGCCAGACGAGCAGCCAGAGCCGGAACGGCATGATGTCGATGCCGGCAAGGAACAAAAACCCTGTCACCACCATGAAGGCGCCGCCGATCGCCGCGAGCAGCGCTCGAACCTGCCGCGCCAGCCCGCCGAGCGCCGGGATCGTGTAGGACCACAGCCGTTGCAGGATGGTGATGGCGGAAAGGGTCACCGCCGCCACGATCATTGCCGTCAGCGCCCAGCCGCCCGCATGCGGCGGCAGCGCGGCGAAGGCGGTCGCAAGGCCCGCGCCGCCGAACACGGCAAGATCGGCGATCAGCACGAGGCCGATGATCTTCTGCTTGGAGGCATGGTCGAGAAAGGACGCGACCGGACCGGCAGCCGCGAGCCCCCGGGCATCACCGTCCATCGCCTCGATCGCCATGCGCGAAATCCCGTCCAGGCGGCCCGAAGCCGCGAGAGCGCGACATTAGGCCGGGATTCTTCGCTTTTCCGTTAAACGGATCGCGATCAGGCGGGCGGATCGGCTCTTTTCTCGCGGTTGAGTTGCCGGAACCGCCGCGGCGAACAGCCGGCCCGGCGCGCGAAGAAGCGGCTGAAATGCGCCGGATCGCCGAAGCCGCAATCGAAGCCGATCTCCGCCACCGGCTTGTCGGTGTAGATCAGCTCGCGCCGGCATTCGAGCATGATCCGGTCGTGCAGCACCGCGAGCGGTCCCTTGCCCACCGCCTGCCGCGTCACCGCATGCAGCTTGTCCGCCGTGATCCCGAGTTCGGCGGCGATGGCGCGAATGCTCGTCTGCCGCCGGAAATCGCGCTCCACCAGAGCGCGGAAGCGACGGAACTCCGAGGCACGCGCGCGGCCGAGCGTATCGGCCAGTTCGCCCAGCGTCCGCACGCGCAGGAAGGCGACGAGCAGCAGCAGCAGGCTCGCCGAAACCACCGTGTTCACGCCATAGCGCGGCAATTCATGCTCGCGGGCGATGCTCTCCATGATGCCGGCAACATCGACGCCGATCTCTTCCGCCGGCGGCAGCGGGCCGAAACGCGGCGCCGCGATCATCGCGGCGATCCGTTCGGCATCGACCGAGGCCCGCAAGGCCGCCGCCACCACATCCTCCGAAACCGTCAGCACATGCCCGGTCGTGCCGGGATCGAACCGGAAGCCATGCACCACCGCCGGCGGCAGCCAGATGAACCAGGGCGCATCGAAGCGCGCCGTCGCGCCCTCGAGATCGAGCATCCCCCCGCCCCGGGTGACGACGATGCATTGCGCGAGCGTGGCATGGCGATGCGCCGCGATCCGCCAATCATTTGCCGGCGCGCGCGAGGCGATGGTCTCGATATGCGCATAGCCGGCGGCACGCGCTTCCTCGGCGTTGCCATAAAGCCCGAAGGCGGGGATCCGGTAGAGCGGCCCGGCCGCGCCGCGCGGCGTGTTGCGGGGGGGTATGCGTTCGGCGTGGCGGGGCATCGGGGCGAATTCCGTTCGAAGAACCGGAAAAATCCAAGTCTTTCGGATATTCTGTCATCCCTTGACCCGGATCAAGCGTCTAGAAAACCGTTGGAAACGCAACGAAGCGCGTCTCCACCCCGGCCGGATCACCAGAAAAAGATCAAGGGCCTGCCGGGCGGACGCGCCGCATCGGCCACGCGCCGACGGGGAGAAACGAACATGCGGCATCAGGTGGTGATCATCGGCGCGGGCCCTTCGGGGCTCCTGCTCGGGGCGCTGCTCCACCAGGCGGGGATCGACACCCTGATCCTGGAGCAGAGGAGCCCGGATTACGTGCTCTCGCGCATCCGCGCCGGCGTGCTCGAACAGGGCACCGTCAACCTGCTGCGCAGGGTCGGCGCCGGCGCACGGCTCGACCGCGAGGGGCTGGTGCATGAAGGTTTCGCGATCAATTTCGCCGGCGAGGCCCTGCGCATCGACCTCAAGGCGCTGACCGGCGGCAGCAGCGTCACCGTTTATGGCCAGACCGAGGTGACGCGCGACCTGATGGCGCTGCGCGTGGCTTCCGGCGCGCCGACGATCTACGATGCCGAGGCGGTGACGATCCACGATTTCGACCGCGACACCCCGCGCGTCTCCTTCGTGCAGGATGGCCAGCACCGTGAGATCGCCTGCGACATCATCGCCGGATGCGACGGATTTCACGGCGTCAGCCGCGCCAGCGTACCGGAAACGGCGCTGCGGACCTTCGAGCGGGTCTATCCCTTCGGCTGGCTCGGGGTTCTCGCGGATGTTCCGCCCTGCGCGCACGAACTGATCTATGCCGGGCATGATCGCGGCTTTGCCCTGTGCTCCATGCGCTCGATGACCCGTTCGCGCTATTACATCCAGTGCCGCCTCGACGAGACGCCGGAATCCTGGCCCGATACGCTGTTCTGGGACGAACTCCGCCGCCGCCTCGACCCCGAGGCCGCCGCGCGGGTGGTGCCCGGCCCGGCGATCGAGAAATCCGTGGCGCCGCTGCGCTCCTTCGTTGCCGAGCCGCTGCGCTTCGGCCGGCTGTTCCTCGCCGGCGACGCCGCCCATATCGTGCCCCCGACCGGCGCCAAGGGCCTCAACCTCGCGGCGAGCGACGTGCATTACCTCTCGGAAGCGCTGATCGCCTTCTTCGGCGAAGGGACCGCCAGCGCGCTCGACACCTATTCGGCGCGGGCGCTGGACCGGATCTGGAAGGCGGAGCGCTTCTCCTGGTGGATGACGACCTTGCTGCACCGCTTCGAGACCAGCTCGCCCTTCGAGCGGCGCATGCAGGATGCCGAATTCGCCTATCTGCGCATCTCGCAGCACGCGCGCGCCACCGTGGCGGAGAATTACGTCGGCCTGCCGTTCTGAGCCCGCGCGGCGGGCTTGCCGACAAAACCGGCACCCGCCCGGCTCTTGCTCAAACCCGGGAAGGATTGGTGGGTGATGAAGGACTCGAACCTTCGACCCGCTGATTAAGAGTCAGCTGCTCTACCAACTGAGCTAATCACCCCGCCTCGGGCCATCGGAGCATATCCGGCCACCCAGAAAAGGCGACGCGCGGGGAACGCCCGCGCGAGGCCGGTTCGATAGCGCATCGGCACCGGGTTGTCCAGAATGTTTTCGGAAACGCGGCATCGACACAGCTGCCGCCGATCACCGCCCCCACAACCAGGCTGCGCCGCGCACGCCGGAGGAATCCCCGTGCCGTGCCGGGCGGATCGGCGTCACGAAGCGCTCCGCGAAGAGATACGGCGCGATCGCCGCCGGCAGCCGCGCATAGAGCGCCTCGGTCTTGCTCATGCCGCCGCCGAGCACGATCACCTCGGGATCGAGCAGGTTCACGACATGCGCGAGCGCCCGGCCGAGCCGGTCGAGATAGCGGTCGAACGCCGCGCGGGCGAGCGGCTCCCCCGCCCCGGCCGCCGCCACGATCGCCGCCGCCGGCAGCGGCGCCCCGCCGGCCTCCACATGGTCACGCTCGAAGCTTGGCCCCGCGACCCAGGTCTCGATGCAGCCGCGCCGGCCGCAGAAGCACGGCCGCGCCGCCTCGATCTCGGCGCGGCTCGGCCAGGGAAGCGGATTGTGCCCCCATTCGCCGGCGATGCGATGCGGCCCGTCCCAGGCGCGGCCGTCGATCGCGATCCCGGCGCCGATTCCGGTGCCGAGAATCGCCGCGAAGACAAGGCCCGCCCCGGCCGCGGCGCCGTCCACCGCCTCGGAAACGGCGAGGCAATTGGCATCGTTCTGGAACCGGATCGGGCGGCCGAGCGCCGCCTCGAGATCGGCCTGGAGCGGCTGGCCGTTGAGCTCGGTCGAATTGGCGTTCACCGCGAGCCCCGCAAAGGGCGAGATCGTGCCGGGCATGCCGATGCCGAGCGAGTGGGGGCCAGGGACGCCGCCCGCGGCAAGCTCGGCCTCCACCTGCCGGACGAGTTCGACGATCGCCGCGACGATGCCGCGATATTGCCCGCGCGGCGTGGCGATACGGCGGCGCAGCAGCTCCGCCCCGCCCGGATCGAGCGCGATGATCTCGGTCTTGGTGCCGCCGAGATCGATCCCCAACCGCATGATGCCCCTGTTCGAAACCCCACCCGCCGCCCGGGTGGACGCGCCGTGAAAGCGCGTCCGGGCCGAAAAGGCAAGTGTCAGGCGGCGCCGTGCTGGGCGTGGGTGCGGCTGTCACCGCGTGCGACGAGCTTGTTGAGCGCGCCGATATAGGCCTTGGCGGAGGCGACCAGCGTGTCCGGGTCCGCCGCGCGGCCGGTGACGAGCCGGCCCTCGGGCCCTTCGAGCCGCACCGAGACCTCGGCCTGCGCGTCGGTGCCTTCGGTCACGGCATGGACCTGGTAGAGTTCGAGCTTCGCCGCATGCGGGATGAGTTTGTGGATCGCGTTGAAGGTCGCGTCCACAGGGCCGTTTCCGGTCGCCTGCACGGTCTGGTGCTGGCCGGCGATGTCGAGCGTCAGCGTCGCGGATTGCGGCCCCATCGTGCCGGCGATCACCGTCAGCGCCACGACCTTGACACGATCCTGCGCGCTGGCGAGCCCCTCGTCCACCAGCGCCTCGATATCCTCGTCGTAGATCACCTTCTTGCGGTCGGCGAGCGCCTTGAAGCGCACGAAGGCATCCTCGAGCTGGTTGTCGCCGAGTTCGTAGCCGAGCTGCTTCAGCTTGTCGCGGAAGGCGTTGCGGCCGGAATGCTTGCCCATCACCAGGCTGGTCTTGGAGACGCCGACCGATTCCGGCGTCATGATCTCGTAGGTCTGGGTGTGCTTGAGCATGCCGTCCTGATGGATGCCGCTCTCATGCGCGAAGGCGTTCCGGCCGACGATCGCCTTGTTGTATTGCACCGGGAAATTGGTCGCCGCCGCAACGAGCCGGGAGGCACGGTTGAGCAGCGTCGCCTCGATTCCGGTCGCGTAGGGCAGCACGTCGTTGCGGGTCCTGATCGCCATGACGATTTCCTCGAGCGCGGCGTTGCCCGCGCGCTCGCCGATGCCGTTGATCGTGCATTCGACCTGGCGCGCGCCGCCCGCGAGCCCGGCGAGACTGTTGGCGACCGCCATGCCGAGATCATTGTGGCAATGCACCGAGAAGATCGCCTTGTCGGCATCGGGCACGCGGTTGATCACCATCTCGAACATCGCGCGGTATTCCTCCGGCGTCGCGTAGCCCACCGTATCCGGCAGGTTGATCGTCGTCGCGCCGGCCCTGATCGCCGCCTCCACGCAGCGGCAGAGAAAATCGGCCTCCGTGCGCGTCGCGTCCTCGGCGGACCATTCGACATCGGGCACGAGATTGCGGGCACGGGCGCATTGGTCGATGACGAGTTGCAGTACCGCCTCCGGCTCCTTCTGGAGCTTGTATTTCATATGCACGGGCGAGGTGGAGATGAAGGTATGGATGCGCGGACGCCGCGCGTGCTTCACCGCTTCGCCGGCGCGGTCGATATCCTTGAACGCCGCGCGGCTGAGCCCGGCGACGACCGCGTTCTTCACGCGGCGGGCGATGGCGGTAACGGCCTCGAAATCCCCCTCCGAGGCGATCGGAAACCCGGCCTCGATGATGTCGACGCCCATCGCATCGAGGAAATCGGCGACCTCGAGCTTTTCCTCGAAGGTCATCGTGGCGCCGGGGCATTGCTCCCCGTCGCGGAGCGTCGTGTCGAAGATCAGGACGCGGTTGCGGTCTGCGGCGGTGAAATGGGCGGATGACATCTGCGGATCCTTGCTGGCTGCCGGTTCCCCCGCATCGTCGCGGTCGGGCCTGTCCGGCGGAATGGAAAAACGGGCGGAGCATCCCTTGCGGGCGTCTCGTGGTCCATCACCCCTGAGAGCCCAGGCGCACCCGGACGGCCCTCAGGGGCTGATAAGAAGGAGCCGGGAAAGGAGGCCGAGCGCATCCGGCGCCGCGGCGCGGCGCGGCGACTTCAGGTTCATCGTCTGGATGCGTGCGTCAGCGACAGACACCGGATCGACCTTCAGAACAGGACGCATGACCCTACCGGAGCCGGGGAACGCGCGCAAGCCGTCCGCCGGGCCGCGATCGGCCACCGCCCCGGCGATCCGCTTGGCGCGAATCGATCGTTACGGTATAGTATCGATATGCAACGGGAAGTAATATGCTCCTGCGGCGCAATCTACGAGCGAACGGAGGAATTGGTCATCTTCCGCGATCATGACCGTTTTCGCTGCGTTATCTGTGATACAGAGCTTGAAATCTGGAGCAGCCATGCGATCCCGCGCTACCGGCTGATCTACGATCCCCGCCGGGAGGAGCCCGGCAGGCGGATCGAACACCGGAACAGGATGCGCTGACCATCCTGCACCGGATCCCTGCCCTTGCGCCTGTTCTTTTCACGCCGGCATGGCCATTCTGTCGGGCTGCGGGGCGGATCTGGCAACGGCACCTTGATGGCAATGCCGGAGAGCCGCTACAACCCGAAGGACGCGCAACGAATCCGTGACCAAGGTGAGCCATTCATGCCCGCACGCGCCCTCTGCCTCGTAGCGCTTCTCGCGCTCGCCGCCTGCCAGACGACGGCCGAGCCTCCGGCGCCGGCGCCAAAGCCGGAACCGCGTGGCGTCTCCGTCACGCCGGCAGGGTTCCGGCTGCCGGAAGGCAGCGGCTGCCAGGGCGACATCGCCCGCTTCCGCGCCATCCAGGCCAATGATCTCGAAACCGGCCACACCACCCGGCAGGTCTATGACCAGATCGAGGCCGAGATGAAGCGTGCCGATGCGCTGTGCGCAGCCGGCCAATCCGGCGCCGCCAGCGCCCATGTCCGCGCCACGAAGAGCCGGTTCGGCTATCCCTGATCGGGGTCAACCGCCACGCGCGAAAGCATCGGCAAGATAGGCGATCTGGAACGGCGGCATCCGCCCCGGAACGAAATCCTCCGGCCCGCGGACGATATGGATATCGACCAGCTCCTCATGCGCGAGCCCGGCGAAGCGATCGAGGATCAGCCGACGCGCCTCCGCCGCCGGCAGGTCGATCGTCACCGGCCGCATGAAGGCGGCGCGCGTGCCGTCGATCACCGCGCGCCAGCCCGCGCCCACATGCACCTCCTCCGGGCGCAGCCCCGTCTCCTCCTCGAGTTCGCGCAGCACCGAACCGGCGAGGTCGATCCGCCCGTCCGGCAGCAGGTCGCCGGGGTCGGGCGTGCCGGCCGCGAAATAGATGCGGCCGGGATTGGCGGTGCCCGGCCCCATCACGCCGAGGAGGAAGGCGCCGTCGCGCGCCCGCAGCGCCGCCATGGCAAAGCCGTTGCGCATCGGCGCGCCGGGATGGCCGAAATCGCGCCAGGCGATGAAGCTCGCGTAATCCGTTTCCAGATAGCGCCCGCGATAGATCCGCCCGTCGAAATCCCAGCGATGCTGGAGGAAGACCCGGCCGTTGAAATTCGTCGGCTTGTCGGCGACGAATCGCGCCCAGTGCGCGGCGATCGCCGCCTCCTGCTCGCGCGCGAAGGCCCAGGCCGCCGGTTCGAGCCGGCAATCGAGGCCGTCGAGTTCGGCGATCTCCGGCGCAACGCCGACCGCTTCAGGCGAGGATTGCGCAGGTCGGGATTGCTCAGGCATGGATTCGCCCCTCGCTGATCCGCACCGCCGCGCCGCCGATCGCCGCGCCCGCGAGCCGGCCGCCGGCGATCTCGAGATCGAGCACGATCAGGCTCGGCCGCGCCATCTCGTAGCCCTGCTCGATAACGAGCTGATGCATCCCGTCCTCCGGCGCCTCGCAGAGCGCGGCGACGCCGGCAAAGGCCGCCGCCGCCGAGCCGGTCGCCGGATCCTCGGCAATGCCCATCAGCGGCGAGAACATCCGGGCATGGATGTGATGCGCAGGCTCGACCGTCTCGCGCGTGTAGAGATAGGCGGCGCCCTTGCCGGTGCCGCCGAAGGCCGCGCGCCAGGCCGCCATGTCGGCGATCTGCGCCCTGCGGATCGCATCGAGCGAGCGCAGCGGCACCATCACGAACGGGACGCCGGCGGACCAAACCGAAAGGCCGTGCGCGCCGAAGCCGATCTCGAGCGGATCGAGGCCGAGCGCCGCCGCCACGGCGAGCGGATCGAGCGGCAGGGGAATCGGCTCCGGCAGCCTCGGCAGCGCGAACACGGCGCGCGCCGCTCCGCCCGGCCTGCGCCGCACCTCGGCGCGGATCAGCCCGATCTTCTCCTCGAGCGCGATGACGACCCCCTCCGCGAGATGCCCGCCGGCCCGCAATTCCGCGAGCAGGACTGCGGTCCCGACCGTCGGATGGCCGGCGAAGGGCAATTCGCCGCCGGGCGTGAAGATGCGGATCTTCGCCGAATGCACGGGATCATCCGGCGGCAGCACGAATACGGTCTCGGACAGGTTGAATTCGCGTGTGATCGCCAGCATCGCCGCATCGTCGAGGCCCTCGCTGTCGAGCACCACCGCCAGCGGATTGCCCGTAAAGGCGCGCTCCGTGAAAACGTCGAGGACATGGAATTGCCGGCTCACGATATGCCTTTCCTTTTAAGGGCAGGCCCTTGTTTCGCGCGGGCGCGCACCAAGAGCAACCCACAAGATGAATGGCGGCGAAACGCAGTGTTGCGCGACAATTCATGCCCGTTCCTTTAGATGATTGCCTCGAGAGCATGATCCGCGACGACGCGATCACTCTCCGTTTCCTCCCGCCTGCCCCGGGCGAGGCGGAACGCGGGCACAACAGGGGTGCACTCAAAGGAGTGTCTGATATGTCGATGACCCATCTTCTCCGCACCGCCGCGGCCGTCCTGCTGATCGGCGCCGGCGCCGCCTCGGCGCAGACCACGCAGACCCAGCCGCAGCAGCGGCCGGCAGCGCCCGCCGCCACCCAGCCGGCCCAGCCCCCGGCGGCGCAGCCGGTGCGTCCGGCCACCGCCCCCGCGCCGGCCGCCGCGCCCGCGGCGCAGGCCCAGCTCGTCAACCTCAACACCGCGACCGAAGCCGAGCTCGACAAGCTGCCGCAGATCGGCCCGGCCCGCGCCAAGGATATCATCGAGGCCCGCACGAAGAACGGCCGCTTCAAGGATTGGAACGATTTCGTGGCCCGCAACGTGGTGCCGAAGAACGCCGAAGAGGCGATCAAGGGCAAGGTCCGCTTCTGATCGCCCTCCGGGAGGGCCGGGCCGCGCGTCCGGCCCTCCCGTCTCAGAGCGGCTCCGGCGCGAACATCCGCGTCGGCGCCACGAATTCCTCCTGCGCCGCCACGGTCAGGATCTCGCGGGACCCCGCCTCGGCCGTGCGCCTGAGCAGCCCGAACACCGACGACCCCGCCCAGGCGAGCGCCGCCGCCGCGTCGCGCGTGCGCAGATAATGCACGAGGAACAGCGCCGCGATCGCATCCCCCGCGCCGTTGACGTCGAGATCAAGCCGCGGCGTCCGCAGACGCCGGAGCCCGCTTCCGTCGGAGACCACCAGATCGATCGCCGTTTCCGGCGTATCCGCGAGCAGCGCCGAGGTGACGAGGATGATGCGCGGGCCGAGCGCGTGCACCTTCGCAAGCGCCGCGCGCAGCGCCGCCGGCTCGTTCGCCGCCATGCCGGCGAGATATTCGAGTTCGAACAGGTTGGGCGTGAGGATATCCGCCGCCGGCACCGCCTGCGCCCGCATGAATTCCGGGACCCCAGGGCGCACGAAGATGCCCCTTCCGTGATCGCCGATCACCGGATCGCAGGCATAGAGCGCCGCCGGGTTGGCGGCCCTGACGCGCGCCGCCGCGTCGAGAATCGCGCCGCCGATCGCATCCGAGCCCATATAGCCGGAGAGCACGGCATCGCAGCGGGGCAGCACGCCGCGCTCGGCAATGCCTTCGACGAGTTCGGCGATCAGTCCCGCCTCGAAGACCTGCCCGCGCCAGGCGCCGTAGCCGGTATGGTTGGAAAACTGCACCGTATGGATCGGCCAGACCTCGACCCCGAGCCGCTGCATCGGGAAGGTCGCGGAAGCGTTGCCGACATGGCCATAGGCCACATGCGACTGGATGGAGAGGATGTTCATGGCGGGACGGAGGCGGGATCACCAAAGAAAAAGGGCGGCCTGAACCGCCCTTCCGCATCCTGCATGCTTCGACGCAGCGCAGCAAGCGCCTTCAGCTGACCATCTGCGCCGCCTTGGCCGCGAAGCCCGGCACGAAGGTCTTGCCGAGATCGACATTGACATTCGCCATCTCCGGATCGAGCGCCTTGAGCGTGTCGTAGACCGATTTCATGCCGGCCCCGGCCATCAGCCCGGTCTCGGAATAGGCGGCCTGCGAGGCTTTCACCGCCCGGATATAGAGCGCCTTGTCGCCGAGATGGTATTGCTCGGGCACCGCATCGGCGATCTCTTCCGGCTTCGCCTTGTTGATCCAGCGCAGCGCCTTGTAGAGGCCGTTGACCGCGGCCTGGACCGTCGCAGGATTCTTCTCGATCGTATCCTGCCGCACATAGAGGCAGGCGGCGGGGTTGGTGCCGCCGAAGAGATCGAACGTGCCCTTCTCGGTGCGGGTATCGATCAGGGTCACGATATCCCCGTCCGCCTCGAGCTTGGCAATGACGGGATCGAGATGCGAAATGACATCGATCTCGCCCTTCTTCATCGCCGCGACCGCGCTGGCGCCACCGCCGACGCCGATGAAGCTGGCATCGCCCGCCTTGAGCCCGACTTTCGCCATGGCATGGAGCACGGTGATGTAGGTCGAGGAGCCCGGCGCAGTGACGCCGATCTTGAGCCCATTGAAATCCTTCGCGGATTTCACCCTGTCGGCGACGGCCTTGCGCACCCCGATCACGATGGTGGGGAAGCGCAGCATCTCGATCACGGCGCGGATATCCTGGCCCTTGGCCTGCATCCGGATCGTGTGCTCATAGGCCCCGGCCACGAGATCGACCGAGCCGCCGACCAGCGCCTGGAGCGATTTCGCGCCGCCGGCGAAATCGTTGATCTCCATGTCGAGGCCGAATTCCTTGAAATAGCCCTTCCGCTCCGCGATCGTGAGCGGCAGGTAATAGAGCAGCGACTTGCCGCCGACGCCGAGCGCAACCTTGGTCTGCGCGCCGGCGCGGCCGACAAGCGCCGGCGCCGCGAGCATCGCGCCGCCGAGCGCCAGAAGGCGCCTCCGATCAACCGGAATCATGCACGTTCCTCCCGTGATGGTTTTATTCGAGCTTCGCACCGGCGGCCTTGGCGATCGGCCCCCATTTCGCGAGTTCCTTCTTCACGTGCTCGCCAAGTTGCTCCGGCGTCGAGCCGACGGTGACGGCGCTGAGATCGGCGAGCTTCTTCTCGACCGCCGGATCCTTGATCGCCTTGTTCGCCGCGTCGTTGAGCTTGGCGATCACGTCCTTCGGCGTGTTGGCGGGGGCGAAGAGCGCGTTCCAGGAATAATTGACGAAGCCCGGCAGGCCGGATTCGTCGATGGTCGGCAGATCCGGGAAGGCCGGCGAGCGCTTCATCACCGTGATGCCGATGGCGCGAACCTTGCCGGCGCGGATCATCTCGGCCGAGGAGGGCAGGTTGTCGAAGATCATCGCCACCTTGCCGGAAACCACGTCCTGGAGCGCCGGCCCGCCGCCGCGATAGGGGATGTGCTGCATCCGGGTGCCGCTCATTGTCTTGAACAATTCGCCGCCGAGATGCTGCGGCGTCGCCACGCCCGAGGAGGCATAGGAATATTTGTCCGGGTTGGCCTTCAGGACCTCGATCAGTTCCTTCACGTTCTTCGCCGGGAAATCGTTCGTCACCACCAGCACGCTCGGTACGTCCGCGAGCAGCGAGATCGGCGCGAAATCCTTCACCGGGTCGCTCGGATTGCTCTTGAGCACGGCAGGGTTGATCGCATGGGTCGAGATCGTTCCCATCAGCAGCGTGTAGCCGTCGGGCGCCGCCTTCGCGACCGCGCCGGCGCCGATGCTGCCGCCGGCGCCCGCGCGGTTCTCGATCAGCACCGTCTGGCCGAGGATCTCGCCCATCTTGGCACCGACGATGCGGGCGACGATATCCGTCGAGCCGCCGGCCGCGAACGGCACCACGATCGTGATCGGCTTCGACGGGAAAGCCTGCGCGGCCGCGAGCCCGGGCAGGGCGAGCGCGAAGGTCGCCGCAAGAAGAGCGCGCCGGGCGAGCCCCGGCTTGTCGTTGTGCATCGGGTTCATGGTCTCTCCCTCATTCGGCGCGCCGCCCCGCAGCGCGCTACACCGTCTTTGTCTCCCCCGGCTTCCAGACAAGCAAGGGTTTCTCGACCAGCGTGACGACGAAATCGATCGCCATCACGAAAACCATCAGGATCAGCATGCCGGCGAACACGCCGGTCACGTCGAACACGCCCTCCGCCTGGTGGATCAGATAACCGAGCCCGGCGGAGGAGCCGAGATATTCGCCCACCACAGCCCCGACGACCGCAAAGCCAACCGAGGTGTGCAGCGACGAGAACACCCAGGCGAGCGCGGCCGGCCAATAGACATGGCGCAACAATTGCCGCTCGTTCATGCCGAGCATGCGCGCGTTCGAGAGCACGACCGGGCTCACCTCGCGCACCCCCTGGTAGACGTTGAAGAACACGATGAAGAAGACCAGCGTCACCCCGAGCCAGACCTTCGACCAGATGCCGAGCCCGAACCAGAGCGCGAAGATCGGCGCCAGCACCACCCGCGGCAGCGCGTTCATCATCTTGACGTAAGGGTCGAACACCGCCGCGACGAGCGGTTTGCGCGCGAACCAGAACCCGATGACGATCCCCGCCAGCGCCCCGATCGCGAAGGCAAGCATGGCCTCGACGAGCGTGATTGCGAGATGCCGGTAGACCTCGCCGGAGGCGAACATGGTCCAGACGCGCGCCAGCACGTCGAGCGGTGTCGAGAAGAAGAATTTCGGCAGCAGGAAGAATGGCTTGCCATCCGCCCCCAGGCCGAGCGGCACGGTCGAGCCGAGATGCCAGACGAGAAGCGCGACCACGGCCACGAGGAGCTGGAGCGCGAGGAGCTTCGGCCGGCTCATGCCCGCCCCTCCCCGGCCGCGAGCGCATAGGTCTTGCGCACCTCGTCGCGCAGGCAACCCCAGATCGCCGCATGCAGGCGGTGGAATTCCGGCTCGCTCCGCACCTCCGCGACATCGCGCGGCCGCGCGAGCGGGATCGGGAATTCGCCGATGATCCGCGCCCGCGGCCCGGCGGACATCACGAGCACCCGGTCGGCCAGAGCGATCGCCTCGTCGAGATCATGGGTCACGAACATCACCGCCTTGCGGTCCGCCTGCCAGAGATCGAGCAGCAATTCGCTCATGATCAGCCGCGTCTGCGCGTCGAGCGGGCCGAAGGGCTCGTCCATCAACAGGATCTTCGGCCGGCGGACCAGAACCTGCGCCAGCGCGACGCGCTTCCTCTGCCCGCCCGAGAGCTGGTGGGGATAGCGCTCGCCGAACCCCGCGAGCCCGACGCGCTTCAGCATCGCCGCCGCCGCCTCGAGCGCCGCCGCCCGTGTCGAGCCCGCCACCTCGAGCCCGATCGCGACATTGTCGCGCGCGGTCTTCCACGGCATCAGCGCATCCTGCTGGAAGAGATAGCCGGCCACGGCGTTGAGCCCGGCCAGCGGCCGGCCGAAGATCGTGCCGGTGCCGGAGGACGGCGCCATCAGCCCGGCGGCGATGTTGAGCAGGGTCGATTTCCCGCAACCGGTCGGGCCGAGGATCGCGACGAACTCCCCGTCCTCCACCGTCACGTCCACCGGCTGCACCGCCTCGTAGCGCCCGCCATCCGCGAGCGCATAGGCGACCGAAACTCCGCGCAGCGCAACCGCCGGAACCGCATCCTGCCGGGGCGCGACCGCGGCCGAACCACCCGCGCTCATGCGGCCATCCCGCGCGCCTGCGCCGTCATCCCGTCCTCCCGACTGTTCTTGTTGGGGCGGAGACTAGGCAGCGGTCCGGCGCGAGGCAAGCGGGAATCGCCCGCCTCACGGCAGCCGCAGTTCCACCACCACGGGGCAATGATCGGAGGATTTCGGCCGGTCCCAGCCGATCCGGGGGAAGCGCGGACCGGCATGGCGCGCCGCGCGGAAGGGCTGCCCCTGACGGATCACCTCGGGAACAGCATGCGGATTGGCCTGCGCCAGCGCCGGCGAGACGAGGATGTAATCGAGCTGGGTATAGACATCGTCCGGCGGGTGATACGTCGTCCAGCGCTCCTCCGCCGGGCGGCGCTCCATCAGGTTGACGGCAAATCCATCCGCCAGCAGCGGGTCGAGCGCGGTCGGGCTCGGCTCGCCGGTATGGTAATCGCGCAGGTCGCGCACGCCGTCGACCTCGTAATAATCGTTCATGTCGCCGGCGATCGCCCAGTTGGCCGCCGCCGGGCCGCCTTGATGATCGGCGAAGCGCTGCTCGATCAGCCGCCGGATCGCCATGGTTTCGGCGAGCCTCACGACCCGCGTTGCGCGGCGGCCGCCATTCATCGACTTCAGATGGCAGGTGAAGAGCGTGAAGTTGCGCCCGTCGATGATGAACTCCGCCTGGAGCAGGTCGCGCTTGAACAGCCGGTCGGTGCGGGCGACGGGACGCGGATCATCCGGCGGCCCCTCGCGATAGGCATCCATCCCCTCCGGCCAGATATCGAGATCCGCGAAGGTCAGCGCCGCATGGCTCGTCACGCTCTGCCAACCGATCCGGGCGAGCAGGCCGATATCGATCCCGCGCCGGTCATTGCCCTCGGAAACATGGAGATAGCGATAGTTCACGCGCGCGATCGCCATCTCCCGCGCCCGCCGCACCGCATCCGGCGCGGGCGGCGGATCGCGGAAGATCACCGCCCGCATCGCCTGCGCGACATCCGGCCCCTCGAGCTTCTTGAGATAGCTCTCGCGGAAGGAGCGCAGCGCCGCCTCGCTGTCGACCTCCTGGAGCGCGACGATATCCGCTCTCGTCGCAAGCAGCGCGAGTGCCGTGAGCTGGCACTTGTCATCCGACAGGACCGCCTCGGCGATGCGTTTGGCCGCCCGCGCCTCGTCGCGATCCTCGAAGAACACATTGCCGACCTGCTGGTCCGAACGCCGCTGCGGATCCCAGAAATCGGGGCGGGAATAGAGGTTCTCGAGGTTGAAGGTGGCGAGGCGGAAGGCGCGCGAGGACATGGCCGGTTGATCCGGGCGCGGGAGGCGCCGCTTCGCCGCGAGCTTGGGGAGATTCACCTCGCGCTGTCAAATTGCTGGCGTGAGGATGCCGGCGCAAACGGGGCAAGCCCCATCTGCGCCGGATCCGTTTCGCGCCGGATCAGTTCCGCGCTTTGTCAACCAGCGCGTTCTTGGAGATCCACGGCATCATGCCGCGCAGCTTCTCGCCCACCTGCTCGATCTGGTGCGCGTCGTTGAGGCGGCGGATACCCTTGAAGCGCGCCATGCCGGAGCGGTATTCCTGCATCCACTCGCTGGTGAACTTGCCGGTCTGGATGTCCTTCAGCACCCGCTTCATCTCGGCCTTGGTCTCGGCGGTGATGATGCGCGGCCCGGAGACATATTCGCCCCATTCCGCCGTGTTGGAGATCGAATAGTTCATGTTGGCGATGCCGCCCTCGTAGATGAGGTCGACGATCAGCTTCACCTCGTGCAGGCACTCGAAATAGGCCATTTCCGGCGCGTAGCCGGCTTCCACCAGCGTCTCGAACCCGGCGCGGATCAGTTCGACCAGACCGCCGCAGAGCACGACCTGCTCGCCGAACAGGTCGGTCTCGCATTCCTCCTTGAAATTGGTCTCGATGATCCCGGAGCGCCCGCCGCCGACGCCGCAGGCATAGGAGAGCGCGAGTTCGAGCGCGTTGCCCGAAGGGTTCTGGTGCACGGCGACGAGGCAGGGCACGCCGCCGCCCTTCTGGTATTCGCCGCGCACGGTGTGGCCCGGCCCCTTCGGCGCGATCATCACGACATCGACGCTTGCCTTCGGCTCGATGAGCCCGAAATGCACGTTGAGGCCATGGGCGAAGGCGATCGCGGCGCCGTCGCGGATATGGGGCGCGATCTCGTTGCGGTAGATATCAGCCTGGAGTTCGTCCGGCGTCGCCATCATCATCATGTCGGCCCATTTCGCCGCTTCCGCGACGCTCATGACCTGAAGCCCGTCGGCCTCGACCTTCTTCGCGGTCGCCGAGCCCGGCTTCAGCGCGATGCGGATCTCCTTGACGCCGGAATCCTTGAGGTTCAGCGCATGCGCCCGTCCCTGCGAGCCATAGCCGACGATGGCGACCTTCTTCGCCTTGATGAGGTTGAGATCGGCATCGCGATCGTAATAGACGCGCATGGCGTTATCCTTCCTGTGGTTTCAGCCCGGCATGCCGGTGCTGGGTTGGGCTCCGTAGAGCGTGAGAAACTGTCGCGCGGCGCGCCGGGCGTCGGCGCGGATCGTGTCGGGCGCGAGGTCGAGCCGCTCGCCGAGCAGCAGGCGGATCTGCACATCGCGCGCGAAAAGCCCGAAGAAGGTGCGGAACGCCTCCTCGCTCTCCGGGAAATCGATCAGCCCCGCCGCGCGCCCCGCTTCCAGAACCGGCTTCAGCCGTCGCCCGAGCGCGAAACGACCGTTTTCCAGAACGATGGCGCCGAGCGGCACCGCGCCGCCCCCCGCCTGGCCGATCGCCACGCGGTTGAGGGCGATCGAGGTCTCGGAGGCGATCACCCTCAGCCAGTTGGCGGCGAATTCCTCAAGTCGCGCCGTCAGCGAGGCAAGATCGAGCCGCCCCGGCTCGACCGCCGCCACCTGCACCCGCGCCGCCTGGAAGCGCACGATCGCGGTCAGCAGCCCGTCGCGATCATCGAACCATTTGTAGAGCGTTTCCTTGGAGCAGGCGGCGCGCTTGGCCACCGCGCCCATGGTTAGCGGCCGGCCGCCCTCGACCAGTTCGCGCAGCGCCGCCTCCAGCACCTCGGCCTGCCGCGGGCTGAACACGCGCTCCCCTGGGGCGGCTTCCGTCTCCATGCCGGGCGGCGCTCCATGATCGCCCGCCCGCGGCGAGCGTAACGAACGTTACGGTTCGGCTTTTGGTAAAGCAGCGCTGGGCATGCGTCAAACGGAATTCACGGCGCGAGCAGTTCCGCCAGCGCCGGCCAGAGCGAGGCGACCAGCAGAAGCGCCATGGCGATGTTGAACCACCGCACCTTGCCGGGATCGGACAGGAACCCGCGCATCGCCGCGCCGAACGCCGCCCAGATCAGCGAGCCCGGCGCACCCGTGAGCGCATAGAGCACGGTGATCATCAGCAGCGAGCCAAGGTAATTCTCCGGCACCGTATAGGCGGCGATGGCGCCCACGACCATCGCCCAGGCCTTGGGATTGACCCATTGGAACGCCGCCGCCTGCCAGAAGCGCATCGGGCTGCCGATCTCCCGGCCCTCGCCGACGGGGCCCGACCGGGCAATCTTCCAGGCAAGCCAGAGCATGTAGGCGATGCCGATCACCTTCATCGCGCCATAAAGCGCCGGGTAGCGGTGGAAGACCTGCCCCAGCCCGAGCCCGGAGAGCAGCAGCATCACCGGAAAGCCGACATTGATGCCCGCGACATGCGAGAGCGTGCGCCGGAGCCCGAAATTCACCCCGGAGGCGACGAGCATCATGTTGTTCGGCCCCGGCGTCACCGAACTCGCGAAGGCGAAGGCGAGAAAGGCAAGAACGGTCTCGGTCGGCATCGAAATCCCCTGCAGCATGGGCGAAGGGCGAGGCGGAGCCGCCCTCCCGCACCTACAATCCCTCGCTCCCGCGCGCGATCGCCGCGGCGCCGGTGCGGCTCACCTCGACGAGGCCGATCGCGGTCATGAGGTTGATGAAGCGCTCGACATCCTCGCTCGCCCCGGTGATCTCGAAGACGAAGCTTTCGAGGGTCGCATCGACCGGCCGCGCGCCGAAGGCGGTGGCGAGGCGCAGCGCCTCCATCCGGTGCTCGCCCGTGCCCCTGACCTTGACGAGCGCCAGTTCCCGCTCGATCGCCGGCTTGGCCGAGAGATTGACCACCCGATGCACCGGCACCAGCCGGTCGAGCTGCGCCTCGATCTGATCGAGCACCGCCTTGGTGCCGGAGGTGACGATGGTGATCCGCGAGAGATGCTTCTCGTGCTCGGTCTCGGAAACGGTGAGGCTCTCGATATTGTAGCCCCGGCCGGAGAACATCCCGGCGATCCGCGCGAGCACGCCGGGCTCGTTGTCGACCAGCACGCAATAGGTGCGGCGCTCGGGAAGCTGGATCTCTGTCGGGTCGGTATAATGCGATTTCATGGTCTCGTTCCGGTTCCTCGGGGTCATTGCGCCGCCACGGCCACGGGCTCGTCGAGCACCCGGCGGCGGAACAGCGCAAGATCGATATTGCCGCCGCAAAGGATCACGCCGATCCGTTGCCCGGCATTGGCCATCCGTTCCTGCAGCGCGGCGGCGAGCGGGGCAGCCCCCGCCCCTTCCGCCAGGTTGTGGGTATCGGTCCAATAGGCGCGGATCGCCGCCGCAATCTCGTCGTCGCTCACCTGGACGATGCGCGCCGCGCCCCGGCGGATGATGGCGAGGGCTTCCGGATCCGGCACGCGCGTCGCCACGCCGTCGGCGAAGGTCTCGGCCGTCGCGGTCGAGACCGGATGTCCCGCCGCGAAGGAGAGCGCATAGGCCGGCGCGCCGGCGGATTGCACACCGACGATCTCGGTTTTCGCCCCGAGCAGGTCGCGCGCGAGGATGGAGCCGCAGATACCGGAGCCCTGCCCGATCGGCACATAGAGCCGCGCGAGATCGGGATGCGCGGTGAGCAGTTCAAGCGCGTAAGTGGCGACGCCAAGCACGAGATCGCGATGGAAGGACGGAACCATCTCAAGCCCGCGCTCCTGAGCGAGCCGCCCGGCTTCCTCGCGCGCTTCCTGGAAATCCGCGCCATGCTCGATGAGGTCCGCGCCGAACGCACGCATCGCCGCGTTCTTCTCGGTTGAGTTCCCGTGCGGCACGAGGATGGTCACCGCCACGCCGTGCCGGCGACCGGCATAGGCGAGGCTCTGGCCGTGATTGCCGCGCGTGGCGGAGACGATGCCGGGCACATGCGGCCGCTCGCGCCGGAGGCGATCGAGATAGACGAGCCCGCCTCGCACCTTGAACGCGCCGGTCGGCGTGTGGTTCTCGTGCTTGACGATGATTGTGCAGCCGAGCCGCTCGCCCAGAAGCGGCCAGGCATAGGCGGGCGTGGGCGGCATCGCGGCATGCACGATCTCCGCTGCAGCCCGGAGCTCGGGAAGGGTGAACATCATCACACCAGCTGCTTGCCCTTGGCATCGATGACATTGCCGACCTCGCCGGAAAAATCGGGCAGGATCATCTCGTTATGCGCCTTGCCCGAGGGGATCATCGGGAAGCAGTTCTCTTCCTTGGCGACGAGGCAATCGAAGATCACCGGGCCGGGATACTCGATCATCTCGCGGATCGCATCGTCGAGCCTGGCCGGGTCCGCGCAGCGGATGCCATGGGCGTGGTAGGCATCGGCGAGCTTCACGAAATCCGGCAGCGCGGCCGAATAGCTCTCCGAATAGCGCCCGCCATGCAGCAATTCCTGCCATTGGCGGACCATGCCCATATATTCGTTGTTGAGGATGAACACCTTGACCGGCAGGCGATACTGCGCCGCCGTCGACATCTCCTGCATGTTCATCAGGATCGAGGCCTCGCCCGCGATATCGATCACCAGCGCATCCGGATGCGCGAGCTGGGCGCCGATCGCCGCCGGCAGGCCATAGCCCATCGTGCCGAGCCCGCCGGAGGTCATCCAGCGGTTCGGCTCGTTGAAATGGAAGTGCTGCGCCGCCCACATCTGGTGCTGGCCGACCTCGGTGGTGATGCAGGTCTTGCGGCCCCGGGTGAGTTCGTAGAGCCGCTCGATGGCGTATTGCGGCTTGATGACCTCGGTGGAATTCCGGTAGCCGAGCGAATTGCGCGAGCGCCATTTGGTGATCTCGCCCCACCAGGCCTTGAGCGCGGCGGCATCGGCCTCATAGGCCCGCTCCTTCCAGACCTCGATCATCTCGGCGATCACATGGGCGCAATCGCCCACGATGCCGATATCGACCTTGACGTTCTTGTTGATCGAGGACGGGTCGATATCGACATGGATCTTGCGGCTGCCCGGCGAGAAGGCGTCGAGCCGCCCGGTGATCCGGTCGTCGAAGCGGGCGCCGAGATTGATCATCACGTCGCAGCCATGCATCGCGAGATTGGCCTCGTAGGTACCGTGCATCCCGAGCATCCCGAGCCATTGCGGATTGTTGGCGGGGAAGGCGCCGAGCCCCATCAGCGTCGAGGTGACGGGAAAGCCGGTGATCTGCGCGAATTCACGCAGCAATCGGCTCGCCTCGGGGCCGGCATTGATGATGCCGCCGCCGGTATAGAACACCGGCCGCTTCGCCCGCGCCATCAGCGCCACCGCCGCCTCGATCCGCGCACGGTCGCCCCGCACCCGGGGACGATAGGATTTGTGCCCGAGCTCCTCGATCGCGCCGGGGCCGGAATAGGCGCCGCTCGCGAACTGGATATCCTTCGGGATATCGATCACCACCGGCCCCGGCCGGCCGGATTTCGCGACATAGAACGCCTCGTGGATGATGCGCGGCAGGTCCTCGATCCGCTTCACGAGGTAATTGTGCTTGGTGCAATGCCGCGTGATGCCGACCGTGTCGCATTCCTGGAACGCGTCCGAGCCGATGAGATGCGTCGGCACCTGGCCGGTGAAGCAGACGAGCGGGATGGAATCGAGCAGCGCATCGGTGAGGCCGGTCACGGCATTGGTCGCGCCGGGGCCGGACGTCACCAGCACCACGCCCACCTTGCCGGAGGAGCGGGCATAGCCCTCGGCGGCGTGCACCGCCCCCTGCTCGTGGCGGACAAGGATATGCCGGATCGAATTCTGCTGGAACAGGGCGTCGTAGATCGGCAGTACCGCGCCGCCGGGATAGCCGAAAAGCAGATCGACATCCTGGTCCCGCATGGCGCGGACGACCATTTCGGCGCCAGTCATGGTTTCGGGCGGGGTGTTCGGGTCGGTCATGGCGGTCTCCATCGGCGGAATCGGCATTCGGAACAGGAAAGCGCGCAACAAAAAAGGCCCTCGCGAGGGGGCCTTCGGAATGCGCGCCGACATGGGGTTCTGGCTTCAGCCCAGACCCTCCATCGGCGCGCAGGATACAAGAATGAGATTCATCAGTCTCTCCGGTTCGGGCGAACGCTACACGAGCGCGGGAGCGGGCGTCAATCGTCAAAATGGTCGAGGCTGCGCGCTGCGGTGGCCGCATCGGCACACCAGCGCCAACCCGGTCCGGCGAGATATTTGCGCGCGAAGATCACCTGCCGCCGCGCATAGCGTCGCGTATCCGCCTGCCCGCGCCGGATCGCCTCGGCGAGATCGATGCGCCCGGCGAGATGATCGGCGAGATGGGGCACGCCATGCGCCTTCATCACCCCGAGATTGCGCGGCAGCGGTGGATCAAGTGCCGCAAGCCGCCGCACCTCCTCCAGCGCGCCGGCGGCGACCATCGCCACAAAGCGCCGGTCGATCGCGGCATGCAGCCCCGCGCGGTCGGGGTCCAGGAACACGCCGCGCCATTCGCCGGGCGCCAGCAGCGGCCGGCCCGGCGCCGCGGCAAGCCAATCGGAATAGCGCCGCCCCGTCGCGGCATGCAGTTCGAGCGCGCGCAGCAGCCGGGGCGTATCGGCCGGGGCGAGCGCCGCCGCGCGGGCCGGATCGCGTGCCGCGAGTTCGGCATGAAGATCGGCGCCCGCCGCCGCCCGCGCCCGCCATTCGGCGCGGATCGCTTCCGGAACCGGCGGCGTCTCGACGAGCCCCTCGGTCAGTGCCCGGAAATAGAGCCCCGTTCCGCCGACGATCACCAGCGGATTGCCGCCGCGCCGCGCCGCGTCGAGAAGCGGCGCCACCGCCGCCAGCCAGCGCCCCACCGAGAATTCCTCGCGGGCGCCGGCAATGCCGTAGAGCCGGTGGGGCACACGCGCCTCGTCCGCGGCATCCGGCCGGGCCGAGAGCACGCGCAGATCGGCATAGACCTGCATCGAATCGGCATTGACGACGAGTCCGTCCGTCAGGGCCGCGCGCGCCATCGCCAGCGCGGATTTCCCGCTGGCGGTCGGACCGGCGATGAGAAGGGCGAAGGCCATGCGCTGCGGGTTCCGCTTGCGTTCATCGGCTTCCGTGCTACCCGCTCGCGGAGCCGAATGCGAGCCCCGCCGAACCCGCGCGAGATCCCGATGCCCCGATCCATTCCCCACCCGCTCGTCGCGACGCTCGTCGCCCCGGCCGCGAATCCCTGCCTCGATCTCGCGGCGATCGCCCGCGCGCGCGAGGCGCTGCCGGCGGCCGAGATCGCCGTGCTCGCGCCCGGCCGTGCGGTGGACCTGCATTTCGTCGGCGACGACCCCGCCCTGCTCGCCGATTCCCTGCGCGCCGCGCTCACCGGCCTGCCGGTCGATATCGCGGTGCAGCCGAGCGCTGCGCGGCGCAAGCGGCTGTTCCTCGCCGACATGGATTCGACCATGATCGGCCAGGAATGCATCGACGAGCTGGCGGATATGGCCGGGCTGCGCGCCGAAGTCAGCGCCATCACCGAGCGCGCGATGCGCGGCGAGATCGCCTTCGAGCCGGCCCTTCGCGAGCGGGTGGCGCTGCTCCGGGGACTCGACGCCGCGATCGTGGAGCGTCTGCTCGCCGAGCGCATCACCCTCACGCCGGGCGGAGCGGAACTGGTCCGAACGATGCGCCGGGACGGCGCCTACACGGCGCTGGTCTCGGGCGGATTCACGGTCTTCACCGGTCCCGTCTCGGCGCGGATCGGCTTCGACATGCATCGCTCGAACGTGCTCGAAATCGCCGATGGCCGGTTCACGGGCGATGTCCGCGCGCCGATCCTGGGCCGGGAGGCCAAGCGCGAGACGCTGCTCGAGCTGCGCGCCCGGCTCGGCCTGCCCCGAGAGGCGAGCCTCGCCGTCGGCGACGGCGCCAACGATCTCGCCATGCTCGGCGAGGCGGGGCTGGGCGTCGCCTTCCGTGCCAAGCCGATCGTCGCCGCGGCGGCCCATGCCCGGATCGATCACACCGACCTGCGGGCTCTGCTCTATTTCCAAGGCTATCGCGACGAGGAGATCGTCTCGGGCGGGTAAAATCCCACCCCACCCCGCCAGATAGAACGGCGGGCAATAAAACGGCGGGACGGTCGCCCATCCCGCCGCCATCAATCCGGACCGGAGCCCGATCCGGGGCCGGGCTTCCGCCTCACTGGATCGGCAGCGTGACGTAACGCAGCGTGCCCTGCGGCCCCGAGGCGATGTAGAACAGCGCCCGACGCTGCCCCTGCCCCTTGAGCGCCTCGATGCGCTTCCGGATATCGGCCGCCGTCTTCACGGCCTCGCGCTGCACCTCGACGATGACGTCGCCGGCCGTGATCCGCCGCTCGGCCGCCACCGAATCCGGCTCGACCTTGGTGACGACCACGCCCTCGATCCCGTCCTTCACATTGAAGCGGCGGCGCGTCTCGGCATTGAGCGGGGCGAGTTCGAGGCCGAGCATCGCGGTGGGGGCGGCGCGCTGCGCGTCCTTGGTTTCCAGGGAGGCCTGCTGCGGCTGCTCCTCGAGCCGGCCGAGCGTCACCTTGCGCACCACCTCGCGGCCCTGGCGCATGACGACGACCTCGACCTCCTTGCCGACCGGGGTCTGCGCGACGATGCGCGGCAGGTCGGAGGAGCGGCGGATCTCCTTGCCATCGAACTTGACGATCACATCCTCGCGCTCGAAGCCGGCGGGCTTGGCCGGGCCCTTCTCGTCGACATTGATGATGAGCGCGCCGCGCGGCCGGCCGAGCTTCAGCGCATCCGCCGTATCCTCGTCCACGTCCTGGATCGCGACGCCGAGCCAGCCGCGGCGGGTCTCGCCATATTGCTTGAGCTGCTCGATCACCGGGATCGCGAGATTCGCCGGCACCGAGAAGCCGATGCCGATCGAGCCACCGGTCGGCGAGATGATCGCGGTGTTGATGCCGACGACATCGCCGTCGAGGTTGAACAGCGGCCCGCCCGAATTGCCCTTGTTGATGGCCGCATCGGTCTGGATGAAATCGTCATAGGGGCCGGAGCGGATATTGCGCTGCTTGGCCGAGACGATGCCGGCCGAGACCGAGCCGCCGAAGCCGAACGGATTGCCGATCGCGATCACCCATTCGCCGACGCGCAGCCGGTCGCTGTCCCCGAATTTCACGAATTTCAGCGGCTTTTCGGATTTCACCCGCAGCACCGCGAGATCGGTCTTCTGGTCCTTGCCGACCACCTCGGCCTTGAGTTCGGTGCCGTCCGCGAACACCGCGACGATATCCGTCGCCTCGGCGATCACGTGGTTGTTGGTGATGATCGTGCCCTGCGCATCGACCACGAAGCCGGAGCCGAGCGAGGAGGAGCGTTGCTGCGGCTGCTGCGGGCGCCCCTGCGGGTTGTTGCGGTTGAAGAAATCGTTGAAAAGGTCCTCGAAGGGCGAACCCGGCGGCAATTGCGGCAGCGGCACCGCACGCTGCGCCACCTTCTGACTGGCCTTGATGTTGACCACCGCATCCATGACGCGCTCGGCGACATCGGCGATGCTCTCCGGGCCGCGCGCCTGCGCCGTGCCCGCGCCGGGCAGCAGCACGACGACGCACAGGGCAAGCGCGCCGAAGGCCCGCGCGATCCGGCCCGGCATCGTGCGCAGCGGCGTCCGCTCCGCCACTCCGGCAAGGGCTGGGTTCATCAGCATGGAATTCTCCTCATCGTGATCGCCGCCCGCGACGACGTTTCATCAAGGCAGAAAATGTGGCCGAAGCGCGACAAAAACATCACACGCCAGGGCCGATCCGCACATCCGACATCACAACAGGGTGAACGCGGGGAACCCCTTGCTCGCCCAGACCAGGAACACCCCGAGCACTGCCCCCGCGATGCCGAACACGCGCAGCAGGCGCTCGGGCATCTCGGCGGCATCGCGCAGAGCCCGGCGCATGGCGGCGGGGAAGGCCGCGAAACACAGCCCCTCGATCGCGAACATCAGCGCCAGCGCGGTGATGAAATCTCTCATCCGCGCCCGGCGCGTCGATCCGCCGCCTCCCGACATGCCCTGCCCATGCCGCGTCCCCCCTTGTGCCCCCGCCGCCGGGATCTCCGCCCCGGCGGCCCGCCATCCGGTCAGCGCTTCGCCGCGCCGCCGGTCGGGCTGTTGAGATAGCGGAAGAACTCGCTGTCCGGCGTGATGACGAGCCTGGTGTCGGATGATTTCAGACCCTGCTCATAGGCCTGGAGCGAGCGGTAGAAGGCGAAGAATTCCGGGTCCCGGTTATAGGAATCAGCGAGAAGGCGCGTACGCTCCGCCTCGCCCTTGCCGAGTGCCTCGCGCGCCTGGCGCTCGGCCTCAGCCTTGGTGACGGTTACGGTGCGGTCCGCCTGCGCCTTGATCCGCTCCGAGATTTCCGTACCCTGGGCCCGAAGCTCCGCGGCCTCGCGCTGGCGCTCGGTCTGCATGCGCGAGAAGATCGCTTGGCTGTTCTGGTCCGGCAGGTCGGCGCGGCGGATGCGGATATCGACAATCGCGACCCCGAGCGCCTGCGCCTCGGCGTTGACCTGGCTACGGATCTTCGCCGTCAGCCCGGCGCGATCCTCCTTCACGACCAGCTGGAAGGTCGATTCGCCGAGCACGCGGCGCAGCGCCGCGTCCATGAACGTGCCGAGCTGCTGCTTGCCGCGCAGTTCCGAGCCCGCCGTCGCCTGGAAATAGCGCAGCGGATTCTCGATCCGGTAGCGGGCGAAGGTATCGACGACGAGCCGCTTCTGGTCGGCGGTGATCGCCTCGACCGAGGGTGTCTCGAGATCGAGCACGCGCCGGTCGAGCGAGATGACCTGCTGGATGAAGGGCAGCTTGAAATTGAGACCCGGCGCCGTAATCACCCGTTTCGGCTGGCCGAACTGGGTGACGATCGCCTGCTCGGTCTGGTCGACGGTGAAGATCGAGGCCGAGCCGATCACGAGGATGGCGGCGGCCAGGACCGCGAAGATCGAGCGGAACATCAGCGCCTCCCCGGCTCGGTGGTGCCGGCGCGTGGCCGGATCATTTCGTTGAGCGGCAGGAACGGCACCACGCCCTGGGCGCCGTTCTGCCGGCCCTGGTCGATGATCACCTTGTCCATGCCGCCATAAATGCGTTCGATCGTCTCGAGATAGAGGCGCTGGCGCGTCACGTCCGGCGCCTTGCTGTATTCGTCGAGCACGGAATTGAATCTCGCGGCCTCGCCGCGCGCATCGGCGATCATCCGCTCGCGCTCGGCCTCGGCGCGCTGGATGATGCGCGAGGCTTCACCGCGCGCCTCGGGGATCATGCGGTTGGCATAGGTCTGCGCCTCGTTCTGCATGCGTTCCTGATCGGCGCGCGCCGCCTGTACGTCGCGGAAGGCGTTGATGACCTCGTTCGGCGGATCGACCTTCTGCATCTGCACCTGCTGGATGATGATGCCCGCGCCGTAGCCGTTGAGGGTCTTCTGCATCAATTCCTGCACCTCGCGCTCGATCTCGAGCCGGGCGCCGGTCAGGATCGGCTGGATCTCGCGCCGCCCGATCACCTCGCGCATCGCGCTCTCGGCGACAGCCTTCACGGTGCCGGCCGGCTCGCGCAGGTTGAAGACGAAATCCTGCGGGCGTCGCGCATCGACCAGCCAGAGAACCGCGAAATCGACATCGACGATATTCTCGTCGCCGGTCAGCATCAGGCTTTCCTCGCGCACGTCGCGCACCCCGCCGCGGCCGCGCGCATCGGAGCGCAGACCGACCTCGATGGTCTGCACCGCGATGGTCGGCTTGTCGATCCGCCCAACCGGGTAGGGCCAGTTCCAGTTGAGGCCCGGCGCGGTCAGCGCCGCGAACCGGCCGAAGACGCGCTCGATCCCAATCTCGTTGGGACGCACGGTGTAGAACCCGGTCAGCAGCCAGCCGGCGATCGCGAGCAGGCCGAGAAAGGCAATGCCGATCGCACCGAGGCGGCCGATGCCGCCGCCCTCGCCGCCCCCGCCGGGAATCACGCGCCGGAGCCGGTCCTGGCTGCGGCGCAGGATCTCCTCGAGATCCGGCGGCTCGCGGCCGCCATGGCCGCCGCCGGCCGGGCCGCCGCCCCAGGGATTCGGGTTCCGGGGGCCCTGCCCCCTCGGCTGCCAGGGTCCGTTGCTCATCTTGTCGCCTTCTCTCCCGCCATGTCGTCCGCCGCTCGACCAGGGCATGCCGTCCTCCCCGCCCGTCCCGGCCCGCCGCCGGGCGGCGGGACATCGGAGCAGCTGACGGGAACCATTTGGGTCTTCGCGGCGCGAAGGTCAACGGCGCGCATACCGGACGAAGGCGAAAGCCGCCTCGTCATCGGCGGTTTTCACGCCGGAAACCCGGCTCTCCTCGCGCCAGAGCGTCGTGTCGATCGCCGGGAATACGGCATCGCCCTCCGGCGCGAGATCGACCTCGGTGATCTCCAGCCGGTCGGCCATGCCGAGGAAGGCGGCATAGATCTCCGCGCCGCCCGCGACGATGATCTCCGCGCCGCCGGTCTCGGCCGCGACGATGCGCGCAAGCGCCAGGGCCGCCTCGGGCGCGGGCGCCGCTGCCACGCCCTCCGCATGCCAGGCCGGATCTCGGGTGACGACGATGATCCGCCGCCCGGGCAGCGGCGCGCCGATCGATTCGTAGGTCCGCCGCCCCATGATCACCGGCCTGCCCATGGTCAGCGCGCGGAAATGCCGCATATCGCTCTTCAGCCGCCAGAGCAGGCGGTTGTCGCGGCCGATGACGCCGTTGCGCGCCACCGCTGCGACGAGGACGATCGCCGGTTCCGCCATCACACCGCCACGGGCGCCTTGATCGCGGGATGCGGATCGTAGCCCTCGATCGCCACATCCTCGAAGCGGAAGGCGAAGAGATCCGTCACCGCCGGGTTGAGCCGCAGCCGCGGCAGCGGACGTGGTGCGCGGGTGAGCTGCTCGCGCGCCTGCGCGACATGGTTCGAATAGAGATGGACATCGCCGAAGCTGTGGACGAAATCCCCCACTTCGAGCCCGGTCACCTGCGCGATCATATGCGTCAGCAGCGCGTAGGAGGCGATGTTGAACGGCACGCCGAGGAAAATATCCGCCGAGCGCTGGTAGAGCTGGCAGGAGAGCCGCCCGCCCGCGACGTGGAACTGGAACAGGCAATGGCAGGGCGCCAGCGCCATGGCCGGGATATCCGCCGGGTTCCAGGCCGAGACGACGAGCCGTCGCGAATCCGGATTGCGGCGGATTTCGACCAGCAATTCCGCGATCTGGTCGACGACGCCGCCATCCGGCCGTGGCCAGCTCCGCCATTGCCGGCCATAGACCGGGCCGAGATCGCCATTGGCATCGGCCCATTCATCCCAGATCGTGACGCCGTTCTCGTTGAGATAGCGGATATTGGTGTCGCCGGCGAGAAACCAGATCAGCTCGTGGACGATCGATTTCAGATGCAGCTTCTTGGTCGTGACGAGCGGAAATCCGGCGCGCAGATCGAAGCGGAGCTGCGCGCCGAACAGCGCGCGCGTGCCGGTTCCGGTGCGGTCATTCTTCGGGATGCCCTCTTCGAGCACCGTCCGCATCAGATCGAGATAGGCCTGCATGCGCTTTCCCTGCCGGCGAGCCGCGCACCCGCCGCGCGGCGAAGCCCCGCCGGGCGGAAGGATAGCGCCGTTCCGTCCCGGAGCAATCCGGGCGGCGGTTTGTCCACCGCTCCGGCAAGGAGCGGGAAGGACCGTCAGGCCTTGGGATGGAACAGAGCAAGCTGCTTGAAATGCTCGGCGATGAGATAATAGACCGTGATGCGCGACTTTGTGCGGTCGGCCTTCATCTTTTCGCATTGCGCCTTGACCACGGCCGTCAGCTCCGCGTCGCTCTCCTTGCGGCCGAGCTTCTTCTTGCAGAAATTGTCGACGACGCGCTGCACCTCTTCCGGATCGCTCGCCGCGACATAGCGCGTGTCGGCCTTGCTCATCACCAGCGCATACGTCTTGGCCATGCCGGCGATGGCAGCTTCGTCGACCTTGTCGACGTATTTCTTCACGTCGGCGAGATGATCCATGGATAGTCCCTCCCACTGCAACGACAAATCGTGTGCTCCCCGAGCCACGGCGGGACTTGACCACGATTCCGCCGGAAATGCCACAGGCCGCACGGGGAATCCCCCATCTTCTCGGCGATTCCGGTCGTCACGACACAACCGCCGGTCAACGCTTCAAATCCGCCGCAAGTGCGCCTATATTGAAGGTGTCGCCCTTGTGGCGACTATGGCGATAAACGGCTATCGGAATAAACCCATCGGACCCGGGGGCGGTACCCGGCGCCTCCACCCGAGCCCCGCATGCGGGGCTCCGGCGGGGGCGAAACAGGATCGACGAGGGCGTAAAGGGTGGACTTTCGCTCGGCATGATACCGCCGTTATCGGGTCAAACCTATAGTTGCGAATGACAACTATGCTCCGGTTGCTCAGGCCGCGTAACGCGGTTTGAAACACCGAACCTAAGTCCTCCCGGTTAGCCCCGTGAGGCGGGGCCGGCAGGGGCCTGGCAACAGAACCCTGCCACTTTCCGCCCGGATCCGGGCCGCGTCGCCGGTTTTTTTACGCGCGGGGCGCGCGGGAATCGGCCATGATCGGCTCCGTCCGAGCTAGAGCAGACCCATCGGCCCACAGACCATCGGCCCACAGACCATCGGCCCCACAAACCCGTCGGACCCGAAGCCGCCCAGACCGAAGCACCATGACGCAAGAGCCCCCGACCGAAGACCTGATCCGCTACGACGTGATGGTGCAGGAGGCGCTGCTCGGCGTCGTGCGCAAGGTGCTGGCCGAGGCCGCGCGCCAGGGGCTGCCGGGCGAGCATCATTTCTACATCACCTTCCGCTCCGAGGCGCCCGGCGTGCGGCTCTCGACGCGGCTGCGCGAGAAATATCCGGAGGAGATGACGATCGTCCTCCAGCATCAGTTCTGGGATCTCGCGGTCAGCGAGCAGGGATTCGAGGTCGGTCTCTCCTTTGGCGGTGTGCCGGAGCGGCTGCTGGTGCCCTTCAGCGCGCTGACCGGCTTCTATGACCCGTCCGTCCAGTTCGGCCTCAAATTCACGCCCGATGAGGCGCAGGCTGACAACGACCCCGTCCCGGAGGCTGCCGAGCCCGGCGTCAAGGAGAACCTCGCCGCGATCTCGACCCTGGAAAAGGGCGTCAAGGCGAAACGCGGGGCCGCCTCCGAGCCGAAGCTCGAACCGGCGGCGGGCGAGAAGGCGGAGCCCCCCGCACGCAAGCCGCGCGCCCGCGCCGCGGACAAGGCAGCCGCCCCGCCCCCCGCCCCGCCAGCCACGTCCGAGGCGGAGGAGCCGCGCGCCGAGATTCCGGCCGGCGGCGCCGAGGTCGTGAGCCTCGAAGCGTTCCGCAAGAAGAAGTAGGCATCGGGATCACCGCGCCGCGACACGCCGCGCCGCGACACACCGTGCCAGCCGTATCGGGTCGGAACATTCCGGATCGGGGATGGACCTGCCGCACCGGTCACCATCGTCCTTCCGCCGATTGCTCCGGCCCCCACCCTCGGCTAGAAGCCCGCTCATCCTGGCCCACGTTTTCACCCGAGGATCATCATGGCGACGCGCACCGAAACCGACACCTTCGGCCCCATCGAGGTCGATTCGAACGTCTATTGGGGCGCGCAGGCCGAGCGGAGCCTCGGCAATTTCAAGATCGGCTGGGAGAAGCAGCCCGCGCCGGTGATCCATGCGCTCGGCATCGTCAAGCGCGCGGCGGCGGAAGCCAATATCGCGCTCGGCAAGCTCGATCCCACGCTCGGCGCGGTGATCATCAAGGCTGCGCAGGAGGTGATCGAGGGCAAGCTCGACGCGCATTTCCCGCTCGTCGTGTGGCAGACCGGCTCGGGCACGCAATCGAACATGAACGCAAACGAGGTGATCTCGAACCGCGCGATCGAGATGCTCGGCGGGGAGATGGGCTCGAAAAAGCCCGTTCACCCGAACGATCACGTCAACATGAGCCAATCCTCCAACGACACCTTCCCGACCGCGATGCACATCGCCTGCTCGGTGGAGGTGGTGAACCGCCTCCTGCCGGCGCTGAGACACCTGCACAAGGCGCTCGATGCCAAGGCGAAGGCCTGGGCGGACATCATCAAGATCGGCCGCACCCACACCCAGGACGCGACGCCGATCACGCTCGGCCAGGAATTCTCCGGCTATGCCCAGCAGATCGAGAACGGCATCAAGCGCATCGAGATGACGCTGCCGATGCTGATGGAACTCGCCCAGGGCGGCACCGCGGTCGGCACCGGGCTTGCCGCGCCGGTCGGCTTCGCCGAGAAGGTGGCTGAACGCATCGCCGCGATCACCGGCCTGCCCTTCACCTCGGCGCCGAACAAGTTCGAGGCGCTCGCCGCGCATGATGCCATGGTGATGACCCACGGCGCGATCCACACGGTGGCGATGAGCTGCTTCAAGATCGCGAACGATATCCGCTTTCTGGGCTCGGGTCCGCGCTCGGGCCTCGGCGAACTCGCGCTGCCCGAGAACGAGCCGGGCTCGTCGATCATGCCCGGCAAGGTCAACCCCACGCAATGCGAGGCCATCACCCAGGTCGCCGCCCATATCCACGGCAACAACGCCGCCATCGCCTTCGCCGGTAGCCAGGGCCATTTCGAGCTCAACGTCTTCAACCCGATGATGGCCTACAACTTCCTGCAATCGGTGCGCCTGCTTGCCGATGCGGCGGTCTCCTTCACCGACAATTGCGTGGTCGGCATCGAGCCGCGGCTCGACAATATCGAGCGCGGCCTCCGGAACTCGCTGATGCTCGTCACCCCGCTCAAGGAGAAATACGGCTACGATCTCGCGGCCAAGGTCGCGAAGAACGCGCACAAGAACGGCACCACCTTGCGCGAGGAGGCCGTCGCGCTCGGCATCTCCGGCGAGGATTTCGACGCCATCGTCGTGCCCGCGAAGATGATCGGTCCGGGCTGATGGCGGAGATCGTCAATCTTCGCCGCGCACGCAAGGCCAGGGCGCGCGCCGGGGCGGAGAAGCAGGCCGAAGCGAACCGCGCGAAATTCGGCCGCCCGAAGGCCGAGAAGCGCGCCGCCAAGGCCGAGAACGCGCGCGCGGAACGGGCGCACGAGGCCGGACGGATCGTCCCGCCCGCGCCCTCTGGCACGCCGGAGGGATGATGCCGGATAGCCCGGCCCCGATCGTCAAGCGCAGCCTGCGCATCGCCGGCCACGCAACCTCGATCTCGCTGGAGGAGCCGTTCTGGCGGCTGCTCCGGCACGCGGCGGCGCAGGAAGGTCTCGGCATCGCGGCCTATGTCGAGCGGATCGACCGCGCGCGGCAGGGCGTCAACCTGTCATCGGCGGTGCGCATCCATCTCGTCGAATGGCTGATGGCGCGCGGCGGGCCTGTCCTGCCCTGATCCCGCTCGATCCCCGACCGGAGATCGTCAGATCATCCCCTAGCCCGGCGGCGCTGCGGAAGCCGGCGGCGCGAGGTTGAGTGGCGCGCCGGAGGCAGCCGGGGGCACCGGGGCTGCCGGCGCCGGCGGCTGGGCGAGGTCGCGCACGAGCCGTTCGAGCCGCGCCCGCTCCTCCTCCGCGCGCTGCCGGGCGAGCCGCTCGGCGGCCTCGCGCTCGGCGCGTTCGCGAGCCTCCCGCTCCAGCCGCTCGCGCAGCAGCCGCTGGCGCTCGAATTCCGCCGCCGCCTCGGTGCGCAGGCGGAGCTGTCGCGCCTCATCGGCCATCATCGCCTCGATCTCGCGGATCTCGCGCTCGCGGCGCTCGCGCCAGGCATCGCCCTTCTGGCGGCGCAGATGCATCGCGCGCTCGCGGATATCGGCCTCGAACGCCTCGGCGCGTTCGAGATCGCGCTGGATCGCCATGGCGAGCAGCCCGTTGACCAGCGCGCCGACCTGAAGCGCGCGGCGCGGCGGCGGCGCATCCGCGGCAAGGCGGCGGGACAGCACGAGCGCGATTTCCGGCACCGCGCCGCGCCAGCCCTTCGGCAGCGCCAGCTGGCGGAAGGTCAGCCGCGAATCAACCTCGCCGCGCACGAGATCGAGCCCGATCGCCGGTGTGATCTCGATCTCCGGCCGGCCTGACACGGCCGCCGGCAGCGGCACGCCGCCGAGCCGGACCTGCCCGTTGACGAGGCTCGCCGGCCAGGTTCCGGCGGGGGATTCGAACGCCGCCCGCCGCAATTCCCGATCGACGAGCGCGCCGATCCGGTTCTCGTCGATCGGCATCAGCTCATCGAGATCGCGCGCGACGATGCGGGCGAGCGCGGCCGGATCGGCCTCCGGAACGAGAAACCGGTCGAGCGCGACCTCCCCGGCCCCCGCAAGGCTCGCGACGAGCGCCCGCGGGTTCTCCCCCCCGCCCGAAAACGGCATCGCGCCAGAGAGGCGCCCGCCGAGAAAGGGCACCGGCAGCCGCGCCGCCTCGATACGCCCGGCGATCTCGACATTGCGGTCCTTGCGCAGCGCCGTCAGCGAACCGCGGATCCGCGCCTCGCCCATGCGCGCCTCGAACCCCTCGATCGCCGCCAGATCCGGCGCGAAGCGGTAGACGAATTGCGGGGCCTCGAGTGTCACGGCGCCGAAACGGCCGCTCTCGGCCTCGATCCAGAGATCGCCGGCGAGCGGTGGCGGCACCGACGGGCCGAACGGGGCGGCGGACCAGGGCCCGGCGCCGAAAGCCGGCGGGGTGGCGCCGGAGGCCGGCGCGAACAGCGCCGCGAGATCGAGCGCGGTGAGCCGGACCTGCCCGGCCACCTGCCCGCCGCGCGCAAAATCGAGGCTGATCTCGCCGCTGGCCGGCGCCGCGTCGAGCCGTGCCTCGAACCGGGTGAGCGTGATCTTCGCGCCCTCGGAGAAGACGCGGCCATGGATTTCCGCCGCAACATTGTCCGCCACGGGCGGGCTTGTGCCGAAAGCCGCGAGAAGACGGCGCAGATCGGCCGTTTCGGCGCTCAGCCGGCCTTCGAGCGGGTTGGCGCGGAAGGGGTTGTAGCCGCCGTCGAAGCGGAAGCCGAGCCCCGCGACCTCGCCGCCGACCGAGCCCGTGATCTCCCGGCGCGGATCGCCGCCGGCTTTGAAACGCAGCGTGCCCTGCCCCGCCGCCGCGCCGGATGATCCCGACTGGCCGCTGATCTGGGCGAGCAGGCGCGCGCCGTCCGGCGCCGCGATCTCCCCCTCCGCCTCCACGGCGAGGTCGCCGCTCCGATTGGTCGAGCGCGTCCGGGCCGAGACGCGCGTCCCGCCGAGCACCCCGTCCACCGCGAGGTCCCAGGCGCTCGCGCCGCTTTCGCCGGTCAGGCGGATATTGGCCACGGCCAGCGCCGGTTCGAGCAGCGCCGCCCGGCGTTGCAGCGCCGCGATCTCGGGCCGCGGCAGCACCGCGCCGGCGAGCCGCGCGAGATCGCCAAGCCGCTCGGCGTCAAGCTTGGCTGTCAGATGGGTGGCGCCCGGACCGATCGTTCCCGAAAGCGTGAGCACCTCTCCCGCCCGGCCGGTAAGGCGGAATTCGTGGAGCGACACCGTACCGCCTGAGCGGTCGAGCGCGACCCGCAGACCGCCGAGTTCGGCCTGGTCGAGCACCAGCCGCTCCACCGCGAGCCGCGTCGCGATCTCGAGGCCGGCCACCGGCTTCAGCGGTTCGAGCGCGGCGAGCACGCGGGCATCGAAGCGCCGCGCGGCGAGGTCGAGCGTCAGCCGGGGCAGTGCACTCTGCCCGGCGGCGGCCGGCCGGACATCGCCGCGGCCGGCAAGCGCGCCGGCGCTGCTGTCGAGCGTCAGTGTCTGGATCGCGATTCCCTCCGCCCCCCCGGCAAGCCGTGCCGCGAGACGGCCTTCTGCGGGCAAGCCGGCGGCGATATCGGCCCCGCGCAGCCAAGCGATGAGCCCGCCGAGTTCGCCGCTTTCCACCGCCAGCTCGCCCTCCAGCGGCTGGGTCGCATCCGGCGTACGGGCGAAGCGCAAAGCCGTCGCACCCGGCAGCCGCGCCGTCAGCCGATGCAGGATCGGCCCCGCACTGCCGACGGATATCGCCGCTGCGAGATCGTGGACAACCGCGCCGCCGGCCTGAAGCGCGCCGATATCGAGAGCGAGATCGAGATCGAAGGGCAGCGGCCGGCCGCCACCCTGCGCCAGGGCCAGCAGCGCGGCGCGCAGATCCACCGGTCGCGCGCGCGGCGGCAGGTCGGCGGGCGGCGGCGTCAGATCGAGGCGCTTGGTCGCGAGCGCCAGGCTGAGGCGCGGCCGTGGCGCGGCGAGATCGGCCTCGCCGCGGCCGGTGAGTTGGAGCGCGCGCTCGCCGTCGCCGATCGTCAGCGTCACCGGCTCGGCGCTGACGCGGTGCGTGTCGGCAATTACGCGCAGCGATCCCTGCACCGGCACCTGTGCCGCGCCCGCACCGCTGCCGAGAATCGGGTTGCCGTTGAGCGTGACGAGCCCGTCGTAAAGCGGCCGCCCCGGCACGCCGGGCAGCGCGACGATTCCGTCGATCCCGGCGCGGAGCGCGAGGCTGCGATCCTCGATCAGGCCCTTGATTCGCGCCCGTCCCTGCTCCAGACGCCCGATCTGGGCGTGGAATTCCCGCCCGAGGCCGGGATCGGTCACGTCGATCCGGAACGGTCCGGCAAGGCTCGGCGCCTCGATCGTCACGTCATGGGGCGCGCCCCGCGCGCCCACCGCGCCCTCGACGAGGCGGAGCCCGCGCAGCATGAGCCGCTCGATTCCGATCTGCCCGAACCCCGGCCCGGCGCCGGCCTCCGGCCGCGCCGCGATCTCCCCCGCAAGCGCGGCAAGCGCCGAGCGGTCGATCTCGGCATTGTCGGCGCGCGCGCTCGTCACCGTCACCCGGCCGGAGAGGAGAGCCGTGGCCGAGAGCGTCACCGTCAGCCGCTCGGCTCGTGCGACCGGCGCGCCTTCCGGCCCGAATTCGACCCCGCCGGCATCGAGTTCGGGCGTCGGTAGCAGCGAGACCTGGAGCGGCCCGGCGATGCGCGCCTCGATCCCCGTCCGCTCGCGGATCAGCGCGGCGACGCGGCCGCGCTGGCTGTCCCAGTCGATCACGAAAGGGCCGACCATCAGCGCGATGAGCGCGATGGCGACAAGCGCGGCGACAGCGGTCACGATGTCACGCACGGCGATGCGGCCTCCGTTCGCCCCCTCCATAGCGGCATCGCGCGCCAAGCGGAATGCGGCGGCGCCGAGAATCCTGCCGGATCACGGCCGAAGCGTGACGATCTTGCCGGGGTTGAGGATTCCCTCCGGATCGAGCCCGCGCTTGATGACACGCATCGCCTCGAGCGCGCCGGCGCCCAGTTCGGCATCGAGATATTTCATCTTGCCCTGGCCGATGCCGTGTTCGCCGGTGCAGGTGCCCTCCATGGCGAGCGCACGCGCGACGAGGCGGCCGATGAACCCTTCCGCCTTGCGGATTTCCTCGGGATTCGCCGTGTCGATCAGCGGCAGGCAATGGAAATTCCCGTCCCCGACATGGCCGACGATCGGCGCGATCAACCCGGTTTCAACGATATCGGCCTTGGTCGCCTCGATGCATTCCGCGAGCCGCGAGATCGGCACGCAGACATCGGTCGAGATGCCGCGCGTGCCGGGCCGCAGCGCCACCGCCGCCCAATAGGCATCATGCCGCGCCTGCCACAGCCGCGTGCGCTCCTCGGGCCGGGTCGCCCATTCGAACGGGCCGCCGCCGCATTCCGCCGCGATCTCGCCGAACCGCGCCGCCTGCTCGGCAACGCCCGCCTCGGTACCGTGGAACTCGACGAACAGCAGCGGCGTCTCCGGCAGCGCGAGCTTCGCATGCGCGTTGCAGGCGCGGACCTGCACCTCGTCGAGCAATTCGATCCGCGCCACCGGCAGCCCGGTCTGGATGGTCATGATCGTCGCGTCGGCGGCGGCGCGGATATCGGGGAAGGGGCAGACCCCGGCCGAGATCGCCTCCGGCAGGCCGCTGAGCTTCAGCGTGATGCGGGTGACGATGCCGAGCGTGCCCTCCGAGCCGACGAAGAGTCGGGTCAGGTCGTAGCCGGCGGAGGTCTTCTTGGCGCGCTGCGCGGTGCGGATCGTCTCGCCGGAGGCGAGCACCGCCTCGAGCGCCAGGACATTGTCCTTCATCGTCCCGTAGCGGACGGCATTGGTGCCCGAGGCGCGGGTCGCGACCATGCCGCCGAGCGAGGCATCGGCGCCGGGATCGATCGGGAAGAACAGCCCGTGGGATTTGAGATGATCGTTGAGTTCCTTGCGCGTCACCCCCGGCTCGACCACGCAATCGAGATCCTCGGGATGCACGGCGATGATGCGCTTCAGGGCGGAGAGATCGATCGAGACCCCGCCATAGGGCGCGTTGACATGCCCTTCGAGCGACGAGCCGGTTCCGAACGGGATGACCGGCACCCGCCGCGCGGCCGAGAGCCGCACGATCTCCGCCACTTCCGCCGCATCCTCCGCGAACACGACGATGTCCGGCGGCTGGTTTTCGAGCCAGGTCAGCGTATGCGCATGCTGCCGCCGCACGGCCTCGCTGGTCACGGCGCGGTTGCCGAACCGGGCCTGGAGGTCGCGCGTCAGCGCCGCGATGGTCGTCGGGTCGGGACGCGTGGTGATCATGGAAAACTCCTTCGCGCCGAGCTTGGCGGAAGCGGCACGCGACGGCAAGCTCGGCGGCGCAATCGCATCGAGGCGGCATGCACAGGCGTTCGCGCTGCGAATCAGCCAGAATGGTTGCATGTGCCGACATCCCGCGCCATGTCCGGCGGGCGGATGCGCTATCGTGAAGGTTGGCCGTGTCGAACCCGTTCTCGCTTGATCGCTGGTCGGAAGACCCCGCCCCCCGCGCGCCGGATCCGGACGGCGGCGGCATTGCCGCGCGCGCCCGCGCGGCGGCGGGCCGGCAGGCCGGACATCTCGAAGGGCTCAACCCCGAACAGCGCGCCGCGGTCGAGACCACCGAAGGGCCGCTCCTCGTGCTTGCCGGCGCCGGCACCGGCAAGACCAAGGTGCTCACCGCCCGCATCGCCCATATCATTGCCGCCGGGCTCGCGCGGCCGAACGAGATCCTGGCGATGACCTTCACCAACAAGGCCGCGCGCGAGATGAAGGAGCGTGTCGGCCATCTCATCGGCGGCGTGGCCGAGGGCATGCCCTGGCTCGGCACCTTCCACGCGATCGGCACCAAGCTCCTGCGCCGGCACGCCGAGATCGTCGATCTCCGGCCGGATTTCACCATCCTCGACACCGACGACCAGATCCGCCTCCTGAAGCAGATCCTCCAGGCCGAGAATATCGACGAGAAGCGCTGGCCCGCCCGCGTGCTCGCCGCGATGATCGACGGCTGGAAGAACCGGGCGCTGCCGCCGGAAAAGGTTCCCCACGGCGAGGGCATCGGCTTCGCGGGTCGCGGCAGCGCGTTCTACGCGCTCTATCAGGAGCGGCTGAAGACGCTGAACGCGGTCGATTTCGGCGATCTCCTTGTCGAGACCATCCGCCTGTTCCGCGACAATCCCGAGGTGCTGGCGCAATACCAGAAGCGTTTCCGCTACATTCTCGTCGACGAGTATCAGGACACCAACACCGCGCAATATCTCTGGCTGCGGCTGCTGGCGCAGGGGCGGCGCAACATCGCCTGCGTGGGCGACGACGATCAATCGATCTATGGCTGGCGCGGCGCCGAGGTCGACAACATCCTGCGCTTCGAGAAGGATTTCCCCGGCGCGAAGGTCATCCGCCTCGAGCGCAATTACCGCTCGACCGGGCATATCCTCGGCGCGGCCGCGCATCTCATCGCCCATAACGAGGGCCGGCTCGGCAAGACGCTGTTCACCGAGGGCGAGGCGGGCGAGCGCGTGAGCGTCGCCTGCGCCTGGGATTCCGAGGAAGAGGCTCGCCAGGTCGCGGACGAGATCGAGGCGAGCCAGGTCAAGGGCCACCGGCTCGACGAGATGGCGGTTCTGGTGCGCGCCTCGTTCCAGATGCGCGAGTTCGAGGAGCGCTTTATCACCAACGCGATCCCCTACCGCGTCATCGGCGGCCCGCGCTTCTACGAGCGCGCCGAGATCCGCGACGCGCTCGCCTATCTCAAATGCGTCGCGAGCCCCGCGAACGACCTCGCCTTCGAACGCATCTTCAACACCCCGAAGCGGGGTCTCGGCGATGCCGTGCTGGCGACGCTGCACGCCCATGCGCGCAGCCAGCGCATCCCGCTGATGCAATCGGCACGCATGCTGATCGAGACCGAGGAACTGAAACCGAAGCAGCGCGCCACCCTGCGCGACCTGATGGCGGCCTTCTCCCGCTGGTCTGCGCAGATGGAAACCCTGCCCCATCACGAACTCGCCGAGCTGGTGCTGGAGGAATCCGGCTATACCGACATGTGGAAGAAGGACCGCTCCGCCGATGCGGCCGGCCGGCTCGAGAACCTCAAGGAACTCGTCCGCTCGATGGAGGAATTCGAGAATCTCGCCGGCTTCCTCGAGCATGTCGGCCTCGTGATGGATGCCGCGGCGAGCGAGGGCGGGGACCGCGTCTCGATCATGACGCTGCACGCCGCCAAGGGCCTCGAATTCGAGACCGTCTTCCTCCCCGGCTGGGAGGAGGGCGTCTTCCCCCATCCGCGCGCGCTCGACGAGCAGGGCAAGGCCGGCCTCGAGGAGGAACGCCGCCTCGCCTATGTGGGGCTCACCCGCGCCAAGCGGCGCGCCAAGCTCTATTTCGCCGCCAATCGCCGCATCCACGGCCTGTGGCAGGCCTCGATTCCCTCGCGTTTCATCGATGAGCTGCCTGCGGCCCATGTCGAGGTGCAGGATGGCCAGGGCACCTATGGCGTGCAGGACCGCCGGATCCATGGCGGCGGGCATTCCCGGTTCGACCGCGCACAGCCATTCCAGGCTTCGAGCTATTCCACCCCCGGCTGGCAACGCGCGCAGGCCGCGGGCCATGCAGGCTTCCGCCCCTCCTCGGCGCCGCCGGACCCCGCGCGCTTCGGCGCACGCGGCGGCCCCAGGCAGATCGAGGGCCGCGTCCTCGCCTCATCGACCGGCGAGCCCTCGCGATTCGCGGTCGGCGATCGCATCTTCCACATCAAGTTCGGCCCCGGCTCGGTAGCCGGGATCGACGGCAACAAGCTCACGGTCGATTTCGACAAGGCCGGCCGCAAGATGGTACTGGAGAGTTTCGTGCAGGCGGCGTGAGGCGACAGCAAGAGAACACCTTATTCACAGTCAAGGACGGCGCGCGTATTATTTTTCGCGTTTTTTCTTGTTTCTCATCGCTCTGTGTCGTGTCAGTTAGTAGACGCTTCGTCGAATCAGGAGCGTCGCCATGCCCTCCGTCCCCACGAGTTCCCGCGACATTATCCGTCGCCTTCGCACCGAGGGCTGGAAGTTGCTGCGGATCGAGGGCTCGCACCATCACTTCGGCAAGCCGGGCCTGACGCTGATCATCACGGTGCCGCATCCGAAGAAGGATCTGCCGATCGGCACTGCGCGGCGTATCGCCAAGATCGCCGGCTGGGTGTAAACAGCGGCCATGAGTCACTACCTCGCCCTGATCGAAGAAAGTGACGGAAACACCGCCTTTGGCGTGTGGTTTCCGGATGTGCCTGGCTGTTTTTCGGCGGGGGACAGCTTCGAGGAAGCCTTGCACAACGCGCCGGAAGCTCTCTCCGTGCATCTCGTTCTGCTGATCGAGGCCGGCGGCGAGTTGCCCCGCCAGCGCTCCCTCGCCGAATGGCGGGCCGACCCTGCGCTGGCTCAGGAACTCGGAACCCACATCGTTGCGGCGATCCCGCTGCCGCCCCTCGCCTTCCGCCCAGCCGCCGAGTAAAGCGCTGCCGAAGGCCTCATGGCCGCCCGAACCGATTGCGAGGATGCCCCGGAGGCGCAAAGCCATGCCCCCCCCCCTCATCGCCCGCCTCCTCACCGACGAGGCCACCGCCACCCGCCTCGCGGACGAATTCTCCGAGCGGTTCGAGCCCGAGGAACTCGCGGCCTCCGCGTTCGAGATCGCGGATGACGCGGCCCTACCGGTCGCCTTCCGGCGGCCGGACCGGCCCGCCGCCGGCCGCGAGGGCCCCATGGGCACGCTGCTGCCCGACAGCGCGGCGCCCTGGCAGGCGGAACTGGTCTTTGCCGGCGCCATCGACGAGGCGGCGATCCGCGCGCTGGTCGCCGAGATCGCCGGCGCGGAAGCCGGTCAGGCCCTCGTTTTCGAGCGGATCGAGGCGCGGGACTGGATCGCGGCGTCGCTGGAGGGGCTGGAGCCCGTTTCGGCCGGGCGCTTCACCATCCATGGCGCGCATGACAGGGCCGCGCGCCGGCCCAACCGCGTCAATATCGAGATCGAAGCCGCCCTGGCCTTCGGCACCGGGCATCACGGCACCACGCGCGGCTGCCTCCTCCTGCTCGATTCGCTGCTGAAGCGGCGGCGCCCGGCGGCAATCGTCGATATCGGCTCCGGCACCGGGGTGCTGGCCATGGCCGCCGCCGCAATGCTGAAGCGCCGCGTCCGTGCCGGCGAGATCGACCCCGATTCGGTGCGGATCGCCCGCGCCAATGCCCGGCTGAACGGCGTGCCGCATCTCGTCCGCCCCGTCGTGGCCGCGGGGCTCAAGCACCCGGCGCTGCGGGCGCGCGGCACCTATGATCTCGTCTTCGCGAATATCCTCGCCGGTCCGCTGAAGCGGCTCGCGCCCGAGATCGCCGCGGCCACCGCGCCGGGCGGGCATGTCATCCTTTCGGGCATGCTCGCGGGCGACGTGCCGGGCATGCGCGCGCGCTACGGCGCCTTCGGCTTCCGGCTGCGGCGCCGCATCGATCTCGAAGGCTGGTCGAGCCTGCTGCTCGCCAAATGAAAAGGCCCCGGAGAACCGGGGCCAAGTCGCCATCGCTGGCTGATCAAGTCGCCGTTGCCGGCCGGGCCGGGCTTACTCGCTGCCGAGCAGGCCGGGATGGGCCGCGTTGAGCCGGCGCTGCAGCGCGCGCGCCTCGACGATCACGTCGCGGACGAAGCGGCTCTGCGCCAGGACCCAGGTGAACAGGGTCATGAGCATGGGATATTCCTTTCAGCGGTTGAACGGCAGGTCGCGCGCGGCGATGTCGCTCTCGGAAGCGGTCTCACGCAGCCGGAGACCATAGGCGATCTCGAGCCGGGCAATCTCGCGCTCGGCGCGGCGGCGGCGGCTCTCGATCATCGCCTCGCCGATGCGGGCCCAGAAACCCTTGCGCGCGGCGGGAGCGGTTTCGGCGCCATCGGTGCCGGCAAGCGGCAGGAGGGCGTTGGAAAAAGTCAGGCTGGCCATCATCATCTCCTGTGTCAGGGCGCCGGATCGGGGGGAGACCGGCGCATCGGACTAGGCACTGGGTATGCAACCAAAGTAGTTGATTGTTGCGCTGCAACAAGAGAGGATCCTGCAGGCTTGATATGCGCTAAACGCAATTCTTTGTTAATTTCCTTAACCGGCTGCGCGTTTTTTGCATATTTTCGTCACAATCTGCCCAGACCGCACGCCCCCTGCCCTGCATGCGGCAAGAGAGGCGCATCGGAGCCACATTCCCGCCCAAACGCACCGGACCGGCTTGAAGCGGCCGGACGAAGCCCCTAGTTTCGCGGCAACGAAGAGGCACGCTTGGCCGGTTCCCGTTTCCAATCCTTCACCGCCGCCGGCCGGCCCGATCTCTCGCGGGCCCGGCTCGCCGCGCTGCGCGGCGAAATGGCCCGCGCCGGCCTTGCCGGGCTGCTGGTGCCGCGCGCCGACATCTTCCAGGGCGAATACATCCCCGAGAGCGAGAACCGGCTCGGCTGGGCCACCGGCTTCACCGGCTCGGCCGGGTTCCTGATCGTGCTCGCGGAAAAAGCGGCGCTGTTCGTCGATGGTCGCTATACCGCGCAGGCCAGCGCCGAACTTGACCCCGCCGTCGTGCACGCCATTCCGCTCGCCGAAACAGCGCCGGAAACCTGGCTGCGGGCCAACACCGCGGCGGACGCGCGCATCGGCTACGATCCGGCGCTGTTCACCCCGCGCGGCCTGAAGCGGTTCGCCCGCGCCGCGGAAGAAGGGCGCTTCACGCTCGCCCCGCTTGCCGCGGACCCCTTCGCCGCGATCTGGCCGGAGCGCCCCGCCGCGCCGAAAAGCCCGGTCGTCGAGCACCCGCTCCGTTTCGCGGGCGAGGACAGCGCCGCCAAGGTCGCGCGGTTGCAGCAGGCACTGGCCGCCGAGGGGCTGACCGGGCTCGTCGTCAGCGAGTGCCCGTCGGTCAACTGGCTGTTCAATCTCCGTGCGGGCGATGTGCCGCATCTGCCGATCCTGCGCGCCTTCGCGCTGGTCCCCGCCGCCGGCCGGCCGCTTCTTTTCGCCGATCCCGTGCGGTTGGCGCCGCCGCTCGCCGCGCGCCTCGCCACCCTGGCGGACATCGTGCCGCCGGAAGCCCCGCCCGGCGACGGCCGCGCCGAACTCGTCGCGCGCCTCGCCCCGCTTGCGGCGGGGGGCAGGCGGATCCGCCTCGACGAGGAGAGTGGCGCCGTGCTCTTCGCCCGCGCCATCGAGGCGGCGGGCGGCATCGCCGATCCCGGCGCCGATCCGCTGGCGCTGATGAAGGCGCAGAAGAACGCCACCGAACTCGACGGCGCGCGCGCCGCGCATCTGCGCGACGGCATCGCCATGGCGCGCTTCCTCGCCTGGCTCGCGCGCGAGGCGCCGGCCGGCGGCATCACCGAGATCGACGCGGTGATCGCGCTCGAGGGGTTCCGCGCCGCCGACCCCGCCCTCGTCGACATCGCCTTCCCCACCATCGCCGGCGCCGGCGCCAATGCTGCCCTGCCGCATTACCGCGTGAGCGCAGCGACGAACCGGCCGCTCGCCCCCGGCCTGTTCCTGATCGATTCCGGCGGCCAATACCGCGACGGAACCACCGACATCACCCGCACGATCGTGATCGGCAGCGCCGGCCGGGCGATGCGCGCCGCCTTCACCCGTGTGCTCAAGGGCATGATCGCCCTGTCCCGCGCCATCTTCCCGAAGGGCACGAGCGGCGCGCAGATCGACGCCTTCGCCCGGCAGTTCCTCTGGGCCGCCGGCCAGGATTTCGATCACGGCACCGGCCACGGCGTCGGCAGCTTCCTCTCGGTGCATGAGGGGCCGCAGCGCATCTCGAAGCTCGGCACCGCGCCGCTCCTGCCGGGCATGATCCTCTCCAACGAGCCCGGCTATTACCGCGAGGGGCATTTCGGCATACGCATAGAGAACCTCGTAGCGGTCACGCCGATGGCGCCCGCCGGCGCCGAACGCGCGATGCTCGGCTTCGAGACGCTGACCCATGTGCCGATCGACCGGGCGGCGATCGTGAAATCCATGCTGACCCGCGCCGAGCGCGCCTGGCTCGACGCCTACCATGCCGAGACGCTGGCGCGCCTCGCGCCGCATCTCGCGGGAGCGGATCTCGCCTTCCTCGAAAAGGCGTGCCAGCCGCTATGAGAACGCGCGCCGAGGCCGGTTCCCGCGGCTTCCTGCTGCTGCTCGTCGTGCTCTCGATGCTCGGGCCGCTGACGCTCAACATTCTCGTGCCGTCGCTGCCGGGGCTGCCGCTGGCGCTCGGCACCTCGAAGGAGAGCGCCCAGCTCGTGCTCTCCCTTTATCTGTTCGGCATGGCGCTGAGCCAGCTCCTGCTCGGCCCGCTGGCGGACCGGTTCGGCCGCCGCCCGGTGATCCTTGCCGCGCTCGCGCTCTATGTCGCGGCGAGCCTCGCCGCCTTCGCCGCGCCGAATATCGAGATCCTGGTCATCGCGCGCGTGGTGCAGAGCTTCGGTGCCACCGCCGGTCTCGCCCTCGGCCGCACGATGATCCGCGATCTCCATGACCTCAATTCCGCCGCGAGCCTGATCGGCTACGTCACCATGGCGATGGTGGTTGCGCCGATGGTGGCCCCGCTTGTCGGCGCCACGCTCGACGAGGGGCTGGGCTGGCGGGCGATCCTCGCCTTCTGCGGCGGGCTGGGGCTGATGAGCCTCGCGCTCGCCTGGCGGACGCTGCCGGAGACGCGGCCCGCGAGCCTCATCGCCACGACCGGGGCCGAGGTGGCGCGACGCACGCTGCGGCTTGTCGGAAACCGGCACTACATGGCCTATTGGGGCGCCTCCGCCTTCTGTTCGGCGCTGTTCTTCGGCTTTCTCGGCGCCGCGCCCTATCTGATGATCGAGGTGATGGGCTATTCGAAGAGCGCCTACGGATTGTGGTTCATGTCGCTCTCGTTTGGCTACATGCTCGGCAATTTTATCTCCGGCCGCGCGGCGCGCGCCGCCGGGATCGACCGGCTGATCCTCTGGGGCAATGCGATGGGCCTCGTCGGCGCCGTGGCCATCCTGGTCCCAGCGCTGCTCGGCATTCTCCACCCGCTCGCCCTGTTCGCCCCGGCGATGATCACCTCGTTCGGGAACGGGCTGGTGCTGCCGAACGCCATCGCCGGCGGCGTCGGGGTCGATCCGGAAGCGGCGGGGGCCGGATCGGGGCTGATGGGGTTCGGCCAGGTGGGAATCGGCGCGGTGGTGAGCTTCGCCGCCGGCAAGGCCGCGCAGGATTCGGCGCTGCCGCTGGCGCTGATGATGCTCGCCTGCGCGCTGGCCGCCTTCGCCGCCGGCCGGCAGGCGGGAATCAGCCGCCGATCAGCGTGAGCCATTCGGCCTCGCTGATCACCTTCACGCCCAGTTCCGCGGCCTTGTCGAGCTTCGAGCCGGCGCCGGGCCCGGCGACCACGAGATCGGTCTTCTTCGAGACCGAGCCGGCGACCTTGGCGCCGAGGCTCTCGGCGCGCGCCTTCGCCTCGTCGCGGGTCATGCGTTCGAGCGTGCCGGTGAAGACCAGGGTCTTGCCGGCCACCGGGCTTTCCGCCGCCGGCCGCTCCGCCGGCAGGATGGTGAGTTCCGCGACGAGCCGCGCCACCATGGCCCCGGTTTCCGGCCGGGCGAAGAAATCCGCCAGCGCCTGCCGGACCGAGGGGCCGATCTGGTCGATGGCCTGCAACTCGGCCTCGGCATCCGCCTCGCCCGCGGCGATCCGCCGGGCGAGGCTTGCAAAAGCCGGCCAGTCGCCGGCGGCGCGGGCGAGGATCTTCGCCGTCGTCTCGCCGACATGACGGATGCCGAGCGCGAAGATGAAACGTTCGAGGCTGATCGTCCGCCGCGCCGCGATCGCTGCGAAGAGATTGGCGACGCTCGTCTTCCCGAACCCCTCGAAATTCTCGATCTTCTGGAGTGAGGTCTCGTTGCGCGCCTGAAGCGTGAAGATATCCGCCGGCTCGCGCACCCGCAGATGCTCGACCGGGCATTCGTAGAAGAATTCGATCTGCTTTTCGCCGAGGCCCTCGATGTCGAAGGCGCGGCGCGAGACGAAATGCCGCAGATGCTCGATCCGCTGCGCCGGGCAGGCGAGTTCGCCCGAGCAGCGTCGCACCGCCCCCTCCGCACCGCTGCCCGTCGCCTCGATGCGCACGGGACTGCCGCAGACCGGGCAATGCGCCGGGAAGATGTAGGGCTGCGCGCCCTCGGGTCGCCGCTCCGCCACAACCTCCACCACCTGGGGGATGACATCGCCGGCGCGCTGCACCACCACGAAATCGCCGACCCGCACGTCGAGCCGGGCGATCTCGTCGGCATTGTGCAGCGTCGCATTGGCGACGACGACGCCGCCGACCGTCACCGGTTCGAGCTTGGCCACCGGGGTCAGCGCACCGGTCCGTCCGACCTGGATCTCGATGGCGTTGAGCCGCGTCACCGCCCGCTCGGCCGCGAATTTATGCGCCACCGCCCAGCGCGGCGCTCGCGCGACGAAGCCGAGCCGGCGCTGGAGCGCGAGATCGTCGACCTTGTAGACCACGCCGTCGATATCGTAGCCGAGTTCGGGCCGCGCGGCCTCAATGGCGCTGTAATGCGCAAGCAGCGCCTCGACATCCGGGCAGCGCCGCATCAGCGGATTGGTCGGAAAGCCCCAGCGCGCGAAGGCGGCGACCATGCCGGATTGCGTCATGGCCGGCATCGCGCTCATCTCGCCCCAGGCATAGGCGAAGAAGCGCAGCGGCCGTCCCGCCGTCACCGCCGGGTCGATCTGGCGCAGCGAGCCGGCGGCGGCATTGCGCGGATTGGCGAAGACCTTGCCGCCCGCCTCCGCCTGCCGGGCATTGATCGCCGCGAAATCGGCGTGACCGAGATAGATCTCGCCGCGGATCTCGGCGATCGCCGGTGCCTCGGCCGGCAGCTGCGCGGGGATGCCGGTCGAAGCGAGAACCGCGCGGATATTCGCAGTCACGTCCTCGCCCTCGGCGCCATCGCCGCGCGTCGCGGCATGGACGAGCGCCCCGCTCTCGTAGCGCAGCGACAGCGAGAGCCCGTCGATCTTGGGCTCGGCGGTGAAGGCCAGTTCCTGCTCCGCCGGCCAATCGAGGAAGCGCCGCACGCGCGCCACGAAATCCCGCGCCTCCTCCCCGGAGAAGACATTGCCCAGCGAGAGCATCGGCACCGCATGGCGGATCTTGGCGAACTTGCCCGAGGGCGCCGCCCCCACCGTCCCGCCCGCCATTGACCGCAGCGCCGGATGCTCGGCCTCCAGCCGCTCCAGCCGCCGGCGCAGCGCGTCGTATTCCGCGTCCGATATGACGGGCGCGTCCTCCTGGTGGTAGCGCCGGTCGTGCTCGGCGATCTCGGCCGCGAGTCGGGCATGCTCGGCCGCGAGCGCGGGAGGAACCGGCACCCCCGCCATTCACGCCTCCAGCAGCCGCCGCGCGGCGGCCCGGGCCTCGTCGGTGATCGCCGCACCGGAGAGCATGCGCGCGATCTCCTCGCGCCGCGCCTCGGGCGCGAGCCGGATGACGCGGGTCGCGAATCGCATCGGGGCACGCTCCTCCTCCGGCGTCCCCTCGCCCGCTGTTACCTCGCCCGCTGTTACCTCGCCCTTGGCGATGTGGAAATGATGCGCGGCGCGCGCCGCCACCTGCGGCGCATGCGTCACCGCCAGCACCTGGACATTGCCGGCGAGCCGGGCGAGCCGCGCGCCGATCGCATCCGCGACCGCGCCGCCGACGCCGGTATCGATCTCGTCGAACACGAGGGTCGGCGCCGAACCGCGATCGGCGAGCGCCACCTTGAGCGCGAGCATGAAACGGGCGAGTTCGCCGCCCGAGGCGACCTTCATCATCGGTCCCGGCCGCGTGCCGGGATTGGTCGCGACATGGAATTCAACCCGGTCGATGCCGCTGGCGTCGAGCCGGGCCGGGTCGCTGTCGATCTCGGTCGAGAAGCGGGCGCGTTCGAGCTTCAGCGGCGGCAATTCGGCCGCGATCGCCGCGTCGAGCGCCGCGGCGGCGTGGTGCCGCTTGGCCGAGAGCGCCTCGGCCCGCGCCCGCAGCAGCGCCTCCGCCTCGCGCGCCCGCGCCTCCAGGGCGGCGAGCTGCGCCTCGCCATGGTCGAGCATGTCGAGATCCGCGGCATGGCGCACGGCGAGCGCGGCGAGTTCATCCACCGGCACATGGTATTTGCGCGCCGCCGCGCGCAACGCGAAGAGCCGCTCCTCGATGCGCTCCAGTTCGCGCGGCTCGAATTCCGAATCGCGCAGCGCCCGTTCGAGACCATCCTGCGCCTCGTCGAGCGCGGCGAGCGCCGTCTCCAGCGCGCTGACCGCTCCGGCCAGCGCCTCGCCACCGCCATCGCGCCGGCGCTCGATCCGCCGCAGCGCCGCGAGGATCACCGGCCCCGGCGCCCGCTCGCCGCTGATGAGATCGGCGGCGTCGCGCAGATCGACGATCGTCTTTTCCGCCTGCATCATCGCCTGCCGGCGCGTCGCCAGCGCCTCCTCCTCGCCGGGTTCCGGCGCGAGGGCGTCGAGTTCGGCCGCCGCATGGCGCAGGTAATCCGCCTCGCGCCGGCTCGCCTCGAGCCGCGCCGCGGCCTCCGCCGCCTGCCGCGCCGCCTCCCGCCAGCCGGCATGGAGCCGCGCGAGATCCGCCACCTCGTCCTCCAGCCCCGCGAACCCATCGACCAGCGCGCGATGCGCCGCCGGGTCGATCATGGCGCGGTCGGCATGCTGGCCGTGGATCTCGACGAGAGTGGCACCGATCGCGCGCAGCACCTGCACGCCGGCCGGCTGGTCATTGACATAGGCGCGCGAGCGCCCGTCGGCGAGCTGGATGCGGCGCAGGATGAGTTCGCCCTCCGCCGCGAAACCAGCCGCGGCGGCAAGCGCGCGGGCCGGATGCGCCGCAGGCACGTCGAACATCGCAATCACCTGGCCCTGCACGGCGCCGTGCCGCACCAGCGCGCCATCGCCGCGCGCGCCGAGCGCAAGCGCCAGCGCATCGAGCAGGATCGACTTGCCCGCGCCGGTCTCGCCGGTCAGGACCGACAGCCCCTCGGAGAATTCAAGATCGAGCCGGTCGATCAGGACGATGTCCCGGATCGAGAGGCTGAGCAGCATCGCCGCCGGCCGCGTTCAGAGGCCGATGACGCGCGAGAAGCCGCGGAACTGCCGGCTGATCCACGAGCCGGTATCCTCGCGCGGCTTGGTGCCCTGCGACTCGAGCAGCGCGAAAGCATCCTTGTACCAGGGGCTGTCCGGGAAATTGTGCCCGAGAACGGCCGCCGCGGTCTGCGCCTCGTTGACGATGCCGAGGCCCATATAGGCCTCTGTCAGGCGCGAGAGCGCCTCCTCGACATGCCGCGTGGTCTGGTATTTGACGATCACCTCGCGGAAGCGATTGATCGCGCCCGTGAAGTTGCGCCGCTTGAGGTAATAGCGGCCGATATCCATTTCCTTGCCCGCGAGCTGGTCGCGCGAGATGCGGATGCGCTCGCGCGCATCGTTGGCATATTCGGAACTCGGCCATTTGCGAACGAGATCCTCCATCACCTGAAGCGATTTCTCGGCGCGCTCCTGGTCGCGGTTGATGTCGAGAATCTGGTTGTGATAGCTCATGCCGACGAGATATTGCGCGTAGGGCGTCTCGGGGCTCGCCGGATAGAGCTGCACGTAGCGGCGGCCGTGGTTGATCGCCTCCGCATAATCGCCGCCCTCATAGGCCGCGAAAGTCGAGAGCAGCAGCGCCTTCTGCGACCATTGCGAATAGGGATATTGCTTGTCGAGTTCGACGAATTTCTTCGTCGCGCCCCCGAAATCGCGGGCTTCGAGCCGGGCGAGGCCGTCATTGTAGAGCACGTCGGCGCGCTCGTCCTTGCCGATATCGCTCTTGGGGCCCTTGTCCTCGAACGGATTCAGCGAGGAGAGCGTCTCGCAGCCGCCGAGCCCCAGCGCGATCGCGAGCCCCGCCGCCAGCCGCACGAGCCGCATGCCGGAAGGCTGCGTCTCCGAAATCGTCCTCGACCCCATCCTGGCCTCACGCTGACCGGTCACGGGCGCGCCTTTCGGCACGGCAGCGACACCACTCCACCCCAATCGGGCTCTTTTGCGGGAAGATGCCTTGCGATGCAAGAGCATGCCGGCCGCTTCGCGGGATTGTCGTTAACTGCGCTCGCGGCGATATTATGGCACGAACCCGCCCTGCGCCATCGGGAACACGCCTGGGGCAGTCGTCCGCGAGGCTTCCGTCAAGGATGGCTTCAGTTGAGATCGGGCGCGAAGGCCGCGAGCGGCTGGAGCACGTCGCCGACGCCGCGTGCCGGACGCCGGACCGGCGTCTCGATGATCGCATGGGCCGAGCGGTCCGAGAACAGCGCGTCGAGCACCATGACATTGAGCTTGTGGCCGGGACAGAGCGCCTTGTAATGCCCCTGGATGGCATAGCCAGCGAGGGCGAGATCCCCGACCGCATCGAGCAGCTTGTGGCGGACGAATTCGTTGGGGAAGCGCAGGCCTTCCGGATTGACGACGGCATCCTCGCCGACCGCGACGGTATTCTCGAGCGAAGCCCCCAGCGCAAGCCCCGCCTTCCAGAGCCGCTCGACATCGCGCATGAAGCCGAAGGTGCGGGCGCTGGCAATCTCGCGGCGATAGCGCCCCGCATCGAGTTCAAAGCCGTAGGATTGCCGGCCGATCACCGTGCTGTCGAACACGATCTCGGCATCAAGTCGGAAGCCGTGATCGCGCGGCAGCAATTCCGCCACCGCATTGCCGAGTTCGACCCGCACTGGCTTGAGAACCTTCACGACCTTGCGCGTCGCGCCGAGACTGCGCAGCCCCACCTGGTCAATCGCCTCGACGAAGAGCCGGGCGGAACCGTCGAGGATCGGCATTTCCGGCCCGTCCACCTCGACGAGAACATTGTCGACGCCGAGCCCGGCCAGCGCACTCATCAGATGCTCGACCGTCGAGATCGAAGCGCCGGCCCCGTCGCCGATCACGGTGCAGAGATCGGTGTTGCAAACCGAATGGTAGCGCGCCGGGATCTGGCGCTCGCGCCCATTCGGGAGATTTGTACGCAGGAAGGTGATGCCCGACCCGGCTTCCGCCGGATGAAGGAGAACCTGCGCGGGACGACCCGAATGAACACCGACGCCTTCGATGACAATCTGATCGGCCAAAGTGGTTTGTTTCACGTCATTCTTCCCCTGCATGCGAGGCCCCACCTCGATGCCGACGCATTGATCCGGTCCGTGCCGGAACGCCACCCGCTACCAGAGCCGGGATACCTCCCCGATCAGCAATTGCAAAATCACTGATTCTTACGCTCTGTAACACGCGTCCGCCACAAACAGGGGAAGAAGTGTTCTTAAAAAAACAATTTTATATCAGATGCTTATGCAATCACTCCATACGCTTTGCCATCGGCCTGCCGCAATCCAGGGCAGGCCGGGACGTAATATTCAGTTCACCGCTTTTTCATTCCACCGTCACAAATCACTTCGCCTGGCGGCGCAGGAAGGCGGGAATTTCCAGCTGGTCGTCCTCGAAGGATCGGGTCGGGGCAGGCACCCTGCCATGCGCGTCGAGGCTGCCCTGGGCCGGCCGGTAGGGCTGGGCGGCGGCGGGGGCCGGCGCGGCCGGACGCTTGGCATACATCTGATGCGTCGCGCTCGGCTGGGCCGGGACCTCCGCCGGAGGCGCGGCCGCCGGAGCCGGCTCGGCATGTTCGTCCTCGCGGCGGACGCCGAGCCCCACGGCGGCGAGGCGCTGCATCAGCGTCATGCGCTTCTCGGCCGGCGCCGGCGGCGCGGCGACGGCCTCCTCGCGCGAGGCCGAGAGCATGGCCTGTGCCGGGCGCGGCAGGTCATCGACGCTCGGCATGCGCGGCGGCCGGACCGGCGCCCGCTCCGGAACCGGCGGGATGAAGGGTTCGTCGGCCTGGGCAGGCTCCTCGGCCGGCGCCGGCGCTTCCATCACCGGCTGGGCGAAGAAGGCAGCGCGGGTCTGCACGGCCTCGACGACGAGGTCATGCGCCATTGCGACCGGCTCCGGCTGCGGCGGAACCGGCGCGGCCGCAACCGGCTGGACGGGCGCCGGCTGCACATGGACCGGTTGCATCTGGGCCGGCTGGACGGGCGCCGGCTGGGAGCGGCTCGCCATCTGCGCGCGCAGCCGGTCGGCCATCAGCGCCAGGCGCTGGTCGATCGTCGCGCCATGATCACCACCCTCCTCGCGGATGGTCGCCGGGTCGAGCCCGGTCGCAACCACCGACACCCGGATGATGCCGTCGAGGCTCTCGTCCTGCGTCGCGCCGAAGATGACGTTGGCGTCGACATCCACCTCCTCGCGGATGCGGTTGGCCGCCTCGTCAACCTCGTAGATCTTCATGTCGGCGCCGCCGGTGATCGAGATCAGCAGGCCGCGCGCACCCTTCATCGAGGTCTCGTCGAGGAGCGGATTGGCGATCGCTGCCTCCGCCGCCAGGATGGCGCGGTTCTCGCCGGAGGCTTCGCCCGTCCCCATCATCGCCTTGCCCATGTCGCGCATCACGGCGCGGACATCGGCGAAATCGAGGTTGATCAGGCCCGGCTTGACAATGAGATCGGTCACCGAGGCGACCCCCGAGAGCAGCACCTGGTCGGCCATGGCGAAGGCTTCGGCGAAGGTGGTCTTCTCGTTGGCGATGCGGAACAGGTTCTGGTTGGGGATCACGATCAGCGTGTCCACCGCCTTCTGGAGTTCACCGATCCCCGCCTCGGCGACCCGCATCCGGCGCTGCCCCTCGAAATGGAACGGCTTCGTCACCACCCCCACGGTGAGGATGCCCATCTCGCGCGCGACCCGCGCGATGACCGGCGCCGCGCCGGTGCCGGTGCCGCCGCCCATGCCGGCGGTGATGAAGGCCATGTGCACATGCGCGAGCTGGTCGCGGATCTCGTCGATCACCTCCTCGGCGGCCGAGCGCCCGACCTCCGGCTGCGAGCCGGCGCCGAGCCCTTCCGTGACCTGGATACCCATCTGGATTCGGCGCTCCGCCTGGCTCAGCAGCAGCGCCTGGGCATCGGTGTTCGCGACCACGAAATCGACGCCGGCGAGCCCGCAGCGGATCATGTTGTTGACCGCGTTGCCGCCCGCGCCGCCGACGCCGAACACGGTGATCCGCGGCTTGAGTTCCCGGATGTCGGGGGCTTTGATGGTGATCGTCATTGTTCTGCCTCTTCGCATCCGGCCGGAGCCGGGGTGAATTCCATACCCGTCAGAAACTGTCCCTGAGCCATTGCCCGACCCGGGCGATGTAGCCGCCGGTGCCGGTGAGCGGCAGGCCGCCCGCCCCGCGCCCCGCCTCGAAGCTCTCGCGCCCCGCGACCTGCGGATAGACGAGAAGCCCCACGGCGGCGGCGAAGGCCGGGCTCTTCGCCGCTTCCGGCAGGCCCTGCACGCCGACCGGCCGCGCGAGCCGCACCTGGGTGCCGAAGGCACGGCGCGCGAGATCGGCGAGCCCGCCGAGCTGCGCCGTGCCGCCGGTCAGGATCACGTGCTGGCCGCGGCTGATGCGGAAACCCGCCTTCTCCAGCCGCTCGCGCACGAAATCGATGATCTCGTCGGCGCGCGGCCGCACGATGCGGGTGAGATGGCCGAGCGGCATCGCATGGCTCTGGTCGCGGTCATCGGCGCCGACCTGGCGGATCGAGAGGATGTCGCGGCTGTCCGCCTCGGTCTCGATGCAGGAGGCGAAACGGCATTTGAGCTTCTCGGCATCATCGAGCCGCATCGAGAGCCCGCGCGCGATGTCGAGCGTGATGTAATTGCCGCCGACCGCGATCGCATCGGCATGGACGAGATGCCCCTGGTGGAACACCGCAAGGGAGGTCGTGCCGCCGCCGATATCGAGCACCACGGCGCCGAGTTCGGCCTCGTCGTCGCACAGCGTGGAGAGCGCGGATGCATAGGGGGTGGCGACCAGCGCCTCCACCGCGAGATGGCCGCGCTCCACCGCGAGCATCAGGTTATGCGCCGCGAGCGGATCGCAGGAGACGATGTGCAGATCGACGCCGAGCGTCTCCCCGACCATGCCTTTCGGCTCGTGGATGCCGGCCGCGCCGTCGAGCGAATAGCCGACCGGCAGCGCGTGCAGGATCGAGCGCCCCGCATCCTGCGCGTGGCTCGACGCGACCTCGATGACGCGGGTGATGTCGCGTTCGTCGACATTGCGGCGGTTGAGCATCACCCGGCCGGAGAAATGGTGCGAGCCGATCCGCCCGCCGGTGATGTTGACGAGCGCACTCGTCACCTGCACCCCGGCCATGCGCTCCGCGGAATCGACCGCGAGCCGGATCGCCTTCTCCGCCCCGGCGAGATCGACGACGGTGCCGCCCTTGATCCCGCGCGAGCGCTGGTGGCCGATGCCGAGGATCCGCATCCGGTGGGTGCGACCCGAAAGCACGTCCGAGCCCTCGACCGGGTCGAGCCGCGCGATCAGGCACACGACCTTCGAGGTGCCGACATCGAGCGTCGAGAGGATCGCGCTCTTGCTCGGCGGGATGGGGCGGATGCGCGGTGCAAGGATGGAAGGCGAACGCTTCATGCCCGCCCTCCCCATTTCCGGATCTTCTCGCGGATGACATCCTGGTGCTGGGCCGCCGCCTCCTCGGTGAGGCGGACGGTGATCCGGTCAGGCAGCCGCAGATCGATGGCGAGCACCGCGCGATCCGAGAGCCCCGAATCGCGCTCGACCGCGGCGAAGCTCCGGAGCGCCGCCTCGGGCTGGGATTCGGGCAATTGCACATCGACGCCGTTCTTGAGCTTCAGCGTCCAGCGCCGCTTCGAAACCAGAATGCCGGCGCGGATCCGGTCGCGCAGTTCCGGCACCGCCTCGATCAGCGTGACGAATTCCTTCACGCGCAGATTGGCCTCGGGCCCGACGACATGCGGCAGCCGCAGGAAGCGCGGATCGGTCAGCGCCTCGATCGCGGTGCCATCCTCGGCGATCACCTGCACCTTGCCGTCCTGCTGCCAGAGCGCATAGGGCACGCGCTCGCGGATCGCGATCACGAGCTGGTCGGGATAGAGTTTGGTCACCGACGCTTCGGCGATCATCGGCACGGCGGCAAGCCGGGCCTGGAGCGCCTTGGGGTCGAGGAAGGGCAGCGAGGCGCGCGGGGCGAGCCCGGACAGCGCGATCACCTCCTCCGGTGCGAGTTCGCTCGCCCCCGTCACCGTGACGTGACGGATGCCGAAGCCGAGCGCGCGGGCGATAAGATCGGAAGCATGGCCCTGCTCGGCGTGCATCTGGTCGTAATGGCCACCGATCACGAAGCCGCTCGCGCCGCAGGCGGCGAGGAACAGGATCGCCGCGGAGGAGCCGAGGCCGCGCGGGATATGGAGGCCGGTCGCGGCGCGGCGCCGGGCCGATCGATCGGCGCGCCAAAGCGCGAAGGTCTCGGCGATTCGGCCGAATCCTCCTGTCACCGATCGAGAGAGGCGTCCTCCACCATCCATTCCACGAGCTCGCCGAAGCTGAGGCCCCTATGGGCCGCGAGTTCGGGCACGAGCGACGTCTCGGTCATTCCGGGCTGGGTGTTGACTTCCAGACAGACCAGCCTGTCGCTGGTTTCGTCGTAACGGAAGTCGGCACGCGAGACGCCACGGCAGCCGAGCGCCTCATGCGCCCTCACTGCCATTTCTTGGACGCGCTGGTAAATATTTGGTTTAAGCGATGCGGGCAGGACGTGAATTGAACCGCCCGCAGCGTACTTTGCGTCATAATCGTAGAACGGCCCGGCGGTGGGCAGGATCTCGATCACATCGAGCGCCCGGGCGCCGTCGCGATAGCCCATGACGCCGCAGGTGAGTTCACGGCCGGGAATGAATTCCTCGACCAGCATCTCCTCGCCGAGCGGCCAATCGTCGCGGCCGAGTTCCTGGAGCGGATGCGTCCGCCCCTCCTTGACGATGAACACCCCGAAGGAGGAGCCGTTGGCCACCGGCTTCGCGACGAAGGGTGGCGTCATCGGATGCCGCTTCGCCAGTTCGAAGCGCGACACCGTCACGCCCTGCGCGACCGGAACCCCGGCCGCCGCCATCACGGTCTTCGCCCGGTCCTTGCGCATGGCGAGCGCCGAGGCGAGCACGCCGGAATGGGTATAGGGCAGGCCCATGATCTCGAGCAGGCCCTGCACGGTTCCGTCCTCGCCGAACGGGCCGTGCAGCGCGTTGAAGGCGAGATCCGGCCCGAGTTCCGTGAGCACCGCCGCCAGGTCGCGCCCGACATCGACCTCACTGACGCGATAGCCGCGCCCGCGCAGAGCGGCTGCGCAGGCGGCGCCGGATTTCAGGCTCACCGGGCGCTCGGCCGCCCATCCGCCCATCAGAACCGCGACATGCTTGGGCATGAACCCTCCTTCTACGGCTCAGGCGACCCCGATCCGTTTCACTTCCCATTCGAGTTCGACGCCGCTGCGGGCGCGCACGAGCCGGCGGATCTCCTCGCCGAGCGTCTCGATATCCGCTGCGCTCGCCCCCTCATGCGCGATGAGGAAATTCGCGTGCTTTTTCGACATTTCCGCCTTCCCGACGCGCAGGTCGAGCCCGCCGGCATCGCGGATCAGCCGCCAGGAGGAATGACCGGGCGGGTTCTTGAACGTGGAACCCGCCGTGCGGACCCTGGTCTCCTGATCCCGTTCGCGATGCTCCTGGACCCGGCGGTTGATGGCCTGGACCTCCTCCGGCGCGCGGGGAAAACCCTGCAGCAGCGCCTCGGTGAACACGAGATCGGCGGGGGCGCCGCAACTCCGGTAGGCGAATTTCATATCCTCCGGGCCGAGCGTCACGATGGCGCCGGCACGGGTCACGGCCTGCGCCGCCACGAAGCGCTCGCAGGTCTCGCCCTCGATCTCCGGATTGGTATTCGAGCGGGTGCCGGCATTCATGCGCAAGGCGCCGCCGATCGAGCCGGGAATGCCGAACAGGAATTCGAGCCCGCCGATCCCTGCTTCCGCCGCCGCGAGCGCAACCTTCCGATCCGCCGCGAAGGCGCCGGCGCGGATGCGGTGCCCCGGCTCGACCGCGATATGGCCGAACGCTCGCGGCGAGAAGCGGATCACCACGCCCGGCACCCCGCCGTCGCGGATGATCATGTTCGAGGCGAGCCCGATCACCGTCACCGGCACTTCCGCCGGCAGGTTGAGGAGGAAATAGGCGAGATCCTCGACATCCGCCGGGGTAAACAGCGCCTGCGCCGGGCCGCCGACGCGCAGCCAGGTGAACGGCGCCAGCGGCTCGTTGGCGATGAGCCGCCCCCGCAGATCGGGCATGACCGCCCGGAGAGAGGGGGTGATATCCGCGAAACCCATCAGCCGGCCTCGCCCGCCGCCAATTCTCCCGGCAGGGCATAGGCCCATTGCGTGATGTTGCCGGCGCCGAGGAAGACGACGTAATCCCCCGGCCGCGCCAGCGCGCGGACATGGCCGGCGATGGCCTCCGGCCCGTCAAGCGCAATGACATGGCGATGGCCATGGGCGCGGATTCCGGCCACGAGGCCGTCGCGGTCGGCGCCGGGGATCGGCGCTTCGCCCGCGGCATAGGTCTCGGCCACCATCACGATATCCGCCTCGTTGAAGCAGCGAGAGAATTCGGTGAACAGCGAGGCGAGCCGCGAATAGCGGTGCGGCTGGACGATGGCGATCACCTGCCCCCCGGTCGAGGCGCGCGCGGCGCGCAGCACCGCCGCGATCTCCACCGGATGATGGCCGTAATCGTCGAAGATCGCGACACCGTTCCATTCCCCCGTGCGGGTGAAGCGGCGCTTGACGCCGCCGAACCCCGCGAGCCCGTGGCGGATGGTGCCCGGCGCGAGCCCGAGTTCATAGGCCACCGCGATCGCCGCCGTCGCGTTGAGCGCGTTGTGATGGCCGGGCATCGGCAGGACGAGATCGGAGATGCTGGTTTCGCGGCCACTCTTGCGGTCGCGGATCACGACACGGAAGCGGCACCGCCCGCCGGAAAGGTCGATATCCATCAGCCGCACATCGGCCTGCGGGTTCTCGCCATAGGTGATGACGCGCCGGTCCTCGATCTGGCCGACGAGTTCCTGCACCGTCTGGTGATCGATGCACATCACCGCGAAGCCGTAGAAGGGCAGGTTGTCGACCAGGGTCCGGAACGCCTTCTTGATCGCGTCGAACGTGCCGAAATGGTCGAGATGCTCGGGATCGATATTCGTGATGATCGCGATATCGGCCGGCAGCCGGAGGAAGGTTCCGTCGCTCTCGTCCGCCTCCACGACCATCCATTGCCCCTCGCCGAGGCGGGCATTGGTGCCATAGGCGTTGATGATGCCGCCATTGATCACGGTCGGATCGAGGCCGCCCCGATCGAGCAGCGTCGCGACGAGGCTCGTCGTCGTCGTCTTGCCATGCGTGCCGGCGATGGCGACGCAGGACTTGAAGCGCATGATCTCCGCCAGCATCTCGGCACGCCGCACCACCGGGATGCGGTTCGCCCGCGCCGCCATCAGTTCGGGATTGTCACGCCGGATCGCGGTCGAGACCACGACCACCGCCGCCCGGCCGAGATTCTCGGCGCGATGGCCGACGAAGCAGGTGATGCCCTTGTCGCGCAGGCGCTTGACATTGGCGTTGTCGGCGGCATCCGAGCCCTGCACCGTGTAGCCGAGATTGGCGAGCACCTCGGCGATGCCGCTCATCCCGATGCCGCCGATCCCGATGAAATGGATCGGCCCGGTCTCGCGCGGGATCTTCATGGCTGGCTGCATGGCGTCTCCGGCCGCGCGGGCCGGCCCTTTCGAAAGTCCCCGCCGGACCGGCGGGCATGGCACGCCGTTATCAGGCGGGCGCCAGAATGGAAAGAACCTCGCCGGCGAGCCGGGCGGCCGCGTTGCTGACGCCGATCGATTTCGCCGCCCCCGCCATGCGTTCGAGGCGGGCCGGGTCGTCCATCATGCGCTCGAGCAGCTCGGCGAGCGAAACCGGGGTGAAGCTCGATTGCGGCATCACCACGGCGCCGCCGGCCGCGGCCAGCACCTCGCCATTCGCGGCCTGATCCTGGTCGAGCGCGCCGGGCAGCGGCACCAGCACCGCCGGCCGGCCGATCACCGCCAGTTCCGAAACCGTCGAGGCGCCCGCACGGGCGATCACGAGATGGCTCTCGGCGATGCGCTTCGGCAGGTCGTCGAAGAAATTCTCGACCACATGCGCGATTCCGAGCTTCTCGTAGAGTTTGTTGACGCGGAACACGTCCTCGTCGCGCGCCTGCTGCGTGATATGGATCCGCGCCCGCGCCTCCTCCGGCAGGTTCTGGAGCGCGTTCGGCACCACGTCGCTCATCACCCGCGCGCCCTGGCTGCCGCCGAACACGATCAGGCGCAGCGTACCGCCGGGGGCGAGGGTCGGGAACGGCGTCTCGGCGGCGTGCAGAACCGGCCGCCGCACCGGGTTGCCGGTCAGCACGGTCTTGTCGGGGAAGGCGTCGTCGCGCAGCGGGAACCCGGTTGCGATCCGCGTCACGCGCGGCGCGAGGAAGCGGTTCGCGCGCCCCATCACCGCGTTCCCCTCGTGGATCATCGTCGGCAGGCCCTTGCGGCTCGCGGCGATCAGCGGCGGCACGGTCGGGTAGCCGCCGAAGCCGATCACCGCGCGCGGGCGGATCCGCGCAATCAGCGCGGCGGATTGCCGGTAGCCGCGGAACAGCCGCCAGGCGCCGCGGAGCCTGGCGCCGAGCCCACCGCCGGTCACGGTGCCGGCGACGATGGTGTGCACGTCGCCGGGGAAGCGCTTCACCCATTCCTCGACGCGGGTGTCGGTGACGAGTTCGGCGCGCACGCCCTTCTGGGCGAGCGCATCGGCCAGGGCCTCGGCCGGGAAGAGATGGCCGCCGGTGCCGCCGGCGGCGAGGAGAACCGGGCGCGATTGCGCGATCTCAGACATGGGCGATCCTTCCTTCCGGGAACGGCCTCGGCGCAAGCGCCGGGCCCGGCATGCGCTCCGTCAGCGCCGCCTTGGGCCGGCGGCGGGTGAGCGCGAGGAGAAAGCCCGTCACCAGCGCCATCGAGAGAAGCGAGGATCCGCCATAGGAGAGGAAGGGCAGCGTCATGCCCTTCGGCGGGATGAGGTTCAGGTTCACCGCCATGTTGATGAACGCCTGCAGGCCGAACAGCATCGTCAGCCCGGCGCCGGCCATGCGGCAGAAGGGATCGGCATTGCTGCGCGACACGATCAGCCCGCGCACCACGATGAAGCCGAACACGGCGACGACGGCCAGGCAGAAGACCGCTCCGAATTCCTCGCCGATCACCGAGAACAGGAAATCGGTATGGCTGTCCGGCAGCGAGCGCTTGACCACGCCCTCGCCCGGTCCGCGCCCGAACCAGCCGCCGGAGACCAGGCTTTCGAGCGCCATGTCGGTCTGGAACGTGTCGCCATTGCCCTTGTTGAGGAAGCGGTCGATTCGGTCCGCCACATGCGGCAGGAATTGATAGGCGAGATAGAGCCCGCCGGCGCCGACGCCGATCAGCCCGATCACCCACAGGATATGCAGCCCCGCGAGGAAGAACAGCGCGCACCACACCGCCGCGACGAGGATCGTCTGGCCGAGATCGGGCTGGCGGATCAGCGGCGCCACCACCAGCGGCAGGATCAGCAGCGCGATCAGCGTCGAGGGCATGTCGCGGCGCACGTGACGCTGCGAGAACGCCCAGGCCGCCAGCACGACGAAGGCGGGCTTCAGGATCTCGGAAGGCTGGAGGCTCATGCCCGGCAGGTTGATCCAGCGCCGCGCGCCCTTGACCTCGGCGCCGTAGAACAGCGTCGCGACGACGAGCGCGAAGCTGGCGATGAAGATGATCAGCGCCAGCCGCCGCACCTGGCGCGGATCGAGGAACGAGATCCCCGTCATGATCGCGCCGGCGACGAGCAGGAACATCGCCTGGCGGTTGACGAAATGGAAGGTCGGCAGCCCGAGCTTGTTCGCAACCGGCGGATAGGCCGCGAGCCCGAACAGGAACCCCGCCACCATCAGCGCCACGAACGAGAACAGCAGCCAGCGGTCGACCGTCCACCACCACTCGCCGAAGGCGGTGCGTTCTGCACGCGTGACCATCGCCCCTCCCTCGAAGAGCGGCGCCCCGCTCCCGTTCAGACCGCCGAAAAACCCGGCATCGCTGCAGCCAGCTCGCAGAAGCGCTGTCCGCGAACCTCGAAATTCGGAAACTGATCAAAGGAGGCGCAAGAAGGTGAAAGAAGAATTACCGGTTCGTTGAAATCCGATGTCATCGCGTCGCGGGCCGCCGCCGCAACCGCCGCCTCCAGCGTGCCGGCGATCTCGAACGGCACCGCGCCGCGCAGCGTCTCGGCGAAGGCCGGGGCCGCCTCGCCGATCAGATAGGCCCGCGCCACCCGCCCGAACAGCGGCCGCAGGCTCTCGATCCCCCCCGCCTTGGGCTTGCCGCCGAGGATCCAGAACACCCCTTGCGCGAAGGCCAGCAGCGCCTTCTCGGTCGAATCGGCATTGGTTGCCTTGGAATCGTTGATGGCGAGCGCCCGGCCGATCCGGCCCACCTGCTCCAGCCGGTGCGGCAGGCCAGGAAAGGTCCGGAGCCCGGCCTGGATTTCCGCCTCCGTCAGCCCCAGCCGCAGGCAGGCGGCGATGGCGGCGGCGGCGTTCTGCGCGTTGTGGTCACCGCGCAGCGCCGCAATGCCCGTCAGATCCGCGAGTTTGCGCCCATGCCCGCGCCAGGCGAAGATCTCGCGGCCGCGCACATGGATGCCGGCGCCGAGCGTTTCGGCGAGCGAGATCCGGATCGTCGGCTTGCCGGAATGCTCGAGCCGGACCGCGATCGCCTCGCAATGATCGTCGTCGACGCCGATGATCGCGGCATCCGCCGCCTGGACGAGCCGCTCCTTGATCGCGGCATAGCGTTCCATGTCGCCGTGCCGGTCGAGATGATCCGGCGTCAGGTTGAGCAGGATGCCGATCGTCGGCGCCAGCGCGGGCGCGAGGTCGATCTGGTAGGAGGAAACCTCGATCACATGCACGCGGCCCGGATCCGGCGGCGCCAGAGCCAGCACCGGCGTGCCGATATTGCCGCCCATCGCGACCTCCCGGCCGGCCGCGCCGAGAAGATGCGCGATCAGCGCCGTGGTCGTCGACTTGCCGTTGGTGCCGGTGACGGCAATGAAGGACGATGCCGGGGCGATCCGCCGCCGCTCGCGGCAGAACAGCTCGATATCGCCGATGATCTCCACCCCCGCCGCCTGCGCGCGCGTCACGCTCCAATGCGGCGCGGGATGGGTGAGCGGCACGCCGGGAGACAGGATCAGCGCCGCGATGCCCGCCCAGTCGATCTCCCGCAGGTCGCGGGCATCGAGCCCGGCGGCACGCGCCTTCGTGATGGCGGCCTCCGAATCGTCCCAGACGATGGTGGCTGCGCCCCCGGCGCGCAGCGCCTCGGCGGTCGCCATGCCGGACCCGCCAAGCCCGAACAGCGCGACCTGCCGACCGCGGAAGGTTTCAACCGGGATCATCGCCTCGCCCTTCTTCCTCGTTCCCGCCGGAGGCCGACCGGCGCGCTCAGCGGAGTTTGAGCGTCGCCAGCCCGATCAGCGCCAGGACCACCGCGATGATCCAGAAGCGGATCACCACCTGCGGCTCCTTCCAGCCCTTCTTCTCGTAATGATGGTGGATCGGCGCCATGCGGAAGACGCGTTTGCCCGTGAGCTTGAACGAGGCCACCTGGATGATGACGCTCATCGCCTCCAGAACGAAAAGCCCGCCGACGATCGCGAACACGATCTCGTGCTTGGTCGCGACCGCGACCGTGCCGAGCAGCCCGCCGAGCGCAAGGCTGCCGGTATCGCCCATGAAGATCTGCGCCGGCGGCGCGTTGAACCACAGGAAGCCGAGCCCCGCGCCGATCACTGCGCCGAGGATCACCGCGAGTTCGCCGCTGCGCGGCACGAAATGGATTTGCAGGTAGTTGGAAAAGATGGCGTTGCCCGAGAGATAGGCGATCACCCCGAACGTGCCGGCCGCGATCATCACCGGCACGATGGCGAGCCCGTCGAGCCCGTCGGTGAGGTTCACGGCATTGCCCGCCGCCACGATCACGAAGCTCGCGAAGACGAGAAAGAACAGGCCGAGCTGGATCAGCGTATCCTTGAAGATCGGCAGCGCCAGCGAATCCTGGAGCGCCGGGGGAAAGTTGCGCGCGATGAAATAGCAGGCGAGCCCCGCAATCAGCGCCTCCAGCGCGAGCCGCGCGCGTGACGAGAAGCCCTTGTGGGATTGCTTCGTCACTTTCAGGAAATCGTCGTAGAAGCCGATGGCGCCGAAGCCGAGCGTCACCCCCATCACGCACCAGACGAAGGGATTGGCGAGGTTCGCCCAGAGCAGCGTCGCCACCACGATGCCGGACAGGATCATCAGCCCGCCCATGGTCGGCGTGCCGCGCTTGAGGAGATGGCTTTCCGGCCCGTCATCGCGGATCGGCTGGCCCTTGCCCTGCTTGACGCGCAACAAGTCGATGATCGCCGGCCCGAAGAACAGCACGAAGAACAGCGCCGTGACCGTGGCCGCGCCGGCGCGGAAGGTGATGTAGCGGAAGATGTTGAGCGGGCCGAACGTGCCCGCGAGTTCCGACAGCCAGAAGAACATGCGCGCCCCGCCTTACGCTTCCGCCGGATCGGCGGCGATTTCCGGGAACCGCGCCCGCAACGCCTTGACGATCCGCCCCATCCTCGAGCCGAGCGACCCCTTGACCATCACCACGTCGCCGTGATGCACCGCGTCGAGAAGCAGCGGCTCGAGCCCTTCCGAGTTCTCCGCATACGCGCCCCGGCGCTCGGCAGGCAAGACGGAATAGAGCGTGCGCATCAGCGGGCCGGCGGCGAAGACAAGATCGATGTCGTTGTCGAGGATCGCCGGCGCGAGCCCGGCATGCAGCGCCGCCGCTTCGGGGCCGAGTTCGAGCATGTCGCCGAGCACGGCGATCCGCCGGCCGCGCGCCCCGCGCGCGATGCCGCCCGTCACCGCCAGCGCCGCGCGCATGGAGGTCGGGTTGGCGTTGTAGCTCTCGTCGATCAGCGTGAAAGCCCCGTCACCGATTCGCAGCGTTTCGCGCCGCCCGCGCCCCTCGACCGACCCGAAATCCCGAAGCGCGAGCGCGATCAGCGCGAGATCGGCGCCGATCGCATGCGCGGCGGCGAGCACCGCCAGTGAATTGCGCGCGAGATGCGCCCCGGCCGCGCCGATCCGGTAGGTGACCGGAGTTCCGAACACTGTGGCCGCGACAACCGAGAAATCCGGATCGAGACGGATATCGGTCAGCCGCACGTCGTTGTCCGCGCCCGCGCCGAAACGGATGATCCGGCCGGCGCGCCCCGCTCCCGCATGGGCGGCGAGGCGCGGCGCGAGCGGGCTGTCGCCCTCGATGATCGCCGTCCCGCCGGGTTCGAGCCCAGCGAAGATCTCGCCCTTGGCATCCGTGATGCCCTCGATGCCGTGGAACTGCGCGAGATGCACCGGCGCCACCGTGGTGACGATGGCAACATGCGGGCGGACCATCGCCGTCAGCGGCAGGATCTCGAAAGGGTTCGACATCCCGATCTCGAAGACGCCGAATTCCGTCGCCGCCGGCATGCGGGAAAGCGTCAGCGGCACGCCCCAATGGTTGTTGTAGGAGGCGACGGAGGCATGGGTGGCGCCGAGCCGCGACAACGCGAGCCGCAGCATCTCCTTGGTCGAGGTCTTGCCGACCGAGCCGGTCACGGCGATCACCGGCCCGCGCATCCGCGCCCGCGCCGCGCGGCCGAGCGCTTCCATCGCGGCGAGAGCGTCCTCGACGACCAGCAGCGGCGCCGCAGCGCCGTAGCGCCCGGCATGGGCGCGGGCCACCACCGCCGCCGCGGCGCCTTTTTCGAGCGCCATCGGCACGAAATCGTGCCCGTCATGGGTCTCGCCGCGGATCGCGAAGAACAGCGCCCCCGGCTCCAGCGTGCGGGTATCGATCGAGACCGAGCGGATCGGCGCCGCGGGCGGGTTCGTCAGGAGGCCGCCGGTGGCGGCGACGAGGGCCTCGGGGGCCCAGAGGGCGGGCGATGCGGCCGTCATGCGAGAACCTCGATCGCCGCGCGCGCGACATCATGATCCGAGAAGGGCAGCGTCTCGCCGCCAACGATCTGGCCGGTCTCGTGGCCCTTGCCGGCGATCAGCAGCGCATCACCCGGCCGGAGCAGCCGGACGCCCTGCGCGATCGCCTCGGCCCGGTCGCCGATCTCGAGCGCATCCGGCACCGCGGCGCGGATCGCGGCACGGATCGCGGCCGGATCTTCGCTGCGCGGATTGTCGTCGGTGACGATGACGAGATCGGCCTGCGCACCGGCGATCCGGCCCATGATCGGGCGCTTGCCGGCGTCGCGGTCGCCGCCGCAGCCGAAGACGACGATGAGCCGCCCGGTGACGAAGGGCCGCAGCGCCGCGAGCGCATAGGACAGCGCCTCCGGCTTGTGGGCGTAATCGACGAAAACCGGCGCGCCGCGCACCCGGCCGACGAGTTCGAGCCGGCCCGGCACGCCGCGCAGCGCCGCGAGCGCCGGGAACACCCGCTCCGGCGCCTCCCCCGTCGCCAGCGCCAGCCCCGCCGCCACCAGCGCGTTCTCGATCTGGAAGGCGCCGACGAGCGGCAGGATGACATCGTGGAAGCCCCCGCCATGTTCGAGTGTCATCCGCTGCCCCTCCGGCCCCGATTCGACATGCTCGACACGGATGAACTGCCCGCGCCGCCCCACGGTGAGCACCCGTCGCCCCGCGAACCCGGCCGCGACGGCGGCCTCCGCGCCGCGGTCGCCGTCGAGATTGATCACCGCCGGCGCCCCCTCGGGCAGGAGCGCCTCGAAGAGCCGCAGCTTGGCCTGGAAATAATGCGCGATATCGGGGTGATAATCGAGATGGTCGCGGCCGAGATTGGTGAAGCCGGCCGCCCTGATCCGCACGCCGTCGAGCCGGGCCTGATCGAGCCCGTGCGAGGAGGCTTCCATGGCGCAATGCGTCACGCCCTCGCGCGCGAGCCGGTCGAGATGCCGGTGCAGCGTCACCGGATCCGGCGTGGTCAATGCGCCGTATTCAGCGCCCTCGGGGCCGATCAGCCCGAGCGTGCCGAGCGAGGCGGCGCGACGGCCGCAGGCGGCATAGACCTGACGCGTGAACTCCGCCACCGAGGTCTTGCCCGCCGTGCCGGTGACGGCGATGAGCGTTTCCGGCTGGCCGGGATGCGCGAGCGCCGCGGCCAACGCCAACGCCCGGCGCGGTTCCGGGGTGCGGAGATAGAAGACCAGCCGGTCGAGATCGGCCGGCCGCTCGCCGGCGCCGATCACCGCGATCGCCCCGGCCTTGACGGCCTGCGGGATGAAGGCGGCACCGTCGGTGCGGGTGCCGGGCATCGCGAAGAACGCGAAGCCCTGGCGCACGGCGCGGCTGTCCGCGCTGACCCCGGCGATCGGGACATCGGAGAAATTGCCGGCATCGAGGCCGATGGCGGCGGCGAGGTCGCCCAGCGTCGGCGCGCGACGGCGGGCGGAGGAATCCGGATCTGGCTTCACCATGGACCGTCTACAAGCAGCCGATTGGGGCCGATTACTGGCGAAGCGGCATCGCACCGAGCCGCGCCACGAAGGGAAAGGGCTGCGCCGGGAGTTCGAACCGCGTCTCGATGCCGAGCATGGGGCCGATCCGCTCCAGGATTCTGCCGGTGACCGGCGCAGCGTTCCAGCCCGACGTCGCATAGCCATGCGTCTCCGGCAAGCCCTTCGGCTCGTCGAGCATCGTGAGCAGGATGTAGCGCGGCTTGTCCGCCGGCATCACGGCCATGAAGGCGGTCAGCAGCCGGTTCTTGGCATAGCGCCCGCCGATCACCTTCTCCGAGGTGCCGGTCTTGCCGCCGAGATAATAGCCGGGGATATCGGCCTTCGAGGCCGAACCCTTCTCGGCGTTGAGCCGCATCACATAGCGCATCATCTCGCTGGTCTCGGGCTTGATGACGCGGGTCGCGAGCGTCTCGGCCTCCTCGCGCGAGCGTTTGAGATAGGTGGGGGGGATGAGCCGGCCGCCATTGACGAGCGCCGCCGCCGCCATCGCCGATTGCAGCGGCGCTACCGCGAGCCCGTGCCCGAAGGCGATGGTGATGGTGTTGAGCTCGCCCCAGCGCGCCGGCTTGATCGGCTCGGCGCTCTCGGGCAGTTCGGTCTTGAGCCGGTCGAGCTGGCCCATCTTCTTCAGAAACGCCTTGTGCCCCTCGACGCCGACCGCGAGCGCCATGCGCGCGGTGCCGATATTCGAGGAATAGATGAAGATCTCGGGCACGGAGAGCACCCGGTTCTTGCCGTGATAATCGTTGATCTTGAAGCGCCCGTAGCGCAGCGCGCCGCGCGCGTCGAAGCTCGAATTGAGCTTCACCTTGCCCGAATCGAGCGCCATCGCCGTTGTCAGCGCCTTGAAGGTCGAGCCCATCTCGTAGACGCCGACCTGGAGCCGGTTGATATGCTCGGGTTTCAGCGCGTCGGCCGGGTTGTTGGGGTCGTAATCCGGCAACGATACATGCGCGATGATCTCGCCGGTATCGACATCGAGCACCAGCCCGGCCGCAGCCTTGGCCTTGTACTTCTCGATGGCGGCCACGAGTTCCTGGCGCACCGCATGCGTCACCCGCACGTCGAGCGCGAGTTCCACGGGCTTCAGCTCCGCCGCGCTCAGCGCGAACCCCGCGCCCTTGAGATCCTGGAGCCCCTGGCCGTCGATGAATTTCTCGATCCCCGCGATGCCGATATTGTCGATATTCGCGAAGCCGAGCACATGCGCCCCCACCGTGCCGTTGGGGTAGACGCGCTTGTTCTCCGGCAGGAAGCCGAGGCCCGGAATGCCGAGGCGATGGATCTCGGCCTGCTGCTTCGGCGTCGCCTCGCGCTTGATCCAGACGAATCCCGCCTTCTTCGCGAGCTTTTCCCGCAATTCGCGGCCATCGAGTTCCGGGAACACGGCGTTGATCAGTTCCGCCGCCTCCTCCTTGTCGATCACCTTGCGCGGATCGGCGAAGATCGACACCGTCTTGACATCGGTCGCCATCATCACGCCATGCCGGTCGATGATGGCCGGCCGGGCCGTGGAGATGGCGCCGGACGTCATCCTCCCGATCGTGCCGGTCTCGTCCGGCCGGAGCTGGATGGAGAGAATCCGCCCGGCGAGCACCGCGAACAGCGCGCCAAAGACGAGCGCCACGAGCAGGATGCGCGGGTCGAGCTTCTCGGGCCGCAGCACGAACAGATCGGCGAGGCGGAAGGCCGGTGCATCGCCGCGGCTCACCACCGCGCTCGGTGCGCCGCCCGCCGTGCGCGGCAACGAGCCGCGCCAGGCGGTGAGGCGGGCGGCAATCCGGGTCAGGTGGCAGGCGAGCGGCCGAGCGAATGTCATGGTCCCTCCCTCATCGGAACACGCCGCGCAGCCGGTCGAGCAGCGAGGGGCTCGCGGGCGCGGCGGGGGGCGGCGCGGCGCGCGCGACCTGCGGGCCACCGACATTGACGGGCGGCGTAAGCCGCGTCGGCGCGCCGGGCCTCGGGTTCGCACCCCGTGCCAGCGCCGCGCGGGCCGGAGCAGCGCTGGTCGAGGCGGCACCGGTGCGGCCGGCGGCGCGCGGCGTCGCGGGGGTGCGGGTCGCGGCGGCCTTCGGCACGGCGGGGGTAGCGATGGAACCGGTGAGCAGGTCCTCGATCCGGTCCTCCTCCGGCCCGCGCTGCGGGATATCCGCCGCGCGGACGATCTGGCGCATCGAGAGCGGCTGCATCGCGCCGAGCGGCGCGGCCAGGGCCTGCACGCGCTGGGGACGGTTCAGCAATTGCCATTCCGCCTTGAGGATCGCCACCGCGTCGCGCTCGCGCTGGAGTTCGGCCTCGCGCTTGCGCAGCCGCTCGGCGACGAGGATCGTCTCGTATTTCACCGTATAGGCCGCCGTTGCCGAGCCGATCAGCGCGACGAGCGCGAGCAGGTTGAGGAAGCGGATCATCGGCCGCGCCTCCCGCGGGGCTGGTGCGCCCGCTCCTCGGGCAGACCGGCCAGGGCCAGAACCGCCGCCTCCGGCGCCCCGGCCGGCGCCTCGGTCCGGGTGGCGGCGCGCAGCTTCGCCGAGCGGGCGCGCGGGTTGGCGCAGATCTCCGCCTCTCCGGCGACCTGCGGCCATTTGCCCTCGACGCGGAAGGTCGGGGTCGCGGCATGGACGATCGGCGCGTGACGCGAGCCCCCACCCCGGCCCGAGCGCGCGGCCAGAAAGACCTTCGCGATCCGGTCCTCGAGGCTGTGGAAACTGACGATGGCGAGCCGCCCGCCCGGAGCGAGCAGCCGCTCGGCGGCGTGGAGCGCCGCGGCCAGTTCGTTGAGTTCGTCGTTGACCGCGATCCTGAGCGCCTGGAAGCTCCGCGTCGCGGGGTGGATGTCGCCCGGCCGCGTCCGCACGATCCGCGCGACGAGATCGGCGAGCTGGCGGGTGGTGGCGAAGGGCGCCGCGCGCCGGTCATGAACGATCGCCCGCGCGATCACCCGTGCCATGCGCTCCTCGCCGTAATGGTAGAGGATATCCGCCAGCCGCGCCTCGGACGCGCCGTTGACGATCTCCGCCGCGCTCGGCCCCTCCCCGCCCATCCGCATGTCGAGCGGCCCGTCCTGGCGGAAGGAGAAGCCGCGGACCGCCTCGTCGAGCTGCATCGAGGAGACGCCGATATCGGCCACGACCCCGTCGAACGGCCCGAGCCCGGCGGCGGCGGCGGCCGCCTCCATCGCCGAGAACCGGGTTTCGACAAGGGTCAGCCGACCGGGATGCGCCGCGACGAGCGCCTGCCCGGCGCTGATCGCATCCGGATCGCGGTCGAGGGCGAGCACGCGCGTCTCCGCCGCCGCCGCGAGGATCGCGCGCGTATAGCCGCCGGCGCCGAAGGTCGCGTCGAGATAGAGCCCGCCGGGCCGGATCGCCAGCGCCGCCAGCACCTCGGTCAGAAGGACGGGGAGATGACGGGCCGGTCCGCCACCGGCTTCCCCCTGGGGGCCGCCGGGGCCCGTCATCTCTCCCCGCCTCCCGTCGCAGGGCCCGTTGCCCCCCTCGCCCCGGCTGCGCCGGAACCGGACAATTCGGCCCTGAGCTGGCGCAGCCTCGCATTGGCCTCCGCGAGATGCGCCGAAAAACGGTTCGGCTCCCAGATCCGGAACCGGTCGCCGAGCCCCACGAACACCGCCTCGCCCGTGATGCCGGCATGCGCCTTGAAACGCTCCGGCAGCGTGATCCGCCCCTCCGGGTCCGTCCGCAGCGTCTCGGCCCGGCCGAGCAGCGCGGTCGCGATCAGGTCCCGTGCCTCGGAATGGCTCGGATACCGCGCGATCAGCGCGTCGATCTCGCGCAGGAAGGCATTCCCGCCGCAATCGAGCGCCGGAACCTCCAGGGCCGGGTGAACGAACAATCCCGGATGGAGGTCGGCCTCCAGCACCGCCCGGAACGGCGCCGGGACCGAGATCCGGCCCTTGCCGTCGAGTTTCGCCGGATAGGTCGACAGAAAACGCATCACGCAACGCCCCGGCTTCCGCGTGGCCGGCCCGGCCGGCGCGCGGCGCCCCATGGACGGGCTCATACCCGCCCCACCCGTCATGACATGTTGGGCTGATTTGGGGTAACATGGGACTACATGGGCGTCAACGCGGAACTGCGCTCGCGCCACCCGCCGCGCACGCACGATTCAATTCAACAGAGAGGCGTTAAGGAAGGGTTCTGGTAGGGTTAAGCCGCCCGCAAGGCCGTGAGGCCGGCCTGGCGCCGCCCGGAAATACCGGAAACACCCGGCGGGGAAGCGGCGCCGAGTCGCTGCGCCGGCGGGAAGAAGGAAAGGACCAGCCGGCCTGTAAGCCGGGTTCTGTAGGGCCCCGCCTTGCGGCAGAACGTGGCGGCCATTCATCTGGGACCGCGCTCGCGCGCGGCCTCGGGCAACCAACCCGGGCGGCGGGCCGGAGAAGGCCCCGCGGCGAACCGCGCGCCGCCCCTATTCGGTCTTGCTCCCGGTGGGGTTTGCCCTGCCACCGCCGTTGCCGGCGGCGCGGTGCGCTCTTACCGCACCCTTTCACCCTTGCCGGGGCATGCCCCGGCGGTCTGCTTTCTGTGGCACTTTCCCTGGGGTCGCCCCCGGCGGCCGTTAGCCGCCACCGTCTCTCCGTGGAGCCCGGACTTTCCTCGAGGCAAATGCCCCGCGGCCGCCCGGCCGGCTGGATCGGTGGTGTTAGGCGCGCCGGGGCTCACGCGTCAAGGAAATGCCGCACTTGCCGGTGCAGCATGCAAACTGGCTCCGGAATCCGGGCCGGGCCTTTAAACAATGCATTCCCGCGCCGCTGTGCGCTATCGCACTTGAGGAATCCGGCGCCGCGTGGAAGAAGATCGATTGCCTAGTTCGGGGCCGAAGGTCCGGTCGTACAGGGAGAAAACCATGCGAAAGATGTATTCGATTGCCGCCATCGCGATCGTGGCTGCCGGCCTTGGCGCCTGCACAGCGCGTGAGGAACGGGTGGGAGGCGGCGCGCTGCTCGGCGCCGGCGCCGGCGCGCTGATCGGCGCCGCGGCCACCGGCCGCGCGGGCGGCGCGCTCGCGGGTGCGGCGATCGGCGCCGTCGGCGGCGCGGTGATCGCGGATGCGACCCGGCCGCGCCGGCAATGCGTTCGCGTGCGCTACGACGTGTACGGCAACGCCTATTGCACGCGCTACCGCTACCTCGACTGACGCGGATCCGCACGGCTTGAAACCCGGCATGGCGGCGCTACCCTGCCGCCATGCCTGATTCCCCCGCGATCCCCGGTTGCCCCGAGCCTCCCGGCCTCACCGCAGACATGCCGGCCGCGGGATGCTCGGATTTTGGGACGGCCATCCCGGATTCCCCGGTCGCTGATCGGCTCCATCCCTCGCCCAACCATGGCCCGCGGCGCGGGGTTGCACGGCCGGATGCGATCATCCTGCATTACACCGGCATGCGCGACGCAGCCTCGGCGCTGCTCTGGCTCGCCAATCCGCTCTCGGAAGTCTCCTGCCATTATTTCGTGTTCGAGGACGGGCGCGTCTGGCAGATGGTGCCGGAGAGCCGCCGCGCCTGGCACGCGGGAAAGAGCATCTGGGCCGGCGAGACCGACATGAACTCGCGCTCGATCGGCATCGAGATCGCTCATCCGGGCCACGATCTCACCCCCCTGCCGGATGGCGGCCCGAACCCGCTGCCGCCGCCCGGCCCCTCCTTCCCCGAGGTGCAGATCGCCACCGTGATCCGTCTCGCCGCCGATATCAAGGCACGCTGGGGCATCGCCGATTCCCGCATCCTCGCGCATTCGGATATCGCGCCGGGGCGCAAGATCGACCCCGGCGAGACATTCCCCTGGGCGCGGCTGGCCGAGGCGGGGCTCGGGCTCTGGCCGGCGGATGTCGGCGCCGACCACGGGACGCGACAGGCACCCGCGCCCGTCTTCCGCCCCGGCGACGAGGGGCTGCCGATCCGGGCCCTGCAGGCCATGTTCGCGCGTTTCGGCTACGGGATCGAGATCACCGGCGTCTATGACCGGCGCACTTTCGATGTCGTCGCCGCCTTCCAGCGCCATTGGCGGCAGGAATGCGTGGACGGGGTTGCGGACGGGGAGACACTGGCGATGCTGCGGGCCCTCTGCGCCGCCGGCTAGCTCCCGGCCTCACTCCGCCGCGACCACATAGGCCGCCGGATCGTAGTTGAGGATGGGCGCGAGCCAGCGCTCGACCTCCCGGATCTCCATGCCCTTGCGGGCGGCATAATCCTCGACCTGGTCGCGCTCCACCTTCGCCACCCCGAAATAATGGCTCTCGGGATGGCTGAAATAGAGCCCGGACACCGAAGCGCCCGGCCACATCGCGAAACTCTCGGTGAGCTTCACGCCGATGCGCCGCTCCGTCTGGAGCAGGTCGAAGAGCTGGCGCTTCTCGGTATGGTCGGGCTGGGCGGGGTAGCCCGGCGCCGGGCGGATGCCGGCATAAGGCTCGCCGATCAGCTCCTCCGGCGTGTAGCTTTCGGCGGCGCCATAGCCCCAGAACTCGCGGCGCACCCGCTCGTGCATCCGCTCGGCGAAGGCTTCCGCGAGCCGGTCTGCCAGCGCCTTGGCCATGATCGAGGAATAATCGTCGTTGCGGCCCTTGAGCTTGTCGGCGATGCGATCCTCGCCGATCCCGGCCGTGACGACGAAGGCGCCGAGCCAATCCGGCTTCACGCCCGCCGGCGCAACGAAATCGGACAGGCAGAGATTGGGCCGCCCGTCGCGCTTGGAAAGCTGCTGGCGCAACCCGTGGAAGGTGGTCAGCGTCTCGCTGCGGCTCTCGCCGGTATAAAGGCGGATATCGTCGCCCACAGCATTGGCCGGCCAGAAGCCGATCACCGCCTTGGCCTGGAACCAGCGCTCGTCGATGATGCGCCTGAGCATCGCCTGCGCATCCTCCCAGAGGCCACGCGCGGCCTCGCCCTGCTTCTCGTCCTCCAGGATGGCGGGAAACCGGCCCTTCAGCTCCCAGGTCTGGAAGAACGGCGTCCAGTCGATATAGCGGGCGATTTCGGCGAGATCGTAGGTCCGGAACACCCGCGTGCCGGTAAAGGTCGGCTTCGGCGGCGTGTAGCCGGCCCAATCGAGCTTCATCGCATTCTCGCGCGCCTTCGCCAGCGGCAGGCGCGCCTTGTCCGCCTCGGCGCGGGCATGGGCTTCGGCCACCTTGGCGTATTCGGCGCGGATCGTGGCGACGTAATTGTCGTTCATCTCCGGCGAGAGCAGCGAGGAGACGACGCCCACCGCGCGGCTGGCATCCGTGACATAGACCGTCTGCCCCCTGGAATAGGCCGGATGGATCTTCACCGCAGTGTGCACGCGGCTCGTCGTCGCGCCGCCGATCAGCAGCGGAATCGCGAACCCCTCGCGTTCCATCTCGCTCGCCACATGCACCATCTCGTCGAGCGAGGGGGTGATGAGGCCGGAAAGGCCGATGATGTCTACCTTTTCCTTGCGCGCAGTTTCGAGAATGGTCTGGCTCGGCACCATGACACCGAGATCGATGACCTCGTAATTGTTGCACTGGAGCACGACGCCGACGATGTTCTTGCCGATGTCGTGGACATCGCCCTTCACCGTCGCCATCAGCACCTTGCCGGCAGCCGGCATCTCGGCGAGGCCGGAGGCGCGCTTCTCCGCTTCCAGATAGGGCTGGAGATAGGCAACGGCCTGTTTCATCACCCGCGCCGATTTCACCACCTGCGGCAGGAACATCTTGCCGGCGCCGAACAGGTCGCCGACGACGTTCATCCCCGCCATCAGCGGCCCCTCGATCACATGCAGCGGCTTCTCGGCCTGAAGCCGCGCCTCCTCGGTGTCGATCTCGATGAACTCGGTGATGCCGTTGACGAGCGCATGCTCCAGCCGCTTCTCCACCGGCGCATCGCGCCAGGCGAGATCGGCGGTGCGGGCCTGCGCCTGACCGTCGCCCTTGAAGCGCGACGCCGCTTCGAGCAGCCGCTCGGTCGCGTCCTTGCGGCGGTTGAGGACCACGTCCTCGCAGAGTTCGCGCAGCTCGGGATCGAGATTGTCATAAACCGCGAGCTGGCCCGCATTCACGATCCCCATATCCATGCCGACCTTGATCGCATGGTAGAGAAACACGCAATGCATCGCCTCGCGCACCGGCTCGTTGCCGCGGAACGAGAAGGAGAGGTTCGAGACGCCGCCCGAGATATGGGCATGCGGCAGGTTCTCGCGGATGAACCGCGTCGCGTCGATGAAATCGACGCCGTAATTGTCGTGCTCCTCGATGCCGGTCGCGACCGCGAAAACGTTCGGATCGAAGATGATGTCCTCGGGCGGAAAACCGACCTGCTCGGTGAGGATGCGATAGGCGCGCGCGCAGATCTCGGCCTTGCGCTGGTAGGTATCGGCCTGCCCCTTCTCGTCGAAGGCCATCACCACCACCGCCGCGCCATAGGCGCGCACGGTCCGGGCCTGCTCGATGAACTTCGCCTCGCCCTCCTTCATCGAGATCGAGTTCACGATCCCCTTGCCCTGGATGCATTTCAGGCCCGCTTCGATGATCTCGAATTTCGAGGAATCGATCATCACCGGCACGCGGGCGATGTCCGGCTCGGCAGCGATGAGGTTGAGGAACTCGACCATCGCCCGCTCGGAATCGAGCAGGCCTTCGTCCATGTTGATATCGATGACCTGCGCACCATTCGCGACCTGGTCGCGGGCCACGTCGAGCGCATCTGCGAGCCGGCCCTCGCTGATCATCTTGCGGAAGCGCGCCGAGCCGGTGACATTGGTACGCTCGCCGACATTGACGAACGGGATGGTCTCGTCGAGCACGAAAGGCTCGAGCCCGGAAAGCCGCAGCAGCGGCCGGATCTCGGGAAGGGCGCGCGGCGCCTTGCCGGCCACAGCCCCGGCGATCGCACGGATATGCGCGGGCGTGGTGCCGCAGCAGCCGCCGACGATATTGACGAGCCCGCTCTCGGCGAATTCGCCGATCAGCGCCGCCGTTGCCTCCGGGCTCTCGTCATAGAGGCCGAATTCGTTGGGCAGGCCGGCATTGGGATAGGCGCAGACGAAAGTGTCCGCAACCCGGGCGATCTCGGCGAGATGCGCGCGCATCTCGCGGGCGCCGAGCGCGCAATTGAGCCCGATCGAGAACGGCTCGGCATGGCGCAGCGAATGCCAGAACGCCGTCGGTGTCTGGCCGGAAAGCGTCCGGCCGGAGAGGTCGGTGATCGTCCCGGAGATCATCACCGGCAGGGCGTTGCCGGTCTCCGCGAACAGCCGCTTGGCCGCGAAAACCGCCGCCTTGGCGTTGAGCGTGTCGAAGATCGTCTCGATGAGGATGAGTTCGGCGCCGCCATCGATGAGGCCGCGGATCTGCTCGCCATAGGCCACCGCGAGATCGTCGAAGGTCACGGCGCGGAAGCCGGGATTGTTGACATCGGGCGAGATCGAGGCGGTGCGGTTGGTCGGGCCCACCGCGCCGGCAACGAAGCGCCGCCGGCCATCCACCTCTGCCGCCTGCGCGGCAGCCTCCCGCGCGAGGCGCGCCCCCTCGCGGTTCAGTTCATAGGCGAGCGCCTCCATGCCGTAATCGGCCTGGGCGATCGAGGTCGAGGAGAAGGTGTTGGTCTCGACGATATCCGCGCCGGCGAGGAAATATTCGCGATGGATGGCGCGGATCGCATCGGGCTGGGTGAGGATCAGGAGGTCGTTGTTGCCCTTGAGCGGATGGTTCCAGCTCCGGAACCGCTCGGCCCGGAAATCCTCCTCGGAGAGCTTGAGATTCTGGATCTCGGTGCCCATCGCGCCGTCGAGCACGAGGATGCGCGCGCGGGCGGCGGCTTCGAGCGCGGCGCGGATTTCGGCGCCATCGGCGGTGAAGGTCATGCTCGTCTCCCGCTCACGCCGCGAGCGCCGCGGGCCGGGGCCGCATCCCCAGCATATGGCAGATGGCGAAGACGAGATCGGCCCGGTTCATCGTGTAGAAATGGAACTCGGACACGCCGCGGTCGAGCAGGTCGAAAACCTGTTCCACCGCCACCGCCGCCGCGACGAGGCGTCGGGTCTCGACATCCTCGTCAAGCCCCTCGAAGCGCTGGGCGAGCCAGGCCGGCACCTCGGTGCCGCAGCGGGCAGCGAAGCTTGCAGCCTGTCTGAAATTCTGCACCGGCAGGATCCCCGGCACGATCTCGATGCCGATCCCCGCCTTCCGCACGCGGTCGAGATAGCGGAAATAATGGTCGTTATCGAAGAAGAACTGTGTGATCGCCCGCGTCGCGCCGGCATCGACCTTGCGCTTCAGCAGGTCGATCTCCGCCTCGACCGACGGACTGTCGGGATGCTTCTCGGGATAGGCGGAGACCGCCACCTCGAAATCGCCGATGCGCCGGATGCCGGCCACCAGATCGGCCGAGCCCTGGTAGCCCTCGGGATGCGGTGCGAAAGCGGCGCCGATCCCCTCCACCGGGTCGCCGCGCAGCGCGACGATGTGCCGGACACCGATCTCCCAGTAATCGCGGATGATGGCGTCGGTCTCGGCCTTGGTCGCCGCGACGCAGGTCAGATGCGCGGCCGGCTTGAGGCCGGTCTCGTCGAGGATGCGTTTCACCGTCTGGTGCGTGCGCTCGCGCGTCGAGCCGCCGGCGCCATAGGTCACCGAGACGAAGCGCGGCGCAAGCGGCGCCAGCCGCTCGATCGAGGCCCAGAGCGTCGCGGCCATCGCCTCGTTCTTCGGCGGGAAGAACTCGAAGGAGATGCCGAGCGGCAACGTGTCCGGGCGGCGGCTCGAGCGGACGGGAAAGGCGTTCATCACGCAACCTCGCGATGGGGGGACGAAGAACCGGGGACGGCACGCAGCGGGAAATCCCCCTCGATCCGGGTGTCGCGGCCGAGCCAGAGCGAGACGGCGAGCTTGGCCTCGGCATCGGGTCCGGGGCGCAGCAGCCGGCTGGCCTCGCCCGCGAGCCCGGCCTCGGCGAGGAAGGATTCGATCTCCGCCGGCGAGAAGCCGAGCCGGCGATGGGCATGGCGCTCGCGCAACGCCTCCTCCTGATGCGGCGCGAGATCGACGATCAGCAGCCGCCCGCCGGGCCTGAGCGCCCGCGCGGCCTCGCGCACGGCGCGGGCCGGATCGTCGAGATAATGCAGCACCTGATGCAGGATCACGAGATCGAAGCGCTGGAGATCCGGCGGCAGGGCATAGGCGTCGCCCTGCCGGAGCTGGACATGCTTGAGGCCAGCCGCATCGAGATTGACGCGCGCGACCGCGAGCATCGCCGGGCTGACATCGAGCCCCACCGCGCGGGAAGCCCCCGGCGCCAGCATTTCGAGCATCCGCCCGGTGCCCGTGCCGAGATCGAGCACCGCCCCGGCAGGTTCGCCGCCGAGCAGAGCGAGGATGGCCGCCTCGACCTCGGCCTCCGGCACATGCAGCGCGCGGATGCGGTTCCAATCCGCCGCATGCGCCGCGAAATAGGCGGCGGCATGGCTCCTGCGCTCGGCGCGCACCGCCTCGAGCCGCCGCCGGTCGCCGGCGAGGATATCATCCGCCGGATCGAGCGCCGCGACGATCCCGGCGCGCAGCGCCTGCGCCACCGGCTTCTCGGCGAAGCGGAAGAAGGCCCAGGCGCCCTCGCGATGGCGGTCCACCAGCCCGGCCTCGACCAAGAGCTTGAGATGCCGCGAGACGCGCGGCTGCGATTGACCGAGAATGGTCATCAATTCCGTGACGGTCAGCTCCCCGTCGGCAAGCAGCGCGAGAATCCTGAGGCGGGTCGCCTCCCCGGCGGCTTCGAGCGCGGCGAGCATGGCGCCGAAGCCGAAGTCGCCCGGCCCGGCCTGGGGCTCCGGGAGAACAGCATCATGCATGGAGGCGGCCCTGGAAAACGACATAAAGATATGTTTATGTCATTCTATCTGGCAATGCAAGCCTCTTGGATGCAAGCCGTCTGGCGGAGCGACGAACGCGGGGAGACGATCACTTCCGGATTCCATCTCCACAGAAGAGGTAGGCCGGACGCGCGGCTTCGCCTTGGGCCTGACTAGGGATACCCTGACAGACCCGGCATGACATTGTGCAACGGATCGGCTTTCGCCGGCTTACCTTGCGAACTTGCGATACTTGATGCGCTTCGGCTCCACGGCATCCGCCCCCAGCCGCCGTTTCTTGTCCTCGATGTAATCCGAGAACGAGCCCTCGAACCATTCGACATGGCTGTCGCCCTCGAAGGCGAGGATATGCGTCGCGATGCGGTCAAGAAACCAGCGGTCATGGCTGATGATGACGGCGCAGCCGGCATAATCCTCGAGCGCCTCTTCCAGCGCGCGGAGCGTATCGACATCGAGATCGTTGGTGGGCTCGTCGAGCAGCAGCACATTCGCGCCGGATTTGAGCATCTTGGCAAGATGCACGCGGTTGCGCTCGCCGCCCGAGAGCATGCCGACCTTCTTCTCCTGATCGCCGCCCTTGAAGTTGAAGGCGCCGCAATAGGCGCGGGAATGCATCTGCTTCTTGCCGAGATAGATCACCTCCGCGCCGCCGGAGATTTCCTCCCAAACGGTCTTCTTGTCGTCGAGCGCGTCGCGGGACTGGTCGACATAGCCGAGCTTGACCGAATCCCCGATCCGGATCGTGCCGCCATCGGGTTTCTCCGCGCCGGTGATCATGCGAAACAGCGTCGTCTTGCCGGCGCCGTTCGGCCCGATCACGCCGACAATACCACCGGGAGGCAGCTTGAACGACAGATCCTCGATCAGGAGCTTGTCCTGGAAGCCCTTGTTGAGATGCTCGAAATCGATGACGTTGCCGCCGAGCCGCTCGGCGATCGGGATGATGATCTGCGCGGTATCCGGCGCCTTCTCCGCGGCCTTGGCGACAAGCTCCTCGTAGCGCTGGATGCGCGCCTTGTTCTTGGCCTGCCGCGCCTTGGGCGAGGCCGCGACCCATTCCTGCTCGCGCGCCATGGTGCGCTGGCGGGCGGCATCCTCGCGGCCTTCCTGCTCGAGCCGCTTCTGCTTCTGCTGGAGCCAGGAAGAATAATTGCCCTCGTAGGGAATGCCCCGGCCGCGATCGAGTTCGAGGATCCAGCCGGTCACGTTGTCGAGGAAGTAGCGGTCATGGGTGACGATCAGGATCGCGCCCGGATATTCGCGTAGGTGCGCCTCGAGCCAGTTCACGGTCTCGGCGTCGAGATGGTTGGTCGGCTCGTCGAGCAGCAGCAGTTCCGGCGCCTCCAGCAGCAGCCTGCAGAGCGCGACCCGGCGCTTCTCGCCGCCGGAGAGCTTGTCCACGGCCCAATCGTCCGGCGGGCAGCGCAGGGCGTCCATCGCCTGATCGACCTTGGAATCGAGGTCCCACAGGTTCTGGCTGTCGATCATGTCCTGGAGCTTCGCCGCCTCCTCGGCGGTCTCGTCGGAATAATCGGCCATCAGCGCGTTGTAGCGGTCGAGGATCGCCTGCTTTGCCGCGACGCCGAGCTTCACGTTCTCCCGGACATTGAGGCTGTTGTCGAGCTGCGGCTCCTGCGGCAGGTAGCCGACGCGCGCGCCCTCCGCCACCCAACCCTCGCCGGTCCATTCCTTGTCGATCCCGGCCATGATCTTGAGCAGGGTCGATTTACCGGCGCCGTTGACGCCGAGCACGCCGATCTTGGCGTCCGGGTAGAAGGAGAGGTGGATGTTGTCGAGCACCTTCTTGCCGCCCGGATAGACCTTGGTCAGGCCGCGCATGTGGTAGATGAACTGACGGGACATCGTGCCTCGCGAACAGGGATCGGGGCGCCCTCCGGCGCCGGAAAGGGGGGACGGCGGGGGTTGTAGGCGAGCGGGCCGGCAACCGCAATGCCATGCGGCGCTTTTCGCCACCGCGCGCAACGAAGCCGAAACGCTTGCCGTGGCAGGATGCGCCATCCTTCATCCGGGCATCACGGGCCATGCCGATATCCGCCATCACCCTCGCCAAGATCCAGGAATTGAAGGCGGAGAGCCTCACCGCCTTCATGTCCGCGGTCGAGCCGGTGGAGGGCGCGGCGCGGCTCAACGCCCGCGCCGGGGATACGCCGCAGGGCAGCCTGCAATCCGCCGCCGCCGCGATCCGCGCGGTGATCGTCACGCCGCCCGAGAACGGCGTCGCGCGGGTGATGATCGCCGGCGGGCTCGTCGATGTGATGCTGCCGCCGGATCTGCTGCGCCAGGGGCTTGCCAATCCGGCGCTGTTGCGGGCGGGCGCGTCGCTCGCCTTGCCTGCCGATATTCCCGCCCGCCCGGTGCCGGGTCCGGCGACCATGGTCAACGTGCAGGCGCAGAGCCAGCCCGCGGGGCCCAGCGTCGGCCCGGCCCCGCAATTCGCCGGCGCCTTCCCGCATGGAACGCTCGGTGCCGCGATCGCGCGGCTCGCCGGCATCGCCTTCCCCCAGGGCGAGCCGGCCGGAGCCGCGATTCCCGCGCGCGGCAAGGCCGCGCCGGCGCTGCGGCCCGGGCTCATCGCGCGGCCTGTGCTGCCCGAGATCGCCGAGGCCGTGCAGCGCGGCGCCGCCCGCCAGATCCCGCTCGGCGCCGCGATCGAGGCGCTGCTCGCCGCATCGGAGGGCGAAACCAGTCTACCGCCGTCGCTCGCCGCCGCCTTGCGGGCGCTGGCCGCCGGGCGCGCGCTTCCGCATGCCTTGGGCCATGCCGAAGGGCTCGAACGCGCGATCCGCGCCTCCGGCCTGTTCCTCGAGGGCGCGCTGGCTCGGGGCGAAGCGCCGGCGGATCTCAAGAGCCAGCTCCTGCGCCTGCGTGCCGAGGCCGCGCGGAACCCCGAGCACGCCCGCGCAGCCGAGATGCTGCGCGCGGCGGACGGCGCCCTCGAGCGCGTGAAGCTGATGCAGCTCGCCTCGCTCCCCGAACATCCCGAGATCCGCCTGACCGACGAGCGCGGTGCGCCGCTGCGGCTCGCGCTCCAGATCCCGCTCGCGACGCAAGGGCACGAGCGGCCGCAGACCGCGATGCTCGGGCTCGTGATCGAGCACAACCCGTTCGCGGCGGAGCCGCCCGCCTACGCGGTCGAAAACGAAGGCAACACCGAGGCCGAGGAAGGCTTTCCGTGGAAGATCCGCGTCGCGCTCGACCTTGAGGAGACCGGACCCGTCCAGGCCGAGATCGCGCTGCGCGGTCAGGCAGTGGCGGTGACGCTCTGGGCCGAGCGCCCGGCGACCGCCGGCACCGCGCGCGCGGAGATCGGCGCGCTCCACGCTGCCCTGACCGACGCCGCCTTCGAGGTGACACGGCTCGATGTCAGGGACGGCATGCCGCTGAGCCGCCCGGCGCGCCACGCGCCGATGCTGGACCGCCGGACATGACAAAACCCGAGCAGCAGCGCCTCGCGGTCGCGCTCCGCTACGATTTCGGCGACGGCGCCCCGATCGTCACCGCCAAGGGGCGCGGCGAGGTGGCCGAGCGGATCATCGCCACCGCGGCCGAACACGATATCGCCATCGAGAAGAACCCGGTTCTCGCCACCGCCCTGTCGCAGGTCGAGCTTGAGACCGAGATCCCGGTCCCGCTCTACAAGGCCGTCGCCGAGGTGATCGGCTTCGTGCTCCGCACCGGCCGGCTCCAGCGGCCGGTGCGGGAATAACGGCTATGCGCCGGGATCGGCGGTGAGGCCGGCGGCCTCGATGCCTGCAACCGCGGCCGCCTCGTCGTTGTCGGACGTGTCGCCCGAGATCCCGACCGCGCCGATCACGGCGCCGTTCTCGCGGATGAGCACGCCGCCCGGAACCGGGACCAGCGCGCCATCGGCGACATGCATGACCGACTGGATGAAGAGCGGCCGCTCCATCGCCATCTTCATCAGGCTCCGCGAGCCGACCCCCGCCGCCAGCGCGCCATGCGCCTTGCCATAGGCGACCTCCGCGCGCTTGAGCGGGGTTCCGTCTTCGGTTAATACAACCTTTCGTTGTGCGCGCGCGTCGAGAACAACGATGGAGAGCGGCTTGAACCCGCGCTCGCGGGCAAAGGTCAGGGCGGTGTCGGCGATTTTTCTGGCCTGGGCGAAGGTGGTCATGAGCCTCTCCGGAACGGGAACCCGCCGCGTTCTAGCGGCGCCGGCGCCTCCTGTCAGCCGCCGCGCGGCGGAACGCACAGGCGATGCAACCCTGCGGCGCGGCGCACACGCGGGAACAGTGCATCGCGTTAACCATGATGATTCATCAACGGGGACGAATTCCGTGGGATCGGAACGTCATTTTGGCTAAATTGCGCCTTAACGGTTCATTTACCCTAACAGGGGGGGGCGATCATGGTGCAGCCAGATATCGAAGCTGGAGCAGATGGGGCCGAACCGTCCCGAGGGCGGCCCCGTCTGCCGCGAACGGATCTCGGCACCTTCCTGCTGCATTGGAGCATGGCGATCGCCATGGTCCTGGCGATGATCACCGGCTTCCGCATCGCATGGGACGGCGCCAATGCCGTGTTCTCGCGCCTTGTCGCGCCGATTCTGCTCCAGGGCGATGTCTGGACCATCCATTTCTACGCGGCGCTGACGATGTTCGGGCTGGCGAGCGCGTATCTCGTCTATCTCAACCGCGCCGCGCTCACGGGCCGCAACGCGCTGGCGCGGCTCCGCCTTCTGGTCGTCGAGGCGCCGGCGCGGCTGAAATGGCAAGCCTTCAATGTCTCGATGCATTGGGGCTTCTATCTGCTCACGCTCGCGATGATGGCCACCGGCATCCTGCTCTATCTCGGCTGGGGCGGGCTGGTGGTGGATATCCATGCCGCCCTGGCGATCGCGCTCGTCGCCTATCTCGTGATCCATATCGTCGGGCATTTCATGCAGGGCGGCTGGCAACAGCTCCTGCGCATCTTCCTGCCCGCACGGCTGGTCGCCGGGCCGCTCGCGAAACCCCGCCCGCTTCTCGCCGCGCTCGCGATCGGCGCCATCGCCTCCATCGCCATCGCCGCGATGGATCTCGGCACGCGCGACCGGCTCGTCGCGCCGAAGATCGCGGTGGCGCCGGTGCTCGACGGCGAACTCGACGATCCCGCCTGGAAAGGCATGGTGCCGGCGCGGGTGCGGACCCAGCAGGGCTTCAACCTTGCGGGCGGGCGCGGCGAATCCCTGGTCGAGATCCGCGCCGCCCATGACGGCGACACGATCTATTTCGCCTTCCGCTGGCAGGATCCGACGCGGTCGCTGAAGCGCCTGCCGGTGATCAAGCGCGCGGATGGCTGGCACCTGCTGCACAACCACGCCGACATCGCCGACGAGAGCGCCTATTACGAGGACAAGTTCGCGGTGCTCTTCGCCCGCACGGATGCCTTCGGCGGCGGCGTGACGCATCTGGGACCCAAACCGCTCGATACCCTTCCCGGCGCGCTCAACGGCCGCGGGCTCCATTACACAACCGATGGTTCCTATGCCGATATGTGGCAATGGAAAGCCTCCCGCGGCGGCCATCTCGGCAAGGTGGACGACATGCATTTCGGCCCGCCCTATCCCGCCAATGCCCGCCAGCAGGCGGGAACGGAACGCTATTCAGCCGGCTATCTCCAGGATCCCGGCAAGGCGTTCTACGCCTACAATTACAAGGGCGAACCGCCCGGCGGCTATCGCGGCCCCGTCACCGTGCCGCGCCTGCCGAAGGATTATCGCGCCATCGTCGCGCGGATGGGAACGATCAACCTCGACGTCAATGTCAGCGACGACGAGGGCGCCCAATGGTGGATGTTCGAGGCCGAAACGCTGCCCTATTCCGCCGAGCTGGATGCCGCCATTCCCGTCGGCACCGTGCTGCCCGGCGTCATCATCGGCGGAACCTACGAGGGCGACCGCGCCGACGTGAGCGCCGCGCCGAAATGGAAGGATGGCTGGTGGACGCTGGAGGCGAAGCGCTCCCTCAAGGGCAGTGGCTCGAAATTCGACATCGACTTCACCGAGGGCAAACCGGTCTATCTCTGGGTTTCGGTCTTCGACCACAACCAGACGCGCCATACCCGCCATGTGCGGGGGGTGCGGCTCGACATCCGCTGACGGAGCGGATGCCATGAGTGGAAAGCGCAACCTCACCATCAATGGCCGCACGATCCAGGCCAGCCCCGGCGCGACTCTGATCGAGGCCGCGCTGGAGGCGGGCATCGTCATCCCGCAGGATTGCTGCACCGGCCAGTGCGAGACCTGCCGCGTCACGCTTCGCGGCGGCACCGTCGACGCCGCCGGCACCGAGGAAGACGGCACCATCCTCGCCTGCCAGGCGCGCGTGAGCGGCGATGCCGAGATCGGCTTCGAACCGGTGCCTCTCGCGATGAAGACCGGCGGCACCGTCACCGCGATCCGCAATCTCGGCGGGGAGATCCTGGAGATCACGGTGGAGACCAGCAAATCCGTGCCCTATCTCCCCGGCCAATACATGAAGGTCGCCTTCGCCGGGTTTCCGGAGCGCGATTACAGTCCGACGCTGACGCTGGACGGGCTGCGCGAGATCAACCAGCTCATCTTCCATATCCGCCAGATGGATGACGGCATCGTCTCCTCGGCGCTTGGCGGGCGCATCGCGCCGGGACGCAAGGTCCGCGTGCGCGGGCCGTTCGGCAACGCCTATCTCCGCCAGGGCGAGGGGCGGATCGTGCTCGTCTCCTCCGGCACCGGCTTCGCGCCGAACTGGTCGATCGCGGTCGCCGCACGGCTCGGCCAGCCGCACCGGCCGCTGCATGTGATCGCCTCGACGCGCGACCCGCGCAACCTCTACATGCGCCCGGCGTTCGATTGGCTCGCCCGCCACGGCGCGGCGGAGGCCATTCTCACCGCTTCCGGTGCCACCCCGCTGCCGCCGGCCCGCACCGGCCGCGCCATCGAGCATCTACCCGCGCTGCGGCCGGGTGACACGGTCTATGCCGCCGGCTCCGGCGAGATGGTGGCGAGCATCAAGGCGCTCGCCCGCGCGGCGGGGGCGGCCTGCTATGCCGATCCGTTCCTGCCCTCGGGCAACGACATGCCGCTGGGGATGAAGATCGTCCGCTTCCTGACCGGCAACCGGCCGAAGCCCTCGCCGGTCCATGCCCAGATCGAGAGCCTGGCGGCGGGGCTCGCCGAACCGGCGCCGGCCGGCGAGGCGTTGCGGCGCGACGCCGCCGCGCGGCGCTGAGCCTCAGGCCACGACATCGCGCACGAAGGCGCGCACGCTGCCATCGATCGCGCGGGCATCATCGGCGATGCGCCGCGCCGTGGCGACGAAATCGGCCGAGACCTCCTGCGCGCTCGCGAGATTGCTGCGGAGCTGATCGACCGAATCCGCGAGCGCAAGCAGCGCGCTGGCTGAATGGCCGAGCCCATCGGCGATCTCCTTCGTTGCCGCGTCCTGCTCCTCGATCGCGACCGAGATCTCCTTGGCCTCGCGCAGCGCGACGCCGAGATCGTCCTTGACGGCGCCGATCGCGTCGACCGCGCCATCCGCCACCGCGCCGAGCCGGCCGAGCGCCTGCGTCACGAGTTCCGAAGCCTCGCCCGCACGCTGGGCGAGCGCGCCGATCGTCTCCGAGAGCGGAGAATAGCCGCCCTCGCCTGCACCGCCCGCCATCGCCTCCATCGCGGCGCGCAGGCCGATCCGCGCGATGTCGGCGGTCAGCGATTGCACGACATTCATTGCGTCCTCCGCGCCACGCGCGGCACTCGTGACTTCGCCGAGCCGATCCTCGACCTGCCGGGCGCGGCTCTCGCCCTGATGCATGACGCCCGAGGTGGTGCGCACGCGCCGGGCGATCTCCCGGATCGTCTTCGACATTTCGCGCGTGGTTCGGCTGACGGCGGTGGCGCGCGTCGCCGTCGCCCTCGAGGCATGGCGGATCGTCTCGACCTGGGCCTCGGCGCGCCGGGCCGCCTCGTCGAGCGCGGCATTGGTCTCGCCGAGCGCGCGCACGGTATCGGTGATGTCCTTCATCACCACGGCCATGCTATCCTCGAAGCGCCCGACGGCGGCGTCGAGCACCAGCCGGCGCTGGTTGATGGCGTCGATCCGCACCATTTCCTGGCGCATGCGGTCGCGCTCGGCGAGCGCCACCTGCATCGAGGCCACGGCGCGCGCGATCTGCCCAACCTCGTCGAGCCGCCCGGTATGCCGGACCTCGACGCGCCATTCGCCGCCGGCGACGCCGTTGACCGCCTGCGTGATCTCCGAAAGCGGCCGCGTCAGATGCCGTCCGAGGCCGACGAGCAGCAAGAGGATGATCAGCATCGACAGCCCGCCGATCGAGAACAGCGTCTGGCGCGTGCGCTCGAACTGCGCGCGGCCGATCTCCAGGATCTCGTTGCGGAAGCGCTGAACCTCGTCGAGCCGATGCACGACGCAGATCCTGAGCAAGGGAAAGGTCTCGCGGCAGCGCCCGACCGAGGCGAGATCCGGCACCCCGAGCAGCCCGTCCGCCCCCGCCGGCGTGAACTGGAGCAGATCCGCATCCGAGCCGGCGATCGAGATCACACGCATTCCGACAACCAGCGCCACGACCGATTTCGTGATATCGGCGAATTCGAGCAGCCGCGGCTCGCTGCGCTCGAAGACGCGAAACCCGATCAGCAGCGCCACCGGCTCGCCGAAATCATCGAAGACAGGCAACGCCACCAGGGCGCCGTATTCGTCCTGGACCGGCGAAATCAGCATCGCCGCGAGCGCCGGATCGAACAGCCCGACATGGCGGAACGCCACCGGAGCGGCAGGATCGGCATTGCGCAGCAACGCCGAAAAGCTCTGCCGGAACTCGTGCAGCTCCAGCGCCCGGCTGGCCGCGACCAGTTCGGCGCCGGTCTTGTCGGAGCCCAGCACGTTGAGTTCGGCATCCAGCACCAGCGCGCCCGTGAACCCGGCGCGCACGATCTGCTTGCCGATCTCCTCGGCGATGGCAACATCGTTGCGGTGGCGGATCGCGGCCTGCGTCGTCCGGAACCCCGCGACCGCGCGCAGCGAATCCTCGAGCCCCTGAACCATCCCGATCAGCCGATATTGCACCAGCCCGATCTCGGCATCCATGCGCTCGGCGGTCTTCTGGCGGGCGAGCACCTCCACCGTCGCACCCTCGGCATCGAGCTGCGATTCCATCTCGCTCAACGTAACGCCGAGCAGGGCCGCGAAGCCGAATCCGGCCGCGAGAACGACATAGAGCGCCCAGCGAAAGGCGATGGAGCGCCCGAAGGGCCGGATAAGACGCTGGATCAGGTTCATCTCCGGACGGGTCTGCCGCCGGCCTCTCTGATGATCGCCTGCGCCTTCTGCGCGTTGAAATAGCGGATGAAATCGCGGATCTCGTCGTCGATCCGCTCCGGCATATAGACCAGCGCCAGCGTGACGATCGCCGGATAGCCGGGGTCGAGCGGCCGCCGGCCATCGACCCGCACCACCGGCATCGTCGCTGCGGCGGCGCTGGAATAGGGGCCGAAGCCGATGGCGCCGGCATTCTCGCGGATCGAATCGAACGCCTCCTGCGTCGTCAGCGCAAGCTTGGAACGGGCGGTGATCTTCACGTCGCGGAAGTCGGGAAACGCGGTCCGCAGAACCTGGAGGGTCGAATCCGCCTCCTCGCGCCGCACGATGCGGATCTTCAGCGGCGGACCGCCAAACGGCGCCCATTCGCTCTCTTTGCCGGAGAAGATCGCGGCGAGCTGGGCGGAGGTGAGGCCGATCTCCCCGACACCGGGATGGACATAGAAGGCGGAGGGAATCTCGAAGATCGGCACCGAGACGAGGCCGCTCTGCGTCTCGGCCGCGGTCAGCGGCCGCGCCACCCGGCCGAGACGTTCCCGGCCGGTGCCCACCGCCGCAATCGCGCCGCCCGAACCGATGCTCGGCGGCACCAGGATCTTCGTGCCCGGATGCTCCGTCGTGTAGGCGGCTGCCACGGCGCGCAGGATTTCGAGCCCGTCGCCGGTTCCGACGACATTAATCTCGCCGGCGCGCGGCGCCGCAAGGCCTCCGAACAGCCCCGCGATCAGCACCGGAATGAGGAAAAGCACGCGCATGTCGATCCGTCCGCACGAGGATCCGCTTCAACCATCCTAGTGCGGAATGGTAAACGAATCGTCAGGCTGGCTCATTCGGCCGGATGCGCGCGGGCGCCCCCCTCCTCCGGCTTCGCGTCGCGGCGGGCGAAGCGCTCCTGAAGCTCGGCGATGCGCTCGGCGATCGTCGAGCGCGGCGCCGAGAACCGCCCGACGAGCAGGAACACGGCCGGAACGAGGAACAGCGTCATCAGCGTCGAGAGCCCCGATCCGCCGATGATCACCCAGCCGATCGTCGAGCGCGCCTCGGCGCCGGCGCCGGTCGAGACGGCGAGCGGAACCGCGCCGCAGATCGTGGCGATCGAAGTCATCAGGATTGGCCGGAGCCGCATCTCCGAGGCTTCGAGCACCGCGTCATAAACCGAGAGCCCGCGCTCCCGCAGCTGATTGGTGAACTCGACGATGAGGATGCCGTTCTTGGTCATGATGCCGATCAGCAGGATCATACCGATCTGGCTGTAGACATTGAGCGTCTGCCCCGTCGCCACCAGGATCGCGAGCGCGCCGGTCAGTGCCAGCGGCACGGTGACCATGATGACCGCCGGCGCGATCCAGCTCTCGAACTGCGCGGCGAGCACCAGGAACACCACCAGCAGCGCGAAGCCGAAGGTCATGGCGAGCGAGGAGCTTGCGCGCCGGTATTCCTTGGACTGGCCGCCATAGCTGATCCGCGCCTCCGCCGGCAGGTTCTCCCTGGCGATCCGGTCGAGCGTGTCGAGCCCCTGCCCGAGCGTCACACCCGGCGCGAGCGAGCCCTGAATGGTGATGGAGCGCAGCCGGTCGTTGCGGTTGAGCCGCTGGGGCCCCGCGATCTCTGCGAGGGTCACGAGATTGGAGAGCGGCACAAGCTGGCCCGAACTGGTCTTGACGAAGACGTTCTTGAGATCGTCCGGCCGCATCCGGTCCTGCTGGCGGGCCTGCATGATGACGAGATATTCGATACCGCGATCGACGAAGGTGGAGACCTCGCGCTCGCCGAACATCAATTCGAGGCTGCGCCCGATATCGTCGATGGCGATGCCGAGATCGGCGGCGCGGGCGCGGTCGATCCGGACGCGGAGATCGGGCTGGCGCTCGTTGTAATCGCTGTCGAGATTGCGGAAGATCCCGGCCGCATTCGCCTTCTCCAGGACGATGTCCCGCCAGGCGGCAAGGGTCGGGAAATCCGGGCCGCCGATGATGAACTGGAGCGGCTGCTGGAAGCCGCGCTGCCCGAGCGAGGGCGGATTGATCGGGAAGACGCGCGCGCCCGGCACCGCCTGCACCCGCGCCAGCAATTGCTGCTGCAAGTGCTGCTGCTTGATGCTGCGCGCCTCCCACGGCGCAAGCCGGGCGATGATCAGCCCGGAATTGACCGGCGCCGGCCGTTGCAGCCCCGGCGCGACGATGGTCAGCATCGTGGAGATCACGCCCTGATCGGCATAGGGCTTGAGCATCGCCTCGACCTCCTTCACCCGCTCGCGGGTGTAGGAGAGCGAGGCGCTTTCCGGCGCCGTGATCGGAATGATGATCGTGCCCCGATCCTCGACCGGTGCGAATTCCTTCGGCACGATCGCGAAGAGCTGCACCGCCGCGGCCGAGATCACCACACCGACGGCGATGACGATGAGCGGCGCCGCAAGCGCGCCGCGGAGCATGCTTCGATAGCCCCGGTTCATGGCGGCGAAGGCCGGCTCGGTAACGCGATGCACCCAGCCGTGATGCTGGGTCAGCAGCTTCGAGCACAGCATCGGCGTCAGCGTCCGGGCGACGACGCCGGAGAAGAAGATCGCCGTCGCGAGCGTGATGCCGAATTCGCGGAAGAGCTGCCCGGTCTGCCCGCTCATGAAGGCGATGGGCACGAACACGCTCATCAGCGTGATCGTGGTCGCGATGACGGCGAAGCCGATCTCGCGGGCGCCGATGAAGGAAGCGAGCAGCGGCGGCTCGCCCTCCTCGATGCGGCGATGCACGTTCTCGACCTCGACGATCGCATCGTCGACGACGATGCCGATCGCCAGCACCACCGCGAGCAGCGTCAGCACGTTGATCGAGAAGCCGAACATCCACAGCACGGCAAAGGTCGGGATGATCGAGACCGGAATTGCGGTGGTGGCGACGAGCGTCGAGCGCCAGTCGCGCAGGAACACGAGAATGACGAGCACGACGAGCGCGATGCCCTCGGCCAAGGTCGTCAGCACGCCGTTGATCGAGGCGCGGATGAAATTCGCCTCGTTGTAGAGCACCTGCGCCGTGGTCCCTTCCGGGAAGGCCGGACGGAGCAATTCAAGCTCCGCCGCCACCGCCTCGGCCACCGAGAGCGTGTTGGCGGTGGATTGCCGGATGATGCCGAGCCCGATCGCGGTCTTGCCCCCGGCGAAGAACTCGAAGCGCTCGTCCTCGGCGCCGACCTCGACCCGCGCCACCTCGCCGAGCCGGACCTGATAGCCGTTGCGGCTCGCGATCACGATCCGCGCGAATTCCTCCGCCGAACCGAGCTTCGAATCGGTCTTGATCGTCAGCTCGCGCTGGTTCGATGTCAGCCGCCCGCCCGGGAGATCGACATTCTGCCGCCTGATCGCCTGCTCGACCTCCAGCACCGTGACGCCGCGCGCCGCGAGTGCGGTGCGGTCGATCTGGATGCGCATGGCGAAGCGGCGCTCGCCGCCGATATTGACGCTCGCAACCCCGGGCACCGTCGCCAGCCGGTCGACCACCACGCGACGCAGGAAATCCGTCAATTCGAGCGCGTCGAGATTGTTCGAGGTGACGCCGATCCACATGATCGCCTGGGCGTTGGAATCGATGCGCTGGATGACCGGCGCGTCGGCTCCGTCCGGTAGCCGCGCCAGCACCCGGCCGACGCGGTCGCGCACATCGGCCGCCGCCGCATCGGGATCGCGCCCGACATCGAACTCCACCGAAATCGAGGAACGGTCGTTCTGCGAGAAGGACGAGATGTTGGTGATGCCCTCGATCCCGGCGACGGCGCGCTCGATCACCTCGGTGACGCGGCTTTCGATCACCTCGTTCGAGGCGCCCTTGTAAGCGGTCGAGATCGAGACGACCGGAGGGTCCACGGCCGGATATTCGCGCACCGGCAGCGCGGAAAGCCCCGCGAGCCCCGCCACGCAGAGCAGCAGGCTGATGACGCTCGCAAAGACGGGGCGCTGGATGGTGAGGTCCGAAACCTGCATGGCTGCCTCCCGCCTTACGCCTTGCGATCCGGCCCGGGCGGCGGCACGCTCCCCGCCGCCGGCGCCGAACCGGGCGGCCCGAAGGCCGGCCGGGTCTGCACCGGAACGCCCTGGCGCACGCGCTGCACGCCGCGAACGACGATCACGTCGCCGGCGGCGAGGCCGTCGAGAATCTCGACCTTGCCGTCCTGCCGCTGGCCGATCGTCACGACACGGCGCTCGACCCGGCCGTCGCGGACCCGGAACGCGATCTGCCGCGGCCCCTCGGCGACGATCGCCTCCTCCGGCGCAAGCACGGCGTTCTCGCGCGTTGCGACGCGCAGCCGCACGGTCATGAACATGCCGGGCTTGAGCGCCTGGTCCGGATTGGGGATCACCGCCGTCACCCGCGCCGCGCGCGTCACGGTATCGATGCGGGTATCGATCACCGAAACCGTGCCGGAGAAGGCACGGCCGGGGAAGGCGACCGATTCCGCCGCGACCGGACTGCCGACCGCGATCCGGGCGATCAGGGTCTCCGGCACCGCGAAATCGAGCCGCATGCGGGAGATGTCGTCGAGCGTGGTGATGGTGACCTTGCTATCCACCGCCGCACCGAGCGAAACCTGCCGCAGGCCGACGCGCCCCTCGAAGGGCGCGCGCAGGATGAGATCGTCGAGCCGCGCGGCGGCAGAACGCTCCCGCGCCTCGGCAGCGACGACATCGGTCTCCGCCGTCTTGACCTGCGCCGTCAGGTCGGCGACCTGCGCTTCCGTTCCCGCCCCGGTCTGGCGCAGGGCGAGCGCGCGCTGGAGCTTCTGCATCGTCTCCTCGCGCTTGGCGCGGGCGGTGGCGATCGCGGCGCGCGCGGCTTCGAGATCGGCGCGACGCTCGGCGACATCGAGGCGGACGAGTTCATCGCCCGCCTTGACCGATTGGCCTTCCTCGAAGCTGATCCGATCGACAATGCCGGAAACCTTGGCGGTCAGCGCCACCGATTCATAGGCGCGGATCGTGCCGACGGCCTCGGTCGTCTCGACGATGGCGCCGGTCGCGAGCGTGGCAACCTCGACGAGCACCGGCCCGCCGCCGCCCGGCTGGCCCTGCCTCGACCCGGTCGACGGCTTTGCAGCCAGAAATCCGAACCCCGGCACCTGCGCCAGAACCGGCGCGACGCGGGTCCATTGAGACCAGCCGAGCGCCGCCGCGCCGCCGACAAGGGCGAGCACGGCGATCTGAGAACCAAGCCGCATAAAGCTCTCCTGACATGGCGCGGGCCTCGCCCCCCGGCGACCCCGCGCGCATTGCCATTCCTGGCGTTCCCGTCCGCATTTTCATCTAGAGCGGACGGGCGGCAAAGGAAACCAAAATCCGGTGCTTTTGTCCGATGGATCAGACATGCGCGCCTCACCCGGCCGCAGCCATGCGCTATATGGTCAGGCATGACAGAGAATGCCGCCTTTCGCCCTGAAACGATCCACGCTGCGCTCGGCCCGGATTTCTACGATATCGTCGCCCCGGCGCCTTTCCCGGCCGCGATTCTGCGCTTCCGCAACACACGCTGGGCGGCGCGCTGCGGGCTCGGCGCGCTCGATGAAGCGCGCTGGATCGCGCATTTCGCGCGCTTCGAGCCCTTGCCCGGCAGCTTCGCGGCGCCGCTGGCGCTGCGCTATCACGGCCATCAGTTCCGCGCCTACAATCCCGAACTCGGCGACGGGCGCGGCTTCCTGTTCGCACAGCTCCGCGACGATCGCGGCCGGCTGCTCGATCTCGGCACCAAGGGGTCCGGCCAGACGCCCTATTCCCGCCGCGGCGATGGCCGGCTCACGCTCAAGGGCGGCGTGCGCGAGGTGCTCGCCACCGCGATGCTGGAGGCGCTCGGCGTCGAGACCTCGAAGAGCATGTCGCTGATCGAGACCGGAGAGGCGCTGCTGCGGAACGACGAGCCCTCGCCTACGCGCGCCGCGGTGCTGGTGCGGCTCTCGCATTCGCATCTGCGGATCGGCACCTTCCAGCGCCTGCTGGCGCAGAACGATTCCGAGGGCATGGCGCGGCTCCTCGCGCATGCGGTGACGCATTACCTGCCGGAAGCCCGCCGCGGCACGATGGCCGAGGAGGCCGCGGCCTTTCTGGAGGCAGTCGCCGCGCGCGTGGCGCGGATGACGGCGCAATGGTTCGCCGCCGGATTCGTCCATGGCGTGCTCAACACCGACAACATCAACATCACCGGCGAGAGCTTCGATTACGGCCCCTTTCGCTTCCTGCCGCATTACGAGCCCGGCTTCACCGCCGCCTATTTCGACGAAACCGGGCTCTATGCCTTCGGCCGCCAGGCGGAAGCGATGGCCTGGAACCTCGCGCGGCTCGCGGAATGCCTGCTGCTCCTCGCTCCGATCGCGGCGCTGGAACCGGCGCTCGCGCGGTTCCCGGACCTGTTCCGGGCCGCTCTGCGCACGGCGCTGTGCCGGCGGCTCGCGCTCGCCCCGGCTGGCGATACAGCGGATGAGGCGCTGATCCGGGCGCTGTTCGCCTTCCTACATGCGACGAAGGCACCGTTCGAGGGGGTGATGTTCGATCTCTATGGCGGCGCCACCCGCCTGCCCAAGGCGCTGGCCGGGCCGCGCGCCGCCTTCTATGCGCATGCCGGCTTCGCCGCGTTGCGTGCCGCGCTCGAAAACCATGCCGCCTTGCCGGCGGAGGCCCCCTATTTCGAGCGCGACGCGCCGATCACCCTGCTCTACGACGAGATCGAGGCGCTCTGGGCGCCGATCGCCGCGCAGGACGATTGGAGCGCCTTCTCGGAGAGGCTCTCCGCCATCGAGACATTGCGTCAGGCCTATCGCCTTGCGGATTGACGCGTTTTTCGCGGCGTTCGCGGCTTCCCTTCCGCCATGCCGCCGGGCTAGCCTCGCCCGGCGAAATGGAGGGAGACCGGCATGAAGGCACGGGCGAAGCTCATCGAGGGCATGACCTTTCTCGGCGAGGCCGGCAGCGGCCATGGCCTCGTGATGGACGGGGCGCCCGAATATGGCGGCCGCAATCTCGGCTTCAGGCCGATGGAGCTGCTGCTCGTCGGCCTCGCCGGCTGCACCGCCTTCGATGTCGTGCTCATCCTGCGCAAGGGCCGCGAGGTGGTGGCGGATTGCGTGGTCGAGGTTTCGGCCGAACGCGCCGCCGAGGACCCGAAGGTGTTCACGCGGATCCATCTCAGCTACCGCGTCGCCGGCCACGGCCTCACCGAGGCCAAGGTGAAGCGCGCGATCGAGCTTTCGAAGGAGAAATACTGCTCGGCCTCGATCATGCTCGGTGCGACCGCGGCGCTGACGCATGAATTTACGATCGAACCCGCCTCTGACGGCGCCGGATCGGCCCCGGCCGGAAAACCGTGAAGCTGGTGGGCCCGGCAGGACTCGAACCTGCAACCAGACCGTTATGAGCGGCCGGCTCTAACCATTGAGCTACAGGCCCGGCGCGGCGGCGCACCGCCGCGCGGAATGCGCGTTTGTCGCGTGAAGCGCCGGCGCGCGCAAGAGCCCGGCGCGAGATCGCCTCCCGGAAGACCGGACGCGCCCCATATAAGGCCGGACGCGCCCCATTGAAGTCGAGATCCCGCCCCATTCGACCGGCAAACGCGCCCCCCCGCCGGCGGCCCAGCGAATCAGCGCCCCGGCCAAACGCGAAAGAGGGGGTTTCAGCAATGAAACGAATCGCGCTTGCGGCCCTGGCCGCCCTTTCCGCCGGCGCTGCCCGCGCCGAGACCATCGGCCATGCCAGCTATTACGGCCGCGAACTCGCCGGCCGCAAGACCGCCTCCGGCGAACGCTTCGATCCCGGCGCGATGACCGCGGCGCATCGCAGCCTGCCCTTCGGAACCCGGCTCCGGCTGACCCATCTCCGGACCGGCCGGACCACGATCGTGCGCGTCAACGACCGTGGCCCCTTCGTGCGCGGTCGCGTGCTCGATGTCTCGCATGGCGCGGCGCGCGCCCTCGGCTTCGCCGGGCAGGGCACGGCGCTGCTGCGCATCGAGCCGCTCGGCCGCGGCTTCACGGCCCGCGCCGAGGATCCCGCCCCCGCCCCGCGCGCAGAGACGGGCCTGGCGGAGGCGGCTGAGCACGCGCCCGGACCGGGCTCCGGCGCCGACAACAACCCCCGCCGGCTCGATGCCGCGCGGCTGATGGCGCCTTCGGCGAAATAGCCGAGAGCGGGCCGCAACACCGGGCCGAGAAGCCGGGCGATGACGCCCCGGCATCGCCATGCTATCGGGCGGGGATGAGCGAGATCCTGTCCCTCTTCCCCACCCGCCTCTACCGTGCCGAACTCGACGCCCCGGCCCTGATCGCCGAGCTGGAGGATGCTGCCCGCGCCCTGGCGCTCGACGATGAAGCCGGCCGCAAATGGTGCCGCAAGAACGGCTATCCCGGCTATACCTCCTATGCCTCGCTTGATGATCTCCCCTGGCGCTTTCCCGCCTTCAAGACGCTGGCGAAGAGCCTTGACCGGCATGTCGCGGCCTTCGCGAAGCACCTCGAATTCGATCTCGGCGGCGGCAAACTGGCGCTCGACGCGCTCTGGGTGAACATCCTGCCGGAGGGCGGCTTCCATGCGGCGCATATCCACCCGCTGAGCGTGATCTCGGGCACCGTCTACGTCGCCTTGCCCGCAGGCGCGGCGGCGCTGCGCCTCGAGGACCCGCGCCACGCGATGATGATGGCCGCCCCGCCGCGCAAGGCGAAGGCCGCGCTCGAGAACCGCGCCTTCGTCTCCGTCGATCCCCGACCCGGCACATTGCTGCTCTGGGAAAGCTGGCTGCGCCACGATGTGCCGGTCAACCGCGCCGCCGAGGAGCGGATCTCGGTCAGCTTCAACTACAACTGGGTCTGAAGCCGCAGGCCGGGCGTGGGGCGGCGGCCGGCACGCGCGCCCCCGGCGGTCTAGCCGCCGTCTTGCGGCACCGGGCGCGGCCGGCCCGCATCATCCACCGCGACGAAGGTGAAATCGGCATCCGTCACCAGTTCCATCGCCGTGGTCATGAAGCGCTGCGCCCAGGCCTCGATATGGATCTTCATGGAGGAGCGGCCGATGGCGCCGATCTCGGTATAGACACAGAGCACGTCGCCCACCTTCATCGGCTTCAGGAAGGTCATGGAATCGACCTTCACCGTCACCACCCGGCCGCGCGTGCGCTCGACCCCGGCAATGCCGCCGGCCTGGTCCATCCGCGCCATCACCCAGCCGCCGAAAATATCGCCATTGGCGTTGGTATCGGCCGGCATCGCGATCATGCGCAGCGTCAGCGTGCCACGCGGCGTCTTCGATGTCTCCTGCATGCCACCCCCCGATCCTCCCGATGGCCGAGGCTTGGACGAGCGCAGCCCCGGGGTCAAGCGGCCGGATCAGGCCGGCGGGCGGCGGACGATCCCGTCCTTGATAAAGACCCGGAACGGCGTGATGCCGGAGGCGGATCCATCCTTCGCGCGCCAGCGGCCGTTGATGCAGAGCACGCCGCCGCCAGTGATCGGCACCGCGTCGAACTCCACCTCGTTGCGAAGCGGCTCGGAGCCGGGAGCCGGCAGGCGCACGGTGAAATCGGTCCGGCACAGCACCCCGTCCACCACCGGGTGATAATCATCGATCATGACCCCGCCGCCGCCGGTCGATTCAAACGGGTTGGTCAGCACCGGCCATTGCGTGTAATCCTCGGCGGGGCGCGCGACCGCGGCGAGGAGCGCCGTCCCCATCGCGAAGGCTGCGGGCGCCGTGACAAACCAGAATCGTCCCATGTGAACCTCCCTGGCCCAGCGCGCGGGATGCCGTGATGCGCGATCTGCAAGCCTCTACGACGCAGAACCACGGCCGGGCTGCGGCGGATGTGCGACCTCACACCTTCGTGATGATGCGGTGGCGATCCGGACCGCGCGGCAGCGCGCGCCATTGCGCCGGGGCGCCGAATTGCCGATAAGCAAGGCTTGATCCGGGCACCGCCCTCAAGCGAACATCCATGAACTGGGACCAGACCAACCCCAAGTCGCGGCGCGGCTATCACCACGGCAATCTGCGCGAGGCGCTGATCGAGGCGGCGATGCGGCTGATCGGCGAGAAGGGCGCTGCCGGCTTCACCATCGCCGAAGCCGCGCGCGCCGCCGGCGTCTCTCCCGCCGCGCCCTACCGCCATTTCCGCGACCGCGACGAATTGATGGCCGACATCGCCCGGCGCGGCTTCGAGAGCTTCGCCGCCGCGCTGCGCGCTGCCTGGGATCGCGGCCGCCCGACCCCGCGTGAGGCACTGATGCGCCTCGGCGCCGCCTATCTCGCCTTCGCGCGCACGGAACCGGCAACCTATGTCGCCATGTTCGAATCCGGCCTCGCCATGAGTCGCCATCCCGGCCTGCACGCCGCCGCGGAAGACGCGTTCTCGGCGCTGCGCGAGGCCTGCGAGACGATCATCGCCGATATCCCGCCCCCGCGCCGCCCGCCGGCGCTGATGATGGCGCTGCATGTCTGGTCGTTGAGCCACGGCATCGCAAGCCTGTTCGCGCGCGGCGACGTGGCCCGGCGCCCGCTGCCGATGGCACCCGAGGAATTGCTGGAGGCGGGCGTTCTGGTCTATCTCGACGGCCTTGGCGTGCCGGAGCGGCGCTGAGCCCGAACCTTACCGCGATTTCATGCGGACGCCCTTGACGGAAGCCCGACGCGATGGCACATATGTAAATGTGATTTACATTCACATATCGGACGGCAGTGCCGCCCGCACGAAGGAGACGGTCCATGGTGGCCATCGTGGCGAAACTCGACGATTGGGGAAAGCCGGCCTGGATCGCCGCGATGATCCTCGGCTTCATCGTCTTCTGGCCGATCGGCCTGGCAATTCTCTTCTACATGATCTGGAGCGGACGCATGGGATGCGGTTATTCGGGTGCCTGGGGCGAGAGCCGGGCGGAACGCTGGGAACGCAAGATGCAGCGGATGCAGGAAAAGATGGCGCGCTGGCAGCAATTCCGCGAGCGCGCCTTCGGCAGCGGCGCGGGCTTTGCCTCCTCCGGCAACCGCGCATTCGACGAATATCGCACGGAGACGATCCGCCGGCTCGAGGATGAGGCGAAGGAATTCCGCGATTTCCTCGACCGGCTGCGCCATGCCCGCGACAAGGCCGAGTTCGATCAGTTCATGACCGATCGCCGCAACCGGCCGGCCTCCCCCGAGGAGCCGCGCGGCGACGACGAGTCCCCGCGCAACGGCTGACCCCTGCGGCTGGCGCGCGAGCGGCCGGGCGCCCCGCCCGGTCGCCTCCCCTCGGGCGGATTACCGCTCCGTGACCGCGAGCTTCGCGCCGAGCGCCACGAAGGCCGCAGCGAAGCTCCGCCGCAGCCACGCCATCACCGCCGGGCGGGTGACGACGTAATCGCGCATCGCCGCCGCGAACAGCCCGTAAAGCGCGAAGACCGCGAAGGTCACGCCCATGAAGGCGGCGCCGAGCGTCAGCATGTCGAGAAGCGGGTGAGCGGCCTTCTTGTCCATGAATTGCGGCAGGAAGGCCACGAAGAAGATCGAGAGCTTGGGGTTGAAGAGGTTGAGCGCCACCCCGTCCACCATCACCCGAAGCACGCTGCGCGGCCGCGCATCGGCGTCGATCCGCATCGCGCCCTGCTGGCGGATGGTCTGCCACGCCATGAAGAGCAGATAGGCGACGCCGGCATATTTCACGAGATCGAACAGCAGCGCGCTCGCATGCAGCAGCGCCGCAAGGCCCATCATCGCCGCGAGGAGATGGGGAATGATGCCGAGCGTTGAGGCGAAGGCCGCGATGACGCTCGGCCGGGCGCCGCGCCCGAGCCCGGTGGCGATCGTGTAGACCGCGCCGGTGTCGGGCGAGGCGACGACGATGAAAGTGGTGATCCAGAATTCCAAAGACATGGCCGGGATCCGAAACGGTGACGATTACGTCAGCATTCCAGCCCCCGGCCCTTTTGTCGAGCAGCCGGGCCGGGTGATGCGATTGAACGCGGCCGCCCGCCCCGGATTCCTTTTCGTCGCCCGCCCTGCGATCGACAAAAGGCTCTAGCGCGCCTTCACCGCATGGTCCGGATGGTCGGAGAACAGCCCGTCGACGCCGAGCGCGAAGAAGGTCTTGTATTCCGCCGCCGGATCGCCCTTGAAATTCGAGGCGAGGCGGCGCGGCTCGGAGCGGAAGGTCCAGGTATGGACGAAGAGCCCGGCGGCATGAGCGTTCTTCACGACATCGGTCGCCGGGTTGAGCACGCGGTCCTGCTCGTCGATCTTGCCGTCGCCGTTGAGATCCTTCGGCTTGCCGTCGGCGCCGATCTCCTGGCGGCCGGCGAGGATATAGACCTTCCACGGCCCGACACCATCGGCATAGGTCCGGATTTCCTTGAGCCCTTCCGGCGTGACGAGATCGGCGAAGGTCCGCTTGTCGCCCGTGACCACGAAATCATAGGGCCGGTCATAGGGCGCGGCGAGCACGACCTTGCCGTCCTTGTCCACATCATCGGCATCGACGAGCTGGACGAGGCGGACATTGGTCTTGCCGCGCAGGTATTTGAGGTTGGCGGTCTCGAAGCTCTGGATGATGACCGGCGCATTCTTCTCGGTCCAGCCGGCGGCCTTGAGCTGCTCGACGAGCCGATCCTCGAGCGGCAGACCAAGCGCCGCGTGCAGCGTCGGGTGCTTGGTCTCGGGATAGACGCCGATCGTGCGGCCGGTGCGCGCGCTCTCGGCCTTGGCGAGATCGATCACCTCCTGGAAGGTCGGGATCTGGAACTTGCCGTTATGCGCCTGGTCGCGCTCCTTGAGCGGCTGAACGGCGCGCAGCGTCTTGATCTCGGCGAGGGTGAAATCGAAGGCGAAGAAATCCTCGGTCTCGACGCCGTCGACCTTCACCTTGCGCTTGCGATTGGCGAATTCCGGCTTCGTGGCGACATCGGTCGTGCCGCCGAGCATGGGCTCGTGACGGGCGATCAGCACGCCGTCCTTGGTCGCGACGAGATCCGGCTCGATGAAATCCACGCCCAGTTCGATCGCCTTGCGATAGCCTTCGAGCGTATGATCCGGCAGATAGCCCGGCGCGCCGCGATGGCCGATGATGATCGGCGGCTTGCCGTCGAGCGTCTTCATCTGCGCGAGGCCGGGCGTCGCGGCGAGCGCCGCGAGCGCCACCGAGGCCAGGAGAGATTGACCGGATATCATGTTCTTCCTCCAGATCGGCGCGGCGAAACCCGCCGCGCGGGCCGGGCGGTTCTGGCGCCGTGATGTGACGGCAGGATGAAGGCCGGCAGGGGCGCGATCCGGATGGCCGGATGCGCCGCCTCAGGAGGCGGCAAGGTCACGCTCGCGGTAGAGGAGCGCGGCCCGGCTCCCCACAAGCCGCCAGAGCAGGGGCCGACGCATCCGGACCACGCGCAGCCCGTAGGCCTCATAGAGCCCTTGCGCCGCCGCCTCGTTCGGGTCCGTCGAGGTGTAGAGGCGCAGGAAGCGCCGCCCGCTCGCCCGCGCCTCGGCAGCGCGAGATCCATCAGCCGCCGCCCGAGGCCACAGCCGCGCCGCTCTGGCGCGACACAGAACCAGCCGAGCCAGTTCGCCTCGTGCCGGTCTGCCACCTGGGCGTAGAGCCCGACCATGCCGACGACCCGCTCCTCCGCCACCGCCAGCCAGAACCGCCCGTAGCGGGTGCCGTCCAGCCTGAGCAGCCATTCCCAGCGCGTCTGGAAGACGCGCAGGCTCAGGCGTTCCGTCGGGTCCTGCGCGGGGAAGACGCGGTCGACAAGCTCGATCGCCGCGCGACGGCGGGCTTCCGAGAACGGCTCGATGACGATCGCCCCGGCCGAACCCTGCCCGGACATGCCCCTTCCGCCGCGATCAATTGTCCAGGAAGCTGCGGAGCTTCCGCGAACGGCTCGGATGCTTCAGCTTGCGCAGCGCCTTGGCCTCGATCTGGCGGATGCGCTCGCGGGTGACCGAGAATTGCTGCCCCACCTCTTCGAGCGTGTGATCGGTGTTCATGCCGATGCCGAAGCGCATGCGCAAGACGCGCTCCTCGCGCGGGGTGAGCGAGGCGAGCACGCGCGTCGTGGTCTCGCGCAGGTTCGACTGGATCGCCGCGTCGATGGGCAGGATCGCGTTCTTGTCCTCGATGAAATCGCCGAGATGGCTGTCCTCCTCGTCGCCGATCGGCGTTTCGAGGCTGATCGGCTCCTTGGCGATTTTCAGAACCTTGCGCACCTTCTCGAGCGGCATGGCGAGCTTCTCGGCCAGTTCCTCCGGCGTCGGCTCGCGGCCGATCTCGTGCAGCATCTGGCGCGAGGTGCGGACGATCTTGTTGATCGTCTCGATCATGTGCACGGGAATGCGGATGGTGCGCGCCTGATCGGCGATCGATCGCGTGATCGCCTGCCGGATCCACCAGGTTGCATAGGTCGAGAACTTGTAGCCGCGGCGATACTCGAATTTGTCGACCGCCTTCATCAGACCGATATTGCCCTCCTGGATGAGATCCAGGAATTGCAGGCCGCGATTGGTGTATTTCTTGGCGATGGAAATGACGAGGCGGAGATTCGCCTCCACCATCTCCTTCTTCGCCTGCCGCGCCTCGCGCTCGCCCTTCTGCACGGTGAGCACGATCTTGCGGAACTCGCCGATCTCGAGCCCGGTCTCGGAGGCCAGCGCCTGGATCTCGCCGCGGATGTCGCGGATGCGCTCGAGCTCGTGGGCGACGAACTCCTTCCAGCCCTTGGTCGCGAATTTCGAGATCCGGTTGGTCCATTTCGGATCGAGTTCCGCGCCCTGATAGTTCTTCAGGAAATCCACGCGGTCGACGCCATAGCTCTCCGCGAGCCGCAGAAGCCGGCTTTCCAGCCCGATCAGCCGCTTGTTGATGTCGTAGAGTTGCTCGACCAGCGCGTCGATGCGGTTCTGGTTGAGCGAGAGCGACTTCACATCGACGATGATCTCGTCCTTGAGCTTCTTGTATTTGCGCTCCTGGGCCGGCGAGAGCTTGGTCGATTGCAGCTTGTTCTCGATATCCTGGTCCTGGAGGCGGCGGAGCTTCTTGTAATTGTCCGCCACACGGCCGAAGGTTTCGAGCACCTTCGGCTTCAGCTCGGCCTCCATCGCCGAGAGCGAGACGCCGCCATCGAATTCGTCATCGAACGCATCCGCTTCCGCGGCGCTTTCGCCATCGCCTTCCTCGCCCTCGGCGCGGGCCTTCGGCGCGTCGCCGAAATCCTCCGGCGCACCCTCACCCTTCGGCGCCCCCTTGCCGTCCGGGCCGGCATAGGTCGCTTCGAGATCGATGACCTCGCGCAGGAGCGTCTTGCCTTCCTCCAGTTCGTCGCGCCAGATGATGATCGCCTGGAAGGTCAGCGGGCTTTCGCAAAGCCCGGCGATCATCGCTTCGCGGCCGGCCTCGATGCGCTTGGCAATGGCGATCTCGCCCTCGCGCGAGAGGAGTTCGACCGAGCCCATCTCGCGCAGATACATGCGCACCGGGTCATCCGTACGGTCGAGCGGCTCGGAGGCGCGTTCCGACTTGACGATCGCCTTGGCGGTCGGCTGCACTTCGTCGGATTCATCGGCATCATCATCCGCGGCCTCGACCGCAGCCTCGCCCTCCTCGGCTTCCTCGTTCTCGACGACATTCACGCCCATCTCGTTGAACATCGCGTAGATGTCCTCGATCTGGTCGGAATTGACCTCCTCCTGCGGCATGACGGCGTTGATCTCGTCGATCGTCACGTAGCCGCGCTTCTTGGCAAGCTTGATCAACCGCTTGACGGCGGCGTCGGAAACATCGATCAGCGGGGCATCGGGGGCTTCGCCACCCTGGTTCGTGGCTTCGTCTTTTTTGATCGGTTTCGTTGCCATTCCGTCCGGTCCTGCTGCCACGCTGGCTTCGGCATGCCGCTCGCGAACACGCGAAACGCGCGAAAGCGCCCTGTAGCGCGCGCCGCTTAATGTTCCATTATCCAAGGTGCGTGGGCATGCAACCCTCGCACCGCATCAAACTCGCCGTTCCGGCCCCCTCCGGGAAACGCCGCACCGCACCCCGGCCCGATCATTCGAGCATGGCCTCCCGGCGCTGCACGAGCGCCTTGAGGCGCTCGAACCTCTCCTCGCCCCCGTTCGCGGCAAAATCAAGAGAAACGGAATCGATCTCGCTATTTAGGAACGATTGCCGCGCCTGCAAGTGGGCTGCCTCGCGCCAGGCGGAAATCGCATGGGCAAAGGCGATATCGGGCCGTGTCCAGGTTTCGGCGCCGGCCGCCGTCTCGATCAGCGCCAGTTCGGGATCGAGCCCGCCGGCCGCCAGCGCCGACCGCAGCGAGGCGGGCCCTTCGGTCGAATACGGGCTCGCCTCCCCGGCATGCCCGGCCGCCCAATCGAGCAGCGCCGCGCGCAGCCGCCGCGCCGCAGCGCTCTCCAGCAGCAATTCTGCGAGCGTTTCCGCTTCGATCTCGACAATGCCGGGATGATGCACGGCGCCGAGGATGAGAGCGGCCTCGCGCCGCGCAACCGGCCCGCCCGCCGCGAAAAGCGGGTTGCGCCGCAACCGCTCGCTGGCCGCGAGCGGCACCGGTTCCGGGCCGCCGCGGAACCCGCCTGCGCGGGCAGGCCCACCCCGCCAATCCCCCTCGCCGCGCCGCGCCCGTCCGACGACGGGCGCGGGCCGGAACCGCGCGGCGAGCTTCTCGCGCATCGCCTGACGGTAATGGCGCTTGAGATCCTCGTCGCCGATCTGCGCCACCGCGCCATAAAGCCGCTTCTCGCACTCGGCCCGCTGTTCCGGGGTCTCGAGCGGCCCGCGCTCGATCTCGCGCTCGAACAGCACGTCGGCCAACGGGCGCGGCGCCGCGAGCGCTGCGCGCAGCGCCTCCGGCCCCTGGGCGCGCAGCAGGTCGTCCGGATCCTGCCCGCCGGGCAGGAAAGCGAAGCGCAGCGTGCGCCCCGGCCCGACTTGCGGCAGCGCGACATCGATCGCGCGATAGGCCGCGCGCAGCCCGGCCTTGTCGCCGTCGAAACACAAAACCGGCTCCGGCGCCATCCGCCAGACGAGCGCGAGCTGCGCCTCGGTCAGCGCCGTGCCGAGCGGCGCGACGACATGGGGAAGGCCGGCGCGATCGAGCGCGATGGCATCGACATAGCCCTCGACGACGAACAGCGTCCCCGCCGCATGCGCGGCCTTGCGGGCGCGGTCGAGATTGTAGAGCGTCGCGCCCTTGTGGAAGACTGGCGTCTCGGGCGAGTTGAGATATTTCGCCTGCGCGTCCTTCTGGAGCGCCCGGCCGCCGAACGCGATGGCCCGCCCCTTGATGTCGCGGATCGGGAACATCACCCGATCGCGGAACCGGTCATAGGCGACGGGATTGTCGTCGAGCCGGATCAGCAATCCCGCCTCGACCATCACCTCGACCGAAACGCCCTTTTCCGCGAGATGATCGCGCAGGCCATGCCTTTCCGGCGGCGCATAGCCGAGGCCGAAGCGCTCGGCCACCTCGCCCGCAAGCCCGCGCGCCGCGAGATAATCGCGCGCCTCGCGGCCTCTGGGCCCACGAAGCTCCACCCGGAAATACGCCTCCGCCAGCGCCAGCGCGTCCATCAGCCCGAGGCGGCGCTTCTCGTGCATCTCGGTCTCGGCGCTTGCGCGTGGCAACGCGACCCCGGCCTCGCCGGCGAGGCGCTCCACCGCCTCGCCGAAGGACAGCCCCTCGGTCTCCATGACGAAGGTGAAGATGTCGCCGTTGCGCCCAGACGAGAAATCGAACCAGGCCTGCTTCTGGTCGTTGACGAAGAAGGACGGCGTGCGCTCGGCGTTGAAGGGCGACAGCCCCTTCCATTCCCGCCCCGCCTTCCTGAGCTGCACGCGCCGCCCCACGACCACCGAGGCCGGCAGCCGCGCCTTGATCTCCTCGAGGATGGAAGGCGGGTAGCGCATGGAACCGAGCTTTACGACCTTCCGGAACAGCGCAAGCAGCCCCCCCGAAATCCCCGTTATCCACAGGGCTGCGGCGATTGCATGTGCGCCAGCGCACCAACGCAAAGCTGCATCAACGCGCTGATATTGAAGGCGGATCCGAAATTCGGCAGCCTCAGCCGGACAGGGCCGCCTTCACCAAACCGCTTGCCTTGCCGAAATCCATCTGCCCGGCGAATCGCTCGCGCAGCAGGGCGATGACCTTGCCCATATCCTTCATGCCCTGGGCGCCGGTCTCGGCGATCGCGGCGGCGATCGCGACTTTCGTCTCCGCCTCGTCGAGCTGCCGCGGCAGGAAGGAGGTTATGACGGCGATCTCGCTCTCCTCGTTCTCGGCGAGTTCTGGCCTGCCATTCTCGCGATAGATCGCGGCGGATTCCTGGCGCTGCTTGATCATCTTCTGGAGCAGGGCGAGGATCTCCTCGTCGCTCGCTTGCGCCCTGCCGGCACCGCGCGCCTCGATATCCTTGTCCTTGATCGCGGCCTGGATCAGCCTCACCGCACCGAGCCGGGCCTTGTCCCCGCTCTTCATCGCATCCTTGAGGGCGGTGGTGAACTGCTCGCGCATCGTTTCTCCTCGCATTTCCGGCGGAAATGCCCCATGCATTCCGGCGCGGGAATTGACCTCCCGCGCGCCCTTCACTAACGAACGGCAACATTTCGGCGCCCTTCCGGCCCTTCCGCGTCGCGGAAGGCCTGGCGCCCGACCATCGAGCAAGTGCCATGACGAGCCCGGACCTGCAATCCGAAAATCGCGAAGCCGCGCCCGCCCCCTGGACCGAATGGCGCCCCACGGCGCTGCTGGTGCTGGCGGATGGCACGATCATCGAGGGCACCGGAATCGGCGCCGAAGGCACCGGGCGGGGCGAACTCTGCTTCAACACCGCGATGACCGGCTATCAGGAGATCCTGACCGACCCGTCCTATCTGGGGCAGATCGTCACCTTCACCTTCCCCCATATCGGCAATGTCGGCGTGAACGAGGAGGATGTCGAGACGGTGAACATGGCGCGTCGGGCCGCGACCGGGCTCGTGCTCGCCACCGACATCACCGAGCCCTCGAATTACCGCGCGACGCGGCATTTCGACGAATGGCTGAGGACGCGCGGCATCGTCGGCATCGCCGGCATCGACACGCGGGCGCTGACGGCGCTGATCCGCGATCACGGCATGCCGAACGCCATCGTCGCGCATGATCCAGAGGGGCTGTTCGACCGCGCGGCCCTCAGGGCCGAGGCGAAGGCCCTGCCGGCAATGGCCGGGCTCGATCTCGTGCCCCATGTCACCGGCGCGCAGCGCTATGAATGGTCCGAGACGAGCTGGGCCTGGCCGCGCGGCTACGGCACCCAGCAGGCGCCGGAATTCCATGTCGTGGCGCTCGATTACGGCGTGAAGCGCAACATCCTGCGCCTGCTTGCCGATCGCGGCTGCAAGGTGACGGTGCTGCCGCCGGATGCGCCCGCCGAGGACGTGCTGAAGCTGAATCCGGACGGCGTCTTCCTCGCCAACGGCCCCGGCGACCCGGCCGCGACCGGCACCTATGCGGTGCCGACGATCCGCGCCATTCTCGATGCCCGCATTCCCACCTTCGGGATCTGCCTCGGCCACCAGATGCTGGCGCTGGCGCTCGGCGCCCGGACGATCAAGATGCCGCAGGGGCATCACGGCGCGAACCACCCCGTGAAGGAGCACGCCACCGGCAAGGTCGAGATCGTGTCGATGAATCACGGCTTCGCGGTCGATGCCGCGACGCTGCCGGACATCGCCGAGGAGACGCATGTCTCGCTGTTCGACGGCTCGAATTGCGGCATCCGCCTGAAGGACCGCCCGGCCTTCTCGGTGCAGCAGCACCCGGAAGCCTCGCCCGGCCCGCAGGACAGCCATTACCTCTTCGACCGCTTCGTCGCGATGATGCGTGAGAGGAAGCGGGGCTAGATCAAGGCCCGCCCGCCCGGCTGGTGCCATGATGCGCCGGTATTCCGGAGGCGCGCATGTGGGGTCGCATTCTCCTGCTCGGGCTGATCGGGGCCGGGCTCATCCTTCTCTCGCTCAAGGCCTTCGCGGCCGGTGACGCGCGACGCGGCGGGGAGATCGCCGCCGATCAATGCGGGCGCTGCCACGCCATCGGCCGCACCGGCACGAGCCCGCTTGCCGCGGCACCGCCGCTCCGGGTGATCGCGCGCCGCTGGCCGCCCGAGCAATTGCAGGAAGCCTTCGCGGAAGGGGTCGTTACGGGCCATACCGCCATGCCCGAATTCCGGTTCGAGCCCGGCGAGATCGACGATCTCATCGCCTATCTCCGGCGCCTGCGGCGCTAGCCCTCCCCTTTCGCGCCGAATTGCCGTAAAGCCGCACGGAGCGGGGCGCGAAGGGCCGGAACGGGCATGAAAAGCTGGATCGAATACTGGAATTCCGAGACGCCGATCTATGTCAGCGCCCGGCACAAGGCGCTGCATTACCGGCTGATCGCCACCGGAATCCGCGACCTGATCCTCGATCCCGGCATCGACGCGCTCGATTACGGCTGCGGGGAGGCGCTCTCGGCCGATCTGGTGGCGGCGCGCTGCCGGCGCCTGATCCTCGCCGACGCGGCGCCGAATGTCCGCGCACGGCTGACGACCCGCTTCGCCGGGGAGCCGGCGATCCGCGTGGCCGCCCCGGAGGAGATCGCGGCCCTGCCGGCGGAGAGCCTCGATCTCGTCATCGTCCATTCGGTGGCGCAATACGTGCCGAGGCCGGATTTCGCCGCGCTCGTCCGCCAGCTCGCCGGCACCCTGCGCCCCGGAGGGCGGATCGTGATCGGCGACATCCTGCCCCCCGATCTCTCCGCCGTGACGGATGCGCGCGCGCTGCTCGCCTTCGGCTGGCAGGGCGGGTTCCTGCTCCCGGCGCTGCTCGGCCTCGTCCGCACCGCCCTTTCCGATTACCGGACGCTCCGCGCCGATCTCGGCCTCACCCATTACACCGAGGCCGAGATGCTGGCCGTGATCGAGGCGACCGGGCTCACCGCGCGCCGGCTCGAGAAGAATCTCGGTCACAACCAGGCGCGGATGGCCTTTGTCGGCGCGAGGCTCTGAGCCGGTCAGGCCCGATCGCGGAAGCTCCAGTATTTGTGCGCGAAGAAGCTCCAGACGAGCACGATCCCGGTCGTGATCCCCTGGAGCAGCAGGTAATGCCAGCCGAGCCCGCGCGTCATGAGCCACATCAGCAGCCAGGTCAGCCCCGCGCCGAGCAGCGCGACGATGGCGAAGCGCCAGAGCGCATCGAGATGGCCGCGCGCCGCATCATAGGTGAATGCGCGGTTGAGCATGTAGGAGACCGCCCCGCCGGCGAGATAGCCGGCACCGGCAGCGGAGGCGGAATCATAGAAGAACGCCTCGACCAGCAGGACGAGCAGGCCGTAATGCACGATTGCGGCAACGATGCCGACACCGAAAAAGGCGCGGAACTGGCGCGCGAGCCGCCCGGCCCGCGCGAGAACCCCGCCGGGCATCCCGGCCCCGGCACCCCCCTCATCCGGGCTCATGTCCCCGGTCCCCGCGCCCATGGGCCGCGCCTCTCGACGATCTGCGCCACGGATTGCCGATCCTCGACGCGCGGCGGCTCCGCCTGCGGCACCCGCCCGCCGGCATAGGCCTGGAGCGCGTTGAGGCGTTTGGCGATCGAGGGATGCGTCGAGAATATGTCGGCGAAATCGTCCGGATCGTTCTCGATGCACATATCCATGATGCCGGAGGGCACGCCGTCGATATCGGCGCGGCCGGAGATCTTCAGCAGCGCCGAGATCAGCGCATCGGGGTTCTTGGTCAGCTCCACCGCGCCGGCATCGGCGAGATATTCGCGGCTGCGCGAGAGCGCGAAGCGGATCAGCACCGCGAACAGCCAGGCGAGGAGCAGGATCGCGATCCCGACCACCACCGCAAGCCCGCGCCCCGACCCGCGATCGTCATCGCCGGAACCGCCGCCGAAGCGCAGCCGCGAGCGCACCAGCATCTCGCCGAAGAACGAGACCACGCCGGCGATCAGCACCGCGACGATCATCAGCCGCACATCGCCGTTGCGGATATGGGTCAGCTCATGCGCGATCACCCCCTCGAGCTCGGCATCGTCGAGCGCCTCCAGCAAGCCGGAGGTGACGGTGACGGTGTATTGGTTCTCGTTGACCCCGCTTGCGAAGGCGTTGAGCGCCGGCGTTTCGAGAATCTGGAGCCGCGGCACGGTCATGCCGCGCGAAATGCAGAGATTCTCGGTGAGGCGGTAAAGACGCGGATTCGATTCCCGCGTCACCGGCACCGAGCCCGTCGCCCAGGCGACGAGCGCCGTGTTGAGCTTGAAGCCGACCAGAACCCAGAGCCCGGTCGCCGCGAAGGCGATCGGCAGATGAAGCCACATCTGCTGGAAGGCGAGCCGCACCAGCACCGGGAACGGCGCCCGGTAGAGCTGCGCATCCATCAGCAGCGTCGCCCCGAAGGTCACCATCGCCACGAGCACGAAGAGGCCGGCGATCAGGAAGGCCGATCGCCGGCGGTTGGCGCGGATATGGGTGTAGAGCCCGAAGGCTTCGCCGATCGGCATCACCCGCCCCCGCCGGCCGCGGTCAGAACTTGACCTGCGGCGGCGCGTCGAGCCTCACGCGCTCGGTCTCGCCCACATCGAAGAACGGCCGCGGGAAGAAGCCGAAGCTCTTGGCGAAGAACACCGCCGGGATCGATTGCACCGCCGCGTTGAATTCGCCGACGGCGTTGTTGAAGAAGCGGCGGGCGGCGGCGAGCTTGTCCTCGATATTGGAGAGCTGCGCCTGGAGATCCAGGAAGTTCTGGTTGGCCTTGAGGTCGGGATAGGCCTCGGTCAGCGCCAGCAGCCGGCCGAGCGCGCCGGAAAGCCCCTTCTCGGCCGCGGCCATGGCCTCGGGGCCCTGCGCCGAGATCGCGGCATTGCGCGCCTGGATCACGGCCTCCAGCGTCTCCTTCTCGTGCTTGGCATAGCCCTTCACGGTCTCGACGAGGTTGGGGATCAGGTCGTGGCGCTGCTTGAGCTGCACATCGATATCCGCGAAGGCCTGGTTCGCGCGCTGGTTCATGTTGACGAGGCCGTTATAGACCCCGAACAGCCAGAGCACGATCAGCACGATGACGCCGAGTACGATCCAGAATTCCATGGCGGTTCTCCCTCTGCCCGTGGATGCGGCTAGCATTTGACGATCTCGACCCGGCGGTTGAGCGCCTGCCCGGCCTCGGTGTCGTTGGTGGCGACGGGCGAGGCCATGCCGGCCCCGAAGGCGGTGAGGCGGCCGGCGGCGATGCCGGCGCCGGTCAGCGCCCGCACGACCGATTGCGCGCGCCGCTTCGACAGATCGACATTGTAATCGAACCCGCCCTTGGCATCGGTGTGGCCGGTGACGACAATCGCGATCTCCGGATTGGCCTTGAGGAAGGCGATGATCGCCTCGATCTGCGGCCGGGATTCGGGGCGGATATCGGCCTTGTCGAACTCGAAGGTGATGCCGTAGAGCGCCGCGCGGCCCTGGCTGTCGAGCGCGTTCTTGATCGCGCCGGCATCGAGCACCTTGATCTTGTCGGTCTCCATCGCCTTCGTCTCGACGACATCGACCAGGGTCCGCACCTCCTGCCCCTGCTCGACCGACAGGATGGCGACGACGGCCTCCGCGCCGTTCACGTCCTTCCGGCGCGCGGCAAGATAGGTCTGGTTCTCCCAGTTCGGCGGCAGGCCCGAGCCCTTGACCTGTTCGGTAACCGCAAACCAGAGTTCGGCCCCGCCGCATTCGCCGGTGCGGCAGAGGATGAGCGTCTCGAAGCCCTGGCCCTCCAGCCGCTGCTGGTAATTGCGCACGACCTCCAGCGACGATCGCCCGAACGGCCCGCGATAAAGCTGTCGGAGGGCGCGCCCCTTCATGAGCAGCGAATTCTCGTCATCGAGCTGCTTCTGGTTCCGCACCCGCTTCACGGGGATGCGGATCTCGTCGTAATCGCGCGGCTTGTGGAAGGCGATGACCGACCCCTCGTAGCGCCCGGCGAGCGGATGGTCGCGTGAGCCCTTGATGTCCGGCGGCAGGGTCTGGGCAAAAGCCGGCAGCGCGCTCAGGGCAAGAAGAAGGGCAGACGCGAGGCGCGGCAGATGGATAGGCTTCATCGGTCTCTCCAAGGCAGGCGCGGCAATGTCGCAAAGAATTGCCGCGAGGAAAAGCGTTGCCGCCCCCGCGTGACAGGGCGATGTCGCGCGCGCCGTGCGCAGGCGCACTTTCCCCTTGGCCCCCGGCCCGCGCTTGGCTATAGCGGCGCTTCAGCACATCATCCCCTCAGGTCCCGCCGCCCGCGCCATGCCCTGCGCGCGGATTTCCCGGGTCGCGCCGAAGAAAAGCCGGATCATGCCGAAACGCCAGGATATCCACACGATCATGATCATCGGCGCCGGGCCGATCGTCATCGGGCAGGCCTGCGAGTTCGATTATTCCGGCACGCAGGCCGTGAAGGCGCTCAAGGCCGAGGGCTACCGCATCGTCCTCGTCAATTCCAACCCCGCGACGATCATGACCGATCCCGATCTCGCGGACGCGACCTATGTCGAGCCGATCACGCCCGAGATCGTCGAGAAGATCATCGCGCGTGAGCGGCCGAAAACCCCGGCGGGGCGTGTCTTCGCGCTGCTGCCGACCATGGGCGGCCAGACGGCGCTCAATTGCGCGCTCGCGCTCGAAAAGAACGGCGCGCTCGCCCGCCACGGGGTCGAGATGATCGGGGCCACCGCGCATGCCATCGACAAGGCGGAGGATCGCGAACTCTTCCGCGAGGCCATGACGAAGATCGGGCTGGAAACCCCGCGCTCGCACCATGTGAAAACGCTCGGCGCCGCGCTCGACGCGCTCGCCGATATCGGCCTGCCGGCGATCATCCGGCCCTCCTTCACGCTCGGCGGCACCGGCGGCGGCATCGCCTACAACAAGGAGGAGTTCATCGACATCGTCGAACGCGGCCTCGATGCCTCCCCCACGAACGAGGTCCTGATCGAGGAGAGCGTCCTCGGCTGGAAGGAATACGAGATGGAGGTCGTGCGCGATCGCGCCGACAATTGCATCATCGTCTGCTCGATCGAGAACATCGACCCGATGGGCGTGCATACCGGCGATTCCATAACCGTCGCGCCGGCGCTGACGCTGACCGACAAGGAATACCAGCGCATGCGCGACGCCTCGATCGCGGTCCTGCGCGAGATCGGCGTCGAGACCGGCGGCTCGAACGTGCAATTCGCGATCAACCCGGCCGATGGCCGCATGATCGTCATCGAGATGAACCCGCGCGTCTCGCGCTCCTCCGCCCTGGCCTCGAAGGCAACCGGCTTTCCCATCGCCAAGGTCGCGGCCAAGCTCGCGATCGGCTACACGCTCGACGAAATCGACAACGACATCACCGGCGGGGCGATGCCCGCCGCCTTCGAGCCGACGATCGATTACGTCGTCACCAAGATCCCGCGCTTCGCCTTCGAGAAATTTCCCTCGACCGATCCGAATTTCGGCGTGCTGACCACCTCGATGAAATCGGTCGGCGAGGCGATGGCGATCGGCCGCACCTTTCACGAGAGCCTCCAGAAGGCGCTGCGCAGCCTCGAGACCGGCCTCGACGGCCTCGACGAGGTCGAGATCGAGGGGCTCGGCAAGGGCGACGACAAGAACGCCATCCGCGCCGCGATCGGCACCCCGATGGCCGACCGGCTGCTCAAGGTGGCGCAGGCGATGCGCCTCGGCTTCACCAATGCGGAGATCCATCAGGGCTGCCGGATCGACCCCTGGTTCCTCGACCGGCTGCGCGAGATCGTCGATATGGAGGCGCGCGTGCGCGCGCACGGCCTGCCGAAGGACGCCGCCAATTTCCGCGCGCTGAAGGCCATGGGCTTCTCCGACGCGCGCCTCGCGGCGCTGGCCGGGCTCGACGCGGCCGGCGTGCGCGCGCGCCGCCACGCCCTCGGCATCCGCCCGGTCTACAAGCGCATCGATACCTGCGCGGCGGAATTCGCCTCCCCCACCGCCTATATGTATTCGACCTACGCCCCGCCCTTCGCCGGCCAGCCGGCGGATGAGGCCCGGCCGAGCGACCGCAGGAAGGTGGTGATCCTCGGCGGCGGGCCGAACCGCATCGGCCAGGGCATCGAGTTCGATTATTGCTGCTGCCACGCCGCCTTCGCGCTGAAGGATGCCGGCTACGAGACCATCATGGTCAATTGCAACCCCGAGACGGTCTCGACCGATTACGACACCTCCGACCGGCTCTATTTCGAGCCGCTGACGGCGGAGGACGTGCTCGAGATCCTCGATCGCGAGCGCGCGGCCGGCACGCTGCACGGCGTGATCGTGCAGTTCGGCGGCCAGACCCCGCTCAAGCTCGCCGGAGCGATCGAGGCCGCGAAGGTTCCGATCCTCGGCACCTCGCCGGATGCGATCGACCTCGCCGAGGACCGCGACCGCTTCAAGCGGCTGCTCGACAAGCTCGAGCTCAAGCAGCCCAAGAACGGCATCGCCTATTCGGTCGAGCAGGCGCGGCTCGTCGCCGCCGATCTCGGCTTCCCCTTCGTCGTGCGCCCCTCCTACGTGCTTGGCGGCCGCGCCATGGCGATCATCCGCGAGCGCGAGGCCTTCGACGATTATCTCCTCGGCACCCTGCCCTCGCTGATCCCCTCCGACGTGAAGGCGCGCTACCCGAACGACAAGACCGGGCAGATCAACACCGTGCTCGGCAAGAACCCGCTGCTGTTCGACCGCTACCTCGCCGACGCGATCGAGGTCGATGTCGATTGCCTCTCGGACGGGAAGGACGTCTTCATCTGCGGCATCATGGAGCATATCGAGGAGGCGGGCATCCATTCGGGCGATTCGGCCTGCTCGCTGCCGCCGCGTTCGCTGGCGCCGGAAACCATCGCCGAACTCGAACGCCAGTCGCGCGCCATGGCGCTGGCGCTCCAGGTCGGCGGGCTGATGAATGTGCAATTCGCGATCCAGAACGGCACGATCTACGTGCTGGAGGTCAATCCGCGCGCCTCGCGCACCGTGCCCTTTGTCGCCAAGGTGATCGGCGAGCCGATCGCCAAGATCGCGAGCCGGGTGATGGCCGGCGAGAGCCTGGCCGGCTTCGGCCTCAAGCCGAAACAGCTCAACCATGTGGGCGTGAAGGAATCGGTGTTCCCCTTCGCGCGCTTCCCCGGCGTCGACACCGTGCTCGGCCCTGAAATGCGCTCGACCGGCGAGGTGATCGGGCTCGACCGCTCCTTCGACGTCGCCTTCGCGAAAAGCCAGCTCGGTGGCGGCACCAAGGTGCCGAAATCCGGACGGGTCTTCGTCTCGATGCGCGATGGCGACAAGGAGCGCATCCTGCCCACGGTGCGCATGCTCGTTGCGGAAGGGCTGACCCTCGTCGCGACCAGCGGCACGCAGCGCTTCCTCGCCGAGCACGGCGTGCCCTGCGAGCGCATCAACAAGGTGCTCGAGGGGCGGCCGCATATCGTCGATGCGATCAAGAACGGCTCGATCGCGCTCGTCTTCAACACCACCGAGGGCGCGCAGGCGCTCTCCGACAGCCGGTCGCTCCGCCGCGCAGCCCTCTTGCACAAGGTGCCGTATTATACCACCTTGGCGGGGGCGGTGGCGGCCGCTGAAGGGATCCGCGCTTATCGGGCCGGCGATCTCGAGGTTCGCGCGTTGCAGGATTACTTCGGTTGAGCACCCCGCCTGCCTGGACGGCGGCCGGATCAGGCTCCAGAGGCCAGCCGGCGCGTTCATGCACTTGGAATAACACCTGTTTCCCCGCCCGCGGCAGCGCTTGGCGGGGAATGTCTTTAAGGAGAATGCGAGGATGGAACGCATCCCCATGACCGCCCGCGGCTTCAAGGCGCTGGAGGATGAACTCAAGCACCGCCAGACCGTGGAACGCCCGCGGATCATCCTGGCGATCCAGGAAGCGCGCGCGCATGGCGACCTGTCCGAGAACGCCGAATACTCCTCCGCCAAGGAAGCGCAATCGCTGAACGAAGGCCGGATCGGCGAACTCGAAAGCCTGATCAGCCGCGCCGAGATCATCGAGATCTCGAAACTCACCGGCTCGACGATCAAGTTCGGCGCCACGGTGAAGCTCGTCGACGAGGAAACCGAGGAGGAAAAGACCTATCAGATCGTCGGCGATGTCGAGGCTGACGTGCGCTCCGGCCGTGTCTCGATCTCTTCGCCCATCGCCCGCGCGCTGATCGGCAAGAAGGTCGGCGACCAGGTCGAGGTCAACACCCCCGGCGGCGGCAAGAGCTATGAGGTCGTGGAGGTCGCGTTCCGCTAGCGCGGGACCCGACCTGCGGATGAGATCGAGACCGGCCGCGCCGGTTTCCGGTGCCGGCCATGCCTTGAATCGGCCGCCCCGATCGGCATGCGTCTAGGCTGGCGGCGCCGCGGGTTCGGGGGATCCGGCGTCGATCGGCACCAGACCCTCGTCCTTGACCTTGGAGAGCGCCAGCGCCGTGCGGACATTGCGCACATTGGGCAGCGCCGTCAGCTCGCCGACGAAGGTCTGGAGGCTCGCCAGGTCCTCGGTCACGCATTTCATCAGGAAATCGATCTCGCCGGAAAGGGTCCAGCATTCGCGGATATTGCGCCAGCCAGCGATCCGCGCCTGGAAGGCGGCGAGATCGTTCTCGGCCTGGCTCGCGAGATTGACGAAGGCGAAGCACACGACGGGAAAACCCAGGCGCGGCGCGTCGAGAATCGCGCGATAGCCGCTGATCAGCCCGGCATCCTGGAGGGCATGGACGCGGCGCAGGCAAGGCGGCGGCGTCAGCCCGACGCGGCGGGCGAGTTCGACATTGGTCAGCGCGCCATCGGCCTGCACCTCGCGCAGGATCTTCCAGTCGATGGCGTCGAGCGTGACCGTGCGGCTCATGGCTTGGCTGGTTCCTGTTGGCGGTGGCCGGGACGACGCCGCCGCGGGTGGACTTCGCCCCGGCGCGGGACGATAACCGGCCGGAAGCCCTAGCCAAATCCTCGCCGAACGGCAACCCGAAGCCCGTGAGCCACGCCATCTCATCCGTCGCCCCCCCCGCCGCCTCGCCGGCCGATCTGCCGGCCGCCCGCGCCGCGCTGGCCGGCGCGCGGGCCTGGCTCGTCACCGACGGCAAGGCCGGCGATCTCGCCCATTGCCTCGGGATCGCCGAGCGACTCGGCCTCGCCGCCGAGAGCCGGATCGTCGCGCCGCGCCCGCCATGGTCCTGGGCGATGCCGCATCTCTGGCGCTGGCCGGCGCTCGGCATCGACCCCGCCGAGGCGCCGGGCCGGGCCGGCGGGCCGCTCGCCGGGCCGATGCCCGACCTCGCCATCGCCTCCGGCCGCCGCGCCGCCGCCTATCTCCCGGCGATCAAGCGCGCGGGCGGCGGGTGGACCTTCACGATCTTCCTCAAGGATCCGCGCACCGCACCCGCCATTGCCGATTTCCTGTGGGTTCCGGCGCATGACCGGCTGCGCGGCGCCAATGTGCTGACGACCGCGCTCTCCCCGCACCGGATCACCCAGGAGGCGCTGGCGGCGGCACGCGGGGCGCTCAGGCCGGAAATCGCAGCGCGGACGCCGCCGCGCGTGGCGGTGCTGATCGGTGGCAATTCGCGGGACTTCCGGTTCGGAGAAGGCGACATCGCGCGCTTCGCATCGCAGCTCGCAGCCCTGGCCGGCACCGGCGCGCGGCTGATGGCGACGACCTCGCGGCGCACGCCCGCGGCGCTCGCAGAGGCCGCGCGCGCCGCGATCCTGGCCTCGGGCGGCTGGCTGTGGGACGGAACCGGCGAGAACCCCTATCGCGATCTGCTCGCCGGCGCCGATGCGGTGCTGGTGACGGCGGATTCGGTCAACATGATCGGGGAGGCCTGCGCCACCGGCCGGCCGGTGATGGTGTTCCGCCCCACCGGCCGATCACGAAAAATCGACCGCTATATCGGCGAGCTTGAAGCCGCCGGCGCGGTTCGCCCCTTCTCCGGGCGCCTCGAAACCTATACCTATCCGCCCATGGACGCGACACCGGCCATCGCGGTCGAGATCGCACGGCGCTATCTTCGGTTCAGGCAGGAACAGGGATCATGAGCATGGCCAGGCACGCGAAGATCATCATCATCGGCTCGGGGCCTGCGGGCTACACGGCGGCGATCTACGCGGCGCGCGCGATGATGGCGCCGCTGCTGATCTCCGGCTTCGAGCCCGGCGGCCAGCTGATGATCACCACGGATGTCGAGAATTACCCCGGCTTCGCCGAACCGATCCAGGGGCCGTGGCTGATGGAGCAGATGAAGGCCCAGGCCGAGCATGTCGGCGTGGACATGGTGTCGGACCATATCACGGCCGTGGACCTGAAGAGCCGCCCCTTCCGCCTCTCGGGCGATGGCGGCGCGGCCTATACCTGCGACGCGCTGATCATCGCCACCGGCGCCAAGGCGAAATGGCTCGGCCTGCCGAGCGAGGAGCATTTCAAGGGCTTCGGCGTTTCGGCCTGCGCCACCTGCGACGGCTTCTTCTACCGCAACAAGGATGTCGTGGTGGTCGGCGGCGGCAATTCCGCGGTCGAGGAGGCGCTCTACCTCGCCAATCTCGCGCGGCGCGTGCGGGTGATCCATCGCCGCGACAGCTTCAAGGCCGAGCGCATCCTCCAGGAGCGCCTGTTCGCCCATCCGAAGATCGAGGTGATCTGGGATTCCGCCATCGAGGAAATCCTTGGCCAGGAGACGCCGCGCGGGGTCACCCATGTCCGGGTCCGCAACGTGAAATCCGGCGCGCTCGACGATATCGCCACGGACGGCGTGTTCATCGCCATCGGCCACGCCCCGGCCTCGGCACTGTTCGCGGGCCAGGTCGAGATGAAGGAGAACGGCTATATCCGAGTCGTTCCCGGCACGACGCAGACCAATATCCCCGGCGTCTTCGCGGCCGGCGATGTGGCGGACGATGTCTACCGCCAGGCTGTGACCGCTGCCGGCCTCGGCTGCATGGCGGCGCTGGAGGCCGAGCGCTTCCTCGCCGCCGCAGCGCCGCGCCGGATCGCGGCCGAATGAACCGGCCGGCGCGGCGGCTCAATGCGCCGCGCCCTTCCACATCTGGTAGAAGGTGATCAGGATCTCGAACACGATCAGCGCCACGATCGCCATTTCGAGCCGCAGCGAACGCTCGGTATCGAGAAGATCGGTCAGGGCCGTCGCGGTCTCGCCGATCACCTCGAGCTTGGCTTTCAACGCCCCGGCGCGCTCGCGAAGCTCGAACTCGTCCTCGACGCGGGCATAGAGCCGTTCGAGATCCGGCCGGTCCCACAGCACATCCGGCTTCTCCTCGACCGCGACGCGGCCGACGACGCGCTGGCGCACCAGCAGCGCCGCGCCGATCTTGCGCAGCATGACACGGCGCTTGGCCGGCACGCGGCCGCTTTCGGCGAGGCGGCGCGCGAAGGGATCGAGATCGTCGATGACCTGCGCGACGTCGCGCTCGTCCGAGGCGAGCGCCACGCTCTTGGCCAGCGCATCGGCGATGACGAGCGCGCGTTCCGGCGAGAAGGCGCGGATATGGACCGCGCCGCCGACGATCGCATCCTCGCGATCGGAACCGAGCACGAGCTGGATCGTCTCCTCCTCGCGATCGGCGCGCGTGCGGGTGATGAGCGGGTTGAGCGCCGTCAGCGCCCGCTCCTCCTCGAGCGGCGACAGCCCGAACAGCACCGCCACACCGAACCGGAAGATGACGATGAAGCCGGTCTCGCCCTCGGCGAAGGCGACGGGGTTGCCCGAGACGAGATCAATTCGTTCGAGCCGCAGCGTCTCGATCCGCTCGCCGAGCTGGATCGCCCGCACCGTCAGCCGCCGCCCCGTATCGGGCATGCCCTCGTTCCGCTCGGCCATCCGGCCCCCCTCTCGCTCCGCCGGGTTCGCTGCCGGCAAAAACAATGCGAAAGCATCTCGAAATCGCAAGGTCGCCATGCTATTAACGCATGGCACGCCGCGTCCAGCCGGGCTGAGGCGCATCGCTCAAGGGAAGGACTGAGCCTTGGACTGGGATCGCGTTCGGATCTTCTACGCCGCCGCCGAGGCCGGGAGCCTCACCCGCGCCGGTGAAATCCTGGGCCTGTCGCAATCGGCCGTCAGCCGCCAGGTTTCGGCGCTGGAAGCGGAACTCGACGTCTCGCTTTTCCACCGCCATGCCCGGGGACTGGTGCTGACCGAACAGGGCGAGCTCCTTTACCGCACCGCGCGCGAACTTGTCACCAAGCTTGAGCAGACCCGCGCCTCGCTCTCCGACAGCCGCGAGAAGCCGAACGGCGAACTCAAGATCACCGCCAATGTCGCGCTTGGCGGCAAATGGCTGACGCCGCGCCTCGCCGAATTCCTCGACATGTATCCGGATATCCGGCTCCAGGTGATTCTCACCGACGACGAGCTCGATCTTGCGATGCGCGAGGCGGATGTCGCGCTGCGCCTGCGCGCGCCGCAGCAGGCGGACCTGATCCGCCGCCGGCTTTTCGCCGTCCACTTCCATGTCTATGCCGCGCCGGATTACCTCAAGCGCTTCGGCGCGCCGCGGGTCATCGGCGATCTCGACGAACACCGGCTGGTGGCGTTCGGCGGCGATATCCCGAGCTATCTCTCCGACATCAACTGGCACTGCACGGCCGGCCGGGAGCGCCGCGAGCCGCGCCAGCCGGTGCTCGTCGCGAATTCGATCACCGCCCTGCTCCAGGCCGCGATCAGCGGCGCGGGGATCGCGGTCCTGCCGGATTATGTCGTCGACCATTCCTCGACGCTGGTCCAGCTCCTGCAAGGCGAGACCATGCCGCATCTCGATTGCTATCTCGTCTACCCGGAGGCGCTGAAGCAGGTGGCGCGGGTGCAGGTCTTTCGGGATTTCCTCGTCGGCAAGGCCCAGCGCTGGGTGTATTGAGGGCCGTAGCCCCTCACGCCCAGAGCCGCTCCCGCTCCAGCCCCGTGTAGAGACCGGCGACGAATTCGCCATAGCCGTTGAAGAGGCGGCTCGGGATGCGATCATTGGTGCCGAGCACGGTCTCGCTCGCCTGGCTCCAGCGCGGATGCGCGACCTCCGGGTTCACATTGGCCCAGAACCCGTATTCCGAAGGCTGGAGCGCCTCCCACAGCCCCTTCGGGCGCTCGGCGACGAAGCTGATGCGGCGGATCGACTTGATCGACTTGAAGCCGTATTTCCACGGCAGCGCCAGCCGGATCGGCGCGCCGAACTGCTTCGCGAGCGGCTTGCCATAGGCCCCGGTGACGAGAAAGGCGAGGTCGTTACCGGCCTCGGCCATCGTCACCCCCTCGACATAGGGCCAAGGATAGAAGGGCGCGCGCTGGCCCGGCGCCATCTTCGGATCAAGGAAGGTTTCGAAACGCACGTATTTCGCCGAACCGAGCGGCTTGGCGTAATCGAGCAGCGCCCGGAGCGGAAAGCCCGACCACGGCACGGTCATCGACCAGGCCTCGACGCAGCGGAACCGGTAGAGCCGCTCCTCGCGCGGCATGGCCAGGATCAGTTCGTCGATCCCGATCTCGAACGGCTTCTCGACGAGCCCGTCGATCCGCAGCAGCCAGGGGCGTGTCTGCAATTGCTGGGCGGCCGCCGCGATGCTCTTCGTCGTGCCGTATTCGTAGAAATTGTTGTAGTTCGCGGCGATGTTTTCGGCCGTCAGCGGCCGCTCGACCGCATAGGCCGCGTTGCGCGGATAGGGATGAAGCGCATCCGTCGTCGCCTGGTCCCGGGCGCGGGCGGGGCGAAGCGACAGCGCGGTCGCCGCGCCGGCCCCGACGAGCAGCGTCTGGCGCCGCGACAATCCCGGCCGCGCCGCTTGCATCACGGCCTCCGGCGTCGCGGCGGATTCCGGCAATTCCCAACCCTTGCGGCGGAAATAATGCATGGCGCTTCTCCCGGTTCTGACCGAGAGAAGGCTAGAGCAACGCCCGACACGAGCAAGTCACGTTGGCGTCAGCGCCTCAGGCGGCGGGTTCGTCGCGCAGCATCCGCCGCAGAACCTTGCCGACATTGGTCTTCGGCAGGCTGTCGCGGAAATGGATGATCTTCGGCACCTTGTAGGCGGTGAGCAGATCGCGGCAATGCGCGCGCACGGCCTCGGCGCTGAGATCGGGATCCTTCTTGACGATATAGGCCGCCACGGCCTCGGTCGATTGCGGATCGGGCACGCCGATCACCGCGACCTCGAGCACGCCGGGATGCTGTGCGATCACCTCCTCGACCTCGTTCGGATAGACGTTGAAGCCCGAGACGAGAATCATGTCCTTCAGGCGATCGACGATCCTGAAACTGCCGTCTTCCTGCATCACCGCGATGTCGCCGGTGCGGAAATAGCCATCCGGCGTCATCACCTTGGCGGTCTCGTCCGGCCGCTGCCAATAGCCGACCATCACCTGCGGGCCACGAACACAGATCTCGCCCGGCTGGCCGGGCGGAACGGACTTGCCCTCCGCGTCGCGCAGGTCGACATCGGTGGAGGGCATCGGATAGCCGATCGTGCCCGAGAATTCCTCGAGATCCGGCCGGTTGATCGTGACGACGGGCGAGGTTTCGGAGAGGCCGTATCCTTCCACGATCGCGCAGCCGGTGACGGTCTTCCAGTTCTTCGCGACGGCGCTCTGCGTCGCCATGCCGCCCGAAACCGAGAACCGCAGCTGGCTGAAATCCACCGTGCGGATCTCGGGATGGTTGGCAAGCGCGTTGTAGAGCGTGTTCACGCCCGACATCAGCGTGAAGCGGGTCGATTTCAGGATCTTGATGAAGCCGGGAATGTCGCGCGGATTGGCGATCAGCAGGCAGCACGCCCCCATCCGCATCATGAACAGGCAGCAGCAGGTGAGCGCGAAGATGTGATAGAGCGGCAGCGCCGTCACCATCACGTTGTCCGGCACCTTGCGCAACGCCCAGCCGAGCCAGAGATCGCATTGCACGACATTCGCCGCGACATTGGCATGGCTGAGCGTGGCCCCTTTCGAGACGCCGGTCGTGCCGCCGGTATATTGCAGGAAGGCGATGTCGTCGCGCGTGATCTCGACCGGGCGCATCCCGGCATGGCGGCCGGCGCGGATCACCTCCCCGAACGGCGTGGCACCCGGAATCGTATAGGGCGGCACCACCTTCTTCACGTGGCGGGCGACAAAGGAGATGATCTTGCCCTTGAAGCCGAGAAGATCCCCGGCCGAGGCGACGACAACCTTCTTCAGTCCGGTATGCGGCAGCGCCTCCGCGACGACGGCCGCGAAATTCTCGAGCACGAACAGGATCGAGGCGCCGGAATCGTTGACCTGATGGGTCAGCTCCCGCACCGTGTAGAGCGGATTGACATTGACGACCGTGAACCCGCCAAGCAGCGTGCCGAACAGCACCGCCGGATAGGCCATCACGTTCGGCATCATGATCGCGACACGGTCGCCCTTCTTCAGGCCCTGCGCCTGGAGCCAGCCGGCCACCGCGCGCGCCTGAACTTCCATCTCGCCATAGGTGAGCTGCTTGCCGAAGCTCTCGAAGGCCGGTTTGTCGGCATGCTCGCGGAACGCCGTCGAGAGCATCTCCGCGAGCGTCGGCAGCCGCGCGATATCGATCTCGGTCGGCACAGAATTCGGGTAATGCGCGAGCCAGGGGCGCGCTTCCGCATGGCCGTCTGCCATTCTCTTTCCTCCCCGCGCCGGCATGCCGGTCGCCATGTCCCGGCCTTGGCGGCCGATTGTTCATATGTGAACTTCTAGGTCTTACGCGGGGAATCGTAGAATGTCCAGCCGATCTGGCAAGCGGAAAGGGCACGCCGGCAGGCGTGCTCAGGGCCGGCAGCGCAGGCAGGGGCGATGGCCGGCCGCGAGGCATTCGGTGCGGGTCGCGAGGAAGCGGACATTCTCGCGCCGGGGCCGCGCCGGGCAGGAGGGCCGGCAGAAGATCCCCGTGGTGCGGACCGCGACGAAGAACGCACCGTCCGCGCGGCGGTCGCGGGCGCGCCATGCCGCCTCGCGCGCCTCCTCGCCGGAAAACGGCGTCCCGCCGGGCGGGACGGCGACGGACTCAGCCATGGGGCGCACCTCTTCCGGAAAGGACCGAGACCAGCCGCCCGTCAATGACGAGCAGCCCGAGCCCGATCACCGCGAAGCCGGCGATCTCACGGAGATCGAGCCGCTCGCCGAGGAAGGCGATGCCGAGCAGAATCGCCGAGCACGGGATCAGCAACGTCACCAGCGAGACATTGGTCGCCCCGGCGCGCGCGAGCAGCCGGAAGAACAAGGTATAGCCGCCCGCGGTCGAGACGAGCGCCAGCCCCGCCAGCGCGGCGAGGGCGGCGGCGCTCGGCGCCGGCAGAGCCTGCGGCATGTCGACAGCGAATGCCAGCGGCACCATCACAAGGGCCGAGAGCGTGAGCTGGCCGGCCGCCACCACCATCGGTTCGAGCCCCATCCGTACGAAGCGCCGGCCGAAGATCCCGGCGAAGCCGTAGGAGATGGTCGCGCCGATACAGGCGGCCTGGCCGATAATCGCCCCGCCGGCGAGAAGGTCGCGCCCCGAGAACAGCACAACCACGCCCGCGAAACCGAGCAGAATACCGAATGCCTTGCGCGGGCCAATCTTCTCGTCCGCGGTGAGAACATGCGCGATCAGCATGGTGAAGATCGGTGTCATCGCGTTGAGGATCGAGGCGAGGCCGCTGTCGATCAGCCCCTGCCCGAACACGATGAGGTTGAACGGAATGAGGTTGTTCAGCACGCTCATCACCAGGAACGCAACCAGCGCCTCACGCGCACGCGGGAAGGTCAACCCCGCCCCGCGCAGGAAGAGATGCAGCGCCAGCGCCGCGAGCGCCACCCGCGCCGCGACGATGGTGAAGACCGGCAATTCCCGCACCGCGATGCCGTTGAACAGGAAGGACCCGCCCCAGGCCAGCGAGAGCAGCAGCATCAGCCCCCAATCGTCGCGGGACATGGGGCGGGAGGGTTGCGTCTGGATCATGGGACTCGCGGGAAAAGGGTTCGATCCCCATTCCTCGCATGCCGGCGCCGGCGCCGCCACCCGATTCCGTCAGCGCTGCGCGAAGCGGAACCGCCGGCCGCATTGATACCAGTTGCGCGGCTCGCCGACATCGATATGCACCGATTTCGTGTGGCAATAGGTGCCGACACCGCCGGCGCCTGGCAGGGTGCGGAGGAATTTCGCGAGCCGCGCCCGCTCGATCCCCGGCACGAAGAAATCCGCTGCCATGCAGCGCCGGTGCAGGCTGCCGCGCCGCCCGCGATTGCGCTGGCCCGAGGTGATGACCGGCGTGGCGCCGAAATGCTCGCCCGCGACACGCACGAGGCTCATGACCTCCGGCCTGAGGCAGGCGAGATCGACGGCATCGGTCTGCTTCTCGACATGGGTCGGCTCGGGCGCCTGCGCCTCCTCGGCCTCGATCTCCTCGGTCGTCGCGGGCTCGGCGATCGGCGGCGCGAAGGCAACGACGAGGTTGGGCCGATCATCGACCACGATTTCCCGGCCCGGCTCGGCCGGCGCGGCCTCGGCCGGGCGCGACGCGTCCGCGCTTGCGGCGGGCGGAGAGACTGGCGCGGCCTCCTCCGCCGCGGCTTCATCGGTCGCGACAGCCGGCGGCGTGGCGGCAACCGGCCGCTGCGGCGGCAGCGGCGCGGCAACCGGCGCGGCCGAGGCCGTTCCGGGGCCCGGATTCGCGGCCGGCACGGGAGGAACGGCGGCGGGGGACGGGCTTGGCCGGCGCGGCGGCAAGGGCGCGGCAACCGGCGCAGCCGGCACGGCGGGCGCCTCCGGCTCCGTCACGGCTTCCGGCTCGTCATCCTCGACCGGAAAGATCTCGGCATGCATCGGCCGCTCCTGGGCATCGAGCCGGAGCGGCGCGCCGAGAAGCGGCACACCGAGAAGCAGCAGGACGGCAAGGCGCCGGCAGGCAAACGGAATCACGGACTTCATGTCGCTCCGTTTCGCCCGCCGCCGTCCGCGTCAGCCGATCTGGGCGCAGAAGCGCTGGATGCGGCGGCAGGCTTCCTCGAGTTTGTCGTTCGAGGTCGCGTAGGAGACGCGGAAATTCGGCCCGAGCCCGAACGAGGAGCCGTGCACGGTCGCAACCCCCTCGGTCGCGAGCAGTTCCATCACGAAATCCTCGTCGTTGGCGATGATCTTGCCCGAGGGCGCCTTCTTGCCGATGAGCCCCGCGCAGGAGGGATAGACGTAGAACGCACCCTCTGGTTTCGGGCATTTGATGCCGTTCGCCTGGTTCAGCATCGCCACGACGAGGTCGCGGCGCTCCTCGAAAGCCTTCTTGCTGCGCGGGATGAAATCCTGCGGCCCGTTCAGCGCCTCGACCGCCGCCCATTGCGCGATCGAGCAGGCGCCGGAGGTCTGCTGGCCCTGGATCATGTCCATCGCCTTGATGAGCGGCTCGGGCCCGGCCGCGTAGCCGATCCGCCAGCCGGTCATCGCATAGGCCTTGGAGACGCCGTTCATGGTGAGCGTGCGCTCGTAGAGGCCGGGCTCGACCTGCGCCGGGGTCGTGTAGACGAAATCCCCGAACACGAGATGCTCGTACATGTCGTCGGTCAGGATCCAGACATGCTTGTGCTTCATCAGCACATCCGTGAGCGCCTTGAGTTCGCTCCTGCTATAGGCCGCGCCGGACGGATTCGACGGCGAGTTGAACATGAACCACTTGGTGCGCGGCGTGATGGCGCGGTCGAGCTGCTCGGGCGTGAGCTTGAAATTGTTCTCGATCGTCGTCTCGACATAGACCGGGGTGCCGCCGCAGAGCAGGATCATCTCCGGATAGCTCACCCAATAGGGCGCCGGGATCACCACCTCGTCGCCGGGATTGAGCGTGGCCATGAAGGCGTTGAACAGAACCTGCTTGCCGCCGGTGCCGACGATGGTCTGGGACGGCTTGTAATCGAGCCCGTTCTCGCGCCTGAACTTGGCGGCGATCGCCTCGCGCAGCGGCACGATGCCGGCGACCGGCGTATATTTGGTCTCGCCGCGCTGGATCGCCGCGATCGCCGCATCCTTGATGTTCTGCGGCGTGTCGAAATCCGGCTCGCCGACCGAAAGCGAGATGACATCCTTGCCTTTCGCCTTCAGGTCGCGCGCCATCTGCGTCACCGCGATGGTCGCGGAGGGCTTGATGCGGGAAAGGGCGTCGGCAAGGAAGGCCATGATCTCGTCTCTCCGATCCGGGTTCGGGGCACGGGGCCCCGCCCCGCCAGACTTCCCAACGGGGCCGGATCGCTTTATGTGTCTTGCATCGTGCCTTCAAGAACAAAGCAGGCGAAAAAACGGCCGAGGCGCGCCGAATTCCGCCGCGAGCACCGGCTCCGGCACAACCGTTCCCTGGAGATTCCCATGCTCGATCGTCGCCGTCTGCTCCTCGCCGCCGCGGGCACGTTCGCAGCGCCCGCGATCCTGCGCGCGCAGGGCGCGTTCCCATCCCGGCCGGTCACGATCGTCGTGCCCTACCCGGCGGGCGGGCCGACCGACGCCATCGCCCGCATCGTCGCGCAGGCGCTGGAACCGGGCTTCCGGCAGAGCGTGATCATCGAGAACAAGGCTGGCGCCTCGGGCGCGATCGGAACCCGCGCCGTCGCTACCGCGGAGCCCGACGGCCACACGATCGTGTTCGGCAACAACCAGACGCATGGCAACAACATGTTCCTGATGAAGGAGCCGGGCTACGACGCGATCAAGGATTTCGCGCCGCTCGCCGGGGTTGGCGCCTTCCCGCACGCGCTGGTGGTCAAGAACGCGCTTGCGGCCAAGACCCTGCCGGATCTGATCGCGCTCGCCAAGGCGCAGCCCGGCAAGCTCAATTACGGCTCGACCGGCAACGGCTCCGGCTCGCACCTGTCCATGGAACTGCTGATGAAGCGCACCGGGATCGCCATGCAGCATGTGCCCTATCGCGGCGCGGCGCCCCTGGTGCAGGACCTCATCGCCGGAACGATCGACGTCTCGCTCTCGACGCTGCCGAGCGTGCTCAAGCAGGTCGAGGCCGGCCAGATGCGCGCGATCGGCATCGCCAGCGCCGCCCGCGCGCCGCAGCTCAAGGATGTCCCGACCTTCCGCGAGCAGGGGGTGAGCAACGCCGATGCCGAGAGCTGGGCGGCGTTCTTCGCGCCGGTCAAGGTGCCGGCGCCGATCGTCAAGACGCTGTCGGACGCGATCGTCGCCGCGCTCAAGACCCCGGCCGTGGCCGAGAAGATCACCGCGCTCGGCTTCGCGCTCAATGTCCGCGCTCCGGCGGAATTCGCCCCCTATCTCCGGCAGGAGATCGATACCTGGGCGGAGATCATCAAGGCGGCGGGCATCCCGCCGGCCTGAGGCCGACCGGCCCGGACCGCAGAGCCCGGAGCCGGGCTTGCGGAAATGGCGGGCTCCCCTAGCTCCCCGGCAATCCCGGACCCAGCGCACGGAGCCGCCATGCCCCGCCTCTCCCCTCTCGTCCGCCTCGCCTCTCTCGCCGGCTGCGCCACGGCCGGGCTCGTGCTGGCCGGGCTGGCATTACCCCTCCCCGTCGGCGCCGCGCCGGCGGACGAGCCGCGCGTCGAGATCGTCGTTAGGGGGCTCGCCAATCCCTGGGGGCTCGCCTTCCTGCCCGATGGCCGGGCGCTGGTGACCGAGCGGCCGGGGCGGCTCAGGATCGTCAACCTGCGCACCCGCACGCTGTCGGGGCCGGTCGCCGGGGTGCCGAGGGTCGCGGCCGGCGGCCAGGGCGGATTGCTCGGGCTCGCGCTGCATCCGCAATTCGTCGCCAGCCGCGAGATCTTCCTCTGCTTCGCGGAGCCGCGCGAGGATGGCACCGGCACCGCCGTTTTTCGCGCCAGGCTCTCGGCGGATGGCGCAAGCCTGGAGGAGGGGCGGGTGATCTTCCGCCAGATGCCCTCCGGCAACACGACCCGGCATTTCGGCTGCCGGCTCGTCTTCGACCGCGCCGGCCATCTCTTCGTGACGCTCGGCGATCGCGGCAATCGCATGGCCGAGGCGCAGGACCTTTCCGGCCATATCGGCAAGGTGGTCCGCATCCGTGTCGACGGATCGCCTCCGCCCGACAACCCCTTCCTCGACCGCCCGGAGGCGAAGCCGGAAATCTGGTCCTATGGCCATCGCAACATCCAGGGCGCGGCGCTGCATCCCGAGACCGGCGCGCTCTACACGGTGGAGCACGGCGCGCGCGGCGGCGACGAGGTGAACCGCCCCGAGAAGGGCAGGAATTACGGCTGGCCGGAAATCACCTACGGCGTCGATTATTCCGGCGCGCGGATCGGCTCCGGCACCCGGCGCGACGGCATGGAACAGCCGCTCTATTACTGGGACCCCTCGATTGCCCCGTCCGGCGCGGCCTTCTACACGGGAGACAGGTTCCCCGCCTGGCGCGGCCATCTGCTGGTCGGCGCGCTGGCCGGCTCGCTCCTCGCCCGGCTCGAACTGCGCGACGGTCGCATCGTCGGCGAGACCCGTTACCTCGAATCGCTGCGCGAGCGCATCCGCGACGTCGTCGTCGGGCCGGACGGCTATCCCTATATCCTGACCGATTCCGGCGACGGGATGCTCGCGCGGCTGGTGCCGAAAGGCTGAGCCCGGCCTCAGCCGTGCCGCAGCTTCAGGCCGAGAATGATCACGACCAGGATGAAGGTCACCGTATTGGCGCCGATCAGCGGCCAGGAGCCGATAAGCAGGCCATAAACCAGCCAGAGCCCGATCCCGAGCGTTAACATCAGATACATGATCAGCGACAGAGCGCGCGTGTCGCGCGTGCGGATGACCTTGAGTGCCTGCGGCACCCAGCACAGGGTTGTGATGGCCGCGGCGAGGGAGCCGATCAGTTCGATGGTCGCGGAGGAGAGCAAGGCGGCCTCAGGGGCGGACAGGGACGCCCCCTCCTGCCGCGGCGGATGATTCGCCGCAAGCCCGGCAAGGATCCGGAAGCCATGTGTGCGATATCCCGTGGTCGGCGCGCACCTGTTTGCGCCAGCGCAAGACGCAACCCACCCGCCGTGCCGAGACATCGCGCCGCATCCCGTTGCAATCGCACGGAATTTCAACCTGCAGGACGTAAATCAGGGACGATACAGATCGGCGTAACCCGTTACGAGAGAAACATAATTCAATCTCGTGCCGATCTGCGCGCAAGGCTTTTTTAAACGCTGCCTGGCTACATCGAATACCACCGTTCCAAGATCCGGACCCGCCATGCAGAAGCTCTCGATCCGGCAGATCCTGCTCATTCTCCTGCTCCTCCCGGTGCTTTCCGCCGCCGTGAGCTTCTCGGTCATCCTGCCCGACGCTGTCCAGCGCGTCACCGAGGCCCGAACCTTCGAGCGGGGCGTCTCGACCATGCAATCCGCTGCCGATCTCGTGCATGCGCTGCAATCCGAGCGCGGCGCCTCGATCGGTTCCGTCGTCGCCACCGAGAACCGCAGCATGCACCGGACACGGGTCGCCAACCAGCAGACCGCTTCGGACGCAGCGCTCAAGGCCTTCATCGAACGTCTGCAGATGGCGCGCGCCGATGCCGGACTCGCCGCCCGCACCGACGACCTCGCGGAAGGGCTGAAATCGATCAACGAGGATCTCAACGCGATGCGCGAGCGCGTGTTGACCGGCGCGGCGAGCGTTGCGGACACGATCGATTTCTACGGCAATGTCATCAAGCGGCTGATCCAGGGCATCGAGACGATGACCAACAGCCCGATGGCCGGCGAGATCGCCGCCAAGCGCGATGCGCTGCAAAGCCTGATGCTCGTCAAGGAATTCGCCGGCCTCGAACGCGCAACCGGCAACGCGCTGCTCTCCGCCGGCAGCTTCGACCTTGAACTCGCGCTGCGTTATATCGGGCTTGTCAGCGTCCAGCGCTATTTCCTCGACCAGCTTCAGCAGACGATGAAAAGCGCGGGGTTCGACAATACCCTGGCGGCGATCCCCGAAACGCTGAAGGAACGCTACGAGGCCGCCCAGGGTGACATCATGGCGAACGCCGTCGCCAACAGCGCCAATTTCGCAACCACGCCCGCCGAATGGTGGAAGGTTTCGAGCGAGCGTCTCGATGCCATGAAAGGCGTCGAACAGGAGGTGATCGGGTTCATCGCGCGCACAAGCCAGGCCAGCGGCGAGAAGGCGATGGGCGAGGCCGTGTTCACCGTGGCGCTTCAGGCCGGTGCGGTGGTGATCGGGCTCGTTGCGACCCTGCTGATCGGCGCGAGCCTGTCCGGCCCGATCCGCCGCGCCGCCGACGCGCTCGACCGGGCGATGCGGGGCGATCCGACCGTCGAGGCGCCGCCGCTGATGTCGGAGCGGAGCGAGATCGGCAAGATCTCGAACGCGGTCGGCCGCTTCATCGCCGCCAATCGCGAGCGGGAAATGCTGGTTGCGGAGCGCGAGCAGGCCAATGCCCGTCTTGCCGAGCAGCGGACGGCGATCCTCGGCGAGATGGAGCGGGAAATGGGCGCGGCGACGGCCGGCGTCACCGGCGCGCTCGACAGCGCCAGCGCCGCGCTCCAGCAGCGCGCCGGCGAGATGATGGCCACCATCGCCGCAGTGCGCCAGGCGCAGGACGAAGCCCAGAGCGCCGCGGACGAGACCAGCACCAGCGTGCGCGAGGTCTCCCGGCTTTCGGACGAACTCGCGCAATCCATCGCCGAGATCGCCGCGCAATCGGAGCGCACCGCCCAGCTTACCCAGGATGTGCGCGGCCGCGCCGAGCGGGCCCGTGCCGCCGCGCAGGCCTTCGAGGATGTCGCGGGCTCGATCGCCTCGATCACCGATCTGATCAATGCGATCGCCGGCCAGACCAACCTCCTCGCCCTCAACGCCACGATCGAGGCCGCCCGCGCCGGCGAAGCGGGCAAGGGCTTCGCGGTCGTCGCCGGCGAGGTCAAGGGCCTTGCGGCCCGGACGGTCGATGCGACCCGCACGATCGAGGCCAAGATCGGCGAGCTGAAAGCGATCGCCCGCGACGCCTCGACCCAATCGGAAGCGCTGTCGAGCGATGTCGGCACCATCGAGGGCCTGAACGCGACCATTGCCTCCGCGGTGCACCAGCAGCACATGACAGCCGACAATTTCTCGCAGCAGATCCGCACCCTGGCCTCGGGAGTCGCGGCGGTGGCCGAGCAGGTCACGACCATCGCCCGGCTCGGGGCCGATGCCGTAGCCGCGGCGCGCGGGGTGCGCGAGGTGTCGGGCGAGATGGAGCAGACGACCGGAATGCTTGCCCGCACGCTACCGGAAATCATTGCCGAGACCACGCGGCGGATGTCCGCCTGAGGTGCTCTCCTGACAGGGCCTGACAGGTCGCGACGCGCCGATCTCTTGCCGCTCGGGATGCGCCGCGCCATTTTGGCGCCATGGCCAAAGCTCCGAATCCTCCGCGCGGGAAAGCCTCGAAGCCTGAACTGCACCCGCTCGATCCGCATCTCGCGGCCCTGCTCAACCCGGCGCTGAACCAGCCCGGCCGGTCGCAGAGCATTCCGCGCGGGATGGCCGAGGCTGCGCAGGCCGGGTTCGCGCCCGAGGCCGTCCAGGGCGTCGACGCTGCGCTCGCCGCAGCGCTCGGCCTGCCGCAGGAGGCGCCGCCCGCCTCGCGCCGACGCCGGAGCGAGACCGAACCCGCGACCTATGCCGCGATCGCTGGCGCCAAGCCGCGCCGCGTCATGCAGGGCAATGTCGTTCCCCTGCCGGAGGAGATGAAGCTCGGCGGCGGGCTCGACGGCCTCTCGGAGGCCGATGCGCTCACCTCGTCGGGCGGCGTGCAGGCAACGCTCGACGCGCTCAAGACCCTGCTCGCGGAGGGCAATCCGCTCTTCAAGAACAAGAAGCTCTGGGTGCCGCACCGCCCCGAGCGACCGGCGAAATCCGAGGGCGGCATCCGTTTCGTGATGAAGGCGCCGTTCGAGCCGCGCGGCGACCAGCCGGAGGCGATCCGGCAGCTGGTCGAAGGCATCACCCGGGCGAACGAGCGCGACCAGGTGCTGCTCGGCGTAACCGGTTCCGGCAAGACCTTCACCATGGCCAAGGTCATCGAGGAGACGCAGCGCCCGGCCCTGATCCTCGCACCGAACAAGACGCTCGCGGCCCAGCTCTATTCCGAGTTCAAGAGTTTCTTCCCGGAGAACGCGGTCGAGTATTTCGTTTCCTATTACGATTACTACCAGCCGGAAGCCTATGTGCCGCGCACGGATACCTATATCGCCAAGGAATCGACCATCAACGAGGAGATCGACCGGATGCGGCACGCGGCCACCCGCGCGCTGCTCGAACGCGACGACGTGATCATCGTCGCCTCGGTCTCCTGCATCTACGGCATCGGTTCGGTCGAGACCTACACGGCGATGAGTTTCTCGGTCGAGGTCGGCGAGCGGATCGAGCAGCGGCAATTGATCGCCGATCTGGTGGCGCTCCAGTACAAGCGCACCCATGGCGATTTCGCGCGCGGAACCTTCCGGGTGCGCGGCGACGTGATCGAACTCTTCCCGGCCCATCTGGAGGATCGCGCCTGGCGGATCGGCCTGTTCGGCGACGAGGTCGAGACGATCGCCGAGTTCGACCCGTTGACCGGGCACAAGAACGCGGACCTCAAATTCGTGAAGGTCTACGCCAATTCGCATTACGTGACCCCGCGCCCGACCCTCGACCAGGCCATCCGGGGCATCAAGGCGGAGCTGAAGGCCCGCCTCGAGGAGCTGAACCGCCAAGGCCGCTATATCGAGGCGCAGCGGCTCGAACAGCGCACACAATTCGACCTGGAGATGCTTCAGGCGACCGGGGTATGCCAGGGTATCGAGAATTATTCCCGCTATCTCACCGGCCGGAAGCCCGGCGAGCCCCCGCCGACATTGTTCGAATACCTGCCCGACAACGCCCTCGTCTTCACCGATGAGAGCCATGTCACAGTGCCGCAGATCGGCGGCATGTATCGCGGCGATTTCCGCCGCAAGGCGACGCTCGCCGAATACGGGTTCCGCCTGCCCTCCTGCATGGACAACCGCCCCCTGCGCTTCGAGGAATGGGACGCGATGCGGCCCCAGACCGTGCATGTCTCGGCGACGCCCGGCGGCTGGGAGATGGAGCGCACCGGCGGGGTGTTCGTGGAGCAGGTGATCCGCCCCACCGGGCTCATCGACCCCGAGGTGATCATCCGTCCGGCCCGCAGCCAGGTCGACGACCTGCTGGGCGAGGTCCGCGAGACGAGCCGCGCCGGCTACCGCACCCTCGTCACCGTGCTTACCAAGCGCATGGCCGAGGATCTGACCGAGTATCTGCACGAGCACGGCATCCGCGTCCGCTATATGCATTCGGATGTCGATACGCTCGAGCGGATCGAGATCATCCGCGATCTCCGCCTCGGTACCTTCGACGTGCTGGTCGGCATCAACCTCCTGCGCGAGGGGCTCGATATTCCCGAATGCGGGCTGGTCGCCATTCTCGACGCCGACAAGGAGGGCTTCCTGCGCTCGGAGACCTCGCTGATCCAGACGATCGGCCGCGCCGCGCGCAATGTCGATGGCCGCGTGATCCTCTATGCCGACCAGACCACCGGCTCGATGGCCCGGGCAATCGCCGAGACCAATCGCCGCCGCGAGAAGCAGCGGCGCTACAACGCTGAGAACGGCATCACGCCGCAGAGCGTCAAACGCGACATCGAGAACATCATCAACAGCCCCTATGAGCGCGACCGGGTGACGATCGACAAGGGCGCCGCCGACAAGGCGATCTCGATCGGTCACAATTTCGAGGCCGTGCTCGCCGATCTCGAGAAGCGCATGCGCGCCGCTGCCGCCGATCTTGAATTCGAGACGGCCGCGCGGCTGCGCGACGAGATCAAGCGGCTTAAGGAGACGGAGCTGGCGGTTTACGAGGAACCGACTGCCCGGCAGGGCAGGGTCACGGCGAAGGCCGGCAAGGCCGGTGCCTCGCAATATGGCGCGGCGGCCAACCTGCCGCCCAGCCGCGCCAGGAAGCCCGATCTCGACGCGATGGGCCCCGGCACCGATCGCGAAGTGCCGCTCTCCGGCCAACCGCGCCCGAAGGGCGGCGGCAGACCCATGCGCCGACGGCGCTAGAGCGACCGGCCCGCCTGCGGAAGATCAGCGCCCGGCGGGATCGTAGCCGATACGCGGCGGCGGTTTCTGCGCCGGTGCCGCGGCGCGCGGCGGCGCGGGGAGCACCGGCGTCGTCGCCGCCGGCATCGGCTGCGACAGGCCCGGCCCGCCGCGGGCGCGCGGGCGGGGAAGGTCGGCGACGGAGCCGGTGAGATCGAAGGCGCTGGGGTCGAATTCAGGCTCGTCCTCGCGGAACTCGCCGCCCTGAAGGTCGAAGCGGGCATTCTCCTCGCGGCGGCGGGCATCGAGCGCCGCGCGGTCGACCGTGGCGATGGCGGGCGGGCGCGGCGGCGGATTGGGCTGGGAAAGCCCGTGCTGCGCGAGCGGCGTGCCGGACATCGGTGCGCGCTGGTGATAGGCGTAGAGATTGGGTGGCCCGCCCGGCATCACGCCGGGACCATAGGTGCCCGGAAGCGGCCGCTGCGGCGCCGCCACCTGCGGCCTGCAATAGCGCCGTCGCCCGGCCGCGTCGTGGCGGGCGAGATCGAGATGGAAATGGTCGTAATGCAGCGCGTCGGAGCCGGGGCCGAGCACGGTCTTGAAGCGTTCGCAGGCGCCGTGCAGCACGTCGCGCAGGAAGCCCTGCTCCTGCTCGGTGCCGCGCCAGCCGCCCTTGACCGTCACGACAGAGCCGTCGTTGAGCACGAAGCTCATCACGTCGATCGCATTGCCGAAGGCATGCTCGGAGAGCCGCGCGTTCTGGCGATGGTTGCGGCGGCGGCAGGCATAGGATCCGGCGGTGCGGATCTCCCGCACCCCCTGCCCGAACCAGGCGAGCGCCGCCGGCTGCACCGAGCCCGCGATCCAATCATCGGTCCAGGCGACCATGGGGCAGCCGAGCGTCGCCTCGGGCTTGAGGACGGTGAGGTTCAGCACCCCCTTGGCGAAACCCTGTGCGCTCTGGCCGGCACTCGAGGCCAGCGCCAGTGCGATCTGGCCGGTATCGTTCTCGAAACCGGTCACCTTGAAGGGCATGTCGGCGCCACAGGGGCCAGGCCCGTCGATCGGCTTCGCGGGGCGGATGACGGAGCTCGGCCGCACGATGCCGGCGCGCATGCAGGCGGCCTCGGCCTCGCCGCGCCAGGGTTCGCGCGGCTCGAAGGGCCGGAACCCGCAGCCGGCCAGAAAGGCGCCGAGCCCCGCCGCAACGGCAAGGGCCCGCATCGCGCGCGATCTCGGAACCGGGGGATGGACATTGCGCAACATTCGCGAAAAATGACGCGATCCCGGTAACCTTCCGTTAAGAGAATGGGTTACGGAATTGCTAACGGCCGCGCCGTGCGGCCCCATCCGGATCGGGACGAATCTCCATGGAAGGCAAAGCGAAGTATATCTTCCCGGCGCTGCTCTCGGGCGTCATGGCGTTCCTGATGACGGCGGTCATCACCTTCATCAATCTCGGCATGCCGCCGGATTTCGTCGCGCGCTGGCTGCGGGCCTTCCTCATCGCCTGGCCGCTCGCCTATTGCGCGGCGCTGATCGCGGCGCCGATCGCTCGGCGCGGCACCGCCCTGATCGTCGCCCGGCTGGAGGGACGGAAATCGTGATGCGCGCCCGCGATCTCGCCGAGGCGGTCGATGCCGGGGATTTGACGCCGGCGGCGCTCGTCGAACTCGCCGCGGAACGGATCACCACCTTCGAGCCGGACATCCGGGCCTTCGCCCATCTCGATCTCGACGCGGCGCGGCTGCGCGCGGCGCGGATGACCACACGCGAGGGTCTGTTCGGCCTGCCGATCGGCGTCAAGGACATCATCGAGACCGCGGCCATGCCGACGGGCCACGGCTCGCCGCTCTACACGGGCCACCAGCCGAAAGCCGATGCCGCAATCGTCGTGATGGCCGAGGATGCCGGCGGCATCCTGATCGGGAAGACCGCAACGACCGAGTTTGCCTATCTCGAACCCGCGCCGACACGGAACCCGCATGATCCGGCCCGCACGCCCGGCGGCTCCTCCGCCGGCTCGGCGGCCGGTGTGGCGGCCGGGCTGATGCCCCTCGCCCTCGGCACCCAGACCGGCGGCTCGGTCATCCGTCCCGCGAGCTTCTGCGGCGTCGCGGCGGTGAAACCCTCCTATCGGCTGCTGCCCATGGCCGGAGTGAAGCCCTTTGCCCCGCTGCTCGACACGCTCGGGCTGTTCGGCGCCCGCGTCGTGGATGTCGCGTTCGGCCTGGCGGCGATCAGCGGCCGGCCGCTCGACGTCGCCGGGCAGGATTTCGGCACCCCGACCTTCGGCGTCACGCGCCTGCCCTTCGCCGGCGCGGCCGCGCCGGAATCCGAGGCGGCACTGCTGGCGGCGATCCGCGCCATCGAGGCGGCCGGCGGCCGGGTGGTCGAGCTCGGTCTGCCCCCAATTCTGGCGGAAGCCCATGCCGCCCACCAGATCATCAACAATTACGAGGGCGCACTCGCGCTGGCCTACGAGCACCGGCGCCGGCGCGAAAGCCTCTCGCCGATCCTGCTCGCGGCGCTCGACGCGGGGGCAGCGATCCCGGTCGCGGAATTCGACGCCGCTAGGTCCCGCGCCAATCGCGCCCGCAAGGCGACGCAGGACCTGTTTGCGGCAGTCGACGTGCTGCTGACCTATTCCGCGCCAGGCGCCGCGCCGGGACCGGAAACCACAGGTGACGCGCGGTTCAACAAGCTCGTGACCCTGCTCGGCCTGCCTGCGGTCAATGTACCGCTCCACCGGCACGAATCCTTGCCGGTCGGTGTGCAGGTGATCGGGCGCTTCGGCGACGATCTGCGTGCGCTCGCCGCCGCAGCCTGGCTCGAGGCGCGGGCCTGTCCCGCCGCAGGCTCATGAAAACCTGTTGAAAATCGACGAAATCGCGGGCTGGGGCCGTTAACGCTGCCGCAATGCGGCGACGAATGCCCATTGCCAAGTCCTTAATGGAGGGTAAAGTTGAGCCGTCTTCCGAAAGGGGAGGTCGGATATGAGCGCTGCCCTGCGTCTGGATTTTCTGGCGTTCGTCGCGTCCTTCGCGCTGCTCGTGGCCATTGTCTTCGGGCTGGTCTGATCCGGCGGCGGCCAGATCGGCCTGCCCCCATATGCCGGTTTTGCCTCTCCCGGTTTTGCCCAAGCCGGTTTTTGTTCGGGTATCCGCCATGCACGGAAGGCCGATGCTGCCGGACGGGAGGTTCTGCCACTCAGCTTTCCGGGCAAAGCGACCCCGTCGCCTGCCATGACGTCACGTTGAGATCCATCGCGCAGCGGAACAGCCGCGTGCCGAGGCAGATCTCCGCCCCGAGCGCGTGGCTGACACCGCCCGCGCGGCAGGTGCATTGAGGCATCGCGGCAGCAAGGAGCGGCAATGCGCCCTGCCCTGCATGCCTCTCGCGCGATCCGGGATCATTCGCCGGCCCCACGCGCGTGTCGGCGCCCTTCGCGGACAGGCCGGCACCCGCCAGCATCGCGGCGGCGAGCGCCGCGGCCCTGCGCATCGGCGTGCCTCGGAAGCGGGCCGGGGCCATCTTCCCCTCCTTCAGGTCGGGAAGAAATCTTTACCACATCTTGCCGTGATCGTCGAAAGACGACCGGCCGCGCCAATTGCAGCGAACCGCGTAACACCGCATTAAGGCACACAATCTAAAGGTGCATCGCCTTTCAATTCCTGAGATGGAATGTTCGATGCGAGTGCAGCGTTATCGTGCGACGGCCTGTTCGATCCTTTTTGCTCTGATCTCCGCATGGCCCGCCGAAGCGGGCCGGGCACTCGACTACAACCCCCATTGCGCCGCCCCGCCGCGGACCGCCTGGCTCTCCTCCGCCGAGATCAGCGACAGGCTGCGCGAGGTCGGCTACGAGCTGATGCGCGTGCGCCTCGACGATCGCTGCTACAAGCTGATGGTGCGGGACGGCATCGGCCAGATCCGTGATCTTGTCGTCCATCCGGTGACCTTCGAGATCATGCGCTGACGCGCCCGTCCCGGTTCCGCCGGGGCGGCGATCCATCCTGAACCGGGCGCGCGCGATCGTCGACGACCGATGGCGTGCCGCGCACGCGACAGGCGCCCGGATTCGCACGGCCCGCCCCCCGCGCCCCTTGACCGCCGCGCTGGCGGGCGCGAAAGCTCTCGCATCCGTCAACGGCCGGCCATCCTTCAGGAGAAGATCCATGCGGCACGTCACGTTCCCGGCTTTCGCGGCCCTGATCGCCGCGCTTCTCACCCTGCCGATGCCCGGCGCCGCACGCGAGGAAATCCCGGCCGAGACGCGCGAGCGGCCCTGGTCGGCCCAGCTCCCCGCCTGCGACGATGCGCGCGTGCTCGGGCGGATCCAGTCGAAATTCTCCGAGGCCGAACGGCGCTACTGGAACAGCCCGGCCGAGATCGTCGGCTTCGACAAGGTGCGGCAGGCCGCCTTCCGCCCGCACGGGCTCGACCTGATCCCGCGCCGCTATTGCCAGGCGACCGCGATCATGCATGACCGGCGGCGACTGGTACTGCGCTACGCCGTGATCGAGGATGCCGGCCCGGTCGGCCTGTTCGACGATGTGCAGTTCTGCCTCGACGGGTACGACCGCAACTATACCGCCATGCCGGGCTGCTACCGGCTCGACCGCTGATGCGGCGTTCTGGCCTCGCAGGGCTGCTGCTGGCATTCGTCGCCAGTGCGGCGGCGGCCGAGCCGCGCGAGGATCGCGGCGCGCCTGCGGGGCGGTTCGATTTCTACGTGGTCTCGCTCTCCTGGTCCGCGACCTATTGCGCGCTGACCGGCGAGCGGCGCGGCGACACGCAATGCGCGCCGGGCCGCAATCCCGGTTTCGTGCTGCACGGGCTCTGGCCGCAATACGAGCGCGGCTACCCGGCCTATTGCCGACCCGAGGGGCGAAGCCCTTCCCGCGCCGCGATGGAGATCGCGGAACGCGTCTATCCCTCCTCCGGCCTTGCGCGCCATGAATGGCGCAAGCACGGCACCTGCTCGGGGGAAAGCCCCGGCGGCTATTTCGAGGCCTCCGCCGCGGCCCGCGCCAGAATCCGGGTGCCGGAGGCGCTGGCCGCGCCGCGCGAGGACCGGCGCTGGGGCGTGATCGAGATCGAACGCGCCTTCGCCGAAGCCAATCCCGGCCTGCGCCCGGACATGATGGCCGTGACCTGCACGCGCGGCCAGATCGAGGAAATCCGCCTCTGCCTGACGCGCGACCTGCGCGCCTTCCGCGCCTGCGAGGAGGTCGACCGCGATTCCTGCCGCGCCCGCGACGTGCTCGTTCCCGCGGCGCGCTGATTACGGCCCGTGAATTACCGTCACGCCTTCCATGCCGGGAATTTCGCCGATGTGCTGAAACATGCCGCGCTGATGCGCATCCTCGCGCATCTCGCCCGCAAAGAAGCGCCGTTCCGGGCGATCGACACCCATGCCGGCGACGGTTTCTACAGCCTGCGCGCCGATGCCGCCCTGCGCACCGGCGAATGGATCGAGGGAATCGGTCGCCTCGACCGCCCGCTGCCTCCCGCCGCCGAGGCAATGCTCGAACCCTATCGCGCCGCCCTGGCCGAACTCGCCCCGCTCGGCGATACCTATCCCGGCTCGCCGGCGCTGATCCGCCACGCCCTGCGCATGCAGGACCGCGCGGCCTTCAACGAATTGCATCCCGACGCCGCCGCGCGATTGCGGGCCTTGATGGCGCGCGATTCCCGGATCGCGCTCACCGCGCTTGACGCCTACACCGCCTGGAAGGCGCAGCTGCCGCCGAAGGAGCGGCGCGGGCTCGTGCTCGTCGATCCGCCCTTCGAGCAGCCGGGCGAATTCGAGCGCATGGCCGCGGGCGCGCGGATCATGGCGCGCAAATGGCCCGGCGGCACGCTGATGCTCTGGTATCCGATCAAGGATATCGCCGCCACCCGCCGCTTCGAGGGCGAGATCATTGCTTCCGGCATGCCGAAACTGCTGGTGCTGGAACTCCATGTCGATGCCGCCGATGCCGCGGGGCCGCTCGCCGCGACCGGGCTCGTGATCGCCAATCCGCCCCACACCCTCCGGGACGAGATGGCCGCGCTCCTCCCCGCTCTTGCGGATCGGCTGGCGCGGCGCGACATCGCGCGCTGGCGCGCCGAATGGCTGACGGAACCGTGACGCCGGCGCGATTGCCTTCGCGCCGGCCGCCTGCGAAGCTGCGGCGCTTCCCTCATAAACGGATCGATCATGCTCAAACTTCACTCGTCCTCCACCTCGCCCTTCGGCCGCAAGGTGAAGGTCGCGAGCCTCTTCACCGGCCATGCGGGCCGGATCGAGATCCTCGCCGCCGACACGATGAACCCGGACGATCCGCTCAGGAAAGACAACCCGCTCGGCAAGATCCCCTGCCTCGTGCTGCCAGACGGCTCGACGCTCTACGATAGCCGCGTCATCATCGAATATCTCGACCACGAGGCCGGCGACGGCCGGGTCATCCCGACGCAATGGCCGGAGCGCCTCGCCGCGCTGAAGCTGCAGGCGCTCGGCGACGGCATCATGGACGCGGCGATCCTCCAGCTCTACGAGGGCCGCTTCCGGCCCGGCGAGCGGCACGAGCCCGCCTGGCTCGCGCATCAGGGCGGCAAGGTCGAGCGCGGGCTCGCGGTTCTTGAGGCAGACCCGCCGAAGGCGAGCGCCCTTCCGCATGTCGGGACGATCACCATCGCCTGCATGCTCGACTGGCTGGATTTCCGGTTCTCGACGCTCGCCGGCGGCAAATATCCGCGCCTTGCCGCCTTCCGCGCCGAATTCGCGGCCGCAATCCCCGATTTTGCGAAGACCGCGCCAAAGGCCTGAGCGCGGCCACACACGAAAAAGGGTCCGGTTTCCCGGACCCTTCCTCGCCCCCTGACGATTCGATGAACCGATGCGGGCCTGACGCGGAAACGGGCGGCGCAGGGCGCCCGGCTGGCGTCAGAACTTGTAGTTCACGCCGGCGCGGATGATGCCGATCTCATGCCCGACCTTGGCCGTGCCGACATTGTCCTTCTCGAGATCCACATAGAGGCCCTCGATGCGCGCGGTCCAGTTGTTGGTGAAGGCGTATTCCACGCCGCCGCCAACCGTCCAGCCGATGCGGGTCGTGTCGCGCGAGCCGACGCCCGGGATCGAGACATCCGAACCGCCATAGGCGAGACCGCCGGTCACGTAGGGCATGAACCGGTCGACCGCGAAGCCGACGCGCGCCCGCACCGTGCCGAGATAGTTGAGATCGGCCTTGGAGGCGCCGGCGCCGATGCCGGGGCCGCGCGAATTGAGATCGGTCCAGGACAGATCGGCCTCAAGGCCGAGCACGAGACGGTCGATCTGGTGGTTGTAGCCGATCTGGGCGCCGCCCACGAACCCGTCGGGATCGTTGAAGCCGCCGGCGCCGGTGCTGGTCGTCGAGCCGAAGCCGTAGCCGGCATGGGCGCCGACATAGAACCCGGTCCAGGTGAAGACCGGCACGGCCGAGAAGGCCGGGGCAACCGGCGCCGACTTGCGCGGCAGATCGGCGGCCATTGCGGTGGTTGCGAGAAGCGCAGCCCCGAACAGGCCGGTCATCAAGCTCTTCATGGTCATTCTCTACTCCTGATGTCGCATGGCCGGCCCAGCCCCTATGGATGTCCGGCCCCGGACCCCGCTGCCCGCGAAGCCCGCTGAGAGTGGAGAGGTTCATCCTCGCGGATGCCCCCGCCGCTCAACGCCCCCTCTTCCTTCCGGCGGGATTGGGAATTTTGATGGCAATGCCACCATAATCCCGCCACGTTTTCGTCAATTCCGGCCCTTCCTCCGAGGAATTGTGGCAGCCGGTCGATCAGAACCGATAATTTACGCCGACCCGTAGCTGATTTGTCACAATGTTCGCATCCCGCGTGGTCGGTTGAACATTGTAGGTTTCCGATCCGAAGCGGAAATGCAGGAACTGGACATTGGCCGAGATCTTGTCGGTGAGCATCATTTCGCCGCCGATACCGATCACATAGCCGAAATGGGTGTTGTCCGCGCGCGTGCCGCCGGATTTCAGCGTCGCATTGGTGAAGGCGAAGCCGCCGGTGATGAAGGGCAGGAAGCGTTCGAACGCATAGCCGAGGCGGGCGCGGCCGGAGCCGAGCCATTTCTGCTGGAAGGTCTCGCTGAAGGCGCGATAATCGACATGGCCATAGGCGAGATCGAGTTCACTGCCATAGACGAACTGGCCGGACTGGAAATTGATGCCGACCTGCCCGCCGCCGACGAATCCGTCGAGATCCGCCGACCGCGTGCGCCCGAACCCGTAACCGAGATGCAGGCCGCCGTAAAAGCCGGCCCAATTGCTCGTCATCATCGGCATCGAGGCGCCAGCCGGAGCGCTGCGCGTGCCGGGAAGATCCCCGGCGAGAACCCGCGCGCCCGGCCCGAGCGTGGCGACGAGCGCGACGACGCTGATGAGCGGCTTCAGGATGCGGCGCATTCCGGTTCTCCTTCCTGATCGCACATGGGTGAGGCGCGACCTATCGCCTCCTTATCATGCGCGGCCGGAGACCTGAACGAATGCTTCCAGGAACAGAAAAAATTCTATTAAAGTACGGTAATTACTGTTAATGTTAATGAGATCATAACAGGATTACATTCACGGGTTTCAACAGCATCAGCCGCGGCATCGCAGCGGCTTGCCAATCGCCGGCGCAGGGTGCACATCGCTCGCGGCTTTTCTTGCAGGACCCGCCGTGACACCGCTGCCGCTCTCGATCTTCCTGATCGCCCGCAACGAATCCGACCGCCTGCCCCGGACGCTGCGGGCCGTGCGCGGGCTTGCCGCGGAGCTGATCGTCGTCGATTCCGGCTCGACCGACGATACAGTCGCGCGGGCCGAGGCCGAGGGGGCGCGCGTCGTCTTCAATGCCTGGTCCGGCTACGGGCCGCAGAAGCGCTTCGCCGAGACGCAATGCCGGGAGCGTTGGCTGCTCAATCTCGATGCCGACGAATGGGTGCCGCCGGAGCTTGCCGCCGAGATCCGGGCGCTGTTCGCGCATGGCGAGCCGGCGGCCGATGCCTACGAGATCCGCATTGCCGAAGTCTTTCCCGGCGAGGCTGCGCCCCACCGCTTCGCCTATGCGCTGGCGCCGGTGCGGCTCTACCGGCGCGATCGCGGCAGCTATTCCGCCTCGCCCGTGCATGACAGGGTCGATCTCCAGCCCGGCGCGCGGGTGGCGCGGCTCAGGGGCGTGATCCACCATTTCTCCGTCCGCTCGATCGGCGATCAGATCGGCAAGCTCAACGCCTATTCGGATCAGCAGGTCGCCGATCTCGCGGCACGCGGCAAGACGATCCCGGTCTGGCGCGTGTTCGTCGAATTCCCGGCGGCCTTCCTCAAGGCCTATCTGCTGCGCCGCCATGCCATGCGCGGCGTCTATGGCTTCATCACCGCGATGAACTACGCCTTCTTCCGCTGGCTGCGCGTCGCCAAGGCCTATGAGCAGCGCCGGCGCGCGGCGCAGGCGGCCCGACGGCCGGGGGACGGGGCATGAGCGCATCACCCGGCCCGGCGCTCGTCACCGGCGGCGCCCGCCGCCTCGGCGCCGCGATCGCGCGCGCGCTGGCCGCGCATGGCCATCCGGTGGTGATCCATTGCCATCATTCGCGGGCGGAGGCAGAGGCGCTCGCCGCAGAAATTCGCGCTGCCGGCGGCGCGGCCGCAATCATTGCCGGCGATCTCGCCGTTCTCTCCGGCCTCGCGGCGCTCCATGCCGAAGCGGCGCGCGCCTTCGGCCCGCCGCGCCTGCTCGTCAACAACGCCTCGATCTTCCTCGCCGACACGATCGCCGATGTCACGCCGGAAGGGTTCGAGACCAATCTTGCGGTCAATCTCGCGGCCCCGGTCCTCCTCGCGCGGGCTTTCGCGGAAGCCCTTCCGGATGGGGAGGACGGCGCGATCGTCAATGTGATCGACCAGCGCGTGCTGCGCCCCGATCCGCGCTTCCTCTCCTACACGCTTGCGAAATCGGCCCTGTTCACCGCAACGAAGACCCTGGCGCAGGCGCTGGCGCCGCGCATCCGCGTCAATGCGATCGGCCCCGGCCCTACCCTTCCGAGCATCCATGAAGGCGAGGCCGGCCTCATGCGCGAGGCGCAGGGAACGCTGCTGGGCGAAGTGGTCGACCCGGCGGAGATCGCCCGCGCGGTTCTCTACCTTGCCGCCGCGCGGCATGTCACCGGCCAGATGATCGCGGTCGATTCCGGCCAGCATCTCGGCTGGCGCACGCCGGATACCGGCGAGACCTGAGGCCGGGAAAGGGCCGTCAGGATTTCACCGCTTCAGAGCACGATCGCCGCGATATGCCGGCCATAATCGGCCTCGCCGCGATGCGTCTTGCGCCGGTAGGAATAGAACCGCGTCTCGTCCGCATAGGTGCAATGCGCGAGATCGTCGATCGCGGCGATGCCGGCATGTTCGAGCCGCGCGCGGAGATAGCCCGGCAGATCGAAATGCGGATGGCCGGGGCGCGCACCCTCCCGGAAGAAGCGCGCATTGGCGGGATCCTCGGCACGGAACCGTGCCTCGAATTCCGGCCCCACCTCGTAATGCGCCTGGCTCAGCATCGGCCCGAGCGCGGCGAGGATGCGCGCCCGCCGCGCACCGAGCGCCTCCATCCCGTCGAGCGTGGCCTCCAGCACGCCGCCGAGCGCGCCCTTCCATCCGGCATGGGCGGCGCCGATCACCCGCGCTTCCGGATCGGCGAATAGGACCGGGCCGCAATCCGCCGTTCCGACGCCGATCGCGAGCCCCGGCCGTTCCGTCACCATGGCATCGGCGCGGGGCCGGCTGGCGGAATCCCAGGGGGCGACGACCGGTACGGCAAGCGCCGAATGGATCTGGTAGAGCGAGAGCAACCTCTCGGGCCCGACGCCGAGATGGGCCGCCATCCGCGCGCGGTTCTCGGCCACATCGGCGGGATCGTCATCCGAGCCGAGGCCGCCATTGAGCCCGCGATAGAGCCCCCGCGAAACCCCGCCCTCGCGCGTGAAGAAGGCGTGCCGGAACCCGGCCCGGTCGAGCAAGGCGGAGCGGAGGGGCGCGAGCATGGGCATCTCCATCGGCTTGCCGTCACGCGAGCAGCGGGTCGGCCAGATCAAATCCCGGCGGCGGCGGCAGGCCGGGACTGGTGACCGCCAGCGCCTTGAACAGCATGCCCATCGCGCGCGGGCCGGTGCCGACAAGCCGTTCGACCGCCGCGTCGATCGCCGCCGGATCCTCGGCATTGCGCTTGAGGATCTCGGCGCGGTGGCGGATGCCGAGCCGTTCGAGCAGCGTCGCCTGCGTCAGAACGGGATGCGCAACCGCTCCGCCCCTGCGCGCGGCGATGGCGAGGCTCGAGAAATCGACATGGGCGGTGATGTCCGCCTCGCCGGGATCGGACAGCACGGGCACGAATTCGTGCCGCCGCACCGCCTGCAGCGTCTCGCCGAGCGCGAAGCGGTGATAGCCGTAATCGATGGCGAGCATCATGCCGCCCTGCGCCGCGAGCCGGCCGGCGAGCTTGCGCATGATGTCGAGCGCGATGGGCGAGGTTTCGAACACTGCGCCTTCCGGCCCGTCGAGATCGAGCCCCGGCGTCGGCGCGGCGTGCAGGCCGAGCGCCAGCGCGCCATCCGCGCCGATCCCCACCAGCCGCTCGCGCCATTCCCCGCCCCGGCGCTGGAACTGCCGGACGGGCAATGCGTCGAAGAACTCGTTCGCGAGCACGATGAGCGGCCGATCTTCCGGCAGCGAATCGATCGTCGGGTGCCAGAGCGGGGCCTTGCCGCTCCCCTCCAGCGCCTTCGCCTGCGCGCGCTGCAGCACCGGGCTCGTCTCGACGAGATGCACCGCGATCGCGGCCTCGAAGGCCGGCAGCGCGCGCGCGGCGCGCAAGGCGTCGAGCATCAGCGTGCCACGCCCCGGCCCGAGTTCGACCAGCGCCACCCGCTCCGGTCCGCCGAGGGCCTGCCAGCTCAAGGCCGCCGTCAGCCCGAGCAATTCGCCGAAGATCTGGCTGATTTCCGGCGCGGTGACGAAATCCCCCGCAAGACCGAACGGATCGCGCGTCATGTAATAGCCGTGGCGGGGATGGCCGAGCGCCAGCGCCATGAACCGGTCGAGGCCGATCGGCCCGGAAGCGCGGATTTCGGCGAGCAATTCCGCCGCCAGCGCGCTCACGCCGGACGCTCCGCGATCATGGCCCGCGCGAGCGCGCGACGGACGAGCCAGGCCCCGGCGAGGAAGAGCGGCACCGAGAGCGCCATGCCCATTGTCAGCCAGCCGCCGGCGATGAAGCCGAGATGCCGGTCCGGCTCGCGGAAGAACTCGACGAAAAACCGCGCCGCGCCATAGCCCATGCCGAACAGCCCGGCGAGCAGGCCGGGGCGGCGGAACCCGATCACCCGCACCAGGATGCCGAGCACGACGAGCAGGGCCAGCCCTTCCAGCGCGGCCTCGTAGAGCTGGCTCGGATGGCGCGGCTCCGGCCCCGCGCGGGGGAAGACGATGGCCCAGGGCACATCCGCCGGGCGCCCCCACAATTCGCCATTGACGAAATTCGCGATCCGGCCCAGCAGCAGCCCGATCGGCGCCACCACGGCCGCGAGATCCGCCATGGCGAAGGGCTCGAGCCCGCGCCGGCGCGCGAACAGCATCACCGCAATCGCGGCGCCGACCAGCCCGCCATGAAACGCCATGCCGCCTTTCCAGACCTGCACGATCTCGAGCGGATTCTGGAGATAGAAACCGGGATTGTAGAACAGCACGAAGCCGAGCCGCCCGCCCAGAACCACGCCCAGCGCGGCGAACACGAGGAGATCGTCGAGATCCTCGGGCTTTGGTTGGCGCAGCCCGCCCCAGAGTGCCGAATTGGCCGCAAGCCGCCGCGCATAGGACCAGCCGGCGATCAACCCGGCGATATAGGCGAGCGCATACCAGCGGATCACCAGCGGCCCGATGGACAGGGCGACGGGGTCGAAATCCGGCAGCAGCATCGGCGGGCCTCGCAACGGCGGCGGCGGCGCGGCATTCCGCGCCCCGCTCTGGCGCGATCATCTCTAACGAATGCCGCGCCGCCATGCTAGGAGAGTCGCGTGCCGTTTCGCGCGTCCTGTCTCGCAGCCGCGCGCCAGCCTCTCAGGAATGCCCATGCGTGAACCTCCGACCCGCCTGCTCGATGAACTCTCCCGTGTGATGACCGGCGCCGTCGGCCTTGCGGAAGGCGCGCGCAAGGAGGCGGATTCCTTCCTCCGCAGCCAGATCGAACGCATCCTCGCCGACAGCGAATTCGTCACCCGCGACGAATTCGAGACCGTCCGGCAGATGGCGATCGCCGCGCGCGACGAGAACGAGCGCCTCGCCGAACGCCTCGCGGCGCTGGAGGCCGCAACCAGGAAGTGAGCCGGCAAGCCTCCCGGCGCCTTGCCTGTGGACAGCGCCGAAGACCGGGGGATGGCAGGCATCGGGCGGTTGTGGCGCCGCCCCGAATCCCCGAACGTCCGTTCCGACGCTGACCTTCCGGTCATCGGGCCGCGAGGTCCGGTCCCGCGCCTTAAATGTCGCAAATCCGTTCCAACAAAGCGGGCGACAGCTCGAATCTGGCCATGCTAGGTTCGTTGCAGGGTGATTCGCGCCCTCCGGTTGCCGGCCGGGCGCGAAAAAGTCCGCGTCCGACCATGCGCGCCGAAAGGCGGGCCGGTCCCGGTAAGCGTGGCGTTCCCGGTTCAAGCGATGGACGGGTATTCCCGGCGCGTGCCTCGCGGCGCGACGGTCGGTCATTCCCGAAAAGCGCAGTCCGGTTCGGCGTAGACGACGAGAACAGGCGCGATAGATGACCTTGGTCGACCGTGACATCCCCGCTTCCGACAATCCCGTCGACGTGATCGAGCAGATCGCCACCCGCCACGGCTGGTCCTTCGAACGCGACGATCAGGACGAGATCTCGATCTCGGTCACCGGTCGCTGGTGCGACTACCATCTGAGCTTCACCTGGCTTTCGGAAATGGAGGCGCTGCACCTTGCCTGCGCCTTCGACCTCAAGGTTCCCGAACGCCGCCGCGCCGAAGTGGTGCAGCTGATCGCCAAGCTCAACGAGCAGATGTGGGTCGGCCATTTCGATTTCTGGACAAGCGAGAGCGCCGTGATGTTCCGCCATGCGCTGCTCCTCGCTGGCGGTGCCGACCCCTCGCCCGACCAATGCGAAGCGGCAATGACGATCGCCGTCGAGGCTTGTGAGCGCTATTATCAGGCCTTCCAGTTCGTCGTCTGGGCCGGCAAGAGCGCCGCCGAAGCGCTGGATACGGCCATGTTCGAGACGGCGGGCGAAGCCTGAAGCCGAACGATGCCGGATCGGATGACCATGCCTGACTTCCCGTCCCTCACGATTTTTGGTGCCGGCAAGATGGGCGGCGCCCTGCTCCGGGGCGCGCTCGCCGCCGGCTGGCCCGCCGCCACGATCACGGTGATCGATCCCAACCCGTCTGAAACCCTGCGCGGCGAGGCCGCGGCGACGGGATTCGCGCTCAACCCGGCGCATGTCGCGCCGGCGGGACTGCTGCTCCTCGCGATCAAGCCGCAGGCGCTTGATGCCGCCGCCGGCGCCCTCGCCGCCCATGTCGGGCCGGAAACGATCGTCGTCTCGATCCTCGCCGGCAAGCGCATCGCCGATCTGCGGGCGCGGCTGCCGGGCGCGACGAGGTTCGTCCGCGCCATGCCGAACACGCCGGCGGCGATCGGCCGCGGCATCACCGGCGCCTTCGCGACCGCCGCGCTTGCCGCGCCCGACCGGGCCGCCGTCCAGCGCCTGCTCGCCACTACCGGCCGCGTCGAATGGGTCGATGCCGAGGCGCTCATCGACGCGGTGACGGCGGTCTCCGGCTCCGGCCCGGCCTATGTCTTCCACCTCACGGAATGTCTCGCCCGCGCCGGCGAGACGCTCGGCCTTCCCGCCGATCTCGCGATGCGGCTCGCACGCGCGACCGTCGAGGGCGCGGGCGAGCTGATGTTCCTCGAACCCGATGCGAGCCCGGCGGTGCTGCGGCAGAACGTCACCTCGCCCGGCGGCACCACGGCGGCGGCGCTCGAGCATCTGATGGCCAAGGACGGGCTGGAGCCGCTGATGATCCGCGCCGTCACCGCCGCGCGTGACCGGGCGCGCGCGCTGTCCGGCTGAACGGTTTTCCGGGCCGGCACGGGTTTGCCCTTGTGCCGCCGGGATTGCGGCTTAGCTTAAGGATTGCGATCCGCGAAGGAGACGTCTCATGGCACGCAAGGCCGGTTCCCCCGACAGCCCGGACACGAAGCCCGCCGGCGATCCACGCGCCCGCGCGGTCGATGCGCTGATGGCGCTCGCCGCGGAGATGCGCTGGTCCGAGATCCGCCTCGACATGATCGCCGAGAAGGCAGGGCTCGGTCTCGCCGATCTGCGTGATCTCTTCCCCTCGAAGGGCGCGATCCTTGGCGCCTTCATCCGCCGCATCGACCGGATCGTGCTCGAAGGCCGGCCAGAGGATCTCGCCGATGCCGAAGCGCGCGACCGGGTGCTCGATCTGATGATGCGGCGGTTCGACGCGCTCCTGCCCTATCGGGCCGCGCTGCGGGAGATTTCGCGCGCGTTCCGCGACGATCTCCTCGGGCTTGCGGCGCTGAACCAGCAGGCGCTCAATTCCTGGCGCTACCTTCTCACCTCGGTCGGCATCGATACCGAGGGCCCGCTCGGCATGCTGCGCGTGCAGGGCGCGGTGCTGGTGGCTGCGCGCGCCTTCCCCGTCTTCCTCGACGAGGAAGATGCGACCCTGCCCCGCACCATGGCAGCGCTCGACCGCGAATTGAAGCGCGGCGAATGGATGCTCCGCCGCGCCGAGGGTGTCAACCGGTTGCTGGCCCCGTTCCGGGGCTTCTGCCGCGCGGCGCGCGCATCGCGGGAAACGCGCCGAGACGCGGCGCCGGACGCCGCCTGACCGCCCGGACCGCTGGGCCATGCATCGCAACGACCCGGCGCCGCGCGCGCCGATCGCCTTCGACGATTTCCTCAAGCTCGATATCCGCGTCGGAACGATCCGCGCCGTCGAGCCCTTCCCCGAGGCGCACAAGCCCGCCTTCAAGCTCACGATCGATTTCGGTCCGCTGGGCGTCAAGCGCTCCTCGGCGCAGATCACCCGGCATTACACACCGGAATCCCTGGTCGGGCGGCAGGTGGCGGCGGTGGTCAACTTTCCCCCGCGCCAGATCGGCAGGTTCATGTCCGAGGTGCTCACGCTCGGCTTCCCCGATGCGAACGGCGAGGTGGTTCTGGTGATGCCCGAGCGCCCGGTTCCGGATGGCGGGAAGCTGTTCTAGCGCGGGGTCCGCCCGCGCGGCCCGCATCTCCTCACGCCAATCTTTCGGTTACCGGCATCCGCCTGATCGGGAAATGCCCTAGGCCGGCACCTTGACCCGCGCCCGCAAGCCGCCGAGCGGCGCGTCCTCCAGCACGATATCCCCGCCATGCCCGCGCGCGATGTCGCGGGCGATGGCGAGCCCGAGCCCCGTTCCGGCATGGTCCTGGTTGCGCGCGGCATCGAGGCGCAGGAAGGGGCGGAACACCTCCTCCCGGCTTTCCTCGGGAATGCCGGGGCCATCATCGTCCACCGTCACCGTCAGGAAGCGCTCGTCATGCACGGCGCGGATCTCGATCCGGTCGCCATAGCGCGCGGCATTGGCAACGAGATTGCCGAGCAGCCGCCGGAACGCCTGCGGCCGCACGCTCACGACCGGGTCGCCATCCACCGCGAGCGTGCAGAAATGCCCGCTCCGCTCGGCATCGGCACGGAAGACTTCCAGCAGCGCGCGGATATCGGTCGGCACCGCGCTCTCCGCCGCCTCGCCGCGCGCGAAGGCGAGATAGGCTTCGAGCATCTTGCTCATCTCGTCCACGTCGCGCTTCAGATCCTCGACCTCCGGCCCCGGCTCGATCAGCGCCAGCGAAAGCCGGAACCGCGTGAGGATGGTGCGCAGATCATGGCTCACGCCGTTGAGCATCGTCGTGCGCTGCTCGATCGCGCGCTCGATGCGGCTCTTCATTTCGAGAAAGGCGAGCCCGGCGCGGCGCACCTCGCGCGCGCCGCGCGGTCGGAACTGAACGTCGCGGCCCTTGCCGAAATCCTCCGCCGCGTCCGCGAGCCGCAGGATGGGCCGGATCTGGTTGCGCAGGATAATGACCGCCACGCCGACCAGCACCAGCGAGGAGCCCGCCATCCAGGCGAGAAAGATGTGCGAGTTCGAGGCATAGGCCTGGCTGCGCCGCGCGATGACGCGCATCATCGCGGTATCGAGCAGGATGCGGATCTCGAGAATGGAGGACGAGCCGACCGTGTCGAGCCAGAACGGCCGCCGCACGCGCTGGCGCAATTCGCTCGACAAGGCCTGATCGAGAATGTCGAAAAACGGCTTCTGCACCGGCGGCGGCAGCGGTTCGAGCGGCAGGAAGTCGATATCGAGTCCAAGCCGGCGTTCCGCGATCGCGGCCAGAACCCGCCCCTCGGCATCCTGGGGGAAGCTCTCGTAGATCTCGATCAGCGCCGCGATATCCTGCGTGAGCGAAGCCGAAAGCCGCGCCGTCACCGCCTGCCAGTGCCGCTCCATGAACACATAGGCGACAACCGCCTGAAGCAGCACGACCGGGATGATCACGATCAGCAGCGCCCGCGTGTAGAGCCGCTTGGGCAGCATGCGGTTGATCCAGCGCCCCAGCCGCGCTTCCGCCCGCGCAAAAGGCGCCAGCGCGCGCGCGACCGGCGGCAAGGCGGCAATCCGGGTCGCGAGACGGGCAAGGCCGTGCCAGAGCGCCGCGAGGCCGCGCCCGAGCGTGGCCGTCAGCACCCGCAGGATGCGCCAGAGCATGGCCCCCGCCCGCACCAGACCCGAAAGGCCGCGCACCCGTGCCGTCATCGGTCGATGACCAGCCGGTAGCCGATGCCGCGCACGGTCTGCAGATAGAGCGGATTGGAGGGGTCCGCCTCGATCTTGCGGCGCAGGCGGTTGATCTGCACGTCGATCGTGCGCTCGTTGGCGGCGGTGCCGTTCTCCGCCAGCGCCTCGCGCGGCAGGGTCTCCCCGAGCGCGCCGGCAAGCGCGCGCAGCATCTCGCGCTCACGCTCGGTGATGCGGACATGCTCCTCCTCGCGCCGCAATTCACCGCGCGCGAGATGGAAATGGAACGGCCCGAACCGGATGCTTTCCGGCGCTTGCTCCGACCGCTGCGGCGGCAGCGCCGCGCGGCGCAGGATCGAGCTGATGCGCAGCAGCAATTCGCGCGGGTCGAACGGCTTGGTCATGTAATCGTCGGCGCCGGTCTGCAGCCCGGCGATGCGATCGTCGATCTCGGCCCGCGCGGTCAGCATCAGGATGGGGACCGGCGAATGCGCCCGCAGCGCGCGGGCGAGATCGAGCCCGTTCTCGCCCGGCATCATCACGTCGAGCACCAGGAGATCGAAGACCAGCCCTTCGAGCCGCCCGCGCGCCTCGCGCGCATTCTCGGCGGTCGTCACGCGGTAGCCGTTCTCGGTGAGAAAGCGATGCAGCAGCGTGCGGATGCGCTGGTCGTCATCGACGACGAGGATATGTGGTGCCTCGTCGCTGGGCATGGCCTTGCGTGGGGATATGCTCATCGCCGTCTCCGCCATGGGGCCGGGAACGCCCCGGCCGCGCCTCTATCACGACGCGGCGGGGTCTGTCGCCACCTCCGCGCCGCGCTCGGAATCGATCAGTTCGGCGAGAAACCGGGCGATCACGGGGCGATGCGCCGCGCCGGTCGCGCCCAGCGCCCGCGCAATCCGCGCCCCCTGCATGCCGGCGAGGCCCTGCGCCAGCGCCTGACCACGCGGCGTGAGAAAGAGCAGCCGCTGGCGGCGATCCTCCGCACCGGCGCGCTGCTCGACGAAACCGCCGCGCACGAGATCCTTGAGGACACGCGCGAGGCTCTGCTTGGTGATCTCCAGAATATCGAGCAGTTCCGCGACCGTTAGCCCCTGGTGCCGGTTGATGAAATGCAGCACCCGGTGATGCGCCCGGCCGAATCCGTGCCGGGCCAGCAGCCGGTCCGGCTCACCGACGAAATCGCGATAGGCGAAGAACAGCAGCTCGATCAGCTCGAAATCCGGCCCATCCGGCGGAACAGGCGCCGACGCAGAGTGATTCGCGCCCCGCATGGGCCGATCATCAACGAGGGAGAGGGTCGATTTTCGCATCTTCCGCGGATCCGGCCGACGCGAGGCGCGGCCATTTAAGTCAATGTTGTTGACATATTTCAGATGGATTGTTACCCGTCAAGCCGGTTGACGGGCAATGAAAGTTCGTGCGGCAGCGCAGGATCGGCGTCGCCATTGCCGGCCCGCGCCTGCCCGGCGGGTGCCCCGCCCGGACCGATGCTCAGCCGCCTTGCGCCGAAGCCCCGCCAGGCGCAGGAAACATGCGTTCGGACAGCAAGAAAGGACAGACCATGTCGACCGCCCCGGCCATCGTTCCGTTCGACAAGCGCGACGGCGTCATCTGGATGAACGGCGAGATCATCCCCTGGGGCGACGCGCGGGTCCATGTCCTGACGCATGGCCTGCATTACGGCTCCTGCGTCTTCGAGGGCGAGCGGGCCTACAAGGGCAGGATCTACAAGAGCCGCGAGCATACCGAGCGCCTCATCGCCTCGGCGAAGCTGATGGACATGGAATTCCCCTATTCGATCGAGGTGATCGAGGCGGCCAAGGCGAAGGTGGTCGAACTGAACGGCGGGGGCGATCAATATGTCCGTCCGGTCGCCTTTCGCGGCTCGGAGATGATGGCGGTCTCGGCGCAGCACAACCGCATCCATGTCGCGATCGCCACCTGGTCCTGGCCCTCGATGTTCGATCCCGCCACCAAGATGAAGGGCATCCGCCTCGACATCGCCGAATATCGCCGCCCCGATCCCGCCTGCGCGCCGGTCCATGCCAAGGCGGCCGGCCTTTACATGATCTGCACCCTCTCCAAGCACCGCGCCGAAAAGCGCGGCTATGCCGACGCGATGATGCTCGACTGGCAGGGCCGGGTCGCGGAATGCACCGGCGCCAACATCTTCTTCACGAAGGACGGCCAGATCCACACCCCGCTCGCCGATTGCTTCCTCGACGGGATCACGCGGCGTTCGGTCATCGATCTCGCGCGGAAGCGCGGCATGGAGGTGGTCGAGCGCCGCATCATGCCGGAGGAGCTTGCCGGCTTCAACGAGTGCTTCATCACCGGCTCGGCTGCCGAGGTGACGCCGGTCGCCGAGATCGGCCCCTACCGCTTCACGCCGGGGAATATCAGCCGCACGCTGATGGAGGATTATCTCGTCGAGATCGGCGCAGCCTGACCGCTGCCGGAGGCGGCGCGGGCTCACCAGCGCCGCAGCGCCGCCTCGTCGGCCTCCTTCGCGGAGACCCAATCGCCCGCTTTCCCATCCCGCCCGTGCTCCTTCTTCCAGAAGGGCGCGCGGGATTTCAGGAAATCCATCACGAAATCCGCCGCAAGGAAGGCCGCCTGGCGGTGCGCGGCGGCCGCGGCCACGAGCACGATCGGCTCGCCGGGCCGGATCACCCCGTGGCGATGCACGATACGCAGGCCGAGCACCGGCCAGCGGCCGAGCGCCTCCTGCGCGATGCGCGCGATCTCCGCCTCCGCCATGCCGGGGTAATGTTCGAGTTCGAGCGCGGCGAGCACGCCGCCCTCGTCGCGGCAATGCCCGGTGAAGGTGACGACGCCGCCGATATCGGTCCGCCCATCGGCGAGCGCGGCGATCTCGGCGCCGATATCGAAGGGCGCGCGCTGCACCCGGACGGAGATCGCGCCCTCGGACACGCTCAGCCCCCCGTCATCGGCGGAAAGAAGGCGAGTTCCGCGGCCCCGGCGATGGGCGCCTCGGGCCGGACATGGCGCTTGTCGAGCGCGGCGCGGATGATGCCCGGATTCTCGAAGGCATAGGCATATTCCTCGCCGCGCCCCGCGAGGTGACGCAGCGCGTCGGCGACAGTCGTCACCTCGGGCGGGAAGACGATCTCCTCCTCCGGCCGGCCGACCCGCTCGCGCAGCCAGGCGAAATAGACAACCCGCATCGCATCCCTCCCGGTGGCGGCCCTGCCATGGCAGGCGCCGTTCAATCCTCTTCGACGAGGTGGCGCACTGACGCCTTCATGTAATCGTAGCCGGTAATTATGGTGAGGATCGCCGCGATCCAGAGCAGCGCGAGCCCGATGAACCGCGTCCAGCCGGCGGGCAGCAGCGCATCGCCCGCCGGCCCCGCGATCAGGAACCCGACAGACACGAGCTGCGCCGCCGTCTTCCATTTCGCGAGCCGCGAGACCGGCACGGAGATCTTCACCTCGGCGAGGAATTCCCGCAGGCCCGAGACCAGGATCTCGCGGCTGAGGATGACGATCGCCGCCCAGAGCGACCAGGAGCGGATCGTCCCGTCCGCCACCAGCATCAGCAGGCAGGCGGCAATCAGCAGCTTGTCGGCGATCGGGTCGAGCATCCGGCCAAGCGAACTCTGCTGCGCATAGGCGCGGGCGAGATAGCCGTCGAGATAATCGGTGATGCCGGCAACGACATAAAGCCCGAGCGCCCACCAGCGCATCACCGGATCGAGCGGCCAGAACAGGATGGCGACGATCAGCGGGATCGCCGCGATGCGGCCATAGGTCAGCAGATTGGGCAGCGCGATGGCAATCCGGCGCCGCCCCCGGCGGATCGGGCCGGGGCCGACGCGCCCGCTGGGGCTCTCCGGCACGCTCTCTGTCATGGGTCTAACCATCATGCCGGGGGGGCCGGGTCAAGGGGGCGGGTCAAGCATGCGCAGCCGCAGCGGGGCCGGGCGTTCGCGTCAATTCCCCTTTTCGTGGAAGAAGTCGTAGACGAGCTTGGCCGTGGCGGCGTTGACCCCGGCGACCCGCGCAAGATCCGCCTCGCTGGCGCGGCTGACGGCCTTGGCGGTGCCGAAATGCAGCAGCAGCGCCCGCTTGCGGGCCGGGCCGATGCCGGGGATCTCGTCGAGCGGGTTCTTCCCCATCTCGCGCTTGCGCCGCGCCCGGTGGGTGCCGATGGCGAAGCGATGCGCCTCGTCGCGCAGCCGCTGGATGAAATACAGGGTCGGGTCACGCGGCGGCAGACGGAAGACCGGACGATCGGGCAGGAAGAAGCCTTCCCGTCCGGCATCGCGGTCCGGCCCCTTGGCGATTGCGACCAGCGGAACATCGGTGATGCCGAGTTCGGCCAGCACGCCGCGCACGGCTTCGAGCTGCCCCTTGCCGCCGTCGATCAGCACGAGATCGGGCCATTGCGGCAGCGCCTCGGGATCCTCGAGCGTCTCCGGGCGCGGCGCCTCCTTGAGCAGCCGCGAGAAGCGCCGCCGCATCACCTCGCGCATCATGCCGTAATCGTCGCCGGGAACGAGCTCCTCCGAGCGGATATTGAAGCTGCGGTAATGCGTCTTCGAGAAGCCGCGCGGCCCGGCGACGATCATCGCCCCGACGGCATTGGTGCCCATGATGTGGGAATTGTCGAACACATCGATGCGGCGCGGCGGGGCGGCGAGGCCGAATGCCCGCGCGACCCCTTCGAGCAGCCGCTGCTGGCTCGCGGATTCGGAGAGCCGCCGCCCCAGCGCCTCGCGGGCATTGGTCAGCGCATGCTCGACAAGGCCGCGTTTCTCGCCGCGCTTCGGGCTCAGGATCTCGACCCGGTGCCCGGCACGGTCCGAAAGCGCGCGGGCGAGCAGTGCATGGTTCTCGATCGCCTCGGAGAGCAGGATGAGCCGCGGCGCGGGGCGGGAATCGTAGAATTGCGCGACGAAGCCATCGAGGATTTCCGCCGGCGCCATCGCCCGGTCGGCGCGCGGGAAGAAGGCGCGGTTGCCCCAGTTCTGCCCGGTGCGGAAAAAGAACACTTCGACGCAGCTCTGCCCCGCCTCGGCATGAATCGCGAAGACATCCGCCTCCTCGACCGTGCCGGGATTGATGTCCTGGCTCGCCGTGACGGCGGAGAGCCCGGCGAGCCGGTCGCGATAGCGGGCCGCGGCCTCGAAATCGAGCCGCTCGGCCGCCGCGTGCATCTCGGCGCCGAGCCGCTCGCGGATCGTGCCGGACGTGCCGGAAAGGAACGCCTTCGCCTCGTCGACGAGCCGGGCGTAATCGGCAAGGCCGATCTCGCCGGTGCAGGGCGCGGCGCAGCGCTTGATCTGGAACAGCAGGCAGGGCCGCGTGCGGTTCTCGTAATAGCTGTCGGAGCAGGTGCGGATCAGGAAGGCGCGCTGGAGCGCGTTCAGCGTGCGGTTGACCGCGCCGGCCGAGGCGAAGGGGCCGAAATAACTGCCCTTGCGGTTGCGCGCGCCGCGATGCTTCAGGATCTGCGGCGCAGCATGGTCACCGGTGATGAGGATATAGGGGAACGACTTGTCGTCCCGCATCAGCACGTTGTAGCGCGGCTTGAGCTGCTTGATCAGATTGGTTTCGAGCAGCAGCGCCTCGGTCTCGGTCGTCGTTGTGACGAATTCCATCGCCGCCGTCTCGGCGATCATGCGCGCGATGCGGTTATTGGGCGCATCGCCCCGCGCATAGGAGGCGACGCGGGCCTTCAGGCTGCGCGCCTTGCCGACATAGAGCACCTCGCCGTCGCCCGCGATCATCCGGTAGACGCCGGGCGAGCCCGGCAGGGTTTCCCAGCAGGCGCGGATCACCGCCATGCCGGTCGCAAGCCGCTGCGGCGTCGCCTCGATCTCGACGGGCGGCGCGGGCGGGGTCTCCGGCCCGGCCTCGGCGGAATCCTCGGGCTCATCCGGATCGGGGATCTCCGGGTCGGGGGCGTCAATCGGGGGAAAGCGGGGCGTCATCGCAGCCGAGAAATAGGGATTCGGGCCGAAACGGCAACGAAAAGCACGATGCCTCCGCCCTGTGCGCGAGCGCACGGCGGCAGGCGGAGGCACGGGATAGCTTCTCCCCATCGCCGAGACAGAAAGCGGCGGGAACACGCCCCGCCGAGGATGCCGAGACCCAAGCCTCCCAAGACCCCAGACCCCAGACCCCAGACCCAAGGATGCCTCCGATGACCAGCTTCAAGAAGACCCTCGCCGCCACCGCCGCCGCCCTGACGCTGGCGGTCGCCTTCGCCCCCGCCGCCGAGGCGCGCTATGGCCGCAACGGCTGGCTCGCCGCCGGGCTGATCGGCGGCGCAATCGTCGGCACCGCGATCGCCGCCGGCTCGGTCCATGCCGCGCCGGGCTATTATTACGCCCCGGCCGCCGTCGGCCCGGATTGCTACCGTGTCCGCGAACGCGTCTGGGACGATTACCGCGGTCGCTTCGTCATCGTTCGCCGCACCGTCTGCGAATGACGCTTCCGCCAGGGCGCCGCTCCCCTCCCGCTGCCCGCCGGCTCCCTGGCCGCCCCGCTTCCGAACCGCACGGAAGCGGGGTCCTTGCTTTTGCGGCCCACCGGCCGATGATCCTCGAACATGATTCCGCCGCGCCGGAGCGCCGATGGCCCTGCATTTCTCGCCCGATGAATTCGCCCGCCGCCGCGCCGCGCTGCAGACCCGGATGGAGGAGGGGCGGCTCGACGCCCTGTTCCTGTTCCAGCAGGAGAGCATGTACTGGCTCACCGGCTACGACACCTTCGGATTCTGCTTCTTCCAGTGCCTGATCTTCACGGGCGATGGGCGCATGGCGCTCCTGACCCGTTCCGCCGATCTCCGCCAGGCGCAGCGCACCTCGAACATCCCCGAGATTGAGATCTGGCGGGACGGCGCCGCCGCCGACCCCGCGCGCGACCTGCGGGCGCTTGCGACCCGGATGGACCTCGCCGGCCGGCGCATCGGCTGCGAATTCGAGAGCTACGGCCTTGTCCATGCCAATGGGCGCCGGCTGGAAGCCGCCTTCGCGGATTTCGCGACCCTCGTCGATGCCTCGGCGATCGTCACCGCCTTGCGCGCCGTGAAATCGCCGGAGGAACTGGTCTATGTCCGCGAAGCGGCGCGGCTCTCCGATCGCGCCGACCAGGCGGCAATCGCCGCACTGCGCGCCGGGGCCGACGAGGGCGAGATCCTCGCCGCCCAGCACGCCGCGATCTTCGCCGCCGGCGGCGATTACCCCGCGAACGAATTCATCATCGGCTCCGGCGCCGATGCGTTGCTCTGCCGCTACAAGAGCGGGCGGCGCGTGCTCGACCGCGACGACCAGATCACGCTCGAATTCGCCGGCAGCTTCCGCCATTACCACGCCGCGATCATGCGCACCCATGTCGTCGGCCGGCCGCGGCCCTTGCATCTCGCCTATCACGAGGCGGCGCGCGCCGCGCTCGATGCCTGCCAGGCGGCGATGCGGCCGGGCCGGATGGCGGGCGACATCTTCGCCGCCCATGCCCGGATCCTTGACGAACACGGCCTCGCCGCGCACCGGCTCAATGCCTGCGGCTATTCGCTCGGAGCGAAATTCACGCCCTCATGGATGGACTGGCCGATGTTCTACGCCGACAATCCGTGGATCCTCGAACCGGGCATGGTGCTGTTCGCCCATATGATCCTGATGGATTCCGAGACCGAGACCGCGATGTGCCTTGGCCGCACCTATCTCGTCGGCACCGGCGGCGCGACGCCGATCAACGCGCCCGATCTCGATCTCGTGCTGCGATAGGGGCCGCCGATGCGCCAGGGCGATCGGGGCAGCATCGAAGGCAGCCCGAACGTCTTCATCGACGGCCGCCCGGCGGCAACCCTCGGCGGCCGCACCGGATGCGGCGGCACGCTCGCGGGCGGGGCGGGCCATGTCTTCGTCAACGGCCGGCCGCTCGCCACGGCGGATTCGGGGGCCACCCCCTGCCCGCCGCGCTGACCGAAGAATAACCGGATTGCCTCGAAATCGCGGCGATCGCCGGCACGATTCCTTAGCGCCTGCCGGGTTATCGTGCCCGCATTGCTCCTGGAGGGATCGATGCGCCTCGTTCTTGGATGTCTCGCGCTCGCCGCGCTCACCATCCTGCCCGCCACCGCACAGGATGGCGGCCCCCGTGCCCGCCACGGCGCGCGGGACGGCCATCATCGCCACGGCCATCCGGTGCCCGGCCCGACCGTGATCGTCGAGACCGGCGCGCGCCGGGATCGCTGCGCCGGCCCCAGCCATGGCGGCTCGGCCTCGGCCGTCACGGTCGATGGCGAGACCTTCGCCGTACTGCCGCGTCGCGCCGATCACTGCCCCGCCCGCTGAACGGCGTTTACCATGCTGAGGTCCCGACGCGACCCGGCTCTTCCGCCGCGCCTCCGGCAGGGTTAATAAAGCCCTAACGAAATGTGCCTCCGGGGTCTTCGATGCGTCCCTGCTCGCGCCTCGCGCCGCTCATGCCGCCGATCCTGGCGCCGTTGCTCGCCGCGTTGGCGCTGGCGGGCTGCGCCGGACAATCGATGACCGCCACCGCGCCGGCGAACGCGGCCGGCATGAAGTTCGCCGTGATTTCGGTGCAGGGCCCGCAGCCGGAGACCGCGCAGAAATTCCAGATCCTGCTCGACGAGGCGGCGCGCAGGCGCGGGTTCGAGATCGTTCCCGCCGCGAGCCCCGGCGAGGCGGTGCGGGTCAATGCCTATCTCGATGCCCACACCGCCGCCGACGGCAAGGCCGGTTTCACCTGGGTGCTCGACGCCTCCGGCGACGGCCGCAACCGCGCCGCCCGCGTGAACGGCGCCGCCGCCTCCGACCGGCCGGGCGGCACGCCCTGGAGCGCGCTCGACGAGGCGGCCATGCGGCAGATCGCGGAGGCGGGGCTGACGGATCTGCTCCGCCGGCTTTCCGGTGCGCCGGGCGCCGCCGCGCCCGGCAGCGAGGACGAGGCGCAATAGAGGCATCCCCCCCGCGGGGCACATCCGGGCCAGCCTTGCACTTTCCCTGTGGTGTCACCCCCTTGTCATGTTGAAACGCCACGCCGCGCACGCTACTGGCAGGGCGTGACGGCCGCCGGGGGGGGCCGGAAGCGGAGAGCCGACAGCCATGGACCAGATCAAGCTCGTCGCGGGCAATTCCAACCGTCCGCTTGCGGAGGCGATCGGCGCCTATCTCAGCCAGCCGCTGGCCAAGTGCCAGGTCCGGCGCTTCGCCGACATGGAGATCTTTGTCGAAATACAAGAAAACGTCCGCGGCGAGGATGTGTTCGTCATCCAGTCGACCTCCTTTCCGACCAATGATCACCTGATGGAGCTGCTCATCATCACCGATGCGCTGCGCCGCTCCTCGGCCAAGCGCATCACGGCGGTGGTGCCCTATTTCGGTTATGCGCGGCAGGATCGGAAATCCGCGCCGCGCACGCCGATCTCGGCGAAGCTCGTCGCCAATCTCATCACCGAGGCCGGTGCCGACAGGGTGCTGACGCTCGATCTCCACGCCGCGCAGATCCAGGGGTTCTTCGACGTTCCGGTCGACAATCTCTTCGGCGCGCCGGTGATGGTCCAGGATATCCGGTCGCGCTTCGATCTCCAGAAGGTGACGGTCGTCTCCCCGGATGTCGGCGGCGTGGTGCGCGCCCGCGCGCTGGCGAACCGCATCAACGCGCCGCTCGCGATCGTCGACAAGCGCCGCCCGCGCGCCGGCGAATCCGAGGTGATGAACATCATCGGCGATGTCGAGGGGCATTCCTGCATCCTCGTCGACGATATCGTCGATTCCGGCGGCACGCTGTGCAACGCCGCCGAGGCCCTGCTCGCCAAGGGCGCCTCCGATGTCTCGGCCTATATCACCCATGGCGTGCTCTCCGGCGGCGCGGTGGCGCGCATCACCGCCTCGAAGCTGAAGGAACTGGTGCTGACCGATTCCATCCAACCGACCGAGGCGGTGCGCGTCGCCAAGAATATCCGCGTCATCTCGGTGGCCTCGCTGCTCGGCGAGGCGATCCGCCGCACCGCGGGCGAGGAGAGCGTGTCGAGTTTGTTCGACTGACCTCGAACGCGGCGCGGCCTCACGCCGGCCCGGCTCTTGCTCCGTCCGGCCGTTTGCCCTATACGCGCTCAGCCGCGCGGGCACCCTTGGAGGCTTGGCGGCGGAAGCACGGGGTTCGTGCCGCCCAGCCCGGGCGGTGCCGGCCCCCGTTTTCGTTTGGAGAAAATGATGTCCACCATCAAGCAGCTTGCGGCCACGCGCCGCGAGCGGGTCGGCAAGGGGGCCGCCCGTGCTGTGCGTCGTGAGGGCCGCGTTCCGGCCGTCATCTACGGCGGCGGCCAGGCGCCCGTTTCGATCTCGCTCGACTTCAAGGAAACCAACCGGCTGATCTATGCCGGCCATTTCCTCACCACCGTCTTCGCGATCGATGTCGAGGGCGAGACGATCCGCGCCATCCCGCGCGATTACCAGCTCGACGTGGTGCGCGACTTCCCCGTGCATGTCGATTTCCTTCGCCTCGGCGAAGGCGCGACCGTGCGCGTCGAGGTGCCGGTGCATTTCATCAACCAGGACAAGTGCCCCGGCCTCAAGGCGGGCGGCGTGCTGAACATCGTCCGCCATGCGGTGGAGTTCAACGTGCCGGCGGACAAGATCCCGGATTCGATCACGGTCGATCTCGCGGAGGCCAAGGTCGGCGATTCGCTGCATATCTCGGCGGTGAAGCTGCCCGAAGGCGCGAAGCCCGTGATCTCGGATCGCGATTTCACGATCGCGACCATCGCCGGCACCGCCGCGACCAAGAACGAGGACGGCGAGGCTGAAGGCGCCTGAGCGCTCCTCCGCCGCCCGGCTTGAGCCCGGCCGCCGGCAACCACCCGGCGGCCGTTTCCATGCGGTGAAGCGATGCATCTCCTCGTCGGCCTCGGCAATCCCGGCCAGCGTTATGCCGGCAACCGCCACAATATCGGCTTCATGGCGCTCGACGCCATCCACCGCCAATGGCGCGGAACGCCCTGGCGCGCCCGCTTCCAGGGTCAGACGGCGGAGGCCGTGATCGGCGGGGCGAAGACGATCCTGCTCAAGCCCGAGACCTACATGAACGAAAGCGGCCGCGCGGTCGGCGAGGCGATGCGCTTCTTCAAGATCCCGCTCGCCGGGGTGATCGTCTTCCATGACGAGCTCGATCTGCCGCCGGCCAAGCTGCGGCTCAAGACGGGGGGCGGCAATGCCGGCCATAACGGCCTGCGCTCCATTAGCCAGCATTGCGGCAACGATTACCCGCGCGTGCGGCTGGGCATCGGCCATCCGGGCGACAAGGCGCAGGTGCAGGCTTACGTGCTCAATGATTTCGCGCGGAGCGAGGCGCCCTGGGTCGAGGATCTCTGCGCCGCGATCGCGGCCCATGCCGATCTCCTGCTCGCGGAGCCCGGCCATTTCCAGTCCAAGGTCCATCTGCTGATGGAGGCGCGCGGCCACGGTGCGGCGGAACCGGTGCCGAAAGCCGCGAAAAAGGCTGGACAGGAACCGGATCGCGGCTGAAAAGGCCCCAACCCCTTTCCCCGGCAACCCCTTAACGAACGGAACCGCCATGGGCTTCAAATGCGGCATCGTCGGCTTGCCCAATGTTGGCAAATCGACCCTCTTCAACGCACTGACGCAGACGGCGGCGGCGCAGGCCGCCAATTATCCGTTCTGCACCATCGAGCCCAATGTCGGCGACGTGGCAGTGCCCGACCCGCGGCTCGAGGCCCTGGCCGCCATCGCCGGCTCGAAGGAGATCATCCCCACGCGCCTCACCTTCGTCGACATCGCTGGGCTGGTGCGCGGCGCCTCGAAGGGCGAGGGGCTCGGCAACCAGTTCCTCGCCAATATCCGCGAGGTCGATGCCATCGCCCATGTCGTGCGCTGCTTCGAGGACAGCGACATCACCCATGTCGAAGGCAAGATCGATCCGATCGCCGATATCGAGACGATCGAAACCGAACTGATGCTCGCCGATCTCGACAGCCTCGAGAAGCGCATCATCGCGGTCGAGAAGAAAGCGAAGGGCCAGGACAAGGAAGCGAAAGAGGTTTTCGATCTTATGTCCCGCGCACTCACGCTCCTGCGCGAGGGCAAGCCGGCGCGGCTTGTCGAGGTGAAGCCCGGCGAACGCAAGCTCTTCGAGCAGCTCGGCCTGCTGACATCGAAGCCGGTCCTCTATGTCTGCAATGTCGAGGAAGACTCGGCCGACAAGGGCAACGCCTTCTCGGCGCGCGTGTTCGAGCGCGCGAAGGCCGAGGGCGCGCGCGCGGTGGTCGTCTCGGCCAAGATCGAGAGCGAGATCGCGGTGCTCTCGGCTGAGGAGCAGCGCGAATATCTCGACACCATCGGCCTCGCCGAGCCCGGCCTGAACCGCGTCATCCGTGAGGGCTACGCGCTGCTCGGACTCATCACCTATTTCACCGTGGGCCCGAAGGAGGCCCGCTCCTGGACCATCGAGGCCGGAACGCGGGCGCCGCAGGCTGCGGGCGTGATCCACACCGATTTCGAGAAGGGCTTCATCCGCGCCGAAACCGTCGCCTATCCCGATTACGTCGCGTTCAAGGGCGAGGCCGGCGCACGCGAGGCCGGGAAGTTCCGGCTGGAAGGCAAGGATTACGTCGTCGCGGATGGCGACGTGCTGCATTTCCGCTTCGCGACCTGAACGGCGCGCGCGCCACCCTTCACGATTGGTTTAGACTTTAGTATAACCCTTCTGTCGGTGATCAGGAGGGTTGGCCATGGCTGCGATTTCAAGCCAGTTGCGTCTGATCTATGGCGGCGCGCTTTACGCGCTCCTGTTTCCGCTCGTGTTCCTCGCGACGGCGTTCGAAGCCATCCCGGCCGAATGGCGGCAGGGCTTCAGGGATGGTTTCGTCCTCTCGTTGGGCGCTGCAAGCCTCATGGCTCTCGGGCTGGGGGCCGTGTATGGAATCAGGGTGATGTTCTAGCCGCGGGTCTTCGTCCCGGGCTTTCCGGGACGGGGCTGCCATGCGGGCATTCGAGGATTTCGCGCCGGGCACGCGCGAGAGCTACGGGGTTGCGGTCATCGAGGCAGGCGAGATGCTCGCCTTCGCCCGCGAATTCGACCCGCAGCCGATGCATCTCGATGCCGATTCGGAGCAGGCGCGGCTGATGGGCGGGCTGATCGCCTCAGGCTGGTTCACCGCCGCGCGCAACATGCGCCTGATGGCGGACCATTTCATCCTGCGCTCGACCGGGCTTGGCTCGCCGGGCGTTTCGAGCCTGAAATGGCTCGCGCCGGTGCGGGCGGGCGACCGTCTCTCCGGCACCATGGAGGTGCTCGGGCGCCGCGCTTCGGCGTCGAAGCCAGACCGGGGCTTCGTTGAATTCCGCTTCGATCTCGTCAACCAGGACGGCGTGCGCGTGCTCGAACAGATCAACCTGATCATGTTCGGGCGCCGCGACCCCGGCACGCCGGAGGCTGCTTCAGAAGGCTCGCGAATCCCTCCGCCGCCTGCGGAGGCATTCACGGCCACGCCGACGCCGGGCGCGGAACGGCCGGGCATGATCGAGGACATCGCCCCCGGAACCGTGCTGCGCTTCGGGGAATATGCCTTCACCCGCGAGGCCATGCTGCGCTTCGCCACGGCCTATGACCCGCAGCCCTTCCATCTCGACGAGGCGGCGGGCCGTGCGAGCCATTTCGGCGGGCTCTCGGCTTCCGGCTGGCACACTGCTGCGGCCTGGATGGGCACGGTGATCCGCTTCTGGCAGCAGGCCGAGGCCGGCGGCCACCGCCTGCCAAGGCGCGGCCCGGGCTTCGGCTTCACCGATCTGGTCTGGAGGCGCCCGGTCCTGCTCGGCGACACGCTGACCTATTACGCCCGCATCCTGGAGGCGCGCCGCTCGGCCTCGAAGCCGGGCTGGGGCATCCTCACGCAGCGCAATTACGCGCTGAACCAGCGCGGCGAGGCGGTCTTCGCCTTCACCGGCTCCGTGCTCTGGGAAGCGCGGTCTTAAGCCGCCTGCCCCGCCGCGCCCCACGCCGGTGGAGCGGTCAATGCCCCGCGAAGGCGACGAGCGTGCGCACCGGCACGCCGAGCGCCTCGATCCGCGCCCGCCCCCCGAGATCTGGCAGATCGACGACGAAGCAGGCGGCAGCCACCTCGGCGCCCAATTGCTGGAGCAGCCGCACCGCCGCCGTCGCGGTGCCGCCGGTTGCGATCAGATCATCGACCAGGATGACGCGCTCCCCCCTCGCTGCGGCGTCGAGATGGATCTCCATCTCGTCGGTGCCGTATTCGAGCGCGTAGGAGATCGAGACGGTTTCGTGCGGCAGCTTGCCCTTCTTGCGGATCGGCACGAAGCCGCAGGAGAGCTGATGCGCAACCGCCCCGCCGAGGATGAATCCGCGCGCCTCGATGCCGGCAACCTTGTCGATCCGCGCGCCGGCATAGGGCTGCACCAGCTCGTCCACCGCACGGCGGAAGGCGCGCGGATTACCGAGCAGGGTCGAGATGTCGCGGAACTGGATGCCGGGCCTGGGGTAATCCGGAATCGTGCGGATCGTGTCGCGCAGAAAATCCATCGTCTCGGCCGGTCCTCGCTCCCCGCGGGCGACATGCCCGAATCCGGCGCAGACTAAGCGGGAGATCGCGCGCGGCGCAACGAAAAAGGGGCCCGGAGGCCCCTTCAGCGCCACGCGGGCGGATGCTCAATGCGCGCCCTCGACCCGGGCCCAGATCTTCTTCTTGGTGAAATACAGAAGCCCCGCGAGCAGCAGCAGCCAGAGCATCACCCGGGCGCCGATCCGCTTGCGTTCCTCGAGATGCGGCTCGGCCACCCACATGAGGAAGGCGGAGAGATCGCGCGCCACCTGCTCGCGCGTCAGTGGCGTGCCGTCGGTGTAGAAGCCCGGATCCTGCGGCTTGCCGGCATCATCGAACAGGGCGACCAGCGGATTGGCCATCGCGATCTTGTTGCCGGGGAAATACTTGTTCCAGTGCAGGCCCGGTTCGACCGTCACGCCCGCGGGCGCCGGCTCGTAGCCGGTCAGCAGCGCCGTGATGTAATCGACGCCCTGCTCCTGATACTGGGTCACGATGTCGAAGAGATAGAGCGGGAAGCCGCGCTCATAGGTGCGGGCCTTGGCGATGACCGAGAAATCCGGCGGAACCGCGCCGTTATTCGCGGCCTTGGCGGCCTCCGGGTTCGGGAACGGCTTCGGGAACCGGTCTGCGAGCCGGCCCGGCCGCTCGAACATCTCGCCGGATTCGTTCGGGCCGTCCTGGATCTTGTATTCGGCGGCAAGCGTCTGGATCTGCCCGACGGAGAATTGCGGCCCGCCGGCCTGCACGAGATTGCGGAACGAGAGCTTCTCGAGCCCGTGGCAGGCGGCGCAGACCTCGCGGTAGATCTTGAAGCCGCGCTGGAGCTGGGCGCGATCATAGGTGCCGAACGGCCCCGCGAAGCTCCATTTCTGCGCCGGCGGATGCTCCGCACCGCCTGCGGCAAGCGCCGGCAGGCCGAGCCCCAGCGCCAGGATCGCGCCGAGCAGGGCGGGACGTGAGGATTTGGTCATGATAATCATTCCTTGCTGTCCCATCCGTCACTTCTGCGGCGCAGCATGCGCCCCGGCCGGAACCGCGAGCCCCCCGCCGAGAACCGAATCCGCGATCGAAGCCGGCTGCGGCTGTGGCTTCTCGAACAGGCCGAGCAGCGGCAACGCCACGAAGAAATACGCGAAATAGATCACGGTGAGGATCTGGCCAAAGCCGACCATGTCGAGAACGGTGCGCCCGCCGAGCATGAGCACCGCCTTGTCGGTCGGCTGCGACCCGGTATAGCCAAGCAGAACCGAAACGACCACGAAGGTCCAGAAGCAGATCCGGAAGATCGGCCGGTAGCGCCCCGATTTGACCTTCGAGGTATCGAGCCAGGGCAGGAAGGCGAGCACCGCGATCGAGGCGAACATGGCGATAACGCCGCCGAGCTTGTCGGGGATCGCGCGCAGGATGCCGTAGAAGGGCAGGAAATACCATTCCGGCACGATATGCGCCGGCGTCTTCAGCGGATCGGCCGGGATGTAATTGTCGGCATGGCCGAGGAAGTTCGGATGGTAGAACACGAACCACGCGAACACCATGATGAAGCACACCATCGCGAACAGATCCTTCACGGTCGCATAGGGCGTGAAGGGAACCGTGTCCTTGGCGTAGTTCTTCACCTCGACGCCAGACGGATTGTTCTGGCCGACATGATGCAGCGCCCACACATGGAGGATCACCACGCCGAAAATCATGAAGGGCAGCAGGTAATGCAGCGAGAAGAAGCGGTTGAGGGTCGGATTGTCGACCGAATAGCCGCCCCAGAGCCAGGTGACGATGGTCTCGCCGATCCCCGGCACCGCCGAGAACAGGTTGGTGATGACCGTGGCGCCCCAGAACGACATCTGCCCCCAGGGCAGAACATAACCCATGAAGGCCGTCGCCATCATCAAGAGGAAGATCACGACGCCAAGGATCCACAGCACCTCGCGCGGCGCCTTGTAGGAGCCGTAATACATGCCGCGGAAGATGTGGATGTAGACCGCGATGAAGAACATCGAGGCGCCGTTGGCATGCATGTAGCGCATCAGCCAGCCGTAATTGACGTCGCGCATAATATGCTCGACCGACTGGAACGCGAAATCGACATGCGGCGTGTAATGCATCACGAGCACGATGCCGGTCACGATCTGCGCGACCAGCATGAACATCAGGATGCCGCCGAAGGTCCAGAAATAGTTGAGGTTGCGCGGGACCGGATAGGAGACCGCCGAATCGTGCATGAGCCGGACGATCGGCAGCCGCGCGTCGAGCCAGCGCTCGATGCCGGTCTTCGGCACATAGGTGGAGTGATGCTCAGCCATTCTTCATTCTCACCTTGAAATCAGCCGATGCGGATCTTCGATTCGGACAGGAAGGCGAAGTCCGGAATGTCGAGATTGCGCGGCGCCGGCCCTTTGCGGATGCGCCCGGCATTGTCGTAATGCGAGCCGTGGCAGGGGCAGTACCAGCCGTTATAATCGCCCGAGAAGCCGATCGGCACGCAGCCGAGATGGGTGCAATTGCCGTAGACGACGATCCATTTGTCCTGCGGCTTGCCCTCGAAGGATTTGACGCGCGCGGAATCCGGCTGCTTGTCGATCGTCAGCGCCGCATCGTCCTTCCGCGATTCCTCGATCTCCTTCGCCGTGCGGTGGCGGACAAAGATAGGCTTGCCGCGCCATTTCAGCGTGATCGCCTTGCCCTCGCCCACCGGCGCGAGATCGACCTCGACGGGCGCGCCCGCCGCGATCGTCGAGGCATCGGGCCACATCTGCGAGATCAGCGGCCAGACCGCCGCGCCGCCGGCGACCGCGCCGGCCGCACCGGTGGCAAGGAACAGGAAATCCCGGCGGTTCGGTTCGCTCATCGAATGCTCGGCCACGTCCAATGTCCTTCCTCATCGTTCGGGCCGCGCCCGGCGGAAAGCCGGACCCGGCCTGTGTCAGTTGCGCACAACCACGCCGCGCTGCAATGCGACGCGAAGTCGCCCGGCGCAATCCGGCAGCCGCTGCGCGAGCCCCGCGCCCTGGCTCTGAACCCCCTGCTCACGGGCACAGGCACGCCGGCAGACCCGCAGGCATGCGCGCACCCTGATCAAACCGGTCAATGACATCGAGATCGACGCTTGTCCATCCCCTTCCGGGCGGCTAGAGCCTGCATCCATGGTCGATCCTCAGGAGAACGCCGCCGCGCCGCCCCTGCGGCTGGCGCTATTCGAGCCGGATATCCCGCAGAACGCCGGAACCCTGTTCCGCCTCGCCGCCTGCCTCGGCGTTCCGGTCGATCTCGTCGAGCCGGCGGGCTTCGATGCGAGCGACCGTAATCTGCGCCGGGCCGGGCTCGATTATCTCCGCCATCTCAGCCTGACGCGCCATCTCTCCTTCGCGCATTTCGAGGAATTCCGCCGCCGGGCCGGGCTGCGGCTGGTGCTTGCGACCACGCGCGGCGCGATCGCGCACCATGCCTTCGTCTTCCGGCCCGGCGACATCGTGATGCTCGGGCGTGAATCCGCCGGCGCCACGGCTGCGGTTCATGCGGCCGCCGCAGCGCGGATCGCGATTCCGCTCCGCGCCGGACTGCGCTCGCTCAATGTGGCGGTCGCCGGGGCGATGATCCTCGGCGAGGCCCTGCGCCAGCTCGACGCCTTTCCCGCGCCCCCCGAACCGGCCCGGCCGGATTTCCCGCAGCAGGATGCCCCCCATGCCCTTCCTTGACGATCCCGAGACAAATCACCGCCGCGCGCGCGCCGCCGAATGGTTCCTCACCCTGCAGGACCGCATCCTCGCCGCTTTCGAGGCGATCGAGGCCGCCGCCACCGGCCCGTTCTTCCCCGAGGCGGCGCTTCCCGGCCGCGCCGAGCGCCGGGAATGGACCCGCGAGAACCATGACGGTGCGCCCGGCGGCGGCGGCCGGACGGGGATGCTGCGCGGCCGGGTCTTCGAGAAGGCGGGCGTGCATGTGAGCCATGTCCACGGCAGCTTCGCGCCGGAATTCGCGGGCCAGATCCCCGGCGCCGCCGAGGATCCCCGCTTCGCCGCCGCCGGCATCTCGCTGATCGCCCATCCCTGGAACCCGAACGCCCCGACCGTGCATATGAACACGCGCTTCGTGGTGACCTCCAAGGCGTGGTTCGGCGGCGGCGCCGACCTCACCCCCATGCTCGACCGGCGCCGCATCCAGGAAGATCCGGACAGTCTGCGCTTTCACGCCGCGATGCGCGCGCCCTGTCTCGCGCATGGCCGGGATTACGCCCGCTACAAGGCCTGGTGCGACGAATATTTCTTCCTCAAGCATCGCAACGAGCCGCGCGGCATCGGCGGCATTTTCTACGATTATGTCGATTCCGGCGATTGGGAGGCCGATTTCGCCTTCACGCGTGCGGTGGGCGAGGCCTTCCTCGCCGTCTACCCCGCGATCCTCGAAGCGAACCTCGCCACGCCCTGGCGCGAAGCCGACAGGCACGAGCAGCAGGTGCGGCGCGGGCGCTATGTCGAGTTCAACCTGCTTTACGATCGCGGCACCATCTTCGGACTGAAGACCGGCGGCAATGTCGAATCGATCCTCTCCTCGATGCCGCCGAGCGTGCGCTGGCCGTGACCCCGCCGCTTTGCTTCGGCGGCTCCGTTTTACGGCTGTCATCCACGCCCGCTAGCTCTGCCCCGCCAGCGAGGGAGACAGGCATGTTCAAGATCGGCGATGTGGTGCAGGTGAAATCCGGTGGTCCGGCGATGACCGTGATCGCGCTTGGCGATCAGGTCGAATGCCTCTGGTTCGCCGAGGCGAGCGAGACCTTCCGCCGCGACATGCTGCCGGCGGTCTGCCTCGAGCCGGTCGAGTTCGAGGAAGCCGAGACCGGCGACGAGGATGAGGACGACGACGAGGATTGAGCCGGCTCACCCCGCCGCGAGCCGCGCCTCGAGCAGCGCGCGCTGGGCGGGCAGAGAATCCGGAAGGCCGGCAGCGATCCAGCCGGCCTCGATCTCCGCCAGCATCCGCCCGATCTCGGGGCCCGGCGCCAGCCCGGCCGCGAGGAGATCGGCGCCGGTGATCCGGAAGCGGGGCGCCGGCTGCGCCGCTTCCACAAGCCGTTCCGCGAGCCCGTCCGCGCCGTCCCGCCCCGTGGCGACGCGAAGCACCAAGGCCTCCGCGGCCTGCGCGCCGTGGCGATAGGCAAGGAGGCGGGGCGCCCCGTCGGGCGCGGCGAGCGCGGTGCCGAACGCGCGCAGGGTCGCGATTTCGGCGTTGGAAAGTCGCAGCCGCGCCTGCCAATTCCCGGCCGCGCCGCCGCACAGCGCCGCGAGCCGCGCGATGGCGCCGAGTGTGACGCCGGTCTCAGCAGCCAGAGCCACGGCACGCGCGAACCGCGCCGGATCCGTCGCCGTGCCGATCAGTTCGGCGATGAGCCCCTCCGCCTCGGCCGCCGCCAGCACCGCGCCGGCATGCGGTGCCGCAAGCAGCTTCAGCAATTCCTGCCGGACGCGTTCGCGCGACAGTCGCGCAAGCCCGGCCCGATTGCGAAGAACGGCGGCGAAGCCCTCCGCATCAAGCCGCCCGCCGCCATAGGCGGCGCTGAACCGCAGCAGCCGCAGCGCGCGCAGGTAATCCTCGCGGATGCGCTGATCCGGATCACCGATGAACCGCACGCGCGCCGCCGCAAGATCGTCCCGGCCGCCGAAATAATCGTGGAGCACGCCGTCCGGCCCCATCGACAGCGCGTTGATGGTGAAATCCCGCCGTGCGGCATCCTCGCGGAAATCGCGCCCGAACCGCACCGTGGCGCGCCGCCCGTCGGTATCGATATCGGCGCGCAGGGTCGTCACCTCGAAGGCCCTGCCGGCGTGGACCAGCGTCACGGTGCCATGCTCGATCCCGGTCGGAACCGCCTGCCATCCGGCCGCCGCCGCGCGCCGCATGGTCTGCGGCGGCGGCAGCGTGGTCGCGAAATCGATATCGGCGACCGGCAGGCCGAGCAGCGCGTTGCGCAGCGCGCCGCCGACGATCCGCGTCTCCTCGCCGGGCGGGTTGAGCAGCGCGAGCAGGGCCGCGACCGGCGGATCGTCGAGCAGCAACGCCGGGCCGGCCGCGCGCGTCACTCGATCCGCCCCGGAATGAGCCGGCCGTCGCGGAACACCGCCGGCGCATAGCCGCCGGTCCGGTGCTCGTCGGTGAGCGCGAAGGCGATCAGCGCCAGCACGACCAGCACCAGCCCGATAAGCGACTGGATCTGGAGCGCCCGCGCCTTGAGGATCGCCCGCGCCGCGCGCGGATGGCGCTCCTGCCAGATGAGGAATGCCGCGTAAGAGAGGAAGGGAAGGAGGAAGAACCCCGCCAGTTCGAAGATGATGCGTGCCATCGCTTTCCGTTCCGTGTCGGGCCGCCGCCTCAGCCGATCCGCTCGGCGAGGCTGCGCATGATCCCCGCCGTGACGCCCCAGATATACGCGCCGGGATGGTCGAGGATATAGAATTGCCGCTCGCGGCCGCGGAAGAAGATCCGGCCCGTGCGGTAGCGGTCGAGATCGAGCGCCTCGCCGAGCGGCACCTCGAAGACCCGCGCCACCTCGGCAGGATCGGGGCGCGTCGCCAACTCGGGCGCGACGAGCGCCACCAGCGTCTCGATCCGGTAGCCGGTGCCGGAATAATAGGGCGGCAGATAGCCGAGCGGCGTCACCAGGTCGCGCGCGAGGCCGATCTCCTCCTCCGCCTCGCGCAGCGCCGCCTCGGCCACGCTCTCGCCGGGTTCGATCCGCCCGCCGGGGAACGCGACCTGGCCGGCATGGTTCGACAGATGCGCCGCGCGCTCGGTGAGCAGAATGGTGGCGCCGCCCGGCCGCGCGACGACGGGACACAGCACCGCTGCCGGCTTGGCGCGGGCGATGAAATCCGGCTCGAGCGGCAGGCCGGCGATCACGTGGCAGCCGAACGGCGCCGGTTCCGGTGCGCCGGCGACCGGTGCGGGCAGCAGCAGCCGCGCGGCATCGGCGCGAAACCGCGTCAGCCGGTCCGGCGCATCCGCGCCCCGCGCGGCGCCGCTCATGCCGCCGCCTCCGCGGAGAGCGGAAAGAAGACGCCGCCGGCACTCAGCCCGGCGCGACCCTCGCGGATCTCGATCCGCTCCGCGAGATCGAGCGCCAGCGCCCGCGTGAAGCGCGCCCAGAGATCGCCGCGCACGCGGATATAGGGTTTGAACCCGCCATCCGCCTCGCCCATGAACCGGAGCGGGTGCTCCGCCCCCGCGATGACGATCTCGTCGAGATTGGTGCGGATCGCCAGGCTTTCGCCGGCATCCGTCACGACCGGCGCCATCTCGACGGCAAGGAAGGGCGCATCCTCGACCATGATCCCGACGCGCTCCACCGGCGTCACCAGCACGTAACGCTCGGGATCCTTGCGCAGCACCCGGGCGAAAAGCTTCACCAGCGCCGGGCGGTTGATCGGCGTGCCCATGTAGAACCAGCGGCCGTCACGCGCGATCCGCATGTCGATCTCGCCGCAATAAGCCGGGTTCCAGCGTTCGACCGGCGGCATCGGCCCCGCAGCATGCTCGGCCGCCGCGTCCAGGAAATGCTTCGGAAGCTCGAACCCCGCCATTGCCGCTCCTGCCCGTCATCTTCGGGCCTCTCAGATTTAGGCGTGACCGGAGAAGAGGGGAAGAGCCGTCCATCGCCGGTCCTTCCGCCATGCCGCCGCCATGATTGACCCCTCGACTGCACCTGCGGCCCCGGCCCGCGCGGCATCGCGGATCGGCCACACGAAAACTTGTGCGCGAAACCGGGACCGTCCGGCCTTCGCGCATTGCCGAAGGCGGCGAGCCGCCCCAGACTAACGCTGAATCGGCGCGCGCGGCGCGGCGGCAGGCTTCGAGGAAGGATGGTGCCACATGCGCGAGACATCGGGTGCGGCGGGCGAACCCGCCGATTTCGCCGCCTCTTTCGTCCGCATGGCCGAGGATTCCGCCGCCCATCTGGTTCGTGCCCGCGCCGAGATCGGCAAGGTGATCTTCGGCCAGGAGCGGGTGATCGAGAACGCGCTCGTCACCGTGCTGGCCGGGGGCCATGCCCTGCTCGTCGGCGTTCCCGGCCTCGCCAAGACCAAGCTGGTCGAGACCATGGGCCGCGTGCTGGGGCTCGATGCCCGCCGCGTCCAGTTCACGCCGGACCTGATGCCCTCGGATATCCTCGGCACCGAGATTCTCGAGGAGCCGAGCCCCGGCAAGCGCGCCTTCCGCTTCGTCAAGGGCCCGGTCTTCGCGGAGCTTCTCATGGCCGACGAGATCAACCGCGCCTCGCCCCGCACGCAATCGGCGCTGCTTCAGGCGATGCAGGAAGGCTTCGTCACCATCGCCGGTCAGCGGCATGATCTGCCGAAGCCGTTCCACGTGCTCGCGACACAGAACCCGATCGAGCAGGAAGGCACCTATCCCCTCCCCGAGGCGCAGCTCGACCGCTTCCTGCTCCAGATCGATGTCGATTATCCCGACCGCGACGCCGAGCGCCGCATGCTGATCGAGACCACCGGCGCCGAGGCGAACGAAGCCGGCGCGGTGTTCACCGCCGAGGGCATCCTCGCCGCGCAGCGGCTTGTCCGGCGCCTGCCGGTGGGCGACCAGATCGTCGACGCGATCATCGATCTCGTCCGCTCGGCGCGGCCGGAGCCCGGCACGCCGCTCGGAGAAAAGCTGGTCTGGGGCCCCGGTCCGCGCGCGAGCCAGGCGCTAATGCTCGCGATCCGCGCCCGCGCGCTGATCGACGGCCGGCTCTCACCCTCGCTCGAGGATGTCGCGGCGCTGGCCGAGCCGGTGCTCAAGCACCGCATGGCGCTTTCCTTCGCCGCCCGCGCCGACGGCGAGACGATCGGCGGCATCATCGCGACGCTCACGCGCCGCTTCACCTGAGGAGAAGGGCTTGCGCGGCGAGGAGGCGAGAGCCGTTCCGGGATTTGCGAAAGGGCTTCCCGGCGCCCTGACGGGCGAGGCGGCGCGGCTGGCGGATATCCTGCCGCATCTCGTCGTCGAGGCGCGCAATGTCGCCGCGCAGCTGCAACTCGGCATCCATGGCCGGCGCCGACCGGGACTGGGCGAGGAATTCTGGGAATTCCGCCCCTTCGTCACCGGCGAGGCGAGCCACCGGATCGACTGGCGCCGCTCGGCGCGCGACGATCGGCTCTATGTCCGCGAGCGGGAATGGGAAAGCGCCGCGGCGCATTGGCTCTGGATCGATCTCTCGGCCTCGATGCATTTCGTCTCGCGCCTTGCGGCGCAGCCGAAGCGCGACCGCGCCATCCTGATCGGGCTCGCGCTCGCCGATCTGCTCGTCCATGCCGGCGAACGCGTCGGCCTGCCCGGCCGCACGCATCCGCTCGCCTCGCGCAACATCATCATGCGGCTTGCCGAGGCGATGCTGCGGCCGGGCGCTCCGGAACCGGCCTCGGCGCCGGCCATGCCGGAGGGGCTGCACCTGCGCCGGCACGATCATCTCATCATGATCGGCGATTTCATCCTGCCGCCTGCACAATATGCCGAGCGCGTCGCCGCGCTGGCCGCCTCCGGTATAAAGGGGACGCTGGTGCTGATCCGCGATCCGGCCGAGGAGGACTTCCCCTTCGCGGGCGAACTCGAATTCGAGGGGCTGGAGGAGGTCGATGCCTGGCGGATCGGCGATGCCGCCGAGGTGGCGGGCCGCTACCGCGACCGGATCGCCGCAATCACCGCGGAATTGCGGCGCATCGCCACGCGGCACGGGTTCGGCTTCGTCAAGCATGTCACGCATCGCCCGGCGGCGGAGACCCTGCTCCAGCTCGCGGCGCTGATCGGCGGCCAGCCGGCCTCGGCCGGCGCGGTGCGATAGGAGGCGGGCATGCTTGCGGGTCTCACCTTTCTCGCTCCTCTCGCGCTCGCGGCGCTGATCGTGCTGCCGGCGCTCTACTTCCTGCTGCGCCTGACCCCGCCGCCGCCCCGGCGGCTGCCGCTGCCGACCCTGCCGCTGGTGCGCGACATCCTCGGCCGCGAGCGCGAGCCGGCGCGCACGCCCTGGTGGCTGCTCGCCCTGCGCCTCGCCGCCGCCGCCGCGATCATCCTCGCGGTCGCCGGTCCGCGCTGGCAGCCGCCCGGCGGCCTGCGCGCCGAGAGCGCCTCCGGCCCGCTCCTGCTGCTGCTGGACGACGGCTGGCCCGCCGCCGCGGCCTGGAAAACCCGGATCGAGCGCGCCGCCGCCCTGATCGAAGCCACCATGCAGCGGCCCGTGCTGCTGATCGCCGCGAGCGACGAGCAGCCGGCACGCCAGCCGGAAACCGCGCGCGCGGCATTGTCGCGGCTCAATTCGCTGGCGCCGAAACCCTGGCATCCGCCGCGCGCGGCGATGTTCGAGGCCGCCGCAGCCCTGCTCGCCGCCAGCCCCGATGCCGCCGCGATCTGGATCAGCGACGGGTTGCTGGGCGAGGACGAGGCGCCGCGCATCGCCGCCTTCCGCGCGGCCGCGGGCGAGCGGCTCGACATCATCGCCGCCCCCGCCGCGACGCTGCTGGGCCTTGTCGGCCTCGACCAGAACGCCGAGGGCCTCGAGGCGATCATCCGCCGGCCCGCGGCGGATGGCGCGCCGGCGCCGGGCCTCGTGCGCGCCTATGACGACAAGGGCCGCCCGCTCGGCGATGCCGGCTTCGCCTTCGCCCCCGCCGCCACGGAGGCGCGGGCGCGGCTCGCCCTGCCGACCGAGATCGTCAACGACATCGCCCGGATCGAGATCGCCGATCACCGCTCCGCCGGTGCCGTACAGCTTCTCGACGGCGCGCATCGCCGCCGCCGCGTCGCGCTCATCACCGGCGAGACCGCGGATACCGCGCAGCCGCTTGTCTCCGGCCGCTATTTCCTCGTCCGCGCACTCGAACCCTATTCCGACCTGCGCGAGCCGCCGCGCGGTGTGACCGACCCGATCGGCCGCGCGCTCGAGGAACGGCCCGATATCCTGGTTCTGGTCGATTTCGGCACCCTCTCCGGCGAATCCGCGAGCCAGGTCGCGCGCTTCGTCGAGAATGGCGGCATGCTCGTGCGCTTCGCAGGGCCAGGTCTCGCGGCATCGAGCGACGACTTGCTCCCCGTGCGCCTGCGTCGCGGCGGCCGCATCCTCGGCGGCGCCCTCTCCTGGGACAGGCCGCAGAAACTCGGCGAGATCCCCGAGGGCTCGCCCTTCGCGGGGCTCACGCGCCATGCCGATGTGCGGATCGAGCGCCAGGTGCTCGCCGAGCCCGACAGCGAGCTGATGCGCGCGAGCTGGGCCGTTCTGGAGGATGGAACCCCGCTGGTGACCGGCGCGCAACGCGGGGCCGGGCAGATCGTGCTTTTCCACGTCACCGCCTCGACCGCCTGGTCGAACCTGCCGCTCTCCGGACTGTTCGTCGACATGCTTCGCCGCCTGCTGCTCACGGCCAAGGGTCAGGCGGGCGGCGATTCCGCGCGCGGAGAGGCCGCCGTCAAGCTCGCGCCGCGCCTGACGCTCGACGGGTTCGGCGCGCTCTCCGCCGCCGCCGGCCATGCGCGGCCGATCGATACGCGCCACACGGCACCCGCGAGCCGTGACCATCCGCCGGGCTATTACGGCCCCCCGGAAGCCGCGCTGGCGGTCAATGTGCTCAATGCCTCGGTTGCGCTCGCCGCCATCGATTTCGGCTCCGCCGGCCCCCTTCCGCTCGAGAACGCGCGCGGCGTGGATTTCCGGCCGGCGCTGCTGCTCGTCGCGGCCCTGCTGGTGATTGCGGATTCGCTTGCAGTGGCGCTGCTCGGCGGCGCGATTGCGCGGCTGCGCCGAAGCCCGGCGCCCGCAGCAGGGCTCGGAGCCGGCGGGTTCGGGCTCGCCCTGCTGCTCCTCATCGCGCCCGGCGACGCCATCGCGCAAGGATCGGATCCGCAGGCGGTGCGGCCGGAAGATATCCGCTCCTCGCTACGGCCGCGCCTGGCCTATATCGTCACCGGCAACGCCCAGGTCGACGAGGCGAGCCGCGCCGGGCTCTACGGCCTCGGGCAGATCCTCAGCCAGCGCACCGCGCTCCAGCTCGACGAGCCGATCGGGCTCGATCCGGCGCGGGATGAGCTTGTGTTCTATTCGATGATCTACTGGCCGGTGCTCGCGGGGCAGCCCATGCCCTCCGAGGCGGCGATCCGCGCGATCGGCAATTTCATGCGCCAGGGCGGCACGATGGTGTTCGACACGCGTGACGCCTTCATCCAGCGCTCCGGCGGCCAGCCGACCGCCGAGACCCGCGCCCTGCGCCAGATGCTGGCGACGCTCGACATTCCCGCGCTGGAGCCGATCCCGCGCGATCATGTGCTGACCAAGACCTTTTACCTCCTCGACCGCTTCACCGGCCGCTACGTGACCGGCGACAGCTGGGTCGAGGCCCTGACCGGGCCGAGCGACAGCAAAGTTCCGGCGCGCGCCGGCGACCGCGTCTCGCCGATCATCATCACCTCGAACGACCTCGCCGCCGCCTGGGCGACCGACCGGCTCGGCAACCCGCTCTACCCGCTGGTGCCGGGCGAGCCGCGCCAGCGCGAGATGGCCTATCGCACCGGCGTCAATCTCGTGATGTATGTCTTCACCGGCAATTACAAGGCCGATCAGGTCCATGTGCCGGCGCTGCTCGAAAGGCTCGGGCAATGAATGCCGACCGCCTCACCCTCGATTTCGCGCCCGCCCTGCCCTGGTGGCTGCTCGCCGTGCTCGCGGCGGCGGGCCTCATCGCCGCCGGCTACCTGATCTGGCGCGGCAGGCGCGGGGCCTGGCTGCGGCTCGTCGCGGTGGCGCTGATCCTCGCCGGGCTCGCCGATCCGCGTCTTGTCAGCGAGAAGCGCGACAGGCTGAGCGATATCGTCGCCGTGGTGGTGGATCGCTCCGGCTCGCAGACCATCGCCGGCCGGATGGAGGAGACCGAGGCCGCGCTGCGTTCCCTGACCGAGAGCCTGAAAGCGCGCCCCAACACCGAGATCCGCATCGTGGACGTCTTCGACCGCGACGCGGCGGGAGACGGCACGCGCCTCTTCGAGACGCTCGCCACCGCGACGCGCGACGTGCCGCAGGACCGCCTTGCCGGGATCATCGCCATCACCGACGGCAATGTCCACGATATCCCCGCCGATCGCGGCCGGCTCGGCTTCACCGCGCCGTTCCACGCCCTGGTGACCGGACGCGCGGATGAATTTGACCGCCGGATCGAGCTGGTCGAAGCCCCGCGCTTCGGCATCGTCGGCAAGGAGATCACCGCGACGCTGCGTATCGAGGCCAATGGCGGCCCGGCTGGACCGGTGCGGCTCACGATCCGCCAGAACGGCGAGCCGGTCGGCGGCGCCACCGCCCTGCCCGGCGTTCCGCTGAAACTGGCGCTGAGGATCGATCGCGCCGGCATGAACCTGTTCGAACTCGCGATCGAGACCGCGCCCGGCGAACTCACGGAACTCAACAACCGCCTCGCCCTGCCGGTCGAGGGTGTGCGCGAGAAGCTGCGTGTGCTGCTCGTTTCGGGCGAACCGCATGCCGGTGAGCGCACCTGGCGCAACCTGCTCAAGGCCGATCCGAACGTCGAACTGGTGCATTTCACGATTCTGCGCCCCCCCGAGAAGCAGGACGGAACGCCGACCAACGAACTCTCTCTGATCGCCTTCCCGACGCGTGAACTGTTCGTCACGAAGATCAAGGAATTCGACCTGATCATCTTCGACCGCTACTCGAACCAGACCTTTCTGCCGACGCTCTATTTCGAGAACATGGTGCGCTATGTCCGGGAGGGCGGCGCGATGCTCTTCGCTGTCGGGCCGGAGATCGTGGCGCGGAACGGGCTTCTCTCGACCCCGCTCAACGAGATCATGCCCGCGGAACCGACCGGCACCGTGCTCGAACGGCCCTTCCGCGCCGAGATCACCGATCTCGGCCGCCGCCACCCCGTAACCCGCGGGCTTGACGGCGCGGGCGAACCCGGCGGCGAGCCGCGCTGGGCCCCCTGGTTCCGGCAGATCGCCGCCCGCGCGCGGTCCGGCCAGAGCCTCCTGCACGGGATCGACGATCTGCCGTTGCTGGAATTGCGGCGCGAGGGCAAGGGTCGGGTCGGGCTGTTCCTGTCCGATCATGTCTGGCTCTGGGCGCGCGGCTATGCCGGCGGCGGCCCCTATCTCGACCTGCTGCGGCGGCTCTCGCATTGGCTGATGAAGGAGCCGGAGCTTGAGGAGGAGGCCCTGCGCCTTTCGCTGGGCGGCGGGCGCATCATCGTCGAGCGCCGCACCATCGGCGGTCCGCCGGGTGAGGTCCGCCTCACCGAGCCCGCCGGCGGCGTATCGCCCGTGCCCCTCGCCGAGGCCGAGCCCGGCATCTGGCGTGCCGAAATCGCGATCCGGCGCGCCGGGCTCTACAAGGCGGAGAATGGCGGGCTCGTCGCCTTCATCAATGCCGGCCAGCCCAACCCGCGCGAATTCCGCCAGGTCGTCAGCACCCTTGATGATCTCGCCCCCGTGGCCGAGGCGACCGGCGGCTCCGTGCGGCGGATCTTCGCGCGGGGAAGCCTCGATCTGCCGCGGATCGTCGATATCCGCTCCGGAACCCGCTTCGGCGGCGCGGATTATATCGGCCTGCGCCCCACCGAGGCGACGATCCTGCGCGGGCTGACGGTGACGCCGCTCGGGCTCGGCTTCCTCGGCCTCGGATTGCTGCTCCTGCCGCTGATCGGCGCCTGGCTCGCCGAGGGCGCGCGCCGGCGTGCCAAGGCGGCGGGCTGAGTCAATCGCCACCGCGCACCGCGCCGGTGATCCGCTCCAGCGCCCCCGGCTGAAGTTCCAGCGCGAGGAGCCGCGCCGGATCGACCGGCCCCGGCAGCCGGATGCGGCCCGGCGGCACGCGCCGATAGCCGTGGCGGGAATAATAGGCCTCGTCCCCCACGAGCAGGATCAGGTCGCCGCGCGCCGCCCGCGCCGCCAGCGCGCCGCGTTCGAGCAGCGCCCGGCCGATCCCCCTTCCCTCGAAGGCTGGATCGACCACGAGCGGCCCGAGCATGAAGGCGGGATGCGCATCGATCCGGATCGGCGTCAGCTGCACCGAGCCGACCATTAGCGAGCCGACGCGTGCGACAAAGGCCAGGCTTTCCGCATGCTGCGCCTGCTCGCGGATGCGGAAGGCGGTGCGCGCGAAACGGCCCGGGCCGAATGCCCGCGCCTGAAGACGGTCGACTGCCGCCTCGTCGGCGGCGGATTGCGGTTCGATGGTCACGTCGAGCTGGGTCATGATCGCGGGAGAAGGCGCGGGAACGCGGCCCGTGTCAACCTCCGCCGGCGCGGCGCGCGGGGCTACCAGAACGGATCGGGCGGCAGCCCGTCCAGCACCTCCGCCAGCCGGCGGCGGGTGCCGCCGGTCGTGCCGTCCGGCAGGCCATCAAGCGGGAAGAAGCCGGTTTCCGCGATTTCCCGGTCGGGCGGACGCGGGCCGAGAACGCGGAAATCGCGCAGGACGAACAGCGCCACATGGTCGCGGCGGGAGGCGTCGCGGTTGAAATATACGCCATGCAGCCGTGCCGGACCGGTCAGCGCGATATTGGCCTCCTCGGCCAGTTCCTGCCGCGCGGCGTCGAGCAATGTCTGGCCGGCCTCGACCCCGCCGCCCGGCAGGTGCCAGCCCGGCACATAGGTGTGGCGCACCAGGAAGACCCGCCCCTTAGCGTCGAGCACCATCACCCGCACGCCCAGCGTCATGCCCCGGCTGAGCCAGAACCAGGCATGAAGGAGCCGGGTCACGATCCGGCGCCGCACCCCGCCCGCCGCGATCTTGCCGCTTGACGGATCGGCATGCGCGGGCAACAGGGGGGCCGCTTCCTCCGCGCGGGTGTCGTTCACTTGGAATTCCTGCTGGCCCATCTCTCGGATCCGCATATCGGGCCTCTCCCGCGGATACCGTTCCGCAAGCTGATCAACAAGCGCCTCACCGGCGCGCTGAACTGGCACGGCGCGCGCGCGACGATCCACAGCATGGATGTCCTGGCCGAGATCATCGCTGATCTCGCGCGCCATACGCCCGATCACATCGCGCTGACGGGCGATCTCGTCAATGTCGGGTACGAGCCGGAATTCCCGCAGGCCATGGCGGCGGTGCGCAGCCTCGGCGATGCCGGATCGGTCTCGATCGTGCCGGGCAACCACGATGCCTATATCCGCGAATCGCTGCCGGCCATGGAGCGGGTCTTCCGCCCCTACATGCTGGGCGATGGCGCCGAGGGGCCGTGCCGCTTCCCCTATCTGCGGCGGCGCGGCGGCGTGGCGCTGATCGGCGTCAATTCCGGCGTGCCGACCCTGCCTTTCATGGCGACCGGCCGTGTCGGCGAGGCGCAGCGCGCGGCGCTCGCCGATCTCCTCGACAGCACGCGGCAGGAGGGCCTGTTCCGCGTCGTGATGATCCATCATCCGCCGCTGAAGACCGTGACGCGCTTCGGACGAAACCTCATGGACCAGCGGAAGATGGCGGAGCTGCTCGGCCGCCACGGCGCCGAACTCGTGCTGCACGGGCACAACCACCGCCATTCGCTGGCCGAGATCACGGGACCGGCCGGGCCGGTTCCGGTGCTCGGCGTCGCCTCGGCCTCCGCGGTGCCGGGCACGCCGGGGCATCTCGCCGAATACCACCTGATCGCGATCAACCCCGCCGCGCGCACGGCGCGGATCACGCGCCGCGGCACGCCGCGCGGCGGCGGGCCGGTGACGACGCTCGCGGAATTCACGCTGCCTCGAACCGCTCGTTAACCAAGATGACGGCATAATCCGAGCATTCTCTCAGCAGAAGGCGCGAGCCGTGTCGGTTGCCCAGCAGGTCGAGCAGGACGAAATCAACCCGCCGGACGGCGATGTTCCCGGCGCCTCGCCCGCGACGCGCCGCGTGCTCGCCGCGCTCTATCGCGATGCGATCCCCTATACGCTGAAGCTGCTGCCGCCGGAGGCCAACACCCCCGAGAGCATGGCGGCCGCCTGCGATTGCGAACTGCCCTTCATCGTGCTCAGCGCGATGTTCCGCGGCAAGGCGACCAAGAAGCCCTATCTGCTGCTGCATTCAGCAACTTCGCCGATCAGCGAGAAGCTGCTCGGCGCCACAGTGGGCGAAAATCTCGCCCGCGCCGATGCCGAATCGGCGCTGCGCATCACCGGCTTCCCGCTCGAAGCGATCCCGCCGGTGGCGCTGCTGAACCGCGTGCCGATCATGATGGATTCCGCCGTCACCCGCTTCGCGCGCATCTGGGTTCCCGCCGGCAGTGCGGATGCCATGGTCTCGGTGCCGACGCTGGTGCTCGCACGCGCCATCTCCGCGCGGCTCATCCGCCTCGACGCCTGATCCTCAGCCGGCCACGCCGAGCTTCTTCTGCAGGCTCGTCGACGAGGTCGTGTACTGGAACACGATCCGCTTCTCGGGGAAGACATAGCGGTGCACCTTCTGCGCCGCGAGCGCCCCTTCGTGGAAACCGGACAGGATCAGCTTCAGCTTGCCGGGATAGGTGTTGATGTCGCCGATGGCGAAGATGCCCGGCACATTGGTCTCGAACTTCTCGGTGTCGACCGGAACCAGGTTCTCGTGCAGCGCAAGGCCCCAATCGGCGATCGGGCCGAGCTTCATCGTCAGCCCGAAGAAGGGCAGCAGCGTATCCGCGGCGATGGTGAAGGTCTCCCCGGCATTGCCCCGGCATTCCACCGCCTCGAGCGCCGGCGGCGCGCCGCGCAGGGCGGTGATCTGGCCGATGCGCAGATCCATCGCGCCCTCGGCGACCAGCCGGCGCATCCGCTCGACGGAATGCGGCGCGGCGCGGAACTCGTCGCGCCGGTGCATCAGCGTCACCCGCCTGGCGAGCGGCTGGAGGTTCAGGGTCCAGTCGAGCGCCGAATCGCCGCCGCCGACGATCAGCACCGACCGGTCGCGCAACTGCTCGACCCGCCGCACGGCATAGAAGACCGAATGCCCCTCATAAGCCTCGATGCCCTCGATCGGCGGCTTCTTGGGCTGGAACGAACCGCCGCCGGCGGCGATGATCAGCGTCCGCGCCTCGAACATGGTGCCGACATCGGTCGCGACGCGGAAGCACGGCGCCTCGGCGGTGCCCAGCACCTCGACCGCCGCGACCATCTCGCCGAAATGGAAGCTCGGGGAAAAGGGCGCGATCTGCGCCATCAGGTTGTCGATGAGCTCCTGTCCCGAAATGACCGGATAGCCGGGGATGTCGTAGATCGGCTTTTCCGGGTAGAGTTCGGCGCATTGGCCGCCCGGTTTCGGCAGGATATCGACGACATGGGCGCGGATATCGAGAAGCCCGAGTTCGAACACCGCGAAGAGCCCGACGGGCCCGGCCCCGATGATCAGGCAATCGGTCTTGATCGGCGCGTCGTTCGACATAGTGTTCCCCGGTAATGACCCGAGCGGCTTTGTGGCAACAAACCCCGCGGCTTGGCAAGCATGCGCCGCACATGCCGGCCATGCGGCGCGAAACGGACCGGACGATGGATTTCCTAGACGAATACCGGCTCCGGCCGGACCCCGCCGATCCGCGGCTTTCGGTCGCGGTCACCGGTGTCAACGAGGCCGGCGAACCGGTCGAGACCCGCGTCACGGTCGAGCGGGCGCTGACTCTGTTCCTCAATTCCCGCGAGATCGTCACCATGATGACGATCGGCGATCATCCGGAATATCTGGCGCTCGGCTATCTGCTCAACCAGAACATGCTGCGGCCGGAAACGCCGGTCACGGGGATCGATTACGACGACGATCTCGGCGTCGTCGTCGTGCGCACCGAGGCCGAGACGGATTTCGAGGAAAAGCTCAGGAAACGCACCCAGACCTCCGGCTGCGCGCAGGGCACGATCTTCGGCGATCTCATGGACGTGATCGAGAACGCCCGCCTGCCTGCGACACCCCTGCGCACCTCCTGGCTCTACGCGCTGACGCACAAGATCAACCAGACCCCCTCCCTTTACCTCGAATCGGGCGCGATCCACGGCTGCGTGCTCGCCCGCGAGGATCGGCCGCTCGTCTATATGGAGGATGTCGGGCGCCACAACGCGGTAGACAAGATCGCCGGCTACATGCAGCACCACGCCATCGACCCCGCCGACAAGATCTTCTACACGACCGGACGGCTGACCTCCGAGATGGTGATCAAGACCGTGCGCATGGGGATCCCGGTGCTCGTCTCGCGCTCCGGCTTCACCGCCTGGGGAGTTGAACTCGCCCGCAAGGCGGGGCTGACGCTGATCGGCCGCGCGCGCGGCAAGCGTTTCGTCGCGCTCGCCGGCGCCGGGCGGCTGATCTTCGACCAGGATCTCGCCTATGTGCCGGACGAGGGCGCGCGGCACCGCCGCAAGGGCGCGCGCGCCGCGGAGGACGCGGAATGAGCGCGGAACTTGCCGTCGTTCTCCTCGCCGGCGGGCGCGCGACGCGCATGGGCGGCGGCGACAAGCCGCTGCTCACGGTCGGTGGCCAGCCCATTCTCGCACGCGCCATCGCCGCGACCACCGGGCCGGGGCGCGCGCTCGTGCTCAACGCCAATGCCGATCCCGGCCGTTTCGCCGCGTTCGGCCTGCCCGTCGTGGCGGATGCGACGGGCGATTATCCCGGCCCGCTCGCCGGCATCCTCGCCGGGCTCGACTGGGCCGCCGCCCATACACGCACGCGTGACCTTCTCTCCGTGCCGGGCGATTGCCCCTTCCTGCCCCCCGATCTCGCCGAGCGGCTGGAGGCGGCGCGGCGCGCGGCCGGAACGCCGTTCGCCTGCGCGGGCTCGGGCGGCTGGACGCATCCCGTGATCGGGCTCTGGCCGCTCGCGCTGCGCGAGGATCTGCGGGCCGCGCTGGCAGCCGGCGAGCGCAAGATCGATCGGTTCACCGCCCGCCATGGCTGCGCCACCGCAGAATGGCCGGTCGAGCCGGTCGACCCGTTCTTCAATGTCAACACCCCGGAGGACCTCGCGCGCGCCGAGGCGGTCGCCGTGCATCTCGGGCAAGGCAGCTCCGGCTGAGGAGCCCGGACAGGGCCTGCCGTCCCGGATATGGTTCCGGGGCATTTTCTGTGATCGACCGGTAGCCACCGGCGCGTGAAATGCTCTAGAATAAGTATAAAATCGGGCGTCCCGCCCGGAGAACCGCTGGAGGAGAGCATGAAGGCTTTTATTGTGTCGCTCATCGTGATGGTCGCGGTCGCGGCCGGGGCCTCGGTCGTGCTCAACAGCCAATTCCAGAAATCGGCGGACGAGGCCTACACGACCTCCGGCGCGCGGATCGATCGCGCGCATTGAGGTTTCAGGCGAGGAGCGCCGCGAAGGGCAGGTAGCCGACCGCATCGCCGGGGGCAACGGCGAGGCATTCCTCCCCGAGTTCGACGAAACCATCCGATTCGGTCAGCGATGAGACGAGCGCGGCGCCGTCGCGCGGGAAGAGGCGGGCGATGACGCCTCTCTCAGCGTCGCGCACCAGCGAGACGCGGACATATTCCCGCCGCTCCGCCTTCTTGCGATAGGCAAAACCGGCCACGGCCGGCACCGGCATCGGCCGGACGGGGGCCGCGCCGGCGAGCAGGTCGAGCACCGGCCCCACGAAGCGCGTGAAGGTCACGAAAACCGCCGCCGGATTGCCGGGCATGCCGAGAAAGGGCCGGCCGGCGATCGTTCCCATGGCGATGGGCCGGCCGGGCTTGATCGCCAGCCGCCAGAAATTGAGCCGTCCCGCGGCCTCGACCGCCGCCTTGACGTGATCCTCCTCCCCGGTCGAGACCCCGCCGCTGGTGACGAGCGCCTCGCAGCGCTCTGCTGCGGCGGCGAGCGCGCGGGCGATCGCGTCGCGGTTATCGGGCAGGATGCCGAGATCGACGGGCTCCATGCCGCGCGCGGCGAGCAGACCCGCGAGCATCGGCCGGTTGGAATCGAACTGCGCGCCCGGCGGCAGCGGGCCCGAACCGGGCTCGACCACCTCGTCGCCGGTGGAGAACAGGCCGACACGCAATGGCCGGCGTACGCGGACCCGGCCGAGCCCCAAAGCCGCCAGCGCCGCCACGTGCTGCGGACGCAGGCGCGTTCCGGCGCGGAGCGCCACGGCACCGGCGGCGAAATCCTCCCCGGCGAAGCGGCGGTTGGCGCCGGGCGCCAACCCCGGCGGCAGCCGGACATGATCGCCCTCGACGCGCACATCCTCCTGCATGAACACGGTATCGGCGCCGGGCGGCATCATCGCACCGGTAAAGATCCGCGCCGCGCTGCCGGGCGCGAGCGGCGCGACACCGCGCGTGCCAGCTGGAATTCGCACCGAGATCGGCAGCCGCGTCTCCCCCGCGCCGGCGAGATCCGCATGCCGGACAGCGTAGCCGTCAACCGCGGAATTGTCGAAACCGGGCACGGCGGCGGGCGCGACGACATCATCCGCGAGCACCCGCCCGCAGGCCGCGCCGAGCGCGACCTCCTCCGGCGCAGCGACGGCGCCGAGACGGGCCGCGAGATCGTCGAGCGCGGCATCAAGCCGCAGCAGGGCCATGCCGGCCGAAAAACAATCCGAACTGAGCTGCGCCACCTGCCTGCCTCCGCCTGCGCCGCAGGGCCTCAATCGAAAATCATGCCCGGTGGCACCGCGAGATTGATGACGAGATTGGCCAGCGTCTCCGCATCGTCAAGGGCGACTTGCGGCAGGGCCACATCCGGGAAGGGCGCATCGGTCGCGATCGCGCGGATCGCCGGATCCTGCGGGTACAGCGGCGGCTTGCCGTTCGCAGCCCGGAACACCTCGATCTTCGGATGCCGCTCGCGCTTGAACCCTTCGATGATCACGTAATCGACCGGCGCCATGCGCTTGAGCAGCCGACCGAGCGTCCATTCCGGCTCGTCGCGCAATTCCCGCATCAGCGCGATCCGCTTGGCGGAACTCACCAGAACCTCGGTGGCGCCGGCCATGCGGTGGGCATGGCTATCCTTGCCGGGTTGATCGACATCGAAACGGTGATGCGCGTGCTTGAGGGTCGAGACGCGCGCACCGCGCCCGACGAGGACGGGAATGAGGCGCGCCAGGAGGGTGGTCTTGCCCGAGCCGCTCCAGCCCGCGAGGCCGATGATCCGCATGCGTTTTTCCAGAAAAAAGGGCGCCGAGCGGCGCCCTCTAGCTCCAAACGGACGATTTGTCACGCCAGCGATGGCACTGGTGTCACTCCGCAGGCTGCGCGGAGCCGATGATCGCCGGTGTGCCCTTGCGCGCCATCTCCTGCTCGACCCAGAGCGAATGATGCTCCTTCGCCCAGTTGAGATCGACCTCGCCGGACCCCATCGCATCGAAGGCGCCCTCCATGCCGACCGAGCCGATATAGATATGGCCGAGGATCAGCGCCATCATCAGATAGGCGACGGTGCCGTGGATGGTCGCATGCCATTGCACATCGGCGATCCCCTCCTGTGTCGGGAACAGCAGATGCCAGCCGGAAAGGGCGAGGAAGAAGCCGCCCACGACCACGCTCCAGAAAACGATCTTCTGCCCGCCATTGAAGCGCTTCGCCGGCGGATGCCCCTTGCCGAGCAGGCCACCGCCGGCCGCGAACCAGCCGAGATCGGTGCTGTCCGGGATATTGTCCTTGATCCAGACGAGAAAGGTGAGCACCACGCCGAGCATGAATGCGAAGCCGACGAAGTTATGGGTCAGCTTGGCGAATCCGGCCCAGGCGGCGAAGGCTTCGGGGCCCATCACCGGCGCAAGGATGGTCTTGCCGAAGGTGACATTGATGCCCGTCAACGCAAGCACCAGGAAGCTCGTCGCGGTGAGCCAATGCGTCACCCGCTCCACGGAGCCGAAGCGGAGGATGCGCATCGTCGAAGCGCCGGCATCGATGCGGATCCGGCCGCGCAGCATGTAAAACCCGACGAGCAGCGCCAGCATGCCGAGCAGTGCTACCGCGCCGATGCGCGGCAGCGTCTCCTGGTTGAAGGCCCGCCAATCGCGCCCCGGCTGGATCAGGCTCGCCGCCTGCGCGTTGGGAATCGTAACCCGGCCGGTGATCGCGGCGCCGGGCTTCAGTGCGTCGAGAAGCTGCTGCTCCTTGACCGATTGTGCGGTGGGGTTGACGCTGCCCTGAGCACGTGCCGCCTCGGGAGCAGCAGCCAGAGCCAGAGCCAGGATGAAAGCGGCCAGTCCGCCGCGCAGGATAGTCGAGAGCCGGTTCAGCACGTCAGCCTCCGCTGATTCTCAGGTTTGCCTCGAAGGCGGCCGGCCTGAGCGCCGCCCGCCGCCGCTGGGCACGCTTAGATCGCGATCGTCTCCTTGTAGGCGACCTTCCAACCCCAGGCGCCGGAACCATAGCCGCGCTTGGCCACCCGCTCCTTGTAGATCTGGGCGATGATGTCGCCGTCGCCGGCGAGCAGCGCCTTGGTCGAGCACATTTCCGCGCAGAGCGGCAGCTTCCCCTCCGCGAGGCGGTTTCGGCCGTATTTTTCAAGTTCTGCGGGCGAACCGTCGGCCTCCGGGCCGCCGGCGCAATAGGTGCATTTGTCCATCTTGCCGCGCGAGCCGAAATTCGCGGTCTTGGGATATTGCGGCGCGCCGAACGGACAGGCGTAGAAGCAATAGCCGCAGCCGATGCACAGATCCTTCGAGTGCAGCACCACCGCATCGGCCGTGGTGTAGAAGCAATTGACCGGGCAGACGGAGGCGCAGGGCGCATCCGTGCAATGCATGCAGGCCATCGAGACGGAGCGCTCGCCGGGTTTGCCGTCATTCAGCGTCACGACGCGGCGCCGGTTGATGCCCCAGGGCACCTCGTGCTCGTTCTTGCAGGCGGTGACGCAGGCATTGCATTCGATGCAGCGATCCGCGTCGCAGAGAAATTTCATGCGGGCCATGTTTCATTCCCTCCTTATGCCGCGCGGATCTGGCAGAGCGTGGTCTTGCCTTCGTGCATGCCCGTCACCGGATCATAGCCGTAGGTGGTCACGGTATTGACGCTCTCGCCGAGAACGACCGGATCGGCCCCCTTCGGATATTTCGAGCGCTGGTCCACCCCCTGGAAATAGCCGCCGAAATGGAACGGCATCCAGGCGACGCCCTTGCCGACGCGTTCGGTGACGAGCGCCTTGACACGCGCCTTCGAATTGCTCTCGGGCCCGAACACCCAGACCCAGGCGCCATCGCGGATGCCGCGATCAGCTGCATCCGCCGGGTTGATCTCGACGAACATGTCCTGCTGGAGTTCGGCGAGCCACGGGTTGGAGCGCGTCTCCTCGCCGCCGCCTTCATATTCGACGAGCCGCCCCGAGGAGAGGATCAGCGGGAATTCCTTGGCAATTCCCTTGTCCAACGCCGCCTTCTGCACCGTGAACCCGATATTCGGCATGCGGAAATGCCGGTAATCGGCCCGGGTCGGGTATTTGGCGACCAGTTCGGTGCGGGGCGAATAGATCGGCTCGCGATGGACGGGGATCGGATCCGGCAGGTTCCAGGCATTGGCGCGGGCCTTGCCGTTTCCGAACGGAATGCAGCCATGCTCCAGCGCAACGCGCTGGATGCCGCCCGAGAGGTCGATCGCCCAGGAGACGGCATCGGGGTTGTTGCCGCCGATCCGGTTGATCGTGGCGAGTTCGCTCTCGGTGAGGTCCTTGTCCCAGCCGAGCTTCTTGAGCACGCCGAGCGTGAATTGCGGGTAGCCGTCCTTGATCTCGGAATCCTTGGAATAGGACCCTTCGGCAAGCAGGTTGACCTTCTTCTTGCTGCCGTCCGGCTGCGGCTCCTCGTATTCGACGCCGAAACGGGCGCGGAAGGTGCCGCCGCCATCCTTGACGTGCAGGTTGGTGTTGTAGAGGTGATGCGTGCCGGGATGACGGTATTCCGGCGTGCCCCAGCACGGCCAGGGCAGACCGTAATAATCGCCGGCGATCTCGGGCGGTGCGTCCTTGGGCGCCCGGAGCGTCACGATGTCGAACTTGTCCTGGTGCTTCATATGCGCCTTGAGCCGCTCCGGCGACTGGCCGCAATAGCCGGTGGACCAGCCGCCGCGATTGATCTCGCGAAGGATGGATTCGGCTTCGGGCTCCATGCCGTATTTGCCCTTCACCATCGTGATGTTCTTGAACATCCGGTCGGCGAAGCCGAGCTTCTCGGCGAACTTGTAGATGACCCAGTAATCGTTCGCGCTTTCGAAGATCGGGTCGACGATCTTCTCGCCCCATTGAATCGACCGGTTCGAGGCCGTGCGCGAGCCGTCGCACTCGAAGCTCGTGCAGGCCGGCAGGAGATAGGTGCCGTTCTTGCGGCCCGAGATATGCGCGAAGGTCGTCGGATGCGGATCGACGATGACCATCAGATCCAGCGCCTCGAGCCCCTTCACCATTTCCGGCATGCGCGGGATGGTGTTGCCGCCATGGCCCATGACGAACACGCCCTTGAGCGTATCGCGCTGCTGAACCTGGTCCTTCGGCATCGTCACCGCGTCGAACCAGCGAGTCGAGGGAATGCCAGGGACATTCATCATCGACGTTTCCTTGCCGTCCGGCGCCTTGGTCACGTCGAAGCGGCTCTTGAACCACTCGAAATCCGTTTCCCAGACGCGGGCCCAATGGCGCCAGGCCGCATCGTCGAGGCCGTAATAGAGCGGCAGCGTCGTCACATCGAGGCCGAGATCGGTCGCGCCCTGCACATTGGTGTGGCCGCGGAAGATATTGGCGCCGACGCCCTGCCCGCCGACATTGCCGGTGGCGAGCAGCAGGATGCAGAAGGCGCGGACATTGGCGGTGCCGACCGTGTGCTGCGTCGCGCCCATGCACCAGATGAAGGTCGAGGGCTTCTCGGTTGCGAAGGCCTTGGCGACCTTCTCAAGCTGCGCGCCGGGGATGCCGGTGACGCGCTCCACCTCGTCCGGCGTCCATTTCTCGACCTCCTTGCGCACCATATCCATGCCGTAGACGCGCTGGGCGATGAACTGCTTGTCCTCCCAGCCGTTCTTGAAGATGTGGTACAGCATGCCCCAGATCACCGGAATGTCGGTGCCTGAACGGAAGCGGACATATTCCGTCGCATGCGCCGCCGTGCGGGTCATGCGCGGATCGATGACGATCACATTGGCGCGGTTCGTTTCCTTGCCGGTCAGGATATGCTGCATCGAGACCGGATGCGCCTCCGCCGCATTCGACCCCATGAAGATGATGGTCTTGGCGTTGCGGATATCGTTGTAGGAATTGGTCTGCGCGCCGTAACCCCAGGTATTCGCAACACCGGCAACGGTCGTCGAGTGGCAGATGCGCGCCTGATGATCGACGTTGTTCGTGCCCCAATAGGCCGCGAATTTGCGGAAGAGGTAGGCGGCCTCGTTGGTGAATTTCGCCGACCCGAGGAACCAGACCGATTCCGGCCCGGATTTCTCGCGTATCTCAAGCATCTTCTTCGAGATTTCGTCGTAGGCGACATCCCAGGAGATGCGCTGCCACTCGCCGTTGACGAGTTTGAGCGGATATTTCAGCCGCCGCTCACCCTTGACGAGTTCGCGCACCGCCGCGCCCTTGGCGCAATGCGTGCCGCGGTTGATCGGGCTGTCCCAGGCCGGCTCCTGGCCGACCCAGACCCCCTCCTGCACCTCGGCCTTGACCGTGCAGCCCACCGAGCAATGCGTGCACATATTGGTCCGGATCTCGACCGGCTTGCCCGGCTTCGGCATCGAGGCCCGGGCCTCGCGCACCGAGCCGAACCCGATCGACCCGAGCGCTGCAAGCCCGCCGGCCGCGATGCCGGAACGCCGCAGGAAGGTGCGGCGATCGAGCCGCTCGGCACCGGTGGCCGCGAGCGACGCGGCGAACGAACTGCGGGCGGCAGACGCATCCTTGCGCTTGATCAGCATGGCGTTTCCCTCAGTAACGGTTGGTCGCGTAATATTTCTTGACGTGGTCCGTTTCCTTGTACCGCGCCTTCTTCTTCTCGCCGTCGTTTTCGGAAGCCCTGGCCGCCTCCCCGACCGCGACCCCGCCGGCAGCGGCCGTCGCGCCGAGGAGCCCCGCACCGAGGAAACCGCGGCGCGAGCGGTCCACGATCTCCCGGCCTTCGTCCTTCGTCCTGCTCATGTCCGTGCTCCCTCAATCGTTCCGGTCTCGACCGGGCCATCCTGATGATCGTCGAGCGCGAAAGCCTCGCACTCCAGACGGATGAATGCGGCGCCCAGCCGCCCGACGGCGCGGTAGAACCGCGCAGCCTCGGCCCTAGCGAGATCTTCGAAGAACCGCTCCGCCCAGGGGGCGAGATGGCGCGAGAAGAACCGGCGCTCCTCCCCGGCCTCGGCGGCGAAGCGCCGCCCCGCAAGCCCGGCCATGGTTTCAAGGAGGTAGCCGATATGGTCCTCGGGCTCGCTCATGCCCTCGCCGCGCGCGATTCCAAGGCGCTTCATGTCGCTCCGCACCCGGACGAGCGGCCGCTCGTAGAGAAAACCGGTGAGATAATAGGAGGCATAGGGCAGCAATTCGCCGCGCCCGATGCCGATGAACAGGTCGAAATGCTCGCGCGCGACCCGCCCGGCATCGACCTCCCCGGCCGCCTGCCCCAGCGCCGCGAGCGCCGGGCCGAGGGCGCTCTCATCCGCCACGCCCGCAAGACCGGAAAGCTCCGCGACGATGGTCTCGTCCGGAACATGGTGGATGAGATTGGCGAGCAGCAGGTAGAGCCGGGCCCGCGCCTCGTCGATCGCATCCGGCGCCTGAAGATCGGAAGTCGGCTCAGGATAGAGATCCGGCCGCAAGAGCGAGCGCGGCACCGACGTCACGCCCTCGACGGCAACCACCCGCTCGGCGGGAACCTTTGTCCAGCTTGAAACCGAGGGCTGTGCAACGCCGATGCGGCGAGCGAGAGCGGAAACGCCGCCTGCGGCGCGGATCGCCAGCTGCAATCCCTGATCTCTCATTTCCACCCTTGCTGCGGCGTTGAAGGCCGTCTTTTGGAAATACAATCATTCAAAATTATAGGCGGAACCTATGCCACGGCAAGGGAAAAACGCCGGTCAGACCGGAACTGCGCCACCATGTCGCCGCCGGACAGGTTGACGTTGATTTTCCTTGCGAATTTCCAGCTCCGGTGCGTCCGGATCCGGTTCGCGCGGTGCGTCCTCCGGCCTTGAGGACACCGGAAGCGCCGGCTCGGCGGGCGGCGGATCGCCCGACATGTCCGGAACGGCCGGCGTCACGGCCTCTCCTGATAAGACCGATTCCTGTTCGATCACCCCTTCCATCCCAGCCGGTGCGGGCGGGGGGGCGGCGCCGGTCATCCGGCTGAGATGAGACGGCAGATCGAACCCGGTCTCCAGGGCCCCAAAGCCCGGGATCGCGGCGGGATCGTTGAAGTCCCAGGCGTAATCGGCCGGTCCGATATAGCTGCGGATGAAGGGATCCTCACTCCAGATCCGCCTCAGCGCGGCGTTGCGCAGCGCGTCCGGCACCTCCTTGCGCAGGAAATCGCGGATATCGCTTTCGGCGGTCAGGCTCTCGACCGGCGGCAGGCTGGCGGGGTCGAAGGGCTCCGCCTCGGCTTCCATCCCGTCCGCCGGCGCGGGTGCGTCCACGGCCGCGGGCAGGGCTGGCTCCACCGCCTCCGGCCGCGCCGCGGCGCGCTTGCGGCGCGACCAGCGCCCGAGAAAGCCGCCCTCATCCGCCATGATCGCCTCCCCGTCCCGGCCGGCGGCGGCCGAGTCCGTCGGGATCGGCGCGGTCACGCTTGCGCTTGAAGAAATCCCGCTCGACATGATGTTCGTCGACGAAAGCGGCGAGCGCGGCGGCGATTTCCGGCGCCATCGGCACGGTGCCGACAAGATTGGCCTCGGATTCGGCATGCGCCTCGCCTTCCGCGGGATCGGCCGTGACGGTGACGAGCGTCAGCGTCGCATCGAGCGCATCCTCCCGCATCACCACCCAGAGCTTCGGCGCGCCGCTGAGGAGATTGTCGCGATAGCGCGCCGTCTCGACCGAGGAGAAGACGAGGTTTTCCGCGCCGACATAATAGCGCTCGCCCGTCTCGTCCCGCGCGATCAGGGTCATGCGGGCCGCAGCCGGAATCCCCGTCAGCACCGCCTCGACCGACCAGGTATGGTCGATCCAGGGGCTTGCCGCCTTGCGCTTCTCGGCGATGACGCCGACGGGGATCGACATTTCCGGCATGCCGCCTCCTCAGCCCTGATCCGGCGCCAGCGGCAGGCCGGCGACGAGATTCTGCGGCTTGATCCGCATCAGCCGGTCCGGATCCATGGCGAGGATCGCGAAGCCCTGCCCGCCGCGCTGCGCGCTGAGGATGCGCGGATGATCGGGCAGCGTAAAGGTGAACAGCGCGAGCACCCGCGCACGGGCCTCTTCCGCCAGCGCCTCGCCCCGCCAGAGGCGGTTGCCGATCGCCGTGGCTTCGGCATCGAGCGCCAAGAACCACGTGAAGCGCGCGTTCTCGAAACCCTCGACCGGTCGGAATTCCGGCGTGAAGCCGAGCAGGTGCCGGGTCCAGATCGCCATGGCGCGGGCGAGCGCGGGGCGCCCGTGCTCGGGATCGGTGAGATCGAACACCAGGTCATGCGCATCCGAGCGCGCCGCATAGCCTCCGGCATTCGCCGGCTTGAGCACTTCAAGCTCGGTGACGGCCGGCCCGCCGAGCATGTTGAGCAGCGGCGAATGCTGCCGGTCATGCTCGTGCAGCGCGATGGCTTCCTCGTCCGCGAGCAGGAGCGAGCCTTCATGCACCGTGACGCGCTGGGGGCGGAAGAAGCATTCCGCCGCCCGCAGCACATGCGCGTCGCGGATGCCGTCGAACGCATTGCGCGCGACGAGATGCGTCAGATGCTGCACGAAGAGCGGCGGGATCCGACCCATCCCCCCGCGCAGAAGCGCGAGGTAGGCCGCCTCCAGCGTCGCATGCGCGAGCAGATGGTCGCGGAAGGCGAGGAAGAGCCCGAAATTCTCGCGCGCATCGGCATCGGCGATCAGCGCGATCTCGTCGGGCGGGATGGCGGCACGCGGCGCGGCCAGGAGGCGCGCATGTAGCCCCCGCTCCACCGGGCAGGCCTCCGCCGGCGGCATCAGTTCTGGCCGGGCGAGATAGGCCTTGAGGAATTCGTCGGTGACGACAAGCCCGCCATGATCGGCGCGATCGACGAGATGATGCCCGCTTGCGACCCAGAAATCCGGCGCGCCGGCATCCCGCGGCTCGGCCGGCGCCTCCGCCATCCCCTCGGCCGCTCCCGTCATGACGCTTCCTTCCCTATCGCAAGCCCCGCCAGATCGACCCGCTCCTCGACATCCGGCTCGTCCGCGATCTCGACGAAGGTGAAGGCGCGCGAATGCCGCTCGTCGGTGCCCGGCAGCAGCGTGCGGAAGCGCTCGACGATCTCGCCATTCTCGACGCTGCGATGGATCGCGACAAGCGTCCCCACCGGCGGCTCGGCGAGTTCCTCGGCATAGGCGATCTCGGCCTCGGCCGCCGCCCGCGCGGCCGAGGCGTCCGGGGCGCCGCATTCGGCGAGAAGCCGCGCGGCGAGTGCGTCGACAAGGCCCGCACGCTCCCCCGCATCCGCCTCGACGATCGTCACCAGCGTCGACCAGCCGAAGCTCGAAACCCCGAGCAGCCCGGACCGGAACGCCGCCCGCTCCTTGCCGATCAGCGTTTCGACCGGCCGCTCCCAGAACAGGAAGGTGCCGGGCACCGCCCATTCGCCCGGCTCCGCCGCACGGGTGAAGACGAAGGCATCCGACGGATCGAGCCGGATCGTGCGCAGCAGCCTCGCCATGTCAGCCCCGCGGCTCGCCGGTTTCGGGATCGCGCCATTCCGGCGCCGCGCCCCCCTCCGGGAAGGGGAGGCGGCGCGGGGCGCCGCCGCCTTCGTCGATGAGCAGGTCGCCGTTCTCGTCGATGCCCCGCCGCTTCGCGCCGCGCCCCGTCTCGAGGCGGGACAGATAGCGCGGGCCGATCTCGCGCATGCCCTTCTCCGACCAATTGTCGACCTCGACCAGGAATTGCCGGGAGAAGGAGGCCGAGACGCCGGCGGGGTTCCAGGCCATGAAGCCCTCATCGTCGAGCGTGGTGATGCCGGGGCCGAGCCCCATCCCCTGATCCCGGACCCCGCCGGCCCGGACCATGGCGCCGAAGATCAGCCAATCGGGCGTCTCATCCGCGCTGCAACCGTCCGGCCAGGCGATCCGGCCGCCGCCGATCAGCGCGCCGTCGAAATGGAGCGCGCCGGGATAATGGAAGCCGATCGGCTTCTCCGGCGGCGCGAGCAGGGCCAGCGCCTCGGCGAGCGCGTTCATGCCGGCAAACAGGATCTTCCGCGCGATCCGCAGCGGTTCCTGCGGTTCGAGGGTGATCGCAAACTCGATCAGCTCGAAGCGGCCGACATAATGCAGGCTCCCGGCGCCGCGATACGCCTCCCCGGAAGCCTGCGCCGCCGCGAGCGCCGTCGCGAAGGCGTCCTCGCGCTCACGAAGCCGGAAGGGCGCGATCAGCGGCGGGAAATCGGCATCCTCAAGCGCAGGCAGGTCCATACGGCGCGGTCATCCTGTCCATCCGGGCTCCGATACGGGATTTGAACGCATTTTCCGCACGCCCCTTGTCTCCCGGAACGCAACGTTATTTGTAGGGATTCCAAAAAAGACAAGGGCGAAGCGAGATTGCGCCGCCTGCCGCCGAGGGAGAACCGACCCGCCATGACCGACGCGATCGCACGCCCGGAATCGCCGGAATCGCCGCGGGAAACGCTGTTCGTCTGCTCCTGCGAAGGCAGCTTCACACCGGATCTTGCGGCGATCGGCCAGACGATCGCCGGGAGCGACGTCGTGTTGCGCGCCTGCGAGCATCTCTGCGGGCCCGAGCGCGACCGGCTCGCCGAGGCTGCGCGCGGCAGCGCCGTCACCATCGCCTGCCGCCAGGAGGAGGCGGGATTGCGCGCCGCCCTCGACGATCTCGGCTTCGAAGGCACGCAGACCTATGTCGATATTCGCGATTCGGCCGGCTGGTCGCGCGAGGGCGCGGCAGCCGGCGCGAAAATGGCGGCACTCATCGCCGCCGCGCGCCTCGCGCCGCCCGCCCTGCCCTTCGTGACGCTCGAGAGCCAGGGCGTGATCCTCGTCTATGGCCGGGACGAGACCGCCATCGAGGCCGGGCGTCAGCTCGCCGAGAGCCTCGACGTCACGGTGATGCTGAACGCCCCGGGCGATATCATCCCGCCGGTCGCGCGCGATTTCCCGATCCTGCGCGGCCGCATCCGCCAGGCGAAGGGCTGGCTCGGCAATTTCGAGCTGACCTGCGACGAGGTCGCGGCCGCGCGGCCCTCCTCGCGTGCGCGCCTCGAATTCGGCCCGCCGAAATCCGGTGCCGTCTCGCGCTGCGACCTTATCCTCGATCTTGCCGGCGAAACGCCGCTCTTCGCGGCCGGCGCGCTGCGAGACGGCTATCTGCGCGCCGATCCGAACAGCCCGGCGGCGGTTGCGGCCGCGATCGCCCGCGCGCGTGATCTCGTCGGCACCTTCGACAAGCCGAAATACGTCGATTTTCACGCCGAGCTCTGCGCGCATTCCCGCAACCGGATCACCGGCTGCGCGCGCTGCCTCGAAATCTGCCCGACCGGAGCGATCACCCCCGCCGGGGATCATGTCGCCATCGATCCGCATATCTGCGCCGGCTGCGGCGGCTGCGCGTCCGTCTGCCCGACCGGCGCCGCCGCCTATGCGCTGCCTTCGGCCGAGGAGACGATGCGGCGCCTGCGCACGCTGCTCGCCACCCATGCCGCAGCCGGCGGGCGCGACGCGGTGCTCCTCGTCCATGACACGCCGCACGGCGCCCCGCTGATCGCGGCGCTCGCCCGCCATGGCGAGGGGCTGCCGGCACGCGTCCTCCCGCTTGCGCTCAATGAAGTCACACAACTCGGCATCGGCGAGATCGCCGCCGCCTTTGCGTATGGCGCGGCGGGGATCGCCTTCCTCGTACCGGAGAAGCCCAAGCACGATCTGGCGCCGCTCAGCCGGCTCGCGGCGCTCGCGGGCGCGCTCATGCCGGCGATGGGCCACGCGGCCGAGGCACTCGCCGTGATCCAGACCGACGATCCCGATGCGCTGCTCGCGCGGCTCCGCGCCCTGCCCCGCGGCGGCGCGACGCCGCCCGCGACCTTTCAGCCGCGCGGGGCCGGGCGGGCGCTGACGATGCTCGCCCTGCGCGAATGGCACGCGCATGCCCCGGCGCGACCGGAGCGGGTGGCGCTGCCGCCGGGCGCCCCCTTCGGCCGCGTGACGATCGAAGCGGAGGGCTGCACGCTCTGCCTCTCCTGCGTCTCCGCCTGCCCGGCCGCGGCGCTTTCCGCCAATCCCGACCGGCCGGAACTGCGCTTCCAGGAGGATCTCTGCGTTCAATGCGGGCTCTGCGTCGCGACCTGCCCAGAAGACGTGATGACGCTGGAACCCCGTCTCGACTTCACCCGCATCACCGCGCCGCCGCTGACGCTGAAGCAGGAGGAGCCCTACCCTTGCGACCGCTGTGGCAAGCCCTTCGGCACGAAGGCGACAATCGAACGGATCAAGGCCAAGCTCGCCGGCCAGCACTGGATGTATTCCGGCCCCAATGCCGACCGCCTGAGCCTCGTCGGCTATTGCGACGATTGCCGGATCGAGACCGCCGCCTTGGCCGGGTTCGATCCCTATGGGGGACCGGCGCGGCCGCTGGTCCGGACCAACGAGGATTATCCGCGCACAAACCATGACGCCGCGGCGGATGGGGAACACAACTGACGGATTGGGCGACAGAACCTCCCGCCCTCCGCCGGGTTCAGTCCTCGTCGAAGAAATAGAAGCGGCCGATCACCGGCAGATGGTCACTCACGTTGTCGACGATCCATTCGAGCGCCTTGCGGCTGCCGTCGAGCTTCGTCCATTGCAGGACTTCGGCCTTGGTATGCGCGGCCGATGTGGCCTTGCTCGCGCCGGCCGAGAGCATGATGTAATCGAGCCGCGATTTCTTGCCATTCTTGAAGAGATGGCTCGCCTCGTTCTTTGGGTTGTAGGATTCGAACGCCACCTCGCCCTTCTCCTCCAGTGCGCGGATCGGCGCGAATTCCGGGCGCTCGGCCAGCGTGTTCCAATCGCCGGCCATGATGAGGTCGGAATCGGTGGCATCGCCCTCGATCCATTCGGCGAGCTTCCTGGCCGCTTCCTCGCGCTGGGCGGTTCCGTCATCGCCCGACGCATCCGGGCGCTGGCTCTTCAGATGCAGGCCGACCAATTCGAAATCGAACGGCGAGAGCTCCCCGCTCGGCTCGCGGGCGAGGACCGTGAGTCCGACCTGCACCGGCAGGCGCGGAAAGACCCGCTTGCGCGTGCCGGGAATGACGAGATCGGGCGAGAACAGCTCCGTCGGATTCGAGGTCGCGCGCACGAAGGCGGTATCGTAGAGCAGGGTTACGCGCTGATCGCCGCCGAGCGAACCGTAATAGCTCTTGTAGGAGCCCGCGCCGTATTCGAACAGCTTCCGGATGACCGGCTCCATGGATTGATCCTCGATCTCCTGGAGCACGAAGACATCCGCGTTGATCTCGGCCATGATTTGGGCAATCAGATCGACCCGCTTCGGATCCTTGACGTTGAACCATTTGATGTTCCACGTCACGAGATCGAGAAACTTGTCGCTTCCCCGCTGTTCCGGGGTCAGGAAATCGTTGAAGACGATCTTGCCCAGATTGTCGTTTTCGACGGCGACGACATCAACGAGCGGTTTCTTCGGCGTCTTTCTGGTTTTCTTAGCCATGAAAGTATTCCTCCCCCCGTATTGGAGGAGGATGCCAGAATATAGGAATATAAGCAAACCTGCCGTGGATTTCAGCGACTTGCCTTGTCGAGGAAATCCACCAGCGCCTCGCGGTCCGCGGCGCCGGTGATGATCTGCTCCGGCATCTTGGTTCCCGGAGTATAGGCATTGGGGCCGATCTCGAACAGCCGCGCGACGGTCTCGCGCGTCCAGACGATATCCATCCCCGTCAGCGCCGGGGAAAAGGCATAGCCGGGGGCGGTGGCGATCCGGCGCCCCATGATCCGGTGCAGGCTCGGCCCGGCGCGGTTGCCGTCATCCTCGGACAGGGTATGGCAGGCGATGCAGGCCCGGAACACCTCAGCGCCCGGATGGTCGGCGAAGGCTTGGAGCCGCGCCTCCGTGGCCTCGGCCAGGATCGGATTCACCGGCTCGCCGGTGGCGAGCGTCCAGCGCCGGACGAGCCGGTCCGCGCCGCCGGTGAGGATCTCCGCGCCATCCGGGGAGAAGGCCAGCGACCAGACGGGAAATGCCGGCCCGGCGAGGCGCCGGACGATGCCGCGGCTGTGCCGGTCGATGATTGCGAGCGCGCCGCGGAACCCGGCCGCGGCGATCATTCCGCCATCCGGGCTCACCGCGAGCGCGACGATCGGGGTCTCCGCGATCTCGATCCCGGCCGCGACGCGTCCCGTCTGATCGATGAAGCGGAGCATGCCGTCTGCCCCCGCGGCGACGATCTCGCCGCCGGCGAGCGCAAGCGCGTTGAGTGGCACGCCGAGTTCGAGGATGGTCGGCGCCCCCGCCGACGGGTGGAGGCGCAGCGTGCCGTCATAACCGGCGGTCGCGAGCCGGCCGTCGGGCAGGAACAGCACCGCATTGACCTGCCCGCGATGCCCTTCGATCACCCGCGCGCGTCCGGTTGCGAGATCCCAGATCCGGGCCGTCCCGTCCCAGCCCGCCGAGGCAAGCGACGCGCCGTCTGGCGCGAGCGCCAGCGCCGCGATCGGTGCCTCGTGGCCTTCGAGAACCCGCACCGGGGCAGCCGCGTCGGAATTCCAAAGCGCGATCCGCCGGTCCTCGCCGGCGCTGGCGATCCCGCCGCCGGGCAACGCGGCCAGCGCATTGACCACGCCGTCATGGAAGCGGAGGACATCGCGCGCCGTGCCGCGCGCGGGATCCCAGCGGATCACATGCGTATCGAACCCCGCTGTCGCGATCTCTCCGGGGCTGACCAGGATGGCCCGCACCGGCCCGCCATGGCCGCGCAGGTCGCGCGCGGCAACGGAGCCCGCTCCAGCGCCAAACAGGCCGAGGACGAACGCGCCGACGGCAAGGACGACGATGAGGCAGCGGGCGCGAAATGGCATGGCGGGCTCGACAACAGGCGAATGGCGCAGCATATGGCGACCGGCGCGGTGACGGGAAGCCCCCGGATCGCCGCAGCTTTTCCGGAGCAGCGCGACCCCGATGCCCCCCCGAACACTCGATCTTTTAGGTTTGAAATGTCCCCTGCCGGCGCTCAAGACCCGCAAGGCGCTCAAGGGGTTGCAACCGGGCGAGCGTCTTGTCGTCACCTGTTCGGACCCGATGGCCGCAATCGACATCCCCAATCTCCTCCGCGAGACCGGCGATTACCTGCTCGCGGCGCATCGCGAGGAGGCGCGCCTCGTCTTCGAGATCGAGAAGCGCTGAAATCCAGCCGGAGCCACTAATGCGCCGGCGCCGCGAAGGCGAGCGCCGCCGCGAGCCCGATCATGCCCTTGCGCCTGCCGCCGGGCGCGACGAGCCGGCGCAGACGCTCCTCGGCGAAGCGGTTGCGGCGGCGCGTCCTCAGCCGCTCCGTCAGCAGCGCACGGGCGATGTCGCCGGCACCGGCGCGCAGCGCCGCCTCGACCAGCACCTGCTCGAACACGTCGCGCTGCGCATCCGAACCGCCGATCAGCACGCGCTCGCCACGCGCTGCCAGCAGGCGCTCGAGCGCGCGGTCCATGTCGCCATCGGCGAAATGCACGAGCCCCTCGGCCAGCGCCCGGCCGGTGCGCTCGACGACCGGCACCTGCGCGGCATGGCGCGGCTCGGCGCGGCCGATCGAACGCGCAAGCGTCAGCGCGGCGGCATTGCGCCCCGCGCCGATGAGCGCCAGCAGGTAATGGAGATCGGCGAAGACCAGGCTGCGGTCGGCCAGACGGGCCTCCGCCTTGTCCGCAAGTTCCTCCCAGCGCGCCCCGACATCGTGGCCGTCGAGTTCGAGCCGCGTCAGCAACGAGGCGCCGTTGGCGATATCGCGGAAATCATCGCTCTCCTCGGCACGGATGCGACGGTCATAGAGGTCGAAAACCTCTGCAATAGCACCGCTTTCGAGCTTGAACAGCGCGAGATGCCAGAAGAGATGTCCGCCGAAATTGTTGCAATGCCGGAAACTGTCGGCCCCGGCCTCGATCCAGCGGATGCCCTCCGCGTGCCGGCCGGTCATCTCGTGGACATGGCTCACCGCGTGCAGCCCCCAGGCATCGCGCGGCTCGAGCGCCACGGCGTGGCGGCCCGCCGCCTCCGCCTCGGCGTAGAGGCCGTTCTCCTCCAGCGCGAAGGCGTGGCAGCCGGCGAGAAACCCGGCATGGGCATGGCCGGCCGGGAGGCGGCGCCGCGCGCGCGTGATGGAGCGTAGCATCCCGGCCTTGTCGCCCAGCATGAAGCGCAGCGCGTGGCTCATCTTCACCGAAAGCGAATCGCTCGGATCATCCGCAAGCGCGGCCTCGATCTGGTCGATCGCCACCCGCCAGGCGCCGTGGGCGGCCGCACCCGCCGCCGCGACAAAGGCCTTTTCGCCGGGGCCAGCCCCGGCATCGAGGCATCGCGCCGCATGCGCGGCGCTTTCCCGTGCCGCGCCAACCAGTTCGCCGCGCGCAAGCAGCACCAGCATCAAGGCCTTGGTCGCATGGAGCCGCGCACTTTCCGGCGCCGCATCGAGCGCCGCCTGGAGCAGCGCGGGCGTTTCCCGGCTATGCGCGAGAAACGCCCCGGCCAGCCGCTGGCCATCCGGTTCGGCATGGATGGGCGCGGACGCGCCGCGTTCGGAAGGCTGCCGGAGCCCCGGATCATGGGTCATGGAATCCTCGCTGAAGGGCGGTCGCGGAACCCGGTTCCGCCTGCTCCGCATTCTGCGCGAGGGCGACCGCGCAAGGAACGCACAAGCGCTCGCGCCACGATCAAGGCTTTGTGAGACCTGGCGAAAACGCATCCCGGCTTGTTCTGCAAACCGGACGATCGTAAGGCTTGACAGAACAGGTCCTGCCGGACCGCCGGAGTTGCCATGCGCGATCTCGATCGGGCTCTACCTCATCCGCGCGCCGCCCTTGCGCGAACCCTCCCCGCTTTGGCCGGATTCGCGCTGCTCGCGGCGCTTGCCGGTGCCATGGGCGGGCCGCGCCTCGCCCTGCTGGCCCTGATCGGCCTGATGGCAGGCGTGGCGCTCTACCATGCGAGCTTCGGCTTCACCGCCGCATGGCGCCGCTTCATTCTCGAGCGGCGCGGCGCCGGCCTGCGGGCGCAGATCCTGCTGCTTGGCGTGACGAGCCTCGCCTTCTTCCCGCTGCTGGGCATGGGCGAGCTGTTCGGTCGGCCGCTGGGCGGGTTCGTCTTCCCGATCGGCTGGGCGCTGCTGCTCGGCGCCTTCCTGTTCGGCATCGGCATGCAGCTCGGCGGCGGATGCGGCTCCGGCACCCTGTTCACGGTCGGCGGCGGCTCGGCGCGCATGGTGGTGACGCTCGCCTTCTTCATCCTCGGCTCGACCTTGGCCACCGCCACATCGGATCATTGGCTCGCCTGGCCGGATCTTCCGCCCCTGTCGTTCATCGCGTGGTTCGGCTGGCCGGCGGCGCTCGGCGCGATGCTGGCCGCGCTCGCACTGCTCTTCGCCCTCGTCCGCGCCGCCGAGCGCGCGCGCCATGGTGATATCACGCCGATCCACCGCCTGGAGACGCGCTGGCTCACCGGGCCGTGGTCGCTCGCCGCCGGGGCCCTCGCGCTCGCGGGCGTGAATGTCGCGGTGCTGCTGGTGCAGGGCTGGCCCTGGGGCATCACCTCGGCCTTCGCGCTCTGGGGATCGAAACTCGCGGCGCTGATCGGCTTCGCGCCAGCGCAATGGGCCTATTGGCGCGGCCAGGAGGCGGTTCTCGCGGCGCCGATCCTCGCCGATCCGACGAGCGTCACCGATTTCGGGATCATGCTCGGCGCGCTGCTTGCCGCCCGCGCGGCCGGGAAGTTCCGGCCGAGCCTTGCGATTCCCGCCCGCTCGCTGGCTGCGGCGATGCTCGGCGGCCTGCTGCTGGGGATCGGCGCCCGGCTGGGCACGGGGTGCAATATCGGCGCCTTCTTCTCGGGCACCGTCTCCGGCAGCCTGCATGGCTGGGTCTGGCTGGTGTTTGCCTTCGCCGGAAACATCATCGGCGTGCGCCTGCGCCCGGTTTTCCGGCTCGATTGATCATTCCGCCGGCGCGGCGCGGGGCACGGCATCGCCGCCGTTCGACGCCGCTTCGGGGCGGGATCGCGGCGCGGAACCGGGTTTGCCGCCGCCCTTGTAATCGCGCGCGAGCACCGCGACGAGCACCAGCCCGGCGAAGCCGGCGAGATTGACGAGCGCGATCACGCCCTGCGCGCGGCCGAGCGCATCGAGCAGCATGCCGCCCGCCCAGGCGAGCAGGATCGAGGCCATGAAGGTGGCGAGCGCCTGCTGGCCGACCAGCACCACCGGGCGGATCGTGGCGAGCCGTGCCCGGACCGGCTCCACCAGGGTCAGCACGACATAGGCGCTCGCCAGAAAATGCAGGTAAAGCGCGGGTGCAAGGTCGGTCTTCCCCCCTTCCGGCACGAAGCGGTCATGGATCGCCGCCAATGCGGGAAAGGCATCGGTGAAGGCCCAGAAATTCACCGGGACCGACAGGACGAGCAGCGCGGCGCAGCACCAGAACAGCCCGCCACGCCGCAGGGCGGGGCGCGGCAGCCAGCCCATGCCGAAGGCGAATCCGCTGAAGAACACGAGCTGCCAGGCGAAGGGATTGAAGAACCAGACGCCGCCCGGCGCCGGTCCGCCCGGCAGGTTGAACCCGTAAATCTGCACCGAAAGCCAGAGCACCGGCAGCAACGCCAGCGGCAGCAGCGGCGTCAGCGCCGCCGCACCCATCACCAGCGGCACCATCGCCAGCAGGACGAGATACATCGGCAGGATATCGAGGAAGGCGGGCATGAAGCCGAGCGTCATCAGCGCGAGGAGCCCCTCCCCGGCATGGGAGAGGAACCAGTCGAGCCCGAGCCGTCCCGGATAATCGATGCCCGTCAGCCGCAGCGCGGCAACGCTCAGGGCCATCAGCGCCAGCGCAAGCCCGATATGCGCCCAATAGACCTGCCAGATGCGATGCAGGATGCGGCGTGTGCCGGCGCGCCAGCCCTCTCGGGTGAAGACCCGGCCGAAGGCGAAGGCCGAGGCGAGTCCGGAGCAGAAGACGAACAATTCCGCCGCCGAGGAGAAGCCGAACCGCGCGGGAATGAAATCGAACCAGGAATTGCCCGGCAGATGCGCGATGAAGATGACGAACATCGCGAGGCCGCGGAAGAAATCGAGCCGCACATCGCGCCGGGAACCGCCGGCCTGCGGCGCGGCGGGACCGGAAAAGGCGGGTTCCGGCGCCATCACAGCCGCCCCGCATAGGCGTCGGGTGCGATCCGCGCCGCGATCAGCGAAAACCGGTCGCGCCGGGCGAGCGCGGCGGCGAAAGCGGCCGCAAGCCCACCCCGATCCGAGACATTGACGCCGGCGCCGCCGAAGGCCGTCGCGACGGCCGCGAAATCCGTGCCGCCGAAGCGCACGCCGCACTCGACATGGCCCAGCGCACGCTGCTTGAGGTCGATCAGCGCCAGCCTCTCATCCTGAAGCACCACGATGATCACCGGCAGGCCGAGATCGCGCGCCGTCGCCAGCTCGCCGATGCCCATTTCGAGCCCGGCATCACCGACGAAGGCGATCACCACCGCCTCCGGCGCCGCGAGCTGGGCGCCGAGCGCGAGCGGCAGCGCGCAGCCCATGGTGCAGAGCGCGGAGGATTGCATCAGCCCGCGCGGCGCGCAGGTCGTCCACATCTGGCTGAGCAGGATGCGGTGCGCGCCGGAATCGGCGCTCGCGAGCGCCGCGCGCGGCGCGAGGCGGCGGATGGTATCGAACACCACGCCCGGCCCCCATTCCGGCTCCGGTGCGAACGCCGATGCGAGATCGTGCCGGAGCCTTGCGATCGCCGCGGATCGGGGCTGGCTCCGGCGCCCGACGGCCGCGTGCAGCGCCGCCAGCATCGCGCCGATATCGCCGATCAGCAGGTGATCCGCCCGATGCATCTGGTGGGTCGGCAGGGTCGAAGCGATCTTGATCGCCGGCACGCCGGGCGGAAACGGGTCGCGCCAGTTCGCGCGCATCTCGATCGGATCATACCCCGCGAGAAGGATGCAATCGGCCTCGGCGAGAAAGGGCAGGACGAGGCTGTCCGCCCTGGGCGAGAGGCCGATTCCGCCGAGCGCCAGTTCGGAATCCTCGGCGATCAGCCCCTTTGCCTTGTAGGTGGTGAGCACCGGCACGCCGAGATCCGCGGCGAAGGCCTGCAGGGCGGGACCGGCCCCGTCATTCACCGCATCGACGCCCGCGATCATCACGGGGTTGCGGCTCGCGCGGAGCAGCGCCCCGATTTCCGACAAGCCCGCTGGTGCAGGCGCGGGGCGCATCGGTGCCGGTCGCGCAAAGGCATGCGCCGGCTCCGCCCCTTCCGCAACCGAGATCGGCACATCAACATGAACCGGCCCCGGCTGCCCGTCGAGCGCGATCCGCACCGCCCGGTCGATCACGCGGGCGACGGCGCCGCGGCTCGCGCTCAACGTTGCTTTGGTAACGGGCCGGAACAGCGCCTGATGGTCGAAAACCTGATGCGTGTAGCTTTCCGCATCAGCGGCATCGACGCGTCCCGTCAGCACGATCAGCGGCACGCGGTCCTGATACGCGTTCGCGACCACATTGACCGCGTTGGCCGCGCCCGGCCCGAGCGTCGCGACAAGGATGCCCGGCGCCCGCACGCCGCTCTCGGCCTGGCGGTGCCAGAATCCCTCCGCCATGAAGCCTGCCGCGTTCTCGTGCTTGGTCAGCACGAAGCGTATACCGGCTTGGGCGAGCCCGTCGATCAGGGCGAGAACCTCGCCGCCGGGCATGCCGAAGGCGATACGGCACCCTTCGGCCGCCAGACGCTCCGCGATGATCGCCGCTCCGCTGGGCATTTCGTCTCCTCTCGGCCTTCCTGCCCGATCGCCGGGACAAGCGCATTTCGCAATTGCGTGATCGTCGCGAAAGCGGGAAAAGCGGAATCCCGCCCTTTCTCCGCCAGGCTCCGCCATGCCGCGTTTCGCCGCCAACCTGACGATGATGTTCACCGAAATGCCGTTCCTGGACCGTTTCGAGGCGGCGGCGCAGGCCGGGTTCCGGGCGGTGGAATTCCTGTTCCCCTATGCGTTCCCGGCCACGGCGATCGGCGCGCGGCTCGCGGCGCTGGGGCTCGAGCAGGCGCTGTTCAACCTGCCTCCCGGAGATTGGGAGCGGGGCGAGCGCGGGCTTGCGAGCCTTGCCGGCCGCGAGGCGGAATTCGCCGCGAGTCTCGTCGAGGCCCGCCCCTATGTCGAGGCGACCGGCGTGAAACGGCTGCACCTGATGGCCGGCCACGGCAACCGCGCCGATGCCGCCGCCCTGCGCCGCTACCGCGACGCGATCACCCGCGCGGCCGAGGCCTTCGGCCCCATGGGGGTGGAGATCCTGCTCGAACCGCTCAACCGCCGCGACATGCCGGGCTACATGCTCGACGATTACGATTTCGCCGCCGAGCTGATCACCGGGCTCGGGCTTCCGAATGTCCGGCTCCAGTTCGATCTCTACCATTGCCAGATCCTGCACGGCGACATCACCACGCGGCTGCGCCGGTTTTTGCCGCTCATCGGCCATATTCAGGTGGCGAGCATTCCCTCCCGCCACGAGCCGATGAGCGAGGAACTGAACGATCGCTTCCTTTTCGACGAACTCGATCGATTGGGCTATGCCGGCTTCGTCGGCTGCGAATACCGCCCGCGCGGCGAGACACGCGCCGGCCTCGGCTGGTTCGCGCCCTATGCCGCCCCCGGAAGCCCGGGGGCCTGAGACCCGGAGATCCTCATGCAGATACGCGAATTCGGCCGGACAGGCGACGAGACAATCGCCGAGATCGAACTCGGCAACGCCGCCGGCGCCGTCGCGAAGATCATCACTCATGGCGCAGTTCTGCGCGATCTCGTGGTGCCGAAGCCGGGCGGCGGCACGCAGCGCGTGGTTCTGGGGCTGGAGACGCTCGAGGATTACCGCAACCATTCCCCGCATTTCGGCGCCATTGCCGGCCGCTATGCCAACCGCATCGGCCAGGGCCGGTTCCTGCTCGACGGAAGGGCCTACCAATTGCCGCTCAACCAGGAGAACCGCCATTCGCTGCATGGCGGCGGCCACGGCTTCGGCAAGCGCGCCTGGACCCTGCTCCATGCCGAGCCCGGCGCGGCGACGCTCGGCCTCGTCTCGCCGGACGGCGATGCGAACTATCCCGGCACGCTGGCCGTGACCTGCCGCTACCTGCTCGGCACGCTGCCCGCGATCGACGCCGCACAGAACCCTGAAGCCCCGCCGCGCAGCGTCCTGCGTGTCGAACTGTCCGCCTTCACCGACGCGCCGACCATCGTCAATCTCTGCCATCATTCCTATTTCAACCTCGACGGCGGCCCGGACATCCTCGACCATGATCTCATGCTGCGCGCGCCGATGATGACGCCCGTCGATTCCGACCTGATCCCCGACGGCGCGATCGCCCCGGTCGCCGGCACGCCCTTCGACTTCCGCCGGCCGCGTCCCATCCGGCATCTGGACGAGGACGGCACGCGGTTCTGGTACGACCATAATTTCGTGCTGCGCCGCGAGAAACGCGAACCCCCGCTCCATGGCGTGGAACTGGCGCACGCGGCCACGCTGGCGAGTGCCCGCTCCGGCCTCACGATGGAGGTCTGGACCACCGAGCCCTGCCTGCAATTCTACGACGGCTTCAAGCTGAACCTGCCGGTCAGCGGGCTTGACGGCACGCATTACGGCCCCAATGCCGGGCTGTGCCTCGAACCGCAGCACGCGCCGGACAGCCCCAACCATGCGCATTTCCCCACGACCGTGCTCCGGCCCGGCGAACTCTACCGGCAGGTGACGGAATTCCGCTTCGGCCCGGCGGCCTGAACGTTCAGCGGAAGATCATGCCGAGGCGGGTCGTCATGTCGGCCAGCGCGGCTTCCACCGTCTTGCCGCCGGCGAGCACGGCATGAAGATTGCCCCGGATGATCTCCGACACCTCGCCGTAGCGCGGCGTCGCCGGCCGCGCCCTTGCGCTTCCGATGACCGGCAGAACGGCGGCGAGCCATGGACGCGCGCCCAGCAGGTCCACCTCTCCGTAAAGCGCCGGGAAGACCGGCATCAGCCCCGCTTCCCGCGCGAATTGGCGCCCCGCCGCCGGCCCGGCGAGATACCGGGCAAGCCGCACCGCCTCCGGCTTCTGGCGCGAGAAGGCGCTGACCGCGACAAGCCAGCCGCCCGCGCAGCCGGCCCCCGGAAGCGGCGCGATGCCGACCCGTCCGTGCATCGTGGATTCCGCATCCTCCTCGAACCGCGCGCGGGCATAGCCCCAGCCGATGGCGAAGATCAGCTCCCCCGCCTGCATGTTGAGCCGGACGCGGTCCGTATGGATCTCGGCGAGATTGGCCGGTGCGATCCCCGCAGCCTTGAGATCCAGCCAGAGATCGAACGGCCTGCGCGCCGCCTCGCCGGGCAGCGCGAGCCGACCCTCCTTCAGCAGCTCCTCACCGAGGCTCCAGAGCGGCGCCAGATACGAGCAGACCGCGCTCTCGACCGGCGCGCCCACCGTCTCGAACCCGCGCAGGGCCGGGTTATTCTCGCCGGCGAGGACCACCCGCGCCGCCGCCTTCAGCTCATCCCAGCTCGTCGGCGGGGCGAGGCCGTATTTCTGCAGCAGGTCGCTGCGGTAGTAGAGGAACTGCGCATCCGCCAGCATCGGCAGCGCGACCAGCTTGCCGCCGACGATCCCCGCCTCGCGCCAGACCGGGAAATAGCCCGCGAGCACCGAATCCCGCTCGGCGCCGAGATGGGAATCGAGCGGCTCGACCCATTGCGCGGCAGCGAATTGCGCCGGGCGGAGCATGTCGAGCAGGAAGAGATCCGGCCCGGGATCCCGCGTCGCGAGGACGCGGTTGAGATAGGCCTGCCGCTCCTCCGGCGTCGCGCCGCCGCTCTCGATCTCGACGCGCACCGAGGGATGGGCGGCCATGTAGCCTTCGAGCACCGGGCGCAGCATCTCGGCGGGCAGGGCCTGGCCGGAAAAGATCCGGAGCACCGTCTGCGCCCCGGCGTCACCGGTCCCGGCGAGGATGCCGCTGAGCACCAGCAAGGCGGCGGCGATCCGCATCCGACAGATCCGAATCCGGCCGTGCCCGGTGCGGACGAAGCCCCCATCCTCGCCTTGGAGCAAGTGCGTTTGCGTTGCGCGCCGGCTTCGCGCAGTTCGCATTCGGTGTCTTGTAAAAGATATAAGACTTGATAGCATGCTCTTGCCAATCCGCCGCCGCTGCGGTTCAACCCGCCCGGCCGCCCGGCGTCAACAGGATGCGCATGCCCCGCCTTCTCGCAATCGGAATCGCCGTGCTCGACGAGATTTTCGTCGTGCCCGTGCCATTGCGACCCGGCGAGAAGCACCGCGCGAGCGCGGTGCGCACGGTGATCGGCGGCAATGCCGTGAACGCCGCCTTGGCGATCGCGCGGCTTGGCGGCGAACCCTTCCTCGTGACGCGGTTCGGCGACGATCCCGCCGCCGGCACGATCCGCGCCCGGCTTGCCGATCTGGGTATCGACGCGAGCCTGTCGCGCGCCTGTTCCGGCAGCGCCTCCTCGCGTTCCGCGATCGTGATCGAGCCCAATGGCGACCGGACGATCGTCAATTATCTCGATCCCGACCTGCCCGATCTGCCGGAATGGCTGCCCGCCCGTCTGCCGGAGGGCACGCGCGCCGTGCTGGGCGATACGCGCTGGGAAGCCGGAAGCCGCCATGTTTTCACGCTGGCGCGGGCCGCCGGCATCCCGTCGCTGTTCGACGGCGACCGCGCCCCGCAGGACCCCGCGCTGCTCGAAATCGCAAGCCATGTCGTGTTCTCGGCGCGCGGCGCGCGCGAACTCGCCGGAACCGACGACCTCGCCGCCGCCCTGCTGCGGATCGCCGCCGGCCGCTCGACCTTCATCGCCGCCACCGACGGCGGCAGGGGGGTGTTCGCGGTGGAGAACGGCACGGTCCGGCATCACCCGGCCTTTCCGGTAACCCCGGTCGATACGCTCGGGGCGGGCGATGTCTGGCACGGCGCCTTCGCGCTGGCGCTGGCCGAGGCGATGCCGCTTGACGCGGCGATCCGCTTCGCGAGTGCCACCGCCGCGATCAAGTGCACGCGGCCGGGCGGTTCCGCCGGCACACCGTCACGCGAGGAGGTGATGCGCCTTCTCGCCGGGCAGGGGTTCTGAAGGAGAGCGACATGAAAAGTCTGAGCGCGGGCAAGCTCAGGGGCCTGCGGCGTATGGCCGATGCCGCCGGCCGCTTCAAGATGACGGCGGTGGATCAGCGCCCGCCGATCGTCAACCCGATCGCCGCCGCGCGCGGCGGAACGGCGCCATGGGGCGATGTCGCGCGGTTCAAGACCATGCTCGTCGAGGAATTGCAGGGCGAATCGACCGCCATGCTGCTCGACCCGAACTACGCCTATCCGATGGCGGTGACCCGGCTCGACCCGCGCCTCGGGCTGATCATGACGCTCGAGGATTCCGCCTTCCGCGAGACCGGCGAGGGGCGGCTCTCCGCGGAGATCGACGATTGGTCGGTCGAGAAGATCAAGCGCGCCGGCGCCGACGCGGTGAAGGTGCTCGCCTGGTATCGGCCGGACGCACCGGAAGCCGTCAACCGCCATCAGCGCGATTTCGCGCGGAGGATCGGGGAGGCCTGCCTGCGCTACGACATCCCCTATCTCTTCGAACTGCTCGTCTACCCGCTGCCCGGCGAGAAGAACCAGACGACGCAATATATCGAGATGGCGGAGAAGAAGAGCGAGCTCGTGCTTGAAAGCGTGCGCGAATTCGCGAAACCGGAATACGCGATCGACGTGTTCAAGCTCGAAAGCCCCGTCCCCGCGCGCGATTGCGACGGGTCGGCCGGGGTGCAGGCGCTGTTCGACGAGATGGGCCGGCTTGCCGGCCGCCCCTGGGTGATGCTCTCGGCCGGGGCCGGCATGGCCGAGTTCCGCAACGTGCTGGGCCATGCCTATGCCGCCGGCGCCTCCGGCTATCTCGCGGGCCGCGCGATCTGGTCCGAGGCGTTCAAGGCCTTCCCGGATTGGGACGGCATCCGCCGTGGTCTCCAGCAGGGCGGCGTGTCCTATATGCGCGACATCAACCGCCTGACGGATCATCAGGCGCATCCGTGGTGGCATGCCTGGGGCGGCGCGGACATGGCGCATGCCGATGCCGGCTTCCGCCACGCCTATCCCGGCTTCGGGGAGGCCGCGCGATGAAGCCGGTCCTGACCCTCGCGCTTGCCCGGGCGACCTTCGACGTCCCCTTCGCGGAGGATCTCGCCCAGCGTGCCTTCGCCGCCGCCGACCGGACGGGGCTGCCGACGATCGGCCCGCGCGAATTGCTGTTCGACGCCGATTCCGCCCGCGCCGCCATCGCGGGGATTGATCCGGCTTCGGTGAGCGGGGTCCTGCTGATCCAGGCAACCTTCACCGACGCGACGATGACGGTCGAGATCGCGCGCGCCTTCGCCGGAACCCCGATCGCGATCTGGGCCTTTCCCGAACCGCGGCTCGGCGGGCGGCTGCGGCTCAATGCCTTCTGCGGCCTCAATCTCGCCGCGCACGCGCTCCAGCGCGCGGGGATCGCGCATGGCTGGCTCTATGCGCTGCCGGAAGCCTCGCATATCGTCGAGTTCCTGCGCGATCTCGCAGTGCCGAACCAGGCGCGACGCTCGCGCCAGCGTCTCGCCCGGCCGCTCGACGACACGGTGAAGGCAGCGGCCGAACGGATCGACGCCCGGCTCGGCGGCCGCCGGATCGGGCTGATCGGCGAGCATCCGGTGGGGTTCGACACCTGCCGCTACGAGCCCGAGGCTCTGGTCGCCCTCGCGGGAATCGCCGTCGCGCCGATCCCGCTCGACGAGACCTTCGCGCGCGCCCGCGCCGTGCCGGACACCGCCATCGCCGCGCGGCGCCTGAAGGCGGCACGGGATTATGAAGGCCTCGATTCGGTCGATCCCGCACAGCTCGGCCGCTCGCTGGCGCTCCACGCGGCACTCGAGGATATTGCACGGGAACGGGGCCTCGATGCCCTGGCGATGCGCTGCTGGCCCGAGACCTTCACCGAATTCGGCTGCGCCGTCTGCGGGCCGCTCGGCATGCTGACGGAGGCGGGCACGCCCTGCGCCTGCGAGGCGGATGTCTATGGCGCGCTGACCGCGCTGCTGATGCAGGAGGCCGCCGGCAGCCCCGCCTGGCTGGTCGACATCGTCGATATGGACACCGCGAGCGACACCGCCGTGCTCTGGCATTGTGGCTCGGCGCCGCTCTCGATGCGAGACCCCGAGGCGGCCGCGCGCGCGCAGATCCATTCCAACCGCCGCATGCCGCTGCTCGCCGAATTCCCGCTCAAGCCCGGCCGGATCACGCTCGCCCGCGTTTCGCAGGCGCGCAACCGTCCGCTCCTGGTGCTGGGCTCCGGCGAGGTGCTGCGCGCGCCGAAGAGCTTCACCGGCACCTCGGCGGTCGTGTCGCTGAAGGGGGGCATCGCCCCCGCGCTCGCGACCCTCGTGGACGAGGGGATCGAGCACCATCTCGCCATCACCTACGGCGACCAGCGCGATCTTCTCGAAGCCTGGGCCGGCCATCGCGGCCTGCCCGTTCTCGATCTCACCGCGTGAACCCCATGACCAGAACCCTCCGCTATGGCCTGATCGGCGCCGGCATGATGGGCCGGGAACATATCCGCAATCTCGCGCTCATCCCCGGCTCGGCGCTGACCGCGATCTCCGACCCCACCAATGCGCAGATCGCGCTCTCCGTCGCCGAGGCTGAGCGGGTGCTCGGCCAGGCACCGCGCGCCTTCGCGAACCATCGCGACCTCCTGGAAAGCGGGCTCTGCGATGCCGTGGTGATCGCGAGCCCCAACGACACCCATGTCGAGATCCTGCACGACATCTTCCGCATGGCGCCGATGCTCGGCATCCTCTGCGAGAAGCCCGTCGCGACATGCGAGGCGGATTGCGCGGCGCTCGAAGCCGCGGCGGCAACCCATCGCGCGCCGATCTGGGTGGCGATGGAATACCGCTACATGCCGCCCGTGGCGGAGTTGCGCCGGGCGGTGCGCGCCGGCGAGATCGGCACCCTGCGCATGTTCGCCATCCGCGAGCATCGCTTCCCCTTCCTGGAGAAGGTCGGTGACTGGAACCGCTTCGCGGAACGCACCGGCGGCACGCTGGTCGAGAAATGCTGCCATTTCTTCGATCTGATGCGACTTGTGGTCGGCGCCGAGCCGGTGCGCGTCTATGCCTCCGGCGCCGCCGATGTGAACCACCGCGACGAGCGCTACGCCGGCCGAGTGCCGGATATCCTCGACAACGCCTTCGTGATCGTCGATTTCGCCAATGGCTTGCGCGCGGCGCTCGATCTCTGCATGTTCGCGGAAGGCGCCTATTTCCAGGAGGAGATCGCCGCGACCGGCGATGCCGCCCGGATCGAGGCGCTGATCCCCGGCCCCGCGCGCTTCTGGCCGGGCGGCACCGAGCGCGAGAGCGAGATCGTCGTCTCGCCGCGCGCGCCGAAAGGGCCGGTCCGCCGCAAGATCCATGTCGACGAGCAGGTGCTGCGGGCGGGAGATCACCACGGCTCGACCTATTTCCAGCATCTCGGCTTCCGGGCTGCGATGCTCGACGGGGGCAAGGTGGATGTCACCCTTGCGGACGGGATCGCCGCCGTGCGGATCGGGCTCGCGGCGGAACAATCGGCGCGCGAGGGACGGGCGATCGATCTATAGCCGGCACATCACCGCATAGAGGCGGAATAATGCGCGTCATCCGTCAGGCACAGGCTGACGCGCCATTCGACCGCGCGCCCGTCGAGCGCGAGCGCCACGCGGCTCACCTGCAGCGCCGGATGGCCCGCCGGCCGCCCGAGGATCGCGGCATCCTCCGGCGACAGCACGATGGCCTTGAGCTTCTCGCGTGCGAACGCGATCGTCACGCCGTAGCGCGACGAATAATAGGCATAGAGCGAATTCGGCACCTCGCCCTCGGTGATGCCGGGAAAGATCGCGTCGGGCAGGGACAGCGTCTCGACGATCAGCGGATCGCCGTCGATGAAGCGAACCCGGCGCACGCGCGCAACCCGCGCGCCGGGTTCGATGTCGAGCCCCGCGCATTCAGCCGCGCTGGCCTCGGCGACCTCCGCCGCGAGCACCTGGCTCTCCGGAAAGCGCGGGATCCCGTCATCGCGCACCAGCTTGAAGAACTGGAACAGGATCCGCTTCTCGTCGTGCTGCGCGACGAAGGTGCCCTTGCCCTGTTGGCGGACGACGAGGTTCTCCGCCGCCAGTTCGTCGAGCGCCTTGCGCACCGTCCCCTGACTGACCCCGATCTCGCCAGCCAGGACACTCTCGCTCGGCAGCAGGAAGCCGGGCGGCCAGAGTCCGTCGGCCATGCGCTTGATGAAGGCATCCTTCACCTGCCGGTAGAGCGGCCGGAATCCGACCGGCGCCACCGCGGGATTTGTCGCATCTGGGCACGATTCCGGCTTGTCTGAAATCATAGGTCTTATATAAGACACATTATCGCGCGACGTCGAGAGGGCATCGCCTCCGCCGTCCGCCTTCGTCCACAGCCGAGGAATGAAGCATGTCCGCACCCCATCTGCTCGTGCATGAGCACAAGGATACCGTTGGCGTCGTCGTCGTCGAGAATCTCAAGGCCGGCACGGACATGCTGGCGGTCGTGACGCATGACAACAAGGATTTCCGCATCACCGCCAAGGCCGATATCCCGATCGGCCACAAGGTTGCGCTCACGGACATCAAGAAGGGCGACACGATCTGGAAATACGGCCAGGACATCGGCATTGCCAAGGCCGATATCGCCAAGGGCGAGCATGTTCACGTTCACAACGTGAAGACCAAGCGCTGGTGAGCGCCGCGCCGCCCCTGCCCCTCCATCATCCGCCCCTTTCACCCCTCGCGAGGCAATTGACCATGGCCAGCGCTCCGATCGTCGCCAATTTCGACCTCAACACCAACCGCCTGAAGCATGTGAAGGGCCGCCGCATCGAGGCGCCCGCCTTCAAGGCCCCGCTGGCGAAGAAGGCCCGCGGAGGCACCGAGTCCTTCCTGGGCTGGCGCCGCGAGAACGGCCGCGTCGGCGTGCGCAATCATGTCGTGCTGCTGCCGCTCGACGATCTCTCCAACGCGGCCTGCGAAGCCGTCGCCAACAACATCAAGGGCACGCTGGCCTTGCCGCATGCCTATGGCCGGCTGCAATTCGGCGCCGATCTCGATCTGCATTTCCGCACATTGATCGGCATCGGCTCGAACCCCAATGTCGCTGCCGTGGTGGTGATCGGCATCGAGGACGCCTGGACGAAGATCGTGGTGGATGGCATCGCCAGGACCGGAAAGCCCGTGGTCGGCTTCGGGATCGAGGGGCATGGCGACATCGCAGTGATCGCGAAAGCCTCCTATGTCGCGAAGGAATTCGTCCAATGGGCCTCCGAATTGCGGCGCGAGAAATGCCCGATCTCCGATCTCTGGGTCTCGACCAAATGCGGCGAGAGCGACACGACCACGGGTCTCTCCTCCTGCCCGACCGTGGGCAACATGTATGACAAGCTGATCCCCAAGGGCATTTACGGCGTGTTCGGAGAAACCTCCGAGATCACCGGCGCCGAGCATCTGTGCAAGGCCCGCGCCGCCACGCCAGAGCTTGGCGAACGCTGGTACAGGATGTGGAAGGCCTACCAGGACGAGGTGATCGAGGCGCACAAGACTTCCGACCTCTCGGACAGCCAGCCCACAAAGGGCAATATCGCCGGCGGGCTGACGACGATCGAGGAAAAGGCGCTGGGCAATCTCGAGAAGATCGGCCGGGAATGTCGGTATATCGACATCCTCGAACCCGCCGAAACGCCGGCGAAGGGGCCGGGGCTCTATTTCATGGACACCTCTTCGGCGGCGGCCGAATGCGTGACGCTGATGGCGGCGGGCGGCTATGTCGTCCACACCTTCCCAACCGGCCAGGGCAACGTGATCGGCAACCCGATCGTGCCCGTGATCAAGATCACCGGCAATCCGAAGACGATGCGTACCATGCCCGAGCATATCGATCTCGACGTGTCCGGCATCCTGCGCCGCGACATGACCATCCCCGAGGCGGGCGACGCGCTGATCGAGACCGTTATCCGCACGGCGAATGGCCGCCTCACCGCCGCGGAAGCGCTCGGCCACCGCGAATTCGTGATGACGAAGCTCTACCGCTCGGCCTGAACCCATGGCGGGCGGCGCCTCCATCGGAGCCGGAGGGGCGCTGCGCGCCCTGGCTCCCGGATTGCTCCTGGCCTTCGCGGTGGCGCTCGCCGCCGAGGGGGCGGCGCCGCTGCTGAAATCCGCGACCGGCGGACGGCTCGCCCTGCCCGCCATGGTCGTGGCGCTGGTGATCGGCATCCTGCTGCACGGATTCGCGGTGCGGCCGGGCTTCGAGCCCGGCATCGCCTATGCCGTGAAGAAGCTCCTGCGCTACGCCATCGCGCTGCTCGGCCTGCGGATCGCGCTCGGCGACATCCTCGCGCTCGGCGCCGGCACGGTGGTGCTGGTGGTGGGGGCGATGGCGGCGACGATCGCCGGAACGGTGCTCATCGCGCGCCTGCTCGGCCGCGAGAGCGGGTTCGGCGCGCTGGCCGGCGCGGCAAACGCGGTCTGCGGCGCCTCGGCCACGCTCGCCACGGCCACCGTCGTGCCGGAATACCGGGGCAAGGGCGCGGATATCGCCTTCACGGTGGTGATGGCCAACGCCATTTCGACCGTCGTGATGCTGGCCTATCCGCCGCTTTGCCGCTGGCTCGGCTTCGACGATGCCGCCACAGGGCTGATGCTCGGCATCACCATCCAGGACATGGCCCAGGTCGTCGGCGCGGGCTATGCCGTCTCGGAGCCGGTCGGCAACGCGGCGGTGGTGGTGAAGCTGTTCCGGGTCTTCCTGCTGCTGCCGGCGGTGCTGGCCATCGGCTGGTGGTTCACACGGCAGGGCGAGACGACGGGTACGGCCAAGGTGCCGGCACCAATCTTCGCGATCGTGTTCCTCGGGCTCTGCCTCGTCAATTCCGTGCTGCCCGCGACGCCGCTCGCCGCGCCCTATGCCGCGATCAAGGCCATTCTCGGCCAGGCCTCGCATTGGGGCCTGCTGATCGCCATCGCGGCGCTCGGGCTCGGCACCTCGATCGGCCAGATCCTGGCGATCGGCTGGCGCCATGTCGCGGTCTTCCTTGGCGGCGCCCTGCTCATTCTCGTCGTCGGCACCGGCGGGCTGATCCTGCTGCGCTGACCCCATCCGGAGGAGGGCGCCATGCCCGCGATCATCATCACCGAATTCATGGACGAGGCCGCGGTGGCGCGCCTCGCGGCCCGGCACGACACGCTCTATGATCCCCGGCTCGTGGACGATATGCCCCGCCTGCTGGCGCTGCTGCCGGAGGCGCGGGCGCTGATCGTGCGCAACCGCACCCAGGTGCGCGGAGCGGTTCTGGCAGCCGGCGCACGGCTGGAAATCGTCGGCCGGCTCGGCGTCGGGCTCGACAATATCGACACGGACGCCTGCGCGGCACGGCGGCTACCGGTCGTTCCGGCCACCGGCGCGAACGATCTTTCCGTCGCCGAATGGGTGATCACCTCGGCGCTGCTGCTGCTGCGCGGCGCCTATCACGCGACCGATGCGGTGATCGCCGGCGAATGGCCGCGCAACCGCCTGATGGGCCGCGAACTCTCCGGCCGCGTGATGGGGCTCGTCGGCTTCGGCGCCATCGCCCGCGAGGTGGCCCGGCGCGCCCGCGCTCTCGGCATGGACGTGATGGCGCATGATCCATTCGTGAAGGATGGCGACCCCGCCTGGGCGCTCGCCCGCCCGCACGGGCTCGAACCCCTGCTGCGCGAGGCGGATGTCGTGTCGCTCCATGTGCCGCTCACCGACGGCACCCGCCATCTGATCGACGATCTGCGGCTGCGGCGCATGCGGAAGGATGCGGTGCTGCTCAACGCCGCGCGCGGCGGCATCGTCGACGAGGCGGCTCTGGCCCTGGCGCTAAAGGACGGCCGGCTCGCCGGCGCGGCGCTCGATGTGTTCGAGGAGGAGCCGCTGACGGCGGCGCGGGCGGCGATCTTCCGGGATTGCCCCAACCTGATCCTGACCCCGCATATCGCCGGCGTGACGGCGGAATCGAATATCCGCGTCTCGACGCTGATCGCGGACAAGGTTCTCGCCGCCCTCGACGGAGGGCACTGAGCATGTCCGCCAACACGCTCTCCCTCGCCGAGGCCGAGGCGCTGGTTGCCGGCGCGCTCGAACGGTGCCGGACGAGCCCGGCCAACGCCGCCCTGGTCGCGCGGGCGCTCGTCGCCGCCGAGGCGGACGGGCTCCGCGGACACGGTTTCTCGCGCGTCACGAGCTACGCCGCGCAGGCGCGGGCCGGCAAGATCGACGGCTTCGCCGAACCCTCGGTCACGCATGTGAGCCCGGCCCTGGCGCGGATCGATGCCCGCCACGGGTTTGCCTATCCCGCCCTCGCCGCCGCCGAGGCCGCCCTGGCCGAGGCCGCGCCGATCATGGGCATCGCCTGCGCGGCGATCACGCGCTCGCATCATTGCGGCGTCGCCGGCCATCCCGTGGAACGGCTGGCCGATAGGGGGCTCGTCGCGCTGCTCTTTGCCAATACCCCGGCCGCCATGGCGCCCTGGGGCGGACGGACCGGGGTGTTCGGCACCAACCCGATCGCCTTCGCCTGCCCGCTGCCGGACGAGGCGCCGATCGTCGTCGATCTCTCGCTGTCGAAGGTCGCGCGCGGCAATATCCTCGCCGCCCGGCAGAAGGGCGAGGCGATCCCCGAGGGCTGGGCGCTCGACCGCGACGGCCGCCCCACCACCGACGCGGCCGCCGCACTCGCCGGCACGATGCTCCCGCTGGGGGACGCCAAGGGCACGGCGCTCGCGCTGATGGTCGAATTGCTCGCGGCGGGCCTCACCGGCGCCAATTACGCCGCCGACGCCTCCTCCTTCCTCGACGATCGAGGGGCACCCCCCGGCACCGGCCAGCTGCTCATTGCCCTCGATCCCGCGATGATCGGCGGCAAGGGTGCATTGCAGCATTTCCGGCGCCTCGCCGAGCAGATCCGAAGCCAGGAGGGTGCCCGCCTGCCCGGCGCACGGCGGATCGCGCTGCGGGCGAAGGCAAAGGCCGAGGGGCTCGCGATCGCGCCGGCCCTGCGCGCCGAGATCGAGGCGCTCTGAGCGCGGGACGCCCCGAGATCGGCACCTCCGGGTAACCGAAATATTTGCCGCGCCCTGCTGCCCTGCGGATCGCGATATGCGATAGCAACCGGCAGGGGAGCAAAACGGCGCCGGCCCGGCCGGTCGCCCCATGCTGGAGTATGCCATGCTGACCAAGCTCGAATTCAGGCAGGAGAAGAATTTCATCGGCGGCGAATGGGTCGCGGCCGATGGCGGCGGCACGATCCGTGTCACCGATCCGGCAACCGGCGACGTGCTCGGCACCGTGCCGAATTGCGGCGCCGCCGAGACGCGGCGCGCCATCGAGGCCGCCCATGCCGCCTTCCCTGCCTGGCGGAAGAAGACCGCCGCCGAGCGGAGCGCGCTGCTCATGAAGCTCGCGCAACTCATCCGCGACAATACCGAGGCGCTCGCCACGCTTCTGACGATGGAACAGGGCAAGCCGCTCGCGGAGGCGCGCGGCGAGGTCGGCGGCTCGGCCGCCTATGTCCAATGGTTCGCGGAGGAGGCCCGCCGCGCCTATGGCGACGTGATCCCCTCGCCCTGGGGCGACCGGCGCATCCTCGTGACCAAGGAGCCGGTCGGGGTCGTCGGCGCGATCACGCCCTGGAACTTCCCGTCCTCGATGATCGCGCGCAAGCTCGGCGCCGCGCTCGCGGCCGGCTGCACGATCGTCGTCAAGCCGGCGGATCTGACGCCCTATTCGGGCCTGGCCTGGGGCCTGCTCTGCGAGAAGGCCGGCATCCCGGCCGGCGTGGTCAACATCGTCACCGGCGAGGCGCCGGCGATCGGCGCAGAGCTGACCGGCAACCCGCTGGTGCGCAAGATCACCTTTACCGGCTCCACCCCGGTCGGCAAGCTGCTCGCGGCGCAGAGCGCGCCGACGATGAAGCGCGTCTCGATGGAACTCGGCGGCAACGCGCCCTTCATCGTGTTCGACGACGCCGATCTCGACCGCGCGGTCGAGGGGGCGATGCTCGCCAAATACCGCAATGCCGGCCAGACCTGCGTGTGCACCAACCGGTTCTACGTGCAGGCCGGCATCCATGACACCTTCGCCGAGCGGCTGGCGGCGGCAGTGGCGACCGTGAAGGTCGGCAACGGGTTCGAGGCCGGCGTCCAGCTCGGCCCGCTGATCGATCAGCGCGCCCTTGCCAAGGTCGAGGCCCATCTCGCCGACGCCACCGGCAAGGGCGCGACGATCGTCACCGGCGGCGGCCGCCACGCGCTCGGCGGCAATTTCTTCGAGCCGACGGTCGTCAAGGGCGTGACGCAGACGATGCGCGTTGCCACCGAGGAGACCTTCGGACCGCTGGCGCCGATCTTCCGCTTCGAGACCGAGGAGGAGGTCGTCGGCTGGGCGAACGCCACCGAATACGGCCTCGCCGCCTATTTCTACACCCGCGACCTCGCCCGCGCCTTCCGCGTCGCCGAGGCGCTGAAATACGGCATGGTCGGCGTCAACGAGGGGCTAATCACCACCGAGGTCGCGCCCTTCGGCGGCGTCAAGGAATCGGGCATCGGCCGCGAGGGCTCGCGCTACGGCCTCGACGATTACATGGACGTGAAATACGTCTGCCTGGGCGGCATCGCGTGAGCGAGGCCGCGTCCCGGGCCGGCGACGTCGTCCGGCACGCGCTCTACGAGGATGCGCTGGCCATCCTGATGGCCACGCTCTTCGTTGCGTTCGGGCTGGTGATGTATACGGAGGCGGTGCTTGTCACGGGCGGCACCGCCGGCCTGGCGCTCCTCCTCCACCACGCGACCGGAACGGGGTTCTGGCTGGTTTTCTCGGCCCTGAACCTGCCCTTCTACCTGCTGGCCGCGCATCGGATGGGGATCGGCTTCGCCCTGCGCACCTTCGCAGCGGTGAGCCTCGTGGCGGTATTCACGGCGCTGGTGCCGCGCTGGGTCGCGTTCGCGCGGCTCGACCCGCTCTTCGCGACGCTGGTCGGCGGCGGGCTGATGGGGGTCGGGCTGCTGATGCTGTTCCGGCACCGCACCGCACTCGGCGCCGTCAATATCGTCGCGATGCATCTCCAGGAGCGCTGGGGCATCCGCGCCGGCTATTTCCAGCTCGGGCTCGACCTCGCGATCTTCGCCGGCGCCTTCTTCCTGCTCGAACCGCGGAACATCCTGCTCTCGGTTCTCGGCGCGGCGGTGGTCAACCTCACCCTGGCGATCAACCACCGCCCCGGCCGCTACATGGGCATGTCCTGACCCGGGCATGTCCTGACCTGAACCGGGCAGGCCGAACGGCCCGCCCGGTTCCAGCGCAAGGCGCGTTATTCGGCCTTGATGCCGGCCTTCTCGATGATGCCCTTCCAGTTCGCGATCTCCGCGACGAGCCGCTGGCGGAGGAAATCCGGGTTCGCCTGCTTCTCGGTGGCGGCGATGGTGGAGAGCGTGTCGAGGCGCTTGAGGATCGTCGGATCCTTGAGCGCGGCCTTGAGCGCACCGTTGAGCTTGGCGATCACATCCGCCGGCGTGCCCTTCGGCGCATAGAGCCCGTGCCAGATGGTGATCTCGAAATCCTTGATTCCGGATTCCGCGACCGTCGGCAGCTTCAGCGCCGCGACCGGGGCTTTCGAGGTCACGGCATGGGCCTTGACCGAGCCACCCTGGATCTGCGGCAGCGCCGAGGTGATCTGATCGCAGAGGAGATCGACCTTCCCGGACACGATATCGCTGAGCGCCGGGCCGGTGCCGCGATAGGGGATCTCGTTCATCCGGGCGCCGAGCGCGTTCTGGATCATCAGCCCGCAGAGATGCGAGCCGGAGCCGACCCCGGCATGGGCATAGGAGATCTTCTCGCCACCGGCCTTGATCTTCTGGAACAGCTCCGCCACCGAGCCGGCCGGGAAATCCTTCCGCGAAACCAGGACGAAGGCGCCGTCGGTCATCATGCCCACCGGCGCGAAATCGCCGACCGGATCGTAGGTCAGCGTCTTGTAGAGGCTCGCGGTCGTGGCGTGGCTGATATGCGAGACGAGAAGGGTATGCCCGTCCGGCGCGGCCTTCGCCACCCGGCCGATGCCGATCGTCGAGCCGGCGCCGGCGACATTCTCGACGATGACCTGCCCGCCCAATGTCTGCCCCATGGAGGCGGCGAAAAGCCGCGCGATCGTGTCGCTCGGCCCCCCGGCCGCGAAGGGCACGATGATCGTGACCGGTTTGGTGGGGAAGGCCCCGGCCGCTCCCGTGCCTGCGAGAACCAGCGCCGCCGCGCCCAGCGCCAGCGCCGCGCGCCGCCGGATATGCCTGAAAATCTCCACGCCGCTCATCCAATCCTCCCGGATATCCGCATCCCGTCTTGTCTTTCGCGCCCCGCCTGGGCAGAGCCGGCGCAAGTGTCCCGGAAGCGATCGAAACCCGCAAGCACCCTGAACGGGTAGCGGTCATTTCAGCCCGAATTTCCCGCGCCGCCCGCGGCGGGATCGAAAACCGGGCTTCCCGCATCGATCCGCACCACCTTGCCCGGATTGAGCAGGTTGAGCGGGTCGACCGCCCGCTTGATCACCGCCATCAGGGCCAGTGCCGCAGGGTCCTTGTAGCGCGGCAATTCATCGCGCTTGATCAGCCCAACGCCGTGTTCGGCCGCGATGGAGCCGCCGCGCGCATGCACCGCGTCATGGACGATCCGGTTGAAGCGATGCCATTCGGCGAGGAAGGCCGCCTTGTCCATGCCCGGCGGCTGGCTGAGATTGAAATGGATATTGCCGTCGCCGATATGACCGAAGGCGCAAGGGCGGATGCCCGGCATCGCCGCTTCGCAGGCGGCGATCGTCTCGACCATGAAATCGGCAACGCGCGAGATCGGCACCGAGACGTCATGCTTGATCGAGCCGCCCTCATGGCGCTGGCATTCCGACACCGCCTCGCGGATGCGCCAGAAATCCCCCGCCTCGCGCTGGCTCGCCGCGAGCGCAGCATCGAGCACCAGCCCCGCCTCCAGCGCCGCGCCGAGCACCTCGGTCAGTTGCTCGTCGAGTATCGCCCCGGCCTCCGGTGAGGTCAACTCCGCGAGCGCATACCAGGGCGCGGGCGCGCCGAGCGGATCGCGGCTGCCGGGCGCGTGCCGGAGCACGATCTCGAGTGCGAAGCGCGGCAGGATCTCGAACGTGGTCAGCCTTTCGCCCGCCGCTGCGCGCAGCCGCTCGAACAGCGCCACCACCGCGCCGGGATCCGCCGCCGCGATGAAGGCCGTCGCGCGGGCGCGCGGCAGCGGGAACAGCTTCAGCACCGCCGCCGTGACGATGCCGAGCGTGCCCTCCGAACCGATGAAGAGATGCTTGAGATCATAGCCGGCATTGTCCTTGCGGAGCCCCGAAAGCACGTCGAGAACCTGCCCGTCCGGCAAGACCGCCTCGATGCCCAGCACCAGGTCGCGCATATTGCCGTAGCGCAGCACCGCCGTCCCGCCGGCATTGGTGGCGATATTGCCGCCGATCGTGCACGAGCCTTCCGAGGCGAGCGAGAGCGGGAACAGGAAGCCCGCCGCCCGTGCCGCCTCCTGCACGTTCTGGAGCACTGCGCCGGCCTCGACCCGCAGCGTCGCGTTGGCCGCGTCGACCACCCCGATCCGGTTCATCCGTTCGAGCGAGAGCACGATGCCGCCGAAGGGCACGCCGCCGCCCGTGAGCCCCGTGCGGCCGCCGAGTGCGACGACCGGAACGCGATGCGCCCGCGCGAGCCGCATCAGCGCCGCCACCTCATCCGTGTTGCGGGGCCGGAACACCGCCCCGGCCTCGCCCTCGATCAGCCCGCGTGCCTCGACGAGATAGGGGCGGATACGATCCGGCGTCGTAAGCATGCCATCCTCGGGCAGGATCGCCCGCGCCGCATCGAGAAACCCGGAGGGGAGCCGCCCCGCCGCCTGCATCTCATCCGCCATCCTGCCGTTCATCCGCGCGATCCCGTTTGACCTTGCCGGGGTCGCATCCTATTCCAGCTTGCTGCCATTTCGGCAATCGATGCCGGCCCCGGAAGCGGAGTTCCCGATGCCTCTCCCCGCCCTGATGCAGCAGATCCGCTTCACCGCGCCGGGCGGCCCGGAGGTCATCGCCCTCGGGAGCGCGCCCGTCCCCCGACCGGGGCCGGGGCAGATCCTGCTGAAGGTCGCCTATGCCGGGGTCAACCGGCCGGATTGCCTGCAACGCGCCGGCGCCTATCCGCCACCGCCCGGCGCGCCGGAAATCCCCGGCCTGGAGGTCGCGGGAACCGTCGCCGCGCTCGGCGACGGGGTGGAGGGCTGGCGCCCGGGCGACCGGTTGACCGCGCTCGTCGCCGGCGGCGGCTATGCCGAATTCTGCCTCGTCGAGGCGCCGCTCGCGATGCCCATTCCCGAAGGACTCGGGCTGCTCGAGGCGGCCGCCCTGCCCGAGAACGTGCTGACCGTGTATGACAACATCGTCACGCGCGGCCGCCTCGCGCGGGGCGAGACCATCCTGATCCATGGCGGCGCGAGCGGCATCGGCTCCATCGCCATCCAGCTCGCGAAAGCGCTGGGCGCGCGGGTGCTGGCCACCGCCAGCGCCGGCAAGACCGGGTTCTGCCGCGATCTCGGCGCCGACCGCGCGATCGATTACAACGGCGAGGATTTCGTCGCCGTGGTGCGGGCCGAGACCGGGGGGCGCGGCGCCGACCTCATCCTCGACATGGTGGGCGGCGATTACATCGCCCGCAATCTCCGCTGCCTCGCCATCGAGGGCCGCCTCGTGCAGATCGCCTTCCTGCGCGGATCCGTGGCCGAGATCGATTTCCGTTTCCTGATGGTCCGGCGTCAGACGATCACCGGCTCGACATTGCGCCCGCGCACGCTCGCCGAGAAGCAGGCCGTGGCCGATGCGGTGCGGCGCGATGTCTGGCCCCTCGTCGCGGCCGGCGCGGTCCGGCCGCGCATCGACCGGGTCTTCCCGCTCGCCGAGGCGCGCGCCGCGCATGAGCGCATGGAATCCTCGCGGCATATGGGCAAGATCATGCTCGCGATGGCAGGCGGTTGAGCTTCAGCGCAGACGCAGCCGCCGGCCCGGCAGCAGAACAATGGTCGCGCCGCGCGGGATGCGCGGCTCGGTGCGGACAGCGCGCGGCGGCGCGGCGGATGCAGGCTGGCGCCGTGCAGCGTCCTCGCGGTCGAGGAGATCACCGAGCAGCGCCGAGCCCGGCTCGGGATCGATCGCGCCGACCGCCGGCCCCGCGGCCGCAACCGGCATGGCGGCCGATAGGGCCACGAAGAGCGGCAGAAGGCCCGGTAACAGACGAAACCCGGTGGCGCGACGCATGACTGATCCATCCGGAACCCGAAAAACGCCCGAGCATGGCATGAAGAGCTTCAGAAATGCTGAAACCCGGCGCGGTTATTCCTCGTGGAAGCCGGGCGACGCCGGGCTCTCGGGCAACGGGAAGCCGTCCTGCCTTCCGAACCGCACGGCCAGGCCAAACCGCCCGGCAATGCGGACAAGGTCGCGCCGGTCGCGCGCACCGGTCTTCTTGCGGATGTTGAGCCGGTGCGTCTCGATCGTGCGCACGCTGAGATCGAGCCGGCGGGCGATGGCCTTGCTGCTGAGCCCGGCCGCGATCAGGCCGAGCACCTCCTGCTCGCGCAGGGTCAGCGCCAATTCGCCCTGCCCGCGCCGCTCGCGCCCCGGCGCACCCGCGCAAGCCTGGAGCAGGCGCGCGGTGAGGAAGGCGCCGCCGCTCGCGACGGCACGCACCGCCGGCACGATATCGGCGGCGGCGTGATCGTCGAGCACGAACCCCCGCACCCCTGCCCGCACCAGCAGCGGCAGCACGCCGAGCTCATCGAGCGTCAGCAGCACGATGGCCCGCCGCTCCGGCCGCGCGCGCAATTCACGCTTGAGTGCCCGGATCAGGCGCGGCGGATCGGCGCTGATCCCGGCGATCACCATGTCCGGCGCCGGCGCGCCGCGCTCCGTCGGCCCTGGCGCGAAATCCTCGGCCACCCGGATCCCGCCGGCGAGCCTGGAAACCTCGAGCGCGATCTGGCACTCCGCGCGCGTGAGGAGATCCTGGTGGATGATTTCGATGAAGGGGCGGTCTGGCAGCACGGAGGATCACCTCAGCAGGCAGCAACAGGCGACCGCGACGAGTCCTGATTGTCGGGGCCACCCACGGGAATTGTGTTCTCCCATCGTTCTCGGAGCGTTGTCGGAACTCTCACCAGACAATCCTCGTGCCATACAACCATCATGGGGTGGAATCACCCTGATCGCAACCAGCAAGATATTGAAATACAATCATAAAGTGTATTCACGCATGCGAATATCCGTCTCTTGGCGGAATTCCGCCCCTCTCCGTCATGCGTTTGTGTCATTCGGGAACAAGGCTTGCGCCTCGATTCGGGACAGAGAAGGGTTCGCCGCGATGCTCTCCACGCTGGTTTTTGATGTCGGCAACGTGCTGATCCATTGGGATCCGGACCTGCTCTATCGCCGGCTGATCCCCGATCCTGCCGCACGCGCGGCCTTCTTTCGCGACATCTTGCCGCCGGACTGGAACCGCGAGCAGGATCGCGGACGCCCCTGGGCCGAGGCCGAGGCCGAGCGCATCGCATTGTTTCCCGAGAAGGCCGAGCTGATCCGTGCCTTCCGCGCCGAATGGCACGACATGGTTCCGCACGCGCTGGACCGCAATGTCCGCCTGCTGGAAACGGCGCGGGAGAAGGGCATCCCCTGCTACGCGATCACCAATTTCGCGGCCGACACCTTCGCGGAGACGCAGGAGCGGTTTCCGTTCCTGACCGCGTTCGACGGCATCGTCGTCTCCGCCGCCGAGCAACTCCTCAAGCCGGATCCGGCGATCTTCACGCTCTTTCTCGACCGCTATGGCCGCCGCGCCGAGGAATGCCTGTTCATGGACGACAGCGCCGCCAATGTCGCGGCCGCAGCGGCATTGGGATTCGCGACGATCCTCGTCATGCCGGAAACCGACCTCGCAGCCGAAGTGCGGGCGTACGGCTTCCGGGTCTAATCGCCGCCCCCGCCGCCGCCATCACCCCCGCCGCCATCGCCGCCACTGCCGTCACCCGAATCGGACGCGGCCAGCCCCTCGACGAGATCCGCGAGCCAGGACCCTTCGGCCGGATTCTCCGGCAGGGAACCGCGCAGCGCGGCGACCACGCCGCCGGCGATCCCCAGTCCGCAAGCGAGGAAGACGAACGCCGTCGCACCCGCCGAAAGGCCGAGAAACGCGAGACCGAGGCCGGCGGCGAGCAGGAGCATCGCGTAAAACGGTCCGCGCCGCAGGATCCGGCCGAGAAGGCGGAAGCCGCGCATGGCGCTCAGATCGTCTGGTTATAGGCGCCGACCTCGCGGTTCTCGCGCAGGATGGCGTCGATCGCCGCGAACATCTCCCGCATGCGCGCCTCGGAGACCGGGCTCTCGACCACGACCACGAGTTCCGGCTTGTTCGAGGACGCGCGAACGAGCCCCCAGGTGCCGTCCTCGGCGGTGACGCGCACGCCGTTCACCGTCACGACATCGCGGATCGGCTGCCCGGTAATGGTTTCGCCGGCCGCAGCCATGTCGGTGATGCGCTTCACAACCCGCGCAACGACCTCGTATTTGATCTCGTCATCACAATGCGGACTCATGGTCGGCGAGCCCCAGGTCTTCGGCACGGCCCGATAGAGATCGGCCATCGAACGGCCGGGGTTGCGGTCGAGCATGTCGATCACCGCGATGGCGGTGACGATCCCGTCGTCATAGCCGCGGCCGACCGGGGCGTTGAAGAAGAAATGGCCGCTCTTCTCGAAGCCGGCGAGCGCGTTGAGTTCGCTCACCCGCTTCTTGATGTAGGAATGGCCGGTCTTCCAGAAATCGGTCCGGGCGCCGAGGCGGATCAGCTCGGGATCGGTCGCGAACAATCCGGTCGATTTCACGTCCACCACGAAGGTCGAGCCGGGATGCAGCGTCGAGAGATCGCGCGCGAGCATCACGCCGATCTTGTCGGCGAAGATCTCGTTGCCCTCGTTGTCCACCACACCGCAGCGATCACCGTCGCCGTCGAAGCCGAGACCGACATCCGCGCCATGCGCCTTCACCGCCTCGGCGATGGCATGGAGCATCTTCATGTCCTCGGGGTTCGGGTTGTAGCGCGGGAAGGTGTGATCGAGTTCGACATCGAGCGGGATCACCTCGCAGCCCAGCGCCTCGAGGATCTGCGGCGCGAAGGCGCCGGCGGTGCCGTTGCCGCAGGCCGCGATCACCTTGAGCTTGCGGGTGATGCGCGGCCGGTTGGTCAGGTCCTTGAAATAGAGGTCATAGAGATTGTCCACGAAGGTATATCCGCCGCCGCCATCGAGCGCGAAGGCGCCGGAGAGCACGATCTCCTTGAGGCGGCCCATCTCGTCCGGCCCGAAGGTCACCGGCCGCTGGCAGCCCATCTTCACGCCGGTCCAGCCATTGTCGTTATGCGAGGCCGTAACCATCGCCACCGCCGGCACGTCGAGCGCGAACTGCGCGAAATAGGCCATCGGCGACAGCGCGAGCCCGATATCGACCACCTGGCAGCCGGATGCCATCAGCCCGGCGACGAGCGCCAGCTTGATCGAGGCCGAATAGCCGCGGAAATCGTGCCCGACGACGACGCGCCGCTCGATACCGCGCTCCTTGAGGAAGGTGCCGAGGCCGATGCCGAGCGCCTGGATGCCCATCAGGTTGATCTCGGGCGCCTTGTCGGAGCCGGGATGCCCGAACCACCAGCGCGCATCGTATTCGCGGAAGCCGGTCGGCTTCACGAGCGGAATGGTCTCGAAGGCGCGCGTGTTGGGGGCGATCGCGGGGAGCGGCGTCGGAAAGGCGGTCATGGGGGGATCCGTTCGGTTGAACATGCACGCCGAATAGCGCGCAAGGCATGAACATTCGACAACATCGCGCGCCGATACGGCGAAAATCGTCCCGCACGGGCTATTGTTTCAGAACCAGCGTGCCGCCCTGCATCTCGAACCCGGCGAGCCGCTTGAGGAAGCTCATGCCGAGCAGCGTGCCCTTCAGCGCCCCCGGCGGCAGGATCGCCGCCTCGACATCGCGGACGACGATCGATTGCAGCCGCAATTCGGCGATCCGCACCCGTGCGGCCCGCACCTCGCCGTTCGCGGTCTGCATCCGCGCGGTATAGGCGTCGCGCGGCGCTTCCAGCCCGGCGGCGCGCGCATCCTCCGCCGAGAGCACCACGATCGAGGCGCCGGTATCGACAAGCACCCGCACGAAGCGACCGTTGATCTGCGCATCCGTCTGGAAATGTCCGCGATTGTCGCCCCGGAGCGCGACGACGCGCGACCCGGCGACGACCGGCGCGGAAGCCTGCACAACCGTCCCGGCAGCCGGCACCGTCCCGGGCTCCGCGAGCCTGTCGCCGAGAACGAGCCCCGCCCCGGCGAAGAACGCGGCCAGCACCAGCGCCAATCCGACAATCCTGCCCATCGCCGCGAATCCTGATCCCCGCATGGCCTCGGGCGCGATGCCGTGCGATCCGTTCCCGCGCCCGATGACGCGCAGCATAGCGCCATGGCGCTACCAAACCGTCCCGGCCACCCCTCCGAAACGCGGCGATCCGGTTAGGTCGGTGCTAACCCTGCCGGGGCGCGGGCGGCGCGGCATCCGCGAGGCTGAACGCCGCGCGGAACAGGTCGCGCGTATAATCCTCGCGCGGCGCCGCGAACAATGCCGCCGCCGGCCCCTGCTCGACCACGCGCCCGTTGCGCATGACGATCACATGGCTCGCCAGCGCCCGCACCACCTTGAGATCGTGGCTGATGAACAGATAGGCGAGCTGCCGGCGGATCTGGAGCGTGCGCAGCAGATCGACGATCTGCGCCTGAACGCTCATGTCGAGCGCCGAGGTCGGCTCGTCGAGAACGACGAATTTCGGGTCGAGCGCCATGGCTCGCGCGATGGCGATGCGCTGGCGCTGGCCGCCCGAGAATTCGTGCGGATAGCGGTCCATCGCCGCCGGATCGAGCCCGACATCGTCGAGCGCGCGCGCGACGATCGTCCGTGCCTGCGCGCTCCGCAGGCCGGGCTCCTGGATGTAAAGCCCTTCCGCGACGATCTCCGCCACGGACATGCGCGGCGAGAGCGAGCCGTAGGGGTCCTGGAAGACGATCTGCATGTCCTTGCGCAGCGGCCGCAAAGCCCGGCTGCCGAGCGCGTGGATATCGCGCCCCAGAACGGCAATCCGCCCCTCGGAGCGGATGAGCCGCAGGATCGCCTGGCCGAGCGTCGTCTTGCCGGACCCGGACTCGCCGACGATCCCCAGCGTCTCGCCGGCGCGGACGGTGAGGGAGATCCCGTCCACGGCCTTGACATGGCCGGTCACGCGCCGAAGGAGGCCGCCGCGCACCGGGAAATGCACCTTGATGTCGCGCGCCTCGACGACAACCGGCGCCCCGGCATGCGGCAGGGCGGGTTCGCCCTTGGGCTCGGCCGCGAGAAGCGCGCGGGTATAGGAATGGCGCGGCCCGGCGAAGACCGCCCCGACGGGACCATGCTCCACCACCGCGCCCTGCTTCATCACCATGACGCGATGCGCGACCCGGCGCACGAGACCGAGATCATGGGTGATGAACAGCATCGCCATGCCCGTCTCGCGCTGGAGATCGCGCAGCAGGTCGAGGATCTTCGCCTGCACGGTCACGTCGAGCGCGGTCGTCGGTTCGTCGGCGATCAGGAGGTCCGGCGCGTTGGCGAGCGCCATCGCGATCATCACCCGCTGGCGCTGGCCGCCGGAGAGCTGGTGCGGATAGGCGCCGAGTCGGGTCGCGGGATCCCGGATGCCGACCTTCGCCAGCAAGTCGAGCACCTGGGCGCGCGCCGCCTCGCCCGAAAGCCCGCGATGCACGGCGAGAATCTCGCCGATCTGCCGCTCGATCGTGTGGAGCGGGTTGAGCGAGGTCATCGGTTCCTGGAACATCATCGAGATCGCGTTGCCGCGCACGGCCCGGAGCCGCTCCTCGTCGGCCGAGAGCAGATCAAGCACCGCGCCGCTGCGCGGCCGGAACAGGATCTCGCCCGAAGGATGCGAGGCCGCGGGGTAATTGAGCAGCCGCACGATCGACAATGCCGAGACCGATTTCCCGGACCCGGATTCGCCGACGATCGCCAGCGTCTCGCCGCGGTCGATCTCGAACGAGACGCGATCGACCGCGAGCGTTTCCGCCTTGCCATGCCGGAAGGCGACGGAGAGATCCCGGACGGAGAGAAGCGGCGCGGCGCTCATCCGAAGCTCTTCCGCGGATCGAAGGCATCCCGCACCGCCTCGCCGATGAAGACCAGCAGCGAAAGCATCGTCGCGATCACAACGAAGCCGGAAATGCCGAGCCAGGGCGCCTGGAGGTTCGACTTTCCCTGCTGGAGCAACTCCCCGAGCGAGGGCGAGCCCGGCGGCAGCCCGAAGCCGAGATAATCGAGCGAGGTCAGCGTGGTGATGGAAGCGTTGACCACGAAGGGCAGATAGGTCAGCGTCGCCACCATCGCGTTGGGCAGCATGTGGCGGACCATGATCTGCCGGTCGGAAAGTCCCAAGGCACGGGCGGCGTTGACATATTCGAAATTGCGCGCGCGAAAGAACTCCGCCCGCACGATGCCGACCAGCGTCGTCCATTTGAACAGGAGCAGGATGCCGAGCAGGATCAGGAAGCTCGGCGTGATCACCGCCGAGAGGATGATCAGCAGGTAGAGCTGCGGCATCGAGGTCCAGATCTCGATGATCCGCTGCCCAATGAGATCGATCCAGCCGCCGAAATAGCCCTGCACCGCCCCCGCAGCGACGCCGATCACCGACGAGACCAGCGCCAGGACCAGCCCGAATAGCACCGAGATGCGGAACCCGTAGATGAGCCGCGCCGCGACATCGCGGCCGCGATCATCGGTGCCGAGCCAGTTCCATTCGAGATCCTGGCAGCCGCTGCCGCCGCGCTTTGCCGCGATGGGCGCGCATTGCGCCTCCGTCAGCCACCAGGTTGGCGGCGAGGGCGCGGGCGTCGGCAGATCGCGCTGGATCGTCTGATGATGGAAGCGGATCGGCGGAAAGACGAGGAAGCCATGGGCGCGGATCTCGTCGGCGATCACCGGGTCGCGGTAATCCGTCACCGCGAGGAAGCCGCCGAATTTCTCCTCCGGGTAATCGATGAGCACCGGAAACAGCCATTCGCCCTTGTAACGGCCGATGATGGGCCGATCATTGGCGATGAACTCGGCGAACAGCGTCAGCACGAACAGCACGAGAAACAGCCAGAAGGCCCAGTAGCCGCGCCGGTTGGCACGGAAATTCTGAAGCCGGCGGCGGTTGAGCGGCGAGAGGCGGATGAAGCGGCCGAGAACGCCGCCCATCGGCGGCAGCGGCGGCGCCTCCGGCACCCGCGCCGCCGCGCTGAGCCCGCCCGCTGCGCCGGTCTCCGCGCCCCGTTCCACCGGCTCAGACATCGCGCGCCTCGAAATCGATGCGGGGATCGATCAGCGTGTAGGTGAGATCGGTGATCAGCGTGATGACGAGCCCCATCAGCGCGAAGATATAGAGCGTCGCGAACACGACCGGGTAATCGCGGTCGAGCGTCGACTGGAACGAGAGATAGCCGAGCCCGTCGAGCGAGAAGATCGTCTCGATCAGCAGCGCCCCGGTGAAAAAGGCATGGATGAACGCGCCGGGAAACCCGGCGATGACGATCAGCATCGCGTTGCGGAAGACATGGCCATAGAGCACGCGGCGCTCGGTCAGCCCCTTCATCCGCGCGGTCAGGACATATTGCTTGCGGATCTCGTCGAGGAAGGAATTCTTGGTCAGCAGCGTCAGGGTCGCGAATTGCGAGATCACCATCGCCGTTACCGGCAGGGCGATGTGCCAGGCATAATCCGCCACCTTGCCGAGCGGCGACAAGTCCGCGAAATTGGCCGAAGTGAGCCCGCGCAGCGGGAAGATCTGCCAGAACGATCCGCCCGCGAACAGAACCACCAGCAGCACCGCGAAAAGGAAGCTCGGGATCGCGTAGCCGATCACGATCACCGCGCTCGTCCAGACATCGAAGGCCGTGCCGTCGCGCCGCGCCTTGGCGATGCCGAGCGGGATCGAGATCGCGTAGGAGATCAGCGTCATCCACAAGCCGAGCGAGATCGAGACCGGGAGCTTCTCCTTGATCAGGTCGATCACGCTCGCATCGCGGAAGAAGGAGCGGCCGAAATCGAAGCGCGCGTAATCGCCGACCATCTTGAGGAAGCGCTCATGCGCCGGCTTGTCGAAGCCGAACTGGCGCTCCAGCTCCTTGATGAAGGCCGGGTCGAGCCCCTGCGCGCCGCGATAGGCCGAGCCCGCATCGGCCTGGACCGCGTTGGCGCCGATATCACCCGCCCCCCCGCCGAGCCGGCTCTGGGCGGAATCCTGCCCCTGGATCTGGGCGATGATCCGCTCGACCGGCCCGCCGGGCGCGAACTGGATGATGACGAAGGACAGGGCCAGGATCCCGAGCAGGGTGGGAATCATCAGCGCCAGGCGACGGAGGATATAGGCGAGCATGGCGGCCTATTTCCCGAGCTTCCGCGCCTTCTCGGCGTCATACCACCAGATGCCGGCCGCCACGCTGTCCGCCGTTCCGGAGGCGAGCGCCGGAAAGGGCTCGGGCTTGCCGAACAGGTCCCAATAGGCGAGCCGCCGGTCGCCGGAATACCAGGCCGAAACCCAGTAGCGCCCGGCGCGGAGCAGCCGGTCGAGCACGCGGGTGGCGATCGTGAGGTCTTCGCGCGTCCCGGCTGCGACGATCCGCTCGAGGATCGCATCGATGGCCGGATCGGCGATGCCGGAGAGGTTGCGCGCGCCCGGCACATTCGCGAATTCGGAGCCGAAGATCAGCTTGAGTGAATCGCCCGGCGTCATGGACATCGCGTAGCGGCGCATCACCAGGTCGAAATCGAAATCCTGCACCCGGCGCTGGAACTGGGCGGGATCGATCACCCGGATATTCGCCTCGATGCCGATCGCGCGCAGCCCATTGACGAAGCCGGTCGTGTGGCGGTTGAGCGCATTGTCATCCTCGAGGAACTCGATCGTGATCGGCTTGCCGTCGGGCAGGCGCATCTTGCCGTCCTGCCCGCGCCGGCACCCGGCCTCGGCGAGAAGCTGCGCCGCCTTGCGCAGCACCGCGCGGTCCTGCCCCGAACCATCCGTCACCGGTGCCGAATAGGGCTCGCCGAACACCTCGTCCGGAACCTTGCCGCGTAAGGGTTCGAGGAGCGCCAGTTCCTGCGGCGAGGGCTTGCCCGCCGCCTTGAGCGGCGAATTCTCGAAATAGGAATTCGTCCGCTTGAAGAGCCCGTACATCAGGTTCTTGTTGGTCCACTCGAAGTCGAAGCAGAGCGCGATCGCCTCGCGCACGCGGGGATCCTTGAATTGCGGCCGGCGCGTGTTGATGAACCAACCCTGCGTGCCGGAGGGACGGCCATCCGCCACCACCTCGCGCTTCACGCGCCCGTCCCGCGCCGCGGGAAAATCGTAGCGCGTCGCCCAGATGATCGAGGTGAACTCCTCGCGGAAGGTGAAGGTGCCGGCGGTGAAGGCCTGAAACGCCGCCTCGCGATCGCGGAAATATTCGTAGCGGATGCGGTCGAAATTGCCCTGCCCGACCGAAACCGGAAGATCCTTCGCCCAGTAATCCTCGACCCGACGGAAGACGATCGTCCGGCCCTGATCGATCCGCTCGACCCTGTAGGCCCCGGAACCGAGCGGGCTCTCGAGCGTCGCCGCCTCGAAATCGCGGCTGGCGTAATAGGCTTTCGACAGGATCGGCAGGCCGGCGACGATCAGCGGCAATTCGCGCGAGCGGCCCGCCTCGAACCGGAACTCGACCGTGAGGGGATCGAGCGCGCGCGCCTCGGCGACACGCCGCAGCAATTGCCGGTAGGTGGGGTAGGCCTTCTCGCCCTTCAGCGTTTCGAGCGTAAAGACGACATCCTCGGCACGCAGCGGCGAGCCATCATGAAACCGCGCCTCGGGCCGCAGCGCAAAACGATAGCGGAGCCCGTCGGCGCTGGCCCGCACCGATTTCGCGACAAGCCCGTAGAGCGAATCCGGTTCGTCAGCCGAGCCGGCCATCAGGCTGTCGAAGATCAGCCCCATCCCGGCCGCGCCATTGCCCTTCTGGGAATAGATGTTGAGCGTGTCGAAGGTGAGGAAGTTCTGGTTCCCGCCGGTGCTGCCGACCTGGAGCGCGATCTCGCCACCTTTCGGCGCGTTCGGATTCACATAATCGAAATGCCGGAAATCCGGCGGATAGCGGAGATCGCCGAAGATCGACATGCCATGGCGTTCGGGGCCGAATTCCGGTTCCGCGGGCTGCGCGGCCGCGGGCAGACGCGGCAGGATCGTCGCAACCCCGATATGGGCACCGAAGCGGAGCGCTGCGCGGCGCGTCATCGCCGGGCGCGCGTGCCGCGGGGGGCCGTTCCATTCCGCCATGCCGTCTCCTCGGGCCGGACCCGCCTTCCCCACCGAATCGGTGCAGCGGGTCAGGCCGAGAATATGCCGCACCGGTGCGGCATGGCCAGCCCGCTGCGCGCCCCCTCCGCATAACAACAAAAAAGGGCCGGAACCGGCCCTTTCCCGTGCGCGAGACGCGCGCTTATTGCGGCAGCGGCGCCGGCTGGTCCGCGAGGCTGCGCAGATAGGCGATGATATTCGCGCGCTCATCCGGCCGCGCGACGCCGGCAAACCCCATCGAGGTGCCGGAGATGTAGCCCTTCGGGTTCTTGATGAAGGCGTCGAGCGCCTCGTAATCCCATTTCTCGCCCTTGCCGGCACGCTCCTTAAGCGCGGCGGAATAGTTGAACCCCGCCTTGGCGCCCTTGGCATTGGCGACCACGCCCCAGAGCGCCGGTCCCTGGCCGTTCTTGCCGTCCTTCACGAACTGGTGGCAGGAGGCGCATTTCTTGGCCGCAGCCTCGCCCTTGCCGACATCCGCGCTCGCGAGCCGCTTGGCGATCGGCTCCTCGGCCGCCGCAGCCGCCGGCGCCGCGCCCTGTCCGCCGCCGGCGGCGGTGTTGTCGGGCAATTCGTAGCCCGCCTTCTGCATGGCTTTCGGCGCCACCAGCGCGCTGGAGAAGAACCCGATGCCCATCGCCAGCGTCAGCGTGCCGAGGATGGCCCCGGCGATCTTGTTGACTTCGTTCGAATCCATGCCTGCAACCCCGTGGCCCCGGCGCGGAGGAGCCGGAACGCTTCGCGAAACCTTGGCTGATTACCCGCTTTCAATGGCGGATTGCAACCCGTATAAGCGCGTCCTTGTTGCTACGTTCCGCCACTCCGGCCGAAGCTGACCTCCCGTGCGTTCCGCCATGTCCGATCCGATCATCGTCATCCCCGCCCGCATGGCCGCGCTGCGGCTTCCCGGCAAGCCGATGGCCGACATCAACGGCCTCCCTATGATCGTGCATGTCTGGCGCCGGGCCGGCGAGGCCGGGATCGGCCCGGTGATCGTCGCGACCGATTCGGACGAGATCGCCCGCGCGGTCCGGCAGGCCGGCGGCGAAGCGGTGATGACCCGCGCCGACCATCCGTCCGGCTCGGACCGCATCCATGAGGCGGTCGAGCGTTTCGACCCCGAGGGCCGGCACGACGTCGTCGTCAATGTCCAGGGCGACCTGCCGACGATCGACCCGCGGATCATCGCCGATTCGCTCCTGCCGCTCGCCGATCCCGCCGTCGAGATCGCGACGCTCGCCGCGATCATCCGCCGCGAGGAGGAGCGCACGGCGAGCCATGTCGTGAAGGCGATCGGCACGCCGATCGGAACCCGCCGGCTGCGCGCGCTCTATTTCACGCGCGCCACCGCGCCGTGGGGCGAGGGCGATCTGCTTCACCATATCGGCCTCTATGCCTATCGCCGGGCGGCGCTGCGCCGCTTCGTGGCGCTGCCGCCCTCCCCGCTCGAGATGCGGGAGAAGCTCGAGCAGCTCCGCGCGCTGGAAGCGGGGATGCGGATCGACATCGTCACGGTCGAGACCGTGCCGCTCGGGGTCGACACCCCGGACGACCTCGCGCGCGCCCGCACCATGCTCGCGCCCGCCAGCTAGACAGGAGCATCCATGCCGAAGGTCATCGCGTTCCAGGGCGAGCGGGGCGCCAATTCCGAGATCGCCTGCAACGAGGTCTATCCCGATTGGGAGGCGCTGCCCTGCGCGACCTTCGAGGATGCCTTCGCCGCGCTCGGCGACCGCAGCGCCGATCTCGCGATGATCCCGATCGACAATTCGATCGCCGGCCGCGTGGCCGATATCCATCACCTGCTGCCGGGCTCGGGCTTCCACATCATCGGCGAGCATTTCCTGCCGATCCATTTCCACCTGATGGCGCCGAAGGGCGCGACGCTCGCAACAATCCGCGAGGCGCAGAGCCATATCATGGCGCTCGGCCAGTGCCGCCGCACCTTGCGGAAGCTCGGCCTGAAGCCCGTGGTGGCGGCGGATACGGCGGGCTCGGCACGGCAGGTCGCGGAAGCGGGCGACGTGACCCGCGCCGCGATTGCACCCCGCCTCGCCGCCACGGTCTACGGCCTCGAAATCCTCGCCGAGGACATCCAGGACGAGAACCACAACACCACCCGCTTCGTCATTCTCGCGCGCGAGCGCCGCGACGCGCCGGCTGATTCCGGCCCAGTGATGACGAGCTTCGTCTTCCGGGTGCGCAACGTGCCGGCGGCGCTCTACAAGGCGATGGGCGGCTTCGCGACCAACGGCGTCAACATGACCAAGCTCGAGAGCTACATGATCGAGGGCCAGTTCTCGGCGACGCAGTTCTATGCCGAGGTCGAGGGCCACCCCGAGGCGCGGCCGCTCCGCCTCGCGCTCGAGGAATTGCAGTTCTTCTCGAAGGAATTGAAGGTGCTCGGCACCTATCCCGCGCATCCCTACCGCGCGCAGATCGCCCCGCCGGCGGAATGACGCGCGCCGGCGCGGGAGCCCGGAACGGCCGCCCCTCACGCCCCCGCGAAATGCCGGATGAGATGATTCGCGATCGCCATCCCGACCGGCACGGTGATCCCCTCGGGATGCCGTCCTTCGATCATCAGCTTCACCGCATCGCGCGAGAACCAGCGGCAATCCTCGAGTTCGTCGAGATCGACGGCGATCCTGGTCGAGCGGGCCTCCACGAAGGCGCCGATCATCAGGCTCATCGGGAAGGGCCAGGGCTGGTTCGCAAGGATGGTGACGCGCCCGCCGAGGATCCCGGCCTCCTCGAAGGTCTCGCGGCGCACCGCATCCTCGATCGTCTCGCCGGGCTCGACGAAGCCCGCGAGGCAGGAATACATGCCCGGCGGAAAGCGCGGCGAGCGGCCGAGCAGGCAGTTCTCGCCGTCGATCGTCAGCATGATGACCACCGGGTCCGTGCGCGGGAAATGCTCCGCCGAGCAGGAGTCGCACACGCGTTTCCAGCCGGCTTCGGCGATCCGCGTCGGCGCACCGCAATTGGCGCAGAACCGGTGCCGGGCATGCCAGTGCAGCATCGCCTTGCCCTGCGCGATCGCGCCGAGATCGGCCGGGGCGAGGCGGGCCTCGATCGCCAGCGCCCGCAGGCCGACCAGCGTCAGCGCCGGATCGGCCTTGAGCATCTCCGCCTGCCCCGGATCGATCGCCACGGCGAAGCGCGCCGCCTCGCCGTCCCGCCCGAGGAAGAGCGTCTCGGCATGATGATCCGGCAGCGGCAGCGCCGGCCGGGTGAAGAGCGGCGCGTATCCCTCGCTCCGCAGCACGGCATGATCGCCGCAGAAGGCGTAGAACCGCGTCTCCGGGCGGCCGAGCAGGGCTTCGACGATCTCCGGCCGGGCGCGGAACTGGGCCGAGCGGTCGAGCGCGCCATGGGCGAAGCCGAGCCCTTCCGGCGCACCCGTCTCCATCAGCGGCCGGAACAGCAGAGGCGCCGCGCCATTCATCGCGCGAGCGCCTCGCTCAGCCGGTCGATCAGCGGGCCGGCCATGTGCGGCGGATAGGGCCGGCGCTCGCCATGCCCCCAGACCGGGCCGGGCCAGGCGGGATCGGACTGGAAGCGGCCGACGACATGGACATGGAGCTGCCGGACTATATTGCCGAGCGCGCCGATATTGAGCTTGTCCGGCGCCGAGACCGCGCGCAAGGCCGCAGCGGCGCGCAGGGTCTCGTCGAAGAGCTGGCGACGATCCGCCTCCGCAAGATCGAGGATCTCGGTGATCCCGGCACGGCGCGGCACGAGCATGAGCCAGGGGAAGCGCGCATCGTCGAACAGGAAGATTGTCGAGAGCGGCAGATCGTGAAGCGCGATCCCCACCTCGTCGAGGCGCGGGTCGAGGACGAAACCGGTTTCCGGCATGGGCGTTCCTGCGCGGGGCTTGGGGCTCCATCTTCTAGCGAAGCGCGCAGCGCTCCGCCATCCCCAGCCGGCACTTGTTTTCACGCGCCGGATCGCCGATATAGCGCGTGGGAGGTTGGCGATGGACGCATCCCTCGCCAACCGGGTCAGGTCCGGAAGGAAGCAGCCCTAACGAGACCGGGCGGGTCATTGTTCCAGCCTCCCACCTCGCTTTTGCCTCGCGCGCCCCCGCTGGCCGTCTTGATGGGTGAGGCCGCAGCCGGATGGCAGCCGACGATATCTCCCTCGATCCTGGCCCGGCCGCCGCAGCGGGCGCCTATCGCGTGCTGGCGCGCAAATACCGCCCGCAGAGCTTCATGGATCTGATCGGCCAGGAGCCGATGGTGCGGACGCTCCGCAACGCCTTCGCCACCGGCCGCATCCATCAGGCCTATATCTTCACCGGCGTCCGCGGCGTCGGCAAGACGACGACCGCGCGGATCCTCGCCCGCGCGCTCAACTACGAAACCGAGACGATCCGCCAGCCTGCGATCGACATGCCCGAGCCGGGCCTGCATTGCCAGGCGATCATGGAAAGCCGGCATGTCGACGTGATCGAGATGGACGCGGCCTCCAACACCTCGATCGACAATGTGCGCGAGATCATCGAGGCGGCGCGCTACAAGCCGGTCTCGGCGCGCACCAAGGTCTACATTATCGACGAGGTTCACATGCTGTCGAAGGCGGCCTTCAACGGCCTGCTCAAGACGCTCGAGGAACCGCCTCCGCATGTGAAGTTCCTGTTCGCCACCACCGAGATCCGCAAGGTGCCGGTGACGGTGCTCTCGCGCTGCCAGCGCTTCGACCTGCGCCGCATCGAGATGCCGGCGATGATCGCCTATCTCGACCGCATCGCGGAAGCCGAGGCCGTCCGGGTCGAGCCGGAGGCGATGGCCCTCATCGCGCGGGCCTCGGAAGGCTCGATGCGCGACGCGCTCTCCCTGCTCGATCAGGTGATCGCGCATGGCGGCGGCGCGGTGCGCGCCGAGGAGGTCCGCGCCGCGTTGGGCCTCGCCGATCGCGCCCGGGTCATCGATCTGTTCGAGGCGCTGATGCGGGGCGAGATCGCCGCTGCGCTCGAGGAATTCGCAAGCCAATACGATTCCGGCGCCGACCCGGCCGCGATCATCACCGATCTTGCGGAATTCGTGCATGTCGTGACGCGGCTCAAGCTCGTGCCGGACGCCGCGAGGGATCCTGCGCTCAGCGAGACGGAGCGGCGACGCGGTGGCGAATTCGCGAAAGCGCTCCCGATCCGCGCGCTGACCATGGCCTGGCAGATCCTGCTCAAGGGCATCGGCGAGGTGCAGGCCGCGGCGCGGCCGCGAATCGCCGCCGAGATGGTGCTCGTGCGCCTCGCCTATGCGGCCGAGCTGCCGAGCCCGGCGGAGGTGATCCGCGAACTGAAGGGCGGGGCTGCTGCCTCCGCCACGTCGCGGGCGCCCGTTCCTTCGGCCGGCGAGCCCCGCGGCATGGCACCGCAGCAGCAGGCCGGCGCCACGCCGCCCCGGCTGGTCTCGGATCGCGGCGCCATGCGCGTCGAGGCGCCCGCCCATGCCGAACCTCTCGCCCGCGCCGAGGCAACCCTGCCCGCCCCGGCGCTGCCGGGCTCGCTGCCCGAGATCGTCGCCTTGGCCGAGCGCCATCGCGACATCCGCCTCCAGACCGCGCTCGAACGCGATATCCGCGTCGTCGCCTTCGAGCCCGGCCGGATCGAGATCGCGCTGCTTCCGGCCGCCGAGGCCGATCTCCCGAACCGCCTCGCCAAGGCGCTGCTCGACTGGACGGGAACCCGCTGGGGCATCTCGATCGCGCGCGAGCCCGCCCCCGATTCCCGCGTACCTACCCTGCGCGAGGCGCGGGAAGCCGAACGCCAGGCCGGACGCGCCGGCGTGCAGAACAACCCGGCGGTGCGCGCGGTGCTCGACCGGTTCCCCGGTGCCGAGATCACCGCCGTGCGCGAGCCGGCCGCCGCCGACCACCTCGCGGCGCCCGACGATGCGCCCGCCGGCGAGGATGCCGCCACGTTCACCGAGGACGATCTCTGATGAAAGGGAGACTGCAACCGCCATGCGCGACCTGATGGGCATGATGAAGGAAATGGCCGGGCTCAAGGCCAAGATGGAGGCGATGCAGGCCGAGCTTGACGCTACCCTTGTCGAAGGGCGAGCCGGGGCCGGGCTGGTCATGGTGACGCTCACGGCCAAGGGCGCGCTGCGCGCGGTTTCGATCGACCCCACACTGATGAAGGCGGAGGAGAAGGAGATCCTCGAGGATCTGATCGTCGCGGCCCATGCCGATGCGCGAACCAGGATGGAGAGCGTCATCGCCGAAAAGACACAGGGGCTGATGGGCGGGCTGCCGCTGCCGCCCGGCTTCAAGCTGCCCTTCTGACCAGTGCGCGCCCCGGCGCGACGGATAAACGACCCGAAACCCGCATGGCCCAATCCCTCGCCGGCCCCGAAATCGAACGGCTGATCCAGCTTCTCGCGCGCCTGCCCGGCCTCGGCCCGCGCTCGGCGCGGCGCGCGGTGCTGCACCTGATGCGCAAGCGCGAGGAACTGCTCGCCCCGCTGGCGGAGGCGATGCGCGTTGCCGCGGAGCGGATCGTCACCTGCTCGACCTGCGGCAATCTCGACACCGCCGATCCCTGCACGCTCTGCCGCGACCCGCGCCGCGACCGCTCGATCATCGTGGTGGTGGAAAGCGTCGGCGATCTCTGGGCGCTGGAGCGCGCCGGGGCGCTGCGGGCGGATTACCACGTGCTCGGCGCGACGCTCTCGCCCTTCGACGCCATCGGCCCCGAGGATCTCGCGCTGCCGCGTCTTGTCGAGCGCGCCACCCGGCCGGAGGTGCGGGAGGTGATCCTCGCGCTCAACGCCACGGTCGAGGGCCAGACAACGGCGCATTACATCACCGACCTGCTCGGCGAGGCCGGAGTGACGGTGACGCGGCTGGCCCATGGCGTGCCGGTGGGCGGGGAACTCGATTATCTCGACGAGGGCACGCTCTCGGCCGCGCTGCTGAGCCGGACCGGGATCTGAGCGCCCGCCATGGCTGTTCAACAAAACCCGGCCGATCCCGCACTCGCGCAGCGTTTCACCGCGGTCGAGAGCTGGATCTTCGATCTCGACAACACGCTCTATCCGCCCCATGCCGATCTCTGGCCGAAGGTGGACCAGAAGATCACGGCCTATGTCTCGAACCTGCTCGGGGTCGACGGGCTGACGGCGCGCGCCCTCCAGAAATATTATTACCAGGCCCATGGCACGACGCTGAACGGATTGATGCGCGAGCACGCGATCGACCCGCACGATTTCCTCGATTTCGTGCACGACATCGACCGTTCGAACCTGCCGGCCGATGCGCGCCTCGCCGATGCCATCGCGCGGCTGCCGGGACGGAAATTCGTGTTCACCAACGGCTCGCGCCGCCATGCCGAGGAGACGATGCGTCAGCTCGGCATCGACCATCTCTTCGCCGACGTGTTCGACATCGTCGCCTCGCGCTTCACGCCGAAGCCGGCGCGCGAGACCTATGAACGCTTCCTCGCGACGCATGCGATCGCCCCGGCCGCGGCGGCGATGTTCGAGGATATCCCGCGCAATCTCGACGTGCCGGTACAGCTCGGCATGCGCACCGTGCTGGTGGTGCCGGATGCGCGCGGCGACCACAAGGAGGATTGGGAGCGCCTGGGCGTGGCCGCGCCGCGCCCGATCTTCGATGCGATCACCGCGGACCTGCCGCGCTTCCTCGATCTGCTCGCCGCGGCGCTGCCCCGTCGCCCCGCTTGACAACCACATCCCGATCCCGGACCAGAACCGCCGAACCGGAGACCTTGAAGGAGCCGCCATGTCGCTCGCCGCCACCATCGATGCCGCCTGGGAAAACCGGGCCGAGATCAGCCCCGCCACCCGCGGCGCGGTGCGCGAAGCGGTGGAGGAGGCCCTGGCCGGGCTCGATTCCGGCCGCCTGCGCGTCGCCGAGCGCCGGCCCGGCCAATCCGGCCCCGCAGCCTGGATTGTCCATCAATGGCTGAAGAAGGCCGTTCTGCTCTCCTTCCGCCTCAATGACATGGCGCCGATCCCTGGTGGTCCCGGCGGCGCGACCTGGTGGGACAAGGTGGACTCGAAATTCGCCGGCATGGATCCGGCCGCGTTCCAGACCGCCGGGTTCCGCGCCGTCCCGAACTGCGTCGTGCGCCGCTCGGCCTATATCGGGAAATCCGTGGTGCTGATGCCGAGCTTCGTCAATGTCGGCGCCTATGTCGACGAGGGCACGATGGTCGATACCTGGGCGACCGTCGGGTCCTGCGCGCAGATCGGCCGGAACGTGCATCTCTCGGGCGGCGTCGGCATCGGCGGCGTGCTGGAGCCGTTGCAGGCGAACCCGACCATCATCGAGGACAATTGCTTCATCGGCGCGCGCTCCGAGGTCGTCGAGGGGGTGATCGTCGGCGAGGGCTCGGTGATCGCGATGGGCGTCTTCATCTCGGCCTCGACCAAGATCATCGACCGCAACACCGGCGCGGTGCATATCGGCCATGTGCCGCCCTATTCGGTCGTCGTCTCCGGCAACCTGCCGGGCCGCCCGCTGCCGGACGGAACGCCCGGCCCCTCGACCTATTGCGCGGTGATCGTCAAGACCGTCGATGCCCAGACGCGCTCCAAGACCGGAATCAACGAGCTGCTGCGCGATTGACGCCGCGCCGGTTCCGCACCGTCATCATCTTGCCATCGCGCTTCGTCACCCCAGATCCCGTCAGCGGAATTGAAACGAAAGGGTGAACTCGATGTTTGACGCGCGCAAGCTGCTCGACATGCTCGTCCAGTCGGGATCCGGAGGCGCGTCGGGCCTCGGGCAGATCGGGGCCGTGGTCGGCCAGGTGCTCAACCAGGCGACGGCCGGCATGAGCCAGGCCGCAGGCCAGATCGATGCCGCGACCGGCGCCTCGCAGCGCGCCTCGGACATGGTCACCCAATCCACGGGCCGCACCCCGTCGGATTTCATCGCCCAGGCGAAGGACCTGGCGGCGCGCAACCAGCTCGCGACCGGCGCGGCGCTCGGCGGCCTCGCCGCCGTGCTGCTCGGCACGGAAGGCGGCCGGAAGCTCACCGCCGGCGCGGCGAAGATGGGGGGGCTCGCGCTGATCGGAGGGCTCGCCTACAAAGCCTTCCAGAACTACCAGGCCGGCAAGCCGCTGCTCGACCTTCAGGACGCCGCGTCCGGACCGACCCCGGCCGCCCTGCCTGCCCCGGCCGACGAGCAGGGGCATGCGCTCCGCCTGGTGCGGGCGATGATCGCCGCGGCCTCCGCGGACGGCATCGTCGACGCCACCGAACGCGCGGCAATCGCCGGCAACCTCAAGGCGGCGGGCCTCGACCAGGAGGCCGCCGCCTTCCTGGAGCAGGAATTCGCCAACCCGGCCGATCTCGCAACCTTGGCCGCGGGCATCGCCACGCCCGAGGAGGCCGCGCAGGTCTATGCCGCCGCGCGCCTCGCCATCGATCCCGACCGGCAGGAGGAGAAGGATTTTCTCGCCGCGCTGGCCACGACGCTGCGGATCGAACCGGGCCTCGTCGCGCATATCGATGCCGCGGCGCAATCGGCCAAGGTCTGAGCCGGGATCTCGCCGGCCTTGCCCGCTGAACCACCCGCCTCGCGCTTCCGTGGCCTGCTGCGCCTCGATTGGGGGCTCGCCATGGTGGCGGGCCTGTCCTTCGGCGCGGCCGGCTATGTGTTTGCGACCGAAGGCGGCAGCGTCGCGCTTCGCATCCTGGCGGAGGATCTCTGGCTCTTCGCCGCGATCCTGCCCAAGGTGGCGCTCGGCTGCCTGATCGGCGCGCTGATCCGGCTGCTGATCGCGCGCGAGACCATCGAGCGCTTCGTCGGCGAGGGCTCCGGGCTGCTCGGCCTCGGGCTCGCGGCGCTGATCGGCATGCTCTTCCCGGCCGGCCCGTTCACGATCTTCCCGCTGGCGGCGGTGCTGCTGACATCGGGAGCGGATCGCGGCGCGGCAATCGCCTTCATTTCCGCCTGGCTGCTCGTCGGCATCAACCGCGCGATCATCTGGGAAATGCCGTTCTTCGGGCCGGATTTCGTGCTGTTCCGCTTCCTGATCTCGCTGCCGCTGCCGGTCCTGCTCGGGCTTCTCGCCCGCGCGCCGGTTCTCGATCGTATCGCACCGCGCACGGCGAAGGCGCCGCCGGCCGGCAACGGCGGTGAGGCCGGATCGTGATCGTTCTCGGCTTCACGCTTCTGCTGGCGGCGATCACGATCCTGCTCTCCGGCATCGCCCTGCGGCGCGGCCGCTCCACCTTCATCAAGGGGCTGGAGGACGCGCAGGGCCAGTTCCTGCATCTGCTGCCGCGGCTGATGATCGGCATTCTCGGCTCGGGCTTCCTTGCGCATCTGATGCCGAAGGAGACCGTTCTCGCCTGGTTCGGCCCGGATTCCGGCTTCACCGGCACGCTTCTCGCGAGCCTTGCCGGCGTGCTGACGCCGGGCGGCCCGGTGGTCGGCTATGCGCTCGGCGCCGCGGCGCTGAAGGCCGGCGCCGATTTCGCGCAGGTGATCGCCTATGTAACCGCCTGGTCGCTGCTGACGCTGAACCGCATCATCACCTGGGAGATGCCGTCCATGCCGGGGCGGCTGGTGGCGCTGCGCTGCCTGGTATCGCTGCCCTTCCCCTTCCTCGCCGCCTGGGTGACGATGGCCCTGCGCGGATAGGGCTCAGGCGAGCCAGCGCTTGCGCCGCTTGTAGCTCTTGACCTCCCGGAACGACTTGCGGTCCCCCTCCGAGACGCCGAGATAGAATTCCTTGACGTCCTCGTTCTCGCGCAGGGACTGGGCGTCGCCATCCATGACGATGCGGCCGGTCTCCATGATGTAGCCATAGGTCGCGTATTTCAGCGCCATGTTGGTGTTCTGCTCGGCGAGCAGGAACGAGACGCCCTCCTTGGCGTTGAGATCCTTCACGATCTCGAAGATCTCCTCGACGATCTGCGGCGCGAGGCCCATCGAGGGCTCGTCGAGCAGGATCATCTTCGGCCGGCTCATCAGCGCCCGGCCGATGGCGCACATCTGCTGCTCGCCGCCGGACGTGTAGCCCGCCATGGATTTCATCCGCTGCCGCAGGCGCGGGAAATAGGCATAGACCATCTCCATGTCGCGCTTGATGGCGCCCTGGCCGTCCCGCCGCGTGAAGGCGCCGGTGAGCAGGTTCTCCTCGATGGTCAGATGGCCGAAGCAATGCCGGCCCTCCATGACCTGGATGCAGCCGCGGCGGACGAGATCCGCCGGGCTCATCGCGTCGACCCGTTCGCCCTCGAAGACGATCGAGCCCTTGGTGACATCGCCGCGCTCGGCCCTGAGCAGGTTCGAGACCGCCTTGAGCGTCGTGGTCTTGCCGGCGCCGTTGGCGCCGAGCAGCGCCACGATGCCGCCGCGCGGCACCGTGAGCGACACGCCCTTGAGCACGAGGATCACGTGATCGTAGATCACCTCGATATTGTTGACCGAGAGGATCGGCTCGGCGGTTTCATGCGCGGCGGACATGGGATTCTCCGGGCGGGCCATTGGCAATGGGCAGTCGGCGATCGTCTGACCGGGGTTCGGGCCGAGCCCGATTGCCCGTTTCCGATTGCCGACTGTCGTTTTCGTTACGCGCCCTTCTCGCAGGGCTCGGTGCGCTGTGGCCAGCCGGTGTTCTTGGCGACGTAATCCTTCGCCTCGGCCTCGATCAGCGGCCGGACGATGTTCTTGATCGGCTCCATCCAGTCCGATGCCTTGACGTATTTCGTGCCATCCCATTGCGAGACGAACACCCGGTTATGGCCGTTGTGATCGTTGCAGGCGATCTTCACCGGATTGGCGAAGCCTTCCATGCCGATCTCCTTGAGCCGCGCCTCGGTGAGGTTCAGCGCCTCGAGCCCGCGCCGGACATCCTCGCCCGTCACCGCCTTCTTGCCGGTGATCTTCTGCGCGGTGCGCACGGCCTCGGCGATCAGCATCGAGTTGTAGACGCCGCGATTGTAGAGATTCTCGCCGACCTGCTCGCGCTTGCCCTGGCTCAGCCCCTTGTCATGGACATGCTTGAGAATGTCTTGCATCACCGGGAAATTGGCGCCGGTATTGTGGAAGTTCAGCGTCTTGTAGCCCTTGGCGGCGGCTTCGCCCGCGCGGGCATCGTCATCCCCGCCGGCCCACCAGACGCCGACGAGCCTGTCGATCGGGAAGCCGTTCTTGATCGCTTCCTTGACCGCCGTCGGGTTCATCGCCCCCCAGCCCTGGTTGTAGATCCAGTCGACGCGGTCGCGCCGGATGGCAAGCCATTGCGAGGATTGGTTCTGCATCTGCGCGGCCGGAACCGGATAGAGCTTCAGATTGAAGCCGTATTCCTTGGAGAGCGCCTCGAGCACGGGGATCGGCTCCTTGCCGAACGGCGCATCGAGATGCAGGAGCCCGATCGTCTTGCCCTTGATGTTGCCGCCCTCGGTGGCGAGCACATGCTTCACGAACACCGAGGCGCCGTCCCAATAGGTCGCCGGCGGGTTGAAGATCCACGGGAAGTTCGTCCCGTCCGCCGAAGCCGAGAGCCCATAGGCCATCGACAGGACCGGAACCTTGTCCACCGCCGCCTTGGGAATGAGCTGGAGCGTGGTGCCGGTCGAATACGGGTTCACGATGACCGGCTTCTTGCCCTTCATCGATTCATAGCACTCGACACCCTTCTTGGTGTCGTAGCCGGTCTCGCATTCCTCGATGACGATTTTCGCGCCTCCGATGCCGCCGTCGCGCTGGTTGAGCATCTCGAGATAGTCGCGCATGCCGTTGGCGATATGGATGCCCGACCCCGCGAAAGGGCCGGTGCGGTAGGTGAGCAGCGGGACATAGATCGAATCCTGCGCCGCCGCCGGCACCGCGAACGCGGCGAAGGTCGCCGCGGCAAGTGCCGTGAGGGTCAGATTGGTCTTCATCGGCCTTTCCTCCTTGTGTCCGCCCCTCGCGGGAGGCGGTTCGGTTGATCTTGCGCGCCCGGGAGCCGGGCAACAAGATGGTGTTGCGCCGCGCCTCAATAGGGGAACGGCCAGGTTCGCAGCTTCTGCTTCATGATCTGCCAGAGCCGCGCGAGCCCGTGCGGCTCGACGATCAAGAAAAAGATGATCAGCCCGCCCACGAAAAGGTGGTTGATATGCTCGGCGGTGGCGCCGCCGAGCGGCACGCCGAGCGCCGGGAGGCCGAATTTCAGGATGATCGGCACCACGTTCAGGAGCGCCGCCCCGAGGAAGCAGCCGATCAGCGAGCCGAGCCCGCCGATGATCACCATGAACAGGATGTTGAAGCTCTGATTGATGTTGAAGGCGTCGCTGGCCTCGCCACCGCCATACCAGAGGAACATCATCACCGCGCCGGCAACGCCGCAATAGAAGGAGGAGAGCGCGAAGGCCATCAGCTTCGCCGGCAGCAGCCGGATGCCCATGAGTTCCGCCGCGATATCCATGTCGCGCACCGCCATGAAGGTGCGGCCGATCCGCCCATGCAGGATGTTCGAGGCCACCCAGGTCAGCAGCACGACAAGCCCGAGAATGACGAGATAGCGCGTCGTCGGCGTCGCCGTGGCACCGGTGACCGGAATGCCGAGCAGCGTCCGCGTGGGAACCTCGATCGCGCCGGAGGCGGCGTAATTGTAGAGCCAGGGGATGCGGACGAAGCACCATTCGAGGAAGAATTGCGCCGCGAGCGTCGCCACCGCGAGATAGAAGCCCTTGATCCGCAGCGAAGGCAGCCCGAACACCGCGCCGATGGCAGCGGAAAAGAAGCCCGAGACCAGGATCCACACGACGATGTTCACGCCGGGAAAGGCCGTCGTCAGCTTGTAGCAGGCATAGGCGCCCACCCCCATGAAGGCGCCGGTGCCGAGCGAGATCAGCCCGGTATAGCCGGTGATGATGTTGAGCCCCATCGCCGCGAGGCTGAAGACGAGGAACGGGATCATCACCGACGACAGGAAGAAATTGGACCCAAAGGCCGGGATGAAACCCGCCGCGACGACGAGGATCACGGCGAGGCCGATCCGGTCCTGAAGGATCGGGAACACCGCCATGTCCGCGGCATAGGTCTTCTTGAACTGGCCGGTCTCGCGGTAGAGCATGCTGTTCCGTCCCTCAGATCCGCTCGATGATCTTGTCGCCGAAAAGGCCCTGCGGCCGCACCATCAGGAAGGCGAGCGCGATGACATAGGCGACCCAGTTCTCGATGCCGCCGCCGACCAGCGGCCCCCAGTAGAATTCGCCGAGCTTCTCGCCGAGGCCGATGATCAGCCCGCCGACGATCGCGCCGGGAATCGAGGTGAAGCCGCCGAGGATGAGCACCGGCAGCGCCTTGAGCGCGATGACCTGGAGCGCGAAGGAGACATCCGAGCGCGCGCCCCACATGATGCCGGTGATGAGCGCGACGATGCCGGCCGCGAACCAGACGATGACCCAGATCTGGTTCAGCGAGATGCCGACCGAAAGCGCCGCCTTGTGGCTGTCGGCAACCGCGCGCAGCGCCCGGCCGATGCGCGTATACTGGAAGAACAGGGCGAGCCCGGCGATCATCAGCGAGGCGATGAGCGCTGCCGCGATGTCGATCTTCTGGAAGGTCACGCGACCGCCCAGCACCGCCACGTCGATGGCGCCGCGCGGGATGAACAATTCCTCGGTGATCATCTGCTTCGGCTCGCCGCCGAAGATGAATTCCCCGAGTCCGATCAGCACATAGGTCAGCCCGAAGGTCGCCATGAACAGGATGATGTCCGGCTGGTTGACCAGCGGCCGCAGCACCACGCGCTCAACCGCCATCGCGAGCAGCGCCATGACCCCGAGCGTCAACGCCACCGCCAGCCAGGCCGGCACGCCCTTCTCGTGGAAGCCGACCAGCGTCAGCGCCGCGAACACCACCATGATGCCCTGCGCGAAGTTGAACACGCCGGATGCCTTGAAGATCAGCACGAAACCGAGCGCGATCAGCGCGTAGAGCACGCCGGAGACGAGCCCCTCCCAAAGGGTCTGCACCAGCAGATCCGGCGCGGCGCGCATCTGGAGGAAGGGATCGACGAAGACGTTGAAGAGGATGTCCATCACGCAGCCTCCCCTCAATGCGCCACGCCGAGATAGGCGTCGATGACCTTCTGGTCGGCCTTGACCTCATCGGGTGTGCCGTCGGCGATCTTGCGGCCGTATTCGAGCACGACGACACGGTCGGACAGGTCCATGACGACGCCCATGTCGTGCTCGATCAGCGCGATCGTGGTGCCGTATTGCTCCTTCACGTCGAGGATGAAGCGGCACATGTCCTCCTTCTCCTCGAGGTTCATGCCAGCCATCGGCTCGTCCAGCAGCAGCAATTCCGGCTCCATCGCCAGCGCGCGGCCGAGTTCGACGCGCTTCTGCAAACCGTAGGGCAGCTTGCCCACCGGCACCTTGCGGATATGCTCGATCTCCAGGAAATCGATGATCTCCTCGACGAATTTGCGGTGCTCGATCTCCTCGGCCATGGCCGGACCGTGCCGCCACAATTGCCAGAAGAAGGAGCGGCGCATCTTCAGCGTCCGCCCGATCATGATGTTGTCGAGCGTCGTCATGCCCTTGAACAGCGCGACATTCTGGAAGGTGCGCGCGATGCCCTGGCTCGCCGCCACATGCGGGCGCATCTTCGTCCGCGTCGCGCCGCGATAGGTGATCCGGCCGTCCTGAGGATGGTAGAACCCGTTGATCACATTGAGCATCGAGGTCTTGCCGGCGCCGTTGGGGCCGATGATGGCCCGCACCTCGCCCTTGCGGATATCGAAGGAGACGTCGGTGATCGCCTTCACCCCGCCGAAGCGCAGCGACACGTTCTCGACCGCAAGCAGCGTCGCGCCGGGTTCGATGGTCTGGATTTGACGCATGATGCCGGCTCCCTCACGCCGCCCTGGCCGGCGCCGCGGCCGGGACCGGGAATGTCCGGGCATCCATCACGCGGAGCCGGGCCGAGATCACGCCCTTGCGGCCGTCCTCGAAGGTGACCTCGGTCGAGATGGCGGCCTCGGTCGAACCGTCATAGAGCGCGGTGATCAGCGGCGCGTATCGCTCCGCGATGAAGCCGCGGCGGACCTTCTGCGTGCGGGTCAGTTCGCCGTCATCGGCGTCGAGTTCCTTGTGCAGGATCAGGAACCGGGCGATCTGCGCGCCCGCCATCAGCGGCTCCTCGGCGAGCTGGCGGTTGATCTCGGCCACATGCCCGGCGATGATCTCATAGACCTGCGGATGCGCGGCCAATTCCTGGTAGGAGCCATAGGAGACATTGTTGCGCTCGGCCCAGTTGCCCATGGCGGTAAGGTCAATGTTGATGAACGCCGTCACCGCGTCCTGCCCCTGCCCGAAGGTGACTGCCTCGCGGATATTGGGGAAGAATTTCAGTTTGTTTTCGAGGTATTTGGGGGCGAACAGCGCACCGGAGCGCAAACGACCGACATCCTTGGCGCGATCGATGATCCGGAGCTGGCCGTCCTTCTCGAAGAAGCCGGCATCGCCGGTCCGGACATAGCCGTCCTCGGTCATCGCCTCGGCCGTCTTCTCGGGATCCTTGAAATAGCCGAGGAACTGGCCCGGCGAGCGGTAGAGCACCTCGCCGCTCTCCGAGATGCGGATATCGACATTGGGCGTCGCCGGGCCCACGCAATCGGCGCGCACGGCGGTATCCGTCTGGCAGGTGACGTAGAGGAACGCTTCCGTCTGCCCGTAGAGCTGCTTCAGGTTGAGCCCGATCGAGCGGTAGAACGAGAAGAGTTCCGGCCCGATCGCCTCGCCGGCGGTATAGGCGACGCGCACGCTCGTCATCCCGAGCACGTTCTTGAGCGGTCCATAGATCAGCAGATGGCCGAGCGCGTAATTGAGCCGTGCCGGCAAGGGCACCGGCTTGCCGTCGAGGATCTTCTCGCCCCAGCGCTTCGCGACCCCGATGTAATAGTGGAACAGCCTGCGCTTCAGCCAGCCGGCATCCTCCATGCGGATCATGATCCGCGTCAGCAGGCTCTCATAGACCCTCGGCGGCGCGAAGGCGAAGGTGACGCCGATCTCGCGCCGATCCTCCACCGCCGTCTCGGGGCTCTCCGGGCAGTTGATGGTGCAGCCGGCGACGATGGCCTGGGCGTAGTTGAGATAATGATCCCCGACCCAGGCGAGCGGCAGATAGGCGATGATCTGATCGCGATCCGTCAACCTGTCGAAGGCGACAGTGTCGCGCGCCGCGGCGACGCAGCGTCCGGCCGCGAGCATCACGCCCTTGGAGCGCCCGGTCGTGCCCGACGTATAGAGGATGATCGAGATATCGTCGCCGCCGCCTTCGGCGATCCGCGCATCGAGCCGGCGGACGGCATCGGGATCGGCCAGGATCTGCGCCTTGCCCTGGCTGATCAGATCCTCGATCGGCCGAAGGCGGGCGTGATCGTAATCGCGCAGGCCGCGCGGCTCGTCGTAGAACACCATGTCCAGCGTCTTGAGCCGGTCGGAGATCGCAAGAAGCTTGTCGACCTGCTCCTGGTCCTGCACGCAGGCGAAGCGCACCTCGGCATGCTCCAGCACATAGGCCATCTCGTCGGCGACCGCGTCGGCGTAAACCGGCACCGGCACCGCGCCGGCCATCTGCGCCGCCATGATCGACCAGTAGAGTTTCGGGCGGTTGCTGCCGATGATCGCGATCTTGTCGCCGCGTTCGAGGCCATGCGCCATGAGGCCAAGCGTCAGCGCGCGCACGATGTCGTTGACCTCGGCCCAGCTCCATTCCTTCCAGATGCCGAGATCCTTGTGCCGCATCGCCGGCCGGACCGGCCGGACGGCTGCGTTATACGCAAGCCATTTCGGAAAGGTATCAAGCTTGGCGGTGGCGTCATCCGTCACGCGCGCACTCCCCGTGTTTCCGTCCCTCCGGCTCCTGCGGAACCGGTTATGATTTTCACGGACGTTCGCAGCAGTTCGGCAGATGCGCAAGCCCGGTCTTGACAGACAAATGCACGATCTGCCTTTATGATGGGTGGCGGAAGCCTGATGCGCCTCGCCCCCTGCTCGGCCGCCTTGATGCCGTGCATTGTCTTCCTGCTCGATTTCGTCCCGCTCGCTGTATCTACCCCGCTGCCGGCCCACCGGATGCAGGCGCAGATCACGGGCCCGCCTTGAGGTTCGCGCCCTAATCCCGCGTCCGGTAGGCGAGCAGATCCGTCCGGTCGCGAACCGTGACGCCGCCGCGCCCGACCGTCAGCACGCCAGCCGCCTCGAGCATTTTCAGCGCCTGGTTCGTCACCTGACGGGATAGGCCGGAGAGCAGGCCGATCTCTTCCTGCGTGATGGCGATCGATTGCCCGACGCCGGGGTAGAGCGCCGGGTTGAAGATGGTTGCCAGCGCCCGCGCGACGCGGGCCGGCGCATCGAGCATCCGGTCGTTCTCGACCTGGCCGATGAAATGGCCGACGCGCTCGTTGAGCTGGCAGACGAGGAAACGGTTGAACCCGACCGAATGCTCGTAGAGCCAGAAGAAGGTGGCGGCATCCATCAGCGCCAGCCGGCTCTCGCGCAGGGCGACGAGATCATACCGGCGCGGCTCGTGCTTGAGCACGCTGCCTTCGCCGAACCAGCCGCTTTCGGGCACGCCGGCCAGCGTGACCTGCTTGCCGGAATCCGACATCGTGGCGACCTTGATGAGCCCGGAAACCACCCCGGCCCAGCATTCGAACCGGTCACCCTGATGGCAGATGAAGGCGCCCTTGGCGTAGGTCTTCTCGATGATGCCGCGCCGCGCGCGCTCGGCTTCCGGTTCGCTGAGTTCATGCGACCAGGCGGCAATCCGGCGCAGATGGTCGAGTGAAATCACGTCGCGCAGGCCTTCCAGCACGCGAGTCGCCGCGTGCGGCCCAATATCGCGCCGGCGGCGCGCGGATGCAACCGCGCCCTATTCGGCGGCGGTCCGCAGCGGCGCGGGGCCAGCCTCGAAACGCGCGAGCAGCGTCGCTTCCAGCCGGTCCGCCTCGGCGGCGTTGCCGGCCCGGACATGGCCGAAGCCGCGGATCCGTTCTGGCAGGGCGGCGATCTCGGCGGCCGTGGCGAGATTATGCGGCCCGAGACGCGGCAGCAGCCCCTCGATCCGGGCCCGGTAGCGGCCGATCCGCGCGCGTTCATCCCGCCGCTCCGCCGTCCGCCCGAACGGATCGAAGGCCGTGCCGCGCAGGAACTTGAGCCGCGCCAGCAGCCCGAAGGCGCGCATCATCCAGGGGCCGAAGGTCATCTTGCGCGGATGGCCGCTCGCGGGGTCGATCCGCGCAAGCAGCGGCGGCGCGAGATGGAAGGTCAGGCGCATCGCATCGCCGTCGAAGGCTTCCCCAAGCTGGCGGCGGAACTCCGGACCGGCGAAGAGGCGCGCCACCTCGTATTCGTCCTTGTAGGCCATGAGCTTGAAAAGCCCCCTGGCGACCGCCTCGGCAAGCTGGGTCGAGCCCGGCATCGCCGCCTGCTCGGCGGCGCGGACCGTTTCGACAAAGGTGCGGTACTGTCCGGCATAGGCGGCGTTCTGGTATCCGGTGAGGAAATCGCTCCGCCGCGCGATCATCTCGTCGAGGCTCGCCGAGAGATGATGGCCCGGCGCGGTATCGGTTCCGGCGAGGAGCCGCGTCGCGAGATCCGGATCCTGCGCCACCGCACGCCCCCAGGCGAAGGCTTCGCGGTTCATCCGCACCGCCTCGCCGTTGAGTTCGATCGCGCGCTCGATCGCGGCTGCATGCAGCGGCACCGCGCCCTGCTGATAGGCATGGCCGAGAAGGAACATGTTCGCCGCGATGGATTGGCCGAACAGCGTCGTGGCGATCCGCGTCGCATCGAGGAACGCGACATTTTCCGCGCCCGCTGCTCCGGTGATGCCGCGGATGAGCCGCTGCACGGGCAAGGAATAATCCGGGTTGCGGGTGAAATCGCCCGGCAGGACCTCGGCCGTATTGACCACGAAACGCGTCGCGCCCGGCTTGACGCTGGCCAGCACCTTCTTCGAGCCGGAGACCACGAGATCGCAGCCGAGGATCAGGTCGGCCATGCCGGCCGAGACACGGATTGCGTGGATGTCCTCCGGCGATTTCGCGAGCCGGATATGGCTGAACACCGCGCCGCCCTTCTGCGCGAGCCCCGCCATGTCGATCATGCCGCAGCCGCGCCCCTCGAGATGCGCGGCCATGCCGAGGATCGCCCCGATCGTCACCACGCCCGTGCCGCCGACACCGGTGACGATGGCCGCCCAGGGCTCGTGGTCGAGATCCGGCACCGCCGGCTCGGCGAGCTTCGGCAGCGTCAGCCCGCGCGCGGAGCCGGCGAGCCGCTTCGGCGTGGCGCCGGAGACGGTGACGAAGCTCGGGCAGAACCCGTCCACGCAGGCGAAATCCTTGTTGCAGGAGGATTGGTCGATCTTCCGCTTGCGCCCGAATTCGGTCTCGACCGCCTGCACCGAAACGCAGTTCGAGGCCTTCCCGCAATCCCCGCAGCCCTCGCAGACCAGTTCGTTGATGAAGACGCGCTTGTCGGGGTCGGGATAGGTGCCGCGCTTGCGCCGCCGGCGCTTCTCCGCCGCGCAGGTCTGGTCGTAGATCATCACGGTGACGCCGGGGATCTCCGCGAGTTCCTTCTGCACCGTCATCAGCTCGGAGCGGTGATGGAAGGTCACGCCCGCCGGCCAGACATAGCGCGAATCGTATTTCTCCGGCTCGTCCGAGACCACCGCGATGCGCTCGACGCCCTCCGCCCGCACCTGTCGGGCGATCCTGTCCGGCGTGAGATTGCCCTCGTGATGCTGGCCGCCGGTCATCGCGACGGCATCGTTGAACAGGATCTTGTAGGTGATGTTGGTCTTGGCCGCGATCGCCCAGCGCAGCGCCAGGATGCCGGAATGATTGTAGGTACCGTCGCCGAGATTCTGGAAGATGTGGCCGCGCTTCGAGAACGGCGCCTCGCCGATCCAGTTCGCGCCCTCCCCGCCCATCTGGGTGAAGCCTTCCGTGGCGCGATCCATCCACTGCACCATGTAATGGCAGCCGATCCCGGCATAACCGCGCGCGCCCTCGGGCAGCTTGGTCGAGCTGTTGTGCGGGCATCCCGAGCAGAAATACGGCGTGCGCGTCGCGAGATCGAGCGTCTCGCCGAGCACGCCCTGCGCATGACGGAGCCGCTCGACGCGCGCCGCGAGATCCGGATCGGGATCATAGGCGAGAATGCGCGAGCCGAGCGCGATGGCGATCTCGTTCGGATCGAGCGCGCCCTTGACCGGAAACAGCCAGCGCCCCGCCTCGTCCTTCTTGCCGATCACGATCGGCTGATGCGCCGAGCCGTAGAGCTCCTCGCGCACCTGGACCTCGATCAGGCTGCGCTTCTCCTCCACGACCATGCACAGTTCGATGTCGCGCACGAAATCCTTGAGATGATCGGGGTCGACCGGCCAGGGCGAGGCGAGCTTGAGAAGCTTGATACCGAAACGATCGGCCTGCCGGTCGTCGATGCCGAGCGAATCGAGCGCCTGACGCACATCGAGATAATTCTTGCCGACCGAGATGATGCCGATGCGCGGCCGGGCGCCGCCGGCATAGATCAGCTTGTCGAGCTGGTTCGCGCGGAAATAGGCCAGCACGGCGGCGCGCTTGTATTCATGCAGCCGCGCCTCCTGCTCCAGGAAATTGTCGTTGGGGCGGATGTTGAGCCCGCCCGGCGGCATCTCGAAATCGTTCGGGATAGCGATCGTCACCCGGTCGATCCGGCCGTCGACGGAGGCGGTGGATTCGACATTGTCCTTGACGCCCTTGAGCGCCACCCAGACGCCGGCATAGCGCGAGAGCGCGAAGGCATGGAGCCCGAAATCGAGAATCTCCTGCACCCCGGCCGGGTTGAGGATCGGGATCATCGTATCGACGAAATTGAATTCCGTCTGATGCGCGTTGGTCGAGCTTTCCGCCGTGTGGTCATCGCCCGAAAGGCAGACCACACCGCCATATTTCGAGGAGCCGGCCATGTTGGCGTGGCGGAACACGTCGCCGGTGCGGTCCACCCCCGGCCCCTTGCCATACCACAGCGCGAACACGCCCTGATATCGACCCTCGCCGCGCATCTCGGCCTGCTGCGTGCCCCAGCACGCCGTGGCCGCGAGATCCTCGTTGAGCCCCGGCTCGAAACGGATCCGATGCGCTGCAAGCTGCTTCGCCGCCCGGAACATCTGCTGATCGAGCCCGCCGAGCGGCGAGCCGCGATAGCCCGAGACGAACCCCGCCGTGTCGAGCCCGGCGCGGCGGTCGCGCTCCTGCTGCATCAAGAGCAGGCGGACGATGGCCTGGGTGCCGGACAGGAAGACCTGCTCGGCGGCGAGGTCATACTTGTCCTCGAGCGATACATCCTTGAGCGGAACGGGCCTGTTCATGGGCGCTCTCCCTGAGCGGTCGCGCTTCGGGCCGCGATGGCCGGTCCATCCTGCGCGCTTCTTTCGTCAAGGTATATGTCAGCAATACTGACATTTCCAGCCCCTTTTGACTCCTTCCAGGCTGCTCACTGGCATTCGCGGGATAGAATCGCCATTTTACCGCCATGCTGCCGGGTGAAACGTGGCGAAGCGTCGGCGCTGGAACCATCGCGCCGGCCGCGGGAAGGCCGGGAGAAGCGGAGGGCCGGGAGAATGGAGGCCGGAGGAATGCGCCATCATGTCGCGGCTCTGCTCGCGAGTCTGGGGATTCTGGCCGCAGCCGCGCCGGCCGATGCTCACCCGCATGTTTTCGTGACGGTGCGGACCGAGGTGCTGCTCGGGGATGACGGCACCATCGCCGCGCTCCGACACGCCTGGACCTTCGATGAGCCGTTCTCGACCTATGCCACGGCAGGCATGGACAAAAACAAGGACGGTCGGCTCGACCGCGCCGAACTCGCCGAACTCGCCAAGGTGAACGTGGAATCGCTCAGCGAATACGGCTTCTTCAGCTTTCTCAAGAAGGGCAAGACCAATTCGGCCTTCGCCCCGCCGCGCGATTACTGGCTCGAGCATGACGGCAAGGCGCTGACGCTGCATTTCACGCTGCCGGTGGAGAAGCAGCCGCTGCCGATCGCGCAATCGGTGCTCGAGGTTTACGATCCAAGTTATTTCGTCGCCTTCGAATTCGCGAGGGAGAATCCGGTCACGGTCTCCGGCGGGAAGCTCGCCTGCACCGCCTCGATCAAGCCGCCGAGCGCCGCGGTGACCCAGCGGCTGTCGCAGCTGAGCGAGAGCTTCTTCCAGTCGCTCCAGCCCGGCGGACAGGCGGAATGGGCGATCCCGGTCCGCTTCACCTGCCAGTGATCGCGGCGCGCATGCGTCTTCCGCCGCTCATCCTGGCTTGCCTCGCGGCGGGCATGGCCACCGCCCTGGCACAGGGCAATCCGTTCGGCGTCGGCGCACCGCCGGGCCCCGCCGCACCGCCGGCGGATGGCCTTGTCGCCTGGCTGCTGATGCAACAGGCAGCCTTTCACCGCGCGCTGAGCGCCGCGATCGCCGCCGTCGCGACCGATCCGCGCGCGCTCTTAAGCCTTGTCGGGCTCGCCTTCAGCTATGGCGTGCTGCATGCGGTCGGCCCCGGCCACGGCAAGGCGGTGATCGCGAGCTATCTCGTCGCCAACGAGACCGCGATGCGCCGCGGCATCGCGCTCGCCTTCGCCGCTGCCGGCGTGCAGGCGCTGATCGCGATCGGCATTGTCGGCATCGTGTCCGGGCTGATGCGCAGCGACGCCGCGACACTCGCCCGCTCCGGTACCGCCATCGAGCAGGCGGGCTTCCTGCTCCTGGCGGCGATGGGGCTCTGGATCGCCTTCCGCAAGGGCCGCGCCCTGCTCGCGCCGGCGCGCGTGCAGGCCGCCAGCTGCGGGCCGGATTGCGGTCATCTCCACGGCGCGGATCCCGCCCGGCTGGCACGCGCCTCGCGACGGGACCTCGTGCTGACGGCGATCGGCGCCGGTATCCGCCCCTGCACCGGCGCGGTGATCCTGCTCGTTTTCGCGCTTGCGAAGGGGCTGTTCCTGGCCGGCGCCCTTTCCGTCGCGGCGATGGCGCTCGGCACCGCGCTCGGCACCAGCCTGTTCGCGCTGCTGGCGGTGAAGGCGAAGCTGCTGGCGCTCAACGCCATCTCGCGGGGCGGCCGCCGGTTCCGCCTCTCGGTGGTTCTGGAATTTCTCGCCGGGCTGGCGCTCGCCGCGCTCGGCGCGGCGCTGTTCCTCGGGGCGATCGCCGCCGGCAATTGACCAGGGGTCAGAGCCCGGCCGCGCCGCCATCCGAGCGCGGATCGTGCCCGGCCTCGATCCGCCCACGCGCATCACGGATCAGCATGCCGGCATGGCCGAACATGTCGGCATAGGGCCGGTCGATGATCTCGACCCGGTGACCGATCCGTTCGAGCGCCGCAGCAAGTGCTGGATCGACGCGGTTCTCGAGCTTCAGGGTCGCGGAATCCGAGCCCCAGGTCCGGCCGAACAGGAAGCGCGGCCGATCCAGCGCCTCGGCCACGGAAAGGCCGTAGCGGATGGCGCGGAAGAAGACCTGGGCCTGGAATTGCGGCTGCCCGTCGCCGCCCATCGCGCCATAACTTGCGATCCGCCCGTCATCAAACACCGCGAGCGGGCAGTTGAGCGTGTGGAACGGCCGCCGCCCCGGCTCCAGCGGGTTGAGCGCCCCCGGATCGAGCGAGAAGGCGATGCCGCGATTCTGCCACAGGATGCCGGTTGCCGGCAGCACCAGGCCGGACCCGTATTCCCAGTAGAGCGACTGGATGAACGACACGGCGAGCCCCGAGGCATCGATCGCCCCCATCCAGATCGTGTCGCCCTCGGCCGCCGCGAACGGCCATTCGGCCGCGCGATCCATCGCCACCGCCCCGGCCTCGCGCGCGAGCCGCTCCGGGGTGAGAAAGGCGGCGGGCTCGGCGATCATCCGGTCGAAATCGGTCACGATCCGGTCGCGGATGGCATAGGCGCGCTTCGCCGCCTCGACGAGCCCGTGCAGATGCGCCAGGCTCTCGGCTTTCGGCGCGTCGAGGCGGTCGAAAATGCCGTGCAGCAGCAGGGAGGCGAGCCCCTGGCTCGGAGGCGGGCAATTGTGGAGCGCCGCCCCGCCGATCCGCGCCGAGAGCGGCGTGCGCCAGCGCGCGGCATAGCTTTCGAGATCCGCGCGGTTCACCGGCGCGCCGGCGCGGTCGAGATCGGCGGCGATCTCGCGGCCGATATCGCCGCGGTAGAAATCCTCGAGCCCGGCATGCGCGAGTTGCGCCAATGTTCCCGCCAGTGCCGGCTGGCGACGGAGCGACCCCGCTTCCGGCTGGGCTCCGCCCTCGCCCATGAAATGCGCCGCGAAGCCCGGAACGGCGAGAAGCTCCACGCGTTCCTTCACCGAATAGCGCCCCTCGCTGCGGCTGACCGGCGCACCTTCGCGCGCAAGCCGGGTGGCCTCGGCGAGAAGATCGCGCAGCGGCACCCGCCCGCCGAGCCCGGCCGCGAGTTCGAGCGCCCGGATCCAGCCGCCCACCGCGCCCGCCACCGTCAGCGCCGCATCGCGCCCGCGCACGGGGATGCGCTCATACCCCTTCTCGCGATAGAGGGCGATGGTCGCGCGCGCGCCGGCCGGCCCGCAGGCCTCGATGGCGCGGACCACGCCGTCCGGGGTCCGGATCAGCCAGAATCCGTCACCACCGAGCGCGTTCATATGCGGATAGACGACGGCCACCGCCGCGGCCATCGCGACCATCGCCTCGATGGCATTGCCGCCCTCGGCGAGAATGGCCCGGCCGGCTTCCGCCGCAAGGTGATGCGGGGCGGCGACGGCGGCGCGGGAGAAGATGCGGGTTTCGGTCATGGTGGGCCCGGAGCGGCGGCGGCCCGTCGCCGGGCCGATTGCGAAACGACGAAAATCGTTATAGCGCTGCGCGGCTCCGGCGCCATGCCGGATCAGCGAACGGAGCACCCATGGCCGAGAAACGTTTCAACCGCGCCAATTTCGTCGCGATCACCTGTGCGGCGATCCTCGTCGGCACCGAGATCATCGCCGCCGCGCTGGCGCTCGGCTGGGCGCTCGGCGGACTCTCGGGCTGGGGACAGGAATTCACGGCCGGCCTCGTCGTGGTCTGCCTCGCCATCGGGATCTATCTCACCTACCGCTTCATCCGCGGCGCGCTCAAGGCGGAACCGATCTACGAGTAAGCCCGCGGTTTGCGGCGCCCGGCGCTTGCGATGCCGCGCCTGTTATACTATAACAATTTTTATGCTCGACATTTCCGTTCCACCCGCTGCGCCCGGCGGCCGGCCTATCGGCGCCGTGCAGCGTCATCGCACCCTTCAACCCGACGGCGCCGTGCAGGGCCACGATGCGGTGCATGATCACGATCATCACCACCACGACCAAGATCACCATAGACATGACCATGCCCGCGTGATCCGACCGCGCCGTTCGGCGCCACCCCTGTCGCTGATCGCTCTTTCCGGCTGGACGCGGCTCGCGCTCGTCCTGCCGGCGATCGCGCTGCTCTGGCTCCTGACGCTGCGGGTGACCAACCATGGCTGACCCTGCGCGCGACGCAGCGCCGCTGCTCGCCTTTCATGATCTGACGCTGGGCTATGACCGGCATCCGGCGGTGCATCACCTGACCGGCGCAATCGCCCCGGGCGCGCTGATGGCGATCGCAGGCCCGAATGGCGGCGGCAAATCGACATTGCTCAAGGCGATTGCCGGCCGGCTCGCGCCGCTCGGCGGCCGGATTGAGAACCGCGCCGCGCGGCTTGCCTACATGCCGCAGATCGCCGATCTCTCCCGCGATTTTCCGATTTCCGTGCTGGACCTCGCGCTGACGGGACTCTGCGGTCGGCGCGGCATGTTCGGCGGCCTGGCGAGGGCGGAGCGCGAGGCGGCGCGGGCCGCCATCGAAGCCGTAGGACTCCACGGGTTCGAAACGCGATCGATCCGCACCCTGTCCGGCGGCCAGCTCCAGCGGCTGCTCTTCGCCCGGCTGATGCTGCAGGACGCGGACCTGATCCTGCTCGACGAGCCCTTCACCGCCATCGATGCCCGCACCACTGAGGATCTGGTGGCGATCATCCATCGCTGGCATGGCGAGGGGCGGACGGTGCTGGCCGTGCTCCATGATCTGCCGCTGATCCGCGCGCATTTCCCGAAAACGCTGCTGCTGGCGCGCGACCCCGTGGGCTGGGGCCCGACACCCGCGATCCTCACCGAGTCGCGGCTCGCCGCGGCGCGGGCCATGTCCGAGGCGTTCGACCGCTTCGCGCCCGAATGCACCCGCGCGGCGTGAGGCGGCGATGCTCGGCGAGGTTGTGATCACCCCCTTCGCGGAATATCCGTTCATGGCGCGCGCGCTGGTCGGCTCGCTGGCAATCTCGCTCGGCGCCGCGCCGATCGGCGTGTTCCTGATGCTGCGTCGGATGAGCCTGATCGGCGATGCCATGGCCCATGCGATCCTGCCCGGCGCGGCGCTCGGCTTCATTCTCGGCGGATTGTCGCTCGGCGCGATGACGCTCGGCGGGCTCGCGGCGGGGTTCGGCGTCGCGCTGGGCTCGGGGCTGGTCGCGCGGTCCACGCTCGTCAAGGAGGACATGGCGCTTGCCGCCTTCTACCTGATGTCGCTGGCGCTCGGCGTCACGCTGGTTTCCGCCAGCCGGGCACAGATCGACGTGCTGGCGCTGCTGTTCGGCTCGATCCTCGCCCTGGATGACGCGACGCTGGTGCTGATCGTCGCGGTCGCCAGCGTGACGCTCGCCCTGCTGGCCCTCGGCTATCGCGGCCTGGTGATGGAATGTCTCGATCCCGGCTTCGCGGCCGGCGTCAGCCGCGCGGGGCCGCTGTTTCATCTCGGCTTCCTGGCGCTGGTCGTGCTCAATCTCGTCGCGGGTTTCCACGCGCTCGGCACGCTGCTCGTCGTCGGCATCATGATGCTGCCGGCCGGCACGGCGCGGCTCTGGAGCGACGACGTCGCCGCCATGCTCGGCATCGCGGTGCTCGCGGCGTTGATCGCCAACATTGCCGGCCTGCTGCTCTCGTTCCACGCCGGCCTCGCCTCCGGCCCGGCGATCATTCTCGTCGCCGGCGGGCTCTACCTCGCCTCGCTCGTCTTCGCCCCGCTGGGGCTGCTGCGGCGCTATCTGCCGCGGCGCCATCTCGAAGCCTGATCATTCCAGGAGGACAGGATGACCTTGACCCGTGCCCGCTTCACTTCAAAATATAATGTTATATCATCAAGGCGTCGCATGCTGCGGCATGCGCTTGTCCTCGTGGCGCTGCTGCCGCTCGGCACGGCCGGCGCCCAGGAGGCGGGCAAGCCGCTGCCGGTCGTTGCCTCCTTCTCGATCCTCGGCGATCTCGTGAAGCAGGTCGGCGGCGCGCGCGTCGCGGTGACAAATCTGGTCGGCCCGGACCAGGATGCGCATGTCTACCAGGCGAAACCGGCCGATGCGAAAAGCGTCCGCGAGGCGCGGCTTGTCGTCATCAACGGCCTCGGCTTCGAGAGCTTCATGCCACGCCTGATCAAATCCTCCGGCACGAAAGCCCACATCGTTACCGCGAGCACCGGCATCCGCACGCTCGAGAAAGCGGAAAAGCCGGCCCATGAGCACGGACATGGACACCGGCACGGGCACGGGCACGACCATGGCAAGATCGATCCGCATGCCTGGCAATCGATCGAGGCGGTGAAGGTCTATGTCGCCAATATCCGCGACGGCCTGGCGAAAGCCGACCCGGCCGGCGCCGAGATCTATGCGCGCAACGCCCACGATTACCTCGCCCAACTCGATACGCTCAAGACCGAAATCGCGGCGCTCTTCGCCGACGTGCCGCGCGAAAAGCGCGTCATCATCACCACCCACGATGCGTTCGGCTATTTCGCCCGCGACATGGACGTGACCTTCGTCGCCGTGCAGGGGCTCTCGACCGAGGGCGAGGCATCCGCCAAGGACGTAGCGCGCGTGATCAAGCTCGCGAAGGAGCGCAAGGCCGCCGCAATCTTCATCGAAACCATGACGAGCCCGCGTCTCGCCGAGCAGATCGCCCGCGAATCCGGCGCGCGCGTCGGCGGGGCGCTCTATTCCGACGCGCTCTCCGATGAAAAGGGCCCGGCGGCGACCTATATCGCGCTGATGCGGCACAACGCCAAGGCGATCCGCGCCGCGCTCGGCGAATGAGCCGGGCGCGGCCTTGCGGTCGCAACCGTCTTGCGCTTGAACAGGGCCTCCGCCCGAAGGATTGAATGATGTCCGAGAAGATCCCCGTCACCGTGCTCACCGGCTATCTCGGCGCCGGCAAGACCACGCTCCTCAACCGCATCCTCTCCGAGCCGCACGGCAAGAAATATGCCGTGATCGTCAACGAATTCGGCGAGATCGGCATCGACAACGACCTCGTCGTCGGCGCCGACGAGGAAGTGTTCGAGATGAACAACGGCTGCATCTGCTGCACGGTGCGCGGGGATCTGATCCGGATCATCGAGACGCTGATGAAGCGCCGCGGCAAGTTCGACGCCATCATCGTCGAGACGACCGGCCTCGCCGATCCGGCGCCGGTCGCCCAGACCTTCTTCGTCGACCAGGATGTGCAGGATAAGGCCCGCCTCGACGCCGTGGTGACGGTGGCGGATGCGAAATGGCTGCGCGACCGGCTGCGCGATGCGCCCGAAGCCAAGAACCAGATCGCCTTTGCCGATGTCATCCTGCTCAACAAGACCGATCTCGTGACGCCGGCCGAGCTGCGCGAGGTCGAGGCGCGCATCCGCGCCATCAACCCCTATGCCACGCTGCACAAGACACAGAAATGCGCCATCGCGCTCGATCAGGTGCTCGACCGGGGCGCCTTCGATCTCGACCGCATCCTCGAGATCGAGCCGGCCTTCCTCGAATCCGCCGAGCACGATCATCACCACGACCACGATCACGATCACGAATGCGGCCCCGGCTGCACGCACGAGCACCACCACCATCACGGCGGGCTGAAGCATTTCCACGACGAGGACATGCAATCGGTCGCCATCGCGCATGAAGGCGAGATGGACCCCGAGAAATTCATGCCCTGGATCAACGATCTTGTGCAGGCGGAGGGGCCGAACATCCTGCGTTCCAAGGGCATCCTGGCTTTCCGGCAGGAACCAAGGCGATTCGTGTTCCAGGGCGTGCACATGATTCTCGACGGCGATCTCCAGCGCGACTGGAAGCCGGATGAGAAGCGCGTGTCGCGCATCGTCTTCATCGGCCGCGATCTCAACGAGAAGGCGCTGCGCGAGGGCTTCCTCGCCTGCGCGGCCTGAACGAGGCCGCTCTTCCGCGCAGCCTTGCGCCGCGCGGAAGAGCATGGGAAGACCCGCCGATGAATGCGCCGCTCCAGACGCTTGCTGATCGCGTCACCACCCTCGCCTTCGACCAGCACGTGCTCCATGCCGGCTTCCTCGGCGACGCGCCCTGTTTCGTGCTCGCGGACGGCACCATCCATATCGGCCGCGAACGCCCCGCGATCCGCCCGCATGCCGACGGCATCCTCGTCGTCGCGGCGGACAGGACGCGAATCCTTACCGGCGGCGATGACGGACGGGTCTTCGAGAGCCGCCCCGACGGCGCGACCCGGCTCCTCGGTGAGGAAAAAGGCCGCTGGATCGACGCTGTCGCGTGCGGTCCGGACGATTCCGCCGCCTGGAGTGCGGGGCGGAAAGCTTTCGTGCGCGACGGCAAGGGCCGCATCAAGACGCTCGACCTGCCCTCCTCCTCGCAGGGGCTTGCCTTCGCGCCCAAGGGGTTCCGGCTGGCCATCGCCCATGTCGACGGCGCCAGCGCCTGGTTCCCGCTCGCCGGGGCGCCGCCGGAACGCTACGCATGGAAGGGCTCGCATCTCGACGTGACCTTCTCGCCCGACAACCGCTTCCTGATCACCTCGATGCAGGAGAACCAACTTCATGGCTGGCGGCTGGCGGACAAGGGGCATATGCGGATGTCGGGCTATCCGGCGAAGACGCGCTCGCTGTCCTGGTCGCAGGACGGGCTCTGGCTCGCGACCTCCGGCGCCGAAGGGGCGATCGTCTGGCCCTTCGCCAAGGACGGCCCGACCGGCAAGGCGCCGCGCGAATGCGGCATCCGCCCGGCCCGAGTCACCCGCGTCGCCTTCCACCCGAAGGCGCTGGTGCTGGCGATCGGCTATGCCGATGGCTGGGTGCTGCTTGTGCGCCTCACCGATGCCTCCGAACTGCTGGTCCGCGCCGGCGGGGATGGCAGCCCGATCTCGGCGCTGGGCTGGGATGGCGACGGCACGCGCCTCGCCTTCGCCTCGGAAGCCGGCGGCGGCGGGTTGCTGACGCTGCCGGTGTGACGGGCACATGGCGGGCTTTGTCAACCCCTTCCGCAGGAAGCCGCCGCGCGACGCGGCCGCGCTGGCGCGGATCCGCGCATGGGCCGCAGCCGCGCTCGGCGATCCGCCGGGGCTCGATCTCACCATTTCCGAGGTCGAGTGCGCGGACCCCGCCTGCCCCGGCCTTGAAACCTTCATCCTGGTGATGCGCGCCGGCGAGCCGACCGTTGCGGCGAAGGTCAGGAAGCCGATCGCAGAGATCGGGGAGGCGGACATCGCCGCGGCGCTGCGCCATCTCTGAGCCGGTTGCGGCTGTCACCGGCTTGTCATCCCCGCCCCCTAGGGCGGAGCGTCCTGACCCGGCGATCCCCGTCGATCCCGCCCGAAACGCCCAGAGCCATATCCGCCCCGTGATGCCCGAAACCGCCACGCCCGCCCCGCTCATCCGCCGCCTTGTTCCCGCCGATGCTTCAAGCTTCAAGGAATTGCGGCTGCGCGGTCTGACCGATCATCCCGACGCCTTCACGTCCTCGGTCGCGGATTGGGACAAGCCGCTCGCGGTGTTCGTGGAGCGGATCGAACAGGCGCATGTGATCGGCGCCTTCATGCCGGAAGGGCGGCTTGTCGGGCATTGCCTGGTCGCGAACCATGTCGCGACCGGCGCCAAGACGAAGCACAAATGCGAACTCTGGTCGGTCTATGTCGCGCCGGAGGCACGGGGCCGCGGCGTCGCGCGGCCGATGGTTGCACAGGCGATCGAGACCGCCCGCGCGCTCGGCTTCGCCTGGCTGAAGTTGCAGGTCGCCGCCCATAATGAGCCGGCGAAGCGTTTGTATCTGAGCCTCGGCTTCGAAATCTATGGCGAGGAGGAGGATTACCTCCGCCTGCCCGATGGCCGCAGCATCACCGAACTGATGATGCAGAGGCGGCTCTAGGCCGCCCGCCTCGCTTTACCGCACCAGCACGTTCCGGAACTGCCACGGATCGGTGTAGTCCACATCCTCCGGGAACAGCTTCTCGCGATCCTTGGTCGGGTTCCAATCGGTGTAGAAGCCGCGCACCGGGCCGAGATAGGGCAGCTGAACCGCGAGGCAGCGCTTGTAATCCATCTCGTCGGCCTCGACGATGCCGCGATCCGGGTTCTCGAGCGCCCAGACCATGCCGGCGAGCACGGCCGAGGTCACCTGCATCCCGGTTGCGTTCTGATAGGGGGCGAGCCGCCGCGTTTCCTCGATGGAAAGCTGCGAGCCATACCAATAGGCGTTGTTCCGGTGGCCGTAGACCAGCACGCCGAGTTCGTCGATCCCGTCGACGATCTCGTGCTCGTCGAGAATGTGGTGCTCGGGCTGGATATTCCCGCCATTGCCGAACATCTCGTGCAGCGAGAGCACCGCGTCGTTTGCGGGGTGATAGGCGTAATGGCAGGTCGGCCGGAAGATCGGCGTGCCGTTCGCGTCGCGCAGCGTGAAGTAATCCGCGATCGAGATCGACTCGTTATGCGTCACGAGGAAACCGTATTGCGCGCCGAGCGTCGGGCACCAGGTGCGCACGCGGGTATTCGCGCCGGGCTGGAGCAGATAGATCGCGGCACCGCAGCCGCTGTCATGCGTACGGCCGTTCTCCGGCATCCAGGTCTCGTGCGTGCCCCAGCCGAGTTCGGCCGGCTGCTGCCCCTCGGAGAGGAATCCTTCCACCGACCAGGTGTTGACGAAAACATTCGCCGGCTTAGGGTTTCGGGCACGCTGTGTGTCGCGCTCGGCGATATGCACGCCCTTGACACCGGCCTCCGCCATGAGCCGTGCCCAGCCCTCGCGCGTCGTCGGCTCGTCGAACTGAAGGCCGAGATCCGAGGCGATGTTGACGAGCGCCTGCTTGACGAACCACGAGACCATGCCGGGATTGGCGCCGCAGCACGAGACGGCCGTGGTGCCGCCGGGATTCTTCCGCTTGGCGGCGAGCACGGTCTCGCGCAGCGCGTAATTGGAGCGCGCCGCCGGCCCGGCCGACGTGTCCCAGTAGAACCCGAGCCAGGGCTCGACGACCGTATCGATGTAAAGCGCGCCGATCTCGCGGCAATATTCCATGATGTCGAGCGAAGAGGTGTCGACCGAGAGATTGACGCAGAAGCCCTGCCCGCCGCCGGCCGTCAGCAGCGGCCCGAGCAGATCGCGGTAATTCTCGCGCGTGACGGCCGCATGGATGAAGCGGATGCCGCGCTCGTCGAGCAGGCGGCGATCGGAATCGTCCGGATCGATGACGACGAATCGCGAGCGATCGAACGCAAAGTGCCGTTCGATCAGCGGCAGCGTGCCCCGCCCGATCGAGCCGAAGCCGACCATGACGATGGGACCGGAAATGGTGCCGTGGATGGGCCAGTCGGTCATCGGAGAAACGTCCTTCTGTCAGGGAATTCACGGGAAGGGGCCGTGGCTTCTTGAAAGCCACGGCCCGGAAGGTCAAGCCTCGTTCGTGGGATGGTGCGCCTCAGGCGGCGCGACGATGGCCGTCGCGGACACGCGGGAAAAGCGGCACCGCGCCGGTAGCCCGCACCAGGCCGCGCGCGCCCGCCAGCGCGCCGGGCACGAGTTCGAGCGCGAGGAACCGCGCCGGATCGACCGGCCCCGGCAGTTCGAGCTTCGCCGTCAGTGATGCCGAGAAGCCGAACCGGCCGTAATAGGGGGCATCGCCGACGAGGATCACCGCCCTGTGCCCGTGCGCCGCCGCGCGCTGAAGGGCTTCGCGCATCATCCGGGTGCCGAGCCCCTCGCCGCGGAACAGCGGGTCGATCGCAAGCGGGCCGAGCATCAGCGCCGGCACGCCGCCGGCATTGACATGCCAGAGGCGCAGCGTGCCGACGAGCCGCTCGCCGACCCGCGCGACAAGCGCCAACCCCTCGGCCGGCAACCGCCCCTCGCGGAGGCGCTCGGAAGTCTTGCCGAACCGGTTCGGACCGAAGACACGGTCGAGCAGCGCCTCGCGCTGGCCGACATCGAAAAGCATTTCCTGGTCAATATGGATCATGGAGGTGGTTCCCTCTGGTCTGAGTGAGAGAACCCTCGCACCATGCGCGGGGCAAAAGCCTCGCACACGCCGAACGGGGTGAAGCGCGGGCCGGGCCGGCCCGAAAGCGCGCCCGGATCAGATAACGATCTGGCGCAGGCCCGACATGCCGTTGAAATCGCGCGACGAATAGGTGGTCGTATAGGCACCCGTGCCCTCGATCAGCACCTTGTCGCCGATCTCGAGGCTGAAGGGGAGCAGATACGGCTCCTTCTCGTACATCACGTCGGCCGAATCGCAGGTCGGCCCGGCAAGCACGCAAGGCACGAGATCATCGCCGTCGCGCGGGGTGCGGATCGGGTAGCGGATCGCCTCGTCCATCGTCTCGGCAAGCCCGTGGAACTTGCCGATATCGAGATAGACCCAGCGGATCTCGTTGGGATCATCCGACTTCTTCGAGACGAGCACGACTTCGGCCTCGATGATCCCGGCATTGCCGACCATGCCGCGGCCCGGCTCGATGATCGTCTCCGGAATGCGGTTGCCGAAATGCGTGCGCAGGGCGGCGAGGATCGCCTGGCCATAGGCCTTCACCGCCGGGATGTCCTTCAGGTATTTCGTCGGGAAACCGCCGCCGAGATTGACCATGGTGAGCGGAATGCCGCGCTCGGCCATCTCGCGGAAGATCGCCGCGGCGCTCGCGAGCGCGCGGTTCCACATCAGCGGATTGCGCTGCTGCGATCCGACATGGAAGGACACGCCATGGGCGACGAGGCCGAGGCGATGCGCGTGCTCCAGCACCCGCGGCGCCATTTCCGGCACGCAGCCAAACTTGCGCGAAAGCGGCCATTCCGCCCCCTCGCCATCGCAGAGGATGCGGCAGAACACCTTGGAACCGGGTGCCGAGCGCGCGATCTTCTCGACCTCGGCCTCGCAATCGACCGCGAAGAGCCGCACGCCGCGCTCATAGGCACGCGCGATGTCGCGCTCCTTCTTGATCGTGTTGCCGAAGGAGATGCGGTCGGCGGAAGCGCCGGCGGCAAGCGCCATCTCGATCTCGCCGATCGAGGCGGTATCGAAGCAGGAGCCGAGCTTTGCGAGCAGCTCGAGGATTTCCGGCGCCGGGTTCGCCTTCACGGCATAGAACACGCGGCTGTCCGGCATCGCCTGCGCGAACGCCTTGTAATTGTCCCGCACGACATCGAGGTCGATCACGAGACGCGGACCCTCGTCGCGGCGCGAACGGAGGAATTCACGGATACGGTCGGTCATGGCAGCATCCCCTTCACGCGGATCGTCCGCATCGGCGATGGATCATGATGGATGCCGGCCGGGCGCGGCCCGCGCGGTGGAGGCGCGAGCACGTGATCGATCCTGCATCCTGCCGCGCGGGGATCGGAGAGAACCCGTTGCGGCGATGACGCTGCGCCGTGGCCGCTCCTCAGGTCAGGACGCGCGAAAGACTCACGCCGCCGCAGGAGAAGCCATCGTTTGGAAGGGGAAACCCCAACCGCACGCCCGGCAAGATGGACAAGCCTCTTCAGTTCGCCGGACTTGGAACCCGGCTGAGACCAAAAAAGCCCGCTCCGTCGTTGCTTTGAGCTGCGTCACCCGCTTCGGGCGGGGCCGCCGGTTCGCCTCCGGCTGCCGGTCCGTTCCTTGGGAGGGCGGAAGCGAACTTCCTGCTCCCCAACGACTGGCGTTTTTCCGGCCTCTTGTCCGGAGATCCGCCGACCGACACGCAACCACAGGCACGTGCGAAATTGGGCAAAGGGTGTATACGGCCGATCGCCATGCGGCGCAAGCAAAACCGGGCTCCGCCCCGAAAAAAATTTCTATGAAATTTTTGTGACTTTCCAGAGCGTTAACGTGGAGGTCGCGCCAGCCGCATTGCGTTGAGCGCAACCGAGATCGACGAAAGCGCCATGGCTGCCCCCGCCAGCGCCGGCGACAATTTGCCGGCAACCGCCAGCGGGATCGCGATCCCGTTGAACAGGAAAGCCAGCAGGAGGTTCTCGCGGATGCCGGCCCGCGTCCGCCGCGCGATGCGCACGAAGATGGCGACCAGGCCGGGATCCGGGCGCGCCAGCACCACCGAGGCCGCGCCCTTGGCGACATCGGTGCCCGATCCCATCGCGATTCCCACATCGGCGGCGCGCAAGGCGGGCCCGTCATTGAGCCCATCACCGACGAAGGCGACCGAGGCGCCGCCAGTCCGCAGCGCTTCGAGCGCGGCGAGCTTGTCCTCCGGTTTCAGACCGCCGCGCGCATCGGCGATCCCGAGCGGCGTCGCGATCGCGCGGACGACCTCCGGCCGGTCGCCGGAGAGCATCACGGGCACGAGCCCCGCCGCGCGGATCGCATCCATCGCCGCGGCGATCCCGGCGCGGAGCGGGTCACCCACGACAAGGATCGCCGCGAAGCGTCCGTCGATCATAAGATAGCTCGCCGGCGAAACCCGCACCTCGGGCGCAAGCCGCGCCTCGGCGGCGGCGATCCGCGCCGCCTCCCGCCCGTCCGGGTCGATGAAGGCGCGCGCGCCGAGGCGGATCTCCCGACCTCCGACGCTCCCCGACAATCCGCCCCCCGCAACGGCACGGAACCCGACCGGTTCGCCCGCAGCGATCCCCCGCCTGCGCGCCGCGGCGTCGATCGCGCTGTCGATGGGATGGTCGGACCGCGCGGCAAGCGCCGCCGCCGCCGCCAGCGCCGCCGCCTCGTCGATCCCCTCGGAAACGATCGCAACCAGATCCGGGCGCCCGGTGGTAAGCGTGCCGGTCTTGTCGAAGGCGATATGGGTGAGCCCGGCACCGGCCTCGAGCGCGGCGTGATCGGCGAGGATCAGCCCGGCCCGACCGGCGGCGCCCGCGCCGGCCGCCAGCGCGATCGGCATCGCGAGCCCGAGCGCGCAGGGACAGGCGACAACGAGCACCGAAACCGCCACGACCAGCGCGCGCTCGGTGCCCGCTCCGGCGATCGCCCAGCCGGCAAAGGTCATCACCGCGAGCGCGATGATCGCCGGCACGAAGATCGCGGAGATCCGGTCCGCGAGGCTCGCCGCAGGTGCCGCGTCGAAGCCCGCATCCTCGATGAGCCGCGCAAGCCGCGCGAGCCGCGTCTCGTCCTCGACCGCCTCGACCGCGACGACCAGCGCCCCGCCTGAAACCCCGGAGCCCGCCTGCACCACATCCCCCACGCCGCGCACCACCGGCACGCTCTCGCCGGTCAGGCTCGATTCGTCGAGGAAGGCGTGGCCTTCGACGACACGACCGTCGACCGGCAGGATCGTTCCCGGCTTGGCGACGACATGCTGACCGGGTGCGAGCGATGCGCGCGCGACGACCCGCTCGCCCTCCGGTGATCGCACCGTCACGGCATCCGGCAGCAATTCGGCCAAGGCTGTCAGCGCCGCCCCGGCCTCGCGCTTGGCGCGTCGCTCGATCAACTTGCCGATCAGCACGAAGGCGATCACCGCCACCGCACCTTCGAAATAAAGCGGCGAATCGTGATGCGCCGAACCATCAAGCACATGCCACAGGCTGAGCAGGAATGCCGTGCCCGTGCCGAGCACGACGAGCACATCCATGTTCGATGCCCCGGTGCGGACGGCGCTCCAGGCCCGCGCATAGAGCGGCCAAGCGCAGAAGAGCTGCACCGGCAGCGCCATGGCAAGCTGCCAGAGCGGCGGAATCAGCCCATGCTCGCCCCGCAAGGCCTCGATCACCATCGCGATCAGGAATGGCAGCGCCAGAACGGCCGCGACCACCGCGCGCAGCTGGAGCCAGCGCTGCTCGGCGCACATGGCCGCCTCCCGCCGGGCCCGGTTCAGCCGACGCTCGGCGGCGGTGCCGCCGCGCGCGAACCCGCGATAGCCCGCGCCGTCGATCGCGGCGATCGCCGCCGCCAACGCCGCCTCCGGCGCGATGCCGGGCCGCGGGAGGATCATCGCCCGGTCCCGCGCGAGATCGACAGCCGCCTCGGCGATTTCCTCGCGCCGGCTCAGCACCTTTTCGATCCGCTGGGCACAGGCCGCGCAGGTCATGCCGGCAATATCGACGGCGATCCGCTTTGGTGTCATTGTAGCGTCATCAAACTGTGGTGGCTGGCTTCGCGCCGGGCATCGCCGCCGGGACGATTGTGCCGCTTGTAGCACGGCCGGGCCGACGAACCAGCGTCCAAGAATGATCGGTCGGCCGTTCAGACATGGCCGCCGAGGCAACGCGAATCGGCGGGGGATATCGCGTGAAGCATCCAGCGCGGAAATCGGTCGGGTTCCAGCTCATGCTGTCGGCCCGGCTGCACCGGACGAGAATGGCGATGCTGCTCGGGGAGATCGGCCTCTTCCCTGGCCAGGAACAGGCCCTCCAGGTTCTCGCCCAGAACCCAGACGGCATGACCATGGGTGATCTTTCGCGCACCTTGCATGTCCGACCGCCCACCGCCTCGAAGACGGTGGCGCGGCTTTCGGCGCAGGGACTGGTCGAACGCGCGACCGCCTCGGCCGATGGCCGGGTGGTTCGGGTGCGCCTCAGCGAGGCCGGCCGCGACAAGCTCGCGCATATCGAGGCCGTGACGCTGGATCTCGAGAAGGAGATCGTCGCCCTGTTCGAGTCGAAAGAGGCCAAGCGCCTGCGCAAGGCCCTGCGGAAGATCTCGCGCCATCTCGGCGAGAAGGTCGACCCCAACGCCGATTCCGCCGATCTGCTCGGCGACGACGATAGCGATCTCGACGACGACGAGTGAGCGCGCCGGCGATTGCATCCGGCGCGCGGGCGCGGTCTAATCGCTGGCTCGCGGCATCATGGCCGCCAACCGCCGCAAGGATGTCGCCCCGTGCCTGATTTCGAAGTGCTGATCACCGGCCCCGTCATGCCGCTCATCCGCGAGGGGCTGGAGGCGAGGTTCACGGTGCACAAGCTTCACGAGATGCCTGACAAGGAGGCATTCATCGCCGCCCATGGCGCACGGATCCGCGCGCTGGTCGGCGGCGCCGGGCATGGCCGGATCGATTCGGCCTTCATGCGGCGTTTCCCCAATCTCCGCATCGTCGGCAATTTCGGCGTCGGCTATGACGGGATCGACGCCGCCTGGGCCGGCCAGAATGGCATCGTGGTGACCAACACGCCCGACGTGCTGACCGACGAGGTCGCCGATCTGGCGATGGGGTTGCTGATCGCCACGATCCGCCGCCTGCCGCAGGCTGATGCCTATGTCCGGGCCGGCCGCTGGCTCGATGGGGCCTTCCCGCTCACCGGGTCGCTGCGCGAGAAATCCATGGGTATTCTGGGCCTTGGCCGCATCGGCTCGGCGATCGCCGCGCGCGCGCAGGCCTTCGGGCTAGAACTCGCCTATCACAGCCGCACGCCGAAGCCGGACGTGTCCTTCCGCTATTACGCCTCGCTGGTCGAGATGGCCCGCGATGTCGATATCCTGATGGTCATCGCACCGGGCGGCGAGGCGACACGCCGCATCGTGAGCCGCGCGGTGATGGAGGCGCTCGGCCCCGCCGGCACGCTGATCAATGTCGCGCGCGGCACGCTGGTGGACGAACCCGCGATGGTGGAATTGCTGCGAAGCGGCAAACTGGGTGCGGCCGGGCTCGATGTCTTCGAGGACGAGCCGCGCGTGCCGGAGGCGCTGTTCGGCCTGGAGAACGTGGTGCTGCTCCCGCATGTCGGCTCGGCCTCGCATTACACGCGCAACAAGATGGGCCAGCTCGTGGTCGACAATATCGCAAGCTTCGCCGAGGGACGTGGGCCGCTCACGCCGGTACCGGAAACCCCCTGGCCGCCGATAGGTTGAACCGCGCCCCGTTCTCCGCGCCCCGCGCGCGGCAAACGCTCAGGCGATCACGCCGCCGAGTTCGTCCTTCACATGCACGCGGAGAATCTCGTCGAAGCTCGCCTCGGCAACGAAACCGAGTTCCGTTGCCCGCCGCGCATCGAATTTTCGCGGCCAGCCGGCGACGATTCGCTGGATCAAGGCATCCGGCTCGCGGCGGATGCGGCGCACGACCTTGTCCCCGCCGATGCGCCGCAGCGCCGCGATCTGCTCGCCGACCGTGCAGGCAAGACCCGGCATGGTGAGGTTGCGGCGCGGCCCAACCCGCGCCCCGTCGATTGTCGCGGCATGGAGGAGGAAGCCGATCGCGGCACGCGGGCTCGCATGCCAGTGCATGACATCTTCGTCAACCGGCAGCACCGCTTCCTTCCCCGCGAGCGGCTCGCGGCAGATATTCGAGAAGAAGCCCGAAGCCGCCTTGTTCGGCGCGCCCGGCCGCACGCAGATGGTCGGCAGGCGGATGCCGATCCCGTCGAAAATGCCGCGGCGCGTGTAATCGGCAAGCAGCAATTCGCCGATGGCCTTCTGCGTGCCGTAGCTCGTCAGCGGCGTCGTGAAGAAGTCGTCGCCGATCGCCTCCGGGAACGGCGCGCCGAAGACCGCGATCGAGGAGGTGAAGACCACGCGCGGGCGGTAACCGTCGCCAACCGCGCGGATCGCGTCGAAGAGCAGCCGCGTCCCGTCGAGATTGATCCGGTAGCCCTTGTCGAAATCGGCTTCCGCCTCGCCCGAGACGATGGCCGCAAGATGGAAGATCACATCCGGGCGCGCGGCGACGAGCGCCGCCGCCGCGCCGGGCGCAGCGAAATCGGCGGCACCGCATTCAACCGGGAACGGCGCGGCGGCCGGGGCCGCCGGCATCACCACATCCTGCAGCACCACCCGCGTGATCGCCACGCCGCCGAGATGCCCGTCCCTCGCGAGCCGCTCGCCAAGCTTGCGGCCGACCATGCCGGCCGCGCCGAGAATCAGAATGTTCATGCATCCCTCCCTTGCGCGAACCGCCGGAGAAGCCCGGCGCGCGCGGCATCACGGGCGCGCGTCACAGGCTCCAGCCGCCATCGACCATATGGATCGCGCCGCTCGTGAATTTCGATTCGTCCGAACCGAGATAGACCGCAAGCATGGCCACCTCCTCGGCGGTGCCGAGGCGCCCCATCGGCTGGCGGGCGATGAAGGCGTCCCGCACCTCCTGAAGGCTCTTGCCGGAGGATTTCGCGAGCGCCTCGATGCGGCTGTCGAGCGAGGGCGACTGGATGGTGCCGGGGCAGATCGCGTTGGCGCGGATGCCCTTCTGGATGAAATCGATCGCCAGCCCCTTGGTCAGCCCGATCACCGCCGCCTTGGTGGCGCCGTAGACATAGCGGTTCGGCGCGCCCTTCACCGAGGACGCGCCGGAGGCGATGTTGATCACCGAGCCGCCGCCGCGCGCCAGCATGCCGGGAAGCAGCGCCTTCGTCATCCGATGCATGGATTTGACGTTGAGATCGAAGGAAAAATCCCAGGCCTTGTCGTCGGTTTCGAGGATCGTGCCGTGATGCACATAGCCGGCGCAATTGGCGAGGATATCGATCCCGCCGACCTTCTCGGCGAATTTCGCCACCTGCCGGTCTGAAAGAACGTCGAGCTTCACCCGCTTCACGCGGGCGAGCGCGTCGAGCGCCTCGCGGTTGATATCGGTCGCCCAGACCGTGGCGCCCTCGGCCGCGAAGGCCGCCGCGATGGCCTGCCCGATCCCCGCGCCCGCCGCCGTGACGACCGCAATCTTCCCTTTCAAACGTCCTGCCATGCCCGATCTCCGGTTCTGAGGTCCAATTCCGCCCGGCACGCCGCGAGCGTGCGCTTCTGCCGGCCCGCCGCGTCGAAATTCGCAGGGGAAAGCCAGGTTTCGTAGGCCGCTTTCAGCATCGGCCATTCGCTGTCGATGATGGAGAACCAGGCGGTGTCGCGGTTCGCGCCCTTCGCCACCATGTGCTGGCGGAACAAGCCCTCATAGGTGAAGCCGAACCGCGCCGCCGCACGCTTGGAAGGGGCGTTGGCACTATTGCATTTCCACTCGAAGCGCCGATAGCCGAGATCGTCGAAGACATAGGCGGCGAAGAGGTAGAGCGCCTCGGTGGCGACGCGCGAGCGGGCGATCGCCGGTCCCCAGAGGATCGAGCCGATCTCGATCACGCCATGGATCGTGTCGATCCGCATCAGGGTCTGCCGGCCCTCGCAGCGCCCGGTCTCGGCGTCGATCACCGCGAAGAACAGGGGATCCTCGCTCGCGGCGCGGGTTTCGAGCCAGGCTTGGAAATCGCCGCGTTCCATCGGCGTCTCGAACAGGTAGCGGTGCCGTTCCTCGGCACCCGGCGCCATCGAGGCCGCGAAGAGGTCGTCGCCATGCCGCGCGGGGTCGAGCGGTTCGAGCCGGCAATAGCGGCCCTGCAGCGGCATGCGTGCCGGCCGGTCTCGCGGCGTCCAATGGGCGAGATCGGTCACGGGCGCGTTCTCGCGAGGATGAGGTGCCGCAGAAGCCGTGCGAGAAAACGCAGGGCTGCGTCCGTCAGCCGGACGATTCCCGCCCGGACAATGCGCGCCGACGCCGCGTCGACGGACTGGCTGATCATGGAGAGGCTCCGTTCCGGTTGAACGATCGACCGCAGCCGCGTTCAGTGGTTGTCCCGCGGCGTTCCGTGGGTGCGCACGATGCGGCGATATTTCACTGCCGGCTTCAACACCATGCCCTGGGCGAGACCGTCCGTCATCTTGCGCTGGATCTCCTGCCACGGCGATTGGCTCTTCGGCACCTTGTAGCCGCCATGCGCCTGGAGTTCGGCGCGGCGCCGGTCATATTCCGCCTTGGCGATGAGAATATCGGCGGAGCGCGTATTGAGGTCGATCCGCACCCGATCCCCGGTCCTGAGCACCGCGAGCCCGCCGCCGGCCGCGGCCTCCGGCGTGGCGTTGAGGATCGAAGGCGAGCCGGACGTGCCCGATTGCCGGCCATCGCCGATGCAGGGCAGCGCCGTGATGCCCTTCTTGATCAGGTAGGCCGGCGGGCGCATGTTCACGACCTCCGCCGCGCCGGGATAGCCGATCGGCCCGGTGCCGCGCATGACGAGGATCGCGTCCGCGCCCATCCCCAGCGCCGGATCATCGATCCGGGCATGATAATCCTCCGGCCCGTCGAACACGAAGGCGGTGCCCTCGAACGCGTTGGGATCCTTCGGGTTTTCGAGATAACGCGTCCGGAATTCCTCCGTGATCACGCTCGTCTTCATGATCGCGCTGTCGAACAGGTTGCCCTTGAGGTTGAGGAAGCCGGCCTTGGCCTTGAGCGGCGCATCGAACGGCTTGATCACCGCGCGATCCCCCGAGAACCGGCCGCGATTGTTGTCGCCGAAGCTGCGGCCGTTGACCGTCATCGCCCCTTCATGGATCAGCCCCCTGGCAATGAGTTCCGCCGCAACCGCCGGCACCCCGCCCGCGCGGTGATATTCCTCGGCGAGATACTCGCCGGCCGGTTGGAGATTGACGAGCAGCGGGATCTCGTAGCCGAGCCGCTCCCAATCGTCGTTGTCGAGCGCGATTCCGAGATGCCGGGCGATGGCGTTGAGATGGATCGGCGCGTTGGTCGAGCCGCCGATTGCGGAATTGATCCGGATGGCGTTCTCGAATGCCTGCCGCGTCATGATCTTCGAGGGGCGGAGATCCTCCCACACCATCTCGACGATGCGCTTGCCGGTCTCGTAGGCGGCCTGCTGGCGCTCGCGATAGGGCGCGGGGATCGAGGCCGAGCCGGGCAGGCTCATGCCCAGCGCCTCGGCGAGGCTATTCATCGTCGAGGCGGTGCCCATCGTGTTGCAATGCCCGGTCGAGGGCGCCGAGGAGGCGACGAGATCCACGAACTGCTCGTAATTGATCTCGCCGGCGGCCATCATGTTGCGCGCCTTCCAGACGATCGTGCCCGATCCGGTGCGCTCCCCCTTGAAATAGCCGTTCAGCATCGGCCCGGAATTGAGCGAGATCGCCGGGATATCGACCGTCGCCGCCGCCATCAGGCAGGCGGGGGTGGTCTTGTCGCAGCCGGTGGTCAGCACCACGCCATCGATCGGGTAGCCGTAGAGGATCTCGACAAGGCCGAGATAGGCGAGGTTGCGGTCGAGCGTGGCCGTCGGCCGCTTGCCGGTCTCCTGGATCGGGTGGACCGGAAATTCCATGGCGATGCCGCCCGCCTCGCGGATGCCCTCGCGGATGCGCTCCGCCAGCACGATATGGTGCCGGTTGCAGGGCGAGAGATCCGATCCCGTCTGCGCGATGCCGATGATCGGCTTGCCGGATTGCAGTTCCGCGCGCGTCAGGCCGAAATTGAGATAGCGCTCGAGGTAGAGCGCGGTCATGTCGGGATTGGACGGGTTGTCGAACCAGTCGCGCGAGCGCAGGCGCGCGATCTGGGCTTTGGTCGGCTTGCGGGTCACGGGATTATCCCTGTCGTTCCTCTGGCCGCCTTTCCGGGATCGCGATCCCGGGACGGGCGGGCGTTCCTCCGGTCGCCGGCTGATCCGCATGTGGCGCGGCGGCGGCGACCTTGCGTTGATCTTCGCGCCGCCATGCCCCATCGTGCAAGCGAAAATCGAACGCGCCGGCGGCAAGTGCGCCGGCGCCCAACGCAGCGTGCCGGGGATCCTTCATGCTCGATATCGTGCCCGCCTTCGCCCGCATCGGCGAGGAGAACGCCTTCGCCGTGCTCGCCCGCGCCACGGAATTGCAGCGCCAGGGCCGCGATATCGTCAATCTCGGCATCGGCCAGCCGGATTTTCCCACCCCGCCGCATATCGTCGAGGCGGCGGTGAAGGCGCTGCGCGACGGCCATCACGGCTACACGCCGGCGACCGGCATCCTGGCCTGCCGCGAGGCGGTCGCGGCGGATGTCCATCGCCGTTACGGCGTCTCGGTCTCGCCGGAGCGGGTGATGATCGTTCCGGGCGGCAAGGTGACGATGTTCATGGCGATCCTGATGTTCGGCCGGCCCGGCGTCGAGATTCTCTACCCGGATCCCGGCTTCCCGATCTACCGCTCGATGATCGAGTTCACCGGCGCCACACCGGTTCCGGTGCCGATCCGCGAGGAGAACGGCTTCGCCTTCTCGGCAGAGGAGACGCTGTCGCTCATCACCCCGCGCACGCGCCTGCTCATCATCAATTCGCCCGCCAACCCCACCGGCGGCGTGACCCCGAAGGCCGAGATCGACGCGCTGGTGGCCGGCCTCGCGCGCTTCCCCCGCGTCGCGCTGATGTCGGACGAGATCTACGACCAGATGACCTATGACGGCGCGGTGCATGTGACGCTCCTCGCCTATCCCGAGATCCGCGACCGGCTGATCCTGCTCAACGGCTGGTCGAAGACCTATGCGATGACGGGCTGGCGGATGGGCTGGTCGATCTGGCCGGAAGGCGCTTACGAAGCGGCGCGCAAGCTTGCGGTGAATTCCTATTCCTGCGTCAATGCGCCGGCGCAATGGGCGGGCATCGCCGCGCTCGAGGGCCCACAGGACGACGTCCGCGCCATGGTCGAGGAATTCGACCGGCGCCGCAGGGCGCTGGTCGCCGGGCTCAACGCATTGCCGAATGTCACCTGCCTGACACCGAGAGGCGCGTTCTACGCCTATCCTAACATCAAGGCGACCGGGTTCCGGGCGAAGGTGCTCGCCGCGGCGCTGCTGGAAGAGGCGGGCGTGGCGACGATCGGCGGCCCCGATTTCGGCATCCATGGCGAGGGCTATATCCGGCTCTCCTACGCCAATTCGCTGGAGAATATCGAGAGGGCGCTGGCGCGGATGGCGCGGTTCCTGGAAAGCGCCAGGATTCCGGCCTGATCCGACCAGGAAGCCCCCAAAACGGACCGGGAGGAACGATGAGCGAGCATTTCGACGCGGCGGAAACCCGCGATCCCGAACAGCGCGAAATCGCGCTGCTGGCCGACCTGCGCGATCTTCTCGCCTGGGCGGCGCCGGCGACGCCGGCGCTGGCGCGCCAGCTTGCCGGCATCGACATCGCCAGCCTGACGGACCGTGCCGCGCTCGCCGCCATTCCCGTGCTGCGCAAGAGCGAATTGCTCGGCATGCAACGCGTGGCCCCGCCCTTTGCCGGGCTCGCGACCACGGCACCGGGTGGACTGAAACGGCTCCTGATGTCGCCCGGCCCGATCTTCGACCCCGAAGGCTATGCCGCGGATTGGTGGGGCTGTGCGCGGGCGCTCGCGGCCGCCGGGTTCCAGAAGGGCGACATCCTGCTCAACACCTTCAGCTACCATTTCACCCCCGGCGCGCATATCATGGAATCCGGCGCCCATGCACTCGGCTGCGCCGTGATCCCGGCCGGACCGGGCCAGACCGAGATGCAGATCGAGGCGATCGCGGCGCTGAAGCCGAACGGCTATGCCGGCACGCCGGATTTCCTCAAGATCATCCTCGAAAAGGCCGAGGAGGCCGGCAAGCCGGCGCTCTCGCTCCGCAAGGCGCTCGTCTCGGGCGCCGCCTTCCCGCCGAGCCTCCAGCAATGGGTGGCCGGGCGCGGCATCGACGCCTATCAGGCCTATGCGACCGCCGATCTCGGCATCGTCGCCTACGAGACCGCGGCACGCGAGGGGCTCGTCGTCAACGAGGGCATCATCGTCGAGATCGTCCGGCCCGGCACCGGCGAACCCTTGCCGGAAGGCGAGGTCGGCGAGGTTGTGGTGACGCGCCTCAACCGCGATTACCCGCTGCTGCGCTTCGGCACCGGCGATCTCTCGCGCATCCTGCCCGGCCGCTCGCCCTGCGGCCGCACCAACCAGCGTCTTGCGGGCTGGCTGGGCCGCGCGGACCAGCGCACCAAGGTCAAGGGCATGTTCGTCGATCCGGCGCAGATCGCCGAGATCGCGCGCGAACATGCCGGGCTCGGCCGGCTGCGGCTGGTGGTGACGCGCGAGGCCGAGCAGGACGCGATGCTGCTGCGCGCGGAGAGCGAGAGTTTTGCGCCCGAACTCGCGGAGGCGCTGGGCGCCGCGCTGCGTCGGGTGACCGGCCTCAAGGGCGCGGTGGAACTGCACCCGATGGGCAGCCTGCCGAATGACGGCCGGGTGATCGCCGACGAGCGGCCCGTGGGCTGAGCGTCACTTCGGGCTGAGCGTCACTTCGCGACGATCCGCCCCTCGACCTTCACCTCGACGGTGCCGAGCTTGCGGATATGCACCATGACGACATTGGCCATCAGCGCGCCATCGGTGCGGCCGATCAGCGTCCGGCCGCGCGCCAAGGCGGCATAGCCGTCGCCGCCCGCGAACATGAACTCGTTCGAGGCGACCTTGTAGGTCGCGGCATGGTCGAGCGGCTTGCCGCCGATCTCGACCGAGAGTACCCGGCTGCCGGGCGCCGCCTTCGGATCATAGGTGAAGGCCAGCCCCGAGACCTGCGGAAAGCGCCCGGCGCGGTTGTCCACCTGGCTCACGCCGTTCTCGAGCGCGTCGCGGATATCCTTGCCCGTGATCTCGACCAGCACGGTCGAGTTGCCGAAGGGCAGTTCCGAAAGCACGTCGCGGCGGGTGATGGTCGCGCCGGCGGCATATTGCCGGTTGGCGCGGATGCCGCCGCCATTGATGATCGCCGCGTCCGCCCCAGTCGATGCGCGGATCGCGTCGGCGATCAGGTTGCCGATCGCCGCCTCCTGGCTGCGCACGGTGGCGGAGCGGCTGTCGAGCGGCAGCGCGGTCGTGCCGAGCGGCACGTCGAGCTCGCGCGAGAGTTCGGCCTCGTAGCGGCGGACGATCGCCAGTGCCGCCGGGTCCGGGGTCACCTGCGCCGAATCGATCGGCCGGAAGGCCGGACGCCAGCTCACCTGGCGCTTCCCGTCGCGCTCGCCGATGATGCAATAGATATCGATCGCGGTGACGTATTCGCCTTCCTCGCCGGATTCGACCATGGCGACGCGGTTGTCATAGGCGATGCGCAGGTCGTGGTCGTGCCCGGTCAGCAGCACATCGACCAGCCGCGAGCGCATGATTTCAAGATCGCGCGCGAAATCGGTATGCGTCACCGCGACGACGAGATCCGCCCCCGCCGCGCGCAGCGCCTTGGCCTGGTCGCGCACGGCCGCCATCTCGTCGGTGAAGCGGAACCCGGCGGCGGAGGACATCAGCGGCGTGTTGGCGAGCGCGACGCCGAACACCCCGACCTTGACCGGCCCGAGCTCGAAGATCCGCCGGTCCTCGTGCCCCGGCAGGGGCGCGCCATCCGCGTCGCGCAGATTGGCGGCAAGGAACAGCGCTTTCGATTCGGCCCGGCGCTTCAGATAGACCTCCTTGCCGAAATCGAATTCATGATTGCCGGGCACGAACACATCCGGCGGCTCGACATTGAGCAGTTCGACCGTATGCGCGCCCTGATCGAAGCCGCTCATCAGCGACGGCGAATACATGTCCCCGGCATGCGCGTAGAGCACCGGCACGCCGCCCGCGCGCTCGGCCTTGGCGATCGCGGCGAGGCGGGCGAACCCGCCCTTCCCGCCAACCTCGGCCATCTTCCCGCCAACCTCGGCCATCTTGTAGATGTCGTTGACGAGCAGCAGCCGGAAGGTCGGCGCCGCGCCCTGGCGGGCCGCCTGAGCCAGCGCCTCCTCGGGGCTCGCGGCGAGGATCGCAGCACCCGCCACCCCGCCCGCGACCGCGATCCGGAACATGTCACGCCTGTCGATGCCGCCCATGACCGCCTCCCGTCATTCTGGAATCGATCGAACCACGCCGCCCCGCGATCGGCAAGCGGCGGCGCGTCGCAAGGCCGCGCCGGAAATCGCCGCGCCCGGCCGTTTCGCGCTTAACAAACCGCGACGGCGCGTTATTTGAACCATTATGAACACGCTTGTCCCCCCTCCCGTCCCCCCCGCCGGTGCCGATGCCCCCGCGATGCGGGCCATCCGCCTGCCCGAGGGCCATCCTCCCGTGCGAAAGGGCAGGATCGGCGTCCTGCTGCTCAATCTCGGCACGCCGGATGCCACCGATTACTGGTCGATGCGGCGCTACCTCAAGGAATTCCTCTCCGATCGCCGCGTGATCGAGGTGCCGCGCCTGCTCTGGTGGCCGCTGCTCAATCTCATCATTCTCACCACGCGTCCGGGCCGGAAAGGCAAGGATTACGCCTCGATCTGGAACAACGAACAGAACGAAGGACCGCTCAAGACCATCACCCGCGCCCAGGCCGAGAGGCTCGCCGCCCGCCTTGCCGACGACCCGCGCATCCTGGTCGATTTCGCGATGCGCTACCAGAACCCGTCCACCAAAAGCCGGATCGAGGCACTGCGCGCCGAGGGCTGCGACCGGATCCTCCTGGTGCCGCTTTATCCGCAATATGCGGCGGCGACCACCGCCACCGCCTGCGACCAGGCCTTCCGGGCGCTGATGGCGATGCGCTGGCAGCCCTATATCCGCGTCGCTCCCGCCTATGCCGACGAGCCGGCCTATATCGCGGCGCTCGCGGCCTCGATCCGTGCCCATCTCGCGACGCTCACCTGGGAGCCGGAGGTGCTGGTCGCGACCTTCCACGGCATGCCGCAGAAATATCTCGAGAAGGGCGACCCCTATCATTGCGAATGCCAGAAGACCGGGCGCCTGCTGCGCGAGGCGCTGCAATGGCCGCAGGAGCGTTTCCGCGTCACCTTCCAGTCGCGGTTCGGCAATGATCCCTGGCTCCAGCCCTATACCGACGAGACCGTGGCGGCGCTCGCGAAATCCGGCATCCGGCGCCTCGCACTCGTCGCGCCCGGCTTCTCGGCCGATTGCCTCGAAACGCTCGAGGAACTCGATGTCGAGAACCGCGAAATCTTCACCCATCACGGCGGCGAGCACTTCACCTATGTCCCGGCGCTCAATGCCGGCGATGCGGGAATCGACGTGATCGAAACCGTCGTCCGCCGCGAATTGCAGGGCTGGCTCTAGCCGGCCGCAAGTCCCACCGCGCCGCGCGCGAGAAAGGCGGCGGCGGCCGAATGCACCGCCTCGGCCCCGAGAATGCGGCGATGGCCGAGCCCCGGCATCGCCCGCAGCACGACCCGCGGCCCGGCCGCGGCCAGCGCCTCGGCCTCCGCGAAGGGGATTTCCTTGTCGTCCGGCGCATGCATCACCAAGGTCGGGATCTGGGTGAGGCGCAGGGCATCGACACCGGAGAAGCTTGCCATCGGCCGGCCCGTCAGCGCCTGCACCGCGGCCTCGAATGCCGCATGGCCGCGCCGCGTCAGCCCGATCGTCTCGGCGAAGTGCCGGCCGTAATGCGCCATGCCCATCGGCGCGGCGATCGTCACCAGCCGCCGCACCGGCACCGGGGGCAGGCCTGCGACCCCGGCGGCGGCCGCCACCAGGGCGATGGCGCCGCCGAAGGAATGGCCGATCATCCCCGCGAGCGGCGCACCGCCCGGCCCGATCTCGTCGCGCATCGCGGCGTGGATCGCCGCGATCGCGCGCGGAAAGGTCAGCCGCCGCCCGGAGGAGCCGCCATGCGCCGGCAGATCCATCACCGCGACGCGGAAGCCTTCTGCCAGCAGCGGCCGGACGAAACCCGCCATGTGCAGCCCCTGGCCGGTCCAGCCATGCAGGACCAGCACCGCGCCGAGAGCCGGGCGAGCGGGCTCGAACCGGGTAACCCGCACGAAACCATGCTCGTAGGGGATATGCGCCGTGCGCCCCTCCGCAAACAGCGCCCGCGCCTGCCGGATGGCGGGGTTGTCGTCCCGCACCGGCGCATGGCCGAGCGGCGTGCAGAACAATCGGAACGCCGCCCGCCCTGCGGCACCGGGCGCAAGGGCGCTGCCGAACCGCACCAGGGGACGGATGACCTTCAGCACTGCCTGTGTCATGCTGGCGATCTCATAGAATGTTCAATTATGAACATATAAAGTTCAAAATTGAACAATGTCAAGCGGCATGAGACCGCACCGAGGGGTGATGACTGACCTTCCGTGGAACCGACCGCGCTTCAAGAACTGGCTCGCCGTGGCGCGGACCAGCGCGCTCTGGCACCAGCGGCTCGCGGCGGATATCGCGCCGCTCGGGCTGCGGATGAACCAGTTCGACATCATGGCGAACCTGCTCTACGAGCCCGGCATGACGCAGCAGCGGCTCGCGGAGAAGATCTTCGTCGGCCGGTCCAACCTGTCGATGAGCCTGCCCGACATGGAAGCCACGGGCTGGGTGCGCCGCGAGCCCGATGCCGAGGATCGGCGCGTCAAGCGCCTGTTCCTCACCCCGGAAGGCGAATCCGTTGCCCGGCTTGCACTGGAGGCGGAATGCCGCCTGCTCGATGAGATGATGGAGGCCTTGAGCGAGACCGAGTGCAACCAGCTCGGCGATTACATGCGCCGCATCGGCGATCGGCTCAGGGCGGGCGCCGCCGCCGCTAATGATGCCGCTCGATGATCGCGACGATTCCCCAGAGCAGCAGCCCCGTCCCGCCGGCAAGGATGCCGTAGGCGAGGCCGGGAAGGCGCGGCGGCCAATCGGGATCAGGCCAGAAAGGCCGGAGCGCGAGCGCAACGGCGCCTCCCGCAACAAGCCCGCCGAGATGCGCGGCATTGTCGATGCGAACCAGGAAGCCGGCGAAAAGCCCGATCAGCAGCGTGATCCCGACGAGCCCGCGTACCAGGTCGAGATCGATCTTGCGCTCCCGCCCCGGCGGCAGGCGCAAGCCCAGAATGCCGAGGAAGCCGGCAAGCGCCATTACCCCGCCGGACGCGCCGACCGCGGCGATCTCCGGCGGGTTCCACAGCATCGAGGCGAGGCTGGCGCCGATCGTGCCCAGGATGAACAGCGCCAGGAACCACCCGGCGCCGATCCGCGGCTCGATCCGCCGGCCAAGCGCGAAGAGGCAGAGCGCGTTCATGCCGAGATGCAGCGCGCCGCCATGCAGGAAACCGAGCGTCAGCAGGCGGAAATACTCGCCCTCGCGGAACACGAGGTCGCGCACGCCCGCGCCGAGCAGCACCATGCTCTGCAGCGCCGGCGGCGCAAGCTCGGGCAAAAGCAGCATGCTGTGCGTCAGCTCCGCGAGATAGACGAGGCCGAAGGCCGCGATCAGCGCGATGGTCGCCGCCGGGCGCTCCGACGGCGCCGGCACCGTCTCCCCGGCACGCGGCACGGGCGGAACGGTGCCGCGGGATCCTTCATGCCCCATTCTTCCGCGCTCCCTTCCCGCGCTCCGTGCCTTGCTCCCGCACCCCGCCGCCGGAATTTCCGGCACGCCCTTGTTCGGCGGAAGGCGGGCCGGTAAGCTCCGGCCATCAAGGGAGGCTTGCGATGTTTCTCGACGCCGGACAATGGGTCGCGCTGATTTTTGTGGCCTTCGCGCTCGTCACCCTGATGGCCGGCATCCGGCAGGTGCCGCAGGGCAAGCATTACACCGTGGAGCGGTTCGGGCGCTACCATCGCACGCTGACCCCCGGCCTCGGCCTCGTCATCCCCTATATCGAGACGGTCGGCGCCAAGATCGTGATGATGGAGCAGGTGCTCGACGTGCCGACCCAGGAGGTGATCACGAAGGACAATGCCTCCGCCAAGGTCGATGGCGTGATCTTCTACCAGGTGACGGACGCCTCGCGGGCGACCTATCAGGTCGCCCAGCTCGATTACGCGCTGCTCAACCTCACCATGACCAATATCCGCAATGTCATGGGCTCGATGGATCTCGATCAGCTCCTGTCGAACCGCGACGACATCAACCAGAAGCTCCTCGCCGTGGTCGATGCCGCCGCCTCGCCCTGGGGGGTCAAGGTCACGCGCATCGAGCTCAAGAATATCGAGCCGCCTGCCGATCTCGCCGCTGCGATGGCGCGGCAGATGAAGGCCGAGCGCGATCGCCGCGCCGCGATCCTCGAGGCGGAGGGCCAGCGGCAGGCGGCGATCCTCAAGGCCGAGGGTGAAAAACAGGCGCAGATTCTCGCGGCGGAGGGCCGCAAGGAGGCCGCCTTCCGCGATGCCGAGGCCCGCGAGCGCGGCGCCGAGGCAGAGGCGAACGCCACCCGCCTCGTCTCCGAGGCCATCGCCAGGGGCAATATCGGCGCCGTGAACTATCTCATCGCCGAGAAATACGTCGCCGCCTTCGCGAAGCTCGCCACCGCCCCCAACCAGAAGACCGTCATCGTGCCGGCCGAGATGGGCGGCCTCATCGGCACGCTCGGCGGCATCGCCGAGATCGCGCGCGAGACCTTCGCCGAGGGCGGCCGGGAGAGCGGCCGGGGCGAGGCGCCGCGCCGCCCCTGGCCCGATCAGCCGAAGGCGTGAGGGGGCCATGGCACTCCTCGGTCTCCCGTCGCTCTGGGGCTGGCTCGGCGTCGGGCTTTTGCTGATCGCCGCCGAGATCTTCCTCGTGCCGGGCACCTATCTGCTGTGGATCGGGCTTGCGGCGCTGGCGATGGCGGCGATCTCGGTGCTGTGGGCGCTGCCGGTCGCGCTCGAACTCGCGCTGTTCGGCGCGCTGGCGCTCGGCTGCGGCGTGCTGGGCTGGCGGATCTACGGCGCGCGGCCGCAGGACGACGCCGCGCGCGACCTGCACAATCCTGAGGTCACGCTGGTCGGCCGCACCACCATTCTCATCGGCGGGATCGGCCCCGGCCAGAGCGGCCAGGCGAAGCTCGACGATGTCTTCTGGCGCGTCACGGGGCCGGAACTGCCGGCAGGCGCGCGGGTCCGCGTCCTCGCCGTTGATGGCTCGACGCTGGTGGTCGAGGCGGCCTGAACTTCGGGCCGCCTCCCCCGGCTCAGGCCGCGCCGGCGCGCAGCAGATCGAGATAATGCACGAGCCCGACGGGCCGCCCCGCTTCCACGACGATGAGCGCCGTGATCTTGTGGCGCTCCTGGAACTCGATCGCCGCGGCGAGCAGCATGGCCGGCGGCACGGTCTTCGGCGTCCGCGTCATCACCGCCGTCACCGGAAGCTGCATCAGATCCGGCCGGAGATGGCGGCGCAGATCCCCGTCGGTGACGATCCCGGCCAGCCGGCCGGAATCGTCGATCACGAGCGTGCAGCCGAAGCCCTTGGCGCTGATCTCGGCCACCGCCGCCTCGACGCGCGCATCCTCGGCGATGATCGGAATCCGCGCGCCGCGATGCATGATGTCGCGCACGGTCTTGAGCTGCGCCCCGAGCTTGCCTCCGGGATGGAAGGTGCGGAAATCATCGCGGGTGAAATCGCGCCTTTCGAGCAGCGCCACGGCCAGCGCGTCGCCGAGCGCGATCTGCATCGTTGTGGAGGTGGTGGGCGCGAGCCCGTTCGGGCAGGCTTCCTCGGCGCGGGGCAGCACCAGTGCGAGATCGGCCTTCTCGGCCAGCGTGCTCTCGGGATTGGCGGTGATCGCGATCAGCGTCACGCGGAAACGCCGTGAATAGCCGATGAGATCGGCGAGTTCCGCCGTCTCGCCCGACCAGGACAGCGCCAGGATCACGTCCTCGGAGCGGATCATCCCGAGATCGCCGTGGCTTGCCTCGGCCGGATGGACGAAATGCGCCGGCGTGCCCGTCGAGGCGAGGGTCGAGGCGATCTTGCGCCCGACATGACCACTCTTGCCCATGCCGGTGACGATCACCCGGCCGGTGCCGCTGCCGATCCGCGCGACGCTCTCGGCGAATACCGCGCCGAGCGGGCCGGCCAGCGCCTCCCGCAATTTCTCAAGCCCTGCGATCTCGATGGCGATGGATCGTCCGGCGCTGGCGCGCGCGCCCGCCTCCCCCGTTTCGGTCATGCTGTCTTCGCTCCATCCGGGTCGGCGCCCGCGCGGGCGGCAGAATATGCCGCGCCGGCAACGAAGCGTTAACCCTCGATCTTTACTTCTTGGCAACAGGTCGGGCCCGGGCCCGGCCCCGCTTGGCGGATTTCGCGAACCGGAAATCCGCGCCGCAAGGTTGCCCCGTTGACGCGCCGACCTGATACGCGTTTCGTCGCCGGATGGATAGCCCGCCTCGCCGCGGCCGGGCTCGCCGGCGTCGCATGGGCGGCCGCGGGCGGCATGAGCGCGCGGGCACAGATCCTCGGCAGCCAGACCCCCGGCACGCCCGGCGCGCTCGACGGCGAATTGCGCATCCGCCCGGCGTCGCCACCGCTGCCGCGCGCAGAACCGGCGCTCCGACCGCCGGATGCCGAGAGCGCGGGCCCGCCGGCAAGCCGGCGTTCGGGCATCCGCCGCACGCCAAACACCGCGTTGCGGCGCGAAACCGGCTCCGGACAGAACCGCCCCGGCGGCTTCGCAGGCGCGTCGCCGGCCGGTGCCAGCGGCATCGTGCGCCCCCCCGCGCCCGGCAACGCCCCCGGCGACCTCACGGGAACGCGCTTCGAGACGATCCGTCCGGACATCGCCCCGCCGCCGGCCCGCCCCTCGGCGACAACCCTCGTGGCACCCGGCCTGCCGCCCGCGGCCCCGCCCCCGCTGCGCCGTCCCCGCCCGGAAGACGACCCCTATGCGCCACTCGGCATCCGCGCCGGCAGCCTGATCCTGCGGCCGGCGATCGAGATCGACGGCGGCTACGACACCAATGCCCAGCGCACCAGCAGGAATCGCCGCGGCTCGGCCTTCTGGCGGACGGAGGGCGAATTGAACGCGACCTCCGACTGGTCCCGCCACCAGTTCGATCTCGGTCTGCGCGGCGCCTACACGGCCTTCACCGGCGTCTCGAACGCCAACCGGCCGGAAGGCGAGGCGCGTCTCGGTCTGCGCCTCGACGCGAGCCGCGACCAGACGATCGAGACCACGCTCACCGCGCGCATCGACACCGAAAGGCCGGGCTCGGCGAACCTGCCCGGCGGCGTCTCGGAGCGCGTGCCCTATTACAATCTCGGCGCGAGCCTCGGCGGCACGCAGCGCTTCGGCCGCACCAGCCTCGCCCTGCGCACCACGGCGGAACGCGCCCTCTACGAGGATGCCAGGGCCGGCGGGGTGACGATCAGCCAGGAGGCGCGCAACGTCACGACCTATGGCGCCCGCGCCCGCCTCGGCCACGAGATCACGCCCGGCCTCGCGCCCTTCGCGGAAGCCGGGATCGACACTCGCCGGCACGATCTCCGCCTCGACCAGAGCGGATACGAGCGCGATTCCCGCGGGCTGACGCTGCGCGCCGGTTCCAGCTTCGAACTCGAACGCTCGCTCACGGGCGAAGCGTCGCTCGGCTACACCTTCCGCGCCTACGAGGATGCGCGCCTGCGGGCCTTGCGGGCGCCGGTGCTCGACGCCGCGCTGACCTGGTCGATCTCGCCGCTGACGACGCTCAACCTGCGCGCCCAGAGCGAGATCGCCGAGACGACGATCGCCGGCTCCTCGGGCGCGCTGACCTATCGCGGCACCGCGACGCTGACGCATGCCTTCCTGCGCAATTTCACCGCAACGGCGACGCTCGGCATCGCCCGCGCCGATTACGACCGCGTCAACCGCGAGGAAACGACGCTGACGGCGGGCCTGAGGCTCGAATACCGCTTCAGCCGCCTGCTCGCCGCACGCGCGAGCTATGCCTTCGAGCGCTATTCGGTGAACACGCCAGGCGAGAATTACCAGGCGCATACGATGCTGCTCGGTCTGAGGCTCACGCCATGAGGCCGCGGATTCCCGCCCGGCCCGGCCCCGGCTCAGACCTTCCGCGCGACGAGAAACGGACGCACGTCCCGGCCCTTCGTGGCGTGGCGCTCGCGGGCGATGATCGTGAACCCTGCCTCCGCGATCGCGCGTTCCAGTTCGCCCGCGGAGAAGAACGCCACATAGGGCGCCTTGCCGATGAGCTGCATCAGCGGCACGGCCAGACGGATGAGCGGGTTCATCTCCGAGAGGCAGGGCGTCTTGGTAACAAGCAACCCGCCGGGCTTCAGCATCCGCCGCAGGCCGGCGAGGCTCGCCGCGCGGGTTCTGATGAGATGCAGCGCGTTGAAGCCGAGCACCGCATCGAAGCTCTCATCGGGGAAGACGCCATCCTCCGGCGTGCCGACCGCGAATTCGAGCCCCGGCGCGGCGCCGACGCCGGCCTTCTCGCGGGCGATCGCGATCATTTCCGGCGAGATATCGGTCGCAACATAGCGCGCGACGGATGGCGCCAGCCGCAGCGCGGTGGTCCCGGTTCCGCAGGCGAATTCCAGCACATGATCGCCGGGGGCGAGCAGCGCCTGCGTCCGGGCAAGCGTCCGCTCGTAGCCGCCCTCGTCCCGGATCGGGTCCGCGGCGTATTTCCGCGCGATCCTGTCCCAGAAGCGGGCATCCTGCGCGATGTCTAGCATGGTTCCGCTCCCGTTCCCGCACAGGCGCCGCGCGCCGGCGCGTGGGTGCACGCCATTATTTCAGCATGCCTTCGATGATGCTCCGGAACTCGGGGCCGAGATCGGGGCGCTTCAGGGCATAGGCGACATTGGCCGAAAGGAAGCCGATCTTCGAGCCGGTATCATAGACCTGCCCGTCGAAGCGCACGGCGTGAAACGGCTCGCTCCGCGCCAGGGTGAGCATGGAATCGGTGAGCTGGATCTCGCCGCCGGCGCCCCGCTCCTGCCGGGCGAGCAGATCGAAAATGGCCGGCTGGAGGATGTAGCGGCCCGAGATCGCGAGGTTGGAGGGCGCCGTGCCGCGGGGCGGCTTCTCGACCATGGCCCGGATCGCCGCGACCTTCGCGGTCGAGCCCCCGACATCGACGATGCCGTATTGATGCGTCTCGTGGTCGCCCACCGGATAGACCCCGATGATGTTGCCCCCATGGGTCTCGTGCGCCGCGATCATGTCGGCCAGGAACGGGCGCTCGCCATGATGCAGCATATCCGGCAGCAGGAGCGCGAAGGGCTCGTTGCCGACGATGTCGCGCGCGCACCAGACCGCGTGGCCGAGCCCCAGTGGCGTCTGCTGGCGGGTGAAGCTGGTGGCGCCGGCATTCGGCGTTTCGGTCTCGAGCTGTTCGAGTTCGCGCAGCTTCTGGCGCTCGCGCAGCGTGGATTCGAGTTCGAACTGCTTGTCGAAATGCTCCTCGATCACCCCCTTGTTGCGCCCGGTGACGAAGACGAAATGCTCGATTCCCGCCGCGCGGGCCTCGTCGACGACATGCTGGATGACGGGTCGGTCCACGACGGTCAGCATTTCCTTGGGGATCGCCTTGGTCGCGGGGAGGAAACGCGTGCCGAGCCCCGCGACGGGGAAAACGGCCTTGCGGATTCGGGCCATGGAGTGTTCGGGTCCTTGCCGAAGGGGTGGGACGACGCCATGAAAGGCGGCGCATCCTTCCCCATGCCGGGTGGCAAAGCAAGCTTCGCGCAGGGAAACGCTGCAGAAACGCGCGTGGAAAACAGGGGTTAGGCGATGGCAATCCTCGTCACCGGCGGTGCCGGTTATATCGGCTCGCATATGGTGCTGGCGCTGGCCGATCGCGGCGAACCGGTCGTCGTGATCGACAATCTCTCGACCGGGTTTCCTTGGCTGCTGCCGCCGCATGTCGCGCTGCGCGGCGGCGATGTCGGGGATAGCGCCTTCGTGCGCGCGGTGATCGAGGAATTCGGGGTGACCGAAATCGCGCATTTCGCGGCCAGGATCGTGGTGCCGGAATCGGTCGCGAACCCGCTCCTTTATTACGGCGCCAACACCGCGCGCAGCCGCACCCTGCTCGAAACCGCCATCGCGGCCGGCGTGACGCGCTTCATCTTCTCGTCGACCGCCGCGGTCTATGGCGAGGTGAGCGGCGCGCCGATCGGCGAGGATGTGCCGCCCAACCCGGTCTCGCCCTATGGCCGCTCGAAGCTGATGACGGAATGGATGCTGGAGGATTGCGCGCGCGCGCATGATTTCCGCTTCGTCGCGCTGCGCTATTTCAATGTCGCGGGCGCCGATCCGCAGGGCCGGTCCGGGCAATCGACGCCGAACGCCACGCATCTCATCAAGGTCGCGGTGCAGACCGCGCTCGGCCAGCGCCCGGCGATGGACATTTTCGGCACCGATTACCCGACCCCGGACGGCACCTGTATCCGCGATTACATCCACGTCACCGATCTCGCCTCCGCCCATGTCGACGCGCTCGCGCATCTGCGCCGGGGCGGCGAGAGCCTGATCCTCAATTGCGGCTATGGCCGCGGCTTCTCGGTGCTCGAGGTCGTCGATGTGGTCCGCAAGGTCACCGGCATCGATTTCACCGCGAACCGCGTCGCCCGCCGGCCGGGCGACCCGGCTGCGATCATCGCGAAATCGGACCGGATCCGCGCCCTGCTCGGCTGGACGCCCCGGCACGACGATCTGGAGGAGATCGTCCGCCAGGCCTATGAATGGGAACGCCAGCTTGCCGGACGCAATGCCTGAACAGCCGGGAGGAGCGAGCGCGATGCGCCATAATCGCCGAATAGCAGGGTCCATCCCCGTTCTTTTCGCCCTGCTGGCCCTGCTCGGCGCGCCACCGGCGATCGCGAGCCGCAAGGAGGCCCCCGGCCACACGGCGGGCACCCCCGCGAAAGCCGATTTCCAGGCCTTCCTCGCGCGGCTCTGGGCAGATGCGCAAAAGCAGGGCATCGCGCGCCGGACCTTCGATCTCGCCTTCTCCGGCGTGAGCCCGGATCCCTCGATCGTCGCGCTGACGAAGAAGCAGAGCGAGTTCGTCAAGCCGATCTGGTCCTATCTCGACAGCGCGATCTCCGCCACGCGGCTCGAACGCGGCCGCGCCATGGCCGAGCGCTACGCCGCCGAGCTTGCCGCGATCGAGCGCAAATACGGCGTCGACCGCCGCATCGTGCTCGGCATCTGGGGCATGGAGACGAATTTCGGCTCCTTTACCGGCGACAAGGACGTGATCCGCTCGCTCGCGACCCTCGCTTTCGTCCGCTATCGCGACGATTTCTTCCGCGATGAGCTGCTCGTCGCGCTGCGCATGCTGGAAGAAGGGCATGTCGAACGCCGCGCCATGCGCGGCTCCTGGGCCGGCGCCATGGGGCAGACGCAGTTCATGCCGTCGAGCTTCATGAAATATGCCGTCGATTTCGACGGCGATGGCGCCAAGGATGTCTGGGGCACCATCCCCGATGCGCTCGCCTCGACCGCGAATTACCTCGCCGGGCATGGTTGGCAGCGCGGCCAACCCTGGGGGCTGGAGGTCCGCCTTCCGGCCGGCTTCGACCTCGCCTCGGCCAACGGCTTCGCCGATTTCGCACGCTGGAGCAGCGCCGGCCTTGCCGGCGCGACCGGCGCCCTGCCGCGCGCTGGCCAGGCGATGCTCTATCTCCCGGCCGGCATCCGCGGCCCCGCCCTGCTCGTGACGGAGAATTACCGCGTCATCAAGAAATACAATTCCTCGGATGCCTATGCCCTCGCCGTCGCGCATCTGGGAGACCGGATCATGGGCGGCGGCGGCTTCGCTGCGGATTGGCCGCGCGGCGACAAGCGCCTGTCCATGGCGGAGGTCAAGGAAATCCAGCGTCATCTGGTGCGGATGGGGCTTCCGGTCGGCAAGATCGACGGTCGCATCGGCGAGATCAGCCGCGAATCGGTGCGCAAGGCGCAGATCCGTCACGGCCTGCCCGCCGATGGCTACCCGACGCTTGCGCTTCTCGCCCGGCTGCGTCAGAAACCCTGAGCGGCCTCGCGGCGGCCATATTCCTCGGCCAGCATGCGGCCTGCCGGAATGAACCGCGAGCCCTTGCCCCGCAAGGCCCTGCCCGAAGCCGGTGACGCCCTTTTCAGGACCGATGGAAGATGCGGATGCTCCGTTCCCTCGCTCTGGTCGCGCTCCTCGCCGGCCTCGCGGCGGGCACGGGGCGACACGCTGCACGGGCGGAGAGCGAGCCCTCGGTGCAGCCCTGGCGCGTCATATCCCTGCCGCGCGCCCAGCCGCAGCGGGCGGCGCCGCAGACCTATCGTCCCCACCGGCGCTATGACCGGCCGGTGCTCGCCCCCGCCTTCCCCGAGGATTGGACGCTCGGCCTCGTCATGCCGCCGGTGACGGCGCCGGATGCCGGCACGGCTGGCGCTGCGCCGGCGATCCCCGATTCCCTGAAACCGCAGGTGCTGGTGATCGGCGATTCGCTTGCCGATGCCCTCGTTGCCGGCTTCGAGGCCGACCCGGCCGCGAAGGCGGACCTGCTCTTCCGCCACAAGAGCATCAGCGCCTCCGGGCTCGTGCGGGGCGATTACCATGATTGGCCGAAGACACTCGCCGCGCTGCTTGCCGAGACACCGAAACCCGCCGCCCTCGTCGTGATGCTCGGCCTCAACGACCGCCAGCCGATCCGCGCTGGCGATCAGACGCTCGAACCGCTGTCCGAGCCCTGGCGGGACGCCTATCGCAAGCGGATCGACGCGATCATCGACCGCGCCCAGCAGGCGCGGGTGCCGCTGGTCTGGGTCGGCCTGCCGGTGATGCGCAGCCCGCGGCTTTCGGCCGAACTCGCGATGCTCAACGAGATGATCCGCGAGCGGGTGACAGCGGTCGGGGAGACCTTCGTGGAAACCTTCGACGGTTTCTCCGATCAGGCGGGCGGCTTCACCGCCAGCGGGCCGGATATTATCGGCGACATTGTGCGCCTGCGCGGCCCGGACGGGATCCATTTCTCGCCCGCCGGCCAGCGCAAGCTCGCCTTCTTCGTCGAGAAACCGCTGCGCCGCCGCCTTGGCGACCGCCCCGGCGCCGAACCACAGCCGGCCATGGCGACACTTCCCGTCGCGCCCGGCGCGGGCCAGATCCCGGCCGTCGCGCCACCGCCGCTGCCCGCCCCCGCAATCAGGCTCCGCGACCCGATCGGCGAGATGCGCCCGCTATCGCCCCCGGCCTCCGCGGCCACGCTGACCAGCCGACGCTCGAACCCGCCCGCCGACCCCGCGACGCGCGACCTGTTCGATCGCGGTCTCGCGCCGGAGCCGCGCCCAGGCCGCGCCGACGATTTCCGCTGGCGCTGAACGGGCCACCGCCTCAGGCCACCCCGCCATCCTGAAGATGGCAGGCAACCATCCGCCCGCCGGGTACCACCATCTCGCGCGGCCGCTCGCGCGCGCAGCGCGGCCCGGCTTCCGGGCAGCGCGGGTGGAAATGGCAGCCGGACGGCGGGCGGAGCGGCGAGGGAATCTCGCCCCGGATGGTCGTGAACGCGCGACGCCGCGCATCAAGGCGCGGCACGTTCTCGATCAACGCGCGCGTATAGGGATGCAGCGGCCCGGCGAACAGCGCCTCCGTCGGCCCGCTTTCCACGACCCGGCCGAGATACATGATCACGATCCGGTCCGAGATATGCCGCACGACGCCGAGATCATGGCTGATGAAGAGATAGGCGAGCCCCAGCGCAGCGCGCAGATCCATGAACAGGTTGAGCACCTGCGCCTGGATCGACACGTCGAGCGCCGCAACCGATTCGTCGCAGACGAGCAGCCGGGGCCGGACCGCCAGCGCCCGCGCGATGCCGATGCGGGCGCGCTGCCCGCCCGAGAATTGATGGGGAAAGCGCCGCCGGTAATCGGGGTCGAGCCCGACACGGCGGAACAACTCGGCGACATAGCCGTCGACCTCGCCCTTCGCGACAAGGCCGTGCACGCGCGGCGCCTCGCCGACGATCTCGCCGGCCCGGATGCGCGGATTGAGCGAGGACATCGGATCCTGGAAGATCATCTGCACGCCGAGCGTATAGGCTTGCCGCGCCGGGCCCGTGAGCGTGGCGATGTCCCGCCCCTCCCAGAGCATGCGCCCGGCGCTCGGCGCGTGGATGCCCGCCACGACCCGGCCGAGGGTCGATTTACCGCAGCCGGATTCCCCGACCAGCGCCACCACCTCGCCCGGCCGGATCGCGAGATCGACGCCGTCGACCGCGTGCACCACGCTCTCGCGGTTGCGCGCGCCGAGCAGGTTGGCGATCCGCCCGGCGAGATCGACCGGCCGAACGAACCGCTTCGCCACGCCCTCGACCCGGACGAGGTCCACCGCGCCGGCTTCCGCCCCCGCCGCACTCATGCCGGCATCTCCGGCAGGGCAGCACCCTGCGGCACGGGATTGTGGCAGCGGAACGCGCGCCCGTCCGGCGTCCGCGACAGGGACGGCGCCGCGCGGCAGACCGGAATCGCGCGCGCGCAGCGCGGCTCGAACGCACAGCCCGGTGGCAGGCGCAGCAGCGAGGGCGCGGCGCCGGGAATCTGGCGGAGCCGCGCCCCGTGCCGCGCCGTTCCCGGCACCGATCCGATCAGCCCCTGGGTATAGGGATGGATCGGCGAATCGAGCACGGAATCGACCGCGCCCTGCTCGACGATCCGGCCCGCATACATCACCGCAACCCGGTCCGCGAGGCCGGCGACCACCGCGAGATCATGGGTGATCCAGATCAGCGCCGTGCCGTGATCGCGCACGAGCCCCTGCATTTCGGCCAGAATCTGGCTCTGGATCGTGACATCGAGCGCGGTTGTCGGCTCGTCGGCGATGATCAGCGCCGGGCGATGCAGCAGCGCGATGGCGATCGCGACGCGCTGGCGCATGCCGCCGGAGAACTGGTGCGGATAGGCATTCAGCCGCTCCTCGGGCGCGGGAATGCCGACGAGCCCCAGCACCTCGACCGCGCGCGCCCGCGCGGCTTTCACGCTCACCGCCTCATGCGCCGTGACGGCCTCGATCATCTGGGTGTCGATCCGCAAGACCGGGTTGAGCGTCATCATCGGATCCTGGAAGATCATCGCGAAGCGGCGGCCGCGCAGCGCCCGCATCGCAGCCTCGCCGCGCCCGACGAGTTCCTCGCCCTTGAGCCGGATCGACCCCGCGACGATCCGTCCCGGCGGGTCGATCAGCCCCAGGATCGAGAACCCGGTCACGGATTTTCCCGAGCCGGATTCGCCGACGAGCCCCAGCACCTCGCCGGCATGGACCGCGAAGGAAACGCCGTCCACCGCCTTCACAACCCCCTCACGCGTGAGGAAATGCGTGGCGAGATCGGAGACCTCGAGTACCGGCCGCCCCCGGCCCGCCGCCGCCATGTCAGCGCTCCAGCCGCGGGTTGAGCACGTCGCGCAACCGGTCGCCGACCAGGTTGATCGCGACGATCGTCACCAGCAGCGCGATGCCGGGGAAAAACGAGATCCAGTATTTGCCCGAGAGCATGTATTGGAACCCGTTCGCGATCAGCACGCCGAGCGACGGCTCGGTCTGCGGCAGGCCGACGCCGAGGAAGGACAGCGTCGCCTCGAGGCTGATCGCATGCGCGGTCTGGACGGTGGCGATCACGATCACCGGCGCGAGGCAGTTCGGCAGGATGTGCCGGAACACCGTGCGGGCATGGGAGAGCCCCAGCGAACGCGCCGCCTCGACATATTCCTTCCGCCGCTCGACCAGCGCCGAGCCGCGCACCGTGCGCGCGTAATAAGCCCATTGCACGATGACGAGCGCGAGGATGATCTTGTCGATGCCCTTGCCGAGCAGCGCGACGAGGATCAGCGCCACGAGCACCGAGGGCAGCGACAATTGCAGATCGACAAGCCGCATGATCAGCGTTTCGGTCCTGCCGCCGGCATAGGCCGCGACCAGACCGAGCGTCATGCCGATCGCCGCCGCGATCAGGCCGGAGACGAGCCCGACGGCGAGCGAGATCCGCAATCCGTAGAGGATCCCGGAGACAAGATCCCGCCCCACGCCGTCGGAGCCGAGCCACATCGTGAACCCGTCCCCGGCGCGGGCGCCCGGCGGCTGGCGCGAATCCATGATGTCGACCCGCGCGAGATCATAGGGGTTCTGCGGTGCGATGAACGGCGCGATCAGCGCCAGCCCCGCGATCACCAGCAGCAGCACGAGGCCGAAAAGCGCCACGCGATCCTCCGCGAAGCGCCGCGCGAAGCGGCCGAGCCCGCCCGCGCCCGCCATCTCCGCGCCCGGCATGCCCGCCTCGGCGCTCATGCCGTATCCCCGGTGAGCCGCACACGCGGATCGAGCGCGGAATAGAGGATGTCGACGATGAGGTTGATCGTCACGAAAAGCATCACCACCACCATGACATAGGCGACGATCAGCGGCCGGTCGAGGCGCTGGATCGCCTCCAGCAGCAGCTTGCCCATGCCCGGCCAGGCGAAGATCGTCTCGGTGACGACCGAGAAGGCAACCAGCGAGCCGAATTCGAGCCCGAGCACGGTGACGATCGGGATCAGGATGTTCTTGAGGATATGCACCCCGACGATCCGCCGCCGGGAAAGCCCTTTGGCGCGGGCGAACTTGACGTAATCCTGCAGCGCCGCCTCGCGGGCACCGGAGCGCGTCAGCCGGATGACGAGGCTCACCTTCAGCAGCGCGAGGTTGAGCGCCGGCAGGAGAAGGTGCCGCCAGCCCTCCAGGCTCAGCATCGAGGTCTCGATCCCGAACACCGAGACAGTCGGGCCGCGCCCGGTCGCGGGCAGCCAGCCGAGCATCACCGAGAACAGCATGATCAGCATCAGCCCGACCCAGAAGGTCGGCAGCGAGAAACCGAGGATCGAGCCCGCCATGATGGCGCGCGCCGGCGCCGCCTCCGGGTTGAGCCCGGCATAGAGTCCCAGCGGAATGCCGAGAACCACCGCCATGAGCAGCGCCGCGAAGGCGAGTTCGAGCGTCGCCGGCATACGCTCGAGGATCAGCGCGAAGGCCGGGCCGCCATGGACATAGGAGCGGCCGAAATCCCCCTGTGCGATATCACGCAGGAAGGCCAGGAATTGCCGATGCGCCGGCTGGTCGAAGCCGAATTCGCGCCGGACCTGCTCGACCTGCTCCTGCGTCGCGTCACCCGGCACCATCATCCAGACCGGATCGCCGATGACATGGGTGCCGAAGAAGACGAGCACCGTCATCACGAGGATGACGGCCAGCGCCTGCCCGACGCGGCGGATGATGAAGGCGATCATGACCCCGGACACCGGTTGGCGGGCCGGCCGGGGCGGCGGACGAACCGCCGGCCCGGCCCGCGCCGCTCAGGGACGAACCGACATGGCGAAAGTGTATTCGTCGGTCCTGGGCGTGACCTTGAGGCCCTTCTTCGCCGCCCATGTGTTCTTCTGGTAATGGATCGGGATCAGCCCGACATCGTTCATCACCACCTCGGCGGCCGAGGCGAAGATCTCGGCGCGCTTCGCCGCATCGACCGTGGCGAACCCTTTCTGGATGAGCTGGTCGAATTGCGGGTTGGAATAGCGGCCGCGATTGGCCGAGCCGGTTCCGGCCTGCGGATCGAAGCTCATCAGCAGCGAGCGCATCGAATCGCCCGGCTCGCCCGTTCCCGCCGACCAGCCGGCAAGGATCATCGAGAATTCCGGGGTCTTGTCCGGCCCGCCGGATGAGGCACGCGAGAAGAACACCGCCGGCGGCAGGGTTTCGACCGTGGTCTCGACACCGAGCCGCGTGAACATCTGCGCCACGGCCTCGATGATCTTGGTGTCGTTGGTATAGCGGCCGTTCGGCCCGTGGATCGTCAGCCGGAAGCCGTTCGGATAGCCGGCCTCCGCGAGCAATTTGCGCGCCGCTTCGAGATCATAGGCGACAGGCTTCAGGTTTTTCGAGGTCCCGGCATAGACATCGGGCAGAAGCTGGCTCGCCGGCACCGCCTCGCCTTCCATGATCCGCTCGACGATGGCCGGGCGGTTGATCGCCCGCGTCAGCGCCTGCCGCACCTTGAGATTGTGGAACGGGTTCTTGATCGCCGAGCCGTCCTTGCTCTTCACGAAGGGCGATGTCTCGCGCAGCCTGTCCATGTGGAGATAGATCACGCGGTTCGAGAGCGCGCTGGCGAGGGCGACCTTCGGCTCCTTCGCGAGGCGCTGGGCATCGGCGGTCGGCACGGTCTCGATCACGTCGACATCGCCGGAGAGCAGCGCCGCGACGCGCGTCGGGTCCGACTTGATGAAGCGGAAGGTCACCTTCTCCCAGGGTTCCCGCCCGCGCCAATAGGCGTCGTTGCGCTTCACCACGAGCCGGTCGCCCGGCACGAATTCCACGAACTGGTAGGGGCCGGTGCCCACCGTGCCCCGGCCGGCATTGAGATCCTCGGTGCTGGCGCTCGCGGCCGCCTTCGCCGACATGATCTCGATCTGCGCGAGGCTGTTCAGCATCAGCGCGTCCGGCCGCGCGGTCCTGATGCGGATCGTGTGGTCGTCGATCTTCTCGATCACCTTGCCGCGCACATAGGCGGTTTTCGGCGAGGGCGATTTCGGCACGTTCGGCACGCGGTTGAACGAGAAGAGCACGTCATCCGCCGTGAACGGCGATCCGTCATGGAACTTCACGTCCTTGCGCAGGCTGAATTCCCAGGTTGTGTCGTCGAGCGTCTTCCAGCTCTCCGCGAGGCCCGGCTTCATCGTCTGCACCTCGTCCATATCGACGAGCGCCTCGAAGACATGCCGCGCGACCGCGTTGTTGGGCGTGAGGTTGTGGTAATGCGGATCCGCCGAACTCGGTTCCGCCGCGAGCCCGATCCTGAGCTCCATCGCCGTGGCGCTGCCCCAGCCGCCAAGCACCAAAGCAGCCGCGAGGGCGGCGCCTTTCCAAACGGCAACCATGCCATGCTCCCTGTTCTTGGTCCGGCGCCGTTCTTGCCGCGCCGGTATCGAGCCGCCATTCTGGCAACCCGCGCGGGCGAAAGCCAGCCGGATTTCACAACCGCAGGCAAACCATGTGCCGGCGGCCCGGTATCTGCCCAGAATTCTCGGCGAGGCCGCATGATCGATTACGAAGCGGAATACAACAATCGCGCCCGGGTGCCGGAGCATCCCGCGATCATCGCCGGCTGGGCGCGGGATGCCGGCGCCTATCGCGCGGGGCGGCCGCACAGGGCCATCGCCTATGGCCCCTCCCCGCGCATGGCCTATGATCTCTTCCCGGCTGCCGGCGCCGGCCCGGTCGCGCTCTTCATCCATGGCGGCTACTGGCAGGCGCTCGACAAATCCTTCTTCAGCCACATGGCGGCGGGCGCGAATGCGCGCGGGCTCGATTGCGCGATCGCGGGCTACGATCTCTGCCCGGATGTGCCGCTCGCCGCAATCATCGACGAAATCCGCGCCGCCGCGCTGCATCTCTGGCGCGAAACGGGCCGCCCGGTCCTGCCCTTCGGCCATTCCGCCGGCGGGCATCTGGCGGCGATGCTGCTTGCAACCAATTGGCGCGCGCTCGCCCCCGCCGCGCCCACCGATCTCTGCCCGGCCGGGCTCGCGATCTCCGGCCTGTTCGATCTCGTGCCGCTGGTCGCGACCTCGGTGAATGCCAGGCTCGGCCTTGACGACGCGGAGGCGGCGCGGCTCTCGCCGCACCATCTCCGGCCCAATGCCGACACGCGGCTCGTCGCGGCGGTGGGCGGCGCGGAAAGCGCGGAATATCGCCGCCAGTCGCGGCTGATCGCCGCGAGCTGGGCGGCGCAGGGCGCCGGGACGCGTTATCTCGAAATCCCGGCGGCCAACCATTTCACGGTGATCGCCGGGCTTGCCGAGCCGCGCTCCGCGCTCACCGAGGCGCTGCTCGCCCTCGCTGCGCCCTGAGCGCCAAAGCGACCACGCTCACGATCTCGAACAGCATCTGCGCGCCGGCCTGGGCGGTGTTGCTGGTCGCATCATATTGCGGCGCGACCTCGACGACATCGCCGCCGACGAGGTCGAGCCCCGCCGCGCCGCGGATCAGCGCCATCGCCTCGCGGCTCGAAAGCCCCCCGGCCTCCGGCGTCCCGGTGCCCGGCGCGAAGGCGGGGTCGAGGCTGTCGACATCGAAGGAGAGATAGGCCGGCCCCGTGCCGATCACCGCCCGCATGCGCCGGATCGTCTCGTCCACGCCGAGCCGCATGAAGTCCTCGGCATGGATGACGTGCATCCCGCTGGCATAGGAGAATTCCCACAGGAACTCGGCATTGCCGCGGATGCCGATCTGGATCACCCGCTCGGGATCGAGCACGCCTTCGAGCACCGCCTGCCGGAACGGCCCGCCATGGTGGAAGCGCGAGCCCTCGAACGGGGCGCCGGTATCGCAATGCGCGTCGATATGGATCATGCCGAGCGGCCGCTTCGCGCCCAGCGCCTTCAGGATCGGCAAGGTGATCGAATGGTCGCCCCCGACCGAGACCGGCCGCAGCCCCGCCTCGGCGAGCGGGCGGTAGAACGCCTCGATATCCGCGTGGCTCTGCTCCAGCGAATAACGCGAGCGGAAGGGAACGTCGCCGAGATCGGCGACCCCGAACTCGGCGATCGGGACGATCCGGTGCACCTCGTGATAGGGACCGATCCGCTCAACCCCGCGCACCGCGCGCGGCCCGAGCCGCGAGCCGGGCCGATGCGTCACGCCGAGATCCATCGGCACGCCGATCAGCGGGATGTCGATACCGGAGAAATCCCCCGTCTTCGCGGCCTCGAGACGCAGGGGCGCGTCGAGGAAGGACGAGACTCCCTCATAGGGCTTGGCGCGGCGGTCCTTGCCGGTAAAGAGCAGGTCCACCACCTTGCGGAATTCCGCGTCCTGCACCTCGCTGGCCTCGGCCGCGCCGAACCGGGCGCGCAGCGCCGCGAGCTTCTCGGGATCCATGCCGTTTCTCCTTCCCGAGCGCGAGACTGGCAAGCCCCGGCCGCGAAGGCAAGGCGGCCCGCGGCGTCAGACCGTGACCTGCGCGCCGAGCTCGACGACGCGGCCGGTAGGGATGTGGAAGAAGTCCGTGGCGTTCGCCGCCGTGCGCGACAGGAAGATGAAGAGATTGTCCTGCCAGAGCGGCATGCCGGAACTGGCCGCCGCCTTGATCGTCCGCTTGCCGAGGAAGAACGAGGTCTGCATGATGTCGAAATCGAGCCCGCGCCGGCGTGCGAGCGCCAGGAAATGCGGCACGCGCGGGCTTTCCATATAGCCGACGCGGACGATGATCCGCTTCACGTCCTCGCTGAGATCCTCGACCGTCAGCTTCTCGGAATCGGTCACGCGCGGCGTATCCGCCGTGTGGATGGTGAGGATGATGTTGCGCTTGTGGAGCACCTTGTTGTGCTTGAGATTGTGCAGCAGGGCGCCGGGTGCCGTCTCCGGGTCGCTTGTCAGGAAGACGGCGGTGCCCGCCACGCGGACCGGCTTCGATTTCTCGAGCATCTTCACGAGATCGGGCAAAGGCACCGAATCGCGCCGCGACTTGTCGTAGACGATCCGGGTTCCGCGCACCCAGGTCCACATGGTCACGATCAGCACCGCGCCGAAGATGAGCGGCAGATAGGCGCCCTCGGGGATCTTGAGGCAATTGGCGCCGAAGAAGATCAGATCGACCGCCAGGAAGGGGATGCCGAACAGCGCCACCTGCCAGCGATCCCATTTCCAGACATGATAGGCGACGACGAAGAACAGCCCGGTATCGGCGAGCATCGCCCCGGTCACCGCGATTCCGTAGGCCGAGGCCAGCGCGCTCGAGGTCTTGAAGGACAGCACCAGCGCGATGACGCCCAGCGCCAGCATGCGGTTGACCTGCGGAATGTAGATCTGCCCGTGCTGGGTCTCCGAGGTGTGGCGGATCTCGATGCGCGGCAGCAGGCCGAGCTGCACCGCCTGCTGGGTGAGCGAGAAGGCACCGGTGATCACCGCCTGGCTGGCGATGATGGTCGCAACGCCGGACAGGATGACCAGCGGCAGCACGCCCCATTCCGGCGCCAGCAGGAAGAACGGGTTGGCGACGGATTTCTCGTCGCCGATATTCTTCAGGACGAAGGCGCCCTGCCCGAGATAATTGAGCACCAGCGCCGGGAAGACGAAGAAGAGCCACGCCGCGCGGATGGGGAAGCGGCCGAAATGCCCCATATCGGCATAGAGCGCCTCGGCGCCGGTGACCGCGAGGAAGACCGAGCCGAGGACGATCAGCCCGACGATCCCGTGATTGCCGATGAATTCCGCCGCATGCAGCGGGTTGAAGGCGGCGAGGATGCCGAGATCGTCGTTGATGTGGATGAGGCCGAGAAAGGCGAGCACGCCGAACCAGAGCACCATGATGGGGCCGAAGAACACCGCAACCCCCGCCGTGCCGCGGCTCTGCACGAAGAAGAGCGCGATCAGGATGGCGATGGCGAGCAGGATCACGTTCCACTGGTCGGCGAAGACCGGCGTCACCAGCTTCAGCCCCTCGACCGCCGAGAGCACCGAAATGGCCGGAGTGATGATCGAATCGCCGTAGAACAGCGCAGCGCCCATGACGCCGAGCAGGAAGATCGGCAGCGAGCGGCGGCCGACCGCCTTCTGCGCCAGCGCCATCAGCGAGAGCGTGCCGCCCTCGCCCTTGTTGTCGGCACGCATGATGAGCACGACGTATTTCAGCGTTACCACCACGATCACGGCCCAGATCAGCAGCGAGACGACGCCGATCACCTCGGCCCGCGTCAGCCCGTCATAGGCGACATGGTGGATCGATTCCTTGAGCGCGTAGAGCGGGCTCGTGCCGATATCGCCGTAGACGACACCGACCGAGCCCACCGCCAGCGCGAGATTGCGCCGGAAGCCGCCGCCCTGCGGCGCATGCTCCGGCGTGCCGCCGTCTTGCGGGGAGGAGGACGAGGCCGCGGGCTCGGTCGAAGCGGTGACGGTCATGATCGAGCTCCAAGGCGGCCGAACACGGCGGCTTCCTGCTCTGTGCCGAACCGGCGGCGGCCGGGCCGGAGCCCCGCCCCCCTTCCGGGCGGACGAAAGCGGCGGGCTTATACACCGTTCTTTCCCGAGGGAATAGGCGATCCCTCAATTTGCATCACGGTTGGGCGCAGCGGTGGTGCCGCGGCAACAAGAGGCTGGAAACGCGCGCGTCTTTCCCGTAAACGGGCCGGATCGGCCGGGCTGGGATGACAGCCAAAGCGACAGGCCAAGACGAGATGACAGCACGATGAGCGCTCCGAAGACGATCTACGACAAGATTTTCGACGACCATGTGGTCGACCGGCAGCCCGACGGCACGTGCCTTCTCTACATTGACCGCCACCTCGTGCACGAGGTGACCTCCCCCCAGGCCTTCGAGGGCCTGCGCATGACGGGCCGCAAGGTGCGCGCGCCGGAGAAGACGCTCGCCGTCGTCGATCACAACGTGCCGACCTCCGATCGCTCCAAGGGCATCGCGGAGGAGGAGAGCCGGATCCAGGTGGAGACGCTCGCCGAGAATGCCCGCGCCTTCGGCCTGGAATATTATTCCGAGCGCGACAAGCGCCAGGGCATCGTTCATGTCATCGGCCCGGAACAGGGCTTCACCCTGCCGGGCACCACCATCGTCTGCGGCGACAGCCACACCTCGACCCATGGCGCATTCGGCGCGCTGGCCCATGGCATCGGCACCTCGGAGGTCGAGCATGTGCTCGCCACCCAGACGCTGATCCAGAAGAAGGCCCGCAACATGAAGGTCGAGGTCCGGGGCAGCCTGCAATCCGGCGTCACGGCGAAGGATATCGTGCTCGCCATCATCGGCGAGATCGGTACGGCTGGCGGCACCGGTTCGGTGATCGAATATGCGGGCTCGGCCATCGAGGCGCTGTCGATGGAAGGCCGCATGACGGTGTGCAACATGTCGATCGAGGGCGGCGCCCGCGCCGGGCTGATCGCGCCGGATGCCAAGACCTACGCCTATCTCAAAGATCGCCCGAAGGCGCCGAAGGGTGCGGCCTGGGACGCGGCCTGCCGCTATTGGGACACGCTGCGCACGGATGACGGCGCGCATTTCGACCGTGTCGTCACGCTCGATGCCGACAATCTGCCGCCGATCGTCTCCTGGGGCACGAGCCCGGAAGACGTCGTCTCGATCACCGGCACCGTGCCGGATCCCTCCACGATCGCCGACGAGGTGAAGCGCGAATCCAAGTTGCGCGCGCTGGCCTATATGGGGCTGACGCCGGGAACCAAAATCACCGACATCGAGCTCGACGTGGTCTGGATCGGCTCGTGCACCAATGGCCGCATCGAGGATCTGCGCGCCGCCGCCAAGATCCTCGAAGGCAAGCGCATCTCCGACCGGCTGGATTACGCCATGGTAGTGCCGGGCTCCGGCCTCGTGAAGGAGCAGGCCGAGGCGGAAGGGCTCGATCAGGTCTTCATCGCCGCCGGCTTCCAGTGGCGGGAGCCGGGCTGCTCGATGTGCCTCGGCATGAACCCGGACCAGCTGAAGCCCGGCCAGCGCTGCGCCTCGACCTCGAACCGCAATTTCGAGGGCCGTCAGGGCTTCAAGGGCCGCACCCATCTCGTCTCGCCGCAAATGGCGGCCGCAGCAGCGATCGCCGGGCGGTTCGTGGATATCCGGACGGTGGGGTGAGATGCCCGAGCCGCCGAAGCATGATGATTCCGGCGGCTTCCTCTCCTCCTCGCTCGCGCGGGCGGCGGATCATTTCGCCGCCAGGGATTCCCGATCCGGGGATGACGAGCCCGGCGACAGGGTCGAGATCTGGGCGAGGCGCCTCGGCCGCGCGCTTTCGGCCATCGCCTTTGTCGCGCTCGTCTGGTATTTCGGCCATCAGTTGAGATGGTGGTGAGCGGGAGGGCCCCGCCCGCCGCGACCGGCCGCCTGGCCGCTGGTTCTGGAACGGATGCCTTGAGCAAGACGATGGCCACCGCGCGTTTTCCCGCTGCCTCCTGGGCGCCGATGCAGGCCCCGACCCTCGAGGATTTCGAGGCCATGGCGGAGGATGCCTTCACCCAGCTCCCCGAGCATTTCCGCAATCTCTGCGGCCAGGTCGTCGTCCGGGTCGAGGATTTTCCCGATGACGAGGTGATCGAGGCGATGGAACTCGAAAGTCCGTTCGACATTCTCGGCCTGTTCCATGGCCGTGGCCTCACCGAAGCCGGCGCCGTGCCCGAGACCGGCGAGGGGCCGAACATGATCTGGCTCTACCGCCGCCCGATTCTCGATTACTGGGCCGAGAACGAGGAAACCCTCGGCAGCGTCATCACCCATGTGCTGGTGCACGAGATCGGCCATCATTTCGGGCTCTCGGACGCCGATATGGAGCGCATCGAGGCCGAGGCGGGCTGAACGCCACGCTCAGCCCGCGCCGCGGAGGGCGGCCGCGAAGGCCTCCGCCTCGGCGAGGCGTTCCGCGTCGATCCCCGTCCTGAAGCCGCGCGCCGCGAGATGCCGCGCCACCCGCCCGGTCGCGACATTGCCCTTGGCGCCAGGCGCGTAGGGGCAGCCGCCGAGCCCGGCCGCCGCGGCGTCGAAGACGCGGATGCCATGCGCAAGGCAGACATCGATGCTCGCCAGCGCCTGCCCGCCGGTATCGTGGAAATGCCCCGCCAGCCGCTCCGGCGGAAGCGAAGCGGCGACATCCGCGACCAGCGCCGCGACACGGCCCGGTTCCGCGCGGCCGAGCGTCTCGCCGAGCGCAATCTCGGTGCAGCCGAGGTCGCGCAGGGCCAGCGCCACCCGCGTGACCGCCGCCGGAGCGACGGCGCCCTCATAGGGGCAATCGGTCACGCAGGAGACATAGCCGCGCACCGGCAGGCCGTGCTCGGCCGCAAGCGCCATTACCGGGCGGAAGCGCTCGAGGCTTTCGGCGATCGTGCAATTGATATTGCGCCGGCAAAAACTCTCGGAGGCGGCGGTGAAGATCGCGAGTTCGTCCGCGCCGGCCGCGATGGCCGCCGCAGCGCCCTGCACGTTCGGCACCAGCGCCGAATAGACGAGGCCGGCGCGCCGCGGCACGCCGCGCATCACCGCGTCATGGTCCGCCATCTGCGGCACCCATTTCGGCGCGACGAAAGCCGTCGCCTCGATCCGGCTCAGGCCGCTGGCGGCGAGGCGCCCGATCAGCGCCAGCTTGTCAGCGGTCGCGACGAAGCCCGGTTCGTTCTGGAGCCCGTCGCGCGGGCCGACCTCGACGATCACCGCCGCATCCATCAGCCTATTTCACCATCAGCGCCGGCAGCACCGTCATCAGCGCCGGGAAGGCCATGGCAAGCAGCAGGCCGACCCCCTGAAGCAGCATGAAGGGCGTGATCCCGCGATAGACGACCCCCATCGACATGCCGGGCGGCAGCGTGCCCTTCATGTAGAACAGCGTGTAGCCGAAGGGCGGCGAGATATAGCCCATCTGGATCGTGATCGCGTAGAGCACGCCGAACCAGATCTCGTCGAAGCCGAGAAACTTCACGATCGGCAGGAAGACCGGCACCGTGAGCAGGATGATGCCGATCTCGTCCAGCACGGTGCCGAGAAAGATCAGGATCAGCATCATCACGGCGAGGATCAGCATCGGCGCGACGTCGAGCCCCTTGATGAAGCCGAGCAGCGCGTCCGCGCCCCCCAATCCGGTGAAGATCGCGACATAGGCCTTGGCGCCGATGGTGATCCACAGGATCATCGCGGTGGCCTTCACCGTGTCGAAGGCCGAGGAGGCGAGCGTCTCCCGCGTAAGCCGCCCCTCGATGAGCGCCGCGGCCATCGCCCCGAGCACGCCGACGGCGGCGGCCTCCGTCGGCGTCGCGACGCCGAGGAAGATCGAGCCGAGAATGAGCACGATGATCAGGCTCGGCAGGATCAGCGCCCCGAGCGCGGCAAGCCGCGCGCCGAGCGGCGCCGGCTCGAAATCATCCGCAAGCGGCGCGACCTCCGGCCTGAGCCAGGACAGCACGAGAATATAGCCGATGAACAGCGTCGCCAGCATGATCCCCGGCACGATGCCGGCGATCAGCATCTTGCCGATCGAAACCTGCGCCGTCACCGCATAGACGATGGTGAGCACCGAGGGCGGGATCAGGATGCCGAGCGTGCCGGCCGCGCAGATCGTCCCGGTCGCGAGTTCGGGAGAATAGCGCCGGCGCAGCATTTCCGGCAGCGCCAGCATGCCCATCGCCGTCACCGCCGCGCCGACCACGCCGGTCATCGCCGCCATGATGACGCAGATCACCACCGTGCCGACCGCGAGCCCGCCCCGGAGCCGCCCGAACCACAATTCCATGGCGCGGTAGAGCTTCTCGATCACCCCCGAGCGCGAGAGCAAGGCCGCCATGAGGATGTAGAGCGGGATGCCGAGCAGCGCCTCCGATTTCATCGTGTCGAAGATCTGCAGCACCAGCAGGATGACGGATTGCGGGTTCCACAGCGTCACCGCGATGATCAGCGACAGCCCGCCGAGCACGAAAGCGATCGGCAGCCCCGTCATCATGAACAGGGTCAGCCCGCCGAACATCACGATGAGGATGCCGGTCGATCCGAGAAACGGCTCAGCCATGGGGATGCGCCTCGAGCGCGGGGTCGCGGAACAGCACCCGCAGGAATTCCGCAGCCGCCTGGAGCATCAGCAGCGCCAGCGCCAGCGGCACCGCCGCCTTCACCCACCAGATCGGCGGGTTCCAGGCCGAGAACGAGGTTTCGCGGTAGTTGAACGAATCGATCGCCAGCGGCAGCGAATAGCTGAGCAGGATCGCCGCGAAGGCGATGATGATCGGGATGTTCACCAGTTCGAAGAGCCGGTTGGCGCGCATTGAGAGCCGCTGGCGCAGGATATCCATCGCCACATGGCCCTTGAGATGCAGAACATAGGGGCCGGCGAGCAGGAAATACGGCCCGAACAGCAGCACCGCGAGTTCCATGCCCCAATCGGTCGGGCTGTTGAAGGCATAGCGCATCACGACATCGATCAGCATGATTGGCACGATCGCGTAGATCAGCAGCCCGGCGCCATGAAAGGCTGCGCGGTTGAGCGTCGTGACGGCGCCCACGAATAGCGAGACGAGCGGAGGCATGCGGTTTCCTTGCGGAAAGGGAAAACCGGTGGCGGAGATCGCTCCCCGCCACCCAGTCCTCAAGGGATCAGCCCAGCACGCCGAGCGATTTCATGAAGCCCATCTGGCTTTCGAGGATCTTCTTCGCGAGCGGATTGTCCTTCGTGGCGCTCTGCCAGGCGGCGACGGCCTTCGGCCGGTTCGCGGCGATGTCGGCGGCATCGAAGCGCTGGATGGTGCAGCCCTTCGCGACATATTTCGGCAGGACCTGCGCATCCTGCACCAGGATATGCTGCCGGAGCGCGGCCGAGATCTCGCGCGCCGCCACCGCGAGCGCCGCCTTGAATTCCGCCGGCAGCTTCTCGTAGGCGCCGCGATTCGCGACATAGGAGGTGGCGGTCGTCGGCTGGTGGATGCCGGGCAGGATCACGAATTTCGCGACCTCGGCGAGGCCGGCCTCGAAATTCGCGGTCAGGTCGCCGCGATCGGCAAGATCGATCACGCCCTTGTCGAGCGCCGAATAGACCTCGCTCGTCGGCAGCGGCGCGACCGAAACCCCGAACGCCGCCATCACCGCCGAGGCCAGGCCGACGAAGCGGCCCTTCTTGCCGGCGAGATCGGCGATCTTCGCGATCGGCACCTTGGAATGCAGCGGCTCCTGGCCGTAGACGGTCGGCGCGATGTAGAACAGCCCGGCCGGCGCATAGGCCTCGCGCGCAAGATCGAGCCCGCCCATCTCGTAGAACCAGGCCTCGAACTGCTCGGATTCGGGGAAGCCGAACGGCACGGTCGAGGTGAAGGCGAAGGCCGGGATCTTGCCGGCCTCGTAGCCGTCGAAGGTCTTCATCATTTCGAGCGCGCCGCCGCGCACCGCATCGAAGGCCTGCGGCGCCGGGATGAGCTGGCCGCCCGCGAAAAGCTCGATGGTGAACTTGCCGCCGGTGAGATCGCTGACGCGCTTGACGAACCGCTCCTCGAATTTCTGCGGCGTGGTGCCGGGGTCCCAAAGCGCCTGCATGCGCCATTTCACGGCGCTCTGTGCGAGGGCCGGCGTCGCGAGCGGCGCGCCGAGCGCGGCGGCGCCGGCGGTCTTGATCAGGTGGCGGCGATCGATCGTCATGCTTTCCTCCGGTTTTAATCGTTCTTGTCGGGCAGGTTCATTGTCAGGCGCCGCGCAGACGGGCGAGAATCTCCTTCGCCTTGTCGGCGCGGACATCGTGGCTGGCGGCAAGTTCGGCAGCGACCGCATCGATCTCCGCGCCGGTGGCGCCAGCGACGATCGCGATATTGCGCGCATGCAGCGCCATATGGCCGCGCTGGATGCCTTCCGTCGCCAGCGCGCGCAGCGCCGCCATGTTCTGCGCCAGCCCGACCGCGACCGTGACCTCCGCCAGTTCCTGCGCCGAACGGACGCCAAGGATGCGCAGCGCAAGCTGCGCCAGCGGATGCGTCTTCGTCGCGCCGCCGACGAGGCCGAGCGCCATCGGCATTTCGAGCGTTCCGACGAGCCGGCCGTCCTGCGCCCGCTCCCAGGCGGTGAGCGAGGTATAGCTGCCCGAGCGGGCCGCGAAGGCATGTGCGCCGGCCTCGATCGCCCGCCAATCATTGCCGGTCGCGACCACGACCGGGTCGATACCGTTCATGATGCCCTTGTTGTGGGTGGCGGCGCGGTAGGGATCGACCGCCGCGAAGGTATAGGCGTCGAGAATGCCCTTGATCATCCGCTCGCCGGAGAAATCCCGCGTTGCGAGGGCTTCCGGGGTCAGGCTGACGCGGGCACGGGCCAGCCGGAGATCGGCGAGGTTGGACAGGATCCGCAGGCGCACCTCGCCGCCGGTCACCCGCGCGACGATCGGCGCCACCGTCTCGGCCATGGTGTTGACCGTGTTGGCGCCCATCGCGTCGCGGACATCGACGATCAGGTGCATCACCACCATGGCGCCGCGCGGCGTCTGCGGGAACACATGCACCTCGATATCGCGGCAGCCGCCGCCGAGGCTGACCAGCATCCTGTCGCGGGAATTGGCGGCGGCGAGGATCTCCTCGCGCGCCTGGAACAGCTTCAGCCGCGCGCCATGCGGATCGGTAATGCCGATGACCTGCACCTGCGCGCGCATCAGCGGCAGGGAACTCGACGTCTCGAACCCGCCGCAGCCGCGCGCGATCCGCGCCATGTAGGAGGCGGCCGCGACGACGGACGGTTCCTCCACCGCCATCGGCACCAGATAATCGCGGCCGTTGATCTGGAAATTGGTCGCGACGCCGAGCGGCAATTCGAAGGTGCCGATCACGTTCTCGATCATGCCGTTGGCACGGGCGAGCGGCAGCGCGCCGGGCGCGGCGAGGAGCGCACGGTCGGCCGGCGAGAGCCCGGCCGCCTCGGCGAGCCTGTCGAGCCGCTCGGCGGGGTCGAGATTGCGGAAATTCTCAAGGCGCGACGAAAGCGCGCGCATGGTGGTGTTTTCGGCCGGAACCGTCATCAGGCACGTCCTCGCATAAGCACTTCCTCATGGGCGCAGCCTTCGCTCCGGCCGCCTTGATTGCGTGGAACCTGCGGCAGGTTTGGGGACAATTCAAGGTACGGTTTGACAGGATCGATCCCATACTGTCCCCTTGGAACGATAGGCACAGAAGGGAGCATTCTCGGCATGACACGGATCGAGCGCGTCGTTGCGGCGATCAGCCGGCTGATCGCGGAAGGGCATCTCGCGCCGGGAATGCGCATCGCCTCCGTCCGCGCCGCGGCGCGCGAATACGGGGTTTCGAAGAACACGATCGTCGAGGCCTACGAGCGTCTCGTCGCCGCCGGAACCCTGGTCTCGCGCGCGGGATCGGGCTTCTTCGTCGCGACGGCCCGCAAGCCGCCCGCCAATCCGCGGCCGATGCTGATCGCCGAGGCGACCGACCATGTCTCCCTGCTGCGCGAGCAGCTCGACAAGCATTACGCCGTGCGGGTCGGCGACGGACGCCCCCCCTCGGACTGGACCGACGGCTCCGAACTCGGCCGGCATCTGCATCCGCGCCGGAAGCGGGGCGACGCGCCGCCGGACCACGGCTACGGCACGCCGCAGGGCTACGAGCCCCTGCGCGCCCGCCTTGCGCAGATGCTGATCGAACGCGGCATCGCCGCCGGGCCGGACCAGATCCTGACCACGTTCGGCGCCAATCACGGGCTCGATCTGGTGATCCGGCATTTCCTCGAACCGGGCGACGCGGTGCTGGTCGACAGCCCCGGCTATTATCCCCTGTTCGGCAAGCTGCTGCTCGCGCGGGCGGCGATCGTGCCGGTCGCGCGTGGGACGGAGGGGCCGGATCTCGACGCGCTGGAGGCGCGCGCCGCCGAGACGCGGCCGAAGCTCTATTTCACCCAGGCGCTGGCCCATAACCCGACCGGCACCTCGATGAGCCTGGCAGCGATGCACCGCCTGCTGCGCATCGCCGACCGATACGGCTTCCTGGTCGTGGAGGATGATCCTTTCGCCGATATCCTGCCGGCGCTTGCGCCCCGCCTCGCCGCCCTCGATCAGCTCGCGCGTGTCGTCTATGTCTGCACCTTCTCGAAGACGCTGTCCGCGAGCCTGCGCAGCGGCTTCCTCGCCGCCGATCCCCGGCTCATCGCCTCGCTCACCGACATCAAGATGCTGAGCGTCGTCAACAGTTCCGGCCATGTCGAGCGCCTGATCCATGATCTGATCGCCGAGGGGCATTATCGCCGCCATCTCCGCCGCCTCACCGACCGCGTCGCCCATGCGACGGCGGCGACGATGGCGGCGCTGCGGCGGATCGGCTTTGCGGATTTTGCCCCCCCGGCCGGCGGCTATTACCTCTGGTGCGGGCTGCCGGCGGGGCTCGACGATCTCGCCCTGGCCGGCGAGGCATCGGCGCAAGGAATCTTTCTCGCGCCGGGCAGCCTCTTCTGCCGCGACCGCGTCGGCTACCGCCCGGCGATACGTGTCAATGTCGCCTATGGCGATCACCCGGCGCTGCTCGATCTGCTCCGGCGCCATGCCGGCTGATTTTCCATATGAACCCAGACCGGCGGCCTTCGACAGGCGGCCCGGCTTTGCTAAGCTCGCCCGCGCGATGATCGCAGCAACAGAATGGAAGCAGGATGGCCGGACATTCCCCGACGAATCCCCATTGGACATGGCTCGCGCCCGCCGCCGCCATGGGGCTGCTCGCGGCGAAATTCGCCCATCTCGTGCCGCCGGAGCACCCGGCGGTTCTGGCGCTGGCGGCGCTGCTGCTCGGCGCGGCGGTGTTCGCCGCCGTCCATCACGCCGAGATCCTGGCCCTGCGGCTCGGCGAGCCCTTCGGCTCGATCCTGCTCGCGGTGGCCGTGACGATCATCGAGGTCGGGCTGATCGTCTCGATCATGCTCTCCGGCGCGGAGGGGGCGGAAGGCGTCGCGCGCGACACTGTCTTCGCCGCGGTGATGATCGTGCTCAACGGGGTGATCGGCCTCTGCCTGCTGCTCGGCGGCCAACGCCATCACGAGCAGCTTTTCCAGCTCCAGGGCGCAGCCTCGGCGCTGGCGGTGCTGGGAACACTGGCCGCGATCACCCTGATCCTGCCGAACTTCACGCTCTCGGCGCCGGGGCCGGCCTATTCGAGCATCCAGGTTCTGGTCGTCGGGGCGCTCTCGCTGTTCCTCTGGGGGGCCTTCGTTCTCGCGCAGACGATCCGCCACCGGGATTATTTCCTCGACGCGCAGGCGGATGAAAGCCCATCGGAGCGGCCGAAGGCCGCCGTGGCGGCGGCAAGCCTCGCGCTGCTGATCCTGGCGCTCACGGCGGTGATCCTGCTCGCGAAGGTGCTTTCCGCCCCGCTCGACCGCACGATCGCCGCCTCCGGCCTGCCCAAGGCCTTCGTCGGCGTCGTCATCGCGACGATCGTGCTGCTCCCGGAAGGCATCGCCGCGACGAAATCGGCGCTGCGCAACCGCCTTCAGAACAGCATCAACCTCGCGATAGGCTCGGCCATCGCCAGCATCGGGCTCACCGTTCCCACCGTCGGCGTGCTCGCGGTCACGCTGGCGAAGCCGCTGGATCTCGGCGTCTCGCCCTCGGGCATGACGCTGCTCGTCATGACCCTGTTCGTCAGCACGCTGACGCTCGGCACCGGCCGCACCACCGCGCTGCACGGCGCGATCCATCTCGTGATTTTCGTCGTCTTCCTGCTGATCTCGGCGATCCCCTGAAGCGGGGCTTCACCCCGCGCGCGGCGGCCGAAGCAGCAGGAACGCGCCGAAGGCGAGCGCGGCGCAGAGCGCGGAAACCCACAGCGCCGGATCGACGCCGATATGCGTCATCGCCGCTGCGAAGAGGAACGGACTGAACGCGTTGGCGAGGAAGCGCCAGCCGGTGATCCGCCCCACAAGCGTCGCATAGCCCGTCACGCCGAAGAGCTGGAGCGGCACCGTGCCGCGCGCGATGGTGATCAGCCCCTGCGCGATCCCGTAAAGGGCTGCAAAGACAAGCGCGCTCGCGGTCGAACTCGGCGTCGCGAGGAGCAGCGCCACCGCCGCAACCAGCGATCCCAGCGCCACACGGCCCGTCATCAGCGGATCGAAGCGCGCCCCGCCGGCGACCTCGACGATCCGCGCGGCCACCTGGGCTGGCCCCATCACCATGGCGATCAGCGCCGCCTGCTCTGCCGAAAACCCCTCGTTCTCGATGATGCGCAGCATGTGGATCGGAAAGGCCGCGAAGACGAGCCCGGAGATCACGATCGCCGCACCGTAGAGAAGCAGCGCGCGCCGCCGCTCCGCGCCCTCGAAGCGAGGCGGCTCCTCGCTTGGCGCGGCCTCGGCATGGGCGGCGGCGGCCCGCATCGCGGCAGACGTGGCGCCGCGCAGCGCCAGAAAATGCAGCGGCGCGCAGATCGCGAGGTTGAGCGCGGCGAAGGCCAGAAAGGTCATCCGCCAGTCGAGCGCGGCGAGCAGCGCCTGTGTCAGCGGCCAGAAGACCGTCGAGGCGAAGCCGGCCATCAGCGTCACCAGCGTGATCCCGCGTCGCGCCGCATGCCGGTAGATCTGCGTGAGCCCGGCGAACGCCGCCTCGTAGAGCACGAGGCAGGCCGCGGCCTCGGCGAGGATGAGCGCGGCGGAAAACAGCCAGATCGACGACGCCAGCGCGCAGGCGCACAACGCCAGAGCTGCCAGGACCGAGCCGAAGGTCATCACCGCGCGCGCGCCGCGCCGGTCGAGTTCACGCCCGACACGCGGCGCCACCAGGCCGCCGAGCAGCAGCTCGATCGTGAATGCACCGAAGAACACGTCGCCCCCGACGCCGAATTCGCGGGCGATCGCCGGGGCGAGCACCCCATAGCCATAATAGAGCGAGCCATAGCCGATCGTCTGCGTCAGACCGAGCGCAAGGATCACGGGATTGTCGAAGCCGCCGAAAAGCGCGCGCAGGCCGGGCGTGGGAGAAGGTCTCATCCCGCCCGGCTATGGGGCTTGTATGACGGTTCGATAACATGCCGACGCCAGCGGGGCGGTCAGGCCCCGCCTCCTGCCATGATCTGACGCAGCCGGTCCTCCAGCGTCTTCACATCCGCGACGCCGACCCAGCTCTCGCGCTTCTCGACCGGATCGCCGTCGGAATCGCGGAAGGCGCCCAGCGAGAAGGTCAGCGTGCCGATGCCCTCCCGGCCCTCGAGCCGGGAAATCGCCATGATGCGCCCCGGCGCGATCGAATCGACCTCCAGCGCGCTCCCACGCAGCCGGGCGGTCACGAGACGCTTGTCCGTCAGCACATGCACGCTGCGGCGCGCGCGCCACGCGTTCCAGAACGGCTTGCCGACGAGGCCGATCCCGATCAGCACGAAGGGGATGCCGAAGAGCGGGAAGATGGCCGCCATGAGACCGGCCCCGCCCGGCGTCTTGCCGAGATCCGTGCCGAAATAGGCGGCGAGCGCGATCGCCTCCCAGCCGAGCGAGAAGGCGAGCCAGGGGATCGCGAAGAGCCAGATCGGCGCGCCCGCCCAGAAGGCGGCGCGCGGCGAGGGCTGCCCGGCCCAGAGGATGCGCTCGCCCTGAAGGTCGCGCGTCAGCCGCGCCACCAATTCGCGCGGGACGCTGTCGAAACCGCGGGTCATGATCCCTCCGTCCGGGGCCGATGGCGGCAGGCGAATCCCGGCGCAACCGCCTTGCCCTGCTGGCGATGGTCCGCCCGGTCATGCCGGGGCATGCGCCTCCTGTCCAGCGCAAGCAGCGCCGGGGGCTTCGTCGCCGATGCGTGGCGCTTGAATCGCCGGCCGGTTGCGCTACACGGGAAACGAGGAGTTCACGCCATGCAGCCCTTCACCAAGCTCACCTCGACGCCCGCGCCGATGAAGGTGGTCAATGTCGACACCGACATGATCATCCCCAAGCAGTTCCTGAAGACGATCAAGCGCACCGGCCTCGGCAAATCGCTGTTCTTCGAGATGCGCTATGACGAGCAGGGTAACGAGAACCCGGATTTCGTGCTCAACAAGCCGGCCTATCGCAAGAGCGAGATCCTGATCGCGGGCGACAATTTCGGCTGCGGCTCCAGCCGCGAGCACGCGCCCTGGGCGCTGCTCGATTTCGGCATCCGCTGCGTGATCTCCACGAGCTTCGCCGACATCTTCTACAACAATTGCTTCAAGAACGGCATCCTGCCGATCATCGTCAGCCCCGAGGATCTCGACAAGCTGTTCGACGATGCCGATCGCGGCGCGAACGCCACCCTCACCGTCGATCTCGAGGCACAGGAAATCCGCGGCCCGGATGGCGGGGTGATCCGTTTCGAGATCGACCCGTTCCGCAAGAAATGCCTGCTGGAGGGCCTCGACGATATCGGGCTCACCATGGAGAAGGCCACGGCCATTGCCGGCTACGAGCTGAAGGCAAAATCGGAACGGCCCTGGCTTTGAAGCCGCGCGCCCGCGGCGGCAGGGGCGTTCAAGGCGCATCGACGCGCAACGGATGGTTGACGTTGGTTAACCATCCCGGCCTAATCTTGCGCGCATTGCGATGGAGCCTCCGATGCGCGCGCGCCCTGCCCTGCCCCTTCTCGCCCTGCCCCTTCTCATCCTGGCGGGGGCACCCGCGCGCGCCGATTTCGCCGGCTGCGTCGCCGGGCTGAGAAGCCACGCGCTCGGTCAGGGCATCTCGGCCGCGACCTTCGACCGGATGATGGCCGGGGTCGAGCCGGACATGAAGATCGTCGAACTGATGAATTCCCAGCCGGAATTCAAGACGCCGATCTGGGATTATCTCGCGACCCTGGTCGACGAGCAGAAAGTGGCCGAGGGGCGCGCCATGCTCCGCAAGCATGCCGAGGTGCTGGCGCGAATCGAAAGCGCCTACGGCGTCGATCGCCACGCGGTGGTCGCGGTCTGGGGTGTCGAGAGCGATTTCGGCCAGATCGGCGGGCGCTGGTCGCTGCCGCAGGCGCTGTCCACCGCCGCCTGCTTCGGCACGCGCCGGCGTGAATTCTTCCGCGGCGAACTGATCTCGACGATGAAGATCGTCCAGCGCGGCGATATCGCGCCGGAGAAGCTCAGGGGCTCCTGGGCCGGCGCCTTCGGCCATACCCAGTTCATTCCCTCCACCTATCTCCGCCTCGCGGTCGATTTCGACGGCGACGGACGGCGCGATCTCGTCGATTCCATCCCCGACGCGCTGGCCTCGACCGCGAACTATCTCAAGAAATCCGGGTGGATCACCGGCGCGCGCTGGGGATACGAGGTCAGGCTGCCGGCAGGCTATGCCGGCCCCTCGGGCCGCACGGCGAAGCAGCCGCTCGAAAGCTGGGCCGGACGCGGCATCACCCGCGTGGACGGCACGGCGCTCGCCGGCCTGCCTGCGGCCGGGCTGCTGCTGCCGGCCGGGCGCAATGGCCCGGCCTTCCTCGTCACGCGGAACTTCGACGCCGCCTATGCCTACAATGCCGCCGAAAGCTACGCGCTGGCGATCTCCGTGCTCTCGGACCGGCTGCGCGGCGGGTCGGGCATCCGCACGCCCTGGCCAACCGACGATCGCGGCCTCTCGCGGGCCGAGCGCAAGGAATTGCAGGAGCGGCTGATCCGCCGCGGCTACGATGTCGGCAAGCCGGATGGCGCCATCGGCGCGCTGACGCGCGCCGCGATCAAGGATGTCGAGGCTCGGCTCGGCATGCCGCAGACCGGGCGGCCCGGCGGCAAGGTGTTCGACGCCCTGCGTTGAGCCACCGCGCCGGCGCGCCCGGCATCAGGGCTCAGAACTTGATATAGCCGAAGCCCTGCTTCTGGAGATGGATCAGTTCCGCCACCGCCGCCTGGACGAGATCGCCCTCGCTCGCGCCCCAGAGCGTCTCGAGGCCGAGATGATAGGCCTCCAGCGTGTTGGCACAGATGCGGAACTTGACGCCGCGCGTCTTCAAGGCCGCGAAGGCGGCGGCAAGCCGTGGATTGGCCTTCGCGCGGCGCAGCGCATCGACCCCATCGCCCTGGAACAGGATGCGCAGATCCGCTTCGTTCGGCTCGATGGCGTTGAGATGGTTGTTGACCACCGCGACGAGCCGCCAGGCCTCTGCCTCTCGGTCGCGCCAGGATCCCTTGGTCGAGACGTGATAGACGATCTTCTGGTCGCCGTATTCACCGAGCGGGGCGCGGATCGTCATGGCCTCCCCGTGGCGCGGCTGCAAGGGATCGAGGCTCAGTGCGGCAAGCGCGGCGAGCGCACCAAGCCCGCAGGCCGTCGCGAAACCCGCGAGGAAGGCGCGCCGGGCGCGGGATGGTTCGGCGGCGGGACGCATGGCTCTCCTTCCGGCATCGAGGCGGGCGAGGCTAGCGCCAAACCCTTGGCCCCCGGTAAACGTCGCGGCATTCCGGCTGCGACAAGCCCCTTGCCAAGCCCCTTGCGGCGACATTTCGCGTTTTGTAGTCAACGCCGGTCCGCCCGGCCGATAGCGCCCGGCGATAACCAGCAAAGGGTTTCCCATGGCCTCGTTCAACCTTCTCCTGCTCCCCGGCGACGGGATCGGCCCCGAAGTGATGGCGGAGGTGGGGAAGGTCGCATCGCTTCTCGGCGCGGCGGGCATAGCCCGGTTCGAGACCGAGACCGATCTCGTCGGCGGCGCGGCCTATGACGCCCATGGCGTCGCGATCACCGAAGCGGCGATGAGAAACGCGCTCGCCGCCGATGCCGTGCTGTTCGGCGCCGTGGGCGGGCCGAAATGGGCGAAGGTTCCCTACGAGCACCGCCCCGAGGCCGGGTTGCTCCGGCTCCGCAAGGATCTCGGCCTGTTCGCCAATCTCCGCCCTGCCGTCTGCTATCCGGCCCTCGCCGATGCCTCCTCCCTGAAGCGCGAGGTGATCGAGGGGCTCGACATCATGATCGTGCGGGAGCTCACCGGCGGCGTCTATTTCGGCGAGCCGAAGGAGATCGTGACGCTGGAGAACGGCGAGAAGCGCGCGGTCGACACGCAGGTCTACACCACGCACGAGATCGAGCGCATCGCCCGCGTCGCCTTTGACCTCGCCAAGGTCCGCCGCAAGAAGGTGACGTCGAGCGAGAAGCACAATGTCATGCGCTCCGGCGTGCTCTGGAAGGAGATCGTCACGAAGATCGGCGCCGAGGAATATCCGGATATCGCGCTGGAGCACCACCTCGCCGATGCCTGCGGCATGCAGCTCGTGCGCTGGCCGAAGCAATATGACGTGATCGTCTGCGACAACCTGTTCGGCGACATGCTCTCGGACGTGGCCGCGATGCTCACCGGCTCGCTCGGCATGCTGCCCTCGGCTTCGCTCGGCGCGCCGGACGCGAAGACCGGCACGCGCAAGGCGCTCTACGAACCCGTGCACGGCTCCGCGCCGGACATCGCCGGCCAGGGCCTCGCCAACCCCATCGCCATGATCGGCTCGTTCGGCATGGCGCTGCGCTATTCCTTCGGGCTCGGCGAGGCGGCGGACATGGTCGATCAGGCGATCGCCGACGTGCTCGCCGCCGGCATCCGCACCCGCGACATCGCTGCGAAGGGGGCCAATGCGGTCGGCACGCAGGAAATGGGCGACGCGATCATCGCGGCGCTGAAGCGCCGGCTCTGAGGCGCCGGTTCCGAGGAGGCCGGCCTGCGCCGGCTCCCTGAGAAACACCGGCCGGCCTTCGCCGGCCCGGACATGCGAAGGGCGCCCGGAGGCGCCCTCTTTCGTTCACTTGCGGAGGATTACGGCCCGCGCAAAGCACCGCGTCAGCGCACGCTCCACCAGACCGGCGATTCGAACGCGAAGCCGCGCCCGGAGGCGAACCGGTCCGGCAGCAGGCCGAAATCGCCGCCACGCGACCCGAAGCGGCCGGTATCCGAGAAGGACATCGTGTCGTAGACATAATTCTGTTGCGAATGCTGCGGCACCGCCGGGCCCGGATCGAGCCAGGAGCGCGGCTTGACATCGAGCGTGATGCCGCGGCGGCTCTGCGCCTCGGCGGCGCCCGCGAGGGCGAAGGTCGTGCCGGCCAGGATGGCGGCGAGGGCGAGAACACGCATGCGGAATCTCCTGTCGATCTCTCCCGTTAACCCTAGCGTGCCCCCGATTAAAGACCAGTAACCTTATCGGCAATTTCACACCAGCCTGCTCATTTCGCGCGGGTGGTGAGTTTGAGCACCGGTGCCGGCGCCTCATGGTCGAGCCAACTCGCCTTGCGCGCCCCGACCCGGCCCTGCCCGCAGCCCCGCCGGTTGCGCTCGGCGGCGGCGAAGAGCCGCTTCAGCTCCCGGTCGCGCCCCGCCGCAACGAGGTCGAGACGATCGATGAAGCAGCCGAATCCGACCCGATCGGCCGGGCGGCGCGACGAACCGCAGAACCAGCCCGCCAGCGTCAGCCCGGCGGCATCGTTGCGGCGGAAGGCGAGGCAGGCGAGCCGCAATCCTTCCGCATCAAGGATCGCGTCGGCGATCTCCATGGCGCCGAACTTGGTCGCGATCTCGCCGGTCCGGCTCAATCGTTCGATCGCCAGGCCCTGCGCCGCGGCCCGCGCCGCGAGATCGGGGAAGAAGGGCCGCGCGGTCGGCGCGCCGGCCTCGTAGCGCTCCGCCGCGATGACGATCAGCGCCGGGCCGGCCGCCGGCTCGCGCGACGCCCAGGCCAGCGTATCGCGCCGTTCGCCGCGCCCACGAATCTCGACCTGATAGCGCAGGGCGAGGCGGTCGATCTCCGGGCTTTCGAGGTTGTAGAGGGGAATCGGCCGCCGCACGGGCCGCCATGGCTCCGGCGCGGGCGGCAGCACCACCACCGGCCCCGGCGCCTCCGGCTCGCTCCGGCGGAGCGGCGCCGGCGCGGTGGCCATTTCCGGTACGGCGATGACGGAAGCCGCCCGCAACGGCTCCTCCGTATCCGGCAGCAGGGTTGCTGCAAGGAAAGCGGTGAGGCCGGCCGCGGCAAGGATCGTCGCCGCAAACCGCGCCCGCACACGGACAAGACGCCATGCCAGCCGGTGCATCGCCAGCTGCGCAGAGGTGACAAGCATAAGCCAGGCCGCGAAGGCGAGGCGACGGAAGGCCGCGCCGCGGCCCCGCCATGCCGTGATCGGTTCTCCGGCGTGAAGGCCGGTTGCTGCGCCCATTGTCCCGTCTCGCGGGGGGTGCCCCGCCTTCCCCGTTGCTTCCCGGCGAGAATGGGCGGCGGGGGCGAGGATCCGGTTACCGGCGGCGGGCGATCTTTCCGCACGGTAAACGCGGGCTTGCGCGCGGGCTTGGCGAATTGACTTTTTTAACGTCTTCCTGTTTCAGCTAGCGGATCGGCTTTCCGCCGAGGATCGCGTCACAGCACGGCTTCCCGCATGTCCTTCCGGACCCCGACGAAACCGACGAAACCGACGACCGCCACCAAAGGCGGCCTCGTCCGCTGACGCTTGTCCTCGCTCTCGGGTCCTCCCCCGGTCGGGGGATAGGGCCAGAACCCGGTTCACGCGGCCGGGCGGTTCCCGGGGGAGCAGGATCGCAAAGGATGATCACCATGGGTTACAAGGTCGCTGTCGCCGGCGCTACGGGCAATGTGGGCCGCGAAATGCTGGATATTCTCGCGGAGCGGGCCTTCCCGGTCAGCGAGGTCGTGGCGCTGGCCTCCCAGCGTTCCATCGGCCAGGAGGTTTCCTTCGGCGACAGGACGCTCAAGGTGAAGGTGCTGGAGCATCACGATTTCTCCGACACCGATATCTGCCTGATGTCGGCCGGCGGCGAGGTCTCGAAGGAATGGTCGCCCCGGATCGGCGCGCAGGGCTGCGTGGTGATCGATAATTCCTCGGCCTGGCGCTACGATTCCGATGTCCCGCTGATCGTGCCGGAGGTCAATGCCGAGGCCGTGCGCGGATTCACGAAGAAGAACATCATCGCCAACCCCAATTGCTCCACCGCGCAGCTCGTCGTCGCGCTGAAGCCGCTGCATGACCGGTTCGGCATCCGGCGCGTCGTCGTCTCGACCTATCAATCCGTCTCCGGCGCCGGCAAGGAGGGGATGGACGAACTCTTCGACCAGACCAAGGCGATCTATTCCGCCAAGGACGTGACCACGAAGAAGTTCCCCAAGCGCATCGCCTTCAACCTGATCCCCCATATCGATGTCTTCATGGAGGACGGGTTCACGAAGGAAGAATGGAAGATGATGGCCGAGACCAAGAAGATCCTCGATCCGAAGATCCGGCTCACCGCCACCTGCGTGCGCGTTCCGGTCTTCATCAGCCATTCCGAGGCCGTGAACATCGAATGCGAGAAGCCGATCACCGCCGACGAGGCGCGCGAGGTTTTGCGCCAGGCGCCGGGCGTGCTGGTGATCGACAAGCGCGAGCCCGGCGGCTACATCACCCCGCACGAGGCCGCAGGCGAGGACGCGACCTACATCTCCCGCATCCGCGAGGACATGACGGTCGAGAACGGCCTCGCCTTCTGGTGCGTCTCCGACAATCTGCGCAAGGGCGCCGCGCTCAACGCCGTGCAGATCGCCGAATGCCTGATCAATCGCGGCCTCATCACGCCGAAGCAGAAGGCGGCGTGAGCATCTCGGCAGCATAACGGGTTATAAGGCGCCCCGAGGGGCGCCTTTTCTCGAACCGTCACCGCGGCAGAACGCTGTCGCCCATCAGGAAGCGGTCAATCGCGCGGGCGGCCTGTCGGCCCTCGCGGATCGCCCAGACGACGAGGCTCTGGCCGCGCCGCATGTCGCCGGCAACGAAGAGCTTCTCGCGGCTGGTGCGGTATTCCTCATCATTGGCAGCGACATTGCCGCGCCGATCGAGGGCCGCGCCGGATTGCTCGATCATGCCTTCCTTCACCGGCCCGGCGAAGCCGATGGCGATGAAGACGAGATCGGCCCTGAGCACGAATTCCGACCCGGGGATCGGCTGGCGCCGCTCGTCGACACGGGCGCAGCGCACCCCGGTCACGCGGCCGTTCTGGCCAACGATGCCGAGCGTCGCGGCCTGGAATTCGCGTTCCGCGCCTTCGGCCTGGCTCGACGAGGTGCGGAACTTGGTCGGCCAGAACGGCCAGATCGTCAGCTTGTCCTCCATTTCCGGCGGACGCGGACGGATATCGAGCTGCGTGACCGAGAGCGCGCCCTGCCGGAAGGCAGTGCCGACGCAATCCGAGGCGGTGTCGCCGCCGCCGATCACCACCACATCCTTGCCGCCCGCGAGCAGCGGCCGCTCGGCCTCCGGCTCGCCGCCGACACGGCGGTTCGCCTGCACGAGATAGGGCATGGCGAAATGCACGCCGTCGAGATCCTGCCCCGGCAATGCGGGGTCGCGCGGCGCCTCGGCGCCGCCCGCCATCAGCACCGCGTCGAAATCGCGGATAAGATCGGCGAGGGGGCGGTTCACGCCGATATTGACCCCGTAATGGAAGGTCACACCCTCCGCGCTCATCTGCGCGATGCGGCGATCGATATGGTGCTTCTCCATCTTGAAATCGGGGATCCCGTAGCGGAGCAGCCCACCGGCGCGGGGCTCGCGCTCGAAGACATGCACCTCATGGCCGACCCGCGCCAGCTGCTGCGCCGCCGCGAGCCCTGCCGGGCCGGAGCCGATGATCGCGACGCGCTTGCCCGTCAGCCGTTCCGCCGGCTCGGGGCGGATCCAGCCGTTCTTCCAGCCATTGTCCGCAACCGCCTGCTCGATGGTCTTGATCGTCACCGGCTTGTTCTCGAGATTGAGCGTGCAGGCTTCCTCGCATGGCGCGGGGCAGATCCGGCCGGTGAATTCCGGGAAATTGTTGGTCGAGTGCAGGTTGTCGAGCGCGGTCTGCCAATCGTCCTGATAGACGAGATCGTTCCAGTCCGGGATCTGGTTGTGCACCGGGCAGCCCGCCGGGCCGTGGCAATAGGGAATGCCGCAATCCATGCAGCGCGCCGCCTGCTCGCGGATGTCCTTTTCGTCCATCGGCAGCGTGAATTCGCGGAAATGGCGGATGCGGTCGGAGGCCGGCTGATACTTGCTGTCGCGCCGGTCGATCTCGAGGAAGCCTGTAACCTTGCCCATGATTCTTGTCCCGATCAGCCGCGCTTCCGCGCCGGCAGGGCGAGTCTGTGCTCGCAAGCTGAAATCCAGGCCGATACGTTCGGCCGCGCATTTAGGTCGAACCCGCCCTCGTCGGCAAGCCGCGTATAGGCGGGCCGCGCGATATCGGCGATCGCGATGTCGACCGGCGCCCATGCATAGCGCAGGCCGAGAAAATCGGCCGCGTATTTCACCTTCAGGCCATTGCCCGAGTTCAAATCTCCGTAGATCCGCATGGATCTCTCCGTCCGCGCCATCGGTTCAGGGATGCGGGCGGGAGCCTCGCCCCGGCCCGCCATTCTCGCCTATTCCGCCGCCTGGAGCTGGCGGGCTTTCTCCATCTCGCGGATGGCCCGGCGATACTCGACCGGCATCACCTTCACGAACCTGGTCCGGTATTCCGGCCAATGCTCGAGAATGTGTTTGGCGCGGGTCGAACCCGTATAGCGCAGATGATTGGCGATGAGCTGGTGGAGGCGCTCCTCGTCATGGCGCGACATGTCACCCATGATGTCGATCCGGCCCTTGAACTCGAGATCGCCGCCATGATGGTAGTCGCGCTCGAGCAGCTCCTCCTCCTCCTCGACCGGTTCGAGATCGACCATCGAGAGATTGCAGCGCTGCCGGAAGGTCCGGTCCTCGTCGAGCACATAGGCGACGCCGCCGGACATGCCGGCCGCGAAATTGCGCCCGGTTTCGCCGATCACGACCACCACGCCGCCGGTCATGTATTCGCAGCCATGGTCGCCCGTGCCCTCGACCACCGCGATCGCACCGGAATTGCGGACCGCGAAGCGCTCGCCGGCAACGCCGCGGAAATAGCACTCGCCCGCGATGGCGCCATAGAGCACCGTGTTGCCGACGATGATCGAGCGCTCCGGCACGATCGCCGCATCCTCCGCGGGGCGGACGATCAGCTTGCCGCCGGAAAGGCCCTTGCCGACATAATCGTTCGCCTCGCCGACAAGATCGAGCGTCACGCCCGCCGCCACCCAGGCGCCGAAGCTCTGCCCGGCCGTGCCCCGGAGGGCGACATGGATCGTGTCGTCCGGCAGCCCGGCATGGCCGTAGCGCCTGGCGATCTCGCCCGAGAGCATGGCGCCGGTCGCGCGGTCGACGCTGCGGATGGCCGCCTCGATGCGCACCGGCTTGCCGTGCTCCAGCGCCTCGCGCGCCTCGGCGATCAGCTTGCGATCCAGCACATCGTCGATCGGATGCTTCTGCCGCTCGGCATGCCGCCGCGCGACCGAGGCCGGCGCGTCCGGCACCGCAAACAGCTTCGAGAAATCGAGCCCCCGCGCCTTCCAATGCGCGAGCCCCTCGCGGGTATCGAGCAGGTCGACCCGGCCAATCAGCTCCTCGAGCCGCGTGAACCCCATCTCGGCGAGCAGGGCCCGCACCTCTTCCGCCACGAAGAAGAAGAAGTTGATCACATGCTCGGGCTGGCCCTTGAAGCGCTTCCTGAGCACCGGATCCTGCGTCGCGACGCCGACCGGGCAGGTATTGAGATGGCACTTGCGCATCATCACGCAGCCCGCCGCGATGAGCGGCGCCGTCGAGAAGCCGAACTCGTCGGCACCGAGCAGGGCACCGATCACCACGTCGCGCCCCGTGCGCAGGCCGCCATCGACCTGGAGCGCGACACGGCCGCGCAGCCGGTTGCGGACCAGCACCTGCTGCGTCTCCGCGAGGCCCATCTCCCAGGGCGAACCGGCATGCTTGATCGAGGTCAGGGGAGAAGCGCCGGTGCCGCCCTCATAGCCGGAAATGGTGATATGGTCGGCCCGCGCCTTGGCGACGCCGGCCGCGACCGTGCCGACGCCGACTTCGGAAACGAGTTTCACCGAGACATCCGCAGCGGGATTGACGTTCTTCAGATCGAAGATCAGCTGTGCGAGATCCTCGATCGAATAGATGTCATGATGCGGCGGCGGCGAGATGAGCCCGACGCCCGGCGTCGAGTGCCGCACCTTGGCGATCACCGCATCGACCTTGTGGCCGGGAAGCTGCCCGCCCTCGCCGGGCTTCGCGCCCTGCGCCACCTTGATCTGCATGACATCCGCATTGACGAGATATTCGGTCGTCACGCCGAACCGTCCCGAAGCCACCTGCTTGATCGCCGAGCGGCGCGGATTCTGCGAGCCGTCCGGCAGCGGCTTGAAGCGCGCCGCCTCCTCGCCGCCCTCACCCGTGTTGGACTTGGCGCCGATCGCGTTCATCGCCTTGGCCAGCGTTTCATGCGCCTCGCGGCTGATCGAGCCGAAGGACATCGCGCCGGTCGCGAAGCGTCTGACGATCGCGCTTGCCGGTTCGACCGCGTCGAGCGGCACCGGCTTGCGGCCGCTCTCCTCGGCCTTGCGGATGCGGAACAGGCCGCGGATCGTCGTGAACCGGTTGTCCTGTTCGTCGATCCGCCGGGAATAGGCGGTGAAGCGGTCGCGCGCATTGAGACGCACGGCATGCTGGAGATCGGCCACCGAATCCGAGGTCCAGACGTGATCTTCGCCGCGCTGGCGGAGATTGTATTCCCCGCCGACATCGAGATGGCGCTTGAGCACCGGCGAGGCACCGAAGGCGGCACGGTGGCGCCGGACGCTCTCCTCAGCAATTTCGTCGAGCCCCGCGCCGCCGATCGTGGTCGCGGTGCCGAAGAAGAAGCGATCGATGAAATCCTGGCTCAGCCCGACGGCATCGAAGATCTGCGCGCCGCAATAGGATTGGTAGGTCGAGATGCCCATCTTGGACATCACCTTGAGCAGGCCCTTGTCCACCGCCTTGATGTAGCGCTTGACGATCTCGGCCTCGTCCACCTCCTCCGGGAATTCCATGTCGCTCTTCATCGCGACAAGCGTCTCGAAGGCGAGATAGGGGTTGATCGCCTCGGCGCCGAACCCGGCGAGGCAGGCGAAATGATGCACCTCCCGCGCCTCGCCCGTCTCGACCACCAGCCCCACCGAGGTCCGCAGCCCCTTGCGGATCAGGTGGTAATGCACCGCCGCCGTCGCGAGCAGCGCCGGCACGGGGATGCGGTCCGGCCCCACCATGCGGTCGGAGAGGATGATGATGTTGTAGCCGCCATGCACAGCCGCCTCGGCGCGGTCGCATAGCAGCGCGATGGCCCCCTCCATCCCCTTCGCGCCCTGCGCAACGGGATAGGTGATGTCGAGCGTCTTGGTATCGAACCGGTCCTCGAAATGGCCGATGCAGCGGATCTTCTCGAGATCCTCGTTGGTCAGGATCGGCTGGCGCACCTCCAGCCGCTTGCGCCGCGCATTGCCCTCGAGGTCGAATATGTTCGGCCGCGGCCCGATGAACGAGACGAGGCTCATCACCAGCTCCTCGCGGATCGGGTCGATCGGCGGGTTGGTGACCTGCGCGAAATTCTGCTTGAAATAGGTGTAGAGCAGCTTCGACTTGTCGGAGAGCACGCTCGGCGGCGTGTCGGTCCCCATGGAGCCGACCGCCTCCTGACCCGTCACCGCCATCGGCGCCATCAGGAGCTTCGTGTCCTCCTGCGTATAGCCGAAGGCCTGCTGGCGATCGAGCAGGCTCACATCCGTGCGGCTGGCGCGCGGCTCGACCGGGCGGAGATCCTCCAGCACGATCTGGCTGTTCTTCAGCCATTCCCTGTAAGGATTGGCCTTGGCGAGGCTGGCCTTGACCTCCTCGTCGGAGATGATCCGCCCCTCGACGAGATCGACGAGCAGCATCTTGCCGGGCTGGAGCCGCCACTTGGTGACGATCTCGCTCTCCGGGAAGGGGAGAACCCCCATCTCCGAGGCCATGACGACGAGATCATCCTTCGTCACGAAATAGCGCGCGGGCCGGAGGCCGTTCCGGTCGAGCGTGCCGCCGATCTGGCGGCCATCGGTGAAGGCGATCGCGGCCGGCCCGTCCCAGGGCTCCATCAGCGCCGCGTGATACTCGTAGAAGGCGCGGCGCTCCTCGCTCATCAGCGGGTTGCCGGCCCAGGCTTCGGGCACGAGCATCATCACCGCATGCGCGAGGCTATAGCCGCCGCGCACGAGGAATTCGAGCGCGTTGTCGAAACAGGCGGTATCCGACTGGCCCTCGTAGGAAATGGGCCAGAGCTTCGAGATCTCGGTGCCGTAAAGCTCGGAATCGACGCTTGCCTGCCGCGCCGCCATCCAGTTCACATTGCCGCGCAGCGTGTTGATCTCGCCGTTATGCGCGACCATGCGATAGGGATGCGCGAGCTGCCAGGTCGGGAAGGTGTTGGTCGAGAAGCGCTGATGCACGAGCGCCAGCGCGCTCTCGAAGCGCGGATCGGTGAGATCCTTGAAATAGCCGCCGAGCTGGTTGGCGAGCAGCATGCCCTTGTAGGTCACGGTCCGGCACGAGACCGAGACCGGATAATACGAGGCCTTCGCCCGCTCGGTGGAGAGATAGAGCGTATGCGAGACGACCTTGCGGAAGATGAAGAGCCGGCGCTCGAACGCCTCCTCGGTCGCGATGTCGCTGGCGCGGCCGATGAAGACCTGCCGATGCACCGGCTCGGTCGGCTTCACGCTCTCGCCGAGATCGGAATTGTCGACCGGCACATCGCGCCAGCCGAGCAGGATCTGGCCCTCGTCGCGGATGGTCTGTTCGATGATCCGCTCGATGCGCGCCCGCGCCTCCGCATCCTGCGGCAGGAAATATTGCCCGACGGCGTAATGTCCCGGCTCCGGCAGCGTGAAGCCGAGCTTTGCGCATTCCTCGGCGAAGAAGCGGTGCGGGATCTGGACCAGCATGCCGCAACCGTCACCGGCCTTGGGATCTGCGCCGACCGCGCCGCGATGATCGAGATTCTCGAGGATCTTGAGCCCGTGCTCGACGATCCGGTGGCTCTTGCGGTTCTTGATATCGGCCACGAAGCCGACGCCGCACGAATCCTTCTCGTGGCGCGGATCATAGAGCCCCGAGGCTGCCGGCAGACCAGGATCGCGGACAATGATCGGCTTCGCAACCGCCTCGCCACGAGCGGCGCATTTGGTCGCACGCGAGGCCGGAACAGGCTGCGCGGCGAAGCCAAACTTCGTCTCTCTCGTGGTCATCGTCCCATCCTCCAGGGTCGCGGCGCCTTGCCGCGGATTCTCCGGTTCTACGTGCCGCCGGCGGATGCGCGGCGACAGTTCAGGCATGTCGAGCCCGCGAACCGGATGCAATCCGCAAGGATTCGGGCATCCGGAGCGCGGGCCGTCGAGTAGGTCAGCAACCCTGTCCTATCGGCGGGGCACATAATCAGAATTAACCGCCTCGCACAAGAGCCGGGAGGCGAAAAATGATCGCTTTAATTGCCTTTTATGGCCCATACGAGACATAAAATTGTTTCCGACGCCGCAAGAGCGAAAGAATGCGTCGAAAGGCCACGGTTCCGCATCCAGCCCGTGGCGCGCCCCCACCTGGCGCCGCCGCAGGCTCCGCGTCGCGCATCTTGCCTGCCCTCATGAAATCCGTCTTGATGAAGGCCCCCTATCAAGCCGCCGGCCGAAATCACCATGCATTTCAACTCGGATAATGTCGTCGGCGCGAGCCCGCGCGTGCTCGCGGCGCTCGTGGCCGCCAATGCCGGCGCCGCCGGCTCCTATGGCGCCGATCCCTGGACCGCGCGGGTCGAGGCGGCCTTCGACGCACTGTTCGAGCGGAAGGTGCATGTCTTCCCGGTCACGACCGGCACGGCGGCCAATGCGCTGGCCTGCGCCACGATCTGCCCGCCCTGGGGCGCGCTGCTGACCCATCGCGAGAGCCATGTCATCGACGACGAATGCGGTGCGCCGGAATTCTTCATGGGCGGCGCCAAGCTTGTCGGGCTTCCGGGCGTCGGCGGCAAGATCACGCCCCAGGCGCTCGATGCATATTTCGCGGCTGAGCCGGGCGGCGTCCGGCGCCCGCCGGTCAAGGCGCTGTCGATCGCGCAAGGCACGGAATTCGGCCTCGCCTATGATCCCGACGAGATCGCTGCCCTGAGCGCCGCAGCCCGCGCGCGCGGGCTGCGCATGCATATGGACGGGGCGCGCTTTGCGAATGCCCTGGTCGCATGCGGCTGCAGCCCGGCCGAGATGACCTGGAAGGCGGGGATCGACCTGCTCTCCTTCGGCGCCACCAAGAACGGCTGCCTGATGGCGGAGGCGGTGATCCTCTTCGATGCGGCGCTGGCGGAGGATTTCCGTTTCCGCCGCAAGCGCGCGGGGCAGACGCTCTCCAAGCAGCGGCTGATCTCGGCGCAATTCGAGGCCTATCTCGCGGACGACCATTGGCGCGCGCTCGCCGCCCATGCCAACGCGATGGCGGCGCGGCTCGCGGCCGGCATCGCCGCCATCCCCGGCTTGCGGCTCGGCTGGCCGGTGATGATCAACGAGGTGTTCCCGATCGCGCCCGCGCCGCTGCTTGCCCATCTCCACGCGCGCGGGGTCGCCTGCCACGACTGGACGGACGACGCCCTACCGCCGGACAACCGGGCGCGTCCCGGCGAGATCGTGCTGCGCTTCGTGACCTCCTTCGCCACCGTTCCGGAGGAGGTGGAAAGCCTGCTCGCGATCCTGCGCGATTTCGCCGCCGGCCGCGGCGCGTGAGGCCGCCTTCATCATTTCGCCTCAAATCGCTGCGCTGTTCTCTGGCGTTTAATCCGGCATCAACCATGGCGCCGGATCATCCGGACGGGGTCGGCGCGACAAGGCAAGACGAGGAGCCGCGACAGGCATGACGGACGCGCATCGGACCAACCCTCTTCGCCGCCTCGGCCTTGCCGGCGGCGCCCTGCTGCTTTCGGGGATATTCGCGCCGGCCTCGGCGCAATTCTTCGCCAGGCCCTTCTTCGGCGGTTTCTACGGCCCCGTCGTCGTCCCGGCGCCGGTTCCGCGTGCGCCGATCGGCATGGGTGCCATGGCGGTGTTGGGCGAACTCGAGGATCGCGGGTTCCGCAGCCTGACGATCGTGGCGCGCCGCCCCGACGTGTTCGTGATCGACGCCGTCGACCCGCGCCGGCAAACGGTCCGGCTGATTGTCGACGCCTATGACGGCGAGATCCTCGAACGTTTCGCCCGCGAGCGCGACCTCACCGCCCGCACTCCGGACACCCGCCGCGACGCGCCGCGTACGAGCCGCCCCGACGGCGCAAAGCCGGACGACAAGGCGGCCGAGAAGACTGCCGAGCCGCCCGTGCCGCCGCGCCGCCCAGCCTATGCCGCCGCGCCGGCGGTTGCCCCGCCAGCCGCACGGCCCGCACCGCGCCCGGCCCCGGTCGCGCCGGCGCGCGACCCTTCGGAATGGGCGCCGATCAATTCGGTTCCCGTCGCGCCGCTCGAATAGACAACACCCGTGCAACATGAAAAGGGCGCCCTCCGGCGCCCTTCCTTCTGGTCTCGTGATGGGGAAGCCCGGGGGTCGGGCAGCCGGATGCGTCAGGCCGCGATCGCGTCCACGGTTGCCGGCTTCGCCGAACCGTTGGCGATCGGCACCAGCCGGGGTTTCTTGGCCTCCGGAACCTCGCGCACGAGTTCCACATGGAGCAGGCCGTTCTCCAGCCGCGCGCCGGTCACGCTCACGTAATCGGCGAGCTGGAAGCGGCGCTCGAAGGCGCGGGCCGCAATGCCCTGGAACAGGAATTCACCTTTCGGCTCGGCCTCGGCCTGCTTCTCGCCGCGCACGACGAGCGCGTTTTCCCGGGTCTCGATCGCGAGTTCGGCCTCGCTGAAGCCGGCGACGGCCAGCGTGATCCGGTAGCCGTTTTCCGACACCTTCTCGATATTGTAGGGCGGATAGCTCGGCGCGGCGTTCTCGAAGCCGCCAAGCTGGTCCATCAGCGAGAACAGACGATCGAAGCCCACGGTGGAGCGATAGAGGGGGGTCAGGTCAAACGAGCGCATGGCATATCCTCCTTGAAGCGACATGCGGGGACGGCCCGCCGATCGGCCGGGCCGAAATGTGCAGCCAGACGGCCTGCACGGAAAAAAGGTGGGAACGGCCGAACCGGCTTTCAAGCCCCTGCCGCCGCCGGAGCGATGAATGGCGGATGAACGCCGTGGTTGCGGCGCGGTTCAGCGTGGCGATGCTAGACCTGCCGGCATGCTTCGGCCCGCATGGTGCGCGCCGGGCGGGAATCCCGAGATGGTCACGCGTCCTCCCTCCCCACAGCCCGCGCCAGAAGGCGGGGCTGCGCCGCGCCTGCGGCGCCGGCTGACGGTGGCGGCCGGCATCGCGTTCGGCTCGATCGGCTTCGCGGTGGTCGCGCTCTCGCAGGTGCGCCAGACCATGCTGGCGCCGCCCGCGCCGGGCGACGGCACGCTCGCCGGCGAATTGACGCGGCTCGCCGGCTTCCAGCGCCGCGGCACGCTGATCGTCGGCGAGGTCCGGGCCGGCGACGGCACGCCCCTGCGGCTCGTCTTCGATGCGCGAAGCCAGAGCCTCGTCGGTTTCCGGGTGCTCGAACGGCCGGCGGCGGCCGAGGCGGGGCCGGCCTGCCCCGTGGCCGAAGCGGGAACCCCCTTGCCGGCGCGGCGCTGAACTGCGAACGAGGAGGCTCACGCTCCCGCGCGGAAAGCCGCCCGATGCTCGATCATCTCGTCCCGCCTCCCCCCGGCCTCGCCCTGCCGCCCGGCCTCGCCGCGCGCCGCCTTGAAGCGGCGGACGGGCTGGCGCTGCGCGCGGCCTTCGCCCGCCCGGATGGCGCGGCGAAGGGCACGATCATCGTCCTGCCCGGCCGGGCCGAGTTCATCGAGAAATACGCCGAGGTGCTCGGCCATCTCCTCGCGCGCGGCTTCGCCGTGGCGATGCTGGACTGGCGCGGCCAGGGCGGTTCGGCGCGCCAGCTCCGGGATCCGATGAAGGGACATGTCGAGGATTACGCCGATTACCGGCTCGATCTCGCGGCGCTGCTCGATGCCGCGGCCGCCGAGGCGATGCCAGAACCCTATGGGCTCCTCGCGCATTCGACCGGCGGGGCGATCGCCCTCTCGGCGCTGGCCAGGGGCGAGAACCGCTTCCGCCGCGCGATTCTGACCGCCCCGCTGACAGGCATCGCCGGGATCAGCTGGCCCGGCACCGCGCGCGTGCTCACCCGCCTTCTTGCGAGCATCGGCCTCTCGACACGCTATGTTCCCGGCGGAGGCGCGAAGCCGATCTTCGCCAAGCCCTTCGAGGGCAACCCGCTGTCGAGCGATCCCCTCCGCTACGCGATCTCCGGACGCTGGCTCGCGGCCGAACCCCGGCTGGCGATCGGCGATCCGACGATCGGCTGGGTGGACGCGACTTTCGACGCGCTGGCCGAATTCCAGGAGCCGGACTTCGGCCGCGCCAACCGCACCCCGATCCTGATGATCCTCGCCGGCGCCGATCATGTGGTCGAGACGCGGGTGGCTGCCGCGCTCGCCCGGCGCCTCAAGGGTGCCGGGGCGATCGAACTGCGCGGCGCGCGTCACGAGATCCTGATGGAGGCCGACGCGATCCAGGCGCAATTCTGGGCCGCCTTCGACGCCTTCATGCGCCTCGACGCCGCGGACGATGCCCAGCGCGCGGCGGAGGACGATCCGCACCCTGCCCCCGCCGGCGGCTGAACCTCAGCCCTCGCGGAGCAGCGCCAGCGCGGCGGCATGCAGCGCCGGCGTGGCGGCCGCGAGGATGCGCCCGCCATTCTTGGCGCTCCCGCCCTCCCAATCGCTCACCACGCCGCCCGCACCCTCGATGATCGGGATTAGGGCGACGATATCGTAGGGCTGGAGGCCGGATTCGATCACGAGATCGACATGCCCCGCCGCCAGCATGGCATAGGCGTAGCAATCCGCGCCGTAGCGGGTCATCTTGGCTGCGGCCTCGACGCGCGCATAGCGGGGGCGGTCGCCCTCGGCGAAGAGGCGCGGATCGGTGGTCATCAGATGCGCCTCGGCGAGCCCGCCGCAATCGCGGGTGCGCAGATCGCGCGAGCCCTGCGCCCCCCGGAGCTGGGCGATCCGCCCGTCGCCGAAGAAGAGTTCGCCGGTATAGGGCTGGTGCATCACGCCCATCACCGGATCGCCGTTGCGCATCAGCCCGATCAGCGTGCCCCAGACCGGCAGGCCGCAGATGAAGGCGCGCGTGCCGTCGATCGGGTCGATGACCCAGAGATATTCCGCCCCGGCATTCTCGGTCTCGAATTCCTCGCCGAGAATGCCGTGCCCCGGAAAGGTGGCGCGGATCTGCCGGCGGATCACCGTTTCGGCGGCGCGATCCGCCTCCGTCACCGGATCGAACCGGCCGGATTGTGCGCTCGCCTTGTCGATGACGTTGAGGCGCGTGCGGAAGAAGGGAAGGATCGCCTGCCCCGACATCCGGGCCAGCTGTTCCATGAAGGCGGAGAGATCGACCGGACGCATGTAGCCCCTGACGGAATTCGGATGGCGGGCGACACCGCGCCATGCGCGATGCCGGAAGCAAGCGAACCGCCGCTGCTCCGAGGCTGCTCATGCCATCCCGGTAACGGCTCCGAAACCGCGTTGATGAAATGTCGACAAAAAAATACCCATCCGTCCGGATGGGGCTTGCAGTTTGTGCGGCGCAATATATATTGAAGCTGTCACGACGGTTCGCCCTCGTGACGTGCCCTCCTTGGGCGTTTCCTCCCTAGACTTACAAAGGCCGCTTCGTGCGGCCTTTTTTTTATCCCGAAACACCGGAAGGCGCGCCGGAAAGGCCACCCATGCCTTGAGCTCTTGTGCGGCGGCCGTTCGGCTCTTCCGGCTCATTCTGCTGGCGCGATGGGCAGCGTGCTTCTATTCAGCAGCATCTTGCGAAAAATGCAAGGCCGTTGTGCGGCTGGCGTATGCCTCGAAATCCATAAGCCGCAGGATCAGTGCGACGAGCGCCTCGCAGACCGGCGCGAAACCGCCATGCGGCTCCAGCCGCTGCTCGTCCATGTAGAGCGCGCGGTTGATCTCGATCTGGAAGGCGTGCCAGCCGAGCGCCGGCCGGCCGTAATGCTCGGTGATGTAGCCGCCGGCATAGGGCTGGTTGCGCTCGACGCGGAAGCCGAGCCCGCGCGCCGCCGCCTCCGCCGCCTCGATGAGATCGGGGTCGGCGCTGGCGCCGAACCGGTCGCCGAGCACGAGATCCGGCAAGGGCCGCGCCGGACGCGGCCCGGATTGCGATGGCATCGAATGCAGATCGACAAGCACCACCCGGCCATGCCGCTGATGCCGCAGCGCAAGTTCGCGGTGGAGCCGCAGGTGATAGGGCACGTAAGCCTGCTCGATCCGGCGCAGCGCGTCGTCGAGGCTGATCTTGCCGGCATAGATCTCGATCTGGTCGCCGATGACGCGCGGCACCGTGCCGAGCCCGCCGGCGACGCGCAGCGAGCGCGTATTGGCATCGACCGGCAACGGGCCGGCGATCAGCCGCGGATCGAGTTCGAAGGGCTCGCGGTTGAGATCGACATAGCTGCGCGGCAGCAGCGCGCGCATCATCGGCACGCCGGCCTCGGTCGCCGGCATGAACAGCCGGTCGACGAAAAGATCCGAGGCACGCCGCAAGGTTTCACGCGGCAATTGCGCCCGGGCAAGGAATTCCGCGGGGAAATGGTCGCCCGAATGCGGGGAATTGAGGAACAGCGTCGTGTCGGAAGCCAGGGGCGCCGCGATCTGGTAGATGCCCTGTTCGGGCGGATCGGGTGCAAACGCGGCCGGCATCGAGCCTCCTCTGGGATCGCTTGCCGACAAACATGCCGCGATCCCGCCCCATGGTCCAGCGCCCGCGATGCGGATGTGGAAAATTGACGCGCTGTTTACCCTGACGGCCTAACGATATTTCTAAATTATCCGGCCGGCCGCATGAAGTGCCGCCCCGGTCCCGAGAGAGCCTCATGACGAAGATCCTGCTTGCCGAAGACGACAACGACATGCGCAAGTTCCTGGTGCGCGCACTCCAGAACGCGGGCTACGAGGTCGCCTCCTTCGACAATGGCCGCTCGGCCTATCACCGGCTGCGCGAGGAGCCGTTCGAGTTGCTGCTGACCGATATCGTCATGCCGGAGATGGACGGGATCGAACTCGCCCGCCGCGCCACCGAACTCGACCCGGACATCAAGGTGATGTTCATCACCGGCTTCGCCGCCGTGGCGCTCAACCCGGAATCGAACGCGCCGAAGGATGCACGGGTGCTCTCGAAGCCCTTCCACCTCAAGGAACTCGTCACCCAGGTGAAGCAGCTTCTGGCCGCCTGACCCGGTCCATTTCCAGCGCCGGATTCTTGCGCGGTTATGCGCCAAAAATCCTTGCCCTTTCGCCGAACCGCGACTATACGGGCGCTTCCCTTTTTCCGGCGGCTCCGGTTCCGGTGCCGTCAGGGGCGCGTAGCTCAGCGGGAGAGCACTACCTTGACACGGTAGGGGTCACAGGTTCAATCCCTGTCGCGCCCACCATTTCGGCCGGAAGAGCCCCGCACGGGGCCTGGATGGCGCAGGTTCCGGGCGACCGGGCAGATCCGGGCGACCGGGTGGAGTTGAGACGATGAAGATCAGGAATTCGCTCAAGTCGCTGATGAAGCGGCATCGCGACAATCAGATGGTGCGCCGGCGCGGCCGGGTCTACATCATCAACAAGACGCAGAAGCGCTACAAGGCCCGCCAGGGCTGATCCTTCGCGTCCGGCATGGTGGAAGGCGCCCCGGCCGGGCGCCTTTTTGCGTTGCGCCATTGGCGGGCGCGGACATCGGCCTTGACCCGCGCCGCACGCGGGATACCTTAGCGCCATGGCCTCATGGGTGCGGATGTCTTCGTGGATGCGGTCGCGCGGCGCGCACGCGTCCGTCGTCGCGACGCTCCTTCTTGCCGCCGCGCCCGCCCTCGCGCAGGACGTGCCGCCCGCCGTCCCGGCCGCCCCGAAACCCGCCGATCCCGCCCAACCTGAAACCCGGCATCGTGCCGAGCAGCGGCTGAACCTGCTGTTCGAACGACTGCGCGAGGCACCGGACGCGCAGAATGCGCGCGGCATCGCGAACGAGATCGAGCAGATCCTCGAACGCTCCGGCAGCCCGACGGCCGATCTCGTCTATCAGCGCGCCAAGGAGGCGGTGGGCGCCAAGGATCTCGATCTCGCGCTCGATCTTCTCGATTTCGTGCTGGCGATGAAACCGGATTGGGCGGAGGCCCATCACCGCCGCGCGGTGGTGCATTTCCTGCGCAAGGACGAGGAGGCGGCCCTGCGCGACGTGCGGGCCGCCCTGGCGCTCGAACCGCGCCATTACCAGGCGCTCGCCGGGCTCGGCGGGCTGCTGCGCGGCATGGGCAACCGCAAGGGCGCCTATCGCGCCTTCACCCGCGCGCTCGAGATCTACCCGCACTTCCCGGATCTGAAAGGCAGCCTCGACAAGATGCGTCCCGAGATCGAGGGACAGCCGATCTGACCCCGTCCCCACGGCCGCAAGGGCTCAGCCCGGCGGCCGGTCTCCCGCCCCCACGAAGGCGATCCGCAGCATGTTCGTGGCGCCCGGGGTTCCGAACGGCACCCCCGCCACCAGGATGACGCGCTGGCCGGGATTGGCGAATTCCTGTTCGCGCGCCACCTGGGCGCCAAGCCGCGCCATGTCGTCGACATCGCGGGGATCCTCGCCGACAACCGCGTGCACGCCCCAGACGAGCGCCAGCCGCCGTGCCGTGTGGTGGCTCGTCGTCAGCGTCAGGATCGGCGGATAGGGCCGCTCGCGCGCGATGCGCAGCGCCGTGGCGCCGCTGGCCGTCCAGGCGACGATGGCGCGGAGATCGAGGGTCTCGGCGACGGAGCGCGCCGCGGCGGCGATGGCGTCGGCGCCGGTCGGCTCCGGCGCCGTGCGCTGGCCGGCGAGCAGCACCGTATAATTGGGATCGCGTTCCACCGCCTCGGCGATCCGGCTCATCGTCTCGACCGCGGTGATCGGGTATTTCCCGGCCGCGCTCTCGGCCGAGAGCATCACGGCATCGGCGCCCTCGAACACCGCGGTTGCGACATCGGAGACCTCGGCGCGGGTCGGCGTCGGCGATTGGATCATCGATTCGAGCATCTGCGTCGCGATCACCACGGGCTTGCCGAGCTTGCGCGCCATGCGGGTGATACGCTTCTGGAGCCCCGGCACGACCTCCAGCGGCATCTCGACGCCGAGATCGCCGCGCGCCACCATCAGCGCATCGGAAAGCTCCATGATCTCGTCGAGCCGCTCGATCGCCTGCGGCTTCTCGAGCTTGGACATCACCAGCGCCCGGCCGCGCGCGATCTTGCGGACCTCGGCGACGTCATCCGGCCGCTGCACGAAGGAAAGCGCGATCCAGTCCACCCCCGCCTCGAGCGCCGCAACAAGGTCCGAGCGGTCCTTGTCGGTGAGCGCCGAACTCGGCAGCAGCGTATCCGGCAGGCTCACGCCCTTCTTGTTCGAGATCGCCCCGGCGACCTCGACCTCGATCTCGACCCGCTCCGGATCCGCCTCGCGCACGACGAAGAGCAGCTTGCCGTCATCGATCAGCACGCGGTGGCCGGGGCGCAGCGCGGCGAGGATCTCCGGATGCGGCAGATGCACCCGCGTCGCGTCGCCCGGCGCGGGGTCGGAATCGAGCACGAAGCGCTGCCCCTTCTCGAGCATCACCGGCGGTGCGGCGAAGGTGCCGACGCGCAGCTTCGGCCCCTGGAGATCGGCGAGGATGCCGATCGGCCGGTTGAACTCGGCCTCGATGGCGCGGATCTGCTGGACGCGCTGCGCCAGCACCGCGTGGCTCGAATGGCTCATGTTGATGCGGAACACATCCACGCCAGCCTGGAAGAGCTGCCGGACGATCGCGAGATCCTCCGAGGCCGGACCAAGCGTCGCGATCAGCTTGGTTCTCCTGTTCCGCCGCATGGATCAACCCCCGCCATTTGGGAATGCGCCGCATTCCGCCGCCAAAACCGCCCGTCACCGCCCGGAGACGAGCCCCCCATCGCCAAGCTCGACCGTCCAGTCCGCCTGCTGCCCCGTATCGATCTCGATGAAGCCCGCGCGCTCGAAGCCACGCGCGTAGCAATCGAGAGGCCCCCGGATCGAGAATTCGGAATCGCGCGTGCAGAGCACGTTCGGCCCGCTCCAATCCCCGCCGCGGTCGTAATCGACCGCATGAATGTAGAAATAGCGTGACGCGAGGCGTCCGCGGATGATCGTCTCGCACCGGTTCGGCTTGAGATTGAACCAGCCCTCCGTGACCCAGACCGGACCGTCGAGATAGCCGATCGCCAGCCCCACGCGCCCGGCGGTCGCGTTGCAGACACGCAGATCGGCCCTCGCCGCTCCGCCCGCGAGCAGGAGGCCGAGAAGAACCGCGCCGAGGAAGGCCCCGATTCGCGACGGATGCCGCGCGGGAATCGGCCTGTTCGTCGTCTTCATGGGTTTCGTATCGCCCCGCCCCCGGCAAAGGTCAATCGCCGATCAGGATCACGCGCAAGTCATTGGCGTTGGTGAAGGTGGGGCCGGGAAGATGCAGGTCGCCGAGCGCCTCGAAGAAGCCGGTCGAATCGTTGCGCTCAAGATGCGCCGCGGGGTCGAGGCCATGCTCGGCGGCGCGGGCAAGCGTGGTCGGATCGATGAAGGCGCCGGCGGCGTCGGTGGGCTCGCCCCGCCCGCCATCCGTGCCGTCCGTGTCCGCGGCGAGCGCGACGATGCCCGGCGCGCCGCCGAGGCCGATGGCAAGCGCCAGCGCGTATTCCTGGTTCGGCCCGCCACGGCCGTCGCCCTTGATCGTCACCGTCAGTTCGCCGCCGGAGATGAGTGCCAGCGGGCCGCCCTGCTCCGCCTCGCGCAAGGCGAGTGCGGCGTGCTGGGCGGCGATGGCGCGTGCCTCGCCCTCGAGGTCACAGCCGAGATCCCGCACGACATAGCCAAGCCGCATCGCCGCCTCGCAGGCCGCATCGAAGGCATCGCGCGGGCGGGCGCCGATCATGGCCAGGCTGCGTCCGAAGGCCGGATCACCGGGTTTCAGCGTCTCGTTGGCGGGATCCGCCAGCGCGGCGGCGATCCCCGGCGAGAGAGGAATGTCGTAGCGCCCGAGCACCGCGCACGCATCGGCGAGCGTCGTCGCGTCCGGGACCGTGGGGCCGGAACCGATCGCGGAGAGATCGTCGTTCGGCACGTCGGACAGCGCGATCGTCACGAGCCGCGCCGGCGCAATCCGCTGCGCGAGGCGCCCGCCCTTGATGCGGCTGAGATGCTTGCGCACCGCGTTCATGGCGTCGATCGGCGCGCCGGAACGCAGGAGCGCGCGGGTGAGCGCCTGCTTCTCCTCCAGCGTCACCCCGGCGACCGGCGCAACGAGATTGGCCGAGGCTCCGCCGGAGAGCAGGAACACCGCGAGATCGTCTGGGCCGAGGGTGTCGGCCAGGTCGAGCATCCGCTCGGCGGCGGCCAGGCTCGCCGCGTCCGGCACCGGATGCCCGGCGCCGAGAATCTCGACGCCGCGCGTCGGAACCCCGTAGCCATGCCGCGTGACGGCGAGCCCGAGGAGCCGCTCCGGAGGCAGCCCAAGCTCATCGCGATAATGCGCCTCAGCGACCGCCGCCATCGCACCGGCGGCCTTGCCCGCGGCCAGGATCGCGAGGCGCCCGCCTTCCGGCGGCTCGGGGAGCAGCGGCGGCAGGAAGGTCCCGGCCGCGACTGCACGCACCGCTGCCTCGAAGATCGCGGTGCAATGCCGCCGCCGCGACCTGATCCGCAGCGATTCGAACATGGTCCGGCTCCTCCGATGACGATGCAGGGCAAGCCTAGCGGAACTGCGGTGTTCCGCAATCGGCTTGACCGCTGCGCGCCCCTTCCCGATGCTGCGCCGTCCGCCGCCCGAGGAGGAACCCGCCGCGTGAACGCCGTCATCCACCCCGAATCCGCCCCCGCCTTCGAGATCGTCGGCGGTGATGCCGGCGGGGGGCTCCTGCTCCTCTGCGACCACGCCCAGGCCAGCATCCCGAAGGAATTCGACAATCTCGGCCTGCCGGCGCGGGAACTCGGACGGCACATCGCCTATGATATCGGCGCCGAGGCGGTGACCCGGGTGCTCGCGGCAGAATTCGGCGCGCCGGCCGTGATGAGCCGCTTCTCGCGGCTGCTGATCGACCCCAATCGCGGCACGGATGACCCGACCCTGGTGATGCGTATCGCCGACGGCGCGATCGTGCCCGGCAATGCGCGCATCGACGCGGCCGGAATCGCGGCGCGGATCGCGCGCTTCTACGCGCCCTATGACGATGCGATCACCCGCACGATCACCACGATGCAGGCGAGCGGCCGCAACCCCGCCATCCTCTCGATGCATTCCTACACGCCGGCGATGAAGGGCATCGCGCGGCCGTGGGAGATCACCGTGATCTGGGATTTCGACCCCCGCCTCAACCGCGCGCTGCTGGCGGCGCTGCGCGCCGAGCACGACCTGATCGTCGGCGAGAACGAGCCCTATCAGGGCGGCTATGCCGGCGACACGATCGACCGCCATTGCCTGCGGCGCGGGCTCGCGCATGCGCTGGTCGAGATCCGGCAGGACCTGATCGACACGCCGGACAAGGCCGGGTTCTGGGGGCGGCGGCTCGCCCGCATCCTCCGGCCGGTGCTGGCCGATCCGACCCTCGCGGAAATCCGGCATTACGGCGCCCATCCGGCATTCTGACCCGCCGCACGCCAACCCACAGCACAGCACGCCGCCGATCTTGACCGGCGCGCGCGTTTGAGGGACGGAGTTCGCCCGAACTATGGGCCGCTCGGCAGGCCCGCCCCCGGAGATTGCCATGGACGACATTTCCCAGACCGGCGCCGGCCAGATCAAGGCGGTGATCGAACGGATCGAGCGGCTCGAAGAGGAGAAGCGGCAGATCGCCGCCGATATCAAGGATGTCTATGCCGAAGCCAAGGCCAATGGCTTCGACACCAAGATCCTCCGCAAGGTCATCACCCTGCGCCGGCAGGACGCCGACGAGCGGCGCGAGCAGGAGGCCCTGCTCGAAACCTATCTCCGCGCGCTGGGCATGGATTGAGCGGCAATGCCCCGCCTTGTGCGGGGCTCATTCGCCGGGTTTGGTGAACCCCATCCCGATCGGCCGGATGAAGCCGCCGGTGAAGGTCATGCCCGGCATCACCATTGCCCCGGCCTTGGAAAAGCCCATCGCCAGCGTATCGGGCTTCGGCGGGGCGGGCGGCGCGGTCGGATCGGCGATCAGCGCGCCGCGGATCGCGAGCGCCGGTGAAGGCGCGGGGCTTGCCGGCCTGGCGAGCGCGCCGCGCAGCGAGCGGGTCGCGCCGAGCGCGGCGACTTCGACCGGCGGCGGCGCCGGCCGGGCCGGCGGCGCGGGCGCCACAACCGGGGCATAGGCCTGCACCAGCGCCGGATCCGGCGCGCCAGGCGGCGCGAGGATGCCGGGAAGCGCCGCAGCGGCGGCCGGACGCGCCGGCGGCAGCGGCATCCCCGCGACGGTGACCGGAGCCGGTTCCGCCCCCGCGACGATGACCGGAAGGCCGGGGCGGATCGGCGGCAGCGGCTCATGCGCCGCCACGAGCTGGGCGAACGCGGCGCCGCGCGGCCGGATCGGCGGAACGGGCATCGCCGCGATCAGCACCGGCGGCGACGACTCGACCCGGGCCTCGGCCTTCGCCGGCTCGGTCCGGATCTCGGCTTTCGCCGGCTCGGGTGCCGGCACCGGCGCCGCAGCGACGACGCGCGGCGCCGGCTCGACGGGAACCGGCGCCGCCGTGCCCCAGGCGCTCACACGGTCTCCCGAAGCGGGAGCGGCCGCCACCTGCTGCGGCGGCGCGGCGCGGCCGCGGGCCGCAACGCGCGTGCCGCGCGCCGCGACCTCGCGGGAATCCTCGTCCTCGTCACCGCCGAACAGCAACGCCCACAGGCTCTTGCCTCGGTTCGCGTTGACCGTCTCGTAATCGAGCGCCGTGCCGCCGCGCGCCTGGATCTCGGCATAGGCGAGTTGGTAATTGGAAAGCGGGATGCCGTCCGCCGGGATATGGACCGTCTTGCCGTCCGGGAACAGGCGTTCAAGCTGCTCGCGCGGCATGCGCGGCCAGGAGCGCACCGAGCCGACATCGAGATGGACGAAAGGCGAGCCGGCGGAGGGATAATAGCCGACCCCGCCGCGCTGGAGCCGCATGCCGATCTCGCGCACCCGCGCCATGGAAACGCCGGGGATGTGGATATCCATAGCGTTGCCGCGCATGTGCTGGCTTTCCTTCGCCACCGCGCGCGAGCGGCGGCGCAGCATCGCGTTGGTGCCCGGCGAGCGATAGGCGGACATCACCTTGACCGGCTCGGAGGCACCGACCTCGCGATAGACATACCAGATCACGTCGAAGAGCTGCGGCGACATCGCGATCGGCTCGTCGACGCGCCAGTCGCGCAGGAACCAGTTGAGCTTCTCGAGCGCGCCGGACTCGAAGGTTCCCTCGCGTTTGTAGACGATGTTGATCGTCTCGCCGGTATGGGCATGCACCATGGAGAGTGCCCGCGTCTCGCCATTGGCATTGGCGTCCTGCGTTGCCGTCGTCAGCGCAACCAGCCCGAGCCCGGCGCCCGCCGCGAGCCAGACCCGCCGGACGAACCCGCCACCCGCCATGAAGAGCGGGCGCCGGACTTGCATCCATGCGCGGGAATGACGGCCGACAGAGCTCACCAAGCCCCCCTCTGCTTGTGGAGCGATCTCCCCGGTTCGCTTAAAATAATGGCAGAAAAATGCCAACCGGCTTCCTTGCGTCACAATCCCCGCCAGGGCAGGCGACGATCAGAGCGCCAGCGCCGCCCGAACGCGCTGATCGTGGCCGTAGAGATCGCGCCGCTGCTGCATGACGCCCGCCTCGTCGACGAAGACCGTGAAATAGGTCAGGTGGACCGGGATCTTCTCCTGCAGCCGGATCATGCGTTCGCCGCGGCCGACCATGGCGCGCAGTGATTGCTCGCTATGCCCCTGATGGCCGATCAGCTTCTCGGCGAAGGCGAAAGGATTCTGCACCCGCACGCAGCCATGGCTGAAGGCGCGGGTCTCGGCGGAGAACAGGTTCCGCGTCGGGGTATCGTGCAGATAGACCGAATGCTGGTTCGGGAACATGAATTTCACATGCCCCAGCGCGTTGCGCTCGCCCGGCGGCTGGCGAATCGAGATCGCATTGCCGCGCCGCACCACCTCGAAGCCCCGGCGCGCGGCGTAATCGGGATCGGTCGCGAGCTTGGGCAGGAATTCCTTGCGCAGGATCGAGGGCGGCACATGCCAGGACGGGTTGACGATCAGATGGTCCATCTCGTCGGAGAAGATCGGCGTCTGGGTCTCCGGCTTGCCGACGATCACCCGCGTCTCGAAGGCAACCTTTCCGCCATCGATGAAGCGCATGCGGAAATCCGGCACGTTGACGAACACATGGGTGCGGCCGAGATCGCGCGGCAGCCAGCGCCAGCGTTCCATGTTGGCGATGATGGTTGCCACGAGGCGGTTGAGATCCGGCCGCGTCTCGGACGGGTCGCGCGGGGCGCGGGGATCCTCGAGCGCGGCGCGGGTCTTCGGCGTGATGCGGCCGTTGGGCGTCAACTCGTTGGCGCGCTGGAAGGCGATCACCGCCTGGCGCAGGGGCTCGTCGTAGACATCGCCCTCCGCGGCCGGAAGCCCGAGTCGCAGGCGCAGCATCGCCACGCGCGGATCGGCCTTGCCGGGGAGAAGGGGCGGCCCCGCGAGCCAGCCCTCGGGCAGGCGGGCCGGGGGCTGCGGTGCGCCCTCTGCCCCGGCGACCGCGCCCGTCAGCAGCGGTGCGTCGATCTCGCGCCGGACCCGCGCCAGTTCCGCGCGCAGGGCACGGTAGCCGGCATGCGGCGGCTGATGGGCGCGCAGGGCATCCGGCACCGCCGCAGCGGCCAGCCCGGCGAGCGGCGCCAGCACCTCCGCCGGGGCGGGGATCTCAAGTTTCGGCGTCAGCAGCGAGGAGAGCCGCGCCGGGGTGAGCCGGCCACCGCGCGCGTCATGGGCGTAAAGAAAGGCTGCGACGGAGAACGCGATCTCGGCCGGGGCCCGCTCCCGCGCCGGCAGGGCACCCGAACGCCGCGCCGGCAGCGCCGCGAGCAGGCGGGCCGGATCGAGCCCGTCCGCCTCGGCGCCGGCGAGCGTTTCGGCGAGCATCTCGGCGGCGCGCGAGACCACGGCATCCGGCCCGGAAAGGTCGAGCCAGAGCGGCTGGAAATCCCGGGCCTGATAGAAAGCCACGAAGCTCTCGATCTCGGCCTGCGTCAGCCGGAACTTCGCCCGCGCGGGTTCGAGCAGCGCCTCGAGACGCTGCGGGTCAAGATCGAGCCCGGCCCCCGCCGCGGCAGAGGCGGTGACCGGAGGTGCAGCGGGCTCGAGCGAGACGATAACCGGCGGCGGCTCCGGCAGAGCGATATCCGCGGTTGCCTGCGCCGACAGACCGGGCTTCTCCGCCGCGCGCAGCTCATCGGAGAGGGCGATGGCGGGCGGCTCCGGCAGGTCGGGCAGGAGATCGGGCAGCACGGACACGCGGGCCGGCGCCGCTTCGGCCTGACGGAGCAGCGTCGCGTCGCCTCCCGAAGGTTGCGCGGCGCGGACACCATCCTCCGGCGGCCGCAGATCGCGGCTCGCCTGGATCTCGATCTCGGGCGGGGCCGGGAGGGCCGGGAAATGCGCCGCGTCCTCGGCGCGGAGCGGCAGCGCCGCCAGCAGCGCGAGGCCGGCAAGGAGACCGCGGGACATCCCGAAAGCGGAGCCGCTCCGCTCCGGCATGCGACGCATTTCGGACCCGTTTCTGTCGAACACGCTCATGGCCCCTCGCCCGTTTCGTCTTGGTCGTCCGAATCCCGGCTTTCCGTCAAGTGCGGCAACGCACAGCGCCGCCCTTCGGATGCATGCGCGCGCCCCCTGTCGCCGTCAGGCCACGCGGATCTGGGTTTCCTCGGCGCCCTCACCCTCCTCGGCCTCGATGCCGAGTTCCTTCAGCTTGCGATAGAGCGTCGAGCGACCGATGCCGAGCTTGCGCGCGACCTTCGACATCTGCCCGCGATAATGCTCGAGCGCGAAGCGGATCGTGTCGCTCTCGACCTGTTCGAGCGGCCGCACATCGCCGGTCTGGTCGAGAAGCGCCAGGGCCGACGGATCCTTGATCTCGACGCGGACGATCTCGCGCTCCGGACGCGCCGCGCGCGACGGCGCGGCAAGCGGCGGGATCTCGACCGCATGGCCGTCGAGCGCCTGCACGAGCTGCGGGAATTCTGCCGGGCCAAGCTCGTCGCCCTCGGCGAGGATCACCGCGCGGAAGATCGCGTTCTCGAGCTGGCGGACATTGCCCGGCCAATCGTAGCGGCAGATCAGCGCCATCGCCGCCTGGCCGATGCCGCGGATATTGCGCCCCTCCTCCGCCGCGATCCGGGCAAGAAGCCGCCGCGCGATCGCCGGGATATCCTCGCGGCGGTTGCGCAAGGGGGGGATCGAGATCGGGAAGACGTTGAGGCGGTAATAGAGATCCTCGCGGAACCGCCCCTGGCGCACCGCCTCGATCAGGTCGCGGTTGGTGGCGGAGATCAGCCGGATATCGACCTTGACGGTGCGTCGCCCGCCGACCGGATCGACCTCGCCCTCCTGGATGGCACGAAGCAGCTTCACCTGCGCATCGAGCGGCAGTTCGGAAACCTCGTCGAGGAAGAGCGTGCCGCCATGCGCCTCGACGAACTTGCCGGCATGCTTCTCCGTGGCGCCGGTGAAGGCCCCCTTCTCGTGCCCGAACAGGATGGATTCGACGAGATTGGCCGGGATCGCCCCGCAATTCACGGTGACGAAGGGTTTGCCGCGCCGGTCGCCGGCCCCCTGGAGCGCGCGGGCGAACACCTCCTTGCCGACACCGGATTCACCTTCGAGCAGCACAGGAATACCAGATTTGGCGGCACGTTCGCCGAGCCGGATCGCGCGGATCATGTCCGGCGCGCCCGAGGCAAGATCGGCGAAGCTCATCGCCCCCGAGCCGCGCTTGGAAAGCCGCCGCACCTCGCCCTCCAGGGCCTCGACGCGCAGCGCGTTCTTGATCGAGACCTGGAGCCGCTCGGCCCCGACCGGCTTGACCACGAAATCGACCGCCCCGGCCCGCATCGCGCCGATCACGGTTTCGATCGAGCCATGTGCGGTCTGGACGATGACCGGCGGCGACGCCTCGCCGGCGCGCAGGCGCTCCAGCACCGCCATCCCGTCGAGATCCGGCATCACGAGATCGAGCACCACCACATCGACCGGCGGCAAGGCGCGGTCCGCGATCCGGTCGAGCGCCGCCGCGCCGCTCTCGACGGCCTCCGGCTGATAGCCGAACTTGCGGACCAGCTCGGTCAGCAGCCGGCGCTGGACGGGGTCGTCGTCGACGACGAGGACGGTCGCGCTCATCTTTGGATCTTGCCTCTCGCGGCGGACGGAGGCGCCTGACGCGCGCGATCCGCCTGTGTCGTTTCGAACCAGTTTCGCGGATGGACGTAAACAGCTTGTAAATCCTGTCGCGCAGCCCTGCGAGCGGCGCGCGGTTGAAAGCGCCGCCGGCTTGCGTCATGGAATGGGGCCCGCTCCTCCCGCGTCGCGCCCGAGCCGAGAGAGACCCCGATGCGCCCGAACCCTGCCCTCCTGCCCGCTGCATCCGGCGCCGAATCCGAGACCGCACTGGGCGACCTGCCCGAATGGCGGCTCGACGATCTCTATCCCGGCATGGACTCGCTGGAATTCGCAGCGGATTTTGCGGCGATGTCCGACGATGCCAGGGCCTTCGCCGCCCGCTACCGCGGCAAGCTCGCCGCGCTGGCCGCCGGAGCGGAGGGCGGCGCGGCGCTGTTCGAGGCGATCCGCGCCTATGAGGCGATCGAGGAGCGGATGGGCCGCATCATCTCCTATGCCGGCCTGATCTACTCGACCGACACCACCAACCCGATCCACGGCAAGTTCTACGGCGACACCCAGGAGAAGGTGACGGAAGCAGGCTCCGAACTGCTGTTCTTCACGCTCGAACTCAACCTGATCGACGATCAGCTCATGGACCGGCTGATGGCCGCAGCACCGCTGGACCATTACCGTCCCTGGCTCGTCGACCTGCGCCGCGACAAGCCCTTCCAACTCGAGGACCGCATCGAGCAGCTGTTCCACGAGAAATCGGTCACCGGCCGCGCCGCCTGGAACAGGCTCTTCGACGAGACCATGGCCTCGCTGCGCTTCGATATCGCAGGCGAGACGCTGACGCTGGAGCCGACCCTGGCCCGCCTCCAGGATGCCGACGAGAACCGCCGCCGCGCAGCCGGCGAGGCGCTGGCAAAGACGCTGGCCGAGAACACCCGCCTCTTCACGCTCATCACCAACACCCTCGCCAAGGACAAGGAGATCTCCGATCGCTGGCGCGGGTTCCGGGATGTGGCGGAGAGCCGCCACCTCGCCAACCGCGTCGAGCCCGAGGTGGTCGATGCGATGGTGCAGGCGATCGAGGCGGCGCATCCGCGGCTCTCGCATCGCTATTACGCGCTCAAGGCGCGCTGGTTCGGCAAGGAGCGGCTCGAATTCTGGGATCGCAACGCGCCGCTGCCGAAGGTTCCGCAGCGTACCATCCCCTGGGAGGAGGCGCGCGAGACCGTGCTCTCGGCCTATGCCGGATTCTCACCGCAGATGGCTGAGATCGCCCGCCGCTTCTTCGACGGACGCTGGATCGACGCGCCGACCCGCCCGGGCAAGGCCCCGGGCGCCTTCGCACACCCGACCGTCCCGTCCGCGCATCCTTACGTGCTTGTCAATTATCTCGGCAAGCCGCGCGACGTGATGACGCTGGCGCATGAGCTGGGCCACGGCGTCCACCAGGTGCTCGCCGCCCCCAACGGCGCGCTGATGGCGCCGACGCCGCTGACCCTAGCCGAGACCGCGAGCGTGTTCGGCGAGATGCTGACCTTCCGGCGCATCCTCGCCGGCACGCAGGAGGTCGCCCAGCGCAAGGCCCTGCTCGCCGGCAAGGTCGAGGACATGATCAACACCGTGGTGCGTCAGGTGGCGTTCTATGCCTTCGAGCGGCGGGTTCATTCCGAGCGCCGCAACGGCGAGCTGACGACGGAGAGACTCAACGAGATCTGGATCGAAGTCCAGTCGAAAAGCCTGGGCCCCGCTATTCATCTCGGGCCGGGCTACGAGGTGTTCTGGGCCTATATCCCGCATTTCATCCACTCGCCGTTCTATGTCTATGCCTATGCCTTCGGGGATTGCCTCGTGAACTCGCTTTACGGCGTCTATCAGAAAGCGGACCCGAAATTCGTCGAGAACTACTTCGCACTTCTCGCGGCGGGGGGCACGCGGCACCATTCGGAACTGCTCGCGCCCTTCGGGCTCGATGCCCGCGACCCCGCCTTCTGGCAGATCGGCCTTAGCGTGATCGACGGCATGATCACCGAACTGGAGGGGATGGAGGGATAACCGCCCGCCATCCGAAGGGGCGCCCGCGTCGTAAAAAGGGTATCTCTCCTCCCCTTCCCGCGGGCAGACCCCATATCGCCGCCATGACTGATCGCGAACAGAACCGCTTCACCGCCCGTGCGAGCCGCTATGCGCGCGTCGGCGCCAATATGGGCGGCGTGGCCGCGCGCATCGCCGGCTCGGCGCTGGCCGGCCGCTCCGGTGATGCCGACCGCCGCAACGCCGCCGCGCTCACCGCCGCGCTCGGCGGGCTCAAGGGGCCGCTGATGAAGGTCGCGCAATTGCTCGCGACGATCCCGGAAGCGCTGCCGGCGGAATACGCGGAGGAATTGAAGGCGCTGCAATCCGAGGCGCCGCCGATGGGCGCGCTGTTCGTGCGCCGGCGCATGGCGGCGGAGCTTGGCCCGGATTGGGCAGCGAAATTCGCGGAATTCGAGCGCGAGCCCGCCGCCGCGGCCTCGCTCGGCCAGGTCCACCGCGCATGGCTGGCGGACGGCACCCGCCTCGCCTGCAAGCTGCAATATCCGGACATGGAATCGGCGGTCGAGGCGGATCTCAAGCAGCTCGGCCTCGTCTTCGCGCTGCACCGGCAATTCACCAGCGCGATCGACACCCGCGAAATCCGCGAGGAGATCGGCGCCCGCATCCGCGAGGAACTCGATTATGTCCGCGAGGCGCGCCACGCCGCCCTCTATGCCGAGATGCTGGCGGGGGAGCCGCTGATCCGCGTGCCGCGGGTCCTTCCCGCGCTATCGACACGCCGGCTGCTGACGATGGAATGGCTCGACGGCGAGAAGATCCTCGCCTTCAAGACGGCGCCGGCGGAAATCCGCAACCGGCTGGCAACCGCGATGTTCAGGGCCTGGTGGCACCCGTTCTCGCATTACGGCGTGATCCATGGCGATCCGCATCTCGGGAATTACACGGTCTTCCGCACCGCAGAGGGCGAGCCGGGCGGCATCAACCTGCTCGATTACGGCTGCATCCGCATCTTCCCGCCCACCTTCGTCGGCGCGGTGGTCGATCTCTATCGCGGGCTTCTCGAAGGCGACGAGGCGCGGATCGTCCATGCCTATGAGACCTGGGGCTTCCGCAGGCTCAATCGCGCGATGATCGACGTGCTCAACATCTGGGCGCGTTTCATCTACGGCCCGCTGCTCGACGATCGCACCCGCACCATCGCCGATGGCGTCTCGCCGGGGCAATACGGCCGCAAGGAGGCCGCCCGCGTGCATCAGGCGCTGAAGGAGACGGGTCCGGTGACGATCCCGCGCGAATTCGTCTTCATGGACCGTGCCGCGATCGGGCTCGGCGGCGTGTTCCTGCATCTCGATGCGGAACTGAACTTCTTCCGGCTGTTCAACGCCGAAATCGCGGATTTCTCGACCCGGACGGTCGCCGCGCGCCAGGCGGACGCGCTCTCCCGCGCCGGTCTTGCCTGAACCGCCCGCCCCGCGCTCCTCCCCGCCCGTCCAAGGCGATTGCGCGGAAAGGCGGTTTCCGTTAGACGCGAAGGCTGAAGCGACGTGCCGTCACCTAGGGGGAATCATGGCTGCCGACCACCACAACCACGATGCTCCGGCGATGGATTACGCCGAGCATGAAAAGACCTTCGCCCTGTTCGCCAGCATCATCAAATGGGGCACGGTGGCCTCCGTTGGCCTCGTCCTGCTGACGGGCGCTTTCAGCGGCACGATCGGCTGGTGGTTCGCCCTGCTCGTCCTGGTCGTGCTGGCTGCGATCATCGCGAAATTCTTCTGACCCGCGCCCGCCCGACGGGCCGAACCGCGACCGGACCCGCGCCCTCGCTGCGCGGGATGACATCGAACGACACGGGGGGACGGCATGCGCATTGCTTTTCTGGACGAATCGAAGAGCGGCGAGCCGCGCGTCGCGGTCACCCCGGAGACCGCGACCAAACTGAAGGCGCTCGGCGCGAGCCTTGTCGCCGAGAAGGGCGCCGGCGCCGGCTCGGCGATTCCCGACGCGGCCTACGAGGCCGCCGGGGTCACCATCGCCAAGAACGCCAACGAGGCGGTGAAGGAGGCGGATGTCCTGCTCGCCGTCCGCCGGCCGAAGCCGGAACTCGCCGCCAAGATGAAGAGCGGTGCGCTGCTGCTCGGCATCATGGATCCGCATGGCAATGACGAGGCGCTGAAGCCCTTCGCCGAGAAGGGCCTCAGCCTCTTCGCGATGGAACTGATGCCGCGCATCACCCGCGCCCAGGTGATGGACGTGCTCTCCTCGCAGGCCAATCTCGCCGGCTATCGCGCGGTGATCGACGCGGCCGAGGTGTTCGGCCGCGCCTTCCCGATGATGATGACCGCCGCCGGCACCGTGCCGGCCGCCAAGGTTTTCGTGATGGGCGCCGGCGTCGCCGGGCTTCAGGCGATCGCCACCGCCCGCCGCCTCGGCGCGATCGTCACCGCGACCGATGTGCGCCCGGCGGCGAAGGAGCAGGTCGCCTCGCTCGGCGCCAAGTTCATCGCGGTGGAGGACGAGGAGTTCCGGCAGGCGGAAACCGCCGCCGGCTACGCCAAGCCGATGTCCGCCGAATACCAGGCGAAGCAGGCTGTGCTCGTCGCCGAGCATATCGCCAAGCAGGATATCGTGATCACCACGGCCCTGATCCCCGGCCGCCCGGCGCCGCGCCTCGTTTCGCAGGCGATGGTCGAGAGCATGCGTCCGGGCTCGGTCATCGTCGATCTCGCGGTCGAGCGCGGCGGCAATTGCGAAGTGTCGAAGGCGGACCAGATCGTCGAGCATGGCGGGGTGAAGATCGTCGCCTGGTCGAACACGCCCGGCCGGATCGCGCCCTCCGCCTCGGCGCTCTATGCCCGCAACCTCTTCGCTTTCCTCGAGACGATGATCGACAAGAAGGAAGGCAGGCTCGCCGTCAATTTCGACGACGAACTCGTCAAGGCGACGCTGCTGACGAAGGACGGCGCGCTCGTCCACCCGATCTTCGCCCCGAAGGCGTAACCCGGCACGGCCCTCACCCGCGAGGAGACGATCATGGCAGATACCCCGCAGAAACTCCTCGAACAGGCCAAGGCGGCGCAGGCCGCGGCCGAGACGAGCCTCGCCAAGGCGCAGGCCGCGCTCCAGGCGGCCGAGAAGCTCGCCGAAGCCGGCGGCGCCGCGGCTGCGGCCGCGACCGGCGGCGCAATCGACCCGACGATCTTCCGCCTCGCGATCTTCGTCCTGGCGATCTTCGTCGGTTATTACGTCGTCTGGTCGGTCACCCCGGCGCTGCACACGCCGCTGATGAGCGTCACCAACGCGATCTCCTCGGTGATCGTCGTCGGCGCGCTGCTCGCGGTCGGCGTGCCGCTGCTGACCGAGGGGACTGGCGCCGCGCGCGGCTTCGGCTTCATCGGCCTGGTGCTCGCGGCGGTGAACATCTTCGGCGGCTTCCTCGTCACCCAGCGCATGCTCGCGATGTACAAGAAGAAGGAGGGCGGCAAGTGAACGCCAATTTCGCGAACCTCCTTTATCTCGTTTCCGGCGTCCTGTTCATCCTAGCGCTGCGCGGCCTCTCGCATCCCTCGACATCGCGGCAGGGCAACCTGTTCGGCATGACCGGCATGGGGATTGCGATGGTGACGACCATCCTGCTCTCACCGCCGGCGGGCGGCATGGCCTGGCTGCTGGTGCTGCTCGGCCTCGCGCTCGGCGGCGGCTTCGGGGCGGTGATGGCGCGCCGGGTCGAGATGACCAAGATGCCGCAGCTTGTCGCGTTCTTCCACGCGCTGGTCGGGCTTTCGGCGGTGTTCGTCGCCGCTGCGGCGCTCTATGCGCCGCAGGCGTTCGGCATCGGCGCGGTCGGCACGATCAAGAAGGCGAGCCTGTTCGAAATGGCGCTCGGCGTCGCGATCGGCGCGATCACCTTCACCGGCTCGGTCATCGCCTTCCTCAAGCTCGACGGGCGGATGAGCGGCAAGCCGATCATGCTGCCGCAGCGCCATGCGATCAACATCGCGCTCGGCGTGCTGCTCGTGGTGCTGATCGCGATGCTGATCGGCTCGGAGAGCCGCGTCGTGTTCTGGCTGGTGGTGGCGGTCAGCCTGGCGCTCGGCATCCTGCTGATCATCCCGATCGGCGGCGCGGACATGCCCGTGGTCGTCTCGATGCTCAATTCCTATTCCGGCTGGGCGGCGGCGGGCATCGGCTTCACGCTCGGCAATCTGGCGCTGATCATCACCGGCGCGCTGGTCGGCTCCTCGGGCGCGATCCTCTCCTACATCATGTGCAAGGGCATGAACCGCTCGTTCTTCTCGGTCATCCTCGGCGGCTTCGGCGGCGAGACCGCCGGCCCCGCGGGGGGAGCGCAGGAGGCGCGGCCGGTGAAGCAGGGCTCGGCCGACGATGCGGCCTTCATCATGAAGAATGCCGGCAAGGTCATCATCGTGCCGGGCTACGGCATGGCGCAGGCGCAGGCGCAGCACGCGCTGCGGGAGATGGCCGACACGCTCAAGAAGGAGGGCGTGGAGGTGAAATACGCGATCCATCCGGTCGCGGGCCGCATGCCGGGCCACATGAACGTGCTGCTGGCCGAGGCCAACGTGCCCTATGACGAGGTCTTCGAACTCGAGGACATCAACAACGAATTCGCCCAGGCCGATGTCGCCTTCGTGATCGGCGCCAACGACGTCACCAACCCCGCCGCCAAGACCGATCCGCAATCGCCGATCTACGGCATGCCGATCCTCGATGTCGAGAAGGCGGGCACCGTGCTCTTCCTCAAGCGCGGCATGGGCTCGGGCTATGCCGGCGTCGAGAACGAGCTGTTCTTCAAGAACAACACGATGATGCTGTTCGGCGACGCCAAGAAGACGACAGAGGAAATCGTGAAAGCCATGGCGCATTGAAGCGCCGGCATCCCGCGGGGCCGCTCGCGCGTATCAGGAGGGCCGCGCGGCATGCGCGGCCCTTTTTTTGTCGCCAGTTCCCGGAAATCCGCCGCCGATGACCCGTCCCGCCGCCTCCCCCCTGCCCCTCACGCGCGCGCTGCGCATCGCCCGGCTTCCGCTGCTGCTTGCTCTCCTCGTCTATCTCGGCGCGGCGGCCTACATGGCGGCCTTCCAGCGCGATTTCCTCTACAAGCCCGCGCCGGCCTGGATCGACCCCGCCGGTCAGAACCTGCCCGGTGCCGCGCGCGCGGAATTGACCATGGCGGACGGCACGCGGCTCCTCGGCTGGCGGATCGAGCCGCAATCCCCGGAAAAGCCGGTCTTCCTCTATTTCCACGGCAATGCGAACGGGCTTGACCGCCGCGCCCGCCGCTTCGGCCTGATGACGGCGGACGGTTCCGGCCTGCTCGCCATGTCCTATCGCGGCTATGGCGGCAGCGCCGGCAACCCGCGCGAGGCGACGCTCATCGCCGATGCGCGGGCGATCTATGACGATCTCGCGCGGCGCGTTCCTCCGGAGCGGATCGTGATCTTCGGCGAATCGCTTGGCACCGGCGTGGCGCTGGAACTCGCCCGCCAGGTGAAGGCCAAGGCGGTGATTCTCGACAGCCCCTATTATTCCGTCCTTCGCCGGGCCGAGGCGAGCTATCCCTGGCTGCCGGTCGCCTGGCTGCTGGTCGACGATTTCCGCTCGGATCTGCGCATCGGCGCGGTGGACGAGCCGATCCTCATCCTGCACGGGGCGGCCGACACGCTGATCCCCCCGGCCGTTTCGGAGGCTCTCGCCGCACGCGGCCGGCCGGGCCGCGTGAAACGCATCCTCTATCCCGGCGAGGGACATGTGGTGCCCTATGATCGCGGACCCGACCGCGACGTTCCGGCCTTCCTGGCGGAGCTCGCGCCATGAATTCCGGCATCCCGGTCATCCGCGCGATGCATGCCGATGACCGCGAGGCGGTCATCGATCTTATCCAGGCGCTGAACCGCCACGAGGATGCGATCACCGGCGATCGTCCGACGGATCGCGCCGCGGCGATCCAATGTCTTGCCCGCGACGAAGCACGGGCCGCGGAAACCGGCGGCACGCTGCTGGTCGCGGAAGCGGCGGGCCGCGTGCTGGGCTTCCTCGCGCTGGCGATCGAGCCCGGCATGCCGTTCATCCGCCCGGAACTGCGCCGGCACGGCCATGTCATGGAACTCGTCGTGGCGGAGGCGGCGCGCGGGCGCGGCATCGGCTCGGCGCTGCTCGCGGAGGCCGAACGGCTGACGCGCGCCGCAGGCTGCCGCGCCATGCTCATCGGCGTGGTGGCGGGCAATGCCGGCGCCGAGGCGCTCTACCGCCGGACCGGTTTCCGCCCCTACGCGCTCGAAATGCTGAAACGGCTCGACTGACGCCCGCCAGGCTCAGAAGATCCCCGAGCGGCCGCCGGACATGCCCTGCTTGGCGATCCGGTTGTTGCCGTCGATGACGAGCGCGCGCTGGAAGCTCTCCTGCGCCTCGCTCTTCTTGCCGGCGCGGTCGAGGGCGATGCCGCGCAGCGCCCAGCTATCGGCGTTCTTGTTGTCGACATTGAGCGCGGCGTTGAAATCCTCGATCGCCTGCTCGTATTTCCCGATGGCGATCAGGCTTTGCCCGCGTGCCTGGTAGGGCGGTGCGACATAGGGGTTGCGGTCGATCGCGGCGTCGAAATCGCCGATCGCGAGATTGTGCTGGCCCTGCGCCTGATAGACGAGGCCGCGGCCGTGATAGGCCTCGGCGCCGGCGGGGTTGAGCTGGATCACCCGGCCGAGATCGGCGATCGCATCGCCGAGATTGCCCTGCGCGCGGTAGAGATTGCCGCGCCCGAGATAGGCCGGATGGTAATTCGGGTCGGCGGTCAGCGCCCGGTTGAAATCCGCGAGCGCCTGATCGTTGCGATTCATCTGCCGGAAGGCGAGCGCCCGGTTCGTATAGGCGGCGGCGTAATTGGGATTGATCTGGATCGCGCGGCCGAAATCGTTCACCGCCTCCTGGAAGCGCCCGGCGCGGGCATAGGCGACGCCGCGGGTGTTGTAGGCCTGCGGGTCATTGGGGTTGCGCTGCACGACATCGGAGAGCGAAGCGATGTTGGTCTGCGCCGCCTGGGCATTCGCGGCGTCATCAACCTCGGCGATTCCGGTCGGGTTGAGGCTCTGCACCGTCTCGCAAGCTGCGAGCCCGAGCGCGAGCAGCGCTGCGAGGCCGCAGGCGCGCATCGGCCGCGCAAGGCCGGGGCCCCGCCACCCCGCCGCAATCACACCGGCATGCTCGATCATCGCGAAGCCCCCTTCTCCGCCGCGACAGCCCGTCGCGCCGCCTATGCGCAGGAATGCAGTGAAAGCATGAAAAATGGTTCAAAAAGCGGCTTCAATACGAAAAAGCGCCCGGTTTGACGAGCGCTTCCCGGATGGATCGATGGCGGCGGCGCGCTTACTTCTTCTTCGCGACGACCGGAAGCAGCCCCTCGCGCTGCATGCGCTTGCGCGCCAGCTTGCGGGCGCGGCGAACGGCCTCGGCCTTCTCGCGGGCACGCTTCTCGGAGGGCTTCTCGTAATGGCCGCGAAGCTTCATCTCGCGGAAAATGCCTTCGCGCTGCATCTTCTTCTTCAGCGCGCGCAGCGCTTGATCGACATTGTTATCGCGGACGAGGACCTGCACGTTGGCTCCAGGATCAGGTTCGGACGGAAAGAAAATGGCCCCGCACAGGGGACCAGGAGAGACAGGGCCATAGCAGAAGCGTGGACACTTGTCCACACCGCCCGCGCCCGCTGTAGCGGCAATCACGCATCCGGCCAGATCCGGTTGACATGCCCCATCTTGCGCCCGGCCCGGATGGCCTTCTTGCCGTAGAGATGGAGATGCGCGCGGCCATCGGCGAGGATCGCACGCCAATCCGCGGCCTCGTCGCCGATCAGGTTCAGCATCTCGGTCCGCCCGATCCGCGCGGTATCGCCCAGCGGCCAGCCGGCCACCGCGCGGATATGCTGTTCGAACTGGCAGGTGAAGGCGCCATCCATCGTCCAATGGCCGGAATTGTGCACGCGCGGTGCGATTTCGTTGACGAGAACCTGGCCGCCTTCGGCGTCGATCAGGAAGAACTCGACCGCGAATGTGCCGACATAATCGAGCGCCTCCGCGAGCCGCCGCGCAATATCGACCGCCGCCGCCGCCGCCGCACCGGAAATCCGCGCCGGCACCGTGGAGCGATGCAGGATATGGTTGCGGTGCTCGTTCTCGGTGACCTCGAAGGCGGCGAAGGCGCCGTCGAGCCCGCGCGTCGCGACGACCGAGACCTCGCGATCGAAGGGCACGAAGGCTTCGAGGATGCCGTCCGCGCCCCCGAGCATGGCGAAGGCCGCCTCGGCATCGCGCGGGTCGCGCAGCTTGGCCTGCCCCTTGCCGTCATAGCCGAACCGGTTGGTTTTCAGGATGGCCGGCAGGCCGATCCGCGCGAGCGCGGCATCGAGATCGGCGCGGCTGCGGATCGCGGCGAAATCCGCCGTCCGCGCGCCGAGCGCTTGCGCGAGCGCCTTCTCCGCGAGCCGTGCCTGCGCGACCTCCAGCGCCCGCGAGCCGGGGCGCACCGGCTTCAGCCTTTCGAGAAACCGCACCGTCTCGACCGGCACGTTCTCGAATTCATAGGTGATCGCCGAAACCGTGGCGGCGAAGGCGGCGAGTGCATCCTCGTCGTCATAGGCCGCGACGCTGGTGAGCGCCGAGACCTCGAAGGCCGGACTGTCCGCCTCCGGCGCGAGGATATGGCAGGAAAGCCCGAGCCGGGCGGCGGCCAGCGCGAGCATGCGCCCGAGCTGCCCGCCACCGAGAATGCCGATCATGTCGCCGGGAGCCAGCATCGATCCTCCGCGATCGGGCATGGAGAATCACGCCTCGTCGCGCGGGAACTCGGCGACCGCCTCGCTCTGCCGGCGACGCCAGGCATCGAGCCGTTCCGCGAGGGCGGGATCGCCGAGCGCGAGAATGGCGGCCGCGAGCAGGGCCGCGTTGATAGCGCCGGGCTTGCCGATCGCCAGCGTGCCGACCGGGATGCCGCCCGGCATCTGCACGATCGAGAGCAGTGAATCCTGCCCCGACAGCGCCTTCGATTCGACCGGAACGCCCAGCACCGGCAGCGGTGTCATGGCCGCGGTCATGCCCGGCAGATGCGCGGCACCGCCAGCCCCGGCGATGATGACCCGGAAGCCGGCCTCGCGCGCGCCCCGCGCGAAGGCGACGAGCCGCTCCGGCGTGCGATGCGCCGAGACAATGCGGTCCTCGTGCGCGATTGCGAGCGCGTCAAGCGTCTCGGCAGCATACCGCATGGTGGCCCAGTCCGACTGGCTGCCCATGATGATCGCGACTGGTGGCCGCATGGCGCCCCCTGGCGGAACTCCGCGACAATGGCGAATTCCGGAAAATTGAGCGAGTTAGGCGAAGTGCCCGGCCATGGCAAGCGGAATGATCGGCGGCTTCAGGCGATGATGTCGGGGGTGAGCCTATCGGCGATGGCGGCGAGCCGATCGCGCAGGTAGAGCTTGCGTTTCTTGAGCCGCTGCACCTGCAACTGGTCGAATTTCCCGAGCGATTCAAGCGCCACGATGGCCGCGTCGAGATCGCGATGCTCGCTCTCGAGGCGATGCAGTTCGATTTCCAGCGCCTGGCGTTCCTCGTCGGTCAGTTGCACCCGCATGCCCGCACCTGCCTCGCCTCGCCCGGCACTCCCGAACCGGCAGCGCCGCCCGGACAAGGAGCCTGCCTCCTCCAGCCCGGACGCTCGCACGACGTCGTTAACCCGCCGCTAACAGCGTTGTCCACAGCCCTGTTCGCCGTCGATCCGAAGCCGCCGAATCGCCTTGCGGTTGCCCGATTTTGTGCGACACTTTTTTGTCCCGACATAAGGAACGGAGGTTTCTCTCATGTCGATGACGGCTCATATCGCCGAGCTCGAGCGCAAGCATCAGGCGCTCGACAAACGCCTCACCGAGGAACTGGCGCATCCGAACCAGGACAATGTCCGGATCGCCGCGCTGAAGCGCCAGAAGCTCGTCCTGAAAGACGAGATTTCCCGCCTCAGGGGCCGCAGCGCCGCCGGGAAATCCAAGCTTCACTGAGCGGCCGGCCCAGCCCGCCGAACCGCGCTTCGGGGCCAGGCCGGGAGCCTGCCCCGTCACAGCTGGCGCGCGCGTTCGCGCAGGAGGTATTTCTGGATCTTGCCGGTCGAGGTCTTGGGCAATTCGCCGAAGATCACGGTGCGGGGCGCCTTGAACGCCGCGAGATGCGTGCGCGCATAGGCGATGATCTCCGCCTCGCTGATTTCGGCGCCCGGCCGCAGCTCGATGAAGGCGCAGGGATGCTCGCCCCATTTCTCGTCGGGACGGGCGACGACCGCGACCAGCAGCACCGCCGGATGCCGGAACAGCACATCCTCGACCTCGATCGAGGAGATGTTTTCGCCGCCGGAGATGATGATGTCCTTCGAGCGGTCCTTGAGCTGGAGATAGCCGTCCGGATGCATCACCGCGAGATCGCCGGAATGGAACCAGCCGCCGGCGAACGCCTCCTCGGTGGCCTTCGGATTCTTGAGATAGCCCTTCATCACGATATTGCCGCGGAACATCACCTCGCCCATCGTCAGCCCGTCAGCCGGCACCGGCTGCATCGTCTCCGGGTCGAGGACGTCGAGATCCTCCAGGCCGGGGTAATTGACGCCCTGCCGGGCCATGCGCGCGCCGCGCGCCGCGTCCGGCAATGAATCCCATTGCGCCTGCCATTCGTTGACCACCGCCGGCCCGTAGGTCTCGGTGAGGCCGTAGACATGCGTCACGTCGAAGCCGGCGCCCTTCATCGCCGTCAGCACGGCCTCGGGCGGCGGCGCGGCGGCGGTGATGAACTTCACTCGCTGCGGGAAGGGCCGCCGCTCGTCATCCCCGGCATTGAGCAGCGTCGACATGACGATCGGCGCGCCGCAAAGATGCGTGACGCCGTGATGCTCGATCGCCTCGAAGATCGCACCGGCGCGGACATGGCGCAGGCAGACATGCGTGCCGCCGACCGCCGAAAGCGTCCAGGGGAAGCACCAGCCGTTGCAATGGAACATCGGCAGCGTCCACAGATAGATGGGATGCCTGCCGAGATCGGTCGCGAGCGTGTTGGCGAAGCACATCAGATAGGCCGAGCGATGCGAATAGACGACACCCTTCGGGTTGCCGGTGGTGCCTGAGGTATAGTTGAGCGTGATCGCATCCCATTCATCGTCTGGCCGGGCGAAGCGCGCCTCCGGATCGCCCTGGCGGCGGAATGCCTCGACCGTCTCCGCATAAAGCGCCGGCGGCGCGACCATAGCCCCGGCCTCGCGCCATTCGGGATCGCGCTCCTCGATCACGCGCGGCGGATCCGCCATGCCCTCGATCGCGGCCCGGAGCAGGGCCGAGAATTCGGTATCGACAAACACGATCCGCGCCTCGCCATGTTCGAGGATGAAGCGGATCGTCGCCGCATCGAGCCGGGTATTGATCGTGTTGAGCACCGCGCCGAGCATCGGCACCGCGTAATGCAGTTCGAGCATCAGCGGCGTGTTCGGCAGCAGCGCCGCCACCGTGTCGCCCTTGCCGATGCCCGCTTTCACCAAAGCCGAGGCCATGCGCCGCGCGCCGGCAAGGAACGCCGCATAGGAGATGCGCGCGCCGCCATGGATGATCGCAACCCGCTCCGGGAACACCTTGGCCGCGCGTTCGAGAAAGGTTATCGGCGTCAGCGGCTGGAAATTTGCCGCCCGCCGGTTGAGCCCGTGATCATAGGCCGCCATGTCACCCCCCTCCGGATTTCGTCCGCTCCGGTTCAAGTCCGGGAGGAGATTAGGCGCGTGCCGGGTTTTCGCACAAGCAGGGCGCAATTCGGCGCGACTTGATTGACTCGGGGCCGCGGATCGCTAACGAAGGCGCCAATCGCAACAGGCTCCGGAACGAAGGAACGCCATGTTCAATCGCGCGCAGCACGACGCGATGGCCAATGCCATTCGCGCGCTTTCCATGGATGCGGTGGAGGCGGCGAAATCCGGCCATCCCGGTCTGCCGATGGGCGCGGCAGATATCGCGACCGTTCTGTTCCGCGACCACCTCGTCTTCGATCCCGCCGATCCCGCCTGGCCGAACCGCGACCGTTTCGTGCTCTCGGCCGGCCACGGCTCGATGCTGCTCTATGCGCTGCTGCACCTGATCGGCGTCAAGGGCGTGACGATCAACGACCTCAAGGCCTTCCGCCAGCTCGGATCCCGGACACCGGGCCATCCGGAATTCGGACATACCCCCGGCGTCGAGACGACGACCGGCCCGCTGGGGCAGGGGCTCGCCAACGCCGTCGGCATGGCGATGGCGGAACGCTTCCTCCAGCACCGCTTCACGAAGAAGCTCGTCGACCATCACACCTATGTGCTCGCCTCCGACGGCGACCTGATGGAGGGGATCAGCCAGGAGGCGATCACCCTTGCCGGCCATCTGCGGCTCAACAAGCTGATCGTGCTCTTCGACGACAACGGCATCTCGATCGACGGCCCGCTGAGCCTCGCCGACAGCACCGACCAGCTCCGGCGATTCGAGGCGGCCGGCTGGCGCGCCGAGCGCATCAACGGCCACGATCCTGCGGCGATCTCCGCCGCGATCGAGCGCGCCAAGACCGCGGACCGCCCCTCCCTGATCGCCTGCGTGACGACGATCGGCTACGGGGCGCCGAACAAGGCCGGCAAATCCGCGGCCCACGGCGCCCCGCTCGGCGCCGAGGAGATCCGCGGCGCGCGCGAGACGCTCGGCTGGCCGCACGGCCCCTTCGCGGTGCCGGACGAGGTGGTCCGCCTCTGGAGTGCGACGGCCGAGCGCGGCAGCGCCGCCCGCAAGGCCTGGTCGCTGCGGCTCGACCATGCCCGGCCGAAGCTCCGGGCGGAATTCGAGCGTGTCCTCTCCGGCGCCCTGCCCAAGGCCCATGCCCGGGCGATCAGGGCCGTGAAGGCCTCGGCGATTGCGGCGCCGCAGGAGATCGCGACCCGCAAGGCATCCGAGCTGACGCTCGAGGCGCTCTCTCCCGCCATTCCCGAACTGATCTCCGGCTCGGCGGATCTCACCGGCTCGAACAACACCCGCACCCGCGACATGGGCGTGGTGAAGCCGGGCGATTTCTCCGGCCGCTTCGTGCATTACGGCATCCGCGAGCATGCGATGGCCGCGGCGATGAACGGGATGGCGCTGCATGGCGGGCTGATCCCGGCCTCGGGCACCTTCCTCGTCTTCTCGGATTATTGCCGGCCCGCAATCCGCCTCTCGGCGCTGATGAACCAGCGCGTCATCTACGTCATGACGCATGATTCGATCGGCGTCGGCGAGGATGGCCCGACGCATCAGCCGGTGGAGCATCTGGCCGCCCTGCGCGCCATTCCCAATTGCGACGTGTTCCGCCCCTGCGACCTGACCGAAACCGCCGAGGCCTGGGATTGCGCGCTCCAGAACAAGTCCGGCCCGTCGGTTCTCGCGCTAACGCGCCAGAACCTGCCGCAATTGCGCAAGGATGCGGGGCCGCGCAACCTCTCCGCGCTCGGAGCCTACGAATTGCTGGGCGCCGATGGCCGGGCGGAGGTCTCGATCTTCGCTTCCGGCTCGGAGGTGAGCCTCGCGGTTCGGGCACGCGCCGAGCTGCTGCGGCTCGGCATCCTCGCCCGTGTCGTCTCCGTCCCCTGCCTCGACCGCTTCCTTGCCCAGCCCGAGGCCTACCGGAAGAAGGTCATCGGCCGCGCGAAGGTGAAGATCGCCTGCGAAGCCGCGATCCGCATGGGCTGGGACGCGATCATCGGCACCGACGGGATTTTCATCGGCATGAGCGGCTTCGGTGCCTCGGGCCCGGCCGCCAAGGTTTACCAACATTTCGGAATTACCGCCGAGGCGATCGTCGCGGCGGCTATGGAGCGCGTGAAGCGCTGATCGGCACGGCCCATCCACGCACTCGGCGTGGGGACGGGCATGCCCATAAGGGCCAGGAGAATGAAATGACGGTTCGGGTAGCGATCAACGGGTTCGGGCGCATCGGCCGCAACGTGCTGCGCGCCATCGTGGAATCGGGCCGCAAGGACATTCAGGTCGTCGCGATCAACGATCTCGGGCCGGTCGAGACCAATGCCCATCTCGTGCGGTTCGATTCGGTTCATGGCCGGTTTCCCGGCACGGTGACGGTGGCGGGCGACACGATCGATGTCGGCACCGGCCCGATCAAGGTCACCGCGATCCGCGATCCCGGCCAGCTTCCGCACCGGGAACTCGGGGTCGACATCGCGATGGAGTGCACCGGCATCTTCACCGCCAGGGACAAGGCGGCCGCGCATCTCGAGGCCGGCGCGAAGCGGGTGCTCGTTTCCGCTCCGGCGGATGGCGCCGATCTCACGGTCGTCTACGGCGTCAACCACACCAAGCTGACGAAGGATCATCTCGTCGTCTCCAACGCCTCCTGCACCACCAATTGCCTCTCGCCGGTCGCGAAAGTGCTGCACGAGGCGGTCGGGATCGAGCGCGGCATGATGACGACGATCCATTCCTATACCGGCGACCAGCCGACGCTCGACACGATGCACAAGGATCTCTACCGCGGCCGCGCCGCGGCGCTGTCGATGATCCCGACCTCGACCGGCGCCGCCAAGGCGGTCGGCCTCGTGCTGCCGGAACTCAACGGCCGGCTCGACGGCATCGCGATCCGCGTGCCGACGCCGAATGTCTCGGTGGTGGACCTGAAATTCCTCGCCAAGCGCGAGACGACGAAGGACGAGGTGAACGCGGCGATCAAGGCGGCGGCCGATGGGCCGCTCAAGGGCATTCTCGGCTATACCAACCACCCGAATGTCTCGGTCGATTTCAACCACGATCCGCATTCCTCGATCTTCCACATGGACCAGACCAAGGTGATGGGCGGGACGATGGTCTCCATCCTCGCCTGGTATGACAACGAATGGGGCTTCTCCAACCGCATGTCCGACACGGCGGTGGCGATGGCGAAGCTGATCTGACGACAACCGCAGCACGGGAGCGGGCCATGAACGATCGTATCGAGCCGAGCATCGGGGTTGATCCGACCGCGGAGCCGGCACCGGCGCCGAAGGCCGCTCCCCGTTCCGCCCTCGACCAATTGTCGCGGATCGAGGACAAGGCCGCGCGGATCGAGGAAAAGTTCGCGCGCTATGAAGCGGTGTTCGGCCGCGCGCAGGACAATCTCGACCGCGCCGCCCAGCGTGTCGAGGAGGCGGCGCGCGGGGTCGACGCCGCCGAGCTCGCGGCCGAGGTAGGGCGGCTGCGCAAAACCGTCGCCAAGGTGCCGCGCTTCTCCGCGCTCATCGCCACCGCCTTCGTCACGGCGGCGGCCACGACGATCCTCGTCGTGCTGGTGTTGAGGCTGTTTCCGGGGCTCGCGAAATGAGGCGCGTCGCCGCGCTCGCCGCCGCCCTTGCCGGGCTGGGGGCCGCGGGCGCCGCATCGGCCTTCGACGACGCCACCACGGGGTTCGGCCTCGCGCCGCCTCCCGGCTATTCCGCCACCCGGACCGGCCATCGCCGGCAGTTCGATATCGGGGTCGGGCTGAACCCGATCGCGGGGCGGCCGACGAAGGCAGGCACCGGGGATTATCTCTGCGAGGCAGGGTTCAAGCAGGCCGAAGCCAACGCCAAGCTCTCCCGCGCCGAGATCAACGCGCTGATCGAGCGGCCGGAATGGGTCAATCTCGCCAAGGCCGCGTTCGAATTCGTGTTCCGCATCACCGATGAGGGCCGCTTCACCCTCCGGGGCTATCGCGGGCTCGAACTGCTCGCTGCGCCCAAGGCCGGCCCGGACCACGAGAATGTCCGCGTCTTCGTCTCGCTCGCGGAGACGCCGAAAGGACGCGTGACGCTGATCTGCGCCACGACCCGCGCCGAATTCGCGGCGGCGCTGGCGGATTTCCGCGCCATCCGCGCCGGCATCCGCCTTCCCGAATGATTGAGGCCAGGACCATGATTGAGGCCAGGACCATGACCACTTTCCGCACGCTCGACGATTTGGAGCCCAAGGGCAAGCGCGTGCTGGTGCGCGTCGATCTCAACGTGCCGATGGAGGATGGGCGGGTCACCGACGCCACGCGCCTCGACCGCATCCTGCCGACACTGCGCGATATCGCCGGGCGCGGCGGCCGGGTTATCCTCCTCGCGCATTTCGGCCGGCCGAAGGGCGAGAATTTCGCCGAGCGCGCCAACCCCGCCGAGAGCCTCGCCCCCGTCGCGGCGGAACTCGCCCGCCGGCTCGGCCAGCCCGTCGCCTTTGCGCGGAACTGTGTTGGCGAGGAGGCGGAAGCCGCCGTCGCCGCCCTGCGCGACGGGGAGATCCTCTGCCTCGAGAACACGCGCTTCCATTCCGGCGAGGAGAAGAACCGGCCGGCCCTGGTCGAGGCCATGGCGAAGCTCGGCGATGCCTATGTCAACGACGCCTTCTCCGCCGCGCATCGCGCCCACGCTTCCACCGAGGGTCTTGCCCATGCCCTGCCGGCCTATGCCGGGCGGACGATGGAAGCGGAACTGAAAGCACTCGACGCCGCGCTCGGCAATCCGAAGCGCCCCGTGATGGCCATTGTCGGTGGCGCCAAGGTCTCGACCAAGCTCGATCTGCTCGGCAATCTCGTGACCAAGGTCGATTGCCTCGTCATCGGCGGCGGCATGGCGAACACCTTCCTCGCCGCGCGCGGCATCCCTGTCGGAAAGAGCCTCTGCGAGCATGATCTCGCCGAAACCGCCCGCGCGATCAAGGAGAAGGCCCGAATTTCTGGATGCGAAATCCTTCTGCCGGTTGATGCTTTGCTAGCAAAAGAGTTTCGGGCGCATGCCGATCACCGCGTCGGCGATGTCTCGCATGTCCTGCCGGACGAGATGATCCTCGATATCGGCCCGAAATCCGTGGCGGCGATCGAATCGGCACTGGACCGGATGGCCACCCTGGTCTGGAACGGCCCGGTCGGCGCCTTCGAGCTTCAACCCTTCGATTCCGGCACGGTTGCCATCGCCCGCAAGGCCGCGAACCTCACCGATGCAGGCCGGCTCGTTTCGGTGGCGGGCGGCGGCGACACGGTCGCGGCGCTCAATGCCGCCCATGCCGCCGAGGAGATGTCCTATGTCTCGACCGCCGGCGGCGCCTTCCTCGAATGGATGGAGGGCAAGGACCTGCCGGGCGTGAAGGCGCTCATGAAATAAGCCGGCTTACCATAAGAGGGAAACGACATGGCCCGTATCACCCTTCGCCAATTGCTCGACCATGCCGCCGAGCATGATTACGGCGTTCCCGCCTTCAACATCAACAACATGGAGCAGGCGCTGGCCATCATGGCGGCCTGCGATGCGGTCGATGCGCCGGTGATCATCCAGGCAAGCCGCGGCGCGCGTGCCTATGCCCACGACATCATGCTCAAGCACATGATGGACGCGGTGACCGAAATCTACCCGCATATCCCGGTCTGCGTGCATCTCGACCACGGCAATGAGCCGGCAACCTGCATGACCGCGATCCAGGCCGGCTTCACCTCGGTGATGATGGACGGCTCGCTCAAGGCCGACGGCAAGACGCCGGGCGACTGGGATTACAATGTCGGCGTGACGAAAAAGGTCGTCGAGATGGCCCATCTCGGCGGGATTTCGGTCGAGGGCGAACTCGGGGTGCTGGGCAGCCTCGAAACCGGGATGGGCGACAAGGAAGACGGCCATGGCGCCGAAGGCAAGCTCAGCCACGACCAGCTTCTCACCAACCCGGACGAGGCGGTCAAGTTCGTGAAGGAAACCAAGGTCGATGCGCTCGCAATCGCCATGGGCACCAGCCACGGCGCCTACAAGTTCTCGCGCAAACCGGACGGCGCGATCCTCGCGATGCATGTGATCGAGGAAATCCACCGCAAGCTTCCCAATACCCATCTCGTGATGCATGGCTCGTCGAGCGTGCCGCAGGACTTGCAGGACATCATCAACCGGTTCGGCGGCAAGATGAAGCCGACCTGGGGCGTCCCGGTGGAAGAGATCCAGCGCGGCATCAAGAACGGCGTCCGCAAGATCAACATCGACACCGACAACCGCATGGCGATGACCGGGCAGATCCGCCGCGTGCTTGCGGAGGAACCCGGCGAGTTCGACCCGCGCAAATATCTCAAGCCGGCCATGGAGGCGATGACCAGGCTCTGCCGCCAGCGGCTCGAGGAATTCAACACCGCCGGCCAGGCGGGCAAGATCAAGAAGATCGTCCCGCTCGCCGAGATGGCGAAGCGCTACGCCTCGGGCGATCTCGACCCGAAGATCGCGTAACACCCTCACCTTCCGTCCGCGAAGGGCGAGTGCCGCCGGCATTCGCCCTTCGTCGTCTTTTATGGCATGCTTCTGACATGGTTCCGCAATTTTTCCTCATCACGCCCCCCGTCGCCGACCCGCAGGCCTTCCGGCCGCTGCTCGAATCCGTGATCGCGACCGGAGCGCTGGATGTCGTGCTGCTGCGCCTCGCGCCGCAGGCCGATCCGAAACGGGTCATCCCGCCGCTGAGGCCGCTCGTCCAGGAGGCGGGAATCGCCCTGCTGATCGAGGCGCCGGAGGATCCGCGCCTCGTCGCCCGGCTCGGGATCGACGGCGTGCATGTCGCCGCCCCCGGCCCACGCCTCGCGGAGGCGGTCGCGGCGCTGAAGCCGGACCGGATCGTCGGCATCGGCGGGCTCAAGGCGCGGCACGACGCGATGGAGGCCGGCGAGATGGACGTGGATTACGTGATGTTCGGCGAGCCGCGCGGCGACGGCTCGGTGCCGCCGCTTGCGCAGGTCGTCGAGCGGGCGGAATGGTGGGCCGCGATCTTCAACACGCCCTGCATCGCCTACGCCCCGGATCTCGAATCGGTCGCTCCGCTCGCCGCCACCGGCGCGGAATTCATCGCGCTGGGCCCCTGGCTCTTCGAGACGGCGGACCCGGCGGAGACGATCGCCCGCGCCCGCCGCGCGGCCAAGGCCCGCGCCGCCGGCCCCGCCCCGGCACCCTGAGCCCACCGGGCTTGCCTTCGGCGCCGATTTCCGCGACAGCCTTCCCGCCCCTTTCCGAACCGGAACGCCCCATGCTGCGCTCACCGCTGATGAATGTCATGACCGCCGCCGCGCTCAAGGCCGGCAAGGGCCTCAAGCGCGATTTCGCCGAGCTTGCGAGCCTGACCATCTCCAAGAAGGGGCCGGGCGATTTCGTCTCGGAGGCCGACAAGCGCGCCGAGCGCATCCTGTTCCAGGAATTGTCGAAGGCGCGGCCCGGCTACGGCTTCCTGATGGAGGAGGAGGGCGCGGTTGAGGGCAGCGACAAGACCCATCGCTTCATCATCGACCCGCTCGACGGCACGACCAACTTCCTGCACGGAATCGCGCAATTCGCGATCTCGATCGGCCTCGAACGGGATGGGGAGATCGTCGCCGGGCTGGTCTACAACCCCGCGACCGAGGAGATGTTCATCGCCGAGAAGGGACAGGGCGCCTTCGCGACGGGACCGACGAGCCGCGACAATTTCCGCCTGCGCGTCTCGCCGCGCAAGGATATGGCCGAGGCGGTGATCGGCTGCGGCGTCCCGCATGCCGGGCGCGGCGACCCCGCTTTGTTCGTGCGCGAGCTTGCCGGCATCATGCCGCGTTGCGCCGGCATCCGCCGCATGGGCGCGGCGGCGCTTGATCTCGCCTTTGTCGCGGCAGGCCGGCTCGACGGGTTCTGGGAGCGCAACCTCTCGCCCTGGGACATGGCGGCCGGCATCCTGCTCATCCGCGAGGCGGGCGGTTTCGCGACCGCGCCGGACGGCTCGGCCGCGATCTTCGACGGCCGCGCCGTCACCGCCGGCAACGAGGCGATCCACGCCGAATTGTTGCACCTCCTCGCCAAGGCGCGGGCCTGAACGCCTTTCATCCAAGATTGCCATCGGCGTGTTATCGGTCTTGACTACCGGCGCGGGCAGGCCCGTGATTCCGGGCGGATCCGACGGCAAGGATGAAAGCATGGCAAAACCGCGCGGCAGCCGAACCCTGACCTCTCCGGGGCTCTTCCTGTTCCGCATGATCGTGTTTCTCGTGCTGGCCGGGCTGATCCTGCTGGTGATCCAGAAACAGGTCATCGTCGCCTTCTGGGCGAATGCAGCGCTCAACAGCGTCATCCTGCTGGTGCTGCTGCTCGGCATCGTGTTCTCGCTGGCGCAGGTGACGCGGCTCTTCCGCGAGATCCGCTGGGTGAACAGCCGCATCCATCCCGACGAGACCCGGCCCGCCCCGCCCGAGCCGCTGCTGCTGGCGCCGATGGCCGCGCTACTCGGCGACCGCGCCGGCCGGACGGGCATCTCGACCCTCACCCTGCGCTCGGTGCTGGATTCGATCGGCGGTCGGCTCGACGAATCGCGCGAACTCGCGCGCTATCTCACCGGGCTGCTGGTGTTCCTCGGTCTGCTCGGCACGTTCTGGGGCTTGATCGAAACCGTGAGTTCGATCGGCGGCGTGATCGAGAAACTGCCGAGCGCCGGCGACAACAACACGCTGTTCGATGAATTGAAGCGCAGCCTCGCCGCGCCGCTCGGCGGCATGGGCATCGCGTTCTCGTCCTCGCTGTTCGGGCTCGCCGGTTCGCTGACGCTGGGCTTCCTCGATCTCCAGGCCGGGCAGGCCCAGAGCCGCTTCTTCTACGAGGTCGAGGAATGGCTCTCCTCGACCGTTCAGGACCAGCCCGCGGGCGGCGGCGCCCCCGCCGAACTGCGCCAGACGCTCGACGGCATCTCGCGCGCGGTGAGCGAAGCCGGGGCGGGGCGCAATGCCAGCCAGGCGATCGCCAGCCTCGCCGAGGGCATCCAGGCCATGGTCCAGCACATGCGCAACGAGCAGCAGATGATCCGGACCTGGGTCGAGGCGCAGGCCGCCCAGCAGGCCGATCTCAAGCGGTTGCTCGAGAAGCTCACCCGGGAGGAGCGGCCCGCATCCCCGGCCCGCGATCCCGCGCCCGCCGGCGAGAAGCGGAGCGAGTGACATGGCGCTCGGACGGACCCGAGGCCGCGAGCGCGGCATCGATTACTGGCCGGGCTTCGTCGACGCGCTCTCGACCCTGCTGCTGGTCTTCATCTTCCTGCTCGCCGTCTTCATGCTCGGGCAGTTCTTCATCAGCCGCGAGATCGCCGGCAAGGATGATTTCCTCCAGCGCCTCAACCAGCGCATCGCCGAACTGACCGATCTCCTGGCGCTGGAGAAAACCTCGAAGGAGGAGGGCGAGCGCCGCCTCACCGCGCTGGTCGCGACGCTCGAGGCCGAGCGCGCCGAGCGCGAGCGCCTCGCCGGCATCGCCGCCGGGATCGGACGCGAGCAGGACCGCGCCTCCGAACTCGTCCGCGCGGTCGAAAACGAGCGCAACATCGCCGCACGCGCCCTGCGCGAGGTCGAGCTGCTCAACCAGCAAGTCGCGGCGATGCGGCAGCAATTGCAGGCGCTCGAAAACGCGCTCGCCACCGCCGAGACGCGCGAGAAGGACGCGCAGGTCCGGATCGCCGATCTTGGTAGCCGGCTTAACGTCGCTCTGGCACAGCGCGTCCAGGAGCTGAGCCGCTACCGCTCGGACTTTTTCGGGCGGCTGCGCACGGTGCTCGGCAATCGGCCGGATGTCCGCATCGTCGGCGACCGCTTCGTCTTTCAGTCGGAAATCTTCTTCGGTTCGGGCGCCGATGAACTGGAGAATGCCGGCAAGGAGGAGCTCGACAAGCTGGCCGGCGCGCTGAGCGAACTGGAGCGCACGATCCCGCCCGACATCGCCTGGGTCGCGCGGATCGACGGGCACACCGACAAGCGCCCGCTATCGGGCCTCGGCCGCTTCAAGGACAATTGGGAACTCTCCTCGGCGCGCGCCATTGCCGTGGTGCGCTATCTCGCCTCGAAGGGCGTTTCGCCGCAGCGGCTGGTCGCCGCCGGGTTCGGCGAATTCGCGCCGATCGATTTCGGCGACAGCCCGGAAGCGCTCGCCCGCAACCGTCGCCTGGAGCTGAAGCTCACCGAACGTTGATCCGCGCACCCGCTCAGGCGGCGGTGAACTGGAGCGCGGCGAGGCGCGCATAAAGGCCGCCGGCGGCGTTCAGCGTCTCATGCGTGCCCTCCTCGACGATCCGGCCGCGATCCAGCACGAGGATGCGGTCCGCGTCCCGGATCGTCGCCAGCCGATGCGCGATGACGAGAGCCGTGCGCCCCGCCATGGCCCGCGCGAGCGCCGCCTGCACCGCGCGCTCGTTCTCGGCATCGAGCGCCGAGGTCGCCTCGTCGAGGATCAGGATCGGCGCGTCGCGCAGGATGGCGCGGGCGATCGCGATCCGCTGCCGCTCACCGCCGGACAGCGTGATGCCGCGCTCGCCGACCAGGGTCGAGAGCCCCTCCGGCAGGCGCGCGGTGAACGCCGTCACCGCCGCCTGCTCGGCCGCGGCCTGCACGGCCTCGTCATCGGCTTCCGGCCGCGCGAGGCGGATATTCTCGGCGATTGTCTCGGCGAAGATCACCGGATCCTGCGGCACCATGGCGATCAGGCCGCGCAGCTCCGCAAGCCGCATCCGCGCCACCGGCACGTCGTCGATCAGGATGGCGCCGGCATCGGGGTCGTAGAACCGCATCAGGAGCTGGAAGATCGAGGTCTTGCCGGCGCCCGACGGCCCGACGATCGCGACCCTTTCGCCTGGCCGGATCACGAGATCGAGCGGCCCCAGGACCGGCCGGTCCGGTGCGCCGGGATAGGCGAAGCGGATCCCCTCGAACCGGATCGCGCCGCGCGCCGGCCGCATCGGCGCAAGCGGCGCTGCCGGCTCGACCACCCGCGGCTCGGTCGCCAGCAGGTCCGCCAGCCGCCCGGCCGCGCCGCTCGCCTGCGCAAGTTCGCCATAGACTTCGGAAAGCTGGCCGAGCGCGCTGGCCGCGAACACCGCGAAGAGCACGAATTGCGACAGCCGCCCGGCGGTCATCTCACCAGCGATCACCGCCTTGGCGCCGGTCCAGAGCACGAAGGTGATGCTCGCGAAAACGAGGAAGATGAGCACGCCCGTCAGCCAGGCGCGCGCGGTGGTGGCGCCGCGCGCCGCGTCATAGGCCGCCTCGACCACCGCGGCGAAGCGCCGCCCCGCCGCCGCCTCGCCGCCGAGCCCCTGCACCACCCGCACCGCGCCGATGCGCTCGGACGCGAAGGCCACGGCCTCGGCAAGGCTGTCCTGCGCCGCGCGCGAACGGCGGCTCACGCCGCGGCCGGCCGCGACCAGCGGCAGCACGATGGCCGGAATCGCCAGCAGCACATAGGCGGACAATGTCGGCGAGGTCACGATCATCATCACCACTGCGCCGACAAGCAGGATGAGGTTGCGCAGCGCGATCGAGGCGCTGGCGCCGAAGGTCGATTTGAGCTGCACCGTATCAGCTGTGAGGCGCGAGACGATCTCGCCCGATCGGGCGGAGTCGAAGAAGGCGCCGTCGAGCCGCATGATCCGGTCGAACACCGCCGTCCGCAGCCTCGCGACGACGCGCTCCCCGATGGTCATCACCAGATAATAGCGCAGGCTCGAAGCCAGCGCGAGGCCGAGCGTCAGCAGCACGATCACCCCGAAATAGGCGTCGACAAGGCTGCGCGCATCGGCGGAGAACCCGAAATCGACCATCCGCCGCACGGCAAGGGGCACCGCGAGGGTGATGGCCGCGGCGGCCGCCAGCGCGGCGAGCGCCAGCACGATCCGACCGCGCTCGGCCGCGAGAAAGGGGGCGAGCCGGGCGAGCGATCCGAAATCGAGGCGTGGCCGGCGGCCGGGTTTCGCCTCATCCTGCGCGAGCGTCGCGTCGGTCATGCCGGGCGCATCCTTGTCTGTGGCGGCTGGCCGCCTGCTTCGGCCGAGGTTTGGCCGCTCGGTGCTTGTCCCGTCAAGCGCTCTCATGTATAGGGCGCTCTTCCGAACATGATCCGAGGGTCCGGACGGCCGAAATCCCGCCGCCGCCAGCCCGGTTTTTGACGAAAGGCGCGAGCGCGATGAAGGCCGACATCCATCCCGAATACCATTTCATCAAGGTCGTGATGACCGACGGAACCGAGTTCGTGACGCGCTCGACCTATGGCAGCGCCAATGACACGCTCAACCTCGACATCGACCCGAAGACGCATCCGGCCTGGACCGGCGGCAACCAGCAGCTGATGGATCGCGGCGGCCGCGTCTCGAAGTTCAACTCGAAATTCGGCGGCCTCACCTTCGGGAAGAAGTAAGCGGCCGGTTCCCGACCGCAGCGCCAGCCGACCGGACGAAAACCCGCAACAAAAGCCCGCCGGGATGCGCCCCGGCGGGCTTTTCGCATGAGCGGCGGATGCGGTGGGCGGATGACGTCAGCCGCGGCCGAACGCCGCCGCCAATGCGCCGATCTGCCCGGCGACCGGGTTGAGCGGCTCGGCCATGCGCTGGCCCTTGAGATCGGCATCAATGCGCTGGATGCGCTCCTGCAGGCGCTGGGAATGATCGATCAGTTCCAGGAGCCGGGCCGGCAATTGCTGGAAGATCTCCGGCGCCGTGCGCGATTCCGGCATGGCGATCACCACCCGCCGATGCTCGCGCTCGGCATCGTTGCGGGTGAGTTCGCCCTCATTGACCGCACGCTGGAGCAGCAGCCACGACGTGAGCTGCATCAGCCGCGTGGTGAGCCGCATGCTCTCGCTGGCATAGGCGAGCGCGATGGTGCGGTCGAGAATCTTCGATTGCTGCCGCCCCTCGCCGTCGAGATAGGCGGCCGTCGCCTCGACCAGCGCCATCCCCTCGCGGAACAGCGTCATGAACGCATCGGAGGCGAGCATCTTCTCCGTGAAGGAGACGGCACCCTCGTGTTCGGATGGGGAAAGGGGGCCGATGCCTGTCATGGGCTCGCGGGTCTTGTCCTGCATCGTCGGATCTCCGGTCTCCTTGTGCCACGCCGGGGCGGGCGCTGCCGATGCGGAGGGTTTCTGCAAGACTAACACCAAGCCTCGATGTCGAAACGAGGGCCGTGCCGGAATGGTTAACGCGCGCGACAAAAAAAGGACCGCCGAAGCGGTCCTGATGAAGTCCAACAGGGAGGCGTCAAACAGAGCGGCAGGAGCCACTCGGGATCCGGCGAGCCGGAACGGTTTCAGGATTAACCGGAAGCGCTTAACGCCGCGTTAAATTCGGAGAATTTTCATCAAATGCATGCGACATTCCTGTAACCCTATGAATTTCCACATCCTTCACGCTGATCACCCGTCAGGACCGGAAGAGCGCATCGGCCGCCGCCTGGCTGACGAGCTTGCCCGCCCGCGCCGCCTCGAGGCGCTGGATCTCGGCTTTCAGCATCTCCACCCGCGCGTCGATCTCGGCAACGGAGAGCGGCGCGAGATCCTGCCCGATTTCATGCGCGGCGGCTTTGCGTGGACGGTTCTCCTCCTCGAACATGCTGTCGCTCCCTTGCGGCCTTCAGGCGCTGCTTGCATGGCTCAATTCCGAACAGTATAAAGCGATATTCCCAATTTGGCATCGAGACTTTCTCGCTGCGGGCCGCCCGGGGAAGGCGGCGCGGACGAAGAATCGCATGCATTTCGGCCCGCGAGAGGCCGGACGAACGCTCAGGAGCCGAAAAACATGGCCACCCTCCTCATGCCGAAGGCGACCGCGGTCTGGCTGGTCGAGAACACCGCGCTGACCTTCGACCAGATCGCCGCCTTCTGCGCGCTGCACCCGCTCGAGGTGAAGGGAATCGCGGATGGCGACGTCGCGGCCGGGATGAAGGGCCTTGATCCCGTGCAGGCCGGCCAGCTCTCCCGCGAGGAGATCGAGCGCGGCGAGGCCGATCCCGATTACCGGCTCAAGGTGCTGGAGCCGAAGGTCCGGCTGCCCGATCTCAAGCGCACCAAGGGGCCGCGTTACACCCCGGTCTCGAAGCGGCAGGACCGACCGAACGCCATCCAATGGCTGCTCAAGAACCATCCCGAGCTGAAAGACAGCCAGATCATCCGCCTCGTCGGCACGACCAAATCGACGATCCAGTCGGTCCGCGAGCGCACGCACTGGAATTCGGGCAATCTCCAGCCGCTCGACCCGGTGACGCTGGGGCTGTGCACGCAGATGGACCTCGATCTCGAGGTGAGCCGCTCCGCCAAGGACCGGCCGGCGCCGTCGCCTGTGGAAACCGGCGCGACGCTGATCCCCGCCGAGATGACGACCGCCGCCGAGCCGCCACGCCGGAAGGCCGAGCTCGATATCGAGCATGTCTTCGCGAACCTCAAGGAGACGCGGCGCGACGACGATTCCGAGGGCTGATCCCGCCGGCATATCCGGATACACCAAAAAGTAGCAATAGGCGAGTTATGCTACTTTTGAGTGCATTTGTGGAGTGCTGCCTTGCCCTGCCTGATCGATACCTGCGTGCTGCGGGAACTGCATCTGCGCCGCCCCTATTGGCGGGTTCGCCGCGCCATCGATGACCTCTGGCTGGAAGATATCCATCTCTCGATCGTGACCTTCGCGATCATGGAGGGCGGCGTGCTGCGCCTGCCGGAGGAGTTCAAGCAGCGCCGCGTGCGCGGCTGGATGCGGGAAATCCGCCGCAAACTGGGCGCGAACCTGCACGGCATCGATTACGAGACGGCGATCCTCTGGGGGCAGATCATGACCTCCGCCGCGCGCCGGGAACTGCGCCTGCCCTATCCCGACGGGTTGATCGCCGCCACCGCCAAGCGCCACGGCCTCAAGGTCATGACCCGCAATGTCGGAAACTTCGTGCCCTTCGGGATCGAGGTCTTCGATCCCTGGGCCGATCCCAAGGAGAGCGGCTACGATTTCGGCGAGGAGCCGGCAAGCGACACGCCCGAGCCGGGCTCGACCAGTGCCGAACTCGCCATGCCGCTCGAACCCGGGGACGCGGAAACAGCCGGATTGGCGACGGCCACACCGGCCGCCGCCTGATCCGCTCAGCCGGGGCGATGCGCCTGTTTCAGGACGTCCCCGATCTCGTCGAGGATCGCGGGGTCGTCGATCGTCGCGGGCATGGTCCAGGGCTCGCCATCGGCGATCTTCTTCATCGTCCCCCGCAGGATCTTGCCCGAGCGCGTCTTCGGCAGGCGCCCGACGACGAGCGCCGTCTTGAAAGCCGCGACCGGGCCGATTTGATCCCGCACCCGCGCCACGCATTCCTGCGCGATCGTGTCAGGGGCGATGTTGACGCCGGCCTTTAGCACCACGAAGCCGAGCGGGACCTCGCCCTTCAGGCTGTCGCGGGCGCCGATCACCGCGCACTCGGCCACCGCCGGATGCCCGGCGAGCACCTCCTCCATCCCGCCGGTCGAGAGGCGGTGGCCGGCGACATTGATGATGTCGTCGGTGCGCCCCATGATGAAGAGATAGCCGTCGGCGTCGCGATAGCCGGCATCCGAGGTGCTGTAATAACCGGGGAATTCGGCGAGATAGCTGTCCTGGAAGCGCTCGTCCGCCTGCCAGAGCGTCGGCAGGCAGCCTGGCGGCAGCGGCAGGCGGATCGCGATCGACCCCATCGTGCCGGGCGCGACCGGGCGGCCGGTCTCGTCGAGGATCTGCACGTCATGGCCCGGCATCGGCACCGTTGGCGATCCGTGCTTCACGGGAAGAAGACCGAGGCCGAGCGGGTTGCCGGCGATCGCCCAGCCGGTCTCGGTCTGCCACCAATGATCGATCACCGGGACCTTGAGCATCGCTTCGGCCCATTTGACCGTATCCGGGTCGGCGCGCTCGCCGGCAAGGAACAGCGCCTTGAACCGCGTAAGGTCATAGCGCTTCAGATGCGCTCCGTCCGGATCCTCCTTGCGGATCGCGCGGAACGCGGTCGGCGCGGTGAAGAGCACGCGGACATCATGCTCGGCGATCACCCGCCAGAACGCGCCGGGATCGGGCGTGCCGACCGGCTTGCCCTCGTAGAGGATCGTGGTGCAGCCCTTCAGCAGCGGGCCGTAAACGATGTAGCTGTGGCCGACGACCCAGCCGACATCCGAGGCCGCCCAGTAGACATCGCCCGCCTCGACGCCGTAGAGCGCGCCCATCGTCCAGTGCAGCGCCACCATGTGGCCGCCGGTATCGCGCACCACGCCCTTGGGCCGGCCGGTCGTGCCGGAGGTGTAGAGGATATAGAGCGGGTCCGTTGCGTGCATCGGCTCGGGCGGCAGCGGGCCAGCGCCGCCCGCGATCACCTCCTGCCGCAGCGCTGCCCAATCATGGTCGCGGCCCGCCGCCAGCGTCGCCGGGGCCTGCTCGCGCGCAAGGATGAGGCAGGATTCCGGCTTGTGCCGCGCCTCGTCGATCGCGCGGTCGAGCAGCGGCTTGTAGGGCACGATCCGCCCCGGCTCGATCCCGCAGGAGGCGGCGAGGATCACCTTCGGCCGCGCATCGTCGATCCGGGTCGCGAGTTCATGCGCCGCGAAGCCGCCGAACACCACCGAATGCACGGCGCCGATCCGCGCGCAGGCGAGCATCCCGATCACCGCCTCGGGCACCATCGGCATGTAGAGGATGACACGGTCTCCCTTCGCAACGCCAAGCCGCCGCAGCATGTGTCCGGCGATCTCGACCTCGCGCAGCAAGTCGCGATAGCTCAGCTCGCGTCGGGCACCGGCAAGGGGCGAATCGTAGATCAGCGCCTTGCGCGCGCCATGGCCTGCAGCAACATGCCGGTCGAGGCAGTTCGCAGTGGTGTTGCAGATCCCGTCCGGGAACCAGCGGCCATAGATCCCGGCGGCCGGGTCGAACGCGGTCCGCGGCGGCTCGATCCATTCGAGATCGGCGGCGGCGGCGAGCCAGAACCCTTCCGGGTCCTCCCGCCAGGCCTGGTATGTCGCGTGGTATCCCGGATGCGCCCCGGCTTTCATGGTCGAACCTCCCGCGTTCTTGCTCTTGGCGTTGTTTTACCGCGTTCCGTCGCCGCCCGCTCCTAGCAATTTGTGGAAGATCCGGCGCCGCCACAACCGTGGCGTGATTTGCCCCGGATGAGTGATTGACCATGGCCTCACCCGATGTCTAAGCTTCGAGGCTCAAAGAATTGATTTGCCGGCACCGTGCGGCAAATCTCCCATCCGCCCGCATCTACTGGAGAATGGGGAGACGCCATTGAGCGAATCCATCCGCGAAGCCTTGGCGCGCCTCGGCGCCGCGCTCGATCGGCTCGACGCGGCCTCCCTGCGCCATGCCGACGGCGAAAGGGTGCGGGCCAATCTCGAAACCGAACTCGACCTGATGCGGGAGGACCGCCATCAACTCGCGCGGCAGCTCGACGGCGAAAGGGCCGGCCGCGAGGCCGCCGAGGCGGGGCTTGGCGAGATCGCACCGCGGCTCGACCGGGCGATCGCCGCCCTGCGCGCGAGCCTGGCATGAGGCGGCCGTCATGACGCAAGTGACGGTCATGATCGACGGCAAGCAGTTCCGCATGGCCTGCGATGACGGCCAGGAACCGCATCTCGAACGGCTGGCCGAGCATCTCGACACCCGCATCCGCATGATGCGGCAGAATTTCGGCGAGATCGGCGATCTGCGCTTGACCGTGATGGCGGCACTAATGGTCTGCGACGAACTGGCCGAGGCCGAACAGAAGGCAAAGGATCTCAAGGCCGCGCTCGACAGCGATCAGATGCTGCGCCATCAGGCGGCGGAAAGCGTATCGCAGCGCGACGCGGCGATTGCGGCGGCGATCGACGGGATGACGAGCCGCGTCGACCGCATCACCCGCATGCTTTCCGGTGCGCAGGCGGAATCCTGACCCCTTCTCATCGGCCCGCGAAGCGCCTACATTGGGAATGCGGGGCTGCGGGATGCGGCAGGTTATACGTATTCCCCGGGGCCTTATCGATCCTAAGGGAGCTGTCCCTGACCGGGTCCCTGGACCCGGACACACGGCGCCCACCTACTCATGTAGGTTCCCGGGATCGACACTCCACCGGTCCATGCGGCTCCGCAACTTCCGCCGGCCTCGCGGCGGCATTCCGGCCTGATCCTTACCGCGCGGGGTTCCGATGCGCATCCTGTTCCTCGGCGACGTGGTCGGTCGCCCCGGCCGCGAGGCTGTGACCCGACATCTGCCCGCCCTGCGCGCGCGCTGGGCGCTCGATTGCGTGGTGATCAACGGCGAGAATTCCGCCGGCACCGCCGGCATCACCGAGGCGATCTGCGCCGAGCTGCTCGATGCCGGCGCGGATTGCATCACCCTCGGCAACCATGCCTGGGACCAGCGCGAGGCGCTGGTGTTCATCACGCGCGAGCACCGCCTTATCCGCCCCGCGAATTTCGCCGTCGGCTCGCCCGGCCGCGGCGCGGCGCTGGTCGAGACCCGGACCGGCGCGCGCGTGCTGGTGGTCAACCTGATCGGCCGGGTGTTCATGGGCCTTGCCGATGATCCCTTCGCCGAGATCGAGCGGCAGATCGCCGCCTGCCCGCTCGGAACGGGCTGCGATGCGATGCTGATCGACATGCATGCCGAGGCAACGAGCGAGAAGCAGGCGCTCGCCTATTTCGTCGATGGCCGCGCATCCGCCGTCGTCGGCACCCATACCCATGTGCCAACCGCCGACCAGCGGATCCTGCCCGGCGGCACCGCCTATCTTTCCGATGCCGGCATGTGCGGGGATTACGATTCAATTCTCGGCGTCGAGAAATCCGCGCCGCTGCACCGTTTCCTGCATGCGACGCCCTCCGGCCGCTTCGAGGCCACGGAGGGCACGGCGACGCTCTGCGGCTTCGCCGTCGAGACCGACGACAGGACCGGCCTTGCGAAAGCATGCTGGGCGGTGCGGCTCGGCCCGCTGCTCGCGGAAAGCCTGCCGCAGGGCTGGGAATGACCGGCCGGTCGCGCCTCTCGGCTCCGGGCGTGGCCGCTCTCGCTGTCCTGCTCGCGACGGTCGCCGCCGCGCAGGATGCGGCGGATCCGGCCGGGCTCTGGGAACTGCGCGAGGCGCAACGCTTCGAGAACCAGCGCCGGGATTGCGCCGCACAATGGGAGGGAGCGGCGCGGAAAGGCCGGAGCGGCGACGGGCCGCGCGAGGCCTTCATTGCGGAATGCGCGGCGGCGGCACGCATCGCGCGCTGCCATCCGCCGGGTCATAACCCGACCTGCCGCTACGAGGCGCGCGAGCGCCGCAGGACACGAAGCGGAACGGCCGCCCCCTGAACCTGGCGGGAGGGCATCAGCTTCGAGCCGACTTCCCTTGCCGGATTTCTTTTCCTATAAGCCCGCCATCCCAGACCTTCGCGACCTTCGAGGCAGAAATGGCCGGTCATTCGCAATTCAAGAACATCATGCACCGCAAAGGCAAGCAGGATGCGGCGCGCTCGAAGCTGTTCGGCAAGCTCGCGCGCGAGATCACGGTCGCCGCCAAGATGGGCGCGCCGGACCCGAACATGAACCCGCGCCTGCGGATGGCGGTGCTCGCCGCGCGCGCCGAGAACATGCCGAAGGACAATATCGAACGCGCGATCAAGAAGGCCTCGGGCAGCGACGGCGAGAATTACGAGGAGGTCCGTTACGAGGGGCGCGGCCCCGGCGGCGTGATGCTGATCGTCGAGGCCCTGACCGACAACCGCAACCGCACCGGCTCGGCCGTGCGCTCCTATTTCACCAAGGCCGGCGGCGAACTCGGCGCCTCGGGCTCGGCAACCTTCATGTTCGACCGCCTCGGCGAGATCACCTATCCCGCCGCCGTCGGCGACGCCGACAGGGTGATGGAAGCCGCGATCGAGGCCGGCGCCGATGACGTCGTCTCCGACGAGAACGGCCATGTCATCACCTGCGCTTTCGCCGATCTCTCGGAGGTCTCGAAGGCGCTCGAGGCCGCGCTCGGCGCCCCGGCCTCGGCCAAGATCGTCTGGCGGCCGCAGAACACGGTCGAACTCGACGAGGAAAAGGCGATAAGCGTCATGAAGCTCATCGACAATCTCGACAACGACGACGACGTTCAGAACGTCTTTTCGAATTTCGAGGTGTCGGACGAGGTGATGGCGAAGCTCACCGCGTGAGCCGCTCTGCACAGCAAGTTTCGCCGCGCGCCGGCTTTCACTTTTCGTTCCGGTTCGAGGCGGCATAACCTCGCCGCATGAAACCCGCGACGCGAATCATCGGTATTGATCCCGGCCTGCGCCATACCGGCTGGGGCGTGATCGCGGTCGAGGGCACGCGGCTCAGCTACATCGCCTGCGGCGCCGTCGAGCCCAGCCCCGCCGCCGATCTGGCCGACCGGCTGGCCGCGATCCACGAGGGCCTTCGCGGGGTGATCCGGGAGCACGCACCGGAAGAGGCGGCGGTTGAAGAAACCTTTCTCAACAAGGATCCGCGCGCCACCCTCAAGCTCGGCGCCGCCCGCGGGGTGGCGATGCTCGTTCCCGCGCAGGCGGGTCTCAGGGTGGCGGAATACGCGCCGAACCAGATCAAGAAGGCGGTGGTCGGCGCCGGCCATGCCGAAAAGGCGCAGATCCGCATGATGGTGAAGGTGCTGCTGCCGAAAGCCGAGTTCCGCACCGACGACATGGCCGACGCGCTCGCCATTGCCATCTGTCATGCGCATCATCGAGGGAGGGAGAGATGATCATGCGGGGATTGACCGCTTTCGCAGCACCGGTTCTGGCGCTGCATGTCATGGCCGCGCCCGCCTCGGCCGAGCAGGCGCCGCGGCCGCTCTCGGGCCGCTATGCGCTCGATCTGCCGGCCTGCCGCGCCGGCGACAATTTCCTCACGCTGGGGCCGGACAGGCTCGACCTCCCGGTCTTCTCCTGCCAGGGGCTGACCTTCACGCCCGAGACCGCCGCCGGGGATCGTGTGCTGTGGTCGGTTTCCGCGCGGCGCTGCGAGGGCGAGGAGGGCGCGCCCGGCCCCCGCCGGTTCCGGATCGAGGCAAGCGGCGCCACCCTGCGCATCCTCTGGCCGGACGGCACGAAAAGCGCGCCGCTGCGGCGCTGCGGACGCTGAGCATGATCGGCCGGCTCCGAGGCGTGATTGACGGCTATGGCGAGGATCACGTCATCCTCGACGTGCATGGCGTCGGCTATCTGGTCCATTGCTCCGCCCGCACGCTGCAATCCCTGCCCCCGGCGGGCGAGGCGGCGACCCTGCATGTCGAGACCGTGGTGCGGGAGGACATGATCCGCCTGTTCGGCTTCGCGACCCCGGTGGAGAAGGACTGGTTCAACATCCTCATCGGCGTGCAGGGCGTGGGCCAGAAGGTGGCGCTGGCGATCCTCTCGACGCTGCGCCCCGCCGATCTCGCCAACGCCATCGCGATGAAGGACAAGGCGGCCATCGCGCGCGCGCCGGGGGTCGGCCCGAAGCTCGCGGAGCGCATCTGCGTCGAGCTGAAGGGCAAGGCCCCGGTCTTCGGCGGCATCGATCCGGCGATCGTCGCGCTCGCCGGCGATGTCGGGGACGGGCGCGCCAGCGGCCCGGTGAGGGACGCAATCTCGGCGCTCGTCAATCTCGGCTATGGCGAACCGCAGGCGACCGGCGCGATCGCCGCCGCGGCGAAGGTGCTGGGCGGGAACGCCGAAACCGGCGCGCTGATCCGGCAGGGCCTGAAGGAACTGGCGAAATGACGAAGGAAACCGGCATCCGCATCGAACCCATCACCGATACCGAATATCTCCGCGCGCTGCTGATGAAGCGCTGGGGGGATACGCTGCTGATGGGCGGGCGCGCCTGGCCCTGCGAGCAGGTGCGCGCCTTCCGCGCGATCGATCCCGATGGCGGGCTTCTCGGCTTCGTGTCTTGGAACATCCTGCGCGCGACCGCCATGGTCTTCACCCTCGACAGCCACAAGCCCGGCCTCGGCATAGGCGCCCGGCTTCTCGACGCGGTCGCGGAAGCTGCTCGCCGGGAAGGCGCGAAGGCGATCCGGGTGATGACGACCAACGACAACACCCCGGCGCTGTTCTATTATCAGAAGCTCGGGTTCCAGCTGGTCGGCTTCTTCCCCGCCGCCGTCGATATCTATCGCGCGGTGGCGCCGCATCTGCCGACGATCGGCCATGGCGGCTTGCCGATCCGCGACACGCTCGAACTGGAGAAGGCGCTGTGACCCAGCCCCGCCCCGGCCTGCTCAACCCCGAGAAGCGCGGCGACGATTCCGACAGCGCGATCCGTCCGCTCGCGCTCGGCGAGTTCATCGGGCAGGCGCAGGCGCAAGAGAACCTGAAGGTCTTCATCCAGGCCGCGAAGGCGCGCGGCGAGGCGCTCGACCACGTGCTCTTCGTCGGCCCGCCGGGGCTCGGCAAGACGACGCTGGCGCAGATCGTCGCGCGCGAGCTCGGCGTCAATTTCCGCTCGACCTCCGGCCCGGTCATCGCCAAGGCCGGCGATCTCGCGGCCCAGCTCACCAATCTCGACGAGCGCGACGTGCTGTTCATCGACGAGATCCACCGGCTCAACCCGGCGGTGGAGGAAATCCTCTACCCCGCGATGGAGGATTATCAGCTCGACCTCATCATCGGCGAGGGGCCGGCCGCCCGCTCGGTGAAGATCGACCTGCCGAAATTCACCCTGGTCGGCGCCACCACCCGCGCCGGGCTACTGACGACGCCGCTGCGCGACCGGTTCGGCATCCCCATCCGCCTCAATTTCTACACGGTGGAGGAACTGGAACGCATCGTCACCCGCGGCGCGCGCGTGCTTGGCATCGGCATGAGCGCGGACGGCGCCAACGAGATCGCCCGGCGCGCCCGCGGTACGCCGCGCATCGCCGGCCGGCTGCTGCGCCGCGTGCGCGACGTCGCCATCGTCGAGGGCGCGGAGACGGTCACCCGCGCGATCGCCGACCGGGCGCTGACCATGCTCGACGTGGATTCGATCGGCCTCGACCTGATGGACCGCCGCTACCTGACGACGATCGCCGAGAAATTCATGGGCGGCCCGGTCGGGATCGAGACCATGGCGGCGGCGCTTTCCGAGCCGCGCGACGCGATCGAGGACATCATCGAGCCCTATCTCCTGCAGCAGGGCTTCCTCCAGCGCACGCCGCGCGGCCGGCTTCTCACCGAGGCCGCCTTCCGCCATCTGGGCCTTGACCCGCCCTCGCGGCCCGCGCCGCAGCTCGGGCTGTTCGAGGACGGGGAGGAATAGCGCCGGGAGGCGCAGCAATTCAGGTCGGCAGCGAGGTCTGCCCGGCCGAACGCCGCCAGGCGACGATCCGCAACGCGAGCGCCACCGCGAAAAGCCCGAGGAAAAACCAGTAGATCGGCCCGCCCATCGCGGCCCGTTTCCCGAAAGCGATCACGAATTGCAGCCAGAGCCAGGAAATCCCGGCCAGATGCAGGATGCTCCAGGCTGACCGGCCGATCATCGCTGCCGGGCGCTGGAACGAGGTCGCCGCCATCAGGATGATCAGCGCATAGCCGATCGAGCCGGCAATGATCATGTCCGGCGTCACCGCCGCCGCGTATTGCTGCGGCCCCTGCGAGGCATAGGCGATGATCTGCCCCGCATGAACGCCATGCGAGAAGGCGAAGGCGAGGCCGAGATGGCGGCGGTTGGCCCGCAGCCAGCGGCTCGGCGCCGAGGGAAAGAGCCGCACCATCGCGCTCGCGACAAAGGCAAGCAGGAAAAGCACTGCCGAACTGCGGGCCGTGAAGCGGATGCCCCAGCGCAGTGCATCGGTCTCGAAGCCGTGCGCCGCCGGCACGCCAATCCCGATTACGAGCACAACTGCGCTGCTGAGCCAGAAAAACCGCCAGCCGGATGGAAATCCGGTATCGGACATCAAAACCTCCCGATGCACCAGCCGCCGATCGCGGCGCGACGGAAGGTCGCATGGAATGACGCCGCCCACGCTTCACGAAGCCGAGGCGCCGTTTCACATCAACGTGAGCAGAGCCAAGGCGATGCTCGGGCGGCGAGGGATGCCCGTTCAGCTCCCGCGCTTCTTGCGCTCGCGGTCGAGTTCGTCGAGCACCGCGACCACATCGAGATAATCCTCGTGCTTCGCGGGCGCGTAGCCCTTCACCTTGCCGTCGGTCAGCGCCTTCCAGACATCCGGGGCGCGCTCCTTCATCGTGAAGAACGCCTCCTTCACCGCATCCTGGAGCGCCTGCGGCAGGTTGGCGCGCGCGCAGAACGGGCTCGCCGGGATGAGCGGCGATTTCCAGATGATCCGCACGGCGCCCTTCGGGATCATGCCGCGGCTTTCGAGCCGCTGGACCATGCCGCTTTCCTCGTTGGTCCAGTAGGTGGCGGCGGCGTCGTATTGCCCGCGCACCACGCCGATCACGGAATTCTCGTGGCTGCCGGAGAAGGCGGTGGCGGAGAAATGCGCCGCCGGGTCGAAACCCTGCTTGCGCATGTAATATTGCGGGAAGGCATAGCCCGAGGTCGAGTTCGGGTCGGCGAACAGGAAGGGCTTGCCCTTGAGATCGGCGAGGGTCTGGTAGGGGCTCTCCGCCTTCACCACGACGATCGAATAATAGCCCTCGGCGCCGTTGTTATCGATGTCGCGGAACAGCGGCTTCAGCTTATCGCCCATCACGCGCCGCCCCATCGAATAGACGGCCGGCCCGAAGCGGGAGAACTCGATCTGGTCGCCGCGCATGCCTTCGACCAGGCCGGCATAATCCGCGACCCGATAGGTCCGGACCGGCACGCCGAGGACCTCGGTGAGATATTTCGCGACCGGTTCCCAGCGCGCGAGCGCGCCGGCCTCGTTCTCGGCCGACGAGACCCCGAGCCGCAATTCCTTGAACTGCGCCTTCCAATCCTGCGCGACGGCGCGCAGGGGCAGCAGCGACGCGGCGGCGGATGCGAGAACAACGCGACGGTTGAGATGGATCGCCATGGCTGTTACCTCCCCGACCGCTCCCAGCGGTCGGGACCGACGAAGCACGAAAGCATCACAACCCCATGACACGCCGCGCCGAACCATTCCCGCTCCGCGTCTATTACGAGGACACGGATTTCTCCGGGGCCGTCTACCACGCGCGCTACCTGCATTTCTTCGAGCGCGGACGGACGGAGGCGCTGCGCGCGCTCGGCATCGATCAGAGCCGGCTGTTCGCGGCCGCGGGCGGACCGCAGCTCTTCGTGGTCCGGCGGATGACGATCGAATACCATCGCCCGGCACGGATGGACGATCTCCTGCTGGTCGAGACGACGGTCGCGGCGATAACGGGCGCGCGGATCGCGATGCGCCAGCGGCTGCTGCGCGACGGGAACACCATCGCCGAAGCCGAACTGGAACTCGGCTTCCTCGTTCGCGGCCGGCCCGCGCGCGTGCCGGCGGAAATCGCCGCAGCGCTGGCGCTGATCACCAAAGGTTAACCATAACGCGCGATGGATGGTAGCATCGGGCCGGGCCATCGCGCCGGCCGCACATGGCCCTGCGCCTCAGTTTGGTCGCAAAACCACTGCATGTGCCCGCGTTTGCCGGGAAATCGGGCCCGGCCGGAAAGGTCTATCGCCATGCCAGCCGCTGAAGCCAGCGCCGATCTGTCGCTCGTCTCGCTGTTCCTCAACGCCCATGTCATCGTCAAGCTGGTGATGATGGGGCTGCTCGCCGCGTCGATCTGGTCCTGGGCGATCATCATCAACAAATGGCTGATGCTGCGCGCGATGAAGGCCCGGATGGACGAGTTCGAGGACATGTTCTGGTCCGGCCAGAGCCTCGACGATCTCTATCGGGCGCTGGTGCAGAAGACGAATGACGGCTTCGCGGCGCTGTTCGTGGCGGCGATGGGCGAATGGCGGCGCGCCCTCGAGGGCTCGGGGCGCGGCTTCGCGAGCCTCCAGACACGGATCGACAAGGTGCTCGACGTCTCGATCGCGCGCGAGGTCGAGCGACTCGAATCGAAACTGCTGGTGCTGGCGACGATCGCCTCCGTCGGCCCCTATATCGGCCTGTTCGGCACGGTCTTCGGCATCATGACGACCTTTCGTTCGATCGCCGCCTCGAAGAACACATCGCTCGCGGTCGTCGCGCCCGGCATCGCCGAAGCACTGTTCGCCACCGCGATCGCGCTGGTGGCGGCAATCCCCGCCAACATCTTCTACAACAAGTTCGTGAAGGACACGTCGCGCAACCAGAGCCGCCTCGAGGCCTTCGCCGACGAGTTCTCCGCCATCATCTCGCGGCAGATCGACGAGCGCGCCGGCCATGTGCCGACGCGCGCCGCGTGAGGTGCCGCCATGGCGATGGCGATGAGCCAGAACGGTGGCGGGGGCGGCAAGCGCCGGCGCGCGCGCCGCGCCGCGCCGATGGCCGAGCTGAACATGATCCCCTTCATCGATGTCATGCTGGTGTTGCTGGTGATCTTCATGGTCGCGGCGCCGCTGCTGACCGTGGGCGTGCCGGTGGATCTGCCGAAGACCGCCGCCGGCCAGCTCAACATCGAGCAGAAGCCGATTTCGGTCACGATCGACGCGCAGGGCAAGCTGTTCCTGCAGGATCGGGAAACCCGGCTCGAGACATTGGCGGCGGAGATCGGCGCGATCGCGAAGCAGGGCTTCGACGAGCGCATCTATGTCCGCGGCGCGGCGCAGGTCGAATATGGCCGCGTCGCCGCGGTGCTCGCGGCGCTGAACAAGGCGGGTTTCGTCAAGACCGCGCTCGTCAACCAGCCCCTTGCGGGGAACTAGGACGGCAAAAGGCATGCGATCCGGGTCCGATATCCTGCGGTCCTTCCTGTCCTGGCGTCAGCCGGGCGGGATCGTCTCGGCCACGGCGCATCTGACGCTGCTGCTCGCGAGCGTTTATGCCTTCGCCAGTGCCAAGCCCTTCGAGCCGGCCACCGAGGCGCTCGCGGTCGATGTCGTGTCCGAGAGCCAGTTCAACGAGATGATGAAGGGCGATTCGCGCGCCGAGAAGCGCCCGGAACCGCAACGCCGCGTCGATCGTGTCGCGGAAACGCGCGAGGACCGCGATCCCGGCCTCCAGCAGCGCGAAGTGCCGGTGCCACCGGTCCGCACCGAGGCAAGGCCGGAACCGCCGAAACCCGAACCGCCGAAACCCGAGCAGCTGGCCGCGATCACGCCGCCGGCACGGCCGCCCGAATTGCGCGCAGCGCCACCCGCCCCCGCCCCCGCCCCGCCGGAAAAGGCCGAGGAGGAGGAGGCGAAGGACGCCGAGATCATCCGCCAGCGCCCCTTCCCGCCGAGACGGGCGGAGCCGCCGAAGCCGGAGGCACCGCAGCAGGACGCACTCGAAAAGCTGCTGCGCGAGCAGCAGGCCGAAGAGAAGCAAAAGGCCGAGGAGGCCCGCAAGGCCGAGGAGAGGCGCCGCGCCGAGGAGAAGCGCAAGGCGGAGGAAAAACGCAAGGCGGAGGAAAAGGCTCGCAGGGAGCGCGAGGCGCGCGAGAAGGCCGAGGCCGAAAAGCTCAACGAGGCGATCCGCCAGAAGCTGCTGACCTCACGCGAGGCTCCGGCCTCGACCGGCGCCACCGGCGCGCAGGTCAGCCAGACCGCGAGCCTCGGCACCCAGAACGCCACGGGCCAGAAGCTGTCCCCCAGCGACCGCGCGCAGCTCATCGGCATCCTGACCGAGCAGATGAGCCGCTGCATCTCCTATAACGGCACCGCGCCGAAGACCGGGCCGCAGATCACCTTCACGCTCGGCCGCGACGGCGGGATCATCAGCAGCGTGCAGCTCGTCAACCGCTCGCCGGAACCGAATTTCGTGCCGTTCGCGGAAGCCTCGATCCGCGCGTTGCGCAATTGCCAGCCCTACCGCATCCCGGCGCGCTTCCTCGCGACCTACGAGGATTGGAAGAACGTCCGCCTCAACATGATCACCGACGATTTGCGATGAGCCCCAGCCTTGCGATGAGCCCCATGCCATGAACCGCCCGTTCCAGCTCTTCCGTCCCGTCTTCTTCATGCTCGGCCTCGGCGCGGCGCTCGCGCTGCCGCTGCTGATCAAATCCGAGGCGCGCGCGCAGGCCGGCGGCGGCTGCCGCCAGGGCGAATTGTGCATCGATCTCAACCCGCGCAACTTCAAGCCGATGCCGATCGCCATCCTCGATTTCAGCGGCGAGCAGCAGGCGGTGATGGTGGCGGAGATCATCGCCTCGAACCTGAAGCGCTCCGGCGTGTTCGAGCCGCTCGATCGCACGCGCTTCCCCGAGAAGCAGATCGGTTTCGACCAGGTGCCGAATTTCCCGGCCTGGTCGGCGGCCGGCGTGCAGGCGATCGTCACCGGTCGGCTGGTGCGCGACGGCGGCCGCCTCGCGGTGGAATACCGCCTCTGGGACGCGACGACCGGCAAGCAGATCGTCGGCCAGAAGCACGCGATCGATCCCGCCAACTGGCGCCGGCTCGGCCATCTCGCCTCCGACGCCGTGTTCGAGCGCATGACCGGCGAGAGCGGCTTCTTCGATACACGCATCATCTTCGTGGACGAGACCGGCCCGAAGGAGAAGCGCCGCAAGCGTCTCGCCATCATGGATTCCGACGGCGCCAATTTCCGCGCCATCTCCTCCGGCAGCGAATTGCTGATCACGCCCCGCTATTCGCCGAAGGGCGACCGCGTCGCCTTCATGGCGCTCGGGGATGACGGCCGCGCCAATGTCCAGATCCTCGATCTCGCGAGCGGCCGGCGCAGCCTTGCCGCCAATTCGGGCGCAACGACCTTTGCGCCGCGCTTCGCGCCGGACGGCACGCGGCTTGTCCTGTCGGTCGAGCAATCCGGCAACACCAATCTCGCCCTTGCGGATGGCACGGGCGGGCTGCGGCCGCTCACCTCCGGCGGCGCGATCGACACCTCGCCCTCCTTCTCGCCCGACGGGACGCAGATCGTGTTCGAAAGCGATCGCGGCGGCGGCCAGCAGATCTACATCATGGGCGCGGACGGCTCCGGCGCACGGCGGATCTCCTTCGGGGAAGGCCGCTATTCGACGCCCGTCTGGTCTCCCAAGGGCGATCTGATCGCCTTCACCCGCCAGCGCGGCAATACGTTCGCCATCGGCGTGATGAAGCCGGACGGCTCCGGCGAGCGCATCCTCACCGAGGGCTACCACAACGAGGGGCCGACCTGGGCGCCGAATGGCCGCTACATCATGTTCTTCCGCGATTCCGGCGGCGGGCCGAAGCTGCACATGGTCGATGTCTCGGGCCGGATCGACGTGCCGATCCCGACCCCGGCCTATGCCTCCGATCCGGCCTGGTCGCCGCTGCTCTCGGCACGCTGAACGCATGGACGATTCGGCCCTCGTGCTGTTCTCGGGCGGGCAGGATTCCGCGACCTGCCTCGCCTGGGCGCTCGCGCGCCATGCGCGGGTCGAGACGCTCGGCTTCGATTACGGCCAGCGCCACCTGGTCGAGCTTGAATGCCGCGACGGCTTGCGCGCCGGCATGGCGGCGCTGAACCCGGACTGGGCGGCCCGGCTGGGGCCGGACCACACCCTGCCGCTCGCCGCACTCGGCGCGATCTCCGAAACCGCGCTGACGCGGGAGGCGGAAATCCGCATGGGCGAGGCCGGGCTGCCCAACACCTTCGTGCCCGGCCGCAACCTCGTCTTCCTCGCCTTCGCCGCCGCCCTCGCCTATCGGCGCGGCATCCGTCGCATCGTCACCGGGGTCTGCGAAACCGATTATTCCGGTTACCCCGATTGCCGCGACGACACGATCAAGGCGCTGCAGGTAGCGCTCAATCTCGGGATGGAGCGCCGCTTCGTGCTGGAGACGCCGCTGATGTGGCTGGACAAGGCGGAAACCTGGGCGCTCGCCGAGCAGCTTGGCGGCACGGCGCTGGTGACACTGATCCGCGAGACGAGCCACAGCTGCTATCTCGGCACGCGTGACAAGCGCCATGATTGGGGCTATGGCTGTGGCCAATGCCCGGCCTGCACGCTTCGCGCCGCAGGTTACCGTCGCTTCATGGCGCGGCAGGGGCAGTAATCCAGGGTGGCTGATCCCTCTAAGCCGTCAGGTTTTGCAACCGGGCCAAAGCGAGAAAACATGATGTCCCGAATTTCCGATCCGCGCCGCGAGGGCCTTGCCTGCCTCGCGCTCTTCATCGCCTGCATTCCGGCGGCGAACTGGCTCATCCAGAATGTCGGCACCGTCTGCGTGCCGAACGGCCCCTGCCTCATCCCGGTCGGCCCCGGGCTGACCGCGCCGAGCGGGGTGCTGCTGGTCGGTGCCGCGCTTGTCCTGCGCGACATGATCCAGCGCCGGCTCGGGGCGGCCTGGGCGCTGGGCGCCATCGCGGCAGGCGGCCTGCTCTCCGCCTTCATCGCCCCTCCGGCCTTGGTCGTCGCTTCCGTGGCGGCGTTCCTGCTTTCGGAACTCGCGGATTTTGCGGTGTTCACGCCGCTCCAGAAGCGCGGCCTCGTCCGTGCCGTTCTGGTTTCGAGCCTGCTCGGCCTCGTCGTCGACAGCCTGGTCTTCCTGTGGCTGGCCTTCGGGAGCCTCGATTACCTCGCGGGGCAGGTCGCCGGAAAGGCGCTGATGGTGCTCGCGGCGCTGCCGGTCATCCACCTCGTGCGCAATCGCGACCGCCGGCTCGGCATCGAGGCGGCCTGAGCGGAGCGGGGCCGAGAATTCAAGGTTCCGTTCACCATTCGCCGCAAAGTCGCCATCGATCGCGGTGCATAGCCCTGCCTGCGAGGCTTAACGGAAGCTTTCGTTAAGCAGGCGAATTTTATCTGGTCGCAAGGGGCGGGGCGCCCTTTGCAAGGAGTGGTGGGATGGTTCCCGTTCGTTCACGCGCGCTCGCGGCGCGCTTCGCGGTGGCGGTCGTCGCCGCCGGCCTGCTGGCGGCCTGCGCCAAGAACAGCGCCGACACCGACGGGCTGGCGGCAGGCGCCGCGACGCCCGGCTCGGTGCAGGATTTCACGGTCAATGTCGGCGACCGGATCTTCTTCGATTCGGATTCCTCCGAAATCAACGCCGCCGGCCAGGCGACGCTCGACAAGCAGGCGCAATGGCTCCAGCGCTATCCGCGCTATTCCTTCACCCTCGAAGGCCATGCCGACGAGCGCGGCACGCGCGAATACAATTTCGCGCTCGGCGCGCGCCGCGCCGAAGCGGCGAAGAACTATCTCGTCGCCCGCGGCATCGGCGCCAACCGCATCCGCACCGTCTCCTTCGGCAAGGAACGGCCGGTGGCGGTGTGCAACGACATCTCCTGCTGGTCCCAGAACCGCCGGGCCGTGACCGTGCTTGCCGGGGCGGGAAGCTGAGGGCTCTTCCAGGGCGCCGGAATCTGCTAGGTTCAATCCATGGCGTTTTCGATCGCATCTCCGATTCGCCGGGCATCCCCGCTTGAGCGCGCCCTTCTCGGCGTCGCGCTGGTTCTTGTCGCGTCGGCGGGGCCGGTGCGGGCGCAGGATGCCGCCGAATTGCTGCTGCGCGTCGACCGGCTCGAGACCGAGAACCGCCGGCTCACCGGCCAGGTCGAGGAGATGCGCTTCCAGATCCGCCGCCTCGAGGAGGCACAGAAGCGCTTCGAGACCGATGCGGATCTCCGCTTCCGCGATCTCGAAGGCAAGGGCGGCGCGCAGCGCCCTGCCGGCCAGCCGGCCCCGGGCGCATCTCCCGCGCCGCAGCGCCGTTCGGATGCGTTCGACCCCGGCGCCAATGCTGCGGCACCCGGCGCGCCGCGCCCGCTCGGGACCACGCCGCCTTCCGCGCCCGCCGGCATGAACCCCGCCGGCATGAACCCCGCCTTGCCGGCCGGCGCCCTTGCGAGCCCGGGTGGCGATCCGGTCGGCGCGCCGCTCGACGTGACCGGCCGCCGCCCCCCGCCCCCCGCCCCGGTGGTCGGGCGGGGCGATGCGCGCAGCGATTACGCCTATGCGAAATCGCTCATCGATCGCGGCGATTACGAGCTCGCCGAGGGCGCGTTCCGCGATTTCCTGCGCGCCCACCCCAAGGACCGCCGCGCGGCGGAAGCGCATTTCTTCCTCGGCGAGAGTTATCTGCGCCGCACCCGCTACCGCGAGGCGGCGGAGCAGTTCCTCACCGTCACCAGCCAATACGCGAGCGCGCCGCGCGCGCCGGAGGCGATGCTCAAGCTCGGCATCGCGCTGCGCGGGCTCGGCGCGAACCAGGAGGCCTGCGGCACCTTCGCGCAGGTCGGCCGCAAATATCCGAACGCACCCGCCGAGATCAAACAGGCGGTGGAGCGGGAAAGGGCGCGCGCGCAGTGCTGATCGAGGCCGAGACGCAGGACCCGACCGACGAATGGCCCCTGACCCCGGAGGAGGCTCTCGCCCTCTATCGCGGTGCGATCGGCAATGACGAGGCGAGCGGAATGCTGCTTGCCGTTTCCGGCGGCCCAGATTCCATGGCCCTGCTCGGGCTGACGGCCGCCGCCCGCGCCTATCTGCCGCCGATCGCGGTTGCGACCGTCGATCACGGCCTGCGCCCGGAGGGACGGCGCGAGGCGGAATTCGTCCAGGAATTCTGCCGCGAGATCGGCGTTCCGCACAAGATCCTGCCCTGGAGCGACCGGCCGGAAGGTCCGGTGAGCCAGGAGGCGGCGCGCAAGGGCCGCTATGCCCTGCTGATGACCCATGCCCGCGCCATCGCGGCCTCGCATCTCGTGACTGCCCATACCCTCGACGATCAGGCGGAAACCGTGCTGATGCGCATGGCCTCCGGAAGCGGGCTCGCCGGACTCGGCGCGATGCGCCCGAACATCCGGCGCGGCATGCTCGGCCATCTTCGCCCCTTCCTCGAAGTGCCGAAATCGCGGCTTGTCGCCACCTGCGCCAGGAACGGCTGGCTGTTCTCCAAGGACCCCAGCAACGAGGATCATCGCTTCGCGCGCACGCGCTTTCGCGCGCTGATCCCGATCCTCGCCGGCGAGGGGCTGACCCCGGAGCGGCTCGGCAATCTCGCCGCCCGTGCGCGGCGCACCGAGGACGCGCTCGAACATGTGGCCCGGCGCAGCGTAGAGGAAGCGGTGATCCGCCGCGCGCCCGATGGCGGCGCGCTGCGGCTGCGGGCTGAACCGCTCTTCGCCGAACCCTTCGACATCGCGCTGAGGATGTTGCGCCGGGCGATGAACGAGATCGCGCAGGAGGAGCACGCGGAGATCCAGATCCCGCTCGTCAAGCTCGAGCGGCTGCTCAAGAACCTGCGCATAGCGATCCGCGACCAGCGCCCGATGCGCCAGACGCTGGCCTGGGCGGTGATCGCGCATGGCGGCGGTTTCGTCGAGGTGCGGACCGCGCCGCCGCGCCGCCTCCAGCGCGTGCAGAAGCTCGCCGCCGGGCAACGCTGAGCCCGCCCCGCAACCAAAACGTCGCGCGGCGCTTGGCAAGCCCCGCCCCGGCGCCTAGATAAGATTACAAGGGCCGCATCCGGCGAAAAAGCGCCCCGGTCGGGGATCCCCGGCCCGAACAGCCGCCCCAAGTGAGACAAGGCGTCGATGAACCCGAATTTCCGCAACATCGCTCTCTGGGCCATCATCCTGCTTCTGGTGCTGGCGCTGGTCTCCGTCTTCCAGAGCCCGTCCGGCCGCACCGGCGGGCAGGATCTGCCGTATTCGGGCTTCCTCGATGCGGTGGAGCGCGGCCAGGTCGATCGTGTCGTGATCTCCGGCCATGAGATCCAGGGCAGCTTCAACGACGGGCGCGGCGCCTTCCAGACCTACGCGCCGTTCGACCCGCGCCTCGTCGAGCGCCTGCGCGAGAAGAACATCAGCATCACCGTCCGCTCCCCCAACGCGGATTCGCCCTGGTACATGTCGCTGCTGCTCAACTGGCTGCCGATCCTGTTCTTCCTCGGCGTCTGGATCTTCATGTCGCGGCAGATGCAGAACGGCGCCGGCCGCGCGATGGGCTTCGGCAAGTCCAAGGCCAAGCTGCTGACCGAAGCGCATGGCCGCGTCACCTTCGAGGATGTCGCGGGGATCGACGAGGCGAAGGAGGATCTTCAGGAGATCGTCGAGTTCCTGCGCGATCCGCAGAAATTCCAGCGCCTCGGCGGGCGCATCCCGCGCGGCGTGCTGCTGGTCGGCCCGCCCGGCACCGGCAAGACGCTGACCGCGCGCGCCGTCGCGGGCGAGGCCAACGTGCCCTTCTTCACCATCTCGGGCTCCGATTTCGTCGAGATGTTCGTCGGCGTCGGCGCCTCGCGCGTCCGCGACATGTTCGCCGAGGCCAAGAAGAACGCGCCCTGCATCATCTTCATCGACGAGATCGACGCTGTCGGGCGCCATCGCGGCGCCGGGCTCGGCGGCGGCAATGACGAGCGCGAGCAGACGCTCAACCAGCTCCTCGTCGAGATGGACGGGTTCGAAGCCAATGAAGGCATCATCATCATCGCCGCGACCAACCGCCCGGACGTGCTCGACCCGGCGCTGCTGCGCCCCGGCCGCTTCGACCGGCAGATCGTCGTGCCGCTGCCGGATGTGAACGGCCGCGAGAAGATCCTGCGCGTCCATGCGCGCAAGGTGCCGATGGCGCCGGATGTCAACCTCAAGACATTGGCGCGTGGCACGCCCGGCTTTTCCGGTGCCGACCTGATGAACCTCGTCAACGAGGCGGCCCTGCTCGCCGCGCGGCGCAACCGCCGTCTGGTGACGATGCAGGAATTCGAGGATGCCAAGGACAAAGTCATGATGGGCGCCGAGCGCAAATCCATGGCCATGTCCGACGAGGAGAAGCGCAACACCGCCTATCACGAGGCCGGCCACGCGATCATCGCGCTGAAACTCGAGGGCATCGACCCGATCCACAAGGCGACGATCATCCCGCGCGGCCGCGCGCTCGGCATGGTGATGACCCTGCCGGAGAGCGACCGCTATTCGATGAGCCGCGAGAAGGCCATCGCCCGGCTCGCCATGCTGTTCGGCGGCCGCGAGGCCGAGATCTTCAAGTTCGGCCCCAGCAAGGTGACCAACGGCGCGACCGGCGACATCCAGATGGCGACCCGCCTCGCCCGCTCGATGGTGATGGAATGGGGCATGTCGGACAGGCTCGGACGGGTCCGCTATCAGGGTAACGAGCAGGAGGTCTTCCTCGGCCATTCGGTGACGCAGACCACCAACATGTCGGACGAAACCGCGAAGCTGATCGACGAGGAGGTCCGCAAGCTGATCGAGGACGGCGAGACAACCGCCCGCCGGATCATCACCGACAACAAGGATCAGTTCGAAGCCATCGCCCAGGCCCTGCTCGAATTCGAGACCCTGACCGGGGACGAACTCCGCGCGCTGATGGAAGGCAAGCGCCCCGACCGTTCGGACAGTGATGAGCCGCAGACGCCGCGCGGCTCGGCGGTGCCCTCGGCCGGCAAGCCGCGCCCGCCGGAGGCGCAGGGCGGGCTGGAGCCGCAGCCGCAAGGCTGAACGCGGAGGGCTGAGCGCGCCCGTGGCTTAACCGCGCCGCGCGCTTTCGCTTGCCAGACGCCGCGTTCCGGGGCACTCCATCCGGATTCCGGGGATACGGAAACGGGTGCGAAGGGGAACCTCATGGCACGCAAGTTTTTCGGCACGGACGGGATCCGCGGCCTCGCCAATGGCAAGATCACGCCGGAACTCGCCCTCAAGGTCGGCCAGGCGGCAGGGCTCGTGTTCCATCGTGGCGAGCATCGCCATCGCGTGCTGATCGGCAAGGATACCCGCCTCTCGGGCTACATGATCGAGAACGCGCTGGTGGCGGGGTTCACCTCGATCGGCATGGACGTGATGCTGACCGGCCCGATCCCCACCCCCGGCATGGCGATGCTGACCCGCTCGATGCGCTGTGATATCGGCGTGATGATCTCCGCCTCGCACAATGCCTACGAGGACAACGGCATCAAGCTGTTCGGCCCGGACGGCTACAAGCTCTCCGACGAGGTCGAGAACGCGATCGAGGATCTGCTGGCGCAGGATCTCTCGAACCGTCTTGCTCCGCCGAAGGCGATCGGCCGCGCCAAACGGATCGAGGATGCGCAGGCCCGCTACATCGAATTCGCCAAGCGCACCCTGCCCCGCAACCTGGAACTGGACGGCATGCGCATCGTGATCGATTGCGCGCACGGCGCCGGCTACAAGGTAGCGCCCGAGGCGCTGTTCGAACTCGGCGCCGAGGTGATCCGCATCGGTGTCGAGCCGGACGGTTTCAACATCAACCGCGATCTCGGCTCGACCGAGCCTGCCGCGCTCCAGCGCAAGGTGCGCGAACTGCGCGCCGATATCGGCATCGCGCTCGACGGTGACGCCGATCGCGTGCTGATCGTCGACGAGAAGGGCCATGTCGTGGACGGCGACCAGCTGATGGCGCTGATCGCCGAGAGCTGGCACCAGGAGGGCAAGCTCGCGCAGCCGGGCATCGTCGCGACGATCATGTCCAATCTCGGCCTCGAACGCCATCTCGGCGGTTTCGGGCTCACGCTGCACCGCACCGCCGTGGGAGATCGCTATGTGCTGGAGCATATGCGCGAGCACGGCTTCAATGTCGGGGGCGAGCAATCCGGCCACATCATCCTTTCGGACCACTCGACGACCGGCGATGGGCTGATCGCCGCGCTCCAGGTGCTCGCCGTGGTCCGGCGCGAGAACCGGCCGGTCAGCGAGCTTTGCCATCGGTTCGAGCCGCTGCCGCAGATCCTCAAGAACGTGAAGATCCGCGGCGGCAAGCCGCTGGCCGATGCCGGCGTCACCCGCGCGATCGAGCAGGTCCGCGCCCGCCTCGGCGAAGGCGGGCGGCTCGTCATCCGCCCCTCCGGCACCGAGCCGGTGATCCGCGTCATGGCCGAGGGCGACGACCGCGACCTCGTCGAGCGCGTGGTGGATGACGTGATCGAGGCGATCTCCAAGGCGGCGTGAGGGCTCGGCGCGGCGCATGCGCCGCGCAATCCAGGCAAGGTGGCCGGTCTTCAGCCGCGGTTAACGGTAATTTTTAGGGTTAAGCTCGGCTTAACCTGCTTCTGGCATCGTCGGTTCCGTTCGAGTCCCGCGGCCGTACGCCGCGACACCATGAAGGAACATGACATGCTGAGCCTGAAGTCGCTTCGCTCGGCGGCCGTCGCGGCGCTTCTCGCCAGCGCGAGTGCCGGCATGGCCGAGGCGGCCGATATCCTGCGCGGCCCGGCGCCGCCGCCGCTCGCCCCCCCGCCCGTCCTCGATGCCGGTGGCGGATTCTATCTGCGCGGCGATGTCGGCATCGGCATCCACGATCACAAGACGATCGACACGCTGCCGCCGCTCGCCGGTCTGCGGACGATCGACAGCAACGTCAACACCACCGGCTTCGTCGGGATCGGCGCGGGCTATGCGTTCAATTCCTGGCTCCGCACCGACGTGACCGGCGAGTACCGCTTCAGCGCCCGCCACCGCCATGTCGACACCTATACGGGTGGCGGCAACCTGATCAAAGGCCGGCTTGACGGCTTCGTCGGCCTCGTCAACGCCTATGTCGATCTCGGCACCTGGCACCGCGTGACGCCCTTCATCGGCGCCGGCATCGGCGCGGCCTCGCTGACCATGAGCAGCACGCGCGACATCAACGTCGCGAACGGCACGGTCGCGGCCGGCACCAACAAGACCGAGACGCATTTCGCCTGGGCGCTGCATGCCGGCCTCGGCTTCGACATCACGTCGAACTGGAAGGCCGAACTGGCCTATCGCTACCTGCATATCGGCGACGTCAAATCCGGCACCGTGCAATGTCCCGGCGCGCCCTGCTCCGGGCCCTACCATGTCCGGATCAAGAGCCTCGACAGCCACGACGTGAAGCTCGGCCTGCGCTACATGTTCGCGGATGCCGCGCCCATCTTCGCGCCGGGGCCTCTGGTGCGCAAATACTGAGCGGCATCCCGTCTCCAGCCGCGGCGCGGGCCCTCCCGCGCCGTTCGCATGTCATGAGCCGGTTCAGCGCCCGAAGCGCCGCTCGATATAATCCGCGACGATCGTCTTGAACGCATCCGCGATGCCGGCGCCGCGCAGCGTCAGCCGCTTCTCGCCGTCGATGAAGACCGGCGCCGCCGGGGCCTCGCCGGTGCCAGGCAGCGAGATGCCGATATCGGCATGCTTGGATTCGCCCGGTCCGTTGACGATGCAGCCCATCACCGCGACGTTGAGCGTCTCGACGCCGGGATAGCGCGTCTTCCATTCCGGCATCGATTCCGAGATCCAGTTCTGGATATCGCGCGCGAGTTCCTGGAACACGGTCGAGGTCGTGCGGCCACAGCCCGGACAGGCCGCCACCAGCGGCACGAAGGTGCGGAACCCCATGGTCTGGAGCAGTTCCTGCGCGGTCCGGACTTCGAGCGTCCGGTCGCCGCCGGGTTCGGGGGTCAGCGAATAGCGGATCGTGTCGCCGATCCCCTCCTGCAACAGGATCCCGAGCGCGGCCGAGGAGGCGACGATGCCCTTCGAGCCCATGCCCGCCTCGGTCAGCCCGAGATGCAGGGCATAGCGCGAGCGCCGCGCCAGCTCGCGGTAGATGGTGATCAGGTCCTGTACCGCCGAGACCTTGGCGGAGAGGATGATCCGCTCGGCGCCGAGGCCGATCTCCTCGGCGCGTGCCGCCGAGCGCAGCGCCGATTGCACCATCGCCTCGCGCGTGATGGCGCGGGCATCGAGCGGGCGCGCGGCGCGGGCGTTCTCGTCCATCAGATGCGTGAGCAATTCCTGGTCGAGCGAGCCCCAATTGGCACCGATCCGCACCGCCTTGCCGTGCCGGATGGCGCATTCGATGATGGCGCCGAACTGGCGGTCGCGCTTCTCGCGGAAGCCGACATTGCCGGGATTGATGCGATATTTGTCCAGCGCCTCGGCGCAGGCCGGATGATCGGCGAGGAGCTTGTGCCCGATATAGTGGAAATCGCCGACAAGCGGTGCATTCACCCCGCGCCGCAGCAGCCGTTCCCTGATATGCGGCACGGCGGCGGCGGCCTCGTCGCGATCGACCGTGATGCGCACGATCTCCGACCCCGCGCGCGCGAGCGCCGCCACCTGCGCGACGGTGCCGTCGATATCCGCCGTATCGGTATTGGTCATCGACTGCACGACGATCGGCGCCGGATGTCCGGCGATCCGTCCGCCGACCTGGACGAAGCCGACGCGGACGCCGGCCGTTTCGTGGCGCGTCCGGGGGCCGAAGGCGGCTGCCTCAAGGCAGGGGGGCGGCGACAGATCCATGCCTCAGCTCCGCGATTCCGCCGCACAGGCGCGGCAGGATCCGGCCAGTTCCACCACTTGCCGGCGGGGCGTGAAGCCCTGCGCCGCAGCGATCTCGCCGAGGGTCTTGTCCAGTTTTTCCGCCACCGCCTCCTCGACATGACGGCAGGTCTCGCAGATCAGGAACACCACCCGCGCCGAGGCGCCATGACCATGCGGGCAGGCAATGAACGCGTTGAGCGTCTCCAGCCGGTGGATGAAGCCGTTCTCGCGCAGGAAATCGAGCGCGCGATAGATCGCGATCGGCGCCGGCGCCCGCCCCGTCTCCGCGCGCAGCAACTCGATCAGATCATAGGCGCCGAGCGGGCGCTGCGAAACCGCAAGCCTTTCGAGCACCGCGCGGCGCTGCGCGGTGAGGCGCAAACCCCGGGCCCGGCACGTCTGTTCGGCGGCGGCAAGCGTCTGCTCCGCCGGCACGGCATGGCCGGCGCAGCAGGCATCATGCCTGTGCGCGGAGGCATGGGGACGGGTTTCGAGCCGCAGCGACATGCGCGACATATAATTCGCTCGCGTCGCGAAGGCGAGATCGCGCATACGGATATTGCAGCGCGCATGGATATTGCGACGCACCATGCTAGAAGGGGCTCCGCGCCCCGGACGGGGCTTCGCGAAAGGAACCCAGGATGTCGATGAAGGGAAAAAGCGCGCTCGTGACCGGTTCGACGAGCGGGATCGGCCTCGCCATGGCGCGGGCCTTCGCCAGGGAGGGCGCGGATGTGATGCTGAACGGCCTCGGCGACGCCGCCGAGATTGAGGCGACGCGCGCCGCGATCGAACGGGATTTCGGCGTCCGCGCGGCCTTCGATGGCGCCGACATGCTGAAGCCCGACGAGATCCGCCGCCTTGTCCGGGCCACGGAGGATGCCTTCGGCAAGATCGACGTACTGGTCTGCAATGCAGGAATCCAGTTCGTCTCGCCGGTCGAGGATTTTCCGGACGAGAAATGGCAGCAGATCATCGGCATCAACCTCTCCTCCGCCTTCTATGCGATCAAGGCCGCCGTGCCGGGCATGAAGCGCCAGGGCGGCGGGCGGATCATCAACCTGTCCTCCGCGCATTCGCTGGTCGCCTCGCCGTTCAAATCCGCCTATGTCGCGGCCAAGCACGGCATTGCCGGCCTCACCAAGACGGTGGCGCTCGAACTCGCGCAGGCGAAGATCACCGTCAACGCCATCGCGCCCGGCTATGTCTGGACACCGCTTGTCGAGCGCCAGATCCCCGACACGATGAAGGCCCGCAACATGACCGAGGAGCAGGTGAAGCGCGACGTGCTGCTCGCCGCCCAGCCGACCAAGGAATTCGTGACCGTCGAGCAGGTCGCAAGCCTCGCGCTCTACCTCGCCTCCCCCGCCGCGGCATCGATCACCGGGACGACGATCTCGATGGATGGCGGCTGGACAGCGCAGTAAGCGGACCGGGCCGGTGGACGGCATCAAGCCGATCAACATCGCGCTCCAGGGCGGCGGCGCGCATGGCGCCTTCACCTGGGGCGTGCTCGATGCGATCCTCGAGGACGAGCGGCTCGCGATCCGCGCGCTTTCCGGCGCTTCAGCCGGGGCGATGAACGCGGTCTGCCTTGTCGAGGGCTATGCCGAAGGCGGGCGCCAGGGCGCGCGCGACCAGCTTCGCCGCTTCTGGGAGCGCGTCTCGGACGGGGCGCGCTATTCGCCGATCCAGCGCAGCCTGTTCGACCGGCTCCTCGGGCGCTGGGGCATCGAGCAGACGCCGGGCTTCCTCTGGTTCGAATGGCTGAGCCATGTCGTCAGCCCCTACGAGACCAACCCGCTCGACCTCAATCCGCTGCGCGACGTGCTGAACGCGGAGATCGACTTCACCCGCGTGCGCGGCTGCGCCAATATCCGGCTCTTTATCGCCGCGACCAATGTCCATACCGGCCGCATCGAGGTCTTCGACCAGAAGAAACTGACGGCGGAGCATGTCCTGGCCTCGGCCTGCCTGCCCTCGATCTTCCGGGCGATCGAGATCGACGGCGTGCCCTATTGGGATGGCGGCTATACTGGAAATCCCGCGCTATTCCCGCTCTTCCACGCGACCGAGAGCGCCGATCTCCTGATCGTCCAGCTCACGCGGATGATCCGGCGCGAATTGCCGACCACCGCGCGCGCGATCGAGAACCGTCTCAACGAGATCACGTTCAACGCCTCGCTCCTCGGCGAGTTGCGGGCGATCGAGTTCGTCCAGCGTCTGATCGAGGGCGGGATGGTGCCGGCCGACCGCTATCGTCGCCTCCGGCTGCACCGGATCGACGCCGACAAGGCGCTCGCCGATCTCGACGCTTCCTCCAAGATCAATGCCGAGCGCGATTTCATCGAGACGCTGTTCGAGCGCGGCCGCAAGGCGGGCCGCGACTGGCTGCGTCGGCATTACGACGATATCGGCCGGCGTGACACGCTCGATCTCGCCGGTATCCTGGCCGGCCGCGCCAATGGCGGCTGAACGGCTTCATTCCGCCGGCTGAGGCCGCGCCCCCGCCCGCCGCGCGCGGCGGCGGTCCCGGCGGGCGGCGCGCCAGCCGGAGAGATTGGCGACGAGCTGGAGCGCCGCCGGCGTGACGATCAGCGTCAGGATCGTCGCGAAGGACAGCCCGAACAGCATCGCGGTCGACAATTGCACCCACCATTGCGTCGCGGGCGCGCCGATCGTCACCTCGCGTGCGGCGAACTCGATATTGACCCCGAAGGCGATGGGCGCGACGCCGAGCACCGAGGAGGCTGCCGTCATCACCACCGGGCGCGCGCGCTCGGCGCAGGTGCGCAGGATCGCCTCCCGCGCCGCAAGCCCCTCGCGGCGCAGGATGTCGTAGGTATCGATCAGCACGATGTTGTTGTTCACGATCACCCCGGCGAGGCTGATGACGCCGAGCCCGGTCATCACCACGCCGAAGGGCTGATCCATGACGATGAGCCCGATGAACACGCCGATCAGCGCCAGGACCACCGAGGACAGGATCAGCCCGACGCTGGTGAAGGAATTGAACTGCGCGAGCAGCACCGCGAAGATCAGGAAGATCGCCGCCCCGAACGCCTTGGAGAGGAAGGCGGACGCCTTCGCGCGTTCCTCATCCTCGCCCTTGAGGCGGAAGAACACGCCGGCGCCGAGATCGAGCCGGCCGAGCTCGGCCTGCACCTCCTTCTGCACCAGGGCCGTGGGCACGCCCTCGGCGACATTGGCAGAGAGCGTGATGACGCGGTTGGCGTTGATCCGGTTGAGGGTGCCGACCGAGCGCGTCGCCTCGCGGCTGACCAGGGTGCCGATCGGCACCGGGCCGACGGGCGTGTTGACGAGCATGTCGTCGAGCTGATCGAGGGAGCGGCGGTTCTCGGGAAAACGCAGCAGCACATCCACCGATTTGTCGGCGGTGACCGGGCGATATTCGGTGAGCTTGACGCCGTTCGTCACGAGCTGCACCGCAGTGCCGACCGTTCCGGCCGCCGCGCCCACCTTCGCCGCCTCGCCCCGGTTCAGCCGCAAGGTCCAGTCGATCCCCGGCAGCGGCAGCCCGTCGTCGAGATCCTTCAGATCGCGGCGTGCGGCGAGCATCGCCGCCACCTTGCGGGCCGCCGGCTCCAGCCGTTCGGGGTCGAGCCCGGTCAGCTCGATCTGGATCGGCTTGCCGGTCGGCGGGCCGGCGCGCGGCTTCGTCACCGCGATCTCGACGCCGGGAATATCGGCCGTGCGGGCGCGGATATCCTCCATGATCGCGCTGGCCTTGCGGCGCTTCTGCCAATCGACGAATTCGAACTGGATGATCCCCACCGTGTCCGGCGAGACCTCGTTGTTGCCGCCGCGCTGCATCTCGCCGACGCGGGTATAGACCGTCTCGACCTCGCGCATGTCGAGCAGGCGCTGCTCCACCCGCTTCACGAGCCGGTCCTTCTCGGCGAGGCTGAGATTGCCGCGCGCCCGCACCTGCACCAGCGCGTAATCCGGCTCGACATCGGGGAAGAACTCCACCCCCTTGCCGACCTTGGCGTGGATCATCGGGATTGCGACCAGCATGGCGATCGCGAGCAGGATCGTCAGGCCGGGGAATCGCAGCGCGAGGCGGACCGTGCGCATGTAGAGCCCGTTCCGGGAAAGGGCGTCGCCCTCGTCCGGCGTGCCGGAGCGGCCGATCAGGGCGCCGAAGGCGGGCACGAACAGCAGGGCATAGACAAGGCTCGCGGCCAGGGTGGCGATCAGCGTGATCGGCAGGTATTTCATGAACTCGCCGACGATGCCCGGCCAGAACAGCAGCGGCGAGAAGGCCGCGACGCGCGTCGTCGTGGCGGCGATGACCGGCACCGTCATCCGGCTGGCGGCGAGCGCATAGGCCTCGCGCGGGGCGATGCCCTCCGCCATCCGCCGCTCGGCGAATTCCGTGACGATGATCGCGTCATCGACCAGTTCGCCCACGGCGAGGATCAGCGAGAACAGCACGACGATATTGACCGTCAGTCCCGCCACGGAGAGCACGAGGATGCCGGCCAGGAACGAGAACGGCACCGCGAGCCCGACCAGGAAGGCCGCGCGGAAGCCGAGCGTCGCCAGGATGACGATCGCAACGAGCAGCACGCCGGAAATCACCGAATTCTGCAGATCTCCGAGCATCTGCCGGATATTGGTCGAGCGATCCTGGGTCGTGGTCAGCTCGATGGTCGGCGGCAGAAGCGGCCGGGCGCGCTCCAGCGCGGTCTTCACGCCGTCCACCGTGTCGATCAGGTTGGCGCCGACGCGCTTCGAAACCTCGATCGTGACCGCCGGCTTGCCGTCGACGCGGGTGATCGAGACCGCGTCCTTGAAGGTCGGCCGCACCTCGGCGACATCGCCGAGCCGCACCACCGCGCCGCCGGTCGCGAGCACGGGAAGCTGGAGGATATCCTCCGGCTTTTCGAGCAGGCTCGGCACCTTGACCGAGAAGCGCCCGCTCGCGCTCTCGATCGCGCCGGCCGCGATCAGCGTGTTGCCGGCCGAGACGACGCGCACGAGATCGTCGAGCGAGACGTTATAGGCGGCGAGCAGAGTCGGCTCGACGATGATCTCGACCACCTCGTCGCGCGCGCCCTTGAGATCGGCCGCCAGCACGCCCGGCACCTGCTCGATCGCGGTGCGAAGCTGGCGGGCGAGCCGGACCATGGTCTGCTCCGGCACGTCGCCCTTCATCGCGACGATGATCACGGGGAACAGCGAGACATTGACCTCGGTGACCTTGGGTTCATCGGCGTCGCGCGGCAGGTCGCGCTTGGCGTCGTCGACCTTGGCGCGCACATCCGCGATCGCGCGGCGGGAATCGAAGCCCGGCTGGAATTCCAGCAGCACATAACCGCCGCCCTCATAGGCCGCGGCGCGCATCTCCTTGACGTTGGAAACGGATTTAAGCTGCGTCTCGAGCGGCCGCAGGATCAGCCGTTCCGCATCCTCCGGCGAGATGCCGCGCTGGGTGACCGAGACATAGACGATCGGGATCTGCACATCCGGCTCGGCCTCCTTGGGGATGCCGAAATAGGCCGTGACGCCGGCGAGGAGCAGGAACACCATCGCCGCCGCCGTGAGGCGCACATGGCTGATCGCGTATCCGATCAGCGCGGTCATCGCCGGCTCGCCTGGATCTCGAGCGGCTCCTCGACCGCCTCGACCCGCTCGCCCTCGCGGATGAAATCCTGTCCGCGCACGATGATCCGCTGCCCGTCCTTCAGGCCGCGGACCCAGATCGAGGCATCGTCATCCTCGATCAGTTCGACCGGCGCAAACCCGACCATCCCCGCCGGATCGACGACGCGCAGCCCGAGCCGGCCCTCGCTCGAGAAGGTCAGCGCCGAGCGTGGCACCTGCGCCGCCTCGACCGGCGCCAGAACCACCGCCACCTCGGCGGCGATGCCGTCGGCGATCGCCCCGTCCGGATTGGCGAACCGCACATCGACGCGATAGGTCCGCGTCTGCCCGCTCGGCCGGCGGGCGATGAACCGCACCTCGCCGCCGCGGATCTCCCCGGTCACCAGCCGGATCTCGGCCCGATCGCCTACCGAAACCCCGCCAAGCCGCCGCTCCGGCAGTTCCACCACCGCGAGGATCGGATCCGGCGCGATGATCTCGGCGACCTGCGCCCCGACGACGACCCCCTGCCCCACCTCGACCGGAAGATCGTTGATCATGCCGGCGATCGGCGCGGTGATGTTGGCGCGCAGCAATTCAGCCTCGGCGCTCGCGAGCGCAGCCTCGGCCGCCCGCTTCTCTGCCCGCACCTCCTCAAGGCTCAGCATCGGGTAATTGCCGCGCCGCGCCAGCGCCTCGCGCGCCTCCAGCTCCGCGGCCCGCTGCGCGAGCCGGGCCCTGGCCTGCGCGACATTGGCCTCGCGCGCCTCGTCGGAAAGCTCGGCGATCAGGTCGCCCACCGCCACCTGCGCGCCGCGGCTCACCGCGAGCCGCGTGATGATGCCGCTGGTGCGCGCGCTGACCATCACGCGCTGGTCGCTCTGGGTGCGTCCGGTCAGCGTCAGCCGGCGCGCATGCGCCACCACCCGCACCGGCGCCACCGCCACCTTGAACAGCGGCCGCTGCTGTTCCGCGACGCGCGCCGGCGGCACTGGCGGCGTCGCCGGGCGGAGATAGCCCGAGGCAACCCAAAGGCTCGCGAGAACCAGAACGGCCAGCGCGGAAATGCGCGCCCAGATCATGACACGTGCCTTTCCAGCGCCCCGTGAACGGCTTACGCATGCGCACGGGAACAGATCACGCAGGCGGAAGGAGATACCGGTGTCGCACGACACGGGGAAGCCCGGCAAGAGCCCCTTCGGCCCGCCTCATCGGCGGCAATTGCGGCTCATTCATGGTGGCGGCGAAGGCACAAGGCGCTTCGGCAGATGACGGCGGCCGAGTTCGGAAGAGCGGCCTTCATCCGCGCCAACACGGCGCTGCGCCCGGTGCCGCATGTGCCGGAAATCCGCCTCCATGTCGCGCATGAGGCAATCGCGCTCTGGCAGAAGACCGAGGAGGATCTGGCCGAGATGGGGCTGCCGCCGCCCTTCTGGGCCTTCGCCTGGGCCGGCGGGCAGGCGCTGGCCCGCCATCTTCTCGATCATCCCGGCATTGTCGCCGGGCGGCGGGTGCTGGATTTCGCCTCCGGCTCCGGGCTCGTGGCCATCGCGGCGGCGAAAGCCGGGGCGCGCCGGGTCGAGGCCGTGGATATCGACGGCTACGCGGCCGCCGCGATCGCGCTCAATGCGGCCGCGAACGGCGTCGCGATCGCGCCGGAGCAGGCGGATCTTGTCGGCGAGGATCGCGGCTGGGAGGTCGTGCTCGCGGGCGATGTCTGCTACGAGCAGGCACTGGCCGCGCGCGTCTTCGCCTGGCTGTCGGCGCTCGCGACGCGCGGCGCCGAGGTGCTGATCGGCGATCCCGGCCGCGCCTATCTGCCGAAGGACCGGCTCGACGCGATCGCGACCTATTCGGTGCCGGTCGTCGGTGCACTGGAGGACAGCGAGATCAAGCGCACCAGCGTCTGGCGGATCGCGTCGGCGCGATCCGCCTGAGCGGGGAGGTCAGCGGCGATCCACCGAGAACGCGCCCGGCCCGGCAACCGCCAGCGCGAGGAACCCGCCGGTGACCGAGATGTTCTTCATGAACAGCAGGAACTGCATCTGATCGGCGAGCTTGAAATGGAACAAGAGCGCCGCCGCGAGCGTGAAGCCGGCCAGCGCCAGAGCCGCGAGCCGCGTCTGGAACCCGACCATGACCATCGCCCCGCCGATCAGTTCGACGATGATGACGAGCGGCAGCAACGCGCCGGGAACCCCGAACGCCTCCATGTATTTCTGGGTGCCGGCATAGCCTCCGATCTTTGAATAGCCGCTGAGGACAAACATCAGTGCCAGCATGAGGCGGGCGGCGAGCAGGATGAGATTGGAAAGGGCGGGGGGAAGAGACATGACGACCTCGATGATGTGAAACGGCAGCTATGAGACGAAGTGTTAACACGCTCTTCAAGACACTGAAATGAATTGAAAATTGCAATCCGGCAATGAGAACTTGTCCAGAATGCGCCGCATCCGGCGGGCACGCCGCCCGCCTCCCCCAAAGGAAAAGGCCCGGATCGCTCCGGGCCCTCGCATCGCTGGATCGGGCGCGCAGATTGGCTGCGCGCGGCAGGGTTCCGATCCGGGCATGGCCCGGATCGGCGCCGGATGGCCTTAGAAATCCATCCCGCCCATGCCGCCGCCCGGCATCGCCGGGGCCGGGGTGTCCTTCTTCGGGGCTTCCGCAACCATCGCCTCGGTGGTGATGAGCAGCCCCGCGACCGAAGCCGCGTCCTGGAGCGCGGTGCGCACGACCTTGGCCGGATCGACGATGCCGGCCTCGATCATGTCCACGAACTCCTCGGTCTGGGCGTTGAAGCCGAAGGTCGGCGACTTGTTCTCGGAGATCTTGCCGACGACGATCGAGCCTTCGACGCCCGCATTCTCGACGATCTGGCGGATCGGCGCCTCAAGTGCCTTCAGCACGATGTTGATGCCGGCCTTCACGTCCTCGTTGTCGGACTTGACCTTCGCCGCCGCCGCCTTGGCGCGGAGCAGCGCGGTGCCGCCGCCCGGAACGATGCCTTCTTCCACAGCCGCGCGGGTCGCGTTGAGCGCGTCGTCGACGCGGTCCTTCTTCTCCTTCACCTCGACCTCGGTCGCGCCGCCGACGCGGATCACCGCGACGCCGCCCGCGAGCTTCGCAAGGCGCTCCTGGAGCTTCTCGCGATCGTAATCGGAGGTGGTCTCCTCGATCTGGGCCTTGATCTGGTTGACCCGGGCCTCGATCTCCTTCTTCTTGCCGGCACCGTCGACGATCGTGGTGTTCTCCTTCTCGATCCGCACCTTCTTGGCGCGGCCGAGCATGGCGAGCGTGACGGATTCGAGCTTGATGCCGAGATCTTCGGAGATCATCTGGCCGTTGGTGAGGATCGCGATGTCCTCGAGCATGGCCTTGCGGCGGTCACCGAAGCCCGGCGCCTTGACGGCCGCAACCTTGAGGCCGCCACGCAGCTTGTTGACGACGAGCGTGGCGAGCGCTTCGCCCTCGACATCCTCGGCGATGATCAGCAGCGGCTTGCCGGTCTGCACCACGGCCTCGAGAACCGGCAGCATCGGCTGGAGCGACGACAGCTTCTTCTCGAAGATCAGGATGTAGGGATCGTCGAGCTCGGCGACCATCTTCTCGGCATTGGTGATGAAATACGGCGAGAGGTAGCCACGGTCGAACTGCATGCCCTCGACGACGTCGAGTTCGGTCTCGAGGCTCTTGGCCTCTTCGACCGTGATGACGCCCTCGTTGCCGACCTTCTGCATCGCGTGCGCGATCATCTCGCCGATCGACTTGTCGCCATTCGCCGAGATCGTGCCGACCTGCGCCACTTCCTCGGAATTCTTGACTTTCTTGGCCCGCGCCTTGATGTCCTCGATCGCCGCGGCGACCGCGAGGTCGATGCCCCGCTTGAGATCCATCGGGTTCATGCCGGCGGCAACCGACTTGGCGCCTTCGCGAACGATCGCCTGCGCGAGAACGGTCGCGGTCGTGGTGCCGTCGCCGGCGACGTCATTGGTCTTCGAGGCAACCTCGCGGACCATCTGCGCGCCCATGTTCTCGAACTTGTCGGCGAGCTCGATTTCCTTGGCGACCGTCACGCCGTCCTTGGTGATGCGCGGGGCGCCGAACGACTTCTCGATCACGACATTGCGGCCCTTGGGGCCGAGCGTCACCTTCACCGCATTGGCGAGGATGTCCACGCCGCGCAGCATCTTCTCGCGGGCATCGCCCGAAAACTTCACGTCCTTGGCAGCCATTTCGACTTACTCCGGTTCTGGTTTGCTGGCGGGGCGATCAGGCGATCACGCCCATGATGTCCGACTCCTTCATGATGAGGAGTTCGACACCGTCGATCTTGACTTCCGTGCCCGACCACTTGCCGAACAGGATGCGGTCGCCGACCTTCACGTCGAGCGGGACGAGCTTGCCATCGTCGCGGGCGCCGGGGCCAACCGCGATGACTTCACCTTCCTGCGGCTTCTCCTTGGCCGTGTCGGGAATGATGATCCCGCCCTTGGTCTTCTCCTCGCTGTCGATGCGCTTCACGACAACGCGGTCATGCAGGGGACGAAACTTCGTCATGGTGTCCTCGTGGCAGTTTGAACGGATGGCCGGTCGGGACCTGTCGGGCCATGCCATGGGCAGAATCGCCGGTCGGCCGGAATTGTTAGCACTCGACGGTGGTGAGTGCTGACCGACGATATGGTCGGCACGGCAGCAAGAGTCAAGCCCCGGCCCATCAAGCCGCGGCCTGTCAGGGGTCTTGTGGGGCCGATGCCCTCACGGCGCCGGCTCGATCGGCGGCTCGGCTGGCCTGGCGTCCTCGCGCCGCCCGCGGATCGTGATCAGCGTGCCGGCGACGATCAGCGCCGTGCCGAGCAGCGTGGCGAGGCCGGGCGTCTCGTCGAAGATCAGGAAGCCGAAAGCGGTTGCATAGAGCAGCGCGGAATATTCGGTCACCGCAAGCCTCGAGGCCTCCGCCCGCCGGAAGGCCATGCCCATCAGCAGATGTCCGGCGACCCCCATCAGCGCCAACGCGACATAGATCGCAAGCTCCGCGCCGGTCGGCGGCACCCAGACCAGCGCCGCCGGCACCGCCATCACAATGGCCGGCACGACATGCTGGAACAGCACGATGGTGATCAACGCATCCTGCTGCGCGCGCTGGCGGAGGAGCACCAGCGAGAGCGCGTAGGTCACGGCGGAGCCGATCGCCGCCGCAACGCCGGATGCCGGAAGGCCCTGACCGCCGAATCCCTGGCCGAGCACCATCGCCGCCATGCCGCCGAAACCGAGCACGAGACCGGCGAGAACCCGGCGATCGAGCGCCTCGCCGAGCAGCAGCGCGCCGAACCCGGCGAGAAACAGCGGCGAGAGGAACGAGAACGCGATCGTCTCGGCGAGCGGCAGGGTCTGGAGCGCATAGAAGAACATCGAGGCCGTGCACAGCCCGATCAGCCCGCGCACGAGATTGATCCGCACCGCCGCGCATCCCGGCAGCGGCGTCCGCATCCAGAGCCACAGCGCGCCCGCCGCCACGAGCCCGAAGGCGAAGCGCAGGAAGACGAGCTGGAAGGTGGGAAACCGGGCGCCGACGAGCTTGATCAGCACATCCATCGCCGAGAGAACGCCGATGGCCAGGATCGCGGTCGCGGCCGGAGGAAGACGGTCGAGCATCACGGAAGGAGCGCCTTCGCCGCCACATAGACCAGCCGTGCGCCGCCGATCACCAGCAGGCTGTTGGTCAGGAGCAGGATCGCACGCTGCGAGAGCCGGTGGTGAAGCGCGATCCCGGCGCGCACCGCGAGCGGAATCACCGGCGCCAGCATCAGCGCCGCCGCCGCCATGTCCGGCCGCGCCGCCATCAGCATGCCATAGGGGCCGAGCTTGAGCAGATTGCCCAGGGTGAAGAACGCCGTCGTCGTGCCGACGAAGAGCCGTTTGTCGAGCCCGCGCCGGATGAGATACATCGCCACCGGCGGCCCGCCGGCATGCGCGATGAAGGTGGTGAAGCCGGAGGCCGCGCCCGCGACGAAGCCGAGCGCCGGCTCGATCGGCCGCAGTGTCGGCGATGCCCGGCGCCAGAGCTGCCAGAACCAGTGCCCCGCGAAGCCGAGGCTGACGAGGCCGATCACCAGCGCGACGATCCGCCCATCGATCTCGGACACCAGCAACCAGCCGAGCGCCAGGCCGAGAAGCAGGCCCGGAACCAGTACGCCGAGATCGGGCCGCGACCAGCTCGACGGGCCGAAGCTGCGCAGCGTGAACATGTCCATCACCGAGATGAGCGGCGCAACGAGGATCGCCGCGCCGACCGGATCGGTCACGAAGGAGAGCATCGGCACGCCGAGCGAGGCGGCGCCACCGCCGAACGCCCCCTTCGAGAAGGCGATCAGGCCGATCGTCGCGAGGCCGATCGCCCAGAAGAGCGGGTCGGCGGCAAAGCGCGTCGCGGCCGCGAGCATGAGATCGGAATAGGGCACGGGGAATCCGGCGGAACGGTCAGCTTCACGAGATAGCGCGGCGATGGCGCGAGAACAATGCGCAGCCGCTTGCCTTCGCCGGCGCTTTCAACGCAATAGGCATGATGCTGATGCCCGCCACCTTCCTCGCTTCCGCCCTGGTTCAGTTCGGGCTCGGGCTGGCAACGGCCTGGATCCTCGGGCCGACGGAATTCGGCCGCTACGCTTTGGCGCTGGCCGGCGCCGTGCTCGCCCAGACGCTGATCTTCGAATGGCTGCGCCTCGCGGCGATCCGCTACCATCAGGCCGGCGCGCCGGCGGGGCGGTTCCTGCACCTCTTCGCGGGCGCGGCGGCGCTGGCACTGGCGCTGGCAGGGTTGGCCGTCGCGATTCCCGGTGCGCCGCGCGGGCTACTGCTGCTCGGGGCCGCAATCACGCTCGCGGCCGGCTATGCCGAACTGCGCGCGGCGCTCCTGCGTGCGGCTTTCGACGAGGCGGGCTATGTCCGAATCGTGGCGATCCGCAACGGCACGGCGATCCTCACCATGCCCGTCGGCGCCCTGGCGACCGGCTCCGCGGAAGGCGGCCTCGCAGGCTTCCTCGGCTCGGTTCTCGCCGCTTTGGCGGCGGATGCGCTGCGCTTCCGCCGCGCTGCCGCGGTTGCGCGACCGGACGACCTGCCCCGCCTGGGCGCGCTGATCGGCTATTCCGGCCCCATCATCGCGACGAATGTCGGCTATCTGGCGATCTTTCTCGCGTTGCGCGGTGTCAGCGCGACGCTTGGCGGCCTCGCGGCGGCAGGGCAGTTCAGCCTCGCCTTCGATCTGATCGCGAAGCTCGTCACCACCATCGGCACCGCCGCCGATCTCGCGCTGTTCCAGCTCGCGGTCCGCGCCGAGCGCGAGAACGGCGCCGAGGCCGGGTTCGCCGCCGCACGACGCAACCTCACCGCGCTGCTGGCCATCCTGTCGCCGGTGGCGCTGGGCCTGATGCTCGTCCTGCCGGATCTCGAGATCCTACTCGTGGCGCCCGATTTCCGCGGCCCGTTCCGTGCGTTCGCAGAGGCGCTGATTCCCGGACTCACGCTTTACGCGCTGATCCAATATGCCCTGCACCCGTTCTTCCAGCTCCGCCACCGCACCCTGCCGCTCACGGGCGCGGCGCTGGCGGCAATGGCGATCATCGCGACATCGCTGCCGATCCTGCGCCTCGCTGGCGCGGGCTTGCCGCTCGCGATCGGCCTGTCGCTCACGGCGGGGATGACCGGCGCCGGCGCATTGCTGGCGTCACGGCTCGGCCGGTCGATTCTGCCGGAACGCGGAAATGGCCTACGGCTCGGCGTGGCGCTCGCGGCATTGCTGCTCGGGGCTCTGCCGGGGCGGATGCTCGATCCCGGCCCTGCGGCCCTGCTGGCTACGGCGGCGGGCGGCGTCGCCGGGTATGGCTTCGCCGCGCTCCTGCTCGATCTCGCCGGGGTAAGGGCGCTGCTGCGCGGCAGGGGCCCGACCGGGCTCAGCTGAACAGCGCGTCGATCTCGTTCTGGTCGACGTGATCCTCGGAATTGACCGGAACCGGCCCGGTGAGCAACGCCGCGGCGCCCTCGGTCGCGCGCTCCTCCTCCTTGGTGGAGATTTCCGCCTCGATGAGGTCGTGCAGCGCCTGCAACCCGCCCCAGGCATCGATCATCCGGTGGATGCGGCTCTCCACGAAATTCAGCGTATCCACAACCCGGCTGACGCGCTGGCCCGAGAGATCCTGGAAGTTGCAGGCCATGTAGATCACGGTCACCTTCTCGGCGATCTCGGCGGCGCGGGCCTTGGCGTCCTCGAGCGTGGTGTCGCTCTGGATGGCGCCGGCCAGCGTCTCGATCGCTTCGCTCGCCGCGAGGATGTCATTGGTCGCCTGCTCGGTCTGGCTGACCACGGTCGTCAGCTCCAGCGCCGCGATGTCGACGCCGCCGATATTCGCGCCGACCTTGATCGCGGCGAGTTCCTTCTTGGTGCCGCGGATCGCCTCGTCGATCTCGCCGATATCCGAACGCAGCATGGAGACGCTGCGCAATTCGTTGCGATAGCTGTCGCTGAGATTCTCGATGATGCCGCGCAACGGCGCCACCAGCGCGCGCAGCGCCCGCAATTCCTCGAGAATCGGCTGCGAAAGCCCCGGCGGTTCGGCGCTTGCGGGCATGTCGGTTCCTCCGATCTCGATGGGGGCCGGCAACGCGAAGGCAGGGACGGCCATCCGCGGCGCCGGACGTGGGACGCCACCTTCAATGCGGAACCGGCGGGCACTCTCGCTCATGGAACAATCTCTGGTTGTCGCAGCCTGTTTCCGCAGCTTCGCCCGGACAAGTTAAGCATCGGTTCATCCGCTTGGAATCACTCAATTACGTTCCGTTAATCCTGAATAATTCGTCAAATCGTTCAAGGTCCTATAAATGATTCTTTAACCCTAAGACGAATGGTTCACATTCCTGCTGAACAGAAGCTTACATTAACCACGAAGATTAGCGATTTCTATCCAGAAGCAGATCGAAACTTGAAAAGACGGCGGGAATGCATGCCAAAGGCATCGTTCCGGGCTCGGCCGTTCGTGCAACGCCCAGAGGTTGGTGCCATGAACGTTGATACCATGAACAAGGTGATGCCATGAGCGCCTCGCTGATTTCCTTCCGCCGCCGTGCGGCCCTCCCCGTGCGTTCGCCGCTGGCGATCGCGATCTGCCTCGCCGCGACGACGCTGCCGGCCGCCGCCGATCCGCGCGGCGGCAATCTCGGCGGTGGATTCATCGAATTCCTGATGACCGGCGCGGCGCCCTCCCATCGCCAGGGCGCGCCGCTCTATGCCGCGCCGCCGCAGCCCGTCCATCCCGGACGCGTCTACGCTCCCGCTCCGCAGCGGCGCGGCCTGGTCCAGCAGCAGGCGGTGGCGCCGATCCTGGCCGAGGACGAGCCGGATTTCGGCGCGCCGCCGCGCGGCATGCGCCGCGAACGCATGCCCGCGCCGGTCGCGCCCGGCTTCGACCCCCGCTACGAGAAGCAGGAGGTCGCCTATCCCGGCCGCCATGCGCCCGGAACGATCGTGATCGATACGCCCAACAAGTTCCTCTATCTCGTGCAGGGCAATGGCCGCGCCTTGCGCTACGGCATCGGCGTCGGCCGGCCGGGCTTCGAATGGGCCGGCGTCAAGGCGATCACCCGCAAGGCGGAATGGCCGGATTGGCGTCCGCCGGCGCAGATGCTGAGGCGCCGCCCCGATCTGCCGCGCTACATGGCCGGCGGCCCGGAGAATCCGCTCGGCGCCCGCGCGCTCTATCTCGGCTCCTCGCTCTACCGCATCCACGGCACCAACGAGCCCTCGACGATCGGGCAGGCGGTGTCCTCGGGCTGCATCCGCATGCGCAACGAGGATGTCGTCGATCTCTACGGCCGGGTGCGGGTGGGGACGAAGGTCGTCGTCATCTGACCCGTCCGGTGCAAGACACCAGCAAAAAGGCCCCGGAACCCGGGGCCTTTCGCGTTACCGGTGTGCCGGATCACGCCTCATAGCTGTCGTCGCCGCCATCGAAGAAACCGCCATCGTCGCCGGTATCCTCCTCGTAGCCCTGATGCTCCTCCGGCGGCAGCTGCGGATCATTGGGCTGGCCGAAGAAATTGCTCGACGCGGCAGGCGCGGCATGCGCCTGCCCGCCGCCGAACGCGCCGGAAAGCAGGTTGCCGATCATCATGCCGCCGGCGACACCGGCCGCCGCGGCCGCCGCGGTGCCGAGAAAACCCATGCCCTGCCGCTGCTGGGGCTGCGCCGCCTGCCCCCAGGGGCCGGCCGGAGGCTGCGGCTGGCCGCCCCAGGGGCCGGCCTGCGGCGCCATGCCTTGGGCTGCCATCGGCGCACCGCGCTGGCCATAGGCGGGCATGGCCGGCTCGGGCGCGCGCGCGCCGCCGAACAGCCCGGACAGGAAGCCGCCCGATGCCTGCGGCGCCGCCGAAACCTGCTGCTGGAGCCGGGCGACCTCCTGCTGGAGCCGCTCGATCTCCGCCTGCTGGTTCATCAGCGCCTGCTCCTGCACGAACACCGATTGCGTGAGCGCGTAGGGCGCATAGGGCTGCTGGCGGACAAGTTCGGCAATGTGCTTCTCGGCCTCCGGATCACGGGGCTGGGTCGCCACATTCTTCAGACGCTCGAAAATACCGTCGATAACCTTACGCTCTTCAGCGTTCATGCGATCCTCCTCACGACCCTACGCCTCTCCCCGGCGGGGGTCATAAGATGAGATAGCGAGCCTTGATGGCAATTGCACCGCCCGTTACGAAAATTTCATGCAGGCCCCGTGCCGGCGGGGGCCCGGCGCCGAGAACGCCGGCCGCGGCAAAGTCCGGCCCGTCAGTCGATCTTCGCGTAGGCCGGAACGGTGAGGAAATCCTCGAATCGCGGCGCAAGACTCAGGGCGCGGAAGAGTTCGATCGCCTCCGGGAAGCGGCCCCTGTCATAGTTCTCGGCGCCGATCTCCTCCTTCACCCGCGCCATTTCCTCGGCGAGGCAGGCATCGAAGAAGGCCGCATCGGCCTTGCGGCCGCTCTCGAAGGCAAGCCCGTATTTCACCTGCTGCCAGATCTGCGCCCGCGAGATCTCGGCGGTCGCGGCGTCTTCCATCATGTTGTAGATCGGCACCGCGCCGCGCCCGCGCAGCCATGCCTCGATATATTGCACGCCGACGCGGATGTTCTCGCGGAACCCCGCCTCGCTGCGGGTGCCCTGATGAACCTCCAGCAGATCCTTCTGCGTGACATTCACGTCCTCCCGCAACCTGTCGAGCTGGTTGGGCTGCGGCATCAGCCGATCGAACACCTCCATCGCCACCGGCACGAGATCGGGATGCGCGACCCAGGTTCCGTCATGCCCGTCGCCGGCCTCGCGCTCCTTGTCGGCGCGCACCTTGGCGAAGGCGGCCTCGTTGGCGGCCGGATTGTTCTTGACCGGGATCTGCGCCGCCATGCCGCCCATGGCGAAGGCGCCGCGCCGGTGGCAGGTCTTGATCAGCAGCAGCGAATAGGCGCGCAGGAACGCCTTGCCCATCACCACCTGTCCGCGATCCGGCAGGGCGTAGTCCCTGTTGGCGGCGAGCTTCTTGATGAACGAGAAGATATAGTCCCAGCGCCCGCAATTGAGCCCGACGATGTGATCGCGCAGTTCGAACAGGATCTCGTCCATCTCGAACGCCGCCGGCAGGGTCTCGATCAGCACAGTGGCCTTGATCGTGCCCTTCGGGATGCCGAGGGCCTCCTGCGCCATCACGAACACATCGTTCCAGAGCCGCGCCTCGAGATGGCTTTCGAGCTTCGGGAGGTAGAAATAGGGGCCGCTTCCTTGCGCGATCTGCGCCTTCGCGTTGTGGAAGAAATAAAGCCCGAAATCGAACAGCGAGCCGGAGCAGGGCTCGCCATCAATGAGCAGATGACGCTCCGGCAGGTGCCAGCCGCGCGGGCGCACGAGCAGCACGGCCGGCTTCGGGCCGAGCCGATACGCCTTGCCGCTGACGGGATCCGTAAAATCGAGCCGGCCGGCCCAGCGATCCTTCAGGTTGATCTGGCCTTCGACATTGTTGGCCCAGGTCGGGGAATTGGCGTCCTCGAAATCGGTCATGAACACCTTCGCGCCGGAATTCAGCGCGTTGATGACCATCTTGCGGTCCACCGGACCGGTGATCTCGACGCGGCGATCCTGAAGATCGGCCGGAATCGGCGCGACCTTCCAGTCTCCGGCGCGGATATTGGCGGTCTCCGGCAGGAAATCGGGCAGCGTGCCGGCATCAAAGGCTGCCTGCCGCTCAATCCGCGCGGCGAGCAGATCCTTGCGGCGGCCGTTGAAGGCACGCTGGAGGGCGGCAACGAAATCCAGCGCCGCCGGCGTGAGGATCTCGTCGAAGCGCGGGGCCATCGCCCCCTTGATCTCGATTCCGGCCATGGCGCGTCTCCCTGTTCCCCTGGTTCGTGACCGGGAACCATAAGAACGACGCTCCGGCCGGCGCAAGGCGCCATTCGGCGATGATACTCTTTCCAGAAAAGACAAAATCGCGCGCATGATTGCGCCCAACGAAAAAGGCGGCCCGAAGGCCGCCTCGCTTCGCACCGGAAGATCCGGCGATCGGCTCACGAACCGCTGGTCTTGGACTTCAGCGTTTTGCCGATATTGGTGAAGGCCTGCGACAGATCGCCCGAGAAGGCGTTGAGCGCGGCGATGATGGCGGCAGCCATGAGGGCGGCGATGAGGGAATACTCGATCGCGGTGGCGCCGGACTCGTCCTTGGCGAAGCGCGTGAAGATCGACATGATGTGCTCCTTACTCTGTCTGTGCTCCAGGTTTCCGTTCGCTGCGCCGCAAGGCTTCCGCGCCGGAACCGAGGGCAAACATAAGCCCCCGGCCTTTCAAGCAAGTTAATTCGATTGGAAATAAAGGATCTCAATCTTCGCAATAACAGCGATAGTTAATACAGTAAAAAACTTTTGAGTGGATGGCGAAATCTGAAGAAAAAAATGCCTAACAGCACGTTAATACAAAAATACGATCAAAGATTTTTAAAAAGCAACTCGATTTCTGCTTTTATATCGATTTCTCTCTCTGCCCTTTCGTAAAGCGCCATGCTCAGAAAACTATCCGTGAGGCGCTCTTCCGCTATAAGAACAATCCTGAGTTGCGTTTCATGAAGGAGAAATCGCGCCGCAAAACTTGATGTCCGCCCCAAACCGGTCCGAGAGCGATGAAGCCCGCGAATCCCCTTCAGCCTGCTTTACCGATTGTTCACCCTGCTCGGGCAGGCTTGCCGCGTGAGCCGGCATGCGCATAGCCCCGCGCCGCCCGGTCTGTGGAGTTGAGCGATGGACATGGCCCGCAAGCACCGAGCCCAAGGGATGCGAGGCTGCGGAACGGCGATCGTCGCCGCGCTGCTGGCAATCTGCGGCGCGGCCCGGGCTGAGGAGGGCGCGATCCGCGTCGTTCTCGATCAGGCCAAGCTCGTGAAACTGCCGGCGGGCACCGAAACCATCGTCATCGGCAACCCCGCGATCGCCGATGTCACGGTCCAGCGCGGCGGCGTGATGGTGATCACCGGGCGCTCGCCCGGCCGCACCAATTTCATCGCGCTCGACGGCGCCGGCACGATCATCTCCGAATCGCAGGTGGCCGTGGCGGATCAGGAGACCGGGCGACTCGTCGTCCAGCGCGGGCTTGAACAATCGAGCTACGATTGCACTCCGCGCTGCCTGCCGACCGTGACCCTCGGCGACGACGACAAGCATTTCACCCGCGCCGTCAGCCAGGCTGCGGCCAGGGACGGCATGGCAAATGGCAGCACCGCCGCCAACAGCAAGGCCGAGAAGAAATAAGCCGCGCGCGCCCGCGCGAGGCGCGCGGAGGCTTTGTTAAAAAACCGTCTACTGGCTGCGCGGGATTCTCCCGAACGGCCGAAACGGAACGGAAATCTGTCTCTGCTATCCAGAATCCGCAAGGTTGGCCCATGCCGCGCAAGGCGGGCCGGCAGGTTTCGCGACCGGACGGGTGAGACAATGAACGAACGGAAGCCGGACGGAATCACGGCGACGACGGCGACCAGGCCAGGCTGGATGCGGCGTTTCGCGCGCCATCGCGCGGGCGCGACGGCGGTCGAGTTCGCGATGATCGCGCCGCTTCTGTTCGGTTCGCTCTTCGCGATCATCGAGAGCGGCACGCTTTATCTCAAGGCCACCGCGATGGAGGCCGGGGTCGAGGAGGCCAAACGCGTCACCATGACCGGCCAGGTCGCGGGAGCGGGCGCCGCCGAGGCGCAGATCGCCAAGTTCCGCTCGGCGTTCTGCAGCCAGGTGGACTGGATCATTTCCTGCGACGCGGTGAAGTTCGATGTCCGCGCCTTCGATACGTTCGGGCTCGCCGCCATGCCGAACCCGGTGGTGGATGGCGTGCTCAAATCCGGCGACATGCAGTTCAACACCGGCAAACCCTGCCAGATCGTGGTGATCCGCGCCTATTACGAGGCGACCGCCATCACCGCGCGCATCCGCAACGATGTCGCGCAGCTCGCGAACCGGAACGTGCTGATCTCCGGCTCAGCCGCGTTCAAGAACGAGCCGTTCGGCGCCTGCTGAGGAGGAACAGCCGATGATTCGCCCCCTCGCCACCCGCTCGCGCCGCACGCTTCGTCGCTTCATCGCCGCGCGCCGGGGCGCCGCCGCCGTCGAATTCGCGCTGCTCGCGCCGGCCATGCTCGCCGTCTGGGTCGGGATGATCGTCGCCACCGATGCGCTGACCGCCGACAAGAAGGTGACGCTGCTTGCCCGCACGCTCGCCGACATGACGACGCAGATGCAGGCCGTCAGCCAATCCGACATGGATTCGATCTTCGCGGCGACGGCATCGGTGATCTGGCCGCATCCGATCGACAAGATGGGCATGCGCACCGTGTCGATCGATATCGACGGCAACGGCACCGCCTTCGTGGATTGGTCGATGGTGCCGTCGGATGCGAAGCTCAGGGGCAATTTCACCCCGCTCGCGCGTTGCACCAAGTTCACCAACCTGCCCGCGGGCCTGAAGGTGGCGCGGACATCGGTCGTGCTGGCCGAGGTCACGATGCGCTATCAGGCCTCGGTCGCGACGCAGATCGTCGACGAATTGTTCAAGGGCTCAGCCATCGATGGCGAGATGGGCCTCGGCGATTTCCTCTACATGCGCCCGCGACAATCGACCAAGGTGACGCTCAACCCGCCGCCGAGCGGGAATTGCCCCGGCTATGTGAGCTGACCGACCTGTTTGGGATCACAAAAACGCGGCAGGGCAGGAATGGTAGCAGTGGGCGGGCTCGAACCGCCGACCTTGGCATTATGAGTGCCACGCTCTAACCAGCTGAGCTACACTGCCATGCGAACCGGGCCGCGAGCCGGGCGCGAAGGCTTGCCTTAAAGGCCGGTTGCCTGCCGCTGTCAAGCCTCGACGGGCGCGTCAGGCGGCGCTGGCGGCGATGCCTTGCGCCGCGCGCTCGTCCTTCAGGCGGATCACCGTGAAGAAGCCGACCGGCGCCACCTTCCGGGCCGAGACAAGCCGGAACCCCGCACGCTCGGCCCAGGCGCGGATCCGCGCCAGCCGGAAATCCGTGCTCCAGCCGACCTTGCGCGCGAGTGGCGAGATCAGATCCTCGAAAGCGGCGACGACGCCGCCATCCGCCCCGAGATGGTTGACAAGAACGATCTCGCCGCCGGGGCGCACCACGCGTGCGAACTCGTCGAGCGCCGCCTCGGGGTCCGGCACCAGCGTGATCACATATTGGCTGACGACGGCATCGAACCGCGCGGCGGGGAAGCCGAGACGGCAGGCATCCATCACCGCGAGCCCCTTGACCTGCCGGAGCCCCTGCGCCGCCACCTTCTCGGCTGCCTTGTCCAGCATCGCCTTGGAGAGATCGACGCCGATCAGCTCGGCTTGCGCGGGATAATAGCCGAGCGAAAGCCCGGTTCCCACCCCAACCTCGAGGATTCGCGGGCCGCAGGCCATCGCCAGGCGCACCGCTTCGAGCTGACCGGGCTTCAGGATCCGGACATAGACCGCGTCATAGATCGGTGCCCAGCGGCCATAGGCCTTGGACATCTTGATCCGGTCGGAATCAACATCATCCACCCGCGCCATTTCCGCCCCCTGTCATTCCGCTGCTCGAACGGCCGGCGCGTGCGGCACCGGCTGCGACACCGCCTCCCGCCTGGCGATCGTGCCGCCGCCAAGCACGCGCGCACGCGCGCCGCCATCGGCATAAAGCACGCAGGCCTGGCCCGGCGCCACACCCTCCTCGCCCTCGGGCAGATCGATCCAGGGCGCATGATCCTCGATCCGCAACAACGCGGGGCGCGGGGCGCGCGTGGAGCGCACCCGCGCATGGACCTCGAGCCCCTCGGCCGGCAGATCCTCGAGCGCGCCGTCCCCCAGCCAATTGAAATCACGCAGCCGCAGCGCATGCGTTTTCAGCGCTTCGCGCGGGCCGACGATCACTTCCGCCGTGTCGGGATCGATCCGCACCACGTAGAGCGGCTCGCGCGCAGCGATGCCGAGCCCCCGCCGCTGCCCGATCGTGAACCGGATGATGCCTTCGTGCCGGCCCATCACCCGCCCGTCGGCATGACGGATCACGCCGGGCCGGACCGCATCCGGCCGCAGCTTGGCGACGAGGGCGGCGTAATCGCCGCTGGGGACGAAGCAGATGTCCTGGCTGTCCGGCTTCTCCGCATTTCCGAGCCCCAGTTCGCGTGCGATGGCGCGCGTTTCGGGCTTGGTGAGGCCGGCGAGCGGGAAGCGCAGCAGGTCGAGCTGCGCGCGCGTCGTGGCGTAGAGGAAATAGCTCTGGTCGCGGTCGAGATCGGCCGGGCGGAACAGCCCACGCCCCCCGCCGGACAACGGCCGGCTCTCGACGTAATGGCCGGTCACCAGGCAATCGGCGCCGAGATCCTCGGCGAAGGCCAGGAGATCACGGAACTTCACCGAACGATTGCATTCCACGCACGGGATCGGCGTTTCGCCGGCCGCATAGCTGTCAACGAACCGGTCGATGACCGATTCCTGGAACCGGCTCTCGTAATCGAGCACGTAATGCGGGATGCCGAGGCCGGCGGCGACATTGCGGGCATCCTGGATGTCGCGGCCGGCGCAGCACGCGCCCGCGCGATGGATCGCGGCGCCGTGATCGTAGAGCTGCAGCGTGATCCCGATCGTCTCGTAGCCGGCGCGATGCATCAGCGCCGCCGCCACCGAGGAATCGATGCCGCCCGACATCGCGACAACGACGCGCGTCTCGGCGGGCAGCTTCGGGATATCGAGGCGGATCGGGTCCATCACGCGCAGCGGGTGGTTGGCACGGCCTGTTCCATACCGCGTCGCAAGCCGGCTTTCCAGCCTTGCGCGCCGAAACCGGCAGATTTTGCCGCCCCGGCAGGGAGGGGTCGGCGCTTCCTGCCGTGAAACCGTCCGTTCCTGCGAAAATTCTCTATGCTTTACAGATACATAAAAGTATGGCGCCGCTGGCCTCCGCTTTGCTTGACAACGATCGAACAGCAAATGGGTTCTGATCGATGTCCAGTGAAGTCTCCCTTTCCCTCGCCAATGCCCTGACAGATCTCATCACCCGGCGCGCCGGCGAGAAGCCTGCGACGCCCGAGAATGACTCGGCGCCCGGCGGCGGGGGGACGGCACAGACAACCTTCGGCATGCTGGTTCGCGAAACGGCCGGCGCGGAGGGGGCACGCGAGGCGCGGCGCCCCATACGGGCGCGCCCGGATGAGCGCCTGATGCCCGGCGAACTGCCCCGCCCGCAACGGCCCGAACCGGAATCGCGACCGGGCGCCCGCGCCGAGGATCGCCCCGCCCAGGAGGCGCGTCCCCAGGAGGCCCGTCCCGAGCCGGCCCGTTCCAAGGATCGCTCTCCCCTTCGTGAGACGGACGCGCCGCGCGCCCCCAGCGACGACGAAACCGCGCGCGATGCTGCCGGCGAGGCGGCGGAGGAGCCCGCCGCTTCCGAGGCCGTCGCCACGGAGGCCGGAGAGACCGGTCCGGCGAAAGGCGAAACGGCCGCCGCAGAGGGTGAGGTCGTTGCGGATGCCGCCGGCACCGGCGAGACCGTCGCCGCCGATCCGGCCGCGACGGCGGCGGAGGCCCTGCTGATCGCCGCCGCCCCGGTGAAGACCGATCCCGTCGCAGCTGCGGCGTCTGCGACGGCCGGGACGGACGGCAGCGAGGGCCCGGCGGCCGCGCCCGCCCTCGTCGCGGCGGCGGCCAGCGAACCGGCGGCGGAGAAGATCGCGGCCGGCACCCCGGCCGGAACCGGCCTCGACGCGCCCGCCCGCCCGGGCACTGCGGCAGCGAAGGCCGCGACGGCCGGCGAAGCCGCCCCGGCTGCGATGGAGTCCGCCGCCGGCGAGGACACGGCGAAAACCGCTGCGGCAACACCTGTGACCACAGCGGCCGGCAAGACCGGCGCGCAGGGCGCGGCGACCGAGGCGGGCAAGGCCGCGAAGCCGGCCCAGCCGAACCTGCATCCCGTGCGCACCAGCCCCTTCGCCGAGATTCTCGAGAGCTTCCATTCCGGCAGCATCCACCGCCCGGCGGATATCCTCGCCGGCCTCGAGCGCAACGCGGCACCGCAGGCCCAGCGCGCCGAAACCGTGAGCCGCCCGACCCCGCTCCAGATGCTGCCGATCGAGATCGGCATGCAGGCGGTGCGCGGCGCGACGCAATTCCAGATCCGTCTCGACCCGGCCGAACTCGGCCGCATCGATGTCCAGCTCCAGATCAAGGAGAACGGGGAAGTGAACGCGAATCTCGTCGTCGACCGGGTCGAGACGCTGGCGATGCTCCGCCGCGACGCCTCGACCCTCCAGCAGGCTTTCGAGCAGGCCGGGCTGCGCCAATCCTCCGATGGGCTCTCCTTCTCGCTGCGCGGCGAGGGCCAGCAGGGCGAGAGCCGGCAGGGTTCGGGCCAGCCCGGCCGTCAGGACGCGCTCGACGAAGCCGCACTCGCCAATCTCGCCTCCGAGGTCGCGATGCGCCGGGTGATGATCCCCAACGCCTCGATCGACCGGATGATCTAGTGCCCGGCCGGCCCCGCGGCCGGCTCATCCACCCGCGTTTCCCGAATCCCGCAAAAGCCCAGGCACCCGTCATGACCACCGTCAGCAACGCCACCGCGAGCACCGCCAAAACGACGAGCGCGACCGATTCCAAGGCCCGGATCGCCGATAATTTCGATCAGTTCCTCCAGCTCCTGACGACCCAGCTCAAGAACCAGAGCCCGCTGGATCCGCTCGACACCAACCAGTTCACGCAGCAGCTCGTCCAGTTCGCGAGCGTCGAGCAGCAGATCAAGACCAACGACAACCTCGCCGCGCTTCTTGTCTCGAACAAGACCGCAACCCTGACCAACGCGCTGAGCTTCGTCGGCTCGCGCGTGACCGCCGACGGCACGACGAGCGCGCTGAAGGACGGCAAGGCCACCTGGCAGATCAACGCGCCGCGCGCCGGCACCATGGCCTATGTCGTCACCGATAAGAGCGGCAACCAGCTCTTCTCGGGCACGCGCACCGTCACCGCCGGCGACCAGACGCTCATCTGGGACGGCCGCATGTCGAACGGCCAGACGGCGCCGGCCGGGGATTACACCATCACCGTCGCTGCCAAGGACGCCAACGGCCAATCGATGACCGTCAAGTCCGAGGTCTCCGGCACGGTCGAATCGGTCGATGTCACGGGCAGCGAGCCGGTGCTGAAAATCGGCGGCGTGCTGATCCCGATGTCGAAGGTCAAGTCGGTGGCCCGCTGAGAGCCGGCAACGTTTCGAGGCTGTGATTTAGGCGTTTCTTAAGAGGCGGACCGCTACATTGGCGCGCGTTATCGTTGCGTTTCGTGAGCGTACCCATGAGTGAGCCGCTTCGCCCTCGCGTGAAGTATGTCATCGGTCCTGATGGCAGCCCGTTGACGATCTCGGATCTGCCGCCGCCCGAAACCCGGCGCTGGGTGATCCGCCGCAAGGCCGAAGTGGTTGCCGCCGTGCGCGGCGGGTTGCTCTCGCTCGACGAAGCCTGCTCGCGTTACACGCTCACGGTCGAGGAATTCCTGTCCTGGCAGCACTCGATCGACGAGCACGGGCTCGCCGGTCTGCGCACCACCCGGATCCAGCATTACCGCCAGTGACCGGCCCGTCCCGCGCCGCCTGCCACCCGCCCGCGCCCTCCGCGCGGGCGTTTCGTTTCAGGCAGACCCCTTGCGCGCCGCCGCCATGGCGCGGGCGACGGCCACCGCCTCGGCGAGGCTCGACGGATCGGCGATGCCCCGGCCCGCAATGTCGAAGGCGGTGCCGTGATCGACGCTGGTGCGGATGATCGGCAGCCCGACGGTGATGTTCACGCCCTTCTCGATGCCGTTGAGCTTGACCGGGATCAGCCCCTGATCGTGATATTGCGCGACGACGATGTCGAACTCACCGCGCCGGGCCCGCATGAACACCGTATCCGGCGGGTATGGCCCCGAGACATCAAACCCGGCCGCGCGTGCCTCCGCCACCGCCGGCGCGATGATCTCGATCTCCTCGCGCCCGAACAGTCCCCCCTCCCCCGCATGCGGGTTGAGCCCGGCGACCGCGATCCGCGGCCGCGCGATGCCGAGCGCGCGGCAGCCCTGATCGGCGAGGCGGATGGTGCGCGCTTGGGCCTGCGGCGTCACCCGGTCGAGCGCCGCGCGCAGCGAAAGATGGATCGAGACCAGGATGACGCGCAGCCCGCCCTCGACCAGCATCATGCCGAAATCGCGCGTGCCCGTCCGCTCGGCGAGGATCTCGGTATGGCCTGGAAACGGCACGCCGGCGGTGCGCAGCGCCTCCTTGTGGAGCGGCGCGGTGACGATGGCCGCGATCTCGCCCGCCAGCGCGAGATCGATCGCCCGTATCACGGCGTCATAGGCAAGCTGACCGGCGCGCGCGTCGATTCGCCCCGGCGCCAGGTCCGGCGGCAGGCGCCCGACCTCGACAACGGGCAGGATCGACGGCCTTCGAGGCAAAGTGTTGAGACTTTGCTCGCCCGGCCATGGGAGGATTTCGCGCGTGCCGCCGAACGCGGCGCCGGCGCGGGCCATGGTGCCGGGATCCCCGATCACGACCAGATCGTCGGCTCCCGCGGCGGAAAGGTAGCGGGTGATGATTTCCGGGCCGATTCCGGCGGCATCGCCCATGGTGATCGCGATCGGCTTCGACAATGTCGGCATCCTTTCAGGCGGCGCGGCGCAGGGAACGCCCCGGCGGGCTTTTTCCACGCGATGGGCAAAAAAGACCGCCGCATTAACGGGGCGGTAACCATCCGCCGGGCAATTCTTGCCTAGCGCAGAACTCGCTCGAGACGCAAACCGCGTCGGTTTTACGGGAATGGTGGGGCAGTGAACGGCATCCTTGAACTCGTCAACAAGCTCGGCCCGCAACGCCTCGTGGCGATGGGGGCCGTCACGCTGGCCCTGGTCGGCTTCTTCGCCTTCGTCATGACGAAGATGTCGACGCCGGGCCTCGGCGTCCTCTTCACGGACCTTCCGATGCAGGATTCGAACGCGATCCTGCGCGAACTCGAAACCCGCGGCGTCAAATACGAGATCCGGCAGGATGGCGGCACCATCCTCGTCCCGCGCGACATGGCGACCCGGCTCAGGATGGAATTCGCCGGCAAGGGGCTGCCGGCGGGCGGCTCGGTCGGCTACGAGATCTTCGACAAGGGTGACAGCTTCTCCTCGACGAGCTTCGTCCAGAACATCAACCAGCTCCGCGCCCTCGAAGGCGAACTCGCCCGCACCATCAAGGGCCTCGACCGGGTGCAGCAGGCGCGCGTCCACCTCGCCATCCCGGAGAAGAAGCTCTTCCAGCGCGATACGCCCGAGGCGCGCGCCTCGATCGTGCTCAAGGTGCGCGGCGAACTCGATGCCGGCCAGATCCGCGCGATCCGGCATCTCGTCGCCACGGCCGTGCAGGGGCTCAAGCCGGAGCGCGTCTCGATCGTCGACGAATCGGGCCGGCTTCTCGCCGACGGCGCCGGCAACGAGGCCGACACCGCCGCCATCGCCCAGGACAAGCAATCGAATTACGAACGCCGGCTGCGTGGCCAGGTCGAGGAGATCGTGGCGAGCGTCGTCGGGCGCGGCCGGGCGCGCGTTCAGGTCGCGGCGGAGATGGATTTCAACCGCATCCAGCAGGTGACCGACAATTTCGATCCCGAGAGCCGCGTCGTCCGCTCGACGCAGACCCGGACCGAGAACCAGCAGAGCCAGGAGCAGCGCGACACGCAGGTGACCGTCGCCAATGAACTGCCGCAGAACCAGCAGCAACAGCAGCAACAGCCGCAGCAGCGCGACGCCACCCAGCGCAACGAGGAGATCATCAATTACGAGATCTCGAAGACCACCCGCACCGAGGTGATCGAGGCGGGCCGGGTGAAGCGCCTCTCGGTCGCGGTGCTGGTCGACGGCATCTACAATCCCGGCCAGAACGGCCAGATGGCCTACCAGCCGCGCACGGCCGAGGAACTCGACCGCATCGCCGCGCTGGTCCGCTCCGCCATCGGCTTCGATCGCAACCGCGGCGACCAGGTGGAGGTGATCAATCTCCGCTTCGCCGAGGGGGCGAGCATCGCACAGCCGGGTCCGACGCCGAGCCTCGTCGAGCAGTTCCTCGCGCTCAGCAAGGAAGAGGCGCTGCGCATGGTCGAACTGGCGGTGTTCGGGGTGCTCACGCTGCTGGTGACGCTGCTGGTCGTCCGGCCGTTGCTGCGCCAGATGGGCATCGGCGCCCGGCCGGGCAAGGAGGAGGGCGCGGCCGCCGCGCCGCAGATCTCCGGCCTCGGCAGCGTCATCGCGAATTCGGTCATGGCCAACCAGCCGCCGGGCGGCGCCCCGCTCGCGCTGCCGGCGCCGGGGCAGGAGGGCGCGCTGGTTCCGGCCAACACCAACCAGGCCGCGGCCAACCAGGTGGCGATCCAGCAGGCGCTCCACCAGAGCGCGGTCGATCACCTCGGCAAGATCGTCCAGGACAATCCGAGCGAATCGGTCGCGATCGTCCGGCAATGGATCGCGCAGACGCGCTGACGGCAGTGAGAAGAACTCGGATCTGACGGATTGGAATCATGGCGAAAGCAGCGACAGCACAGGATACCAGCGCGGAGCAGAAGGCTTCGTCGCCGAACCGCGAGCTCACCCGCTACCTCACGGGGCCGGAAAAGGCAGCGATCATCCTGCTCGTGCTCGGCGAGCGTTATGGCGGCGAGATCTGGGCCTCGCTCGACGAGGACGAGATCCGCACCGTCAGCCGCGCGATGTCCCGCCTCGGCGCGGTGACGGCGGAGGCGGTGGAAGCGCTGGTCGCCGAATTTCTCTCGATGATGGCCCAAGGCGGCGCGGTGACCGGCGATTTCGACCGCACCGAGGCGCTGCTCTCCAAGCTCCTGCCGAAGGAGAAGGTCTATTCGCTGATGGAGGAGCTGCGCGGCCCGGCCGGCCGCAACATGTGGCAGAAGCTCGGCAATGTGCAGGATCAGGTGCTGGCCAATTACCTCAAGGGCGAATATCCGCAGACCGTCGCCGTCATCCTCTCGAAGATCCGCTCCGAACATGCCGCGCGCGTCCTCTCGCTCCTGCCGCATGAATTCGCGCTCGAGGTCGTCAACCGCATGCTCAACATGGAGCCGGTTCAGAAGGAGGTTCTGAACCATATCGAGGAAACGCTGCGGACGGAGTTCATCTCGAACCTCTCGCAGACCTCGCGGCGCGACAGCCACGAGATGATCGCCGAGATCTTCAATTCCTTCGACCGCCAGACGGAAAGCTGGTTCCTCGCCGCGCTCGACGAGCGCAACCGCGAAGCGGCGCAGAAGATCCGCTCGCTGATGTTCACCTTCGAGGATCTCCAGAAACTCGATCCCGGCTCGACCCAGACGCTGATCCGCTATTCCGACCGCGACCTTCTGGCGGTGGCGCTCAAGGGCGCACCGCCGGCGATCAAGAAGTTCTTCTTCTCGCAGATGTCGACCCGCGCCGCGCGCAACATGGAGGAACTGATGCAGAGCCGCGGCCCCGTGCGCCTTAAAGAGGTGGACGACGCTCAGACAAAGATCGTGATGCTCGCCAAGGAACTCGCCTCGCGCGGCGAGATCACCATCGGCAAGAACCGCGCCGAAGACGAACTGATCTACTGAGGCGGGGGCCATGGCGGACGCGCATTCCACATTCACCTTCAACCGGGATTTCACGCGCGCCGGGCGCGGAACCCCCTTCGTTCCGCCAGGCGCGCGCGTGCCGGTTCCCTATGCCGAGCATATCCGGCTGCTCGAAGAGGCGAAGGCCGCCGCCATGGCGGCCGGAATCGCGGAGGGACGCCGGCTCCAGACTGATCACGAGGCGATGCGGCTCGCGACCTGCCTCGACCAGATCCTTGCCCAGCTCCAGGTGGCGACCATCGAGATGCGGCGGCTGGAGGAGGAGGCGCGGCGCGAGGCGGTCGAGTTCGGCATGATCTTCGCCCGCAAGCTCGCGGGGCGGATGATCGAGAACCAGCCGCTCGGGCCGATCGAGGCCACGGCGCGGGCGATCTTCAACGATATCCGCGGCACGCCGCATCTCGCGCTGCGCGTGGCGCCGGATCTCGTCGATTCCTGCAAGAGCCGGATCGGCGCGCTGCTCGCCGAGAACGGGCTTGAGACCAGGCTCTTCGTCTTTCCCGATCCCGAGATCGCCGCCGGCGATTGCCGGATCGAATGGGCCGATGGCGGCATCGTCCGCGATCGCGCCAAGCTCGAGGCGCTGCTGGAGCGTGCGATGGCGCTGCTCTTCCCGGCACCGGACAACACCATTCTCGATGGCTGAAGGCAGGGTGACCCATGTCGACTGAAGGAAATTTCGAACTCCAGGATCTCGAATCGACCGCGGATCTCGTCGCGGCCGCCTATGGCACGGATGGCGAAGGCCCGATCTCGGCGAAATCCGCCGCGGACCTCGAACATGTCTTCGACGTGCCGGTGCAGGTCTCGGCCGTCCTCGGCCGCACCAAGATGGGCGTCGGCGATCTGCTGCGCATGACTCCCGGCCATATCCTCGAACTCGACCGCCGGGTCGGCGAGGCGATCGACATCTTCGTCAACGACCGGCTGGTCGCGCGCGGCGAGGTGGTGCTCGTCGACGACAAGCTCGGCGTGACCATGACCGAGATCATCAAGTCGGAGCGCTGAGGCGCTCCGCATCACGGAACGACGCGGCGCCGGCGCCCGTGCCGGCCCCGCGCAAGAAGAACAGGAGAAGCCCCATGCGGCTGCTGATCGTCGGAACGCTGCGCGGCGAACTCATCACCGCCGCCAAGATCGCGCGCGAGCGCGGCGCCGCCGTCGCGCAGGTCGACGGGATCGAGGCCGCCCTGTCGCATCTGCGCCAGGGCAAGGGCGCGGATCTCGCGATGGTCGACGTTCATCTCGACATTCCCGCGCTGGTCGCCGGGTTGGAGGCCGAGCATATCACCCTGCCGCTCGTCGCCTGCGGCACCGCCAACGACAAGCGCGCGGCGGTCGCGGCGATCGAGGCCGGCGCCAAGGAATACGTGCCGCTGCCGCCCGATCCCGAGCTGATCGCCGCGATCCTCGAGGCGGTGAGCCGCACCGAGACCTCGGTCATCTTCCGCGACGAGGCGATGGGCCGGGTCGTGAAACTCGCCCAGCAGATTGCCGGCTCCGACGCCTCGGTGCTGATCACCGGCGAATCGGGCGTCGGCAAGGAGGTGATGGCGCGCTTTCTCCACGAGAAATCGAAGCGCGCGGCCAAACCCTTCGTTTCGGTGAACTGCGCGGCGATCCCCGAGAATCTGCTGGAATCCGAATTGTTCGGCCATGAGAAAGGCGCCTTCACCGGTGCCGTCGCGCGGCGCGTCGGCAAGTTCGAGGAGGCCGATGGCGGCACGCTGCTGCTCGACGAAATCTCCGAGATGGATATCCGGCTTCAGGCGAAGCTGCTGCGCGCCATTCAGGAACGCGTCATCGACCGCGTCGGCGGCAACCGGCCGGTTCCGGTCGATATCCGCATCATCGCGACCTCGAACCGGAATCTCGCCGAGCATGTGAAGGCAGGCCATTTCCGCGAGGACCTGCTCTACCGCCTCAACGTCGTCAATCTGCGCATCCCGGCGCTGCGCGAGCGGCCGAACGACATCGTCGAACTCGCGAACCATTTCGCCAAGCGCTACGCACAGCTCAACGGCCTGCCAAACCGGCCGATCAGCCACGACGCCAAGCGGATCCTGCTCGCCAATCCCTGGCGCGGCAATGTCCGCGAGCTGGAGAACACGATCCATCGCGCCGTCCTGCTCGCGGCCGGCGCCGAGATCGGCCCGGATTCAATCCTGACGCCGGAGGGCGATTCGATCGCCCGCGACGCGAGCGAGGCGACCGCGCGCCGCGCCGCCGAGGCCGCCGAGGCCGCGACCCGCGCGCTGGTCGGCCGCACGGTGGCCGATGTCGAGCGCGAGCTGATCCTCGACACGCTCGACCATTGCCTCGGCAACCGCACCCATGCCGCGAAGATCCTCGGCATCTCGATCCGGACCCTGCGCAACAAGCTCAACGAATATGTCGCGACGGGAATCGACGTGCCCGAGCCCGGCGCCGCGCGGGTCGCGACAATCTGACCGAAGTTCCGATCCGAGCCCGCTCCAGCCCGCGCGCACCAGGCCCGCGGGCTTTTTCATACGCAGGCATCCCCTTCGATCCTCCCCGCTTCGGCACGGCAAAACACCAGCCGCTAACCGGACATTAACCATCCACCCGGCAAGAATTGCCTAGGGGCGGACCGATGCATCCAGCATCGGCATCGCGCGATCGGCAGGATCGTGTTGGACAGGGGCAGGCGAATGAGCGACGCGAGCGTGGGGCAGACCGGCGGCGGCCTTGGGCTGCGGTTGGGCCAAGGCATGTCCCGCAAGGACGTGACGGATTTCCTCAAGCGCGGCGACATCGCGCTGGCGATGGGCGTCCTGACGATTCTCGTCGTGCTGATCGTGCCGCTGCCGCCGATCCTGCTCGACCTGTTCCTCGCCGTCTCGATCATCCTCTCGGTGCTGATCCTGATGACGTCGCTGTTCATCATGGCGCCGCTGGAATTTTCCTCCTTCCCCACCATCCTGCTGATCGCGACCATGCTGCGGCTGGCGCTGAACCTCGCCTCGACCCGGCTGATCCTCGCCAACGGCCATACCGGAACCGGCGCGGCGGGGCATGTGATCGAGGCGTTCGGCTCGTTCGTGATGAGCGGCAATTTCGTCATCGGGCTCATCGTCTTCATCATCCTGGTGATCGTGAACTTCGTCGTCATCACCAAGGGCTCGGGGCGCATCGCCGAGGTCGCGGCCCGCTTCTCGCTCGATGCGATGCCGGGCAAGCAGATGGCGATCGACGCCGATCTCTCGGCAGGGCTGATCGACCAGGACGAGGCCAAGGTGCGGCGCAAGCATCTCGAGGACGAGAGCGCCTTCTACGGCGCGATGGACGGCGCCTCGAAATTCGTGCGCGGCGACGCGATCGCCGGCATCCTCATCACCTTCGTCAACATCATCGGCGGCATCATCATCGGCGTCGCCCAGCACGGCATGACCTTCGGCGATGCCTCGCGCGCCTACACGCTGCTGACCGTCGGCGACGGGCTCGTCACCCAGATCCCGGCGCTGATCGTCTCCACCGCCGCCGGCCTGCTCGTCTCGAAGGCGGGCGTCAGCGGCGCGGCCGACAAGGCGCTCGCCAAGCAGCTCGCATCAATGCCCAAGGCGCTCGGCATGTCCGCCTTCGTGATGGTCGTGATCGCGATCCTGCCCGGCATGCCCGCACTGCCCTTCCTGGGGCTTGCGGGGCTCGCCGGCTATTTCGCCTACACGCTGCATCAGAAGACACGGCGTGCCGAGCTTGAGGAAGTGGCTTTCCAGGCCCTTGCCCATGCGGATGCGAAGAAGGACGAAGCGCCCGTCCAGGACGCGCTGAAGCTCGACGAATTGCGCATCGAGATCGGCTACGCGCTGCTGCCGCTCGTGCAGGGCGAGGGCGGCGAGGACAAGATCACCGAGCAGATCAAGGCGCTGCGGCGCACGCTCGCGACCGAGATGGGCTTCATCCTGCCCTCGGTGCGGCTCGTCGACAACGTCCAGCTCGAATCGAACCAATACGTCATCAAGATGAAGGAGATCGAGATCGGGAACGGCATCGTGTTCCCCAACCAGTACATGGCAATGGACCCGGCAGGCGGCCAGGTGCAGCTTCCCGGCGCGCATCTCCTCGAGCCGACCTTCGGCCTGCCCGCGACCTGGATCGACGAGAGCCTGCGCGACGAGGCGCAGCTGCGTGGCTACACCGTCGTTGATCCCGCCACCGTCATCGCCACCCATCTCACCGAGGTCATCAAGACCAACATGGCCGAGCTGCTCTCCTTCGTGGAAGTGCAGAAGCTCATCAAGGATCTGCCCAAGGCGCACCAGGACCTCGTCAAGGAAATGGTCCCCTCGCAGATCGCCATGACGGGCATCCAGCGCGTGCTCCAGCTCCTGCTTGCCGAGCGCGTCTCGATCCGCGACCTCGGCACCATCCTGGAAGCGATCGCCGAGGTCGCCGGCGCCCTGCGCGATCCGCGGATGATCGTCGAGCATATCCGGTCCCGCCTCGGCCGGCAGATATGCGCCCAGCATACCGGCCCGACCGGCCAGCTGGCGCTGATCACCCTCTCGCCGCAATGGGAGGATGCCTTCGCCTCCTCGCTGATCGGCGAGGGCGAGGTGAAGCATCTCGCGATGCAGCCTTCGAAGCTGCACGATTTCGTGATCGCGCTGCGTGATCGCTTCGAGGAGGCGGCCAAGCTCGGCGAATTGCCGGTCCTGGTGACATCAAACGCCGTCCGGCCCTATGTGCGGATGATCGTCGAGCGCTTCCGGCCGCAGACCGCTGTGCTCGCCCAGGGCGAGATCCACCCGGCCGCGCGGCTGCGCACCGTGGGCTCGATCTGACGGATGCTCAGGCCGGCCCCTGCGGATCGGCCGGTTCCCGCCCCGCCGCGCTGAGCTGCGCCTTCTCGAACAGCAGCACGACCGGCAGGGAGATGGCGAGCGGAATCAGCAGATAGAGCAGGCGCCAGACCAGCAACGCGGCGAACACCTCGGAGGCCGGCATGCCCGGCATCACCTTGAGGAAGATCGCCTCCATGACGCCGATCCCGCCGGGAACCTGGAACAGCAGCCCGGCCGAGAATGACAGCAGGAACGCGCCGAGCACGATCATGAAGCCGGGATTGCTCTCGCCAGGCAGCGCGAAATAGATGATCCCCGCAGCACCGATCAGTTCCATCGGCGCCGCGAGCCATTGCCGCCAGACGATGTTGAGCCGCGGATATTCGATCTTGAAATTGCGGATCACGAGCGGCTTGAACTGGAGCCAGGAACCGACCGTGTAGGCGAGGCAGAACGCAAGCATCGCCACGCCGACCGCCTGCACCATGCCGGTGCCGATCGGTGCCAGCGGCCGGACGATCTCGGGCTCGTAGAGCAGCACCGCGCCGCCGAGCAGGATCGTCCCGAAGCCGAAGGTGAACGAGCAGAGCGCGACCAGCACCGCCACCTCGGCCGGCGAAAGCAGCTTCGCCGTATAGGCCCGATAACGCACCATGCCGCCGGAGAAGACCGAGGCGCCGATATTGTGCGAGATCGCGTAGGTGGTGAACGAGCAGACGGTGATGTAGAGCCAGGAAATCCCCTTCGTCCGGTTGAGATGGACGAGCGCGATCCGGTCGTACCAGGCAAGCGCCCAATAGGCGATGAGGGTGGAAACCACCGCGAGCACATAGCCCTGCGCCGGAATGACCGCCAGTTTCTGGCCGATCAGGCTTGCGATGATGCCGATGCTCTTGAAGAAGCCGGCGCCATCGATCAGCGCCTCGGTCGCGGCATCGGCGGCAGCCTCGGCGCGCAGTTTCGAGTAGAGCACCTTGAGCGACCAGATGACCGCAACGAGGCCGACGACCGGCCAGAAGAAATCTTTCGCTCGCTTCATCTTGTCCCCTGAGCGCGCCGGTTCCGGCCCGATTCTCGATCCAGACCGGGCACGTTCCCGCGCCCTGCCCCCCACCTTCGTCACTGCCCGAGCTTGCCGCAGGTTGCAAGGGGCGCGATCCTCGGCAAGGAAGGCCGCCCAAGCCCTCAACACGCGGGAAATCCGGATGGATCTCGACGGCTATATCGATCTTCCCCCACACCGCCTCGCGGCGCTGGTGACCTATCTCGCGCGGGATCTCGGCAATATCGAGCCCGGCATGCCGGCGCTGCCCGACGGCGTGACGCTCGAGCGGCTCGCCGGGCGCAATGCGGCGCGCTACCGTCATCTCTTCATCCGCGTCGGGCGGGACTGGCTGTGGTTCTCGCGCCTGCGCCTCACCGTCTCCGAGATCGAAGCCCTGCTGGACGATCCCCGGATCGAGGCGCTGGCCGTTCGCGCCGGGGAGGCGGATATCGGGCTGATCGAACTGGATTACCGCAATCCGGATGCGCCGGAACTGGTCTATTTCGGGCTGGTGCCCGAGGCGCTCGGCCGCGGCCTCGGATCTGCCTTGATGGCGGAAGCGTTGCGCCGCGCCCGGGCGGCAGGCCTGCGCCGGCTTCAGGTGCATACCTGCTCGCTGGATCACCCGCGCGCGCTGCCGTTCTATTGCCGTGCCGGGTTCCGGCCCGTCGGCCGCGCGATCGAGATCTTCGACGATCCCCGGCTCGATGGCACCCTGCCGCGTGACGCGGCGCCCTGGCTGCCGCTCATCGAGCCCCGGGCGCGATGAGCGCGGGCATGTTCCGATCAACCGGACACGGTTGATCGCGAGAGAATGCGCGGGGACAGATCCTAGAGCCGGCCGGCGGCGTAGCGCATGCGCGCGGCGATGCGATCCGTTTCCATCTGGTCGCGCAGCGCCATCTCGGCACGCTCGGCCGCCTTCTCGCGATCCTCGAGGATCTCGACCTTCTTCAGCTCCTCGAACGCCTCGTTGAGCTGCGCCCGTGCTTCCTCAAGCTGCCCGGCGAGTTCGGCTGCCGAATTGAGCAGGTTGTCGCGGCGCTGCCGCGCGGCCTTGGCATAGGTCGGGTAGGCGAAATGTGCGGTATCCGAAATGCCAGCCCGACGCTCCTCGCCTTCGATCTCGCGGTCGAGCTCGCCCGCCATGCGCTGGAATTCCGCGATCATCGCCTCGATTTGTGTGACCCGGCGGCGCTTCTCGTCGACATGGAAGCGCTTCAGCCGGATAAGCGTATCGCGCGACTTCATGATCCCCAAACTCCTCGACCCACCCCGGAATGACGCCCGGAGGCCAGGGCGCGGGATCAGGAAGAACCAGCGCCCAGGCGATTAACAATATCCGCGAGACGGAGATAGCTTTCACCCAAGGAGGTTGATTCTTCCTTACCCTGTCCGAGAAAGCTTTCGAGTTCGGGATAGGCGTCGATGGCGCGGTCGACCTCCGGCGAGGCCCCCCGGCGATAGGCGCCGAGCCGGATCAGCTCCTCCATGTCGGAATAGGTCGCCATCAACGCCCGCGCCGCCTGCACGCTCGGCAGGAAGGCGGGATCGGCCGCGCGCGGCATGGTGCGCGATACCGATTTCAGGATGTTGATCGCCGGATAGCGGCCCCGTTCGGCGATCCGCCTTTCCATCACCACATGCCCGTCGAGGATGCCGCGCACCGCATCCGCTACCGGCTCGTTATGGTCGTCGCCATCGACAAGAACCGTGAAAAGCCCGGTGATCGTGCCGGCCCCGACCGGCCCCGGCCCCGCACGTTCGAGCAGCTTCGGCAATTCGGCGAAGACCGAGGGTGTATATCCCTTGGTGGTCGGCGGTTCGTTGACGCTGAGGCCGATATCGCGCTGCGCCATCGCGAAACGCGTGATCGAATCGATCATGCACAGCACGTCGAGCCCCTCATCGCGGAAATATTCGGCGATCGACAGGGTGAGATAGGCCGCCTGCCGCCGCATCAGGGCGGATTCATCCGAGGTCGCGACCACGACGACCGAACGCGCGAGCCCTTCCTCGCCGAGATCGTCCTGAAGGAATTCCTGCACCTCGCGGCCACGCTCGCCCACAAGCCCGACCACCGAGACATCGGCCGCGGAATTCCGCGCGAACATCGACAGCAGCACGGATTTCCCGACGCCGGAGCCGGCGAAAATGCCCATGCGCTGGCCGCGGCAGGTGGTGAGGAAGGCATTGAGCGCGCGCACTCCGAGATCGAGCGGCTCGCCGACCCGCTGGCGGCGATGCGCGGCCGGCGGCTCGTTGCGGAACGGATAGGGACGCGGGCCGGGCTGGATCGGCCCCTTGCCGTCGATCGGCCGGCCGAAGGCATCGACCACGCGGCCGAGCCAGTTCCGCCCCGGGCGGATCGTCGCCCGTTTGGAGACGACATGCGCCGGGCATCCCCGGCGCAGGCCGTCGACACTGGCGAACGGCATGACGAGCGCCCGCCCGGCATCGAACCCCACCACCTCGCAAAGGATCGGCTCGCCCGCCTGGACCTCGATCGAGATCAGCCCGCCGAGTTCCATCGCGCTCAGCGGACCGACGATCTCGATCATCAGCCCGCGCACCGCGCCGACCCGGCCGAACACCTCGGTCTCGGCGATCTCGTCGACGACGCTTCTCACGGCTTCGATCGCCATGACGGCCTCCCTCGCTGCCCCGCCGCGCTCCGGCTTGGGCGGGCCGGATGCGCGTGATTCGCCGGCGAATCACGTCTTCGACCTTACCCAAGCGCGCCTCCGCGCGCGAGGGCGTGCCGCCGGCGCCCCCAGGCATGGCGCCAGGCGCATGGTCGCTGCCCGGCGGAGCAGGTCCGTCGCAAGGTGAAAAGCTGAGTCCGTTGAATCGCTTGGGTTCAAGTTCTCAGGAATTGATTCACCATTCTACTACTTTAAAGTGCCCGATCTCGATCCTGCCAATGATAGGAATTAAGGGTTACCGCGCCTGGAAAGCTTGCCTTAACGAATTACGTTTTGTTAACTCTTGCGGCGTAATTTGTGTCGGAAGTTTTAAGACATCGTTCGTGCATGGGGGCATCGGCAATGCTCCGGGCCCGGCGCACGATGAGGCAACGACTGCAGGTTGGGGACCATCCGATGCGCGTTCTCCTGATTGAAGACGATTCCGCGACCGCCAAGAGCATCGAGTTGATGCTGAAGTCCGAGAACTTCAACATCTACCTGACCGATCTCGGCGAGGAAGGGATCGATCTCGGCAAGCTCTATGATTACGACATCATCCTTCTCGACCTGAACCTGCCCGACATGTCCGGCTACGAGGTGCTGCGCTCGCTGCGTGTCGCCAAGGTCAAGACGCCGATCCTGATCCTGTCCGGCATGGCCGGCATCGACGACAAGGTGAAGGGCCTCGGGTTCGGCGCCGACGATTACCTGACCAAGCCCTTCCACAAGGACGAACTCGTCGCGCGCATCCACGCCATCGTCCGCCGCTCGAAGGGCCATGCGCAATCGGTGATCCAGACCGGCGACCTCATCGTCAATCTCGACCAGAAAACCGTCGAGGTCGCCGGCCATCGCGTGCATCTGACGGGCAAGGAATACCAGATGCTCGAACTGCTCTCGTTGCGTCGCGGCACGACGCTGACGAAGGAGATGTTCCTCAACCATCTCTATGGCGGCATGGACGAACCGGAGCTGAAGATCATCGACGTCTTCATCTGCAAGCTCCGCAAGAAGCTCGCCAATGCCTCGGACGGCAAGAATTACATCGAGACGGTCTGGGGCCGTGGCTACGTGCTGCGCGAACCGACCGATGCCGACGAGCGCATCCCCGCCTGAACGCATTCTTCGCCCATGCGCGCATAGGAAAACCCGCCCATTCGGGCGGGTTTTCCTATGCGCCGGGCCTGGCCTGCTCAGGCGATGGCGGGGCGGACGGCAGCGGCGGGCATGGTCGCGGCGCGCTTCGGCACCGGCACCTGCAGCATCCGCTCCTTGGGATGGGAGGTGAAGCGGTCGGTGACGCCGAACGTGCTCTCCGCGCCGCCGAGCAGCAGGTAGCCGTCGGGCGCGAGCCGGTCCGCGAGCCGCTCGAAGATCGCGGCGCGGGTCGTCCGGTCGAAATAGATCAGCACGTTGCGGCAGAACACGACATCGAAGGTGCCGAGCGCACGCGGTTCGTCGAGCAGATTGAACTTGAAGAAGTTCACCCGGCGGACGACATCCTGGCTGATCTTCCAGTTGTCGCCATCCTTGGTGAAATACTGGAGCAGCATCTTCGTGGGCAGCCCGCGCTGCACCTCGAACTGGTTGAAGACACCGCTTTTCGCCTTGGTGAGGATCGATTCCGAGATATCCGAGGCGTGGATCTCGACATTGCGCCCCCCGAGCTGCGCCTTCATCTCGTCGAGGATCATCACCAGCGAATAGGGCTCCTGGCCGGAGGAACAGGCCGCGCACCAGATGCGCAACGTCTTGCCCGCCGGCCGGCGCGCGAGCAATTCGGGGATGATGATCGTCTTGAAATGCTCGAAGGGCGACTTGTCCCGGAAGAAGAAGGTCTCGTTGGTGGTAAGCGCGTCGATCACGCGCTGGGCGAGCCGCCGGTCGCCGCGCTCGGCACGGTTCATCAATTCATCAATGGACGGCAGGTTTTCCTCGCGAATGACCGGCGAAAGACGCGCGTCGATGAAATACGCCTTCTCGGTCGTCAGCACGATCCCGGCGGCCTTGTTGATGAAATCGATGACGCGATGGATGGTCGGAACGCTCATGGGGTTTGTGCTTCGAGCAGCGTGACCGCAAGCTCGCCGAGTTTTTCCGGAGGGAGGAGCGCGTTCGCGAGGCCGGCCTCGGCGATGGAGCCCGGAATGCCCCAAACCACGCTGGATGCTTCATCCTGCACGATGACATTGGCCGCGCGCCGCGCGAGATGCTGTGCGCCCTCGGTGCCGTCCCGTCCCATGCCGGTCAGCGCGATCGCCAGCGCCTCGCCGCCGAAGGTCTCGGCAGCGCTCGAGAACAGGAGATCGATCGAGGGGCGCCACGGCCCCCGCGCCTCCGAGGGCAGCATCGCGATCACGATCTGCCCGTCGGGCTTCTTGCGCACCACGGTGTGGCACCCGCCTGGCGCAAGATAGATCGCGCCGGGCATCAGCACCGCCCCATCCGCCGCCTCGACGGCCGGCAGCCCCGCATGCTGTTTGAGATGCGTGGCGAAGATCGAGCCGAAGATTGGCGGCATGTGCTGGGCGATCACCACCGGCACACGGCCAAGCGCCGGGCGCATCCGCGCGAGCAGCGCGACGAGCGCCTGCGGTCCCCCGGTGGAGGCTCCGATCACGACGAGTTTCGGGCGCCCGCGTTCGATCGGCCGCAGACGGATCTGTCCCGGCGCCGCCGGCGCGGACACGGCGGGCCGCACGAACGGTGTCGGGATGGCCGGGCGCTCGGGCAGCGCCGCCGGCTGCGGCGGGCGCGGCCGCGCCAGAGGGGAAACCGGCGCGGGCACAGATGCCGGCTGGACCGGCACCCGCGCCGCCAGCCGCACACCGCCGACCGCCAGCACCTTGGCGACCAGCGCCTGGCGGAAATCCGCCGAGGTCGAGACCTCGCGATGGTTCGAGGGCTTCGGCAGGTAATCCGTCGCGCCACGCATCAGCGAGCGCATGGTGAGTTCGGCGCCGTGGACGGACAGCGACGAGACGACGATCACCCGCGAATGCGGCGATTTCGCCAGGATCAGCGGCAGCGCGGTGATCCCGTCCATCTCCGGCATGTCGAGATCGAGCAGGATGATCTTGGGCATCACGCCCGGCAGGGCGTTGATGATCTCGCGCCCCGAGCGATAGGTGCCGACGACCTCGACGCCGTTCGTCTCCGACAGCCATTTCGACAGCAGGCCGCGCACGACGACGGAATCGTCGACGACCGCGACGCTCACCGGCTGCGGACCGGCTCGGGGGAGGACTCGGTGCGGAACGGCCACCATGCGGAAACTCCAGGGCGCGAGGGCCCCCATCAAGGGTTGTGGTGGGCCGTCCTGGCCGCGAAGCGCTCAGACGAGGCCGACCTCGCCGAACTTCGAGGTGATGATGTCCTTGTCGAACGGCTTCATCACATATTCGTCGGCGCCCGAATCCATCGCCTTGGCGATATGGGCGACATCGTTCTCCGTGGTGCAGAACACGACCTTCGGCCGGTCCCCGCCCGACATCTTGCGCAGCAGGGTCAGGAATTCGTAGCCGTCCATGTTCGGCATGTTCCAATCGAGCAGGATGGCGTCCGGCATCCTGGCCGAGCAGGCGTCCAGCGCCTGCTTGCCATCCTCGGCTTCGGCGATCTCGAACTGCATGCCCTCGAGGATGCGGCGTGCAACCTTCCGGATGACGCTCGAATCATCGACCACAAGGCAGTATTTCATCGGACCGTTCCCTTCAGGCAGCCTGGAGCGTCATCGTTTCGAGAAGCGCGTGCAGGTCGATTTCGATCATCAGTTCGCGCTCGAGCTTGTGCACCCGCCGCGTGAAGCGCGTCCAGCTATGGCCGAGATTGGCGGGCATCGCCTCGCTCGAATCCGCGGAGAGCGACAGAACGTCGCCGATCTCGTCGACGACGAGACCGAACACCTCGCCCTGCCATTCGACCCCGACCGCCATCGGCTCGTGATCCTTCGGGCGGCCCGTCTTGCGGGCGTTGAGCAGCGAGCCGAGATCGAGAATGGTCACGATATGGCCGCGCAGGTTGACGAGCCCCGCGACCGCGCGATCGGCGCGCGGCACCGGCGTCATCGCATGGATCGAGAAGACATCGCGCACCGAGGTGATAGGCAGGCCGATGAGCTGCCCCTCGATGCGGACGGAGACGAGCTGGATATCGTCGACGATCGCCATGTCCAGGCGCCTGCGATTGTCCCCACTCATGCCGCGACCCCCCATTGCGTGTTGCCGTAGCCGCCGAGCGCCTCGCCAAGGGCGCCGAGCAGGCCCTGCCGGTCGAACTTGCCGACGAGATCATAGAGCCCGGCGGCCTTGCCGCGCTCGATGAGCTTCGGCGCCGCACGGCTGACGAGCCCGATGACCGGCGCATCGAACCCGGCCTCGGCAAGCTCACGGACGAAGGCGAAGCCCTCCTCGCCCGGCTGGTCGAGGTCGAGCACCACCACCGCCGGCCTCTGGCGCGCCATCGCGGCCTTGGCCTGCTGCATGGAGCCGACCACCGAGAGCCGGTAACCCGCATTCTGGAGCAGCGGGGCAAACAGCGCCCGGAAGAATTCCGAACCCTCGACGAGCATCACATCGACATGCTCCTCCGAGGTCGCCCCCATCTTCTCGCTGCCTTCCGGCGCCACCAGTTCCGAGACATCGACGATCTCGACCGCCTTGCCGTCGATGATCGCCGCGCCGACCGTGCCCGGCACCGCGTGGCTGGTATCGATCTCGATCGCGACCTCGACGACATCGACGATCTCGTCGACCGCCATGCCGATCTCGCGATCCTTCTGGTGGAAGACAAGAACCGGCTGGCGCGATTCGAGATCGAAGCCTTCGCCGAAACCGCTCTGGCTCGGATAGCCGAGGATCGGCATGAGCCGGCCCTGATACTGGACCACCGCCTTGCCGCCGGTATCCTCGATCTTGGAGCGCTCGAATTCCTCGAGGCGGCCGATGAAGGCGAGCGGGATCGCCTTGAGATTGACCCCGCCGGCGCGGAACAGCAGCAGCAGCGAGCGTTCGGTGCTCGCCGCCAGCTCGGCCGCAAGTTCGGCCTCGCTCTGGCCCGTGCCCTCGCGGCTGCTGCTGTCGATGACGGAGCGCGCCACGCCGGCCGGTTCGAGAATGAGGATCACCGAACCGTCGCCGAGGATCGTCGCGCCGGAATAGACCGACATGTGCCGGAGCTTCGAGGAGATCGGCTTCACGACGATTTCCTCGGTGTGCAGGATCGAATCGACGATGATGCCGAAGCGATGGCCGCCGACATGGCAGACGACGACCAGCTTGTCCTCGCCCGCCGCCTTGCCCGCCGACCCATCCTCGCCGCGCGCGGCCTCCAGTCCGAGTTCGTCCGCGACATCCACCACGGGCAGCAATTTCTGGCGCAGCCGCAGGGTGGATTGGCCGTTGAGCTTCTCGATCCGGACCTCACCGGATTCCTGGGTGCGCACCAGTTCCGCCACCGAGATCTGCGGAATCGCGAAGCGCTGTCCGGCCGCCTCGACGATCAGCGCCGAGGCGATCGCCAGGGTCAGCGGCAGCTTGATCGTGACCGTAAGCCCCTTGCCGGCCCGCGAGCGCAGATCGACGACGCCGCCGACCTGCTCGACCTGGCTGCGCACCACGTCCATGCCGACGCCGCGGCCGGAAATATTGGTGATTGCCTGCGCGGTGGAGAAGCCCGGCTCCATGATGAAGCGCAGGATCTGCTCGTCCGAGAGGCGCGCGGCATCCGCCTCCGTCGTCAGGCCGTTGCGGATCGCCTTGGCCTTGACGCGGTCGAGATCGATGCCGCGTCCGTCATCCGCCACCTCGACGATGATATAGCCGGATTCCTGGGCCGCGCGCAGATGGATGGTGCCGTGCGCAGGCTTGCCGGCCGCCACGCGCTCGTCGGGCATTTCGAGCCCGTGATCCGCGGCGTTGCGCACCATGTGCAGCAGCGGATCCTTGATCATTTCGAGGAGCTGCCGGTCGATCTCGGTCTCGGCGCCGCTCGTGACCAGCTCGATCTTCTTGCCGAGTTCGGCCGAGAGATCGCGGACAACGCGCGACAGCTTGGTCCAGGCCGAGCCGATCGGCTGCATCCGCGTCTGCATCACGCCGTCCTGGAGTTCGGCGGTGATGTGGGAGAGGCGCTGGAGCGGCGACTTGAAATCGGCATCGTCCCGCTGGCGGGCGATCTCGAGCAGCTGGTTGCGGGTCAGGACCAGTTCCGAGACCATCGTCATCAGCCGGTCGAGCGTGCCGACAGAAACGCGGACCGATTGCTTGGAAACCGAATTCTGGTTGTCGCCGCCGCCCTCGCCACCCTCGGCGGCCGCTTCCGGCTTGGAGGCGGACTTGTCGGCGAACGACTTGTCGGTGGACGACTTGGCGGCAGTTTTGGCCGCCGGCGCGGCTTCGGCCCTGGCAGGCTCCTTGGCGGGGTTCGGGGCGGAATCAGGGACCGCAGTCGCGGCAAAGCTCACCGCATCCGGCCCCGGCGCCTCGCGGAAGGCGCGCTCGAGTTCGTCGAGCGTCACCTCGTCCTCGCGCAGGTTGCGCTCAAGCACCTGGAAGGCCAGCGAACCGCTGGTCTCGGCGCCGACCGCTGCGAGCGCCGGTGCCGGCGCGTCCTCCGGCAATGCCTCGCCATTGGCAAGGGCGCGCAGCGCGGTGACCAGATCCTCGTCGTCGCCCTCGGGTTCGGCCCCGTTCTTCTCGATCTCGGCGATGATCCCCTTGATGCGATCGATGGTCTTCAGGATCATCGTCACCGCCGGCGCGGTAACCGGCTTGCCGTCGCGGAACCCGGAAATCACGTCCTCGCCGGCATGGGCGAGATGCTCGAGCCGTGGCAGGCCGAGAAAGCCGCAGGTGCCCTTGATCGTGTGGACCAGCCGGAAAATGAGCGCCAGCGTCGCGCTGTTGTTGGGGTCGCGCTCGAAGCGGACCAGCTCCGCATCGACGATGTCGAGATGCTCGGAGGTCTCGACCACGAAGTCCTTGAGGAGGTCATCCATACCGTTCGATCCGAACTTGCTCGGCGCAAGGCGCGCACGATCCATCCGGCTGAACGTTGCCCGACAAGGGTTTATGATTGGTTTGCGCGGCCGGTCCTTCGCTCAACAGGCCACAAAAAATTCACCTCAGGTTGTAGGCTTCGCGGAGATCCGGACCCGCTCCTCGTCCACCGCGACGTCGAGCGCCATGCCGCCCGCGCGCGCGATCGCGCCCGTATAGAAGACCTGGAAACCATGCGCGTCCACGCCCCCGGTCTCGCTGCGGCCTTCGAGCAGGTCGAGCACATGCGGGCCGAGCCGCGGCTTCGGCCCCCGCGCCTCGACGAGAAAATGCGGGTTTTCGGCATCGCCCTCCATGCCCACCTCGATCGTGCCGCCGAGCGGAATGGCGGCCAGCGCGATGACAACGAGGTTCATCAGCAGCTTGACGCGGTTCTTTTCGACGAAGAGCCGGGGCGTCGACCAGTTGAGCGTCACCTTCTCGTCCTGCAAGAATTGCTGCGTAAGCTGCTGCGCATAGCCGAGATCGACCGCCGAACCGGCAGAACCCGCCGCGCCAAACGCGATCCGCGCGAATTGCAGCCGTGCCGAAGCCTGCCGGGCGCTCTTGCGGATCAGCTCCAGCGACAGCGCCTGCGTCTCGGGGCTGTCATCCTCGTCGAGCAATTCGAGCCCGTTGACGATCGCCCCGACCGGGCCGACTGCGTCGTGGCAGACCCGGCTGCACAACAGGGCCGCGAGGTCGAGCGGCGAGAGTTCGATGGTCTTGAGATCATTCGCCATGTGCCGGCTCCGCGCTGCGCCCCGCGGCGCGGCCGGGGCATGCCCGCCCCGCCGCAACCGGGCCCTTTCCGGGTGATACATGCGCTTTTCGTCCGCGCCAACCCGGCGGCGGTTTTCCGTTCTGGAAAAGCACCCTACCTTTGTGGTGATTCCTCGTTCCCCGGCGCGCAATGCCAAGCCAGACACCCCGTTCCGCTCCCGCCCTCTCCCCGGATCGCCGCGACGCGATCGCCCGCCGGCTGGCCGGGATCGCGCGCGAGGCCGGCGATTGCCTGCTGCGCTACCGCGATGAACCCTGCCCTTCGGCGCTCAAGGCGGACGGGTCGCCGGTCAGCGCCGCCGATCTCGCTGCCGAGACCCTGATCCGCACCCAGCTCGCAGCCGCCTTCCCGCATTGGCCGGTCGTCAGCGAGGAACACACGGAGAGCCATGCGGCAGCCGCCATGCCGATTCACTTTCTCGTCGATCCGCTGGACGGCACCCGCCCCTTCCTCTCCGGAGGCGCGGAATTCTGCGTGCTGATCGCGCTGATCGCCGGCGGGAACCCGATCGCCGGCGCCATCCACGCCCCCGTCTCGGGGCGGAGCTGGTGGGCAGGCGCGCGCGCCTTCACCGCAGCGGGCCGCGCGTCCCGCCGCGGCCGAGCGCTGCCGCAGGGCGAGCGCCGGCTCTCGGTGGCGATCGTCTCGCGGGACCAATCCGGCGAGGACAGCCGGCCGCTCTGCGCGGCCTGCGGCGCGGTCGAGATCCGCCGCGAGAATTCGGCGCTGAAATTCGCGCGCCTGGCCGATGGCGAAGCCGATATCTATCCCCGGCGCGGCCGGACGATGCAATGGGACATCGCGGCCGGCGATGCCCTGCTGCGCGCGCTCGGCGGCGGCGTCTTCGATCTCGACGGAAAACCGCTCGTCTACGGCCCGGGACCGGATGGCTGGGCGAGCCCTGATTTCATCGCCTGCCGGCGGGCGCCGCCGCCGGCCTGCCGCTAGGGCACGAGATCACGCTTGACCTGCGGCCAGTTGCGGGCCGCCGCTTCGCGGATCGCCGGGTCGCGCAGGAAGGCTTCGCGGGATTCGGGCTTGCGGAACAGATAGATCCGCTCGTCGAGGATCAGGAACAGCTCCGGGCTGCCCGCCACCGCGAACCCGGCCGCGATAGCCGCGGGATCATAGCCGCCGAACACCGGCAGGTAACTCTGCGGCTCGGCCAGGAACGCAGCACGGTTGGCTTCGGATTCGAAATGCCAGACCTTGCCGGCGAAATAGACCCGGTGGTTCTCGCTGCCCGTCACCGCCTGGTTGCGGGTGAAATACGCGACCGGATCGAAACCGAAGATCGCCGCACCGGTCAGCGGATCGGAAATCGGGTCATCGCCGAGACGCAATTCGATCGCCCGCGCTCCGGCCGACGTCGTGAGGCTCGCCACGAATGCCGTGACGACCAGCGCAAATGCACGCCTCCGTGCAGCGGGAACGCGCATTTTGGCCTTGAGAACGCCGCCTTGTCGGTCAAGTCTCGGTTTCATGGCGATTCGTCCACCCGCTTCCGCTTCGTTCCCCGCGATGCCCATGGCCCCGTCCCGCCCCGCCGCACGAGGTTCCCGCATGATGGCCGAGACCCGACGCCCCGCTGCCGCCCGCATGGTCGGCCCGACCGCCCGCGGACCACATTCCGCCGCAGCACGGATGGTGGCGCTTCTCGCCCTGTTGCTTCTCGTTCTGCCAGCATTTCCTTTCCGAGCCGTTGCCCAGCAGGCGACACGGCCGGGGGACGGTTCGACCTATTCGACGCGCGAGCTGGTCGGCTCGGGCCATCGCTTCTTCGGCTCGGTCTCGCGCGGCCTTGCGCTCACCATCGAGGAAGCGACGCGGCGCTGGGGTGAGCCGAACGGCTATATCCTCGGACAGGAAGCGGCCGGCGCCTTCGTCGGCGGGCTCCGCTACGGCGAGGGCGTGCTCTATACCCGCAATGCGGGCGACCGGAAGGTGTTCTGGCAGGGCCCTTCGGTGGGCTTCGATTTCGGCGGCGACGGCGCGCGGACGATGATGCTCGTCTATCAATTGCCGCGCGTGAACGACATCTACCAGCGTTTCGTCGGGGTGGATGGCTCGGCCTATCTGGTCGGCGGCTTTGGCATGACCGCGCTGACCGCCAACAACATCCTGGTGGTGCCGATCCGGGCCGGCGTCGGCGCGCGGCTCGGCGTCAATCTCGGATATTTGAAGTTCACGCCCGAATCGACCTGGAATCCGTTTTGACGCCATCGGGTTTTCATGCTGAACAATCCTCGCGTGCAGGTTGTTGAGGCATGATCGAATACGCTCTCGTCTTTACCCTCGGCGCCCTTCTCGCCGGGCTTGTCTGGCTGATCCTGCTGCCGGCCTTCTGGCGCCGCGCGGTTCGCATCACGACGGACCGGCTCGAGCAGCAATTGCCGATCTCCCCCGAGGATATCTTCGCGGCGCGGGACCGGATCCGGGCCGCCCATGCCGTGGCCATGGCGCGGATCGAGCAGGAGGCGAAGCAGACGCGGGCCGCACTTGCCGCAGCCAAGGCCGAGATCGGTGAGCGCCTGAAGGCCGAGAGCGCGCTCCATGACGCGCTCGCCGCCGAACGCCGGCGCGTTGCCGCGTTCGAGACCGACCTCGCCGCCCTCAGGGTCGAGGCCGAGGCCAGCGCCGCCCGGCTCGCCGATCTCGCCGCCCAGCGCGACGAGGCACGCGCGACGATCGCCGCCCTCGAAGGCCAGCGCGAAACCCTGGCCTCCCGGCTCGACGCGGCCATCGACCTGGCGGAAAGCCGCCGCCTCGCGCTCGACGAGGCCCGGCTCCAGGCCGAACGGGCGCGCGAGGCCCATCAGGAGGAGGCGCGCCGCGCCGCCCTGCTGCGGCAGGATCTTCAGGCGCGGCAGGCGGAACTGCGCGAATTCGAGCGCCGCCTCGGCGGGCTCGATACCGGCGCCGCCCTGGCCCGCTTCCGCGGCGGCGAGGAGACCTACCGCTCCGAGATCCCCCGCCCCGGCGACCGCCGGACCGGCTGAAACCGTTCACCCCGCCCGACTCAGCGATACCAGAGCGTCGGCAGATAGAGCGTGATCTGCGGAATCGCCGAGATCAGCACCAGCACGACGATGAGCGGGATCAGGAACGGCAGGACGGCCTTCACCGTCCGGTCGAAGGACAGGTTCGCGACGCGGCTCAGCACGAACAGCACCATCCCGACCGGTGGCGTCAACAGCCCGATCATCAGGTTCAGCACCATCACGACGCCGAATTGCACCGGATCGATCCCCACCTTCTCGACCGCCGGCATCAGCACCGGCACCAGGATCGAGATCGCGGCGATCGTCTCCATGAAGCAGCCGACGACGAGCAGGATCAGATTGATGATCAGCAGCAGCATCAGCGGATCGGTGGTGATGCCGAGCAGATGCCGGGTCACCTGCTCGGTCACCTGCGTCACCGTGAGAACCCAGCCGAACAGCGAGGCCGCCCCGACGATGATCAGGACGCTCGCGGTGGTCTCGATGGTCTGGACCGAGATTGCGTAGAAGCGCTTCAGGTCGAGCGTGCGGTAGAACAGCGCGCCGAGCAGCAGCGCCCAGGCGCAGGCCGCGATGGCGGCCTCCGTCGGCGTGAAGGCGCCCGACGCCATGCCGCCGATGATGATCACCGGCGTCAGCAGCGCCGGCACGGCCCGGAAGAAGGTCTTGCCGAGCACGCGCCAGCGGAACGCGGCATCGCGGCCGATGCCGTGCAGATGCGCATACCAGGTGACATAGGCCATCATGCCGAGCGCCATCAGCAGCCCCGGCACGAAGCCGGCCGCGAAGAGCTGGCCGATCGAGACATTGGCCATCACCCCGAAGATCACCATCGGCAGCGAGGGCGGGATGATCGGCCCGATCGTCGAGGAAGCGGCGGTGATGCCGACGGCGAATTCGGGCGGATAGCCGTGATCGCGCATCGCCTTGATCTCGATCGTCCCAAGCCCGCCGGCATCGGCGACCGCCGTGCCCGACATGCCGGCGAAGATCACCGAGCCGACGACATTGACATGCCCGAGCCCGCCGCGCAGCCAGCCGACCGCCGCGATCGCGAAATCATAGATGCGGTTGGTGATCCCGGCCGAATTCATGAGATTGCCGGCGAGGATGAAGAACGGCACCGCGATCAGCGGGAAGGAATCGACCCCGCCCGCCATCCGGTGCAGCACCACGAAATCCGGGATGCCGGCGATGAAATGCGTATAGAGCAGCGAGGCGCCGCCGAGCGCGATGAAGATCGGGACGCCGACCAGCAGGGCGACGAGAAAGGCGATGATGAGCAGAGCCATGCGGGTCAGTCCAGGATCAGGGTCGTGGCATGGGGATCGGGGCGCCAGCCGCGCCGCGCATTGGCGATGAAGACCTGCACCGCCCGCCAGAGCATCAGGAAGCAGCCGAAGGCGATCCCCGCATAGACGACGCTCATCGAGACATCGATCACGGTCATGCGCTGGATGCCCATGCGCTCGGTGATCATCACCGAGAACCAGCACAGCAGCGCGATGAAGCCCAGCGTCACGACATCGATCAGGAAGCGCAGGCCGCGGCGCGAAGCCTCGGGCAGCATGTGCAGCAGTACCTCGACGCCGATATGGGTGCCGCGCCGCGTCACGATCGCCGCGCCGATGAAGGTCAGCCACATCAGCATGTAGCGCGCGATTTCCTCGGTCCAGGCCGCGCTGTCGTTGAGGATATAGCGCGAGAAGAACTGGAGGAAGACGACACCCGCCATCCCCCAGAACACCGCGAAGGCGATCATGTCGTCGAGATGCAGATCGACCTGCGTCTCCGCCTCCTCGACATGAATGATATGGGTCTCGGTCAGATCGTCGTTGGCCTCGGGTGCAGGAACGCCCATTGCTCACCTCGCGCTGGAGAAAGGCCGGCGCCGCCGCGGCACCGGGATTGCGGCGATGATCGCGGAACGCGGTTATTTCAGCGCCTGCAGCGCGTCATATTCGGCCTTCGACCAGCCCGCGCCGGCGGCGGGATCATTGTGGAGCGGCGCGGCCGCCGCGATGAAGGGCTTGCGGTCGACCTCGATCACCGTCTTGCCGAGCTTGCGGAACTCGTCGGCGAGCTTCTGCTCGGAGGCGCGGATCTGGTCGGTCGCCTTGGCGGCGGCCTCCATCAGCACCTCGCTGACGATCTTCTTCTGGCCCTCGTCGAGCCTCGCCCAGACATGGCCGCCGACGATGGTGAGCAGCGATTCCGTGATATGGCCGGTGAGCATGATATGCGTCTGCACCTCGTGGAACTTCTTGGCCATGATGGTCGGCAGCGGGTTTTCCTGGCCGTCCACCGTCTTCTGCTGGAGCGCGAGATAGACCTCGGCGAAGGCGATCGGCGTCGCATTGGCGCCCACGGATTTGGTGAACATCAGGAAGAGGGGCGCCGGCGGCACGCGCAGCTTCATGCCCTTCATGTCCTCGGGCTTGGTGATGGCGCGGTTCGCCGTCAGCATGCGCTGGCCGTAATAGGTGAGCGCGATGATCTTGTGCCGGGTCTTGTCCTCGTAGCCCTTGGCGATATCGCGGAAGAGCGTGGAGCCGCGATAGGCCTTCCAATGGTCGAAATCGCGCAGCACGAACGGCGCGTTGGTGATCGCCATCGGCTTGTGGATCGAGCCGGCGAAGGCGACGCCGGTATAGATGATGTCCACCGTGCCGAGGCCGAGCCCCTCGTTGATCTGGTTCTCGTTGCCGAGCTGGGAGGCCGGGTGGATCGAGATCTCGATCTTGCCGCCGGTGCGCTTCCTGATCTCCTCGGCCGCCCAGAGCGCTTCGGTATGGTAGGGCTCGTTGGTCTCGTAGACATGCGCCCAGCGCAGCTTGGTCTGCGCCAGCGCCGGCGCCGCGAAAGCCATCGCGAATGCGGTGGCGAGCAGGAATGTTCTTTTGGTCGTCATGGCCGTTCCTCTCCTTGTCGTTGCTATCGCCCGCCTTCAGCCGCGCGGTGCGTTCCTCCCCCGGTCTGTGCCGGCCGGTCGAATTCCCCCTCGAAGAAATCCGGGTTGGCATCGCGCACCGCCTCGATGCTGATCACCAATCCGGAAACATGCGCCGCCATCGCCCGTGCGGCCGCATCGGGATCGCCATGAGCGATGGCTTCGAGCACGGCGCGATGTTCACGCACCACGCGCTCCATGCGCCCCGCCTGCGGCAGCGTGAGGCGGCGATAGCGGTCGATATGCATCTTGGCGCGCTCGACGAGGGTCCAGATCCCCGGCAGCCCGGCAATTCCGGCGATCAGAGCGTGAAATTCCTCATCGGCGAGGTGGAAACTGTCGAAATCCGCCGCCGCGACGAGTTCCTCCTGGCTCAGGATCGAGGCCTCGAGCCGAAGCAGGTCCGAGCGCGTCGCCCGCGCCGCGGCATGGCGGACCGTCACATCCTCGAGCGCCTGGCGGACGAGGATCGCTTCGGGCAACAGATGAACCGGGATGCGCGAGACCATCGTCCCGGATTTCGGAATGATCAAGACGAGCCCCTCGTCGGCAAGCCGGATCAGCGCCTCGCGGATGGGGGTGCGGCTGACGCCGTATTGCAGCGCAAGATCGGGTTCGGACAAGGCCGCGCCGGGCGCGAGATCAAGATCGAGGATTCGTGCCTTGATGCGCCCGTAGACGCCTTCGGAAACGCCCATCGGCCTGGCCGCGCGCCAGAGCTGCGCCCTACCCGCCATCCTCGCCCGTGTTCCACCCTGCGCCATGCGATCTCTGCCCGGATCGGTTCAAGCGTTACTGCGACGACCGTAAGTTAAGTATATCATGCATGCAAGATATCCGCCCGATGGAAGGCATGCCCTGTCGCGCAAAGGCCGGCATGCTGACCGGAACGGCCGCAAGGGCGGTGGAAAAGCGGGGATGGGACAGGCGGGATTGGCGCTCCCAAGGGGATTCGAACCCCTGTTACCCACGTGAGAGGCGGGTGTCCTGGGCCTCTAGACGATGGGAGCGTGGCAACCGGCGCGCTGCGAGAGCGAGGATCGGTCGCGAGGCGGTTGCTATAGGCATTCTCGGCGCGTATCGCAAGATGAAACTCGCCGCCATGGCGCCGTCGACGCGGCACGCCGGATCATGCCCCAGAACGCAACCCCCACCACCATCGAGATCACGCCCGCCGAGGCCGGAACCCGCCTCGACAAGGCGCTGGCCGGACATCTGGGGGATCTGTCCCGCGCCCGCATCCAGACGCTGATCGCCGCCGGCCATGTCGCCGTGGACGGCGAGATGGTGCGCGACGCCGCCCGCCGACTGCGCGGTGGCGAGACGATCCGGCTCGACAGGCCTCCGCCCGAGCCGGCCGAGCCGCGCGGCGAGGCGATTCCGCTCGCGATCCTGTATGAGGATGCCGATCTCGTCGTGCTCGACAAGCCCGCCGGCATGGTCGTCCATCCCGCGGGTGGCCACGAGAGTGGCACGCTCGTCAACGCGCTGATCGCGCATTGCGGCGCGAGCCTTTCCGGCATCAACGGCGTGCTGCGACCGGGCATCGTCCACCGGCTCGACAAGGAGACATCGGGGGTCATGGTCGCCGCGAAGAACGACCATGCCCACCGCGCGCTGGCCGCGCAATTCGCCGATCACGGCCGCACCGGCCCGCTTGAGCGGCGCTATCTCGCGCTGGTCTGGGGGGAATTGCCGCGCAGGAGCGGCACCATCGACGCCGCCATCGCCCGCAGCAGCGCCAACCGCGAGAAGATGATCGTCTCGCGCGCCGCGCAGGCCCGTTTCGCCATCACGCATTACGACGCGATCGAGACCTTCGCCGCCGGCGGGCGCGGCCTCGCGAGCCTCATCGCCTGCCGGCTCGAAACCGGCCGCACCCACCAGATCCGCGTTCATCTCGCGCATATCGGCCATCCCCTGCTCGGCGATCCGCTCTACGGCTCGGGGTTCCGCACGCGGGAGGCAAATCTGCCGCCCGCGGCGCGCCAGGCGCTCGAACGGCTCGGCCGGCAGGCGCTGCATGCCGAAATGCTCGCATTCGCGCATCCGCGGACGGGCGAGACGATGCGGTTCGAAAGCCCGCCGCCGCCGGACTTCGCCGCGCTGGTGGCCGCGCTCGCAGAGGCGGTGGCGATGACGGATCGGTGATCCACGCCCCGCTTTCGCCACGTAAAGGGTGTGATATAACCACCGACGCGCCGAACGGTGTTGCACATCGGCGTTGGGCCTGCCGCGTCCGGGGGCCCGAAGGAGGACAAATGACCGCTGCCGCATTGCCCGTGATCGCGGGTGAAGGGGGCCTTTCCCGCTACCTCACCGAAATTCGTCGCTTTCCCGTCCTGAAGCCGGATGAGGAATACATGCTGGCGAAGCGCTACCAGGAATACCAGGATTCTCAGGCCGCACATAAGCTCGTGACCTCGCATCTCCGGCTCGTCGCCAAGATCGCGATGGGATATCGCGGCTATGGGCTTCCCATCGGTGATGTCGTCTCGGAGGGCAATATCGGCCTGATGCAGGCCGTGAAGCGCTTCGACCCCGACAAGGGCTTCCGCCTCGCGACCTACGCCATCTGGTGGATCAAGGCCTCGATCCAGGAATACATCCTGCGCTCGTGGAGCCTCGTGAAGATGGGCACCACCGCCAACCAGAAGAAGCTGTTCTTCAACCTGCGCAAGGCGAAAGGCCGTATTTCCGCGCTCGAGGACGGCGATCTCCGGCCCGATCAGGTCGCGGAAATCGCCCGCAAGCTGGGCGTGGAGACGCACGAGGTCATCGAGATGAACCGCCGCCTCGGCGGTGATTCCTCGCTCAATGTCCAGATGCGCGACGACGGCTCCGCCGAATGGCAGGACCTGCTCGCCGACGAGAGCGACAATCAGGAGGCGATCCTGGTCCGCTCGGAGGAGAGCGAGAACCGCCACGCCGCGCTCGGCCAGGCGCTCACGGTGCTGAACCCGCGCGAGCGGCGCATCTTCGAGGCCCGCCGCCTCGTCGAGGAGCCGATGACGCTCGAGGAATTGTCCGAGGAATTCGGCGTCTCCCGCGAGCGCGTGCGCCAGATCGAGGCCCGCGCCTTCGAGAAGGTGCAGGGCGCGGTGAAGCGCAACCTCGCCGCCATCGAGGCCCGCGCCTGAGCGCCTGGGCCGGCGCTCCCCGCGCGCAGGCCGCACGGCATGTTGAAAGGGCGCCTTCGGGCGCCCTTTCCGTTCAGCGCCATTCCGCGAGCGCTTCGGCGATCGCCCTGTCCCCCGGCGCGCCCTTCTCGACCAGCACCGCGCCGCGCCGGCCATTGGCGAGCCGGATCTCGAACACCATCCAGCGCTGAAGGCGCAGAATATCGAGATTGCGCTGCTGCGCGGCATTGCTGCGGTCGAGCCCGATCATGAAGACATTGTCCTGCACCGGCACCACGATGCCGGCCAGGCTCTGCCCGGCTTGGCTCTCGCGCTCGCGCCATTCGATCGGGCTCATCTCGCGGACATTTTCAAGCGCGCCGCCGGATTCGAACACGACCATGATCGTGTGCGAGGCATTGATTGCCGCATCCGTGTTGCGTGCCAGCGCGATATCGATCGTGAGATTGGCCTGCGGGAAGGCCACGATCGTCTTGAGTGATTTCTGGCCGCGCAGGGCCGGATCGGGCGCGAAAGTCCAAGACGCGAGCCCCTCGAACTGGTTGGGCGCACCGCCGCCGGATTCGAGCACCATAAAGGCGCGGCTCGTCGTCACGGGGGCTTCGATGCTGCCGTTGCGCGCCGGCGGCTCGGCGCTCGCCTGACGCTGCGGTTCCGCCGGCCGTGGCGGTTGCGGAACCGGCTGCTGCGTCTCCTTCTGCGGCACCGGCCGGGATGCGGGCTCTGCCGCCGCGAGGCGCCCCTCGATCTTCGGCTCCTCGCCTTCCTCGACCGGCGCCGCGCCGCCCGCGCCCGGCTGCGCCACCATCGGCGTGCCGGAATCGCGCAGCGAAAGCGCCGTCAGGCCCATGGCAATGATGGCGGCCGCGGCGAGCGCCGCGAACAGCGCCACGCGCTTCTTCGGGCGCGGCGCCTCGTCCCGCGCCGGCACACGCGGCCGCAACATCGGATGCGGCGGCGGCGATGGCAGATCGGGCGGCGACGCGATATCCGCCCCAGTGTCGGGCGCCTCCGCTTCGGGCCCCACCTCCGGAAACGGAGCCGAGGGCGCCGCATCCTCGGGAACGCGCGGTTCCGACGCGGCCTCGGTATCGGTATCCTTGCCCGCATCCGGCGCCGGGACGGATCGGGCCGCCACCGGTTCCGGCGCGGGCAGAACAACGGGCGGGGCCGCCGGCGGCAGCTTCGGCCGCTCCATCCGGCCCGGAACCGGCCGGGGCATCCGAGGCTCCGGCGGAAGCGCAGCAGCCGGCGCTGGAACGGCTTCATCCTGCGGGATATCCTTTGGCGGGGTATCCTTTGGCGGAATGACGGCGGGCCTGGCCTCCGGCGCCACGGATGCGCCAAGCTCATTCGCCTCCTGCGCAGCAAGTGCCGTCTCGGAAGCATTCTCCTCGGCGGCGGCTCCGGGGCTGTCGCTCTCCGTTGCGGCGGTGACCGGCGGCCCGGCCTCCGCCTCCACGCGCAGGATCACCGCCTCCAGCGCCGCCAGTTCCGCCTGGATCGCCGCCGGCTCCAGCGGCGGATCGAAGGCGCCGAGCTGCCGTTCGAGCGCTCCGCGGGCACGATCATAGATCGCGCTGCGCTCCGCGGCCTCCTTGCCTGCGGTCGCCCGGCTGAGCAGGGGGTAGTAATCCGCCATCGGTCAGGCTTCGAACGGGTTCTTGACGAGAATGGTGTCGTCGCGCTCCGGGCTGGTGGAGAGCAGCGCCACCGGCGCGCCGATCAGCTCCTCGATGCGGCGGACATATTTGATCGCCTCGGCTGGCAGATCCGCCCAGGAGCGCGCCCCGGCCGTGGAGCCGGACCAGCCGGAAATGGTCTCGTAGACCGGCTCCAGCCGCTTCTGCGCCGATTCGCTCGCCGGCAGATAATCGATCAGAACGCCGTCGAGGCGATAGCCCGTGCAGACCTTGATCGTCTCGAACCCGTCGAGAATGTCGAGCTTGGTCAGCGCGATGCCGGAAATCCCCGAGGTCTTGACCGTCTGGCGCACCAGCACGGCGTCGAACCAGCCGCAACGCCGCGCCCGGCCGGTGACGGTGCCGAATTCGCGGCCGCGTTCGCCGATCTGCCGCCCGGTCTCGTCATGCAGCTCCGAAGGGAACGGCCCCTCGCCGACCCGCGTCGTATAGGCCTTGACGATGCCGAGCACATAGCCGACCGCGCCGGGGCCCAGCCCCGAGCCGGTCGCCGCCTGGCCGGCGACGGTGTTCGAGGAGGTGACGTAAGGATAGGTGCCGTGATCGATGTCGAGCAGCGCGCCCTGCGCGCCTTCGAACAGGATGCGCCGCCCCTCGCGCCGCGCATGGTCGAGCGTATCCCAGACGCGATCCATGAACGGCAGGACCTTCGGGGCGATCTCGTTCAGCAGCCGCAGCAGGGAATCGGCCTCGACCTCCGCCAGCCCCAGCCCGCGCCGCAGCGCGTTGTGATGCGCGAGCAGCCGCTCGACCTTGGGCGGCAGGGCATCGGGCTCGGCAAGATCGCGGACACGGATTGCGCGGCGGCCCACCTTGTCCTCGTAGGCGGGGCCGATTCCGCGCTTGGTGGTGCCGATCTTGGTGCCGCTGTTGGCATTCTCGCGGAACCCGTCGAGTTCGCGATGCAGCGGCAGGATCAGCGCGGCATTGTCGGCCAGCTTCAGCTCCGCCGGGGTGACCTTCACCCCCTGGCTCCGCAGCCGCTCGATCTCGTCGCACAGCGCATGCGGATCGACGACGACGCCATTGCCGATCACCGAGAGCTTGCCGCCGCGCACGATGCCGGAGGGCAGCAGGCTGAGCTTGTAGGTCACGCCGTCGATCACCAGCGTGTGGCCGGCATTGTGGCCACCCTGGAAGCGCACGACGATATCCGCCTGCTCGCTCAGCCAATCGACGATCTTGCCCTTGCCCTCGTCGCCCCATTGGGCGCCGACCACCACGACATTGGCCATGAAGACCCCACGCTCCGGTTTGCCGCGCGGGAACAGGCGTCGCGGCCAGCCATCAAAGGCTCCGGATACCGAAAGGCTTCCGGCGGGTAAAGCGTCAACGCCGTGCGTTGACGCACGCCGCGACGTTTTCCTCCGACAATCAGCGCGGCAGCGGCGTGATCCGGGTTTCCTTGCCCGCGGGCCAGCGGATGCGGTAGGCGGTAACGAAGGCGCGCTCCTCCTGAGGCTTGAGCTGCGCCGCCCAGGCGAAGACCCCGCGCCGGTCGTCCGGCGCCTCGAGATCCGGCTTCGTCATCTCCGCGAGGCGCTCGACCTGGATCGCCTGATCCTCGCTGACGGGCACGCGGTCCTCGATCCGCACGGGAATCGCGAAACCGTGCAGGTTGCGCACCTGGATGCGGAAGCGGACCTCGTCGGAGCGGGTCGAACCGAGAAGCCCCGGCTCGCGCGTCATCCGCCCGAGCGGCACGCGCGTCACCGTCACCCGCTCGTCGGCGCCGAACCCGAGCCTGGCCTCGACGCCCGGCGCGACGAGCGGCAGCCGGCCGCGGCCGATGAAGGCGCCGTCGCGGGTGAGGAGCACCTCGCCGGCCAGCAGCGGCGCATCGGCCGGGGCGGTGAAGGCCGCCTCGAGATAGGCGCGCGGGTCGAGCGCCGGCGCGCTCAGGACCGTCAGCCGGACCTCCGGCCGCTCGGCGCCGAGGCGCACGCTCTTCTCCGCCGGGCCGGACGGCACGCTGGTCCGGCCCGGCACCGCGTAGCTGCTCTGGTAGGCGCCGGCATCGAGCCGCGCCTCCGCCTCCTCGACCGGCGCGGCCGCCATGCGCGGCGCCGCTTCCGGCATCGCCAGATCCGCCTGGCCCGGCGCTGCGCGCCCCACCGCCATCGGCGCCGCAGGCCGGGGCGGCAGCGGCTCGTGGAACGCGACGCGCTCGCCCCGCAGCAGCGGCGCGGCCGTCGCGCGCGCGATCTGGAGCGTGGAGAGCGTCAGCGCGACATCGCCCCAATCCTCGCCGCTATTCTGGCGGATCATCGCGCGGCGGACCAGTTCCAGCACCGGCTGCGCGCCGCGCGTGTCGAGCCGCGCATCGTAGACGGGACGCCAGCCGGCGCCCTGCACGCGATAGGTCAGCGACAGCGTAACCCGCCCGGAAACACCCGCCTCGACCGCGATCGCCGCGGCGCGGCGCGGCTCGGCGCGGCCCGGCCGCGGCTGGGCGACTGGCGGCTCCAGCGCCGCGATCTCGGCCTCGACACGCTGGATCTCGTCGCGAAGGCCGCGCAATTCCTCGTTTGCTGCCTGCAATCCCTTGCCAACCGCCTCCCAGGCGCGGCTCCAATGCTCGATCTCGAGCGGCTTGCCCTCGCGGCCGTCGCCGCCCTGGCCGAAGCGCTGGATCATCGCCTTGCGGCCCTCGACCGCATCCGCCCGGTCGGCGAGCCGGTCGCGTTCGGCGCGCAATGCCTTGAGCCGGCGCTGCGTCTCGGGTTTCTCGTGCTCCGCCGCCGGCCGCGCGCGGAGATCGATGGCGGTCACGACGACACGCTGGTCACCCGCCCCCTCGACGCGCAGCGACGCCGGATCGAGCGTGCCCGGCAGGCCGTCGACGATGATCTCGTGCGTCCCGGCGGGGAGCTCGACGCTCAGGTCGCGGCGCACGATCGCGGAATCCGGATGAAGCGTCACCGCGCCGACGCGCGAGGCGGCCTCGATCTGCGCAGCCTCGGCACCCGCCAGCGCGGCGCAAGAGACCCCGGCGGCCAGCCAGAGCCGGGCGGCAGGCCGGAAACGGGCAGGAAAACCGGACATGAGGGGCTGCGGCATGGGATCCTCCGGATGCGGTTCGGCGCGGCATGAGCCAAGGCAGCGCTTCCGGCAAAGTTGCGACGCCGGCGCGGCCCAATTCAGGCAGCGCGCCGGATCGCCCGTGGCCGGACCTGCGCCGCGATGAAATTGCGCAATTCGGTTGTCCGCAGGACCGGATCCGTCACGTCCGGCCCGAGCCCGTAGCGCCAGGCGGCATGGCGCAGGCCGGGATCGGCATCGATCGCGCGGAGATCGGCGACGAAGGCTTCCTTCTGCCGCGCATCGGCGAAGAACCCCTCCGCGATCAGCGTCTCCATCCGCCGCTCGATGAGATGGGCGAGCTGCGAGAGCGAATATTCGGGATGATATTGCACGCCCCAGAAGGTGCCGCCGGCATGGCGGATCTCCGCCGCCTGCACGCGCGACACCGCGTTCGAGGCAAGCAGCGTCGAATCCGGCGGCAGCACCGCCACCTCGTCGAGATGCGAGCAGGGCGCATCGAAGACGTCCGGCCGCCCCGCGAGCAGGGGATGCGCCCGCCCTTCGGCATTGGGCGCGATCCGCCGCGCGAAGCCGATCTCGCGCCCGTTCGGATTGCGGTGGACCACACCACCGGCCGCGACGCTCGCGACCTGCAGCCCCCAGCAGGAGCCGAAGAAGGGCACGCCGCTCGCGAACACGGCCTGCGCGAGTGCGACCTGACGCAGCGCCTCCGGCTCCTCCTGCCAGATATGGAGCGAGGAGCCGGTGATGATTGCGGCGTCGTAATCCGCCAGCGCAACCCCGGCGGGGAGCGCCGCATCGGCATCGGCGGCGTGGAGGATATCGAAATGCCCGCCGGCAATGGCGACCAGCACCTCCCCATAGGCCTGCGCGGGGGTGCGGCCGGTCTCGGCACGGTAGCCTTCGCGCACCGCGCGGGTATTGCCTTCAAGGATCAGGAAGCGCAGAGAAGGAGACATGGAGCGGGCCGGGTTCAAGGTCTGATCCGCATCGGATAGCGACCCTCCCCCTCGAATTCAACGTCCTCCGCTGATGTCCCGCCTTTTCGCCAGCCCCTATCCGCTGCTCGGCATCACCATGCTCCTGTGGGGCGGCAACGCCATCGCCGCGCGGCTCGCGGTGGGCGAGATCTCGCCGATGGTGCTGACCGCGGGGCGATGGCTGATCGTGGCGCTGATCATCGCGCTGTTCCTGCGCCGCGAGGTGGTGGAAGCGCTGCCGGTGCTGCGCGCACGCTGGCGCTTCGCGCTCGCGATGGGCACGCTCGGCTACACCGTGTTCAACGCGATGATGTATGTTTCCGGCCATTACACCAGCGCCGTGAACCTGACCCTGCTCCAAGGTGCGATCCCGATCTTCACGCTGATCGGCGCCTTCCTCGCCTACCGGACGCCGATCCGCGCGCTTCAGCTTGTCGGCATCGCCGTGACGATGCTCGGCGTGGTGATGACCGCGACGCACGGTCATCCCGAGCGGATCCTCGATCTCGCCCTCAATCTCGGCGACGTGCTGATGGTCGCGGCCTGCGCGCTCTATGCCGGCTACACCGTGGCCCTGAAGCAGCGGCCGGCCATTTCCGGCCTCGCCTTCTTCGCGGGCATGGCCTTCGCCGCGCTGATCGTCTCGCTGCCGCTCGTCATCATCGAAATCGCCCTCGGCAAGGCCGTCTGGCCGGGCTGGGCGGGCCTCACGATCCTCGTCTATGTCGCGATCGGCCCGAGCTTCCTCGCACAGGTGTTCTTCATGCGCGCGGTGGAACTGATCGGCCCCGGCCGGGCCGGGCTCTTCGCCAATCTCGTGCCGGTGATCGGCGCGATCCTCGCCGTGCTGATCCTTGCCGAGCCCTTCGGGTGGCACCACGCGGTCTCGATGGCGCTGGTGCTTGGCGGCATCGCCATCGCGGAACGGGGGCGGAGCGCCTGAGCGCCCCGCCGGTCCTGGCTCAGAACGCCAGCCGCCGCGCGCGCTTCACATGCGGGATGGCGTGGATCTCCGCGAGCACCGCGTCGCTGATCCGCTCGTCGACCGCGACGAAGCAGATCGCATCGCCGCCCGGCTTGTCGCGGCCGAGATTGAAGGTCGCGATATTGATGCCCTTCTCGCCGAGCAGCGTGCCGAACCGGCCGATGAAACCCGGCTTGTCGTCATTGCGGACATAGAGCATGTGCGGCGCGAATTCGGCATCCATCTGGATGCCGCGGATCTCGACGATGCGCGGCTTGCCGTCCTGATAGACCGTACCGGCGGCATGGCGCACCATGTCCTCGGCCTCGATCTCGATATAGATCCGGCTCTCATGGTCGCCCTCGGCGCTGCGCTTCACCTCGTCGACCGCGATTCCCTTCTCCTTCGCGGTCATCGGCGCATTGACCATGTTGATCTCAGGCAGGAAGGGCCGGAGCGCGCCGGTGATCGCGGCGGCCGTGATCGGCCGGACATTGAGATCCCCGACCTCGCCCTCATACTGGATGCGGATCGACTTGATCGGCGCCTCGGTGAGCTGGCCGAGGAAGGCGCCGAGCTTCTCGCCGAGCGCGACGAAGGGCTTCAGCTTCGGCGCCTCCTCGGCGGTGATCGACGGGAAATTGACCGCGTTCGCGATCGCGCCGTTCAACAGGTAATCCGCCATCTGCTCGGCGACCTGGAGCGCGACATTCTCCTGCGCCTCGGAGGTCGATGCGCCGAGATGCGGCGTGCAGATCACGTTCGGCAGGCCGAAAAGCGGATTGGTCTCGGCCGGCTCGACCGAGAACACGTCGAAAGCCGCACCGGCGACATGCCCGGCCTTGATCGCCTCGGCGAGCGCAGCCTCGTCGACGAGCCCGCCGCGCGCGCAATTGATGATGCGCACGCCCTTCCGCGTCTTCGCGAGCGCCTCCCGCGAGAGCAGGTTCTTCGTCTGCTCGGTCAGGGGCGTATGCAGGGTGATGAAATCGGCCCGGGCGAGGAGCTGGTCGAGTTCCAGCTTCTCGACGCCGATCTGCACCGCGCGCTCCGGCGAGAGATAGGGATCATAGGCGACGACCTTCATGCCGACCCCGATCGCCTTGCGGGCGACGATCGAGCCGATATTGCCGGCGCCGATCAGGCCGAGCGTCTTGGCCTCGAGTTCGACGCCCATGAACCGGTTCTTCTCCCATTTGCCGGCCTGGGTCGAGAGGTCGGCGGCGGGGATCTGGCGCGCGAGCGCGAACATCAGCGCGATCGCGTGCTCGGCGGTGGTGATCGAATTGCCGAAAGGCGTGTTCATCACGATGATGCCGCGCGCGGTGGCGGCAGGGATATCGACATTGTCGACGCCGATTCCGGCGCGACCGATCACCTTGAGCTTCGTTGCACCCGCGAGCAGGCCGGCATTGACCTTGGTCGCGGAGCGGATGGCGAGCCCGTCATATTCGCCGATCACGGCCGCGAGCTTGTCCTTGTCCTTGCCGAGATTGGCGTCGAACGTCACGTCGATGCCGCGATCCTTGAAGATCTGCACGGCGGCGGGGGAGAGGGCATCGGAAATCAGAACGCGGGGCTTGGTCATGGGGCTATCCTCATGCGTCAGGCCGGCGCCGGCCATCCACGCTCGGGGATGTCGGGCGGGCTTCAGGGGGAAGGCATGGATGCCCGGGCCGGGCCCGGGCATGGCGGCGGGCGGCCTCAGCCGAGCTTCGCGCGTTCCTTCGCGAAGGCGTATTCGATCCAGGGGATCAGCGCCTTGACGTCGCGCGCCTGCACGGTCGCGCCGCACCAGATCCTGAGACCCGGCGGCGCATCGCGGTAATGGCCGAGATCGAGGCCGGCGCCCTCGTCCTCCAGCGTCGCGACGACGCCCTTGGCGAAATCCGCCTGCTTCTCCGGCGGCAGCGCCGTCACCTTCGGATCGGTGAATTTCAGGCAGACGGAGGTGTTGGAGCGCGTCTTGGGCTTCACGGCGAGGAAGTCGATCCACGGCGTATTCTTCACCCAGCTGGCAAGCGCGCGGGTATTGGCATCCGCCCGCTTGACCAGCCCGTCGAGGCCGCCGACCTTCTGCGCCCAGAGGAGCGCGTCGATGTAATCCTCGACGCAGAGCATCGAGGGCGTGTTGATCGTCTCGCCCTGGAAGATGCCCTCGATCAGCTTGCCGTTCGAGGTGAGGCGGAAGATCTTCGGCAGCGCCCGATCCGGCTTGAAGCTCTCGAGCCGCGCCACGGCGCGGGGCGAAAGGATCAGCATGCCATGCGCGGCCTCGCCGCCGAGCACCTTCTGCCAGGAGAAGGTGACGACATCGAGCTTGGGCCAGTCGAGCCTCTGCGCGAAGGCCGCCGAGGTCGCGTCGCAGATCGTGATTCCCTCGCGGTCGGCCGCGATCCAATCGGCATCCGGCACGCGCACGCCCGAGGTCGTGCCGTTCCACGTGAAAACCACGTCGCGGGTTTTCGTGTCGACCTTCTTCAGGTTCGGCAATTCGCCGTAAGGCGCGCCGACGATCTCGCAATCCTGAAGCTTGAGCTGCTTGACCGCATCCGTCACCCAGCCCTCGCCGAACGATTCCCAGGCGAGCATCGTGACCGGGCGCGCGCCGAGCATCGTCCACATCGCCATCTCGACCGCGCCGGTGTCGGAAGCGGGCACGATGCCGATGCGGTAATCGGCGGGAACCTGGAGGACCGCGCGGGTGAGGTCGATCGCCTGCTTGAGCTTTGCCTTGCCGATCTTCGCGCGGTGCGAGCGGCCGAGGGCGGCATCGTTCAGGGCCTTGAGGGACCAGCCCGGCCTTTTGGCACACGGACCGGAAGAGAAATTGGGCACGCGCGGGCGCGCTGCGGGCTTGGTCGTCATCTGTGTCTCCATCCTTCCAGATGGGCGTCTCCCGTTGGGGGGAGATGACCCGCGCCGAGAGCTACGCGCGAACCCGCTCGGCGTCAAGCCGGAACAGCGGGGCACGCGATCAATTCCATCCGACCGTCCCGCCGCGTGGCATGCCTCTTGCCGCACAGGCGGCAGGAGGAGCCATCATGACCCGTTTCAGGACATTCGCGGAGGATACGCGCGGCGCCGTCACCCAAATCGTCACGCTGATGCTGCTGCCGCTGGTGGCGATTTCCGGCATCGGCGTCGATTACGCGCGCACCTGGCAGGCGCGCGCGCAAATCCAGGGCGCCGCCGATTCGACCGTGCTGATGCTCTCGCGCGAGGCGCCGAAGCGGGATGCGGCGGCCCTCAAGGCGCTGGCCGATTCCTATTTCAAGGCGCTGCTCTCGCATCGCGACCCGATCGCCGTCAGCGGCATCACCGTGACCAAGACCGAAACCAGCGTCAGCGTCGGCGCGAAAGCCGTGGTGCCGACGCTGTTCGGACCGGCCTACGCCCTGGCCGCCCGGCTGTTCGGAGACGGCTCCGCGCCCGCCTTCGAGAGCTGGACGATCGATGTCGGCGCAACGGCCGCCTACGGCACGCGCAAGATCGAGCTGGCCATGGTGCTCGACAATACCGGCTCGATGCGGCAATCGAACAAGATCGGCGAGTTGAAAAAGGCGACGCATGCGCTGCTCGACATCCTGAAATCGAGCGCGATCCAGCCGGATCAGGTGCGTGTGGCGCTGGTGCCCTACACCACGCGCATCAATCTCGGCACCGCCCACCGAGAGGCGGAATGGCTGACGCCGAACCCGACCGGCACGTTCGAAAAGAACAGCGCCAATTACGCCAAGGTCGCGAACCGCAACGCCTGGGACGGCTGCGTGGCAGACCGCGACGCTGGCTACAACGCCACGATCGCCGGCTACACGCCCGGCAAGGATGCAACCAAATACCCGATGATCAAATGCGCCGACGGCCTTGCGCGCGCCATGCCGCTCAGCGCCGATTGGGCCGGGTTGCACAAGCGGGTCGACGAGATGCGGGCCGAGGGCTGGACCAACATCACGCTCGGCGCACAATGGGGCTATGAACTGCTCTCGCGCGCCGAACCCTTCGCGGAAGCCTCCGGCGCGGGGAATGTCGAGCGCTTCATGATCCTGCTCACGGACGGCAACAACACCGTCGACCGCTGGACCAGGAAGGGGCAGGAAGGCGCCTGGACCAACGAGCAGCGCATGAACGCCGACACCAAGGCGATGTGCGACGCCATCACCGAACGCGGCGTCGCGGAGGCCGCCAGGGTGCTGAAGATCACGCTCTACACCGTGCTGGTGATCGACGGAAACGAAGGCCTGCTGAAAGCCTGCGCCTCTTCACCCGAGAAGTTCATGAAGGTCAACCAGGCGACCGAACTGGAGGCGGTGTTCCGGAAGATCGCCAACGAGATCGGCGGCATCCGCCTCACGATGTGAGGCGGCGGCGCCGGCCTGGTCAGGCGGCGCGGACGAGGCTCTCGAACAGGCCGCGCCCGTCCGTCCCGCCGACGAGCCCGTCGATCAGGTTCTCGGGATGCGGCATCATGCCGAGCACGCGCAGATTGGCTGAATAGATCCCGGCGATGGCGTTGAGCGAACCGTTCGGATTGGCGTTGAGGACATTGCCCGCGCTGTCGCAATAGCGGAAGGCGACGCGGCCGGAATGCTCCAGCTCCTGAAGCGTCGCGGCATCGCAGACGTAATTGCCCTCGCCATGGGCGATGCAGACCTTGATCACCTGCCCGGGGGAATAGGCGCGCGTGAAGGCCGTGTCCGCACGCTGGACGAGCAGATGCTGCATCCGGCAGACGAATTTCAGCCCGGCATTGCGCATCAGAACGCCCGGCAGCAGCCCCGCCTCGCAGGCAATCTGGAACCCGTTGCAGATGCCGAGCACATAGCCGCCGCGCGCGGCATGGGCGCGCACCGCATCCATGATGGCGGCGCGGGCGGCGATCGCGCCGGTGCGCATGTAATCGCCATAGGAGAACCCGCCCGGCAACACGACGAGATCGGTACCCGCGGGCAGGTCGGCATCCGCGTGCCAGGCATGGGCGACCGATGCGCCCGCCTGTTTCAGCGCCCGCGCGACATCGCCGTCGCGATTGGAGCCGGGAAAGGTAATGACGGTGGCGCGCATCACCCCAGAACCTCGATCGTGTAATTTTCGACCACCAGATTCGCGAGCAGCTTCTCGCAGGCCTCCTTCAGCATCGCCTCGGCGCGGGTCCGGTCCGCGGTCTCGACCTCGATGTCGAACACCTTGCCCTGCCGCACGCTGCCGATGCCCTCGATGCCGAAGCTTTTCAACGCCCCCTCGATCGCCTTGCCCTGCGGATCGAGGACGCCATTCTTGAGGGTGACGGTGACGCGGGCTTTCATGGGCGGCCTGTGATCGAGCGGGGGGAATGATCGCTGCGGATTAATGCCATTGCCGTTGCGGCGCAATCCTTCCGTCCGGGAGCGCGGCGCCGCCTGACGCAGCCCTGCGCATCCCTGCAGGAGAAACGGATTGCCGCACCGTCTCACGCTCCGCCGGAACGGCGCCGTCACTGCACCAGCTTGGGGCCCGCAGCCTTGGGGTTGTCACCCTCGGTCAGGATGCCGAGCCGGCGCGCGACCTCGGAATAGGCCTCGATCAGCCCGCCCATGTCGCGGCGGAACCGGTCCTTGTCCATCTTGTCCGAGGATTTCATGTCCCAGAGCCGGCAGGAATCCGGGGAGATCTCGTCCGCCACCACGATGCGCACCATGTCGCCCTCGTAGAGACGGCCGCATTCCATCTTGAAATCGACGAGCCGGATGCCGACGCCGAGGAACAGGCCGGAGAGGAAATCGTTGACGCGGATCGCGAGCGACATGATGTCGTCGATTTCCTGCGGCGTCGCCCAGCCGAAGGCGGTGATGTGTTCCTCGGAAACCATCGGATCGTTGAGCGTGTCGTTCTTGTAGTAGAATTCGATGATCGAGCGCGGCAGCGGCGTGCCCTCGTCGATTCCGAGCCGCGCCGAGAGCGAGCCGGCGGCGACATTGCGCACCACGATCTCGAGCGGGATGATCTCCACCTCGCGGATCAGCTGCTCGCGCATGTTGAGCCGCTTGATGAAATGGGTCGGCACGCCGATCGCGTTGAGCTGGTTGAAGATATATTCCGAGATGCGGTTGTTGAGCACCCCCTTGCCGTCGATCACCTCGTGCTTCTTGGCGTTGAACGCGGTGGCGTCATCCTTGAAATGCTGGATGAGCGTGCCCGGCTCGGGCCCCTCGAACAGGACCTTGGCCTTGCCCTCGTAGATGCGGCGGCGACGATTCATCGGTGTGTACCGTGGTTTCAGGAAATCCATGGAGGGCCGAAGCTCCTTGATCGCGTGAGCGCCGGCTCGGGCGGCTTCGCGGGGGTGGGGCGATCATGCCCCCGATGGGCGCGGTTCATGGCCAGGATGTCCCCCGATCACGCCGGAACCTAGCTGATCCGGCCGGCGGACACAATGTTGCCGTCCCGCTCCATCTATGCATCCACACCATTGATTTCCAGATTGGTGAACCCTATTCCCTCCCTGTCGCCTGCGCGGCGCAGGGCGGCAAGAGGTTGAACGGCCCGTGAGGGCCCCTGGGAGAGGTCTCGGCCATGACGACATTCGACAATCGCAAGGATGCCGCCGAGAAGAAATTCGCGCATGACGCGGAATTGCAGTTCAAGGCCACCGCGCGGCGCAACAAGCTGCTCGGCCTCTGGGTCGCCGAAAAGCTCGGCAAGACCGGCGAGGCCGCGGAGGCCTATGCCAAGGAGGTCGTGAAGGCGGATTTCGAGGAAGCGGGCGACGAGGACGTGTTCCGCAAGGTCCACGCCGATCTCGCGGCCGCATCGGCCGGGATCTCCGACCATGTCATCCGCCGGACGATGGAAGAACTGATGGCCAAGGCGATCGCGGAGATCAAGGCCGGCGCCTGAGCGCGATCATCGGCTCTGGCATTCGGCGCGCGAAGCACGCAGGATCGGGCGCCGTCGTTCCCGCGGCGCCTTCGATTCGGAATTTGCCATGGCTCACGTGCCGCTCCTCGCCCTTGCCGCGCGCCTGCGCGCCGGCCCCACCGCCTTCGCAGCCTGGTGCGGCACGAAGGATCCCGCCATCGTCGATGGTCTCCTGCGCGAGGGGTTCGATTGCGCCGTGCTGGATTGGCAGCACGGCCATCTCGATCAGGCGGCGATCTCGGCCGGCATCCTCGCCGCGGAGGCCAATGGCAAGGCCGCACTGGTGCGCATCGGTGTCGGGGCCTTTGCCGAGGCGGCCCGCTATCTCGATTGGGGGGCGGCGGGCATCATCGCACCGATGGTCAATTCGGTGGAGGATGCCCGCCTGCTGGCCGAATTCGTGAAATATCCGCCCCTCGGCCGCCGCTCCTGGGGGCCGGTGCGTGCGCTGCCGATGTCCGGGCAATTGCCGCTCGATCACCTGCGCGGCGCCAATGCCGCCACGCTCGCGATCGCGATGATCGAGACGCGCGAAGCGCTCGATGCCCTTGACGCCATCCTCGCCGTCGAGGGCATCGACGGCGTGTTCGTGGGACCGTCGGATCTCTCGATCACGCTCACGCGCGGCGCGCTCGTCGATCCCGTGCATGCGGAGGTCGATGCGGCGCTCACGCGCGTCGTTGCTGCCAGCCGCGCCGCCGGCAAGCTCGCCTGCGCCTTCTGCATGGACGGCGCCCGCGCCGCCGAACTCGCGGCACGCGGCTTCCATCTCCTGTCGATCGGCACCGATCAGATCCTGCTCCGCGCCGCCGGCCGTTCCGAGCTGGCGCGGGCGCGCACCGGCCTGCCGGCCGGCGGCAAGGCCGCCTCCTGATCAGCGCGCCGGCGGCCTGATCCCGAAACTCTGCGCCAGGAACAGCCCGCCATGGCGCAGGCCCTCCTGGTCGATGCCGTGGCCGAGCCCGGCCGAGAGATGCCATTGGCAGGGGATTTCCGCCTGGCCGAGGCCGTCCATCGCCTCGAACAGCGCGTCCACCGGGATGACCTCGTCGCGGTCGCCATGCACGAGCAGCACCGGCGGCCGCCCCGTGGCCTCGGCCGCGAGATGCTCCGGCCCGACAAGATGGCCCGAATAGCCGATGATCGCCGCCGGCGCCGGTTTGCGGCGGAGTCCGACATGCAGCGCCATCATCGCGCCCTGCGAGAACCCGACCAGCGCCAGCCGCTCCGGCGGCAGCGCATGCCGGGCGAGTTCCTGATCAAGAAAGGCATCGAGATCCGGCGCCGCCTGCACGCAGCCGCGCCAGCGCTCGGACGGATCGCGGAAGGTCAGCGCCCACCATTGCCGGCCCATCGGCCCCATGCCGCAGGGCTCCGGCGCGTGCGGCGAGGCGAAGGCGGCGTCCGGCAGCAGCCCCGCCCAACTCCGGCCGAGATCGATCAGATCGTTGCCGTCCGCGCCATAGCCGTGCAGGAACACGACGAGCTTGCGTGCGGTGCCGGATTTCGCAGGCAGTCGGGGGCCGTCGAGCGGGCGGGGCATGGATGACCTCAAAGATCCTGTCCCGCCCCTGATGCCGGAGGCTCACGCCGCGCGCAAGGCCTCGACCGGATCGAGCCGCGCGGCGCGGAAGGCCGGGTAGAAACCGGAGACGATGCCGACGAGCCCCGAGAACAGCACCGCCGCCGCCACCACCGCGGGGTCGATCAGCAGCGGCCAGCCGGCCGAATGCGCCGAGACGACGGCGATCCCGATTCCGATCGCCACGCCGATCAGCCCGCCGATCAGCGCGATCACCGTCGCCTCGATCAGGAACTGCCCCATCACGTCGCGCGGGCGGGCGCCGACCGCCATGCGCAGGCCGATCTCCCTGGTGCGCTCCGTCACCGAGACCAGCATGATGTTCATGATCCCGATGCCGCCGACGACGAGGCTCACCCCCGCGACGGAGAGCAGCAGCATCGCCAATGTCCGCGCGCTTTCCTCGCGCGTCTGCTGGATCTCGGCGAGGTTGCGGATCGAGAAATCGTCGTCGCGCCCGTCGAGGATCCGGTGCCGCTGGCGGAGCAGCCGGCGCATCTCGTCCTCGGCGGCGGCGATGTCCTCACCCTCGCGCACCTTGACCATGATCTGGTTGACCGAGCGCGTCTTCGCCCGCCCGGTGCCGACGACCCGCTGCCGTGCCGATTGCAGCGGCAGGAGGATGACATCGTCCTGGTCGAGCCCGCCCATGCTCTGGCCCTTGCGGGCCATGACGCCGATCACCGTGAACGGCACGTTCTTGACGCGGATCTCGGCGCCGATGGCGCTGCCACCCTGGAACAATTCGCGCGCCACCGTCTGGCCGACGATCGCGACCTGCCCGCCCCGGCGCGCCTCCTCCTCCGTGAAGCCGCGCCCCTCCTCCACCGCCCAGTCGCGGGCGGTGAAGAAGGCGAGATCGACGCCGATCGCCGTCGTCGACCAGTTGGCCCCGCCCGAAACGAGCTGCACCCCGCCGCGCACGAGCGGCGCCGCCGCTTCCACCGCCGCGATCTCGCCCTGGAGCGCGGCGGCGTCCTGGTCGGTCAGGGTCGCGGCATTGCCGGTGCCGAGCCGCGCACCGGTCAGGGTGACATTGCCGGGGATGATGATGATGAGATTGGCGCCGAGCGCCTGGATCTGCGCGTTGATCCGCTCGCGCGCGCCGTTGCCGACCGCGACCATCGCGATCACCGCCGCGACGCCGATGACGATGCCGAGCATGGTCAGGACCGAGCGCAGGGCATGGGCGCGAATGGCGGCAAGCGCGGTGAGAAGCGCGTCGGCAAGGCTCATCGGCGCGCCCTCACGCTGCCTCGGCCCAGGATGCGAGCGCGGCGGCGGCATCCTTCGGGGTCTGGCGCTGATCGGCGACGATCCGGCCGTCGCGGAAGCGGATCACGCGGGCGGCGAATGCGGCGACATCGGCCTCATGGGTGACGATGATCACCGTCATGCCCTCGCGGTTGAGGTTCTGGAACAGCGCCATGATGTCGAGCGAGGTGCGGCTGTCCAGCGCGCCGGTCGGCTCGTCGGCGAGCAGCACGGCGGGCCCGTTGACGAGCGCGCGCGCGATCGCCACGCGCTGCTGCTGCCCGCCGGAAAGCTGGAGCGGCAGATGTCCCATCCGGTCCGCGAGGCCGACCCGCGCCAGCGCCGCCCGGGCCCGCTCGGCGCGCAGCCGCGCCGGAACGCCGGCATAGAGCATCGGCAATTCGACATTGCCGAGTGCATCGACCCTCTGGAGCAGGTTGAACTGCTGGAACACGAAGCCGATCTCGCGGTTGCGCGTCGCGGCGAGTTCGGCGGTGGAAAGCCGCGACACCTCGCGGCCCTTGAGCCGGTAGGAGCCGCCGCTCGGCTGGTCGAGGCAGCCAATCAGGTTCATGAAGGTCGATTTGCCCGAGCCCGACGGCCCCATCACCGCGACGAATTCGCCGGCCGCGATGGAGGTCGTCACCCCGCCGAGCGCCACCACGCGCTCGCTGCCCATCCGGAACTCGCGGGCGAGGTCCCGGACATCGACGAGGGGTGCGGCGGTCTCCGCCATCATAGCCCGAATCGGAAGCTCGATGACGGGCGCGCCAGCTTGCCCGCCGCACCGAGCCCGGTGATCACGCTGTCGCCGGCGCGCAGATCGCCGGAGAGCATTTCGGTGAAGCTGCCGTCATTGGCGCCGAGCCGGACATTGACGGCACGCGGATTGCCCTTCTCGTCCGGTACGAAGACGCGGCCGGGAACCCCGCCGGCGCTGCGCGCCATGGCACCGCTCGCCCGCTGCCGGCGCGCCTCGGCGAGGGCGCGGTAGGCGCCGCGCTGCTCGGGCGTGAGAAGCTCTTCAACCGCGCGAGTGAAGCGCTGGCGCGCCTGCCGCGCCATCTCGCGGCGCGCATTGGGGTCGCTTCCGGCGGCGGCGATCTCCGCGCGCATCCGGGTCGCGAGCGCCTCGACCTCCCGCACCTGCTCCGGCGCAAGCTTGAGATCGCGCGTCAGTCCCTCGACGATCGCCGCGACCGGGCGCGGCCCGGAGCCGCCCGCAGCCGCCGCATCCCCCGCGGGACCCGCGAAGGGGCCGGCACCATCCTCGCCCGGCGCAGGGGGGCCGGCATTGCCCGCGCCGCTCCCGGCCGCGCGCGGGGTTCCCGCCGGCTGCCAGCGTAGCGCGGCATTGGGGATGCGCAGCACATCGGCCTTGCGATCGGTGAAGATGCGCAGATTGGCCGTCATGCCCGGCAGCAGCGCCATGTCCTCGTTCGCGACCTCGACCACCGTCGTGTAGATGACGACATTCTGCACGTTCTGCGATCCGAGGCGGATCTGCTTCACGCGGCCGCGAAAGGTGCGGGCGGGATAGGCGTTGACGGAGAATTCCACCTCCTGCCCGGGCTGAACGCGCCCGACATCGGCCTCGTCGAGATTGACATAGATCTCGATCAGCTTGAGATCCTGCGCGACGAGGAACAGCGTCGGCGATTGCAGCGAGGCCGCGACCGTCTGTCCCAGTTCGACATTGCGCTGGATGACCACGCCGTCGACCGGCGAGCGGATCTCGGAATTGGCGAGATCGACCTCGATCTGCCGCACCTGCGCCTCGGCCTTCAGCACCTGCGCGTCACCGGCGCGCTTCTGCGCCTCGATCACCTTGAGATCGGCGTCGAGCGCCGCGATCTGCGCGCGCGAGGAGGCGATCTGCGCCTCCGCCGAGCGGATCGCCGCCGCCTGGCTGTCGCGCTGGGTCGTGGCGGATTGCAGCGCGACATCGCTGGCGATGCCGCGCGCCTTCAGCGCCTGCTGGCGCTCGAACGTCGTTTCGGCATCGTCGAACATCGTCTGCGCGCGCTGGCGCTGCGCCTGCATGTCGGCGAGGGTCGCTTCGGCGCGGCGGAGATCGGCGCGGTTCTTCTCGGCCTGCGCATCGGTGAGCTGGCGCGCCGCGCGGGCCTGGGCGAGATCGGCGCGGGCGCCGTCGAGCCGCGCCGTCAGCGTGTCGCGGTTGAGCCGCGCCAGCACCTGGCCGGCCTTCACCTGGCTGTTGTAATCGGCAAGGATCTCGACCACCTGCCCGGAAAGCTGGGAGCCGACGATCACGGTCGTCGTCGGCGTCACGGTCCCGGTCGCCGAGACGGCGGCGATGATCGATCCGCGCTCAATCTTCTCGACGCGGAAGCGCTGGCCGGCATCGGCCCGCTCCTCGGCCTTGCGGGACGCGAAGGCCCAGGCGCCGAGCCCGGCGACAAGAACCGCGAGAATAAGGAATGCCTTGCGCATGCCGCTTTCTTTAGCAAAGCGGCAATGCCGGCGCATGTGAAAGCTTGGTAATCTCCGCGAGCCTGGCAATCCCACGCCGGGTTCAGCGGTCGCGGGCGCGGTTGAACTCGAGCAGCGCGACGAGCGTCGCCGCGCGATCGCCGAAGGCCGCGGCGAGCGCCGCGCGTCCCCGTTCCGTCACCCGGTCGAGTTCGGCGCGCGCCCCCTCGATGCCGAGCAGGCCGACGAAGGTCGCCTTCCCCACCGCCGCATCCTTCGCAAGCGCCTTGCCGACGGAAGCCGCATCGCCCTCGACATCGAGGAGATCGTCGCGAATCTGGAAGGCGAGGCCCAGCGCCTGGCCGTAGATCCGCAGCGCGCGCCGCTCCACGCCCCCCGCACGCGGCGCGAGGATCGCGCCGGCCTCGACCGCGAAGGCGATCAGCGCCCCGGTCTTGAGCGCCTGGATGCGCCGGATCGCCGCCGCCCCGGTGCGGCGTCGGCGGGGCGGTTCGAACCGTCCCTCGGCGGCGAGGTCGAGCATCTGCCCCCCCACCATGCCGTCCATGCCCGCCCCCCGCGCCAGCGCCGCAACGAGGCGGGCGCGCCGGCCAGGACTAACCGGCGCGGCGGCAAGCGCGGCGAAGCCGAGCGTCAGCAAAGCGTCGCCCGCCAGGATCGCCGTTGCTTCGTCGAAGGCCCGGTGCACCGTCGGCTGCCCGCGCCGGAGATCGTCGTCATCCATGGCCGGCAGGTCGTCATGGACAAGCGAATAGCAATGGACGAGTTCGAGCGCCGCCGCGACCGCGACCGGCGCCGCGCCGGTGACGCCGAACAGCCGGGCGGATTCGAGCACCAGGAACGGCCGCATGCGCTTGCCGCCGTTGAGCACGGCATGGCGCATCGCCGCGACGAGCCGGGGTGGCCGGCGCCCTTCGGCAAGCAAGGCCTCGAGCGCCGCGCGCACCGTCTCCTGCGCCGCGCCGAGCCGCGCCTCGAACCCCGCCTGCTCCGCATCATCCGCCCGCATCGCCCGCTCCGCCCTGGCTCTCGTTCCGCCCCGGCATTAGGATTGTTTGAGCGCCGCGCCAAGCGCGACGCGCGCCCCGACGCTTCTTGCGACTTTGCGCTGGCGTTTCGCGTCGCTTGCGATTATAGAGCGCGCTTCGCTTTCACCCCAGATATCGATCTGGCTGCCGGTCCGGCCTGCCCCGGACCAATCCGAGGAGTTCGACCATGGCCGTTCCGAAAAAGAAGGTCTCGCGCATGAAGCAGGGGCATCGCCGCTCCGCCGATGCGATTGCCGCCCCGACCTATGTCGAGGACAAGAACACGGGCGAGCTTCGCCGTCCGCACCATATCGATCTGAAATCCGGCATGTATCGCGGCCGTCAGGTCCTCACGCCGAAGGATGCCGGCTGACGCCGCACCCGCCTGACGCGGCGGATAGAACCCGGCCCTGGCCGGGCTTTTTTCTGCGCGGAGGGCGCTGGCCCTCCTTTGGAAGCGCAGTTCTTCAGGCCATGGCCTGCAATTGCGGGGCACAGGGCCGCTGCGCCGAAGGCCGGTTGGCGAGCGCTTCGCCATAGGCATGCTCGCGCTGGTCCGCGCGATCGGCGCGGCCGAGGCTGGCGGAGCGGCCGACCCCCTGCTCGATCATGATCTGAACCAGGAAGGGGCCGGACCGTTGCGGCATGGCACGGCCGGACGGCGCCGCTGCGCCGGAATGATACGGGACGGGAATGGTTGTGCTGCTCATGCCCCTGAACCGGCAAGCCTCGTGCCAGCCCCCAGCCGCCGCCGTAAGCCTTCATTTAGGCTTCGCCGATCATAACAGCGATCGGCCGGCTTTACCCGCGCGCTCGGGTTCGGGATCGGCCTGTTCGGAATGGACCGGAACGGACCAAGATGATTCAGGATCTCGGGCTCGCCGCAGGATACGGGAGCATCGCGCCACGGCCTGAGCCGGATACGGCACCTTCCGGTGTGCAACTCGCGCTCGCAAGCGGCGAGGATCCGGGCGAGGCGGTCTATTCCTGGAACATCGAAACCGACCAGATGGTCTGGAACGCCGATGCGGCGCCGCTCTTCGGCGTCAGCGAACCGGTCCTGCTCGCCGCCGGCACGAGTTTCGCGACATTGATCGACCAGGCGAGCCCCACCTCGCGCCATGCCGAAATCTTCGAGAGCAACCGCAAGGACCCCGGCACCGGCGTACCGTTCTCGACCCGCTATCTTGTCAATCCGGCACCGGGACTCCGGTTCTGGATCGAGGATTGCGGTCGCTGGTTCGCGAACGAGGCAGGCCGGCCGCGGCTCGTCCACGGCACCTGCCGCCGCGTCCTGGCACCGACCGCGCAGGAACTCGCGCTGGCCGCGAAGCGCCATTTCGACCCCGCGACCGGCGCGCTGACCCGCGCCGATTTCTGCAATGCGCTCGCCCATGCCATCGAGGCCAATGCGCGGGATTCGCGCGGGCTGGTGGTGATGATGGTGGCGATCGACGATCTCCAGCAGATGAACCGGACCTATGGCTACCAGATCGGCGACGAGGTGATCGCCGCCATCGCCCGGCGCCTGCGCGGCATGATCCGCCGCCGCGACATTCTCGGCCGCTATGCCAGCAACAAGATCGGGCTGGTCCTCGCGCCGAGCGGCCCGGAGCACATGGAATTCATCGCGGCGCGGCTCGCAAGCGGGGTGCGCTCCGCCCCCATCGATACCAGCGCCGGACCGATCCCCGCGGCGATCCGGATCGGCGGCGTTTCCGTGCCCGACGAGGCGCGCACGACGATGGAGGCGCTACATGCCTGCGAGGAGGCCCTGACCGACGCACATGAGCGCGCGGATTCGGCCTTCGCCGCCTTCTCCGCCGATCCGGAAATCCGCCGCCGCCGCTCCGCGAACCGCGAATCAACCGACACCGTGCTCTCGGCGCTGAACGATCGCCGCATCCGCCTCGCCTTCCAGCCGATCATCGCCTCGGCGAGCGGCGAGACCGCGATGTATGAATCGCTCGTCCGGATGGAGACGCCCGACGGCGAGCGCCTCGGCGCCGCGCGGATCGTGCCTGTCGCCGAGCGGCTCGGCTTCCTGCATCTCGTGGACCATCGCGTCACCGAACTCGCGATCGAGGCCCTGCGCGCCCGACCGGACGTGACGCTCAGCGTCAATGTCGGCGTCAACACCGCCCTGCATCCGGACTGGATGGCCGCGTTCCGCGCGCAGCTCGCGCCCGATCCCGATATCGCCCGGCGGCTGATCGTCGAGATCACCGAAACCGCGTTGATCGAGGACATCCAGGCCGCCCGGCGGCTGATCGAGGGCATCAAGGAACTCGGCGCCCGCGTCGCGATCGACGATTTCGGCGCCGGTCACACCTCGTTCCGCAACATGCGGCTGCTGCCGATCGACATCCTCAAGATCGACGGCAGCTTCATCAAGAATCTCGCGCGCTCCGCGGATGACCGCTTCTTCGTCCAGACCCTGCTCCAGCTCGCGCGCCATCTCGGCATCGCGACGGTCGCGGAATGGGTGCAGGACGAGGAGACGCTGGCGCTGCTGACCGCATGGCGGGTGGAGTATATCCAGGGCGACTTCCTCGGCCCGGCGCAGGATTGCCTGCCGTCGCGCGCCGATGCGGCCCCGCAGAACCCTGCCCTGCGGCGCCGCGCCTGAGCCCGACCTTCAGCGCGGCTTGCGGCCGCCCGGCTTGGTCTCGGTTTCCTCCGGGGCGGTGCCTGCGGAAGGGAACGGCGAGAAGGCGCGCATCGCCTCCTGGAACAGCGCCATGTTGTTGCGGGCCTGCTCCTCCAGCGCTGCCATCGCGCCGGGGCCGAACACGCCGCTCGTGAAGGCATTGGTGCCGAAGCTCTTCGTCATCTGCTCGCGCAGCTTCTGCTGCTCGGCCATGAAGCGCTCGATCGAGAGTTCGAGATAGCGCGGCACCAGGGCCTGCATGTTGTCGCCGTAGAACTGGATCAGCTGGCGGAGGAAGGTGATCGGCAGCAGGAACTGACCCTTGTTCTCCTGCTCGAAGATGATCTGCGTCAGGACCGACCGCGTGATGTCCTCGCCGGTCTTGGCATCGGTGACCACGAAATTCTCCCCCTGGCGGACCATCAGCGCGAGATCCTCGAGCGTCACGTAGGAACTCGTTCCCGTGTGATAGAGGCGCCGGTTGGCGTATTTCTTGATGATGGTCGGGTCCTTCGCGTTGTGCTCCGCCATTCCTGCTCCCTGTCCGGCATGTTCCGGCCCGGCATGCGCTGTTCGCCGGCTTCGCGTCGGGACATGCACCCGGCGCATTCCGCCGAACCATTCTTAGCGCCGTTTCTGGCTTGACGATAGTTCCTTCGCAAGTGTCATAGTTGGCTTGGAGAATGCGGGCGCCGGACGAGAAGGCCCCCCGAGGCCCGGGCAAGGAGAGCGAGATGTCCACCAATTCGATTGTGATCGCGAGTGCGGCGCGGACGGCGGTTGGCGCCTTCGGCGGTGCCTTTGCCGAGGTTCCGGCGCATGATCTCGGCGCCGCGGCGATCCGGGGCGCGCTCGGCCGCGCCAAGGTTGAGGGCGCCGAGGTGGACGAGGTGATCATGGGGCAGGTGCTCGCCGCCGGGCAGGGCCAGAACCCGGCCCGCCAGGCGGCGATGGCCGCCGGCATCCCCCAGGAAAGGACCGCCTGGGGCCTCAACCAGCTCTGCGGCTCCGGCCTGCGCGCCGTGGCGATCGGCATGCAGCAGATCAAGAGCGACGACGCGCGGATCATCGTCGCCGGCGGTCAGGAATCGATGACGCTTGCCCCGCACGCCGCCTATCTCCGCTCCGGCGTGAAGATGGGCGAGATGAAAATGCTCGACACCATGATCAAGGACGGGCTGTGGGATGCGTTCCACGGCTACCATATGGGCCAGACCGCCGAGAACGTCGCCGCGAAATGGCAGCTGACGCGCGAGGAGCAGGACATCTTCGCGGTCGCCTCGCAGAACAAGGCCGAGGCTGCCCAGAAGGCCGGGAAATTCAAGGACGAGATCGTCCCGGTGACGGTGAAGACCCGCAAGGGCGATGTCGTCGTCGAAGCGGACGAATATCCCCGCCACGGCTCCACGGTCGAGGCGATGGCCAAGCTTCGCCCCGCCTTCACGAAGGACGGAACGGTCACCGCCGGCAATGCCTCCGGCATCAATGACGGCGCCGCCGCCGTCGTGCTGATGAGCGAGGCGGAAGCCGGGCGGCGCGGCCTCACGCCGCTCGCCCGCATCGTCTCCTGGGCCACCTGCGGCGTCGACCCCGCCATCATGGGCACCGGGCCGATCCCCGCCTCGCGCAAGGCGCTCGAAAAGGCCGGCTGGAAGATCGGCGATCTCGATCTCGTGGAAGCCAACGAAGCATTTGCGGCGCAGGCGCTGGCGGTCAACAAGGATCTCGGGTGGGATCCGGCGATCGTCAATGTCAATGGCGGCGCGATCGCGATCGGCCATCCGATCGGTGCCTCGGGCGCGCGCATCCTCAACACGCTGCTGTTCGAGATGCAGCGGCGCGGCGCGAAAAAGGGCCTCGCAACCCTCTGCATCGGCGGCGGCATGGGCGTCGCCATGTGCGTGGAGCGCTGAAACCCGGTATCCGGGCGCGCGATCCCGCGAGACAGGCACCGGGGCCCGAGCCCCGGCGCCCCATAAAATAAGTCGGCGAAACGCCGCATGAATCCGGAGGAGGAGACGGAATGACCCGAGTGGCATTGGTGACTGGCGGCTCGCGCGGCATCGGCGCGGCGATCTCGAAAGCGTTGCAGGCGGCCGGCTACAGGGTGGCCGCGAATTACGCCGGCAACGACGAGGCGGCCGCCGCCTTCACGAAGGAGACCGGCATCCCGACCTATAAATGGGATGTCTCGGATTTCGACGCCTGCGCGGCGGGGATCGCCAGGGTCGAAGCCGATCTCGGCCCTGTCGAGGTGCTCGTCAACAATGCCGGCATCACCCGCGACAGCATGTTCCACCGCATGACGAAGGACCAGTGGAACGCGGTCATCAACACCAATCTCAATTCGCTGTTCAACATGACGCGCCCGGTCTGGGAGGGCATGCGGGCGCGGAAATTCGGCCGCGTCATCTGCATCTCCTCCATCAACGGCCAGAAGGGCCAGATGGGCCAGGCGAATTATTCCGCCGCCAAGGCCGGCGATGTCGGGTTCGTCAAGGCGCTGGCGCAGGAGGGCGCGCGGGTCGGCATCACCGTCAACGCCATCTGCCCCGGCTATATCGCGACCGAGATGGTGAAGGCGGTGCCGCAGGACGTGCTGGAGAAATCGATCCTGCCGCATATCCCGGTCGGCCGGCTCGGCGAGCCGGAGGAAATCGCCCGTGCGGTCGTGTTCCTCGCGGCGGACGAGGCCGGTTTCATCACCGGTTCGACGCTCTCCGCCAATGGCGGGCAATACATGGTGTGAGCCCCGGCGGGGCGGCAGCGGGGCCGGGCGACCGGCCCCTTTCCTTTTGTCGCCGCCGCGACTATCCCGCGGGCATGCCGCGCCTTTCCCTGCCCGAACATGTCTCTTTGCCCACCCTTGCCGGCCTCGGAGCCATCCTGCTCTGGGGGCTCCTCGCACTGCTGACCGATCTCACGGCCGGCGTGCCGCCCTTCCTGCTGACAGCGCTGACCTTCGCGATCGGCGGCGGGCTGGGGCTTGCCCTTGTCGCCCTGCGGGGCGGATTGCACCGGCTGCGCCAGCCTCCCGCCGCCTGGGCGCTGGGGCTCGGCGGGCTCTTCGGCTACCATGCCGTCTATTTTGCGGCGCTCAAGGCTGCACCGGCGGCGGAGGCGAGCCTGATCGCCTATCTCTGGCCGCTGCTCATCGTGCTGTTCTCGGGCCTTCTGCCCGGCGAGCGGCTGGGCGCGCGGCCGGTATTCGGCGCGCTGCTCGGCTTTTCGGGCGTGGCGCTTCTGGCACTGGCCAAGGGCGGGTTCGGCGCCGGCGATGCGGTTCCGCTGCTCGGCTACGGGCTCGCGCTTGCCTGTGCCTTCATCTGGTCGGGCTATTCGGTGCTTTCGCGGCGGATGTCGGCGGTGCCGACCGAGGCGGTGGCCGGCTTCTGCCTCGCCACGGCCCTGCTTGCGGCGCTGGCGCATCTCGCGCTCGAACCGGCGCATTGGCCGGCGGAGGGACGGGTCTGGGGCGCGATCCTGCTGCTCGGGCTCGGTCCGGTCGGCGCGGCGTTCTTCCTGTGGGATCTCGGCATGAAGCGCGGCGATATCCGCTTCCTCGGCACCGCCTCCTACGCCGCGCCGGTGATCTCGACGCTGGCGCTGGTCGCGGCCGGCCGGGCGGCGGCGGGCTGGCCGCTGGCGCTCGCCTGCGCACTCATCGTCGGCGGGGCCGTCATCGCCCGCCCGCGCTGATCAGGCGGGGCGGCGCCAAGGGGCCGCTCACGCAGCGGCGTCAGCCTCCCGGCCGGCGCGGCACAGGACGCCAGCCCGGCGGCGCCATTTCGAAGCCGGCAAACTCGAAGCCCGGCGCCACCGTGCAGCCGACGAGCGTCCAGGCGCCGAGGCTTGTCGCGCATTGCCAATGCCCGGCGGGAACGACGATCTGCGGCCGCTGCCCGGCCGCGAGCGCGGGGCCGAGATGGCGCGCTTCCGCGTCATGGCCGTTGGGGCTGATGGTGAGCACCAGCGGCGCCCCGGCATAGAAATGCCAGATCTCGGCCGCATCGACACGATGCCATTCCGAAACCTCGCCGGCTTCGAGCAGGTAATAGATCGCCGTTCCGCAGGACCGCCCGTCCGCCCCGGCGCGCGGATCGCGGAAGGTCTCGCGGTAATGCCCGCCCTCGGGATGGGGGTGGAGATCGAGCAGCGCGATGATATCGCGCGCCGGCAGGGAGGATTCGAGCATGACGTCCCCGATGGAAAGCAGATATTCCTAGAAGGTGTTCTTGGCCTCGCGCCGGGCGGCGAACTCGGCGAGATCGCGCGCGCGGACGAAGACATTGGTCGCCTTCTCCTCGCCGACGCTGGTCGGGACGGTGAACACCCCCGCCGCGCGCAGCGCCTCGACCGCCGCCAGCCGCGCCGCGATCGCCGGGTTCTCCGGCTCGACATGCGCGCAGAATCTGGCATTGGCGATCGTGTATTCGTGCCCGCAATAGATCCGGGTGGCATCCGGCAGCGCGGCAATGCGCCGGATCGAGGCATGAAGCGCCTCGGCGGTCGAATCGAGGATGCGCCCGCAGCCCATCACGAACAGCACGTCGCCGACAAAGATCGCGTTTTCGGAGCGGAGATAATAGGCGACGTGATCGGCGCAATGCCCCGGCGCGTCCCAGACCTCGGCGACGAGCCTGCCGATCTCGACCCGATCGCCTTCGCCGACGAAACGATCGGCGCCCGGCAGCTCCGCCCGCGCGCCCTTCGGCGCCACGACCTTGACTCCGTAGCGCGCGACAAGCGGCGCCACGGCCTCGATATGGTCGAAATGCCGATGGGTGACGAGGATCATGTCGAGCGTCCAGCCGCGCCGCGCCAGCGCCGCCTCGGTTGCCGCGAGATCGCCGGCATCGATCGCCGCGACGATCCCCGTGGCGGGGTCGCGGATCAGGATGCCGTAATTGTCGCTGCGGCAGAGGAAGAGTTCGATCTCCATGACGCTCTTTCCCTTTCTCGCAGATCCCCGGCTTCACGCGGGCGGCGTTTCCTGTCAGGTTCTAGCGCATGCATCTCGACATCGTCGATCTCAAATCCTTCTATGCGAGCCCGCTCGGCGAGGTGGCCCGGCGGATGATCCTGCGCGGCATTCGTGCGCGCTGGGATTCGCTCTCCGGGCTCGCCCTGCTCGGACTCGGCTATCCCGGCCCCTATCTCGACATCCTGCGCGAGGGCACGGAGCGCAGCCTCGCCTTCATGCCGGCGCGGCAGGGCGTCATCGCCTGGCCGTCGCGCCAGCTTTCCGCCGCGAGCCTGGTCGAGGCGACCGACATGCCGCTGCGCGATTCGGTGGTCGACCGCATCCTCGTCATCCATGCCCTCGAAACCTCGGAGGATCCGGCGCAGCTCATGGCCGAACTCTGGCGCGTTCTGGCGCCGGGCGGCCAGATCATGATCGTGGTGCCGAACCGCCGCGGCCCCTGGGCCAGGCGCGATTCCACGCCCTTCGGCCATGGTCAGCCGTTCTCGCGCCGCCAGCTCACCACCCTGCTGAAACAGGCGCTGTTCACGCCCACCCATTGGGGCGAGGCGCTCTATGTGCCGCCGGTGCAGCGCCAGTTCTTCCTGCGCAGCGCGCTGGCCTGGGAGCGGGTCGGCGCCGCCCTGGCCCTGCCATTCTCCGGGATTTACGTCATCGAGGCGACGAAGCAGGTCTATCGCCCGGCGCTTGCCGGCAAGGCGCAACGAATCCGGGGCTTGCTGGAACCGATCCTGGTGCCGAGCGGCGGCGGTGCCGCCGGCCGCTGGACGCCCTGAAAGAAAGCCGACTTACTTCCCGCGCGCCAGCCAGAAGATCCCCTGCTCCGCCATCAGGTTCCAGAACCACCACGGCATCCGCACGCCCACCGGCCGGCCGGCCGCGTCCAGCGCCTCGGCGCGCATGATCCGCGCATCGAGCGCGCCGGCCAGCGCCACGAAATCGCGGATGGTGCAGAAATGGATGTTCGGCGTGTCATACCAGGTATCCGGCAGGTTCTCGGTCACCGGCATCCGGCCGTGGAGCAGCAGATGCCCGCGGATCCGCCAATGGCCGAAATTCGGGAAGGAGACGATGGCATTGCGGCCGATGCGGAGCATCTGCTCCAGAACCACCTTCGGCCGCCGCGTCGCCTGGAGGGTCTGCGACAGGATCACGTAATCGAAGCAATCATCGGGATAATCGAAGAGGTCGGCATCCGCGTCGCCCTGGATCACCGCCAGCCCGCGCGCGACGCAGGCCGCGACACCCTCGCGGGACAATTCGATGCCGCGCGCATCGACCGCCTTGGCCCGCGCGAGAAAATCGAGCAGCGCCCCATCGCCGCAGCCGACATCAAGCACCCGCGCCCCCGCCGCGACCATGCCGGCGACGAGCCGGTGATCGGCGCGCACAAGCGGCAGAATGCCATGTTCCGGCCCGGTCATCGGCCCGCCTCCGCCACGCCGCGCGCCCGCGCCGCCGCATCAAGGAAGCCGGAGGCGGTGGCGAACAGGTTTGGCTCCTCGAGCAGGAAGGCGTCGTGCCCCTTGTCGCTCTCGATCTCGACGAAGGAGACCGAGGCGCCGGCGGCGTTGAGCGCATGCACGATCTGCCGGCTGTCGGCGGTCGGGAACAGCCAGTCCGAGGTGAAGGAGATCAGGCAGAACCGCGTGCCGGTGCCGCGGAAGGCCGCCGCCAGCGAGCCGCCATTGTCGGCGGCGAGATCGAAATAATCCATCGCCCGCGTCAGATAGAGATAGGAATTGGCGTCGAACCGCTCAACGAAAGTGATCCCCTGATGGCGGAGATAGGATTCGACCTGGAAATCCGCGTCGAACGAGAAGGTCGGCGCGTCGCGGTCCTGAAGCTTGCGGCCGAATTTCCGCTGCAGGGCCGGCTCGGAGAGATAGGTGATGTGGGCGGCCATGCGCGCAACGGAAAGGCCCTTTACCGGCCGGGTGCCTTCGAGCATGTAGCGCCCGCGCCGCCAATCCGGATCCGCCATCACGGCCTGGCGCCCCACCTCGTGGAAGGCGATGTTCTGCGCCGTGTGCTTGGCGGCGGAGGCGATCGGCATCGCGGCGAAGACCCGTTCCGGGAACAGCGAGGCCCAGGCCAGAACCTGCATGCCGCCCATCGACCCGCCCACCACCGCGAGCAGGGTCTCGATCCCGAGATGATCGACGAGCCGCGCCTGTGCCCGCACCATGTCGGAGATGGTCACCACCGGAAAGGCCGTGCCATAGGGCTCGCCGGTGGCCGGATCGGTCGAAGCCGGCCCGCTTGATCCCATGCAGCCGCCGATGACATTGGCGCAGATCACGAAGAAACGGTCGGTGTCGATCGGCCGCCCCGGCCCCACCATGCTGGTCCACCAGCCGGGTTTTCCGGTCACGGGATGGATGTTGGCGACATGCTGGTCGCCGGTCAGCGCGTGGCAGATGAGCACGGCATTGGCGCGCGCGGCATCGAGCCGCCCATAGGTCTGATAGGCGATCTGGAGTGGCGCGATCGTCGCGCCCGATTCGAGCGTGAGCGCCGCCTCCGGCGCGAGCCGCAGCACCTCGGATCGCGGTGTGTCGGCTTCGGTGTTGCGCGGTGCCATGTCTGTCCGGTCTGGCGGCGCGGGACCGCGCCGGTTCGTCGAGCGTTTTTTCTTTAGGTAGCGCCGTCCGTCTTAACGAACAAGCGCTTTCAACGCAACGCCCCGCTCTTGCCGCACCGCCGGAACCGGGCCTATCTCAGATGCGTACATCGCCGGCAGCCGCACAGCCCGACAGGAGCCCCATCGTGACCGACCCCCGCCCCGTCCTCGGCCAGCTGCGCGAGGAGATCGACCGGATCGACGGCGCCATTCACGCGCTGCTCGTCGAGCGCGGCGCGGTGGTCGGCCGCGTCATCGCGGCCAAGCGGGCGGCGGGCGATGCCGGCTCCGCCTTCCGCCCCGATCGCGAGGCTGATCTGATGCGCCGTATCGTGCTGCGCAATCCCGGCCGCTGGCCGCTCGACGCGCCCGAGAACATCTGGCGCATCATCCTCGCCACCTCGACCTTCACCCAGATCGCCTACCGGGTTCATGCGGATCTTTCCGGCGGAGAGACGCCGATCCGGGAGAGCATGCGCTTCCATTTCGGGTTCACGGTCCCCTTCGTGCCGGCGGAGCATTCGGCGGCGGTGATCGCCGCGGTTGACGCCTCGGAGGGCGATCTTGGCATGTTCCGCATCGACCAATCCGCGATGCTGGGCGCCTGGTGGAAAGGGCTCGAAGGCCCGCGCGCGCCCAAGATCATCGCGCGGCTGCCCTTCGCCGAACGGCCGGACCATCCGGCGGGCCTGCCGGTCTTCGTCGTCGCGCGCCCGCAGAACGAAGGGCTCGCGCGCGAGACGATCCTCGCCTCGGTGCGCGCCGAGCGCTGGCGCAATCCGGCCGGCGCGGCGCTGGCGGAACTCGGCGCCGAGCTGGTTGCCAGCGCCGGCGATGCGGTGGGCGCGAACCTGCTCATCGCCCATCCGGCCGAAATCCCCGCCCGGGCATTGACGGATGCGCTTGATGCGGCGAAATGCGCGCCGACGCGCTATATCGAGATCGGTTGCCACGCGCACCGCTTCCGCATCGCGCACTGAGAATCGTTTGTCCCGGGCCGGCGGGCTTCTCCGGCAGATCGGAGTCGCCCGTGCCCGCCCCGCAACCCCGCCCCGGCATTCTCGCGATCGAGGCCTATATCCCCGGCAAATCCAAGGCGCCGGCGGGGGTCACGCTCCACAAGCTCTCCTCGAACGAGACCCCGCTCGGCCCTTCGCCCGCCGCCATCACCGCCTATCGCGACGCGGCCACGCATCTCGAACGCTATCCGGACGGCTCGGCCGAACGGCTCCGCGCCGCCATCGCCGGCCGCTACGGGCTCGATCCCGCGCGGATCCTCTGCGGCGCCGGCTCGGACGAATTGCTCTCGCTCGTCGCCAATGCCTATCTCGGTGCCGGCGACGAAGGCGTCTACAGCGAGCATGGTTTCCTCGTCTACCGGATCGCGATCCTCGCCGCCGGCGCAACACCCGTCATCGCCAAGGAGACCGGTCTCACCGCCGATGTCGATGCCCTGCTCGCCGCGATCACCCCGCGGACCCGAATCGTCTTTCTCGCCAACCCCAACAACCCGACGGGAACCTATCTCCCGTTCGAGGCGGTGAAGCGGCTCCATGCCGGGCTGCCCCCGCATGTCCTGCTGGTGCTCGACGCCGCCTATGCCGAATATGTCCGCCGCAACGATTATGCCTCGGGACTCGAACTCGTCGCGACGAGCGACAATGTCGTGATGACCCGGACCTTCTCGAAGATCCACGGCCTTGCCGGGCTGCGGATCGGCTGGCTCTACGGCCCGCCGGCGATCGTCGACATCCTCAACCGCATCCGCGGGCCGTTCAATGTCAGCGCGCCGGCGATCGCCGCCGGCATCGCCGCAATGGAGGATCGCGCGCATGAGGAGCGCGCCGTCGCCCACAACGCGCTCTGGCTCGGCCGGATGACCGCCGCGCTTCAAGCGCTGGGCCTCGTCGTCACGCCCTCGGTCGGCAATTTCCTGCTGATCCATTTCCCGGACGCCGACGGCCGCCGCGCGCCGGATGCCGACGCCTTCCTGACCGAGCGCGGCGTGATCCTCCGGCGCATGGAAGCCTATGGCCTGCCGAACGCGCTGCGGCTGACCATCGGCTCCGAGGCCGCCAATGCCGCCGTGATCGAGGGGCTGGCGCTGTTCCTCGGCGACAAGACCGCCCCGGACGTCCATCTCCACCCGGTGGCCGCCGGCAGCGAGACCGCCTTCGACGCGGTTCTCGAACGCGCGCTCGCCCTGCTCGGCAAGGCCTTGCCCTGATGCCGGGCTTCGACCGGCTCGCGATCATCGGCATGGGGCTGATCGGCTCGTCGATCGCGCGCGCCGCACGCAAGGCCGGCTGCGCCGGCACGATCGTCGCCATCGATCGCGACCGGGGGGTGATCGAGCGCGTCGTGGAACTCGGCATCGCCGATACGGCGACGACCGACGCCGCCCAAGGGGTCCGCGATGCGGATTGCGTCATCCTCTGCGTGCCCGTGATGGCGAATGCGGCGCTTGCGGCGCTGATCGGGCCGCATCTCGCGGCCGGCGCGCTCGTTTCCGATGTCGGCTCGGTCAAGGGTGCCGTGGTGCGCGATGTCGCGCCGCATCTGCCGGAGGGCGTGCATTTCGTGCCCGCGCATCCGGTGGCGGGCACCGAGCATTCCGGCCCCGATGCCGGTTTCGCGGAACTCTTCGTCCGGCGCTGGTCGATCCTCACCCCGCCGGAAGGCACCGATCCGGCGGCGATCGCGCGGATACGGCGGTTCTGGGAGGCGCTCGGCGCCAATGTCGAGATCATGACGCCGGATCATCACGATCTCGTCCTCGCCATCACCTCGCATGTGCCCCATCTCATCGCCTACAACATCGTCGGCACCGCCGCGGATATGGAGAGGGTCACCCAGAGTGAGGTGATCAAGTTCTCCGCCGGCGGCTTCCGCGATTTCACGCGCATCGCCGCCTCCGATCCGACGATGTGGCGGGATGTGTTTCTCACCAACCGGGAGGCAGTGCTCGAAATGCTCGGCCGCTTCAACGAGGATCTGCTGGCGCTCCAGCGCATGATCCGCTGGGGCGACGGCGACGGATTGCACGCGCTCTTCACCCGCACGCGCGCGATCCGGCGCGGCATCATCGCCTCGGGGCAGGAAACCGCGGCACCCGATTTCGGCCGCCCGCACGGCGCGTTGCCGCCGCCCCCCGACGAGGCTCAGTAGAGCGGCGCCAGCGTCGCGATCGGGAACGGGCCGTAACGCAACACACCGTCCTGGAAGGCGAGCACGACCGGGATCCCCTGTCCGCCGCCGCCGAGCCGGCCGAGAATGCCGCCGACATCGAGCCCGCCGCGCCGGGCGAAGCGGCTCGTCAGCGCCTCGAGCCCACGCGCGCGGCCCTGGAGATTGCCCTCGAGCCGATGCGCCGCGTCGAGGCCGATCTCGCCCGCCAGATCGATATTCGCCGCTCCCTTCTCCGCCTTGAGGACCAGAACGCGCGCCCGGTTGCCGCGCTGGCGCCATTCATCGAGCACCGCGTGCCAGCGCCGTGCCGGATCGACCAGCAAGCCCGGCGCCCGCGCCTGGATCTCCAGGCGCAGCGGATCCGGCGTGCCCGTCAATTCGTCGAGCGGCGCAACCGCGAGGTCCGAGACGAGGCCGGCGAAATCCGTGCCCGCCCCATCTCCCGGCGAGGGACGGAGATGGAATTGCACCGCGCGCGCAGCCGCCTTCATCGGGCGCTGCTCACCGAAGCCGAAGGAAAGGCGCGGCTCCAGCATCTCGAACGACATCTCGCCGATCGCGCCGCTGCCGAGGCGGAAACTCGCCCGCGCGCTCTTCCAGTTCAGGTCGCCGTCGCCCTGGCGTAGCGTGCTCGTGAAGGGGCCGGTGAAAGTCGCGATCACATGCTCCGGCGCGGCAAGCCGGGCATGGAGAATCAAGCCGCCGAGCCGCATCTCGTTCCTGAGTCCGTCCTGCCCGCGCATCACCAGCTGCGGCCGGGTGCAGGAGAGTTCGATCCGGAACGGGAAGCCGCCGACCCGCCGGTCGGGGCAGAGCCAGTCGCGGCCGCGCTCGGCTTCGCGCGCGACGAAGGCGTCGGCGAACCGGTCGACACGCCGCGCGCCGTAGACCCAGGCGGCGATCCAGGCGAGCGAGACCACCACCAGCAGGGCGAAGGGCGCGTAGAGGCCGATGCGGCGCAGCGGCTTTCGCGCCGGGTGCGGCGTTGCATCCCCATCGGTCATTGGTGTACTCCGCCTTGGCCTGATCCTTGCGGGCGATGCGCCGTCATGTCGGATACCGTGCCGCTTCCCTCGCCGTCAATCTCGTCCCCGCAGGCCGGGCCGCCGCCCGCCGCGGAGGAATTCTGGGTATTCGGCTACGGCTCGCTGATGTGGCGGCCCGGCTTCGCCTATGTCGAGCGGGTGCCGGCCTTGCTGAAGGGCGTGCATCGGGCACTCTGCGTCTATTCGACCCGCTATCGCGGCACGCCGGAAACACCCGGCCTGGTGCTCGGGCTCGATCATGGCGGCTCATGTCACGGCATCGCCTTCCGCGTCGCCGCCGAGCACGCCGCCGCCACGCGGGCCTACCTCACCGAGCGCGAGATGGTCACGCATGTCTACCGCGAGGTGATGCGACCCATCCGTCTCCAGGACGGGCGGCGCGTGCCGGCGCTCGCCTATGTCGTCGATCGCCGACACCGGCAATATGCCGGCGGGCTCGCCCGCGAGGATCTGGTCGCGATCATCCGGCGTGGCCACGGCCAGAGCGGCCCCTGCCGCGAATATGTGCTCAACACGCTCGCCGCGCTCGCCGAACTCGGCATCGAGGATCACGCGCTGGCCTGGCTGGCGCCAGCGCTGCGGGAGGCCGATTCCTCCGGCCGGTAGCCCGCCTCGGCGAGCAGCCGATTGGTATTGGTCTCGATGGTCTCCTGGAGCCGGGCGAAAAACTGGTCGGGGTCGAGCCCGGGAGGGATCGGGTCGAGAAATTCGACGAGGATCGGCCGCGGATAATGCAGCAGCGTGTTGCGCGGCCAGGCGAGGCCCGACGTCATCGCCACCGGCAGGCAGGGCACCCCAAGCGCGGCATAGAGCCGGGCGACGCCGTATTTGTAATCCGGCGGCGCCCCCACCTTGCGGCGCGTGCCTTCGGGAAAGATGATGATCTGCCGCCCCTCTGCAATCGCGGCCTTGGCGTGCACCATCATCTTGGCGAGCGCCGCCACCCGCTGGCCGCGATCGATCGGGATCTGCCGCGCCTTGATCAGATGCCAGCCGAACAGCGGCACACGCAGCAATTCGCGCTTGAGAATATAGGTCGGCAATTCGACATGATAGGCGAGCGCCATCGTCTCCCAGGCGGAATGATGCTTCGCCGCCACGAGGCAGGCGCCCTTCGGGATCCGCTCGACCCCGCGGAACTCGACCGGCGCGCCGGTGATCGCGCGGTGCAGCCAGAGGCTCGTCCGCGCCCAGCCATGGGCGAACTTGATCATGAACCGCGAGGGCAGCGGCCAGGCGAGCATCGCGGCGAGGAACCACAGCGTGCAATTCGCATAGAAGGCGGCCTGGAACAGGATCGATCGGAGAACGAGCATCGCGCGGGCGATTTCCTTCGGAAGGGTGGAGGCTGGCCGCCCTCCTTGCCCGATCGCGCCCGACGGAACAAGTCCACCGGACGCTACCGCCCCGGCAGCCCGAGCGTCACGCGCAGCGAGGCCGCCCAGTATTTCACGAATTCGAGGGCGAGGATGCGGATCAGAGCCGGCTCCTGCCACCAGCGCCGGATGCGCGACGCCTCCGGCACCACGGGATAGGGATGGATCAGGACGGCCGGCATCGCCGCCTCGAATTCGAGCCGCGCGCGCGGAAGATGGTAGCTAGCCGTGACGAGAACCAGCGAACGGAAATCGTTGGCCGCCACCCAGCGCCGGGTTTCCAGCGCGTTCTCGTAGGTGTTCCGGGCCTGGAAATCGAGATCGACGCAGCAATCGAACAGCGCGGCGCGTGCCGCATGCTGACGCTTGAGCATCTCGGTCGGCACCCCGGCATGGACCCCGGAAATGAACAGGCGCCGGCCCTTGCCGCGTTCGAGAAGGGCGAGCCCGTCGCTGATCCGGTCCGCCCCGCCGGTCAGCACGACGATGCCGTCCGCGGCCGCGACATCGCCGCGCTCCTGTCGGTCGAGCGAATGCGCGAACAGCGCGACGCCGATCCCCGACAGCACCACGACCAGCAGCCCGACACGCACGAAAACGCGCAGGAAGCGCAGCATGGGCGGCCGCGCGCCAGGGATGGGGGAGCGCGCCGTCATTCCTGGCCGCTCAGCGTTCGGTAGACGGTCATCCGCGAGACGATGGCGGTGACGGCCGAGACGACAAGGCCGATCGCCGCAACGGACAGATAGCCCGCCGCCGGCAGGCTGAACCGTCCGAACAGCGCCTCGACCTGCTCCGCGCCGGGCGTCGTCGCGAAATGCTGCGCGGAAAGCGAGAACATGAGGTAGAACAGGATCGCAAGCACCCCGCCGACCGCGGCGCCCCTGAGCCCGAGGCGCAGGAAATGCCGCTGGAACTGCCCGGCGATGTAGGAATCCTCGGCCCCGACGAGATGCAGCACGTCGATGATCTGCGCCGTGCCGGCCATGGCGCCGCGCGTCGCGAAAGCCACCGCGAGCCCGGTCGCCGTCAGCACCAGCGCGAGGATCGCGAGGCCGATCAGCACCGCCGTGTCCGCCATGGTCTTCAGCCGGCCGAGCCAGAGCCGGTGATCGTCGAGCCCGGCATTCGGCACCCGCTCGGCAAGATCGGCCTTGAGCCGCGTAAAATCCGGCGCCGCGCCGGCGGCGAGCTTCAGCACCACCAGCCGGGGCACTGGCAATTCGCTGAGGTCGAGCCCAGCACCGAGCCAGGGCTCGAGCAGCTTCTCGCCCTCGCTCCGTGCGAATACCCGCACCGCCTCCACGCCGCGCGTGCGGCCGGCGAGGTCGGCGGCGAGCCGCACATCGGCCTCGATATCGCGGCCGGGAACCGGCCGGATCTGCAGCGTGATCTCCCGTGCCAGAGCGCCGGACCAATCCGCCGAGGCATCGGCGACGAGATGCACCGCGCCGGCCGTGAGCCCAGCGAGAAAGGTCATGATGGCGATGACGAGCACCAGCGCCCGCCCGGCGATGGACCTGGCCGGCAGGATCGGCCCGCCGCCGGCATCCCGGCCGCCCAGCCGTTCCGCGAGGCCACGCAGCAGCCGCCCGGCGCGGTCCGCGACCGGCTCGGCGGCTTCGGCGGAAGAGGGCGCGGCCTCAATCATAGATATGCAGATGCCCTTCCGCGAGCACGAGGCGGCGCGCATCGACGAGATCCATCAGCGGCAGATCATGCGTCGCGATCACCACGGCGGTTCCCGTGCGGTTGAGTTCGATGAACAGCCGGAGCAGGCGGCGTGCCAGCGAGGGATCGACATTGCCCGTCGGTTCGTCGGCGAGCAGCAGCGCCGGCTGGGCGATCAGCGCCCGCGCGATCGCCGCACGCTGCTTCTCGCCCCCGGAGAGGATCACCGGCGGCACATGCATCCTGTCCCCCAGCCCCACCCAGCGCAGCAATTCGATCACCTCGGCGCGGTAGCTCGCCTCCTCGCGGCCCTGCACGACCAGCGGCAGCGCGACATTCTCATAGGTCGTCAGGTGATCGAGCAGCCGGAAATCCTGGAAGACGATGCCCATACGCCGGCGCAGATGCGCGAGTTCGCCCTTGGAAAGCCCGGCGACATTCTGCCCGAACAGCCGGACGCGGCCGCGCGTCGGCCGCAAGGTCTGGAGGATGAGCCGCAGCAGGGTTGTCTTGCCGGCGCCGGACGGGCCGGTCAGAAACTGGAAGGAATGCGAATGGATCGAGAAATTGACATCGCGCAGGATCTCGGCGCCGATCCCGTAGCGCAGGCCGACATTCTCGAAGCGCACAAGCTCGGAGAGCGCCTCCTCTCCGGTGGAGGGGGCGGCATGTTCAACGTCCGGCTGCATCGATCTCCCGGTTTCCACCAAGGCTTTACCCGCCCTTAACGCTCTTGAGGGAGGAATAGCAGGGGGGCACGCATGCCGTGAACCCCTTGCTATCGCTCGAGCCGCAGAACCGCGACATGGCGCTGATCCGCTGTCCGAATTGTGACACACTCCACGATCTCGACGGGGCGCTGTTCGCGGAGGGGCCGCGCAGGGTCCGCTGCGCCACCTGTCGCACGGTCTGGGAAGCGGACGATCCGATGCGCGATGCCGGGCCGATCAATCCGCTCGCCAATCTCGCGATCAATGCCGGCGCGGCACGCTATGCGCCGCCACCCGCCGCAGAACCCCTGGACACGCGCGAGCCCCTGCAGGCACTCGAAACCCAGGGTGCGGGCGGCGACCAGGCTGTGCCCGCCTCCCAGGAGGCTGGCGGCGATATCTCGCCCGAGGAACTCGAAGCACTGTTCGCCGAGGAGACGGCCGGCAGCAGCGGCGAATCGGTGCCGGCCGCTTCCGCTCCTGCCGACGCGCCGCCCGCCGAGACCTCCGCGCTGGAAGACCTGCCCGCCTTCGACGCCGAATCGCTCGCGCGCGATCAGGATGCCGCCATCGCCTCCGCCAGCGAGGACGCCACCGTCGAAGCGCGCGCCCGCCGGCGCGAGAAGCGTCTGCGCGCCACCGACGCGCATCACCGCCCGATCGAGAAGCCGTCGCGGTTCCGCCCCATCGCCGCCATGGCCATGGCCGCCGGGCTGGGCACTTTCGCAACACTCGTCGCGCTGCGCCACGAAACCGTGCGGCTGGTGCCGGAAACCGCGCCGCTCTTCGAGGCGTTCGGGCTCGGGATCACCCCGCGCGGGCTCGATATCCGCGATGTCCATGGCCGTCTCGTCGCCGAGGAGAACCGCGAGACGCTGGAGATTACCGGCACGATCGTCAACCCGACCCGGCAGCCGATGAAGATTCCGGTCCTCCGGCTCTCGATCCGCAACCAGGCCGGTCAGGACATCTATGTCTGGACCGCGACGGCCGATCAGCCGGAACTGGCGCCGGGCGAGACCACGCAGTTCCGGCGCCGACTCGCGAGCCCGCCCGCGGAATCCTTCTCGGTCATGGTGCGATTCGTCGCGAAAGACGATATCGTCGCCGCGATCCGCTGAGTGCGCGGAGCCGACAGGAGCATCGCTTGACCACCAAGATTGCCGAGGAGCCGGGCGACATCGCCGGCGCGCACCGGATCCATGTCCTGTTCGACGCGGCCGAGATCGCCGCGCGCGTCGAAACCCTCGCGGCCGAGATCCGCGACGCGGCGCCGGTCGACCTGCTCGTCGTCGCCATCCTGCGCGGGAGCTTCATCTTCGCCGCCGATCTTCTGCGGGCGCTGCACCGCGCCGGGCTGGCGCCGAGCGTCGAGTTCATGCAGCTCGCAAGCTACCATTCCGGCATGTCCTCCTCGGGGCAGGTGACGATCGTCAAGGATATCGACAACCATGTCGAGAATCGCGACGTGCTGATCATCGACGACATCCTCGAATCCGGCCGGACGCTTGCCTTCGCCAAGGATCTGCTCGCCGCGCGGGGCGCCCGGCGGGTGATGAGCGCCGTGCTGATCGAGAAACCGGTGCCGCGCGCGGTGCAGTTCGAGGCGGATTTCATCGGCTTCGAGGCGCCCGATCATTTTCTCGTCGGCTATGGCATGGATGTCGCGCATAAATTCCGCGAATTGCCCTATGTCGGGATCATCGAGAACTGAGGGCCGGGAAGCATGGCGCGCATCCTGCTGGTCGACGACGAATCCTCCGTGCGCGAGCCGCTGGCCCGTGCACTCCGCCTCGACGGCCATGCCGTGACCGAGGCCAGCGACGGCGCCGAGGCGCTCGAATGCTTCCTCGCCGCCGAGCCCGCCTTCCAGATGATGGTCTCGGATATCCGCATGCCGGTGATGGATGGCATCGCGCTGACGCTCAAGATCGCCGCCGAGCGGCCAGGCTTCCCGATCGTGCTGATGACCGGCTATGCCGAACAGCGCGAGCGCGCGCGCGAATTGCAGGGCCTGGTCGAGGATGTGCTGACCAAGCCCTTCCCGCTCGCCGAGTTCCGCGCCGCGATCCGGGCGGTCGTCGAGGCGCGCGGGCTCTGAGCGCGCCCGTAAGGCGATCCCGCTCCGCAATCGCCCCGCATCACGGGTTGAGGATCACGATCGCGCCGTTCAGCACCATCGCGAAGCCGACCCAGGCAAGATAGGGCGTGAGCGCATAGGCCGCTGCCGGGTCGATCGGCCGGAAATGGCGGATGGTCAGCGCCACCGCGATGAAGAGCAGCGCGACGACGACCATGCCCGCGAGCGGCGCGCGCAGGCCGAAAAAGGCATAGGACCAGGCGACATTGAGCAGCATCTGGCCGGCAAAGGCGAGAATCGCATCGCGCTTTGGTCCGGCCTCGGGCCGGGCGCGCAGGATGCGCCAGAACGACAGCGCCATCAGCGCGAAGAGAAAGGTCCAGACCAGGGGAAAGACGATGTTCGGCGGCGTGAACACCGGCTTCTGGAGCGCCGCATACCAGCTGCCGAGCGCCGGGGCCGTCACCATCGAGCCGAGCATGCTCGCGATCACCGACGGCAGCAGAGCCGGCACGAGCAACGCCAGCGAACGCGGCGCGAAGGCGGGGTGAAGATGGGGGTCGCGCATGGTCGGATCCTCGAGATCGGCGAAGCGGGTGGGCTGACGATGGCCGGTCCCGCCCGATTCACGGCCGCGTGGCAAGGTAGACGCCGAGCGCCGCCACCGCCATGGCCGCCATCTGCAACGGGTTCAGCGTCTCGCCGAACATGAAATAGGCCTCGATCGCCGCCGTGGGAGGGATCAGATAGATCAAGGCCGCGACTTTCGACACCGCGCCGCGGCGGATCATGATCAGCATCAGCCAGATGGCGCCGATCGACAGCGGGATGACCGACCAGGCAAGCGCGATCCAGATCTCCGGCCTGTTCTCGATCCGGAGCGGCTCCAGCAGCAGGGCCGCCGGCAGCGTCGCCAGGAAGGCGCCGGCATATTGCAGCGCCGAGACGACGCGCAGGTCCCCGGTGGCGATGAAACGCTTCTGGTAGAAGGTGCCGAGCGTCACCGCCAGCATCGCCAGCGCGTTGATCAGCAGCGGCAGGATCAGCCCATCGAGCCCGCCGGTTCCCATGAGCTTCGGCGCGATGACGCCGAGCACCCCGAGGAAGCCGAGGACGATCCCCGCGAACTGGAGCGGACGGACGCGCTCGCCGGCGAGATGCGGGGCGAGGGCGGCGGTCATCAGCGGCTGGACCGCGGCGATCAGCGCCGAGATCCCGGCCGGCAGCCCGTGTTTCACCGCCCACCATACCCCGCCGAGATAAAGCGCATGCAGGAACACCCCGCTCGCCAGCGCATGGCCGTAGCCGGCGCGGCGCGCCGGCCATTCCGCCCTTGCGGCCAGCGCGATCAGCGCCATCAGCACGAAGGCGCAGGCATAGCGCAGGGTGAGAAAGGTCAGCGGATCGGCGAAGGGCGCGGCGTATTTCGCGACGATCCAGCCGGTCGACCAGATCAGGACGAAGATCGCGGGCGCAACCGCGATGAGCGACAGGGCTGGCAAGGCAGGATCCGGCAGGTTGGCCGGCAAGGCCGGCGCGGAGGAAGCGGGGCCATGCCCCGCTCCCTTCCTATCCGAGGCACGCTACCCCGGAAACCCCGCCCCCTGTCAGGCTTTGTCAGGGTTAGTTGAGCCGGGTCCCCGCCGGCGGCGCTTCGAACCCGGCGCCGATGACCCGATTGCCCACCGCGAGCCCGCCATCCCGCACCGTCACCGGCACCGTCTCGCCGTCGCGGATCTCCCCGGACAGGATGAGATTGGCGAGCGGATCCTGAAGGCTCTTCTGGATCACGCGCTTGAGCGGGCGCGCGCCATAGGCGGGATCGTAACCGCGTTCGGCGAGCCAGTCGCGCGCCGCATCGTCGAGCGTGATCGTGATCTTGCGCTCCTCGAGCAGCTTGGCGAGCCGGCCGATCTGGATATCGACGATCGCACCGATATCGGCGCGCTTAAGGCGCTGGAACAGCACGATCTCGTCGATCCGGTTGAGGAATTCCGGCCGGAAATGCCCGCGCACCATCGCCATCACGTCGTTCCGCGCGGCATCCACCCCCTGCTCCTCGCCGAGCGCGACCAGGAATTCCGCGCCGAGATTGGAGGTCATGATGATCAATGTGTTGCGGAAATCGACCGTGCGGCCCTGCCCGTCGGTCAGCCGCCCGTCGTCGAGCACCTGGAGGAGCACGTTGAACACATCCGGATGCGCCTTCTCGATCTCGTCGAACAGCACGACCTGGTAGGGCCGGCGCCGCACCGCCTCGGTCAGCGCGCCGCCTTCCTCATAGCCGACATAGCCCGGAGGCGCGCCGATGAGCCGGGCGACCGAATGCTTCTCCATGAATTCGCTCATGTCGATGCGCACGAGCGCGCTGTCATCATCGAACAGGAAGGCGGCAAGCGCCTTGGTCAGTTCGGTCTTGCCGACACCGGTGGGGCCGAGGAACATGAACGAGCCGATCGGCCGGTTCGGATCCTGCAATCCGGCGCGGGCGCGGCGGACGGCGGTAGACACGGCCTCGACCGCCTCGCGCTGCCCGACGACGCGGCGACCAAGCTCCGCCTCCATGCGCAGCAGCTTTTCGCGCTCGCCTTCCAGCATCTTGTCGACCGGGATTCCGGTCCAGCGCGAGACGACCTGGGCGATATTGTCCGGCGTGACCGCCTCGGAGACGATGGCGCCATTGCCGCCGCCGGCGCCTGCCGCCTCGATCTCCTTGAGCCGCTTCTCGAGCGCCGGGATGATGCCATAGGCGAGTTCGCCCGCGCGCTGGAATTCGCCCTGGCGCTGCGCCTGTTCGAGCTGGGTGCGCGCCTGTTCGAGTTCGCCCTTGAGCTTCTGCGCTTCGCCCAGCTTGTCCTTCTCGGCCTTCCAGGCTGCCGTCAGCGCGGTCGAGCGCTCTTCGAGTTCGGCGAGTTCCGCCGTCAGCTTCACCAGCCGGTCCTTGGATGCGGCATCGGTCTCGCGCTTCAGCGCCTCCTGCTCGATCCGGAGCCGGATGATCTCGCGATCGATGCTGTCCAGTTCCTCCGGCTTCGAATCGACCTGCATGCGCAGCCGCGCCGCGGCCTCGTCCACGAGGTCGATCGCCTTGTCAGGCAGGAAGCGGTCGGTGATGTAGCGGTTCGAAAGCGTCGCGGCGGCGACAAGCGCCGAATCGGTGATGCGCACGCCGTGATGGAGCTCGTATTTCTCCTTCAGCCCGCGTAGGATCGAGATCGCGTCCTCGATTGTCGGCTCGCTCACGAAGACGGGCTGGAAGCGCCGGGCGAGCGCCGCGTCCTTCTCGACATGCTTGCGATATTCGTCGAGCGTGGTCGCGCCGACGCAATGCAGTTCGCCGCGCGCCAGCGCGGGCTTCAGGAGATTCGAGGCATCCATCGCCCCGTCGGCCTTGCCGGCGCCGACCAGCGTATGCATCTCGTCGATGAACAGGATCACCCCGCCCTCGGCCGCCTGCACCTCCTGCAGCACGCCCTTGAGCCGCTCCTCGAACTCGCCGCGATATTTCGCGCCGGCGATCAGCGCACCCATGTCGAGCGCCATCAGCGCCTTGTCCTTCAGGCTCTCGGGCACGTCGCCGTTGACGATCCGCAGCGCCAGCCCCTCGACGATCGCGGTCTTGCCGACGCCCGGCTCGCCGATCAGCACCGGGTTGTTCTTCGTGCGCCGCGACAGGACCTGGATCGTGCGGCGGATCTCCTCGTCGCGGCCGATGACGGGGTCAAGCTTGCCCTCGCGTGCCGCTTCGGTGAGGTCGCGGGCGAATTTCTTGAGGCTGTCATAGGCGTTCTCGGCGGTTGCCGTATCCGCCGTGCGCCCCTTGCGGATCGCCTCGATCGCGCTGTTGAGGTTCTGCGGCGTCACGCCCGCCGCGGCAAGCGCCTTGCCGGCCGGATTGTCCTTCTCGAGCGCCAGCGCAAGCAGCAGCCGCTCGACGGTGACGAAGGAATCCTTCGCCTTCTCCGCCGCCTTCTCGGCGGTGTCGAATACCCGCGCCAGCGCCGGCGTGAGATAGAGTCCGGACGCCCCCTCGACCTTCGGGAGCTTCGCGAGCGCGGCATCGGCCGCCCGCCGCGCCTCGGCCGAGCGCCCGCCGGCGCGATCGATCAGCCCGGCCGCCGCGCCCTGCTCGTCGTCGAGCAGCGCCTTGAGCAGGTGCTCGGGCGAGAATTGCTGGTGCCCCTCGCGCAGGGCGATGGTCTGCGCGGCCTGGATGAACCCACGGGCGCGTTCGGTGTATTTCTCGGTGTTCATGCTCTTCCCTTCCACGAGGCGAAGTTGCGGATCCCGCACGGCGGCAATCCGACCACGCTCATGTAGGTGTTGCGAAGGCGCAACAAAAGGGTCGGCGGCGCGAAAAGCTTCGCCCGGCCATATCGCATCGTCATCCCGTCAAGGGAGGAACCAAAGGAGGGCCAAAGGCGCCCCGGAGGACGCCAAGAGAAGCGTCGGGCCGGCTCAGCCCTCGTCGGACGCGCCTTCCACCGCGAGCGGCGCCTCATCGCCACCTTCGCGCGCGCCGCGCCCCCGCCGCCGGCGACGGGTGCGGAACGGCGAGCGGCCGCCCTCGTCATCGCCGCCGGACATGGGCTCACCGGCATCCTCAGCCTCGGCCGGCGCCGGCCGCGCCGGCGCGGTCAGGAAGGCCGGCAGCACCGGCTGTTCCCCGGCGCCGGGATCGGCCTGCGGCCGGCGCGGGCGATTCGAGTCGAAGGCCGGACGCTCGCTGGCAGGACGATCATGCGCGGGGCGCTCGAAAGGCTGGCGTTCCTGCCCGCGGCCGTTGCGCCTGTCCTGGTGGCGCGGCCGGTCCTGGCCGAAACGCGGCTGGCCGCCCTGCTGCTGCGGGCGCGACTCAACCTCCTCGCCCTCGCCGGCCTCGCCCGACTCACCGGCATAGGGCTGGAACTGGCCGACCTGCTGGGGCTGGTGCTGCTGGACGGGGCGGAAGGTGAAGCGGTCGGAGGCGGGATCGAAATCCTCGTCTTCGTCGTAGCGCTCGTCACCATTGCCGGATTGCTGCGCCTGCTGCGCCTGCATGGCGGCGGCGATCAGCCGGTAATAATGCTCGGCATGCTGGAGATAGCTTTCCGCCATCACGGGATCTCCGGAGGCATGGGCGTCGCGCGCGAGCTGGGTGTATTTCTCGGCGATGTGCTGCGCGGTGCCGCGCACCTTCACATCGGGGCCGTTCGACTCATAGGAGCGCGTCAGGGGGTTCGGCCCGCGCCGATTGCGGCCGCGCATGCGCTTGTTCTGTCCTGGTCTCATCTGTGTCTCAGCTGCCCTAAACCGGTCAAATCCGGAGTTTCCGGCCGCGCCGGAGCCCGCCCCCGCATGGCACCGGCAGTTCTGGCGCGTGTCGGGCCCGCCTGCCGGGATTGCGATCCGCCTCGAGATGCCGCGCGGCGCGCGGGTCTGGATGTCGGAAAACTGGTGACTTCGCGATGGTCCGATCCGGCGCTGGACCCGATCACACCCGCCCCGTTCGCGTCACCGGTGCTCTCCTTAGCGCGCGGACCGGGTGATGGCAAGCGCCCCGTTCCGGCGCGGGCCGGAATCCGGCGCGTTTCAGCCCCCCGCGGCGGGCATCGCCACCCGTCCGAGGACGACGCGCGTGATCCCGCCGAGATCGCGGCGCGTGGCGATGTCGGTGATTCCCGCCGCCGCCAGCATGGCCGCCACCGGCATCGCCTGGCCACGCCCGATTTCGAGCGCGACAAGCCCCCCGGGCCGGAGATGCGCCCCGGCTCCGGCGGCGATCCGCCGGTAGAATGCGAGCCCGTCGGCCCCGCCATCGAGCGCGAGGCGCGGATCATGGTCGCGCACCTCGGGATCGAGCGCCGCGAGCACCGCCGTTTCGATATAGGGCGGGTTGGAGACCAGGATATCGAAGCGCGCCGCGCCGAGCCCCTCGAAAAGATCGCCTTGCATGAAGCGGGCGCGGGCGGCAAGGCCGAGCGCGGCGGCATTCTCCGCCGCCATGGCCAGCGCCTCGGGTGCGAGATCCACCCCGAGCCCCCGCGCCGCCGGCAGAAGATGGAGCAGCGCCAGGAGGATGGCGCCGCTTCCCGTGCCGAGATCGAGGATCGACAGCGCCGCGCTGCGGCCTCCTCCGGCATCGATCGCCGCCAGAACCGCATCGACCAGCGTCTCGGTATCCGGGCGCGGATCGAGCGTCGCGGCATTGAGGCGAAAACCGAGCCCGTGGAATTCCCGCCGCCCGAGAATGCGGGAGAGCGGCTCGCGCGCCAAACGGCGCCGGAGCATGGCCTCGACCGCGCCGGCCCGGCCGCCGAGCGGCATCGATTCCCGCGCGATCAGCGCCGCGAGATCCGTGTCGATCGCGGCGGCGAGCAGCAGCCGCGCCTCGCGGCGCGGCTCCTCGATCCCGGCCTCGGCGAGGCGGGCCGCGATCGCAGCCAGCGCCGCGCCGAGCGTGGTCTCGGCGGTGAGCGCGATCCCGGCGCCGGGCGGCGCGCTCACGCCGCGTCCCCGGCCAGGAGCCGCGCCTGGTGCTCGGTCACCAGCGCCTCGATCAGCTCGTCAAGCCCCGACCCCTCGATCACCTGATCGAGCTTGTAGAGCGTCAGGTTGATCCGGTGATCGGTCACGCGCCCCTGCGGAAAATTATAGGTGCGGATGCGCTCGGAACGGTCGCCGGAGCCGACCTGCACCCTGCGATCGGCCGCGCGGGCATCGGCGAGCCGCTGCCGCTCCATCTCGAACAGCCGCGAGCGCAGGATCGCCATCGCCTTCTGGCGATTGCGGTGCTGGGAGCGCTCGTCCTGCACGACAACCGCGAGCCCGCTCGGCAGATGGGTGATGCGCACGGCCGATTCGGTCTTGTTGACATGCTGTCCCCCGGCGCCGCCGGCGCGCATCGTGTCGATCCGCAGGTCGCTCTCGTTGATCGCGAGATCGACCTCCTCGGCGAGCGGCAGCACCGCGACCGTCGCCGCCGAGGTGTGAATGCGCCCCGAAGCCTCGGTATCCGGCACGCGCTGCACGCGATGCACGCCCGATTCGAACTTGAGCCGCGCGAAGACGCCCTCGCCATGGATCTCGGCGATGATCTCCTTGAAGCCCCCCATCGCGCCCTCGCTCGCCGAGACGAGTTCGACCTTCCAGCCGCGCAGATCGGCATAGCGCTGATACATGCGGAACAGATCGCCCGCGAACAGCGCCGCCTCGTCGCCGCCGGTGCCCGCCCGCACCTCGAGGATCACCGAACGCTCGTCGGCGGCATCCTTCGGCAGCAGCGCGACGCGAATCGCCTGGGCGAGCCGCTCCTGCTCGGCCGCGAGCCGCCCCTGCTCCTCCTCGGCGAGCGCACGCATCTCCGGGTCGAGCGTGGGGTCTTCGATGAGTGCCGCCGCCTCCGCCCGCTCGGCCGAAACCCGCCGCCAGGCGCCGATTGCCGCGACGATCCCCTGGAGCTGCGACGCCTCCCGGCTCAGCGCGACGATCTGCGCCGGATCGCTCGCGCCCTCCAGTTCCCGCGCGATCGCAGCGTCACGGGCGAGGATCGCATCGAGCTTCTCCTGGGGCAGAACGAATTCGGACATCGGCTGGCTTCGCGGGCGCGCTAGAAGGCAAGGTCGTGCGCGGCGGCGAATTCCGCGAGATCCGCCCGGAGGCGCGCCGGATCGCTGCCCCGCTCGAGACGCGACCAGACGAGAGCCTCCAGCGCGCCGATATCGACAGCCCGCACCAGGGCCTTGATCGGGCCGATATTGGAGGGCGAAATCGAGAAGGCGCGGAAGCCGAGGCCCAGCAGCGCCAGCGCCTCGATCGGCTTGCCCGCCATCTCGCCGCAGATCGAAACCGGCTTGCCCTTCTCGGTCGCGATCGCCGGCACGCGCGCCAGCGCCTTGAGGAAGGAGGGATGGAGCGGATCGAACCGCGTCGCCACCCGCGGATTCTCGCGATCCACCGCGAACATGAACTGCAGCAGGTCATTGGTGCCGATCGACACGAAATCCACCTGATCGAACACCCGTTCGAGATCGAAGAGCAGCGAGGGAACCTCGAGCATCACCCCGAGATGCACCTGCTTCGGCCCGCTCTGCCCTAGCCGGCGCAGACGCTCGCGCTCGCGCAGGAACATCGCCCGCGCCGCCTCGAATTCCTCGAAGGTCGCCACCATCGGCAGCATCACCCGCAATTCGCGCTCGCGCGCGGCACCGAGCAGCGCGCGGAACTGCGTGCGCAGCAAGGCCGGCCGGTCGAGCCCGATCCGCACCGCGCGCCAGCCGAGCGCGGGGTTCTCCTCGTCGATCTTGCGCAGATAGGGCAGCACCTTGTCGCCGCCGATATCGAGCGTGCGGAAGGTGACCGGGCGGCGGCCGGCAATGTCGATGATCGTCCGGTAAAGGGCCTCCTGCGCCTGGGCGCGCGGCAGCGAGGGCGCGACCATGAACAGGATCTCGGTGCGGAACAGCCCGACCCCGGTGGCGCCGGTCTCGTCGAGATTGGGCAGGTCGACGAGCAGGCCGGCATTCATCTGGATCTCGACCGGGACCCCGTCCTTCGACAGTGCCGGCCGGTCGCGCAGCGCGCGGTATTGCTCCTGCCGACGAGCGCGCAGCCGCGCCTTCTCGGCATAGGCCGATTGCAGATCGACCGGCGGCCGGACATGCACCTCGCCGGTGCCACCATCGATGATGATCGCATCTCCGGGCTCGACGAGGCCGATCACCCCCTCGACCTTGCCGACCGTGGGAATGCCGAGCGCGCGCGCGACGATGGCGACATGGCTGGTCGCGCCGCCCTCCTCCAGCACGAGACCACGCAGCTTCAGGCGCTGGTATTCCAGCAGCGCCGCCGGCCCCATGGTGCGGGCGACGAGGATCGCGTTTTCGGGCAGCTTGTCGGCCGCCAGCGTGAAGGCGGTGCCGGTGAGCTGATGCAGCAGGCGGTTGGCGAGATCGTCGAGATCGTGCAGCCGCTCGCGCAGATAGGGGTCGGTCTGCCGCAGCAGCCGCGCGCGGATATCGGATTGCACGCGCTCGACCGCCGCCTCGGCCGTCAGCCCGGTATGGATCGCCTCCTGGAGCCGATGCACCCAGCCGCGGTCGCGCGCGAACATCCGGAAGGTTTCGAGCACGTCGCGCGTCTCGCCCGCCGGGATCAGCGCCCCGGAATCCATGAGATCGTCGATCGAGGCACGGAGCTGCTCGAGCCCGGCCGCGAGGCGCTGCAATTCGCGCTCGGGATCATCGGCGACGAGGTTCTTGATCTCGACGCGCGGCTCATGCAGCACCACATGGCCGAGCCCGACACCGTCGGCGATGCCCTGTCCCGAAAGCGTCAGCACCCGGCGCATGGCCGTGCCGCCGGAGCCGGGCCGCGCCAGCGCCTCCAGCTCGCCGCCGGCGATCATCTCGGCCAGCACCATGGCGGTGGTCTGGAGCGCCTCGACCTCCTCCTCGGAATAGGTCCTGGCAGCGCGGTTCTGCACCACGAGCACGCCGATCGCGTTGCCGCCGCGCAGGATCGGCACGCCGAGGAAGGAGGCGTAGATCTCCTCGCCCGTCTCGGGCTTGTAGGAGAAGGCTGGGTGGCTCTGGGCATCGGAGAGCGAGAGTGGTTGCGCCTCGCGCGCGATCAGCCCGACAAGGCCCTCGTCCATGCGCATCGTGGTCAGATGCACCGCCTCGCGCTTCAGCCCCTCGGTCGCATAGAGTTCGAGCGTATTGTCGGCCCGCGCGACATAGACCGAGCAGACCTCTGCGACCATGTTCGACGCAATCAGGACGACGATCTTGTCGAGCCGCGCCTGCGCGCTCGCATGCTCGCTCATCACTTCGCGCAAGCGTCTCAGCAGCACGCGGGGGCCGACGAGTCCGCCTCGCATTCCTGATGGTCCTTTCCCGGCCGGCCGCGTCGCGCGGCCGCGACCGGCTGCCCTGTTCCTGAGCTACAATGACGCATGGCGCGCATGCAAGTCATGCGCCGGCTCGGCGGATATTTTTCCTCGCCGTTCGCGACCGTTCAGGCCGCATCAAGCCCGTAGAGCGAATGCAGCGTCCGGACCGCGAGTTCGGTATAGGCTTCGTCGATCAGCACCGAGAACTTGATCTCGCTGGTCGTGATCGCGCGGATATTGATGCCGCGATCCGCCAGCGCCCGGAACGCCTTGGCCGCGACGCCGGCATGGCTGCGCATGCCGATGCCGATCGCCGAGATTTTCGCCACGTCCTGCGCGCCCTGAAGCAGGTGATAGCCGATCTCGTCCCGGCGCTTCTCGATCACGTCCATCGCCCGCGCATAATCGGCGGAGGGCACGGTGAAGGTGATGTCGGTCGTCGCGCCATCGGCGGAGATGTTCTGGACGATCATGTCCACGACGATATTCGCCGCGGCGAGCGGCGCGAACACGGCCGCGGCGACGCCGGGCTTGTCCGCGACCTGGCGGAGGGTGATCTGCGCCTCGTCCTTCGAATAGGCGATTCCGGTGACGACCTGGGTTTCCACGATTTCCTCCTCGGCGCAGATCAGCGTACCGGGCATGGGCTGGGCGGGATTGTCGAAGGACGAGCGCACGAAGGTGCGGACATTATGCACCATCGCAAGCTCGACCGAACGGACCTGGAGCACCTTGGCGCCGAGCGAGGCCATTTCGAGCATCTCCTCGAAGGCCACCTTGTCGAGACGCTGCGCCCGGGTGACGATGCGCGGATCGGTGGTATAGACCCCGTCGACATCGGTGTAGATGTCGCAGCGTTCGGCCTGGAGCGCGGCCGCCAGCGCCACCGCCGACGTATCCGAGCCCCCGCGCCCGAGCGTGGTCAGCCGCCCGCTCGCCTGGTGGATGCCCTGGAACCCGGCCACCACCGCGATCTCGCGCTCCCGCGCGAAGCCTTCGAGGATGGCGGTGCCATCGATCGCCGCGATCCGCGCCGAGCCATGGGCTTCGTTCGTCATCACCGGCACCTGCCAGCCCTGCCAGGAGCGGGCCCGCAGGCCGAGCGCCTGAAGGCAGATCGCCAGCAGGCCGGTCGTGACCTGCTCGCCGGACGCCACGACCGCGTCGTATTCGCGCATGTCATGCAGCTCGGCCGCCTCCTTGACCCAGCCGACCAGTTCGTTCGTCTTCCCCGACATCGCCGAGACGACGACGGCGACATCATACCCCGCCTCGATCTCGCGCTTCACATGCTGGGCGACATTCTTGATCCGCTCGACATTGGCGACGGAGGTGCCGCCGAACTTCATCACAAGGCGGGGGCGGGAGGCGTTCGACGACATCGGAACCTGCGTGCGGCGATCGGAAGCCCCGGGCGGAACGCCGCAGGGATGGAAATTCGGGTCCGCGGGCGTATAGAAGGCTTCGCGGGGTGCGGTCAATGCATGCCCCACGGCGCGCCCGCCCGAAGCCGGGCAGGCGGGAGGCGGAGGCGGAGGCGGAAGGCAAAGGCATGGACCACACGAAGGCCACATCCCCCAACCCCGCCGCCTCCGGCCTGGCGCGCCTGTCCGATGCCGGAGAGATCGCGCGCTTCGATCGTCTTGCCGCCGAATGGTGGAATCCCGAAGGGCCGATGAAGCCGCTCCACCGGCTCAACCCGACGCGCATAGCCTTCCTGCATGCGGCGTTCGCCGGCCATTTCGGGCGCGATTCCCGCGCGCTGGCGCCGTTCGCGGGGCTCGATGCGCTCGATCTCGGCTGCGGCGCCGGCCTCGTCGCCGAGCCGCTGGCGCGGATGGGCTTCGCCGTGACGGGGCTCGATCTCGCGCCCGCGAGCATCGCCGCCGCGCGCCAGCATGCCGAGGCCGGCGGGCTCTCGATCCGCTACGAAGCGCGCGCCGTCCAGGACCTGCCCGCGGAACCGGCCTTCGACGCCATCACCATGCTGGAAATCGTCGAGCACGTGCCCGATTGGCCGGCGCTGATCCGCGAGGCCGCACTGCGCCTCAGGCCCGGCGGCATGCTCGTCGCCTCGACGCTCAACCGCACGCTCAAGGCCTATGCGCTGGCGATCATCGGCGCGGAATACGTGCTCGGCTGGCTGCCGCGCGGCACGCATGACTGGGAACGGTTCGTGACACCCGACGAACTCGACGATGCCTTCCGCGCCGCCGGCCTCGCGCCGCGCGAGCGACGCGGCATGGTCTTCAGCCCGCTGGCGGGGGAATGGCGCCTCGCGGCGGATTGCGACGTCAATTATCTCGCAAGCGCCACAAAGCCGGCCGCATGAGCCCGGCCTGAACCTCAATTCGCATCGTCCGGCAGGGGCGGCAGCGGCAGCACCGCGATTCCCTCCTCGCGCAGCTCCATCGCCTCGCGCAGCGTCGCCACGCCGTGGATCGCCCGTTCCTCGGCCTCGCCGGCATGGATCCGGCGCGCCTCCTCGGCGAAGGCTTCGCCCACATGCTCGGCATTCTCGCGCACATGGCGGTGGAGCGCCGCGATCATCGCCCGGATCTGCCGCTCCCGCTCGCCCATCATGGCGACCGGTGCTGCGGCGCGCTCCTCGCGCGTCGCCACGGCCGGCGCCATGATGCGCTTGGCGATCCGCGTCGTGCCGCATTCCGGGCAGGCGACAAGCCCGCGCCGCACCTGTGCGTCATAAGCGGCGCTATCGCGGAACCAGCTCTCGAACTCGTGGCCCGCCGCGCAGTGGAGCGCATAACGGATCATTCCGCGGCGCGCGCCTCCGCGAATCCCTGCCGCGCCACCTCGATCGCGCGCGCGTGCCGCATCGTGGGGATGCGGATGCGCGCATCGGCAACGAGAGCGAGGTCGATCGTGGCGAGGAGAGGCCCCGGCTGGTCGTCGGCCTCGGCCAGCACCCGCCCCCAGGGATCGACGAGAATCGAATGGCCGAAGGTTTCGCGGCCATCCTCGTGCAGGCCGCCCTGCGCGGCGGAGATCATGAACGAACCGGTCTCGATCGCCCGCGCGCGCTGGAGGACGACCCAATGCGCCTCCCCCGTCTGGCGGGTGAAACAGGCCGGGGCGGTGAGGATATCGGCGCCAGCTTCCGCCAGCGCGCGGAAGAGAGAGGGGAAGCGGAGATCGTAGCAGATCCCCATGCCGAGCACGGGATTACGCTCCCCCTGCTCCGCCGGCGTGATCGCCGCGAGCGGCGCCACCACCGCGCAGCGGCCGGCGGTATAGGTGGCGCTTTCGCGCCAGCTCTCGCCATTGGGGAGATCGACATCGAACAGGTGCAGCTTGTCGTAGCGTGCGACGATGCCGCCATCCGGCCCGAGAAGGAAGCCGCGATTGGCGATCTTCTCCCCCTCCCGCACCGCGAGCGAGCCGAGATGGACATGCACTTTGTGGCGCCGTGCGAAATCGCGCATGGCCGCGAGCATGGGGTCCTCGCCCTCCGGCCGGATCGCGGCGAAGAGCCCGGCACGGCTCCGCTCGACGATGTTCGACATTTCCGGCGATTGGAGGAAGCGCGCGCCCTGCGCGACCGCCGCCTCCGCCATGGCCAGAAGTGCTGTGATGTTCTCCTCGACCGAGCGGGTCGAGCGCATCTGCAGGCAGGCGGCGGTGAAACGGGTCATGGCGATCTCCGGAAAGCCCCTGTCCTGGGAGGCCCCGCCGAAGATAGTGCCGTGGCCCGCCAATCTCAATTCTTGTGATGGCTCACCGATTGGTTGCCCTGGCGGTCGGTGTGCACGCCGGTGCGCGTGCCGTCGGCATTGCGGATCCACACCGAGGTGATGCCGGTGCGGGAATTGTGCGAGGTGCGGATATGCTTGCCCTGAAACACCTTTCCGTCGGCGGTATTGACGGTGACATCCCGGTTTCCGGCCGGCCCGGCAAGGGTCACGGTCGTGCCGCCGGGCAGGGTCGTGGTCCCGCTCGGCTGGCCGCGGCCGGGTGCGGCACCCGCCGGCGCCCCGCCTGCCGGCGCGCCGCCGGCCATGACACCGGGCCCGCCGCCGCCATCTCCGCCGCTCGCATGGACGGGGACACTCACCAAAGACGCCAGGAACGCGAGAATCAATGCGGTTCTGCGCATGGTCTCCTCCATCTGTCGCAAAGTGGGGCTCTGTCGGCCCCGATCGCATCTTTGCGCATCCGGAAGTATACGCCCGTGCGGCGGCACACGCGACTCGTGCGGCGCGGACTCAGCCCGCCAGAAGCGGATCGAGCCCGCCGGCGGCGTCGAGGGCATGAAGATCGTCGCAGCCGCCGATATGCCGCCCATCGATGAAGATCTGCGGCACGGTCGAGCGGCCTTGGGCGCGTTGCGCCATCGCGCGCTGGCCTTCCGGATCGCTCGTCACGTCGATCTCGGTGAAGCGGGCGCCCTTGCGGGTCAGCAAGGCCTTCGCGGCCTGGCAATAGGGGCAGTAGGATTTCGAATAGACGATGATCTCGGGCATGCGCGGGCTCATTCCTCGCCCTCGGCGACGAGGGTGAATGTCAGGATGTCGATGCGGGCGGCGCCCGCCTTGCGCAGGATATGGGCGCAGGCATTGGCGGTTGAAGCGGTCGTGCGCACATCGTCGATCACAACCACGTGGCGGCCGGCGATCTCGGCCGCGCCGCCGGGGCGGATGGCGAAGGCGCCGCGCAGGTTCTGGCGGCGATCGGCGCGGTTGAGCCCGACCTGCGGCCGCGTCGCGCGGATGCGCAGCAGCACATCATAGGCCGCGGGAATGCCGCTCTCGGCGGCCAAGGCGCCTGCGAGCAGGGCCGCCTGGTTGTAGCGCCGCTGCCAGAGCCGGAACCGGTGCATCGGCACCGGCACGAGCATATCCGCGCCGGCGAGGAGGTCGCGCCCCGCCCCGGCCATGAGCCGCGCCATCGGCCGGGCGAGATCGAGCCGCTCGCCATATTTCAGGCGGCTGACGAGCCCCTTCGCCGGCTCGCGATGCAGCGCCACCGCGCGGCCACGGTCGAAGCGCGGCGGATCGGCGATCGCGGCGGGCGAGAGCAGGTCCTGGCCGTTCAGGCTCTGGCCGTGATCGATCGCGAAGGGTGTGCCGAGCCGCTGGCAGAAGGGCGGCGCGATGAACGGCATCGCCCGCCAGCAGGTTGCGCAGAGCGAGAAGGATTCCGCCGTGGCGGCTTCGCAGGCGATGCATTGCGGCGGATAGACGAGCCGCGTCGCCGCCGCTCCGAACGCATCGAGCCAGCCGCACAGCCGCGCAAGCGGCGCGCGCCAGCCCTCGCGGCGCGTGCGATCCGTGCTATCAGCCGGAAGAGGAAGGCCGGTGACCGGCCCGGGAAGCCCATCCATGTCCGAACTCGTCCCGCAACTCTTCGATCCGGTCAAGGCCGAGGCTGCGTTGGCACGCGCCGCGCGGAGCGGCCCCGAGCGCTTCCTGCTCGACCGGCTCGCAGCCGATCTCTCCGAACGCCTCGCGGCCGTGACGCGGCGCTTCGGCGCAACACTCGATTTCGGCACGCCGGCCGCGGCCTTCGGGCTGGCCAGCGGCGCCGCGCCGGAGGAGCTGACGATCCTGCCGCCGGCGATCGCCCGCGATCCCGGCCCCGCCGATCTCCCCGCGGCGCGCTTCGACCGCATCCTCTCCGGTGGGCTTTTCCACCAGGTCAACGATCTCCCCGGCCTGCTCGCACGCCTCCGCCGCGCCCTGGTGCCGGACGGGCTGATGATGGCGGCCTTCCCCGGCGGCGACACATTATGGGAATTGCGCGCGGCGCTGGTCGCGGCCGAGAGCGAACTGCGCGGAGCGGCGGGCCTGCGCGTCTTCCCGATGGTCGATCTCCGCGCGGCGGGCCAGCTTCTCCAGCGCGCCGGCTTCGCGCTGCCGGTCGTCGACAGCGAGACGGTCATCGTCCGCTACGCCACCCCCTTCGCGCTGATCCGCGATCTCCGGGCCATGGGCGCGGGCGCCGCGCCGCTCCGGCGCCCGGGCCAGCCGGGCCTGACCCGCGCGATCATCCTGCGCGCGGCCGAAATCTATGCCGAACGCCACGCCGATCCCGACGGGCGGCTGCGCGCGACCTTCGAATTCATCTGGATGTCAGGCTGGGCGCCGCACGAGAGCCAGCAGAAGCCGCTGCGGCCGGGCAGTGCCAAAACGCGCCTCGCGGACGCGCTGCGCGAGATCGAGCAGGGCAAGCGCGAGGCATAGCGGCAGCGGATCGATCACCATTGCGTAACGCTCCGGATCTTTTCACCCTGGTTGATCCAGGTCTGCATGAAATCGCCGTAAAACCCCGGCCAGAGCGCCAGCAGGGCGGCCGCCATCAGCAACGCGATCAACGTATATTCGATCGCGGAGGCCCCGCGCGCGTCGCGGATGAACCGCCCCAGCACCGCTCCCAGAACCGCCCCCATGCCCAGCCTCCTGGCCTGCGCAGGCGGCAGGATGCGCCGGCGCTTACAATGCATCCCGGAGCATGGGGATCAGCGGCTCGTCCGCCGGCGGCATCGGGAAATCCCGCAAGCGCTCCGGCGCGACCCAGCGGATCGCCTGATGCTCCGCCGGCCGCGGGATGCCCTCCCAGCGCCGGCAGACATAAAGTGGCATCAGGAGATGAAAATCCGGATAATTGTGGCTCGCAAACGTCAGGGGTGCGAGGCAGGATTCCTTGACGATGATGCCGAGTTCCTCGTGGAGTTCGCGGATCAGCGTCGCCTCCGGCCGCTCCCCCGGCTCGACCTTGCCGCCGGGAAACTCCCACAGACCCGCGAGCTGCTTGCCCTGCGGGCGCTGGGCGATCAGCACCCGCCGGTCGGCATCGACGAGCGCCGCCGCGACGACGAGCAGCAGCCTCAAGACCGGTAATCCCCGTTGATCTCGACATAGGCCTTGGTCAGGTCGCAGGTATAGACCGTGGCCCGGCCGCGCCCCAGCCCGAGTTCGACGCGGATATCGATCCGCTCGCCCCGCATGTATTCGGAGACGCGCACCTCGTCATAGGCCGGATCGCGCGCGCCTTCGACCGCGAGGCGGTGCGGGCCGAAATGGATGGCGAGCCGGTCGCGCTCGGCCGGTTCGCCCGCCTTGCCGACTGCCATGACGATCCGCCCCCAATTGGCGTCCTCGCCGGCAATCGCCGTCTTGACGAGCGGCGAATTGGCGATCGCCAGCGCCACGCGCTTGGCCGAACGCTGCCCCCTGGCGCCCTCGACCGTGACGGTGACAAATTTGCGCGCGCCCTCGCCATCCTTGACCACGAGGATCGCGAGTTCCTTCAGAACCCGCTTGAGCGCGGCGCGGAAGGCCGAAAGGCGCGGATCGCGCGGATCGTCGATCAGGCCCTGCCCGCGCCGCGCGGCCGCGCCGGTCGCAAACAGCATCAGCGTGTCCGAGGTCGAGGTATCGCTGTCGACGGTGATGGCGTTGAAACTGTCCTTCACCCCGGCCGCGAGCATGGCTTGCAGCGCGCTCTCGCCGATCGCGGCATCGGTGAAGACGAAGGCGAGCATCGTCGCCATGTCCGGCGCGATCATGCCTGCGCCCTTGGCAATGCCCGAGATCGTGACCGACACGCCGTCGATCTTCACGCTCTTCGTCGCGATCTTGGGGAAGGTGTCGGTGGTCATGATCGCGCGGGCAGCGTCCTGCCACGCATCTCCCGTGGCTCGCGCCGCGCAATCGCCGAGCACGCCGTTGAATTTGGTCGCATCGAGCGGCTCGCCGATCACGCCGGTCGAGGCCAATGCAACCTCCTCCGGCCGGCAGCCGAGCGCCTTCGCGGCGATCTCGGCGGTGAGACGGACGGATTCCCGCCCCTTCATCCCCGTGAAGGCATTGGCATTGCCGGAATTGACGACGAGCCCGCGCGCCCGTCCGCCCGGCAGGATGGCGCGGCACCAATCCACCGCCGCCGAGGGACATTTCGAGCGCGTGAACACCCCCGCCATGCGCGTGCCCTCGGCGAGCACCGCCAGCAGGACATCCGTGCGGCCCTTGTAGCGGATGCCGGCCTCGGCGGTGGCGAAGGTCACGCCCTCGATGGCGGCGGGCTTCGGCAGGCGCTTGGGGGCGAGCGGCGAGACGGGGACGTTCTTTCCGGCCATGGCGGGCTCCGCAATCGATGGATAACCGTGCCTGTGCCTGAAAGCCGGCAGGCTGGCAAGGCGCCGGCCGGATATGGGCACGCCGCGGACGCCATCGCATCGCACACCACCTTAATGAATTCTCAATTTAAACGTGTATTACTTGCAGACTCGGGTCGTATGAGACGATGCCATGTTCTCCGAGATCTTCGACGACCATTTCGAACGCCATATCCAGGCACCCGAGGCCTCCTGGCTGCTCGCGCAATGGCGTATGGCGTGCGGCTACCGCCGCATGCCGCGGGAGGGCGACATCCCGCAGGCTCAGCTCGCCTATCTCCGGCCGGACCTGATCGTCCTGCGCCCGCTCGACGGAGGCGATTTCCGCTTCGAGCATTACGGCGCCAACATCACCACGCAGACCGGCTTCGACATGACCGGCAAGCGGGTGAGCGAGTTCCGCGGCGAACTCGGGGGGTTCTTCCTGCATGTCTATGGCCGGGCGCTGCGCGAATGTCGCCCCATCGCGGCGGTGCACCGCTTCGGCCGCTTCGGCGAGACCCCGCTCTGGGAGCGGCTCATCCTGCCCTGCGGCATGGGCGAGACCGTCACCTGTCTCTATGCGGTGGTGAAGGCCCGGGAGATCGCGCAGGATATCAGCCATCTTGCGGCGCGCATGCGCAACCGGGCGCTGATCGTGCTGCAATTCGAACGCGACGATCAGAACCGGATCGTCGACGCCATCATCGTCGGTGCCAACCGGCTCGCAGCCCTCGCCACGCACAGACGAACCGACGAGCTTGTGGGGCATGCCATGCTCGCGCTCTTCCCCGGCCTGAAGACGGCGGGGCTGTGGGAGCGCTATCTCGCGGTGGCCGAGGCCCGCATCCCCCAGCGCCTGCGCGTGCCCTATCACGCCGACGGCCTGAACGGGCTTTTTTCTGTCGAGATCAGCCCGATGCTTGACGGCGTGACCGTGGCCTTCGAGGAGATCACCGATCCGCACCGGATGCGGGTCGCGCAGCGCGGCGGCGGCCCGGCGGCGGAGGCCGCCGCCTGATCTCCGCTCTTGCGGCGCCCCGGCCTATTTCTTGTCGCTGGTTTCGATCTTCGCCTCGCTGCGCAGGCGGGCGAGGAAATCCGATTGCGCCTTGCCGACCAGCGCTTCCTTCAGCCGATCCTTCACCTGGTCATAGGCGGGAATGGGGCGGTTGCGGCGCTCCTCGAGCTTGATCACGTGCCAGCCGAACTGACTCTTGACCGGCGCCGAGACCTCGCCCGGCTTGAGCGCGAAGGCCGCCTCGGCGAATTCCGGCACCATGCGGTCCTTGGTGAAGAAGCCGAGATCGCCGCCCTCCTTGCCCGAGCCAGGATCCTTCGACGTCTCGCCGGCGATCTTGGCGAAATCCTCTCCGCCCTTGACGCGCGCGGCGACCTTCTTCGCCTCGTCCTCGTTCTCGACGAGGATATGGCGCGCCCGCACCTCCTCGACCGGTTTGAGCTGCTTCACCTGCTCGTCGTAATAGGCCCGGACCGCGGCCTCGCCCGCCGCCTTCTCGCCCTCGCGGGTCAGGAGCCGCTCCATCAGGATGCGCTCGCGGGCATAGGCGAGCTTGCGCTTGTAATCCTCGCTGTCCTCGAGCTTCTCGGCCTTGGCCTTCTGGGCCGCCGCCTTGACCTCGATGAGAAAATCGAGCGCCACCTGCTTCTGCCGCTCGGCGGGCAGGTTGGGGTATTGCGCCTGCAGATCCTCGATCGCCAGCGCGATATCGGCCTCGGTGATCGCCTCGCCATTGACGGTGGCGAGCGTCTTGTTCTGGGCCTGGGCGGCGGCAAGGCCGAGCGCGCCCGTCAGCAGCAGCGTGGCCAGCGTGAGCTTCGTCATGGGAACTCCGGGATTCGGCCGCCCGTCACCCGGGGCGCTCTGCACGGGAGGCGACCGTTCGCCTTCTCGTTAGCGCATGTTCGCGACGAGCGCGAGGGGCGCGCGGCCACGCCGCCGCGCAGCGCGCATGCCGGCATGCATTGACAATCGCCCCCCCCGATCCTTATCTCCCGGCGCAGAAAGGCCCGGATTCCGGGCGTAATTTCGCGCGTCTCCGGCTCTCCCGGCCAGATGCGGATCGTCGCCGCGCCGCGGCGGGAACAGGATGAACCTCATGCTCGGCGCGCTCGCCAAGTCGATCTTCGGCTCCGCCAATGACCGCCGCCTCAAGGGCTATCGCCCCAAGGTCGCGGCGATCAACGCGATGGAGCCGGAGCTCGAGGCGCTGTCCGACGAGGCGCTCCGCGCCCGCACCGAGACCTTCAAGGCGCAGATCGCCAATGGCGAGAAGAGCCTCGACGACCTGCTCGTGCCCGCCTTCGCCACGGTGCGCGAGGCGGCGAAGCGCACGCTCGGCCAGCGCCATTTCGATGTTCAGCTCATCGGCGGCATGGTGCTACACGAGGGTGCGATCGCCGAGATGAAGACCGGCGAGGGCAAGACGCTCGTCGCGACATTGCCGGTCTACCTCAACGCGCTCGCCGGCCGCGGCGTCCATGTGGTGACGGTCAACGATTATCTCGCCCGCCGCGACGCGGAATGGATGGGGCAGATCTACCGCTTCCTCGGGCTCTCGGTCGGCACCATCGTGCACGGCCTCGACGATGCCGAGCGCAAGGCGTCCTATGCCTGCGACATCACCTACGGCACCAACAACGAATTCGGCTTCGATTATCTGCGCGACAATATGAAATATGATTTCGCGCAGATGTGCCAGCGCGGCCATGCCTTCGCGATCGTCGACGAGGTCGATTCGATCCTGATCGATGAAGCGCGCACGCCGCTGATCATCTCCGGCCCGACCGAGGACCGTTCCGAACTCTACAACGCCATCGACGCCCTGATCCTCAAGCTCGTGCCGGAGGATTATGATGTCGACGAGAAAGGCCGAACCTGCCACCTGACGGAGGCCGGCAACGAGCATATCGAGGCGCTGCTGGAAGAGGCGGGACTGCTCAAGGATTCGACGCTCTACGACGCCGCGAACTCGACGCTGGTCCACCATGTCAATTGCGCCCTGCGCGCGCACCGGCTCTTCACGCGCGACAAGGATTACATCGTCCGCCTCAACCCGGAGACGCGCGTCAACGAGGTGGTGATCATCGACGAATTCACCGGGCGGATGATGCCGGGCCGGCGCTATTCGGAAGGCCTCCACCAGGCGCTCGAGGCCAGGGAACATGTGCCGATCCAGCCCGAGAACCAGACGCTCGCCTCGATCACCTTCCAGAACTATTTCCGCCTCTACGACAAGCTCGCCGGCATGACCGGCACCGCCGGCACCGAAGCCGACGAATTCCGCGAGATCTACGGGCTCGAAGTCATCGAGATCCCGACCAACGTGCCCGTGGCGCGCCTCGACCAGGACGACGAGGTCTACCGCACGGCGCGCGAGAAGGATGCGGCGATCATCGCCGAGATCGAACGCGCCAAGGCGCGCCGCCAGCCCGTGCTTGTCGGCACCACCTCGATCGAGAAATCCGAGGCCCTGGCGGAGACGCTGAAGGCCCATGGCTTCAAGCAGATCGACCTCGGCGATCCGAATGCGTTCAAGCCGCTGCTCGACGGCGACCAGGGCACGCGCGAGGAGAAGCTCTTCGCGGTGCTCAATGCCCGCTACCACGAGCAGGAGGCCTTCATCGTCGCGCAGGCCGGCGTGCCGGGCGCCATCACCATCGCCACCAACATGGCCGGCCGCGGCACCGATATCCAGCTCGGCGGCAACCTCAAGATGCGCATCGAGCGTGAATGCGAGGGGCTCGAGGGCGCCGCGCGGGAGGCCGCGATCGCCCGCATCCGCGCCGAGGTCGAGCGCAACCGCGAGATCGTGCTCAATTCCGGCGAGGTGATCGAACTGGAACCGGCCAAGGGCCGCGAGGGCGAGAAGGGATACCGCCCCGCCAAGACCTTCCAGGCGCCGGGCGGGCTCTATGTCATCGCCGCCGAGCGGCATGAGAGCCGGCGCATCGACAACCAGCTCCGCGGCCGTTCCGGCCGGCAGGGCGATCCCGGCCGCACCAAGTTCTTCCTCAGCCTCGAAGACGACCTGATGCGCATCTTCGGCTCCGACCGCATGGATTCGGTGCTCCAGAAGCTCGGGCTTCAGGAAGGCGAGGCGATCGCGCATCCCTGGGTCAACAAGGCGCTCGAAACCGCGCAGAAGAAGGTCGAGGCGCGGAATTTCGACATCCGCAAGAACATCCTTAAATACGACGACGTCATGAACGACCAGCGCAAGGTCGTCTTCGAACAGCGCCGCGAATTGATGGCCCAGGAGGATCTCTCCGCCACCATCACCGACATGCGCCACGGTGTCGTCGAGGATATCGTCTCCCGCCATATCCCCGAGGGCGCCTATCCCGAGGCCTGGTCGATCGACGCGTTGAAGGCCGATGTCGAGCGCTTCCTGGCGCTCGACCTGCCGGTCGCCGATTGGGCGAGGGAGGAAGGCATCGCCGACGAGGAAATGCGCGAGCGCCTCATCACGGCCGCGGACGAGGCCTATGCCGCACGCGTCGAGAAGAACACGCCCGACGTGATGCGCTATGTCGAGAAGCAGGTCGTGCTCCAGACACTCGACCATCTCTGGCGCGAGCATCTCGTCACGCTCGACCATCTCAGGCAGGTGATCGGCTGGCGCGGCTATGCCCAGCGCGACCCGCTGAACGAATTCAAATCCGAGGCTTTCGAGCTTTATGACCAGCTCCTCGCCCGGCTGCGCGAGCATGTGACCGGTCAGATGATGCGGATCGAGGTGGTGTTCGAGGCGCCGCCGGCGCCGGAACTGCCGCCAATGCAGGTGATGCATGCCGATCCGCGGACCGGGGAGAACGAATTCGCCGCCGAGATCCTGCCCGCCTCATCCCCCTCCCAGACCATCCGGGATCCGAAGGATCCGACCAGCTGGGGCAAGGTGGGCCGCAACGAGCCCTGCCCCTGCGGCTCCGGCAAGAAGTTCAAGCATTGCCACGGGCGCTTCGCCTGAGGCGCCGATGACCTTACGCTCAACCCTCTCGGAACTGCGCGGCCTGGTCCAGATCCTGCGCTGGGTGCGCAACGGCATGCCGCTGCCTCCGGTTCCGGCCGCGAAGCGCCGGGTCATCCTGTCGCTGCTCCGCCAGCACGGCCTCTCGACCTTCATCGAGACCGGAACCTTCAAGGGCGACACGCTCGCCGCGATCGCCGCCACCGGAATCCGGGCGATTTCGGTGGAATTGTCACCGGAATATTTCGACCGCGCCAATCAGCGCTTCGCCGGGCATCGCAATGTCGAGCTGCATCAGGGCGATTCCGGATTGGTGCTGCCGCGCATCGTCGCAACGCTGACGGAGCCGGCGCTGTTCTGGCTCGACGGGCATTATTCCGCCGGCGAGACCGCGCATGGCGCGCTCGCCTCACCGATCAGCGCCGAGGTCGAGGCGATCCTGAACTCACCCGTCCGGGGTCATGTCATCCTGATCGACGATGCGCAGGACTTTACAGGCGAGGGCGGCTACCCGGAACTCGGCCGCTTCCTCACCGCCATCGCCGAGACCGGGCGCTACCGCGCACGGGTGCATGCGAACATCATCATCCTCGAACCGCTCGCGACCGAATAGCCGGCCGCACGACGCGCAGGAATACCGGGCCGGATCAGCGCCGGGGCGCCTTGGGCGGCACCGGAGCATCCACGGGCTTCGGCCCGATCTCCTCCGCGCCGCTCGCATTGGCGGAAAGCCCGCCGAGAGAGCCCAGCCAGCGGCTGTAGAAGGGCGGCTCCGCCCGCTTCGGCTCGGCGGCGACAAGCGCCGTGGCGGTTGCCGGCGGCGGAACGGCCGCGGTGCCGACGGGGGCGCCGCCGCGTGCGGGGGCCGGGCCGGCAGCCGGAGCGGCCTGCGGCGCCGGGGCGACGGCCACGGCCGCGTGCTCCTGAAGCTTGGCCTGCTGCGCCCGCGCAAGCAGCGCCTGGCGGCTCAGCCCGCGCGTCTGTTCGGCCGGAAGATCGACAGCCCCGAAGGCGAGCGCGTCGGGCTGCGAGACCTCGGCGACCTTCGAGACGCCCTGCGGCACGCTCGAAGCCACCTGCGGCGATTCCACCGCCACCGCGGCATGGGTCGTGTGCTTGAAGCTCGGATGCTGGTCGCCGTCGTGATAGACGCGCTTTACGGCCTTGACGCCGGACGCGACGAGCGCGGCGACCTGCTGCTCGTCCTCCGCGGCCTTGCGGCTCACGGCGGCGACAAGCGATTCATCGCGCGTGACCGGCGGGCATGCCGCGTTGGCATCGAACCGCGTGCCATCCTGCGGCTGGCTGTTGAACACGTAGCGCCGCGCGCAGACCGAGACCTGCGGCTCGCGCTTCGTCACCTCGAAATGATCCGACCCTTCCTTGAGGTTTTTCCAGAACGGCATGTTCTCGTCGGCACGGTAGCGCGCGAGATTCTGGGCATTCATACGGAAGGGGAAGGATTGCAGCTGGATCGCCTTCTGCCCGCCGCCGAACGCCTCGCGGGCGAGCGCGTAGATATCGGCGATCTGCTCGTCGGTCATCGAGAAGCAGCCGCGCGAGGAGCAGGCGCCATGCACCATGATCAGGCTGCCGTTGCGGCCATGGGCGCGGTCATAGGCGTTGGGATAGCCGACATTGAAGGAGAGATAGAAATTCGAGTGCGGATTGAGCTGCTGCGGGGTGATCGCGTAGAACCCCTCCGGCACCTGCCGGTCCCCCTCGGTCTTCTTTGGGCCGAGCTGGCCCGACCAGCGGCACATCGGGAAGGTCTTGAGGAGCTTGTACTCGCCGGAGGCATCCTGCTTCCAGACCTCAAGCTCGCTCTCCTTCTTGTAGGCACGCAGCAGGATGGGCTGGCGGGCATTCATGCCCTTTTCTTCCATCAGCGACTGCACCTGCGGCGAGATCGCGACCCAGTGCCGGGAATTCGAGGGCAGCCGGCCATCCTCCGAGCAGGCCGCGAGCGCGAGCAGCGCGAGCCCCACGAAGCCCGAGCGCAGGCCCCGCCCCGCCGCGATCGCCGTCGTTCCGCTGTTGATGACCGGAGAACCAAGCACGAGCCTACCCCACCACATACGCTGCGACATCCCGGGCTTTGCGGCGCGATCCGAGCGAAAATAAGACATGACCATATCGGAACGCCTGCCCTATCGCTACAAAACTCTCCGTTAAGATCAAGAGGTCGTTAATATTGGCCCGGGGACGGAGCCATCCTCTCTCAGGCGCCGAGCCGGCGGCCGATCGCCAGAAATTTCTCCGCGCGGGCATTGCGGATCGCCGCGGCGTCGAGGCCCGCGAGATCCTGAAAGGCGCGGGCGATCGCCTCGCCCGCGGCCTGGATCGCCTTGTCCGGCGCGCGATGCGCCCCGCCCGGCGGCTCCGAGACGATGACGTCGACGACATTCATGCGCAGCAGGTCCTGCGCGGTGATCTTCATCGAGGTCGCCGCCTCCTGCGCGCGCGCCGAATCGCGCCAGAGGATCGAGGCCGCCGCCTCCGGGGAGATCACGGAATAGATCGCGTGTTCGAGCATCAGCGCGCGATTGGCGGTGGCGATCGCGATCGCACCGCCGGAACCGCCCTCGCCGAGGATGATCGCCACATTCGGCACGCCGAGACCGAGGCAGGCATCCGTCGAACGTGCGATCGCCTCGGCCTGGCCGCGCTCCTCGGCGCCGATTCCGGGATAGGCGCCGGCCGTATCGACGAGGCTCAGCACCGGAATGCCGAACCGGTCGGCAAGCTCCATGATCCGCTGCGCCTTGCGGTAGCCCTCGGGCCGCGCCATGCCGAAATTATGCCGGAGCCGGCTCTCCGTGTCGGAGCCCTTTTCCTGCCCGAGGATGCAGATCGGCTCGCCCCGGAACCGGCCGAACCCGGCGACGATCGCCTGGTCCTCGCCGAACAGCCTGTCGCCCGCCAGGGGCGTGAAATCGGTGATCAGCGTGCGGATATAATCGAGACAATGCGGCCGCTCGGGATGCCGGGCGACCTGGGTCTTCTGCCACGGCGTCAGGTTGGCATAGAGATCGGCGAGCGCCGCCTGGGCCTTGGCCTCCAGTCGCTCCAGCTCGTCGCCGATCGCCGCGGCCTCGTCCTTCTCGGCGAGCGCGCGCAATTCGGCGATCTTGCTTTCGAGTTCCGCGACCGGCTTTTCGAAATCGAGATAAGCGCGCATGAACACCGACGGGTTGGCCGGGGAACGCCCCCGGCGAAAGGCGCCGCAACCTGACGACGAAGGCCGGGGCCGTCAAGTCAAAACGGCGCGGGATCAGCCGCCGGGATCGTTGAGCGGGTGCAGATCGCGCACCATGGCGCGTGCACGATCGTCGAGGACATGGGTGTAGATCTGGGTCGTCGCGATATCGGCATGGCCGAGCAATTGCTGCACGATCCTGAGATCCGCGCCGTTCTGCAGCAGATGCGTCGCGAAAGCGTGGCGCAGCACATGCGGGGAAAGCTGCTCGGCCCGCAAGCCCGCCGCCCCGGCAAGTCGCTTCAGCTCTCGCGCAAAGACCTGGCGCGCCACCGCGCCCTCGGCATGCTCGGCCGGGAAGAGGGCCTTCGGCGGCGGACCCGGCCGCATCTCCGCCAGCGCCGCGCGATAGCGGCGGATCGCGGCGCGCGCGGCCTCGGTGAGGAGCACGATGCGTTCGCGCCCGCCCTTGCCGCGGATCACCAGCCCCTCGCGCGCCGCAGCCAGCGCCTGGGCCGGCAGGGCGACGAGTTCGCCGATGCGCAGCCCGCTGGCATAGAGCGTCTCGATCATCGCCGCCATCCGTAGGGCCGCGAGCCGGGCGCCAGCCTCCTTCGCCGCGGCCACCTCGGCCTCGGCCTGCGCGAGCAGCCGCGTCACGTCGTCGATCGTCAGCACCTTCGGCAGCGGGCGGGGGCGGCGGGGCCCCTCCAGCGTCACGGTCGGATCGTCCGGCCTGTGGCCCTCGGCATAGAGGAAGCCGTGGAACTGGCGCAGCGCCGAGAGCCGCCGCGCGATCGTCGCCGGCTTCAACCCTGCCGCCGCGAGCGTCTGGAGATAGGCACGGATGCCGGCGACATCGATCGAGGCCGCATCCCGCCCCTTGGCGGCGAGATACCCGGCATAATCCTCGAGATCGCGGCGATAGGCGTCGAGCGTGTTCCTGGCGGCGCCGCGCTCCGCGGCGACCAGCGCGAGGAAGGCGCGAATGAGGCGTTCCATCACGGCCTCGGGAGCGGGATGATCAGCGTCATCTCGCGCGGCTCGGGCTCGACCAGGCTGACGAGGAGGTGGAGCGCGGCATAGCCGAGCCCCGCGAGCAGTGCGGCCGTGAGGAGGATGCGGCCGAGGAAAAGCATGCAATCAGGCCCCGGGGATGCCCGTACCGGGCGGGAATCGTGCCCCTCCCTTATCCATCCGTCGAAGGATGGAGGCAAGGCCGCCTGCGCCGATGCCCGGCGCGGTTGCCGCCGGGCCGTCATTCGCCTATTCGGTCCCGACTGGATGGATGATGACCGATCTGCCCGCCCCGTTCCGCTCCGCGGAAGCCCCGAAGACCGGCACGCCGGAGCCTGATCCCGCAGCCGCCATCCGCGCGCGGCTCGGCGGGCGGCATGTCGTGCTTGTCGGGCTGATGGGCGCCGGCAAGACCTCCGTCGGCCGCCGCCTCGCGCAGCGCCTCGGCCTGCCCTTCGTCGACAGCGACCACGCGATCGAGGAATCGGCGCGGATGACCATCCCCGAAATCTTCGAATTGCGCGGCGAGGCCGAGTTCCGCGCCGGCGAGCGCAAGGTGATCGCGCGGCTTCTCGGCGAGCGACAGCAGGTGATCGCCACCGGCGGCGGCGCCTATATGGACCCCGATACCCGCGCGCGCATCCGCGCGCAGGGAGTCTCGGTCTGGCTCAAGGCGGAGCTGCCGGTGCTGATGCGCCGCGTCCAGAAGCGGCAGAACCGGCCCCTGCTCCGTCAGCCCGATCCGGAAGCCGTGATGCGGGACCTGATCGCCCGGCGCCATCCCGTCTATGCCGAGGCGGACATCACCGTCCTCTCGGAGGACGTGCCCCATGACGTGATGGTCCAGGCCGTGCTGGCCGCGCTCGAGGTGCATCTCCCGCCGGAGGAAGGAGCCAACGATGCCTGAAACCGCCCCGCCCCGGATCGTGACGGTCGATCTCGCCGGCCGCAGCTACGAGATCCGCATCGGCCGCGGCCTGCTCGCCGAAGCCGGCAGCGCGATCTCTGCCGTCTCGGCCGCGCGCGCCGTGCTGGTCGTGACCGACACGCATGTGGCGGGCTATCATCTTCCGGTGCTCGAACGGGCGCTCGACGCCGCCGGAATCCGGCGTCACGCGCTGATCCTGCCGCCCGGAGAAGCCACGAAGAGCTGGCCGCAGCTCGAACGCCTGGTCGAGGCCATCCTTGCCGCCCGGCTCGAACGCGGCGATCTGGTGATCGCGCTCGGTGGCGGCGTGATCGGCGATCTCGCCGGCTTCGCGGCCGCCATCGCCCGGCGCGGCATGCGCTTCGTGCAGGTGCCGACGACGCTCCTCGCCCAGGTGGACAGCTCCGTCGGCGGCAAGACCGGGATCAATTCCCCTCACGGCAAGAACCTGGTCGGCGCGTTCCACCAGCCGGCGCTCGTCCTCGCCGATACCGCGCTGCTCGATACGCTGAGCCCGCGCGAGATGCGCGCCGGCTACGCCGAGCTGGCGAAATACGGGCTGATCGACCGGCCCGATTTCTTCGAATGGCTGGAGCAAGGCGCCTGGCGCGGCATTTTCTCCGGCGGGCCGGAACGCGAGGAGGCGATCGCAATCGCCTGCACCGCCAAGGCCGCCATCGTCGCCCGCGACGAGACCGAAACCGGCGACCGGGCGCTGCTCAATCTCGGCCATACCTTCGGCCACGCGCTGGAGGCGCTCACGGGCTATGACGGCACCCGTCTCGTCCATGGCGAGGGGGTGGCGATCGGCATGGCGATGGCGCACCGGTTCTCGCAAAACCTCGGCCTCTGCGCGCAGGAGGTGCCGAGCCGCGTCGCGGCGCATCTCGAAGCCGTGGGGCTGCCGACACGGCTCGCCGATGTGCCCGGTGGCATCGGGACGCCCGAGGCGATCCTCGACGTGATCCGGCAGGACAAGAAGGTGGCGCGCGGCACGCTGACCTTCATCCTGACGCGTGGGATCGGGCAGAGCTTCATCGCGCGGGACGTGCCGGCCGAGAAGGTCCTGGCCTTCCTCGCCGCGGAAGCCGGCTAAGCCGTGCCCGTGACGTCCGGCGCCATGAACTGCGCCCGCGCCAGGGTCGCGAACCGCCCTCCGGCCGCGACCAGGTCCTCGAACGTGCCGTGCTCGACGATCCTTCCCTGATCGAGCACGACGATCTGGTCGGCGTTGCGGATCGTGGCGAGGCGATGCGCGATGACGAAGGTGGTGCGCCCCTTCATCACCGCGTCGAGCGCCTTCTGGAGCTTCTGTTCCGTGGCGGCATCGAGCGCCGACGTCGCCTCGTCGAGGATCAGGATCGGCGGGTTCTTGAGCAGCGCCCGCGCGATCGAGAGCCGCTGCCGCTCGCCCCCGGACAGCGAACGGCCGCGTTCGCCGACCTTGGTATCGAGCCCCTCGGGCTGGCGGCCGATGAATTCGAGCGCCTGCGCGCGCTCCAGCGCCTGCATCATTTCGGCATCGCTCGCATCGGCCCGGCCGACCTCGAGATTCTCGCGGATCGTTCGCGCGAACAGCATCGGCTCCTGAAACACGACCGCGATGTTCCGGCGCAGCGATTGCAGGGTGAAATCGCGGATATCCCGCCCGTCGATCAGCACCCGCCCCGATTGCGGGTCGAAGGCGCGATGCAGGAGGCCGAGCGTCGTCGATTTGCCGGATCCCGTCGCGCCCACAAGCGCGATCACCTGGCCCGGCGCGGCGGTGAAGGTGAAATCGGCGATCGCCGGCCGCTTGCCGTCATAGGAAAAGGTCACGCTCTCGAACGCGACCTCGCCCTTGAGATCGCCGGCATCGACGGCGTTCGGCCGGTCGCGCACCTGCGGCGTCGTGTCGAGAACCTCGAAGAAATCCTTGAGGCGCGGTGCCTGCATGAAGACCTGGTTGACGAAGCCCACGGCTGCTTCGAGCTTGCCGATCAGCAAGGTCGCATAGCCCATGAAGGTCACGATATCGCCGATCGTCGCGAGATCGTTAAGGTGGAGCCAGGTGCCGAGCAGGAAGATCGCCGTCACGGTCAAGGTCGAGGAGGCGCGGGTCGCCACCGATGCCAGCGCCCACCAGGACAGGACGGGGATCTGCGCGCCGAGCAGCCTGTCGATCACGAAGCGGAGCTGGCCGAGTTCGGCCTGGATCCGGGTGAAGCTCTGGATGACGGGGATATTGCCGAACGCATCGGAGGTGTGCTCGGCGAGTTCGGAATGGTAGCCCTCGACCTTTTCCTGAAGCCGCGCCGCGCGCGTGACGACGACCCCCATCAGGAACGCAAAGACGACGACGAGCGCCACCAGCAGCAGTGCCAGCCGCCAGTTGATGAACAGCGTCAGCGGCAGCAGGCAGAGCAGCGAGACCAGGGCCGCGCAATGATCGCGCAGAAAGCCCAGCCAGAGCCAGAACATGCCGTCGGCGCCGTTCAGCATCACCTTGAGCGTGCGCCCGGAATGCGTACCGGCATGGAAGGACAGCGGCAGGGTCAGCACATGCTCGAAATAGGTCGCCATCACCCCGAGGCGGCGGCGATGGGCAAGCCGGTCGGCGTGCAGCGCCACCATGACGCCGCCGAGGATCGTCACCAGCCCGAAGGCAAGCCAGAGCGCGATCAGCGGCGCCAGCGCGGCGAGAGTCGGCCGGCTCGCCGCGGCCTGCGCCGAGGTCAGCAGGTTGATGATCCGGCCGAACAGATACGGTTCCGCGAAGGTTGCGACCGCCAGCGCCAGATTGGCGAGGACGAGCACAAGGCCAAGCCGCAATTCCGGGCCGAGCTGGAGCAGGACACGCCAATAGAGACGAGGCAACGACATGGGGGACTTCCGGGCTGGCCTTCGGAGAAATTCCGGTTCGGGGCACGGGCTTATCGCGTCCGCGAGATGAACGGCGACTGAGCGCCCGCCCTTTAAGCTTAACCCTTCCTTTAGCCGCAACGCCTAACGTGCGGGGAGAGAGCTGGCGGCGCACCGGAGTGCGGGCGCCCGGGGGACAGGCGGGTCATGGATATCTCCACTATCGTTGGAACCTTGCTGGGCATCGCGACCGTCGTGCTGCTCATGCTGATGGACGGCCATCTCTCGATCTATGTTTCGGATCACGCCGCGATCGTGATCTTCGGCGGGGCGACGGCCTCGACGATGATCCGCTTTCCCTTTTCCTCGATCATGCACGGCCTGCCCATGGGCATGCGCTTCGCACTGCAATTGCGGCCGCTCGATCCGCGCGCGCTGATCGAGGAAATCACCAAGGTCGCGGATATCATGCGCAAATCGGGGCCGATGGCGCTCGAAAACCATCAGGTGGAGGACCCCTTCCTCGCCCAAGGCATCCGCTATGTCGTGGACGGCTACGACGCCGAGTTCATCAAGGACACGATGGAAAAGGACCGCGACACCTTCCTCGCCCATCTCGACGAAGGCCAGAAGATCTACCGTGCGATCGGCGATTGCGCGCCGGCCTGGGGCATGGTCGGCACGCTGCTCGGCATGGTCGGCATGTTCGCCAATATGGACGATCCGTCGAAGCTCGGTCCCTTCATGGCCACCGCCCTGCTGGCGACGCTCTACGGCGCACTGATCGCCAACCTGTTCTGCCTGCCGATCGCCGACAAGCTGCATCTCAAGCTCGAGGAAGAGGATCTCTCCCGCTCGCTGATCATCGACGGCGTGCTCCAGATCCGCCAGGCGAAAAGCTCCGGCATCATCCGCGAGATGCTGCTCTCCTACCTGCCCGAGCACCACAAGGCGCATTTCGCCGAGGCCGAGGCAGCCGCGTAACCGGAACGGGGACCGATCATGGCTCGCAAAAGAGGCGCGGCGCATTCGGGCGGCCATGGCTGGTTCGTGACCTTCGCGGATCTGATGGGCCTGCTCCTGAGCTTCTTCGTAATGCTCGTGGCATTCTCGACGCCGAATTCCAAGAAGCAGCAGATCGTCGCCGGCTCGATGCGCGAAGCTTTCGGCGCCCAGCGCCACACCCGTCTTTCCGGGGTGATCGAGACCGACGGCCTGCCGACGCGCTCCAATGTCCGCAACACCGAGAAGGTGACGCCGGATTACGCCGCCGACCAGACGGCGCCGGTCAAGAATGTCCAGCGCAACACGGCTGCCGAGGGCACGTTCTTCACCGATCGCGGCTTCACCACCGCCGCCGCGACCCTGCGCCAGGCCCTTCAGGAAATGCCGGAGATCACCGAGATCTCTCGCAACGTCGTCATCGAGGAGGTCGCGGACGGGCTCGACATCCAGATCCTCGACCAGGACGGCCGCTCGATGTTCGCCGAGGGCGCGGCCCTGCCCTACGAGCGGACGCGCCGCGTGCTGGAGGCGATCGCCCCGACGCTCCGCCGCCTGCCGAACCGCATCCGCATCACCGGCCACACGAGTTCGGTGCGCGGCGCGACCCGCGAGCGGGGCGCCGGCTGGCGACTGTCCTCGGAGCGTGCGGTGGCGGTGCGCGACCTGCTCGCCAATGCCGGCGTGCCGGATGACCGCTTCGAATCGGTGATCGGCCGCGCCGACAACCAGCCTATATTCCCAGACGATCCCTATCTCGCGCCGAACCGTCGCGTCTCGATCCTGCTGGTGCGCGAGGCACCGCCCCTGCCGCCGCAATGAGCCCGCCGGCTCAGCGGCGCCGCGGCCCGCTTTCATCCGCGATCGCGGCCGAGAGCACGCGCGGGTCGATCTCGGAAATATTCGCGATCTCGAGTCGCCGCGTCGGATAGGGGATCGCGATCCCCGCCGCCTTCAGCCGGCGGAGGATGTCGAACAGCAGTTCGGAACGGGTCCTGGCGCGCGATTCGACATCGGTGTAGCAGTAGAGCTCGAAATCGAGCCCGGATTCGCCAAGATTCTTGAACAGGACGAAGGGAGCCGGCTCGCTGAACACCTCCCGATGCGCGAGCGCCGCCTCCTTGAGCAGCGCATCGACCGTTTCCGGATCCGCATTGTATTCGACGCTGACCGGAATGACGATCCGGCCGGTGCGGTCGGCATGCATCCAGTTCTTGACGCGGCCGGAGATGAATTCGGAATTGGGGATGATCAGGCTCGCGCGATCGAAGGTCTCGATCTCGGTGGCGCGGACATTGATCCGCTTCACCACGCCCTGCTCCTCGCCGACGGCGATCTGGTCGCCGACGCGGATCGGCCGCTCCCAGAGCAGGATCAGGCCCGAGACGAAATTCTCGACGATCGAGCGCAGCCCGAAGCCGATGCCAACAGAGAGCGCACCGGCAACGATGGCGAGCTTCTCGAAGGACAGACCGAGATGGCTCAGCGCCAGCATCGCGGTGAGGATGGTGCCGAGATAGCCGAAGACGGTCTTTATCGAGTTCCTGAGCCCGAGATCGAGCCCCGTATGCGGCAGATAGCGCGTTTCCAGCCAGTTCTGGATCGCGCGCGTGGCGGCGAACCCGAAGATGAACAGCAGCAGCGCGAAGGCGATCGTGGCCAGCGAGATCGTGACGCCGCCGACCTGGAAGCCGAAGAATGCCGCGCGCAGATTGCCGAAGAGATTCGAGGAATCGATGCCCCAGGGCGCCAGCGCCAGCATGCCGAGCACGACGAACAGCATCAGCCGCGCGATGCCGGCGCCCAGCACACCCAGTTGATCGAGCGAACGCGCGGAGAACCCCGTCGCCTCGCGCACCCGCCGGCCGAGCAGGCCGCGCGCCGACAGCCCCGCCCCCAGCGCCTCGTCGATCAGCGCCAGCGCAAGCGCGCTGCCCAGCGCCAGGATCGTCAGCCAGAGGAGCTGGTCGACGAGGAAGGCCGCAAGCGCCACATAGCCGAGCAGGACCGCGCCGACGACGAGCACGATCACGCCCCAGATGGCGATCCGCGCCGTCGTGAGCGCCGGGGCGGCGCGGGCGACGCCCTCCTCGGGCTCCGGCTCGACGGCAAAGGCACGGTGCAGGCCGCGCGCCACCAGCAGCGCCACCAGCAGCGCGAACACGCCCTTCGTCGCGATCGTCCCTGGCAGCGCCGCGACGATCGCCGCCTGCAATGCCTCGACAACCTTGCCGAGCGAGAGCAGCGCCACCGCCGCCAGCACCAGCCGCGCGAAGGCATGCGCCATCCGGTCGCTCGCCGCGATGAGTCGCCAGGCCGGATGCGCCGGCGCAAACACCGCATGGACCAGCCCGGTCATGGCGATCGTCACGGCGATACCGCCCGTCACGGCATCGACGACCCGCCCGAGGCGCGCCGGCACCAGCCCGAAATTGACCACAAGCCATTGCAGGAGGAACAGCACCACCACCGGCAAGAGCACGGCGAGAACGATGCGCCGGAGCCCGAACAGGGCTCGTGCCAGCCGCGAGGGCTCGATATCGCTCGTCGCCGCCGCCGCGGGCGTCAGCAGGTCGCGCGTCAATCTGCTGCGGATGCGGGGCAGGCCGAGGAGCGCCGCGACGCCAAGCAGAACGAGGATCACGACCTCGAACCAGTCGAGATTGTCCGCAAGCACCTCGCCCCATTGCGAGAACAACACCCGAAGCGCCCGGAAATCGCCGGGCAGCGCGCGGGTCACGTCGAGCCACAGCAGCGGCGAGGCGATGGAGGGGCCCTGCGCCAGGATCGCGCGCGCGAAATTGGCGCGGCGACGCTCGGCCACCGCCTCGCGCAGCTGCTCGATCCGGAGATCGAGCGCGCGGGAAAGACGCAGGGTCTCGTCGGCATCCTGCCACAGCCGCTGCTGCTCGGCGCGGTCCCGCGTCACTTCGGCGCTTTCGGTCTGCCCCTTGGTGGCGTCCGGCGGCGCGCCCAGCCGATCGAGCCGCGCCCGGATCTCGTCGGCGCGCGGCTGCTCGCGCTGGATGATCCCGGCGATCCGTTCGGAAAGCGGATCGAGCCGGCCGCGCAATTCGGCGAGGCGAGCGTCATCGAGCGTTTCGCGCTGGAGCGCCGCCTCGATCTGGCCGATATCGAGGCGGATCGCGTCCAGCTGCTCGCGCGGCGACCGTGCGCCGCCGGCCTGCTGCGCGACCGCCGCTGTTCCGATGGCGGCGCACAGCGCCAGCAGGAAGGCGAGCGCCGCAAGCGGGATGCGATGGGAGAAGCGGGACATCGGGGAACGGAACATCGGGAAACCGGCCAGGCTGGAGGGCCGGCCGTCGAAGCGGCCGATTCGGGCGAGAGCATGACCATAACGTCTCGTTCGCACCGCCGGAACCCGCCCGCTCGGGCTCGCGCCTAGCCGCGTCCGATATCCTCGTCATCGAGCACGCGATGCGCCGCGCCTTCGAGATCGTCGAACTGGCCGCTCTTCATCGACCAGACGAATGCCCCGAGCCCGAGAAGTCCGAGCCCCAGCGCCAGCGGCACGAGAAAGACGAGCACGTTCATGCCGCCCTCCCCGACCGCAGGGCGTTGAGCGTCACCAGAATCGACGAACCGGACATCGCCAGCGCGGCGATCAGCGGCGTCACGAGGCCGGCGATCGCAATCGGCACCGCCACGGCGTTGTAGAGCACCGCAAGCCAGAGATTCTCGATCATGATCCGCTTGGCCCGCCGCCCGATCCGCAAGGCGGCCAGAACCGGCGCCAATGCCGCGCCGATGAACACGCCATCCGCCTGCACCTGGGCGAGATGCGTCGCATCGATGGGCGAGAGCGAGACATGCGCCGCAGCCAGCGCCGGCGCGTCGTTGAGCCCGTCCCCGACCATCATGACGCGGCGCCCCTCGGCCCGCAAAGCCTCGAGGCGGGCAATCTTGTCCGCCGGCTTGAGGCCGCCGGCATGCTCCGCGACGCCGAGCGACGCCGCCGCCTCCGACACTGCCGCCGCATGGTCGCCGGACAGGATCAGCACACGATAGCCCGCCCGTTGCAGGGCTGTCACCGTCTCGACCGCATCGGGCCGGAGCCGCTGGCCGATCGCCAGCACCGCCCCCCGCTCCCCGAAGCGGATGGCGATCAGCGACGCGGAGGGATGCGCCTGCTGCACAGCGCCCGCCTCGAAGGCGAGCCGGGCATCCTCGGGCTTGCCGAGAAACGCCTCGGTTCCGTCGATCACGGCGCGGACACCGCTGCCCGGCTCCTCGGTCGCGCCGGGCACCGGCTCCGCCGCGCCGGTCGCGGCGACGATCGCTGCCGCGAGCGGATGGCGGCTCGTCAGCGCCAGACGCCCGGCCAGCGCCACGAGCCCCGGCTCGACCGCGCCAGCATTGAGCAGGCTGGCCTCGGGCAGTGTCAACGTGCCGGTCTTGTCGAAGGCGATCGTATCCGCCTCGGCGAGCCGCTCCAGCACGTCGCCGGAATTGATCAGGATGCGGGCGCGGAACAGCGCCCCCGACGCGACAACCTGCACCGCGGGAATCGCGAGGCCCAAAGCGCAGGGGCAGGTGATGATCAGCACCGTGATCGCGATGATCAGCGCGTCGTGCCAGCCGGCGCCGGCGACGATCCAGCCGAGAAAGGTCAGGAGCGCCGTCAGATGCACGACCGGCGCGTAGAGCCGCGCCGCGCGGTCGGCCAGAACCACATGACGCGAGCGCGTTTCGGCCGCCTTGTCGAGCAGCCGCTGCACCTCGGCGAGCAGCGTGCCCTCCTCCGCCGAATGCACCCGCACCTTGATCGTGCCGGAGAGGTTGAGCGTGCCGGCATAGACATCGGCGCCGGCTTGCACCGTCGCCGGCCGCGTCTCGCCCGTCACGAGGCTTGCATCGATCTCGCTCCGGCCCTCGACGACGGTGCCGTCGACGCCGATCCGCTCGCCCGGCCGCACCAGCACGAGATCGCCGGCCGCGAGCGCCGCCACCGGCACGGTGCGGATCTCGGTCTCCGAGACGAATTTCACCGCCGTCTCGGCCTTGAGCGCCGCGAGATTGGTCGCGACCGCGCGCGTCCGCCGCCGCATCGCCCGTTCGAGATAGCGCCCGACGAGCAGGAAGAAGAGCAGCATCACGGCCGAATCGAAATAGGCGTGCTCGGCATGGTTCAGCGTCTCGACCACGCTCATCCCGAGCGCGAGCAGCACACCGAGCGAGATCGGCACATCCATGTTGACGGCGCGCTGCCGCAGCGCCCGGCCGGCGCTCTCGAAGAAGGGCATGCCGGCATAGAGCGCCGCCGGCAAGGCGATCAGCGCCGAGAGCCAGTGGAAGAAATCCCGCGTCTCGGGCGTGATGTCGGAGACATTGCCCGCCCAGACCGAAACCGAGAGCAGCATGATGTTCATGGCCGCGAACCCCGCGACCGCAAGGCAGATCAGCAGCCGCTTCTCCTCGCGCCTCTCGCTGTCCTCCGCTCTGCCTACCGTGAACGGATGGGCATGGAAGCCGATCGCATCCATGCGGTCGAGGATCCGCCCCGGATCGACACGGCCGGGCTCCCACTCGACCGTCACCCGGCGATTGGCGAGATTGACGCGCGCGCCGGTGACGCCGGGCTCGGCGGCGAGCCCCTTCTCAATGGCGCGCATGCAGGCCGCGCAATGGATACCCTCCACCGCGAGATCCATCGCGGCGCGGCCATCCGCCGCCGGGCGGACGAAGACTGAGAAATCGCGCATCTCGGACATGGCTCCCTCCTAGCGGGGGATCTGGAACTTGCGCCGAGACACGAACAGGATCTCTCCCTCGCGTGCCAGCGTCACGGTGAGCAGCCATTGCCCCGGCGCGAGGCTCTCCGGCGCGCCGGCATAGCGCCCGCTCCCCCTCTCCGCGAGCGTGATCCGCTGGTCGAGGCGGGCATCGACCGGGCGTTCGAATCGCGCCATGACTTCGAGGCCGGCAAGCATGTTCCCGTCGCGGTCGCGCGCCTCGACCGTCACGGGCCCGCCGCCGGCGAGCGCGGCAAGGCCGATCGCGACCCGCCAGCCGCGCCGGTCCTGCGCGGCGATTCGGTCGAGTTCCTGGTTGAAGCGCTGGCTCGCCTCGTAGGCGCTGCGCGTCTGCGTGCCCGGCATGGTCCGGAGCGCGAGCGTCATCATCACCAGATTGACCCCGAAGACGACGGCGAAGAACGCGATCAGCGCGAAAAGCACGTGGCGCCCGGTGAGCACCCGGACCGGGCGCGGCCCCGGCCGCGCCGGCGGCATGAGATCGGTCGGCATCACGAAGGCTCCACAGCAGCTCACTTTGCCCCTCCCGCCACCGGAGCACCCGGCGGCATGAAGCAGATAGGGCCTAGCCCGGCCCGAAGAAATGGTCCCGCGCGGCGACATCCTCGCCCGCGAAGAGATCCGAAGCACGGATGACGATCGGCACGCTCTTGCCGGAGAACGCCGATTTCGGCGCCGTCACCAGCGCCCGGATCTCGCGCGTCGAATCCGGCTCCACCGCGACGACGGGGCGCCAATCCGCAGTCGCCGAGACGTTGACGAGTTCGATCCGCGCGCCAGCCGGGCCTTCGACCGTCAGCGCGAAGAGCCGGCTGTCCGGGCGCTTGTTGATGAGCCGGATCGTGTAGGCGTTGCGGATCGAGCCGTCCGCCAGCGTGACGAAAAGCGGCGACCGGTCATGGATGAGGCTGATCCCCGCCGTCGCGCGCGTGGCGAGCTGATAGAGCATCGCCCCGCCGACCAGCGCGATGATGGCGAAATAGATGATCGTCCGCGGCCGGACGGGACGGAAAGGCCGCTCGGGCAGGCCTTTGGCACGGGCCTGCACGTTGCCGTCGGTATCGTAACCGATCAGCCCCTTCGGCCGACCGATCTTGGTCATGACGGTGTCGCAGGCGTCGATGCAGAGCCCGCATTGGATGCATTCGAGCTGCGCGCCGTCGCGGATATCGATCCCCGTCGGGCAGACCGCGACGCATTGGAAGCAATCGACGCAATCCCCGGCGGCCTCCCCGGTCGCCTTGCGTCGCGCGGCCTCCTTCACCGAAACGCGCGGTTCGCCGCGATCATAGCGGTAGGTGACGTTCAGCGCCTCGTCATCGGTCAGCGCCGCCTGGATCCGCGGCCAGGGGCACATGTAATTGCAGACCTGCTCGCGCATGATGCCCGCGAGCGTATAGGTGGTGAAGGTGAGGATGCCGATCCAAATATAGGCGACGGCGGGCGCCGTGCCGGAGGCGAGTTCCCGCACCAGCGTCGGCGCGTCGGCGAAATAGAGCACCCAGGCGCCGCCGGTCCACCAGGCGATCATCAGCCAGATGAAATGCTTCGCCGCCTTGCGCGCAAGCACGCCCGGCCCCCACCGGCCCTCATCCATGCGCATCCGATCGCGGCGATCGCCCTCGATCATCCGTTCGACATGCAGGAAAAGATCGGTCCAGACCGTCTGCGGGCAGAGATAGCCGCACCAGATCCGCCCGGCGATGGCGTTCATGAGGAACAGCACCATCGCCGCAAGAACCAGCAGGCCGGTGAAGTAGTAAACCTCTTGCGGCCAGACCTCGATCGGGAAGAAATAGAAGCGCCGGTTGACGAGATCGACCAGAATGCCCTGGTTGGGCAGGTTGGGTCCGCGATCCCAGCGCAGGAAAGGCAGGAAATAGTAGATTCCCAGACAGACGAACAGGACGCCCCATTTGATCCGCCGATAGGTTCCGCGGACCGATTGCGGATAGACCTTCTTCGCCGAGGCGTAGAGGGGAATGTCGGGGATGTCGCTCGTCGACATGGGAGACCTTCGCTGCCGCGGCGCGCCCAAATGCGCGCCGGGATTGCCGGCAGGACCGGCGTCGCCGGGCGGCGGTTACTGACCCCCGCCCAGAGAATGCACGTAGACTGCGAGCGATTTCACCGTCACCGGATCGAGCCGCCCGGCCCAGGCCGGCATCACGCCGGCGCGGCTGTTGGTCACCGTCTCGACGATATCCTCGAGCCGGTTGCCGTAAAGCGAGATGGCGTCGGCAAGGTTCGGCGCACCGAGATCGCGGTTGCCGAGCCCCTTTTCGCCATGACACGAGGCGCAATTATCCGCGAAGAGTTTCTCGCCCGCCGCCCGGTTATAGCCCGCCTCGGTCGGCTGGCCGGAGAGCGCGCGCACATGATTTGCCACCATGCGGATCTCGTCGCGCTTGAGGATGCCGTCCCGCCCGAAAGCGGGCATCGCCGAAATCCGCGTATCGGCATCGTTCGAGGAGCGGATGCCATGCTTGAGCGTCGTGTGGATGTCCTCGAGCGTCCCGCCCCACAGCCATTCGTCATCGTTCAGGTTGGGGTAGCCCTTCGAGCCCGTCGCGCCGATGCCGTGGCAGGGCGCGCAATTGTCACCGAACGCCGCCTTGCCCTGCGCGATGGCCAGCGAAAGCAGCTTCGGATCGGCCTTGATCGCCGCCAGTTCGACGGTGGCGAGATCGGCCGCCTGCGCGGCGCGCCGCGCCTTGAGCGCCTCGACCTCGACGGCCACGTCGGCGCGCGAGGAATAGCCGAGCACGCCCCTGGTATAGGACGAGACCCCCGGCCAGGCCGGGTAGGCGATGAAATAGCCGATCGACCAGATGATCGTCGCGTAGAACACGTTGAGCCACCAGCGCGGCAGCGGCGTGTTCAGCTCCTTGATCCCGTCCCATTCGTGGCCGGTGGTGGTCCGGCCGGTGACGGCATCATGTTCTTCGGTATGCCCGGCCATCGGATCAATCCTCCTTGAGCGGGATTTCGGCGGCCGCGTCGAACCGGGCACGGTTCTTCGGCCAGAGCGCATAGGCGACGATCGAGAGGAAGATCGCCATGAAGAAGAGAACGCCGAATTGCTGGGCGATCCCGGCGAGAAGGGCGTAGGTCTGGGTCATGCTGCGCCTCCCTCAGCGATAATTCGCCTTGGCGTCATAGCCCTTGAAATCGACCATCGTCCCCAGGACCTGGAGATAGGCGATCAGCGCGTCGGCCTCAGAGAGCCGCTGCGGATTGCCGTCGAAATCACGGATCTGCGCCTTGGGATAGCGTTTTTCGAGTTCGGCCGCCCGCGGATCGTCGGGGTTCACCTGCGCCCTGAGATCGGCGACGGCGTTGGCGATCATCTCGTCGGAATAGGGCACGCCGCCGGCACGGTTCGCGCGCATGTGCTGGGCGATATCCGCGACATCGAGTTCGTTGCGCACGAGATACGGATAGCCCGGCATGATCGATTGCGGCACCACCGAGCGCGGGTTGACCAGGTGTTCGCGCTGCCAATCGTCCGAATACTTGCCGCCGACGCGCGCGAGGTCCGGCCCCGTGCGCTTCGAACCCCATTGGAACGGCTTGTCGAACATCGATTCCGCCGCGAGGCTGTAATGGCCGTAACGCTCGATCTCGTCCCGCAGCGGACGGATCATCTGGCTGTGGCAATTGTAGCAACCTTCACGGACATAGATCGCGCGGCCGGCGAGTTCGAGCGGCGTGTAGGGGCGCACGCCCTGAACCTGCTCGATCGTCGAACGCAGATAGAAGAGCGGCGCGATCTCGACCAGCCCGCCGATCGACACCACGATGATCACGCCGATCACCAGGAGAAGCGAGTTCTTCTCGAAGATGGCGTGTTTCTGCCAGAGCGACATCGTCTCTCTCCCCTTACTCGGCGGCGATGGCGGCGGGCGCCGCGGCGGGGGCCGGCTCGGCGGCCTCGCCGGCGCGGATGGTCATGTAGACGTTGTAGGCCATGATCAACGCGCCTACGACGAAGAGGAGCCCGCCCAGTGCCCGGATCACGAAGAACGGATATTTCGCCTCAACCGTCTCGATGAAGGAATATTCGAGGAAGCCGAGCGAATTATAGGCACGCCACATCAACCCTTCCATGATGCCGGCGACCCACATCGCCGAGATGTAGAGCACGATGCCGAGGGTCGCGATCCAGAAATGCCAGTTCACGAGCTTGAGGGAATAAAGCCCCTTCTTGTTCCAGAGCCACGGAACGAGGCAGTAGATCGCGCCGAAGGATACGAACCCGACCCAGCCGAGCGCGCCGGAATGCACATGGCCGACGGTCCATTCCGTGTAATGGCTGAGCGAATTCACGGCCTTGATCGACATCATCGGCCCCTCGAAGGTCGACATGCCGTAGAACGCGACCGACACGACCATCATCCGCAGGACGGGATCGGTCCTGAGCTTGTCCCAGGCGCCGGAAAGCGTCATCAGCCCGTTGATCATGCCGCCCCAGGAGGGCATCCAGAGCATGATCGAAAAGGTCATGCCGAGCGTCTGCGCCCAATCCGGCAGCGCCGTGTAATGCAGGTGATGCGGCCCGGCCCAGATATAGAGGAAGATCAGCGCCCAGAAATGGATGATCGAGAGCCGGTAGGAATAGACCGGCCGCTCCGCGCGCTTGGGCACGAAATAATACATGATGCCGAGGAAGCCGGCGGTGAGGAAGAAGCCGACCGCATTGTGGCCGTACCACCACTGGAACATCGCATCCTGTACGCCCGACCAGAGGCTGTAGCTCTTCGGCGAGAAGATCGAGACCGGCACGGCAGCGTTATTGCCGAGATGCAGCACGGCGATCGTCAGGATGAAGGCGAGGTAGAACCAGTTCGCCACATAGATATGCGGTTCCTTGCGCTTCCAGAGCGTGCCGAGGAACACGAGCAGGAACGCCACCCAGACGATGGTGAGCCAGAGGTCAGCATACCATTCCGGCTCGGCATATTCGCGGCCTTGCGTGATGCCGAGCAGGTAGCCCGTGCCGGCGATGACGATGAACAGGTTATAGCCGAGAACCACGAACCACGGTGCAAGCTCGCCGGCGAGCCGGGCGCGGCTGGTGCGCTGCACGACATAGAGCGCGGTAGCGATCAGCACGTTGCCGCCGAAGGCGAAGATCACCGCCGAGGTGTGCAGCGGCCGCAGCCGCCCGAACTGGACCCAGGGCAGATCGAGATTGAGGATCGGCCAGGCGAGCTGCGCGGCGATGATGAACCCGACCAGAAACCCGGCGACACCCCAGAGGAGCGCGGCGATGGTCGCAAACCGCACCGGACCCATGTTGTAGTTCGGCCTGCCGTCGATTTCCTGCGGCGGTGCCGCCGGCGCATTGGCCACCGCGCGGCGGCCGAGCGCGAAGACGGTGGCGATGCCGGCCGCGGCAAAGACCCAGGCATGAAAGACATAGCCGGGATCGGTCGCCTTCGAGGCGATGAAGATCCAGAGCAGGGCGAAAGCTGCCGCAAGGACCATGCCGACAATCTCGCCGGCGCTCATCGAACGGGGGGGTGCCAATGTGCTCATGCGCGGATCCTTGGCCGTTTTCGTTCAGGCGGGCGCGCGGGCGTAACCCGCACGGGAGGAGGCAGGATCCGCGCCCCCGCGAAACCCTGACTCGTTCTAGCATGGGCCGTTGCCGGTAACGGAGCCTTGATGCAGGTCAAGCCTTCGCTGCAACGCAACGCGACAATTGTCGCACCCGGTTCCGATCATCCCCTTGCGAGCGCCGCGATCCGGTCCGGATCGAGCAGCCGCACGCCATCCGGGACGACGACGATCAGCTTCTCGCGCGCGAGTTTCGAAATCGTGCGGCTGACGGTCTCGATCGTCAGGCCGAGATAATCGGCGATGTCCGAACGACTCATCGGCAGCGGAATCGTCACGGTGCAGTTCGAGACTCGCGCCAGACGGTCGCGGTGGCTGATCAGGAAGGCGGCGACACGCTCCTCGGCGTTCTTGCGGCCGAGCAGCACCATCTGATCATGCGAATGGTGCAGTTCGCGGGAGGCGATCTCGTGCAGCTTGCGCAGCAGATGCGGCTTCTCATCGGCCATCGTCTCGAAGCCGTGATGCGGGATGCGGCAGACGCGCGCGGTATCGACCGCCTCCGCCGTGAACTCGTAATGGCTCTCGAGCCCGACGCCGAGGAAATCACCCTTGATCGCGAATCCGACGATCTGCCGGCGGCCGTCGGAGAGCAACCGCACCAGCCGGATCGTGCCCTCGGAGACCGAGAACACGAAATCCGCCGCCGCACCCTGCTCGAACAGCACGGATTTCGGAGGAAACTCGCGATGCTGGACGAGCTGGTCGAACATGACAAGTTCGGGGCTGCTCAGCGCCGCGCAGATGGAAAGATGACGGGTCTTGCAGGTGACGCAATTCGGAATGTGTTCCGCAGGTTTGCGCGGTGCAGCACTCGCTTCTTCGCGCGTCACAACGGGCACGGCAGCCTCCATTCGCCGGCGGATGGTTCGCACCGGACCGCTGCCGGAGCCTGTCGCCACCATGGGCGCGCCATGCGTGCGATGCAAGACTGCAATTGCATGCCCCCCCTGCGTGGTTTGATCACACCACGCTTGTCATGCCGCCATCGACCATCAGCATCTGGCCATTGATATAGCACGCGGCATCGGAGGCAAGGAAGATCGCGGCCCCCACCAGCTCCTCCACCTCGCCCCAGCGGCCGGCCGGCGTCCGCTTCTCGACCCAGGCGGAGAAGCCCGGGTCGGCGACAAGCGCGGCGTTGAGTTCGGTGCGGAAATAGCCGGGGCCGATCCCGTTCACCTGGATGTTCATCGGCCCCCATTCGGCCGCGAGCGCGCGGGTCAGCATCTTCACCGCCCCCTTGGACACACAATAGGGCGCGATCGAGGGGCGGCCGAGTTCGCTCTGCACCGAGCCGATATTGATGATCCGGCCGGCGCGGCGCGCCAGCATCCGCCGCCCCACCGCCTGGCTGACGAAGAAGACGCTGTCGACATTGGTGGCCTGGAGGCGCCGCCAATCGGCCTCGGCGAAATCGGCCGCCGGGGCGCGATGCTGCATTCCGGCATTGTTCACGAGGATCGCGATCGGCCCGATCTCCGCCTCGATCGCCGCGACGCCCCGCTCGATCGCTGCGGCATCGGTGACATCGAAGGGCGCGGCCTCCGCCGCGATCCCGGCCGCGCGCAACGCCGCCAAGGCAGCATCGAGCCGCGCCCCGCCGCGGGCATTGAGCACCACCCGGGCGCCGGCCTCGCCAAGCCCGCGCGCCAGCGCGAGGCCGATCCCGCGGCTCGCACCGGTAACGAGCGCGACCCGGCCCGTAAGATCGAACCGCGCGAGCGCGCCGGGCAGCGCGCGGGCGGGCGCTGCCGCAACAGGGATCGTCGGGTCGGTAGCGGCAGAAGTGGAAGCGGTCGAGGCAGAAGACATGGCAACCCCGGGCAGGCATGCTACGGTTGAGGCGGCCGGCTGGCGCGCCGGCGATGATTGGAAGGAAATTGCCGCGATGCCGCAAGCCGAAACCGCCCGCGAAGCCCGAGCCCGCACCACGCTTGCGGTCATGGTGCATGGCGCGCGGGATTTGCGGCTCGCCGAGATCCCCGTTCCCGTGCCCGGGCCCGGCCAGGTCGAGATCGCGATCGGCGCCGGCGGTATCTGCGGCTCGGACCTGCATTATTACCTGGAGGGGCGGATCGGCGCGATCGTCGTTCGCGAGCCGCTGGTGCTCGGCCACGAGATCGCCGGCACGATCACCGCCATCGGCCCGGCGGTCGAGGCGCTGAAGCTGGGGGACCGGGTCGCCATCAATCCCGGCCTCGCCTGCGGTGAATGTCGCTATTGCCGGGCCGGCTTGCGGCTGCATTGCCTCGACATGCGCTTCTACGGCTCGGCGATGCGCTATCCCCATGTCCATGGCGGATTTCGCAAGGTTCTGGTGGCGGAGGCGCGGCAATGCGTGTCGCTTCCGGCGGATTTCGATCTCACGAAAGCCGCCTTCGCCGAGCCGCTCGCGGTCTGCCTGCATGCGGTGGAACGCGCCGGCCCGCTTCAGGGCCGGAACGTGCTCGTCACCGGCTGCGGGCCGATCGGTGCGCTGACGATTCTCGCTGCGCGCCATGCCGGCGCGGCCAGGATCACCGCGACCGATGTCAGCGCGAAGGCGCTGGCCCTCGCCCGGCGGATCGGTGCCGACGAAACGATCGATGTTGCGGCGGCGCCGGAGCGCCTCGCGGCGCTCGCCGCCAACAAGGGCACGTTCGACGTCGCCTTCGAATGCGCCGGTGCCGCGCCGGCGCTGCGCGGCGCGCTGGAGGCGACGCGGGCGCGCGGCATCTTGGTTCTCGTCGGCATAGGCGGCGAGATGCAGCTCGCGATGAGCGTCGCGGTGGCGAAGGAACTCGATCTGCGCGGCACCTTCCGCTTCGACGGCGAATTCGACCAGGCGGTTGCGGCGCTGGTTTCCGGCCGCATCGACCCCGCGCCGCTCCTCACCGACGTGATCCCGATCGAGGAGGCCCGCCGCGCCTTCGATCTCGCGGCAGACAAGGCCAGGGCGATGAAGGTGCAACTCAGCTTCGCGTGAGGTCCCCGGAGCGGCACGGAAACGGATGGCGATCCCGACAGGATTCGAACCTGTGACCTACAGTTTAGGAAACTGCCGCTCTATCCTGCTGAGCTACGGGACCGTCGCTGCGCAGATACCAGTTTTCTCCCGATATTGCACCCTCCTGCAACATCTGGCGACGCGAATTCTCCCGCTGATTCTGACGGCATCCGCCGCTCCCGCCGCGCCGCTCCCCTGCGCGGCGGAGGGCGCGCTGCCGACGAGCGTTCTCTCGGTCTCCGAGGAGGGAGCCCTGCCGATCGCGGACGGTTTCGCGCTGCGGCCCGCCGGCATCGTCTGGCCCGATCATCTCGAACCGGGCCGGCGCCGGGAATTGGCGGCGCGCATCGCGGAGGCGCTGGCTGGCCAGCAGGTCAGCTGGAAACCGGCCGCCGGGCCGGACCGCTGGGGCCGCGTGCCGGCGCATCTCTTCATCCGCGAGCCGGACGGCGATCTCGCCCCGTTCTGGCTCCAGGCGGGGCTTGTCGAGGCCGGCCTGGTCCCGGCCTGGCCGGAACCCGAACAGGCCGAGTGCTGGGCGGCGCTGCTCCGCCACGAGGCGCTGGCGATCCGCGCCCGGCGCGGCCATTGGGCGCCCCGCGCGCAAGCGCAGCGCCACCGGGCGGCCGAGGCCAAGCGTGAAAGCCATGCCGGGCGCCGGATGGTCGCGCTCTGGCGCGTGCGCAGCGTGCGCACATGGCGCAATCTGGTCTTTGTCAACTTCGCGCCATCATTTCGTGGTGCTCCCTCGGTGGGACTGACGGCGCGGCAGCTCTCCCGATTGCGCGATTCGGGACAGGACCCCGCCGGATGGGCCGGAAAGCGCGTTGTCGTCCGCTTCATCGTCGGCAGCGGGGGCTTATCGAGGTTGCGGGTCGAGACGCCATGGCATATCGCCCCGGTGGAATGATCCTTGCTGCAAGCGCGACGGGCGGGCGGCGGGCTGGGGCGGGCGATATGACGCAGATCGGACGGGAAGCGGATTCCTGGCGACGGCCGTGGCGAGCGGTCCGGCGCATGCTCGCCCCCGGGCTGGCATGCGCGCTTGTCGGGCTCCTGCTCGGCGGCTGTTTCACGGATCCGCTCTCGGTGCCGCCGGTCGAGCCGCGCAAGGTGCAATTGCCGGGTTCGGGACCGAAACTCGAACCCGGCTCGGCGCTGGAGCGCGAGCACAAGCGCCTTGTCGCGAGCTTCGGCGGCGAATATCGCGCGCCGAAGACCCAGGTCCTGCTCAACGCGATCGCGGACCGGCTCCGCCTCGTCTCCGACAGGCCGAACGAGCATTTCCGCATCGTCGTGCTGAACTCGCCGTCGATCAACGCCTTCGCGCTGCCGAACGGCTATGTCTACCTCACGCGCGGCCTGCTCGCGCTCTCGAACGATACGGCCGAGATCGCCTCGGTGATCGCGCATGAGATCGCTCATGTCACGGCCCGCCACGCCCTGGCCCGCGCCGAGCTCGACGCCCGCTCCAATCTGGTGAGCCGCGTCCAGACCGAGGTTCTGGAGAACCCCGGCGCGGGCGAATTCCTGCGCGGTCAATCCCGCCTGACCTTGGCGGGCTTCTCCCGCCAGCAGGAGATCGACGCCGACGAGATGGGCGTGCGCTCCATCGCCAAGGCCGGGTTCGAGGCGCATGGCGCCACGCGCTTCCTGATCGCGCTCGATCGCTCCGGCCGCATGCGCGAGGCCATCGGCAATCGCGGCCGCGAGGAGGGCAACGATATCCTCGCGACCCATCCGACGACGCCGGAGCGCATCCAGCGCGCGCTCGCCGTCGCCCGGCAATACGGCGCGCCCGGCGTCGGCGAGGCGGATCGCGGCAAATGGCTTCAGGCCATCGAGGGCATGGCCTTCGGGGAGGATCCGTCGCAGGGCGTCGTCCGCGGCCGGACCTTCCTGCATCCGCGGCTGAAATTCGCGGTCGAGGCACCGGAAGGCTTCGTGCTCGAGAACACGCCGCAGGCCGTGCTCGGTGTCACCGCCGGCGCCAGGGAGGCGCTGCGCCTCGATTCGAGCCGGGTCGAGGCCGCGAAGCCGCTGCCGGCGCTGATCGCCCAGAACCCGATCGAGAATCTTCCGGTCGGGGAGATCACCGAACTCACGCTCGACGGTCTTCCGGCCGCCACCGGGATCGCGCGCGGCCAGGACTGGAGCTTCCGGGTCGTGCTGATCCGCTCCGGCGACACGGTCTTCCGCTTGATCTATGCCGCACAGAATTTTTCCGCCGCCATCGACGAGCGTTTTCTCGCCAGTGCCCGCAGCTTCCGTCGTCTCGGCGAGGAGGAGGCCCGCGCCTTCCCGGCAGAGCGCGTGCGGATCGTGCAGGCGCGGGCGGGGGAACGGCCGGAGGATCTCGTTGCGGCGCATATGAGCGGCCAGCCGCAGGCACTTGAACGCTTCTATATCCTCAATGGGCTCGGGCCCGAGGATCAGCTCGCGCCCGGCACAAGCTATAAGGTCGTGGCCGGCTGAAGACGGCTGCCTCGCTCAGGAGAGCGAGGTCGCGAAGCGCGGATTGCGCTCGATCAGCGCCTTGCGGAGCTTTTCCAGCGCCCGGCTCTCGATCTGGCGGACACGTTCCTTGGAAATGCCGAGCTTGGAGCCGAGCGCCTCGAGGGTCTCGCCCTCCTCCGAGAGCCGCCGCTCGCGCAGGATGCGCAATTCGCGCTCGGAAAGCACCGTCAGCGCCGATCGCAGCCATTCCGTGCGCCGCGCGCCGTCGATCTGCTCCCCGACCACCTCGTCCGGCAGCGGCGCCGGATCGGCGAAGAAATCCATCCGGTCCGACGAGCCGGAGGATTCGTCATCCGAGATCGGCGCGTTGAGCGAGACATCAGGACCGGAAAGCCGCGTCTCCATCGCCTGCACATCGGCCTTCTGCACCCCGACCGCCGCGGCGATCTCGGCATGGATGTCGACCGAGGGGTCGCCCTCGGCCTTGAGCGCGATGCGCATCCGCAGGCGCCGCAGATTGAAGAACAGCGCCTTCTGCGCGGAGGATGTGCCGCCGCGGACGATCGACCAGTTGCGCAGCACGAAATCCTGGATCGAGGCGCGGATCCACCAGGTGGCGTAGGTCGAGAAGCGCACCTCGCGCTCCGGCTCGAACCGGGCCGCCGCCTCGAGAAGCCCGACATGCCCCTCCTGCACGAGATCGGAAACCGGCAGGCCGTAATTCCGGAAGCGGGCCGCGATCGCGATCACCAGCCGCATATGGGCGGTGGTCAGCCTGTCGAGCGCGGCGCGGTCCTGGTTGTCGCGCCAGCGCAGGGCCAGGCCGTGCTCCTCCTCGCGGGTGAGGAAAGGGGCCTCCATCGCGGCGCGGACGAAGGATCGACTGATGCCGGAAAGCTGGGCCATGCGCGTCTCCCTGTCAGTTGAACGATATACGCGCGAAAACCGGTCCGGTTCACAGGGGGGCGCCAGATGCTCCCGAACCCCGGAAAGAAAAGGCCCGCGACCATGGGCCGCGGGCTTCGATCAGGGACAGCAGGCGGCGTTCACGCCGCCTCCTCGCTCGAATCGTCGTTGTCCGCCTCGGCATCGGTGCTGGCATCGGTGCCCCGCGTGCGGCGCGGCCCCTTGGCGAGGCTCGTCTCGATGCGCTTCATCGCCTCGGTATCGGTCGAACCGTCGACCGCGGCGACCTCGTCGACGAGCCGGGCCAGCGCGGTCTCGAACAGCTGGCGCTCGGAATAGGATTGTTCCGGCTGCGCCTCGGAGCGGTAAAGATCGCGCACGACCTCCGCCACCGCGATGATGTCGCCGGAATTGATTTTCGCCTCGTATTCCTGCGCCCGGCGCGACCACATGGTGCGCTTGATGCGGGCGCGGCCGGTCAGCACCTCGAGCGCCTTGGCAATGCCTTCGGCATCCGAGAGCTTGCGCATGCCGACGCTCGCGACCTTGGCCACGGGCACGCGCAGCGTCATTTTCTCTTTCGCAAAATTGACGACAAACAATTCGAGCTTGAAGCCCGCGATCTCCTGCTCCTCGATCGCCACCACCTGTCCGACGCCATGGGCCGGATAGACGATGGACTCGCCCGGCCTGAAACCATCGCGCTGCGTCTTCTTTGTGCTCATTTTTCCCTCACCAATCATCCGCCGGCAGCTGCGCGGGCGGACGAAGCCTCAGACGGGGTTCAGCACCCCGCGCCACAAACACGGCCCGCCCTGCCGGAAACCCCGTCAGGCCGGAATCATCGACGAGGAAGAACGATTTCCCGCCGCGTCTCGCCAAAGACAGACCAAAGAGCCCGCGCGTGGGGAACGTGCAGGCCCGTGAACGATCATGTCAGTGGGAAGCTCGGCGCAAAGGAAGCGGCCACCTGTCTCGACTGTTGATTAACCGATACCACGCTTCGGCGGAAAAATCAAAAACGCCGCCACGCCCCTGCCGCAAAGCCGCCATGCAGGGTTAACGGGGCGCTCAATCGCCCTCGCCGGGCTTCTCCGAGAAAAGATCGGGGAACTTGCCGGTCTTGCCGTCCCATTCCTTGGCATCGGCCGGCGGCTCGCGCTTGATGGTGATGTTGGGCCAGGTCTTGGCGAAATCCGCGTTGAGCTTCAGCCATTGCTCAAGGCCGGGTTCCGTATCCGGCTTGATCGCCTCGGCGGGGCATTCCGGCTCGCAGACGCCGCAATCGATGCATTCATCGGGATGGATCACGAGCATGTTCTCGCCCTCGTAGAAGCAATCGACCGGGCAGACCTCGACGCAATCCATGTATTTGCACTTGATGCAATTCTCGGTGACCACATAGGTCATCGGCTTCTCCTGATATTCCGGCGCCGGCGCGGCCCGCCGGGTTAGATGGCGATGCCGTCGATGGGCGGCAAGCGCTAGAGCGGTTTCGCGCGCGATGCAAGCCGGCTCAACCATCTCCGCCGGCCTCGATCCGCCGATAGAGGCGCAGGGCGGCCGCGCTTTCGCCGCGCCGCTCGGCAAGCGCGCGGATCTCGACCAGGATCGTCTCGCCCGGCAGCGCCAGCGTCAGCACATCGCCGACCCGGACCACCGCGCCCGGCTGCGTGACCCGCCGGCCGCCGATCCGGACATGCCCGGCCCGGACCAGTTCCGCACAATCTGCCCGCGCGCGCTGGAAACGCGCGAACCACAGCCATTTGTCGAGGCGGATGGCGGGCGGCGCGCCCTCCGGCACCCGAACCCGGCCCCGCGTCATCGCCGCCGGTCAGGTTTTGCCTTCGAGCTGGGCCTTGAGGGCCGCGAGCTTGGCGAAGGGCGAATCGGGGTCCGGCGCGCGGTTGGTATCGCGCGGGCGGTCGCCGAACACGCGCGGCGCGTCGCGATCGCCGCCGCGGTTCCCGCTCCTGTCCCGGCGTGGCCCGTCACCCTTGCCGAGCCCCTTGCCCTGATCCTGGCCATATCCCTGGCCGTGTCCCGAACCCTTGCCTTGGCCATGCCCCCTTGCATGTGCCGGCGCCTTATGGCCCTGGCCGTTGCGCCCCGCATTCTCCTCGGGCTGCGGCCCGGCGCCGCCATGCCCCTGGCCGGGGAAGAACCGCTTCGGCCGCTCGTGCCGGCGTTCGCCCTCGCGCCTCTCCGGACGGGGCGAATCATCGCCGGCCTGCCTCTCCGGCTGCCCCGGCGAAGCGCGTCCCTCGTCGCGGCCGCTCTCGCGATGCCGGGGATTGCCGCGGCCGCGCTGCGGCGGGCGATTGCGGTCGGGCCGCGCGATCCGCCAGATCTCGATCTCGACCGGCGCGGCAGCCACATCCGCGGCCGGCTCGGCAGCGGTCGATGCCGCGGCGGGGTCAGCCGCCCCGGCCGCCGCAGAGACGTCGGAGATTTCGGAAGCAGCCTCCTCGCCGGCCTCGGGACCGGCCTCGACCGGCGCGGCGGCATCTTCAACCGGCGCCGCCGCCTCGATCGCCGCACCTTCGCGTTCGGCGCGGCCGGTGGAATCGGCGGGCCAATCGGTCGCGCTGGCTTCCGCCGGCGCGGGGCCGGCCGCGCCAATCGCGGACATCGTGGCATCCGGGATTCCGGGTTCCGGCATGGCGGTCTCGGGTGATTCGGCCCGAAGCGGTTCCGTCGCCGCCACCGGCGCCTCGATCTTGAGCGGCACGGTGATCGCCGGCCCCGGCCGCGTTTCGGCGCGATAGCCGAGCGATTTCAGGATCTCGCCGAATTCCGCCCCGGCGCAGCCGACGAGCGAGGTCATCGCGCCGGTCACGACGAAGCCGTCGCCATCCGCAGCACCCGGAGGCGGCGCACCCGGCGTCACGCCCGGCCGATAGGCGACCGCCGGGCGGATCAGATCCGCCAGCCGCTCGAGGATATCGACACGGACTGCGCGCGGCCCGACAACCCTGAACCCCGCGACACGGTAAAGCTCGCGGTTGATCGCCGGATCGACCGGGATCGAGGTCCGGCCCGAGAAGGCGAGATGCGAGACGTCACGCAACGCCGCGGGATCGTCGCCGCGCTGGAGCGCGAAGAGCTGGGCGGCGAGGCTGCGCGGACCCGGCTTCATCAAGGCCGGCAGGAACAGGTGATGCGCCCCGAACCGCAGGCCGAGCTTGCGCAGCTCGGCGCGGGCGTTCTGGTCGAGCGCGCGGACATCGTTCGCCACCGCCGCCCTGTCGAGCACGCCGAGCGCTTCCGCGACCCGGAAGGCAATGCCGCGCGCAATGCCCGTCACGCCTTCGGCCGCCTCGAGCGCGAAGAGCGCCCCGAGCAGCTTCTGCACATGCGCCTTGATCCAGTTGGCGATGCGGGTCTCGACCATCTCGCGATGCAGCCCGGCAAGCGCCTCGTCCGCGAGAAGCAGGAAGCGTGGCTCCAGCGGCCGCGCGCCGGCCTGAAGCGTTGCGATCGGCTCGCCGAGATAGCGGATCACCCCGTCGAGCGAGAGCTGGAGCTGGTCGTCATTCGCGGTCGAGAGCCGTGCCGCGCGGGTTTCGATCTCGCCGGCGAGCGCCTTGCCGGCGGCCGCGCGCAGGGTCTTGGCCTCGGCCGCCTCGGCGCCCGGATCGGGCGTGAAACGGAACCCCTCAAGGCGTCCGATGTGCTGGCCTTCGACCAGCACGTCCCCCGTCGCGTTTACTTCCGCTTCCAGCATCACATTCTCTTTCAGTCGACGCATCAGGACCGAGGTGCGCCTGTCGACGAAGCGCTGCATGAGCCGCTCGTGCAGTGCGTCCGACACCTTGTCCTCTAGCGCGCGCGTCACGTTCTGCCAATGCAGAGGATCGGCGAGCCAATCGGGCCGGTTGGCGCAATAGCTCCAGGTGCGGATCTGCGCGAGCCGCCAGGAAAGGGTGTCGATATCGCCCTCGATCCGGTCGCAGGCCTTGATCTCGCGGCTGAACCAATCGGCGTCGATGGCCCCCTTGCGGATAATCGCTTCGTAAAGTGACACAACCAAGTCGGCATGCACGCCGGGCGAAACCTTGCGATAATCCGGAAGCTGGCAGAGATCCCAGAGCCGCCGGACCGCGGCCTCGCCGCGCGCGAGATCGCGGATCGCCGGGCGCAGCATCGCGATCTCGAGCGTCGCCTCGTCATCCGCCCGGCGTGCACGGACGAGGGCCGCGTCGCCCGGCGCCCGGTTGAGGCTCGCCTCGAGCCGGTCGAGGGTTGCGAAATCGAGCGCCGAATTGCGCCATTGCGCCATTGCGAGCGGATCGAAGCGATGCTCCTCGAGCGCCTCGACCAGATCCTCATCGAAAGCCGGGCAGCGCCCGGTGGTGCCGAAGGTTCCGTCCTGAACGGCACGACCGGCACGGCCGGCGATCTGCGCCATCTCGGCCGGGAACAGCCGGCGGTGGCGGCGGCCGTCGAATTTCCGGTCTGCCGCGAAGGCGACATGCCCGATCTCGAGGTTCAGCCCCATCCCGATCGCGTCGGTGGCGACGATATGATCGACCTCGCCGGCCTGGAACATCGCGACCTGCGCGTTGCGCGTGCGCGGCGAGAGCGAGCCCATCACCACCGCCGCGCCACCGCGCTGGCGGCGCACCAGTTCGGCGATCGCATAGACCTCCTCGGCGGAGAACGCGATCACGGCCGCGCGCGGCGGCAGCCGGGTGATCTTCTTCTCCCCCGCATGGACAAGCCGCGAGAGGCGCGGCCGCGTCTCGATCCGCACGCCGGGCAGCAGGCGCTCGATCAGCGGCTGCGCGGTGGCCGCGCCGAGCAGCAGCGTTTCCGCCCGTCCGCGCCGGTGCAGAAGCGCGTCGGTGAAGACATGGCCGCGCTCGAAATCCGCGATGAGCTGGATCTCGTCGATCGCCACAAAGCTCACATCCAGGTCGCGCGGCATCGCCTCGACGGTCGAGACCCAGTAGCGCGGCGCCTTGGGCTTGATCTTCTCCTCGCCGGTGACGAGCGCCACTGCCTCCGCCCCCACCCGCGCGACGATGCGCTGATAGACCTCGCGCGCCAGCAGCCGCAGCGGCAGGCCGATCATGCCGCTGTCATGCCCCAGCATCCGCTCGATCGCGAGATGCGTCTTGCCGGTATTGGTCGGGCCGAGAACGGCCGTCACGCCGCGCGCCCGCGCCGAAACGCCGGCCCTCGAACCCTCGGCCACGGGACGGAAGGGAAGCGTCATGGGCGCTCCGGCTGCATCAGACCGGGTGCGAATCGGCTTCATCAGCCTGCACCCGCGCATGAATGCTATCTGGGCACCCGGCCGGCGATCGGCAACCGGATTCCCGCCGCAGCGCCTCGATTCCCCGGAATTGGTGCCAATCCGGCACAGACGGGCCGAGCGAATCGCCAGATGCTGAAAGCTTCCGAACAGCCTGCGAACGAATCCGGCCCGAATCGCTGACTCGGGTCGAGTCTTGCTTTGTTCACGCACAAGATATGGCGAAGCATAACCGTCGCTCCGCGACATGTTGTTGAATCTCTCGACTCAGCATTGCGAATCGCCCTGCCCGCTCGACTCCCGTGCCGAGTCGAGCGGAGATCGCCGTCAAGACGATTCTTCCGGGAATCATGGTTAATACTTCGATAGCCCGTCTCCCCCTGCGGACAGGCGCCCGCGTTAAGATTTGGCCCATTCTTGGAACGGAACCGGCACGAATCGGGCGTCGCTGATTCGCCTCGCGCACCAATCCGGTCCTCTGGCGCCGAAACCGGGCTGCAACGCGCCGAAACCCGCATTCTGCGCGCAGAACGCGCATGCGGAGCCGGCGACGGAATTTCTAGAAAAAGCGCGACGCCCGTTAACCGCCCGGTCCCGTTCCGGGACAGGCAATCGCCTCAGCCGGGATTGAACCGCGTTGCCTCGATGATCGTGGTGCCGATCATCGTCCGCACCGAGATCCGATAGGGCAGCAGCAGGCGGCCGCTCTTCACCGGCGCGAGCCAGGCCTGCATGTCGCGGTTCTCGATCATGAACTTCGTCACGCGGCGGTTCGGCCTGTGCCCGGCCACGGGCACGTAGCGCGCCGCGCAGACAAGAACCGGACCGGAATAGCCGCCCTCGCTCTCGACCTGCTGCGTTCCGGCATAGGACAGAACAATATCGAAGCGCTGGCTGCCGTCGAAGACCGGCAGGCGCCGCTCGCAATTGGCCTTGTCGAGCGGATCGACGGCCTTCGACGGCATGACCAGCGCGCTGACCGGATCAAGCACACCGTTCCTGTGCGCGGGCCGCACCGGCACGCGGTCATCCTTCTGGTCGAAAGGTGGCTCGATCACCACGCTGCGGACGGAGCCACCGCTCGCCACGATCTGCACCGAGCGCTGATCGGTGCCGTTGCTGGCGGAGAACGAAAACCCGTTGGTCAGCACCGTGCCCCCGCCGATCTGACCGCGCGCAGCCGCCGACCCCTGCCCGCGCGAGACCGCACCGACGAGCCCCGTCAGCGCGGAGCTGACATTGAGCGTGTAGGACGAGCCGGACAATTGACCGCTGATCGCCGCCTTGCCGATCGTCAGCCCGGCCAGCGTGATCGTATATTGCGCCTCGACATTCTGGCCGAGGGCCGGCGCAACGCCGAACAGCAGCGCCGCGAGCCCCGCCACTGCGCTGCCGGGAACGCGCCCGGCCCGCACCCATCGTGCACTCTCTGCCGCCGCCAAGGCCGAGCTCCCCTGTTGATCCGCGATCTAGTTGTGAATCCGTGGCCGATTCGTGGCAAGCTTCGAAACGTCGCGCCCGCGCGGGGAGGTTGACCGCCCAGGCCGCTTCGATTATAGGCGGCGCTTCGGTTTTCACCCAGTTCGAAGGCTTGCCTCCGGGCTGCTCGGACCCCGCATCCGGCGGCGGCCCGGTTTGAAAGGTTTCGTGTCATGTCCCGTGTTTGCGAGCTCACTGGCAAGGGCGTGCTGGTTGGCCACAAGGTCAGCCATTCCAACCGCAAGACGAAGCGGCGCTTCCTGCCGAATCTGGTCAATGTGACGCTCACCTCGGATGCGCTAAACCGCGCCGTCAAGCTGCGCGTCTCGGCCAACGGGCTGCGCTCGGTCGAGCATCGCGGCGGGCTCGATGCCTTTCTTCTTAAGGCGGATGCGGCGGATCTCTCGCCGACGGCGCGCGACTTGAAACGCGACATCGAGAAGAAGCTCAGCGCCTGAGGCGCCCGCCTCACGAACCCGGTTTCGCGGCCGCCCCATCGGGCGGCCGTTTGCTTTGCGGACCGCCCCGTCCAGGGGCTCAATTGGGCGCGCAGGCGCTCGCGAAATCGAGCAGCGCCTTCAGGTTGCCGGGCAGCCCTTTTGACGCGGCATAGGCGCCGATCCGCTGTTCGAGATTGGCGGCCGTGAAGGGCCGTTGCGGCTGGAAGCCGCGCGAATCCGGCACGATGACCACGATCATCTGCTTCGGCCCGGTATCGAGCTGCAGCGCCTCGCCATAGGTCGCCGGCGGACGCGGCGCACCGAGCAGGCGCATGTTGAGCGCGACGGAGCCTTCGCCGAGATTGTCGGGCGGGCCGGCATCGGCGATGATCGCCGCCACATCGACGCCGGTCTCCGGGTTGCGTACCGCGACGAGATCGCCGATTCGCGCCCCGAACTGCCGCAGCGGATTGGCGCCACCGGGCAGCACGATCGTCGGGATCTGGCTCTGATCGACCTGGTCGGCCGCCTCGCACTCGCCGCGCTCGGCCGGCGCAAGGCCGTTCTTAAGCGTCGTCAGCGAGCCGAGATACCCGGCATGCGGGCCGGAGCGGAACACGCAGGGGATGCTCCGGCCGCCCTCGCTCCGGGCCGCGATCACGTTCTGCCAGCGGATCGTCACGCCCGGCGGCTCCACCCAGTTCCGGTCGCGGAACGCGGCGAACGCCGCGCGCGCCTCGCCGCAGCCGAGGCGCCGGCCGGCCATATCGCGCACGGAGACGCCGTTGCAGATATTGTTGATCGCCTTGACCCGCCCGCGCAGATCGTCCGGGTGATAGGAGATAGGCGCGCCGTCGGTGTTTACCCGCAGGCCGGCGCGGAAGGCGATGAGGCTCATCGGCTGGCCGTCACTGCGCCCGATCAGATGAACCCGCTCCCGCATTCGCGGGCTCTCGAAAAGATCAACATCGGCAACCTGACATTGCTGCGCGACAGCAATACCAGAAAAACAACAGATTGCTGAAACAAGCAGAGTTCTCACAGCCGACCCCGCTGTTCGAAACCTTTAAGAGAACTTAACAGAAGCGCAGTTGCCTCGCAAGCCGTTCCGCCGCCCGGCTCATTCCTGAAGCGCGAAGCGCAGCAGCAAGGTCCGCTGGAGGATCGAGAAATTGTTGTCCGAGACGATGGTGAGGATCGTCCGGCCCTCGGCATCGCGATGCGCCGCGAGCGCCTCCATATTGTCGATCTGCACCCCGCCATCGGCCTCGATCAGGATCTCGCCGTCGAGCCGCGCGCCGGGCCGGATGGCGGCGAGCGCGATGCGGCGGATGCGCAGGCCGAGCCCGAGAATGGGCACGAAGCGCCGCTCCAGCACGAGGAGATCGCCATCCGGCAGGAAGGCGATGTCGGTCACGTCGTAATCGCCGATCCGCCGCAGGCTCACGCGCCCCCCGCCCGGACCGAGGATGAAGCCGACATGATCCGCCATCCGCCAGCGCGCCGGCGCGCGCTCCGCGAAGGCGAGGAGCTGGCCCGCCTGCGCCGCGCGCGGCGGCAGAACCGCCAGCGCCTCGATGCCGCGATTGCCCTCGAGATCGCGGAACGCCGCCGGCACCTCGATCACCCGGCCGCGGCCGGGCATTCCCCCCGCCGGCAGCTCGAAGCGGAGGATGTCATGCGCCCTCTCGGTGGCGACAAAGAGCGTGTTCCCCTGCCAGGCGAGCGCCTCGGTGTCGAAATGGCGCGTGCGCTTCAGCGGTGTGCCGACCGGGCCGAGAATCGGCGCGATCCGCGCCTCCGCGATCGCCGCGGGCGCACCGTCGCGCGCAACGATCCGCCCGGTGATCCAATGCGCCTGATCGGTCACGGCGATGAAGCGCTCGCCGTCGCGCGCGATCCGAAGGCTCGAAATGCCGCCGAAATCCGGGTCGTGCGCGCGCAATTCGAGCCCGCCGAGAAACGTGAGCCGCCCGAAGACACGCCGGTCCGGCTCGCCGATCACGAAGCCCTTGAGCGGATAGGCGATGATCTCCAGCGCGCGCGGGGCGGCGCGGTCGAGCGCCGCCGCCGGGGCGGCAAGCGCGGCGGACCAGGCCAGGAGCCCGGCGAGCAGGGCCCGCCGGCGGAGACTGCCCATGCTCACCGGCCGGCTCCGGCGCGGCGGCGCGGCCCTTCCGGCGCCGGCGCGGCGCGCGGCGCCTCCTCGAACAATTCGGCGAGCTTCTCGGTCATCACCCCGCCGAGTTCCTCGGCATCGACGATCGTCACCGCGCGGCGATAATAGCGCGTCACGTCGTGGCCGATGCCGATGGCGATCAGCTCCACCGGCGAGCGCGTCTCGATCTCCTCAATCACCTGCCGGAGATGCTTTTCGAGAAAATTGCCGGAATTCACCGAAAGCGTCGTGTCATCGACCGGGGCGCCATCGGAGATCATCATCAGGACGCGGCGCTGCTCGCGCCGGGCGAGCAGGCGCTGATGCGCCCAGGCGAGCGCCTCGCCATCGATATTCTCCTTGAGCAGCCCTTCGCGCATCATCAGCCCGAGATTGCGCCGGGCGCGGCGCCAGGGCGCATCCGCGCTCTTGTAGATCACGTGGCGGAGATCGTTGAGGCGGCCGGGGCTGGCGGGCTTGCCGGATTGCAGCCATAGTTCGCGGCTCTGCCCGCCCTTCCAGGCGCGGGTCGTGAAGCCGAGGATCTCGACCTTCACCCCGCAGCGTTCGAGCGTGCGGGCGAGGATGTCGGCGCAGGTGGCGGCGACCGTGATCGGCCGGCCGCGCATCGAGCCGGAATTGTCGATCAGCAGCGTCACCACCGTGTCGCGGAAATTCGTGTCCTTCTCGCGCTTGAACGAGAGCGGCGCGAAGGTGCCGCGGAGATCGTCGATCACCACGCGGGTGAGCCGCGCCGGATCGAGCATGCCTTCCTCAAGATCGAATTCCCAGGCGCGGCTCTGCTGGGCGAGCAGGCGCCGCTGAAGCCGGTTCGCGAGGCGGCCGACGACGTTGTGGAGATTGGCGAGCTGCTTGTCGAGATAGGCGCGGAGCCGGTCGAGCTCTTCGGCATCGCAGAGATCCTCGGCCGCGATCGTCTCGTCGAACCTGGTCGTGTAGGCCTTGTAGGCGGAGAGATCGCGCTGGGCGTCGCGCGCGCTCGGCGGCCGGCTCGCCTCGGCGGGCTCCTCGGCATCGACCATCTCGCTGTCATCGGGGTCCTCGCCCGGCGGCGCGTCGGCCGCCTCCTGCGCGCCCTCGCTCATGTCGTCGGAGAGTGCATCGGTCTCCTCGAGATCGAATCCCTCATTCTCTTCGGCTTCGCCGCTCTCCCCGTCGGGATTGTCCTGCTCGCCATCCTGGTCGTCGGCCTCGTCCTCGCCCGTCTCGTCGTCCCCTGCGAGATCCTCGCCCTCGATCATGCCGAGATCGAGGAGCAGCTTCTGGACGATCTTCGCGAAGGCCTGCTGATCCTCGATGCTGCCGGCCAGGGTGTCGAGCGTCGGGCCGGCCTTCCCCTCCAGTTCCGTGCGCCAGAGGCCGAGCAGCTTCCGGCAGGCAGCCGGGGTTTCGCGACCGGTCAGCCGCTCGCGCACCAGCAGCGCCACCGCCTCCTCCATCGGGGCATTGGCGATATCGCTGACCTGGGCGAGGTTGGCGCGCTGAAAACGCTCGTCGAGCATGGTGTCGATATTGTCGGCAACGCCGATCATCCGGTTCGAGCCGATCGCATCGCAGCGCGCCTGCTCGACCGCCTCGAAGATCTTGCGGGCATCGAGCCCCTCCGGCTGGAGCCGGCGATGCAGCTTCTCGTCATGGCAGGCGAGCTTCAGCGCGTAGGAATCGGCATGCCCGCGCAGGATGGCGATATCCCGCGCACTCGGCCGCCGCGGCGGCTCCGGCAGGCGGGCCCGCACGACATCGCCGGCATCGACGAGGCTCGGCCGGTCGGCCGCGAACTGGACCTCGATCTCCTCCTTGCCGGCCATGGCGCGCAGCGCGCCGGCAACCGCCTTCTTGAACGGCTCGACGGGCGATGCCTCGGGCTGGCCCGGTTTGCGGTTGGAAAGCGCGGTCATGCCTCAGCTCAGCGCGACATTGACCGTCGATTCCTTCAACTCCACCCCGAACGAGCGCTGGTAGAATTCCGCCACGAGGCTGCGCTCGAGTTCGTCGCATTTGTTGAGGAAGGTAAGGCGGAAGGCCATGCCGATATCCCCGAAGATCGCCGCGTTTTCCGCCCAGGTGATGCAGGTGCGGGGGCTCATCACGGTGGAAAGCTCGCCGTTGATGAAGGCGTTGCGCGTCAGATCCGCCACCCGCACCATGCGGTTGACGATGTCACGCCCCTCCTTGCCCTTGTAATGCTTGGCCTTGGCAAGAACGATATCGACCTCCTTGTCGTGCGGGAGGTAGTTGAGCACCGTGACGATCGACCAGCGGTCCATCTGCGCCTGGTTGATCTGCTGCGTGCCGTGATAGAGCCCGGAGGTATCGCCAAGCCCGACCGTGTTGGCGGTCGCGAACAGGCGGAAGGCCGCATGCGGCCGGATGACGCGGGACTGGTCGAGCAGCGTCAGCCGCCCCGAACTCTCCAGCACGCGCTGGATGACGAACATCACGTCCGGCCGGCCGGCATCGTATTCGTCGAACACGAGCGCGACATTGCGCTGATAGGCCCAGGGCAGGATGCCGTCCCGGAATTCGGTGATCTGCTTGCCGTCCTTGAGGACGATGGCGTCCTTGCCGACGAGATCGATCCGGCTCACATGGCTGTCGAGATTGACGCGCACGCAGGGCCAGTTGAGCCGCGCCGCGACCTGCTCGATGTGGGTGGATTTGCCGGTGCCGTGATAGCCGGTTACCATGACGCGGCGGTTATGCGCGAAGCCGGCGAGGATCGCGAGTGTCGTATCGCGGTCGAACAGGTAATCCGGGTCGAGATCGGGCACGGCATCGGTCCGCGCCCTGTAGCCCGGCACGCGCATGTCGGAATCGATCCCGAATGCATCGCGAACGGAGACGGTGGTATCCGGCTCGCCGCCGGTTCCATCGGCGGCCAGGGTCTCGGCAAGCGCAGTCACAGACATTCATCACCCAAGGCCGCCGCGTGTTCGGAACGGCCTTCCTTTCGCAAACGGGCCGGATCAGGCAAGGCCCTCGGATTTGAGATAATTATAGGCGTCGATGATCGCACGCAATTTGTCTTCTCGCGAGCGGTCCCCCTCGTTGAGGTCCGGGTGCAGCCGTTTCGCGAGGTCCTTGAAGCGGCGCCGGATGGTGGCGCGGTCGGCGTTCTCGTCGAGCCCAAGGGCTTCGAGCGCCTTGAGCGCAAGCTTGCCGACGCGGCGGCGCGGCTCTCCGGCCGCCGCGCGGGCCTTGCGCAGCCTCTCGAGCCGGGCACGCAGCAGCGTTGCGGCATCGAGCTTGGATTCGGGGCCGGGCCCGCCATTGACCCCGACCGTCCAGGTCGGGCGGTGGCCGGTCAGCGCATCCTTCTGGTAGTTCTGCACCGCGCCTTCGCTCATGCCGGCGAAGTAATTGTAGCTCTGGTTGTATTCCCGCACGTGATCGAGGCAGAAGCGGAAGAACTCGCCCTCATGGACACGCCCCTTCGGTGCGCGGAACTCGCCCTTGCGCGCGCAACCGGGATGCTCGCAGCGCGGACCTTCTTCCGCGCGCGGCTCATCCGCGACAGGCTTCGACCGCACCTTGTCGAAAAGCGGCGAGTTGAGATTCATCATCGACCGAGTTTAGGTTCCGCGCCAAGGGCAGGGCAAGCGCTTTCCGGCGCGCCCGGCTTGCCGATATGGCAGGTTCCCGCAGGAGGACAAGATGACCGAAGATCCCAGCGCACCGCCGGCCGGCACCCGGATCGAGCGCATCCGCGCCGCCCTCGCCGCGCTCGACCCCGTCGAACTCGCGGTGATCGACGAGAGCGAGCGCCATCGCGGCCATGCCGGCTGGCGCGAGAGCGGCGAAACGCATTACCGGGTCCAGATCCGCGCCCGCGCGCTGTCGGGGCTCGGCCGCGTCGCCTGCCATCGCCGGATCAACGCGCTGCTGGCGCCGGAATTCGAAACCGGCCTCCACGCGCTCGCGATCGAGGCCGCCGGGGCGGATTGAGGCGGGCAGCGTGCCGCATGCTGGACTTTTGCGCCCCGGCATGGTGAAACCCGCTCGGGCCTCGGAAAGGGCCTCTCCGGGTTTCCTGCCGCTTTCATGCTTGCCGTCGAACTCCTCGTTGTTCTCGGGCTGACCCTCCTCAACGGCTTTTTCGCGATGTCGGAAATGGCGGTCGTGTCCTCGCGGCGCGCCAGGCTCGAAACCATGGCGGAGGCCGGGCATTCCGGCGCGGCGAAGGCGTCGGAACTCGCGGCCGATCCCTCGCGCTTCCTGTCCTCGGTGCAGATCGGCATCACGCTCGTCGGCATCGTCGCCGGCGCCTTCGGCACCGCGACGCTCGGCCAGAAACTCGCCGAATATCTCGCGGGGCTCGCCTTCATCGCGGGCTATGCCGAGCCGATCGGCTACGGCATCGTGGTGATCGGCATCACCTTCCTCCAGCTTGTCCTCGGCGAACTCGTGCCGAAGCGGATCGCGCTCGCCAATCCGGAACGGGTGGCGGCGAAGGTCGCGCGGCCGCTGGCCTTCATCGGCGATGTCGGTCGACCCATCGTCAATCTGCTCGGCTTCTCGAGCGCCATGATCCTGACCCTGCTGCGCGTGCCGCAGACGCGCGACCAGAGCGTGACCGAGGAAGAGGTCGAGACCATCCTTCAGGAGGGCACCAGATCGGGCGTGATCGACCCCGCCGAACGCGAGATCGTGCGCGAGGTGATCGGCCTCGCCGACCGGCCGGTCTCGGATATCATGACCCGGCGTACCGAGGTCTACTGGATCGACGTCTCGGATGATCCCAAGGTCGTGCGCGCCGAATTGCGGCAATGCCCGTTCAGCCGCGTCGTCGTCGCCAAGGGCGGCTCGATCGACGAGCCGCTCGGCTATGTCCACAAGAAGGACCTGTTCGATCTCACGCTCGAGGGAAAGCCGCTCGACATCGAGCGCAATGTCCGTGAGCCGCTCTTCGTGCCGGAGGTCTCCTCGGTGCTCGACGTGCTGGAACTGTTCCGCGAGAAGCGCAACCATTTCGCCTTCGTGCTCGACGAATTCGGCACCTTCGAAGGCGTCCTGACCCTCACCGACGTGCTCGAGGCGATCACCGGCGACATTCCGGAGGAGCACGAGGTCGCGAGCCCGCGCATGATCCATCCTCGCCAGGACGGCTCGTTCCTCGTCGATGGCCGCACCGAGATCGGCGAACTCGAGGAGGAACTCGGCATCGAGGTTCCTTCCGACGCGCGGTTCCGCACCGTCGCCGGCCTCGCGCTCGAGGTCTTCGGCCGCATCCCCACCGAGGGCGACAGCGCCGAACTCGCCCCCTGGACGATCGAGATCATGGATATGGACGGGCGGCGGATCGACAAGCTGCTCTTCCGCCGCCTCGATCAGACCGTCACCTGAGGATCAGCGCCCTGCGGGGCGCGCCGGGGCCCAGGCATAGACGAGCGCGCAGAAAACGAGCAGCGCCCCGAAGGCGAGATGCAACGCAGCATAGGTCGCGCCCGGATCGAACCCGGCCCCGCGCATCCCCGCGATCGCGTGGCCCGAAGCGAGCTGCGCGAGCCCCGTGCCGCCGATCGAGACGAAATTGACGAAGGTCACCCCCCGCCCGATGACATGTGCAGGCATGAACAGCCGCGCATGGGCGATCAGCACCGCATAGCTGACGCCGAAGAGCCCGGCGAGCATCACCAGAACCAGCGCGCCGGCCAGGGGCGCCTCCCGCCACAGGCCAAGCCCGAGAAAGGCGAGACCGCAGAGGAAATTGGCCCAGAACACCACGGCCTTGGCATTGTCGAGCAGCCGCGCCGCCGGGCCGGCGAGCAGGGCCGAGGCGGTCATCGCCACCGCGAGCGCCAGCGCCGCGTTGCCGCGCTCGATCGGCCCGAGCCCGTGGACCTCGCCGAAGAACGGGCCGACCCAGAGCGCGCGCTCGGTAAAGACCGGCGCCGAGATCGCGAAGCTCATGACGAGGATCGGCCAGAACAGCGGCAGGCGCAGAAGCGCGAGGAGATCGCCCACCAGCGAACCACCTCCCGCCCCCGTCTCGCGCGGCGGATCGCGCATTGCGATCCAGACCGCGAAGGCGGAGGCCAGCGTCGCCAGCGCGACAAGCGCCATCGCCGCGCGCCAGCCGATCGCCTGGACCAGGGCCGCCATCGGCGTCGCCGCGATCAGGCTGCCGACAAGCCCGCAGCTCAGGAACAGGCTTCCGAGCATCGCGAACCGCGCCGGCGCCTCGGTGCGGGCGAGGAAATAGAGCGCCCCCATCAGGATCGGCGCGCAGCCGATGCCGATCAGCGCCATCGCAACCAGCGCCAGATGATGCGTTCCGGCCAGCGCGAACAGCAGCGCGCCGGCAACCGCCACCAGCATCAGCGCCGCCATGGTGCGGCGCGGCCCGAGCCGGTCGAGCGCCATGCCGACCGGGAATTGCGACAGCGCGAAGGCCAGGAACCAGGCCGCGCCGAGCGCCGCGAATTCCTTCGGCCCGATGCCAAGGTCGCGCGCGAGATCGTCGACCACCACCGTCAGGAACGAGCGATAAAATTGGCTCAGCACATAGCCCGAGGCCGCCGCCGCAAAGGCGGCGCGGCGACGGCCAATGGAGAACGCATCCACGGGCGTCAGCGGATCCGCTCGAGGATCGAGACGTAATTCGCCACCGCCGCACCGCCCATGTTGAAGATGCCGCCGAGTTCGGCCCCCGCGATCTGCATGCCCTCCGGCGCCGCGCCGCAGAGCTGCATCGCCGTCAGCGCATGCATGGAAACGCCGGTCGCGCCGATCGGGTGCCCCTTGGCCTTCAGCCCGCCGGACGGATTGACCGGCAGCCGGCCGCCCTTCTCGGTCCAGCCCTCGTGGATCGCGCGGGCGCCCTCGCCGGGGCCGGTGAGCCCCATGGCCTCGTATTCGATCAGCTCGGCGATGGTGAAGCAATCATGCGTCTCAACGAAGGAAAGATCGGTGATCGCGAGCTTCGCCTTGGTGAGCGCCTGCCGCCAGGCATTCTGGCAGCCCTCGAAGGCAAGGATGTCGCGCTTCGACATCGGCAGGAAATCCTGCGCATGCGCAAGGCTGCGCAGGAGCACGGCACGCTCGGCCTGCATGGCAGTCTCGACATCGGCGAGCACGATCGCCGCCGCGCCGTCGGAAACCAGCGAGCAATCCGTGCGCTTCAGCGGCCCGGCGACGAAGGGGTTCTTGTCGCTCTCGGTGCGGCAGAACTCGTAGCCGAGATCCTTGCGCATCTGCGCGTAAGGATTGGCGACGCCGTTGCGGTGGTTCTTGGCCGCGATCTTCGCCAAAGCGTCGGATTGATCGCCGTAGCGCTGGAAATAGGCGCCGGCGATCTTGCCGAAAACGCCCGCGAACCCGCCTGCCGTATCGCCCTCCTCCGGAAGATAGGACGCCTTGAGCAGGTTCGCGCCGATTTCCGGCCCCGGAATCCGCGTCATCTGCTCGACGCCGACGACGAGAACGACCCGTGCGGCGCGCGCCGCAATCGCCTTCGCGCCCTGGTGCACGGCGGCGGAGCCGGTGGCACAGGCGTTTTCCACCCGGGTGGTGGGCTTGAAGCGCAGCCCCGGATCGGCCTGGAGGATCAGCGAGGCGGTGAAATCCTGCGGCGAGAAGCCGGCGTTGAAATGCCCGAGATAGATTTCGTCCACATCCTCTGCCGCGATCCTCGCATGCGCGAGCGCGTCGCGCGCGACCGCGACGATCATCTCCTCGAGGCTTTCCTCCTTCTTCCCGAAACTTGTATGCGCCCAGCCGATGATCGCGGCACTCATGGTCTCGCTCCCTGCAAAGATCGTTTCTGACGTCCCGCTGCCCGTGACATCCTCGGCCTTGCGGCCATGGAATGTTCAATGTTTAACATTCAATGCCCCAGCCGGCAATGCAGACGGTGGACCAGCCCCGCGCCGAAGAAAAGGCCTCGGCCGAACGATCGCCACATTTGAATGGCGGAAGCGGGGAATCAGGCTCCGGCCCTTCCCAATCCCGCACCGGGAGGCTACGAAACAGATCGGCCTGTCCGATTGAATCGGCCCGCCCGTCGGGCGGCCCTTCCGAAAAGGCGAAACCCGTGCTCCATCGCGCTCCGCAAAGCCTGCTCGCGCTTCTCGGCCTGATGGTCGGCGCGCTTCCGCTCCGTGCCGATCCGATGGTGCCGACCGTGATCGTCGATGCGCTTTCGGGCGAGGTGCTGCAAGCCGAGGAGGCGACGCGGCCCTGGTACCCCGCCTCGACGACCAAGCTGATGACGGCCTATGTCGCGCTGCGCGCGGTTGCCCGCGGGCAGATCAAGCTCGAAACGCCGATCGTCGTCTCGGCCGCCGCCGCCCGCCAGCCGCCGAGCAAGATCGGCGTCAAGCCGGGGCAGGAGATCACGCTCGAGAACGCGCTCAAGATCATCATGGTCAAATCCGCGAACGACATCTCGACCGTGATCGCGGAAGGGATCGGCGGCTCGACGGCGGGGTTCTCGGCGATGATGAACACCGAGGCCCGGCGGCTCGGCATGCGCGAAAGCCATTTCGTCAATCCGCACGGCCTGCACCAGCCCGAACACGTGTCTTCCGCCCGCGACATGGCAATCCTCGCCCGGGCATTGCTGATCGAGTTTCCCGAATACCGCGACCTGTTCGGCATCGGCGCGGTGCAGCTCGGCAACCGCAAGTTCCAGAACACCAACGGGCTGATCGGCCGCTATTCCGGCGCCATGGGCATGAAGACCGGTTTCGTCTGCGCCTCCGGCTTCAACCTCGTCTCGGCCGCCGAGCGCAACGGCCGGATCCTGATCGCGGTGGTATTCGGCGCCTCATCCGCCGCCGACCGCACGCTGAAGGCCGCCCAGCTCCTCGATCAGGGATTCGCCGGCGGCGGCTTTTTCGGCGGGAGCGGGAGCGGGGGCGGCGGCCGCACACTCGAATCGCTCACGGCCAGCGTCGAGACCAGCGCGCCGAACCGCCGCGCCGAGATCTGCGGCCGGCGCGGCGCGCCGGCAAGCGAGGAGGATGCCGGCGGCGCGATCTTCATCTCCCAGACCTCGAATTCGGACCGGCCGGATTCCCTGATGAGCTTCGCGAGCCCGGGCCTCGCCTCCACCGTCGGCCAGCGCGCCGGCGGGCGCGTCTCGCTCGGCCCGCGCGAGCAGCTCGCGGCCATCCCCGTCTATCTCGGCCCCAAGCCGGGCTCGACCGAAATCGCCCGCCGCCCCGGCGGCGCCCCCGCCGGGGCCACGCTTCAGGCTGCGGCGCCGGAGCCCCGGCGGAAGGCGAGCGGCGCGCCGCTCGCTCTCGGCGCCATCGGGCGCGCCACCGCGCCGGCAGCCGCCCGCCCCGCGGCTGCGGCCTCGCTCCAGCAGCGCGCCCGCGCTCTCCCCGCTCAGGGCGATGCTCGCCCCGCGCCCGGCCCGGCACCGAAGGCCGAGGCCGCGCGCAAGCAAGAGACGGCCAGAAAGAAGCGCGCGCCGGCCGGGAATTCCGCGCCGCGCTCCTGAACCGTCCCGGATCCACCCGATGGCCGAATCCGAGCCTGATCCGCTGACGCCGATCCCGCTCGTGGTGCTGACGGGCTTCCTCGGCGCCGGGAAGACGACGCGGCTCAACGCCTGGCTGCGCGACGCCGCGCTCGCGGATACACTCGTCGTCATCAATGAATTCGGCGAAGTGGGGCTCGACCACCTGCTGGTGGAAGCGGCACCGGAGGATGTGGTGCTGATGGCGGCGGGCTGCCTGTGCTGCACCGTGCGCGGCGACCTCGTCGCGACGCTCGAGGATCTGCTGCGCCGCCGCGACAATCGCCGCATCCGCTTCTTCCGGCGGCTGCTGATCGAGACCACCGGCCTCGCCGATCCGCTGCCGATCCTGCAGGCGGTGCTCCAGCACCCCTATCTCTCGAAGCGCTTCGCCATCGCCGGGCTGGTGACGCTGGTCGATGCCGTATCGGGCGCGACGACCATCGCCGCGCATCCCGAGGCCCGCCGTCAGGTGGCGCTGGCGGATGCATTGCTGCTGACCAAGACCGATCTCGCTGATCCGGCCGGGCTCGCCATGCTGAAGGCGGATATCCGGGCGCTGAACCCGATCGTGACGCCGCAGGACGACAATGAGAGGCCGTTTCCCGCCGATGCGCTGTTCGCGCCGCGCTTCTCGGCCGCGCGGACGGAGGATATCGCCTCCTGGCTCGGCACCGGCGAGGAGGCCGCGCATCAGGCCGGCGCGATCGCCAGCCTGACGCTGACCGCCGGGAATCCGGTACCGGAGGGCGCGCTCACCGTATTCCGCGAAGCGATGCGGATGCTGCACGGCCCGCGCCTGCTGCGCATGAAGGGGATCGTCGCGCTGGCCGAGGATCCGGAACATCCGGTGGCGATCCACCAGGTGCAATCGGTCGTCCATCCGCCGCTGCGGCTGCCGCGCTGGCCCTCGCGGGATCGGCGCACGCGCATCGTCTGCATCACTCAGGACATCGCGCCGGGAACCATCGAGGGGTTCTGGACAGCGCTTGTCGGGCGTGGCGGCTAGGTTCTGTACCGTCAGGCGCCGCTTTCGCTGAAGCGATCGCGCAGCGTGCGCCGAATGATCTTGCCGGTCGTAGTCAGCGGCATCTCGTCGATGAAATGCACCTCGCGCGGATATTCATGCGCCGAGAGCCGCTCGCGGACATGGCGGCGGATCGATTCCGCCAGCGCCTCGCCGGGCGCGAAGCCGGGCTTCAGCGTCACGAAGGCGGTGACGATCTCGGTGCGCAGCGGGTCCGGCTTGCCAACCACCGCCGCCAGCGCCACCGCCTCGTGCTTGATCAGGCAATCCTCGATCTCGACCGGGCCGATCCGGTAACCCGACGAGGTGATCACGTCGTCATCGCGCCCGACAAAACCGATATAGCCCTCCGGATCGCACATGCCTTGATCGCCGGTCGTCATCCAATCGCCGATGAATTTCTCCGCCGTCGCCTCCGGTCGGTTCCAGTAGCCGAGGAACATCACCGGATCGGGCCGGCGGATCGCGATCTGCCCGCGCTCGCCGAGCGCGCATTCGCTGCCATCCGGCCGGATCACCGCCACGCGATGCCCCGGCACCGGCCGGCCGATCATGCCCGGCCGCGCCACGCCCATCGCCGCGGAGGAGGACAGGACGAGGTTGCACTCGGTCTGGCCATAGAACTCGTTGATCGGGAGGCCGAGCGCCTCGCGCCCCCATTCGAAGGTCGGCGTGCCGAGCGCCTCGCCGCCGGAGGCGAGCGAACGCAGCGGCATGCCGTAGCGCCTCGCAGGGTCCTCCACGTTGCGCATCAGCCGCAGGCCGGTCGGCGGGATGAAGGCGTTGCGCACCGAAACCCGCGCCATCATCGCGAAGGCGGCCTCGGGATCGAATTTCTGGAACGGCCAGGCGACAACCGGCACGCCGAAGAACAGCCCCGGCAGCAGCACGTTGAGCAGGCCGCCGGCCCAGGCCCAATCCGCCGGGGTCCAGATCCGGTCGTCGGGCTGCGGCAGGAAATCATGGTGCATCTCGACACCGGGCAGATGCCCCGCGAGCACGCGATGGCCATGCAGCGCGCCCTTCGGCTGCCCGGTCGTGCCGGACGTGTAGATCATCAGCGCCGGGGCGTCGCCGGTGCAGGCCCGCGTCTCGAACCGCTCGGGCATGCCTTCGAGGAAGCGGTCATAGCCCAGCGCATCGCCATCCGCGCCGTCGATGGAGATCACCCGCTCCAGCGCCGGCACCGCGCCGGGAAAGGCGCGGAGCTTCGCGAGCCCGCCGGAATCGGTGATCAGCAGCCGCGCGCCGGAATCCTGGAGCCGATAGCCGATCGCCTCGGCACCGAACAGCGCCGCGAGCGGCAGCGCCACGGCGCCGAGCTTGTAGATCGCCATATGCGCCACCGGGACGTGCCGTCCCTGCGGAAGCAGGATCGCCACCCGGTCGCCGCGCCTAATCCCCGCCCTTTCGAGCGCATGCGCCAGCCGGTCGGCCTCCGCGCGCAGCGCACCGAAGGTCAGAACCGAGACCGAGAAATCCGCCGCCAGCGCGAGAATTGCCGGCCGGCCGGGTTCCGCGGCCGCATGGCGGTCGCAGCAGAAGGCAGCGATGTTGAACGCCGCAAGATCCGGCCAGCGGAACCGGGCCAGAACCGTTTCATACGATGCAGGCGCACCCAGCAGCGGGCCGAGGCCCCGCGCATCCCGCTCGGCACTCGTCTTCGACGCCATCGCGATCTCCTCGCCTGCCTGTTTAGGAAAAAGCGTTCCGGACGGCAATCGCCCTGGCAGAAGGGGGTTGACAACACGCCCGCCGCCCTTATTTGACCGCCTCGGTTACCGGGCCCCTCTGGTGCGATCACCGATCGCGCGATGTCGGAACCATGGTTCTGGGCTCATTACGGTAACGGTCATGCTCGATCTGCTCACGCTTGTCTTCCTTGGGAAGCCCCTGTGGATGTGGGGGGCGTTCCTCGCCATCATCCTTGCCCTGCTGGTCTTCGATCTCGGCCTGCTGAACCGCGGCGACGCGGAACTCGGCGTGGCGAAGAGCCTCTGGCTTTCCGCCTTCTATATCTGCATCGCGCTGGCCTTCGGCGGCTATATCTGGTGGGCCTACGAGACCGGACGGCTGGTGACCGAAGACGGAAGTCATGCCGGCATCGCCTATTTCACCGGCTTCTTCATCGAGAAGGCGCTGTCGATCGACAATGTCTTCGTGATTTCGCTGATCTTCTCCTTCTTCGCCATCCCGCCGCGCTACCAATATCGCGCGCTGGTCTGGGGCATCCTCGCCGTGATCGTGCTGCGCGGCGTGATGATCGCCGCCGGCGCGGCCCTGGTTCAGCAATATTCCTGGGTGCTTTATCTCTTCGGCGCCTTCCTTGTCGCGACCGGGATCAAGATGCTCGTCGTGCCCGAAAGCGACCCCGATGTGGCGAAGAACCCCGTCGTGCGCTTCCTCCGCAATCGGATGCGCGTCACGGAGGAGCTGCACGGCCAGAAATTCTTCGTCCGCAAGCCGGACCCCGCTACCGGCCGGCGCGTGGCCTTCGCCACGCCGCTCTTCCTGGCGCTGGTCGTCATCAATATCGCCGACCTGATCTTCGCGGTCGATTCGGTTCCGGCGATCTTCGCCATCACCACGGATACCTTCATCGTCTACACGGCGAACATCATGGCGATCCTCGGCCTGCGCGCGCTCTATTTCGCGCTCTCCGCCATGGTGCATCGCTTCCATTACCTGAAATACGCGCTGGCGCTGATCCTTGTCTTCATCGGGCTGAAGATCTTCTGGAACGAGCTGGTCGGCAAACTGAACCCCGCCATTTCGCTCGGGGTCACCCTGGCGCTGATCCTCGGCGGCATCCTCTATTCCCTGTGGAAGACCCGCGCCGTTTCCGTCACCCGGCACGGCTGAGGCCCGAGGCCGGGCGGCGCTCAGAGCGGCAGCGCCAGCTCGGCCTTCACCTCCTCCATCACCGCGTAGGAGCGCGATTCCCGCACGCCGGGCAGGGCGAGGATCGTCTGGGTGAGGAGGTTGCGATAGGCTTCCATGTCCTTGACACGCGTCTTGATCAGATAATCGAATCCCCCCGCGACGAGATGGCATTCAAGGATCTCGCGACTCGCCCGCACCGCGACCGCGAATTTCGCGAAGACATCCGGCGTGGTCTTGTCGAGCGTCACCTCGACGAACACGAGGAGGGCCCGGTCGAGCAGCGCGGGGTCGAGTTCGGCGTGATAGCCCCGGATATAGCCGTCGCGCGTCAGGCGCTTGACGCGCTCGGTCGTGGCGGTCGGCGAGAGCCCCACCGTCTCCGCCAGCGCGACCGTCGAGAGCCGGCCGTCGCGCTGGAGCGCCCGCAGGATCTTGAGATCGGCCCGGTCCAGGATCACACTCATTTCGACGCCTCCGGCACTATCGCTGCAATAAACCGCATGAATGGGGATTTTCGCTATATATGAACCAATTTTGCCGTTGAAACAACTGTCAAACAACCGTTAGGCTTTGGTAACTCCAGTCAATCGCGAGGAAACGCGCCGATGCCCGAGAGTGCCGCCCCGCCATCGCCGATCCCGCCCTTCCGCGCGCCCTATGCACCGGACGACGAAACGCTTGCCGCGACCCTGCTGGCCGAAGCCGCGCTGCCGCCGGAGACGGAGCGCGCGATCGATGCCCGCGCACGCGCGCTGATCGGCGCCATCCGTGCCGGCACCGGTGGAATCGGCGGCATCGAGCAGATCCTCCAGGAATATGCGCTCTCGACCAAGGAGGGGCTGGCGCTGATGGTGCTGGCCGAGGCGCTGCTGCGCGTGCCGGACAGCCTCACCGCCGACAAGCTGATCGAGGACAAGCTTGGCCAGGGCGATTTCACGCATCATGAGCCGAAATCCGACGCCTTGCTGATCAATGCCTCGGCCTGGGCGCTCGGCATCGGCGCACGCATCATCCAGCCGGGCGAGACGCCGGACGGCATCCTGGCCGCGCTCGCCAAGCGGATCGGCCTGCCGACGATCCGCACCGCCGCGCGGCAGGCGATGAAGGTGATGGGCAACCATTTCGTGCTCGGCCAGACGATCGACGAAGCGCTAAGCCGCGCCGGCACCGGGCGCAATTACCGCTATTCCTTCGATATGCTCGGCGAGGGCGCCCGCACCGCCGAGGACGCGCGGCGCTATTTCGCAAGCTACGCCGACGCCATCCGCCATATCGCCGCGCGGGCCGGCAACCGGCCGCTGCCGGATCGTCCCGGCATCTCGGTCAAGCTCTCGGCGCTGCATCCGCGCTACGAAGCGGTCAACCGCGCTGCTGTTCTGGCGGAACTCGTACCGCAGATCGCGGAACTCGCGGCCATGGCGAAGGCGAGCGATCTCAACCTGACGATCGATGCCGAGGAGGCCGACCGGCTCGAACTCTCGCTCGACATCTTCGCCGAACTGACCCGCGATCCGGCGCTTGCCGGCTGGGATGGGCTCGGTCTCGCCGTACAGGCCTACCAGAAGCGCGCACGCGCCGTGATCGCCTGGCTCGACGGCCTCGCCGCCGCGACGGGCCGTCGCCTCATGGTTCGCCTCGTCAAGGGCGCTTATTGGGACAGCGAGGTGAAGCGCGCGCAGGAGCGGGGGCTCGACGACTTTCCCGTCTTTACCCGCAAGGCGATGACCGACCTGAATTACCTTGCCTGCGCGCAGGCGCTGCTCGCCGCGCGGCCGCGCCTTTTCCCGCAATTCGCGACCCACAACGCCCTCACCGTCGCGACGATCGGCGCGATGGCCGGCACGGGCGAAGGTTACGAGTTCCAACGCCTGCACGGCATGGGCGAGGCGCTCTATGACGCGGTGCTGAAGGCGGACCCCGAAACCGCATGCCGGGTCTACGCCCCGGTTGGCGGACATCGCGACCTGCTCGCCTATCTGGTGCGGCGCCTGCTCGAGAATGGCGCCAATTCCTCCTTCGTCCACGAGGCTGCCGACCCTGCCGTGCCGGTCGAGCGGCTGCTCGCGCGGCCGGCGGCGATCATCGGCGACGCGCGCCGCGCCCGCCATCGCGGTATCCGGCGCCCCGCCCTGCTCTACGGCGCGGAGCGCATCAACAGCCGGGGCGTCGAGCTCGGCCATGCCGAATCCCTCGCGGCGCTCGTCGCCTCGCGTGATTTTGCACCATATCGCGCCGTGAGCATCGTCGAGGGCGCGGCCGTGCCGGGACCGGAAACGGAAATCCGCTCGCCCATCGACGGGGCGATCATCGGCCATGCCGCGATCGCCGGCGCCGAAACCGCCGCCGCCGCCATGAGCGTCGCCCTTGCCGGGTTCCGGCGCTGGGGCGCGACGCCGGTCGCGATCCGCGCCGGCGCGCTGCGCCGCGCAGCCGATCTCCTCGAGGAGCATCGCGGCCGGCTTCTTGCCCTGCTTCAGGCCGAGGCGGGCAAGACCATCGACGACGCTCTCGCCGAGCACCGCGAGGCGGTGGATTTCCTGCGCTACTATGCCGGCGAGGCCGAGCGGCTTTTCACGGCCCCCCTCACACTGCCCGGTCCGACCGGCGAGGAGAACCGCCTGCTCTACCGGCCGCGCGGCGTCTTCGTGGCGATCGCGCCGTGGAATTTCCCGCTGGCAATCTTCCTCGGCCAGATCGCGGCGGCCCTGGCCGCCGGCAATGCCGTGCTCGCCAAGTCCGCGGAGCAGACCCCGCTGATCGGGCATTTCGCGGTTTCGCTCCTCCACCGCGCCGGGATCCCCGCCGATGCGCTCAATCTCGTGCTCGGCGACGGCGCGATCGGCGCGGCCCTGGTCGGCGATCCGCGCGTGGCGGGCGTCGTCTTCACCGGCTCGACCGAAACCGCGCGCCGGATCAATCGCGCGCTTGCCGCCAAGGACGGCCCGATCGTGCCGCTGATCGCCGAGACGGGCGGCATCAACGCCATGATCGTCGACGCCACCGCCCTGCCGGAACAGGTGGCGGACGATGTCGTGGTCTCGGCCTTCCGCTCGGCCGGGCAGCGCTGTTCGGCATTGCGGCTGCTCTGCGTGCAGGAGGATGTCGCGGATCATGTCATCGCGATGATCGTCGGCGCCGCGCGCGAACTCCGCCTCGGAGATCCGCGCGATGTCGCCACGCATATCGGCCCGGTGATCGATGCCGAGGCCAAGGCGCGGCTCGACGCGCATATCGCCCGGATGCGGCGGGAGGCGCGCGTCCATTACGCCGGAACGGCTCCTGCAGGGCTTTATGTCGCGCCGCATATCTTCGAGATCGCGCGGCCGGAGGATCTCGCCGAGGAGGTTTTCGGCCCCATCCTGCATGTGCTGCGCTATCGCGCCGGGGCGCTGGACGCGCTCATCGCCGCCATCGACCGCTCCGGCTACGGCCTCACGCTCGGCCTGCATTCGCGCATCGACAGCGAGATCGAGCGCGTCACCGCCGCGCTTGCAACCGGCAACATCTATGTCAACCGCAACATGATCGGCGCGGTCGTCGGCGTGCAGCCCTTCGGCGGGCACGGCCTCTCCGGCACCGGGCCCAAGGCCGGGGGGCCGAACTATCTCCTCCGCTTCGCCACCGAGCAGGTGGTGACGGTGAACACCGCCGCCGCCGGCGGCAATGCGAGCCTGATGGCGCTCGCGGAGGAATGATCGCCGCCTGATGCGCGCCGGCCCGCCCTTCGCTACAAGAGCGGAGACAAGACGCGGGCGGAAGCGGAATGCGCGGGGGAAAGGCATTGCTGGGCCTGGTGACGCTCGTCGCGTTTGGCGGCATCGCGGGCGCACAGGCCCCGCGCGCGGCCCTGCCGGCAGCGCTCGCGCCGCCCTCCGCGGCAGCGCCGGGCTGGTCGCTGTCGCTGGCCCTGGTCCCCGGCTGGTCCTCGAATCCCGAGGAAGCACCCGGCCGCCGCAAGGGCGACGCCTTTCTCGGCCTCGAGGCCGGCCTCTCGCGCAGCTGGCAGCTCCGCGCGGGCACCAGCCTCACCCTCACCGGCGCGGCCATGTCGGAACTTTACCGGGAAACGCCGCGCGCGGGGTTCAACCGGGCGCTCGCGGGCATCAGCCTCGGGCAGGCGCTCTGGGGCGGCACGCTGACGCTCGGCGCCGGCGCCCGCACGACGCTGAACCAGCGCCTCACCGCCCATGACAGCGCCAGCCAGAACCTGAGCCTCGGCTTCTCGCGCTCCTTCGGGCTCGGCAGCGGGTTGACACTCATCCCGAGCCTCGGCCTGTCGCGCCGTTTCTACCAGAATGGCTCGAAGAACGATTGGGGCGCGCGCGCCAGTCTCGCACTGGTGCATCGCCGCGGGCCGCTCAGCCTGCGAATCGGCGGCGGAATCGGCTGGCTGCTGGAGGACAATACGCCGATCCTGCCCCGGATCCGCGATCGATCCTTCACCCTCTCCGCCGGCCTGGCCTATGAATGGGCGCCGGGCCGCGAACTCAGCCTGCGGACGAGTTTCACACGCGGCTTCTCGTCCTATGCGCCGAACCGCTATCGGGCGCTGACGCTGGCGCCGCAGGCCGCCGCGACCTTGCGGTTCTGAGGCGCGGCGAGAAAGAAGCCGGATCAGTGACGCAGCGCGGCGAGCATCGCCTTGAGGCCCTCGGCCTTCTCGGCGAGGCGCGCCCGCGCCTCGTCGGACTTGGCGTCGCGCAGATCTTCCTCGACATCCTTGAGATCCGCCGTGACCCGCCCGGCATCGATCTCCTCGACCGCCACCGCCTGCTCGGCAAGCAGGGTCAGCCCGCCGGCGCCGACATCGACGAACCCGCCGCGGACGAAGAGCCGCTTCGCGCCGTTGACCGTCACCACACCGGACCGCAGCGCCGACATGAAGGGCGCGTGATGCGCGAGAACGGTCATGTCGCCTTCGGCGGCGGGAACGACCACCGAGGTGACATCACCCGAGAACAGCACGCGCTCCGGGGAGACCAGTTCGAAGGAGAAGGTTGCCATGGAGGAATGCCCCGGTTACGCGGCCTCGGCCGCGAGCTTCTGCGCCTTCTCGACCGCCTCCTCGATGGTGCCGACCATGTAGAAGGCCGCCTCCGGGAGGTGATCATACTTGCCAGCGCAGAGATCGCGGAAGCCGGCGATCGTATCCTTCAGCGACACGAGCTTGCCCGGCGAGCCGGTGAAGACTTCCGCCACGTGGAACGGCTGCGAGAGGAAGCGCTCGATCTTGCGCGCGCGGGCGACGGTGAGCTTGTCCTCCTCGGACAGCTCGTCCATGCCGAGAATGGCGATGATGTCCTGCAGCGACTTGTAGCGCTGGAGAATCGACTGCACCTGGCGCGCCACGGCGTAATGCTCGTCGCCGACGATCATCGGCGAGAGCATGCGCGAGGTCGAGTCGAGCGGGTCGACCGCCGGATAGATGCCCTTCTCGGCGATCGAGCGCGAGAGCACGGTGGTCGCGTCGAGATGGGCGAAGGAGGTCGCCGGCGCCGGGTCGGTCAGGTCGTCCGCCGGCACGTAGATCGCCTGCACAGAGGTGATCGAGCCCTTGGTCGTGGTGGTGATGCGCTCCTGCAGCGCGCCCATGTCGGTCGCGAGCGTCGGCTGATAGCCCACCGCCGAGGGGATGCGGCCGAGCAGCGCCGACACTTCGGAGCCGGCCTGCGTGAAGCGGAAGATGTTGTCGACGAAGAACAGCACGTCCTGGCCCTGGTCGCGGAAATGCTCCGCGACGGTGAGGCCGGTCAGCGCGACGCGGGCGCGGGCGCCCGGCGGCTCGTTCATCTGGCCATAGACGAGGGCGCATTTCGAGCCCTTGGTCGAGCCGCCATGCTCCTTCGGATCGAGATTGACCTTGGATTCGATCATCTCGTGATAGAGATCGTTGCCCTCGCGGGTGCGCTCGCCGACGCCGGCGAAGACCGAATAGCCGCCATGCGCCTTGGCAACGTTGTTGATCAGCTCCATGATCAGCACCGTCTTGCCGACGCCGGCGCCGCCGAACAGGCCGATCTTGCCGCCCTTGGCGTAAGGGGCGAGCAGATCCACCACCTTGATGCCGGTCTCGAGGATCTGCGCCTCGGTCGATTGCTCGGCATAGGAGGGGGCCGGCTGGTGGATCGGCCGCTGCGCCTCGCCCACGACCGGCCCGGCCTCGTCGACCGGCTCGCCGATCACGTTGATGATGCGCCCGAGCGTCGCCTCGCCGACCGGCACGGCGATCGGTGCGCCGGTATCCGCAACCGGATTGCCGCGCACGAGCCCCTCGGTCGAGTCCATCGCGATGCAGCGCACCGTGTTCTCGCCGAGATGCTGCGCGACCTCGAGCACGAGGCGGTTGCCGAGATTGGAGGTCTCGAGCGCGTTGAGGATCTCGGGCAGGTGGCCGTCGAACTGAACGTCGACGACGGCGCCGATAACCTGAGCGATGCGACCCTGCGGCTTGGCCATTGTTCTACCCTCGTTTCGATTGCTGCTCAGAGCGCCTCGGCGCCCGAGATGATTTCAATGAGTTCCTTGGTGATCATCGCCTGACGCGTGCGGTTGTATTTCTGCGTCTGCTTCTTGATCATCTCGCCGGCATTGCGCGTGGCATTGTCCATCGCGCTCATGCGCGCGCCCTGTTCGGAGGCGGCGTTCTCGAGCAAGGCACGGAAGATCTGCACCGCGACATTGCGCGGCAGCAGCGTCGAGAGGATCGCCTCCTCGTCCGGCTCGTATTCGTAGGACACCGCACCATTGGCGCCGCCGGCGGGAATCTCGGCCGGGATGACCTGCTGCGCGGTCGGGATCTGGGCGATCACCGACTTGAACCGCGAATAGAACAGCGTCGCGACATCGAACTCGCCGGCCTCGAACATGCCGAGCACGCGCCGGGCGATCATCTCCGCCTCGCCATAGCCGATCTGCTTCACGGCGCGGAGATCGACGACATCGAGGATGAGCTTCTCGTATTGACGCTTGAGCTGCTCGAAACCCTTCTTGCCGACGCAAAGGATCCTGACCGTCTTGCCCGCTGCCTGGAGCGCGTTGATCCGCTCGCGGGCAAGGCGGACAATCGAGGAATTGAACGCGCCGCAGAGCCCGCGCTCGGCGGTGCAGACGATGAGGAGATGAACCTGATCCGCGCCGGTGCCGGCGAGGAGCCGGGGCGCGGCGGCGCCGGTGATGCCGCCGGCGAGATTGGCGAGCACCGCCTCCATTCTGGCGGCATAGGGCCGCGCCGCTTCCGCGGCACTCTGCGCGCGCCGAAGCTTCGCCGCGGCGACCATCTGCATCGCCTTGGTGATCTTCTGCGTCGCCTTCACCGAGGCGATGCGGTTGCGGAGGTCTTTCAACGAGGGCATCTGCTACCGTTTCCCGTCGTCATTGCGAGGAGCGCGAGCGCCGAAGCAATCCATTATCCGGCGGGCGGAGTGGAGCCTGCCGGCTCCGTTCCGCCCGCGATTGACCCTCAGGCGAAGCTCTTCGTGAAGCCCTCGACGATGCCTTTCAGCGTCGCGGCATCCGCGTCGGAAAGGTCCTTCGTCTTGGCGATGTTGTCGAGCAGCGCCTTGTGCTTGTCGCGCAGCAGGGCCAGCAGTCCGTCCTCGTAGGCGCGGACGCGATTGACCGGCAGGCCGTCGAGATAGCCGTTGACGCCGGCATAGATCACGCAGACCTGCTCTTCCATCTTCAGCGGCGAGAATTGCGGCTGCTTCAGGAGTTCGGTCAGCCGCGCGCCGCGGTTGAGCAGGCGCTGCGTCACCGCGTCGAGATCCGAGCCGAACTGCGCGAAGGCCGCCATCTCGCGATATTGCGCCAGCTCGCCCTTGATCTTGCCGGCGACCTTCTTCGTCGCCTTGGTCTGCGCCGAGGAACCGACGCGGCTGACCGAGAGGCCCACATTCACCGCCGGGCGGATGCCCTGGAAGAACAGGTCGGTTTCGAGGAAGATCTGGCCGTCGGTGATCGAGATCACGTTGGTGGGGATATAGGCCGAGACGTCGTTCGCCTGGGTCTCGATCACCGGCAGCGCGGTGAGCGAGCCGGAACCATTATCGGCATTGAGCTTCGCGGCGCGCTCCAGCAGGCGGGAATGGAGATAGAACACGTCGCCGGGATAGGCTTCGCGGCCCGGCGGGCGGCGCAGCAGCAGCGACATCTGGCGATAGGCGACCGCCTGCTTGGAAAGGTCGTCGTAGATGATCACGGCGTGCATGCCGTTGTCGCGGAAGAACTCGCCCATCGCACAGCCGGCGAACGGGGCCAGGAACTGCATCGGCGCGGCATCCGACGCGGTGGCGGCGACGACGATCGAATATTCGAGCGCGCCGCGCTCCTCGAGCACCTTCACGAATTGCGCGACGGTGGAGCGCTTCTGCCCGACGGCGACATAGACGCAGTAGAGCTTGCTCGCCTCGTCATTGCCCTCGTTGAGCGGCTTCTGGTTGAGGATCGTGTCGAGCGCGATCGCGGTCTTGCCGGTCTGGCGGTCGCCGATGATCAGTTCGCGCTGGCCGCGCCCGATCGGGATCAGCGCGTCGATCGCCTTGAGGCCGGTTGCCATCGGCTCGTGCACCGATTTGCGCGGAATGATGCCCGGAGCCTTCACATCGACGCGCGCGCGCTTCTCGGCCTTGATCGGCCCCTTGCCGTCGATCGGGTTGCCGAGCGCATCGACCACGCGGCCGAGCAGACCCTTGCCGACCGGCACGTCGACGATGGCGCCCGTGCGCTTCACCGTCTGGCCTTCCTTGATGTCGCGGTCGGAGCCGAAGATGACGACGCCGACATTGTCGGTCTCGAGGTTCAGCGCCATGCCACGGACGCCGTTCTCGAACTCGACCATCTCGCCGGCCTGGACCTTGTCGAGGCCGAAGACGCGCGCAATGCCGTCGCCGACCGACAGAACCTGACCAACTTCGGCGACTTCCGCCGAAGCGCCGAAATTCTTGATCTGCTCCTTGAGGATCGCCGAGATCTCAGCGGCGCGGATATCCATCTCTCAAGCCTTTCGTTTGCGAAAGCAGTTTCGGGAACCGTGGGAAGCGGGTTGCCTGGCGAAAATGCGTCTGGGGTTCAGCCGTTGATCATCGCGAGTTTCATCGCGTTGAGTTTGGTTTTGAGCGAGGCGTCGATCATGCGGCTGCCGATCTTGACGACCAGCCCGCCGATGATTGCCGGGTCGACCTTCTCGGTCAGCGCGATCTTCTTGCCGGCCTGGCTCTCGAGCGCCTCGAGCACGGCGGCGCGGTTCGCCTCCGAGAGCGGCGCCGCGACGATCACCTCAGCCGGGACGATGCCCTTGCTCTCGGCGACCAGCGCGCGATAGGCGGTGATCATGCCGCGCACGGCGAAGAGCCGGCGCTTGGCCGCAACCAGCTTGAGAAAATTGGCGGCAAGCCCCTCGATCTTCGCCCGCTTGAGCACGGCATCAAGCGCACCGACCTGCTCCTCGGCGGTGAAGACGGGGTTGCGGACGAGGCGGTCGAGGTCGGGACTGATGTCGAGCAGGGCCGCGAAATCGTCGAGTGCGGCAGAAACGGAATCGAGCGCCTGGGCTTCGCTCGCAAGTTCGAACAGCGCCGAGGCATAGCGCCCCGCAAGGCCGGAAACGATCGGGCTGGATGAGGCCACGACGGATGTCTTTCGCGTTCCACACGCGCCGTTCGCCGTCGAGGTGATGGCCTCGGCCGAACGATCGGGCGCCGTGCCCCGGCAACCGGGATCAATCAACGGATCGACGCCGTCGCAGGATGGGAAATCCCTGCGAGGGTCGCGGGGTCGCTAACAAATCTTCAACGGCTGCGCAACACCTTTCACCCCCGGCTTTTGGTCGCAAAGCCGCGGATCGGCGCCGGTTCCGCTCCAGTGTTGCTGCGACGCACAAGCACGGGCGGGAATCCGGCTCCGGCGGAGATCAAAGGAAGCTCAGCGGGTCGATATCGACATCAATCCGCGCCCCGCCCCGCGGCGGGCCGGCCGCGGCGAGCATGGCGCGGATCAGCCCCTGCACCGGAACCGTGCGGGCGGCCTTCAGGATCAGCCGCATGCGGTGGCGGCCGCGCAGCAGCGCCAGCGGCGGCTCGGCCGGGCCGAGCAGCGCCGCCGCGCCGCCGAGGCCGCGCGCGGCGATCTCGCCATGGCCGGCGCGGGCGATCTCCCGCGCATGCGCCTCGGCTGCGGCCTTGTCCCGCGCCGAGACGAGAATGGCGGCAAGCCGCCCGAAGGGCGGTAGCCCGGCCGCCTCGCGCATGGCGATTTCCTCGGCGTAGAAGCGGGCATGGTCGCCCGAAACGAGCGCGCGGATCACCGGATGGTCGGGCTGGTAGGTCTGGAGCACGCCGCGCCCCGGGCGCTCGCCCCGCCCGGCCCGGCCCGTCACCTGCGCGAGAAGCTGGAAGGTCCGTTCCGCGGCGCGCGGATCGTTCGAGACGAGGCCGATATCCGCATCGAGCACGGCGGCGAGCGTCAGATGCGGGAAATTATGGCCCTTGGCGATGAGCTGGGTGCCGATGACGATCGGGAATTCACGCTGCGCCACCGCCTGCAATTCCCGCCGCAGCCGCTCTGTTCCGCCCGGAAAATCCGAGGAGAGGACGATGCGCCGCTCGCCGGGAAAGAGCTCGGCGACCTCCTCGGCGATGCGCTCGACACCGGGCCCGCAGGCGGCGAGGCTTTCCTCGGCGCCGCAGGCGACGCATTGCGCCGGACGCCGCTCGACATGGCCGCAATGATGACAGACGAGCGCGCGCCGGAACCGGTGCTCCACCAGCCAGGCATCGCATTGCGGGCATTGCCAGCGATGGCCGCAGGCCCGGCACAGCGTCAGCGGTGCATAGCCGCGGCGGTTGAGGAAGAACATCACCTGCTCGCCGCGCTTCAGCGCCGCCTCCGCCAGCGCGACGAGACGCGGCGAGAGGAAGCGGCCGCGCGGCGGCGGATCGCGCTTAAGGTCGAGCGCGGAAATGTCCGGCAGGCTGCGACCGGCCGCACGATCCGGCAGCAGGAGATGGCGGTAGCGTCCCTGCATCGCGTTGACGCGACTTTCGATCGAGGGCGTCGCCGAGGCGAGCACCACCGCGCAATCCTCGATCTTGGCGCGCAGAACCGCCATGTCGCGCGCATGGTAGCGCACGAGATCGTCCTGCTTGAACGCTGCCTCGTGCTCCTCGTCGACCACGATCAGCCCGAGTTCGGGAAAGGGCAGGAACAGCGCCGAGCGCGCGCCGACCACCACCCGCGCCTCGCCCTCGGCCACCGCGTGCCAGAGCCGGTCGCGCCGCCCGGCGGGAATGCCGGAATGCCAGGCGCCGGGCAGCCCGCCGAACCGGGCCTCGAACCGCGCGAGGAATTCCGGCGTCAGCGCGATCTCCGGCAGCAGGATCAGCACCTGCCGGCCGGCCGCGAGCGCCGCCGCCACCGCCTCGAAATAGACCTCCGTCTTGCCGGATCCGGTCACGCCTTCGAGCAGATGCGGCACGAAACCGCCTGCCGCCAGGCTCGCGCGGAGCGCCTCCGCCGCCGCCGCCTGCGCCGGCGAGAGCCGCGGCGCCCGCCCGGCCGGGTCGAGCCTGTCCGCCCGCGCCTCCGGCGCCAGGGCCACGATCTCGAATACGCCGTCATCGACCAGCGCATCGATCACGCCGGTCGAACAGGCGGCCGCCTCGGCGAGATCGCGCTTGCGGTAAACGAGCGCGCCGGATGCCGCGGCGAGCAGGCGGGCGCGGGCAGGTGTCATCCGCGCCGGCGTCTTTCCCGTCCGCCGCACGCCGAAGCGGAGCGGCTCATGCGCCTCGCCATCCGGGTCGCGCGCCGCCATGCGCGCCACCATGCCGAGCGGGGCGAGCGTGTATTCCGCCACCCGCGCGATGAAGCGCCGCATCGCCGGCCGCAGCGGCGGCAGCGCCGTCTTCGCCACGATGTCCTTGAGATTGGTCCCGCCGGAGCCGTGGTGAAGCTCCCAGACGAAGCCGTAGCTCCGCCGCGGCCCGAGCGGCACCACCACGCATTCGCCCGTTTCGAGCCGCATCCCCACCGGCACGCGATAGGAATAGCAATGCGGGATCGCGAGCGGCAGCGCGACCTCGGCGATCAGGGGCTCGGGCGACGCGGACCCGCCTTCAGGCACGGACATGCGCGCCTGATAGCACGGATTCGCTCCGGCGCGGCGAGGGTGGAACCGGATTTCTTAACCCGCGCGCCGCAGGATGCCCCAGGATTGTTTCATCCGACGGGGCCCATGTCGATCGAGAACGCCCGCATCGCCTGGCTCGCGGAACTCGCGCGCGAACGGCTCTATTCGGCCAAAACCATCGAGGCCTATGGCCGCGATGTCGGGCAATTCCTGGCCTTTCTCGGCCCCGATCACCGCGCACCGGCCGATTTTCTCGCCGCCCGCCCCGCCGATCTCCGGCTCTTCCTCGCCGCGCGGCGCGAGGCAGGGGTGGGCAGCCGCTCGCTGATGCGCCAGCTCGCGGGGCTCCGCTCCTTCGCACGGTTCCTCGAACGCGAGGGCCACGGCCATGCCTCGGCCTTCAAGGCGGTGAAGGGGCCGCGGGTGAAGAAGGGGCTGCCGCGCCCGCTCTCGCCTGGCGATGCCCGCGCGACCGCGACGCGCGAAGCCCGCGCCGGCGAGGCGAAGGCGCCCTGGATTCTTGCCCGCGACGCTGCCGTCTTCGCGCTGCTCTACGGCGCGGGGCTGCGCATCTCGGAGGCGCTGGCGTTGCGGCGTGCCGATGCGCCGGAACCTGGCGGCGTGCTGCTTATCACCGGCAAGGGCGGCAAGCAGCGGCAGGTCCCCGTCCTGCCGCAGATCGCCGCCGCGATCGCCGATTACCTCGCGCAATGCCCCTGGCGGATGCCGGCCGATGGCCCGCTCTTCGTCGGCGCGAAGGGCGGCCCGCTCTCGCCGCGCATCATCCAGCTGGCGATGGAAGGTTTGCGCGGCGCGCTGGGCCTGCCGGAGAGCGCGACACCGCACGCGCTGCGCCATTCCTTCGCGACGCATCTGCTCGCGCGCGGCGGCGATCTCCGCACCATCCAGGAACTGCTCGGCCATGCCTCGCTCTCGACGACGCAGGTCTATACCGCCGTCGATACCGACCGCCTGATGGCCACCTACAAGGCGGCGCATCCCAGGGCATGATCCGGATGCTGCCCGCTTGCCGGGCCGGCGCATGGAACCTGCCCGGCAAGGCTGCATCGGCAACCTGCCATCAGAGATGGATCTGCCGCTTCTCCACCGCCATCGCGGCTTCCTTGACAGCCTCGCTCATCGTCGGATGGGCGTGGCAGGTGCGGGCAAGATCCTCGGATGAACCGCCGAATTCCATCAGCACCGCTGCCTCATGGATCATTTCGCCCGCGCCCGCCGCGACGATATGCACGCCGAGCACCCGGTCTGTCGCCTTGTCGGCAAGCACCTTGACGAAACCGTCGGTGGCGCGGTTGGCGCGCGCGCGGCCATTGGCGGTGAAGGGGAACTTGCCGGCATTGTACTCGATGCCGGCAGCCTTGAGCTCCTCCTCGGTTTTTCCGACCGAGGCGATCTCCGGGAATGTGTAGACCACGCCGGGGATGACGTCGTAATTCACATGGCCCGCCTTGCCGGCGATGATCTCGGCCACCGCGACGCCCTCATCCTCGGCCTTGTGCGCGAGCATCGGCCCGCGCACCACGTCGCCGATGGCGAAGATACCGGCGACATTGGTGCGGAAATGATCGTCGATCACGATGCGGCCGCGTTCCATCGCCACCCCCGCCGCCTCGAGCCCGAGCCCGGCCGTGAAGGGCCGGCGGCCGATCGCAACCAGCACGATGTCCGCCTCGACACTCTCCGCCGCGCCGCCGGCGGCGGACTCGACCGTCAGCGTCACGCCCTTGGCCGTGGCCTTGGCGCCCGTGACCTTGCTCGCAAGACGGAAGGTCATGCCCTGCTTCTCGAAGAGCCGCTGCGCCTGTTTGGCAACCTCGGCATCCATGCCCGGCAGGATGCGGTCGAGATATTCGATCACCTCGACCCTGGCGCCGAGGCGCCGCCAGACCGAGCCGAGTTCGAGCCCGATCACCCCGGCGCCGATCACGATCAGCCGGCCCGGAACCTTGGCGAGGTCGAGCGCGCCGGTGGAGGAGACGATCCGCTTCTCGTCGATCTCGACGCCGGGCAGCGGGGTCACTTCCGAGCCGGTGGCGATGACGATATTGCGGGTTTCGAGCACCTGGACCGTGCCGTCCTCCACCGTCACCTGGACCTTGCCCGGAGCCAGAACAGCGCCGAGCCCCCTGAAGGCCTCGACCTTGTTCTTCTTGAACAGGAAGGCGACGCCGTTGACATTGGCGGCCACGGTATCGGCCTTGTGCTTCATCATGCCGGGCAGGTTGAGCTTCGGCGCCGGCACCTCGATGCCGAGCGCCGCGAAGCCGTGCCCCGCCTCGTCGAACAGCTCCGAGGCATGCAGCAGCGCCTTCGACGGGATGCAGCCGATATTCAGGCAGGTGCCGCCATAGGTCTTTTCCTTCTCGACCACGGCGACCTTGAGGCCGAGCTGCGCTGCGCGGATCGCGCAGACATAGCCGCCGGGGCCGGAGCCGATGACGATGAGATCATAGGACATGCTTCTCTCCTCTGCCCGACCCCACGCGTCATGGGCGGGCTCGGCCCGGCCAGTCGCGGATCTCCGCGCCGGGACCGGGCAAACAGGGCGGGATGCCGGCTCGCGCCGGGCATGATCGTTCGCCGGATCAGAGATCCATCGCCAGCCGCGCCGGGTCCTCGAGGCATTCCTTGACGCGCACGAGGAAGGTCACGGCTTCCTTGCCGTCGACGATGCGGTGATCGTAGGAAAGCGCGAGATACATCATCGGCCGCACCTCGATCTTGCCGCCGATCACCACCGGCCGCTCCTGGATCTTGTGCATGCCGAGGATGCCGGATTGCGGCGTATTGAGGATCGGCGTCGACATCAGCGAGCCGTAGATGCCGCCATTGGTGATCGTGAAGGTGCCGCCCTGCATCTCCTCGATCTTGAGCTGTCCGTCGCGGGCACGACGTCCGAAATCGGCGATGGTCTTCTCGATCCCGGCCAGGCCGAGATGATCCGCCTCGCGGACGACCGGCACGACAAGGCCCTTGTCAGTGCCGACCGCGATGCCGATATGGTAGTAATTCTTGTAGATGATATCGGTTCCGTCGATCTCGGCGTTGACTCCCGGCAACTCCTTCAGAGCCTGCACGCAGGCCTTGACGAAGAAACCCATGAAGCCGAGCTTCACGCCGTGCTTCTTCTCGAACAGATCCTTGTATTGATTGCGCAGGCCCATCACCGCACTCATGTCGACCTCGTTGAAGGTCGTGAGCATCGCGGCAGTGTTCTGGCTCTCCTTCAGCCGCCGCGCGATGGTCTGGCGCAGCTTGCTCATCTTCACCCGCTCCTCGCGGGCGGCATCATCCGCCGGCGAGGCCACGCGGGGGGCGGCGGGCGCGGCCGGGGCGCTCGGCGCAGCCGGAGCGGCGGCGGCGCGGATCACGTCCTCCTTCAGCACCTGGCCGCGCTTGCCCGATCCTTCGACGACCTGGAGCCCGGTCTCGGCCATCATCCGCGCGGCAGCGGGGGCCGGCGGCATGGCTGCCACCGCAGCGGCGGCGGGCGCCGAAACCGCAGGCGCCGGCGCCTCGGCCTTCGCGGCGGCTGGCGCATCGGCGGCGCCACCGGCCGCGATCGTGCCGAGCAGCGCGCCGACGCCGACCGTTTCGCCATCCTTGGCGACGATTTCCGCGAGCGTTCCGGCCGCCGGCGCATTGACCTCGAGCGTCACCTTGTCGGTTTCGAGTTCGAGGAGCGGCTCATCGGCCTTCACGGCCTCGCCCGGCTTCTTGAACCATTTGCCGATGGTCGCCTCGGTAACGCTTTCGCCGAGGGTCGGAACGCGGATTTCGGTGCTCATGCTTTTGCCTCTGGGGATTCGGTCGGGGCCGAGTTCACTCATTTCGCGAAGGCTTCGTCGAGGAAGGCCTGCAATTGCTGGAGATGCTTGGACATCTGCCCGACCGCAGTCGAGGCTGAGGCCGGGCGGCCGACATAGCGCGCGCGCTTTGCCGCCGAGCCGGCCTGCTGCATGACCCATTCGAGATAGGGCTCGACGAAGGACCAGGCGCCCATGTTCTTCGGCTCTTCCTGGCACCAGACGATCTCGGCCTTCTTGAAGCGCGCAAGCTCCTGCGCCACCGATTTCAGCGGGAACGGATAGAGCTGCTCGACGCGCAGCAGATAGACATCGTCGATCTCGCGCTTCTCGCGTTCCTCGAGCAGGTCGTAATAGACCTTGCCGGAGGACAGGATGACGCGCCGGATCTTGGAATCGGCCTTGAGCTTGAGCGGCGCGCGGCCGCTCTCGGCATCGTCGCGCAGGATGCGGTGGAACGAGGTGTTCTCCGCCAATTCGTCGAGCGTCGAGACGCAGCGCTTGTGGCGCAGCAGGCTCTTCGGCGTCATCAGGATCAGCGGCTTGCGAAAATCGCGCTTGATCTGCCGGCGCAGGATATGGAAATAGTTAGCCGGCGTTGAGCAATTCGCCACCTGCATGTTGTCTTCCGCGCAGAGCTGGAGGAACCGCTCGAGGCGTGCGGAGGAATGCTCCGGCCCCTGCCCCTCATAGCCATGCGGCAACAGGCAGACGAGCCCCGACATGCGCAGCCATTTGCGTTCGCCCGACGAGATGAACTGGTCGAACAGCACCTGCGCGCCATTGGCGAAATCGCCGAACTGCGCCTCCCAGCAGGTGAGCGCATTGGGCTCGGAAAGCGAATAGCCGTATTCGAAGCCGAGGACCGCCTCTTCCGAGAGCATCGAATTGATGACCTCGTAGCGTGCCTGTCCCGCCTCGATATTGTTGAGCGGGGTGTAGCGCGCCTCCGTCTCCTGATCGATCAGCACGGAATGGCGCTGCGAGAACGTGCCGCGTTCGCAATCCTGGCCGGAAAGCCGGACGCGATGCCCCTCCGCCACCAGCGAACCGAAGGCCATGGCCTCGGCACTTGCCCAATCGAGCCCCTCGCCGGTCTCGATCATCTTGCGGCGATTGTCGAGGAAGCGCTGGATCGTGCGGTGGACGTTGAAACCCTTGGGTGCGCGGGTGATCGCCTCGCCGATCGCCTTGAGGCGCGCCAGCGGCACGCCGGTCTGGCCGCGGCGCGGATCCTCCTCGGTTTCCTTGATCGATTTGAGGCCGGACCATTTGCCGTCGAGCCAATCGGCCTTGTTCGGCTTGTAGGCCTGGCCGGCCTCGAACTCGGCCTCGAGACGCTGGCGCCAATCGGCCTTCATCTTCTCGATCTCGCCCTCGGTGACGACGCCTTCGGCCACCAGCTTCGCGGCATAGATCTCGAGCGTCGATTTGTGGCCGCGGATCTTCTTGTACATCAGCGGCTGGGTGAAGCCCGGCTCGTCGCCCTCGTTATGGCCGAAGCGCCGGTAGCACCACATGTCGATGACGACCGGCTTCTGGAACTTCATCCGGAATTCGGTCGCGACCTTCGCCGCGAACACCACCGCCTCGGGATCGTCGCCGTTGACGTGGAAGATCGGCGCCTCGACCATCTTCGCCACGTCCGACGGATAGGGCGAGGAGCGCGAATAGCGCGGATAGGTGGTGAATCCGATCTGGTTGTTGATGATGAAATGCACCGAGCCGCCGGTCCGGTGCCCCTTGAGGCCCGAGAGCCCGAAACATTCCGCGACAACGCCCTGACCGGCGAAGGCGGCATCGCCGTGCAGGAGCAGCGGCATCACCGCGCGGCGATCGTCGCGCGGACAGCCATGCTGGTCCTGCTTCGCGCGCACCTTGCCGAGCACGACCGGATCGACGATCTCGAGATGCGAGGGATTGGCGGTCAGCGACAGATGCACCTTGTTGCCGTCGAACTCGCGGTCCGACGAGGCGCCGAGATGGTATTTGACATCGCCGGACCCCTCGACATCGTCGGGCGCGAAGGAACCGCCCTTGAATTCGTGGAACAGCGCGCGATGCGGCTTGCCCATCACCTGGGTGAGCACGTTGAGGCGCCCGCGATGCGCCATGCCGAGCACGACTTCCTTGCAGCCGAGATTGCCGCCGCGCTTGATGATCTGCTCAAGCGCCGGGATCAGCGCCTCGCCCCCGTCGAGCCCGAAGCGCTTGGTGCCGGTGAACTTGACGTCGAGGAATTTCTCGAATCCTTCCGCCTCGACGAGCTTGTTGAGGATCGCGCGCTTGCCCTCGCGGGTGAAGGTGATCTCCTTGTCCGGCCCCTCGATGCGCTCCTGGAGCCAGGCCTTCTCGGCCGGCTCGGAAATATGCATGAACTCGTAGCCGATATTCTCGCAATAGGTCCGGCGCAGGATCTCGAGCATCTGCCGCAGCGTCGCGAATTCGAGCCCGAGGACATGGTCGATGAAGATCGGCCGATCCCAATCGGCTTCGGTGAAGCCGTAGGAGGAGGGGTGCAGCTCCTCATGATCGCGGCGCGGCTCGATGCCGAGCGGGTCGAGATTGGCATGGAGATGCCCGCGCATGCGATAGGCGCGGATCATCATCAGCGCATGCACCGAATCCCGCGCCGCGCGCTGAAGATCGGCTTCCGCGAAACCCAGCCGGCCGCCCTTGGCATCGCCCTTGGCTTCGGCCGCCTTGCCCTTGAGCTTGTCGCCGATCGCCTTCTCGATCGCGCCCCAATTGCCGTCGAGCGCCGAGATCAATTCGCCATTGGCCGGCACCGGCCAGTTCGGCCGCTGCCAGGACGGGCCGGGCGTCACCTCGCCGGTGATGGCTTCCAGATACGCGGCGTTCGCGCCGGAGAAGGCGGAAAGATCGATTTCGCTGTTGTCCATGTCCGACCTCAAGATTCCCGGGATGTCCCGCCCCCCGCGTCGTTTCTCGCTGTGAGCGTCGCCAGCATTTCCCTGTGGCGGCGCTCGGCATTGTCATCGAGGACCACCAGCACCGCCCAGAGCGCGGCCAGGATCCACCCGTACACGGTAAGCTGAAGGATGAGGCAGAGAATCGACTGGAAGATCTTCCCCCGCAGCGCGAGCGCCAGAAACGGGAGAAGAAGCGCCAGCGCGTAGATCATCGCCTCATGAGCCTTTCAGCACCTCAGCCCTTCAGCACCTCGACGAGCGTCTTGCCGAGCCTCGCCGGTGAGGGCGACACGCGGATGCCCGCCGACTCCATCGCCGCGATCTTGTCCTCGGCGCCGCCCTGGCCGCCCGAGATGATCGCACCGGCATGGCCCATGCGCCGCCCCGGAGGCGCGGTGCGGCCAGCGATGAAGCCGACCATCGGCTTCTTCCGCCCGCGCTTCGCCTCGTCCTTGATGAACTGCGCGGCATCCTCCTCGGCCGAGCCGCCGATCTCGCCGATCATGATGATCGACTGCGTGGCCGGATCGGCGAGGAACAGCTCCAGCATGTCGATATATTCGGTGCCCTTCACCGGGTCTCCGCCGATGCCGACGGCCGTCGTCTGGCCGAGCCCCTCCTGGGTGGTCTGGAACACCGCCTCGTAGGTCAGCGTGCCGGAGCGCGACACGATGCCGACATTGCCGCGCTTGAAGATGTTGCCGGGCATGATGCCGATCTTGCACTCGCCCGCCGTCATCACGCCGGGGCAATTGGGCCCGATGAGGCGCGATTTCGAGCCGGAGAGCGCGCGTTTCACCTTGATCATGTCCTGCACCGGAATGCCTTCCGTGATGCAGACGATGAGCGGGATCTCGGCCTGGATCGCCTCGCAGATCGCATCCGCCGCGCCGGGAGGCGGCACATAGATCACGGACGCATCGGCGCCGGTCTTCTCGCGCGCCTCGGCCACGGTATCGAAGACCGGCAAGCCGAGATGGACGGAGCCGCCCTTGCCCGGCGAGGTGCCGCCGACCATCTTGGTTCCATAGGCGATCGCCTGCTCGGAATGGAAGGTCCCGTTCTTGCCGGTGAAGCCCTGGCAGATGACCCTGGTATTCGCGTCGATGAGGATGGACATCTGGTCAGTCTCCCACTCAGCCCTGAACGGCCTTGACGATCTTCTGCGCGGCGTCGTCAAGGTCATCCGCCGGGATGACGTTGAGGCCGGATTCGCGGATGATTTTCTTGCCGAGTTCCACATTGGTGCCTTCGAGGCGCACCACGAGCGGCACCTTGAGGCCGACCTCCTTCACCGCGGCGATGACGCCCTCGGCGATGATGTCGCATTTCATGATCCCGCCGAAAATGTTGACGAGAATGCCCTTCACGTTCGGATCAGCGGTGATGATCTTGAACGCCGCCGTCACCTTCTCCTTGCTCGCACCGCCGCCGACATCGAGGAAATTCGCCGGCTCAGCACCATAGAGCTTGATGATGTCCATCGTCGCCATGGCAAGGCCGGCGCCGTTGACCATGCAACCGATCGTGCCGTCGAGCGCGACATAGGAGAGATCGTATTTCGAGGCCTCGATCTCCTTCGGATCCTCCTCGGTCAGGTCACGCAGCTCCACCATGTCGGGGTGGCGGTAGAGCGCGTTGGAATCGAAGCCGACCTTGGCGTCGAGGCATTTGAGCACACCATCCTTGGTGACGATCAGCGGATTGACCTCGAGCAGGCTCATGTCCTTCTCGACAAAGGCGGCGTAGAGCTGCGCGGTGAGCTTCTCGGCCTGCTTGGCGAGATCGCCGGTAAGGTTCAGTGCCCGGGCCACCGCGCGGCCGTGATGCGGCATCACGCCGGTGGCGGGGTCGACCGAGAAGGTCACGATCTTCTCGGGCGTGTCATGCGCCACCTTCTCGATATCCATGCCGCCCTCGGTAGAGACAACGAAGGCGGTCCGGCCGGTGCTGCGATCGACGAGCATCGAGAGGTAGAATTCCTTTTCGATATCCGAGCCGTCCTCGATATAGAGCCGGTTGACCTGCTTGCCGGCGGGCCCGGTCTGGATCGTCACCAGCGTGTTGCCGAGCATCTCGCGGGCATGCGCCTCGACCTCGGCGACCGATTTCGCGAGCCGCACGCCGCCCTTGGCCTCGGCCGGAAGCTCCTTGAACTTGCCCTTGCCACGCCCGCCGGCATGGATCTGGCTCTTCACGACGAAGAGCGGTCCGGGCAGCTTCTTCGCCGCCTCGACCGCCTCCTCGACGCTCAACGCCGGATAGCCGGCGGAGATCGTCGCGCCATAGGCCTTCAGAATGGCCTTGCCCTGGTATTCATGGATGTTCATGGAAACTCCTTCGGAAAGGCAATCGGCGATCGGAACCGGACCGGAGGAGCGAGGCGGCCGCCAGGCCGCCCGCCACCGGCCCGCCTCGGCCTTATTTCAGCGCCGGGTTGATGGATTTGCAGGCGTCGATCAGGCCCTGGACCGAGGCGATCGACTTCGCCATCATCGCCTGCTCGTCCTTGTTGAGCCGCACCTTGACGACCCGCTCGACGCCCTTGGCGCCGATCACCACGGGCACGCCGATGAACATGTCGCGCACGCCATATTCGCCCTTGAGATAGGCGGCGCAGGGCAGGACGCGCTTCTGGTCCTTGAGATAGCTCTCGGCCATGACGATCGCGGAAGCCGCCGGCGCGTAGAAGGCCGAGCCGGTCTTGAGAAGGGCCACGATCTCGCCGCCGCCCTTACGGGTGCGCTCGACGATCTGGTCGATCTGCTCCTGCGTGATCCACTTCATCTTGACGAGATCCGGCAGCGGCACGCCGCCGACGGTCGAGTAGCGCACCAGCGGCACCATGTCGTCGCCATGACCGCCGAGCACGAAGGTCTGGATATCCTTGATCGAGACGCCGGTCGCCTCTTCGAGGAAATAGGCCATGCGCGCCGAATCCAGCACGCCCGCCATGCCGACGATCTTGTTCGGCTTCACACCGGAGAACTTCTGGAGCGCCCAGACCATCGCGTCGAGCGGGTTGGTGATGCAGATGACGAAGGCCTTCGGGCAATACTGCTTGATCCCGTTGCCGACCGCTTCCATCACCTTGAGGTTGATGCCGACCAGGTCGTCGCGGCTCATGCCGGGCTTGCGCGGCACGCCGGCGGTGACGATCACGACATCGGCGCCTTCGATGTCCTTGTAGTCGTTCGTGCCCTTGTAGAGCGCGTCGAAACCGTCGATCGCCGAGGATTCGACGAGATCGAGCGCCTTGCCCTGCGGGATGCCCTCCGCGATGTCGAACAGGACGATGTCGCCCAGTTCCTTGAGCCCCGCGAGATGCGCGAGCGTTCCGCCGATCTGGCCGGCTCCGATGAGGGCGATCTTCCGACGTGCCATGGGTTTGTCCTGATGTCTTTCCGAAAGATGGCGCGGGTCCGGTCGAATCCGGCTGCGCGCATCGGGTTCTGGACGCGGCGCCGGATCGGCGCCGCCTGGGCAAGAGAGGCCCGGAAGGCCGGGCGCTTCTGGGTAGGGCCTCCGCCCCGTCGCGACAATATCGAACAGGAGCCAGCGCCCGTCTTTCTGACGCAGACTTGGCGGACATGATGGAAATTCGTTACAGACGAACGGAAAAATCCTTTCTTATCAATGCGGATTTGTTGACGGCCGGCTAAATTCCGGTTCGAGCGGGCGGCGGTTTGATTGTAACAAATAACAATTTTTGTAATTTGAAATATCAATTTCGCCCCGTGAGCGCCCGCACCGCCCAGCGGACCACGCGCTCGCGACGCCCGTCTCCGGCGGGAATGCCCGATTCGGCACAGGACAGCGCCGCCGGATCGCAGAAGCGATGCGCGAGATCGAGCGCCAACGCCGCGGCGCGGCGGGCATCGCTGCCGCCGAACAGCCGCGTCGCGATTCCCTCGTCGGCGATCCGTATCGTCCAGGTCTCGACCCGGCGTCGGTGGCGCGCCGGCTCGAGCATACCGGGGAAGGGGTCGGCCAGCAGGGCGAACAGCGCCCGGTCCTGTGCCCTTGTCTCGGCATAGGCGCGCGAGAGGGTGGCAAGGAAGCGCTCAAGCTTGTCATCGGCCGGGTCCGGCCCGTCGACGATCTCCTGCAGGCGTGCTTCGAGACCGCGCAGCCATTGGCCGAGCAGCGCATCCAGCACCCCCGCCTTGCCGTCGAAATGGCGATAGACATTGGCATGGCTCATCCCGGCGCGCCGGGCGATGCCGGAAATCTTCAGCCGCTGCGGCCCGATCTGGCGCAGTTCGGTCGCGGCCATGGCGAGGATCCGCGCCCGCGCGCTCTCGGCGGGCTCGCCCGTCATGTCTCGACCAGCCCCGTGCTGTCGCCCGAGGCCTGGCTGTCCGGCCGGCCATGCGGCAAGGCGAGATAGGCCTCCGAACGCATCTCGATCAGCCGCGAGACCGTGCGGTCGAACTCGAACGCCTCGTGGCCGCGGCTCGCCATGTAGAGCCCGGCGGGCTCCGCCGCGGCCGAGACGATCAGCTTGACATGGTGCTCGTAGAGGATGTCGATCAGCGTGATGAAGCGCTTGGTTTCGTTCCGCCGCGAAAAATCGAGCCGGGGAACATCGTCCAGCACCAGCGTGTGGAAGTTCCGCGCCAGCGCCAGATAATCGACCGCGCCGAGCGGCTGCGCGCAGAGATCCTCGAACGAGGCACGCGCCACCCCCGCCGCGGCGCGCGGCAGGCGCAGCGCCCGCCCGCCGAGATCGATGTCGCGCGGCTGCGCCGGCTGCCCGGCCGCGATCTCTTCGAACAGCCGATCGAGCACCGCCGCCGCCGCCACATCCGCCGGCGCGTAATAGACCGGGCGGCCGGCGAGCTTCTCCAGCCGGTAATCCGTGCGGGCATCGAGCCGGATCACCTGCATCCGCGCCTCGATCAGCCCGATGAAGGGCAGGAACAGCGCGCGGTTGAGGCCGTTTTCGTAAAGCCGCGCCGGCTCGACATTCGAGGTCGCGACGATCACCACCCCGCGCGCGAACAATGCCTGGAACAACCGGCCGAGAATCATCGCATCCGCGATATCCGTCACCGCGAATTCATCGAACACCAGCACCCAGGCCTCGTCGGCCAGCGCCTCCGCCACCGGGCGGATCGGATCCTCGCCCTTGATCTCGCCGCGCCGGGCGCGCTGGCGCCAATCATGGATGCGGGCATGCACATCCGCCATGAAGGCGTGGAAATGCGCGCGCCGCTTGCGTTTCACGCCAAGGCTTTCGTGGAAAAGGTCGGCGAGCATCGTCTTACCGCGGCCGACCGAGCCCCAGAGATAGATGCCGCGGATCGGCGCCTCCGGCTCCCTGCGGCCGAACAGCCAGCCAAGCGCCGAGCCCTTGCGCGCCAGCCGATGTGCCTCGAGCCGCTGGGCGAGCTGATCGAGCGCCGCCACCACCTGACGCTGCGCCGGATCGGCCTCGAGCCGCCCCTCCGCCACCATGCCCGCGTATCGCGATGCGATCGCCCCGCTCATCCGCCCCGGTCCAGTCTTCGGTCGCGGCGCGGATACCCGCACCCGATTGAGGCTCTAGAGAAACCGCGCGCCGGAGGGAAGAGGCAACGGAAAGACACGGATATGCGCCGCGGCACGGACGGGATTCACCACGCCGGGAAAAAGGCACGGAGCTTGCCACGCTTCTGACAAAAGCGCCCTATATTGCACTGCACAATCGAATCGCCGCGTCTTCGGCCCTCCGTCCCGCGCGGGCGATCAGGACATGCATCATGGACCCCCATTCGCAATCGACCCCCGAAACCCGTGCGGAGAGCCGTTCGCTCGACGATATCGTCTTCCGCAAGCTCAACGCCACCGATCACGCCGCCTTCGAGGCGCATCTGCTGGCGCTTGATCCGGACAGCCGCCGCTCGCGCTTCGGCATGACGGCAACCGACGCGTTCCTGGAGCAATATGCCGCGCGCTGCATCACCCTGAACGCGATCATCCACGGCGCCTTCCTCGGCGAGGAGCTGATCGGCGCCGCGGAAATGCGCCCGGTCGGCGATTTCATCGCCGAGGAGGCGGAGATCGCCTTCTCCGTGCGGCAGGACTGGCGCAATTGCGGCATCGGCAGCGTGCTCTTCGCGCGCGTCCTGCGCTCGGCGCGCAATCGCGGCTTCGTGCGCCTCTACATGAGCTGCCTCAAGCACAACGCGCCGATGCGCGCGCTGGCGCGCAAATTCTCCGCCGAGATCCATGTCGAGTTCGACGAGGCCGTCGCGCTGGTCGAGCCGCCACGCCAGACGATCATCTCGCTCCTGCGCGAGGTGTTCGACGAAGCGAGCGCCTTCACCGCCATCGCGCTCGACTGGCAGCGCCGCGCCATTCTGGGGCGCGAGCCGAGAAACGGCGATGTCAGGCCGCAAAAGCCGGCGGCATGAGCGCATAGGGCGGCTTCCAGCCCGGCAGGGCACGGATGCGCGCCTTCCAAGCCTCGATATGCGTGAAGGCCGCGCGGTCGAGCCCGGTTTCCTCGTCGTAGAACACATAGCCGGCAAGCGAGAGATCGGCGATCGTCGCCCGCTCGCCGACGACGAAGCTCCGCGTCGCGAGATGCGCGTCGAGGATCTGATAGGCCGCCCTGGCGCGTCCGCGCAGGAATTCGGTTACCGGCGTCTCGCCCGTCTTCTGAAGGCCGTAGAGGAAGCGCAGCGTCGCGAAATACGACGTGAACTTGTGGTTGTCGAACAGGATCCAGCGCCAGATCTCGCGCGATTCCCGCTCGCCCCCCCCCGCGAAAGTGCCCATCACCGTCGCAAGATAATCGAGGATGACGCCCGATTGCGTGAGCGTCTCGCTGCGATGCTCAAGCACCGGCACCTCACCCATCGCGTTGACATTCGCCCGCCAGCTCGCCTCGCGGGTGGCGCCCTGGAAGAACGCCACCGGCACCAGTTCCCAATCCGCGCCGGACAATTCCAGCATCAGCGCCACCTTGTAGGCGTTGCCGCTCTCCCCGAGGCCATGCAGGCGGAATTCAGCCATTATCCCCTCCCGCGGCCGCGCGGCTATTTCGAGATCGAGATGGGTGCGCCGGTCTTGGCGACAACACCGGAGAAGCTCTGCCCGCCGCTCTGCCGCAGCCGCGCCACCACCCCGCCGCCGGGTTCATAGAGGATGACTTCGGAGCCGTTGAGCTCCCAGGCATTGACGCGCTGGAGATCCTTCGACTGGCAGCCGGAGGTGCCGGCTCCGTAGAGATCGAGCTTCGGCGCGCTCGAAAGCGTGATCCGGCAGCGCCCGCCCGCCGATTCCGCGAGCGACCAATTGCCGATCACCGCCGTGCGCGTGGGAGCGCCGGCAGGTGCCGCGGGAACCGGCGCGGCGGCGACCGCCCCGGCGGTGCCAGTGCCGGTGCCGGTCTGCGACGGCGAGCCGGGGAAATAACCGCCAGAAGGCGCGGGTGTCGCGGTACCCGGCTGGGCAGGCGCGCCCGGAAGACCTTGCCCGGCGCCCCCGAGCGGCGCACCGGGCGCCGTTCCGACCCCGCCCTGCGGCAGGCTTGCAGCCGGCGGCGGCGCGGTCGCGGCGCCGGGCGGCGGCGGGAGATCGCTCGTGTCGACATCGGCGCTGGGTGCCGGGGTGAGCGGCGCCGGCGGCGCGCCCCGCACCGCCTGGCGCTGGCCATCCTCGGGCAGCAGCGAGCGCAGCCGCGAACTCGATTCGCACCCCGCGAGGGCGAGGCTTAAGGCGGAAATGGCGGCGAGCATGCGGAAGGCGGTCAGCGACATGCCGGTCTCCGGGGCGACAGCACGGAGGCGGAGGAAGTTCCGCCTGTTTTCCGGGTCGTCTCATCCACCATTTCCGGCCGCGCGTAAATACGGCATGAACGGGGAGGAACCATGTCGATCGCCCTCTGGAGCATCCTTTTCGCCGGGCTCCTGCCCTATCTCACCGTCGGCATCGCCAAGTTCTCCGGAGGCGGCTACGACAATGCCCGCCCGCGCGAATGGGCCGGCAGCCTCACCGGGCTGCGCGCCCGGGCACATGCCGCGCATCAGAACCATTTCGAGTTCCTGCCGCTCTACGCCGCCGGCGTGATGCTGGCCGAATGGAAGGCGGGGCCGGGCGCCGCGGACATGCCGGCGCTGGCCATCATGGCGCTGCGGCTCGGCTATACCGGCGCCTATCTGGCCGATCGGCCGAGCCTGCGTTCGCTGCTCTGGGCGTTGGCCCTGGCAGGCGTGGCCGGGCTCTTCGCCCTGGCGGCGCGGGGCGGATGAGCCCGCGGCTCAGAACTGCCGCGCGACCATCATCTTCTTGATCTCGGCGATCGCCTTGGCGGGGTTCAGCCCCTTGGGGCAGGCATTCGAGCAGTTCATGATCGTGTGGCAGCGATAGAGCCGGAACGGATCCTCAAGGAAATCGAGCCGTTCGCCGGTCGCCTCGTCGCGGCTGTCGATCAGCCAGCGATAGGCCTGGAGCAGCGCCGCCGGGCCGAGATAGCGGTCGCCGTTCCACCAATAGGAGGGGCAGGAGGTGGAGCAGCAGGCGCAGAGGATGCATTCATAGAGCCCGTCGAGATGCTCGCGGTCGGAGGGGCTCTGCCGCCATTCCTTCTCCGGCGCGGGCGTGTCGGTCTTGAGCCAGGGCTCGATCGAGGCGTGCTGCGCATAGAACCGGGTCAGATCCGGCACCAGATCCTTCACCACCGGCATGTGCGGCAGCGGATAGATGCGGATCGTGCCGGAGACCTCCTCCATGCCCTTGGTGCAGGCAAGGGTGTTGGTGCCGTCGATATTCATCGCGCAGGAGCCGCAGATGCCTTCGCGGCAGGAGCGGCGGAAGGTAAGCGTCGGATCGACCTTGTTCTTGATCCAGATGATCGCGTCGAGGATCATCGGCCCGCAATCGTCGAGATCGACGAAATAGGTGTCGATGCGCGGGTTGCTTTCACCGTCGGGATCCCAGCGATAGATGCGGAACTCGCGCAGGTTCGTGGCGGGTTTCCCATCCGATCCTTGCGGCTTGGGCCAGGTCTTGCCCTCGGTCAGGCGGGAGTTCTTGGGGAGAGAGAATTCGGCCATCGGGCAAACCTCAATATACCCGCGCCTTGGGCGCGATATAGCTGACCTCGTTGGTCATCGTGTAGGAATGGACCGGACGGTAATCGATCGAGACAGACTTCTTCTCGGTATCCGCCCAAGCCAATGTGTGCTTCATCCAGGTCTTGTCGTCCCGGTCCTTGTAATCCTCGCGGGCATGGGCGCCGCGCGATTCGGTGCGGTTGAGCGCCGAATCCATCGTCACCACCGCCTGGCAGATCAGGTTGTCGAATTCGAGCGTCTCGATCAGGTCCGAGTTCCAGACAAGCGAGCGATCGGTGACGCGGATATCCGCCGCCGCCTCCCAGACCTTGTGGATGTTGCGCGAGCCTTCGGCCAGGGTCTCGCCGGTGCGATAGACGGCGCAGTTCGATTGCATCTCGCGCTGCATCGCGAGGCGGAGTTCGGCGGTCGGCGTCGAGCCGTTGGCATGCCGGAACCGGTCGAGCCGCCCGAGCGCGAGTTCCGCGGAATTGGCCGGCAGATCCGCCTGCTTGGCGCCCGGCGTGAGGATCTCCGCCGCGCGCAGGCCGGCCGCACGGCCGAACACCACGAGATCGATGAGCGAGTTCGAGCCGAGCCGGTTCGCGCCGTGCACCGAGACGCAGGCTGCTTCGCCGATCGCCATCAGCCCCGGCACCACGACATCCGGGTTGCCGTCCTTCAGCGTCACGACCTCGCCGTAGAAATTCGTCTGGATGCCGCCCATGTTGTAATGCACCGTCGGCAGGACGGGGATCGGCTCCCTGGTCACATCCACCCCGGCGAAGATCTTCGCGCTCTCCGAGATGCCCGGCAGCCGGGCGGCGAGGATCGCGGGGTCGAGATGGTCGAGATGCAGGTGGATATGGTCCTTGTTCTTGCCGACGCCGCGGCCCTCGCGGATCTCCATCGTCATCGCGCGGCTCACCATGTCGCGCGGTGCAAGGTCCTTCACGCTCGGCGCATAGCGCTCCATGAAGCGCTCGCCGTCGGAATTCGTGAGATAACCGCCCTCGCCGCGCGCGCCTTCGGTGATGAGGCAGCCCGCGCCGTAGATTCCGGTCGGGTGGAACTGCACGAATTCCATGTCCTGAAGCGGCAGGCCGGCGCGCAGCACCATCGCGTTGCCGTCACCCGTGCAGGTATGCGCGGAGGTCGCGGAGAAATAGGCCCGGCCATAGCCGCCGGTGGCGAGGATCACCAGTTGTGCGCGGAAGCGGTGGATCGTGCCGTCATCCATCTTCAGCGCGACGACGCCGCGGCAGCGGCCCTCCTCGTCCATGATGAGGTCGATCGCGAAATATTCGATGAAGAATTCGGTCGAATTGCGCAGGGCCTGGCCGTAGAGCGTGTGCAGCATGGCATGGCCCGTGCGGTCGGCCGCGGCGCAGGTGCGCTGCGCGGGCGGGCCATTGCCGTAATCGGTCGTCATGCCGCCGAAGGGGCGCTGATAGATCTTGCCGTCCTCGGTGCGGGAGAACGGCACGCCCCAATGTTCGAGCTCATAGACCGCCGCCGGCGCGTTGCGGCAGAGATATTCGATCGAATCCTGGTCGCCCAGCCAGTCCGACCCCTTCACGGTGTCGTACATGTGCCATTTCCAGTCGTCCGGCCCCATATTGGCGAGCGCGGCCGCAACGCCGCCCTGCGCCGCCACCGTGTGCGAGCGCGTCGGGAACACCTTGGTGATGCAGGCCGTGCGCAGACCCGCCTGCGAGCAGCCCACCGTCGCCCTGAGCCCCGCCCCGCCGGCGCCGACCACAACGACATCGAAGCTGTGGTCGGTGATCGGATAGGCCTTGCCGTTCACGGCCGGTGAGGCCTTCGCAGAAGCGCCGTTCTTTGCCATCCCGCTCGATCTCCCAAAAGGCATGTCCCGAACCCGGCGGCCGCCGGCGAACCGGAACGATGCGTCAACCCGATGATCCCACCCGTCAGCCCGCGAGGTCGACCCGGAGGATCGCATAGGCCGAGGCAAGACCGACCCCGACCGCGAAGAAGGTATTCAGCATCAGGAGCACGATCTTCGTCCCTTCCCGATGCACGTAATCCTCGATGATGACCTGCATGCCGAGCCGCATGTGGATGCAGACCGAGAGCAGGAAGCCGAGCAGAACCAGCGCGACCAGCGGATGGCCGACAAGCGCCATCGCGCCCGCATGGTCGCGCCGGGCGAGCATCAATGCGATCACCAGGAAGGCGATCGTCAGCGGCAGGTTCGCGACCGCCGTCAGACGGCTCAGCCAGAAATGCCCGGTTCCGGATTTCGCCGCGCCGAGGCCGCGGACGCGGGATGCCGGGGTGCGGATGGAGGTGGGGGAGGAGCCGTGCATCGCATTCACCCGACGAAATGGAAAAGCCAGAGCAGCAGCGTCAGCGCCAGCGAGCCGATGATCGTCAGCCAGCCGAACCGCAGGCGCGTGGCCCGTTCGAGCCCGGCGCCGGTATCCCAGACGAGATGGCGAAGCCCGCCGAGCGCGTGATGGATCAGCGCCCAGGAATAGCCGAACAGCACCAGCCGGCCGAGCATCGACCCGTAGATCCCGCGCACCGCGTCATAGGCGCCGGCCCCGGCGGCGAGTGCCACCAGCAGCGCCACCACGAGCAGGGTGCCGAAGAACAGCGCCGCCCCGGTGATGCGGTGAAGGATCGACATCACCATCGTCACCGACGGCCGGTAGATCTGGAGATGCGGGGAGAGCGGACGTTCCGCCGGACCGGTTCTAGCCATGGTTCACCTTGCCGCGTATCGCGAATGCGGTTGGACTAGCGGAGTTTGGAATGCTTCGCAACGCAACACCCGACTCGACCTTCTGCCAAGATGTACGGGCCGCGCCAAGCATCGGGGGCGGGGCAGAACGTCGCGCCCCGACCCGAGCCTCCCGCCGGCCGCTTTTCCGCCTTTCTTCTTAAGGCTTTGTAACCAGAGCCGCCAGCCGCTCGGCGAGCGCCTCGGCATCGCCCTCGGCCTGGATCAGCTTGACGCGTGCCTGCTGGCCGGATCGGATCGTCACCGCCCGCCGCGGCAGCCCCAATGCCTCCGCGAGCAGCGCGACCAGCGCCGCATTGGCGCGGCCCTCCTCGGGCGGCGCCGCGACCCGGGCCGCGACATGCGCGAGCCCGGCCGAATCCCGCCCCACCCCGTCGATGGAATCGCGCCCGCCGCGCGGCGTGAGCCGGACCCGGAAGACGATCCCGCCGGCCTCGCACCGCGCGAGATCCGCGATCGCCGCCATCGCCGGTCAGCGCCGCGCCAGCGCGTGGATCCCGGCGCCGGAGAAGGTGAAGTCGAGCCCGTCCTTGTTCTGCGGCAGGTGGCAGGCATAGCAGGTGTCGAGCTTCACCGGGTTCGGGCTGCCGTCGCCGCGGAACAGCGCGTATTCCCAATCGCCATTGTCCTTCTCGGGCGGGAAGAGATTGGTCTCGCCCCAACCCTTGCGCTTCTCCATCAGCAGATAGGCGCGGACGCGCCCCGTCGGCTGGAGGCGGCCGTCAGCGCCCCGGATCGGCGCCCCGGCGGTATCGAGGGCGACGCCGCGATCCTCCATCACGATCACCGTGCCATCCGGGAATGGCTCGCCAGGCCGGACCCCGGCAAGCGCGTCGCGGTTCACGTAGAGGAATCGCACGATCTTGCGGTCGGGCTTGTCCACCTTGCCGTAGAGCTGGAAGCCCGCCAGATCCTTGGGCATGGCGACGCGCGTGAAGGTCGCCTCACCCGCATCCTGCGCCAGGCCGCCGCCCTGGCCGGCGAGCGCAAGCAGCATGGCCGCGCCCAGCATCCTGATCCGAACCATGAAGCCCTCCCGTTCCGCGCTCCGGATCAGGATTAGGGCCTGTCGCCGCGGCGTCGTCAATCCGGCGTCGAAGCCTCAGAAGGCGCGGGCGTAGTAATTGACCGTGATCTGGAGGAATTGCAGCCCCAGCAGCACCACGACCGGGGAAATGTCGATCGGCCCGAGATCGGGAAGCCGCCGGCGCACCGGCGCCAGCACCGGCTCGGTGATGCGGTAGAGGAACTCGCCGATGGCCGAGACGAGCGGCTGGCGCGCATTGACGATGTTGAAATTGATCAACAGCGACAGCACCACGAAGGCGATCAGGAGAAAGGAATAGATGCCGATCAAGGTGTTGAACAGCCAAAGGATGGGGTACATGCCAGCTCCCGTCTGCCTGCGGCGGCCTTGCGCCGCGCCGGACCTTAGACGAGCGCACCGGGCTCGCGCAAGACGGCCTCCGATGCCGCGAAAATCCGTTGACTTCCCGTGCCCGATCGGCGAAGGAAGCGCCTCCGTCTGACCGGGGCTGTAGCTCAGTTGGGAGAGCGCTGCAATCGCACTGCAGAGGTCAGGGGTTCGAATCCCCTCAGCTCCACCAGATTTCTGATTTCGTTCATTGTTATAATTAGTTTTTTAGTTTAATTTTAGCGTGCGGTGCTGTTGGCCCCATCACGGGTCCCGCCGCATCGCTCTGCTTCGGGCGAGCCAGCATCTTCCGAACGCTCGTGAATGGTGTTAGCGTTTTAATCCGACTTGTCGGAGTGTGCGATGCGTCAGTGGTTAGCCATACCTTGCTTCGCCTTGTTTCTAGCCTCCGCCGGCACAGCATGTGCTGATCCCGCTTCGGACCGTGACAAACGGCGCCAGCATGTTCCCTATGTACGCGCGGCGACCGACTGCATCTCCAATTATGTTAGCGCGTCATCCAGTTTCTCGAATGCAGTCGAGATGAACAATTTCCGGCCGCTGACCGCCATAGCGATGGACGCTTGTAGGCCATCTCTCCTGACCATGATCGCCATGCACGATGCAATCTATGGCGGCGGCGGGATGGAGTTTTTCTCCGGTGCTTATTTGAACGATTTGGACCGGGCAATTCGAGCCCGCGCCGCGCATCGCGAGCATCAAGGCCGATATGATACGCTTGGAGGAATTGCGCCGCACCGAGGCTGCGCGACAAGCGGCAGAGCGAGCCGAATCGGAGGCACGTGCCAAAGCGGCTCGCGCTGACAAGCTCGCGACGGCTGAAAAAGTTCGCGATGTGATCCGTGAGCGGACCATGGGCTGCATCGGAAAGCAGGCCTTACCCATGCTTGTGACCGATGAAAAAGCGGAAGTCATCGCCAAAGCGGCCATGCTTTTCTGCGAAGGCGAGGTGAATGCGCTCATTGCGGCGACGGTGGATGTTATTTTGAATGACGGAGAGTTGACCAACGAAACCGCCATCCGGCAGGCTGCGCGTAAGCGCGTAGAAGAGGTGGTTACCGCACACGTTGTGCGGGCCAAGGGCGAATTGATCCTGCAAGGCCAGAAGCGCGAGGATCGGCCTGCCCAGTCTCGGGCGCCGACACTCTAGAAATGAAGGCAAAAGACCTTCCATCTCTGGATTTGCCGTCGGGCGATATTGTGCATTGCAGCTTCAGCGGGAATTGCAGCGGCAGGCAGGAAGGGCGAGCCCGCCTTCATGGCGCCCAGGCGGGTTCCGCCGCCGGCGCGCCGCCCTGCTCGAGCGCCACGAGCGCAACCTTGAGATAGCCCTGCTGGCGCAAGGCGGTGAAGAGCCGCATGATCTCGCCATAGGGCACATTGCGGTCCGCCCGCAGGAAGAGCCGCGTGTCGCGCTGGCCGCCGGTGGCGGCATCGATCGCCGGCCCGAGCCTCTCCGGCGCGACCGCCGCCTCACCCACCGCGAGCGAGAGATCGGCCTTGAGCGTCACATAGACCGGCTTGTCCGGCTTCGGACTGGGCTGCGCCGCCGCCGCCGGCAGGTCGACCGGGACATCGACCGTCGAGATCGGCGCCGCGACCATGAAGATGATGAGCAGGACGAGGATGACGTCGATGAACGGCGTGACGTTGATCTCGCCGCTCTCGGTCAGGTCGTCTTCGCCCCCGGATTTGACGGAAAACCCCATCTCGGCCTCACTCCGCCGCCAGGCGCAGGGACGGTCCCCGGTCGAGATCGCGGCTCGCGAGCACGCTGGTGATCGCGACCGCATCGCCCAGCGCGGCGCGATAGCCCGCCACCGCGCGGGTGAGGTGGTTGTAGAAGATCACCGCCGGAATCGCGGCGACAAGGCCGATCGCCGTCGCAAGCAGCGCCTCGGCGATGCCCGGCGCGACCACGGCGAGGTTGGTCGTCTGCGATTTCGAGATGCCGATGAAGCTGTTCATGATGCCCCAGACGGTGCCGAACAGCCCGACGAAGGGCGCAGTGGCGCCGATCGTCGCCAGCAGGCTGACGCCGCGCCCGATCTCGCGCGTCGCCGCCGCCTCGATCCGCTGGAGGCGGAGCGCGATGCGCTCCTTGACGCCGTCGCGGCTCGCGCCCTCCCCGGCGCGCGTGATCTCGTCGAGCGCGGCGGCGGTGAGCGCCGCGGCGATCCGGTCCGGCACCGGCCCGGCGGAGGCCGCACGCAGGCCGGGCTGGTCCGCCAGCGCGGCGAGGCTGCGGGCAAGCCGGGCACGGGCGAGCCCGATCTCGATCTTCTTCGCGAACAGCACCGTCCAGGCGACGAGCGAGGCGAGCGCAAGCCCGACCATCACCGCCTTCACGACGAGATCGGCCTGCAGAAACATGCCGACCTGCGAGAGATCAGCCGGCAGGGTCGGATCGGCGGCCCGGAGCGGCGCCGGGGAGAACAGCGCGACCATGCCGAGGGCGAAGGCCGCGCGGATGCGGCGGCGGAAAGGAAAATCGATCATGCGCCTGCCCGATTGTCATGAGCCGCGATGATCCGCGGCCTGCCCGGGCCTGGGTGGCTGCTCTGGCTGCCTCGGCCACCCGCTCGATAACAATCCAGACCCGGAACGTCAATTTCCTGGGCCGGGCCGCCACCGGCCTGCGATGCGGGAAGGCAATCAGGCCGCAGAGGCGTCGGATTGCGGGGCGCCCAGCCTGGCGATGGCGGCTGCATCGAGGAGCACCCGCCCGTTTTCGACGCGGAGCGGGATTTTCGGGGTGCATCCGTGATCGGCGCCCTGGGCCTCGCCGGTCTCGAGCGAAATGACCCAGTTGTGGAGCGGGCACGTGACGGCGTGGCCATGGACGATGCCCTGGGAGAGGGGGCCGCCCTTGTGGGGGCAGCGGTCGCGCAGGGCGAAAAGTGTGCCGTCCGCGGCCTTGAAGACGGCGATATCGCCGATGGGGGCGCGGACGACGCGGGCGCCGCGCAGAGGGATGTCGGCCTCTGCGCCGATATCAAGCCAGGTTTCGGCGATCCGGTTCATCGCATGCTCCGTGTCGGGTCTGGGGCCTGCTCGGCGGGGTTCATTCGGCGGCCTGAGGCAGGCGCAGTTCGGCCATGGCCGCGAATTCATGCGCCTCCCGGCCGTTGACACGCTCGGCCCAGGGATCAACCTGGGCATAGCGCTGGGAGAGGACGAAGCGCTCGAAGAGCGCGCGGCGGCGGGCGGGATCCTCGATGATCGCGGCCTTGATGGCGGGGATGCCGACGCGCTTCGCCCATTTGTAGATGCGTTCGAGATAATGGCCCTGCTCGCGGTAGAGCTGGGTCAGGGCGGCGATGATCTCGACGGCCTCGTCCTCGGTGCCGGCATGGCCGAGAATCTCGGTGCCCTTGATGTCGAGACCGGCGGCACCGGCAAAATGGATCTCGTAGCCGGAATCGACGCAGATGACCCCGATATCCTTGCAGGTGGCCTCGGCGCAGTTGCGCGGACAGCCGGAGACGGCCATCTTGAGCTTGGCCGGGGTCCAGGAGCCCCACATGAACTTCTCGAGCCGGACACCGAGCCCGGTGGAATCCTGGGTGCCGAAGCGGCACCAATCGGAGCCGACGCAGGTCTTCACCGTCCGGAGCCCCTTGGCATAGGCGGCGCCGGAGATCATGCCGGCGGCGTTGAGATCGGCCCAGACGGCGGGGAGATCCTCCTTGCGCACGCCGAGCATGTCGATGCGCTGGCCGCCGGTGACCTTGACGGTGGGGATCGCGAACTTGTCGACGACATCGGCGATGGCGCGCAGCTCCTTTGCGCTCGTCAGCCCACCCCACATGCGCGGCACCACCGAGAAGGTGCCGTCCTTCTGGATATTGGCGTGGACGCGCTCGTTGATGAAGCGGCTCTGCTGGTCGTCCGCGTATTCGCCCGGCCAGTCGCAGACGAGATAGTAATTGAGCGCCGGCCGGCATTTGGCGCAGCCGCAGGAGGTCTTCCAGCCGAGTTCCTGCATCACTGCCGGGATCGATTTGAGCCGCTTGGCCCGGATCAGCCGCCGCAACTCGTCATGGCCGAGATCGGTGCAGCCGCACATGGGCTGCACGGCGGCAGGATTGTAGCCCTCGCCGAGCCGGAGCCGGAGCAGGTTCTCGACTAGGCCAGTGCAGGAGCCGCAGGAGGCCGAGGCCTTGGTATGCGCGCGGACGCCGTCGAGCGTCGTCAGCCCGAGCTCGTCGATCTTCTGGATGATCGTCCCCTTGCACACGCCGTTGCAGCCGCAGATCTCCGCGTCGTCCGGCAGTGCCGCGACCGTTGCCAGCGGGTCCAGCGCCTGGCCCCCTTGATAGCCCTGGCCGAAGATCAGCGTCTGGCGCATCCCGGAAATGTCGGTGCCGCGCCGGATCAGGTCGAAGAACCACGCCCCGTCCGAGGTATCGCCATACATCACCGCGCCGATCACCCGGTTGTCGCGCAGCACCAGCCGCCGGTAGAGCCCCGCTGTCGGGTCGCGCAACACGATCTCTTCCCGGTCCTTCGCTTCCGCGAAATCCCCGGCCGAATAGAGGTCGATCCCCGTCACTTTCAGCTTTGTCGCCGTCACCGCAGGCTTGAACACGGCCGTCTCATCGCCCGAGAGCCGTGCCGCCACCACATTCGCCATCTCGTAGAGCGGTGCCACCAGCCCGAAGACCTGGCCCTCCGCCTCCGCGCATTCGCCGAGCGCGAAGATCGACGGGTCCGAGCTGCGCATATCCGGTCCGACCACGATCCCGCGGTTGACGGCGAGCCCTGCCTCCCGGGCCAGGCCCGCATTGGGCCGGATTCCCACCGCCATCACCACCAGATCCGCGGGGATCAGCGTCCCGTCGTCCAGCCGCACGCCGGAAACCCGCCCCTCGCCTTCGATGGCCTGCGTGTTCGCCTGGCACCGCACCGCGATTCCGCGCCGCTCCAGTTCGCGCTGCAGCAGATATCCCGCCGCCGGGTCGAGCTGACGCTCCATCAGATGCGGCATCAGGTGCAAGACCGTCACCGTCATCCCCTGCGCCTGCAGACCCGCCGCGGCCTCCAGCCCCAGCAGCCCGCCTCCGATCACCACCGCGCGGCCGCCGGCCTTGGCCGCCACCATCATCGCATGCACATCGTCGAGGTCGCGATAGGTCACGACCCCCGGCAGATTCGCCCCCGGAACCGGAAGGATGAACGGCACCGACCCCGTCGCCACGATCAGGTCATCATAGGGAACCGTGATCCCGCCCGTTCCCGTCACGGTCTTCGCCACCCGGTCGATCGCCGTGACCCGCACACCCTTGTAGAGCGTGACACCGTTCCGGATGTACCAGCCGTCGCCGTGGATCACGATCTCCTCGTAGCTCTTCTCGCCGGACAGCACCGGCGAAAGCATGATCCGGTCGTAATTGACCCGCGGCTCCGCGTTGAAAATCGTCACGGAATAGGTTCCGCTTCCGCCGGAAGCGCCGGGGTCCAATTCGAACAGCTTCTCCAGCGCTCGGCCGGGCGCCATGCCGTTTCCAATGATGACCAAGCGACGAAGAGACATCGGTGCCCTGATCCAATGCGGCGGCGCGGCGGGATGCTGCCGCGCGGAGCCAATGACGGAAGAGCCGCATGGCTGCGGCGGATCGCGCTTTTCCAGAGCAGGATGCGTGCCAACAGGACGGGGCGGTCGATCACGCCGAATCCGGCGACGATCCATCCCGTCCCGGCGCCGAGCTGTCGATCTCGCGGGAGGGGCTCGATGAAATATTGAGCAGAACGTCGCTTTGCGCGGCGCCCTGATGGCTTGGAATCCGTCCAGCCTGCACGGGTCATGCGCGAAGGGCGGCGGTTCCGGCCGGAACCGCCGCCCTTCGCTGGATGAGACCCCGGATATGCCGCCTCACGCCGCCGGAACGGCGGTTGGCCGTGCCCGCCGCCGCAGCCACCAGGGCAGGATGACGATCGCGCCGGCCATGATCCAGAGGATGATCGCGAGCGGGCTCGCGAAGAGGATGCCGGGATCTCCGCCCGAGAGCGCGAGCGCGTTGCGGAGATTGACCTCCATGACGCGCCCGAGCACGAAACCGAGGATGATCGGCGCCATGTCGAAGCCGAGCTTGCGCAGCAGATAGCCCGCGACACCGATCCCGAACATGATCAGGACGCTCATCACGCTGGCATAGGCCGAATAGACCCCGAGGATCGACAAGGCCGTGATGCCGGGGATGAGAATCCAGTTCGGCATCAGCAGCACGCGGGCGAAGAGCTGCACCAGCGGCAGGTTCATCACCAGCAGCAGCAGATTGCCGACATACATCGAGGCGATCAGCCCGCCGACGAGCTTCGGCTGCTCGACGAAGAGCTGCGGCCCCGGCTGGATGTTGTAGAGCATCAGCGCGCCGAGCATCACTGCCGTCGTGCCGGAGCCCGGAACGCCCAGGGTCAGCATCGGCACGAAGGCGCCGGTGGCGGCGGCGTTGTTCGCGGCCTCGGGCGCCGCGAGGCCGCGCATGTCGCCGGTGCCGAACGTGCCCTCCTTGTCGTTGAGGCGCTTCTCCGTGGTGTAGGACACCGCGCTCGCGACCGAGGCACCCGTGCCCGGCAGCACGCCGATCACGAAGCCGATCACCGTGGCGCGGACGGAGGGCCACCAGATGAAGCGGATATCCGCCCAGCTCGGATAGGCGCCGGAAACGGCGAGCGGCCGCAGCGTGCCCTTGAGCTGATGTTCGAGCATCAGCAGCACTTCCGAGATCGAGAACAGGCCGATCACCAGGATGATGAACTCGATCCCGTCATGCAGTTCGGCCTGCTCGAAGGTGAAACGATAGGCGCCCGAGGTCGCGTCGAGGCCGATCGTCGTCAGCATCAGGCCGAGCACGCAGCCGATCAGCGTCTTTGCCGGCTCGTGCCCGACCATCGAGCCGAGCGTCGCGAAGGCGAAGACCATCAGCACGAAATATTCGGCCGGGCCGAACTTGATCGCGAGCCAGGACAGCGGCACCGCGAGAAAGGTCATCCCCACCACCGCAAGGATGCCGCCGATGAAGGAGGAGATGCCCGAGATCGCAAGCGCCTTGGTCGCCTCGCCCCGGCGCGCCATGGGGTAGCCGTCGAGCGCGGTCATCACCGCCCCGGCATCGCCGGGCACGTTGAGCAGGATCGAGGAGATCCGCCCGCCATATTCGGCGCCGTAATAGACGCCGGCGAGCAGGATCAGCGTCGATTCCGGCGGCAGCCCGGCCGTATAGGCGATCGGCAAAAGCAGCGCGATGCCGTTGATCGGGCCGATCGCCGGCAGGGCGCCGATCATCGTGCCGAGGAAGCAGCCGATCAGGCCGATCAGCAGGTTCTGCGGCAGGAGGGCGACGCCGAAACCCTGCCAGAGGAAATCGAAGGACACGCGGAAACTCCCCTCTTCTCGTTCTTGTCGACCGTGCCGCGCTAGGCCTCAGAAGCCGAGCAGCCCCTTGGGAAGATTGCCGCCGAGCAGCGGCCCGAACAGCAGCCACCAGAGCAGCGCCTGCCCGATCCCGCCCAGGATCGCCGTGATCCACCCCGCACCGAACAGCCGGGCGATCACCGCCATCAGCACCGCCATGCTCGGCACGAAGCCGGCATGGTCGAAGACGAGCAGGCAGGCGACGCTTGTGCCGAGAAAGGCGAGTGCGGCGCCAAGCCCCGCGCGGCCCGGCCATTCCTCTGCCTCGCCGGGCCTCGCGAGATACCAGAGCGCGAGCAGCGCCAAAACCAGCGCCAGCGCCACCGGGAAGCCGCGCGGCCCGATCGGATCGGAGGCGAAGGCGTATTCGATGCGCGCGCCGAACAGGCCATAGACGAGCGCGAAGGCGAGCAGCGCCAGCGCGGCGATGCGCCCGGAAAGGCGCGCATTGCGGGAAGTGTCGGTCATGGAAACCCTCATCGGGACGGGGCGCCGGAGCGGCGGCGCCTGAAGAACGGCCCCGCGCGCCGCCGGCGCGCGGGGTCGGGGCGGCAAGCCCCTCCGGAACCGGACCTTTTAGAGGCCGGCCTCCTTGGCCAGTTGCTTGAAGCGGGCGACATCGGTCTTGACGCGCTTTTCGAAATCCGCGCCGATCGAATCGAAGGCGAAAAGCCCGCGTGCCTCGCGCTCCTTGATGAATTCCGGCGAATCCTTGAGCTTCTTCAGCGTATCGACCCACCAATTGTAATCGGCGTCGGAGACCTTGGGGCCGACATAGAGCCCGCGCCAGATCGGCCAGTCGATCGTGTAGCCCTGCTCGAAGGTGGTCGGGATGTCCTTGAACCGGCCGGGCAGGCGGCGTTCGGACATCACGGCGAGGATGCGCAGCTTGCCCTGCTCGTGCAGCGCGATCATCTCCGAGGCATCACCGGCGGCGATCTTGATATGGCCGCCCTGGAGCGCCGTGGTCACCGCGCCGCCGCCTTCGAGCGCGGCATAGCGCATCTTCTTGGGATCGGCCTTCGCCTCCTTGGCGAGCAGCGCCATCTTCATCCAATCCTGGCTGCCGACCGCACCGCCACCGCCGATCGGGAAGGCGCCCGGATCCTTGCCATAGGCCGCGACAAGATCCTTGAGCGTCTTGATCGGGCTGTCGGGTGCCACCGCGATGACGCCGAAATCCGCGCCAAGCGCACCGACCCAGCGCACCGCGTTCTCGTCATGCTTGCCGAACTTGCCCTGCGCGATCAGCAGGGCCGAGCCGCTCGAGGCCGCGACGACGAGGCCGGAATCGCCGGGCCGCGTGCCGACGACATGGTTGTAGGCCACGGCCCCGACGCCGCCCTCCATGTAGGAAACCGCCATCGGGTCCTTGATCAGCTTGGTGGCGTGCAGCGCCGCGCCGGCGAGACGGCAGGTGAGATCGAAGCCGCCGCCGGGCTTGGCGCCGGCGAGGCACTCGGTCTTCGCGGGCTGCGCCGCCGCGGTCCCGGCCGCGAGGGCGGCAGCGGCGAGCGACAGCATTGCGGAGGACAGGGTCGCAGAAATCCTGGAGCGGATCATCTTTTCCTCACTTCGGTTGCGAGCGAGGCAGGCGGTTCCGGCCCGGCCGGCGACGCTTCCCCCTCGAACATTGTTTCACTCACCCACTTGGCGGGGTGATCCCTCCCCGATACGCTCCCAACCTGTCGTCAACCTGACTCGCGCCTTCTCGGCGCAGAGAACGAGGGGAAGAAAGGCGGCCATGCGCCTGCTCGTCGTCGAGGATGTCGCCGATGTCGGCGAGGCGATCGTCGCCGCACTCGAACGGCTCGGCCACGCGATCGACTGGGCGCGCGACGGTGAGGAGGCCGAGGCGCTGGCCCGCGCGCAGGAATACGGGTTGATCGTGCTCGACGTGATGCTGCCGCGGCTCGACGGGTTCAGCCTGCTCAAGGCGTTGCGCCGGCGCGGGGTCACGACCCCGGTCCTGGTGCTGACGGCGCGCAGCCAGATCGAGGACCGCGTCTCCGCGCTCGACCTCGGCGCCGATGATTATCTCGTCAAGCCGTTCGATTTCCGCGAACTCGAAGCCCGTGTCCGGGCGCTGCTGCGCCGGCGGCTGGGCTCGGCCACCAGCCGGCTCGAATGCGGCGGGCTGGTGCTCGATCAGGCCAGCCGCAGTGCGACCCTCGACGGACGCCCGCTCGACCTGACCAGGCGGGAACTGACCCTGCTCGAGATCCTCGCCGCGCGGCCCGGCCGCGTCTTCGGCAAGGACGAACTGATCGAACAGCTCTTCGGCCTCGACGACGAACCGAGCGAGAACGCCGTCGAGCAATATATCGGCCGGCTCAGGCGCAAGATCACCGGCGCGCGCGCCGAGATCCGCACCCTGCGCGGGCTCGGCTATCAGTTGGTGGCATTGTGACCGGCGCCGGCCCCTCGCTGTTCCGGCGGCTCGTGCTGGTCATCACGCTTGTGTTCGGGCTGGCGGCGGCCGGGCTCGGCTCGGCGGCCTGGATCTATGCCCGGATCGCGGCGGACGAAGCCTATGACCGCCTGCTTGTCGGCGCCGCGCTCCAGATCGCCGAGAGCATCGCCACCGAGCCGGGGGCGGTGACGGTCGATCCGCCGAATTCCGCCTTCGAGACGCTGGCTCTCGCCCCCGACGACCGGATCTTCTATCGCGTCACCGATCCGCATGGCACGCATCTCACCGGTCAGGAGGACCTCGTCTCCGCGCTCGACGGCACGCCGCTGGGGCGGATGCCGGTGATGGCCGATGCCCGCTATCGCGGCTTTCCCGTGCGCATCGTCACCCTCGGCCGCTACGTCACCGGGCCGGGCATTGCCGGCTGGGTGGAGGTGAGCGTGGCACAGACGCGGCTCGCGCGTCTCGCCCTCGCGCGCGATCTGACACTGAAATCCGTGCTGCTGGTGCTCGGGATGAGCCTGCTGGCGCTCGTCGCGCTGGTGGTGGCGGTGCGCCTCGCGCTGCGCCCGCTGAGCCAGGTCGAATCGGCAATCGCCGCGCGTGATCCGAAGGATCTGCGTCCCGTCGCGATTGCGGCGCCGCGCGAGATCGGCACGCTGATCGCCTCCATCAATCATTTTCTCGGCCGGCTCGCCGCGCGGATCGGCGGCATGGAGCGTTTCATCGCCGATGCCGCGCACCAGATGCGCACGCCGCTGACCGCCCTGCTGGCGCAGATCGACCTGCTCTCGGCCGAGACGCGCGCCGATCTCCGCCGCGCCCAGATCGCGCGCATCCGCGAGCGCGCCGAGCAGCTCGGCCGGCTGACGAGCCAGCTTCTCAACCATGCCATGGTGATCCATCGCCGCGAGGTGGTGGCGCTGACGCCGGTCGATCTCGTCCCGCTCGTCCGCGCCGCGCTGGCGGAAACCGTCCCGCTCTCGCTCGACCGCGACATCCGGGTGGGCTTCGAGGCGGAGACGGAAAGCCTGGTCGTGATGGGCGATCCCGTCTCGATCCGCGAGGTGATCGGCAATCTCGTCCACAACGCCGTCCGTCACGGCGCGCCGGGGCTGATCGCGGCGCGGATCCGGGCCGAGGCCGGCCGCGCCCTCGTCGAGATCGCCGATGACGGGCCGGGCATCCCGCCGGAATCCTGGCCGGAAGTCGTCAAGCCCTTCACGCGGCTCGGCGTCGAGCCGGCCGGCTCCGGCCTCGGCCTCGCCATCGCCGCCGATGTGATGGCCGCCCATGGCGGCACGCTCGGCTTCGCGCGTCGTGCCGACGGGCATTTCGCCGTGCTGCTCGCCTTTCCGCTCGCCGAGGCCGGAACCGTTCCGCTCCGTCTTGCGGAGGCCGCGGCATGATGCGGCGCATGCTCCTGCTGCTGGCCCTGCTCGCCGCCCCGACCGCCGCGGCGGGCGAGGATGTCACGATCTTCACGGCGCCGGGAACCGAACGGCATGTCCTGACCCTCGACACCGCCACGGATCTCGCGGCGTTCCAGCCGCTGATCCTCGCCTTCCAGCGCGAAGAGCCGGATGTGACGATCCGTTATCGCGAGATGGTGACCAACACGCTGTTCGAGCGCGTGCGCCAGGAATGCGCCGACGGGCGGCGGAACGCCGATCTGGTCATCACCTCCTCGGTCGACCATCTCGTCGTGCTGGCGAACGAAGGCTGCGCGCGCGCGCATCGCTCGGCCGAAACGCTGGCCGCGCCGGCCTGGACGCGCTGGCGCGACGAGATCTTCGGCTTCACCTTCGAACCGGCGGTGATCGTCTACAATCGCGCGCTGATGGCGCGGGAGGAAGTGCCGCGCACCCGCCTGGCGCTGATCGAGCTGATGCGCGAGCAGCCCGTGCGGCTTGCCGGGCGCATCGGCGGCTATGACATCGCGCGCTCGGGCATCGGTTACCTGTTCGCAGCCTTCGACGCCCGCAACGCTCTGGTCTATGGCCGGCTGATCGAGGGATTCGGCCGCCTGAACCTCGTGACCCGCTGCTGCAGCGGCGACCTGATCCAGGAACTCGCCGAAGGCCGCCTGCACCTCGCCTACAATCTCCTCGGCTCCTATGCCTATGCCGCGCAACGCCAGGGCGCGCCGATCGGCATCGTGCTGCCGGAGGATTACGTCCTCGTCCTCAGCCGCGGCGCGATGATCCCAGTCCGCGGGGGTGAACCGGCGCTTGCGCGGCGCTTCCTCGATTTCCTGCTCTCGCCACGGGGGCAGAAGGTGGTGCGCGAGGAAGCCTTCTTCTTCGATGTCAGCGGCGCGGTTCCGGAAGGCGTCGAGGCCGCCGCCCCCGTGCTCGACGCCGGCAACATCCGGCCGATCGTCATCGGCCCCGGCCTGTTGCCGATGCAGGACAGGGCCCGCCGCATCCGCTTCCTGCGCGAATGGGCGAAAGCGATCGAACGGAGCCCGGCCGGCGAGTAGCCGGTTGCGGCGCGGCCAAAAATTCGCCACGTATAGTCTGGCTCGGCCTGAAGGCCGGACGGCCCTTCGCCGTAAAAGACATCCGGGAGGACATCATGCTGAACCGCCGCACCCTGCTCACCACCTCGCTCGCGCTCGGCGGCGCGGCGATGCTGCCGTTCAGCCGCGCCGAGGCCCAGGCGCTCCAGAGCCTCCAGATCTTCGTGCCCGCCGCGCCCGGCGGCGGCTGGGACGGCACCGGGCGGGCCATCGAGCAGGTGATGCGCGCCGAGAAGATCATGGAGAGCTTCCAGTTCGAGCACGCGCCGGGCGCCGGCGGCGTCGTCGGCCTGCCGAAATTCATGTCCTCGAAGAAGGGCCAACCCAACGCGGTGATGGTCGGCGGCATGGTGATGGTCGGCGCGATCATCGCCAACAAGGCGCCGCTCAAGCTGACGGACCTGCCGCCGATCGCCCGCCTGACAGGCGAGTTCGAGGCGATCGTCGTGCCGGCGGCGAGCCCGTTCAAGACGATGAAGGACCTCGTCGCCGCGTTCAAGGCCGACCCGGCGAAGGTCTCCTGGGCCGGCGGATCGGCCGGCGGCACCGACCACATCCTCGCGGGCATGATCGCCAAGGCGGTCGGCGTCGATCCGAAGAAGGTCGCCTATGTTGCCTTCGCCGGCGGCGGCCCGGCCGTGGCGGCGCTGCTCGGCAACCAGGTTTCCTGCGGCGTCTCGGGCTACGGCGAATTCGCCGAACAGGTGAAGGCGGGCAAGCTGCGCGTGCTCGCGCTCTCGGCCGACAAGCGCCAGCAGGGCATCGACGCCCCGACGCTGAAGGAGGAGGGGGTCGATGTCGAGCTGTTCAACTGGCGCGGCGTGTTCGGCGCGCCGGGCATCACCAAGGAGCAGCAGGCAGCACTGATCGGGCTGTTCGACAAGCTCAATGCCAGCGCCGGCTGGAAGGCCGAACTCGCGAAACGCGACTGGACGGGGATTTACCTCTCCGGTGACGGTTTCGGGAAATACATCGAATCCGAGGTCACGCGCATTACCGGCATCCTCAAGGATCTCGGGCTTGCGAGCTGAGCCATGACGATCCGCCCCGCCCTCCCCGAGCTCTTTGTCGGGCTCGGGGTTCTTGCGCTCGCGGCCCTGGTCGGCTGGGCCACGGCCGCCATCCCGCAATCGACCTATGCCCGGATCAGCCCGGCCGCCTTCCCCTGGGCGATCACCGCCGGGCTTGCCGCGCTCGGCGCGCTGCTGACGATCGAGGGATTGCGGGGCGGATGGGAGCATGACGAGGGCACGGTGCTCGATCTTCCGGGCATCCTCTGGCTCGGCACGGGCCTCGCCGCGAACCTGCTGCTGATCGACGGGCTGAGCATCGGCGAGACGGTGATCCTGCCGCGGATGGGCTTCATCATCGCCTCGACGATCCTGTTCGCCTGCACGGCGCGCGCCTTCGGCAGCCGCCGGTTCCTGCGTGATCTCGCGTTCGGCCTCGTGCTGACCATCGTCGCCTATATCGGATTCGACCGCGTGCTCGGCTACCAGATCGGCTCCGGGATCATCGAAAGGTTCCTGTGATGGAAACGCTGGGCCATCTCGCGCAAGGCTTTGCCGTGGCCCTGACGCCGATCAACCTGATGTGGGCGCTGATCGGCGTGGCGGTCGGCACCGCGATTGGCGTGCTGCCCGGCCTCGGCCCGGCCCTGACCATCGCATTGCTGCTGCCGATCACCACCAAGGTCGACCCCACCGCCGCCTTCATCCTGTTCGCCGGCATCTATTACGGCGCGATGTATGGCGGCTCGACGACCTCGATCCTGCTCAACACGCCGGGGGAAAGCGCGACGATCGTCACCGCGCTCGAGGGCAACCGCATGGCGAAGCGCGGCCGCGCCGGCGCTGCGCTCGCCACCGCCGCGATCGGCTCCTTCGTCGCGGGCACGATCGGGACGATCGGCATCACCTTCCTCGCCGGTCCGGTCGTGGATTTCGCGCTGAAATTCGGCCCGGCCGATTATTTCTCGCTGATGGTCCTGTGCTTCGTCACCGTCTCGGCGGTGCTCGGCAATTCGGCAGTGCGCGGGCTGACGGCACTCTTCATCGGCATGTTCCTCGGCATGATCGGCGTCGACAACCAATCGGGCCAGATCCGCTTCGCCTTCGGGATCACCGAGCTTTATGACGGGATCAACGTCATCATCGTCGCGGTCGGGCTGTTCGCGATCGGCGAGACGCTCTGGCTCGCCGCGCAGCCGAAGGTCAGGGACGAGGTTCTCGACATCAAGGATTCGATCTGGATGAGCCGCGAGGATTGGGCACGCTCCTGGAAGCCATGGATCCGCGGCTCGCTGATCGGCTTCCCCATCGGCGCGATGCCGGCGGGCGGCGCCGAGATCCCGACCTTCTTCTCCTATTCGCTCGAAAAGAAGCTCTCGCCGAAGCCGGAGGAATTCGGCCATGGCGCGATCGAGGGCGTGGCCGGCCCGGAGGCGGCCAACAACGCCTCCGCCGCCGGCGTGCTGGTGCCGATGCTCGCCCTGGGCCTTCCGACCTCGGCAACCGCCGCGATCATGCTCTCCGCCTTCCAGAGCTACGGCATCAATCCCGGCCCGCAGCTGCTGGAGAGCAACCCGCAGCTCGTCTGGGGGCTGATCGCCTCGCTCTATGTCGGCAACGTGATGCTGTTGGTGCTCAACCTGCCGCTGGTGGGGCTCTGGGTGAAGATGCTGAAGATCCCGGCGCCGCTGCTCTATGGCGGCATCCTGATCTTCGCGACGATCGGCAGCTACGGCATCTCGCGCTCGGTCATCGACCTGATCCTGCTCTATCTCATCGGGATCATGGGCTTCTTCATGCGCAAGTTCGACTTTCCCACCGCCCCGGTGATCATCGGCATGATCCTCGGCCCGATGGCGGAAACCAATTTCCGCCAGGCCATGACGATCTCGAACGGCGATTGGTCGACCTTCCTCACGCGGCCGCTCTCGGCGAGCCTGCTCGCGCTCACCCTGATCCTGCTGCTCGGCCCGAAGCTGCACATGTTCTTCCGGAACCGGAACCCCAAGCCCGACCATGTCCCCGGCGATGCCTGATCCGGCGCCCGCACTGGCCCTGCTCGCCGGCTATCGCGTGCTCGATCTCACCAATGTGCTGGCCGGCCCCTATTGCGCCTACCAGCTCGCGCTGCTCGGCGCCGATGTCATCAAGGTCGAGGCGCCGGAGGGCGGCGACCTCGCCCGCCAGCTCGGCGCCGCGCCGGAACTGAACGCGGCCGGGATGGGCGCCTCGTTCCTCGCGCAGAACGCGGGCAAACGCTCCGTCGCGCTCGATCTCAAGACGCCGGAGGGTCGCGCCGATTTCCTCGCCCTCGTCGCGACCGCCGACGCACTCGTCGAGAATTTCCGCCCCGGCGTGATGGAGCGGCTCGGCCTCGGCCCCGAGGCGCTGCGGGCCGTGCGCCCCGATCTCGTCTATTGCGCGATCTCCGGCTTCGGCCAGACCGGACCGATGCGCGCCAACCCGGCCTATGACCAGATCATCCAGGGGCTTTCCGGCGTCATGAGCATCACCGGCACGCCCGAGACGGCGCCGCTGCGCGTCGGATACCCGATCTGCGACACGCTCGGCGGCCTGTTCGGCGCCTTCGCCATCGTCGCGGCCTTGCTGCGGCGCGAACGGCACGGCGCCGGCGCCGTGCTCGATGTGTCGATGCTCGAATGCACGCTGAGCGCGCTCGGCTGGCCGGTCTCCAACTATCTCACCGCCGGCATCCCGCCGCAGGCGATGGGCAACGAGAACATGACGGCGGCGCCCTCCGGCGCCTTCCGCGCCGCCGACGGTCTCCTCAACATCGCCGCCAACAAGCAGGCGCAGTTCGAGGCGCTCTGCGACCTGATCGGCCGGCCCGACCTCGCGGCCGATCCGCGCTTCGCCGGGCGCGAGGCGCGCAAGGCCAACCGCTTCGCGCTCAAGGCCGAGATCGAGGCCGCACTCGCCGCAGCGCCGGCGGCCGAATGGGAGGCGCGGCTCAATGCGCGCGGCATCCCGGCCGGGCGGATCCTCTCGATCCCCGAGATCCTCGCCGAACCCCAGGTGGCCGGCCGCGCGATGACGGCGCGGTTCGAGGCGGTGCCGGGCATCGACCGGCCGCTGAGCGTCACGCGCGGCGGCTTCCTGGTCGATGGCATCGCGCCCCGGCCCTTGCGGCCGCCGCCGCGGCTCGGCGAACATTCCGGCGAGATCCTCGCCGATGTGCGGCCCCGCGGGAATTTGTCATGACGGACCCCCCCGCCGATCCCGGCCGCGCCCGCGGCGAAGCCTGGTGGGAGACCGGCATCATCGAGATGCGCCCCGGCATGATCCGGCTGCGCGGCTATGCGATCGAGGATCTGATCGGCCATGTCTCGTTCCCGGCGATGATCTGGCTGATGCTGCATGGTGAATTGCCCACGGAGGCGCAGGCGGAGCTGCTCGGCCATGCGCTGGCCGCCGCGGTCGATCACGGACCCCAGGCGCCCTCGATCGCCATCGCGCGCATGGCCGCCACCTGCGGCGTGGGGATCAACGCCGCCATGGCCTCGGCGATCAACGTGCTCGGCGACATCCATGGCGGCGCGGGCGAGCAGGCGCTGGCCTTTTTCGGCGAGATCGCGGCGGCGATGGATGCCGGTGCCGGCCTTGCGGCGGCCGTCACGGCCCGGCTCGACCGTTTCCTCGCCACGGAGGGCGGCTATGTTCCCGGCTTCGGCCACCGCTTCCACCCGGTGGATCCGCGCGCGGCGCCGCTTCTCGCGCTGGCGCACGCCGCCGCCGCCGCCGGAACGGTTCCGGGCCGTTTCGCCGCCATCGCCGAGGCGATCGGCGCCGATCTCGAGCGGCGCAAGGGTCGGGTAATCCCGCTCAATATCGACGGCGCCACCGCGGTGATCTACGGCGAACTCGGCTTCCCCCCGCCGCTGACGCGTGGCCTCTTCGTGCTCTCGCGTTCGGTCGGTATCCTCGCCCATGCCTGGGAGCAGATGCAGGCGCCGGCGCGCAACAAGGGCCCGCTGCCGCGGGAATGGCTCTGGGCCTATGCCGGCCCGCCGGCGCGGCCCGTGCCCGGGGATTGAGCTATTCGCGCCGGAGCACGAGATCGACGACGAGGCTGGCGAGCGGCCGGGGCCGGAACCGGGCCTTCAGCGCCTCGGGGTCGTAATCCTCGCGCACCCAATCGATGAACGCCTTGCCGCGCGCCTCGCCCTCGTCGCGATAGGCTTCGAGGAAAGCGTCGAGGATTCCGGTCTGCGCGTAGCGGAAATGGCCCTTGCGCAGGCTGAGTTCCCGCAATGCCCGCGCTGCCTCCGCCTTTTCCACCACGAGCAGGTAGAGCGCCGCGAACAGCCCGGCGCGGTCGGCGCCGGATTTGCAGTGCGCCAGCGCGGGATAGGCGAGGCCCGCGAAGAAATCCGGCAGGGCGAGCAGGGTCGCGCGGTCCGGCGCCTCGCGCGAGCGCAGCACGAGATCGACGATCGTGATGCCGTGCCGCTGGGCCGCATCCTTCTCGAGCTGCCAGGCGCCATGCGCGCGCCCACCGCGCAGATTGACGATGGTCCTCAGCCCCTCGCGCGCGAGCCGCGCGATATCCCGCGGCGAAGGCTGCGCCGAGCGCCAGAGCCGGCGCCCGACCCGGTGCCGGTTGAGATGGAAGAGGCGGAGCACGCCGTGATCGACGATCAGCAGGTCGAGCCAGGCGCGCAGCCGCTCGCCCGGCGTTTCGATCGCGCGGTTCCAGCGGGCCTCGCGCTTCTCGCGGCGGGCGGTGTAATATTCGACGGTTCGCGGCAGGCGCGGCATGGCGCCGGCTTAGAGGATTTTTGCCGCAAGGGAAACCGCGCCGCCCGCGCATGGCATCGTGCTCGCGGCCGGGAGTTGTGCGGCGCACCAATCCCGGCTAGAGGCTCGCGCAACGAAACCGGAGCTTCCCATGCGCATCGATGCGATCCCGATCGGCAAGAACCCGCCCCACGATGTCAACGTGATCGTCGAGGTGCCGATCGGCGGCGAGCCGATCAAATACGAAATGGACAAGGCGGCGGGGACGCTGATCGTCGACCGCTTCCTCTACACGCCGATGCGCTACCCCGGGAATTACGGCTTCGTGCCGCATACCCTTTCCGATGACGGCGACCCGATCGACGTGCTGGTCGCCAATACCCGGCCGATCATTCCCGGCGCGGTGATCAATGTGAAGCCGATCGGCGTGCTGAAGATGGAGGATGACGGCGGCGGCGACGAGAAGATCATCGCCGTGCCCTCGCTCAAGCTGACCCGGCGTTACGAGCGTGTCGAAAATTACACCGACATGCCGGAGATCACCTGGAAGCAGATCGAGCATTTCTTCCTGCATTACAAGGATCTCGAACCCGGCAAATGGGTGAAGCTCCTCGGCTGGGGCGATGCCGCCGAGGCGCGCGCGCTGATCAGCCGCGCGGTCGAACGGGCCCGCGAGGCGGGCGCCTAGGGCGAAACCCGGCAATCTCCGCTTCCAGCGGAACTGGCGGGATCAGGCCAGCGCGACGAGCCGCAGCGCCATCTCGTAATGCAGGCGCTCCACCATCCGGCCATCGACAACGATGACGCCGCGTCCGGCATTCTCCGGCGCCTCGAAGGCGGCGATGAGCGCGCGCGCATCTGCAAGCTCCGCTTCGCTCGGCCCGAACAGGCGGTTGGCGGGCTCGATCTGGGCGGGGTGAATCAGCGTCTTGCCGTCGAAGCCGAGGCCGCGCCCCTGCAGGCACTCGGCCTCGAACCCGACGGTATCGCCGAGCGCGGCGTGGACACCGTCGAGCACGGCAAGGCCATGCGACCGGGCGGCAAGCACGCAGGCCGAGAGCGCGTGCAGCAGCGGCAGCCGCGAGGGCACCGGCGGCAGCCGCATCTCCTTGGCGAGATCGTTGGTGCCGAGCACCAGGGCGGCAAGGCGGGAATCCGGCTCCCCCGCAAGCCCGGCGATCGCGGCGATATCGAGAACCGCCCGCGGCGTCTCGATCATCAGCCACAGGCGCAGCGCCGGCGGCGCGAAATGATGGTCGAGCGCCGATTGCGCGCGCTCGGCATCGTCGCGGGTCCGGATCTTCGGGAACAGCACGGCATCGGGCCCGGCAGGCACAATCGCCGCCAGATCCTCGACCAGCCAGCCCGGCCCATCCTCCGCCTCATCGAAGCCGTTGACGCGCACCGCGACGAACCGGCCGGCAAAGGCGCCGCTCTCGAGGGCGGCGCGCGCGGCGAGCCGCGCCCCGGCCTTGGCCTCGGGATGCACGGCATCCTCGAGATCTAGGATCACGGCATCGCAGGCGAGTTCGGCCGCCTTGGCAAGCGCCCGCGAATTCGCCGCCGGAACATAAAGCACCGAACGCAGGCGCGGTTGCTCCCTCATGCGTCTCTCCCTTGCCGGCCGGTTCGCCCTTGCCGGGCGCCGGCGATCCGCTATCAGCTTATGCCCATGCTGGCGAGGGGCGAGACAGGCGAAGCAGACGGGAACGACGCGGGCTTCGTCGCGGGGCTCGACGGCTGCCCGGCCGGCTGGATCGTCGCCCTGCTCCCGCTGGCCGGCGACGCGCCGGGACGGATCGGCCTCTGGACGGATTTCGCGGGTTTCATCACCGCCCAGCCGCGACTTGCCGCGATCGCCGTGGACATGCCGATCGGCCTGCCGGACTGGATCGCGGGGCCCGGCCGCGCGGCTGAGCAGGCGGTGCGGGGTCGGCTCGGCGCGCGGCAATCGAGCGTCTTCTCGATCCCCGCACGGGCCGCAGTCGAGGCCGCGGATTATGCATCCGCATGCCGGGCGGCACTGGCGACGAGCACACCGCCGCGCAAGGTCTCGAAACAGGGCTTCAACCTCTTTCCGCGCATCCGCGAGGTCGATGCCGCCCTTCGTGCCGATCCCGGCCTGGCCGCCCGCGCGGTCGAGACGCACCCGGAAGTGGTGTTCCGCGCGCTGGCCGGCGCGCCGCTCGCGCATCCGAAGAAAACCGCCGCGGGCCTCGCGGAGCGGCGGGCGCTGCTCGCGGCCGCAGGCCTGCCGCCGGCGCTGCTCGTCGGAACTCCGCCCGCCGGCGCCGCCGAGAACGATCGCCTCGACGCGCTCGCCTGCGCGCTCACGGCCCTGCGCCATGCCCGCGGCGAGGCACGCCCCAACCCGGACCCCTTCCCGCGCGACCGCCATGGATTGCCGATCGCCATCTGGGTCTGATGCTGCGCCGCCACTTGCCGAAAGCCCCGGCGCGGACATCTTGCGAAATGTTCCAAACCGTGAGGCCAGAACCGTGTCCTTCGCCACGACCAGCCACGCCGCCCCACCGGAGCGGGAGGCCGCTCCCAGCCGGGCCGAGCCCTTTCCCCAGCGCCTGCTCGACGGCTACGCCGCCTTTCGCGAGGGGCGCCTGCCGCAGGAGCGCGCGCGCTTCGCAGCCATGGCCGAAGTCGGCCAGAAACCCGAGACGATGATCATCGCCTGCTGCGACAGCCGCGTCTCGCCGGAAGTCATCTTCGATGCCCGGCCGGGCGAGATCTTCGTCGTCCGCAACGTCGCCAATCTCGTGCCGCCCTATTCGCCGGACGGGGAATTGCACGGCACCTCCGCGGCATTGGAATTCGCGGTCCAGGCGCTCAAGGTCCGCCACATCGTCGTGATGGGGCACGGCCGCTGCGGCGGCGTCCATGCCTTCGTGCGGCGGCTGCGCAATCCCCAAAGCGACGACGCGCTTTCGCCCGGCGATTTCATCGGCAAATGGATGACGCTGATCACCCCGGCGGCGGAAACGCTGCCAGCCTCCGAGGGTGAGAGCGATCACGATTATGCCGAAAGGCTGGCCATCGCCTCGATCCGCAACTCGATCGAGAACCTGCTGACCTTCCCATGCATCAACATCCTGCACGGCAAGGGCCGGCTGCATCTCCATGGCGCGGTCTTCGACGTGACGACGGGCCAGCTCCGGATTCTCTAGGGCATTCTCCGATCGGGCGGATCACCGGGAGCATGCGCGCGCCGCGGCTTCCGCGCGCGCATGCCGAATGGCAGAATGCGCCTCCCCACGACCTTCCGGAGATACACCATGCCTTCCCCGTTCCCGGCACGGCCGGCGCCGACCCGTCGCATGGCGCTCGCCCTGGGGCTTCAGACGCTGATCCTGCCGCGCCTTGCCCGCGCCGAGACCCCGTCCGGCGCGTCGCGTTTCACGCTCGCCGACCGTTTCGGCACCGGCGCGCGGCCGATCTCGGTGCATCTCTACCGCCCCGCCGCCTGGCGCGCGGCGGATCAGGTCCTGATCGTGCTGCATGGTCGCGGACGCAACGCCGCCGAATACCGCGATCAATGGATCCTCCATGCCGAGGCGGGGCGGGTGCTGGTTGCGGTCCCGGAATTCGATCGCGACAATTTCCCCGGCACGGCTGCCTACAATTGGGGCGGGGTGGTCGATCAGCACGGCGCACCGCGCCCGCCCCAGGACTGGGCCTTCCCGATCATCGATCGCGTGCATGACGCGATCTGCGCCCGCACCGGGGCGACACGGCCGCATTACGCGCTCTACGGCCATTCGGCCGGCGCGCAGTTCACGCATCGCTTCCTGCTCCTCGCCCCCGCGAGCCGGGCGGAACCGGTGATCATCGCCAATGCCGGTTCCTACACCATGCCCCGGCGCGACGTGCCCTTCCCCTTCGGTCTCGGCGGGATCGCACTCTCCGACGCGGATCTGTGGCGAGCCCTCGCGCGGCCCGCCGTGATCCTGCTCGGAGACCGGGATAATGATCCCGACCATGAATCCCTGCCCCGCCAGCCCGGCGCCGCAGCGCAGGGCCCGCATCGGCTGGCGCGCGGCCACGCCTTCTTCGCCGCCGCGCGGGAGGCGGCGGAACGGCTCGGCGCGCCGTTCCGCTGGCGTCTCGTCGAGGTGCCCGGCATCGCCCATGACAATGCCGGCATGGCGGCGGCGGCGATCCGGCTTCTCGCGGAGCCGGCGCGCTGAGAACGACATCTCCGGCCACTGTATACCATCTGCGTTTGATTCTACATGTGATGCGGCATAACCGCATGCGCCGTTGACAATTTCAGAAGATAGTGGATTCATTCCAGAAATAATGTATACAGGAGGAATACCATGTCGGCATCCGCCTTCCCGCTCAATGCCTGGTATTGCGCGGCGTGGGACATCGAGGTGAAGCGGGCGCTTCTCGCGCGCACCATCTGCAACCAGAAGATCGTACTCTACCGGAAGGCCGACGGCGCGGTGGCGGCGCTGGCGGATGCCTGCTGGCACCGCCTGGTGCCGCTCTCGCGCGGGCATCTCAAGGGCGACGAGGTCGTCTGCCCCTATCACGGCCTGGTCTTCAACGCGCAGGGGCGCTGCACCTTCATGCCCAGCCAGGAGACGATCAACCCCTCGGCCTGCGTGCGCGCCTATCCGGTCGTCGAGAAGCATCGTTTCATCTGGCTGTGGCCGGGCGATCCCGCGCTGGCGGACCCCGCGAAGATCCCGGACCTGCACTGGAACCGCGACCCGGAATGGGAGGGGGACGGCAAGCGGATCCACGCCAAATGCGAATACCGCCTCGTGATCGACAACCTGATGGACCTGACCCACGAGACCTTCGTGCATGGCTCCTCGATCGGCAACGACGCCGTGGCCGAGGCCCCCTTCGTGACGACGCATGGCGAGCGCACCGCCACCGTGACGCGCTGGATGCGGAACATCGAGCCGCCGCCCTTCTGGGCCGCGCAGCTCGGCAAGCCCGGCCATGTCGATCGCTGGCAGATCATCCGCTTCGAGGCGCCGGCGACCATCGCCATCGATGTCGGCGTCGCACCGGCCGGCACCGGCGCGCCGGAGGGCGACCGCTCCCAGGGCGTCAACGGCATGGTTCTGAACACGGTCACCCCGGAAACCGACGAAACCTGCCATTATTTCTGGGCCTTCGTCCGCAATTACCGGCTGCGCGACCAGGCGCTGACCACGCAGATCTGCGAGGGCGTCAGCACGATCTTTCGCGAGGATGAGGAGATCCTTGAGGCGCAGCAGCGCGCGATCGCGGAAAATCCCGGCCGGATCTTCTACAATCTCAACATCGATTCCGGGTCGATGTGGGCGCGGCGGCTGATCGATTCGATGATCGAGGCCGAACAAGGCGGCCCCGCCATGCCGCAGGCGGCGGAGTGAGCATGGCGACCGCAGGCGCCCCGCTGGCGGAGGATCGTGCCGTCTCGCAGACGGTTCGCGCCGAACTGATGCTGCGCGATCTGATCCTCGCCGGCGAGATCCGGCCCGGCGAGCGGCTCGCCGAACTCGCGATCGTCGAGCGGATCGGGGTGTCGCGGACTCCGGTGCGGGCGGCGCTGATGAAGCTCGCGGAGGAAGGGCTGCTGGAGGCGATCCCCTCCGGCGGCTATGCCGCCCGCGCCTTCGGCGAGCGTGAGGTGCTCGATGCGATCGAACTGCGCGGCACGCTGGAGGGCCTCGCCGCGCGGCTCGCCGCCGAACGCGGGGCGAGTTCGACCGCACTCGACCGGCTGCGCGATCTGCTCGCCCGGCTCGACGAGGCGGTCGCGCGGATCGCCGCGAGCGAGGACGCCTTCACGCTCTATATCGATCTCAACGCCGCCTTCCACCGCGAGATCACGCGGCTTGCGGCGAGCCGAGTCGTCGAGCGCCAGATCGAGCGGGCGATGTCCCTGCCCTTCGCCTCGCCGAGCGCCTTCGTGCGGGCGCAGAGCGAGAGCCCCGAGGCGGGGCGGATCCTGATCCTGGCGCAGGATCAGCATCATTGCATCGTCGACGCGATCACCCGTCGCGAGGGCGCCCGCGCCGAGGCGCTGATGCGCGAGCATTCCCGCCTCGCCGGCCGCAACCTCGCAATGGCGCTGCGCTCGCGCGCCGCGCTCGCCCGGGTGCCGGGCGCGGCGCTCATCCAGATCCGGACCGAATAGGAGACCGCCATGCGTTTTGCTGCCCATTGGGGCGAGGCCACGCTCCGCGCCATCCGCGATGTCGCCCCGACGATCCGCGTCTTCGATCTCGTGCCGCAGGCCGGCAATCTGCTGCCATTCACCCCCGGCGCGCATCTCGATATCCGCGTGATGGTCAATGGCCAGCCGGAGACGCGCTCCTATTCGCTGATCGGCGAGGCCGGCGGCGACAGCTACCGGATCGGCGTCCGGCGGCGGGCGGACAGCCGTGGCGGCTCGGATTATCTCTGGAGTCTCGCCCCCGGCGCGAGACTGGCGATCACCGCCCCGAAGAGCGCCTTCACGCTCGATTTCGAGCATTCCGAATTCCTGCTCGTCGCCGGCGGCATCGGCATCACGCCGCTGATCGGCATGGCCGGCCTGCTGAAGCGCCGCGGCGCGCGGTTCCGCCTGCTGCATGCGGCGCGGCAGCGCGCCGATCTCGGCTTCGAGAGGGAACTCGCGGCGCTGCTCGGGGCGGATTACATCCCCATGCTCTCGGAGGAGGGCCGGCGGATCGATCTCGGCGCCGAATTCGCGCGACTCGCGCCGGATGCGCTCTGCGCGCTCTGCGGCCCCATGCCGATGCTCGACGCGGCGCGCCGGCTCTGGGCCGCCGCCGGACGGCCGGCGGCAAACCTGCGCTGGGAGACCTTCGGCTCCTCCGGACGCCTCGGCGCGGAGGATTTCCGCGTCCGCGTGCCGCGCCACGGCGTCGACCTGATCGTGCCGCGCACCATGACGCTGCTCGACGCGCTGGAGCGCGCAGGCATCGGGGTGATCTCGGATTGCCGGCGCGGCGAATGCGGCCTCTGCGCCATGGACGTTCTTGCCGTGGAGGGCGAGATCGACCATCGCGACGTGTTCTTCTCGGATCACGAGAAGGCGGCGAACGGACGCATCTGCGCCTGCGTCTCGCGCGCGACGGGCACGCTGACCATCGATTCCGATTATCGCCCGGACGCGATCTGACCGCGCCCGGGCTCGGCCCGCTGCCAGCCCCTCGATGCGCACCCCGCATCCCAGGTGCATTTTGTTTGACACGTGACCGGCCTTCGCCCAGACCGGATTGCGATGGTGCCCGAAAGGGCTTCAAAGGGAACCCGGTTGGAAGCCGGGACTGCCCCCGCAACTGTAAGCGACGAGCTGAGGCCAAGATGCCACTGGGCAACCGGGAAGGCGGCCTTCAGCAGCGACCCGCGAGTCAGGAAACCTGCCATCCGGCGCTCCGCGCGCCGCAATTCCAACCCCGTTACCGCCGTCGGGGAAGACGGCGAGGAGGAACGATGCATATTGAGCCTGGAATTGTTGACGGCACGAAGATGGTGCTGAGCTACGCAACAGCCGCCGCGTCGATGGGCTATCTCGGCAAGCTCGCAGTTGCGAACATCCGCGAACAGGGGCTGCCGTCGTTCGTGCAGCGCGCGCTGATCACCTCGCTTGCGGTCTTTTCATTCTTCGAGGTCTTCCCGCATTACCCGGTCGGGGTTTCGGAGGTCCATTTCATCCTCGGCTCCACTCTCTTCCTGTTGTTCGGTGCCGCGGCCGCGGGTGTCGGCCTCGTGCTTGGGCTTGCCACGCAGAGCGTGTTCTTTGCTCCGCAAGACCTGCCGCAATACGGCATGAACGTCACCACGCTGCTGGTGCCGCTCTTCGGCATCGAAATGCTTGCCAGGCGCCTGATCGCGCCAGGCACGGCCTATGTCGAAATCTCCTATCGTCAGGCGCTGGCGCTCTCCACGGCCTTCCAGGCCGGCATTGTCGGCTGGGTCATCTTCTGGGTTCTTTACGGATCGGGCTTTTCGGTCGAGACGTTCGCCGGCCTTGCCAAGTTCGGCGGCGCCTACATGAGCGTCATTCTGGCAGAGCCGTTGGTTGACCTCGCGCTGCTGGCAGCGGCGAAGTTTGCGCATGGCCTCTCCCGCACAGGTTTCGTGGTGAACCGCCTCTACAACCGCGCCTGAGACGCTGGCGGCGGGCGGGGCCATGCCGCTTCGCCCGCGCTGTCTGTCCAGTCAGACCTCCTGGTGCCGGTCGACAGGCTGGGGGCTTCGTTCTCCCGACCCGTTCTTGTCCCGGGCCATGTTCCGTGCTTAACCAGGATCGCTTTCGGTGCCTTTCGGGAGAAAGGTGAAACGGGAACGCCGTGACGGCCCGCAGGGCTGAAATCGGCGGCTGCCCCCGCAACTGTGAGCGGCGAGCCGTTTCGACATGACCACTGATCCGAAGGATCGGGAAGGGTCGAACCGACATTTGAGCCGCAAGCCAGGAGACCGGCCGAGAGCATGTGCAACCCGAACCACGGCGGCGGGCCGTTGGAGGAAACATGTCTGGTCTGTCTCGCGTGGCTTGCGCCACGTCCTTTGCTTGTCTTCTGCTGACATGGGCCGCTCCGGCGCTCGCGCAGACAACACCCCGACAACCTGCCGAACCCGTTCTCGAAATCACGCTGACGGCGAACCGGCTGCCAACCGCGATTCAACGGACCGGCAGCGCCATCACGGTCGTCCCGCGGGCGGAGATCGAGCGCACCAATCCCGCCTCGCTGGTGGATGTGCTGCGCAGCGTGCCCGGCGTCTCGCTGACCGAGGCCGGCGGGCCCGGCGGCACCAGCGACATCAGGCTGCGCGGCGCGAATCCCAACCACACGCTGGTTCTGATCGACGGTGTGCGCATCAACGATCCGGCACAGGCCAGCGGCGAATTCGACGCTTCGATCATCGCGCCTTCCCTGATCGAGCGCATCGAGGTGCTGCGCGGCCCGCAATCGGCGCTTTACGGCTCGGATGCCATCGGCGGCGTGGTCAACATCATCACCAAGCGCGGACGAGGCCAGCCGAGTTTCAGCTTCGGGGTCGAGGCCGGCAGCTACGGCACCGTCAGCACGGTCGGCTCCGCCACCGGCACCGTCGGCCCCTGGAGCTTCGCCTTCTCCGGCACGGCTCAGCGCGCCGACGGATTCTCGCGTTATGGCTACAGGATTGATCGATTGTCCAATGCCAATAACATCCACGGAATACGCGGCGGAAAGCTGGAGGCGGACGGTTTCGAGCGCTTCGGCGGCTATGGCCGCCTTGGCTACGATCCGGGAACCGGGTTTCGCTTCGAGCTGGCGGGCATCTCGGTTGATACGCGCGCCGAAACGGATGCAGGTTCGGGCCTTGCATCGCCAGGGTCAACGACATTCCCCGATACGGCCAGTTCGGCGGCGAGGCGTCTGAACCAGATCACGGCGCGGACCGAGCTGGACACTTGGGACGGAGCCCTGACCCACGCGATCCAGCTGTTTGCCGCGCGCACCGAGCGCAATTTCGTCAATTCGACCTTGTCGCGGACGGGCGGCGTGCTGCGGGAGACGCGGACGACGAGTGATTTCATCGGTGATCGGCTCGGCACCGAGTATCAGGCGACATTCCGCATGCAGCAATTCGGCTCCCTGATCGCCGGAGCGCGCATCGAACGCGAGAGCGCCGACACCTTTGCCACCAATGTTCTGCCCATACCCGGGCCACGCATCCGGAATGTCGGTGCCCATCAGGACACGATGTCTGGCTTTGGCCTGTGGCAAGTGCCGATCGGCGAACGGCTGATGGTTTCACTGGGGGCAAGGCACGACAAAATCAGCGACAGCAGGGGGTTCAGCACCTGGCGCACGACCGCCGCCTACCAGATCTTCGAAACCGGCACGGTTCTCCGCGCCAGCGCCGGCACGGGCGCCAAGGCCCCGACCCTGTTCCAGCGCTTTGCCGTGGTCGGCACACCCGATCTCCGGCCCGAATTCAGCACCGGCTTCGACGCGGGCATCGACCAGTCATTCCTAAAAGGCCGCGCCAAACTCTCATTGACAATATTTCACAACAATATCCGCAATCTTGTGCAGTTCAACAACTCGGCAGGCTGCATCGCACAGACCGAGTCGCGCTGTTACTTCAATGTCGATCGCGCGGTGACCTCGGGGCTGGAGGCCAGCGCGCGGGCCGAGATCATCGAAGGCATGCTTTCGATGACGGCGGCCTATACTTATCTTCACGCCAAGGATGAGGCGACGAATCTCACGCTCCAGCGCCGCCCCCAACATACGGGCCGGATCGCACTGCAATGGATGCCGTTGCCGCAGGTATTGATTGAGCCTTCGGTGACCCTGATCTCCGAGCGGTTTTCAAGATCCAACGAGCGCGACAGGCTGGCACCCTTTGCGCGGCTCGACATGGCGACCAGCTACAGGTTCAACGAAACCTGGAAGGCTTCGCTACGTGTGGAGAATATCACCAACGCCAAGTATCAGGACGTTTATAATTTCGGCACGACAGGCCGCGCCGCTTATGCGGGGTTGGCCGCGACATGGTAACGCCCGCATGAGGAACCTGCCCCGCTCGTGGCTGCTGCCTGCGCTGGCGCTGCTTGCCGCGACCCTGTTCACGGCCTGCCTTGCGGTCGGACCGGTGAGGCTGACCTTCACCGAGGTCTGGAGCGGTCTTGCCGGCATCGGCCTGGATGCGCATGGCATCATCGTCAGGGAGATCCGCCTGCCGCGTGCCGTGCTTGCGCTGATGATCGGCGCGATTCTCGGGCTTTCGGGCGCGGCCATGCAGGGCCTGTTGCGCAACCCGCTGGCGGCGCCTTCGCTGTTCGGAGCCCCGCAGACGGCGGCTTTCGCGGCGGTATCGACCATCGCGCTGGGTTGGAATGACACGCTCTCCTGGGGCCTGCCGGTTGCATCCATCGGCGGCGCATTCCTCTCCGTTTTTCTGTTGATCGCCGTGGCGGGGCGCAGCGCGTCGCTCTTGCTGCTGATCCTCTCCGGTCTTGCCGTCTCGGCACTGGCCGGGGCTGGAACGGCGCTGGCGATGAACCTTGCGCCCAACCCGTTTGCAGCACTCGAGATCGCCTTCTGGCTTTTGGGATCCTTGGAAGATCGCAGCATGCGCCATGTCGTGATGGCGCTGCCATTCATCGCTGTCGCGGCCGTGTTGCTGTTCCTGCAGCGGGGGGCGTTCCGCGCGCTCACGCTGGGCGAGGAGGCAGCCCAGAGCCTTGGCGTCAATGTCGATCTGCTCCGGCTCGTCGTGATCCTCGGCGTGGCGCTTGGAGTGGGCGCGTCGGTCGCGGTCGCAGGAACCATTTCCTTCATCGGTCTGGTCGCACCGCACCTCGTGCGGCCGCTGGTCGGGCATGATCCGGCTCGCCTGATGATCCCCGCGGCCTTGACGGGAGCCTGTCTGCTGATGGCAGCCGACATTGCGGTCAGGCTCATTCCCGCAACCAGCGACATCAAGGTTGGCGTTCTGACCTCGCTTATCGGCGTACCGTTCTTCCTGTATCTGATCATGCATCAACGTCGCAGCCTTGCGGGCGGTGTGGCATGAGCGCGGCACTGACCCTGGACCGGATCAGCGTTGCTCTCGGGGGCCGCGATGTCGTGCGCGACGTGACATTGGCGCTGGGCGCGGCCCGGTTTGTCGCGCTGCTCGGCCCCAACGGTGCCGGCAAGACGACCCTGCTGAAAGCCATGGCCGGCCTCCTGCCTGCGCGCGGCATTGTGCGCATCGGCAATCAGCCCCTGGCGGCACTCAGCCGCAAGCAGCGCGCGCAGCGCATGGGATATCTCCCGCAAGGACATCAGGTGCACTGGCCGCTCAGCACCTGCGACGTGGTGGCGCTCGGGCGCTTTCCCCACGGCCTTGCCGATCCCGCGGCCATGCGCGGGGCCGACGCCACGGCCGTGAACACCGCGATGATGCGCACCGACACGACGCGGTTCGCCGATCAGGCCGTGACGACGCTCTCGGGCGGCGAGCGGGCCCGCGTGATGCTGGCCCGAGTGCTGGCGGGGCAACCCGAGATCCTGCTGGTCGACGAACCGACGGCGTCACTCGATCCGCGGTATCAGATCACCGTCATGCAGGATCTGCGCTCCGAGGCCCGGCGCGGCGCCCTGGTGGTCGCGGTCACGCATGACATCGCCCTGGCCAGTCGTCTCGCGGACGAGATCATGCTGATGCACGAGGGGCTCCTCGTGGCCCGGGGGGCGCCGGCCGACGTCTTGACGGATGAGCATCTCGCCAAAGTCTACGGCATTACGGCGCTGCGTCAGACCATCGACGGAGAAGAGATCGTGACGCCATGGGGATTGGCGTGAGCGGAAGCCGGCGGCGCTGCCCGAGAGGGGGGCTCGCGTTTCTGCGCCCGTCCGCGTTTCCCGGCCTGCGCCTCATCCGTGTGACCTACGCGGGTTTTTGCTTGCTGGGCGGCATTGTCTGCGCCCAGGCTGACCCGTCGAGGCGGATCATTTCGCTCAACATGTGCACGGATCAGGTGCTGCTCGACCTTGCCGCGCCGGAGCAGATCGCGGGCCTCAGCCCGTTTGCGGCCGATGCTGCCCGCTCCTTCATGGCAAGTCGCGCGAAGAGCCTGCCCATCCTCTCCGGGTCCGCGGAGGAGATCATGGTGCTCAAGCCCGATCTCGTCGTGACCGGCACGTTCACCAAGCGTGCAACCCGGGAGTTCATCCGCGCACGCGGCATCAATCTCGAAGAATTTGCGCCGGTGCGTTCCGTGGCCGAGACGAAACGTCAGATCACGCGCTTTGGAGAGATCACGGGGGCCGGCGCCAGGGCCTCGGCACGGAATGCCGAGATCGATGCGGCGCTGGCCGAATTGCGCGCTGCCGCCTCCGCCCGGAAGCTGACAGTATTGCCGCTTTCCCGCCGGGCCTGGGTTTCGGGCGCACACTCGCTGATGTCGGAGCTTCTCGCGCAGGCCGGGCTTGTCAACGCCGCGGCGGAACTTGGGATCAGGACGGGCGGGCGCATCGCGCTGGAGCAGATCGTGATGCTGAAGCCGGATGCCATTCTGATCGCGCGCGATGACAACGTGGCCGAGGATCAGGGCAGGGCGCTCCTGCTGCATCCTGCCCTCCAGTCGCTGTTTCCGCCCGAGCGACGCATCGTCATCCCCGAGCGGCTGACAATCTGCGGCGGGCCGATGCTGGTCGAGGCGATACGGAGCCTGGCTGGACAGATCGCCCGCCTCGCGCCGCGCCAGCCCCGGGAACCATGATGCCTGTCTCTCCCGGAACCCTGGGTGCATGCCTTCTTGCGCGGTTGCCGTGCGGCGGGACAGGGTCCACGTCGCGTTCCCGGCATCATGCCGATCCCGGATGGACGGGCCTGCCGCATGCCGCCAGCCTGCCCCCTGCCCACGCGGCGCGGTGACACGCCATGCACATGCGGCTGTTCCAGAAAGGCAAGATCGATTTCGGCGCCCCGAACCGCGAGGAGCATCAACCAACCGCCGATATCGTCTTCATCAGTGCCCATGACAGCGAATTGCGCCTTCTGGCCGAATGTCATCGCGATATCGGCGCGGATGCGCCGTCTCTGACCCTGACGAATTACCTGACGCTGACGAATCCTTCGGCGATCGCCCCCTACATCGAGGAAACCCTTCGCGGCACAAGGCTCGTCGTCCTGCGCCAGATCGGCGGGGAGAGCTATTGGCCGGAAGGCGTCGATGCGCTGCGGGAATGGGCTTTCGCGAAACCGGGCCGCCAGCTCGCCCTCGTGCCCGGCGGAACGGTCTGGGACGAGCAATATGCTGCGCGGGGAACCGCAGGGCTCGAAAAGACCCGATCGCTCTGGCGCTATCTGAGCGAGGGCGGTGCGCGCAATGTCCGCAACGGCCTGCATTTCATGGCATCGCTGCTCGACGGGAGGGAGGAGGTGCCACCCCCCGAGCCGATGCCGCTGGCCGGCTTCGTCGCTTCGGAAGACGCATGCCCCGCCGATGCGGCTCTGATCATCTACCGCGCCCTCGCCCAGGCCGGCGATCTCGAGCCTGCCGATGCCCTGCGGGAAGCCCTGAAACAGCAGGGCCTGCGCCTGAGCATCCTTTATGTTTCCAGCCTGAAGGATCCCGTGGCGCGCGACGTGGTTGCTTCGGCCCTGAAGGTGGTGGCGCCATCCGTGGTCATCAACGCGACCGCTTTTGCGGCTGATACCGCTGCCCTTTTTCGGGAAACACCCGTGCTCCAGACGGCCTTTGCGGGCCAGTCGCGCAGGGAATGGGCGGCTTCCCAACGCGGCATGGGGCCGTCCGATCTCGCCATGCATGTGGTGATGCCCGAGCTTGACGGACGCATCTTCACAAGCCCCGTCGCCTTCAAGACGAAGATCGCCTGGGATGCCGAAGCGCACCATGTTCCGACCGTGCTGCAGGCAGAGCCTTCGCAGGTGGCCGCGCTGGCGGCGCGCGCGGCGGCACTGGTGAAGCTGCAGCGCACGAAGCCGGGCGAGCGGCGGCTGGCCATCATCCTCGCAAATTATCCGAACCGCGATGGCCGTCTGGCCAATGGGGTCGGCCTCGACACGCCGCAATCCTGCGCCGATCTTGTCGCAGCCCTCGAAGCAAACGGATATCTGACCGGCGACGCGCCGCGCACATCGGCGGGCCTTATGGCATTGCTGGCGGCCGGCCCCACCAACGCGGCGGACAAGACCGCGCCTGCCTCCGTCGCGTGGCCACTCGAGGCCTACCGAAGGGCCTTCGCCGCGCTTCCCGCCGATCTCCGGCAGCAAGCGCGCGATCAATGGGGCGAGCCGGAGGCCGACCCGCATGCCGTCGGCGGCGCGATCCAGCTGGCGCTGCACCGCTTCGGCAACCTGGTCCTCTGCATACAGCCTTCCCGAGGGTATGATGTCGACCCGGCCGCGACCTTTCATGATCCGGCCCTTGTGCCGCCGCACCGTTACATCGCGACCTATCTCTGGCTCCGGACGGAGTTCCAGGCCCATGCCTTCATCCATCTCGGCAAGCACGGCAATCTGGAATGGCTGCCCGGCAAGGCGGTCGGCCTGTCGCAAGCCTGTTGGCCCGCCGCGCTGATCGGCCCTCTGCCGAACATCTACCCGTTCATTGTCAACGATCCGGGTGAAGGCGTGCAGGCCAAGAGGCGCATTTCTGCGGTCATCATAGATCATCTCACGCCGCCGCTGACGCGGGGAGAGCTGCATGGCGATCTGGCGCAGCTTGAAACGCTGGTCGATGAGCATGCATTGGCGACCGATCTCGACCCGCGCCGTGCCCGCAGGCTGGCCGATGAAATCGCGGGCTATGCATCCGTGCTTCGCCTCGACGAGGATATCGGGCTGAACGCCGCGATGCCGATCGAGGAGCAGGTTCGCCGCGTTGACGCGCATCTGTGCGATCTCAAGGAAATGCAGATCCGCGATGGACTGCATGTGATCGGTTCTTCCCCGCAGGGGCGTTTGCGCACCGATCTCGCGGTCTCGATCGCGAGGGTGCCGCGTCCCGGCGAGGCACCGGCCGCGCGCTCGCTTCACCGGGCGATCGCGGCCGATCTCGGCCTCGGCGATTTCGACCCCCTCACGCGGGACCTTTCCGCCGCCTGGACGGGCCCGAGACCGCACGCGCTGATCCGCCTCTCCGCCGATCCATGGCGGAGCGCGGGCGATACCGTCGAGCGGGTCGAATTGCTGGCGCAACAGCTTGTTGGCGAGACCCGGAATTGCCCTTCTGAATGGGCGCGGACATCTGCGGTTCTTGCCTGGATCAGATCGACGCTGCTGCCGGCCGTGGATGCCTGCGGAGCGGCGGAAACAGCGGCGATCCTCGCGGCCCTCGACGGCAGGCATGTCGCACCCGGTCCGAGCGGCGCACCGAGCCGGGGCCGCCCGGACGTACTGCCGACCGGCCGCAATTTCTATGCCGTTGATCCGCGCGCGGTGCCGACACCGTCGGCCTTTGCCATCGGCAAGGCCAGTGCCGAAGCGCTGGTCAAGCGCCATTGGGACGAGACGGGAAGCTGGCTCAGATCCGTTGCCTTTTCCGCCTGGGGCACCGCCAACATGCGCACCGGCGGCGATGACGTGGCGCAGGCGCTGGCGCTTCTCGGCTGTCGGCCTGTCTGGGAACCCGCATCGGGCCGTGTGACCGGATTCGAGATCCTGCCCGCCTCCGAGATGAGACGCCCGCGCGTCGATGTAACCTTCCGGGTTTCGGGCCTGTTCCGCGACGCCTTCCCGACCCAGATGGATCTGATCGACAGCGCCGTCAAAGCCGTCGCCGCGCTGGACGAGGACGCGCATCAGAACCCTGTCGCTGCCGCCGTCAGACGCGAGGTGAGGGCTTTGAGAAAGGCCGGACACGACCTGCCCTCCGCAACACGATTGGCGAGCGCCCGCGTGTTCGGTGCCATGCCGGGCGCTTACGGGGCGGGCCTTCAGGCGCCGATCGACAGCGGTGCCTGGACGGGGCGCGCAGACCTATCGGAACTCTACCTCGCCTGGAGCGGATTCGCCTATGGCGGCGGACAGGATGGCCGCGCCGACCGGGAAGCCCTGGAGCGCCGGCTGCGAGCCGCCGATGCCGTGCTGCAGGCGCAGGACAATCGCGAGCATGATCTGCTCGATTCCGACGATTACTACCAGTTCATGGGCGGCCTTGCCGCGAGCATCGAAACGCTGTCGGGAAGACCCGTCCCGATCTACCATACGGATACTTCGCGTCCGGAAGACCCCAAGGTCAGGACGCTTGCCGAAGAGATCGCCCGCGTCGTCCGGGGCCGTGCCGCGAACCCCAAATGGATCGCCGGAATCATGCGTCACGGCTACAAGGGTGCGTTCGAAATGGCCGCCACACTGGATTACCTGTTCGCATTCGCCGCGACGACGCATGCCGTCAAGAGCCATCATTTCGATCAGCTCTTCGACGCCTATCTGGCGGACAACGCCGTTCGGACGTTTATCCGCGAGCATAATCCCGATGCGCTGCGCGAAATGGCCCTGCGCTTCGAGGAAGCGATCCGGCGCGGGTTCTGGCAGCCGCGTTCGAATGGAGCCAGGGCGATCCTCGCCGAATTGTCCGGTTCGGCGGCGGCTGTTGCAGGGCCGGCCTCATGAGCCCGCCCTATCCGGGTCAATCCGGCCTGATCATCGCGGCGACGCATTCCGGCGCGGGCAAGACCAGCCTGACCACCGGCCTCATCTTCGCCCTGTGCCGGAAAGGGTTGCGGATCCAGCCGTTCAAATGTGGTCCGGATTACATCGATCCGGGCTTTCTCGGCGCTGCGGCGGGGCGGCCCTGCTTCAATCTCGACGGCTTTGCGATGGGAACCGCCGAGATGGCCGGAATCCTTGCGCTCGCCGGCAGCCATGATCTCGCCATCGCGGAAGGCGTGATGGGCCTGTTCGATGCCGGCCCTGCCCCGGGCAGGACCGGCGCCGGTTCGACCGCCGATATCGCCGCGGCAACCGGTTGGCCCGTGATCCTGGTCATCGATGCCGCAAAGATGGCGCAGACCGCCGGCGCCATCGCGCTGGGCTGCGCAACCTTCAGGCCGGATGTTCTCGTGGCCGGCGTGATCCTCAACCGCGTCGCCAGCGAACGGCACCGGGAACTTGCCGAAACGGGCCTCGATCAGGCCGGCATTCCGCTGCTCGGAAGCCTGCCTGCGCGCAAGGAGGGCCATCTGCCCTCTCGCCATCTCGGTCTCGTGCAGTCCGGCGAGATGTCGAACCTCGCGAGCATCATCGAAGGGCTGGCAGAGCACGTCGCAGCAGGTATCGATCTCGAGGCCCTGATCCGGCTGGCGCGGCCCGCGCGCCTTACCGGGCAACACCCCCTGCGCATGGCACCTCCGGGCGGGCGGATAGCCCTTGCCCGCGATGCGGCCTTCTCGTTCATATACCCGCACATGATCGCCGGGTGGCGCGCATCCGGCGCCACCATCCTGCCGTTCTCGCCGCTCGCCGACGAGCCCCCGGACGAGAGCGCGGATATCGTCTGGCTGCCAGGGGGATATCCGGAATTGCATGCGCCGCGTCTGACGGATGCGGGCCGGTTTCGCAGCGGCATGCAGGCCTTCGCCCGCAGGAAACCCGTCCATGGCGAGTGCGGCGGATACATGACCCTTGGCGCGGGCATCACGACCCGTGACGGAGCGCGCCATGCCATGCTCGGTCTGCTGGGGCTTGAAACCAGCTTCCTGCCGAAGCGCATGCGGCTTGGCTATCGTCGTGCCACCCTGCTGGAAGCCATGCCCGGGCTGGCCGCAGGCACCAGGCTGATCGGCCATGAATTCCACTATGCCGGGATCACCCACCAGCCCGATGCGCCGCTCGCCGTCATCCGCGATCCGACGGGGGCCGTGATGCCGGAAACCGGCAGCCGGCGCGGGCATGTGACAGGATCGTTCTTTCATCTGATCGCGCGCGACGCCTGAAACGAACCCCGCCGGCACCGCGGGCCGAGAGCACAGGCGCCCAGCCAGGAATGATGCGGCCGGGGGGGGGGGGGCAGCACGCTGGCTCCCGGTTCCGATGATCGGCCGGATGCGACCCTCCCTCTTTCGGGCTCAGGCCGCCCGGTTCTCGAGCACGATCATGCCGGCACCGGTCATCGAGGCCGGCAGGTGGTAATGCGTGTGCCGGACCTCGACCTCGCGGTCCATCGCCCCGCGCATCACCAGCCACATCATCAGTTCCGCGCCTTCGGAACCGAAGAGCCGCACGTAATCCTCGCGCGACATCGCGGCGAGACGGTCGGGATCGGCGGCGATATCGGCGAGGAAGGCGCGGTCCGCCTCGGCATTGGTGAAGCCGGCGCGGCTCCCCTGCAATTGATGCGAGAGCCCGCCGGTACCGATCACCACGAAGCGTTCGTCGCTGTCGAAGCTGTCGATCGCCTGCCGCAGCGCCCGCCCGAGCTGGTAGCAGCGCGCCGGCAGGGGAATCGGATACTGGATGACATTGACGAAGATCGGCACGATCTTCACCGGCCACGCGGTTTCCGGCCGGCCGAAGAACAGCTCCATCGGCACCTGCAGACCATGATCGACCTCGATCTCCTGGACAATCATGGGGTCGAAATGGCTCTCGACCAGCCTGTCGACGAGATGCCAGCCGAAAGCGGCATGACCCGCGAAGACCGGGATGGCGCGCGGCCCCCAGCCCTCGTCGATCGGCCGGTATTCCTCCGCGCAGCCGATCGCGAAAGTCGGCACCTTGTCGAGGAAGAAGGCGTTGCCGTGATCGTTGAAGATCACCACCGCCACATCCGGGCGGTTGGCTTCGCACCAGGCCCGGCCCGGCACCGTGCCGTCGAAGAACGGCTTCCAGTCCGGCGTTTCGCGCAGGCCCTTGTCGAGCGCCGCGCCGATCGAGGGAACATGCGAGGCCCCGAGACCTCCGATGAGCTGTGCCATTTACCGCTTCCCCAGACGTTCGCGCAGGAAGGTTTCGTGATCCATTCCCGCCTGATGGGCGCCGATCTCGGTCATCCGCACCGGATCGATCGCCGAGATCTTGAGCAGGTAGAAGACATTGCCGCCGAGGCGCACCATCTCCCGCCAATCCCGCGCCATCACGGCCCGTTTCTCCTCGGGGCTGAGCCCGAACCGGTTGAGATAGGCGCTCTCATCGGCGCGGAAGGCATCGCGGTTCGCGGGCGTGCCGAGCCCCATCGCCATCTTGTTGAGATTGTAGCCACGGCGCTGGCGGGCCCGGTCGAAGAGCGGGGTATCGGGAATGCGGTCGGGGTCCATCGCCCTCTCCTTCATGTTCCGGCGCGCGGCAGCGCAAGCCAATCCGCCAGCGCGGCGCTGACCTGGCCCGGCTGCTCGACGGGCGCGAAATGGCCGCTCTCCTCGATGATCGCCAGCCGCGCGCGGGGGATCGCGGCCGCCATTTCCTCGTGCTGCGCGAGCGGGCTCCAGCGATCCTGGCGGCCGACCATCACCAGCACCGGGCAGCGGATATCCGGCAAGGCCGGCCGCATGTCGGGCCGGGCGAGCAGCGCCTGCACCTGCCGCGCATGCTGTTCCGGCGTCGCCCGCTCGACCATCGCGGTCAGCGGCCCGATCAGCGTCGGGTCGTCCTCGCGGTCGGGGTGGAGCATCGGCGGCAGCCAGCGCGCGGCCAGCGCGCGCATGCCCTCCCGCCGCGCGAGATCGACGAGCGGCTGCCGCACCGCCGCCTCGTCCGCGCGCGCCGGCCCGGCGCCGGTATCCATCAGGCACAACGCCGCCACCCGATCCGGCGCCTGCCGGACGGCCTGAAGCGCCGCGCGCCCGCCCATCGAGAAGCCGACCAGCACGACCTCGCCCTCGAACAGGCCGAGCGCCGCCTCGGCCATCGCGGCAAGGCTGTTGTGCCGGGAGAAATCCGCAACGCGGATCTCGGCATGGGGCGCGAGCGCCGCAACCTGCGCGGTGAAGACCGAGGCATCGCAGAGCAGCCCCGGCATGAACACGATCCGCGGTCCCGCCATTGCGTTCTCCGTGTTGTTGCGCGACAGATTGTCGATCCGGGAACTGAGAATACAAATGCTTTGTTTGCGCCATTTCATGAATTTACTTCATGAAACTCCGAGAGCCGAACTGACGGGTCAGGCCCCCCGCCGGAGGATTCCGCTCTGGAGGCGACCGGAAACCGGCCGGAAAAGCCCCTGAATACGCCTCCGCTCGCCGGGCCCGACATGGGAGACGATCGACATGGGAGATGATGCCGTCGGGCCCCGGGATGTCGCAGGCCACACGCACGCCACCCGGCGCATGGCCGCGCTCGACATTGCGCGCGGCATGGCGATCGTGGCGATGATTGTCTATCACACCGCCTGGAACCTCTCCTTCCTCGGGCTGAGCGCGGTCGATATCCGCGACAGCACGCTCTGGACGGGCTTTGCCCGCGCCATCGCCGCGAGCTTCCTGGCGCTGACCGGGATCGGGCTTGTGCTGGCGCATCGGCGCGGGTTCGACGCGCCCGCCTTCGGGCGGCGGCTGGCGCGGATCGCCGGCGGCGCGCTGCTCGTCACCGCCGGAACCTACCTCGTGTTCCCCGGAAGCTTCGTGTTCTTCGGCATCCTGCATGCCATCGCCGTCTTCAGCCTTCTCGCCCTGCCGGCGCTGCGGCTGCCTGTCGCGATCGTGATCGCGCTGGCGCTCGCGATCTTCGCCCTGCCCTGGCTCTGGCGCAGCGAGGCGTTCTCATCGCCCTGGCTGGTCTGGCTGGGGCTCGGTACACGCGAGCCCGTGACCAATGATTTCGTGCCGCTTTTCCCCTGGTTCGGCATGGTGCTCGCGGGAATCGCCTTCGCCCGCCTCGCCGGGCTCGGCGATATCCCCGCCGCAACCGCCGCGCCGGTCTCCCGGCCCGGCAAGGCGCTGGCCTGGGCCGGACGCCGCAGTCTCGCAATCTACCTGCTGCATCAGCCGATCCTGTTCGGGGCGCTCTGGCTGCTCGCGCTGGCGATCCAGCCTGCGCCAGACCCGGAAGCGCGCGGCTTCCTCTCCGCCTGCCGAGCCGAATGCCGCGCGACGGGCGGAGAGGTTCTGAGCTGCCAGGCGCTGTGCCGGTGCGCGGTCGAGGGACTGAAGGCGGAAGGCCTCTGGGCACAGGCTCTCGCCGGGCAGCTCGACACCGCCGGCAGGCTCCGCCTCGATGCGATCAGCCACGCTTGCGCGGCGGATTCCGCAGCGCGCTGATGCAGAACCCGAAGGAACCGCGCGCATTTGCTAGAACTTTCAGTCGCTTGAGAAGTTCGGAAAACGTCCGGAAAGGGGAAGAATTGGTGCCGCAAGAGGGAATCGAACCCCCGACCCCATCATTACGAATGACGTGCTCTACCAGCTGAGCTATTGCGGCTTGGGAAAGTAGCCCATAGCGGGACTCGCGCTGCCGCGCAACCCGCTTCCCGCGCGAAGTCTCAACCGCCGAACAGTCGGAAGCCGGTCTTGGCCGGTGCCGGGCCGGGCTCAGGGCCCGGATCATCGGCATTGACCGGCCGGAACGGGTCGAAAACCGGCAAAGGGCCGGGCGCCTCCGCCATCTCGGCCGGCGGTTGCGTCTCGGCGGGGCTTGCGTCAGGAGCGGGCGGCGCCTCGACTTCGAGGATGGTCGCCCCCGCGGCGCTGTTTCCGGCCATATCCTTCGCCGGCACGCCCTTCTCCGGCGGAACCTGCCCCGGAATCGGATCCGGATCGGGCATGATCCCGGACCGGACCGCCGCTTCGGCTGGCGCAGCCGGAATCGCCGGCGCCGGATCGAACCGGTCGGCATCGATCCGGGCGCGCAGATGCGTCTCGCTTGCCTGCGGCGGATCGCGCCATTCGAAGGCGCCGATCCGGCCCGTCACCGGCGAGACCGGCGCCCATTCGTCCGCCACGACGCCGTCGGCCACCCAGGCCGGGTCGCGCGGCGCCCGCGAGGCCCGTGCGAGCCAGGCGCGAACGAGCCCCTGGTTGCCGCTCTCGAGCTCCTCCAGCTCGGCCATCATCAGGCAGGCGCGCGCCGTCGGCTTTTCGAGCGCCAGCGATTCCAGCGCCTCGCGCGCGTCGGTGAATTCGCGCGCGTCGAGCGCCGCGCGGGCGACAGCGAAGCGCGATTCGCGGGCATGCGGCGCGAGCCTGCGCAGGGTCCGTGCGCGCTTCAGCCGGTCGAGCGCCGAATCGCCGGGCCGGACGCCGAGATAGGCCTCGGAAAGGTCGGGGTGCGGGCCGGTCTTCCAGGCGGTTTCGAGAATGCGCGCCGCGCGGGCATAATCGCCGCGGGCCGAGAGCCGGCGCGCCGCCACCACCGCCGCCGGCACGAGGCCCGGCTCGGCGCGCAGCGCGTCGAGCGCTAGAGCGAGCGCCTCGTCGGGGCTGGTTTCGACGACAGCGCGCGCCGCCGCCGCCAACAGGATCGCGCGGCTTCGCCGGCCTTCGGCACGGCCGATCAGCCGCCGCGACACCGATTGATCGACGATGGCGATCGCGCCTTTCCAATCCCCGCTCGCCGCACGGAAGCCGAGCATGGCCTCGTTGGGCCAGGCCGAATCCGGGGCGCGCGCCAGCGCCGCCTCGGCAAGACGGAGCGCCTCGGCTGCATCGCCCTTGCGCATCGCCTCGATATAGAGCCCGCGCAGGCCGAGGCTCGCGGTATCCGCACGCTCGAGCATGGCGCGGAAGGCGGTTTCGGCGCCGCGCGGATCACCCGCGAGTTGGGCCGCCTGCGCGCGCAACAGCAGCGCCAGCGGCTCGTGCCCCAACAGCCGTTCCGCCTCCTGCGCATGGCGCTGCGCCAGCCGGGTGTCGCCGGTGCCGACCGCGATGAGCCCGCGCCCCACCGCCTGCTGGCCGCGGGCCTGCCGCCGCATCCGGTTCGCGAGCCCGATCAGGCTCGGCAGCCTCAGGAGCAGACGAAGCAGGGTCCAGCCGACCATCAGCGCCAGCGTCAGCGCCGCGATCACGCCGATACCGGTGATCAGCGATACCCGGAATTCCGTATCCCCGACCTGGAGAACCACATGCCCCGGCGTATCCGCGACCTCGGCAAGACCAAGGGCGAGCACGAGCAGCACGCCGAGGAACAGCACCAGCCTGATCATGGGTCCGCCTCGCTCCCGCCGCGTGTTGCTATTGTCCGCCGGCCGCCGCGGCCAGGGCGGCGAGCGCCTCGCCCCCGAGCGCCGCCAGCACCGCCTCCGCCTGCTGGCGCGCCGTGGCGCGCTTCAGCCATTCCGCATGCGCCGGCGCCGATGCCGGGGACAACTGACCGATCGCGCGCAGCGCCGCGGCGATGTCTTCCCGGAGGAGGGCCTGCTCGGCGCGGGCGAGATGCACGGCATCATCGCTGCCGGTCGTTTCGCCGGCCTTGCGGATCTCGACAAGCGAGAGCGCGCTGGCGCGGAGGCGGTCGAGCGTCGAGCCTTCCGCCGGCCGGGCATCGGCCTTGGGCCGGGCGTCGCGAAGGTCGTCGAGCAGCCCGCGCGCGCCCGGCGCGCCGGTTGCGGCGAAGGGCCGCAACGCGGCGAGCCTTTCGGATGCGATGCCGGCTTTCGCCAGGAGATCGAGCGGCGTCGCCAGAGGGCGGCCGGCACGGAACGCCTCCTGCGCCAGCGTCACCGCCGCGAGGCGCGCCTGCGCGCGGCCGATCGCCTCGCCCGCGGCGCGTGCGGCGAGGCGGGATTCGAGCGCTGCGATTGTCGTGGCCAAGGCCTCGATCCGCTCCGGAAGCACCTTGCCGCCCGCCTCCAGCGCCGCGACCCGGCCGGCCAGCGCGGCATGCTCGCCGGCGGAACCGCCGGCCGGCGCCGAGCGTCGCGCCAGCGTTTCCAGGGCCGCAGCACGCTCGGCGCTCTCCCTGGCAAGCGCGGCGTCAAGGCGGGCAAGGTCCGCGCGGAGGGCCTTCAGCGCCGCCGGATCCTCGGCAAGCCGAGCCTCAAACCCGGCGATGCGCTCGGCGAGCGCGTCGGCCGCGGCCGGAAGCGGAGGAAGCGCGGCGATCCGGCGCTCGAGGGCCTCGATCCGCGCCGAGACGGCTTCCTGCGTCGGCGCCAGGCGATCCGACAGCACGCCGCCCGCGAAGCCGCCGGCAAGCCCCGCCGCCAGTGCGAAGAGCACCGGAGCAGCGCCGCGGCGCGGTGTCGCTTCCGCCGGAGGGAAGGATGGCGCGGGCGAGGGCGGCGGCGTGGAAATCTCCGGCCCCTTCTCCGCGCCCGGCGCGGGATTGGAGAGAGCCGGTTCGGGTATCGGGACGTCCGGTGCGGCCGGTGCGGCCGTCTCGTTCACCTCCCGCACGGCCTCGGCGGGAAGGTCGATGGCGATCGCGGATTTCGATCGCGGAGTGCGCCCGCCCTGCGCCGATTTCGGCGCCGCGCCGGAGGCAGCCTCGGATTTGGGATCGTCGCCGTTATCCGCTGTCTGAGGCATCCCGCGCGTTCCCGTCTCTGAGTGAGGCCCATCGGGCGCCGGGCGACGCGAGGTTCCGGCGCTCCATGCGTCCATGAACCGGAATCGGGCCGGGGCGTCAATCGGGAAAAGGTCGCCCGTCGCGCCGACGTTCAGAGACAGGCGATGAGGCTCGCGGCATCCGGACGGGCAGCCACGGCGATCTCCAGCCGGTGCCGCGCCGCCCGCGTTGCCGCCTCGGCAATGGCGGGCGAAAGGCAGAGCTGGCGCGGCCGCGCCGCCGCCTCGGCGAGCCCGGCAGCGCCGGCCAGCGCGAAATAGGTGCGCGCGGATTCTGCCGAGAAATGCAATACGGCGTCGCAGGTTGCGGCCGCCAGCGCCGCCCGCGCCGGCTCCGGTAATTCACCCGCCGGCCGGACGCGATAGCGCAGGGTGAGCGCCATCCGATACCCGGCGCGGCTCAGCGCCGCCTCCAGTTCCGGTCGGCGCGGCACGCCGGCGGCGTAAAGCAGGGTCGCGGGCGGCGGCAGGCCCTCGACAATCGCCGCGAAGAGCGCCCCGGCATCCGCCGCGGCGGCGGCGATCCGCGCGAACCCGGCCTCGGCGGCAGCCTCCGCCGTCCGGGCGCCGACGCAGAACACCGGAAGATCCTGCAAACCCGTCGGCGCCGGCGCGCCGCGGAAGGCGTTGCGGCTGGTGGCGATCACGGCATCCGGCCTCTCGCCGGCCTGCGAGGCGGGCCGTGAGAATGGCCACGCGAAGGGCCAGGGCTCCGAGAGCGGCTCGACGATCCGCAGCGGCGCGACGATCGGCACATGCCCCGCCTCGCGCAGCATTGCAGCGCTTTCCGCAGCCTCGGCCGCGGGGCGGGTGACGAGAACCCGCGCCATGGCCTCAAGGCCCTCCAGTGCCGGCGCCCATGAAGCCGGGCGGCAGCGCGGCGCGGATCTCGCGACCGAGCGCGCGGCCGAGCGCCGCCGCCTCCGCGGCCGGCGCATCGCCCGCGATCGGCACCGCGTCGCGCCCGTCCGGCGCCAGCACGATGCCACGGAAAGCGAGATGGCCGCCGGACAACCGGGCATGGCCGCCGATCGGTGTGCGGCAGGAGCCGTCAAGCTCGGCGAGAAAGGCGCGCTCGGCGGCGAGTTCGGTGCCGGTTCCGGCATCGAGAATCGGCGCCAGCCAGTTCCGCGTCGCAGGATCCGCCGCGCGTGCCACCAGCGCGATCGCTCCCTGCCCCACCGCCGGGATGAAACGGGCCTCGTCGAGAATCTCGGTCACCGCATCCGCCAATCTGAGGCGCCGCAACCCGGCCATGGCGAGGATCACCGCATCGAACGCGCCAGAGCGCGCCTTGTCGAGCCGCGTCTCGACATTGCCGCGCAGCGGCTCGACGCGCAGGTCGGGCCGCAGATGCCGGAGCATCGCCTGCCGACGCAGCGAGACGGTGCCGATCCGTGCGCCGGATGGCAGGGCATCGAGCGTGCCGGCGCGCGGCGCAACCAGCGCATCCCGCGCATCCTCGCGCGGCAGGCAGCCGGCAAGCACCAGCCCTTCGGGCAGGATCGTCGGCAGATCCTTGGCGGAATGCACGGCGATATCGATCCGTCCCTCGATTTGCGCGAGGTCGATCTCCTTCGTGAACAGGCCCTTGCCGCCGATCTCGGCCAGCGGCCGGTCCTGCGTGCGATCCCCGGTCGTGGTGATGATCTCGATCGCGATCCGCTCCGGCGCGAGGCCATGCGCGGCGGCGAGCGCATCGCGGGTCATCCGGGCCTGGGCCAGCGCGAGGGGGCTTCCACGGGTTCCGATCCGCATGATCGGCGCAATCTTCGCCATTTTTCTGTCCGAATCTCAGCCGTCAGGCCATGGAGGGGCTGGCCCGCGGCCGCGCGAGGCTCTATCGCGCTATGGGACAGCGAACAAGGGCGGCGCGTCGCGCCGCGGCATCCGCAACCGAAAGACGGCGCGATGACCCTGGTGCTCGGAATCGAGACGACCTGTGACGAAACCGCCGCGGCGATCGTCGAGCGCCGGTCCGACGGCGAGCGCCGTATCCGGGCGAACCGGATCCGCTCGCAGGTCGCGGAGCACGCGCGCTTCGGCGGCGTGGTTCCGGAAATCGCCGCCCGTGCCCATGTCGAGGTGCTCGACAGGATGATCGCCGAGGCCATGGACGAGGCGGGGATCGGCTTCGGCGATCTCGACGCCATCGCCGCCGCCGCCGGGCCGGGTCTGATCGGCGGCGTGATGGTGGGGCTGACCACGGCAAAGGCGCTGGCGCTCGGGCTCGGCCGGCCGCTGCTGGCGGTCAACCATCTCGAGGCGCACGCGCTGACCCCGCGCCTCGTCGACGACGTGCATTTCCCCTATCTGCTGCTGCTCGCTTCGGGCGGGCACACCCAGCTCGTCGCGGTGCGGGAGGTCGGCCGCTACACCCGGCTCGGCACCACGATCGACGATGCGATCGGCGAAGCGTTCGACAAGGTCGCCAAGATGCTGAGCCTCGGGTTTCCGGGCGGTCCCGCCGTCGAGCGCGCGGCGCGCGACGGCGATCCCGAGCGGTTCGCGCTGCCCCGGCCGATGCTCGGCAAGCCGGACCCGGATTTCTCCCTCTCCGGCCTGAAGACGGCGGTGCGGCTCACCGCCGAATCCGTCGAGCCGCTGACGGCGACCGATATCGCCGATCTCTGCGCGAGCTTCCAGGCAGCGGTGGTCGATTGCGTGATCGACCGCACGCGCGTCGCGATCCGCGCCTTCCGCCGCGAGATCGGGACACCCTCGGCGCTCGTCGTCGCGGGCGGTGTCGGCGCCAACCGCGCCATCCGCCAGGCCCTGCAACGCTCCGCCACCGAGGCCGGGCTGCGCCTCGTCGTGCCGCCGCCGGCGCTCTGCACCGATAACGGCGCGATGATCGCCTGGGCAGGAATCGAGCGGCTCGATCGCGGCCTCGTCGATGGGCTGGATGTCGCGGCGCGGCCGCGCTGGCCGCTCGATGCCGCGCGGGCGCAGCCGGGGGCGCGGGCGTGACCATGCGGGGCAGCGCGGTGGATCTGCCGGGAGGCGGCGTGGCATGACGGATCGCGTCGCCATCATCGGCGCCGGCGCCTGGGGCACGGCGCTGGCGCTGGCCTTCGCCCGCGCCGGCCGGGCGGTGACGCTCTGGGGCCGCGACGCCGCGCGGATGCAGGCGATGGCAAACAGCCGGACCTGCGGCGAGATCCTGCCCGGAATCGCGCTCGAACCGGGAATCCGGCCGGTTTCCGCCCTGGCCGAACTCGCCGCGCATCCGCTGATCGTGATGGCGGTGCCGACACAGGCGCTCTGGACGATGGCGCGGCAGCTGCGCGGCGAAGTCGCGCCGACCGCGATCATCCTCTCCGCCGCCAAGGGCATCGAGCGCGAGACCGGCTATTTCGTCACCGAGAGCATGGCGGATGCGCTGGGGCCGCACCGATTCGGCGTGCTCTCCGGCCCCTCCTTCGCCGCCGATGTCGCGCGCGGCCTGCCGACCGCGATCGTGCTGGCGCTCGCCGAGGCCGAGACCGCCGAACGCATCGCCCAGGCGCTCTCCGGCCCCGGCTTCCGCGTCTACCATTCCACCGATATCCGCGGCGTCGAGATCGGCGGCGCCGCCAAGAACGTGCTGGCGATCGCCGCCGGCATCGTGGCCGGGATGGGCCTCGGGGAGAGCGCCCGCGCCGCGATGATCGCGCGCGGCTTCGCCGAATTGCGGCGCTTCGCGGCGAGCCACGGCGCCCGGCCCGAGACGCTGATGGGCCTTTCCGGCCTCGGCGACCTCGTGCTCACCGCCTCCTCGCCGCAATCGCGCAATTACGCGCTGGGCCTCGCGCTGGGGGCGGGCAAGCCGCTGGCGGCGGCCAACCCCTCCGGCAAGCTGGCCGAGGGCGCCTTCACCGCCGCGATCCTCGCCGACATGGCCGCGCGCCGCCAGGTGGAGATGCCGATCGTGACGGCGGTTGCCCGCGTGCTCGCCGGCGCCATTTCCGTTCCCGACGCGGTGCGGGAACTGATGAGCCGGCCGCTCAGGGCGGAATAGGAAGGAGAAGCCACACAATGGCGCATTGGCTCGTGAAAAGCGAACCGTTCAAATGGTCGTGGGAGATGCAGGTCGCGGCGGGCGCGCAAGGCACGTTCTGGGACGGCGTGCGCAACCATTCCGCCAAGCTCAACCTGATGGCGATGCGCAAGGGTGAGCAGGTCTTCTTCTACCATTCGAACGAGGGGCTCGAGATCGTCGGCATCGTCGAGGTGATCCGCGAGGCCTATCCGGATCCCACCGCCACGCCGGGCGAACCCTGGGTGGTCGTCGATTTTGCGGCCCTGCGCGCGCTGAAGCGCCCGGTAAGCCTCCGCGAGATCAAGGCAAACCCCGCTCTCTCGAAGATGAGCCTCGTCACCTCGATGCGGCTTTCGGTGCAGCCCGTGACGGAGGCGGAATGGAACGCAATTCTCGCGATGAGCGAAGGGGGCTAATTCTTAATTTTATTTAACAAATTCTGTCCATGTAATCATCTTTCTGGGTTCTATCCTAGAGTTAATTTGCCTGTTCAAAGGCCTTAGACAATAATTGATCTCGGATGTCGTCAGCCATTCAGCTTGTCGGGGTTCGGGATGTGGGTCTCGTTTTGCATCGCACCGCTCTTCTTCGGCTTGTTCCTCCTGCGGCGCTCGCCAATGATTGTACTTCACTGCCTCGGGGAGAGATTTGTCCGGGCAGGCACGGCGCCCCGGCAGGCGGGTTTCAACCCGGCTTCGGTTCAGGGCCCGGCGAGGCGCCCACGCAGCCGGTGGGCGCGCGCCCGGCCATCGGCCGCGGCGCGGCGCCAATCCTGCGCCCCGGCTCCTCATCGCCCCGGGCGACCAATATGGAAATGAAGCTCCGCGGCTACGGGCTCAGCGTCGGCGTCGTGCGACGCTTCTGACCGTCCGTCAGGGGCCGCATTCAGAATGCTGCGCGCGTGCCAGAGCCGCCATCGTGCCGGCATTGGGGCAGAACGCGCCGGCTTCCGACGGCTCGATGCCCTCGGCGAGACCATGCGCGCAACGCCGCTCCTGTGCGCAGCGCGCGCAGGTGAGCGTCATGTCGCGCATCAGTTCCGGCGATTCCCGTTCGATCCGTCCCGGATCGAGGCCATGCAGCGCCATCATCCGGCGCATGAGCCCGATCACGGCCCCGCTCCGGCACGTCGTGTCGCGCAGGTCGTCGATGCTGACGCGCAGATCGGCGGCGATGTGCCGCAATTCCTCCGCGTCGAGCGCGTCGAGTTCCCGGGCACGCGCCTGACGCCTGAACCATTCCACGATCGCCTGAAACGGCGCCTGCGGCAGAGCGGACAAAGCAATGCGCGACATGGCGACACCTCCGGTTTCGAGCAAACCTGCTTCCTCCTGAACAGGGTCGCGATGATGGAGATCAATTCCACTTGGCGCGAAATCTGTCGCGGCGCTCCCGCCTCCTCCCAATTGCCGAGGCGGCGCGCCTTCCGCCACTGCCGGCTTTCCGCTACAAAAGTCCTAACAGAAAACGGGGTGGCCGGCCCTCGCGGGCCCAGGCCGCCGGGATGTGCGGGAGGTGACCATGTCCGAGAAAAGCTATGACGTGCCGGGCGAATGGCGGAAGCGCGCCTATGTCGACGACGCGGCCTATGAGGCGCTCTATGCCGCCTCGATCCGGGACCCGGATGCATTCTGGGCCGAGCATGGCAAGCGGATCGACTGGTTCCGGCCCTATACCGGGGTCCGGAACACGCGCTATACGCCGGGCGATGTCTCGATCCGCTGGTTCGAGGACGGCACGACCAACGTCGCCTATAATTGCGTCGACCGCCACCTTGCCCGCCGCGCCAACCAGACCGCGATCATCTGGGAGGGGGACGACCCGTCGAAATCCCGCCACATCACCTATGCGGAACTCCATCGCGAGGTGTGCCGCATGGCGAACGTGCTGCGCGCGCATGGCGTGAAGAAGGGTGACCGCGTCACCATCTACCTGCCGATGATCCCCGAGGCGGCCTATGCGATGCTCGCCTGCACGCGGATCGGCGCGGTGCATTCCATCGTGTTCGGCGGCTTTTCGCCGGAGGCGCTGGCCGGCCGCATCGAGGATTGCGATTCCCGCATCGTGATCACCGCAGACGAGGGACTGCGCGGCGGCAAGACGGTGCCGCTCAAGAAGAATGTCGATGTCGCCGCCAACAAGGTCCATCCCGCCCTGGAGAAGGTCATCGTCGTCCGGCACACGGGCAACGACGTACACATGCAGGACGGACGCGACGTCTGGTATCATCACGAGGCGGCAAAGGTCTCCGAGCATTGCCCCGTCGAGGAGATGAATGCGGAGGACCCGCTCTTCATCCTCTACACGTCCGGATCGACCGGGAAGCCGAAGGGCGTTCTGCACACCACCGGTGGCTATCTGGTCTATGCCGCCATGACGCATCAATACGTCTTCGATTACCATGAAGGCGACATCTACTGGTGCACCGCCGATATCGGCTGGGTGACCGGCCATTCCTACATCGTCTACGGGCCGCTCGCGAACGGCGCGACGACGCTGATGTTCGAGGGCGTGCCGAACTACCCGTCGATGAGCCGCTTCTGGGAAGTGATCGACAAGCACCAGGTCAACATCTTCTACACCGCCCCGACCGCGATCCGCTCGCTGATGGGCGCGGGCGAGGACGCGGTCAAGAAGACCTCGCGGAAATCGCTGCGCCTGCTCGGCTCGGTCGGCGAACCGATCAACCCGGAAGCCTGGGAATGGTATTACCATGTCGTCGGCGAGGGCCGCTGCCCGATCGTCGACACCTGGTGGCAGACCGAGACCGGCGGCATCCTGATCACGCCGCTGCCCGGCGCCACGAAGCTGAAGCCGGGCTCGGCGACGCGGCCCTTCTTCGGTATCAAGCCGGAGATCGTCGACGCCGAGGGCCGGGTGCTGGAAGGCGCCTGTGAGGGTAATCTCTGCATCGCCGAATCCTGGCCGGGCCAGATGCGCACGGTCTATGGCGATCACAAGCGCTTCATGGAGACGTATTTCTCGACCTATCCGAACAAGTATTTCACCGGTGACGGCTGCCGGCGCGACGCCGACGGCTATTACTGGATCACCGGCCGTGTCGATGACGTGATCAATGTCTCCGGCCATCGCATGGGCACCGCCGAGGTGGAGAGCGCGCTCGTCGCGCACGAGGCGGTGTCGGAGGCGGCGGTGGTCGGCTATCCGCATGACATCAAGGGGCAGGGTATCTACGCCTATGTCACGCTGATGAACGGCGTCACGCCGAGCGAGGATCTGCGCAAGGCGCTCGTCACCACCGTGCGCAACGAGATCGGCCCGATCGCGACGCCGGACAAGATCCAGTTCGCACCCGGTCTTCCGAAGACCCGCTCCGGCAAGATCATGCGCCGCATCCTGCGCAAGATCGCCGAGGACGATTTCGGCACGCTGGGCGACACCTCGACGCTGGCCGATCCGTCGGTGGTCGACGATCTGATCGAGAACCGGCAGAACAAGCGGGCGTGAGCCGGCCTCAGCGGTAGAGATCGGCCCGCGAAGGCGGAACATTCAGCGCGAGGGCGTCCCCCTCGCGCTTCTTTTTTGATGCGAGCGTCTGGAAGATCGCGAGCGAGCCGCGCGAGAAGGCGAGGCTCACCCCGGCGAGATAGGCGAGCCAGATCCGCGTGCGCTCCGGGCCGATCATCGCCTCGGCTTCGTCGCGGCGGGCATAAAGGCGGCGGCACCAGAGTGCACAGGTGCGGGCATAATGCGCGCGCCAGCCCTCGATATCGTGCACCTCGAAGCCATGCGCCTCGAGCATCATCGTCGAATGGCCGATATGATCGACCTCGCCGCCCGGGAAGATGTAGGCGGTCATCGCCTTGTATTCCGGCCGCATGCGGTGGAAGGCCTTCTCGCTGCGCCGCCCGCGCCGGGTGATCGCGTGATGGAGATAGAGCCCGCCGGGCTTGAGCAGGCGGTTGACCGCCGCGAAATACGTCGCATGCGCCGAGAAACCGACATGCTCGTACATGCCGATCGAGGCGATCTTGTCGAATTGCCCCTCCATCGCCTCGTAGGGCTTGAGTTCGAGCGTCACCAGATGCGCGACGCCCGCCGCCTCGACCCGGCGGCGCCCCTCCTCGATCTGCGCCGGTGAGAGCGTCACACCATGCCCTTTGACACCGTAATGCTTCGCCGCGTGGATCAGCAGCGCGCCCCAGCCGCAGCCGATATCGAGCAGGCTCTCGCCGGGCTGGAGCCGCAGTTTCCGGCAGATCATGTCGAGCTTGTCGGCCTGCGCCCGATCGATATCCTCGTGCCATTCGGGAAAATAGGCGCAGGTATAGACCATGCGCGCGTCCAGAAAAAGCTGGTAGAATTGGTTCGAGAGATCGTAATGGAACGGGATATCGACCGCGTTTTGCTTGGTTCCCTCGCGCGCGAGCGGGCGACCCTGGCTGTCAAAGCCCGTCCCCGCCGCCATCCCCTTCGCGAAGGCGAGGGGCAGAAGAGCGCCCGCAAGGCGCGCTATGCCGATGCGCCGGAGCACCTTGCCCGGCTTCTCCGAGGGACGCAGGGCGGCGGCATCGAGGAAAGTGCCGCCGGAAAGGTCGATCGCGCCGGCGGCGTAGCCCTTGAGCAGGGTCGACAGCCGCGGCCGCCGGATGAGGCTCGGGATCAAGCCGGGATCGCGCAGATGGAGCCGCAAGCGCTCGTGCCGCCGGTGCGGCCCGAGCATCTCGACGCTCCCGTCCCAGAGTTCGACCGGAATGCCGAGCGGGAACGCCTCGCCCAGGAGCCGCAGCAGCGCCCGGCTCTTCTCGACGCGGCGGATATCGACGGGCCTGGCTTGCACGGGTGATCTCGTCCGGCGCGTGGATCGGACGCGCAGGAATGCACGACGCGGCCGCGCTGGCAAGAATGCTGCGTCGCATGCGATCCGAGCCCGTCCGCGCATCCGCCCCCTCACACATTCTTAACCGCGTTCGCGTCGCGCCTGTCGCGGATAAGGAATTGGCGAGATCCGCCCGCGATCCTTCGCCCGAACCACGTGCAACCATCGGAATCCGCCTTGGTCGATCGCCGTTCCCTGCTGCTCCTCGTGCCCGCGGTCACGCTCGCTCCGAAGCTGGAGGCGCGGGAGCGCATCATGCTCCCGGCGATGCTCGAAGCCGGCGACATCCTGGTCTCCACCCGCCAGCGGATGCTGTATTTCGCGGAAGGGAACGGTGCCGCGATCCGCTATCCGGTCGCGGTCGGCAAGCCCGGCAAGCAATGGTTCGGCACGCGCCTCATCGACGGCAAGCATATCCGCCCTGCCTGGGCGCCGCCCGCCGAGGTGAAGCGCGCCAACCCCGCGATTCCCGATTTCATCCCCGGCGGCGCGCCGAACAACCCGATGGGCGCGGCGGCGCTCACGATCTATCCCGGCGAATACGCGATCCATGGCACAAGCGCCGCGATGCGCGCCTCGATCGGCTCCTTCGCCTCGTTCGGCTGCATCCGCATGCTCGACGAGGACATTCTCGATCTCTACCCGCGCGTGCGGGTGGGGGCGCAGGTGCATGTCGTGGCGTGATCGCGCCGGGCCGCCGCCGGATCAGAAATCGCTCGCGATCCCCTTTGCTTCCCAGTCGCCGTAGCGCACCGGGTCCTTGCCGCCGCGGCCCTTGATCTCGCGCGTCTTCGCGAGCTCCGCCTCGCGCGCCTCCTGCGCAGCGCGCCGTTCGGCAGCCTCGGCGAGCGCCCGGCGCGCCGCCGCGCTCGGCGGCCGGCGGGGCGCCGAGGGATCGGCAACGGCAGCGCTCGCGGCGGTTTCGGATTTCTCGGACATCGGCTATGACCCCGCTCCCGGTTTCTGCCGGAGAGATAGGACGGGCGACGACCGAAAGCCAGAGCCCGTCGGGGGCCATGCCATGCTGCCGACCGCCGCCGAGATCACCGCCCGCATCCTCTATCGCGATGCCGAGATGCTGGTGCTCGACAAGCCAGCCGGAATCGCGGTGCACAAGGGGCCGAAGGGCGGCGTGACGCTCGATGCCTTCCTGCCCGATCTCGCCTTCGGCGCCGCCGAGATCCCGCAACTCGCGCATCGGCTCGACCGCGAGACCTCCGGCTGCCTCGTGCTCGGCCGCAGCCGCGCCGCACTGAGGCGGCTCGGCGCCGCCTTCGCCGCCGGGCGCATCGCCAAGACCTATTGCGCCATCACCTGCGGCGCGCCGGAGGCCGAGGCCGGACTGATCGATCTGCCGCTGGCTCGCAGGAGCCATGACCGGCGCTCCTGGTGGATGAAGGCCGACCCCGCCGGCGACCCGGCGCTCACGCGCTATCGCGTGCTCGGCCGCGGCGAGGGGCTCGCCCTGCTGGCGCTGGCGCCCGAGACCGGCCGGACGCATCAGCTCCGCGTGCATTGCGCCGGCTCCGGCTTCCCGATCGCCGGGGACCGCATCTATGGCGGGGATCGCGCCATGGCCGCGTCGCGCGCGCTCCAGCTTCACGCCTGGCGAATCGTCGTGCCGGGCCCGCGCAAGGGCGACGCGCCAATCCGGGTGACGGCGCCGCTCCCTTCCGCTATGAGCGGGTTCCTCGCGTTGCTGGCCATCGATTCCACGCCGCTCGCCGACCTGCCCGACAGGCTCTGACCCCGCTCCACGGAGGATGATTGTGGCGAATCCACGCTCCGGCTCCCCCCGGCGCCGCCGCCCCGCCGGCATGGCGGTGCCCGGCCTCGCGCCCCGGCGCGTGGCGGCCGAGGCAATCCGCCGCGTGCTGCGCGAGCGCCGCAGCCTCGACGAGGCGCTGCAATTCGCCGGTGCTGCCGCCATCGAGCCGCCGGACGCCGCGCTGGCGCGCGCCATCGCCACCGTCGCCTTCCGCCGCATGGGCACGATCCGCGCCGCCCTGGCGGAACGGCTGCGCGACGGTTCCCCGCCGGATATCGAACTGCTCGACGGGGCGCTGCTCATCGGCGCCGCGCAGATCCTGTTCATGGAGGTGCCGGATCACGCCGCCGTCCATCTTTCGGTCGAACTCGTCAAATCCGATGCGCGCGCCATGCATTACGCGCCGCTTGTCAACGCCGTCCTGCGGCGGATCGCCGGGGAGACCGGGGAAATCCTCGCCGCAAGCGACACGCTGACCACCGACATGCCGGGCTGGCTGCGCGCGCGCTGGGGCGCCGCCTATGGCGAGGCAACCGTACGCGCCATCGCCGACGCGCATCGCCTGCCGCCGCATATCGACCTGACGCCGACCGGCCCCGCCGCCGCACTCGCAGCCGCGACCGGCGGCGAGGTGCTGCCCACGGGCTCCGTGCGGCTGCGGCGCGAGGGGCGGATCGCCGACCTGCCCGGCTATGCCGAGGGCGCCTTCCTGGTCCAGGACGCGGCGAGCGCCCTGCCCGCCCGCCTCGTCGGCGCGCAGCCGGGCCAGCGGATCGCCGATCTCTGCGCCGCGCCCGGCGGCAAGACCGCGCAACTTGCGCTGACCGGCGCGCAGGTCGTCGCCGTGGAACGCAGCGCCATGCGCGCCACCCGCATCCGCGAGAACCTCGCCCGCCTGCGCCTCGAGGCGGAACTCGTGATCGCCGATGCCGGCACATTCACGGGCGGGCCCTTCGACGCGGTGCTGCTCGACGCGCCATGCTCGGCCACCGGGACGATCCGCCGCCATCCCGAGATCGCCTGGTCGAAGCGGCTGGAGGATATTCTCACCCTGGCCGGCGCGCAGGCACGTCTCCTTGCGCATGCCGCGACGCTGGTGCGCGCCGGCGGCCGCCTCGTCTACGCAACCTGCTCGCTCGAACCCGAGGAAGGCGAGCGCCAGATCGCACGCTTCCTGGAAGAGCGGCCGGATTTCATGATCGAGCCGGTCCGGCCCGGCGAATTGGGGATCGAACCCGCCGCTGTGACCACCGGAGGGTTGCTGCGTGTTTTGCCGTCGCATGGTGCAAGCTATGGCGGCATGGATGGATTTTTCGCGGCAAGGTTGCGGCGTCGTGAATAATTGTCCAGAAGGCCGATGGGAGATCGCGGGCGGGTGAATCCGGTTCAGGAAACCAGGGAGAATCAGGCACCGGGCCGTAGCCTCGGGTTCCGGGCGCGGCGCGCCCTGCTGCGCCTGCGCCTTCGGCGTGCCCGCAGCCGGTTCGGGCATCTCGGCTATGGCGCAAGCCGCTTCCTCTATGTTCCGCCGCATCTTCACCTCGCCGATCCGAGCATGGCCTCGGATTTCCTTGCCGGCCAGATCGTGCTCGCCGGCCGCTCGGTGCTCGCCGGCGGGCGCCCGATCCTCGACCTCGCCGCCCCGAGCCGCGCCTTTGCCGCGGCGCTCAACGGCTTCGAATGGCTGCGTCATTTCGAGGCCAGCGGCAGCACGCCGGTGCGCGAGGGCGCCCGGCGCCTGCTGCGGCAATGGCTCGAACGCCGCGAGGCTGGCCGGCAGCCGGACGCGGAATTGCCGGAGGCCGTCATCCGCCGGGTCATCGCCTGGACGACGCATTCGGCGCTGATCACCGAGAATGCCGATTTCGCCTTCTACCGCCGGCTCCTGCGCCATCTCGCCATGGATGCCGCGATGCTCGCGGTGCTGGCCGAAACGCCGGAAATCGGCATGCTGCGGCTCAGGGCCGCCATCGCGCTGATGTTCCACGCGCTGGCGCTCAACCGCCCGGCGGCGGCGATCGCGCAGGGCGAGAAGCTGCTCCGCGCCGCGCTCGCCGATTCGATCGCCTCCGATGGCGGCCCGCGCGACCGCGATGCCGGCACCGCGATCCGGCTTGCCGCCGATCTCGTGCCGCTGCTGGCGCTCTACCGCGCCCGCCAGCGCGCCGCACCCGAATTCATCGGCGCGGCCTTGCAAAAGCTGATCGCGTTCGGCCGGTTGATGCAGCATCCCGACGGCGCGCTGGCGCTGTTCAACGGCGCGGGGCTGGTGCCGCGCGATCTCGTCTCCGAGGTGACGCGCTTCGCCTCCAGCCGCATCGGTCGGCCGGATTCCGCACCGGAAACCGGTTTCGAGCGCCTTGAGGACGAGAACGGCGTGCTGATCGCCGATGCCGGGGTGTTGCCCGCGCCCGGCTTCGGCGGCCATGCCGGCGCCGGCGCCCTCGCCTTCGAATATTCGACCCGGACGGACCGGATCATCGTCAATTGCGGCATTCCGCGCGCCGCGGAGGGGCCGGGGCTGCTGAGCTATCTCGGCGGTCCGGCGCATTCAACCATGCTGCTCGACGATCAGGCGGTCGCGACCATCGGCACGCGGGAGGATCTCATCGGCCGCCATCTTCACGCCCCGGTCTCGAACGGCGCGGGGCTGGTAGCGGAGCGCTCGCGCATCGAGGGCCACGACGTGCTGATGATCGGCCATGACGGGTTGCGCGCCGCCTATGGCTACGTGCTCGAACGCCGCTTCGCGCTGCTGCCCCGCGGCGGGCTGACCGCGCTGGACCGGGCGCTGGACATCGACCAGCGCGGCGAGACCTGCCGCTTCACGCTGGCCTTCCACCTGCACCCGCGCGTGCTGCCCGTGCCCCTCTCGCGCCAGGATGCCGTCGTGCTGCGCCTGCCGCATCGCGAACCCGGTCAGGATATGTGGCTGTTCGAAGCACCGGGCTTCCCGCTCCATCTCGAAGAGAGCCGCTGTTTCGAGCAGGAGACCGGCCTCGCCCGCACCGAGGCGATCATTCTCGACGTGCCGATTTCCGGCACGACCGAGATCCGCTGGCGCATCGTGCCCTATCACGGCTGAACGCGGTGGATCGGCGCCCTTCAGCCCGGAAACCAGCCCTTCGCGCCATGGTGCGGCGCGAAGGGCTGTGCTAGGCGGAGCGCTTTAGCGACGAGACCGGAGCCGGCCATGCCCCAGAATTCCCGCCCCATCCAGCGCGCGCTGATCTCGGTTTACGACAAGACCGGCCTCGCCCCGCTCGCCGGGGCGCTCGTGGCGCGCGGCGTGACGCTGGTTTCCACCGGCGGCTCGCGCGCGGCGATCGAGGCGGCCGGCCTGTCGGTGACCGATATCGCCGAGGTGACCGGCTTCCCGGAAATGATGGATGGCCGCGTGAAGACGCTGCATCCCCGCGTGCATGGCGGGTTGCTTGCGGTGCGCGGCAATCCCGAACACGAGGCGGCGCTGCTCGCGCATGGGATCGCACCGATCGACCTGCTTGTCTCGAATCTCTACCCGTTCCGCGAGACTTTGGCCAAGGGCGCGGATTTCGCGACCATCATCGAGAATATCGATATCGGCGGCCCGGCAATGATCCGCTCCTCGGCCAAGAACCACGTGGGCGTGACCGTCGTCGTCGACCCGGCGGATTATCCGGCGCTGCTCGCGGAGCTGGACTCGCAGGGCGGCGAGACGCGCAGCACCTTCCGCCGGGCACTGGCCGCCAAGGCTTTCGCGCATACCGCCGCCTATGACCGCGCGATCGCCGAATGGTTCGCGACCGTCACGGCCGACGGACCCGCCCTCGCGCCGGACGCGCATGCGCCGCGCCGCACTGCCCTGCGCTATGGCGAGAACCCGCATCAGCGCGCCTGGCTCGTCACCGATCCCGGCGCGGCGCGGCCCGGCATCGCCTCGGCACGGCAGGTTCAGGGCAAGGAACTGTCCTACAACAATCTCAACGACGCCGACGCGGCCTTCGAATGCGTGGCGGAATTCGATCCCGCCCGCACAAAGGCCGTGGCCATCATCAAGCACGCCAATCCCTGCGGGGTCGCGGAAGGCGAATCGCTCGTCGCCGCCTATCGCAAGGCGCTTGCCTGCGATCCCGTCTCGGCCTTTGGCGGCATCGTCGCCGCGAACGCGATTCTCGACGCCGAGGCGGCGCGGGCGATCACCGAGATCTTCACCGAAGTGATCATCGCCCCGAACGCGACCGAGGAGGCGATCGCCATCATCGGCGCCAAGAAGAATCTCCGCCTGCTGCTCACCGGCGCGCTCCCGGATCGCCGGGCCGAGGACCTGCTCGTGCGCAGCATCGCCGGCGGCCAGCTCGTCCAGACCCGCGACAACCGGACCGTCGACGATCTCGCGCTGACGACGGTGACCCGGCGCGCGCCCACCGAGGCCGAGCGCGCCGATCTGCGCTTCGCCTGGCGGGTGGTGAAGCATGTAAAATCGAACGCGATCGTCTATGCCAAGGATGCCGCCACGGTCGGCATCGGCGCCGGACAGATGAGCCGCGTCGATTCGGCGCGCATCGCCGCCTGGAAGGCCGGGGAGGCGGCCAAGGCGGCTGGCGCCGAGAAGCCGCTCACCTTCGGCTCCGTCGCGGCCTCGGACGCCTTCTTCCCCTTCGCGGACGGGCTCGAGGCCCTGGTCGCGGCTGGTGCCACCGCCGTGATCCAGCCCGGCGGCTCGATGCGCGATGCCGAGGTGATCGCGGCGGCGGACAAGGCCGGGATCGCGATGGTCTTCACCGGAACCCGGCATTTCCGCCATTGAGCCGGCTGAACCCGGCGCCTCAGCGCCGGGCGAGATCGCCGAGCATGCCGCCGAGCACGGTGAGCTTCGCCTGATTGAGCCCGCCGGCGGTGAGATCCGCCATCCCGCGCTGGACGCGGGCGATGGCGCCGCTGCCGGCCTCGATCCAGGCCGCGACATTGCCCGCCCCGGCGCCGTGCCGCGCCACGATCTCGGCCGCGATGAGCCGCGTCGCCTCGCCGATCGCCGCCAGCGCCCGGTCGAGCGCCAGTCGTTCGTAGGGATCCGTGACCCGAATCGCCCGGGCGCCTTCCAGCGCCTCGCCGAGGCGGAAGGCATCGGCCAGCGCGAAGATGGTCCGCGCCGCATCGACGATGCCGATGTCCGCGCGCTCCGCAAGGAGCTGGGCGTCGAGCGCGCCGGCCGCCAGCGGAATATCGGCAATGCGCGCCGCGAGCGCTTCCGGCACGCCGCGCCCGGTCAGCGCCGTGATCTCGGCCGCGCGCTGGGCCTGCGCCGCCGGCGCCAGCAGCGCCGCGGGATCGGCGATGATCGCCGAGACCCCGGCGCGGAAGCGCTGCACCAGCGCCGCGAGCCCCGGCGCGAAATCGACATTGCGCAGGAACCACAGCATGCGCGCGCTGACATGGGCTTCCGCCGCCCCGTAGAGCGCGAGCTGCATCTCGCCGGCGATCCGCGCATCGAGCGCATCGATCGCGAGGTTTATGTCGAGGATGCCGAACACGTCGCGCGCCAGCGCATAGGCGCGGGCGACATCCGGCAGCGGCCGCCCCGTCCGCCCCGCGAGGCGCACAGCGATCGCCGGCCCGCCGCGATTGATCACGGCATTGGCGAGCTGGGTGGCCACGATCTCCCGGCGCAGCCGATGCTGTTCGATCGCATCCGGATAGGCCCGCTGCATGGCGGCCGGGAAATAGCGCCGCAATTCCTCGACGAGATAGGGATCGTCCGGCACGTCGGAGGCAAGCAGCGCGTCATGCAGCGAGAGCTTGGCATAGGCGAGCAGCACCGCGAGTTCCGGCCGCGTCAAGCCCTCGCCGCGCGCCGAGCGCTCGGCGATCTCGGCGTCACCGGGCAGGACCTCGACCGCACGGTCGAGCCGCCCCTCGGCCTCGAGCGCGTGCATCAGCTCGACCATGTCGGGATTGGCGCCAGCGCCGGCGCGCTCGGTGAGCGAAAGCGCCAGCGATTGCAGGTAATTGTTGCGCAGGACCAGCCGGGCGACCTCGTCGGTCATCGAGGCGAGCAGCGCGTTGCGCTCGGCGCGCGTCAGCCGGCCGTCCTGCTCCGGCCGCGCCAGCGCGATCTTGAGATTGACCTCGACATCCGACGAATTGACGCCGGCGGAATTGTCGATCGCGTCGGTATTGAGGCGAATGCCGCGCCGCCCGGCCTCGATCCGCGCCGCCTGGGTCATGCCGAGATTGGCGCCCTCGCCGATCACCCGGGCACCGATCCCGGCCGCCATGATGCGGATCGGATCGTTGGCGCGGTCGCCGACCTCGGCATCGCTCTCGTGGCTCGCGCGGATATAGGTGCCGATGCCGCCGAACCAGAGCAGATCGACCTTCGCCCCGAGAATGGCGGTCATGACCTGCTGCGGCGTCGCCTCCTCGCCCTCGAGGCCGAGCAGGGCGCGGATTTCCGCCGTCAGCGGGATCTTCTTCGCCATGCGCGAGAACACGCCGCCACCCGGCGAGATCAGCGCCCGATCGTAATCCTGCCAGCTCGACCGCGCCTTGTCGAAGAGCCGCTGGCGCTCCGCGAAGCTCGCCGCCGCATCCGGCGCCGGATCGAGGAAGATGTCGCGATGGTCGAACGCCGCCACGAGGCGGATCTGCGGCGAGAGCAGCATGCCGTTCCCGAACACGTCGCCGGACATGTCGCCGACCCCGGCGACGGTGAAGGGCATGGTCTGGATATCGATATCGATCTCGCGGAAATGCCGCTTCACGGCCTCCCAGGCACCGCGCGCGGTGATGCCCATCTTCTTGTGGTCGTAGCCCGCCGAGCCGCCGGAGGCGAAGGCATCGCCGAGCCAGTGCCCGCGCGCCTCCGAAATGGCGTTGGCGGTGTCGGAGAAGGTCGCCGTGCCCTTGTCGGCGGCGACGACAAGATAGGGGTCATCGCCGTCATAGCGGACGGTTCGGGCCGGCGGCACGATCTCCTCGCCGCGGATCGTGTCGGTCACGTCGAGCAGGGCCGAAACGAAGGTCTTGTAGGCGCTGGTGCCCTCCGCGAACCAGGCGTCGCGATCGGTCGGCGGCGGCAGGTTCTTCGGCACGAAGCCACCCTTGGCGCCCACCGGGACGATGACGGCGTTCTTGACCTGCTGCGCCTTGACGAGGCCGAGGATCTCGGTGCGGAAATCCATCGGCCGGTCGGACCAGCGCAGGCCGCCGCGCGCGACACGGCCGAAGCGCAGATGCAGGCCCTCGACCTGCGGCGAGGCGACGAAGATCTCGAAGCTGGGCCTCGGCAGCGGCAGGTTCTCGATCTCGGAACAGGCGAACTTGAACGCGATCGTCGGGCGCGGGGCGCCGTCCTCGCCGCGCTGATAGGCATTGGTGCGCAGCGTCGCCTTCACGAGGTTGAGCATGCGCCGGAAGATGCGGTCATCGTCGAGGCTGGTGATCGTGTCGATCTCGCCGAGCAGCGCCGCCTCCTTGGCGGCGATCTGGCGTGCCCGCTCGCTCTCCTTCAGCTTGAGATCGGGATCGAAGCGCAGCGCGAAGAGCCGCGCGAGGTTGCGCGTCGCGGAGGGGTAGCGCGCCAGCGCGTCGGCGATATAGACCTGCCCGTAAGGCACGCCGATCTGGCGCAGATAGCGGGCATAGCCGCGCAGGATATCCGCCTCGCGCGGGCTGAGCCCGGCTTCCGCGACGAGCACGTTGAAACGGTCCGCATCGAGCCGGCCGGAGAAGATGCCGTCGAGCGCCGCTTCCAGCGCGAGTTCGAGCGCGGCAATGTCGATCTCGCCGCCCTTCTGGCGCTCGAGCGTCATGTCGTGCAGCCAGAGCCGCGCTGCGCCCTCGTCGCCCGGCTGGATGCGGTAGGTCCGCTCGTTGATGACCGTGAAGCCGAGATTCTCCAGGACCGGCACGCGCCGCGACAGCGGGATCGCCCGCGCATGCGAGAACACCTTGAGATTGGCGCGCGTCGGCTCGTCGCCGGCCTTGCGATAGATGTTGAAGGCGAGCGGCTTTTCCGGGCCGAGCGTCTCGAGCAGCACGATATCCGCGATCGCCTCCGAGGCGGTGAACGCCTCGCGATAGGCCGCGCCGAACGCTTCCGACCAGCGCCGCTCCCATTCGACGGCCTTGTCCGCCGGCGCCTCCTCGGCCAGCGCCTCGCGGAAATCGTCGGCCCAGACCCGGATGATGGCGCCGATCTCGGCCTCCAGAACCGCCTGGTCGATCACCGGCGTCGCGCCCTCGAACCGGCCGATGATGAAATGCGTCCGCGCGAGCGGACCTTCGGGATAGGCGGGATAGGCGGCCGAGATCCGCCCCTCATAAACCCGCGCGAGATAATCGCCGATCCGGAGCCGAACCCTGGTGTCGTAGCGGTCCTTCGGCACGAAGACGAGCACCGAGACGAAGCGGTCGAACCGGTCGGTGCGGGCCAGCGCGCGCAGCCGCGGCCGCTCGCCGAGCGCCATCACCGCCATGGCGAAGCGGTAGAGCGTATCGAGATCGACCTGGAACAATTCGTCGCGCGGGTAGGTTTCGAGCACGTTCATCAGCGACTTGCCGGAATGGCTCGCGGGGTCGAACCCGGCCCGCTCGAAGACACGCGCGACCTTGTGGCGCAGATAGGGCACCGCGCGCGTCGAACCGGTATAGGCGGTGGAAGTGAAGAGCCCGACGACGCGCAACTCGCCCTCGAGCCGGCCGGCCGCATCCATCAGCTTGACGCCGATATAATCGAGATAGACACGGCGATGGATCAGGGATTTGACATTGGCCTTGGCGACGAAGAGCGGAGTCGGCTCCTTGAGAAAGGCGCGGATCTCCGGCGTCATCACCACGAGTTCTCGGCCGCGGCGCAGCACCTTCACCTCGGGGTCGCGCAGGATGCCGAGCCCGTCCGCCGCCTTGGGATCGTTGAGCGTGTCGGGATCGTCGAACCGGTATTCGCGGATGCCGAGGAAGGTGAAATTGTCGGCGAGCAGCCAATCGAGGAATTGCACGGCCTCGGCGATCTCGTCCGCCGGCAGCAGCGGCGGATTGGCGCGGAAGCGGGTCGCAACCTCCGCGAGGCGGGTGCGCATCGGCCCCCAATCGACCACGGCGGCGCGGATATCGGCGTAGATCGCATCGAGGCTCGCCTCGAGCGCCGCGCGCGCCGCTGCATCGAGCCGCGCGGCGATATGGATGTGGATCAGGCTCTCGCGCCGCACCGGCGGCAATTCCCGCCCTTGCGCCGCGCCGATCAGCCGCTGGAGCCGCCCGGCACCGTCGCGCTCGACCGCCAGGATCGGATGCGCGACGAGCGCGATCGGCAGCCCGCGTTCGCTCAATTCGGCAAGCGTCGAATCGAGCAGGAACGGCATGTCGTCGTTCACCACCTCCAGTAGCGTCCCCCGCCCGCCTGTGCGGCCGGCGAGCGGCTCCACCCGCAGCTTCGGGCGGCCGGGGCGGTGCTTGCCCAGCGTCCGCAGCGCCGCCTCGCCGAGCTTGAGCCGCGCCGCCGCATCGATCGCCGCCGCATCCTCGGGATCGACCTGCGCGAAAAGCAGCTCCGCCATCTTCCGGATATCGGCCTCGCTCGCCGGCTCACGGGCGCCGGCGGACACAGGTTTCGGGCGGCTGGCGTCATGAGGCATGGGAAGCTCCGCGATGGGCCGAACGACGCGCGACGGACGGAAGCTTGCGGGGCGTCGCCGGCAGGATCATGGTGGGCGGGTCAGTGGATGGCCGGGTCTACGCCACAAGTCTAATGCGCTGCGCGCATCCGGGAGGCAAGCATGACGAACAAAAAAAGCGAGGCAAGCATGGTGCCGAGCCGGCAAAATCCGGCGGATGTGACCGCGCTTGATCTGAAGCCGGCTCCGCTCTCGCCGGAAATGGCCGCCTATTTCACCAAATGCGAGGAAAAGTTGGGGTTCGTGCCGAATGTCCTCGTCGCCTATGGCCATGCCATGCCGAAGCTCGAGACCTTCGCCGCGTTCTACAACGAGCTGATGCTCGCCCCGTCCGGGCTGACCAAGCTGGAGCGGGAGATGATCGCGGTCGTCGTTTCCGCCGAGAACCGCTGCTGGTATTGCCTGGTCGCGCATGGTGCCGCCGTGCGCCAGCTTTCGGGGCGGCCGGAACTCGGCGAGGCGCTGGCCTTCAACTACCGCGCCGCCGACCTCGCCCCGCGCGAGCGGGCCATGCTGGATTTCGCGCTCAAGGTCGCGCGCGCCTCGGCAGAGATCGAGGAGCCGGACCGCGCGCGGCTGCGCGAGGCAGGGTTCTCCGAGGCCGAGATCTGGGATATCGCGGCCGTCGCGGCCTTCTTCGCCATGTCGAACCGCATGGCTTCCGCCGTCGGCATGCAGCCGAACCCCGAATATCACGCCCAGGGCCGCTGAAACCGCAATCCGCTGATCGCGCGGCCCGTTGACATCGCGGCTCGCCGAGCGCCTCACGGCAAAACGGGCGGAGAAGCGGAGAGACGCCCGGGAAGAAGAGCATAAAGAAAAGTGGAACAAGAAAAAGGCGGAACGCCGAGGCGTTCCGCCAAAAAAGAGGGCGGCTCGCGCGGGGGGCCCGAGCCGCCATGCCGTCTGGCAGATCCGGGGGGATCCGACGGTGAGCAGGGGGGCTGGGGGGCGTAGGGTCCTGCTCGACCATCCTGCCTTGGCATTGTTTGCAGCTTGTCCGGCTCATCGGGCTGCCGAATGGTGGAAATCGGGCCAAATTGTGAAATCGCTAACCAAACCGGGCGATGCTGGAAGACTTAGCCGGCTCCTGCCGGGGCTGGCCGGCTCCTGCCGAGGCTTGCCAAGCGGCGGCAATTTGCGACACTGACCGGGTGGAGAAACGGATGGCGGCATTCGATCAGGGCACGGAATCCGAGGCGGCGATTATCCTTCCCTTCCCGCGCTCGCACGGGAATGCGCGCGCGGTGGAACTCGTGCGCTTCGACCGGCGCGAATTGTCGGAGATCCTCCGTGTCTATGGGCGCCACGTCGCCACCGGCGAATGGCGTGATTACGCGATCGAGTTCGGCCGCGAGCGGGCGATTTTCGCCATTCTCAAGCGCAGCGGCGAGATGCCGCTCTATCGCGTGATCAAGGAGCCCGCGCGGGCGGCGAGGCAGGGCGCCTATTCGGTGGTCGCCGCCGGCGGCGCCGTGCTCAAGCGCGGCGAGGATCTCGCGCGCGTGCTCAACGTCATCGACAAGCCGGCGCGGATCGTCGGCTGAGCCGGCCGCAACCGGGTGCTGTCAAAGCAAAAGCCCCGGTTCCCCGGGGCTTTCGATTCTCGCCGGACACCGTGGCCTTATTCGTTGCGGTTGCCGAACAGGCTGAGCAGCATCTGGAACATGTTGATGAAGTTCAGATACAGTGTCAGCGCGCCCATCAGCGACCATTTCTGGAGCAGAACCTGGTCGCCGGCGACCGCGTCATATTCCTCCTTCAGCCGCTGCGTGTCCCAGGCCGTGAGGCCCGCAAACACCAGGACGCCGATCACGTTGATCGCGAACTGGAGCGCCGAGGACTGCATGAAGATGTTGACGAGGCCCGCAATCACGAGGCCGAACAGCCCCATGATCATGAACTTGCCCACGCCGGACAGATCCTTCTTCGTCGTGTAGCCGAACAGCGACAACGCGCCGAACGAGGCTGCGGTGATAAAGAAGACCTGCGCGATCGACCCGAGCTTGTAGATCACGAAGATCGACGACAGCGACAGGCCCATGATCGCCGCAAAGCCGTAGAAGGTCCCGAGCAGCGCGCCGAAGCTCATCCGTTCCCAGCGGAAGGAAAGCAGGAAGACGAAGGCCAGCGGGGCGAGCATGACGGCCCATTTGAGCGGGCTCGTCCAGATCGCGGCGCCGAACGGCGTCAGCGCGAGCCGGCCATTGGCGCCCGTCGTCGTCCCGAGCATGAAGGCGCCGATCGCGACCAGACCCGAAATCGCCAGCGCGATCGACATATGGTTGTAGATGCCGAGCATATAGGAGCGCAGGCCCTGATCGTACTGGGCAGCGCTTATGGTACGGCCCATGCCCGCGGCATAAGGGGCATAAGCGTTGCGATCGAAATCAGCCATCGAACCCTCTTTGGAATCGGCCGGCAGGACAAGCCCCGCCGGTCGGTGAATGTCCGTCTGCGGACCAGCGTAATATGGCGTCAGACCGAGAATTTCTCAAGGGGGTAGAGTGTTTCGCATCAACGACATGCTTTATGCCGCGCCGGACGCGCGCTCAAAAAGAACTTTGGCAGAAAAACGGCGGTTTTCACCTTGGCTTTTATTCAGGCATGGCGCAAGTAAGATGCAGGTTTTTGCCCGAGTATGCGCCATGTCCCAGCCATTCCTAAAACAACTGTCATCAGAAGTGAGGCAAAAGCAATCGAGACAACTTCAACCCAGGCTATTGTGAATTCGAGATTCATGATCCGCCCGATGACGAAGCCGGCCGCGATTGCTCCGCAGATCAGCCCGAAAACGACGGCAATCGCCCCCAGAGCAGCGTATTCGACCAGCATCGCCCGCATGAGGACCGCCCGCGTGGCGCCGAGCGTCTTGAGGATCACCCCCTCGCGCTGGCGGGTCCGGGCGCTGGCGGCGAGCGCGCCGCCCAGCACCAGGATCGAGGAGAGCAGCGCCAGCGCACTCGACGCGCGGATCGCCAGGGCAAGCTGCGAGACGATCGAATCCACGGCGAGCAGCGCATCGCGCACCCGCACCGAGGAAATGGCGGGGAAGGCGCGGGCGACCGCGCGCGCCAGCGCGACCTCCTCCGCCGGCAGCATTCCGGCCGGCGCGGCGAGCGTCACGAGCTGGGTGTGGGGGGCGCCGGCGAAGGTGTTCGGCGAGAACACCATCACGAAATTGATCCCGAGCCGCTGCCAGCGGATCTCGCGCAGATTGGCGATCCGCGCCGTGATCCTGCGCCCGAGCACGTTCACGCTCACCGCGTCGCCGACATCGAGCCCGAGCCCCTCCGCAATGTCGCGCGCGAAGGAAACCAGCGGCGGGCCGCGATAATCCTCCGGCCACCATTCCCCCGCGATCACGGTCGAGCCTTCCGGCGGGCGCGCGGCATAGGTGATGCCCCGATCGCCGTCGAGCACCCAGGAGACGCGCTCGGCTGCCGCGATCTCGGCCGCCGGCACGCCCTTGAGCGCGACGATCCGCCCGCGCAATTGCGGCACGGTCTCGATTCTCGCCTCCGGCTGGCGGGCGCGCAGGAAGGATTCGAACTGCGCCGAATCCCGCGCAGGGATGTCGATGAAGAAGAAGCTCGGCGCGACCCCCGGCAGCGCGGCACGGAATTGCCGCGAGAGATTGACGTCGATCAGGGTCAGCGCCACCAACAGTGCGAGCCCCAGCCCCAGCGACAGGATCACCGGGGGGGTGAGGCTGCCCGGCCGGTGGAGATTGGCGAGCGCCAGGCGGAGCACCGGGCTTGCCGGGCGCGGCAGGGCGCGGGCGAGGCGCATCGCCGCCCAGGCGATCCCGCGCAGGGCGGCGATCGCCGCCAATGCCGCGATGATGTAAATCGTCGCGATGCGCTGGTCCGAGGCGGAGCCGATCGCCAGCGCCACGAAGGCCACACTGGCCGTCAGCAGCAACACGAGGTCGAGGGCGTCGGGCCGGAAGCGCTCGGCGCCGATCGCGTCGCGGAACAGCGTCGAGGCCGGCACGGCCTTGGCGCGCGCGAGCGGCAGGATCGAGAACAGGATCACGGTCGCGACGCCATAGGCGAGCCCGAGCGCCATCTCCGAAGGATAGATCCCCGCCACCAGCGGATAGGGCAGCAGATGCCCGAACAGCGTGATCGCAAGCCAGGGCAGCGCCGCGCCGAGCACCAGCCCGATGGCGATGCCGATCAGCGCGAAGGCCAGGACCTGCGCCAGCGCCGAGAGGAAAACGAAGCCGCGCGTGGCCCCGAGGCTCTTCAGGGTGGCGATGCGCGGCACCTGCCGCTCGGCGAAGGCGCGCGCTGCATTGGCGACGCCGACACCGCCGATCAGCAGCGCCGTGAGACCGACCAGCGTCAGGAATTCCGTGAACCGCGCCACCTGGCGCTGGAGCTGCGGGGAGGCGCGCATGCGGCTCGCCACCTGCCAGCCGGCATCCGGAACCGCGCGGGCGATCGCCGCCAGCGCCGCCGCGAGCCGGGCTTCTCCCGCCCCGGCGCCGAGATCGAGCCGGTAGACGAAGCGGGTCAGCGAGCCGGGCTGCACCAGGCCGGTCTGGTCGAGCCCGGCGCGCGACATCAACACGCGCGGCCCGAAGCCGATCCCGCCGGAAAGCTTGTCCGGCTCGCTCGCCAGCAGCGCGGCGATCCGGAAGCGCGCGGCGCCGATCTCGACGATGCCGCCGACCCCGAGATTGAGCCTTCCGCTGAGCACGGGATCGACGACGATGCCGTACTGTCCGGCAGCATCGGGCGCGAGCAGCGCCGCGAGCGGGCGCGTCTCCGGCCCGTCCTGCCCGGCGAGATCGAGCCGGCCGGCGATCGGATAGGCGGAATCGATCGCCTTGATCTCGACGAGCGCGCTCTCATCCCCCGCCCGCGCCATCGCGCGGGACAGGACGAGTTCGGAAAGCCCGCCCTCGCGCGCGAGGGCGGCGCGCTCCTCGGCGCTGGCCGGCCGCTGGATGAGGGTGAAGGCGGCATCCGCCCCGAGGATCACCCTGCCTTCGCGCTGGAGCCCCTCGTCGAGCGCGCGAGAGAGCGACACCACTGCCACGATCGCCCCGACGCCGAGCGCGATGCAGGCGATGAGAATGCCGAACTGCCCGATGGATTGCGGGATCTCGCGGCGCACGAGGCGAAGGATCAGCGCCAGCGGCGCCAGCAGCCGCCCGTTCATGCCACGGCCCGCGCGCGGTCGTCCTCGACGATCTGTCCGGCGCGCAGCCGGATCACGCGGTCGCATCGCTCCGCGAGCGCGAGATCATGCGTCACCAGCAGCAGGGTCGTGCCCCGCGCCTGCCGGAGGCCGAACAGCAGGTCGATGATGTCCCGCCCGGTCGCCTCGTCGAGATTGCCGGTCGGCTCGTCGGCGACAAGGATCGCCGGCCGCGGCGCCAGCGCCCGCGCGATCGCCACGCGCTGCTGCTCGCCGCCGGATAGCTGGCCGGGATAATGCCCGAGTCGCGCCCCGAGCCCCACGGCCGCGAGTTCCGCTGCCGCCCGCTCCGCCGCGTCGGGCATGCCGGCCAGTTCGAGCGGAATCGCGACATTCTCCAGCGCCGTCATGGTCGGGATCAGGTGAAAGGCCTGGAAGACGATGCCGATCCGCTGGCCGCGGAAGCGCGCCAGCCGGTCCTCCGACAGGCCGGTGATCTCCTCGCCGGCGATCGTCACCGAGCCGGAATCGGGGCGCTCCAGCCCGGCCGCCGTCATCAGCAGCGTCGATTTCCCGGAGCCGGACGGGCCGACCAGGCCGATCGCCACGCCGCGCTCGACGGACAGCGTGACGCCGCGCAGGATGTGCACGCGTGAGGCGCCCTCGCCGAGGCTCAGATGCACGTCGCGCATCGCGATCGCGGCGGGATTCGATGCGGTGATCTCGCTCGGCATGCTTTGCCTTTCCATGGCCCCTCGCCGGCACTAGATGGAGCCGAACATGGCATTTGTCAGGAGAGGCCCCGCGTGATTTCCGTTCCGCTCTCCGGCCTGCCCGTCTACGCGCGGCGCCGGCTTCCGGTTCTCGCCCTGCTGCTCGCCGCGCTTCTCGTGCTGCCCGGCGCCGCTGCCGCCCGCACGATCCGGATCGTCGCGCTCGGTGATTCGCTCAGCGCCGGCTACCAGCTTCCGGCGCAGGATGCCTTCCCCGCGGTGCTGGAGGCGATGCTGAAGGCGCGCGGCCTCGATGTCGCGGTCGAGAATGCCGGCGTTTCCGGCGACACCGCCTCGGCCGGCGCCGACCGCCTCGACTGGAGCGTGCCCGACGGCACGGACCTCGTGATCGTCGAGCTCGGCGCCAATGACGCGCTGCGCGGCATCGATCCCCGCATCACCGAGGCTGCGCTCGATTCGATCCTCGCGCGGCTCAGGGCGCGCGGCATCGCGGTTCTGCTCGCCGGCATGCACGCGCCGCGCAACAACGGCGATGCCTATGTCGCAGCCTTCGATTCCCTCTATCCCCGCCTCGCGGCGAAGCACGGCGTGGCGCTCTATCCCTTCTTCCTGGCCGGGGTCGCCGGCGATCCCGCGCTCAATCTCGCCGACCGGATCCATCCCAACCCGAAGGGCGTGCGGATCATCGCCGAGGGCATCCTGCCGCAGGTCGAGACGCTGGTGCGGGCCGCGCGCGGGCATTGATCAGATGCCGGCGGGCTTGCCCTTCCCGGCATCCGCCGCCATGGTGCGCGGAAAAATCGTGTCCGGCGGGTGGATGCGGCACAAAGGGGGGCGAATCATGTCGAGGCTCGATCTCTGGAAGGATCCCTGGCCGCTCGATGTCGGGCAATGCCCCTGCGACGTGCATTTCACGCGCTTTCTCGCGGAGCGCGGCCTTAGCGGCCAGCGCATCTTCCATCTCGGGACCGGCGACCACCACCATGTCGGGCTTCAGGCGCCGGCCGGGAACCATGCCGTTCTCGGCATCACCGCGACGGAGCCGGAATATGTCTCCTATATCCGGCTGGCGGTCGAGAACCCGCATCTCGGCAAGTTCTACAAGGTGCTGTTCTCGGACATCTACCAGATCAATCCGCGCCTTTTGCCGGAATTCGATATCGTGACGCTGTTCCATCTCTGCGAATTCTGGTCGCAGGCGAACGCGCCCTTCGCCGCGCTGGATGATCGCGGCGTGCTGGAAGCGCTTTCGCGCAAGGTCCGCACGGGCGGGCTCGTGCTATTTTACACAGGTTCCTTCGCCTATGACGCCGCGGCGCGGCTGATCCCCGATTGGCAGGCGGGAACGGGCTTTGTCGAGGAACCCGGCTACGAGAGCCTGCGGATTTTCCGCAAGACCTGATCAGGTCCCGGTGCCGTTCCGCCGGCGGAACGGCGCACGGGCCGCGACAATGCACCGCGGGAAACCGAAATATGGTAAAGGCATGGGCAACCTTTTGTCGCGATGCTAGCGTTGTTCAGCAGCGTGATTCGGGAGGGTGGCCATGCCTCGTCTCTTTGTCGGGCTCGAACTGCCGGATGAGATCGCGTCCTCGCTCTCTTCCCTGCGCGGCGGGCTGCCCGGCGCGCGCTGGACCGACCCCACCGATTATCACATGACGCTGCGCTTCATCGGCGATATCGACCGCCGCGCCGCGCGCGAGATCGAGGACGAACTCGCCGAGATCGAACGGGCGCCGGTGCCGATCACGATCAACGGGCTCGGGGTTTTCGGCGGCGACAAGCCGCACACGATCTATGCCAGCATCGCGCCCAACCGCGCGTTGATCGAGCTTCAGGCGGAGAGCGAGCGCTGCCTGCGCCGGCTCGGCCACAAGCCGGACGGGCGGAAATTCACGCCCCATGTCACGCTGGCGCGGCTGCGCTCCGCCTCCGTGCTCGATGTCGCGGATTATCTCGCCGCCGCCGGCCATTTTCCGCAGACGCGTTTCACGGCCGAACGGTTCGCCCTGTTCTCGGCGCGGGAGACCTTTGGCGGCGGGCCCTATATCGTCGAGGCGGCCTACCCGCTTCACGAGCGCATCGCCGCCTGAGCCCGGCGGAGGCGCCGATGCCCGCCCCGCTCGACGAACCCGCGATCGCATCGGCGCTCGCCGCATTGCCCGGCTGGACCCGCGAGGCCGATGGCCGGGCGATCCGCAAGGAATTCCGCTTCCCGCATTTCCGTGCCGCCTTCGCCTTCATGACCGAAGTGGCGCTGGTGGCCGAGGCTGCGGATCACCACCCGGAATGGACGAATGTCTACGGGCGCGTCGCGATCCGGCTGACGACGCACGACACCGGCGGCCTCACGCCGCGGGACTTGGAACTGGCGCAGGCGATCGAGGCGATCGCGGCGCGCTGAGCCTTATTTCGGCGCGAGCCGGATCGCGCCGTCGAGGCGGATCCCGGTGCCGTTGAGATATTCGTTGCGGCAGATCGTCTCGACCAGCGCCGCATATTCCGCCGGGTCGCCGAGCCGTTGCGGAAACGGCACCTGCTGCGCCAGCGAGGCGCGGTATTCCTCGGTGATCTGGTCGAACATCGGCGTGTGGAAGATGCCCGGCAGGATCGAGACGACGCGGATGCCGAGCCCGGAAAGATCCCGCGCGACCGGCAGCGTCATGGCGAGAACGCCGCCCTTCGAGGCGGAATAGGCCGCCTGGCCGATCTGCCCGTCCTCGGCGGCGACGGAGGCCGTGGTCACCACCACCCCGCGCTCGCCCTGCGCCGTCACCGGATCGAGCGCCGCCATGGCCGCCGCGGATTGCGCGATCATGCGGAAGGTGCCGATCAGGTTGATCGAGATCACGCGGGAGAAGCTCGCGAGATCATGCGGCTGCATCGCCCCGGTGGCACGATCCTTCGAGACCGTCCGCCGTCCGGCGACGATGCCGGCGCAATTGACGAGGATGCGCTCGACGCCATGCCGCTCGCGCGCGCCGGCCAGAGCCGCGGCGACGGAAGCATCGTCGGTCACGTCGCAGGGCTGGAACACGCCGCCGATCTCGGCCGCGACCCGGGCGCCCCGCTCGGCGTTGAGATCAAGGACCCCGACCCGGACCCCGCGCGCGGCGAGATGCCGCGCCGTCGCCTCGCCGAGCCCCGAGGCACCGCCGGTGACGATGGCGGCGATGGATGAATCGAGCTGCATGTTCCCCTCCCTGCTGGTTCCGTTATGCGCGGAATCGCCGTCCGCGCAACGGGGCTTGCGGCGCGTCCCGTCATCGAATCGGGTTCCTTGACACCGCCATAATCGCGCCCGATCCAGTTCCCAAGCTGCGCCGGTTCGGCGTCGGAAGGAGGCGCGACCTGAGGAGGCGCGACCTGAGGAGGCGCGACCTGAGGAGGCGCGACATGAGGAGGCGCGACATGGCGGAACGCTGGCAAGAACCGTTCTCCAAGGCGGAAATGGCGCGGATCCGTGCCGCGCTGCGCGATGAGCCGCGCCTGCTCGACGAAGCCCTAGCGCTGGCGCGCCGCCTCGCGCGCGCCCTGCCCTTCGCGGAGGATGTGGTCGCCGCCTATCATTGCGTCCGTGATCCCGCCACGAGCCCGCGCGTCAAGATGATCCTGCTCGGCGCGCTGGCCTATTTCGTGATGCCGCTCGACGCGATGCCGGATGTGCTGCCGGTCTTCGGCTTCACGGACGACGCCGCGGTGCTCGCCGCCGCGCTCACCGCCGTGCGCGGTGCCATCCGCCCGGAGCACCGCGCCCGGGCGCGCGAGGCGCTCGCCGAGGAAGGGCCCGCCTCACCGGGATTCTGAAATCCCCTCGGCCTCGAGCGCGCGCCGCAGCCGCGTAAAGGCGAGGCGCAGCCGCGATTTCACCGTGCCAAGGGGAAGGCAGGTTCGCTCGGCGATCTGCGAATGCGACAGCCCCTCGTAGAAGGCGAGCTGGACGAGATCCCTCTGCTCGCCGGGCAGCGCGCCGATCAGCGCCCGCACGGCATCGTCGCGCTGCTGGCCGTCGAGTTCGGCGTCGATCCGGCTCTCGCCAGCGATATCGAGGATCGTCGGGGATTGCGGATCGACGTAATCCGTCCGGTCGCGCCGGGAGAGGTCGATGCGGCGGTTGCGCGCGATGCGGTAGAGCCAGGTCGCGAGCGAGGATTTGGCGGGATCGAACAGATCCGCCTTGCGCCAGAGCGTGATCATCACGTCCTGCGCGATCTCCTCCGCCGCGCCCGGATCAAGGCCGAGGCGCGCGAGATAGGCTTCGAGGCGTGGCGTGAAATGATCGAAGATCTCGGTGAAGGCCTGGCGGTCCCGATGCCGTGCAACGGCCTCGACCAGCTTGGCCCAATGCTCCGCGGGCTGCACTCCACAATCCCCATCGGCGGGGCGAAACCGGCCGCTCGGGCCGCGCACCGCGAAACGCTGCTGTTGCACGATGCTAGCATGGCGCTTTCCCCGCGCGCGAGGGGAAATCGCACCGCCCCGGCTCGCAAGCCCGCCATCGAGCGATTTGGCGGCCGCGCAGCGCTGCGTTACATTGCCGCGTGAGGATTCGTCCGCGCCGGCGGCGCGGTTTCATGCTGCATTCAGCCGGCTTCTGCCTTGCATTTGCCGCGGATCGGGCGCTAGACGGCGAAACGCATCGCCGCCGGGGGCAGGCGGCGGGGAAGACAGCCGGATCGCCGGCCTTTTTGGAATCAGGGAAGACCGCATTGACCACCATGCACCGGACCATGTTCCTCCGCCTCGGCGCCGCCCTCCTCCTTGCCGGAGCGCTGGCGCCGGCGGCAGACGCGCAGCAGCGCCCGGCGGCGCCCAAGGCCAGCTCGGCGGCCCCCGCCGCCGGCGCCGCGCAAGGCGCGGGCCAGACGTTCCAGATCGGCGTCTTCGGCGAATGGAAGGCGCTGACGACCGGCAAGGACAAGCAGAAGATCTGTTACGCGCTCGCGCAGCCGAAGGATCGCAAGCCCGCGACGCTCAAGCGCGACCCCGGCTATCTCTTCGTCTCGAACCGCCTCGCCGACGGCGCGAAGAACGAGATCGCGATCAAGCTTGGCTTCACCGGTTCGACCAAGGATGACGGCGCTCTCGCGGTCGGAACGGCGAATTTCGCGCTGATCGCCGCCGCGGAAAGCGCCTTTCTCAAGAACCCGGCACAGGAAGGCCAGATCATCGAGGCGATGAAAAAGGCCCAGCAGCTCACGATCCGGGTCAAGTCGCAGCGCGGCAACGAGACCATCGACACCTATTCGCTGAACGGCTTCGCCCAGGCGCTCGCAGCCGTGGCTAAGGAATGTCCCTGAGGCAGCGGCGCGGATTCGCCTTGCCGCCGGGGCGGTTCGGCGCTAAACGCGCCGCTCCGTAAGTCCTGACGCAAAAGGCAGCCCATGTCGCTCCCCTCCGCCACCGCTCCCCAGGCGGCGCTTCCGCCCGCGCCCCGTGCCAGCGCCGATTCCCGCCCGAGCCTCGTCGGCATGCCGCGTGCGGCGCTCGCGGATTTCCTGCGCGGCCTCGGTCTGCCGGAAAAGGAAATCCGCATGCGGGTCGCCCAGCTCTGGCACTGGATCTATGTCCGGGGCGCCGGGGAATTCGATGCGATGACCAATGTCGCCAAGCATCTGCGCGCGACGCTCGCATCGGCCTCGACGCTCGCCCGGCCCGAGATCGTGCGCGAGCAGGTCTCGGCCGACGGAACCCGGAAATGGGTACTGCGCATGCCCTCGAAGGGGCCGCTCGACCGGGGGGCCGAGGTCGAATGCGTCTATATTCCCGAACGTGATCGCGGCACGCTCTGCGTCTCGAGCCAGGTCGGCTGCACGCTCAATTGCTCCTTCTGCCATACCGGGACGCAGAAGCTGGTGCGCAATCTCGACGCGGCCGAGATCGTCGCGCAGATCGTGGTCGCCCGCGACCGGCTCGGCGATTATCCCGGCCGCCTGCCGCCCGAGGGGGCCTTCGTGCCGGATGACGGCGGCCGCTTCGTCTCGAACATCGTGTTCATGGGCATGGGCGAGCCGCTCTACAACGCGGAGAATGTTCATGCCGCGACCGGGGTTCTGACCGATCCGGAAGGGCTTCAGCTCTCGAAACGGCGCATCACGGTCTCGACCTCCGGCATCGTCCCGGAAATCGGCCCGCTCGGCGCAGCCACGGGCACGATGCTCGCGATCTCGCTGCACGCAACGCATGATCCGCTGCGCGACGAGCTGGTGCCGATCAACCGCAAATATCCGATCGCCGAGCTGCTCCAGGCCTGCCGCGATTATCCCGGCCTCTCGAATGCCCGCCGCATCACCTTCGAATACGTGATGCTCAAGGGCGTCAACGACAGCCTCGCCGAGGCGCGCGCACTGGTGAAGCTGCTGCGCGGCATCCCGGCCAAGATCAACCTCATCCCGTTCAACCCCTGGCCGGGTACACGCTATGAATGCTCCGATTGGAGCCAGATCGAGCGCTTCTCGGAGGTGATCTTCGACGCGGGCTACGCCTCGCCGATCCGGACGCCGCGCGGCCGCGACATCCTCGCCGCCTGCGGCCAGCTCAAGAGCGAGACCGAGAAGCTGCGCGCCCGCGCCCGGCTGATGCTGGAGGAGCAGCTCGCGCTCGGCGCGGATTGAGCGCCGGCACGTTCACCGGATCGTAAAGTTAATTCAAATTCATCGCGCCTGTGCGCCGGCTCACGGCAGCGCACGCAGCCTTTTCGTAAGCTCGTCCCGCTAGCCTCTTCGGCAAAGACGTCGCGTGGGGAGCGCGGGATGAACTTCGTCGGGCGATATATCGCCAGGATCCTGGAACGGCCGATCAAAGGCTACGAGCCCGCGACGACCCCGGATTTCGACGTGCTCCGCGCGGTACTGCGCCCGGCCGACGTCATCCTCGTCGAGGGTTCGATCCGGGTTTCCTCGGTCATCAAATATCTCACGCAATCGACCTGGTCGCATTCCGCAATCTATGTCGGGGACGTGCTCGGCAAGCGCGAGCCGGATGGCGAGCCACATGTGCTGATCGAGGCCGAGATGAGCGACGGGGTCATCACCTCCCCGCTCTCGAAATACCGCAACCAGCATATCCGCATCTGTCGGCCGATTGCGCTCGAACGCGACGACCAGCGCCGCGTCGTCGAATTCCTCAAGGCGCGCATCGGCCATTCCTACGATATCAAGAACGTGCTCGACCTGCTGCGCTTCCTCGTTCCGCTGCCGATTCCGGCGCGGCTGCGCCGCCGGATGCTAGCGCTCGGCTCGGGCGACCCGACCCGCGCCATCTGCTCGACGCTGATCGCCGAGGCCTTCAATTCGGTGCGCTACCCGATCCTGCCGCGCGTCGAGAACATCGCCGACCGCAAGAAGGTGAAATCGCGCTACGCACGGCGCGAGATCCTGCATATCCGGCATCATTCGCTCTACGCGCCGCGTGATTTCGACATCTCGCCCTATTTCGCGGTGGTCAAGCCGACCATCGAGGCCGGCTTCGACTACAAGGCGCTGCGCTGGACCGGCTCTTTCGCCGTATCGCCCGCCAAGGCCATCCGCGAGCCGGCGCCGGGATGGAACGCGAGCGCCGTGCCGGAATTCGCGACCGCGATGCGCGCGACCGATTGATCAGCGGCTCTGCGTGCGCAGCACCTGCACGGCAAAGAAGCCGAACACCCCGGCGAAGCTGTAATCGATCGCCCGCATCAGGCGCGGATTGCGCTTCAGGAGGCCGATGAACCGCTCGGCGATCAGGATCAGCCCGACCGCGAGCGGAAAGGCGAAAACGACGAAATAAATCCCGAGAAAGAACAGCTTGCCCTGGGCGTGCGGATCGCCGGCCGCGACGAATTGCGGCAGGAAGGTGAGATAGAACAGCACGACCTTCGGGTTGGTCAGGTTGACGGCGACCCCGTGCAGGAAGGTTCTGCGCAGCGAAGGCGCACCTCCCTCGGCCCCGGCGAGATTGAGTGCCGAACCGTGGCGGATCGCCTCATAGGCCATCCAGAGCAGATAGAGCGCGCCGATCACCTTGACGGCGGTGAAGGCACTGGCCGAGGCCGCGATCAGCGCCGAGAGCCCGAAAGCGGCGGCGAGCGAATGCACGACATTTCCCGCCGTCGCCCCGGCCATTGCCGCGATCCCGGCGCTGCGCCCGCCCTGCACCGTCTTGGCGAGGAAGAAGCTCATGTCCGGCCCCGGCGTCACGAACAGGATGAAGCAGGCGATGGAATAGGCGACAAGCGTCGCGGTGTCGGGCAGGAAGCTCATCTCGGACAGGAAGGGCATGGCGTTTCCATCGGCTCGGGACGCGGCGTGCGGATCATACAGAAGCCGGGCCCGCGATAAAGCGCGATCGACGGCCGGTATCGACAGGCGCCGCGGCTCTGCTACCCTCGCGCCATCCGCCCTGCTCCGGAGGTTCCCATGCTGACGCGCATGCTGTTCGCCGCCGGCCTCGCATGTGCCGGTCTTGTGCTCGCAGACCCCGGCACGCCTTGCGCGCAAGCGAGCCTGCCCGCGCCCGGCCAGCCCATCCTCTCGGCGCAGGCGCGGCTGCTGCCGGTTCTCGCGCAGGAGGGGATGGTTGCGAGCCAGGAGCGCCATGCGAGCGCCGTCGGCGTCGAGATCCTCAAGCGTGGCGGCAATGCCGTCGACGCGGCGGTTGCGACCGGCTTCGCGCTGGCGGTGACGCTGCCGCGCGCGGGCAATCTCGGCGGCGGCGGCTTCATGCTCGTCCATCTCGCCCGGAGCGGCGAGACGATCGCGATCGATTACCGCGAGACCGCCCCGGCCGCCGCGACGCGCGACATGTTCCTCGATGCGAAGGGCGAGCCCGACTCCGTGAAATCGCGCGATTCCGGCCTTTCGATCGGCGTGCCGGGCACGGTGCGGGGGCTCGCGCTGGCACATGAGAAATACGGCTCGGGCCGGTTCAGCCTCGCGCAACTGCTCGAACCCGCCGTGCGGCTCGCGCGCGAGGGCATTCCGGTCGAGGACGATCTCGCCGATTCGCTGCTCCCGGCCGCGGCCAGGCTCGCCCGGTTCCCGGCATCGGCCGCGATCTTCCTGAAGGACGGTCAGCCGCTCCGGCGCGGCGACCGGCTCGTCCAGTCCGATCTCGCCCTGACGCTCGAAGCCATCCGTCAGCAGGGACCGGACGGGTTCTATGCCGGCCGTGTCGCCGCGGAGATCGCGGCCGCCACCCGCGCGGCCGGCGGAATCATGACGGAGACCGATCTCGCCGCCTACCGGCCGGTGATCCGCCCGGTGCTGCGCGGCAGCTATCGCGGCTACGAGATCCGCGCCATGCCGCCCCCCTCCTCCGGCGGCGTGCATCTGATCCAGATCCTCAACATCCTCGAAGGCTTCGATCTCGCCGCCTCTGGCGCCGGCGCGGCGCGGACGCTGCACCTGCTGGCGGAGGCGATGAAGCCGGCCTATGCCGACCGCGCCGCCTTCCTCGGCGACCCGGACCGCGTGACGGTGCCGGCGCGCGGGCTGACCGCCAAGGCCTATGCGCAGGTGCTGCGCGCCGCGATCGACCCGGAACGGGCACGCCCGGCGGATGCGGTCGCGCCCGGCAATCCCCTGCCCCATGAGGGCGACCAGACCACGCATTTCTCGGTGATCGACCGCGAGGGCAACGCGGTCTCGAACACCTACACGCTGAATTTCTCCTACGGCATGGGCATGGTCGCCGCAGGAACCGGCGTGCTGATGAACAACGAACTCGACGATTTCGCCGCGAAGCCGGGTGCGCAGAACGCCTATGGCCTCGTCGGCGGCGAGGCGAACGCGGTCGCCGCCGGCGCGCGCCCCCTCTCCTCGATGACGCCCGTGATCCTGCTCAAGGACGGCCGGGTGGTGCTCGTCACCGGCTCGCCGGGCGGCAGCCGGATCATCACCACCGTGCTTCAGGTCGTGGTCAATGTCATCGATTTCGGCATGAACATCGCCGAGGCGATCGCGGCGCCACGCATCCATCATCAATGGAAGCCGGATGTCCTGCTCGTCGAGCGCGGGCTCTCGCCGGATACGCTGGCGCTGCTGGCGCAACGCGGCCACCAGGTGCGCCTCGGCGCGACGAGCGGCTCCGCGAATTCGATCCTGATAACGCCCGAAGGCATCACCGGCGCCGCCGATCCGCGCCAGCGCGGCACCGCAGCGATCGGGTATTGACGGCCGGCGTCAGGCCTTGATCCCGGCCGGGTCGCAATAGCCGCCGGCGATGATCTCGCCGGGCTGGGCGAGGCTGCCGGCCTGGATCAGCAGCGCGAAGCCGTTGGCGCCCTCGGCCGCGACATCCGCGCGCGCGAGCGTGATCGGCCGGCTTTCGGAGACCGGGCCGAGATCGCGCAGGTCGCGTGCCACATTGGCGTAGGTGATTGTCCGCCCGGCATTCTCGCCGCGGCCGATCGGCACCGTGACGCTGGTGGCCAGCGGAACGAGGATCGCCCGTGCGCCGGCGCCGCCGGGCGGCGGCATCGCCACCCAGCCATCGGCGCGATCCGCCAGAGCAAGCCGCTGCCCCGAGGCGGAGGCCGTGGCATTGCCGAGCCGGGCGATCGACGAACGATCCGAGCCGACGCAATCGGCGCGGCCATTGACGATTGCCTGCGGGGTATAGATGCGCTTGCGGGCGATGGCGGCCGCATAGGCGCGCTGACGTGCGGTGAAGGCGGGCTTGGCCAGCGTATCGCGCCAGCCGAGATAATCCCAGATCTCGACCGGCCAGGTGAGCGGGATCACGCCCGCATCCTGCGCGAGCTGCCCCATCAGTGCATCTGCCGGCGGGCAGGAGGAGCAGCCCTGGCTCGTGAACAGCTCGACCACCGCCGGCCCGCGCGCGGTCTGCGCGCCGGCACCACGGGGCGCGGCGAGAAGGCCGGCCGCAAGCGCGGCGAAATGGCGGCGGGTGAGAGGCATCGGTTCGGATCCCAGCATCGGTTTCGCGATGAACCAAACCGCAAGCGTGCGTCAATGGCCAATCACAAGCGGGTGTATCACGCGCCGAGATGATACGCGAACGCCGCGGGGCACCCCGCGGCGTCCGGTCTCAGGCCCTGGCGCCGGCTCAGGCGGCGAGCTGGCGCAGCACGTAATGCAGGATGCCGCCATTCTTGAAATACTCGATTTCGTCGAGCGTATCGATGCGGCAGAGCAGCGGCAGGTCGAAGCCGGTCCCGTCCGCGCGGGTCACGCGGGCGATGACCTTCTGGCGCGGCTGGACTTCCGAAAGACCGGGAATGTCGACGGTCTCGTCCCCGACAAGACCCAGCGTCTTCCAGCTCGTGCCCTCCTCGAATACGAACGGCACGATGCCCATGCCGACGAGGTTCGAGCGATGGATGCGCTCGAAGCTCTGCGCGATCACCGCCTTGACGCCGAGCAGCGCCGTGCCCTTGGCCGCCCAGTCGCGCGAGGAGCCGTTGCCGTATTCGACACCGGCGAAGATCACCAGCGGCACGCCCTCCTGCGCATAGCGCATCGCGGCGTCATAGATGAACATGCGCTCGCCGGAAGGCTGGTGGATGGCGTAACCGCCCTCGGGCGTGCTGCCGTCCTGATCCCGCACGACGAAATTCTTGATGCGGATATTGGCGAAGGTGCCGCGCATCATCACCTCGTGATTGCCGCGCCGCGTGCCGTATTGGTTGAAATCCGCCGGGCGGACCTGCCGCTCGATCAGATAGGACCCTGCGGGCGAGGCCGCCTTGATCGAACCGGCCGGGGAGATGTGGTCGGTGGTGATCTTGTCGCCGAACAGCGCGAGGATGCGCGCACCCCGGATATCGGTGATCGGCTTCGGCGTCTTGGTGATGCCCTGGAAATAGGGCGGGTTCTGCACATAGGTCGAACCCGAATTCCAGGCATAGGTCAGGCCGGTCGAGGTCCGCACTCCCTGCCAGCGCGCGTCGCCCTTGAACACATCCGCGTATTTCGTGCGGAACAGATCCTGCGTGACGTTGCGGGCGATGTAATCCTGGATCTCCTGCGAGGAGGGCCAGATATCCTTGAGATAGACCGGCTGGCCGTCGGCGCCCATGCCGAGCGGCTCCTTCGTGAGATCGCGCGTCACCGAACCGGCCAGCGCGTAGGCAACCACCAGCATCGGCGAGGCGAGATAATTCGCCTGCACGTCCGGCGAGACGCGCCCCTCGAAATTGCGGTTGCCCGAGAGCACCGCCGCCGCGATCAGGCCGTTCTCGTTGATCGCCTTCGAGATCTCCGCCGGAAGCGGGCCCGAATTGCCGATGCAGGTGGTGCAGCCGAAGCCGACGAGGTTGAACCCGAGCGCATCGAGATCCTTCTGGAGCCCGGCCTTCTCGAGATATTCCGCCACGACCTGCGAGCCCGGCGCCAGCGAGGTCTTGACCCAGGGCTTCTGCCGCAGCCCGCGCGCGAGCGCGTTGCGCGCCAGCAGCCCGGCGCCGATGAGCACCGAGGGGTTCGAGGTATTGGTGCAGGAGGTGATCGCGGCGATCACCACATCGCCATGGCGGAGCTGGAAGTCACGGCCCTCGACCGGGGCGGCGCGGCCTTCGTCGCCGGCCTTCTTGTATTCGCCAGAGAGGGCGGCGGCGAAGGCCGTGGCGACATCGGTGAGCGCGACGCGGCCCTCCGGCCGCTTCGGGCCGGCCATCGAGGGGAGAACGGTCGAAAGGTCGAGCGAAAGCGTATCGGTGAAGACCGGCGCCGCCGCGCCCTTCTCGCGGAACAGGCCCTGCGCCTTGCAATAGGCCTCGACCAGCGCCACGCGCTCCTCGGCGCGGCCGGTCTCGCGCAGATACCGCACCGTCTCGACATCGCAGGGGAAGAAGCCGCAGGTCGCGCCGTATTCCGGGCCCATATTGGCGATGGTCGCGCGGTCCGCGAGCGTGAGATTGTCGAGGCCGGCGCCGAAGAACTCGACGAATTTGCCGACAACGCCCCTCTTGCGCAGCATCTGCGTCACGGTCAGCACCAGATCGGTGGCGGTGACGCCCTCGTTGAGCCGCCCCGCGAGCTCGAAGCCGATCACCTCCGGCAGCAGCATGGATTGCGGCTGACCGAGCATCGCCGCCTCGGCCTCGATGCCGCCGACGCCCCAGCCGAGCACGGCAAGGCCGTTGACCATGGTCGTGTGGCTGTCGGTGCCGACGAGCGTGTCGGGATAGGCGAGCGTCGAACCGTCGCTGTCGCGCCGGGTCCAGACGGTCTGGGCGAGGTATTCGGTGTTGACCTGATGGCAGATGCCGGTGCCCGGCGGCACGACGCGGAAATTCGCGAAGGCGCCCTGGCCCCATTTGAGGAAGTTGTAGCGCTCCTCGTTGCGCTCGTATTCGAGCTCGACATTGCGGTCGAACGCCTTGGGAGAGCCGAATTCATCGACGATGACCGAGTGGTCGATCACCAGATCGACCGGCACCAGCGGGTTGATCTTGTTGGGATCGCCGCCGAGCGCCACCATGCCGTCGCGCATCGCCGCGAGATCGACGACCGCCGGAACCCCGGTGAAATCCTGCATCAGAACGCGCGCCGGGCGGAAGCCGATCTCCTTCTCGGTCTTGCCCTTGTTGTCGAGCCAGGCCGAGACCGCCTCGATATCGGCCTTGGTAACCGAGCGCCCGTCCTCGTGGCGCAACAGGTTCTCGAGCAGGACCTTCATCGAATAGGGCAGGCGCGAAATGCCCGTGAGACCGGCTTTCTCCGCGTCCGGCAGCGAGAAATAGGTATAGGTCTTGCCGCCGACCTGAAGCTGCTTGCGGCATTTGAAACTGTCGAGAGACATCGGAAGAGGATCCCTTGATATAGTGTCACGATTCGGGGTGGCCGGGGGAGCCGTGAAGACCTCGATGCCCCGGGATTGGACCGGGAAACCGGGCGCGAAACCTCGCGCGCGCCACTCCGGGAGTGCCCGGACCCCGCGCGTGACGCGCGCGGCGCAGCCGGACCGCTCTATAGATCATTTCCAGAAAGCCCGCTACACGCACGAAACGAAATGATGAAAACTTGGCCTCCCGCGCCGACCGGCGCCTGCCGCCCGAAGAGCCGCGCGTGACGCTTCCCGCCCCCCGTTTCGCCCCCGGCTTGCGCCTCGTCGCCGAGGGGCTCGCGATGCGGCGCGGCCACCGGCATCTTTTCGCCGGGCTCGATCTCGCCCTGGCTTCCGGCGGCGTGCTGCGGCTCGCCGGGCCGAACGGCTCGGGCAAGACGACGCTCATTCGCCTTCTTGCCGGCTTCCTGAAGCCCGAAGCGGGGACGATCCGCTGGGAGGGTATGCCGGCGGAAGCCGAGCCGGCGCTCCTTATCCATTATCACGGCCATCGCGAAGGGCTGCGCGAGGCGCTGACGCCGCGCGAGAACCTCGCCTTCGCGGCGGCGCTGCTCGGCGGCGAGCCCGGCCGGATCGCGCCGGCGCTCGCGACACTCGGCGCGCTGCCGCTCGCCGACCTGCCGGTGCATGTGCTTTCGGCCGGCCAGCGCCGGCGGGTGGCGCTTGCCCGGCTGCTCGTGGCGCCGCGCCCGGTCTGGCTGCTCGACGAGCCGCTCGCCGCGCTCGACCAGGCCGGGCAGGCGCTGATCGGCGCCCTGCTCGCGGCGCATCGCGCGGCGGGGGGCCTCGCCGTGGTGGCGACGCATCAGCCGATCGCGGTCGAGGCGGCGATTCTCGATCTCGGCGCGCGGGGCGCTGCCCTCTCCGGGGAACGCGAGGCATGACGACGCTGCGCGCGATCATGATCCGCGAATTGCGCCTCGCCCGCCGCATCGGCGCGGGCGCCGGGCTAGGCCTCGTCTTTTTCCTCATCCTGATCGCGCTCGTGCCCTTCGCCGTCGGCCCGGACCAGAAGCTCATCGGCCGCATCGCTCCGGCCATCCTGTGGATCGCCGCGCTGCTCGCAACCCTGCTCGGGCTCGACCGGCTGCTTCAGGCGGACGAGGACGAGGGCGTGACCGACCAGCTCCTGCTCGCCGGCACGCCGCTGCCGCTGATCCTGCTCGTCAAGGCGCTGGCGCATTGGCTGGCCACCGGGCTGCCGCTGGCGATCGCCGCGCCGATGCTCGGCCTGATGCTGGCGATCGAACCCGCCGCGATGTTGCCGCTGACACTCTCGCTGCTCGTCGGCACGCCGACCCTGACGCTGATCGGGCTGATCGGCGCGGCGCTGACGGTCAGCCTGCGCCGCGGCGGCCTCCTGCTGGCGATCCTCGTCCTGCCGCTGACGATCCCGACGCTGATCTTCGGCGTCACCATCGTCCGGGAGGCGGCGGCGGGCCGCGCCGTCGCCACCCCGCTGATGCTGCTGGGCGGGGTCACGCTGCTGATGGTCGTGATCGGTCCGGTCGCGGCCGCGGCGGCGCTGCGCCTCGCGCGGAATTGAATCGCCCCCTGCGACATGTCGTGCCGGGTGGTTTGCGCGACGGCGCGGCTTCCCCTATGTCAGGGCCATGGACCTCGCCCCGCCGCCCGCGCCCCCGGCGCCCGCCGCCTGGATGCGGCTCGCCAATCCGGCCGTTTTCAACGCGCTGGCCGACCGGCTGCTGCTGCCGCTGGCCGTGCTGACGCTCGCGGCCTTCGCCTTCGGGCTCCACGGCGCCTTTTTCGCCTCACCCGCGGATTACCAGCAGGGCGAGACGGTGCGGATCATGTATATCCATGTGCCGGCCGCCTGGCTCGCGATGTTCGCCTATGCCGGCATGGCGGTCTCGGCGCTGGGGACGCTCGTCTTCCGGCATCCGCTGGCGGATGTGGCGCAGAAGGCCGCCGCGCCGCTCGGGGCCGGCTTCACGCTGATCTGCCTGCTGACGGGCGCGATCTGGGGCCGGCCGATGTGGGGCACCTGGTGGGAATGGGATGCGCGGCTGACCTCGGTGCTGATCCTGTTCCTCGTCTATCTCGGGATCATGGCGCTCTGGCGCGCGATCGACGAGCCGGGGCGCGCCGCCCGCGCGGTGGCGATCCTCACGCTGGTCGGCGCCGCGAATCTGCCGATCATCAAGTTCTCGGTCGATTGGTGGTATACGCTCCACCAGCCCGCCGCCGTGTTCCGGATCGACGGGCCGACCATCCATCCCTCGATGCTGGTGCCGCTGCTGGTGATGGGACTCGCCTTCCTGCTGCTGCATCTCGTGCTGATGCTCCTGCGCATGAAGACCGAGCTTGCGCTGCGGCGTATCGAGCGCCTCCAGATCGTCGCCGCCGAACGGGGAGGGGCTGGCTGATGTCCGGGTCGCATGCCGGTTTCATCCTCGCGGCCTACGGCGCGACCGCCCTGATTCTCGCCGCGATGATCGGGGCGAGCCTCCTCGGCTGGCGCTCGGCCAGGCGGCGGCTCGCGGCCCTGGAGGCGGGCCGCGGCCCGGCGGGTCCGCGCGCACCGGATCTGCGCGCACCATGAGCGCGCCGGAACTCCCGGCCGGCACCGGCCCGCGGCGCCGCCTGCGGCTCCTCGCCTTCCTGCCGCTCGCGCTGTTCCTCGGCCTCGCGGCGGTTTTTGTCGTGCGGCTCTTCACCGGCGACCCCACGAAACTGCCTTCGGCGCTGATCGGCCGGCCGGCCCCGGCCTTCGCGCTGCCGCCGGTGGAAGGCCTGGTCCGGGATGGCCGCCCCGTTCCCGGTTTCGGCCAGGCCGATCTCGCGACCGGCCGGCCGGTTCTGGTCAATGTTTTCGCCTCGTGGTGCGCGCCCTGCCATCAGGAGCATCCGCTGCTGATGGACCTCGCCCGCGACGGCCGCTTCACGATCCTCGGCATCAACCAGAAGGACAGGCCGGAGAATGCCCGCCGCTTCCTCGGCCGGCTCGGCAACCCCTATTCCGCTGTCGGCGCTGATGGCGAGGGCCGGGTGTCGATCGAATGGGGCGTCTACGGCGTGCCCGAGACCTTCCTCGTCTCCGGCGACGGCCGCATTCTCTACAAGCATGTCGGGCCGCTGACGCCCGACTCGATCCGCAACGGGCTGCTGCCGGAAATCACCCGGGCGCTCGCCACGCGCTGAGGCGTCATTTCTTTCCGTCCGGATCGAAACCGTGGCGCAGCATCATCGGCGTCTGCGCGAGCGTGAAGAGAATCGTGAGCGGCATCACGCCCCAGACCTTGAAGGCCACCCAGAAATCCGTGCTCTGCGTGCGCCAGACGAGCTCGTTGAGCGCGGCGAGCACGAGGAAGAACACGCCCCAGCGGAAGGTGAGCTTGCGCCAGCCTATCGCATCGAGATGGAACACCGCCTCGAGCACATAAGGCAGCAGGGGCTTGCCCAACGCGAGGCCGCCGAGCAGCACGGCGCCGAACAGCGCATTGACGATCGTCGGCTTCAGCTTGATGAACACCTCGTCCTGGAGGAGAAGCGTCAGCGTTCCGAAGACGAGCACCACCGCCCCGGAGACGAGCGGCATCACCGGAAGCCGGCGGAACAGCGACCAGGTGATCGCGAGCGAAGCCGCCATCGCCACCATGAACACCGCGGTGGCGATCAGGATGCCGGCATTGGCGCCCGCGACCAGGCCTTCGCCGAAAACCGCCGCCACCGCCGGCCGGAACCATTGCGGCTTGGAATTCGCCGCGAAGAACAGGACGAGCGGCCCCATCTCCAGCGCGAGCTTGAGGAACGGATTCGCATGCGGTTGCGTCGTGTCGGCCATCGTCCTGCCTGGTTGCGCGGGATCGGGCTTTGCCGCCCGGGCGAAGTCGCGTAACGAAGAAGCCCCGCCGATCAGGCGCTTAAACGCTTCGCGCGCGCCTCTCAACTCCGGAATTTGTCATGCACGCTCCCGCCATTCCAGTCCTCGAGCCGCGTCCCACCCTTGCCGTGGCAGAGAGTACGGCGCGCTTTCCCGTGCGCCGGGCCTTCTGCATCGGCCGGAACTATGCCGCCCATGCCCGCGAGATGGGCCATGATCCCGACCGCGAACCGCCGTTCTTCTTCATGAAGGGCGCGGAGGCGATCGTGCCGGTCGAGGCCGGAATCGAGACGCCGATCGCCTATCCGCCGGGCACCTCGGATTACCACCACGAGGCCGAGCTGGTCGTGGCGCTCGCCAGGGGCGGCCGCGACATTCCCGAGGCGCAGGCCATGGCCTGCGTATTCGGGTATGCCGCCGGGCTCGACATGACCCGGCGCGACCGCCAGGCCGAGGCGAAGACGCTCGGCCGCCCCTGGGAAATCGGCAAGGCGGCGGATCAATCCGGCCCCGTCGGCCCGCTGGTTCCGGCCGCCGCCGCGCCCGACCCGGCAGCCCGCATCCGGCTGTTCGTGGATGGCAGCGCGCGGCAGGATTCGGTGCTCGGCGCGATGATCTGGTCGATCCCCGAGCAGATCGCCATCCTGTCGCGCTTTTTCGAGCTGAAGCCCGGCGACCTGATCTTCACCGGGACGCCGGAGGGGGTTTCGGCGGTCGCGCGCGGCCAGACGATCCGCGTCGAGATCGACGGCGTCACGCCCATCGCCGTGCGCCTGGTCTAGCTCAGCCCTCGTCGAGCCCGGCGATCGCCCGGGCGAAATCCCGCGCCGCGAAGGGTTCGAGATCGTCGATCCCTTCGCCGACGCCGATGAAATGCACCGGCAGGCCGAATTTCGCCGCCAGAGCCACGAGGATGCCGCCGCGCGCGGTGCCGTCGAGCTTGGTCATCACGAGGCCGGTCACGCCGGCGATCTGGCGAAACGCCTCCACCTGGCTGATCGCGTTCTGGCCGACGGTCGCGTCGAGCACCAGCAGCACGGCGTGCGGCGCCGCAGCGTCGAGCTTGCGGATCGCCCGCACCATCTTGGCGAGTTCATCCATCAGCCCCTGCTTGTTCTGGAGCCGGCCAGCAGTATCGATCAGCAGGACATCCGTCTCCGCCCTGCGGGCCTGATCCAGCGCGTCGAAGGCGAGCCCCGCCGCATCCGCGCCCTGGTCGCGGGCGACGAAGCCGGCACCGGTCCGCTCCGCCCAGACGCGGAGCTGGTCGATCGCCGCCGCCCGGAACGTATCGCCGGCCGCGAGCGTCACCGAACGGCCCTCGCCGCGGAATTTCGCCGCAAGCTTGCCGATCGTCGTCGTCTTGCCGGACCCGTTCACGCCGACCATGAGGATCACGAAAGGCTTGCGGGCCGCATCGATCTCCAGCGGCTGCGCCACCGGCGCCAGCGCCTTCTCGACCTCGGCGGCCAGGGCCGCCTTGACCTCCTCCGGGCTCACCGCGCGGTCGAACCGGTCGCGGCCGATCGCCGCGACGATCCGCCCCGCGACCTCGACGCCGAGATCGGCCTGGATCAGCACGTCCTCGAGATCCTGGAGGGTGTCGGCGTCGAGCTTGCGCGTGGTGAAGATGGCGGTGATGCCGGCGCCGATCTGCGAGGCCGTGCGGCCGAGGCCGAGGCTCAGCCGCTTCCACCACGACAATCGAACCGCCGGGGCTTGTTCCGCCGGCGCCGGCGCCTCTTCGCGGCCGCGGCCGAAGAGCCGCCCGAGAAGGCCGGGCTGTTTCGTCTCGTCGCTCATCGCCTACTCCGCCGCGATCGTCAGGCCGGACGAGGCCGGCGCGCCAACGAGCACCCGCCCGTCATGCCCCGTGATGCGGATCGGGACGAGCGACCCCGGTTCCGCCGCACCGGCGATGCGCACGGGGGTGAAATCATCAAGCCGGCCGAGGCCGTCGCGCTCGACCAGCGCCATCCCCGCAGAACCGACCCGCGCGTCGAGATGCCGCCGCAACGCCGCTTCGCCCGCGGCGCGAAGCCGGGCGGCGCGAGCCTTGATCTCGGCCCTGCCCACCTGCGGCATGCGCGCGGCCGGGGTTCCGGGCCGCGGCGAATAGGGAAAGACGTGCAGGAAGGCGAGCCCGCATTCCTCGACGAGACGCAGCGTGTTCGTGAACATCGCCTCGGTTTCGGTCGGGAACCCGGCGATGAGATCGGCACCGAACGCGAAATCCGGCCGCGCCGCGCGCAGTTCCGCGCAGAAGCGGATCGAATCTGCGCGGCTGTGGCGCCGCTTCATGCGCTTGAGGATCAGGTCATCCCCCGCCTGGAGCGAGAGATGCAGATGCGGCATCACCCGCGGCTCGGATTTCAGCAGCGCGACGAGACGCGGATCGGCCTCGATCGAATCGATCGATGAGATCCGGAGCCGGGCGAGATCCGGCACATGCTTGAGGATCGCCTCGGCAAGATGGCCGAGTGTCGGCGCGCCGGGGAGATCGGCGCCGTAGGAGGTGAGGTCCACACCCGTCAGCACAACCTCGCGATACCCGCCGGCGACAAGCCGGCGCACCTGCTCGACCACGCCCCCCATCGGCACCGAGCGCGAATTGCCGCGCCCATAGGGAATGATGCAGAAGGTGCAGCGATGGTCGCAGCCGTTCTGCACCTGCACGAAGGCGCGGGCGCGGCCCTCGAACCCGTCGATCAGGTGGCCTGCCGTCTCGCGCACGCTCATGATGTCGTTGACGACGACGCGCTCGGCCGCCGCGACGCCAAGCCCCGCCGGGCGGACAAGGCCGGTCCAGGTCTCGGGGCTGAGCTTCACGTCGTTGCCGATCACCTGCTCGACCTCGGCCATCGCCGCGAAGGTCTCCGGCTCGGTCTGGGCCGCGCAGCCGGTGACGACGATGCGCGCCTCCGGCCGCTCGCGCTTCAGGCGCCGGATCGTCTGCCGCGCCTGCCGCACCGCTTCCGCCGTGACCGCGCAAGTATTGACGATCACGAGATCCTCGTGGCCGGCGGCGCGTGCGGCCTTGCGCATCGCCTCGCTCTCGAAGGTGTTGAGCCGGCAGCCGAGGGTGACGACCTCGCTCATGCCGCCGCCTCCGGCAGGATCAGCAGTGCCGGATCGAGCGTGCCGGTGAAGCTGGTCGCGACCGGCCCCGTCATCAGCACGCTGCCGGCCCCGCCGCGCGCGATGGTCAGCACGCCGCCGGGCAGCAGGATGCGCACAGGCCCTTCCGGAACGAGGCCGAGCCGCCAGGCCGCAACCGCGACCGCGCAGGCGGCCGTGCCGCAGGCGAGCGTCGCCCCGGCGGCCCGCTCCCAGACGCGGACGCGCAACGCATCCGGCCCGGCGCGGCTTGCGAGCGAGACATTCGCCTTCTCGGGGAACAGCGGATGCGTCTCCAGCGCCGGCCCGATCCGCGCGAGTTCGAAGGCGTCGCAATCCTCGACGAAGAACACCGCGTGCGGATTGCCCATGTTCACCGCCGAAAACCAGCCCGGCAGGGCGGGGTCGATGCCCGCCGCATCGATTGCAACACGCGCGGTGTCCGCGCCGGCCCCGGCAAGGGGAATCTCGCCCCAGCCGAGCCGGGGCGCACCCATATCGACCGTGACGACGCCCTCCGCCAATGTGGCCCGAAGCAGGCCGGCCCGTGTCTCGATGATCGCCTGCGCCCGGCCCGCCTCCGCGGCCAGCAGCCAGGCGATGCAGCGCGTGGCGTTGCCGCAGGCCCCAACCTCGCCACCATCGGGGTTGAAGATGCGCATGCGGGCATCGGCGCGGTCCGAGGGTTCGAGCAGGATCAACTGGTCGCAGCCGACACCGAGGCGGCGATCGGCGATCCGGCCGAGCAGGGCCGGCGAAGCGGGGAAGGCGTGCCCGCGCGCGTCGATCACGACGAAATCATTGCCGAGACCGTGCATCTTCCGGAACGGGATCGGCGTAACAGGAGCGGGGAATGGATCGCGCGCGGCAATCATGGCTCGGGCCTTCGATTTGTAAAACAGGGACTTGTCTTGCTTTCGCCGCGCATGCGAATAGCGGTATAGCGGGTTCCGGCAACGGGGGAAACGTTCTCAAGCGTTTTCGACCCAAGAGGTAGGCGCAAGAGATCGATGCGGCGCGAGATCGCGGTTCCGGCACCCCGCCTGACGGGCATTCGCGCGCGGCGCGCCCTCGCGGCCGGATTCGCGGGTCTGTGCCTGTGCGCCGCCCGGGCCCAGGATACGCCGCCGCCGGAAACGCCGCCGCTCCGCGCGCTCGCGACACCGATCCAGATCGCCAATCTTCCGCTCGGCGTCGTCACCTTCCCCAACGGCAAGGCGATCAACCTCTCGGTGGCGATGGGCTCCGCCGCCTTCCGCCAGCCCGGCGATGCGCAGGGGCGGATCTGGCTGCTGACCGATCGCGGCCCCGCCATCGCGTGCGAGGAGGCCAAGCGCGTCATCGGGCTCGAACCCGAGCAGATCTGCAACGGCGACCGCGGCGGCCGGATCAACCCGCTGCCCGGCTTCGTGCCCTCGATCTATGGTGTCGATATCGGCACGGACAACGTGGCGCGGATCAATGTCTTCATTCCGCTCAAGGGGCGTTCCGGCAAGCCGGTCTCCGGCCGCCCCGGCCCGATCAGCCCGCCCGGCAGGCCGGAGCCCGTCTACGGAATCGACGGAAAGCCGCTGCCGCTCGATCCTTCGGGCGTCGATCCGGAGGGTTTTGCGCGCCTGCAGGACGGCACCTTCTGGATCGCCGAGGAATTCGGCCCCTCGCTCCTCGAGGTCGGGCCGGACGGCGCGATCCGCCGCCGCCTCGTCCCGGCCGGGGCCCAGGCCGATTTCAAGGATGCCGATTACGAGATCTTCCCGGTGCTGCCAGCAATCCTGCGCCAGCGCCTGCCCGGCCGCGGCCTCGAAGGCCTGGCCCTCGCGCCTGACGAGCGGCATCTCTTCGTCGCGATGCAATCGCCGCTTGCCAATCCCGATCCCGATGCGGCCCGCGCCTCCCGCCATGTCCGGATCTGGAAGATCGAGCGCGAGACCGGCCGCGTCGCGGGGCAATATCTCTACGAACTCGACGAGGCTTCCGCCTTCCGCGCCGATGCCGAACTGGCGCGCGACCGGAACCAGCTTCAGGCGGGCATCACCGAAATCGTCGCCCTGGCCGAGAACCGCCTCCTCATCGTCGAACGCATCGACCGGACGGCGCGCCTCTTCACGGTCGAACTCGGCGATTCCGCGCTTGTGCCGCCGGATCTCGACCTGCCCGAGACCCGCCCGACGCTGGAGCAGCTCGGCCGCGAGGTCCTGCGCGAGCGCGGACTATCCCCGCTTGCGAAGGAATTGGTGCTCGATACCGACACGATTCCCGGCCTGCCGGGCCGCATCGAGGCGGTCGCGGTCACCGCCCAGGACGAAGTGATCATCGTCAACGACAACGATTTCGCGATCGACGGCGTGCGCACGCAGATGTTTCGGGTTACATTGCCGCGCCCCGTCCTGCGCTAGGCGCGCAGGCGGCGGAACGGCGGTCAGGGAAGCGGCCATGGCGGAAGAACGGCGTTGCATCGCAGGATTGGCCGGCTTGCGGGGTCTCGTGCTCGCCGCGCTGATCGCCAGCGGCACGACAAGCCTCGCGCAGACCCCGCCCGCGCCGGCCGTGGCGGCGCCAGCCGCCCCGGCTGCTCCTTCTCCCGCCGCTCCCCCGGCGGCGGGTGCTGAACCGCCACCGCCGGTCGCCGGCGAAGGCAGCCGGGCCGGCAATGACGGCCTCGCCGGCGAGATCGGCGAGATCGCCGCCCGCCCGGTCCTGCGGCTCAGGGGGCAGAGCAGCTGGGACGACGGCTTCACGGCGCTGAAACAGGCGATCGCCCGGCTCGATTCCGAGGTGAAGCGGCTCGGCCTCGCCGTCGCCGGGCAGCCCATGGCGCATTTCATCGACAGCGACGATCTCGGCTTCACCTACGAGGCGATGCTGCCGCTGGCGGCGCCCGCATCCGCCGGCACGGCGCTGGAAGCCGGGTTCGAGGCCGGACAATCCCCCGCCGGGCGCGCCATCAGCTTCCCGCATGAAGGCGCCTATGACGAGATCGACACCGCCTACGAGGCGATCACCGCCTATCTCGACGAGAAGAACCTCGTCTCCACCGGCACCTTCCTCGAGGAATACGCCTTCATTCCCGAGAAGAGCGACGATCCCGGCCTGAAGCTGAAGATCGTGGTGTTCCTGAAATAGCCGGGCACCGCGCCACCTTTCTTGACCTGTCGCGCCTTTTCGCCTAAGGGACCGCCTCCAATCTGGTGCGATCGATCCGATCCGCCGACCGGGGCCCCGGCCCCGGAGGTCCACGCCCGGCAGCGCGATGCGCCCCCGGGCGCGTTCGTGCTTGGAGGGGCATGTCCGAAGGGGCGTGCCTGTAAAACCGCCCGCCGCGCTGCGGCTCAATTGGGGACCGAGATGTTCGAAGGCCTTTCGAACCGCCTGTCCGGCATTCTCGACACGCTGACGCGCCGCGGTGCGCTGCGCGAGGCCGATGTCGCCGAGGCGATGCGCGAGGTCCGCCGGGCGCTGCTCGAGGCGGATGTCGCGCTCGATGTCGTGCGCGATTTCACCGACAAGGTCCGCGCCCGCGCGGTGGGCGTCGAGGTGGTGAAATCGGTCACGCCGGGCCAGATGGTCGTCAAGATCGTCCATGACGAGCTGGTCGCGACCCTCGGCTCCGATGCCGCACCGATCGACCTCCAGGCGACCCCGCCGGTCGGCATCCTGATGGTCGGCCTTCAGGGCTCCGGCAAGACGACCACCACCGCCAAGATCGCGAAACGCCTCGCCGCGCGCGAGCGCAAGAAGATCCTGATGGCCTCGCTCGATACGCGCCGTCCGGCCGCGATGGAGCAGCTTGCCGTGCTTGGCCGCGACAACGGGATCGACGTCCTCCCCATCGTGGCGGGGCAGAACGCGATCGAGATCGCCCGGCGCGCCGAGCAGGCCGCGCGGCTCGGCGGCTACGATGTCGTGCTGTTCGACACCGCCGGCCGCGTGACGCTCGATGACGAACTGATGGAGGAGGTCGTCCGCGTCCGCGATGCCGTGAATCCGCACGAAATCCTGCTGGTGGCGGACAGCCTCACCGGCCAGGACGCGGTGAACACCGCCCGCGCCTTCGATGGCCGCGTCGGCATCACCGGCATCGTGCTCACGCGCGTCGACGGCGACGGCCGCGGCGGCGCCGCGCTCTCGATGCGCGCGGTGACCGGCAAGCCGATCAAGCTGATCGGCACGGGCGAGAAGATGGACGCCCTCGAGGATTTCCATCCCGCACGCATCGCCAACCGCATCCTCGGCATGGGCGACATCGTCAGCCTCGTCGAGAAGGCCGCCGCCTCGATCGACCAGGAAAAAGCCCTGGCGATGGCCGAGAAGATGCGCAAGGGCCGCTTCGATCTCGAGGATCTGCGCGATCAGCTCCGGCAGATGGAGAAGCTCGGCGGGCTTGGCGGGCTGATGGGCATGCTGCCGGGTGTCGGCAAGGCCAAGGGCCAGATGGAGGCCGCCGGCATCAACGACCGGATGCTGGCGCGGCAGGTGGCGATCATCAATTCCATGACCCCGGCCGAGCGACGCAACCCGGATCTCCTCAAGCACAGCCGCAAGAAGCGCATCGCCGCCGGCTCCGGCACCAGCGCGGAGGAGATCAACAAGCTCCTCAAGCTGCATCGCGGCATGGCGGACATGATGAAGGCGGTCGGCAAGGGCGGGCGTGGGCCGATGGCCGGCCTCGCGAACATGTTCGGCCTGGGCGGAGGATTTCCGGGCGGAGGATTGCCGGACCCCTCGAAGCTGCCCCCGGCCGGCGGCGTCTCGCCCGATGCCCTCGCCGAGGCGCAGAAGCAGATCGAGAAGCTCTCGGGGCCCGGCGGCGCCAAGCTGCCGCCCGGCCTGCCCGGCCTCGGCAAGCCGGGGCTTCCCGGCCTCGGCGGTGGCGGCCTGCCGGGCCTCGGCGGCTTCAACCCGTTCAGAAAGAAATGATGTCGTATCCGGAACAGAGCAAACACAGGAGTACCCCATGCCTCTGAAGATCCGTCTTGCGCGCGGCGGCGCCAAGAAGCGCCCCGTCTATCGCATCGTCGTCGCGGATGCCCGCGCCCCCCGCGATGGCCGCTTCATCGAGAAGCTCGGCACCTACAACCCGATGCTGGCCAAGGATTCGGCCGAGCGCGTGGTGCTCGACATCGAAAAGGCCAAGGAATGGATCGCCAAGGGCGCGCAGCCGACCGATCGCGTGCTCCGCTTCCTCGATGCGGCCGGTGTGCTGAAGCGCGAAGCGCGCAACAACCCGGAAAAGGCCAAGCCCGGCAAGAAGATGGAAGAGCGCGCCGCCGAACGGGCCAAGAAGGCCGGCGAAGCGGCGGCCGAGTAAGGCCGGCGTCATCACAAAAGAGATGCGGCGCGGCCGCACGCCCTGCGCTGCCGGATGGGAGATGCAATGGCAAAGCCCCGCCGCCCGAAGCCCATGCCCACGCTCCCGCCGCCCGAGCGGCGGGTGGTGCTGGCCGTGATCGGCGCGCCGCACGGCGTGCGCGGCGAATGCCGCGTGAAGAGCTTCACCGCCGATCCGCTCGCGATCGACGATTACGGCCCGCTCTTCGCCGCCGATGGCCGCATGTTCGAGATCGAGGCCGGCCGCCTCCTCAAGGACGACATGCTTGTCGTCCGCTTCGCCGGCATCACGGATCGCGACCGGGCGAGGACTCTCACCGGCACCGAACTCTTCGTGGATCGGGCGATGCTGCCCGAGCCCGAGGAGGAGGAATTCTACCATTCGGACCTGATCGGCCTTGCGGTCGTGGATCAGGCCGGCGACGGCCTCGGCCGCATCGCCGCCGTGCATGATTTCGGCGCCGGCGACATCCTGGAGATCCGCCCGGAGGCCGGCGGCGCCACCTGGCTGCTGCCCTTCACCAGGGCGGCGGCGCCGCGGGTGGACATCGCCGCCGGGCGGATCGTCATCGACCCCGCCTTCCTGATGAAGCCCGAGCCCGCGAAAGACGCCGGCGGTGAAGGGCAGCCCGGGCAGGAGAACGACGATCCGACGCCGGATCCGGCACCGTGACCGGGTTTTCCGCCCTCGTCCTCACGCTGATGCCGGACATGTTCCCCGGCCCGCTCGGCATGTCGCTTGCGGGAGAGGCGCTGAGGCGCGGCCTGTGGCACCTCGCGCTCAAGGATATCCGCGATCATGGCATCGGCCGCCACCGCGCGGTCGACGACACGCCGGCCGGGGGCGGCCCCGGCATGGTCATCCGCGCCGATGTGCTGGCCGCCGCGCTCGATTCGAGCATCGCGCCGGAGGATCCGCGCCCGCGCCTGCTGATGTCGCCGCGCGGCCGGCGCTTCACGCAGGCCGAGGCGCGGCGATTGGCGGCCGGGCCGGGCGTCATCCTCGTCTGCGGCCGCTTCGAGGGCATCGACGAACGGGTGATCGAAGCACGCGGCCTCGAGGAGGTCTCGATCGGCGATTACGTGCTCTCCGGCGGCGAGCCCGCCGCGCAGGTGGTGCTCGACGCGGTGATCCGGCTCATCCCCGGCGTGATGGGCGGCGCGGGATCGGATCTCGAGGAAAGCCACGAGCAGGGCCTGCTCGAATACCCGCATTACACGCGCCCCCGCGCCTGGGAGGGCCGCACGATCCCCGAGATCCTGCTCTCGGGAAACCACGCGGAGATCGCGCGCTGGCGCCGGGCCGAGGCCGAGCGGATCACGCGGGAACGGCGGCCCGACCTGCCGGGACCGGATCGCGCGGCGAAAAAACCCGGCCGCGATGCGTGACAAGCCCGGCATTCTCGTGTATGGCCCGCGCCTCAACTCAGAACAGCGTTCCGAAGCGCTCGCCGCCTCAGGCGAAACGGAAAGGTCTTTGTCATGGATATCATCGCGACCCTCGAGAAAGAGGAAGCCGAGCGCGTCATCGCCGGCAAGACGATCCCCGATTTCCAGCCGGGCGACACCGTCATCGTCAATGTGAAGGTCAAGGAAGGCGAGCGCAGCCGCGTCCAGGCCTATGAGGGCGTGTGCATCGCACGCAATGGCGGCGGGCTCAACGAGAGCTTCACCGTGCGCAAGATCTCCTATGGCGAGGGCGTGGAGCGTGTCTTCCCGCTCTATTCGCCGAATATCGATTCGATCAAGCTCGTGCGCCGCGGCAAGGTCCGCCGCGCAAAGCTCTATTACCTGCGCGATCGCCGCGGCAAGTCGGCCCGCATCGCCGAGCGCACCGACCGCAAGGACGGCGCCGGCAAGTAAGCCGGGTCAGACCCGCATTGACCTGTCGGACGATCGGGAAGGGCGGCTCAGGCCGCCCTTTTTCATGCCCGCTTTCGGCATTCCGGGCCCATGGCGATCGCTCATTGGCAAGATGGTTTCACAAGCAACGAATTTCCTTGCCTTGCGGCTCCGTTCTGGCATCCTGCCGGCAGCACAAGGCGGCCAACCCGCCGCCGGCGAGGAAATTCCCTGAGAAACCCCGAGAGACCCCGAGAATCGCCATGAATGTCCACGCGAAAATGGTCGCGGCCGAGGGCGCGAAGACGACAATCGAGCAGAAGCTGCGCTACATGACCGGCTTCGGAAATTCCTTCGAGACCGAGGCATTGCCCGAGGCGCTGCCCGTGGGGCGCAATTCCCCGCAGAAATGCAATTACGGACTTTATGCCGAGCAGCTTTCCGGCTCGCCCTTCACCGCGCCGCGCTCGACCAACGAGCGCTCCTGGCTCTACCGCATCCAGCCGGGCGTGAAGCATCAGGGCCGCTACCGCAAGACCGATCCCGGCATGATCCGGACCGCGCCGAACCGCGAGGAATCGACGCTGCCGATCGGCCAGATGCGCTGGATGCCGATCCCCCTGCCGGACGCGGCGCTGAACTTCCGCACCGGCCTGCACACCATCATCACCGCCGGCGACGCGGAAGGCCAGACCGGCATGGCCGCTCATATTGCGCTCGTCACCGCGAACATGGTTGACGAATATTTCTTCAATGCTGACGGCGAGATGATGATCGTCGCGCAGGAAGGGCGGCTGCGCTTCGCGACCGAATTCGGCGTGATCGAGATCGAGCCCGGCGAGATCTGCGTCATCCCGCGCGGGGTGATCTTCCGCTGCGAACTGGTGGACGGCCCCGCTCGCGCCTATGTCTGCGAGAATTACGGCGGGGCACTCACGCTGCCCGAGCGCGGGCCGATCGGCGCCAATTGCCTCGCGAATGCGCGCGATTTCAAGGCGCCCGTCGCCGCCTACGAGGACCGGCCGGGCAAGGCCGCGCTCTATGTCAAGTGGTGCGGCGACATGTTCGTGACCGATCTCGAGGCCTCGCCCCTCGATGTCGTCGCCTGGCACGGCAATTACTATCCCTACAAATACGATCTGCGCCATTATTCGCCGGTCGGCGCGATCCAGTTCGATCATCCCGATCCGTCGATCTTCACCGTGCTCACCTCGCCCTCCGGCGAGGTCGGCACGGCGAATATCGATTTCGTGATCTTCCCCGAGCGCTGGATGGTGGCGGAGAACACGTTCCGTCCGCCCTGGTATCACCGCAACATCATGAGCGAGTTCATGGGCCTCATCTATGGGGTTTATGACGCCAAGCCCGAAGGCTTCGTGCCCGGCGGCATGAGCCTGCACAACATGATGCTGCCGCATGGCCCCGATGCGCCGGCCTTCGAGAAGGCCTCGAACGAGCCGATGGTGCCGCACAAGCTCGCAGGCACCCTGGCCTTCATGTTCGAGACGCGCCTGCCGCAGCGGCTCACGCATTTCGCGGCAACCCTGCCGACGATCGACGCGAAATATCTCGATTGCTGGGCCGGCCTGAAGCGCCGTTTCGATCCGACGCGCAAGGAGCCGAACTGGTGAGCCGCCGGCCTCGGGGCCAGATCACAGGATATCGTAGGGCAGCGTCGCACGCGCGTCCGGGTCGAGCGTGATCCGGCGCGACAGCGGCGGCGCCGAGCGTTGCGCGCAATCGATGCGCGCGCAGAGCCGGCAATTGATGCCGACCCGCGCAACACCGGTGCGTCCGCGCATGTCGATCCGGTCGGAATAGACGAAATGCTGCGCGTCCGAGATCGCGCAGCCGAGGCCGATAGCATAACGCTGGCCCGGCCCGCCATGGAAGCGCGGCGGCTTCACCACCGATTTCGCGAGGCAGAGATAGCGCATGCCGTCCGGCATCTCGGCCTGCTGGACAAGGATGCGGTCGGGCGTCTCGAACGCCTCGTGCACGTTCCAGAGCGGGCAGGCGCCGCCGAACCGCGCGAACTGGAACCGCGTCGCCGAATGCCGCTTCACGATATTGCCGGCGCGGTCGAGCTTGACGAAATAGACCGGCACGCCGCGCGCGCCGTTGCGCTGGAGCGTCGAGAGCCGGTGGCAGACCTGCTCGAAGCTCGCGCCGAACCGGTGCCCGAGCCGCACAAGATCGTGCCGCGTCCGCTTCGCCTCGGCCGCGAACAGGCCGTAGGGCATCACCAGGGCGGCGGCAAAGTAATTGGTCAGTGCCGCCTGCGCCAGGGCGCGCGCCTCCGGGGTGCGCAGCGTCGCGTGGTTCGCCGCGGCATCGATGGCGCCGCCATGCTCGAGCCGGGCGATCTGGGCGGCGAGATGGAAGCCGCGCGTCGTCGGCTCGAGCGCCGGGTTGAGGCTCAGCACGCGCGACTTGGCATCGAAGATGCGGATGCGCGGATCGTCATCCTGGAGATCGCGGACACGCACGCCGTGCCGGGTCTGGAGAAAGTCGACGAACGGCGCGAGATCGCGCCCGCGCCCGTCGAAGGCGCGCGCGGCGAGGCGCTCGGCCGCAAGATCGAGGTCGTCGATGTAATTGTCGTTGTAGTGGAAGAAGTCGCGCACCACGTCGAAAGGGTGGGCGCTGACATCACGCGGCGTCTCGCCCGGCGCGGCGTCGAACGGGATCGCGGGGTTCGGCACGGGGCCGGCATCGAGCGCGCGCCGGAATGCGGCATGCAGTTCGAGGAAGCGATGCGCGAGCCAGGGCGCCGAAAGCGCGAGCGCCCGGATATCGACATGGCTCGCCTCCTGGCGCGAGAAGACCGGATCGGCCAGCGCCTCGCGCAGATCCGCCGCGAGCCGGTCCGGATCCTCGGACACGAGCTGCCCCGCCTCGGCGCCGAAGAGCTGGCCGAGCCCGTAGAGCACCGCAGCCGAGACCGGGCGCTGGTTGGTTTCCATCTGGCTGAGATAGGCCGTGGAGATCCGGAGCTGCGTCGCGAGATCGGCCTGCGTCATCGCCCGGCTCTCGCGCAGCCGCCGGATCCCGGCCCCGACGAACAATTTGCGATCCCGCATGCCTGATCTTCAATTTGAGCAGTTGCAAATATTTGCTTATCGCCAGTTTACCGGCTTGTCATCCGCGATTTTCGCTGGAAGGACGAAGCATTGCCTGACGCGCCGCTTTATGCGCTCAATCCGAACAAGAACGGGGCTGCGGGGAGACCGGAATGCGCGATATTCTCGAGAAGCTTGAGATCCGGCGCGCGGAGGCGCGTCTCGGCGGCGGCGAGAAGCGCATCGCCGCGCAGCACGAGAAGGGCAAGCTGACCGCGCGCGAGCGCCTCGAATTGCTGCTCGATCATTCGAGCTTCGAGGAATTCGACATGTTCGTCGAGCATCGCTGCGTCGAATTCGGCATGGACCGGCAGCCGAAGATCCCGGGTGACGGCGTGGTGACCGGCTGGGGCACGGTCAACGGCCGCAAGGTCTTCGTCTTCGCCAAGGATTTCACCGTGCTCGGCGGCTCGCTTTCCGAGACCCATGCGGAGAAGGTGAAGAAGGTGCAGGACATGGCGCTCCGGATGCGGGCGCCGATCATCGGCCTGTTCGATTCCGGCGGCGCGCGCATCCAGGAAGGGGTGGCGAGCCTCGCCGGCTATGCCGACATCTTCAAGCGCAACGTGGTCGCGAGCGGCGTCATCCCGCAGATCTCGGTCATCATGGGCCCGTGCGCCGGCGGCGATGTCTATTCCCCGGCCATGACCGATTTCATCTTCATGGTCCGCGACACGTCCTACATGTATGTCACCGGCCCGGATGTGGTGAAGACGGTGACGAACGAGGTCGTTAGCCACGAGGAGCTCGGCGGCGCCTCGGTCCATACGGTGAAATCCTCGATCGCCGACGGTGCCTTCGACAACGATGTCGAGGCGTTGCTCCAGGTGCGGCGTCTGATCGATTTCCTGCCGTCGAACAACCGCGAGGGCGTGCCGGAATGGCCTTCGGCGGACAGCCCGGAGCGTCGCGAGATGAGCCTCGACACGCTCGTGCCGGACAATCCGAACAAGCCCTATGACATGAAGGAATTGATCCTCAAGGTCGTGGACGAAGGCGATTTCTTCGAGATCTCCGAGAAATTCGCCGGCAACATCATCACCGGCTTCGGCCGCATCGAGGGCCGCACGGTGGGCTTCGTCGCCAACCAGCCGATGGTGCTTGCCGGCGTGCTCGATTCGGATGCCAGCCGCAAGGCGGCGCGCTTCGTGCGGTTCTGCGATGCCTTCGAGATCCCGATCGTCACCTTCGTCGATGTGCCCGGCTTCCTGCCCGGCACGGCGCAGGAATATGGCGGGCTCATCAAGCACGGCGCGAAGCTCCTTTTCGCCTACAGTCAGTGCACGGTGCCGCTCGTCACCTGCATCACCCGCAAGGCTTTCGGCGGCGCCTATGACGTGATGGCCTCGAAGCATATCGGCGGTGACGTGAACTACGCCTGGCCCACGGCGCAGATCGCCGTGATGGGCGCCAAGGGCGCGGTGGAGATCATCTTCCGGGGGAAAAGCGCCGAGGAGATCGCCGCGCAGACGAAAGCCTACGAGGATCGTTTCCTCTCGCCCTTCGTCGCCGCCGAACGCGGCTATATCGACGAGGTGATCATGCCGCATTCGACGCGCCCGCGCATCGCCCGCGCGCTCGCCATGCTCAGGACCAAGCAGGTCGAGCAGCCCTGGCGCAAACACGACAACATGCCGCTCTAGTATTTTGCTTTATCGCATTTTCTTCATGCGAGCCGGAATCCACTTCGCTTGAAAATGCTCCAAAGGATCAGGCCAAACCATGTTTACAAAAATCCTGATCGCCAACAGAGGCGAAATCGCCTGCCGGGTCATCAAGACCGCGCGGAAGATGGGCATCCGAACCGTCGCGGTCTATTCCGAGGCGGATCGCGACGCGATGCATGTCGCGATGGCCGACGAGGCCGTGTTCATTGGTCCGGCGCCGGCGGCAGAGAGCTATCTCGTCATCGAGAAGATCCTCACGGCGTGCAGGGAGACCGGCGCGGAGGCCGTGCATCCCGGCTATGGCTTCCTCTCCGAGCGCGAGGCCTTCGCGCTGGCGCTGAAGGAGGCCGGTATCACCTTCATCGGTCCCAATCCGGGCGCGATCGCCGCGATGGGCGACAAGATCGAATCGAAGAAGGCCGCCGCGGCGGCCGGCGTTTCCACCGTGCCCGGCTTCCTCGGCACCATCGCGAGCGCGGCGGAAGCGCGGCGGATCGCCGACGAGATCGGCTATCCCGTGATGCTCAAGGCGAGCGCGGGCGGCGGCGGCAAGGGGATGCGCATCGCCTGGAATGCGAGCGAGGTCGAGGAGGGTTTCGAGCGCTCGCGCTCCGAGGCCGCCGCCTCGTTCGGTGATGACCGGATGTTCGTCGAGAAATTCATCGTCAACCCGCGCCATATCGAGATTCAGGTGCTGGGCGACAAGCACGGCAACGTGATCCATCTTGGCGAGCGTGAATGCTCGGTCCAACGCCGCAACCAGAAAGTGGTGGAAGAGGCGCCCTCGCCACTGCTCGACGCGGAAACCCGCGCGAAAATGGGCGCGCAGGCGGTCGCGCTCGCCAGGGCCGTGAACTACGACAGCGCCGGCACGGTGGAATTCGTCGCCGGCCAGGACAAGAGCTTCTATTTCCTCGAAATGAACACCCGGCTTCAGGTCGAGCATCCGGTGACCGAGATGATCACCGGGCTCGATCTCGTCGAGGAGATGATCCGCATCGCCGCCGGCGAGACGCTCCGCCACCGGCAGGAGGACATCACGATCAAGGGCTGGGCGGTCGAGAGCCGCATCTATGCGGAAGACCCGAGCCGCAATTTCCTGCCCTCGATCGGCCGCCTCATCCGCTATCGCCCGCCGGCGGAGGGGCAATCCGGCGCCGTCACCCTGCGCAACGACACCGGCGTCGAGGAGGGCGGGCAGATCTCGATGTTCTACGATCCGATGATCGCCAAGCTCGTCACGCATGCCCCCACGCGCGCCGAGGCGATCGCCGCCCAGGCCGAGGCGCTGGACGAGTTCGTGATCGACGGTATCCGCCACAACATCCCGTTTCTTTCGACGCTGATGGCGCATCCGCGCTGGCGGGAGGGCCGGCTCTCGACCGGCTTCATCGCCGAGGAATTTCCCGAGGGCTTTGCGGTGCCGCTGCCGGCGGGTGACCAGGCGCGGCGTTTCGCGGCCGTCGCAGCGGCGATCGACCATGTCCTCAACACACGCAAGCGGCGGATTTCCGGCCAGATGCCGCGCGCCGCGCCGCTCGCCTTCGAACAGGACCGTGTCGTGCTGCTTGGCAACGGCACGCCGCTGCGCTTCGATCTCCGTGTCGAGGACGGGCAGGGGCTTGCCATCGCCTTCGCCGAGACCCGCCTCGTCCTTGCCTCGGACTGGAAGCCGGGGGACCCGCTCTGGCGCGGCACGATCGCCGGGGAAGCCTTCGCGTTCCAGGTCACGCCGATCCCCAACGGCGTCCGCCTCGCGCAGGGCGGCGCCGCGGCGGAGATCCGCGTCTATACCCGCCGTGAGGCCGAACTGGCCGCGCTGATGCCGGAGAAGACGCGCGCCGACACCTCGAAAGCGCTGCTTTGCCCGATGCCGGGGCTCGTGAAGAGCATCGCCGTCAGCGAGGGGCAGGAGGTCAAGGCCGGGGAGACGCTGGCGATCGTCGAGGCGATGAAGATGGAGAATGTCCTGCGTGCCGAACGCGACGTCACCATCCGGGCGCTGAAATCCAAGCCCGGCGACAGCCTCGCAGTCGATGCCGTGATCATGGAGTTCGCCTGATGCGCCTCGCCGGGGATTTTCCGCGCGCGACCGAAGCTCAATGGCACGCCGCCGTCGAGGCCGTGCTCAAGGGTCGCGACTTCACGCGGGCGTTGATCGGCCGCACGCGCGACGGAATTCCGATCGAGCCGCTGCTGCCGCGCCGCGCCGATGCCGAGCCGATTCATGGCGCGCGCGGCGCAGGCCGCTGGCGGATTGCCGCCCGGCTCGACGACCCCGATCCCGAGCGCGGCAACCGCCAGATCCTCGACGATCTTCTCGGCGGCGCGGATATGGTGACGCTGACCTTCGCCGGTGCACCGGCCGCGCGCGGCTTCGGCCTGCCCGACCACGCCCCCATCACGCTCGAACGCGCGCTGCACGACGTGCATTGCGATCTGATCGCGCTCCGGCTCGAATCGACGCCGTTCGGCGGCCGCGCCAGCGCCGAGGCGATTGCCGGGCTTGCCCGCCGGCGCCGGCTGCCCGGCGGCACGGTTACGGTGGATTTCGGCCTGCAACCGCTGGCGGATTGGGCGGCGGCGGGCCGCATGCCGCTGACCTTCGCGCAGGCCATGGCCAATATCCGCAGCATCATCGGCGAGCTCGAAACCGAAGGCTTCACCGGCCCCTTCCTGCGCTGCGACGGCCGCCCCTTCCACGAAGCCGGCGCCGGGGAGGCGCAGGAACTCGCGGCGCTCATCACCCAGGGGCTCGCCTATCTCCGTGCGCTTGAGGCACAGGGCATCGCGCCGGAAACCGCTCGGCACTGGCTCTCCTTCACGCTCGCCGTCGATGCCGACCAGTTTCTCGGCATCGCCAAAATTCGGGCCTTGCGGCTGCTCTGGGCGCGGGTGGAGGCGGTGCTGGGTCTCGAAACCCGGCCGATCGCCATCCATGCCGAGACAGCCTGGCGGATGCTGAGCCGCGACGATCGCCACACCAATCTGCTGCGCAACACCATCGCCACGCTTGCTGCCGGCCTTGGCGGCGCGGATTCGGTGGCAGTCCTGCCCTTCACCGCCGCCTGCGGCCTGCCCGACGGTTTCGCCCGCCGGCTCGCGCGCAATACCGGCCTGATCGCGATGGACGAGAGCCAGCTGCACCGTTTCGCCGATCCCGCCGCCGGGGCGGGCGCCATCGAGGCGCTGACGGACCGGCTCTGCGAGGCCGCCTGGACGCTCCTCCGCCAGATCGAGGCCCAGCACGCGCAGGGCGAGACGGGACTGCCGGCCGCGCTCGCCAACGGCTTTCTCGCGACGCTGGTGCGCGAGACACGTCAGGCCCGCGAGGTCGATCTCGCGACGCGCCGCGAGCCGATCACCGGCATCAGCGAATTCCCCGATCTCGGCGAGGCGGCGGCATCGGTGCTCGCGCCGCTGCCGCATGCCGGCCGGGAAGGCGGCTGGGCGACCAGTCAGGAAAGCTTTCCCTCCCGCCGGCTGGCGGAACCCTTCGAGCAGCTCCGCGATCGCGCCGGGCGGCTCGCCGCAGCGGGGCGGAAACCTGCGATCTTCCTCGCCAATCTCGGCCGGATTGCCGATTTCAACAGCCGTGCGACCTTCGCCAGGAGCGCCTTCGAGGCCGGCGGCATCGCGGCCCTCGGCAATGACGGCTTCGCAATCGCGGCCGGCACCGATCTCGCTGCGCTCGCGGCGGCGTTCCGGGAGGCCGGAACGCCGCTCGCATGCCTTTGCGGCACCGATTCCGGCTATGCCGCCGAGGCGGAGGAGGCCGCCCGCGCACTGAAGGCAGCCGGCGCGGCATGCCTCTGGCTCGCGAGCAAGCCGGGCGAATCGGAGATGGCCTGGCGGGCCGCCGGCATCGACCGTTTCCTTTTCGCCAGCTGTGATATCCTCGCGCTGCTCGGCGACGCGCTCGACCGATGGGAGGAAACGCGATGACGATGCCCGATTTCTCTCGGATCGACTGGCTGAAGCCGGCGCTCTGCCCGCCCGCGGCGGAAGCGACACCCTGGCAGACCCCGGAGGGAATCGCGCTCGCACCGGTCGTCGGGGAGGCGGATCTCGCCGGGCTCGATACGCTCGACACCTTTCCCGGCCTGCCGCCCTTCATCCGCGGCCCCTATCCGACGATGTACGTCACCCAGCCCTGGACGATCCGGCAATATGCCGGCTTTTCCACGGCGGAGGATTCCAACGCCTTCTACCGCCGCAATCTCGCCGCCGGGCAGAAGGGGCTGTCGATCGCCTTCGATCTCGCAACGCATCGCGGCTACGATTCCGATCATCCGCGCGTCAGCGGCGATGTCGGCATGGCCGGGGTGGCGATCGATTCGATCCTCGACATGCGCACGCTGTTCGACGGCATCCCGCTCGACCAGATGTCGGTCTCGATGACAATGAACGGCGCGGTGCTGCCGGTTCTGGCGCTCTACATCGTCGCAGGCGAGGAACAGGGCGTGAAGCCGGCCCAGCTCTCGGGCACCATCCAGAACGACATCCTGAAGGAATTCATGGTGCGCAACACCTATATCTACCCGCCGGAAGGGTCGATGCGCATCATCTCCGATATCTTCGCCTTCACCGCGAAGGAAATGCCGAAGTTCAACTCGATCTCGATCTCGGGCTATCACATGCAGGAGGCGGGAGCGACCCAGGATCTCGAACTGGCCTATACCCTGGCGGACGGCCTGGAATATATCCGCGCCGGCATTGCGGCAGGGCTCGACATCGACAGCTTCGCGCCGCGTCTCTCGTTCTTCTGGGCGATCGGCATGAATTATTTCATGGAAATCGCCAAGATGCGCGCAGCGCGCCTGCTCTGGGCGCGGATCGTCAAGGGCTTCAACCCGAAAAGCGCGAAATCGCTGCCGCTGCGCACGCATTGCCAGACAAGCGGCTGGTCGCTGACGGCGCAGGACGTGTTCAACAACGCGGTGCGCACCTGCATCGAGGCGCTCGCGGCCACGCAGGGCGGCACGCAATCGCTGCACACCAACGCCCTCGACGAGGCCTTGGCGCTGCCGACGGATTTCTCGGCGCGCATCGCCCGCAACACCCAGATCCTGATCCAGCAGGAAAGCGGCACCTGCCGCTTCATCGATCCCTGGGGCGGGGCGCGCATGCTGGAGAAGCTCACCCATGATCTTGCCGTTCGCGCCTGGGGGCATATCGAGGAGGTGGAGAAGCTCGGCGGCATGGCCAAGGCCATCGAGGCGGGCATTCCCAAGCTCCGCATCGAGGAGGCTGCGGCCCGCACGCAGGGGCGCATCGATGCCGGCGAGCAGGTGATTATCGGGGTCAACCGTTATCCCCCCGCCGACGAAAAGCCGATCGACGTGCTCAAGGTCGACAATGCCGCCGTGCGGGCGCGCCAGATCGCCAAGCTCGAACGCCTGCGTGCCGAGCGGGATTCCGGCGCGGTGAAATCCGCGCTCGACGCGCTCGAACGCGCGGCGCGGGAGGGAGGCGGCAACCTGCTGGCCCTGGCGGTGGCGGCAGCGCGCGCCAAGGCCAGCGTCGGCGAGATCAGCCTCGCGCTTGAGCGCGCCTTCTCGCGTCACCGGGCGGAAATCCGCGCCATTTCCGGGGTTTATCGCGAAACGGTCGGCGAGAAGAACGCGGCCGTGCAGCGCGTGACGGGCATGACGCGCGCCTTCGCCGAGAATGACGGCCGCCGCCCGAAAATCCTGGTCGCCAAGATGGGGCAGGACGGCCATGACCGCGGCCAGAAGGTGATCGCCTCGGCCTTCGCCGATCTCGGCTTCGATGTGGAGATCGGCCCGCTCTTTGCCACGCCCGAGGAGGCGGCCGCCCAGGCCGTACAGGGCCAGGCGCATATTATCGGCGTTTCCTCGCTGGCGGCGGGGCATCTCACGCTGGTGCCGGCGCTACGCGCGGCGCTCGAGAAGGAAGGCCGGCCCGATATCATGATCGTGGTTGGCGGCGTCATCCCGCCGCAGGATTTCCAGGCGCTGATCGATGCCGGCGCGGCAGCGATCTTCCCGCCGGGCACGGTGATCGCCGAAGCCGCGGAGGCGCTGATCGACGGGCTGAACCGCAAGCTCGGCTATGCCCAGCCCAAGGTCGCCTGAGGCCGGCTCCTCCCGCCCCCCGGGCCGGGGGCCTAGCCCGCCCCGGATACGCCCCCCTTGAGCACCAGCGGCAGGCCGGCGGCCACGAAATGGACCCGCGCCGCGATGGCCGCGACCTGCTGGTTGAGACGCCCCTGCGCGTCCCGAAAACGCCGGCCGAGCGGCGTCTCCGGCACCAGCCCCAGCCCGACCTCGTTTGAGACCAGGATCACCGCACCGCGCGCGGCCGCAAGCGCGGCAACGAGCATTGCGCCTTCCTGCTCGGGATCGGCGCCGGCAAGCAGGACATTGCTGAGCCAGAGCGTGAGACAATCGACGAGCAGGACGCGCTCGGGCCGGGATTCGCGGACCAGCGCCTCGGGCAAGGCGCGCGGAATTTCGAGCGTCGTCCAGCCATCCCGCGTGCGGTCGGCGCGGTGGCGGGCGATGCGCGCGCGCATCTCGTCGTCGAACGGCTCGGCCGTCGCAATGTAGAGCCGCTCGCGGCCGGTCTCGCGCGCGAGTGCCTCGGCATGGCGGGACTTTCCCGAGCGGGCGCCGCCGAGAACCAGGGTCGTGCCGGAAGGAGGAGGCGGAAGACCGGACATTCCCCCGCTTCGCCGATTCCGGCGCAAGCCGCAAGCGTCGGCCGAAATCGCCGCGCGGAAAACCCGCGCGGGGGCGCAACGAGTGGATAGTGTGAGAGAAACTGGAGCGGGCGAAGGGATTCGAACCCTCGACCCCAACCTTGGCAAGGTTGTGCTCTACCCCTGAGCTACACCCGCATCCATGCCCGGTTGAAATCACCGGAGGCGCGCTCTATGCCCGATCTCGCGGGCGCTGACAAGTGCCCTTGCACCAATTCTGGCTTCGTCCGTTCTGCGGCGCGGAGCCGCCATTCCGGATGAGCCATGCCGCAAACCGCCACACAATCCCTCCCCGAGCTTGCGGGGGCCGGCGAGAACGCCGCCCTCGCGCTTCTGGCGCGGCTCGGAATCGCCTGCCACACGCGCGCGCATCCGCCCCTGCATACGGTGGAGGAATCGCGCGCGCTGCGTGGCGAGATCGCCGGCGGACACACCAAGAACCTGTTCCTGAAGGACAAGGCCGGGAGCCTGTTCCTCGTCACCGCCGAGGAGGATTCGCCGCTCGACCTCAAGGCGATGGACAAGATCATCGGCGCGAAGGGGCGGCTCTCCTTCGCCACGGCCGAACAGCTTTTCGCCCATCTCGGGATCCTGCCCGGCTCGGTCAGCCCGCTGGCGCTCATTCATGACCGCGCGGCGCGCGTCCGGTGCGTGATCGAGCGCCGGCTCCTCGCCCATGCCGAGATCAACGTCCATCCGCTGGTCAACACGCTGACGAGCACCGTGCCACGCGACGGGCTGCTGGCCTATATCCGCGCCACCGGCCATGAGCCGGAGATCCACGATCTGCCCCATCGGGCGCCGGGAGCCGGGTGATCCGCCGGAACGGTTGCGCATCGGCCGCTCCGGCCCCAAATAGAGGCGGCGGTGCGCCGGACCGTCCGGCGTTCCGCCATCCGCGAGCCGCCAAGGTTTCGCGAGCCCGCCACGCGTGCCGCCTTACCGCGCCCGAAAGGACATTGCGCCCGATGAGCTCCGATCTGCTGAATTCCGGCCAGCCCGGCCCCGCCGGCGATCTCGTGAAGGATACGACCACGGCCGGCTTCCGCCAGGACGTGCTCGCGGAATCGATGAAGCAGCCGGTGCTCGTCGATTTCTGGGCACCCTGGTGCGGGCCGTGCAAGCAGCTCGGCCCGACCATCGAAAAGGCCGTGCGCGCGGCCAAGGGCCGGGTGAAGCTCGTCAAGATGAATATCGACGAACATCCGCAGATCGCCGGCCAGCTCGGCGTCCAGTCGATCCCCGCGGTCTTCGCCTTCGATCGCGGCCAGCCGGTCGACGGATTCGTCGGCGCCCTGCCAGAGAGCCAGATCAAGGGCTTCATCGAGCGTCTCGTCGGGCCGGTCGGCGCCGATGCTGCGGCTCTGCTCGCCGAGGCCAAGGCTCAGCTCGATCTCGGCGATGCTGTCGGCGCCGCCGAACGCTATGCCGCGGTTCTTGCGGAGGACCCCGAGAACCCCGACGCGCTCGGCGGCATCGTCCGGGCGCAGGTGCTTGCCGGCAATCTCGTCCAGGCGCGGCGCATCCTGGAATCGGCGCCCCCCGCCAAGGCCGATCATGCCGCGATCACCGGCGCCCGCGCCGCGCTCGAACTGGCCGAACAGGCGGAAGCCTTCGGCGATATCGGCACGCTGCTGCGCAAGGTCGAGGCGCAGCCGGCGGATCACCAGGCGCGGTTCGATCTTGCGCTGGCGCTCAACGCGCGCGGCAAGCGGCTCGAGGCGGTCGAACATCTCATCGCCATCCTGCGCAAGGACCGCGGCTGGAACGACGAGGCCGCGCGCCGCCAGCTCATCCAGTTCTTCGACGCCTGGGGGCCGACGGACGAGGCGACGCTGATCGGCCGCCGCCAGCTCTCCGCCACGCTGTTCGCCTGAGCCGGGAGGCGCATCCGAGGGAGGCTCCCATGCCGAGCAATGTGCATTACGCCCGCGCCGCCGACCTCCCCGCGACGCTGCCGCTGTTTCCGCTGCCGGGAGCGCTGCTGCTGCCGCGCGGGCAGATCCCGCTCAATATCTTCGAACCACGCTATCTCGCGATGGTCGATGCCGCTTTGGCCGGCCCGCGGCTCATCGGCATGATCCAGCCCGATCCGGCCCATTCCCCGGACATCGGCCTGCCCGCGCTCTATCCGGTCGGCTGCGCCGGGCGGATCACCCAGATCGCGGAAACCGGCGATGGGCGCTACCTGATCCAGCTCACGGGCATCGCCCGGTTCCGGATCGTCGCGGAACCGGCAACGACGACGCTGTTCCGGCAGGCGCAGGTGGATTTCACGCCGTTCGAGACCGACCTTGAGCCCCGCCGTGGCGAGGAGCTGGTCGACCGCGCCGCGCTGGTCGCGGCGTTGCGCGCGTTTTCGGTCGCCAACCGGGTCGAGATCGATTGGGAGAACGTCAACGCCGCGCCGAACGAGGCGCTGGTCAACGCCCTGTCGATGATGGCGCCGTTCGGCGTGCCGGAGAAGCAGGCGCTGCTCGAAGCCGCGGATCTCAAGGCTCGCGCCGAGATGCTGGTGGCGCTGACCGAGATCGAAATTGCACGCGAGAACGGTGACGGCAGCACGCGGATGCAGTAAGGACAGCCATCCCCATCCAGTGAGGAAGATTCCCATGCCGGAAGCCGGTCCCGCCCATCCGCCGAGTTCCGCCGCACCCCCTGCGCCTATGGGCGGCATCGACCCCAAATTGCTTGAATTGCTGGTCTGCCCGGTGACCAAGACGACACTCGATTACGACGCGGTGAACCAGGAACTGATCAGCCGCGCCGCGCGCCTCGCCTACCCGATCCGCGACGGCATTCCGATCATGCTGCCGGAAGAGGCACGGCGCATCGAGGGCTGAGCGTTCAGCCGCGCCCGTCCTGTGAAGGTTGCGGCGCGCCATCCGCCACGCCCGAAGCCTGCGCCATCAGCCAGGCTTTCGCGCCGGGGATCCGCTCGAAAAGTCCCGCCCCGAAATCACGCATCAGCCGCAGCGGACCGGAATCGTTGGAGAACAGCCGGTTGATGCCATCGGTGGCGCAGGCCATCGCCACCGCCGGAGGGCGCCGGCGCGCCTGATAGGCCGCGAGCAGATCCGGCGCGCCGGGATCGAGCCCGAGCCGCAGCCTTTCAAGCACCATCTCCGCCAGCGTCGCGGCATCCGCGAAGCCGAGATTGAGCCCCTGCCCGGCCAGCGGATGGACGATATGCGCCGCATCCGCCACCAGCGCGAGGCGGGACGCGACGAAGCGCCGCGCCAGCCGCAGGTTCAGCGGATGCGCAGACAAGGCTTCCACCGCCAGGATCTCGCCGCGCCAGCCCGCCGCGCGCCGGGCAATCTCGCGCCGCTGCGCTTCGGGATCGGCGGCGAGAACCGCGCGCGCCACTGCCCCGGCCTCGCTCCAGACGATCGAGGAGCGGCCCTCGTCGAGCGGCAGCATCGCGAAAGGGCCGGCGGGCAGGAAATGCTGCACCGCCCGCCCCTCATGCGGCAGCGTGTGGCGGATCGTCGCGACGATCGCGGTCTGACCATAGGCCCAGCCGTGAAACGGAATGCCGGCGAGGCGGCGGATCGGGGAATGCGCCCCATCCGCGCCGACAAGCAGCCGGGCGCTATCGGCCCGGTCCCCGCTCTCGACGCGCATCGCATCCGGTCCGGCAGAAAGAGCGGTGATCGGCACGACCCGCACCGCGATCCCCGCCTCCCGCACCCGCACCCGCAGCGCAGCCGTCAGGCGGCCGAGCGGAACCAGATGCGCGATCGGCTCCGCGCCATCCTCCATGCCGATCGTCGCCAGCGCCGGCCGGATCTCTTCGCCGAGCGCGCTGTCCGAGATCGCGAACCCGGTCATCGGATGGGCGGCATCCGCCACGTCATCCCAGACCCCGAGCGTCGCGAGAAACCGCCGAGACCCCGTATTGAGCGCCAGGATCCGGGCGTCGGGCACCCGTTCCGGCCCGTCGGCGCCGGCGGCGGGGTCCAGGATCAGGAGATCGCGTGCGGGCACACCGCCCGCGACAAGCGCCAGCGCGGTCGCCGCGCCGGCGGCGCCGAACCCGCCGATGAGAATGTCGTGCCGAGCCATCATAATGATGATATAGGTCGAACTGCATGACGCAGGAAGGGCCGGGAGCGCCGCGAAGGTCTTGCCGCTTGACGCGCCCCGCCACGCCCGCCACGCTGTTGCCCCGCCTTAACGGACCATTCCCCGCATGACCGGCATCGATACCCTGTGCGCGATCCTCGACCTCGAGCCGCTGGAGAAGAATCTCTGGCGCGGCGTCTCGCCCGGCCTCGGCTGGGGCCGCGTCTTCGGCGGGCAGGTGATCGCGCAATCGCTTGTCGCGGCGAACCGCACGGTCGAGGGCCGCGCCGTCCATTCGCTGCACGGCTATTTCATGTTGCCGGGCGATCCGGCGCGGCCGATCCTCTACGAGGTGGATCGCATCCGCGACGGCCGCTCCTTCACCACCCGCCGGGTGCGGGCGATCCAGAACGGCGAATCGATCTTCGCCATGATGGCTTCCTACCATGCCGAGGAGCCGGGCCTGCACCACGAGACGCCGATGCCGCCGGTGCCGCGCCCGGAGGAACTGCCCGGCGGCGAGGCGCTCCGGCCCTATCTCGAGAGCATTCCCGAGGATCGCCGCGGCTATTGGCTGCGTGAAAGGCCGATCGAACTCCGCCCCTGCGATCCCGAACGCTATTTCAGGCGCGCACCGGCCGATCCGGTGCAGAGCATCTGGTTCCGCGCCACCGGGCGGCTTCCGGACGATCCCGCGCTGCACGCGGTGGTGCTGGCCTATGCCTCGGATATGACGCTGCTCGATTCGGCTGCGGTGCCGCATGGCAAGAGCGTCGCCTATCCCGAGATCCAGGCCGCGAGCCTCGATCACGCCCTGTGGTTCCACGAACCGTTCCGCGCCGACGAATGGCTGCTCTATGCCCAGGACAGCCCGTGGAGCGGCCATGCGCGCGGCCTAGGGCGCGGGCTGATCTACACCGCTGACGGCCGGCTCGTGGCCTCCGTGGCGCAGGAAGGGCTGATTCGCCTGCGTCGCCAGGGCTGACACCATTCCGGACAGATTGCCGATTGTTTAGGCATCCCGAAGCAGCGATGGCGCTGCTTTAGGCATTGTGCCTGCGCTGCGACGTGTCCGCGCCGCAGATCTCGCGCCGCCGGAAGACGATTTCCCCGGCCGCCCGGCTCTCCCGCCGCGAATCAGCGGCATCCCCCACCGCAAACATTGTCAACCGCCGATTCTGGCACGGGGCTTGTTTACCAACCTGCGCTGGCCTGCCGCGGGGATCGGACCCTGGGGGGCGAAACAGCGGTTTTCGAGGCAAAGTCCGGCAAGGAGAGAGACATGAAACTCGTCACCGCCATCATCAAGCCATTCAAGCTCGAGGAGGTGCGTGACGCGCTCACTTCCTTGGGCGTCCATGGCATGACCGTCACCGAGGTCAAGGGCTATGGGCGACAGAAGGGGCATACCGAAATCTATCGCGGCGCAGAATACGCTGTCAGCTTCCTGCCCAAGATCAAGCTCGAAGTCGCGGTCGACACCGCGCTGACCGACAAGGTGATCGAGGCGATCACCCAATCCGCCCGCACCGGGCAGATCGGCGACGGCAAGATCTTCGTCCAGCCCGTCGAGCGTGCACTCCGGATCCGCACCGGCGAGCGCGACGGCGAAGCGCTCTGATCCTCCGGCCAGAAGAGAGGTATGATCCCATGACGTCTTTCCGCACCCTCCTGCCCCGGGGGCTCACCGCGGGCGCCGCGCTGGCGCTGCTTGCGCTCCCCGCTTTCGCCGCCGAAGCGCCGGCACCCAACAAGGGCGACATCACCTGGATGATGGTCTCGACCCTGCTCGTCCTGCTGATGACGATTCCCGGCCTCGCCCTGTTCTATGGCGGCCTCGTGCGCGGCAAGAACATGCTGTCCGTCCTGACCCAGATCCTCGCCATCGTCTGCATGGTGTCGCTCATCTGGGTCTTCTATGGCTATTCGCTGGCCTTCACCGGCGGCGGCGGCCTCAACGATTTCGTTGGCGGCTTCGACAAGGCCTTCCTGATGGGCGTCGATGCAACCAAGAATGTCGCGACCTTCTCGAACGGCGTCGTCATCCCGGAACTGGTCTACATGGCGTTCCAGATGACCTTCGCCTGCATCACGCCGGCGTTAATCGTCGGCGCTTTCGCCGAACGCGTGCGCTTCTCGGCGGTGCTGGTCTTCGTCGCACTCTGGGTGACGCTCGTCTATTTCCCGATGGCGCACATGGTCTGGTATTGGCCGGGGCCGGACGCGATCGCCGATGCCGCCAAGGCCGTCGCCGCGGCCGCGGATGAAGCCGCCAAGAAGGCGGCGCAGGCCAAGCTCGACGAGGTGAAGGCAGATGCCGGCCTGCTCTTCAAATGGGGCGCGCTCGATTTCGCGGGCGGCACCGTGGTGCATATCAATGCCGGCATCGCGGGCCTTGTCGGCGCGCTGCTGATCGGCAAGCGGATCGGCTATGGCCGTGACCTGATGGCCCCGCACTCGCTGACGATGACCATGATCGGCGCCGCATTGCTCTGGGTGGGCTGGTTCGGCTTCAATGCCGGCTCGAATCTCGAGGCGAACGGCACCGCGGTGCTCGCGCTGGTGAACACCTTCGTCGCCACCGCGGCCGCCGGCTTCGCCTGGCTGATCGTCGAATGGGCGGTCAAGGGCAAACCCTCGCTGCTCGGCCTGGCCTCGGGCGTCGTCGCCGGCCTCGTGGCGGTGACCCCGGCCTCCGGCTTCGCCGGACCGATGGGCTCGATCGTGCTCGGCCTCGTTGCCGGCGCCGTGTGCTTCTTCGCCTGCACCACCATCAAGAACGCGCTCGGCTATGACGACAGCCTCGACGTGTTCGGCGTGCATTGCGTCGGCGGCATCATCGGCGCGATCGGCACCGGCATCCTGGTCAACCCGGCGCTCGGCGGCGCGGGCATCGCGGATTACGAATCGAAGCCCGGCGAACTTGTCACCGCGGCCTATGAATTCGGCCCGGCGGTGACGGCGCAGATCAAGGCCGTCGTCTTCACGCTGCTCTATTCCGGCATCGTGTCGGCGATCCTGTTCAAGCTCGTCGATATCCTGATCGGCCTGCGCGTGCCGCAGGAGCAGGAGCGCGAAGGCCTCGACATCGCAAGCCACGGCGAACGCGCCTACAATTCCTGACGCGAAGCCGCGAGGCCGGGCGGGCCTCCTCCTCCCCCCGGCCGACGGAAAGGCGGGTGCCGCAACGCGGCGCCCGCTTTTTCGTTTCCGGCAGGGCGCCTGCCTGCCGCGCGGCGCGGCCGGTGCAAACAGAGCCTTAACCGGATCACGCCATAATCCGGACCGGCCTTGTCGTTCCGGAAACCATGACGCGCTTCCGGTGTCGCCAGGCCGCCTTCCACCCCGCCGGGCGGGGTTCCGGGTCACGCGTAAGGGAACGGCATGGTGATGCGGACGACGCGCCTCACGCAATCCTCGCTCGACGTTCTTCCCCACGACATGCGCGAAAGCCTGTCGCGGCGCATGAAGGATCTGATCGGCATCGGCCTCGTCGCGATTGCCGCAGCCCTGGGGCTCGCCTTTGCCTCCTGGTCGGTACGCGACCCGAGCCTCAGCCATGCCACCGCCGGCAAGGCGCAGAATCTGCTCGGCTATCCCGGTGCGATCGTCGCCGATCTCGGCATGCAGCTGTTCGGGATCGCCGCGGCGGCGATCACCATCGCCATCGCCCTCATCGGCGCGCGCCTGCTCTGGCTGCGCGAGGAGGAGCGTTTCCGGTTCAGGATCGTGCTCGGCCTTGCGGGGCTGGTCTCGGCTTCCGGTTTTGCCGCGGCGCTGCCGGTGGCAGAGAGCTGGCCGCTGCCCACCGGGCTCGGTGGCGCGATCGGCGACCAGATCCTTGCCGTGACGGGCTGGATCGGCCTGGGGGCGCAGGGCTTCGGGCGCCTTGTTGCCGGCCTCCTGTTCGGCCTCGGGGCGATCGTGTCCTTCTCGCTCCTGATCCGGGGGCTCGGTGACGCCCCGGCGACGGATCAGGTCGAGCCGGACGAGGCGCATGATGACGAGCCCTCGCTCGCCATTCTCGCGGTCGGTGCCATCCTACATTTCGGCTACATGCTGCGCGGTCTGTGGCGCCGCGTCGCGGCCCGGCTCGCCCGGCCTTCGATCGCCGCCGAACGGCGCGAGGCTGCGCCGATCCGCCGCGAGCCGGTTCTGGCCGGCGGGCCGGCCCGGGACATCCCGCGCGGCGGTTTCGACGATGACAGCGATCCTTTCATCGAGGAGATCGCCCCGCGCCGACCGGCTGCGGCGGACCCGGAGCCCCTGCCGCCCGAGCCCTCCGGTGCCGCGCGGGTCAGCGCGCCGGCCGGTGCGCTCAAGCCGGGGCGGCGCGAATTGCGCGAGCAGCAGGTCTCGATCTTCGACCATCAGGAATACCAGTTCCCGCCGCTCGCCCTGCTTGCCGAACCGAAGCGCAACGCGACGCCACAGGTCTCGACCGATGCGCTCGAACAGAATGCCCGCCTGCTTGAGGGGGTGCTCGACGATTTCGGCGTGCGCGGCGAGATCATCAATGTCCGGCCCGGTCCGGTCGTCACGCTCTACGAACTCGAACCGGCGCCCGGCACCAAATCCTCGCGCGTCATCGGCCTCGCGGAGGATATCGCCCGCTCGATGAGCGCGGTGGCCGCGCGCGTCGCGGTGGTTCCCGGCCGCAACGCGATCGGCATCGAACTGCCCAACGCCAAGCGCGAGACCGTGTTGCTGCGCGAATTACTCGCCTCCGAGGATTTCGAGAAATCCAAGCTCAAGCTTGCGATCTGCCTCGGCAAGACGATTGGCGGCGAGCCGGTGATCGTCGATCTGGCGCGCATGCCGCATCTGCTCGTCGCCGGCACCACGGGTTCGGGCAAATCGGTCGCGATCAACACCATGATCTGCTCGCTGCTCTACCGGCTGAAGCCCGAGGAATGCCGGCTGATCATGATCGATCCGAAGATGCTCGAACTCTCGATCTACGACGGCATCCCGCACCTGCTCTCGCCGGTGGTGACCGATCCGAAGAAGGCGGTGGTGGCGCTCAAATGGGCGGTCCGCGAGATGGAGGACCGCTATCGCAAGATGTCGAAGATCGGCGTCCGCAACATCGACGGCTACAATGCCCGCATGGACGAGGCGCGGGCGCGTGGCGAGGCCATCACCCGCACGATCCAGACCGGCTATGACCGCGAAACCGGCGAGGCCATCTACGAAGAGGAGGTGATGGCGCTCGAGAGGCTGCCTTACATCGTCGTCATCGTCGACGAGATGGCGGATCTCATGCTCGTCGCCGGCAAGGAGATCGAGGGCGCGGTGCAGCGTCTCGCGCAGATGGCGCGCGCCGCCGGCATCCATATCGTGATGGCAACGCAGCGTCCGTCGGTGGATGTCATCACCGGCACGATCAAGGCCAATTTCCCGACCCGTATCTCCTTCCAGGTGACGTCGAAGATCGACAGCCGCACCATTCTCGGGGAGATGGGCGCCGAGCAGCTCCTCGGCCAGGGCGACATGCTCTACATGGCCGGCGGCGGTCGCATCAGCCGCGTGCACGGCCCCTTCATCTCCGACCAGGAGGTCGAGAAGGTTGTGGCGCATCTCAAGACGCAGGGCCGGCCGGATTATGTCGATGCCGTCACCGTCGATCTCGAAGGCGAGGAGAGCGCCGCCTGCGAGCAGGACGGGGCTGTATTCGACAAGGGCAATTTCGGCGAAGAGCCGGCAGATCTCTACGATCAGGCCGTGGCGGTGGTTCTGCGCGACAAGAAGGCCTCGACCTCCTATGTCCAGCGCCGCCTGCAGATCGGCTACAACCGCGCGGCCTCGATCATCGAGCGCATGGAGCGCGAGGGCATCGTCGGCCCCGCAAACCATGCCGGCAAGCGCGAAATCCTCATCGAAACCGCCGGCCGCGACGACTAGGAGGAAGACGGATCGTCGCGATTTGGCCATAAGGAGAGCCTAGCCAGTCGTGCGTTGGCATACCGCCCCGCAAACGCCGTCGCCGCAACCTGCGCGTCTTGCGCCACCCGTTCGTCTTGAAGGTCGAACCCCGATGCAGCCTTTCCTCCGCGCCGCCATCCTTGCCCTGCCGCTCGCGCTCGCCGCAGGGGCGGCGCCGGCCGCGCCGGACGCCGGCACACGCCACTACGCCCAGGCGCAGGCGCCGCTCCCGCCCGTGCGCCCCGCCACGCCCGACCCCGCCAAGGCGAATGCCGGCGCACCGGCCGCGAACATGCCCGTTCCGAATATGCCGGCCCAGGGAACGCCGCCGAGCCTCGACCGGGTGAACGGCTATTTCAACGCGATGCGCGGCCTGCGCGCCGATTTCGTGCAGATCTCCCCGGACGGGCGGCGTTTCGGCGGCGTGCTGCATCTGCTGCGGCCAGGCCGGATGCGATTCGAATACAACCCTCCGGCAACGCTGGAGATCGTGTCCGACGGCCGCTCCGTCGCGATCCGCGACCGCAAGCTCAACACCCAGGACCTTTATCTGATCGGTCAGACGCCGCTCAAGTTCCTGCTCCAGCCGAAGATCGACATCGCCAAGGATGCAAAAGTGATCGATCTCCGGCGCGCCGGCGCAGAAATCCTGCTCGATATCGAGGATCGCGGCACGATCGGCGGCACCTCGAAGATCCGCGTCGTCTTCGACGGCGAAAGCCATGCGCTGAAGGAATGGACCGTCACGGACCCGCAGGGCGCAACGACGCGGGTGATGCTGTCCAACCTCAACCTCGCCGCCCTGCCCGACAAGGCGCTGTTCGTGATCGACGACCAGCCGCTGATCAACCCGCGCTGAGCCGGCCCGGCCCGGAAATGTCAGGATAATTGCCGTCCCGGCGCGGGGGCGGTATTCCGTATCGCCGCGAATGGATTAAATGGCCCGGCCATGCCGCCGGGATCCCTCCTTCATGCCGTCGCCGCTCACCATCGCCACCTGGAACATCAATTCCGTGCGTCTGCGCCTCGACCAGGTCCTGCGCTTCCTGCTCGAACAACACCCGGACGTGCTCTGCCTCCAGGAGACGAAATGCCCGGATGACCTGTTCCCGCGTGGCGCCTTCGCCAAGGCCGGCTACGGGTATCAGGCGATTGCGGGCATCAAGGGCTATAACGGCGTCGCCATCCTTTCGCGCCGGCCGATAACGCCTTGCGAAAAGCGCGACATGTGCGGGAAACCCGACGCGCGCCATATCGCCGCGACGATCGGCCAAGGCGCCGACGCGATCCGCATCCACAATTTCTACGTCCCGGCCGGCGGCGATCTCCCCGATCCCGAGGCCAATCCCAAATTCGCCCACAAGCTTGCCTTCGTGGAGGAATTGCAGCGGTTTTCCGAAACGACGCGCCGCAACGATCCGCGCGCGATCCTGGTCGGCGACCTCAACATTGCGCCGCTGGAACACGATGTCTGGAGCCACAAGCAACTCCTCGACGTCGTGAGCCACACGCCGGTCGAAACGCGCGGGCTGACGGAAGCGATCTCGGCCGGGGAATGGGTCGATGCGATGCGGGTTCTGAAACCGGAACCGGAGAAGGTCTATTCGTGGTGGAGCTACCGCTCGCCGGACTGGGACAAGGCCGACAAGGGGCGCCGGCTCGATCATGTCTGGCTGGGCCGCGCGCTTGGCGACACCCTGCATTCAGGCCAGATCCTGCGCGAGACGCGTGGCTGGGAGCGTCCCTCGGATCATGTGCCGGTGATGGTGACGCTTGATCTCGGCTGAAGACTCAGAAGGCCAGATTTCGGAGCCGCTCGCCAAGACGCCGGCTTTCGGCCGCGAGCGTATCGCGCAGGATCACCGCGCTTTCGGGATGCGCATCGAGCACCTTCAACATCAGGTCGCGCGAGAAGGCAAGCACGCTTGTCGGCTCGCGCGCCAACGCCGTCGCCGGACGCTCGATCGGGGCGAACAGCGCCATCTGCCCGAGCAGCGTCCCCGCACCGAAGACATGCGGCGAGGGTGAGCCGTCATCAGCGCGATCGAGCACGATGGCGCCGCTCACGACGAGGTAGCCACCATCGGCGAGTTCACCGCGGCGGAACAGCGTGTCGCCCGGCCGGAGATTGCGCTGCACCGCCGAGAAGGCGAGCAGACGCAGCGCCTCGACATCCACCCGCGCGAAGAGCGGAAGCGTGCGGAGCAAAGCGATGATGTCCTCGAGCCGCATCGGAAACCTCAGGGAACGAGCTTGTAGCCGCCGCTCTCGGTGACAAGGATCCGCGCCCGCCCCGGATCGACCTCGATCTTCTGGCGCAGACGATAGATATGCGTCTCAAGCGTATGGGTGGTGACATTGGCGTTATAGCCCCAGACCTCCTGCAGCAGGACATCGCGCCCGATGACCCGCTGGCCGGCCCGGTAGAGGAAGCGCAGGATCGCGGTCTCCTTCTCGGTCAGCCGGATCTTGGAGCCCTTTTCGGTCACGAGCAGCTTGGCGCCCGGCCGGAAGGTATAGGGGCCGACGGAGAAGATGGCGTCGTCGCTCGCCTCGTGCTGCCGGAGATGGGCGCGGATCCGCGCGAGCAGCACCGCGAAGCGGAACGGCTTCGTGACATAATCGTTCGCGCCGGCCTCGAGCCCGAGGATCGTGTCCGCTTCGCCGTCATGCCCCGTCAGCATGATGATCGGCGAACGGAACGACCCCTTGCGCAGGATCTTGACCGCCTCGCGCCCATCGATGTCCGGCAGGCCGACATCCATGATCAGAAGATCGAAATGGTCGGCCTTGGCGAGTTGCACGGCCTGCGAGCCGGTAGCGGTGTCCTTGATCTGGAACTCGTCATAGATCTGCAATTGCTCGACCAGCGCCGCACGCAATTCGTTATCATCGTCGCAGACGAGGATCTTGCGGACATTGCTCATCGAACTTCCCTCGTTGACTCGCGTTTCCGCGGGCCGGGTCTCGATGATCCGGCACGGCGGAGACAGGTTGCGCTGACTCGCCGGACCATGGCAAGGCAGGCTCCGGATTTGAAGCCCCTCACGGTTCTGTCACGCCGAGTTGCGGTGAATTGATCGCGCGAGAATGGTCCATGCCCATCCCGATTTCCACCCCGCCCCGCCACCGGCTGCCGCGCCTGGCCCTGGTCGACCGGACCGGCTTTTCCGCCACCGGACGTCCGCCGCATCTCGCGCGGCTGCGGATCGGGTCGCTATGCTTGCCCTGCCGCATCGGCCGAACCGGCACGCGCCACGCCAAGCGCGAGGGCGACGGGGCGACGCCGGCCTGCACCCTGCGACCCGTGCGCGGCTTCTGGCGCCAGGACCGGCGCCTGCGCCCGCGCTGCCGGCTGCCGATGCGCCCCATCCGCCCCGGCGACGGTTGGTGCGAGGTGCCGGGCGACAGGAACTACAACCGCCTGGTCCGGAAACCCTATGCCGCGAGCCACGAGGACATGATGCGCGCCGATGCGCTCTATGATGTGGTCATCGAGCTGGACTGGAACCGTCGCCCGCGCCGGCAGGGGCGCGGCAGCGCGATCTTCCTGCATCTCGCCCGCCCCGATGGCGGGCCGACGGCCGGCTGCATCGGCATCCCGGCCCGCTATATCGATCGGGTCGTCGCCTGCCTCACCCGGCGGACGCGGATCGTGATCCGCTGAGCGGCGGCCGCGCCCCGAAAATCGCCGAGCCGATCCGCACATGCGTCGCGCCCAGCTGGATCGCGGCGTCGAAATCGGCACTCATGCCCATGGAAAGCACCGGCAGCCGGTGGCGCCGGGCGATTTCCGCAAGCAGCGCAAAATGCGGCGACGGTGGCTCGTCGACCGGGGGAATGCACATCAGCCCCTCGACCGGCAGATCCAAAGTCTCGCGGCAGAGACGGAGAAAGGCATCAGCCTCCTCGGGGGCCACGCCCGCCTTCTGCGGCTCGCCACCGGTATTGACCTGAACCAGCAGGCGCGGGCAACGTCCGCTGCGGATGCGCTCCTCCGCCAGCGCCCGCGCGAGCTTCTCGCGATCGAGCGTCTCGATCACATCGAACAACGCAACCGCCTCGCGCAGCTTGTTGGTCTGGAGCGGTCCGATGAGATGCAGCTCGATGCCGGATTGTTCCGCGCGCAGGCCGGGCCATTTCGCCTGCGCCTCCTGCACGCGATTCTCGCCGAACACCCGCTGCCCGGCCGCCAGGGCGGGGCGGATCGCATCCGCATCCTTGGTCTTCGACACCGCGACCAGCGTGACGGACCCCGCCGGCCGGCCGTGATCGGCCTCGGCCCGCGCGATCGCTGCACGGATGCCCGCCAGCGCCTCGGCCACGCCGGAATGCCCGTCCCCGCCCCAATGCCGTTCCTCGCCGGACTGCTGCTCTCCGCCCATCCGCCGGACTTCCTTGCCAGATCAGGTTCACGCGCCGACAATTTCGCCGCGATCTCCGTTGACCGTAAAGGCGGAATGATGTCCATACCCAATCGCATTCGCCGGCCAGCGGGCTCCGCTGCCGGGCAGTGAGACCGGAATTCCGATGCGCGCAAGCCGATACAATTTCCGCGAGGCCGAGCCCCGCTGGCAAAAGATCTGGGACGAGAAGCAGGTCTTCAAGACCAGGACGGACGATCCGCGCCCCAAATATTACGTGCTTGAGATGTTCCCCTATCCGTCGGGGCGCATCCATATGGGGCATGTCCGCAATTACGCGATGGGCGATGTGGTTGCGCGCTATCGCCGCGCCAAGGGTTACGCGGTCCTGCATCCGATGGGCTGGGATGCGTTCGGCATGCCGGCCGAGAACGCCGCGATGGAAAAGAAGGTCCACCCCGCCACCTGGACCTACCAGAACATCGCGACGATGAAGGCCCAGCTCAAATCCATGGGCCTCTCGCTCGATTGGTCACGGGAATTTGCGACCTGCGACCCGGATTACTACAAGCATCAGCAGCGGATGTTCCTGGATTTCCTCAAGGCCGGGCTCGTCGCGCGCAAGACCTCCAAGGTCAACTGGGACCCCGTCGACCACACCGTCTTAGCCAATGAGCAGGTGATCGACGGCCGCGGCTGGCGGTCCGGCGCGCTGGTCGAACAGCGTGAGCTGACACAATGGTTCCTCCGCATCTCCGATTTCTCGGAAGAGCTGCTGAACGCGCTCGATGGGCTGACGCGCTGGCCGGAAAAGGTCCGGCTGATGCAGGCGAACTGGATCGGCCGCTCCGAAGGATTGACGATCCGCTGGGCGCTTGTCCCGGAATCTGCACCGGCCGGCTTCGATACGCTCGAAATCTACACCACCCGCCCGGATACGCTGGGGGGAGCCTCCTTCATGGCGATCGCGGCCGATCACCCGCTTGCCAAGACCGCAGGCGCGCAGGACCCGGCGCTTCAGGCCTTCATCGAGGAATGCCGGCGCATGGGAACCTCCCAGGCGACGCTCGAAACGGCCGAGAAGCGCGGCTATGATACGGGTATCCGTGCCCGGCATCCCTTCGATCCGACCTGGGAGCTCCCGGTCTATGTCGCCAATTTCATCCTGATGGATTATGGAACCGGCGCGATCTTCGGCTGCCCGGCCCATGATCAGCGCGACCACGATTTCGCGACGCGCTACGCCCTGCCGATCAAACCGGTGGTCCGGCCCGCGGAGATGAGCGATGCCGAGGCCAATGCCGCGTTTTCGCGCGAGGCTCCGCCCTATCTCGATGATGGCGTGGTGTTCAATTCAGGCTTCCTCGACGGATTGACCATCGCCGCCGCAAAGGAGGCCGTCGCCGCCCGCCTCGAAGCCGAAACGATTGCCGGCGCGCCGGTCGCGGCCCGCAAGGTCAATTTCCGCCTGCGCGATTGGGGTATCTCCCGCCAGCGTTACTGGGGCTGCCCCATCCCAATCATCCATTGCGAGGATTGCGGCATCGTTCCGGTTCCGAATCAGGCGCTCCCCGTCACGCTCCCCGACGATGTCGATTTCGACAAGCCGGGCAATCCGCTCGACCGGCATCCGACATGGCGGCATGTTCCCTGCCCGCAATGCGGCAAGCCGGCGCGTCGCGAAACCGACACGATGGATACATTCGTTGATTCGTCGTGGTATTTCGCCCGCTTCACCGACCCGTTCAATGCCGATTCGCCAACCAGCCCGGCCGCAATCGCCAAATGGCTTCCGGTCGATCAATATATCGGTGGGATCGAGCATGCGATCCTGCATTTGCTCTACTCGCGCTTCTTCACCCGGGCAATGTCCCTGACCGGCCATGCGGATATCAAGGAGCCGTTCGAGGGGCTCTTCACCCAAGGCATGGTTGTGCACGAGACCTATCGCAATGCCGATGGCGCCTGGGTGTCGCCGGCCGAGATCCGTATTGAAACCGGCGAGCATGGCCGCCGGGCGGTCGAGATCGAAAGCGGCCGCGAGGCGATCATCGGCTCGATCGAGAAGATGTCGAAATCGAAGAAGAATGTCGTCGACCCTGACGACATTATCGCAAGCTATGGCGCCGACACCGCGCGCTGGTTCATGCTTTCGGATTCGCCGCCTGAACGCGATGTCATCTGGTCAGAGGAAGGCGTTCAGGGTGCGGGCCGCTTCGTGCAGAAGATCTGGCGTCTCGTCACCGAGGCGGCGGATCTGCCGCGTGAAGGCAGCACCGACACCGTGCCGGCAGTGACGCGGGCCGCGCACAAGGCAGTGCTTTCGGTCAGCGAGGATCTGGAACGCCTCCGATTCAATCGCTGCATTGCCCATATCCACGATCTGTCCAACACCATCGCTGCGGCGCTGGCGGAACGTTCCGACGAAACCGGCCCCGCGATCCGGGAGGCTGTTCGCGTTATGGTTCAGCTCTTCGCCCCGATGATGCCGCATCTTGCCGAGGAATGCTGGGCGGAACTCAACGAAGATGGTCTCGTCGCCGACGCCGCCTGGCCGGTCGCCGATCCGGCGCTCGTGCGGGAAGACAGGCTGCTGCTGCCGGTCCAGATCAATGGCCGCAAGCGCGGCGACATCGAGGTGCCGGCAGAGGCCGATGCGGCAGCGGTCGAGGCGATGGCGCGCGCCGATGCGGCGATCGGTGCATTGCTCGAAGGCAAACCGATCCGCAAGGTGATTGTGGTGCCGAAACGCATCGTCAATATTGTTCTCTGAAAGGTTCCCGGCATGATTGGCCTGCCCCTCGCGCGTTTCCTGGCTCCGGCGATGCTCGCGTTGGGCCTTTCCGGCTGCATCCAGCCGGTCCACACGCCTCGGATCGGAAGCGGGCCCTCCCGGGTCTCGGCGCTTCTGGCGGAGGTGTCGGTCGAGCGCGTTGAGGGATATCTCGGATACAATCTCAAGTCGGAGCTCGATTTCCTGCTGACCGGCGGCGCCGCCCCCACCAGCGGGGGCCGCTTCCTGCTCAAGGTGAAGACCAAGCAATCGAGCGCCGCCACGATCATCGACCAGCAGACGGGGCGCGCACAGATCGCGACGCTCCAGGTCGAAGCCGTCTATGTGCTGGTCGATCAGAAGGAAAAGGGCCGCATCCGGGCATCCGGCAAGACCTATGCCTCGGCTTCGTTCGACCGCTCGCAGCAGCGTTACGCCACGCTGCGCGCCCAACGCGACGCCGAGGAGCGCGTCGCCAAGGCGCTGGCCGAACGCCTGAAGATCATCGTGACCAGCGCCCTGGTCAATGACGGCGCAAACGCCGGCGCCGGCCAGACGCCCGAGCTCTCGCCGCCGCTCGACGATCCCGAGACGGTGCCGGCGGCAGATCCCGGCGACGAGACCTGATTCATGGCCGTCATCCGGCCCGGGGATCTTCCGCGTTTCCTGAAATCGGGCTGGCGCGAGACGCCGCTGATCCTGATCCATGGCTCCGACGAGGGCGGGGTTCGCGCGCGCGCCGGACAGGTGGCGGCAGCCGTTCTCGGCCCCGACCCCGATCCGATGAACCGGGTCGAACTCGATGCCGACACGCTTGCGGCGGACCCCGCCCGTCTGCTCGATGAGGCCAATTCGATCTCGATGTTCGGCGGCCGCCGCCTCATTCTGGTGCCCGGCGCCGGCCGTCTTGCCAAATCCGCCTGGCAGCCGCTGATCGAAGTGCCGCCGCTCGATTCGATCGTTATCCTTGTCGCCGACGAACTCGCGAAGGCCTCGCCGCTGCGCATTGCGCTCGAACAGGCGGCGCAGGCTGCGGTGATCGCCTGCTATCCGCCGACACGGCAGGATATCCTGGCGCTCGTTGACCAGCGCGCGGCAGAGACCGGGCTTTCCGTGACCCCGGTCGCGCGGGCGGCACTCGGTGACCTGCTCGGAACCGACCAGGCTCTGGCCGAAGGCGAGATCGATAAAGTGCTGCTTTATTGTCATGGCAGGCTGAGCGTCGATGCCGAGGATGTCCTGGAGCTGATCACGGACAGCACCGAACTCGCAGGCACGGAACCGGTCGACCGTGCCTTTGAAGGCCGCCTCGAAGAGATCGAGACCGTCGCATTGCGATCATTTCGGGAGGGAATCAATCCGTCCGGCCTGCTGGCGCTGGCGCTGAACCACGCGCTGATGTTGCGCCGACTGACGCTCGCCCGGCGCGAGGGCGGGTTCGACGCGGCCCTGCGGCAAGAACGGGTTTTCTTCCGGCGGCTCGACCGGGTTCGCAGCCAGGCGCAATCCTGGGACGCCACGCGCATCACCCGCGCGATCGACCTTCTCGCCGCGGCCCAGGATCAGGCGCGGCGGACGGCATCCCTCGAGGAGACCATCGCAATCCGTGCGCTCTGGTCTATCGCCCTGGCGTCACGCCGGCGCTGAGGCGATGCTTGCGAGGCGATGACTCAGGGCTTCGAGCTGCTCGAGGGTCCGGTAGCGGATGCGCACCGCGCCGCCCTTGTCCCCGCGATGGTCGATCGAGACTTCGAGCCCAAGAATGTCGGACAGGCGCGCCTCGAGTGCGGCGGTGTCCGCGTCGCGCTCCGCGGATTTGTGCTTGGGGGGCTTTGCCTCTTCGGGGCTTTCCGCCTCGCGCTGCGCGATGCGTTCAATATCGCGCACCGTCAGCCCCTGGGCGACAATCCTGCGGGCGATCAGCTCCGGATCGGAAACCGCAAGCAACGCGCGGGCATGCCCGGCGGAAAGATCCCCGCCGACGACCATTTCCTTGACTCGGTCCGGCAGCCGGGCCAGCCGCAACGTATTCGCCACATGGCTGCGACTCTTGCCCATCACCTTGGCGAGATCGGATTGCGAATACCCGAATTGCGCGATCAGGTTCTCGTAACCCCGGGCCTCGTCCATCGGGTTGAGATCGGCCCGCTGGATGTTCTCGATGATCGCGAATTCCAGTGCCTGGCGATCATCCGCCTCGACGATCACCACCGGCACATCATGCAGACCGGCCCGTTGCGCCGCGCGCCAGCGCCGCTCGCCGGCAATGATTTCGAACGCATCAACCGTTCCGGCGACCCCGCGCACCACGATCGGCTGAATAATGTCACGCTCCCGAATCGAAGCCGCCAATTCCTCCAGCTCGGCTTCCGGGAAGCTCTGTCGAGGATTCAACGGGTTGGGTCGCAGGAACTCGATCGGGACCCGTCGCTGGCTGCGGTGCCGCGCCTCGGCTGTCGTTTCGTTGCCGACATCGCCGAGTAAGGCCGCGAGGCCGCGGCCGAGGCGCATCTTGGGGTTTTCATCCGCCATGTTTCGCTCCCGAATCACTCGGCCGCCTGCAACAGCCGCTCACGCTGGATCACCTCGGATGCCAGCTTCAGATACGCCTGGCTGCCGGCGCATTTGAGATCGTAAAGCAGGACCGGCTTGCCATAGGACGGCGCTTCAGAGACGCGAACATTGCGCGGGATAACCGTCTCGAACACCTTGGCCCCGAGAAATTGCCGGACATCGCGAATGACCTGACCCGCGAGATTGTTTCGCGGATCGAACATTGTCAGCACCACGCCATGGATCTCGAGATCGGGATTGATCGTTGCGCGCACCTGCTCGACGGTCTTGAGAAGCTGCGAGAGCCCTTCCAGCGCGAAGAACTCGCATTGCAGCGGCACGAGGATGCCGTCGGCCGCCGCCATTGCATTCACGGTCAGCAGGTTGAGCGACGGCGGGCAATCAATCAGCACATAGCTGTAGCTCGAGCCCAGCGCATCGATCGCCTGTTTGAGCCGATGCGTGCGGTCCTTGCGCGCGGCCAGCGTGATTTCCGCGCCGAGCAGATCCATCGTCGCCGGAACAATCGAGACCCGCGGCACATCCGTTTCGATCGCGGCCTCCGTGATCGACGTATCGCCGAGCAGGACATCGTAAGCCGAGAGGCGCCGCGATCGCGTCTCGATCCCGAGACCGGTCGAGGCATTGCCTTGCGGATCGAGATCGATCAGCAACACGCGTTCGCCGATCGCGGCGAGTGCAGTGCCGAGATTGATGGCGGTCGTCGTCTTACCGACACCGCCCTTCTGGTTTGCCACCGTCAAAACTCGCGGCTTCATCGCTCGTTTCTCCTGCTGCCGCGGTCTGCGCGGCGGAAAACTGGGGCTTGGCAACGTCGCGGCGCTCTGCCGAGATGATCTCGACGAGCCGCGCTGCCGGATCGGTTGCGCTTTCGTGCAACCGATACGACAAATGCCAGCGATCCATGGCCTCGGTCAATTCCCGAGCATGCTCGCGACCCTTGGGAAACAGGCCGACGGCACCGCTTTTCAACAGCGGAATTGTGTAGTCGAGCAAAACATCAAGCGGAGCCAGGGCGCGCGCGGTCACGATCTCCGGGATCGGGAGACGCGTTACGACATCCTCGACCCGTCGGGCATGGATGCGAGCCGGCAAGGCGAGATGCGAAACGACATACTGGAGGAACGCTGCCTTCTTGCGGTTGCTCTCCACGAGATGGATCTCGCCGTCAGGAAGATCAGCCAAAACACAGGCGAGGACAAGTCCCGGAAAGCCGCCACCCGAGCCCAGATCAAGCCAAGTCCGCGCCGCAGGCTTGAGCATGTGAAGCTGGAGGGAATCGGCAACATGGCGCGACCAAAGCTCGGGCAGCGCTTCCGGCGCAACAAGATTGATCCGCGATTGCCATTGCCGCAGCAGGGTCACAAAGCCCTCGAGACGGGCCCGTGTTTCACGTGAAACACCAAGCGGAAGCCGAAACATTGCATCCGTCTCATGCGGCATGGCTGTCTTCTCCACGCGATCCCGAGGAGAGCCGACGTGCCAATGCCGCCAGAAAAACCAAAGCCGACGGTGTCATGCCCTCGATATCGGCCGCTTCAGCAATGGATCGAGGGCGTATCGCATGAAGCTTTCCACGCAACTCTGCCGATAGGCCCCCCATCTCTCGATAATCAAGTTCGTCAGGCAGAAGCAATCCGCGATCCCGCTCGAGGCGAGCGATATCTTCACGCTGGCGCGCGAGATAGACCGAATAACGCGCCTCGGTTTCAAGGCTCTCGGCAGCCCAATCCGGGCAGTCGGCCAATGCGGGGGCTAAGGGAACAAGCTCCCGCAAGCGGATCTCGCCGCTTGCCATGAGCCGGAAGCCATCACGGCGCATGCCGTCGGCATTGACGCTCTTGCCGATTGCCGCAACGTCCTGAGGCGTTGCAGCGATGTCGCGCAGAACGGCAGCGAATCGATTTAGAATCCTTTTCTTGTCCTGAAAATGCCTGCTTCGAGTCGCGCCAACACAACCCAAGGCGATCCCTCTATCCGTCAACCGGAAATCCGCATTGTCGGCGCGAAGGGTCAGACGAAATTCAGCCCGAGAGGTGAACATTCGATAGGGCTCGCTTACCCCTCGGCGAGTCAGATCATCGATCATCACGCCGATATAGCTCTCGGTTCGGGGAAAAACCGCACCATCGGAGCCCCCCGCGCGTCGCGCCGCATTGATTCCCGCCACGAGGCCCTGGGCGGCCGCCTCTTCATACCCTGTCGTGCCATTGATCTGCCCAGCCAGAAAGAGTCCCGGCAAATTGCGAAGCTCAAGGCTGGGCTCCAGCTCGCGAGGGTCCACGAAATCATACTCGATGGCATAGCCGTGACGGAGGATCCGCGCCTTCTCAAGGCCAGGAATAGAGGCAATCATGCGTGCCTGGATATTCTCCGGAAGCGAAGTCGAAAGTCCGTTTGGATAGACCGTGTCGTCTTCGAGCCCTTCCGGCTCCAGGAAGATCTGATGGCTATCACGATCGCCGAAACGCACGATCTTGTCCTCGATGGATGGACAATAGCGCGGCCCCCGCCCCTGGATACTGCCCGAATACATCGCTGAATGCGGCAGGCCGGCTTCGACAATAGCGTGTGTCATCACCGTCGTCCGCGTGATGCCGCAGGCGATTTGCGGCAGCGTGATGGCCTCCGTCAATGTCGAAAATGGTTCCGGAGGCGAATCGCCTGGTTGCATCTCGATACCGGCCCAATCGATGCTGCGCCCATCTAGACGCGGCGGAGTTCCGGTTTTCAGGCGCCCAAGCCGCAAATTCAGACTTTGCAATCGATCCGCGAGCGCCAGCGCCGGCGCATCGCCAATCCGCCCACCCGGCTCTCGCCGCTGACCGACATGGATCATCCCCCGAAGAAAGGTTCCCGTCGTCAGAACGATCGCTCCGCAGGCGAATCGACGGCCATCCGATAGGACCACCCCCGATGCGCGCGCCCTGTCAACGGAGACATCCGCGACCTCCCCTTCGATGAGAACCAGCCGATCCTGCTGTTCAAGAAGCTGCCGGATTGCCTTGCGATACAGAGCCCTGTCGGCCTGCGCACGCGGGCCGCGAACAGCGGGTCCCTTGCTGCGGTTGAGCACCTTGAAATGAATTCCGGATCGGTCGATGGCGCGTCCCATGATGCCGTCAAGCGCATCGATCTCCCGAACCAGGTGTCCTTTGCCCAACCCCCCGATCGCAGGATTGCAGGACATGACGCCAATTGTGTCGAGCCGATGTGTAATCAGCGCGACCCGCGCGCCGAGCCGTGTGGCAGCCGCTGCAGCCTCGGTTCCGGCATGGCCGCCGCCGACAACGACGACATCAAAGCTCTCGTCCATCATACGCGTTCCATCCCTGTTTCACGTGAAACACCGCGCTACTTGCCGATACAGAAACGCGAAAAGATCGCATCGAGAATTTCCTCGCAATCAATCCGTCCCACCAGCCTTTCTACCGCTCGGACAGCCCGGCGGATTTCCTCCGCGCGCAACTCCGGCATCGCCTCCGGGCAACTCAACGCGGCATCCAGCGCATCGGCCGCATCCAGCACCGCCCGTCGCTGCCTTTCGTGGGCAACAATCATATCCGATTGGCAGTTCATCAACGCAGATTCGGCACGTTTGCGAATCAGCCCGATCAGATCCTGAAGTCCGGCGCCGGTATGGCAGGAAATCGCGAGACCGGCATGCTCGACCCTGGACTGATGCGACATTTCGTCAGAACGACTCCGAATCGAAATAACCGGTGCAGAATAATCCCCTGCCGGCATGTCGTCTGGTGAAAGCCAGAGCACAAGATCCGCCGAGGCCGCCGCCACCTCGGCACGGGCAATGCCCATCTGCTCAATTGAATCAAGGGTTTCGCGCAACCCCGCCGTATCGATCAGCGTCACCGGGAGCCCGCCCAGATCGAGATGAACCTCGATACTGTCGCGCGTCGTCCCTGGAATCGGCGAGGTGATCGCGATGTCCCGCGCCGCCAATGTGTTGACGAGCGTGGACTTTCCGGCATTCGGCGGTCCCATGACCGCAACGCGGAATCCACGCCGCATCCGCTCGGCATGGCTGAAGGTAGCCGCAGCCGCCCGCATCTGCGCCATCAGTGCGGCAATATCTCGTTCCACTTGCGAATCGAGCTGCGTGACGACATCCGCTTCGTCTGAGAAATCGATCCCGGCTTCGGTCAGCGCCAAAAGTTCGAGCATCTGTCGCCGCCAATCCTCGGCCGCGCGATGGAGATGCTGCTGGTGGATCTGGGCAAGACGCGCCTGGACCCGCGTCTCAGCCGCCAGAAGATCGCCAAGGGCCTCGACCTCGACCAGATCGAGCTTTCCGGCCTCGAAGGCGCGATAGGTAAACTCACCCGGATCCGCGCCTCGCAGCCCCGGCATCTCGCCGAGCACGGCAGCGATATGGCGGATGACCGCAACCGAGCCGTGAACATGCAGCTCTACCACATCCTCGCCGGTGAAGCTTCCCGGCCCGGGAAAAACCGCCACCAGCGCCTCGTCGATCAGAGAAGCGTCAGCCGGGTCGCGGAGCCGTCGCAGCCCCATTTGCCGCGGCCTCGGGAGCCCGCCGCACAGTTTCGTCGCCGAATCGAATGCGGCGGGTCCGGAAAGACGGATGATGGCCACCCCTGCGGGCCCCGATCCGGAACTCAGGGCGAAGATCGTGTCGCGTGGCATGATGCCTCCCGGAACCCTCCGCTGGCCGACCGGGTGTCAGGTGTTCATCCGCTCGAAGAACTCATCGTTGACTTTGGTCTCGCGCAGCTTGCCGAGCAGGAACTCGATCGCGTCCTGCGGGCCCATCGGGTTGAGGATGCGGCGCAGCACATAGGTCTTCTGGAGCTGGTCGCGCGCCGTGATGAGCTCTTCCTTGCGGGTGCCGGATTTGAGAATGTCGAGCGCCGGAAAGACCCGCTTGTCGGCAACCTTGCGATCAAGGACGATCTCGGAATTGCCAGTGCCCTTGAACTCCTCGAAAATCACCTCGTCCATGCGCGAGCCGGTATCGATCAGCGCAGTCGCGATGATCGTCAGCGACCCCCCTTCCTCGATGTTGCGGGCCGCGCCGAAGAAGCGCTTCGGCCGCTGGAGCGCATTGGCATCGACGCCGCCGGTCAGCACCTTGCCGGAGGAGGGCACCACGGTGTTGTAGGCGCGGCCGAGGCGCGTGATCGAATCGAGCAGGATGACGACATCGCGACCGTGCTCGACGAGGCGCTTGGCCTTCTCGATGACCATCTCGGCCACCTGGACATGCCGTGTTGCCGGTTCGTCGAAGGTCGAGGAGACGACCTCGCCGCGCACCGAGCGCTGCATATCCGTCACTTCTTCCGGCCGCTCGTCGATCAGCAGCACGATGAGATAGCATTCGGGGTGATTCGCCGTGATCGATTGGGCGATGTTCTGCAGCAGCACCGTCTTGCCTGTGCGCGGCGGCGCCACGATCAGCGCGCGCTGACCCTTGCCGATCGGCGCCACGATATCGATCACCCGCGCTGACATGTCCTTCTTCGTCGGATCGGGATTCTCGAGCTTCAACCGCTGGTCAGGGTAAAGCGGTGTCAGATTGTCGAAATGAACCTTGTGTCGGGCCTTGTCCGGATCCTCGAAATTGATCGTGTTGACCTTCAGCAGCGCGAAATAGCGTTCGCCCTCGCGCGGGGACCGGATCTGACCCTCGACCGTATCGCCGGTGCGCAAGGAAAAACGCCGGATCTGCGCTGGCGAGACATAAATATCATCCGGCCCGGCGAGGTAATTCGCGTCGGGAGAACGAAGGAATCCGAACCCGTCCTGCAGAACCTCGATCACCCCCTCGCCGATAATCTCGGTGTCGCTGGCCGCAAGCTGCTTGAGGATCGCAAACATCAGCTCCTGCTTGCGCATGGTGCTGGCCCCCTCCACTTCGAGCTCCTCGGCAAAGCTGAGGAGCTCCGTCGGCGACTTGCGCTTAAGATCGTGGAGTTTGATCTCCCGCATCGGTAATTGACCTTGGCTGACATGCGGACCACGAGACCGCGATCCTGCAAACTGAGGGGGACTTTAAGGATGCGCCGGCCCCGATCACCGATGAGAGATCATCATCTCGGCCGGCCCGCGTACAGGCTACTCCGCAGATCAGGGGAGGAACGCTGATCGTCGGCTGTTAGCCTGTTTTGTGCGCAAGCTCAAGCCCACCTTGCGGCGCGTCAGAACGGCTTGACGATCACCAGAACCAGGATCGCGAGCATCAGCAGCGTCGGCACCTCGTTCTGGATCCGGAAAAAGCGGGCCGACCGGCTCCGGCGATCCTCGGCGAGTTCGCGCAGCCAGCGCCCCTGCAGGGCATGATGTCCACTCATCATGGTTACCAGCGCGATCTTCGCATGCAGCCAGCCGCCTTGGAAGCCGAAGCTCGACCAGGCGAGCCACAACCCCACCAGCCACGTCACCAGCATCGCCGGGCGCATGATGAACCGATAAAGTCGGCGTTCCATCACCTTGAAGGTTTCGCTCGCTTCCGAGCCCGGCACCGTTCCGGCATGATAGACGAACAGTCTTGGCAGATAAAAAAGGCCAGCCATCCAGGATATCACGGCAGCGACATGCAATGCCTTGAGCCAGAGGTCGAGCATCAGCCGCGCACCCTCTCGATCAGCCGCTCGACATGCGCGATCGGTGTCGGCGGCAGGATGCCATGGCCGAGATTGACAATGTGACGCGCATCCTCGGTCACAGCGAGCAGGGCATCGAGTGCGTGATCGAGCGCCGAACCGCCTGCCAGCAAAACCAGCGGGTCGAGATTGCCTTGCGTGACGACCCTGTCGTCTAGCTCTTCCACGGCATTGCCAAGACGCGCCGCCGTATCAAGCCCCAGCGCATCGACCTGTGTCGCCTCCGCGAAAGCGCGATATCCGCCTGCAATGGCACGCGGGAAGCCGATGATCGGCACTTGCGGATGCTTCTGCCGAAGCGCCCAGACAATCCGCGCTACCGGCTCGACACACCATGCCCGGAACTCATCCTCGGGGAGAATGCCTGCCCAGGAATCGAAGACCTGCACCGCTTCCGCGCCGGCTTCAATCTGTCGCATGAGATGCTCGGTACAGGCTTCAACAAGCCGCTCGATCAGCCCGGCGAACGCGACGGGATGCCGATAGGCGAAGATCCTCGCCGGGGCCTGATCCGGCGTGCCGCGCCCGGCAATCATATAGGTGGCGAGGGTCCATGGCGCGCCGCAGAACCCGATCAGCGCCGTGTCGTCAGGCAGCGCTGCACGGGTCCCTCGGAGTGCCGCATAAACCGGCTCCAGCCGCTCGACATCGAGATCCGATGCAAGCCGGGACAGATGCGAGGGCTCCTCGATCGGGTCAAGGCGCGGGCCCTCGCCCTCGACGAACCGCACCGGCTGGCCAAGTGCATCTGGAATGACCAGGATATCCGAGAAGATGATCGCCGCGTCGAACCCGAACCGCCGGATCGGCTGGAGTGTGGCCTCGATCGCAAGTTCCGGCGTATAGCAGAAATCGAGGAAGCTCGGCGCACGCTTCCGCGTTTCGCGATATTCCGGAAGATAGCGCCCCGCCTGCCGCATCAGCCATATCGGTGGCCTTGCCGGTCGCGAGCCTCGAAACAGGTCGAGGAAGGGCTTCACGCTCACCACAGACTCCCGAAAAAGAGAAAAGAGATTTCTTTCTTATTGTTTTTCTTTAGACCACTCCAATGCGGAAATCCGCTGCCACCCACAAGCGCCATCGGAGCTGCCGGATCCAAAAGCAGCCATGGCTCTGCTGTATACTCTTACAAGAGTTTGATATAAAAAGGGTTTTAAGTGGATGTGATCGGCTGCGGCATTTCTTCCCACATTTCTCCACATTCACAATCATCCCTTCCCGCTCATTTCTATGTTGGGAAATAGTCGGGTCACCCACAGGCCTGGCACGGGCATGAGCCTCCGACCGGGCTCGAAAGCCGATTGCCCACGCTTGACAACAGCCCTGTGCATGAGTCGGTTGAATGTGCCGGAAATACGGACAGGCGCAGGCAAACCGCGATGGGCCGCAACTTCTTCCACCTTCACCTCGTCTCGGATTCGACGGGCGAGACGTTGATCACGGTCGCGCGCGCGGCGACCGCGCTTTATGCCGGCATATCACCCATCGAACATGTCTATCCGCTGGTGCGCAACGAGAGGCAGCTTGATCGTGTGATTTCCGAAATCGAGAACGAGCCGGGGATCGTGCTCTACACGATGGTGGACCAGAACCTGGCCGAGCGGTTGCGGCGCGGCTGCGAGGAGCATGGCTCGCCGAGCCTGTCGGTTCTGGAGCCGGTCCATAATCTGTTCCAGTCCTATCTCGGTGTCGCTACAACCCCCCGCGTCGGCGCGCAGCACATGCTGAACGCGGAATATTTCCGGCGCATCGACGCGCTCAATTTCACGATGATGCATGATGACGGCCAGCTGACCGAGAATCTCGACCAGGCCGATGTCGTGCTGGTCGGCGTCAGCCGCACATCGAAAACACCGACAAGCATCTATCTCGCCAATCGTGGCATCAAGACCGCCAATGTCCCCCTGGTTCCGAACGTGCCGTTGCCGGCGCAACTCGAAACCCTGATCAAGCCGCTGGTTGTGGGGCTGATCGCTTCGCCGGAACGCATCGTCCAGATTCGCCAGAACCGCATGCTTGCGCTGAATGCAGATGGCAAGGATGCTTCCTATATCGACCGTCAGGCTGTTACCGAGGAGATCGGCTTCGCCCGGCGGCTCTTTGACCGCCATAACTGGCCCGTGATCGATGTCACGCGTCGGTCGATCGAGGAAACGGCGGCGGCGATCATCGATCTTTATCGCACCCACCGTCTCGGGCTCATCGCGCAATGACGGGAGCGAATTTCTGGCTCGAAAGCGAGCCCTTGCTGCTCGCGTCGCGCAGCGCGGCACGACGGTCCCTCCTGGAGGCGGCGGCGCTGCCCTTCGAGATTGGCGGCGCTCCCGTGGATGAGGCATCGATCGCCGCCACCCTGCTCGAAGCGCGCGAAGCACCGGATGCGATCGCCGTCGCCCTGGCCCATGCCAAGGCCGAGGCCGCCAGCCGGCGGCATCCCGGGCGTATTGTGCTGGCGGCGGACCAGACGCTTGACCACGCGGGCACCCTGCTCATGAAACCCGCCGATATCGACCATGCGCGCCGCCAGCTCCGGCGGCTTGCCGGAGAGAGCCACCATCTTCATGCTGCCGCCGTGCTGCGCCGCGACGATGTCGTCCTCTGGGCCGGACTCGATTCCGCCCGGCTGACGATGCGCCCGCTCACCGAAGCGTTTCTCGATGCCTATCTGGAAGCAATGGGCATGCGCGTCACCCAGACCGTCGGCGGCTACATGCTGGAGGGCCTGGGCATTCATCTCTTCGCCGAGATCGAGGGGTCTCATGCAACGATCCTCGGCCTGCCGCTGCTGCCGCTGCTTCATGCCTTGCGCGATCTCGGTCTTATCGCGTCCTGAGCCGGGTTTGCCATGCTGAAGCTCGGCCTGACAGGTTCGATCGGAACAGGCAAATCCACCACGGCGGCGATGTTTCGCGCCAGCGGCATTCCCGTCCACGATGCCGACGCCACCGTGCACCGGCTGTATTCCGGTGCTGCCGTCGGACCGATCGTGGAAGCCTTTCCCGGAGTGGCGCCGGGCGGCAGGATCGACCGCAAGGCGCTTGCGGCCGCGGTCGCGGGGGATGCGGAGCGGTTTCGCCGCCTCGAAGCCATCGTGCATCCCCTGGTGCGCGAGGAGGAGCAGAACGCGATCCTGACCGCTGCGGCGCGCGGACATCGGATGATTGTGCTCGACATTCCGCTGCTGTTCGAGACCGGTGCCGAGAACCGCTGCGATCTGGTGCTGACAACATTCGTTGCCGATGCCGAGCAGCACCGCCGCGTGATGGCGCGACCCGGAATGACGGAGGCGCTTTTCCACGCCATTCTCGCGCGTCAGATTCCGCAGGCCGAGAAATGCCGGCGCGCCCATGCCAGAATCGATACCGGCCACGGGCTCGAAGCGGCGCAGCGTGAGGTACGGGCACTGATCCGGGCGCTCGCCGGCATAGTGAAATGAGGAGAATGGCAGCCGATGCGGGAGATCGTGCTCGACACCGAAACCACGGGCCTCGACCCCCAGCGCGGCGACCGGCTGGTTGAGATCGGTTGCGTGGAGATCGTCAACCGCTTCGTCACCGGCAGGGTTTTCCACCGCTACCTCAACCCGGAGCGGGCGATGCCGGCGGAAGCCTTCGCGGTCCACGGGCTCTCCGATGCATTCCTCGCAGACAAACCGCTTTTCGCGGCGGTGGTGGATGAATTCCTCGGCTTCATCGGCGAGGACCCGCTCGTCATCCACAACGCGGCGTTCGACACCGCTTTCCTCAATGCCGAACTGAAGCGGGCCGGGCGTGCGCCGCTCGCACCGGAGCGGATCGTCGACACGCTGACGATCGCCCGCCGCCGTCATCCCGGTCAGCAGAACTCGCTCGATGCGCTCTGCGCACGCTATGGCGTGTCGAACGCGCACCGCACCAAGCATGGCGCCCTGCTCGATGCCGAAATCCTGGCCGATATCTACGCGGAACTGACAGGCGGCAAGCAATCGAGCCTCGGGCTCGGCGAATTCTCCGCGGGTTCCGGCGTTGAAACAAAATCCGAGAGCCGCAAGGCCGGCGTGCAGCGGCTTCCGCGCATCGCCCTGGCGACAGCGGACGAGCGGGCACGGCATCGCGCCTTCATCGCCGAGATCGGCGAGAAGGCGCTGTGGAATGCCTATATCCAGGCGACGGAGGAGTGAGCCTCAGCTATTCGCCGGCGCGCCCTGCTGGGCAAGCTCATTGACACGGGCCTGGTAAAGCGCCGCGAAATCGATCGGCTGGAGCAGGAAGGGCGGGAAGCCACCATCGCGGACGGCGTTCGCCAGCACCGCGCGGGCAAAGGGAAACATCATGCGCGGGCATTCGATCATCAGAACCTGGTGCACGTGCTGTTGCGGAATGTTCGAGAGATGGAACACGCCGGCATAGTTCAGGTCAAAACGGAACAGGATGTTCTCGCCCTCGCCGGCCGTGCCCTCGAACATGAGTTCGACCTCGAAATTGCCGTCCTGCAGCGGCTTGGCGTTGACATTCACCTGAATGGCAATGTTCGGCGCGGTTTCCTGCGGGCCGAGCGAGCGCGGCGCGTTCGGGTTTTCGAAGGAGAGATCCTTCACGTATTGCGCGAGCGCATCGAGGTGCGGCAGATCCCCGCCATTGGCTTCGGCCATGTTCCGTTCCCGTCGTGAGGCATGCCGGGTCCGGCACGCTGGTTCAATCGCATGGCTGTCGCCGGATGCGGGGCTCCGCTTACACCGATGCCGCCGCCGTCTCAAGACGGCAGCGGCGTTTCTGCCGCGCTGACAGGCCGCATAACCCACTAAAGGATAGCGAAGCCGTCGAACAGGCCCTATATGGTTCGGCGGGATCGGTTCTCCGCGATTGTCCGCGGTGCCAGCGCAGGTCCCCGCGCCGGGTCTTAAGAGATGCAGAATTTCGATATCCTCACGCTGGTCTTCCTCGGCCTTGCGGTTTTCGTGATCCTCAAGCTGCGCTCCGTGCTCGGGCAGCGCACCGGCACGGAGCGCCCGCCGGGCGAGATCTTCGACCGCCGTCCGCCCGCGCCGGGGGAGGGCGACCGGGCCGATCCGTCGGGTGCGGCGAGCAATATCGTGCCGATGCCTGGCACCCGCCGGGAGGCCGCCCCTGTCGAACCCGAGGCGCGGCTGGAAGGCGTGATCGCCAGGGATGCGCCCGGCTATAACGGCCTTCTAGAGATCATGCGCGCCGACCCGGCTTTTGATCCTGCGGAATTCGTCGCCGGCGCGCGGGCAGCCTACGAGATGATCGTCACCGCCTTTGCCGGCGGCGATCGTCGAACCCTCAAGGATCTGCTCTCCCGCGAGGTTTACGAAGGGTTCGAAGCGGCGATCCGGGATCGCGAGACCCGCGGCGAACGGGTCGAGACGCAATTCGTCTCGATCGATAAGGCCGATATCGCCGATGCGATGCTGCGCGCGCGCTCGGCTGAAGTAACGGTGCGGTTCCAGTCGAAGCTGATCACTGCCACGCGCGACAAGACTGGCGCGGTGATCGACGGCAGCCCCGAAAAAGTGATCGACGTCATCGACATCTGGACCTTCGCCCGCGAGGTCACGGCGCGCGACCCGAACTGGCGCCTGATCGCGACCGAATCGGCGCAGTGACGCGGGGGCGGGGCGGTAGTGGCGCCGTGCGCTTCCGCTTCGCGGCCCTGGCTGTCACCCTAGCGATTCCTGCAGCCCTCATGTTCCCGGAATTGGCAGTGAGCGCGACCCTTGCGCGGCTTCCCCCCGGTGCAAGCGCCACTCCGCTCGCCTTCGAGGCGATTTCCGGCTGGGCGGCCGACGACCACGCCGAAGCCTTCGATGCCTTCCTCGAAACCTGCGCGCCGGCCCTCGACGGAAGCGCGGTCCTGCGGGCGGCCCTGCCCCCGCCGCCGGCGCTGATCGCCGCGTGCCGGGCAGCGCAGGCACTCGCGGGCGCCGGCAGGCCGGCGCCGCTGGCGGCCCGGCATTTCTTCGAGACGTATTTCATCCCGCATGAGATCCAAAATCACGGCGAGCCGGGGTTCCTGACCGCCTATTTCGAGCCGGAAGTTCCGGCCTCGCGTGTTCGCAGCGCGGATTTTCCGGTTCCGGTTCTCGCCCGGCCGTCTGATCTCGTCACCCTGGCGCAGGGCGAGCGCGTCGCCGGGCTCGATCCCGCGCTCCAGGCCGCCCGGCGCGGTCCCGCCGGGCTCGAGCCCTATCCCGATCGCGCCGCGATCTGGGCCGGCGCGCTCGACGGCCAGGGGCTCGAGATCGCCTGGCTGCGCAACGAGGCGGAATTGTTCATCATCCAGGTCCAGGGTTCAGCGCGCCTGGCTCTGGCGGATGGCGGCACCGCGCGCCTCGTCTATTCCGGGCGCAATGGCCATCCTTATTCCTCCATCGGCCGGAAACTGGTCGAGCGCGGCGAGATTGCCCTCGCGGACATGTCGCTCGAACGCCTGATGGCCTGGTTGCGCGCCAATCCGGCGCGGGGTCGCGCCCTGATGGAGGAGAACCGCTCCTATGTGTTCTTCGCGCGCGAGGATGACATTCCGGCCGGAATCGGGCCGGTCGGCGGCGCCGGCGTCGCGCTGCGCGCCGGCCGCTCCCTGGCCATCGACCGCACGATCTGGCCCTATGGTCTGCCGGTCTTCATCGACGCAAACCCGCTGCGTCCGGAGGGCGGGCGGGGGCGCATCGCGCGGCTGATGGTGGCGCAGGATACCGGATCGGCGATCATCGGCCCGGCCCGCGGCGATTATTTCATGGGCACCGGCGCCGCTGCCGGCACGCGCGCCGGTCTCGTGCGCGATGCGATGCGGTTCGTGGTGCTCGTACCGCAGGAGCCCGCGCCGTGAGCGGCAAGCCGCCCGCCCGCCGCCGCCGCCGCGAGATCACCCCGGCCGAACGGGTGCTCTGGGCCGAGGTCGCGCGCAGCGCGCGGCCGCTGCCGGGGCGCAGCCTGCCGGAGATCGCGGAACACCCGCCGCCCCCGGCCGAGACGGCCCCGCCGGCACCCGCGCCCGGCGCAACGGCACCGCCGCCGCGGGGGCCGGCGCCGCGCCCAATGCCGCCGCTCGTCGGCATCGAGCAGCGTTTCGCACGGGCGCTGATGCGCGGCAGCGAGCCGATCGATGCCCGCCTCGATCTGCACGGCCTGCGCCAGGCCGAGGCGTATCAGGCGTTGCGGGCATTCCTCCACGACGCGCATGCGGGCGGGGCGCGGATCGTGCTTGTCATCACCGGCAAGGGCGGGGATGCGGCGGGGATCGGTGAGGGCCGGGGAATCCTGCGCCGGCTGGTGCCGCTTTGGCTCGCCGATCCCGACCTGCGCCGGCTGGTCATGGGGTTCGAGAGCGCCGGCCGGGCGCATGGCGGCGAGGGGGCGCTCTATGTCCGGCTGCGCCGCAGGCGGCCCGGCGCTTGACGCCTCCGGACATCTCGGCCATGGGGTCGCGTTCCGCCTGCAACAGAGTGCCCCATGATCAGCGAATTTGATGTCCTCGCCCTCGGCAACGCGATCGTCGATGTGATCGCCCGCGCGGAGGAGGATTTCCTCGTCGCTCAGAAAGTCGCCAAGGGCTCGATGACGCTCATCGACGAGGCGCGCGCCGAGGCGATCTACGCGGCCATGGGGCCGGCGACGATCATTTCCGGCGGCTCCGCCGCGAACACCGCAGCGGGGATCGCGTCCTTCGGCGGCAAGGCGGCGTTCATCGGCAAGGTCAAGGCCGATCCGGTCGGCGACATCTTTGCCCACGACATCATCCGCACCGGTGTCGCCTTCGGCACCAGCGCCGCCATCGAAGGTCCGGCCACCGCGCGCTCCTTCATCCTGGTGACGCCGGACGGCGAGCGGACGATGAACACCTATCTGGGCGCCTGCCTCAACCTGACGGAAGCCGATATCGACCCGGCCACCGTTGCCAAGGCCAAGGTGACCTATCTCGAGGGCTATCTCTGGGATCCGCCGCACGCCAAGGACGCGTTCCGCAAGGCGGCGCGGATCGCGCATGAGGCGCGCCGCGAGGTGGCGCTGACCTTCTCCGATTCGTTCTGCGTCGACCGCTATCGCGGCGAGTTCCGCGAGATGCTCCGGGAGCGCATGGTCGACATCGTCTTCGCCAACGAGCACGAGCTGAAATCGCTCTACGAGACCGGCGATTTCGACAGCGCGCTGATGGCGCTGCGCGGCGAGGCGAAGCGCGCCGTCGTCACCCGCTCCGAGAAGGGCGCGGTCGTCATCGAGGACCGGCTGACAATCGAGATCCCCGCCGCGCCGATCGAGCGCCTCGTCGATGCAACGGGCGCCGGCGATGCCTTCGCCGCCGGTTTCCTGTTCGGTTATACCCAGGGCCTGGGCTACCGGAAAGCGGCGCAGCTCGGCGCGCTCGCAGCGGCCCATGTCATCCAGAAGATCGGCGCCCGGCCGGACCGCGCACTGAAGGATCTGGCGGCGGAGGCGGGGCTGCTCTGAACCGGCCGCTCACAGCTTCCTGAGCGCCACCTCTTCGATGCGGTGGCTCTCGCCCTTGCGCAGGATGAGATCGGCGCGCGGGCGGGTGGGGAAGATGTTCTCGCGCAGATTGGGCAGGTTGATCCGGTCCCAGAGGCCGAAGGCGACGCCGCGCGCCTCCTCCTCGCTGATCTCGGCATAGCGGCGGAAGAAACTCTCCGGCTTGCGGAAGGCGGTCTTGCGCAGGGTCATGAAGCGATCGACATACCAGCGCCGCAGATGCGGCTCGTCGGCATCGAGATAGATCGAGAAATCGAAGAAATCCGAGACGAAGGGGATGGGTTTGGCGTCGAGCGGCAGTTTCGGCGGTTGAAGCACGTTGAGCCCCTCGACGATCAGGATGTCCGGCCGGTCGATCACCACCTCCTCGCCGGGAATGACATCGTAGACGAGGTGGGAATAGAGCGGTGCCGAGACATTGCTCTCGCCGGCCTTTATGCGGGCCAGGAATTTGAGCAGCGCCGGCGTGTCGTAGCTTTCGGGAAATCCCTTGCGCTCCATCAGCCCGAGCCGGCGCAGTTCCGCATTGGGAAGCAGGAAACCGTCGGTGGTGATGAGGCTCACCTTCGGCGTGTTGGGCCAGCGCGCGAGGAGCTTCTCCAGCACGCGCGCGGTGGTGGATTTCCCCACCGCAACCGAGCCGGCGAGGCCGATGATATAGGGTGTCTTGCCATCGCCCGCCGAGAGGAAGCGCTGGGTGGCCTTGAACAGCCCCTGCGTCGCCGCGACATAGAGCGAAAGGAGGCGGGAGAGCGGCAGATAGATCGCGACGATATCCTCGATCCCGAGCCTGTCGTTGAGCGATTGCAGGCCCTTGATCTCGTCGAGCGTCAGCGTCAACGGCGTATCGGCGCGCAGATCCGCCCATTCATCGCGCGAGAAGACGCGGAACGGCGAGAGATCGACGTCCGGCGCGAGCTTCGAAACCTGCGCGTCCATGCCGGAACCTCCCTCAACGCCGGCGCCGGCGGCGCTTCAATCCGGCCTGCGCCGGGCCTTCTCCTCGATCCCGGATTGCAAGGTCCGGTTTTCGAGTTCGGCCAGCACATCCTGCACGGCGACGCCGCCGATGTGAAGCACCACCAGGAGGTGGTAGAGCACGTCCGCGGCTTCCTTGGTCAATTCCGTGCGGTCGCCCTGCAGGGCGGCGATCACCGCCTCCACCGCCTCCTCGCCGAGCTTCTTGCCGGCCTGCGCGGCCCCGCGCGCGACGAGCTTCGCGGTATAGGATTCGGCAGGGTCCGCCTGGGCGCGTGCGGCGATGCGGGATTCGAGGTCAGCGAGGGTGAAAGGGGGCATGCTCAATCCATCCTCATCGCGATCCCCGCGCGCGCCATATGCGCCTTCGCCTCGCGGATCGAATACGTGCCGTAATGGAAGATCGAGGCGGCGAGCACCGCGCTCGCATGGCCGTCGAGAACACCCTCGACAAGATGATCGAGCGTGCCGACCCCGCCGGAGGCCACGACCGGGATCGTCACCGCATCCGCCACCGCGCGGGTAAGCGCGAGGTCGAACCCGGCCTTGGTGCCGTCGCGATCCATCGAGGTGAGCAGGATTTCCCCCGCCCCGAGATCGGCGACCGCGCGCGCGTATTCGATCACCTCGATTCCGGTCGGGTTGCGGCCGCCATGGGTGAAGATCTCCCAGCGATCCGCCGCGCCGGGCGCATTGACCCGCTTGGCGTCGATCGCGACCACGATCGCCTGCGCGCCGAATTTTTCCGCCGCGCGGCCGACAATGGCGCGATCCCTCACGGCGGCGGTGTTGATCGAGACCTTGTCGGCGCCCGCGAGCATCAGCGCCCGCACGTCCTCGACACTGCGCACCCCGCCGCCCACCGTCACCGGCATGAAGCAGTTCTCGGCGGTGCGGCGGACGACATCGAGAATGGTGCCGCGATTCTCGTGGCTGGCGGTGATGTCGAGGAAGCAGAGTTCGTCCGCCCCCGCCGCGTCATAGGCCCTTGCGCTCTCGACCGGATCGCCGACATCCGCGAGATCGACGAAGTTCACGCCCTTGACGACGCGGCCGTCCTTGACATCGAGGCAGGGGATGATGCGGGTCTTGAGACTCACGCCGCCCTCCGGCCCTTGAGCATCGCCAGCGCTTCTCCCGCATCGAGCCTGCCGTCATAGAGCGCGCGGCCGGTGATGGCGCCGGCGAGATGCGCGCAATCGGGGGCGGCGAGGCGCGCGACATCCGCCATCGAGGCGAGCCCGCCCGAGGCGATGACCGGGATCGTGAGGGCATGGCCGAGCGCGATCGTGCCGGCGAAATCGAGGCCCGAGAGCATGCCGTCGCGCGCGATATTGGTATAGATGATCGCCGCCACCCCGGCATCCTCGAAGCGCCTGCCGAGTTCGGCGGCGTCGAGATCGGAGGTTTCGGCCCAGCCCTCCACGGCGACCTTGCCGTCGCGCGCGTCGATCCCGACCGCGATCTGCCCCGGAAATGCCCGCGCCGCGGCGCGCACGAAATCCGGGTCGCGCAGGGCCGCGGTGCCGATGATGACGCGCGCGACGCCGCGCGCCAACCAGCCTTCCACCTGCGCCATGCGCCGGATGCCGCCGCCGAGCTGCACGGGGAAGCGCACCGCGCCGAGAATGGCCTCGACCGCCGCCGCGTTCACCGGCCGGCCGGCAAAGGCGCCGTCGAGATCGACGACATGCAGCGCCTCGAAACCCTGCCGCTCGAAGGCGGTCGCCTGCGCGGCCGGATCGTCGGCGAACACTGTCGCCTGCGCCATGTCGCCCTGCTTCAGGCGCACGCATTGGCCGCCCTTCAGGTCGATCGCGGGATAGAGGATCATCGCCATGGTTTTCAGGGCGCCCATTTCAGGAAATTGGCAAGCAGTTTCAGCCCTAGCCTCTGGCTTTTCTCGGGGTGGAACTGCGTGCCGACGATCGTGTCCCGCCCCACGATCGCGGAAACCGGGCCGCCGTAATCCGCGGTCGCGAGGAGATCGGTCGCATGCGCGGGCAGCAGGTGGAAGGAATGCAGGAAATAGGCGTGAAGCCCCGCGGGGCCGAGCGTCAGCCCGTCGAGAACCGGGTGGGCGCGGCGCGCTTCGAGCGTGTTCCACCCCATATGCGGTACTTTGAGGTGCCGCGAGACCAGACCGGGCGATTGCGGATCCAGCGCCACCACCCGGCCCGGAATCCAGCCGAGCCCCGCGGTCTCGCCCCGCTCCTCGCCGAGATCGGCGAGAAGCTGCATGCCGACGCAGATGCCGAGAAAGGGCCGACCCCTGACGCGCACCTGCGCGTGAAGCGCTTCCTCAAGGCCGTCGATGGCGGCAAGATGGTCGCGGCAATCCCGGAAGGCGCCATCGCCGGGCAGCACGATCCGGTCGGCGCGCGCCACCTCGTCCGGATCGGCGCCGAGCACGACATGACCGGTGACGCCGATCTCGTCCAGCGCCCGCATCAGCGCCTTGCCGGCGGAATGGAGATTGCCGGCCCCGTAATCGATCAGCGCGATCCTCACGGATGCTTCCTTGCTTCGGGGAAGAGCCCGAGCACCGGCGAGGGCATCGCCCCCGGCACCGGCACCGCAGGGGGCGGAAGGGGGCCGGCATCCGCATCGCCACCCGGAAGCGCCCCGGCGAAGAACCGGTATTCGATCTCGTCCCGGCTCTGCCCGGCCACAAGACCCGCTTCCTCGAAGCCGGCGGCACGGAGCGCGGCCCGACGCAGGCTCGAACCTTCGAGCGCGAACAGAACCTGCAATGCGAGGACGGCCAGCAGACGCGCCCCGGCAGGGATCGGGAGCAGCGCAATTCCGGCGAGCAGCGCCAGCGTCGCGATTAGCGCCAGCATGCCCCCGCCCCAGTGGCGATGCCGGAAGAGCCAGAACGGTCCGAGCAGAAACGCGCCCCAGCTCCAGCCGTCGCGCACGAAGACGGCGCGTTCGAGCGCCGCCTCGCGCGTGGCCATCGCCGGAAGATGAACCGTGTAGCGTGCCATCAGACCGACAGGGTCCCCTTGGTCGAGGGCACGCGGTCTGCGGCGCGGGGATCGCGCTCCGTCGCGAGCCGCAACACGCGGGCGAGGCCCTTGAACAGGCTCTCGGCGATGTGGTGGCTGTTTGCGCCGTAGAGACACTCGGCATGCAGCGTCACGCCGGCATTGGAGGCGAAGGCCTGGAAGAACTCGCGCACCAGTTCCGAATCGAAGGTGCCGATCTTCTCCGAGGGGAAATCGGCGCGGAAGACGAGGAGGGGCCGGCCGGAAATGTCGAGCGCGACGCGGGCGAGCGCCTCGTCCATCGGCATCAGGCAATCCGCGTAGCGGGTGATGCCGGCCTTGTCGCCGAGCGACTGCCGGACGGCCTGGCCCAGCGCGATGCCGACATCCTCGGTCGTGTGGTGGTCGTCGACATGGGTATCGCCCTCGGCGCGGATAAGGAGATCGATCAGCGCGTGCCGGGCGAGCAGGTGCAGCATGTGATCGAGAAAGCCCACGCCGGTCTCGATATCGGCGCGGCCGGTTCCGTCGAGATCGAGCGCAAGCTGGATCTTCGTTTCGCCGGTCTCCCGCTTCACCTCGGCGCGGCGCATGGCAGGTCCCCTCTCGCGCGGCGGGATCGCCGCAGGCCCCGCGCTTTAGCGAAAAAGCGGGGCAGCGGCAATCGAGGATCGTCGTGTCGCCCGCTTTGCAAACCCGGCGCCGAGCCCCTACATAGCCGGAGCGACCGCCAGATCCGGAGCAGCCCTTGTCCGAACCGCACGCGCCGCCGAGCTGGCACGCCACCACCATCCTTATGGTCCGCAAGGCGGGCCGCGTCGTCATCGGCGGCGACGGTCAGGTCAGCCTCGGCGCCACGATCATCAAGGGCAACGCGAAGAAGGTTCGCCGGCTCGGTAAGGGCGATGTCATCGCCGGTTTCGCCGGCGCCACGGCGGATGCCTTCACCCTGTTCGAGCGCCTCGAAGGCAAGCTCGAACAATTTCCCGGACAATTGACCCGCGCCTGCGTGGAACTCGCCAAGGATTGGCGCACCGACCGTTATCTGCGCCGCCTCGAGGCGATGATGCTGGTCGCGGATGGCAAGACCGGCCTCGTCCTGTCCGGTACCGGCGACGTGCTCGAGCCCGAGGGCGGCGTGATGGGCATCGGCTCGGGGGGCATGTATGCGCTTGCCGCCGCGCGCGCGCTGATCGACACCGAGGCGGATGCCGAGGCGATCGTGCGCAAGGCCATGCGGATCGCCGGCGAGATCTGCGTCTACACGAATGCAAACCTGGTGATCGAGAGCATCGAGGCATGATTTCCGAGGACAGTCTCCGTCTTGCCGTCGCGCGTGGCATTCTGAGCCATGAGCAGGCCGAGGGATTGCGCGCGCTTGCGCGTGAGCAGATGGCCCGCGAATTCGAGCCGGTGCCGGATCACGAGAAGCTGCGCTTCATTTCCGGCTTCGGCGATATCTTCGTCGTCATCGGCATCGGCCTGTTCCTCGGCGCCTCGGGTTATTTTCTCGCCGAGCATGCCGGGGTGATGGCGCTCTGGACCGGGCTCGTGGCGTTGAGCTGGGGGCTCGCGGAGCTGTTCACCCGGCGGCGCCGGATGGCGCTGCCGAGCATCGTGCTGCTGGTCCTGTTCTCGGCCTTCAGCTTCGGCATGCTCAATGCCGGCCTCTCGGAACTGTGGGGCCCGGCCCTGGCCGGAGGGGTGGTGCGCTCCGATCTCGGGATCGACATCGACCGGCCGGGAATCGTCGCGCTCGCCGCCCTGCTCACCTGCCCGCTGGTCGGGCTGCATTACTGGCGCTTCCGCGTGCCGATCACCATCGCCGCCGGCATCGCGGCGCTCGCGCTGTCGGCCTTCGCCTTCCTGTCGGCGCTGGCGCCCGCTTTCATGCTCCGCTCCGGCGGCTGGGTCATCCTGCTGTTCGGCTGCGGCGTCTTCTGGCTCGCGATGCGCTTCGATCAGGCGGATCTGCGCCGCGAGACGCGCAGAACGGACATCGCCTTCTGGCTGCATCTGCTCGCGGCGCCGATGCTGGTGCATTCCTTCATCTCGGTGGTGTTCGGGGGCGTCTCGGAGGTCACGATGGCCAAGGCGCTGGGGCTGATCCTGCTTTTCCTGGTGCTGGCGCTCCTGGCGCTGCTGATCGATCGCCGCGCGATCCTCGTCTCCGCCCTCGCCTATGCCGGCATCGCCTTCGGCACCCTGTTCAGAGAAACCGCGCTGACCAACGCGACGGTTCCCGCCTCGCTGCTGGTTCTGGGCGCCTTCATCCTCGGGCTGAGCTCCGGCTGGCAGCCGCTGCGCCGTGCCGCCCTCGGCCTCGCGCCGCCCGCGCTGCGCGCCCGCCTCCCCGTCGCCGCGAGCATTGCAAATCCATGACCGCCTTTTCCCCCCGCGAGATCGTCTCGGAACTCGACCGCTTCATCGTCGGCCAGAAGGAGGCGAAGCGCGCCGTCGCCATCGCGCTCAGGAACCGCTGGCGCCGCCAGCAGCTCGAGGGGCCGATGCGCGAGGAAGTGCTGCCCAAGAACATCCTGATGATCGGGCCTACCGGCTGCGGCAAGACCGAGATCGCGCGGCGCCTGGCGCGGCTCGCCGGCGCGCCGTTTCTCAAGGTCGAGGCCACCAAGTTCACCGAGGTCGGCTATGTCGGCCGCGACGTGGAGCAGATCGTGCGCGATCTCGTCGAGGTGGGGATCGGCCTGCAGCGCGAGGCGCGACGCAGGGAGGTGCGGGCCAAGGCGCATCTTGCCGCTGAGAACCGCGTGCTCGATGCGCTCGTCGGCCCCACGGCCTCGCCCGGCACCCGCGAGGCCTTCCGCAAGAAGCTGCATGCCGGCGAACTCGCCGACAAGGAGATCGAGGTCGAATTGCAGGGCCAGGCCGGCGGCATGCCGATGTTCGAGATTCCCGGCATGCCCGGCGGGCAGATCGGCGCGATCTCGCTCGGGGACATGCTCGGAAAGGCGCTCGGGCAGCGCGGCCGGCCGCGTCGGCTGACCGTGCAGGAGGCCTATGAGCCGCTTCTCGCCGAGGAAAGCGACAAGCTGATCGATCAGGAGCGCATCGTCGCGGATGCCATCCGGTCGGTTGAGGAGAACGGCATCGTCTTCCTCGACGAGATCGACAAGATCTCGGTGCGCGAGGGCCGGGCTGGCGGCGACGTTTCCCGCGAGGGCGTGCAGCGCGACCTGCTGCCGCTGATCGAGGGCACCACGGTGGCGACCAAGCACGGCCCGGTGAAGACCGACCATATCCTCTTCATCGCCTCCGGCGCCTTCCATGTCGCCAAGCCGTCGGATCTTCTGCCCGAATTGCAGGGCCGATTGCCGATCCGGGTCGAACTGAAGCCGCTCGGCGAGGAGGATTTCCGCCGCATCCTCACCGACACCGAGGCGTCGCTGATCAAGCAATATGTCGCGCTGATGGGCACGGAAGGCGTGACCCTGACCTTCGCCGAGGATGCGATCGCCGCGATCGCGCGCGCGGCCGTCGAGGTCAACACCAATGTCGAGAATATCGGCGCCCGCCGGCTCCAGACGGTGCTGGAGCGCGTTCTCGACGAGGTGAGCTTCACCGCAACCGACCGCGCGGGCGAGACGATCGTCATCGATGCGGCCTGGGTCGAGCGCGAGGTGGGCGAACTCGCCCGCAACGCCGATCTCTCGCGCTTCATCCTTTAGGCCGGTGCCCGCGCAAGCCCCTTGACGGGAGCCGGAGTGCTCCGCAAGGTCCGGTCCGATGTCGCTCGCGCTGCCCTTCACCATTGTCGGTTCGGCGACGCTGGCCTCGCGGGTGACCGGCTTCCTGCGCGATATCCTCATCGCCGCGACCCTGGGCACGAGCGCCATCGCCGATGTCTATGTCGCCGCCTTCCTGATCCCCAACCTCATCCGGCGCATGATGAGCGAGGGCGCGCTCAACGCCGCCATCGTGCCCCGCCTCGCGCGGCTTGAGCAGGAGGGCGGCCAGCAGGCGGCGCGCGGCTTTTCCGATGACGTGCTCTCGCTGCTCAGCGTGGTGGTAGTGGTGCTCGTCATCGTGGCGGAATTCGCGATGCCGCAGATCATGGCGGTGCTCGCGCATGGCTTCCGCGGCGATGGCGCGAAATTCGCCGATGCGGTGCTGTTCGGCCGCATCGCCTTCCCCTTCGTCGGCTTCATCCTGATCGTCGCGCTGATGTCGGCGCTGCTCAATGCGGTGGAGCGCTACGCGATTGCCGCGCTGGTGCCGGTGGTGCTCAACCTGCTGCTGATCGGCGTGCTGCTGGGGCTGCTGGTGATCGTGCCGGCGAGCCAGCGGCAGGCGGGGCTTGTTCTGGTCTCGACCGTGCTGGCGGCCGGCTTCGTGCAGTTCGTCCTGCTCTGGTGGGCGGCGGCGCGCGCCGGCTTCGACATGCGGCTGCGGCCCTGGGATGCGCTCAGGGGGCGGATCGACCCCGCGGCGCGCACCCTGCTGCTGATGGCCCTTCCCGGCATGGTGATCGCGGGTTCCGGTCATGTCCACATGATCGTCGCGAGCCAGTTCGCCTCCTTCGAGCCGCGCGCGATCTCCTGGCTCTATTTCGCCGACCGGCTGTTCCAGCTTCCGCTCGGCTTCGTCGCCTCGGCGGTCGGCGTGGTGCTGCTGCCGCGCGTCGCGCGCGCCCTTCAGCAGGGCGACGCGGCGGCGATCGCGGATGCGCAGAGCGATTCGCTGATCTTCGGCCTGCTGCTGATCCTGCCCGCGGGCATCGGCCTCTATGTCCTGGCCGACCCGATCGTGACGACGCTGTTCCAGCGCGCGGCCTTCACCAGCGCCGACGCCGAAGCAACGGCCGCCATCCTGCGCGTGCTGGCGATCGCGCTGCCGGGATTCGTGCTCGTCAAGATCATCCTGCCGACCTTCCTCGCGCGCGAGCGGATGCAGCTGCCGCTCGCGGCGGTGGCGGCGGCGATCGCCGCCAATGTCGCGGGGGTCTGGCTGCTACGCGACTCTGCGCCCCGCCTCGCTCCGGCCTATGGCGTCGCGATCGGCGCCTGGGCGAACGCCATCCTGCTGATGCTGGCCGTCAACGGCCGATTCGTCGTCCGGCGCGCGACCTATTGGCGCCTCGCCGGCGGGTTTGCGGCCGCGATCGCGATGGGCATCGCCACCGCCTGGCTGGCCGGGTTGTGCGCGCCGCTGCTCGACCCTGCGCGTAGTTTCGCCGTCAAGGGCGCAGCGCTTGCCGGGCTCTGCCTTGCCGGGGTCGCGATCTATCTCGGGCTCGCGCGCGGGCTCGGCGTCATCGACAGGGCGATGCTGCGCCCGCGCCGCGCGGGGTGACGCCGCTTGCCGCCGGGCGGCGAGGTTGCTAAGCCGCGCTCCGCAACAGGACAGGATTTGCCGTGAGCGCCAAGCCGATCTCGCTTCAGCCCTTCGCCCCGCGCGTCTTTTCCGGCGTGCAGCCGACAGGCAATCTCCATCTCGGCAATTATCTCGGCGCCATCAAGCGCTTCGCCGAGCTCCAGCATCGGCATGATTGCGTCTATTGCATCGTCGATCTGCACGCGATCACGCAGGCGCCGGAGGTCTGGGGCGGGCCGGAAGGGCTGATGCGCGCGACCCGCGAGGTGGCTGCCGCTTATATCGCCGCCGGAATCGACACCAAGAAACACATCGTCTTCAACCAGAGCCAGGTCGCGGAGCATGCGGAACTGGCCTGGGTGTTCAATTGCGTCGCCCGCATGGGCTGGGCGAACCGCATGACGCAGTTCAAGGAAAAGGCAGGAAAGGACCGCGAGAACGCCTCCGTCGGCCTGTTCGCCTATCCGATGCTGATGGCGGCCGATATTCTCGTCTACCGCGCGACGCATGTGCCGGTGGGCGAGGACCAGAAGCAGCATCTCGAATTGACGCGCGACATCGCGCAGAAGTTCAACAACGATTTCGGCGACCGGATCCGGGCGCTCGGCCTCGCCTCGGGTGAATATTTCCCGCTCGCCGAGCCGCTGATCGCCGGTCCCGCGCCACGGGTGATGTCGCTGCGCGACGGCACGAAGAAGATGTCGAAATCGGACCCTTCCGATTATTCCCGCCTCAACCTCACCGACGATGCCGATGCGATCGTCCAGAAGATCCGCAAGGCCAAGACCGATCCCGAACCGCTGCCCTCCGAGCCGGAGGGGCTCAAGGGCCGGCCGGAAGCCGAGAATCTCGTCACCATCTACGCCGCGCTCGAAGGCAGCGATCCGGCGGCGGTGCTGCGGCAATTCGGCGGCGGCCAGTTCTCGGCCTTCAAGAGCGCGCTGGCGGACAGGGCCGTGGCGTCCCTGGCGCCGATCGGCGCCGAGATGCGCCGGCTGACCGCGGATCCCGCCGCCATCGATGCCGTCCTGGCCGAGGGGGCAGCTCGCGCCCGCGCCATTGCCGGGCCGGTCATGGCCGAGGTGCGCGAGATCATCGGCTTCATTCGAAGCTAGGATACGCAGCGGAGTATTGCTGCCGGCCGCCTTGCCTCCGGCGCCCGGCTTTGGCACTGTGCCGGCGGCGGGGCGGTGCGACGGGGACTTGCATGGCATTCAGGCGGCGCGCCTATGAGCCGGGTCACCGGCCGAAGATCCTGATCATTATCGACGACACGCCGGAATGCGCGCGCGCGGCCCTGTTCGCCGCCCGGCGCGCCCGCCGGTCCGGCGCCAATATCGTGATGCTCGCGGTGATCGAGCCGCCGGATGGCCAGCCCTGGCTCGGGATCGGCGATCTCATGCAGGCCGAGGCCGAGGTCGAGGCCGGGGAGCGGCTCGACCGGGCGGCGGAGCTGGTCCGCCGCGAGGCCGGCTTTGAGCCGGAGCGCGTCATCCGCACCGGCGCCGCCTCCGAGGAGGTGATGGCGCTGATCGAGGCGGACGAGGACATCGCCATCCTCGTGCTCGCAGCCGGCACGGGCAAGGAGGGGCCCGGCCCGCTCGTCTCGCTGATTGCCGGCAAGGTGGCGGCGAGCTTCCCCGTTCCGGTGACCATCGTCCCCGGCGGGCTGGCGGAGGCGGATTTCGAGGCCCTGGCCTGAGGACATCCATCTTTTCGCCGCCGCAAAGCGGGCCTATGTAGAAATGGCGGCCATGCGGCGATCCTGCATGCGAAGCCGCGCAAGAGGCCGAAATGTTCATCCAGACCGAAGCGACACCCAATCCCGCGACGCTGAAATTCCTGCCCGGACGCGAGGTGCTCGGGGAGGGCACGCGCGAGTTCCGCACCGAGGCCGAGGCCGACGCCTCGCCGCTCGCCCGCGCCCTGTTCTCTATTCCGGGGGTGAGCGGCGTGCTGTTCGGGGCCGATTTCGTGACGGTGACGAAATCGGGCGGTGAATGGCAGCATCTCAAGCCAGCGATCCTCGGCGCGATCATGGAGCATTATCTCGCCGGCGCGCCGATCCTCGCCGAGGGCGCGGCACCGGAGGAGGGGGGCGAGGAATTCTTCGCCCCGGAAGACGCAGAGACGGTGGCGACGATCAAGGAGCTGCTGGAGACGCGCGTGCGGCCGGCGGTGGCGGGCGATGGCGGCGACATCACCTTCCGCGGATTCCGCGACGGTGTCGTCTATCTGACGATGAAGGGCTCGTGCTCAGGCTGCCCGAGCTCCACCGCGACGCTGAAGCACGGCATCCAGAACCTGCTGCGCCATTTCCTGCCGGACGTGCAATCGGTCGAGGCGGCGTGACGCTGCCCGGCCGGGATTGACGCGGTGCGAATCCTCGCCCTCGACACGGCCCTCGGCGCGACCTCCGTCGCGCTCTACGACGCGGCCGCCGATTCGGTGCTCGCGGCCGAGAGCGAGGCGATGGAGCGCGGGCATGCCGAGGCACTGATCCCCATGGTGGCCCGCGCGCTCGCACAGGCTGGCCTCGCCTTCGCAGAGATCGATCGCATCGCGGTGACGATCGGGCCGGGCAGTTTCACCGGCATCCGGATCGGCATCGCGGCGGCGCGCGGCTTCGCGCTCGTCCATCGCCGCCCGGCGGTGGGAATCTCGACGCTTTCCGCCTATGCCGCGCCGCTGATCTTCGGCGCCGAGCGGCATCCCGTTGCCGCGGCGATCGATGCGCGTCACGGCATGGTGTTCTTCCAGGCGCTTAATGTCGCCGGCCGCACCATCGCCGGTCCGGGCCTTTATACGCTCGAGGATGCCGCGCGCCGGACCGGCGACGGCGTGATCGCGTTTGCCGGCAACGCTGCCATGCGGCTTGCGGCCGCCCGCAAGGATGGCGCGGCCGATCCGCGTGCCGGCGCGCTCGTCCAGGCGGCCGCCGCGCCGGATATCGTCTGGGTGGCGCGGCTCGGTGCGGCCGCCGATCCGGCCACCGCACCAGCGCGGCCGCTCTATCTGCGCGAGGCGAGCGTCACGACCTCCGATGGCGCGCGCCTCCGGCGGGCCTGAGGCGCAGCGGATGATCTGGCGCTGGGCCCTGCCCTGGTTCTGGCTCTTTCTTGCGGGAAGCGGCGGTGCCCGTTTCCGCGCCGCGACCATGCTCGATGCGCCGCGCCTCGCGGAGATCCATGCCGAGAGCTTCGCGATCGGCTGGGAACGGCACGAATTCGAGGCGATGCTCGCCGGCGGGCATGTCGCCGATGTCCTGGTGCTGCACGGCCTTCTGGGCGATGTGCTGGCAGGCTTTGCGATCTCCCGGCCTGCGGCGGACGAGGCCGAGCTGCTGACCATCGCGCTCGATCCCGAGATCCGCGGCCGGGGCCTCGCGCGGGATCTGCTGGCCCGGCATCTCGCGCGGGTCCGCCGTGCCGGCGTCGAGCGGCTGTTCCTGGAGGTCGCGGCGGATAACGCGCCCGCCTTGCGGCTCTATCGCGGCGCCGGTTTCGTCGAGATAGGCCGGCGGCGGGGCTATTATGCCGGGCCCGGAGGCCGGAGGGACGCGCTTACCTTCCGGCGCGATCTCGGCGATCTCGATCCCGTGCCGCGCCTCGCGTGAGCGATTGCGCGGCGCTTGCCTTCCCAAGCCGCGCGCCGCTTGCTATGGGCGCCCGGATGACGGGAGGATGACGGCGCATGGCGGAGGCCGAATCCAGCATCGCGGCGCGCTGCCAGGCGCGCGGGCTCCGGATGACGGGCCCGCGCCGCATCATCACGCAGGTGCTCGAATCCGCCGATGATCACCCTGATGTCGAGGAGCTGCACCGGCGCGTTTCGGCAATCGCCCCGAAAATCGCGCTTTCGACCGTTTATCGCACGGTGCGTCTGCTCGTCGATGCCGGGATCCTCGAACGCCACCAGTTCGATGACGGCCGCGCCCGCTACGAGAACGCCAGCCATGAGCACCACGACCACCTGATCGACGTCGCGAGCGGCACGGTGATCGAGTTCCGCTCGCCGGAAATCGAGGAATTGCAGGCCCGGATCGCGCGTGATCTCGGCTACCGGATCACCGGGCACCGGCTCCAGCTCTTCTGCCTTCCACTCGAATCGCCGCCGCCGCGCGGCCGCCGCGCCCCTGCGCGCAAACCTTCGCGAACGCCGTCCCGAAAGCCATGATCGAGACCGCGCCGCTCCCCCGCCGGCTGATGATCGGCCTCAAGCTCGCCGCGCTCGCGCCGGCCTTCCTGCTCGGGCTGCCGGCGCAATGGCTTGCCCTGCGCGTGGCGCCGCCGCTCGCGCGCTGGATGCCGGTGATCTTCCATCGCTACCTGCTGTTCGTGCTCGGCGTGCGGATCGAGCGGCACGGCCGGCTTGACCCGCGCAAGCCGCTGCTGATCGCGGCCAACCATCTGTCCTGGCTCGATATCGTGGTGATCTCGGCGGTTGCGCCGGTCTCCTTCATCGCCAAGAGCGAGGTCGCGACCTGGCCGCTGTTCGGCACGCTGGCGCGACTCCAGCGCTCGGTCTTCGTCGAGCGGCAGCGCCGCGGCAAGACCGGCGAGGTCAACCGCGAGATCGCGGCGCGGCTGCGCGGGGGCGACGCGCTCGTGCTCTTCGCGGAAGGAACCACGAGCGACGGCACCCGCATCCTGCCGTTCCGGACCGCGCTGATCGGCGCGGCGCAGGCGGCGATCGGCGGCGAGGGCGGCGCCTCCCATGTGCAATCGCTGAATATCGCCTATCCGCGGATCGGCGGGTTGCCGGCCGGTCGGGCCGGGCAGCCGCTGATCGCCTGGTATGGCGACATGGATCTCGTGCCGCATCTCAAGGACGTGCTGACCCTGCCGGGGATCGATGTCCGCGTGACCTTCGGTGCGGCCCGGGCGGTCGGGCCGGGCTGCGACCGCAAGGCCCTTGCGCGGGAGATGGAGCAGGAGGTCCGTCAGGCGCATGTCCGGGCGCTGACGGGCCGCGACCCGGCACAAAACCGCATGGCGGGGGCTTCGCCTCTTTCCGAAGCGGGAGCGGCCGGGTAAAGAGGGGCAAATGGTCGATCGCTCCTCCAAAGCCGGAAATGCTGCCCTGCGCGGGACTGCCGCGCCGCGCCGCGTGCATATCAAGTCCTATGGCTGCCAGATGAATGTGCACGACGCCGAGCGGATGGCTGATCTGCTCGCCGGCGAGGGCTATGCCGAGGTGGATGCGCCGGACGAGGCGGATCTCGTCATTCTCAACACCTGCCATATCCGCGAGAAGGCGGCCGAGAAGGTCTATTCCGAACTCGGCCGGCTGAGCGCGATGAAGCGCGCCGGTCGGCCGGACATGCGGATCGCGGTTGCGGGTTGCGTCGCCCAGGCGGAGGGCGCGGAGATCATCCGCCGCCAGCGCGATGTCGATATCGTCGTCGGGCCGCAGAGCTATCATCGCCTGCCGGCGCTTCTGGCCGCTTCGCGTGCCGGCAAGGCGATCGATACCGAATTTCCCGAGGAGGACAAGTTCGCGCATCTGCCGGCGCCGGACCGCCGGCGCCTCGCGACGCGCGGCCCCACGGCCTTCCTCACCGTGCAGGAGGGGTGCGACAAGTTCTGCGCCTTCTGTGTCGTGCCCTTCACGCGCGGCGCCGAGATGTCGCGGCCGGTGGCGGCGCTTCGCGACGAGGCGCGGGCGATGGCGGCCGCGGGCATCCGCGAGATCACGCTGATCGGCCAGAACGTCAACGCCTATCACGGCGATGACGGACAGGGCGGCGCGGCCGGCCTTGCGCGCCTCATCGCGGAGCTGGCGGAAATCGACGGACTCGACCGGCTTCGCTACGCCACCAGCCACCCGCGCGACATGGATGCCGCGCTGATCGCCGCGCATCGCGACAATCCGAAGCTGATGCCCTACCTGCACCTGCCGGTGCAGAGCGGCTCCGACCGGATCCTCAAGGCGATGAACCGCCGGCACGACCGCGATTTCTACCGTCGCATCATCGACGAGACGCGCGCCGCCCGGCCCGATATCGCGCTCTCCTCGGATTTCATCGTCGGCTTTCCCGGCGAAACCGAGGCGGATTTCGAGGATACCATGGCGCTCGTGCGCGAGATCGGCTTCGCTTCGGCCTTCTCGTTCAAATATTCGCCGCGCCCCGGCACCAAATCCGCCGAGGGGCCGGATGACGTGCCGGAGGCGGAGAAATCCGCACGGCTAGCGGCGCTCCAGGCGCTGCTGGCCCAGCAGCAGGGGGCCTTCAACCGCGCCACGCTCGGGCGCGTTGTCGAGGTGCTGTTCGAGAAGCCCGGCCGGCATCCCGGCCAGGTTGCCGGCAAGTCGCCCTATCTCCAGGCGGTGCATGTCGAGGTCGGGCCGGAGGCCGTCCCGGATCATCTCGGCCGTATCCTGCCGGTGGAGATCACGGCCCTGGCATCGAATTCGCTGCATGGCCGCATCGCCGGGCCCGGACTCGGCCGCATCGGAGGAAAAGCCGCGTGACCCTGCGCCTCAGCGAGCCGTCGCGCCTCGCGGCCTCCGTCCAGGCCTCCCTCGAAGGGGTCGAGGAGGCGATCACGCTCGACGACAACCGCGCGGCGAGCCTACTCGTCGGCAATTATGACCAGAACATCGCGCATCTGGAGCGGCGGCTCTCGGTGGTGGCGCATGTCAACGGCAACCGCATCGTGCTCCAGGGCGCGCGCGAGCAGGTCGATCACGCGCGCCGCGTGCTCGAGAGCCTCTATGCCGGCGTTCGGAAGGGGCGGGTGGTCGGGCCCGGCGATATCGACGGCGCGATCGAGGAGACGGCGCTCCAGCGCGGCCTGTTCCCCGATTCGCGGCCGGCGGCGGAGCCCCGCGGCCGCGAGGCCTATGCCGGGTTCGGGCAGGTGGTGACGCGCAAGCGCGGCCCGGTCAAGGCGCGCAACGCCGCGCAGGATCTCTATCTCCGTGTTCTGGCGCGGCACGAGCTTGTTTTCGCCGAGGGGCCGGCCGGCACCGGCAAGACCTGGCTCGCCGTGGGCCATGCGGTGCAGCTTCTCGAGGCCGGCCATGTCGAACGGCTGATCCTGTCGCGCCCCGCGGTCGAGGCGGGCGAGAAGATCGGCTTCCTGCCCGGCGACATGCGCGACAAGGTGGACCCCTATCTGCGGCCGATCTACGACGCGCTCTATGATTTCATGGAGGGGCGCCTCGTCGAGCGCGCGCTCCAGACCAATGTGATCGAGGTCGCGCCGCTGGCCTTCATGCGCGGCCGCACGCTCTCGAACGCGCTGATCCTGCTCGACGAGGCGCAGAACGCGTCCTCGATGCAGATGAAGATGTTCCTCACCCGTCTCGGCGAGGGCTCGCGGATGATCATCACGGGGGATCCGACGCAGGTCGACCTGCCCTCCGGCCAGCGCTCGGGCTTCGCGGAGGCGATCGCGCTGCTTAAGGAGGTCGAGGGCATCGGGCATGTGAAATTCGGCCATCAGCACGTCGTCCGCCATGATCTGGTGCGCCGGATCGTGCAGGCCTATGAGGAGGCTTCGGGCGCGGGCGATGGCTGAGATCGAGATCCTCGTCGAGGCCGCGGGCTGGCGCGACCATGCCGGCGCCGAGGCGCTCGTCGAACGGGCGGCGCTCGCCGCGCTCGCCGGATCGGCGCGGCGCGGCGGCGTATCGGTCCTGCTCGCCGATGATGCAGCCCTGCGCGGGCTGAACCATGCGTTCCGCGGCAAGGACCAGCCGACCAACGTGCTCTCCTTCCCCGCCGCGCCGGTGCCGGGCGATCCGGCGCCGGCGCTCGGCGATATCGCGCTCGCCTACGAGACCTGCGCCCGCGAGGCTGCGGCCGAGGGCAAGAGCCTCGACGCGCATCTCGCGCATCTCGTCGTGCACGGCGTCCTGCATCTGCTCGGCCATGATCATATGACGGAGGCGGAGGCCGACGCGATGGAGGCGGCGGAAATCCGCATCCTGGCCGGGCTCGGCTATGCCGATCCCTATGCCGATGCCGGGCGGAGCACGCCATGAGCCAGGAGGACGGCCCCGAACGCGCATCGGCTTCGCTCCGCGAACGCGAATCCTGGCTCGATCGGTTCAAGACCGCGCTCGGGCTGCGCCCCGCGGCCTCGATCCGCGACGATCTCGAGGATGCGCTCGACGAGAGCGAGGCCGGGGACACCACGGAATTCTCCGCCGAGGAGAAGCGCATCCTGCGCAACATCCTCGACGCGCGCGGCCAGCGCGTACAGGATGTGATGGTGCCGCGCGGTTCGATCATCGCGATCTCCGAGATGGCGACGCTCGCTGAGCTGCGGGCGCGCTTCACCTCCGCCGGGCATTCGCGCCTGCCCGTCTACGGGGAGACGCTCGACGATCCGAAAGGCATGGTGCATCTGCGCGACATGTTCGCGCGCCTCGACGAACTGGACCCGGCCGCGCGTATCGGCGAAATCGGCCTCGTGCGGCCGGTGCTGTTCGCGCCGGGTTCCATGCCGGCGCTCGATCTGCTGCTCGAGATGCAGCGCAAGCGCATCCATATGGCGCTGGTGATCGACGAATACGGCGCGACCGACGGGCTGATCTCGATCGAGGATATTCTCGAGATCATCGTCGGCGACATCGAGGACGAACACGACGTGGTCGAGGATCTCGCGATCGAGATGCTTCCGGGCGGCGGGATTGCGATCAACGCCCAGGCGCCCCTCGACGAGGTGGAGCAACGGCTCGGCATTTCCCTTGCGGTCGAGGGCGAGGATGTGGATATCGGCACGATCGGCGGCTATGTCACCGCCTTTCTCGGCCGCGTGCCCGAGCCCGGCGAAACCGTGACCGCGCCGAACGGGCTGCAATTCGTGATTCTCGAGGGCGATCAGCGACGGATCCGTCGCCTTCAGGTCCTCGATTCCCGCATCGCCGGCGAAGGCGTGTGACGGCGCAATAGTCTAGAATCATTCTCGTTTTTACCGTCACGACCGAAAAGGGGTTTGCAAGCGCGGCCGCGGGCGGTAGCAGTTCTGTTCCATTACGGTTCGAACGGTGGGCGACCGCGCGCGCGGAGCATGCGCGCGAGTTCCGGTGCGGCGTCGATCGGCGGCTGCCAGCGGGGGCAAATGGTTTATTGGCCTGCTATGGCGAGCGGAAATGTCCTGTCGTCGCGGCTGCGCGAGCGGGTTGACGCCGTGCTGCTGCTTGCGGGCTGGAGGCGACTGGCGTTGGCGGTGCTCGCCGGCGCGCTGGCTGCGGCTGCACTGCCGCCGGTGGATGCGTTTCCGGTCTATGCGCTGAGTTTTCCGGTTCTCGTGCTGCTCCTCGATTCGGTTTACGGCGAGGGGCGGCGGCTTCTGCTGTCGTTGCGCGATGCGGCGCTGGTGGGCTGGGGGTTCGGCTTCGGCTATTTCGTCGCCGGCCTGTGGTGGCTCGGCGCGGCCTTCATCGCCGGAGGCGACCAGTTCCTGTGGCTGATGCCGCTCGGCGTGCTCGGTCTGCCGGCCGTGCTGGCGCTGTTCCCGGCGGCCGGGCTCGCGCTCGCGCGGCTCGGCTGGCATGCCGGCCCGACGCGGATCCTGCTGCTTGCGGCTGGGCTCGGCGCCGCGGAATGGCTGCGCGGCACCCTGTTCACGGGGTTCCCATGGAACGGGTTCGGGCAGGCTTTCGCGAATCATCTGCTTCTGGCGCAGATCGTTTCCGTCATCGGCACGGAGGCGCTGGGCCCGGTTCTGGTGGCGATCTTCGCCGCGCCGGTCCTGCTCGTGAGCGGCGGCGGGCTGGCGGCACGCTTTCTGCTGTCGGGCCTTGCCGCGGTAGCCCTGGTCGGGATCGCGCTGTTCGGTGCAGTCCGGCTCGACCCCGTGGGCGGAACACGGGTCGATTTCGAACGGCTGCCCCTGGTCTCGGGCGTCAAGATCAGGATCATGCAGCCGAATATTCCGCAGGATGCCCGCCTCGCGCTGCCGGACGGCGATGCGCTTCTCGCCCGGTTCTTCACGCTGAGCGATCGCGCCAAGGGCGCGCATGCCGCGGGCATCGCGGATGTGACGCATCTGATCTGGCCCGAATCGCCGTTTCCCTTCGTGCTCGAGCGGAATCCGCGCGCTATCGAGGCGATCCGCCGCTTCCTGTCCGCCGGCACGGTGCTGGTGACCGGCGCGGTGCGGGCGGAAGCGACCGGCGATGATTCTCGGCCCATCCGCTTCTTCAATGCGCTGCAGGTTCTCGACCGCACCGGGATCGTGGCGGGATACGACAAGGTCCATCTCGTGCCCTTCGGCGAGTTCCTGCCGGCGGAGGGGCTTCTGCGCCGGCTCGGCCTGCGTGAATTCGTCCGGGAGATCGGCGGTTTCACGCCCGGCGCCGGGCGTCGCGCGCTCGCCGTTCCGGGCCTGCCGGGCGTGACGCCGCTCATCTGCTACGAGGTGATTTTCCCGGCGGAGATCGCCGGGGATACCGGAGACGGCCCGTTTATCAATGTGACAAACGATGCCTGGTTCGGCTATACGTTCGGCCCGTTCCAGCATGTGGCCCAGGCGCGATTGCGGGCGATCGAATTCGGACGTCCGCTGATCCGCGCCGCCAATAGCGGTATTTCGGCCGTGTTCGATCCCTATGGACGAACCATCGCGCAATTGCCGCTCGGAATCGCGGATGTCCTGGACGCGCCGCTTCCGGCTAGCCTTTCCGGCACGGTTCAGCGGCGATTGTCCGGATTTGGTTTCGCTACCGTTATGATTCTTCTTGCCGTTCTCGGGCTTTCTGGCAGAAAATGGCGATGACAGCGTGGAACCGATTCGTGAGCAGGTCAGGGCCGGATCCGATCCGGTCGCTCGCCACGACAGGACGAGGGAGCCTCTGACCGATGGCAGCGGAAGATAACCTGATGAAGAAAGCCCCCAGCCCCGTCGACAGGCATGTCGGGAGCCGCGTGCGCATGCGGCGCATCACCGTCGGCATGAGCCAGGAAAAGCTGGGCGAGGCGCTGGGCGTCACCTTCCAGCAGATCCAGAAATACGAAAAGGGCACGAACCGGATCAGCGCCAGCCGCATGCAGAACATCGCGCAGGTGCTTGGCGTGCCGGTCTCGTTCTTTTTTGACGGCGCCCCGCGCGACGAGGGGCTTGCGATGGCCTCCGGCTTCGCCGAGAACAGCCAGGCGGATTACACGGCCGACATCTTCTCGACCCCCGAGGGCGTGGCGCTGGCGCGCGCCTTCGCCTCGATCGAGGATCCCAAGGTGCGCCGGCGCGTGGTCGATCTGGTGACGACTCTGGTTGAGGGTCAGCGCAAGGCCTGATCGGCGAATCAGGGCCTTTCCGCCACGCATGCGTTTGTTTTCGCGCATTTTGCGTTCTTTTTGTCGAACTTGTTCGATGAAACGCTTGACCGCGCCGACCCGCTGCGCTTAGAGACGCGCCCGGCGATCAGGGCCGCGCCGAATCCGGCGGCGGTCGCGGTTCGCATATCATCCAAGGAGCAGCACGTGGCGCGCACCTCGTATCTCTTCACGTCCGAATCCGTCTCGGAAGGTCATCCGGACAAGGTCTGCGACCGCATTTCGGACGAGGTGGTCGATCTCTTCTTCCGCGAAGCCGCGAAGGCCGGCATGGATCCGGCCCAGGTGCGCGTCGCCTGCGAGACGCTGGCCACGACCAATCGCGTCGTGATAGCCGGCGAGGTCCGCACCTCGCTCGACGACAAGGCGATGAAGTCGAAGGTCAAGTCCGCCGCCCGCAAGGCGATCCGCGCCATCGGCTACGAGCAGGACGGCTTCCACTGGAAGAAGGCCAAGATCGAGGTGCTGCTGCATCCGCAATCCGCGCATATCGCGCAAGGTGTCGATGCAAGCGGCAACAAGGACGAGGGCGCCGGCGACCAGGGCATCATGTTCGGCTATGCCTGCCGCGAGACGCCGGAATTGATGCCGGCGCCGATCTATTACTCCCACAAGATTCTCGAGAACCTCACCGCCGCGCGCAAGGCCGGCGAGAAGGGCTGCGGCGTCCTCGGCCCCGATGCCAAGAGCCAGGTCACGGTGAAATACGAGAACGGCCGCCCGGTCGGCGTGACGCAGATCGTGCTCTCGACCCAGCACCTCGACAGCACGCTGACCTCCGCCGATATCCGCAAGATCGTCGAGCCGGTGATCCGCGAGACGCTGCCGGAAGGCTGGATCGGCAAGGACACGGTCTGGCACGTCAACCCGACCGGCGCCTTCGTGATCGGCGGGCCGGACGGCGATGCCGGCCTCACCGGCCGCAAGATCATCGTGGACACCTATGGCGGCGCGGCGCCGCATGGCGGCGGCGCCTTCTCGGGCAAGGATCCGACCAAGGTCGACCGCTCGGCGGCCTATGCCGCGCGCTATCTCGCGAAGAATGTCGTCGCCGCCGGCCTCGCCGATCGCTGCACGATCCAGCTCTCCTATGCGATCGGCGTCGCCAAGCCGCTCTCGGTCTATGTCGACCTGCATGGCACCGGCAAGGGCAAGGCGGACGAGGCGAAGCTGGAGGCCGTGCTGCCGCAGATCATGGATCTCTCGCCGCGCGGCATCCGCACGCATCTCGGCCTCAACAAGCCGATCTATGCCCGCACCTCGGCCTATGGCCATTTCGGCCGCAAGCCGGCGCGCGACGGCGGCTTCTCCTGGGAGCGCACGGATCTCGCGCAGGCGATCAAGAAGGCGGTTGCGTGACGCGCGGCGGGCGGCTCGGCGGGTTTTCTCGCCATGGGCGCTGACGGACAGGACGGCGGGGATCCGGAACGGGCGCCCCGCCGCCAGCTTTACGGGCGATCGAAGGGCAAGGCGCTGCGCGCGGCGCAGGCAGCGCGGATCGACACGCTGCTGCCGCAGGTCTCGCTCGACCTCGCGGCCCTGACGCCCGATCCCGCCGCCCTCTTCCCGATACGGCCGGAACGCCTGGTGCTGGAGATCGGCTTCGGCGGCGGCGAGCATCTCGCCGCCCGTGCCGAGGCCGAGCCGGATACCGGCTTTCTCGGCGTCGAACCTTTTCTCAACGGCGTCGCCAAGCTGCTTGCCGCCATCGAGACGCGCGGATTGACGAATGTCCGGCTGCTGCGCGGCGATGGCCGCGACGTGCTCGCCGCCCTGCCCGACGGTGCCCTCGACCGGGTCTATCTTCTCTATCCCGATCCCTGGCCGAAGCGGCGGCAGCGCAAGCGCCGGATCGTTGACGAGGCTTTCCTCGCCGCGCTGGCGCGGGTGCTGAAGCCCGGCGGCGAATTCCGGTTCGCCACCGATATCGACGATTATGCCGGCTGGACCCTGGCCCGAATCGCGCGGCAGGACGGGCTCGTCTGGACGGCGCGGACCGCCGAGGATTGGCGCCGGCCATGGCCGGATTTGCACCGCACGCGCTACGAGGAAAAAGCGCTGCGTGAGGGCCGCGTGCCCGGCTATTTCCGCTTCCGCCGCGTCTGACCGGGCCGGCCGCCCCGCCTCCCCCCTCCCGAGATCATCCGCTGTCCGCCCGCTTCCGCGCGCCCTGCCAGGCCGCGGGGAGGTAATGACGCGAGAGGAGCGTTGACTCGTGCTCTTAATTCGGATATCAAACATCCTTGTAGATACTAATTATCCGAATTAAGCCCCGATCCAGGAAATCGCCATGTCCAACCGCCTCGATTACCTCACCGTCGCGCCGAAACTGACCCAGGCCTTCTACCAGTTCACCCTGGCGGCGCATGGCGCCTCCATCGAGGCTGAACTGCGCCATCTCGTCGATATCCGCGCTTCGCAGCTCAATGGCTGCGCATTCTGGGTCGACATGCATATCAAGGAGGCCAAGATCTCGGGCGAGCGCGAACTGCGCCTGCACCACATCGCGGTCTGGCGGGAATCGCCCCTGTTCTCCGCCCGCGAGCGCGCGGCGCTGGAATGGACCGAAGCCGTGACCCAGCTGCCGCCGGGCGGGATCCCGGACGATCTCTATGCCCGCGCGCGCGAGGCCTTCTCCGAGGCGGAAATCGTGGACTTGACGTTCTCGATCATCGCCATCAACGGTTGGAACCGCGGCGCCGTCGCCTTCCGGATGGTGCCGGGCTCGAAGGACGAAACCTTCGGATTGAAAAAGGCAGGCTTGAGCTGATGCAATTGCGCAATCAGGTGGAATGGGCGCTGCACTGCGCGTCGATCCTCGCGATGCTGCCGCCGGGGCACTTCCTTTCCACCCGCGATCTCGCCGAATTGCACGGCGTTCCCAAGGAATATTTGTCGAAGGCGCTCCAGAGCCTGTCGCAGGCCGGCATCGTGGAGAGCACGCTCGGACCCTCCGGCGGCTATCGCCTCGCGCGGCCGCCGGCGGAGATCAGCTTCTTGGATATCGTGACGGCGGTGGAGGGCCGTGTCTCGGCCTTCGTCTGCACCGAGATCCGCCGGAACAATCCCTGCCGGCCGGCCGGGTTCTGCGATGCGCGCCCCTGCATCATCGCGCGTGCGATGTGGGCGGCGGACGAGGCGTGGCGTGCAAGCCTGCGCGGCGTGACGATTGCCGATATCGGCCCGGCGCTTCAGCGCGAGGTTCCGGAAGCCCAGCTGCAAGAGACGATGCGCTGGGTGCTCGAGCGGGCGCGGTGAGCGCGCCGCGCGTCCGGGCGAGGCTTGCCTTCCGGCAAAAAAGCGCTTATGGGAGCGCATCAATCTCGATTTTACGCGGGGTCATACGCGAAAAGGAGAGTGGGCCGGAGACGGACCCGCTTTTTTCATATTGGCCCGGCGAAGGACCGGCATGGACAATCTCGACGAGCCCCGCCTGATCACGGAGACCGGTGTCGCGAGCCGCGTGGCGCGGATCGTCGAGCCGATGATCCGCGGTCTCGGCTTCCGGCTGGTGCGGGTGAAGATCTCGGGGCTCAACGGCTGCACGGTGCAGATCATGGCCGAGCGGCCGGACGGCACCATGGGCGTCGACGATTGCGAGGCCGTGAGCCGCGCCGTCTCGCCGCTCCTCGATGTCGAGGATCCGATCGCCACCGCCTACAATCTCGAACTCTCCTCGCCGGGCATCGATCGGCCGCTGGTCCGTGCCGGCGATTTCTCCCGCTGGATCGGTTATGATTGCCGCATCGAGATGGCGGTCCCGGTCGAGGGACGGAAACGCTTCCGCGGCGCTATCTCCGGTGTCGAGGGCGAGATCGTGATCCTCGACCTGCCGGATGCGCCCGAGGGCGCACCAGACAGCGCCCGACTCGCGATGCGGGAGATGGCGGAGGCGCGGCTCGTCCTGACCGATGCCGTGATTGAGGAATCGCTCCGCCGCGGCAAGGCGGCGGAGCGCACCCTCGCCGCCGGGGAGGAACCCGACCCCGAAGCCGCGATTCTCCCGCCGGTGCCGGCGCCGGCACCGCGCGCGGCGCGGCCGCCCAAACCGCGGCGGATCGATAATCCCGCGCGCAAGCCGCGCAGATAGATAACAGGCTGAACGACAGGAGCCGGCGCCCCGCGGCGCCCGCCCGACGGAGGAAAAGATGAGTGTCAGCGCCAACAGGCTCGAACTTCTCCAGATTGCCGACGCGGTCGCGCGCGAGAAATCGATCGAGCGCGAGATCGTCCTTTCGGCGATGGAGGATGCTTACGCCAAGATCGCGCGCTCCCGCTACGGTTCGGAAACCGATATCCGCGCCGAGATCCATCCCAAGACCGGCGAACTGCGGCTCACCCGGCTGATGCATGTCGTCGAGCAGGTCGAGAACGACAGCCGCGAGATCAGTCTCGCCGATGCCAAGCGCAAGAACCCGAACGCCGCACTCGGCGACACGCTCTCCGAATCGCTGCCGCCGGTGGAGTTCGGCCGCATGGCGGCGCAGAGCGCCAAGCAGGTCATCACCCAGAAGGTGCGCGAGGCGGAACGCGACCGGCAATACGAGGAATTCAAGGACCGCGTCGGCGAGATCATCAACGGCGTCGTCAAGCGCGTCGAATACGGCAATGTCATCGTCGATCTCGGCAAGGGCGAGGCGGTGATCCGGCGCGACGAGCTGATCCCGCGCGAGGTCTTCCGCCCCGGCGACCGGATCCGCTCCTATCTGTTTGACGTGCGCCGCGAGGCGCGCGGACCGCAGATCTTCCTCTCGCGCACGCATCCGATCTTCATGGCCAAACTCTTCATGCAGGAGGTGCCGGAGATCTATGACGGCGTGATCGAGATCAAGGCAGTCGCGCGGGATCCCGGCAGCCGCGCCAAGATCGCGGTGATCAGCCGCGATTCCTCGATCGACCCGGTCGGCGCCTGCGTTGGCATGCGCGGCTCCCGCGTGCAGGCGGTGGTTCAGGAACTCCAGGGCGAGCGTGTCGATATCATCCCGTGGTCGGAGAACGTGGCGACCTTCATCGTCAACGCGCTCCAGCCGGCCGAGGTTTCCAAGGTGGTGCTCGACGAGGAGAGCGAGCGCATCGAGGTGGTGGTGCCGGATGACCAGCTCTCGCTCGCCATCGGCCGGCGCGGGCAGAACGTGCGCCTCGCCTCGCAGCTCACCGGCTGGAACATCGACATCCTGACCGAGACCGAGGAGAGCGAGCGCCGCCAGAAGGAATTCGCCGAGCGCTCGAAGCTGTTCTGCGAGGCGCTCGATGTCGACGAAATGGTCGGCCAGCTTCTCGCCTCGGAAGGGTTCGCGACAATCGAGGAGATCGCCTATGTTGATCGCTCGGACGTGCTGGCGATCGAGGGTTTCGACGCCGAGACGGCGGACGAACTCCAGACCCGCGCCCGCAGCTATCTCGAGCGGGTGGAGGCCGAGCGCCAGGCGCGGCGGCGGGAATTGGGCGTCGAGGACGCGGTAGGCGCGATTCCCGGAATCACCTCGGCGATGCTGGTCGCGCTCGGGGAGAACGGCGTCAAGACGGTCGAGGATCTCGCCGGCTGCGCGACGGATGATCTCGTCGGCTGGACCGAGAAGAAGGGCACCGAGACGCTGCGCTACCCCGGCTATTTCTCCGATCTCGACGTCACGCGCGACGAAGCCGAGGCGATCGTGATGGCGGCGCGCGTCGCGGCCGGCTGGGTCGAGCCGGCGTCCGAGAGCGCCGACGAGGAGACCCACGCGCTTCAGGAAGGCTGATGGATGGAGCCGGACGAGACGGAGGGGGCCCGGGAGGATCGCCGCGCGGTGTCGCGCCGCTGCGCGGTGACCCGCGAAATCCGGCCCATCGACCGGCTTCTCCGCTTCGTCGCGGCGCCTGATGGTGCGCTGGTGCCCGATATCCGCAACCGCCTGCCGGGGCGCGGGGTCTGGATCGGCAATGATCGCGCGCTGCTCGCCGAGGCGATCCGCCGCAAGCTGTTCGGGCGGGCCCTGAAGGCCGAGATCCGCGTGCCGGCCGATCTCGACCGTCAGGTCGCGGGCCTGCTGCGCGCGGATGCGTTGCAGATGCTCGCCCTGGCCAACAAGGCCGGTGCGGTAACGAGCGGTTTCGCGAAGATCGACGGGCTGCGCGGTCCCGTCCTCGCGCTGGTCGAGGCCAGCGACGGTTCCGAGGCCGAGATCGCCCGGCTCGCCGGCCGCATGGCCGGGCGGGGGCCGCGACAGGGCGATCCGCTGGTGATCCGGGTCTTTTCCGCCGAAGAAATAGCACTGTCCTTGGGGCGGGAACATGTGATACATGCCGCGCTTGCGGTGCATCCTGCCGGTTCGGCCTTTCTGGATCGGGCGGCGAGATACGTTGAATTCCTGTCGGGCGGCCCGGCGACGCGTGATGGCGCGACGCCCCCAGGGTCTGACGACGCTTTTCAGGTTCCGCGGAATCTCGGATCGGATGCGGGCGACCCGCATCCGTGACGCGGCCGGCGGATGAACCGATAGCCGGCCGGGCCATTGGGCCCGGCCCGGACCACGAACGGACGAATTCCCTCGTCGAGGACAACGGTACGTATGACTGACAACAAGACCTCGGGCGACAAGACCCTCTCCGCCCCGAAGACGCTGTCGCTGAAGCGTCCGGTGGAGCAGGGCGTCGTCAAGCAGAGCTTCTCCCACGGCCGCACGAAATCGGTCGTGGTCGAGACGGTGAAGCGTCGCCCGGGCACGATGGATCCGCCGACGAGGGCTCCGGTCGTCGAGAGCAAGGCACCCGCGCCTGCCCCGCGCCCCGCTGCGCCCGAGACGCGGCCCACGCCGCCGCAGCCCCGGCTCGGCCTCGGGGGGGCGCAGCAGCGCAACCTGTCCGAGACCGAGCGTGACCGGCTCGCCCACGCCCTGGCAGAGGCCCGCCGCCGCGAGGAGGAAGAGCGTCGCCGCAACGAGGCCGAACAACGCGCCCGGCAGGAGCGCGAGCGGCAGGAGCGCGAGGAGCGCGAGCGTGCCGCGGCGCAGGCCCGCCGCGAGGCGGAGCAGGCCCCGGCGCCCGCGCCCGAAGTCGCGCCGCAGGCTCCTCCCGCCCCGGTCTCCGCGCCGCCGGTCGCGGCGACCCCGAGCATCATGCCGAAGGCGCCCGCCCCGCCGCCCGCGCCGCAAACCTCGGCGCCGCCGGTCGCGGCGCAGCGCCCGAACGCCCATCCGGCGGCGCCGGCATCGCGGATGGCCAATCCGGCCCCGGCAGGGTCCATGCGTCCCGCGGGCCCGGCGGGCGCCGGGCCGCGTCCCGGCGGCCATGCCTCCGGGCAATCGCCGCGCCCGCCCTCCACCTTGCGTGATTTCGGCGAGCGCCCGCCGCGTCTCGACGGCCCGTTCCGCCGCGGCGGCGAGGGCACGGGCCAGGCCCCGCGCGGCGGCGACATGCCGCGGCGCGACGGCAATCGCTTCGACGGACCGCGCTCGGCATCCCCCGGGCCGCGCCCCGGTGGCGCGGGCGGCGAACGCTCGGGCGGAACCCTGCGGCTCGGCTTCGCGCCGCGGCCCGGCCAGGCGCCGGCGCCCGGCTCGCGGCCGCCCGGCGGTCCGCGTTCGCCATCCGGCGGCGCCGCGCTTGGTGAGGATCTCGAGGCGCTGCGTCCCAAGCGCGATATCGGGAACGTGCCGCCGCGTCCGGCGGCGCGCGATCTCGACGAGGATGAGGCGCGCGTCGCCCGCAAGGGTGCCGCCAAGGCCCCCGCGCCGGCGAAGCCGGAGCGCGCCAAGGGTCCGGAAAAATCCCGCGGCCGGTTGACCGTGACCAGCGTGCTCTCGGACGAGGACGAGCGCCAGCGCTCGATCGCCGCGTTCAAGCGCCGCGTCCAGCGCATGAAGGGGCTCGCGGCCAACGAGCCGAAGGAGAAGCTGGCCCGCGAGGTCATCATTCCCGAGACGATCTCGATCCAGGAATTGGCGAACCGCATGTCGGAGCGCGCGGTGGACGTGATCCGCCTGCTGATGAAGCAGGGGGCGATGCACAAGATCACCGACGTGATCGACGCCGACACCGCCCAGCTCGTCGCCGAGGAGATGGGGCATTCGGTCAAGCGAGTCGCCGAGGCCGATGTCGAGGAGGGCCTGTTCGACGAGCCGGACAACGAGGCGGCGATGCTGCCGCGCCCGCCGGTCGTCACGATCATGGGCCATGTCGATCACGGCAAGACCTCGCTGCTCGACGCGATCCGCCAGACCAATGTCGTCTCGGGCGAGGCCGGCGGCATCACCCAGCATATCGGCGCCTATCAGGTCACCTCGCCGCTCGGCGGCAAGATCACCTTCATCGATACGCCCGGCCACGCCGCCTTCACCGCCATGCGCGCGCGCGGCGCGAAGGTGACGGATATCGTGGTTCTGGTCGTCGCGGCGGATGACGGCGTGATGCCGCAGACGATCGAGGCCATCAACCACGCCAAGGCGGCGAAGGTGCCGCTGATCGTGGCGATCAACAAGATCGACAAGCCCGAGGCCAAGCCGGAGCGCGTACGCACCGAGCTTCTCCAGCACGACGTGCAGGTCGAGAGCATGGGCGGCGATACGCTCGAGATCGAGGTCTCGGCGAAGCAGAAGATGAATCTCGACAAGCTGCTGGAGGCGATCCAGCTTCAGGCCGAAGTGCTCGAACTGCGCGCCAATCCCGATCGCGCCGCCGAGGGTTCCGTCGTCGAGGCGAAGCTCGATCGCGGCCGCGGCCCGGTTGCGACCGTGCTTGTCCAGCGCGGCACGCTGCGCACCGGCGACATCGTCATCGCCGGCGCGCAATGGGGGCGCGTCCGCGCGCTCGTCGACGATCGCGGCGCGAATGTCGCCGAAGCCGGCCCGTCGCTGCCGGTCGAGATCCTCGGCTTCCAGGGCGCCCCGGAGGCCGGCGACCGGCTTGCCGTCGTCGAGAGCGAAGCCCGCGCCCGCGAGATCACGGCCTATCGCGAGCGCCAGAAGCGCGACAAGGCGGCGGCGCGCGGCGGCGGCCAGGCGCGCAGCCTTGTCGACATGATGCGGCTCGCCAAGGATGCGGCGGGCAAGAAGGAATTCCCGCTGCTCATCAAGGGCGACGTGCAGGGCTCGGTCGAGGCGATCGCGGCCTCGGTCGAGAAACTCGGCAACGACGAGGTCGCCGCGCGCGTGCTGCACACGGCGGTCGGCGGCATCACCGAATCCGATGTCACCCTCGCCAACACGACGGGTGCGGTCATCCTTGCCTTCAACGTGCGCGCCCATAAGGAAGCCCGCGAGGCGGCCGAGCGCGCCGGCGTCGAGATCCGCTATTACAACGTCATCTACGACCTCGTGGATGATGTGAAGGCGGCGATGTCCGGCCTTCTTGCGCCGACCTTGCGCGAGACCATGCTCGGCAATGCCGAGATCCGGCAGGTCTTCAACATCACCAAGGTCGGCAATGTCGCGGGCTGCGTCGTCACCGACGGCAAGGTCGAGCGCGGCGCCAAGGTCCGCCTCATCCGCGACAACGTGGTGATCCACGAGGGCACGCTGAAGACGCTCAAGCGCTTCAAGGATGAGGTGAAGGAGGTCATGGCCGGGCAGGAATGCGGCATGGCCTTCCAGAATTACGAGGACATGCGCGCAGGCGATGTCATCGAGTGCTTCCGCGTCGAGGAGATCCAGCGGAGCCTGTGATCCGCCGGCCGCCGTGCTTGCGGAGAGGCCGGGGCGACCCGGCCTTTCGACGTTCGAAGGGTTGTCATGGTTCGTCCCGTTTCAGGCCCCGGCCCCTCCCAGCGCCAGCTTCGCGTCGGCGAGCAGGTGCGGCACGCGCTCGCCGAATTGCTGGCGCGCGGCGATGTGCAGGATCCGGAACTCGCCGGCATGCTGATCTCGGTGCTTGAGGTCCGCATGTCGCCGGATCTGCGCCACGGCACCGTGCTGGTCATGCCGCTCGGCGGCAAGGGCGAGGCGGAGGCGGTTGCCGTGCTCAACCGCAATGCCCGCGATCTTCGTCACGAGGTTTCGCGCCGGCTGCGCGCGCTGAAATATTCGCCCGAGCTGCGTTTCCGCGTCGATGACCGCTACGACGAGGCCCAGCGGATCGAGCGCCTGCTGGATTCGGATCGCGTCCGCCGCGACACCGCCGGCAGGGATGCCGACAAGACCCACGAAGAAGACGATTCATGACCGAACCCGGCCCCGAAAAGGCACTCCGCCCCGATCTTCCTCCGCGCCCGAAGAAGCGCGACGTGCATGGCTGGCTGATCCTCGACAAGCCTGTGGGGATGACCTCGACCCATGCCGTCGCGGTCGTGAAGCGGGTCTTCCGCGCCAAGAAGGCCGGCCATGCCGGCACGCTCGATCCGCTCGCCTCGGGCTGCCTGCCGATTGCGCTCGGCGAGGCGACCAAGACCGTCCCGCATGTGATGGATGGCCGCAAGGCCTATCGCTTCACCGTGACCTGGGGTGCCGAGACGACGACCGACGACACCGAGGGGCCGGTCACGAAGACCTCGGATGCGCGGCCCTCGCGCGCCGATGTCCAGGCGCTGCTGCCGCGCTTCACCGGCGCCATCCTGCAGGTGCCTCCGCAATTCTCGGCGATCAAGGTCGACGGCGAGCGCGCCTACGACATCGCGCGCGAGGGCGAGGCCGTGGAACTCGAGGCGCGCGAGGTGCTGATCGACCGGCTGGACGTGATCGCCCATGACGGGGCGACCAGCGTGCTCGAGGCCGAATGCGGCAAGGGCACCTATGTCCGCGCCATCGCCCGCGATCTCGGGCGCGCACTCGGCTGCTTTGGCCATGTGACGGCGCTGCGCCGCACGCGCGTCGGGCCGTTCCTGGAGGCGGATTTCATCGCCGCAGCCGATCTCACCGCGGAAATCGCGGATCCGGCGGAGAGGGAGGCGCATCTGGAGGACCTTCTCGCGCCGGTCGAGCGCGGGCTCGCGGAATTGCCGGCGCTCAACGTGTCCCGCCACGAGGCGGCGCGTCTCCGGCGCGGGCAGAGCGTCATCCTGCGCGGCCGCGACGCGCCGGTCGCGCTCGGGCAGGTCGCGGTGCATTGCGGGTCCGAACTCGTGGCGATCGGCGAGGCCGAGAAGGGCGAGTTGCGCCCGCACCGGGTCTTCAACCTCGGCTAGCGGTTTTGCGCTGGCAATTTCCGCGGTTTCTGCTAATGAGCCGCGTCACGGAGCGGCCGGCACGCCGCCGCTCTTTGTCCTGACCCTGCTGGACGACATCCCGGCCGGGCCGCTTTCCCCCCCGAAGACTGGAGGTTTCCGATGTCGATCACGGCCGAGCGCAAGAGCGCGCTGATTTCCGAATACGCGACCAAGAGCGGCGATACCGGTTCGCCCGAGGTGCAGGTGGCGGTGCTTTCCGAACGGATTGCCAATCTCACCGAGCATTTCAAGACGCACAAGAAGGACAACCATTCCCGGCGCGGCCTTCTGAAGCTGGTCTCGCAGCGCCGCTCGCTGCTGGATTACGTCAAGCGCAAGGACGAAGCGCGCTACCGGGCGCTGATCGAGCGTCTCGGCATCCGCCGCTGAATGCGGCGCCCGGCCCGGTTCAGCGGGCCGGAACATGACGGGAGCCGCGCCACGGCGCGCCTCCCCCCGCGGACCGGGCGCCAGGGGGCGCCGGTCCGGGAGAGCCGGCGAATGCCATGGCAGGATCGCCGGACGCTGGATCCAGAATGCAGCGTCCCGCCGTCTTGCCCATGGGTTCGGGCGGTTCTCCGCGAATGAGACCCGGCACGCCGCCGGCCCGGATCCGCCGGGCCGGTCCTCCGGCGCGGCCGAACCCGAAGGCCGGTTCCCGGCCGCAACGCGAGGCCGGCAGGGGCCGGTTCCCGCCTGAACAGGACAGGACATGTTCGATATCCAGAAGAAGACCATTCAATGGGCCGGCCGCGCGCTGACCCTCGAAACCGGCCGCATCGCCCGCCAGGCGGACGGCGCGGTGTTCGCGACCTATGGCGAAACCACGGTGCTCGCCACCGTCGTCTCGGCCAAGGAGCCGAAACCGGGCGTGGATTTCTTCCCGCTGACGGTGAACTACCAGGAGAAGGCTTTCGCCGCCGGCCGCATTCCGGGCGGCTATTTCAAGCGCGAGGGGCGCCCTTCGGAGCGCGAGACCCTCGTTTCCCGCCTGATCGACCGCCCGATCCGCCCGCTTTTCGTCGAAGGCTACCGCAACGACACGCAGGTGATCGTGACGGTGCTCTCGCATGATCTCGAGAACGATCCCGACATCGTTGCCATGGTCGCGGCTTCCGCCGCGCTCACGCTCTCGGGCGTGCCGTTCATGGGGCCGGTCGGAGCGGCGCGCGTCGGCTATATCAACGGCGAATACGTTCTCAACCCGACGCTCGACCAGATGAAGGATTCGGCGCTTGATCTCGTCGTCGCCGGCACGGGCGAAGCGGTGCTGATGGTCGAGTCCGAGGCGAAGGAACTGGCCGAGGACGTGATGCTCGGCGCGGTGATGCATGGTCACAAGGGCTTCCAGCCGGTGATCGACGCGATCATCGCGCTTGCCGAGAAGGCGGCGAAGGAACCGCGCGATTTCGAGCCGGCCGATCTCTCGGCGGTGGAGAAGGCGGTGCTCGACCTCGTCGAGAAGGATCTCCGCTCCGCCTACCAGATCATCGAGAAGCAGGCGCGCTACGCGGCGGTCGACGCGGCCAAGGCCAAGGTCTTCGCGGCGCTGGCGCCGGAGGGCGGCGAGGCGAAATTCGACAAGGAGCAGCTCAAGACCGTGTTCAAGGAGGTCCAGGCCAAGATCGTGCGCTGGAACATCCTCGACACCAAGAGCCGCATCGACGGGCGCGGGCTGACCGATGTCCGCAAGATCGTCGCGGAAGTGGGGCTGCTGCCGCGCACCCATGGTTCGGCGCTGTTCACCCGCGGCGAGACCCAGGCGCTTGCGGTGGCGACGCTCGGCACCGGCGATGACGAGCAGTTCGTGGACGAGCTGGAGGGCACCCGCAAGGAGCGCTTCATGCTCCATTACAACTTCCCGCCCTATTCCGTGGGCGAAACCGGCCGCATGGGCTCGCCCGGCCGCCGCGAGATCGGCCATGGCAAGCTCGCCTGGCGCGCGATCCACCCGATGCTCCCCGCGCACCACGAATTCCCCTACACGATCCGCGTGGTGTCCGAGATCACCGAATCGAACGGCTCCTCCTCGATGGCGACGGTGTGCGGCACCTCGCTCGCGCTGATGGATGCCGGCGTGCCGCTGAAGGCGCCGGTCGCGGGCATCGCGATGGGCCTCATCCTCGAGGGCGAGCGCTACGCCGTGCTCTCGGATATTCTCGGCGACGAGGACCACCTCGGCGACATGGATTTCAAGGTCGCCGGCACCGAGAACGGCGTCACCTCGCTGCAGATGGACATCAAGATCGCCGGCATCACCGAGGAGATCATGCGCGTCGCGCTGCATCAGGCGAAGGATGGCCGCCTGCACATCCTCGGCAGGATGGCCGAGGCGCTCACCCAGCCGCGCGGCCAGCTCGGGCAATACGCCCCGCGCATCGAGACCATCAAGATCAACCCGGACAAGATCCGCGAGGTCATCGGGTCCGGCGGCAAGGTGATCCGTGAGATCACCGAGAAGACCGGCACCAAGATCGATATCCAGGATGACGGCACGATCAAGGTGGCCTCGTCCGACGGCGACAAGATCAAGGCCGCGCTCAACTGGATCAAGTCGATCGCTTCGGATCCCGAGATCGGCCAGATCTACGAGGGCACGGTGGTGAAATGCGTCGAGTTCGGCGCCTTCGTGAATTTTTTCGGTGCCCGCGACGGCCTCGTCCATATCAGCCAGCTTGCCCCGCGCAAGGTCGCGCAGGTCAAGGACGTGGTGAAGGAAGGCGACAAGGTGAAGGTCAAGTTCCTGGGCTTCGACGAGCGCGGCAAGACCAAGCTCTCGATGAAGGTCGTCGATCAGGAGACCGGCGAGGATCTCGAGGCCAAGCAGAAGGCCGAACGCGAGGCGCAGCGCGCCGAAGCGGAGGAGTGACGCGCTTCAACGATCAGCGTATCCGCATTCCGAGACGCAAGGAGGAGCCCCCGGCAGCGGGGGCTTTTCTTTTGCTGCGCGCTCCGGGGCGGGGCTTGCTATGCCGGGGGCCTGCGCAAGGCCCGCACCAGCCCGGCGGTAGAGCCGTCCAGCGCGTCAAGCCCCTCGCCGGTCGCCACCGGCCCGGCGAGTTTCAGCGCCAGTTCCTTGCCGAGTTCGACGCCCCATTGGTCGAACGGGTTGATGCCGAAGATCGCCGCCTCGACGAAAACCCGGTGCTCGTAGAGCGCGATCAGCCGGCCGAGCGTGCGCGGATCGAGCCGGCGATGCAGGATCGTGATCGAGGGGCGGTCGCCGAGGAAGACGCGGTGCGGATTGCCGCCGGCCTCCTCCAGCGTGCGCCCCAGCATCAGCGCCTGGCTCTGCGCGAGGCAATTCGCGACCAGAATCGGATGATGCGCCGCAAGATGCGGCCCCTCCACCCCCTCCGCGGCCAGGATGAACTCGACGGGAATGATGTCGGTGCCCTGGTGCAGCAGCTGGAAGAAGGCGTGCTGACCGTTGGTGCCCGGCTCGCCCCAGACGAGCGGCCCGGTCGGCATCGTCACGGGCGTGCCGTCGAGCCGGACGGATTTGCCGTTTGATTCCATGTCGAGCTGCTGCAGATAGGCGGGAAAGCGCGCGAGCCGCTGATCATAGGGGATGATCGCGCGGGCGGGATGGCCGCAGACGACGCGATGCCAGATGCCGGCCAGCGCGAGCAGCACCGGCAGGTTCTGTCCGAGTGGCGCGGCGCGGAAATGCGCATCCATCGCCGCCGCGCCGGCGAGGAACTGCTCGAACCGCGCCGCGCCGATGCGGATCATCACCGGCAGCCCGATCGCGGACCAGACCGAATAGCGCCCGCCGACCCAATCCCAGAAGCCGAAGGTCCGCTCCGCCGGGATGCCGAATGCCGCAACCTTGTCGAGCGCCGTCGAGACGGCGGCGAAATGCCGTCCCACCGCGGCCTCGCCGAGCGCCGCGACCAGCCAGCCCCGCGCCGCGCGGGCATTGGTCATCGTCTCGATCGTGGTGAAGGTCTTCGAAGCGACGATGATCAGCGTCGTCGCCGGATCGAGTTCCCGCAGTACCTGCGCGAGATGCGCGCCGTCGACATTCGAGACGAAATGCGCCCGCGGACCGTCCGCAGCGGGCCAGAGCGCCTCCGTCACCATCGCCGGTCCGAGATCGGAGCCGCCGATGCCAAGATTGACGATATCCGTGAACGGTCCGCCAGTGCCGGCGACGGCACCGGAGCGGATCTCTTCCGCGAAGGCGAGGCAGGCCGCACGCACGGCGAGCACATCGGGCATCACGGCCCGGCCCGCGGCATGGAACCCGGCATCGGCTCCGGCGCGCAGCGCGACATGGAGCGCCGCGCGGTTCTCGGTGCTGTTCACGGGCTCGCCGGCGAACATCGCCGCGCGCCGTTCCGGCACACCCGCCGCCTCGGCCAGTGCGATCAGCCGGGCGAGCGCCGCGGCGTCGATCCGGCATTTCGAAAGGTCGAGCAGCAGGTCCTCGAAGGCGAAGGAGAAGCGGTCGAACCGCGCGGGATCGGCGCGGAAAAGATCGGCGATGCGCGTCCCGGCAAGGGCGGCATGGGTCTCGCGCAGGGCGGACCAGGCGGAGGCGAGAGAGGAATCGGAGGGCATGAGGCTTTCTAGGCGGAAAAGATGTCAGCGATGCGAAGGGTCATGCGCGGCCCGGCGCATCTTGTGCGCCTGCCGGGCCGAGCATAAGCGGGTGGTTCCGGAATGCGAGCCCAATCGCACCGGCCGGCGCAGTCCGGCCGGGCGGTCATGTGCGGGATCGCGCAGGACATCTTGGCAAAACGGCAAAATCGTTATTCAATATAACCACACCGGAGACGAATCATGGATCAACGCTTCGAACAGGGCATGCGCACGCGCCGTTCCGTGCTCGGTGACGCGCATGTCGATCGCGCCGAGGCGGGTAAGACCGCGTTCGATGCGGGTTTCCAGCGCTTCATCACCGAGGGCGCCTGGGGCACGCTCTGGTCCGGCGACGGGCTGACCAAGCGCGAGCGCTCGATCGTCACCATCGCGCTGCTCGCCGCGCTCGGTCATCACGAGGAGGTGGCGATGCATGTCCGCGCCACCGCTAGGACCGGGGCGAGCATGGAGGATGTTCGCGAGGCGCTGATGCATGTGGCGGTCTATGCCGGCGTTCCCGCGGCGAACGCCGCGTTCAGGATCGCCAAGGCAACCTATGCCGAGATGGCGGCGGCGCGGGAGAGTTGATCCTGCGCAAGGTGAATGTGCAAAAGCGCCGGCATCCTGCGGGCAAAAAGGCAATAAAATCCATCCGGGAGGACATGCGAGCATGAACGCCAAGATTCAACCGGGCGAAAATCAGCCGGGCAGAACAGCGTGGCAGGGCGATTTCGTCCGGCGTGACCGCGCCTGGCACCCGCCGGCCTACACGCCGGGCTACAAGACCAGCGTGCTGCGCTCGCCGAACTGCGCACTGATCTCGCTCGAACAAGGGCCTGCGGAAAAGACGGGCCCCCGGTTCGCGCGCTCGATGCTGCACGAGTTCGACAACGATCTCACGATCAACTACGCCCGCGCGACCGGCTCGGGGGGCGAGGCGATCGGCGAGCGGATCATCGTGCATGGCCGGGTCACCGACGAATACGGCCGGCCGGTGCCGGAGACGCTGATCGAGGTCTGGCAGGCCAATGCCGGCGGCCGCTATCGCCATGTGAAGGATGGCTACATGGCGCCGCTCGACCCGAATTTCGGCGGGTGCGGCCGGGTCATCACCGATGCCGAGGGGCGGTATTTCTTCCGCACCATCAAGCCCGGCGCCTATCCCTGGCCGAACAACGGCTCCGATTGGCGGCCGGCGCATATCCATTTCTCGATCTTCGGCGAGGCATTCGCGCAGCGGCTCGTCAGCCAGCTCTATTTCGAGGGCGATCCGTTGATCCCGCTCTGCCCGATCGTCAACACGATCCCCGACAAGCGGGCGATCGACAGCCTTGTCGCCCGTCTCGACATGGGCGAGATGCGGCCCTTCGATTGCCTGGCCTACCGGCTCGACATCGTGCTGCGCGGCCGCCAGCAGACCTTCTTCGAGAACCTGACGGAGGGCATGTGATGCCGGTCGAATACCGCAAGGAAACGCCGTCGCAGACCGCCGGCCCCTATGTCCATATCGGCACCGTGCCGGTGGCCTGTGGTATCGCGATGCGCCAGAACGAGCGGCTCGATTCGATCGATGCGCCCGGCCCGCGGATCGTGATCGAGGGGCTTGTCCTCGATGGATCCGGCGCGCCGGTGAAGGATGCGATGATCGAGCTCTGGCAGGCCGATGCGCAGGGCCGTGTCGGCGAGCACGGACTCTGGGGGCGCGCGGTCGCCGATTTCAAGGATGGCCGGTTCTTCTTCCACACCGTGCGGCCGGGGACGCTGCCCTGGCGGGCGGGCCGGATGCAGGCGCCACACCTGACGCTGACGATCTTCGCGCGCGGCATCAACATCCATCTGCACACGCGCGTCTATTTTCCGGAGGATGCGGCGGCGCAGGCCGAAGACCCCGCGCTGAACCGGATCGAGCAGGTCGAGCGCCGCAAGACCCTGATTGCCGAGCGGCTCGGCGACGGCCAATATCGCCATGTGATCCGCCTTCAGGGCGATCGCGAGACGGTGTTCTTCGACATGTAGGCCCGGCCGGCCCGTGTCGGGCAGGCATGGCCGGGGAAATGGCATGGCGGCGTTGGCGCTCGACACTTCGCTCTATGGCGGGCTCCTCGGGGACGCGGAATTCGCGGCCCTCCTCTCGGATGCTGCCGAGATTGCCGCGATGATCCGCGCCGAGAAGGCCCTGGCCCGTGCCCAAGCGCGGCTCGGCATCATTCCCGGTGCGGCTGGCGAGGCGCTCGCCGCCGCGCTGGAGACGGTCGTGATCGATCCTGCCGCGCTGCGGGCCGGCCTGACGCGGGACGGGGTGGCGGTGCCGCAGCTCGTCGCTGCCCTGCGCGGGCAGCTTCCGCCCGAACTCCGCCCCTGGCTGCATTGGGGCGCCACCTCGCAGGATATTTCCGATCTCGCCCTGGTGCTGCGCCTGTCGCTGGTGCTCGACGCCGTCGAGGCGCGGCTCGATGCGTTGATCCGCCGGCTCGCCGGGCTGGCCGATACGCATCGCGCCACGCTCTGCCTCGCCCGCACCCGCACGCAGGCCGCGGCGCCGACATTGTTCGGCCTGCGCGTCGCCAATTGGCTCCAGCCGCTGCTGCGTCATCGCGCGCGGCTCGGCGAGATCCGGCCGCGGCTGCTCGTTGTCCAGCTCGGCGGCGCGGCCGGCACGCTGGCAGCCTTCGGTCCGCAGGCCATCGCGCTGATGGATGCACTCGCCGATGAACTCGGCCTCGGCCGTGCCGTGCCCTGGCACAAGGCGCGCGACCGGATCGAGGAATTCGGCGGGCTGCTCGCGATGATCACCGCGAGCCTCGGCATGATCGGCGCCGATCTCATGCAGCTTGCACAGAGCGAGGTCGCCGAGATCACTTTTGATGGGGCCGGCGGTTCCTCCACCCTGCCGCAGAAGCAGAATCCGGTCGTCGCGGAGGTTCTGGTGGCGTTGGCGCGGTTCGCGGCGCATCAGGTCGGCGCGCTGCATCAGGCGGCGATCCACCCGACCGAGCGCGACGGCGCCGCCTGGACGCTGGAATGGCTCGCCCTTCCGCCCCTGATCCAGGCGACCGGCGCGGCGCTGCGCCAGGCCGGGGAAGCCTTCGGCGATTTGCGCGTCGACACGGCGCGGATGCGCGCCAATCTCGACGCGACGCGCGGGCTTGTCCTCGCCGAGGCGGCGAGCTTCGCGCTCGCGGCGGCCATGCCGCGCGCGGATGCGGCGGCGCGGGTCCGGGAGGCGGTGGCGGCGGTTGTCTCCGGCGCGGCGCCGCATCTTCTCGACGCGCTTGCGGCGGCGGGTGATGCGTCGATCGACTGGGAGGCCTTGCGCGACGGGCGCGTCGGGCTCGAACCGGCCGACCTGCTGATCGCGCGCGTCCTCGCCGAGGCGGAGGCAATGGTCGGCGCCGCCCCGTGAGACGCGAACCGCCGGATGCGCCGGGACAAATTGGCTTCCGCCGCGAATTCCACTAAGGACGACGCCAATCCGCATCGTCGCGGACTTTGAGCCCAACCGGACCTGAATCCATGACCATCCGCCTCCATCGCGGCGATCTGCCGAACCGGATCCCCGCCGGCGCCATCGTCGCCATCGACACCGAAACGCTCGGCCTCGTGCCGCATCGCGACCGGCTCTGCGTCGTGCAGCTCTCGACCGGCGACGGGACGGCAGACGTGATCCAGATCGCGCCGGGCCAGCGTGCGGCGCCGAATCTCGCCGCGATGCTCGCCGACCCCGCGATCCTCAAGCTGTTCCATTTCGCGCGCTTCGATCTCGCGGTGCTGCGGCACGCCTTCGGCGTCATGCCGGCGCCGGTCTATTGCACCAAGATCGCCTCGCGGCTGACCCGCACCTATACCGATCGCCACGGGCTGAAGGACATCACCCGCGAACTGCTCGGGGTCGATCTCTCCAAGCAGCAGCAATCCTCGGATTGGGGCGCCGAAACGCTGAGCGAGGCCCAGCTTGCCTACGCCGCTTCGGACGTGCTCCATCTCCATGCGCTCAAGGAACGGTTCGACACATTGCTCGCGCGCGAAGGGCGGACGGAGCTCGCGCGGGCCTGTTTCGAATTCCTCCCGGCGCGCGCCATGCTCGATCTCGGGGGCTGGCCGGAGGTCGATATCTTCGCCCATAGCTGAGGCAATGGGCGCCGCTCTGGCGCGACGGCCCGGCCTGCGCCATAACTTCGCCATCCTGGCGGGCGCTTGGATGGGCGTCATTCGGCGGAAGGAAGCATGGCGCGGAGCGATCTCGAGATCGGGGCAGGGCCGGAGCGGGCAATGCAGGCCCCGCATCCGCGCGCCCCGGCGCGCCCCGGCGCGCGGCATGCGATCGAAGCGACGCTGCCGCCGCATCTGCGCGGCAACCCGGCCTTCATCGCCGCCGCCCGGCATTCGCGGCGCGTCCGCTTCCTCAAGCGGGCGATCCCGCTCGGAACGGCGCTGGTTCTGGTCGCATTGCTCGGCAAGAGCTTCGTCGGGTTCCTGGGCGGCCTCGACGCCGAGATCGCCGATGTCTCGATCCAGGGCAGCAAGATCGTGATGGACAAGCCGAAGCTCTCGGGGTTCAAGCGCGATGGCCGTTCCTATGAGCTTGTCGCGGCGACGGCGGTGCAGGATCTGAAGACGCCGAATGTCGTCGATCTCAACCGGCTGACGGCGCGCATGCAGACGGGGAATGATGGCTGGGCCGATCTGACGGGCCTGCGCGGCCTCTACGACAGCAAGGACGAGCGCCTTGCGGTCGAGGGCGGTGTCGGCGTCAAGACCGAGACCGGCGTCGATGCCCGGCTCGCCGATGCGCGGATCGACTTCAAATCCGGCACCATCCTCACCGACAATCCGGTGGAAGTGCGGATGACGCAGGGCCAGGTCAATTCTGATCGTCTCCAGGTGCTCGACAATGGCCGGCGGCTGGTGTTCGAGGGGCGCGTTCGCAGCAATTTCGTCAATGCCGCGCCGCCTGGCGGTGATGCGGCGCCGCAATGAGGGTTCGGATCATGATCAGGCCGATGGCGCGCGCCGTTCTGCTTGCAGCAGGCATTCTTGCCGTGCCGGCCTGCGGCTGGGCGCAGGGCGCTGCTGCGCCCCGGCCGCCGACGCCGGCGCCGGCAGCCAAGGGCAAGGCGTCGGGCACGCCCTTCGCCGGGTTCGGGTCGAATTCCAAGGAGCCGATCAAGGTCGATGCGAACAAGCTGGAGGTGTTCGACAAGGAGAATCGCGGCGTCTTCTCCGGCGATGTCGTCGCGGTCCAGGGCCAGACGACCGTCCGCTGTTCGGTGATGACCGTGTTCTATGTCCAGAGCCGCCAGGCTGCCGGAAGCGCGGCCCCCGCCGCGACGCCGGCTGCGGCACCGGCGGCCGGGCAAAGCTCGATCCGCCGCATCGAATGCCAGGGGCCGGTCTCGATCGTCTCGGGCACGCAATCCGCGACCTCGAATTTCATGGTATATGACGCGGAAACGGACACGGTGACGCTGACCGGGCAGGCGGTGATCGCCGATTGCGACAATGTCCAGCGTGGCGAGCGCGTCGTCTATGACGTCAAGACCGGCCGGGCGACCGTCGATGCCGGCGCCAAGGGCCGCGTCCAGGGCATTTTCGTGCAGGGCAGCGACGACAAGAAGAAGACCCCCGGCGAATGCCCGCAGCGCAAGTGATCCTGCGCGCGGAACCCCGCCGCGCGGGCAAGTGACCTTTCCGAAAAACTGGGATAAAGCGGCGATCCGGCGCGGGAAATCCTGCGCATGGCCGGAATCATGGGAGTTGGGCGTGCTGGGCAGGTGGAAGGAGCGGATGACGGGCCGGGCGCCGGGGCCGGCTGCTCCGGCATCCGCACCGGTGCCGCGCGCCGCCAAACCGCCCGCCGAGGATGTGCTCGCCGCGGAATCGCTCGGGAAGACCTATGGCCGGCGCAAGGTGGTCGCCGATGTGAGCCTCAATGTCCGGCGCGGCGAGGCGGTGGGCCTGCTCGGGCCGAACGGCGCCGGCAAGACGACGGTGTTCTACATGATCACCGGCCTCGTTCCCGCCGATCAGGGCCGCATCGCGCTCGACGGGTTCGACATCACCGGCCTGCCGATGTATCGCCGCGCGCGGCTGGGGATCGGCTATCTGCCGCAGGAGGCGTCGATCTTTCGCGGGCTGACGGTGGAGCAGAATATCCGTGCGGTTCTGGAGGTCGTCGAGCCGGACCGGCGCCGGCGCGAGGCGGAGCTTGATTCCCTGCTCGACGAATTCTCGATCGCCCGCCTCCGCCACGCCCCCGCCATCGCGCTCTCGGGTGGCGAGCGGCGGCGCTGCGAGATCGCCCGCGCGCTGGCCGGCCGGCCGAGCTTCATGCTGCTCGATGAGCCCTTTGCCGGCATCGATCCGATCGCGGTCGGCGACATTCAGGATCTGGTGCTGCATCTCAAGGCGCGTGGCATCGGGGTGCTGATCACGGACCACAATGTCCGCGAGACGCTGAGCCTGATCGACCGCGCCTATATCATCCATTCCGGCCAGGTGCTGATGGAAGGCTCGCCCGAGGAGATCATCGCCTCGCCGGAGGTGCGCCGGCTTTATCTCGGCGAGGATTTCCGGCTCTGAATGACTGCACCGGGCCGCCCTGCCCGCTGCGGCAAGTTTCGGCGCAGGCAAGTTTCGGCTTGCGCTTCACGAAAGCGCAAGCAAAGGTCTGCAATAAACGTGCCGAACCGGGCGCCGCCGTCGCCTGATTCGCGAAAGGTGGCTCGGGGCGCGGATTTCGAAAGGGAAATCAGGGGCGGATGTCGATCGGGCCGAAGCTGATGATGCGCCAGAGCCAGGCTCTGGTGATGACGCCGCAGCTTCTGCAGGCGATCAAGCTGCTGCAATTGTCGACCGTCGAACTGCAATCCTATGTCGAGGCCGAACTGGAGCGGAACCCGCTGCTGGAGCGCGACAACCGCGCCGACGATGCGCCGATCGCGCCGGCCGAGGCGGGTCCGGATATCCCCGCAACCGCGGAGCCCGGCGATTGGGCGCGCGAGGAGCTGCCGGCCGACCGCGGCACGCTCGAACGCGAGACCGGCACCGATTTCGAGAACGCCTTTCCCGACGAGGCGGTGCCGGACCAGACCGTGCCCTCGGCCGATTCGCCGTTCTGGAACCTGGCCGGCGGCTCGGGGCGGGGGATGTCGCTCGACGACGACAATCCCAATATCGAGGCCTATGTCTCGGCCGGCACGACCCTGCACGCCCATCTCGAGAACCAGCTCGGCTGTACCGATACCGACGACCTCACCCGCATGATTGCCGGCCAGATCATCGACCGCATCGACCAGACCGGATATCTGACGGAGCCGCTCGACGGGCTGGCCGAGCGACTCGGGGTTCCGCTGGCGCGCTGCGAATTGGCGCTTTCGATCGTCCACGGCTTCGAGCCGACCGGGATCGGCGCCCGCGATCTCGCCGAGTGCCTGCGTCTCCAGCTGCGCGAGCGCGACCGGCTCGACCCGGCCATGGCGGCGCTGGTCGGCCATCTCGATCTGCTTGCGCGGCGTGATTTCGCGGCATTGCGCAAGGTCTGCGGGGTGGACGAGGAGGATCTGGCGGACATGATCGCCGAGATCCGCCGGCTCGATCCGAAGCCGGGCCTTGTCTTCGGCACGGAGCCGATCGAGCCGGTGACGCCGGATGTTTTCGTGCGCCCGGCGGCGGATGGCGGCTGGCAGGTCGAACTCAACGCGGAGGCCCTGCCGCGCGTGGTGGCGAACAAGACTTTCTACGCGCGGATCGCCGGCAAGGGCCGTGAGGGCGGGCAGGACAAGGAGGTTCGCGCCTTCATCGACGAGGCCTGGACCAACGCCAACTGGATCGTGCGCAGCCTCGAACAGCGGGCGCGGACCATTCTCAAGGTCGCGACCGAGATCGTGCGGCAGCAGGACGGATTCTTCGCGCATGGCGTCGCGCATCTGCGCCCGCTCAACCTCAAGACCGTCGCCGACCAGGTCTCGCTGCACGAATCGACCATCAGCCGCGTCACTGCCAACAAGTTCATGGCGACACCGCGCGGCGTGTTCGAGATGAAGTATTTCTTCACCACCGCCATCGCATCCGCCGATGGCGGGGCCTCCGTCTCCTCCGAGGCGGTGCGCTTCCGCATCCGCCAGCTCATCGAGGCCGAGGAGCCAGGCGCGGTTCTCTCCGACGACGCGATCGTCGAAAGGCTGCGCGCGATGGGCATCGAGATCGCCCGCCGCACGGTGGCGAAATACCGCGAGGGGCTGGGGATCGCCTCATCCGCGATCCGCCGTCGCGAGAAGCTCGCGGCGCTGCCGCGCGCCCAGGCCAGCTGAGCCCGCTCCGGACACCTGTTGCAGGGCAGCGAGGCTCGTCGTTGACCGCGCCCGAGGCCGGTCGTAGCCTCGATCCATCGGGCGAATCTGGAAAGGAGAACCACCGGCACAGCGCATTCCCGCCAGCGATCACCGCCGCCGGCCCGTCCGGCACACTCTCTTTCCCGCGCGGCCCAGCGCCGCCGGTTCCAGGCAAAGGTGTAACGTTATGGCCATCCGAGTTTCCGGCAAGAACATGGATCTGGGCGATGTCCTGCGTGGTCAGGCCGAGACCCGTCTCAACGAAGCCATCCGGAAATATGTGGACGCGGGCTATTCCGGGCATGTCACGGTGGCGCGCGACGGGTTCGGGTTCAAGACCGAATGCGCGGTGCATTTCGACCATGGCCCCGTGATGCACGTGACCGGGGAGGCGCCGGACGCCTATCAGAGCCTCGGGATCGCCATCGAGCGGATCGCCAAGCAGTTGCGGCGCTTCAAGCGCAAGCGCGACCGCCACGGCGCCGACCGGGTGAACGGCACGGCCTTGCCCGCCATCTCGGAGATGGAGGATCATCTCGAGGATGACGTGATCGAGGTGACCGGTGCCGGCGCGGCCATCGTCGCCGAGCCGGTCGATTCGGCGCCGACGCATTCGACCACCACTGCGGTTGCCGCCTTCGAGAAGAGCGACGCCCCGGTCCTGGTGTTCCGCAATGCCGGCACCCAGCGCATCAACGTGCTCTATCGCCGGGGCGACGGGCATTACGGCTGGGTGGATATCGGCTGATCGCGCGCGCCGGTGCTGGTATTCCGGCACGGTTTCTGCTTAGAGGACGCCATGACGCTCACGTCTTTCCTCGCGCCCGGATCGGTTTTCGCCGGCATCAAGGGCAATGGCAAGAAGCAGGTGCTCCAGGAGCTCGCGGCGCGCCTGGAGCCGGTCTGCGGCATCGCGGAGCGCGCGATCTTCGAGACCCTCCTCCAGCGCGAGCGGCTCGGCACGACCGGAATCGGCCAGGGGATCGCGATCCCGCACGGCCGGGTCGCGGGGCTGGACAGGCTGGTCGGCCTGTTCGCGCGCCTTGCGCGGCCGGTCGATTTCGAGGCGCTCGACGGCGAGCCGGTCGATCTTGTCTTCGTGCTGCTCGCGCCCGAGGAGGCCGGCGCCGACCATCTTCAGGCGCTGGCCCGGATCGCGCGGCTCTTCCGCGCCCCGACCATTGCCGAGAAGCTGCGGCAGACCGATGACCCCGCTGCGCTTTACGCGATCCTGACGAGCCCCGTGACATCGCGCGCGGCCTGAGCCCGCGCTCAGTGCTTGCCGCTCTCGGAATATTTGTCCGTGATCGCGAGCGCGAGGCCGGAGAGCACGAAGACGACATGGATCCCGACCAGCCAGATCAGGTCGCGGTCGGGGATATTCTTCAGGTTCATGAAGGCCTTCAGCACTTGGATCGCCGAGATTGCGACGATCGACGACATCAGCTTCAGCTTGAGCCCGGTAAAATCGATCTTGCCCATCCAGTCGGGCCAGTCCCTCGTATCCTCGACCTCGATCTTCGAGACGAAATTCTCGTAGCCGGAGAAGATCACGATGATGATCAGCGAGCCGGTCAGCGTCAGGTCCACCAGCGCCAGAACGCCGAGGATCGTGTCCGATTCGCTCACCGTCAGCGCATGGCCGACGAAATGCCATGTCTCCTGCCCCGCCTTGACCAGCAGCACCGCGAGCGCCGCGACGAGCATGACGTAGAAGGGCGCCAGCAGCCAGCGGCTCGCGAAGATGAAATTCTCAAGGATCCGTTCGATCATGGCGAGGTCCTGTCGGCCGGGGGCGCTGGTCCGGCGCTTAGCACCCCGCCCGCGGCGAGGGAAGGGCCGGCGCGGATGGCGCCGCCGTGCCCGGGCCGTCGGCGACGAATTTCGCTGCAACGCAAAAATCATTTGCGCCGTGCATTCCGCACCCCTAAGCTTGATGGTCTGGGCCGAACAGGTCTCTTAACCTGTCGATGCGACATTGCGTCGAGCAGACACGAGATCGTGGTCATGCAGGTCGGCACCATGCGCACGCGGAAAGGATCTTCCCGGGCATGAACAAGAGCGGATATTTCTTCTACGAGGCGGCGCATGCCGTGCTGGGACCGGCGCGCGCGGCGAGCGATGCGGTGCGGCTCTTTTATCGCAACCCGATCAACCCGCTGGCGCATACCGCCTACGGGCGCTCGATCGCCGCGGCCTGCGAATTGTTCGAGCGCACGACGCGCCGCTACGGCAAGCCGACCTTCGGCCTCACGACCACGGAGGTCGAGGGCGAGAGCGTGGAGGTCAGCGAGCGGATCGTCTGGAAGTCGACCTTCTGCAATCTGATCCATTTCGCGCGCGGCCTGCCGCCGCGTCAGCCGAAACAGCCGCGCCTGCTGATCGTGGCGCCGATGTCCGGCCATTTCGCGACCCTGCTGCGCGGCACGGTGGAGGCTTTCCTGCCCACCCATGACGTCTACATCACCGATTGGGTTGATGCGCGGCTGGTTCCGCTCTCGGCCGGCGGCTTCGATCTCGACGATTACATCGATTACGTGATGGCGATGATCCGGTTCCTCGGGCCGGATGTGCATGTGCTCGCCGTCTGCCAGCCGGCGGTGCCAGTCGCGGCGGCGGTGGCGCGGCTCGAAGCCGAGGACGACCCGGCGATTCCGCGCTCGATGATCCTGATGGGCGGGCCGATCGACACCCGCGAGAGCCCGACCGAGGTCAACAAGCTCGCCGAGAGCCGCGGCATCGAATGGTTCCGGCGCAATTGCATCGCGCGCGTGCCCTTCCCGCATCCGGGCTTCATGCGTGAGGTCTATCCCGGCTATCTCCAGCTCTCGGGCTTCATGGCGATGAATATCGACCGCCATCTCACGGCCCATTGGGACATGTTCAAGCATCTCGTCGAGGGCGACGGCGATTCCGCCGAGAAGCATCGCGATTTCTATGATGAGTACATGGCGGTGATGGATCTTACCGCCGAATTCTACCTCCAGACCGTGGATACGGTGTTCGTCCGGCACGCGCTGCCGAAGGGCGAGATGACCCATCGCGGCGTTCCGGTATCGCTCGCCGCGATCCGGCGCTGCGCGCTGATGACCGTGGAAGGCGAGAAGGACGACATTTCCGGTGTTGGCCAGACGCGGGCGACGCATGCGCTCTGCGTCAATCTGCCGCGGGAGAAGCAGCTCTACCATCTCCAGAAGGATGTGGGGCATTATGGGGTCTTCAACGGCTCGCGCTTCCGCAGGCATATTGCGCCGGCGATTACGGATTTCACCCGCGCCCAGGCCGGCGGAACCGTGGCGACGATCCGGCGCAGGCTCGCCGCCGTGCGCTGATTCCGCGCCGGACATTGCGAATCGGGTAGGATATACCCGCGTCGGACCGGCCGGCGGAAGCTCCGGGGGGCAGGTGGCCAATCGGCGTCTTTTCGATCTGTTCAGGCCCCTCGCGCCGGCGCGGTCGATGCCTCCTGCCCTTGCGGTCGAGTGCGACGGCGTTCGGGTCGAGGTCGCGGTCACGGTGCGCGACAACGCGCGACGGATGATCCTGCGGCTCGACCGTCGTTCGCGCCTGCCGACGCTGACCTTACCGCGCGGGGTGAGCCGCGCGAAGGCCGAGCGCTTCCTCGCCGATCACATCGGTTGGCTCGAGAGCCGTTTGCGTGCCGCGCCGGCGCCGCTGCCTTTCGTGGATGGTGCCGTGATCCCGATCCGGGGTGAGCCCTGCCGGATCGCGCACCGCGCGCCGCTGCGCGGGCTGACGCGGATCGAACCCGGCGAAGCCGGGCCTTTGCTGGTCGTCCACGGCGATCCCGCGCAGCTGCCGGGGCGGGTCGAGCGTTTCCTGCGCGGAGAGGCCGAGCGCGACCTGCGCGCTGCGGTGGCGCGGCACGCGGCGGCGGCCGGGGTCGATTACGGACGCATCGCCATCAAGGACACGCTGAGCCGCTGGGGCTCCTGCTCGGCCAAGGGCGATCTCGCCTTTTCCTGGCGGCTGATCCTCGCGCCGCCCGCGATTCTCGATTATCTCGCGGCGCATGAGATCGCACACCGGCTGGAAATGAACCATTCGGCGCGCTATTGGCGGCATGTCGCGCGGCTCTTTCCCGAATTTCGCGCGGCGGAGGCCTGGCTCAACCGCCACGGCCAGAGCCTGCACCTCTATGGCCGCGACTAGCGGCGCCCCCAGCCCCGGATTTCCCTTGCCTGGCTCATCCCCGGTCCGTCACGCCCCCGGCACGCTCGCGCTGACGATCCTGCTCGGGTTCCTCACCGCGCTGGGCCCGCTCTCGACCGACATGTATCTGCCGTCCCTGCCGTCGATCGCCGCCTATTTCGGGCGGTCGAGCGGCGCCGCGCAGCTGACGCTCTCCGCCTATCTCATCGGGTTCGCGCTCGGCCTGCCGCTTTACGGCCCGCTCTCGGACCGGGGCGGCCGCAAGCCGGCGCTGCTCGCGGGGCTGGCGCTCTACGGGCTCGCGAGCCTGTTCGCGGCGGCGGCGCCGAGCCTCGACATCCTGATCGGCTGCCGCCTTCTGCAGGGTTTCGGCGCCGCCGGACCGCTCGTCATTGCCCGCGCGATCGTGCGCGATCTCTACGAGGGCCGCCGCGCCGGGCAGGAGCTGGCACGCATGGGCTCGATCATGGGCGTGGTGCCGGCGATCGCGCCGATCCTCGGAGTCGGGCTCGAACTCGGGTTTGGCTGGCGAGCGAATTTCATCGTCAGCTTCGGCCTGATCCTTGCGCTCGGGATCTGGGCGGCGATGCGGCTGCCCGAGACGCTGAAGGCCCGGCTCGCCGCACCGTTCCGCCTCGGCGCGGTGCTCGGCGGCTTCGGCGGCCTGCTCTGGGACCGGCGCTTCCTGCCCTTCGCCGCGCTCGCCGCCGCGACCTATTCCGGGCTCTTCGCCTTCATTTCCGGGTCGAGCTTCGTCTATCAGCTGCATTTCCGCGTAAGCGAACTCGCCTTCGCCATTGCTTTCGTGATGATGGTGCTCGGCTTCATTTCCGGCGCCTTCATCGTCCAGCGCATCGCGATGCGCACCGAGCCGCGCCATCTGCTGCTGGCGGGCGCGCTGCTGCAGGCCGGTGCCGGGGCGGCGATGCTCGCCGGAACCCAGATTTTCCCGGCCTCGACCCTGGCCCTGACATTGCCGATGATGTTCTACGCGGCTGGAGTCGGCTTCACGCTGCCGCAAAGCATGGCGCTGGCGATGCTGCCCTTTCCGGAGCGTGCCGGCGCCGCCTCCTCGCTCATCGGCATGCTGCAGATGGGCGTGGCGGCGCTGGTTGGCGCCGGGATCGGCGCCGCCATCGATCGCGGCCCACAGGTTCTTGTGCTGGCCATCGCCTGCTGCGGGTTCGCGGCGCTCGCGCTCTATGCCGTGATCCGTCGCCTGCCCCGGGCCTGAGCAAAAGCCAGCCGGCGACGTCAGCGCCCGAACAGCCGCGTCAGCAGGCCGCGCTCCTCGGCGCTCGGTCCGCCGCTCCAGGCGCCGGGATTGTCGCGCCCGGCCATCGGCGGGGGCATGGGCGCCGGCGGCCGCGTCTCGCCGGGCTGAAGCACCGAGACCAGGCCCCCCGCCTCGCCCCCGCCCGGCAGCGGCGCGGGCTTCTGGCCCTGATGCGCACCCTTCATGAAATCCGCCCAGATCTCGGCCGGCAGCCCCGAACCGGACACCTTCCTCATCGGCTCGCCATCGTCGTTGCCGACCCAGATTGCGGCGACGAGGCTTGCGGAATAGCCGACGAACCAGGCATCGCGATGCTCCTGGGTCGTTCCGGTCTTGCCGGCGGCGGGGATGCCGGGCAGCTCGGCCTTGCGGCCGGTGCCGGAGAGCAGCGTCTCGCGCAGCATGCGGTTCATCTGCCCGATCACGGCCGGATCGGCCACCTGCCCAAGCGTCTGCGGCTTGCGGCGGTAGATCACCGCGCCGTCGGTGGTCTTCACTTCGAGAATGGCGTGCGGGATGATGCCCATGCCGCCATTGGCGAAGGCGGAATAGGCGGCCGCCATCTCGATCGGCGAAACCTCGGAGGTGCCGAGCGCCAGCGATTCATTGGCCTTGAGCGGCGAGTGGATGCCGAGGCGCTGCGCCGTGCGCACGACATTGCGCGGGCCGAGTTCCTGGTTGAGCCGCACGACGACGGTGTTGAGCGACATGGCCAGCGCCTGCGTCAGCGTGACGGTGCCGTAATATTCGCGGGTATAGTTCTCCGGCCGCCAGCCGCGGATATTGACCGGGGAATCCTCGCGCAATGTGTCCGGTGTCAGGCCGCGCTCGAGGGCGGTGAGATAGACGAAGGGCTTGAAGGCAGAACCCGGCTGGCGCTTGGCTGCCACCGCGCGGTTGAACTGGCTCTCGCCGTAATCCCGGCCGCCGACCATCGCGCGGACGGCGCCGTCCGGCGCCATGGCCACGATCGCCACCTGCTCGGCATTGAGCTTCGCGCGGCGCGGATCGAACACCGTCGCCACGCTGCGCTCGGCCAGGGCCTGGATCCGCGGGTCGAGCGTCGTGCGGACGACGATGTCCTGCTCGATCGCGCCGATATGGTCGTCGAGCACATCCATCACCCAATCGGCGGCGTAATTGCCGGCGCCAGGCCGGGCACGGCGCTTCGCCTCCAGGGTGTTGGGCTTGGCAAGCCGCGCCTCGGATGCCTTGACATGGCCCTGGGCAACCATCTCCGAAAGCACCAGCGCCGCGCGTTCCGCCGCGCCTTCCGGGTTGCGGTTTGGCGCCAGGCGGGAGGGCGATTGCACCAGACCCGCCATCACCGCGGCCTCGCCGAGGCTCAGCGCTCGTGCCGACTTGCCGAAATAGCGTTGCGCCGCCGCCTCGATTCCATAGGCGCCGGAGCCGAAATAGACGCGATTCATGTAGAGTTCGAGGATCTGATCCTTGGAATAGGTCCGTTCGAGCCACAGCGCCAGGATCGCTTCCTGCACCTTGCGCGACAATGTGCGCTCCTGGGTGAGAAACAGGTTCTTGGCAAGCTGCTGGGTGAGGGTCGAGCCGCCCTGCTGCGCGCGGCCGGAGGTGATGTTCTTGACGAGCGCCCGCGCCAGCCCGAGCGGATCGATGCCGAAATGCTCGCGGAAGCGCTTGTCCTCGATGGCGATGAAGGCCTTGCCGACATAGGCCGGCAATTCGCCGATCGGCACCTGCGAGCCGCCGGTCTCGCCGCGATTGGCGATCAGCGTGCCGTCGGAGGCGAGGATCGCGACATTGGGCGGCCGCTTCGGCACGGCGAGCTGGTCGATCGGCGGCAGCTTGGCGGCAAAATAGCCGATGACCCCGCCGAGGGCGACAAGCCCCCAGAGCCCGAGCACCGCGCTCCAATAGGCGAGCCGCCCGATGAGGCTCCGCCCGCGCTGTCGCCGGCGGCGCGGCGGCTCGGCGCCATACGGGCCAGCGCGCGCCGGTCGGTCCTCGGCCGCGACGCGGAAGGCGCCGCCCGGACCGGATCCGCCGTCGAAATACGGCTCCCGCCGCTCCTTGCCTGCCTGTCGGCTCTGTCGCCCCTTGGCCATCCTCACCCCGGAGAGCGCGCCACCCGCCTGACCATGCGCCTTTCGCGCTTAAGGCGAGGTTAGTCGCCTGCCGGATTGCCGCGCCGATGCGGCCGAATTCCGGCGGAGGCGGTGCGGCGCGCTCATTTTTCCGCCAGGGCTTTCGCGCGGATGGCGGTGATGGTCGTTGCCGGGGTGATCGCTTCCGGATCGATGAGCAGATGCAGGATCGAGGGTTTGCCCGAGGCGCGTGCGCGGGCAAGGGCGGGCGCGAAATCCGCCGTGGTTTCCACCCGCTCGCCATGGCCGCCGAAGGCGCGGGCATAGGCGGCGAAATCCGGGTTCTTCAGTGTCGTGGCCGAGACCCGGCCGGGATATTCGCGCTCCTGATGCATGCGGATCGTGCCATACATGCCGTTGTCGATCACGAGCACGATGATCGCCAGATCGTATTGCACCGCGGTCGCAAAATCCTGGCCGTTCATCAGGAAGCAGCCGTCGCCGGCGAAGCAGACGACGGTGCGCGCGGGGAAGAGCCGCTTCGCCGCCACTGCCGCCGGCAGGCCGTAGCCCATCGAGCCGGAGGTCGGCGCGAGCTGCGTCTGGAAGCGCGTGAAGCGATGGAAGCGATGCAGCCATGTCGCGTAATTGCCGGCGCCGTTGGTCATGATGGCATCCTCCGGCAACACGTCGCGGAGATGGCGCATGACCGCGCCCATCTGGAGCGGGCCGGGAATCGTGCCCGGCTCGCTCCAGGCGAGATAGGATTCGTGGGCGGCCGCGCCGGCACCGGCCCAGTTGAGGCGGTTCGGCGGCTGGAGCCCCTCCAGCGCGGCGGCGAAGCTCGCCGGATCGGCGTGGATCGCCTGCGCTGGCGCATAAACCCGGCCGAGCTCCGACGAATCGGGATGGACATGGACGAGCCGCGTCCCGTCGCCGGGAATATCGAGCAGGGTATAGCCCTGGCTCGGCATCTCCCCGAGCCGGGCGCCGATGACGAGGATGAGATCGGCGTCCTCGAAGCGCCGCAGCAGCGCCGGATTGGGGCCGATTCCGAGATCGCCGGCGAAATTCGGGTGATCGGCCGGAAACAGCATCTGCCGCCGGAACGACACCGCGACCGGCAGGTCGAACCGCGTCGCAAACCGCGCCACCGCCCGCACGGCCGCCTCGTCCCAGCGCGCGCCGCCGAGCAGCACGATCGGCGCCCGTGCCGCCCAGAGCCGCTTCTGAAGCTCCGCCATCTGCGCCAGGCCCGGTGCGGTCGGCGTCGCGATGGTCGCCGGCGCATCGGCGACCCGTGCCGCCTCGGTCAGCATGTCTTCCGGCAGCGCGATCACCACCGGCCCCGGCCGGCCCGACATCGCCACGTGGAAGGCCCGGCTGACGATTTCCGGGATCCGCGCCGGATCGTCGATTTCGGTCGCCCATTTGGCCATCGGGCCGAACACGGCGCGGTAATCGAGTTCCTGGAACGCCTCGCGCTCGCGCATGGCGCGCCCGATCTGCCCGACGAACAGGATCATCGGCGTCGAATCCTGCTTGGCGATATGCACGCCATGCGCGGCATTGGTGGCGCCGGGGCCGCGCGTCACGAAGCAGATGCCGGGGCGGTTCGTGAGCTTGCCGACGGCTTCCGCCATCATCGCCGCCGAACCTTCCTGGCGGCAGACCGTGACGCGGATCGCGGCGTCATGCAGCGCGTCGAGCACGGCGAGATAGCTCTCGCCCGGCACGCAGAAGATGTCGCTGACCTCCTGCCGGACGAGCTGGTCGACGAGAATCCGCGCGCCGGTGCGCGCCACGGGCGAAGCAGGCATGGTCAGGCCTTTTTCCAGTTGGGGTCCGAGAGAACGTCCTGGGAATGCTCGCCGAGCATCGGCGCGGGGCGCGCCGAGGCCTGCGGCCGGCCATCGATCAGGATCGGCGTGCGCAGGCCGGGAACATGGCCGCCCTCGGCCTCCCCATGGACGAGATCGAGGCGCAGGCCGCGATGGATGACCTGCGGATCGGCGAAGACCTCGTCGATCCCGTTGATCGGCCCGGCGGGAACGCCTGCCGCCTCCAGCCGCGCGAGAAGCTCCGCCTTGCCGAGCCGGGCGGTATGCGCCGCGAGCGCCGGCACCAGCGCCGCGCGATGCGCGACCCTGCCGCGATTGGTGGCGTAATCCGGGTTCTCGGCGAGTGCCTCGGCGCCGATCGCGGCGCAGAGCTTGCGATACTGGCCGTCATTGCCGGAGGCGATGATGACATGCCCGTCCGCGACCGGGAACACCTCATAGGGCACGATATTGGGATGGGCATTGCCGAGCCGGCCCGGCGCCCTGCCCGAGACGAGATAGTTCATCGCCTGGTTGCCGAGCACCGCGATCTGGCTGTCGAGCAACGCGCAATCGATCGTCGCGCCCTCTCCGGTCGCGTCGCGACGGCGCAGCGCGGCGAGGATCGCAACGGAGGCATACATGCCGGTGAAGATATCGGCGGTCGCGTAGCCGGCCTTGGTCGGCGGGCCGTTCGGATCGCCGGTGATCGACATCGCGCCGGCCATGCCCTGGATCAGGAAATCATAGCCGGCGCGGGTCGCGTAGGGGCCTTCCTGCCCGAAGCCGGTGATCGAGCAATAGATGAGCGCCGGCCGTTCCGCCCGCAATCCTTCGGCGTCGAGCCCGTATTTCGCGAGGCCGCCGACCTTGAAATTCTCGATCACCACATCCGCCGCGCGCGCAAGTTCGCGGATCGTCGCAAGATCGTCCTCGTTGTCGAAATCCGCCTCGATCGAGCGCTTGCCCCGGTTGCAGGCGTGGAAATAGGCCGCGCCGAGGTCGCCGCCGCCGCGCCTCTCGACGAAGGGCGGTCCCCAGGCGCGCGTATCGTCGCCCGCGCCCCGGCGTTCCACCTTCACGACATCGGCGCCGAGATCGGCGAGCAGCTGGCCGACCCAGGGACCCGCGAGGATGCGGGCGAGTTCGAGTACCTTCAGCCCGGCAAGAGGGCGGTTCGCGGCATCGGCCGCCGGCATCGTCGCGTGCGTCATGCTCAAGGGAGGACCACATCGTGCGATCCACCGCAAGGGGATATCCGGCCGCCGGCGCTTCACGCCTGTCTGCCGCAAGCGTGATCAAACGTGGTTTTTCTTCCGCGTTCCGTTGCCGCATCGTCAGGGGGCCGGCGGGGTCCGGCACAGCAACGGGGGAGACCATGCAGAACACGATGACCGGCGGCCCCGCGGCCGTCTTCGCGATGCCGGCTGCGCGCACGATCGTCAATCTCATGCTCGGGGGGCTGGTCGGCCTTCTGGTTTGGGAAATCTGGGCGCGGGTCCTGACCAAGGCCGTGCTCGGCTACCCGCTGGAGCCCGCCGGGCTGATCGATGCGTTGTTCCAGCACAATCTCGGCCTCACGGTGCCGTGGCTGCTGCGCGAGGCGCTGCATTACGCCGTCGGGATCATCGGCTATCCGGTCGCCTATTACCTGATCTCGCGGCTGGTGCCGCGCTGGGGTTTGGTGCTCGACGCGGTCGTGCTGGCGACCTTCGGCTTGGCAATGGCGCGGCTTATCGCGGCCGGCGCCTTCACGCCGCTGCATTTCATGTTCCTCACGGCCGTGCTGGCGCTGCTGGCAAGCCGCTTCATCAACCGTTCGCCGGGCCTTGCCGATGCGATCAGCTGGGGGAATTTCACCTGGTTCAACGCACTCGGGCTGATGGCGCCGCTCGGCGGATTGTCGTTCTACCTGCTCGGCGAGGGCGGGGATCTCTCCTATATGAGCTTCGCCGGGCACGTGATCTACGGTGCACTGGCGGCCCTCGTCTTCGAGCATCGCGAGCGGCGGGCGGGCTAGAATCACGGGCGTCTTCCGATCGATCGGCATTTGCTTGATCGGAAGACGCCCGGCTCATGCCTCGACCTCGAACCGCACGCCCTGCGCCAGCGGCAGGGCGTCGCCGTAATTGATCGTGTTGGTCGCGCGCCGCATATAGGCCTTCCAGGAATCCGATCCGGCCTCGCGGCCGCCGCCGGTTTCCTTCTCGCCGCCGAAAGCGCCACCGATCTCGGCGCCGGAGGGACCGATATTGACATTGGCGATGCCGCAATCCGACCCCGCCGCCGACATGAACCGCTCCGCCTCGCGCATATCGCGCGTGAAGATCGAGGAGGAGAGCCCCGCCCCGACGGCGTTGTTCAGGCGGATCGCCGTGTCGAGATCGTCGTAGCGGGTGACATAGAGGATCGGCGCGAAGGTCTCGTGCAGCATCGGCCCCTGCTGCTCCGCCATCTCGACCAGCGCCGGGCGGACATAGAAGCCGCCGGGGCCGATTTCGGTCACGCGCGTGCCGCCATGGATCGTGGCGCCGAGCGCCCGCGCCGCCGCGAGCGCGGTCTCCATGCCGCGAAACGCCGTCTCGTCGATCAGCGGGCCGATCAGCGTGTCCGGCTCGCGCGGATCGCCGACTTTCGCCGAGGCCCAGACGCGGACGAGGCGCGGAACGAGCGTCTCGTAGAGCGAGCGATGCACGAACAGCCGCCGCAGGGTGGTGCAACGCTGGCCGGCCGTGCCCATGGCGGCGAAGGCGATCGCGCGCAGCGCGAGATCGGGATCCGCGGAGGGGGTGACGATCGCGGCATTGTTGCCGCCAAGTTCGAGCAGCGCCCGCGCGAAGCGTTCGGCGAGCTTCGGGCCGACCCTGCGGCCCATGGCCGTGGAACCGGTGGCCGAGACCAGCGGCACGCGCGGATCCGCGACCAGGGCGGCACCCGTCTCGCCGCCGCCGAGCACGATCTCGCACAATCCGTCAGGGATGGCGCCGTTGCCCTCCGCCTCGAACCGCGCGGCGGCGCGCTTCACGATCTCGCCGACCGCGAGCGCCGTGAGCGGCGTCTTCTCCGACGGTTTCCAGATCACGGGATCGCCGCAGACGAAGGCGAGCGCCGCGTTCCAGCTCCAGACCGCGACCGGGAAATTGAATGCCGAGATCACGCCCACCGGCCCGAGCGGATGCCAGGTTTCCATCATCCGGTGGTTCGGGCGCTCGGTGGCGATCGTCAGCCCGTAAAGCTGGCGCGAAAGGCCGACCGCGAAATCGCAGATATCGATCATCTCCTGCACCTCGCCGAGGCCTTCGGAGGTGATCTTTCCGGCCTCGATGGTGACGAGATGGCCGAGTGCGGCCTTGGCCCGCCGCAATTCCTCGCCGATGAGGCGAACGAACTCGCCGCGGCGCGGCGTCGGCACCAGCCTCCATTGCTCGAACGCCGCGACCGCGCGTGTCACGGCCGCCGCGACCGCCTCCGGGTCGTGATCGTCCAGCGCCGCGATCTCCTCACCGGTGATCGGCGAGCGCACGGCCCGCGCACCGCCGGCGAGGCGGGCGGGGTCGATGCCGAACCCTTCGAGAATCGTCATCGCCTCTTCCTTCGGCGCATGGAGGATCGAGGCGAGTTCCCGCTCGAGAAAGTTGGTCATGGGGCAATCCTGTCTGTGCTCGGCGAGGCGGCCGTTTACCCCAGCCTAGCCGATGGAACGGGGAAGGAAAGCGGTGAAACGCGGAATGATCGGGGAGCGGATAGCGGAATCCGCTTGAATATCCGGATGAAGGCGCGAAAAGAACGGCCGGGCCGGTTCGTCTGCGGGAGGGTGCATGTCCGAGACCTTCGATGTCGTGATCGCCGGCGGTGCGGTGACGGGATCCTCGCTCGCCTGGCATCTCGCCAGCCATCCGGGCTTCGCGGGCCGTGTGCTCGTGATCGAGCCGGACATGACCTATCAGCGTTCGGCTTCGGCGCTCTCCGCCGGCTCGATCCGCCAGCAATTCTCGCAGGGCGTGAACATCGCGATCTCGCTATATGGTATCCGCTTCCTGCGCGCGATCGGCGAGACCCTCGCCGTCGGCGACGAGCGGCCGGATATCGGGCTCCGGGAAGGGGGCTATCTCTATCTCGGCGGCGAGGATGCGCGCGCGAGTTTCGCGGCCGGCAATGCCCTGCAGCGGGCGCAGGGCGCCGATATCGCATTGCTCACGCCGGAGGCTCTCGCCGCGCGCTTTCCCTATCTCGCAACCGGCGATCTCGCGATCGGATCCTACGGCGTCAGCGGCGAGGGCTGGTTCGACGGCTACGGGCTGATGCAGGCTTTCCGGCGCGCGGCGCGCGCGAAGGGCGTCGCCTATCGGCAGTGCCGGGTGACGGGTTTCGAGCGCGCGGGACGCCGGATCACCGCGATCCTGCTCGAGGATGGCACGCGGATCGGCTGCGGCCATGCCGTCAACGCGGCCGGCGCCTCCGGCGCGCGGGCGCTCTGCGCTGCGGCAGGCTTCCCGGTGCCGGTCTATGCCAAGAAGCGCTCGGTCTTCACCTTCACGGCCAGGGGCGCGTTTCCGGCGCATCCGCTGATCATCGACACAACCGGAATCTGGTGGCGGCCGGAGGGGCATGGCGCTGCGGAACAGGCTTTCATCGCCGGTTATTCCCCCGACGAGCCGGAGGAGAGTGATCATGCGGCGGATTTCGAGGTCGATTGGCCGCTGTTCGAGGAGGTGATCTGGCCCGCGCTCGCGAACCGCATTCCGGCCTTCGAGACCATCCGCCCCGGCCGTGCCTGGGCCGGGCATTACGACATGAACCTCCTCGATCACAATGCCATCGTCGGGCGGCTCGGCGATCTCGACAATGCCTATCTCGCCTGCGGGTTTTCGGGCCATGGCCTCCAGCAGGCGCCGGCGATCGGGCGCGGGCTCGCCGAACTGATCGTCGAGGGCCGTTATGCGAGCCTGGATCTTGCAGATCTCGGGTTCGAGCGCATCGCCGCGCGGCGGCCGCTGCGCGAGCACAACGTCATCTGACTTTGGCCGTCATCTGACTTGGGCCGTCAGCGCGGCGCGGTCAGGGTGCGTCGCACCGCATCCTTCCACAACGCGAGGCGGCGGGCGCGGTTCGGCGCCGTCATCGCCGGCGTGAAGCGACGGTCCAGCGCCCATTTGCGCGCGAATTCCGCCGGCGCGGGATAGATTCCCGCCTGAAGCCCGGCGAGATAGGCGGCGCCGAGCGCCGTCGTCTCTGCCACGACCGGCCGGTCGACCGGCGCGGCGAGGAGATCGGCGAGGCGCTGCATCGTCCAGTCGGAGGCGACCATGCCGCCATCGACGCGCAGCACCATCGAGCGCGCCTCCGCGGCGGCCCAATCGGCCTGCATCGCCGCGATGAGGTCATGGGTCTGGAAGGCAACGCTTTCGAGCGCCGCCGCCGCCAGTTCCGCCGGGCCGGTGGCGCGCGTGAGGCCGAACAGCGCGCCGCGCGCCTCGGCATCCCAATAGGGCGCGCCGAGCCCGACGAAGGCCGGCACCAGGACGACATCCTGGTTCGGATCGGCGCGCTGTGCGAGCGCGCCGGTCTCGGCGGCGGCGCGGATGACGCCGAGCCCGTCGCGCAGCCATTGCACGGCGGCGCCGGCGATGAAGATCGAGCCTTCGAGCGCGTAATGCCGCGTGCCGTCGAGCTGGTAGGCGATCGTTGTCAGCAGCCGGTTCCGTGATGCGACGGCCCGGGTCCCGACATTGAGCAGCGCGAAACAGCCGGTGCCATAGGTCGATTTCATCATGCCCGGTTCGAAGCAGGCCTGCCCGACAAGCGCCGCTTGCTGATCCCCCGCGATGCCGAGAACGGGGATCGCGGCGCCGAACAAGTCCGGCTCGGTCTCGCCGAACCGGCTCGCGCAATCGCGGATTTCCGGCAGCAGCGCCATCGGCACCTCGAACAGCCGGCACAGGCCCTCGTCCCAGCATCCGGTATGGATGTCCATCAGCATCGTGCGCGAGGCATTGGTGGCGTCGGTCGCGTGCACCCGGCCGCCGGTCAGCCGCCAGAGCAGGAAGCAATCGATGGTGCCTGCGGCGAGTTCGCCGCGCAGCGCCGCCTCGCGCGCGCCGGGCACGGCATCGAGGATATGGGCGATCTTGGTGGCGCTGAAATAGGGGTCGAGCAGCAGCCCGGTCTTGCCGCTGATCTCGGGTTCGAGCCCCTTGTCGCGGAAGCTCGCGCAGAGCGGCGCCGTGCGCCGGTCCTGCCAGACGATGGCGCGATGGATGGGCCGGCCGGTCGCGCGCTCCCAGACAATGACGGTCTCGCGCTGGTTGGTGATGCCGATCCCGGCGATCGCGGTTGCGGCGAGGCCGGCTTTCGCAATCGCGTCGCGGCAGGTCGCGACAACCCCGCGCCAGATCTCCTCGGGATCGTGCTCGACATGCCCGGAGGCCGGGTAATGCTGGGCGAATTCCTGCTGCGAAACCGCGATCGGCCGGAGATCGGCATCGAACACGATCGCGCGGCTTGAGGTCGTGCCCTGATCGATCGCGAGCACGGCATGGGTCATGGGGTCTTTCTCCTGGATGGCCGGACGGCCCGCGTGGCGGGCGCCTCAATCCTTCTTCTTGGGCGCGTATTTCGGAAGCCCGCTTGCGCGCGCAACGAAATCCGCGAGGAAGGGCACGTAATCCTCGCCCATCCCCGCCTTCACGGCCTGGCCGAACAGGTTCTTGGTGGCCGAGGAAATCGGGTTGGGCATCTGGACCGAATCGGCCATGGCGTCGACATAGCGCATGTCCTTGAAGGCATTGGCGAGCGTGAACTTGTGGCTGTCGCGGTTGCCCTCGAGCGCGTAGCCCATAAAGGTCTGGTAGAAGCCCGAATCCATCCGTCCGCCGCGGATCACCCGGTCGAGTGTCTCCGGCTCGACGCCGTTGGCGCGGCCGATCGCCAGCGCCTCCGCGAAGATCGCCGCATAGCCCATCGCGATGAAATTGTTCAGGAGCTTCACCTTATGCCCGGTGCCGACCGGGCCGAGATGGACGATCTTCGCCGCCCAGGCGGCGATCGCCGGCTCCACCCGCCGGAAGATCTCGGGACTTGCGCCGACCATGGCGGTCAATTGCCCGGTCTCTGCCTGGGCCGGCGTGCCGCCGAGCGGTGCATCGACCAGCGTGACGCCGATCTCCGCGAGTTCGTGTGCCAGCGCCTCGGTCGAGACCGGGTTGGCGGTCGAGCAATCGACGACGATCAGGTCGGGACGCGCACCCTCGCGGATGCCGTCAGGGCCACGGATGACCGTCTCGACGACCGAGGAATCGGTGACACACAGGAAGATGATGTCGCTTGCCTCGGCGAGCGCCTTCGCGCTCTTCACCTCCCTGGCGCCGCGCTGCACGAGATCCTCGACCGGGGCGCGGTTGCGGTTGCCGAGCACGGCGAGCGGGAATCCCTTCTCCAGGATGTTCTTCGCCATGCCGTGGCCCATGAGCCCGACCCCGATGAAGCCGATTCGCTCCTTCGTCATGCGCTAACCTCCGGAATGTGGAAATCAATCGGTCCCGTTGAGCGCACGATAGGCGCGGATCACCTGGCTGTCATCGGCCAATCCGTGGCCCGCGCCGGATGCGGCGAGGAACATCTGATGCGCCGAGGCCGCGAGCGGCAGCGCCACCTTCGCGGCGCGTCCGGCATCGAGAACCAGCGAGAGATCCTTGACGAAGATATCGACCGCGCTCGTGACCGGCGGCTCCGCCTGCAGCATGCGCGGCCCGCGATTGCTGAGCATCCAGCTCGCGGCGGCGGATTGGCCGAGAATCCCGAGCACGAGGCCGGGATCGAGCCCGGCCTTCTCGGCGAGCGCGAAGGCTTCCGCCGCCACCGCGATATGCACGCCGCAGAGCAGCTGGTTGATGGTCTTGACCATCGCGCCGTCGCCGGCGCGCTCGCCGACATGATGGAGCTTGTCGCCGAGCGCGGCGAGGATCGGCCGTGCCGCCGCGAAATGCGCCTCCGGGCCAGCGGCCATGATGGTGAGCGTGCCGGCCTCGGCCCCCACCGTGCCGCCGGAGACTGGCGCATCGAGGAAGCGGCGTCCGCTCGCCTCGACCATCGCGGCGATCTCCCTTGCATCCGCCGGCGCGCAGGTCGCCATGAGGATGACGAGCGCATCCGGGTCGAGTGCCTGAAGCGCCCCGGTTTCGAGCAGTGCCGCGCGTGCCTGGCCGGCATTGACCACCATCAGGATCAGCGCCTCGGCGCCGGCGCAGGCTTCCGCCGCCGTGAGCATCGAAACGCCGCCCTGCGCCTCGTGCGCCGCGAGCGCCTTCGGGTTGAGGTCGAAGCCCTGCACGCGGAATTGCGCCTCGACAAGGCGCCGCGCCATCGGCAGCCCCATGGCGCCGAGGCCGATGAAGGCGAGGGTGCGCGTCATTCCTTCACCGCGCCCGTCATCGCGCTCACGTAATATTCGACGAAGAACGAGTAGAGCACCACGAGCGGCAGCGAGCCGACCAGCGCGCCGGCCATCAGCGAGCCCCATTTATACTGGTCGCCATCGGTAAAGGCGGTGACGATCGCCACCGGCACGGTCTTCTTGTCCTGCGTGTTGATGAAGGTAAGCGCGTAGATGAATTCGTTCCAGCACAGGGTCAGGCAGAAGATCCCGGCCGAAATCAGCCCCGGCACCGCCAGCGGCAGGATGATCTTCGTCAGGATCTGCCACCGGGTGGCGCCGTCGATCAGCGCGCATTCCTCGAGTTCATAGGGAATGGTCTTGAAATAGCCCATCAGCAGCCAGGTCGAGAACGGGATCAGGATCGTCGGATAGGTCAGGATCAGGGCGAACGGGGTGTCGAACAGCCCATATTGATAGATCACGGTCGAGAGCGGGATGAACAGGATCGAGGGCGGCACGAGATAGGAAAGGAAGATCAGCCCCCCCACCATCTGCGCGCCGGTATAGCGGATGCGCACGATGGCATAGGCGGCAAAGACGCTCGCCACCAGCGCGAGGATCGTCGCGATGACCGAGATGAACATGGTGTTCCACAGCCAGAGCGGATAATGCGTCTCGAAGAGCAGCGCGCGGATATGCTCGAAGGTCGGCTGGAGGGTGAAGAGCGGGTTGTGCCGGTCGAGATCGAGCAGATGTTCCTTCGGCTTCACCGCGGTGATCGCCATCCAGTAGAACGGGAACAGCAGCACGACGACGATCAGCAGCAGCGGCAGATAGAGCGTCACCAGCCGCGACAGGCCGGTGTCGAGATAGCTCATCCCTTCCGAATGGTCCTCGCGCGCGAGCGTCGCATCGGCCATGGCATATCCCTCCGGTTCGCTGGCGCCGTCAATCGTTGTTGTCCGAGCCCTGCTGCCACTTGCGGCGCTGGAGCCCGAACCAGGAGATCATGATCGCCCCGAGCAGGAAGGGGATCATCGCAGTGGAGATCGCCGCGCCTTCGCCGATGCGGCCGCCGAGAATCGCGGTGTTGTAGCTCATCGTCGCCATCAGCTCGGTGGTTCCCGCCGGGCCGCCATTGGTCAGCACCTTGATCAGCTGGAAATCGGTGAAGGTGAACAGCACCGAGAAGGTCATCACCACCGCGATGATCGGGGTCAGGATCGGGTAGGTGACATGGCGGAACATCTGCCATTTCGAGGCGCCGTCGAGCGTCGCGGCCTCATAGAGCGAGGGCGACACGGTCTGGAGCCCCGCCAGCAGCGTGATGGCGATGAAGGGCACGCCGCGCCAGACATTGGCGAAGATGACGCTCAGCCGGGCGTTCCAAGGGTCACCGAGGAAGTCGATGTTTCCGGAGATCAGCCCCCATTTTCGCAAGCCCCAGGAGAGCACCGAGAATTGCGGGTCGAAGATCCACCAGAAGGCGATCGCCGAGAGCACCGTCGGCACGATGAAGGGAACGAGGATGATCGCCCGGATGAAGGCCTTGAAGGGCAGGTGGTTGTTGAGAAGGATCGCCAGATAGAGGCCGATCGCGAATTTCAGCACGCTGGCAACGAAGGTGTAGAACAGGGTGTTGAACACCGCGAGCTGGAATTTCGAATCGCCGAGGATCCATTCGTAATTCTCGAGGCCGACGAAGACGCCGCCGCGCCCGATCCGCGCATCGGTGAAGCTCAGCCAGATGCCGAGCCCGAGCGGATAGACCAGGAACAGGATCAGGAATGCGGCTGCCGGCAGCATGAACCAGAAGCCGAGCATGTTGCGGTCCGTCATCCGCTGCGCCCAGGACCGTTCGAAAACGCGCGGCATAGGCGCGGAAATCGCGGCATCGCTCATGATGCGGCTTCCTCCTGTTGCAGGGCGCGCCGGGCGCCCCTTTGTCGCGGAATGCAGCCAGGCCTGCCGCAGCCGGCCGGGTTCTCGCGTCTCTTCGGGAGATGAGACACGGCCGGGCCGCCCGGCCGTGTCCTTCGCCTCAGCGGTAGATGCGCCGCGCCTGGCGCTCCGCGACCGCGATCGCGTCCTTCGGGCTCGACGAGCCGGCACAGACGGCCGCGAACATGTCGAGGATCAGGAAATCCGCGAGCGCCGAGGCCGCCTTCTCGCCCACCGAGCCGAGATGGCCGGCGAGCAAGGTGCGGCGGCCGGCATCCTTGCAAAGCGTGAGCTTGGGATCGGATGTCCAGACCTTGTTGGCATCATAGGCATTGAGCGGATGCGACAGATAGGCGACCGCCCCTTCGAGCCAGGGATTGTAGTTCTGCGCCTCCATGGTGAAGGCGAGGAACGCCTTCACCGCGTTGGGGAATTTGGAATAGCGCATCCCGAGCATCGGGTAGCAGATATGGAACTCGGTCGGCCGGCCGACAGGGCCGACGGGCCAGTTGGCGTGGTTCATGTCGGCCGCGATCTCCTTGAGCTTCGCGTCCTTGTCGGCCCCGGCCTTGGCGGCGGCGTAGATCGAGACGCCGTTATTGGTCACGGAGATTTCCCCGGCCAGGAACGCCTTGTTGTTGAAGGCGTCGTTCCAGGAGGCGGTGCCCGGCGCGAAATGCGTCGAGAGTTCCTTGACATATTCGAGCGCCTTCAGCGTCTCGGGCGAGTTGATGATCACCTTGTCGTTCTTGTCGACGAGGTTGCCGCCATGCGCCCAGAGCGCCCAATGCACCCAGGCATTGCCGTCGCCCGAAGCGCGGCCGAGCGCGAACCCGCCGGGTGTTCCCTTGGCCTTCAGGTTCTTCATGAGATCCATGAAGCCGCCGAGATCGCCGGGGAAGGTCTTGTGGCCGGCGGCCTCGATCATCGACTGTCGATAGTTGATGATATTGGCGTTATAGCCGACAGGAATGGCGATCCACTTTCCTTTCGACGTGCCGTAGGCTTTCGCGGAATCCATCCAGCCGCCGTATTTCTTGCCGAGATAGTCCGCGACATCGGTCACGTCCATGCACTTCTCGGGGAAGAGATGGGGCAGCGAATAGAGGCCCCAGAAGAGATCAGGTCCCTGGTTGGTATTGGCGGCGACTGACGCCTTGGGCTGCACGTCGTCGAGCGATTCGTTGATGACGCTGACCGGCACGCCGGTCGCCTTGGTAAAGGCTTCGACGAGCTTCATGAATGCGTCTTCCTCGGATTGGACGAAGCGCTTCCAGCGCAGGAGCTGGAGCTTGGCGCCGGCCTCCGGCTTCCATTGCGCGCCCTGCGCCCAGGCCCGCGCCCATTCGGTGAGGCCGGAGCCCGCGAGCATCGCGCCGGCGCCGAGCGCGGCCGACCCTTTCAGAAATCCACGGCGATTGGTGGTCATTCCTCGTTTCCTCCTTTGTGCGGCCATGTCGGCCAGCCCCCGTTTTCGGGTGGCTTCGGACGGCGATTCCGGGCTCGCCGTTCCGTTTTCGTGGGTCTTCCGCCCGCTCAGGCGTTGAGGCGCCTCCCGGTTTCGGCGTCGAAGAGATGGGCGTTGGCGAGCGTGGGCACGATGGGGATGGTTTCGCCCGGGCGGGCGGAAAGCCGCTCGCGGAAGACGGCGATCATCTCCTGCCCGCCGGTGCGCAGCACGACCTGCGTCTCGGAGCCCGTCGGCTCGACCACGATCACCTCGGCCGGGATGCCCTGGGCATCGATGCGGATATGCTCCGGGCGGAGCCCGTAGACGACCGGACGCCCCGCGCTGGCCGCCGGCGCGGAACCGACCGGCAGCGTGAACCCGCCCTCGGCGGCGAAGCCCTGCCCGTCGATGTGGCCCTTGACGAAGTTCATCGCCGGCGAGCCGATGAAGCCCGCGACGAACAGATTGTCCGGCCGGTCGTAGAGATCGAGCGGCGCCCCCATCTGCTCGACGATCCCGTCATGCATGACGACGATCTTGTCGGCCATGGTCATGGCCTCGATCTGGTCATGCGTGACATAGACGGTGGTGGTTTTCAGCCGCTGATGCAGCTCCTTGATCTCGGTGCGCATCTGCACGCGCAGCTTCGCGTCGAGATTCGAGAGCGGCTCGTCGAACAGGAAGACCTGCGGATCGCGGACGATCGCCCGGCCCATCGCCACGCGCTGGCGCTGGCCACCGGAGAGCTGGCGCGGGTAACGGTCGAGAAGATGGGTGAGGCCGAGGATCTTCGCCGCCTTCTCGACCCGTGCCGCCATCTCGGCCTTGTCGGCGCCGCGCAGCTTCATCGAGAACGCCATGTTCTCCGCCACCGTCATGTGCGGATAGAGCGCGTAATTCTGGAACACCATCGCGATGTCCCGCTCCTTGGGCGGGACATTGTTCACCACCCGGTCGCCGATCGCGATCTCGCCCGAGGTGATGTTCTCGAGCCCGGCAATCATCCGCAGCAGCGTCGATTTCCCGCAGCCCGAAGGTCCGACCAGGATGACGAATTCCCCGTCGGCGATGTCGATCGACACCCCGTGAATGATCTCGACCGCCCCGAAGGCTTTCCGGACATCCCGGATTGTCACAGAAGCCATCAACCCCTCCCGAACGCGACCTTTTCCGGGCCGCCCGCGGCATGCAGCGGCCGGATGCCGGTGGCGCGGCCCGGCGGCAGGCGCTGACCCGCCCAACCTCCGATTGCCAGCGCATGAAAAAGTCATACTATATTTCAGACCTGTCAAGAGCGGCGTGGCGGCCGCGACCGGTTGAGGGCCCGATGAAGGATGATTTCGCCACGCGCGTGGGCAAGGCCGGCCGCGATTCGCTGTTCGCGCAGGTCACCCAGCGGCTTGCGGTCGCCATCGTGTCCGGCGCCCTGCCGGCCGGCGCGCTCGTGCCCAACGAGGAGGATCTGCGCGCCGAGATCTCGGCCTCGCGCACCGCCTATCGCGAGGCGGTACGGTTTCTCGCCGGCAAGGGGCTGATCGAGGCGCGGCCGCGGCGTGGAACCCGGGTCGCGCCGCGGGATGTCTGGCATCTGCTCGACCCCGACGTTCTGCGCTGGTCGCTGGCTTCGGCGGCGGACGAGAATTTCATCCGCGACCTGTTCGAACTGCGGGCGCTGGTCGAGCCGGGATGCGCGAAAATTGCTGCATTGCGAAGAACATCGGGGCAGCTTGCGCGGATCGAAGCCGCGCTGGAGGGCATGATCGAGACCCCGCCCTATACCGAGGCGGCGATGCGCCACGACCTCGCTTTTCACGATGCCCTGTTCGAGGCCTCCGGCAACGCCGCGATCGCGGCGCTCAAGGATGTGGTCGCGACGACGCTGCTCTGGTCGCTGCGCATGCAGCGCATGCAACCCATCGAGCATTTCGTGGTGCCGCTTTCGGATCATCGCCGCCTGGCGGAGGCGATCCGCCGGCAGGATGGCGAGACGGCCGAGCAGCTCTCGCGGATCCTGGTCGCGGATGCGCTGCGCGCCACGCTGGCCGCCTTCCGGCGGGCCGGCGCGCCCGGCCGGGCGCGTGCGGAAAGCAGGGAGTTTGCCGCCGAATAGGCGACAAAATAATAATACTATTATGGCGGACATGTTGAAATCCGCCGCAGGGAGCACAGGAGGGGTCCGCATGCTGGTCAAAGGTCAGGTCGCCATTGTCACGGGCGCGGCGTCGCGGCGCGGGCTGGGTCTCGCCGCCGCACGGCTCCTTGCCGAGCATGGTGCGCGGGTCGCGATCCTCGATATCGATCTCGACGCCGCGCGCGAGGCTGTGCGCAGCCTCAAGGGGCGCGGCCATTTCGCGCTGCGCTGCGACGTCACGCGCCGTGCGCAATGCGAGAAGGCCGCCCAGCGCGTTCTGGCGCGGCATGGCCGCATCGACATCCTCGTCAACAATGCCGGCATCACCTCGCCGCAGCGTCTGATGGAGGTCGACGACGCAACCTATGACCGGGTTTTTGATATCAACATGCGCGGCACGCTGCACATGACCCAGGCCGTGGTGCCGGCGATGCGGTCGCAGAAATCCGGCTCGATCGTCAACATGTCTTCCGTCTCCGCACAACGCGGCGGCGGCGTGTTCGGCGGCTCGCATTATTCCGCCGCCAAGGGCGCGGTGCTCGGCTACACCAAGGCTTGCGCGCGCGAACTCGGCCCGGACAATATCCGGGTCAACGCCATCTGCCCCTCGATGATCGACACCGACATCACCGGCGGCGCGCTGACGCCCGAGCGGCGCGCCGAGATCCTGAAATCGATTCCGATGGGGCGGATCGGAACCGCGGAGGAGGTTGCCGGCTGCGTTCTGTTTCTCGCCTCGCCGCTCTCGGCCTATGTCACCGGCGCGGAGATCGACATCAACGGCGGCAGCCATATCCATTGAGCGGCGGGTTGCCGGCGCAGGCATTCCGCATCAGGATGCCCGGCATGCGCAAAACGCAATTCTCACCGGGTCGACTCCGGCGAACGCGTCTTTGAATACGCGGAAGCTGTGTCATGCTGCGATGCGGCGGGACGGGGGAGTTCGAGATGCCGGTGCGTCGATTGCTGGTTGCCAACCGTTCGGAGATCGCGATCCGGGTCTTCCGTGCCGCGACCGAACTCGGCATCCGCACGATCGCCATCTATGCGGAGGAGGACAAGCTCTCCCTCCATCGCTTCAAGGCGGATGAGGCCTATCTCGTCGGGCGCGGCCCGCATCTCGCGAAGCCGCTCGGCCCGCTCGAAGCCTATCTCTCGATTTCCGAGGTGATCCGCGTCGCGCGCGAGGCGAACGCGGATGCCATCCATCCCGGCTATGGCTTTCTTTCGGAGAGCCCGGAATTCGCGGAAGCCTGCGCGGAAGCCGGAATCCTGTTCATCGGCCCCTCGCCCGAGACGCTTCGCCAGCTCGGCAACAAGGTCGATGCGCGCAACCTCGCGATCTCGGTCGATGTGCCGGTGATGCCGGCGACGCCGCCGCTCCCGGACGATGCCGAGACCATCCTGCGGCTTGCGGCGGGGATCGGCTATCCGGTGATGCTGAAGGCGAGCTGGGGCGGGGGCGGCCGCGGCATGCGCGCGATCGAGAGCGAGGACCAGCTTCTCGACGCGGTCTTCACCGCCAAGCGCGAGGCGCGCGCCGCCTTCGGCAAGGACGAGGTCTATCTCGAAAAGCTGGTGCGCCGCGCCCGCCATGTCGAGGTGCAGATCCTCGGCGACCGGCACGGCAATCTCGTCCATCTCTTCGAGCGCGATTGCTCGATCCAGAGGCGCAACCAGAAGGTCATCGAGCGCGCGCCGGCGCCCTATCTCGACGCGGCGACGCGCCAGGCGCTCTGCGGTGCCGCCCTGCGCATCGGCCGCGCCACCGATTATGTCGGCGCCGGCACGGTCGAGTTCCTGATGGATGCCGATACCGGGAAATTCTACTTCATCGAGGTCAACCCGCGCATCCAGGTCGAGCATACCGTGACCGAGGTCGTGACCGGCCTCGACATCGTCAAGGCGCAGATCCGCATCCTCGAAGGCGGCGCCATCGGCCAGAAGGGCGAAGACGGCGCCTGGAAGATCGGCATCCCCGATCAGGCCGGCATCCGCCTCGACGGTCATGCCCTGCAATGCCGGATCACCACCGAGAACCCCGAGAACAATTTCATCCCCGATTACGGCCGCATCACCGCTTATCGCGGCGCGATGGGCTTCGGCATCCGCATCGACGGCGGCACGGCCTATTCCGGCGCGATCGTGACGCGCTTCTACGATCCGATGCTCGAGAAGATCACCGCCTGGGCGCCGACGCCGGCGGAGGCCATCGCCCGGATGGACAGGGCGCTGCGCGAATACCGCATCCGCGGCGTGGCGACCAACCTCACCTTCCTCGAGGCGGTGCTGGGGCATCCGAAATTCCGCGCCGGGGAATATACGACGCGCTTCATCGACGAGACGCCGGAGCTCTTCACCCAGGAGCGGCGCAAGGACCGCGCGACCAAGCTTCTGACCTATATCGCCGATGTCACCGTGAACGGGCATCCCGAGACGCGCGAGCGGCCGCGCCCGCCGGCCGATGCGCGGGCGCCGGAAGTGCCGCGCTTCGCCGCCGCATCCGAAGCGGATATCGTTTCCGGCACGCGCCAGAAGCTCGACGAACTCGGCCCAAAGGGGTTCGCCGAATGGATGCGCGGCGAGCGGCGCGTGCTCATCACCGACACGACCATGCGCGACGCGCATCAATCGCTGCTCGCGACCCGCATGCGCACCTTCGACATCGCCGCGATCGCGCCGGCCTATGCGCGCGGCCTGCCGCAGCTCCTCTCGCTCGAATGCTGGGGCGGCGCGACCTTCGATGTCGCGATGCGCTTCCTCCAGGAGGATCCGTGGGAGCGGCTGCGGCTGATCCGCGAGCGGGTGCCGAACATCCTCACCCAGATGCTGCTGCGGGGCGCGAACGGCGTCGGCTACACCAATTATCCCGACAATGTGGTGCGGGATTTCGTCGATCAGGCGGCGAAGGCGGGCATGGACCTGTTTCGCGTCTTCGATTGCCTCAACTGGGTGGAGAACATGCGCGTCGCCATCGACGCGGTGCTCCGCTCCGGCCGGCTCTGCGAGGGCGCCATCTGCTATACGGGCGATATCCTCGACCCCAACCGCGCCAAATACCCGATCCGCTATTACGTCGACCTGGCCAAGGAACTAGAGAAGGCCGGTTGTCACATTCTCGGCCTCAAGGACATGGCGGGGCTACTCAAGCCGGCCGCGGCGCGCATCCTCGTCAAGGCGCTGAAGGAGGAGGTCGGGCTGCCGGTCCATTTCCACACGCATGACACGTCCGGCATCGCCGCCGCCTCGATCCTCGCCGCGGTGGAGGCCGGGATCGACGCGGTGGATGCCGCGATGGATGCGATGTCCGGCACCACCTCGCAGCCCTGCCTGGGCTCGATCGTCGAGGCGCTGGCCTTCACCACGCGCGGCACCGGGCTCGATCCGGAGGCGATCCGCCAGATCTCGTTCTACTGGGAGGCGGTGCGCACGCAATACGCCGCCTTCGAGAGCGATCTCAAATGCGGCGCCTCGGAGGTCTATCTGCACGAGATGCCGGGCGGGCAGTTCACCAATCTCAAGGAGCAGGCGCGCGCGCTGGGGCTCGAGACGCGCTGGCACGAGGTCGCGCGCGCCTATCGCGCCGCAAACGATCTCTTCGGCGACATCGTCAAGGTCACGCCCTCCTCGAAAGTGGTCGGCGATCTCGCGCTGATGATGGTCAGCCAGGGGCTGTCCGCGGAGGATATCCGCGATCCTGCCCGCGACGTCGCCTTTCCGGCCTCCGTGGTCGAGATGCTGCGCGGCGATCTCGGCCAGCCGCCGGGCGGCTGGCCCGCCGATCTCCAGAAGAAGGTGCTCAAGGGCGAGAAGCCGATCACGGTGCGGCCGGGCTCGCTGCTCGAGCCGGCCGATTTCGACGCCGCGCGTGCCGAACTCGAACGGCGGATCGGCCGGCCGGTCGATGACGAGGACCTTGCCTCCGGCATGATGTATCCGAAGGTCTTCACGGATTTCGCCGTACTCCAGGAGCGCTACGGCCCGGTCTCGGTGCTGCCGACCCCGATCTTCTTCTACGGCATGAAGCCGGGCGATGAGGCCAATATCGAGATCGAGCGCGGGAAATCGCTGATCATCCGCCTCCAGACGATCGGGGAGACCGATGAGGACGGTCAGGTCCGCGTCTTCTTCGAACTCAATGGCCAGCCGCGCATTATCAAGGTTCCGAACCGCGCGGCGGCGGCCAAGGTGGTGGCGCGCCGCAAGGCCGAGGAGGGCAATGCCCGCCATGTCTCGGCGCCGATGCCGGGCTCGGTCTCGGCGATCGCGGTCGAGACCGGGCAGGCGGTGAAGGCCGGGGATGTTCTGATGACGCTGGAGGCGATGAAGATGGAAACCGCCATCCACGCCCCGGCGGATGGCAGGGTCGCCGAAATCCTCGTCAAGCCGCATGCCCAGGTCGATGCCAAGGATCTGCTGCTCGTTCTGGCCTGAGCCCCGCGGCATCGTTTTCGATTGACAGGCGGGCGCGAAACGTCTCCCTCCGGATCGGATGGCAACGGGAAGGCCGGCATGACGGGGGGAAATCCGAGCAATGTCGCCGCGCGCGGGCTCGCGGCGGACCTTGCCGCGCGCGAGGCCGAGGGCCGACCGATCCGGGTGGGGATCGTCGGATGCGGCGAGATGGGCACCGATCTCGTGACGCAGATCGCGCGGATGCGCGGCCTGCGCGTCGCGGCCATCGCCGATCGCAGCGGCCGCAACGCGCTGGAGGCGATCCGCATCGCGCGGCATGATCCCGGCATCGCCGCGCCGGTCGACGGGTTGCCGGCGCTGGATTCCGCCATCGAGGCCGGGCGCATCGCCATCATCGACGACGCGCATGTCATGCTGCGCTCGGGCCTCGTTGATGTCGTCATCGACGCGACCGGCCGGCCCGCCGCCGGCGCCGAGATCGGGCTCGCGACGATCCGCGCCGGAAAGCATCTCGTGATGATGAATGTCGAGGCGGATGTCACCATCGGGCCCTATCTGAAGGCCGAGGCGGACAAAGCCGGCGTCGTCTACACGATCGGCGCCGGCGACGAGCCGACCGCGACGATGGAACTGATCAATTTCGTCACCGCCCTCGGCTATCCGGTCGTCGCCGCCGGCAAGGGCAAGAACAACCCGTTCAATCCCGATGCCGTGCCGGACGATTACCGCGAGGAGGCGCGGCGCCGGAACATGAATCCGCGCATGCTGGTCGAGTTCGTGGACGGCTCGAAGACCATGGTGGAGATGAGCGCCATCGCCAACGCCACCGGCCTCGTGCTCGACGTGCCGGGCATGCACGGCCCCGAGGCGACGCTCGAGACCCTCGACACGGTGCTGGTGCCGGTGGCGGATGGCGGCATCCTCTCCCGCAAGGGCGTGGTGGATTACACCTTGGGCAAGGGGGTTGCGCCCGGCGTCTTCGTCGTCGCGGAGATGGAGCATCCCCGCCTCCGGGAGCGGATGCACGACCTGAAGATGGGCGGCAAGGGGCCCTATTACACCTTCTATCGCCCGCACCATCTCACGAGCCTCGAAGTGCCGCTCTCCGCGGCGCGCGCGGTGCTTCACGGCCAGGCGGAGATGTTTCCGCTGCCACGCCCGGTGGCCGAGGTCTGCGCGCGCGCCAAGCGCGACCTGAAGCCGGGCGAGATCCTCGATGCCATCGGCGAAACCTGCTACCGCTCCTTCGCGATGATGGCGGAGGAGGCCCGCGCCGCCCGCGCCTGGCCGGTCGGGCTCCTGCATGGCGGCCGAGTCACGGCGCCGATCGCCAAAGGGGCGCTGATCACCCGGGACCGGGTGGCGCTCGATGAGGAGGCGCCGCTGATGCGCATGCGCATGGCAATGGAGGCGGCGCTGTGGGGATGATTCCGGCGCTCGCCACCCGGGAGCAGGAGGGGAGGGCGCGGCGATGACGTTCCTGCCGCCGGGTGTCGACGGGCTCACCGCCGCGCTGCTGATCGCGGTTTCGTTCCTCACCTCGGCGCTCACCGCTGCCTTTGGGATCGGCGGCGGGGTGGCGATGCTCGGCGCGCTGGCCGGCACGGTGCCGCCGAATGTCATCGTTGCGGTGCATGGCGTGGTCCAGCTCGGCTCCAATCTCGGCCGCGCGATTCTGCAACGCCGGCACGCGAACTGGCCGCTCGTCCGCCAGTTCGTGATCGGCGCGGGCATCGGCGTCGCATTCGGGGCGCTGATCTTCACCAGCGTGCCGGAGCGGGCGCTGCTGGCGCTGATGGGGCTTTTCATCCTGATGATGGTCTGGGTGCCGAAGCCGCGCATCCCCGGCCTCGAACGGACGGGCATGCTCGTCGGCGGCGCCATCTCCTCCGTTCTGACGATGTTCGTTGGCGCGACGGGGCCCTTCATCCAGGCGGTGCTGATGCAATACCGCCTCGACCGCAGGGGCATCATCGCCAATCAGGCGGTGATGATGACGATCCAGCACGGGCTCAAGGTCATTGCCTTCACGGCGATCGGCATCGCGCTGGTGCCGTGGCTGCCGCTGATCGCGGCGATGATCGTCGCGGGCTTCGTCGGCACCGTGCTTGGAACGCGGCTGCTCAACCGGATGTCGGAGGCCCTGTTCCAGGCGGTTCTCAAGGCGCTGCTGACGCTGATCGCGCTCGATCTGCTGCGCCGCGCGGCGGGGATCCGCCTTCCGGGTCTGTGATCAGCCGCAGACGGCGCGCTCGCAGCGGCGGAAGGCGTCGATCGCCGCCTGCTTGGCCGCCCGGTCGAGGAAGCCGGCGAATCCGTCCCGCCCGACGAGATAGGAGGGGGTTGCGACGAAGCCGAGCTGCTGGCCGAGCCGGGAAGCCGCACGCATCGCCGCGGTCACGGGGTCGGAATCGGCATCTGCGAGCAGCCGCGCGCGCTCGGCGCCGTTCCGCTGCGCCACCGCGATCGCCTGCTCGGCGCCGATGACCCCGCGCTGCTGGAAGAGCTGTTCATGGAAGGCGAGATAGCGCTCCGCGCGCTGACGCGAGAAGGCGAGCGCCACCCGCGTCGCCCCGATCGAGGGAATGCCGAGCACGGCGTAATTGACGAGCACGATCGCGAGATCGCGATTGGCCTCGAGCAGCGGCCGGATATCCCGGGCGGTGCGGCGGCAGAAGCCGCAATTGTAATCGAAGAACTCGTAGAGCGTGATATCGGGCTGCGCCGCGCCGAGCCGGACGCTGCCCTGCAACCGGTCGAGATCGGCGATCAGCTCGACCGGGACGGGGTAGAATTCGTTCGCTCCGGCCGGTCGGCCGGCCAGGGGCAGCGATGCCAGGCCGCCGAGCAGCGCGCGCCGGTCGAGCCTCATTCCAGCTCCTCGCCGCGCATGTCGGCGGCGCGGGGCATTTTCATGATGTTGTAGCCGCTGTCGACATAATGGATCTCGCCCGTGACCCCACCCGAGAGGTCCGAGAGGAGATAGAGCGCCGAGCCGCCGAGTTCGTCGAGCGTGATCGGCCGCCCCAGCGGCGAATGCCGGGTCTGGTAGGCGAAGGTGAAACGCGCATCGCCGATCCCGGCGCCGGCGAGCGTGCGCACCGGCCCTGCCGAGATCGCATTGACGCGGATGCCCTCGCGCCCGAAATCGGCGGCGAGATAGCGCACCGAGCTTTCTAGCGCCGCCTTGGCGAGGCCCATGACGTTGTAATTCGGCGAGACGCGGCTTGCGCCGCCATAGGTGAGGGTGAGGAGCGCGCCGCCATTCGGCATCATTGCTGCTGCGCGTTTGGCGATCTCGGTGAAGGAGAAGCACGAGATCACCATGGTGCGGGTGAAATTCTCGCGGCTCGTATCCGCATAGCGGCCCTTCAGCTCGTTCTTGTCCGAGAAGCCGATAGCATGGACCACGAAATCGAGGCTTCCCCATTCGGCCTTGAGCCGGTCGAACACGGCATCGACGGATGCGACATCCTCGACATCGCATGGGAGCACGAGCGCGGAGCCGACGCTTTCCGCCAGCGGCTTCACGCGTTTGCCGAGCGCCTCGCCCTGATAGGTGAAGGCGAGGCTCGCGCCATGCGCGGCGAGCGTGCGGGCGATGCCCCAGGCGATCGAGTTCTGGTTCGCGACTCCCATGACGAGGCCGCGCTTGTTGTGCATGAGCTGGGTCATTCGGTATCGGGCCGCCTGTCCGTCCTGTTCCGGGCGCGCCGCCGGCCCCGGTTCTCCCAGAGGTCGGTCGATGTCAGCAGGATGATCGACGACATCACCAGCACCGCCGCGATCTTCGCCACGGTGATGAAGAAGGCATAGCCATAGAGATAGCCGGCCCAGCCGAAGACGATCACCACATTGGCGAGGAAATAGTATTTTGCATCCGGATAGCCGAACACCGCATCGCGCAGCATCGGGCCGATGAGCGGCAGATGGTAGAACAGGCCGACGGGTCGCGGCGCGGCGGCTTCCGAATGCATGGTTCCCTCACAGAGGTTTCATCACCGCCGCGCCGGTCTCCGGCGGCGGTGCGCAGAGCCTAGCCCTGCGCGGTGAAGATGGGAAATCCCCAGCGCATCACGCCTCCGGATGCTTGAGCACGATGGTCGCGTTGGTGCCGCCGAAGCCGAAGGAATTGCTCATCACATGCCCGAGCTTCGCGTTGTCGACGCGCGCCCGGAGGATGTTCATGTCGGCCATTGCAGGGTCGATCTCCTCGATATGCGCGCTTTTCGCGATGAAGCCGTTCTGCATCATGATCAGCGAGTAGATCGCCTCCTGCACGCCGGTGGCGCCGAGCGAATGGCCGGTGAGCGATTTGGTCGCCGAGATCGGGATCGCGGCCGCATCCTTGCCGAACACCTCGCGGATCGCCTCGATCTCCTTGATGTCGCCGACCGGGGTCGAGGTGCCGTGCGGGTTGATGTAATCGATCGGCGCCTTGATGCCTTCCAGCGCCTGGCGCATGCAGCGCACCGCGCCCTCGCCGGAGGGCGCCACCATGTCGTAGCCGTCGCTCGTCGCGCCATAGCCGACGATCTCGGCGAGGATCTTCGCGCCGCGCGCCTTCGCCATCTCGTATTCCTCGAGCACAACGACGCCGGCGCCGCCGGCGATCACGAAGCCGTCGCGGTTCTTGTCATAGGCGCGGGAGGCGGTGGAATCGTTGTAGCCGGTCGACATCGCACCCATCGCGTCGAACAGCACGGAGAGCGACCAGTCGAGTTCCTCGCAGCCGCCGGCGAAGACGCGGTCCTGCTTGCCCCATTGGATCAGTTCATAGGCATTGCCGATGCAATGGTTGGAGGTCGCGCAGGCGGAGGAGATCGAGTAGTTCACGCCCTTGATCTTGAACCAGGTCGCGAGCGTCGCCGAGGCGGTGGAGGACATCGCCTTCGGCACCGCGAACGGGCCGACGCGCTTGGAATTACCGCTCTCGCGCGCCTTGTCCACCGCCTCGACCAGCGTCCGGGTCGAGGGGCCGCCGGAGCCCATCACGATGCCGGTGCGCGGGTTGGAGATTTCCGCCTCCTCGAGCCCGGCATCGCGGATCGCCTGTTCCATCGCTACCTGGTTCCAGCCCGAGCCGCCGCCATGGAAGCGCATCGCGCGGCGATCAAGCACGGTGGCGGGGTCGAGCGTCGGCTTGCCGTAGACCCGGCTGCGGAAGCCGTGTTCCTCGAATTCCGGGGCGTAGGATATCCCGGATTTGGCTTCGTGCAGGGAGGCGGTGACCTCCTGCGTGTTGTTGCCGATGGACGAGACGATTCCCATCCCGGTGACGACGACGCGACGCATCGGTTTCCGCTCCCCTGTTCGACCGGGCATTCTCTTCAGGAAATGGCGACGCCCCGCCGCCGGTTCAAGCCTTGAACAGGCCGACGCGCAGATCCTTGGCCTCGTAGATCCGCTTGCCATCCGCCTCGAGCCAGCCATCGGCGATGCCGAGCACCAGCTTCGAGCGGAAGATGCGCTTGAGATCGATGCCGTAGACGACCCGCCGGACCGTCGGCAGTACCTGATCGGCGAATTTGACCTCGCCGACGCCGAGCGCACGCCCGCGCCCCGGCTCCCCGAGCCAGCCGAGGAAGAAGCCGACGAGCTGCCACATCGCGTCGAGGCCGAGGCAGCCCGGCATCACCGGGTCGCCCTTGAAATGGCAGGGGAAGAACCAGAGATCGGGCTTGATGTCGAGTTCGGCACGGACCTCGCCCCTGCCATGGGCGCCGCCGCTTTCGGAGATCCGGTCGATCCGGTCGAACATCAGCATCGGCGGCAGCGGCAATTGCGCGTTGCCCATGCCGAACAATTCACCCCGGCCGCAGGCCAGGAGGTCGTCATAGCTGAAGCTCGAACGCCGCGCGCCCGCCTGTTCCGTCATTTCCGTCTTTTCGCCTCGCTGCCCGCGGCCGATGCGGGAACCTGTCATAAATCGGCCAAACACGCTTCCGTCTAGTCCAAATCTGCGCCGGGCTGAACTGAAAATTCGTCGAACTTCGCGTTTCCGACCGCTCCGGGCTGCCATCCGGTCTTAGCCTTAACGGCCCGGGGCCACGCAGGGAACTTGTCCTGCGCCGGCCAAGGGACTATCTGTGGAGCATTCGGATGCGAGGTTGAAGGCCGGGCATGGCGCGGATGGTTTCGTTGATCCGGGGAGCGGAAGGCGCGGCGGGCGAGGACAAGCGCCCGAATCCGAGCCTCGCGGGCTGCCCGGTCCATGATCTGAAGGAGCGGCTGCGCTCCGTCGGGCTGCGGCCCACCCGGCAGCGCGTGGCGCTCGGCTGGCTGCTGTTCGGGCGCGGCGCCCGCCATCTCTCTGCCGAGACGCTCTACGAGGAGGCACAGCGCGCCCGCGTGCTCGTGAGCCTGGCCACGGTCTACAACACGCTGAACCAGTTCACCCAGGCCGGACTGCTGCGCGAGATCGCGATCGACGGCAACCGCACCTATTTCGACACCAATGTCTCCGACCATCACCATTTCTTCGTGGAGGGCGAGGGGCTCCTCGACATCCCGGCGCATGATATCGAGGTCTCCAACCTGCCGCCTCCGCCGGAAGGGATGACGATCGAGCGGGTGGAGGTGGTGATCCGCGTCCGGCGCACCACCCTGTCCTGACGCACCGCCCTGTCCTGAGGCGCGGCGCTATTTGATCTGCTCGTCGGGATAGACACCCCAGACCGCATCCTTGCGCACATAGCCGGAATAGCCGTCGACGCTGACCTTGCACCAGGCAAGGGTGCAGGTCTCGACATTCGCGATCACGCCCGGCTGGAGCCGCGCGACCACCGCGCTTGATTCGCTGTCATCGCGATAGAGGGGCTGCTCGCCGGAAGTCCGGCCGGCGCGGATCAGCACCGTGCGGCGGTTCGAGAGCCGCCCGAAATAGACCCATCCTTCCGTCGATTCGGAATCGCGCACCCGCCGCCAATGCTCATGTTCGCCGGTGACCTCGACCGGCAGGCCCTCGCGCTTGAAGACCCATTTGATGCGGTGATCCTTGCTCGGTCCCTCCCGCATCGGTGTGTCCGAGGGCTTGAGGCTGACGAAGCGCGGGATCGGCAGTTTGGTGACCGAGCCGATGCTGCCCGTCTCCTGGGCTTGCGCCCATCCGCCGGCGCCGGAAAGCGGCAGGGCGAGGCCGGCTAGGATCGGTCCGGCGAGGATCCGGCCGGCAAGCGCCAGGATGAAACGGTGCCGGGCGAGCGGCCGGACGATCATCATCAAAGAGCCTCCTGTCGGTTTCCCTGCCGGGTCTCCCCGCCGGCTGCCGGTGCCGCCGCATTGCGGCATGGCGATGGCCGATGCGCCGGATGCAACCTTTGTTTTTGTCGAACGGGCTTAACGTCCCGTTATCCCCGGCGCCGGCGCCCGGCGATTTGCCTCCGCGCCAAGCTGCTTTAAAGATCGGAACCGATGCGCTAGGCAGGCTGGCCCATGCGCCTTTCATCCATGCGCCTTTCGTCCACGCGCCTTTCGTCCCGGGAACCGCCGATGAACCGCGAGAAGCCGCTCGTCATCCTCACCCGCCGCCTTCCGGAAGGGATCGAGACGCGCATGGCCGAACTGTTCGATCTCGAGCGCAACCTTGCCGATACGCCGATGCCGCGCGAGGCGCTCGCCGAGGCGCTCGGTCGCGCCCGCGTTCTCGTGCCGACCGTGACGGACCGCATCGACGCCGCCCTGATCGAGGCCGCAGGCCCGCAATTGAAACTGATCGCCCATTTCGGCAACGGCACCGACAATATCGACGTCGCCGCCGCGATGCGGCGCGGCATCACGGTCACGAACACGCCCAATGTCCTGACGGAGGACATGGCGGATTTCACCATGGCGCTGATCGTCGCGGTGGCGCGGCGCTTTGTCGAGGGCGTGCGGATCATCCCTGCCGGACAATGGCACGGCTGGTCGCCCGGCTGGATGCTCGGCCATCGCATCCACGGCAAGCGGCTCGGCATCATCGGCATGGGCCGGATCGGGCTCGCGGTGGCGCGCCGGGCCCGCGCCTTCGGCCTCCAGGTGCATTATCACAACCGCCGCCCGGCCGCGAAGCGGATCGAGGAGGAGGTCCAGGCGACCTACTGGGATTCGCTCGACCGCATGCTCGCGCGGATGGATATCGTCTCGATCCATTGCCCGCATACGCCGGCGACCTTCCACCTGCTATCGGCGCGGCGGCTGCGGCTCCTGAAGCCGGAGGCGATCCTCGTCAACACCGCGCGCGGCGAGATCGTCGACACCGAGGCGCTGGCCGACATCCTCGAACAGGGGCTGATCGCCGGCGCGGCGCTCGATGTCTATGAGCACGAGCCCGCGGTTTCACCGCGCCTGCTGCGCCTCGCCGAGGCTGGCAAGGTGGCGCTGCTGCCGCATATGGGCTCCTCGACGGTCGAGAGCCGCAACGAGATGGGCGAGAAGGTCATCATCAACATCAAGACCTTCATCGACGGCCACGCGCCGCCGGACCGCGTCCTCGCGCTGCCGGGCTGAGCCTCACGCGGCCTGATCGCGGCTGAACTGGCCGTGCCGGCGATAGGCGTAGAGATAGCCGGGCACGATTGCCTCGATCCCCGTCGGCGTGATGCCGAGCCCCTCGAGCGTGCGGCCCTCGGCGATCGCCCTGGCGCTGACGATGTTGTCGCGCTCGAGCAGGGTTACCTGATCGACGGTCAGGAGCGGGTTCGGCAGCATTTCGAGCAGGCGTGCCTGCCATTTCGCGAGGCTGAAGGGCAGCGGCACCAGCGGCCGGGCGCGGCCGGTCTCGGCGAGGATGTATTCGAGGATCGCGCGGAAGCTCAGGATCGCCGGACCGCCGAGTTCATAGATCGTGCCGGGCCGCGCCCCGCCTTCGAGCGTCCGCGCCGCGGCTTCCGCGACATCGCCGACATAAACCGGCTGGAACCGCGTCTCGCCGCCGCCGATCAGCGGCAGGACCGGCGCGAAGCGCGCGAGCCCGGCGAAGCGGTTGAAGAACTGATCCTCCGGGCCGAACACCACCGAGGGGCGCAGGATGACCGCATCGGGGACATTCGCGAATACCGCCGCCTCGCCCTGCGCCTTGGAGCGCGCATATTCCGACGGCGAGGCCGCATCGGCGCCGATGGCCGAGAGGTGAACGAGATTGCCGATCCCGGCCCGCTTCGTCTCCTCGGCGACGATGCGCGCACCCTCGGCCTGCACGCTCGCGAAGCGCTGCCGCCCGCTCTCGAACAGGATGCCGACGAGATTGACGACCGCATCCGCGCCCTCGATCGCCCGCGCCACCGAATCGCGATAGCGCAGATTGGCCTGCACGGCGTGGATCTGCCCGACGGCGCCGAGCGGCTGCAGATGCCCGGCGAGATCCGGCCGCCGCGTCGCGGCACGGATGCGCCAGCCGCGCCGCGCGAGAACCCGCACAAGATGCCGCCCGATGAAGCCGGAACCGCCGAAAACCGTCACGAGCTGCTGTGCCATGATCATCCGATCCTTGCCGATATCCGGGGCCTGTCTAGTCAAATCCCCGGCCGCGATCAATCAGCGCCGGGCCTTGTCGGCCCGCCTCGCCCGCCGCACCGCGCCGAGCGGCGCCGGCACCAGTTGCGTGAGCCGGCGCCTGCCCGCCGCCGGCGGATCGCGCGGCTCGATCATCATGATCGCACCGCCCATGGCGACGCTCGCGAAGGTGACGATGCTGCCGCCGGCGAGCAGGGCCAGCGCCAGCAGCCCCTCGGCATCGAAGCCGATCAGCCGGCGCAGATGGCCGAGATCGAGCGCCAGCACGCCGGCGACGAAGGCCAGGCCGAGTGCGCCGCCCCAGAGCGCGTTGCCGAGCAGCAGCGCGAAGAGCGGGTCGCGGCGCCGCGCGCCGGGCGATTCGGGAGTGGAGCGGGTGTTCATCGGCGTCTCCTCAACGGCCGGGCCGGGCTGGGCGGATCAAAGCGAAGTCTAGCGCCGAGTCCGGCCATGTTAAGCGGAAATGAGTGAACCACGATGTCGCGGGCCTGTCCTTGCGCCGGGGCGGTTGACAATCGGCGCGACGCTCGCCATGAGACGCGGGTTGCCCAGGTGGCGGAATTGGTAGACGCGCTGGTTTCAGGTACCAGTGGTGAAAGCCGTGGAGGTTCGAGTCCTCTCCTGGGCACCATCTATCCCGTGATAATCAATTTATCCCGTGATAATCATTTGTCCCGCGATATGAGCCTGCGATGCGGTCACGCCGCGCCGGCGCCGAGGCTCACGCGCCGCGAGGCGGCGACCAGCTCGCGGGTATAGGGGTTGCGGCCGCCGGTTTCCCGCAATTCCGCGATATCCGCTTCCTCGACGATCACGCCCCGGTTCATCACGCCGACACGGCCGCACATATGCCCGACCACCGCGAGATTGTGGCTCACGAGCAGCATGGTCAGGTCGCGCCGGCTTTTCAGATCCTGGAGCAGGTTCAGCACCTCGGCCTGGATCGAGACGTCCAGCGCCGAGGTCGGTTCGTCGAGCAGCAGCACGCTCGGTTCGAGGATCAGCGCGCGGGCGATGGCCACGCGCTGGCGCTGCCCGCCGGAAAGCTGGTGCGGGTAGCGGAACCGGAACCCGCCATCGAGCCCGACATCGGCGAGCGCGCGTTCGATCCGCCGGTCCGCATCGCCGATTCCGTGGATCGCCAGCGGCTCGGCAAGGATCGCGTCGATCGTCATGCGCGGATGGAGCGAGCCGAACGGATCCTGGAACACCATCTGCACCTGCCGGAAGAAGCTCTTCGGCGGCCGGTGCCGCAGGGCCGCGCCGGCGATTCCGACGCGTCCGCTCCAGCTCGGGTTGAGGCCCGAGAGCACACGCAGCACTGTGGATTTCCCGGAGCCCGATTCGCCGACGAGCCCGTAACTTTCTCCCGCCGCGACGCGGAAGGATACGTCCTTCAGCACATGCGCGCTGCCGAACCGGACATTGAGCCCCTCGACCCCGATCATCGGCGCGGGTCCGTTGTCCGGCATCGCGGCCTTCTCCGATCCTGTCCGCAGCATATCAGGCCTCCGTCCAGGCCGGGTCGCGCGTGAGTGTCGCGAGCCGGGGCTTGGGAAGGTCGAGATCCGGCAGGCAGCCGAGCAGACCGCGCGTATAGGGGTGGCGCCCCTGGTGCAGGGACCGGGCGTCGAGCGTTTCCATCACCCGCCCGGCATACATCACGATCACGCGGTCGCAGAAGGCCGAGACGAGCGGCAGGTCGTGGCTGATGAAGATCAGGCCCATGCCGCGCTCCGTCACCAGCCGGTCGAGAATGTCGAGGATCTGCGCCTGGACGGTGACATCCAGCGCCGAGGTCGGCTCGTCGGCGATCAGCACGTCGGGCTCGCCGATCAGCATCATGGCGATCATCACGCGCTGCCCCATCCCGCCCGAAACCTCGTGCGGATAGAGGTCGTAGACCCGGCCCGGCTCGCGGATCTGCACCGCCTCGAGCATGGCCAGCGCGCGTTCCCGTGCCTCCGCCGCGCCGGCCCGGTGATGGGTGCGATAGGCCTCGGCGATCTGCCGGCCGACGCTCATCACCGGGTTGAGCGAGAATTTTGGGTCCTGCAGCACCATGGAGATGCGCCGCCCGCGCAGGGCGCGCCGGCGGGCGCGGTCCATTGTTGCAAGGTCCTCGCCGCGGAAGGCGAGCCGGTCCGCCAGCACCTCGCCGGGCCAGGGCACGAGATCGAGGATCGCCCGGCCGGTCATGGATTTGCCCGAGCCCGATTCGCCGACGATGGCGAGCTTCTCGCGACCGAGCGTGAAGGAAAGGCCGCGCACCGCCTCGACGATCCGCGTCGGGGTGTGAAACCGGACGCGGAGATTGGCGATCTCGATCAGCGGGGTGGTTTCAGGGGGCATTCCGGGTTCCTGTCAGGCTCTGCCGGGTTTGTCGCGCCGGGGTCTCATCGCGCCGGGATTCATCGCGCATCGAGCACGTCGCGCAGGCCGTCGCCGAGCAGGTTGAAGCCGAGCGCGACGAGGCAGATGGCAAGGCCCGGGAAGGTCGCGACCCACCATTGGTCGAAGATGTATTCGCGCCCCGACGCGATCATCGCGCCCCATTCCGGCGAGGGCGGCTGCGCGCCGAGCCCGAGAAAGCCGAGCCCGGCCGCGGTGAGGATGATGCCGGCCATGTCGAGCGTGGTGCGCACGATCACCGAGGGTACGCACATCGGCACCACATGCCGCAGCACCACGCGCAGATGCGAGGCGCCCTGGAGTCGCACCGCGGCGATGTAATCGGCGTTGCGGATCACCATGGTCTCGGCCCGCGCCACGCGGGCATAGGGAGGCCAGGCCGTGCAGGCGATGGCGATCACCGCGTTCTCGATTCCCGGCCCGAGCACGGCGACGAAGGCCAGCGCCAGCACCAGACGCGGAAAGGCGAGAAAGATGTCGGTGAGCCGCATCAGCACCGTGTCGACCACGCCACCGAAATAGCCCGAGAGCGTGCCGATCAGCAGCCCGATCGGCCCGACCGAGATCACCACCAGCAGCACGATCGCGAGTGTGATGCGGGTTCCGTGCAGGATGCGGCTGAAAATGTCGCGACCGAGCGCGTCGGTGCCCATCCAATGCGCAGCCGAGGGCGGAAGCAGCCGCTGACCGAGATTCTGCGCCAGCGGATCATGGGGCGCGATCCAGGGGGCCAGCGCCGCCACCGCCAGCAGCGCCACCACGATGACAAGTCCGATCAGCGCCAGCGGATTGGCGCGCAGCGCCCGCCATTGCCGATAGAATTGCCCGAGCTGGGCCTGGCGGCGCGAAGCCGGGTTCTCTGCGGTGAGATAGGCGCGCAGGCCGCGCGCCGGGGCGGAGGTGGGGGATGTGGTCATGCCGGTCTCATCGCGCCCGAGGATCGACGGCGCGCGCGAGGATGTCCGTCAGGATGTTGATCCCGACGAAGATCAGCCCGACAACGATCGTGCCGCCGAGAACGGCGTTCATGTCCGCATTCAGAAGCGAATTGGTGATGTAGCGCCCGAGACCGGGCCAGGCGAAGACGGTTTCCGTCAGCACCGAGCCCTCGAGCAGGTTGGCGTAGGAGAGCGCGATCACGGTCAGCAGCGGCACCAGCGCATTCCGCAGCGCGTGGCCCCAGACGACCCGCCCCTCGGAAAGGCCCTTCACCCGCGCGGTGATGACGTAATGCTGCTGGAGTTCGGTGATCATGAACGAGCGCGTCATGCGGCTGATATAGGCGGTGGAGAACAGCCCCAGCACCGCCGAGGGCAGGATCAGATGCGAGAAGGCGTTGCGGAACGCCTCCCATTCGCCCTGGAGCGCGCAATCGAGCAGCAGGATACCGGTGATCGGGGTGACGAAATCCTGATAGCTGATCGCGATCCGCCCCGGCCCGGAGACCCAGCCGAGCTTGGCGTAGAACACGAGCAATCCCATCAGCCCGAGCCAGAAGATCGGGATCGAATAGCCGAACAATCCGATGAACCGCGCGACATGGTCCTGCCAGCGCCCCTGCCGGGTCGCGGCCAGAACACCGAGCGGGATGCCGAGCGTCACGCCGATCAGCGTGCCCAGCGTCGCGAGTTCCAGCGTCGCCGGGAAGACGCGGCGGATATCGTCGATGACGAGATTCGATGTCAGTACTGAGCGGCCGAAATCGCCGCTGAAGACCTTGCCGAGATAGATCCAGAACTGGACGATGACCGGCTTGTCGAGCCCCATCTCGCGATACGCGCGCTCATAGACCTCCGGTCGCGCATTGTCGCCCACCACCGCGAGGACCGGATCGACCGGCATCACCCGTGCGATCAGGAATGTCACGGCGAGCAGGCCGAGAATGGTGACGGCGATCGTCACGCCCTCGCGCAGCACGGCATGCGAAAGGCGCCCGAACCGGGAACCGAGTATCCTGTCCAAACGCCACCCCCAGGCAGGCAAACGGCCGGCCGGGTTCACCCGGCCGGCCATGCGGCCTTCTTGCACTTATTTCTTCTCGATCGGGTAGTAGAAATTCGTGTCGGAGGTCGGCCCGATCACGAAGCCGGACACGCCCTTGCGGAAGGCGGCGACCTCGATCTGCTGGAACATGATCACGAAGGGCGAGGTCTTCTGGTGCTCGCGCTGGATCTCCTCATAGACCGCCTTGCGCTTTGCGGCATCGGTTTCGAGCACATTGGCCTGGGTTTTCTTGGTCATGTCCGGGATGTCCCAGGCATTGCGCCAGGCGAGGGTCTTGGATTTCGCATCGTCGGAATTGTCGACATTGATCGCGAAGGTCTCGGCATTGGTGTGCGGATCGAGATAATCCGGCCCCCATTGGCCGATATAGATGTCATGCTGGCGGGCGCGATACTTGGTCAGGGTCGCCTTGCCGTCGCCGGGGATCAGTTCGAGCTTGATCCCGGCCTGCGCCCAGCTCGCCTGGATCGCCTGCGCGATATCGGTGAAGGGCGCGACATTGCGCACATCCATCGTGACGGTGAAGCCGTTCGTGACACCGGCCTTGGCGAGCAGCTCCTTCGCCTTGGCGACGTCGAACTTATAGGGCTTGTCGGTGATCGCGCCGAGGAACCCCTTGGGCAGGAAGCTCTGGTGCTGCTGGAACGTGCCCTGGACGATGTTCTTCTCGATCGCCTCGTAATCGACGAGCCATTTCAGCGCCTCGCGCACTTCGGGCTTGGCGAAGTTCGGGTTCTTGGTGTTGAGGCCGAGATAGAGGATGTAGCCCTTGTCGCCCTGCGTTGTCTCGATATTGGCGTTGGCCTTGATGGCGGTCAGCGCGTCCTTGTGCAGGTTGCGGGCGAAATCGACATCGCCCTTCTCGAGCAGCAGGCGCTGCGAGGCCGGCTCGGCGACATGGCGGACGATGACGCGGCGGTTCTTCGGCGCGCCCTTCCACCAATTGGCGTTGGCTTCGAGAGCATATTGCTCGTTGGCGCGCCAGGCGCGGAGCTGATAGGCGCCTGTGCCGGCGGAATTGGCCTTCAGCCAGGCATTCCCGAAATCACCGTCCTTCTCGTTCGCCTTCACGGTCTTGGAATCGACGATCGAGGCGACGCCCGAGGTGAGGCAGTTGAGGAAGAAGGTCGGGGCATAGGGCTTGTCGACCGTCATCACCACCGTGAGGTCGTCCACCGCCTTCACCCGCTCGAGGACATTGTCCTTGGAGAAGCCGAACTGGGTGAGGATGAAGCCGGGCGATTTGTTGAGCGTCACCGCGCGCTGGATCGAATAGACGACATCGGCGGCCGTGAACGGGTTGCCGGAATGGAACTTGACGCCCGGCCGCAGTTTGAACGTGTAGGTCTTGCCGTCGGCGCCGACGCTCCAGCTCGTCGCGAGATCGCCGACCAGCGCGTTGCCGTTCTTGATGTCGACGCCGATCAGCTTGTCATAGATGTTCGTGACCGCCTCGACGCCCGAGAATTCGAAGGCCTCCGCCGGATCGAGCGAGATGATGTCGTCGATCTGCTTCGCCATCACCACCGTGTCTTTCGGCGTCTGGGCGCCGGCGGGGAGGATGGGGGTGAAGGCGGTCGTGGCCAGCAGGGCTGCCGCAGCCAGCACGGCGCGGCGCGTGGTGAATGTGAATGTCATGGAATGCTCCCGCAAGAAGGTCGCGGCCGGTGAGGCCCGCCTGCGCGCATCAGATTGCCGTCTTGCACGCTTGTCAATGTCGCATCTCCCGGCAAGGAGGCGGCGCCGGCCGCCTTGCTGGAACGGTTCTCATCCGATCGCAAAGCCGCTGCGTAGATGAAGCTGCAAGGGCCGTGCCGCGCTGGTCGCGGCGCCTGGCTCAGGTCCGCATGGGGCGGGCCGGGAGGACGAGATGGATATTCGCACCGATAGCATCCCCGGTTCGGCGCCGCCCGAGCGGCGCGTCGGGGCGGCGTCCGAAACGGAATCGCTGCTGATCGTGGATAATGATCGCCCGCTGGTCGGGCGCCTCCGGCGCGATCTCGAGGCGCGCGGCTACGCGGTCACGGCCGCCGAAACCCTCGCGGAGGGGCTTCAGCACCTCCAGCTTCGCGCGCCGGATTGCGTGATCCTCGAAGCGCGGTTGCCCGATGGCAGCGGGCTCGAGCTGATCGCCGCGCTCAGGCGCCGCCGGCCGGATGCGCGCGCCATCGTGCTCACGGGCTTCGGCAACATAGCCAATGCCGTGGCCGCGATCAAGGGCGGCGCCTGGGATTACCTGTCGAAGCCGGTCGATCTCGAGGATCTGCACGCTGTCCTGCGTGGCGAGGGCGTCTTGCGACCGCCGATCGCCGAGAGGCCGATGTCGGCCGACCGCGTGCGCTGGGAGCATATCCAGCGTGTCTTCGAGGCCTGCGAGCGCAATGTCTCTGAAACGGCGCGGCGGCTGAACATGCACCGCCGCACCCTGCAACGCATTCTGGCCAAACGCGCGCCGCGCTGAGCGGCGATCAGATCGTCTGCGCGCCACCCTGGGCCGGGCGCGGCGCCGGCGCCTTGGGCGGCATGCCGTCTCCGAACGGGTTGGGCGGCGCCACCGGCGGACTGGGCGGCCTGCCCGAACCGAATGGATTCGGCGGTGCGCGGCGGCTGAAATCGTTGGCGCAGCGCAGGAGCGTCGCGAGCATTTCCGAGGTATCGGTCAGCCGGAAGGCGAGCGTCTGTCGTTCGGCGGCGACGCGCAGCATCTGCCCGTTGCGGAAGGCGACGAACAGCGCGTCGGTGGCCGGCAGGAAGACCTGCGCGAGCTTGTTGGTCTTGGCGAGCGCCTCGCCGCGGATGCGTGGCCCGTCATCGACCCAATATTCCACCGGGTAGCGCGTGCCGGGCGCGAATTCCCAGGTCGGGCTGGAAAAGCCCATGCTCCAGGCCTTTTCGCTCGTCACCGAGAACAGCAGCGTGATGCCGCTCTGGTAGCGCGCGCTCGCCGCACAATGCGAGAAGGCGCCGGTCTTGTCGTTGGAGAATGCGCCGCCCTGCCAGTTGTTGACGCGGAGCTTGGCGATCTCGGCCGCCTGTCCGGCGCTGGCGCCGAGGCCAAGCGCGGCGAGGCCGAACGCGGCGAGCAGCCGGCCGACGGGGTTCGGTCCTGTTCGTTTCATGCGCATGCCGCCTCCCTTGATCTGCCGGCGCGGGCCGGTATCGGCGCGCCACCATAACCGCGCGGCGGGTCCGAACCCAAGCCCATTTGACATTGCGCCGCCGGGCGGCTCAGAACGCGGGCGGGACGAGGGCCTCGGGGTCGAGAAGCCCGGCGAGCCGCGTCGCCGCGAGGCGGGCGAGGGTGATCGTCAGCGCCTTGCGGGTCGGCGCCGGCAGGGCGCGCCGCCCGTCCTCGCGCAGGATCTCCGCGCCGAATCCGTCGCACAGGATCAGACCCGCCTCTGCGGGGAAGATCGATGCCGGTACATCGACATGGCTCGCAAAATAGAAGCGATCGCAGAACCCGAGATATTCCCGCCATTTCGCGTCGCTCCGGAAATCGGCGATCGAGGACTTGATCTCGACGATCGTGATCTCCCCCGAGCGACCGAGCGCCACGAGATCGGCGCGCCGCCCGTTCGGCAGCGGCACTTCGGGGATAGCGCACAGGCCGCGCTGAAGGAAATGCCGCGTCAGTCCGCGCGCCAGGAGCCTGGCCACGGGCTCCGGCCCGGCATCGCCTTGGGCGTTGCTCACCGCGTATCCGCGAGGATCATCTCGGCGCCCTTCTCCGCGATCATCAGGACCGGGGAATTGGTATTGCCGGAGGTGATCGTCGGCATCACCGAAGCATCGACCACCGAGAGCCCCTCGACGCCGATCACCGCCAGCCGGGCATCGACAACGGCATCCGGATCGTCGCTCCGCCCCATCCGCGCCGTTCCGACAGGATGGAAGATCGTGGTGCCGATATCCCCGGCCGCCGCGGCGAGTTCGGAATCGCCGGTCAGATGCGCGCCCGGCCGGTATTCCTCCGGCCGGTAACGGGCCAGCGCCGGCTGCCCGACGATCCGCCGCGCGAGACGCAGCGATTCCACCGCGACCTGCCGGTCCTCGTCGGTCGCAAGATAATTCGGAGCGATGCGCGGCGGAGCGAAAGGGTCTGGCGATGCAAGCTGCACGGTGCCGCGGCTTGTCGGCCGAAGATTGCAGACCGAGGCGGTGATTGCCGGGAACGGGTGCAGCCCGCCGCCGAACGTGTCGAGGCTCAGCGGCTGGACATGGAACTGCACATTGGCGGTCGCGAAGCGCGGGTCGGATTTCGCGAAGATCCCGAGCTGCGAGGGCGCCATGGTCAGCGGGCCACGCCGGAACAATGCGAATTCAAGGCCCATCAGCGCCCGGCGGAACAGATTGGCGTAATCGGTGTTGAGGGTTCGGACGCCCGAAACGCGCCAGACCGGCCGCAATTGCAGATGGTCCTGGAGGTTCCGCCCGACGCCGGGGCGCGTGGCCAGCGGCGCGATGCCGAATTCGGACAGCGCGGCCGGATCGCCGATCCCGCTGAGCATCAGCAGCTTGGGCGAGGCGATGGCCCCGGCCGCGAGGATCACCCGCCGCCGCGCCCGGACCTCGCGCGATTCCCCGCCCTGCCGGAAGCGGAGCCCGGCCGCGCGCCGCCCCTCGAACAGCACGCGCTCGGCTTCGGCGCCGGTGAGGATCGTCAGGTTCGGCCGGTTGCGGACGGGATCGAGAAAGCCGCGCGCCGCGCTCCAGCGCAGCCCGCGCCGCTGGTTGACCTGGAAATAGGACGAGCCCGCATTGTCGCCGCGGTTGAAATCGTCGGTCCTGGGAATGCCGGCCTCGGCGGCGGCGTCGCGGAAGGCGTCGAGGATCTCCCAGCGGAGCCGCATCTCCTCGATCCGCCATTCGCCGCCGGCGCCGTGCAGGGCATCCGGCCCGGCATAATGATCCTCGTGCCGCCGGAAATAGGGCAGGACCTCGTCCCAGCCCCAGCCGGGGAGGCCCATCTGCTGCCATCCATCGTAATCGGCGGCCTGGCCGCGCATATAGATCATGCCGTTGATGGCCGAGCAGCCGCCCAGCACCTTGCCGCGCGGATAGAGCAGCGCGCGGCCGTTGAGCCCGGCGCAGGGCTCGGTCCGAAACAGCCAATCGGCGCGCGGATTGCCGATCAGGAACAGATAGCCGACCGGAATGTGGAACCAGATATAGCGGTCGCTGCCGCCCGCCTCGAGGAGCAGAACGCGCCGCGCGGGATCGGCGCTCAGGCGGTTGGCCAGCAGGCAACCGGCCGTGCCCGCCCCGACGATGACGTAATCGAAGGTCTCACCTGCATCCATGCCGTCTGCCCGCCCGTCTCAGCCCTGTGCGCCGCATCTGCCCTGTGCGTCTGCGGGCAGGCTAAGGAGGCGGGCGGGGAGCGGCAAGCGGCGAATCCGCCCCATTGTTCTGCGAAAATCGAACGAGGGGCGCGGGATCACGGCGCGCCCCTTCGATCGGCGCAGAGCTATTCCGCCGCCTGCGGCAGGGCGAGCGCCGGCGCGGGCGGCGGCGGCACGCTCTGCCGCCCGGCTCCGTCCGCCGCCTCGGCACGGATTCGCTTGCGAAACCAGAAGGCGTAGAGCGCCGGCAGGAACAGCAGCGTCAGGAAGGTGGCCACGAACAGCCCGCCCATCACCGTCACCGCCATCGGGCCCCAGAAGGCCGATTGCGTCAGCGGCACCATGGCGAGGATCGCCGCCATCGCCGTCAGCACGACCGGCCGGGCGCGGCGCACCACCGATTCGATGATCGCCTCGCGCAGGGGCAGCCCGCGGTCGAGATCGTGCTGGACCTGATCGACGAGGATCACCGAATTGCGCATGTCCATGCCGGAGAGCGCGATCAGCCCGAGCAGCGCCACGAAACCGAACGGCAGGCCCGAGAGGTTGAGCGCCAGCGACGCGCCGATCAGCCCGAGCGGGGCGCTCATGAACACCAGGAACAGCTTGGAGAAGCTCTGGAGCTGGATCATGAGCAGCGTCAGCATCACGATGAACATCACCGGGAACAGCTTGAAGATCGAGGCGTTGGCCTTGGCGCTCTCCTCGATCGCCCCGCCGATCTGGAGTTGATAGCCGGGGGGGAGGCTCTCGCGCAGGGGACCGAGCGCCTTCCAGATCTCGTTGGTGACATCGGGTGCCTGCACGCCGTCGATGATGTCCGAGCGCACGGTGATCGACATGTCGCGGTTGCGCCGCCACAGGATCGGCTCCTCGGCCTCGTAGGCGATCCGCGCCACCTGCGCCAGCGGCACCGGCACGCCGTTGCGGGCGATGAGCGTGAAATCGGCGAGCTTCGACGGGTCGAGCCGTTCCGCCGGCACGGCCCGCGCCACGACCTGCACCTGTTCGGTGCCGTCGCGCATCACCGTGATCGGCGCGCCGGACACCAGCGTCTGGAGGCTCTGCGCGATGGCGCTCGGGTCCAGCCCGAAGGCGCGCGCCCGGTCCTGGTCCACCACGAGGCGGATCGAGGGCATGCGCTCGTTCCAGTCCAGATGCGGATCGACGGCCTTGCGGTTCCGCTGCATCTCGTCGCGCACCTGGTAGGCGATGCGCCGGACCTCGTTCGGCTCGGTGCCGACGACGCGGAACTGCACCGGGAAACCGACGGGCGGGCCGAAATTGAAGCGGTCCACGCGCACCCGCGCGCCGGAAAGCGCGCCGGCGCGGATGCTGGCCTCCAGCCGCCCCTTGATCCGCTCGCGCGCCTTCACGTCCTTCGAGAGAATGACGATCTGCGCGAAAGCCTCGTTCGGCAGCACCTGGTTCAGGCCGAGCCAGAAGCGCGGCGAGCCCTGGCCGATATAGGTCGTGGCATGGATGACGTCCGGGTCCTCCTTGAGCAGCGCCTCGGCCTCGCGCGCGATTCCGGTCGTGGCCGTGATCGAGGAGCCCTCCGGAAGCCGCATTTCGAGGAAGAGTTCAGGCCGCTCCGAGAGCGGGAAGAATTGCTGCGGCACGCGGGTGAAGCCGACGATCGCCGCCGCGAAGACGCCGAGCATGACGAGGATCGTCAGGCCGCGATGGTCGACGCACCAGCTGACAAGGGCGCGCAGGCGGGAATAGAGAGGGGTATCGTAGAGCGAGGCATGATGATGGCCGCCGGCCTGCGCCGGATCACGCGCGCGCTTGCCGAAATCCGGCAGCAGCATCACCCCGAGATAGGGGGTGAAGATCACCGCCACGAACCAGGAGGCGATCAGCGACAGGCCGACGACGACGAAAAGCGAGCCGGTATATTCGCCGACGGCCGAATTCGCGAGCCCGACGGGCAGGAAGCCCGCGGCGGTTACGAGCGTGCCGGTGAGCATGGGGAAGGCGGTTGAATCCCAGGCATAGGCCGCGGCCTTCACCCGGTCCCATCCCTCCTCCATCTTCACGATCATCATCTCGACGGCGATGATCGCGTCGTCGACGAGCAGGCCGAGCGCGATGATCAGCGCTCCGAGCGAGATGCGGTGCAGGTCGATCCCGAGGAATTCCATCGCGGTGAAGATCACCGCCAGCACCAGCGGCACCGAGGTCGCGACGACGATGCCGGTGCGCCAGCCGAGCGACAGGAACGACACCGCCAGCACGATGGCGAGCGCCTCGATGAAGGCCTTCACGAATTCCTTGACCGAATCCGCCACCACTTTCGGCTGGTTGGCGATGCGGTCGATCGTGAAGCCGACCGGCAACTCCGCCTCGAACGCCGCCAGCGCCTTCTCGATATTCTCGCCGAGGGTCAGGACATTGGCGCCCTTCTGCATCACCACCCCGACGCCGATCGCCGGCCTGCCGTTCTGATGGATGATGAAATCGCTCGGATCCTCGAAGCCGCGGGTGATGCTGGCGATGTCGCCGAGCCGGAACGAGCGCCCGCCCGCCTCGATCGGGATCGCCGCCACCGCCGCCACGCCGTCGAGCGCGCCGGTGATGCGCAGCGGGATGCGCTGCGCCGCCGTCTCGAAGGTGCCGGCGGGGTTCACCGCGTTCTGCCGCGCCACCGCGTCGAAGATCGCCGAGGCCGGCACGCCGAGCGTCGCGAGCTTGGCATGGCTGAATTCGACGAAGATCCGCTCCTCCTGATGGCCGTAGACGTTGACCTTGACGACATCCGGCACCTTGAGCAGCGCGCGCTTGAGATCCTCGGCGACCCGCTTCATCCGAGCGTAATCGGCGCCGTCGGAGGTGATCATGGTCAGGATCGAATCGACGTCGCCGAATTCGTCGTTGACATTCGGGCCGACGATGCCGGCGGGGAGATCGGGCTTCAGATCGCCGAGCTTCTTGCGGAGCTGGTAGAAGAGTTCCGGCACCTGCCGCGCCGGCGTGTAATCCTTGAACTCCATCTGCATCGCCGCGAAGCCGGGCTTCGCATAGGTGATGACGCGGTTGAAATAGGCGAGTTCCTGCAACTTCTTCTCGATCCGGTCCGTCACCTGCTCCTGCATCTCGCGCGCGGTCGCGCCGGGCCAGGCGACGGTGATCGTCGCGACCTTGATCGTGAAGGACGGGTCCTCGGCGCGGCCGAGCCGGAGATAGGACAGCGTCCCCGCAAGCCCGATCACCACGATGAGGAACAGGACGAGCGCCCGATGGCGGACCGCCCAGGCCGAAAGATTGAAGCCGTGCATGATATGCCTCGTTTCAGCCGAGCCGGGAATCGTCGAGCGTGCGGACCTTCTGCCCGGCCCGCAGCGTGTGCACGCCGAGCGTCACCACGCGCGCGCCCTCGTCGAGGCCGGCGCCGATCACCGCCTCGCGCGCGTCGAAGGAGAGGAGCGTCACCGGCGTCAGCGCCAGCACCCCGCTCGCCGGATCGACGACGAAGACATGCGGGCCGTTGCCCTGGTCGAGGATGGCCGAGAGCGGCACGCGGATCGCCGAGGCGGCCTCGGACGGCGCAAGCGTGAGCGTTGCCGTCATGCCGAGCGGCGAATCGGCCGGGAGCCCGTCGAGCTGGAACCGCGCCTGGAAGGTGCGCGTCGCGGCATCGGCGTTCGGCGTCAGCTCGCGCAGGGCGGCGGGGTAGGGCCGGGCCGGCTCCGACCAGAGCGCGGCCTCGGCGCGGGCCTGGCGGGCGAAGGCCAGATCCTGCTCCGGCACCGCGACCTGCACCTCGCGCGCGCCGTCGCGGGCGAGACGGATGATCGCCTGGCCGGCCGCGACCACCTGGCCGGCCTCGGCGGAGAGCGCGATGACGATGCCGTCATGCTCCGCCTTCAGCACGGCATAGGATTGGCTGTTGACGGCGAGCTCCACCTGCCGCTCGGCGCGGGCGACGCGGCCCATCGCCTCGGCGACGGCTGCGCGCTGCCGGTCCGCCGCCTGATCGGTCGACCAGCCCTTGGCGCGCAATTCGGCGATTCGGTCGCGTTCGAGTTCGGCCTGCCGGGCGGAGGCCCGCGCCGCAGCGAGTTCCGCCTCGGCGGATTCGCGCGCAAGACGCAGATCGGTCTCGTCGAGCACGGCGAGCGGCGTGCCGGCACGTACGCGGTCCCCCACCTGCACGTGGCGCTCGGCGAGCTTGCCGCCGACGCGGAAGCCCTGATCGGCCTCGACGCGGGCGCGGATCGTGCCGACGAGCACGCGCGGCTGCTGGAGCCTCTCGCGCTTCGCCACCCGGACAAGCACCGGCCGGGTCGGGTCCGCTGCCGCCTGGCTGGCAGCGGGCCGGACCTCCGGGCGGCTCGCAAGCGCCCAGCCGGCCGCACCGCCGCCGGCGAGGACGAGCAGGGCGATCGGCGCCGCGCGGCGCAGGAAGCGGCGCCCGCGTGGCGCGGCAGCGGCGGATTCGGCAGCGGCAGTGGCGGGGGAGGTCGTCTCGGGATCAGACATGGCGGCCTCGGGGCGGGATCAGGGGCGGAGGGCGGCGATGATGAGGTCGGCAAGCGCCAATGCGCTTGAATCCATCTCGGCGAAGGTCGAGCAGCGCGAGCAATGCGCGATCATCGTCGGGTGGAAGATCTTGAGGCCGGCGTCGAAGGCGGTCGCGGCGAAGGCTTCCGGATCGACGGCGCGGAATTCTCCCGCGGCGATGCCGTCGCGGATGAGTTGTGCGAGGAAGGCCTCCATCTGGGCGCAATGGGCCTCGATGGCCGGCCAGTTCTCCTCCATCGCCGCCTCGACCATGTCGTGCAGGCGATGCTCGTGGATCAGCGTCGCGCGGTTGTGCTGGTGGAGGGCGAGGAAGAAGATCCGCAGCCGTTCGGCCGCCGGCAGCGGCCGCGCCACGATCTCGGCGACGAGTGCGCGGGTCTCCTCCGCCAGCTTGGCGCAGATCGCATTATTGATCGCGTTTTTCGAGGGAAAGAACCGGTAGATATTCGCAGGCGACATGCCGAGCGCGGCGGCGATGTCGGCCACCGCCGTCTTGCTGTAGCCGAGGCGGCGGAAATGCTCCTCGGCGACGGTGATGATGCGCTCGCGCATGTCCTCGGCGGAAATTCTCTGGCGGACATTCACGGGCGGGTGCCTCCAGGATGACAAGTATTATGTGATAAAAATCATATTTCATCACTCAACAGATAATGTCAAGTCCGCTTACAATGTAAATGATATTTACATTAATTATTTCTGTCAAGCAGTCCGGCAGCCGCTCTCGCGCAGCATCCGGCGTGATGGTTGCGTCGCGGCCGGCTTGTCTCTAGGGAGCGGCTCCGGAACCGGGCGATGGCGCCCGGGCAGGGAGGGCGCGTGGATGGCGGGCGGGTTCAATCCGGTCTTCGCCGGGCTGCCGACGACGATCTTCGAGACGATGTCGCGGCTTGCGCGCGAGCATGATGCCGTCAATCTCGGCCAGGGCTTTCCGGATGATCCCGGCGCGGAGGATATCCGTGCCCGCGCGGCCGAGGCGGTGAGAAGCGGCTGGAACCAATATCCGCCGATGATGGGGCTTCCCGAGCTGCGCCAGGCGGTTGCGGCGCATTTCGCCCGGCACCAGGGCCTTGCGCTCGACCCCGAGCGCGAGATCATGATCACCTCCGGCGCGACCGAGGCGATCGCCGGCGCGCTGCTGGCGCTGATCGAGCCCGGCGACGAGGTGGTTCTGTTCCAGCCGCTCTACGATGCCTATCTGCCGCTGGTGCTCCGGGCCGGCGGCGTGCCGCGCTTCGTGACGCTGAAGCCGCCGGAATGGCGCTTCACGGCTGAGATGCTGGCGGCGGCCTTCTCGCCGCGCACCAAGCTCGTGCTGTTCAACAACCCGCTCAACCCCGCCGGAACGGTGTGCCCGGCGCCGGACCTGGCGATGCTCGCGCATTTCGTGATGGCGCATGACGCCTACGCGGTCTGCGACGAGGTGTGGGAGCATGTCGTGTTCGACGATCACCGCCACATGCCGCTGATCGCGCTGCCGGGCATGCGCGAGCGGACGGTGAAGATCGCCTCGGCCGGCAAGATCTTCTCGCTCACGGGCTGGAAGGTCGGGATGGTGATGGCGGCGCCGGATCTGATGCGGGTGCTCGCCAAGGCCCATCAATTCCTCACCTTCACCACCCCGCCCAATCTCCAGGCGGCTGTCGCCTACGGCCTCGGCAAGGAGGACGGGTTCTTCGCGGCCATGCGGGCGGATTTCCAGGCCGCGCGCGATTACCTCGCCGCCGGGCTCCGCGATCTCGGCTTCACGGTCCTGCCCTCGGCCGGCACCTATTTCCTCAACATCGACATCGCGCCGCTGGGCGAGACGGACGATGCCGCCTTCTGCCAGCGGCTGGTGCGCGAGCGGGGCGTTGCGGCGATCCCCGTTTCGGCCTTCTATGCCGAGGACCCGGTGCGGCATATCGTCCGGCTCTGCTTCGCCAAGCGGCGCGCGACGCTCGATGCGGCGCTGGAGCGGCTGGCGGCCCTGCGCGGCTAGGAATGCGCCGGCGCCGGGCGCTATTTCGCGACCGCGATCGCGCGGCATTCGTCCGGGAGATCGTCGAGCGTCCAGGGCTTCGGCGGCGGCTTCGGCTTGCCCTGTGTCCCGGGCGGCGGTTTCGGGCGGTTCATCGCGGCATATTGCTTCTTCAGCCAATCCTGCAATTCGACGCCACAGCCGTCCTCGTCGGCCGGGAGCGGCTGGTCGACGCAGCTTGCGTCGCCGGCCGGGCAGGCGATGCGGATGTGGAAATGGTAATTGTGGCCCCACATCGGCCGCACCTTCGAAAGCCAGGCCCGGTCGGTGCCGGCATCCCGGCACAGCGCCACCTTGATGGCCGGATTGACGAAGATCCGCGCCACCGCCTTCTCCCGTGCCGCGAGCCGGATCAGGGCGAGATGCGCGGGCGTATAGGCCGCCGGGTCGACATCCATCCAATCGGGGCGGACGATGTTGGTGGCGCTCATCGTTTCGCGTTCCTCGCGGCTGAGGCGCCGCGCCGGCATCGGCGTCAGCCAGAGATCGGCGTCGAGCCCGATCTGGTGCGAGGCATGGCCCGTCAGCATCGGCCCGCCGCGCGGCTGCGAGATGTCGCCGACGAGCAGGCCCGGCCAGCCCGCCTCCTTCGGCGCGCGCCGGGCGAGGCGCTCGACGAGCGCGATCAGCTGCGGGTGCCCCCACATGCGGTTGCGCGACAGGCGCATCACCTGCCAGGTCTCGCCATCGACCGGCAGCGCCGTGGCGCCGGCGAGGCAGCCGCGCGCGAAGGAGCCGATCGCCCGCGCCGCGAGCGGCGCCGGGCCGGGCGCGGTGCCGAAGATCCGTTTGGCAGCGTTATGCGGAAGCTGCGAGAGAACCTTGGCGCGGCGCGCCATTTCCTCGGTCTCGGTCTGCTGCGCGCGCGCCGGCGTCGCCACCAGGAGCAGCGCCGCGCCCAGGGTGGCACGCAAGGCCATGCGCGCCACAATGCCCGAGAACGGGTTCAACCGCATCCTGCCTGTCATTCCGCCCCGCCCGTCCGTCTCGTCGCATGCCGATCCCCGACATATTCTGGCAGGGAATGGTTAACCGGAAAATGGACTTCCGGCCATGCCGGGGCGCTTCCCAAATGCCGGAACTCGGCTACGCTCACCCCAACCCGATGCATCGTGCGGGAAGAGCCGATCGGGGTGGAGGAAACGGCATGGACAAGCGGATTGCGAGGATGACGGGTTGCGGGCCGAACCGCCGGGAATTCGGCGCCGGGCTGCTGGGGTTCGGGGTAACGATGGCGCTGTCGCACCCGCTGAGCGCGCAGGCGGCCTGGCCCAAGGGCGGCACGCTCAAGCTCGTCGTGCCCTTCCCGCCCGCCGGGGCGACGGATGTGATCGGCCGCGTCGTCGCCGAGAAGCTCACCGGGCTCTGGGGCGCGCAGATTGTCGTCGAGAACAAGGGGGGTGCCGGGGGCAATATCGGCACCGATACCGTCGCCAAGGCCGCGCCCGACGGCAACACGATGCTGATCGTCTCGGTCGGCATGGCGACCAATCCGTTCCTCTACAAGGCGCTGAGCTATGATCCGGTCCGGGATTTCGCGCCGGTCTCGCTGCTTTGCCTGGTCCCGAACATCATGATCGTGCCGCCGAACCACCCGGCGGCAACGGTGGCGGATTTCGTCCGCCTCGCCCGGGAGAAGCCCGGCACCTTCACCTTCGGCTCCTCGGGCATCGGAACCTCGGTCCATCTCTCGGGTGAATTGTTCCAGAAGCTCACCGGCGTGAAGATGGTGCACGTGCCCTATCGCGGCACGGCGGAGGCGAAGAACGACCTGATCGCCGGGCGGCTCGATTGCATCTTCGACAACATCACCGCCGCCCTGCCGCAGGCGCGCGGCGGCCAGGTGAAGGCGCTGGGGATCACCACCGCCCGGCGCTCCAAGCTCGCGCCGGACCTGGCGCCGGTGAACGACACCGTGCCGGGCTTCGACGTCTCCTCCTGGTTTGCCGTCTTCGTGCCGGCGAAGACGCCGGCGTCGATCGTCGAGAAGATGAACGCCGACATCAAGACCGCGCTTGCCGATGCGGCCGTCGCCGAGAAGCTCGGCAAGCTCGGCGCCGAGATCGTCGGCTCAACCCCCGGCGAACTCGCAGCCTTCCTCAAGGGGGAGAGCGACAAATGGGGCTCGCTGATCAAGGAGATCGGGGTCTCGGCGGGGTGACGGGGAGCCCTGAATTTTTGACGCATTCGGCTATGGATCCGGGCTGGGTCGGCCGGTTCCGGCCCGCTTCGGAGGGGGGGCGCGTACGACCTTCTCGATCATGGTCCGCATCTGACCGCATAATCCCGGTGATCCGGCAGATCCGATGCTCGGATCTTTTCCGCGTGCCGAACCCGCGCAAGCCCGCCGGCGTCAGCCGTCCATCTTCAGCGCGGCGATGAAGGCTTCCTGCGGGATTTCGACCTTGCCGAACTGGCGCATCTTCTTCTTGCCCTCCTTCTGCTTGTCGAGGAGCTTGCGCTTGCGGCTGATGTCGCCGCCATAGCATTTGGCGGTCACGTCCTTGCGCAGCGCGCGGATCGTCTCGCGCGCGATGATCTTGCCGCCGATCGCCGCCTGCACGGGGATCTGGAACAGATGCGGCGGGATCAGATCCTTCAGCTTTTCGCACATCGCGCGGCCGCGGCTCTCGGCGCGGGTGCGGTGGACGAGCATGGCGAGCGCATCGACCGGCTCGGCATTGACGAGGATCGAGAGCCGCACGAGATCGCCCTCGCGGTAATCCGTGATCTGGTAATCGAAGGAGGCATAGCCCTTCGAGACCGATTTCAGGCGATCGTAGAAATCGAACACCACCTCGTTGAGCGGCAGATCATAGACGACCATGGCGCGCTTGCCGACATAGGAAAGGTCGATCTGCGCCCCGCGCCGGTCCTGGCAGAGCTTGAGGATCGCGCCGAGATAATCGTCGGGCGTGAGGATGGTGGCGCGGATCCACGGCTCCTCGATGCGCTCGATCTTCATCACGTCCGGCAGGTCGGCCGGGTTGTGAAGTTCGATCTCCTCGCCGTCGCGCTGGATGATGCGGTAGACGACGCTGGGTGCGGTTGCGATCAGGTCGAGGTTGAATTCGCGGGTCAGCCGCTCCTGGATGATCTCGAGATGCAGGAGCCCGAGGAAGCCGCAGCGGAAGCCGAAGCCGAGCGCGGCGCTGGTCTCCATCTCGTAGGTGAAGCTCGCATCGTTGAGGCGCAGCTTGCCCATGGCGGCGCGCAATTCCTCGAAATCCGCCGCATCGACCGGGAAGAGCCCGCAGAACACCACCGGCTGCACCGGCTTGAAGCCCGGCAGCGCCTCGGCGGTCGGACGCTTCTCCTCGGTGATCGTGTCGCCGACGCGGGTATCCGCCACTTCCTTGATCGAGGCGGTGATGAAGCCGACCTCGCCGGGGCCGAGCGCGGCCATGTCGACCATCTTCGGCGTGAAGACGCCGACGCGATCGACCTCGTAGGCGGCATCCGTGCCCATCATCTTGATGCGCATGCCCTTCCTCAGCCGCCCGTCGACGACGCGGACGAGCACGACGACGCCGAGATAGACATCATACCAGCTGTCGACCAGCATCGCCTTGAGCGGCGCCTCGGCATCGCCCCGGGGCGGGGGCAGGCGCGTGACGATTGCCTCCAGCACGCCCTCGATGTTGAGGCCGGTCTTGGCCGAGATCGGCACGGCCTGGGAGGCGTCGAGCCCGATCACCTCCTCGATCTGCTCCTTGACGCGGTCCGGCTCGGCGGCAGGCAGGTCGATCTTGTTCAGAACCGGCACGATCTCGTGGTCGGCATCGAGGGCCTGGTAGACATTGGCGAGCGTCTGCGCCTCCACTCCCTGCGAGGCATCCACCACGAGGAGCGAGCCTTCGCAGGCCTTCAGCGAGCGCGAGACCTCGTAGGCGAAATCGACATGGCCGGGCGTGTCCATCAGGTTGAGGATATAATCCTTCCCGTCCTGCGCGCGGTAGGTGAGGCGCACGGTCTGCGCCTTGATCGTGATGCCGCGCTCGCGCTCGATCTCCATGTTGTCGAGCACCTGATCGACCATCTCGCGCTCCGAGAGCCCGCCGGTCTTCTGGATCAGCCGGTCGGCCAGCGTCGATTTGCCATGGTCGATATGCGCGACGATGGAAAAGTTGCGGATATTGGGGATCGCTTCGGTTGTCATGCCCCGCGAGATAGCCAAGGCGCGGCAAATGTCCAACGAAAACGGCGCCGATCGTGCCGGCGCGGCCCGAAGCCGCGCCACAACCTGTGCGCGGGCGCACGGCGGGAACGCGCTCCCGCGCGCAGGATAAGGGCCGATCCGGGGGCGGACAGGCCGCCTGGGACCGTCGAATCGGTTCCAAAAATCCCAGGATCTGCTATGAAGGCGGGCATTCGGAAGAGGGTGTTGTCATGGTCACCGCAGCTTTCCAACGGGTCGTTCGGGCATTGGCGGTGCCGGCGCGCGGGATGGCGCTGGCCCTGGCGGCTTTGCTCGGGTTTGCATCCATCGTGTCGGCGCAGGAGGAGCGGCGCGTCGCGCTGGTCATCGGCGTCGGCGCCTATCAGAACGTCCCGGCGCTCGCCAATCCGGTGCCGGATGCCCAGGCGGTCTCGGCGCTGTTCAAGTCGCTCGGCTACGAGGTGATCGAGGCCTACGACACCGATCTCATCGCCATGCAGCGCACGATCAAGACCTTCCGCGAGCGGCTCGACGGCGCCAGGGCGGCGGTTTTCTACTACGCCGGCCACGGCATCGCGGTGAAGGACGACAACTACATCCTCCCGGTGGATGCGAAGCTTTCCAAGGAATCGGATGTCGATTTCAACACCGTGCCGCTGCGCTTCATCGTCAACCAGATGGAGCAGGAGAGCAAGGTCAACATCGTCCTGCTCGATGCCTGCCGCGACAATCCCTTCGAGGAGCAGCTCAAGCGGTCGCTCGGCACGCGCTCGGCCATGGTCGGGCGCGGCCTCGCGGCAATCGACACCAACGCCACGCACGGGCTGCTGATCTCCTTCGCCACCTCGCCGCGCAATGTCGCCTATGACGGCACGTCGAACTCCAACAGCCCCTTCACCCGCGCGCTTCTCAAGCACATCCCCGAGCCCGGCGTGCCGATCAGCGTCGTGATGGACCGCGTGCGCGAGGACGTGTTCCGCGCAACGAACGAGAAGCAGCGGCCCTGGGTCAACACCTCGATCATCGGCGAGTTCTTCCTCAACCCGCGGCCGCGCGCGCCGCAGGCAATGGTGGCGGCGAACAGCGCCGTTCCGCTGCCCGCCGCGGCCACGCCCGCCGCGCTCGCCGCGCCGGCCCAGCCAACGGCGCAGCCGGGCGCCGCCGCGGCCGAGGTCGCCTTCTGGGATTCGGTGCAGAAGGCCGACCGGCTCGACGAATATAAGGCCTATCTCGCCGCCTATCCGGCAGGCATCTTCGCCGGCCTCGCCCGCACCCGGATCGAGAACCTCCAGAAGGCGGGCCCCGGCCGCGCGCTGCGCCCGGTCGGCGATACCAGCGTCGCCGGCACCGCGACGACCGAGAACAACCTCAAGCTCGGCGCCGACGCGGTGCGTGAGACGACCGACCGCCTCCGCCTCGCCGGCTTCGATCCCGGCGCCGCCGCGGCCAAGTTCGGCCCCAAGGCGCGCGCTGCGATCACAGCCTGGCAGAAGGCGCAGAAATATCCTGATACCGGCTTCTTCACCGAGGCCCAGCGCAACGCGCTGCTGAACGCGACCGACGAGCAATATGCACGCTGGAAGAACGCCCAACCGATGACGCCCGCCAGCGCCGGCAAGGCCGCGGCCAACAAGCAGGCGGAGCGCCCGGCCAAGCGCTCGATCCAGGAAGCGCAGCGCCAGCGCCGCGACCAGCGCGCCGGCGAGGATCGCGAATACGATGTCGAGCCGACCCCGATCGCCCGCAACCGCCGTCGCGCCCCGGTCGAGGATGGCGGCGGGAGCAGCGCCGGTTCGACGCTCGGCGCCGCGATCCTGGGCGGTGTGATCGGCGGGGCGATCGGCGGCGGCTTCCGCCGCTGAGGCGCCCCGCCCGGCCGGGCCCGTTTCGCGGGGCCGGCTTTCCACGGATCGTCGCGCTTCCGGCCCCTGTTCGGGTCAGGCCTCAGGCATCGAGCCGCGCGCCCACAAGCGCCCGCAGCTTGGCGAGATCGGCCGCGAACAGGCGGATGCCCTCGGCGAGCTTCTCGGTCGCCATCGCGTCTTCGTTGAGCGCCCAGCGGAAGGCGGCCTCGTCAACCGCGATCCGGGCCGGTTTCGCATCCCGCGCCGCCGCCTCCGGGTCGAGCACCCGGACGAGCCTGCCCTCGTCCTTCGCGAGCTGATCGAGCAGGGCAGGGGCGATCGTCAGCCGGTCGCAGCCGGCCAGCGCCTCGATCTCGCCGAGATTCCGGAACGAGGCACCCATCACCACGGTGCCGAGGCCATGCGCCTTGTAATAGGTGTAGATCCGGCGGACGGAGAGCACACCGGGATCGGTCTCGGCGGTATAATCCTGCCCGGTCGATTTCCTGTACCAGTCGAGAATGCGGCCGACGAAGGGCGAGATCAGGAACGCGCCGGCTTCTGCCGCCGCCGCCGCCTGCACGAGGCTGAACAGCAGGGTGAGATTGCAGTCGATCCCCTCCTTCTGGAGCGTTTCGGCGGCGCGGATTCCCTCCCAGGTCGCGGCGATCTTGATCAGGATGCGCTCGCGCGGCACGCCGCGCGCCGCATAGGCGGCGATGATCGCGCGCGCCTTCTCGATCGTCGCGCGCGTGTCGAAGGAGAGGTCGGCATCGACCTCGGTCGAGACGCGGCCCGGCACGCGCCGCGTCAGTTCGGCGCCGAAGGTCACGGCCAGCCGGTCGCAGGCGGCGGCGATCCGCGCCGCCCGGTCGCCGCCCTGGCCGGCCGCCCAGCGCACCGCCTCCGCGACATGGTCCTGATAGGCCGGCATCTCGGCCGCCTTGAGGATCAGCGTCGGGTTGGTGGTGCAATCCGTGGGGCGATAGGCCTCGATGGCGGCCATGTCGCCGGTATCGGCGACGACGACGGTCATGGCCTTGAGCTGGTCGAGTTTCGAGGGCATGGCGGGACTCCGGCAGGGCTCGTCTTCCCTCGCCCGCCGCGCGGCACGGGTCAAGCCGGCAGACCGGCGCCCGGCTATCCGGCCGCCGAATAGGTCGAGAGCCCGCGCCGGTTCTCGTCGATCACCAGCCGCTGCGCGAGCGCGGGCATCGCGCGGTCGGCGCAATCGCTGCGCGGGCAGGTGCGGCACGAGACCCCGATCGGGGTGACGATCTGCGGGTCGTCGAGATTGAGCCCGTCAGCATAGACGATCTCGCGCGCATGCGTGAGCGGGCAGCCGAGCCCGATCGCGAGCTGCCCGGCGCGCTGCGGCAGCCCGCCGCGCATCACGATCCGCCCGGCCGGGGTTACGGTGCGGGCGACGCAGAAGAAGGCGCCGCCATCCGGCATGCGCGAGACCTGGACGCGCAGCATCCCCGGCGTCGCGAAGGCGTCGTAGACGTTCCAGCGCGGGCAGGCGGCGCCGAAGCGCGCGATATGGATGCCCGAGAGCGAGAATCGCTTCGAGATGTTGCCGGCGATATCGACCCGGATGAGGTGGAACGGAACCCCTTCGGCGCCGGGGCGCTGCAGCGTCGTCAGCCGGTGGCAGACCTGCTCGAACGAAAGCCCGAACCGGTGCTGCAGGGTCTGGATGTCGTAGCGCGTCGCGCGTGCCGATTCGAGAAAGCGGTCATAGGGGCTCATCACCGCCGCCGCGAAGTAATTGGCGAGCGCGGAGGCCGCGAGCTTGTCGGCCTCAAGGCTCGTGAACTTGCCGCCGGAAACCGCCTGATCGATCTCCTTGCGGAAGCCGAGAAAGGCGATCTGATGCGCGAGCTGGAAGGTGCGGCTCGGCAGTGGCAGCAGTTCCGAGAGCTGGAGCCGGCGCGTCAGCGGATTGTAGAGCCGCAGCAGGCCCTGCATCGCTTCCGCCGGTGCGATCTCGACATCGACCGCGAAGCGCGCGTTGAGCACTTTCACGAGGTCCTGCTGGAGCGTGAACAGTGCCAGCCCGTTTTCGAGCCAGAGCTGCTCGGCGGCTTCCTCCAGTTCGGGGAAATGGTTGCGGCGGTGCTGGAGGAAGTCCGTCACCTCCTCCGAGGGCAGTGCGCTCGGTGCGGCCTCGGGATCCGCCGCAAGGCCGGCATCGCCCGCCCCGCCACGGCGATAGGCCTGATAGAGGGCGACGAAGGCGCGGCCCAGCGCCGGCAATTGCGCGACGAGCTCGCGCACGTCGGAGGTCTTGACATCGGCGGATTCGAACAGCGGATCGGAGAGCGCCTCCATGAGATCGGTCTGGAGCCGCTCGTCGCTCTCGCCGCCGAGGCTCGCGAGATCGAGCTGGAACTTCTCGGCGAGCTTGAGCAGCACCGTCACCGTCACCGGGCGCTGGTTGCTCTCGATCAGGTTGAGATAGGAGGGCGAGATCCCGATCTCGCCGGCCATCTGCGCCTGGCTCAGGCGCCGCTCCTGGCGCAGCCGCCGCAGCTTGCCGCCAATCCGCATCGCTTTCATGGAACCTCCACAGATTTTACAATTTACAACATTACAAATGTCATGCTGTCAAGAATTTTCGTAGTTTCTCACGTTAATCCAATCGCTTATTGCGCATGCGAACGCATTCTGCGAGTTTCGGACCATGTGAAGGCTTGTAAATCCCTGCACGGGGTGGCGCCCATGGCGCGGCGACCGGCAGGAAGGGCCTCACGCCCGCGAAAGGAACACCCATGTCGACGACGAACGCCCCCTACGCGCCGCAGAACAAGCGGGATTTCACCCCCGCCGATGTCGAGAAGCTGCGCGGCTCGTTCCAGATGGAATTCACGCTTGCGAAGATGGGCGCCGCGCGGCTGCGTCATCTGCTCGCCAATCGGCCCTTCGTCCGCACCCTCGGCGCGTTGACCGGCAACCAGGCCATGCAGCAGGTGAAGGCCGGGCTCGAGGCGATCTATCTCTCGGGCTGGCAGGTCGCGGCGGATGCCAACAATGCCGGGCAGATGTATCCCGATCAGTCGCTCTATCCTGCCTCCTCGGTGCCGGATGTCGTGCGCCGCATCAACAACACGCTGCGCCGCGCCGACCAGATCGCGCATCTCGAAGGTGACAAGTCCACCTATTGGATGGCGCCGATCATCGCCGATGCGGAGGCCGGGTTCGGCGGGCCGCTCAACGCCTTCGAATTGATGAAGGCGATGATCGAGGCCGGCGCCTCGGGCGTGCATTTCGAGGACCAGCTCGCCTCGGAGAAGAAGTGCGGCCATCTCGGCGGCAAGGTGCTGGTGCCGACCCGGACCTTCCTGCGTACGCTCAATGCGGCGCGGCTTGCGGCGGATGTCTGTGGCGTCGACACCGTGCTTCTCGCCCGCACCGATGCGCATGCCGCCAACCTCATCACCTCGGATGTCGATGATTACGATCATCCCTGGATCGATCGCGATTCGCGCACCGACGAGGGCTTCTTCCGCCTCAAGCAGGGCAACAAGCACTCGGTGGAGCACGCGATCGCGCGCGGCATCGCCTATGGCGCCTATGCCGACCTCGTCTGGTGGGAGACCTCGGAGCCCGATCTGGGCGAGGCGCGCGAATTCGCGGCCGAGTTCAAGCGGCATTATCCGGAGAAGTTCCTCGCCTACAATTGCTCGCCCTCCTTCAACTGGCTCAAGAAGATGAGCGTGGCGGAGGCGACGAAGTATCAGGAGGAGATCGCGGCGCTGGGCTATCGCTACCAGTTCGTGACGCTTGCCGGCTTCCACTCGCTCAACCTCTCGATGTTTGAGCTGGCCAAGGGCTATTCCACCCGCGGCATGGGCGCCTATTCGGAGATGCAGCAGCGCGAATTCGCGGCGCAGGACCAGGGCTTCACCGCCGTCCGCCATCAACGCGAAGTCGGCACCGGCTATTTCGATGCCGTGGCCATGGCGATCAGCCAGGGCAAGTCCTCGACCACCGCCATGGCCGGCTCGACCGAGACCGAGCAGTTCCACGGCGACAAGCCGAAAGCCGTCGCGGCGGAATGACGGCGCGATGATCCGGGCCGCGGGGCTCCCCGCGGTCCGGGATTAAAACCGGAAGACGGAGCAAGGCCATGCCAAAGCAATACTGGGTGATCGGCGGCGAATATCAATGCGTGGAGTTCCAGGAGGTCGTTCCCGGAACGGCACGCGTCTTCGGCCCGTTCCGGACCTATGACGAAGCGAACCAGATCTGGCGCGAACGTTCGCTTGCGAGCCGGTCCTCGGCGACGACGCGCTACTCGATCGTCGCCTCGACGCCCAACCCGGCCAAGCAGCCGGTGGCGGCGTGAAACCGGGCCGGCGCAGCGTGTGCCTGCGCCGGCCGTGCCGCAGCCCGGCGGCTAATGCAGCCGGAATTCCGCGCCGACCGCTTTCATCTCCGCCGGCGTGATCAGCCGGTTATGCGCGACCCGCACCGAGTGCAGCGCGCCCTCGATCTCCCGCTTCCAGAAATCGATGAAGCGCGTCAGGACCGGAAAATCCGGAAACAGATCGTAATCCTGCCAGATGAACTCCTGGAGCAGTGCCGGATGATCCGGCAGCCGGTAGAGGATGTTGGCGGTCGTCAGCCCATAGCCTTCGAGCTGGCGGCGGAAATGCGGATCGGTCACGGGCACCTCCGGAAAGGGATGATGATCACGACATTTCGCCGCCTGAATTGTTTCCGCGAAGTTGACAAATCGCCGCGCTGCGGACAAAAAGAATAGAATATTCAATTTGTTGGCAGCGATAAGCAACTGCTGCCAGCAATCCAGCTCCGGAGTCGTCCATGTCGTTCCTCCTCGTGCCCCTCGTCGTGGCGGCGCGCCTGCCGATCCTTGCCGCCGAGGCGTTCCGCCTGGCGCAGGGCCGCCCCGCGGCATCCGGGACGATGCCGGAAGCGAGCCGCATGGTCGCCGAGAAATTCGCGGCCGCGCAGGAAGGGTCGGCCGCGGCCCTGGCCGAACTCACCCGGCTCAACCTCGAAATGACGCTGCGGCTGTTGCGCGGCGATTCCCATGGCGTCGCGCGTCTCGCGAACGGGGCGCCGATGCGGTTTGCGCGGGCGGCGCTGCGGCCCGGCCTGCGCCGCGTCCGCGGCAATGCCCGGCGGCTGCTCGGCGCGTGATCGTCTTTCGCCCGGCTTGACCCGCCGGAGCGTCTCGCGCATGGCTCCCGCGGGGCCTGAACCCGGCCGGGGCGGCGATCGTGGAGACGGATGTGAACGGGCAGGGTGCGCGGGCGGCGAATCAGGCGGAACGGCTCGCCCTGGGCTCGATCGCAATCGGCCTCGCGGTTCTGGGGTTGAAATTCGCCGCCTGGCGATTGACGGGGTCGGTGGCGCTGTATTCCGACGCGCTCGAATCGACCATCAATGTCGTCGCGGCGCTCGTGGCCTTCGGCGCCTTGCGGCTGAGCGCCAAGCCGGCCGATGCCAACCACCCTTACGGCCACCAGAAGATCGAATATATCGCCGCCGTCTTCGAAGGCGCGCTGATCCTGCTCGCGGCGCTGGCGGTGCTGCACGCGGCCTATCAGGCCTTCCTCGCGCCGCGCGCCGTTGTCCTCGATCCGCTCGGCATCGGGCTCAATATCGGCGCCGGGCTGATCAACGGCGCCTGGAGCATGGTGCTGATCCGTCGCGGCCGGGCGCTGCGCTCGCCGGCGCTCATCGCCGACGGCCGGCACCTGCTCGCCGATGTGATCTCCTCCGCCGGGGTGCTGGCGGCGCTGGTCCTCGTGCTCGTCACGGGGCTCGACTGGCTCGATCCGGCGTTGGCCTGCCTCGTTGCGCTCAACATCCTCTGGTCGGGCTGGGGGTTGATGCAGAGCTCCTTCTCCGGGCTGATGGACGAAGCCGCCGCGCCGGAGGAACTGGGCCGCATCCGTGCGGTGATCTCGGCGCAGGCGCAGGGCGCGATCGAGGCGCATGACCTGCGCACCCGCCATGCCGGCCGGCTGACCTTCATCGAGTTCCATCTCGTCGTGCCGGGCGAGATGCGGGTCGATTGCGCGCATGATATCTGCGATCGTATCGAGGCGGCCTTGCGCGCCGAGATCGAGGGCGCTTCAATCACCATCCATGTCGAGCCGGAGAACAAGGCGAAGCACCAGGGAATCGTGGTGCTCTGACGGGAGGAACCACCATGCTTGATCGCAGCGGGTCGTCGGACCCGCACCCCGCCTTCGCGCTCGGTGAGGACGATCTCGCGCTTCGCGACATGGCGCGCGCCTTCGGCCGCGAGGAACTCGCCCCCCGCGCGGTGGAATGGGACGAGACGAAGCATTTTCCCGTCGAGACGCTGCGCGCCGCTGCCGCGCTCGGCATGGGCGCGCTCTATGTCCGCGAGGAGAACGGCGGCACAGGCCTCAGCCGGCTGCAATCGGCGCTGATCTTCGAGGCCCTGGCGGAGGGCTGCCCCTCGATCGCGGCCTATCTGTCGATCCACAACATGGTGCTCGGCATGATCGACCGGTTCGGCACGCCCGAGCAGCACCGGCGCTTCCTGCCGGCACTCGCGAATATGGCGCATCTTGCCTCCTATTGCCTCACCGAGCCCGGCGCCGGCTCGGATGCCGCCGCGCTCAAGACCCGCGCCCGCCGCGAGGGCGAGCATTACATCGTCGATGGCGTGAAGCAGTTCATTTCCGGCGCCGGCGCCGCCGAGATCTACGCCGTGATGGCGCGGACCGGCGAGCCCGGTGCCAGGGGCATCTCCTGCCTGCTGGTCGAGAAAGGCACGACCGGTCTCTCCTTTGGCGCCAACGAGCGGAAGATGGGCTGGAACGCCCAGCCGACGCGGCAGGTCATCCTGGAAGGGTGCCGCGTCCCGGTTGCCAACCGGATCGGCGCCGAGGGCGAGGGATTCGCGATCGCCATGGCCGGGCTCGACGGCGGACGGCTCAACATCGCCGCTTGCTCGCTCGGCGGCGCGCAGGCGGCGCTTGCGCGCGCGCGCGCCTACATGGCGGAGCGCGAGGCGTTCGGGCGCAGGCTCCAGGATTTCCAGGCGCTGCAATTCCGGCTCGCCGACATGGCGATCGATCTCGAGGCCGCGCGGGTGATGCTTTACGCCGCCGCCGCGGCGCTCGACCGCCGCGAACCCGACGCCACCATCCGCTGCGCCGCCGCCAAGCGCTTCGTCACGGAGACCGCATCGCGCGTCGCCAATGCCGCGCTCCAGCTCCTCGGCGGCTACGGCTATCTCGCCGAATACGGGATCGAGAAGATCGTGCGTGACCTGCGCGTGCACGAGATTCTCGAGGGCACCAACGAGATCATGCGGCTGATCGTCGCGCGGTCGCTCGTCGAGCGCGGGTGAGCCATGCCGGCCTGGCTGTTCGACAACCCTGTCGCGCTCGTGGGCGCCATCGCCGTCATCTGGTTCGCGCTGCGCTTCCTCGTGGCGCCGAAACGCGGCGCGCCGGGCCTGCGCGGCATGTTCGCGCGTGAGAAGCCGGCCGTGATCGAGGGGATGGGGCGGGCCGCGATCGGCACGCTCGTCGAGGAGACGCGGCGCTTCGCGCTCGCCGAGCCGGGTCTGCGCGGGTTGATCCTCGCCGGGCCTTTTGCCGCGCGCAGGGCGGACCAGCGCTCGGTGGTGACCTTCATCCTCGTGGCGGAGGATCCGGCCGCCTATGCGGATTCCGGTTGGCTGACGCGCTGGGGATATCCCGCGCAGGATCACCCGGTGCTTGAGGCCGTCCCGCTGCCCCCGGAAGCCGGGCGCGGCCTGACGATCCGCATGCGCGGGGCGCCCGTTGTCATTGTTCATGTGGTGCGCTTCGACCAGCTCGATCCGCCGCCCGGCCTTGCCGCCGCGCTCGTGGCGGGCTCCGAAACCCTCGACGATCCTTCCGGCCTCGCAGAGAAGCTGCGCCGGCACTGGGTCGATTTTCTCAACCATACGAAGGGACAGGCGGCATGACGCGCATCGCTTTCATTGGGCTCGGCAATATGGGTGGGCCGATGGCCGGAAATCTGGCCGGGGCCGGGCACGCGGTGGTCGGGTTCGACCTCGCGTCGGAATCCTGCGCCGCTGCCGCCGCCTCGGGCGTCGTGATCGCGGAGAATGCGCGGGCGGCTGTCGAAGGCGCGGAGATCGTCATCACCATGCTGCCGGCCGGCCGGCATGTGCGGGCCGTCTGGTCCGAGATCATCCCCGTCCTGGCGCCGGGATCGCTGTTGATCGATTGCTCGACGATCGATGTCGAGAATGCCCGTGCGGTCCATGCGCTTGCCGCCGCAGCAGGGCTCTCGGCGCTCGATGCGCCGGTCTCGGGCGGGGTCGGCGGCGCGAAGGCCGCGACCCTGACCTTCATGGTCGGCGGCACGGAAGCCGCCTTCGCGGCGGGGCAGCCGGTGCTGGCGGCCATGGGCAAGCGGATCGTGCATTGCGGCGCCGCCGGCGCCGGGCAGGCGGCGAAGATCTGCAACAACATGATCCTCGGCATCTCGATGATCGCGGTCTGCGAGGCTTTCGTCCTCGCCGAGAAGCTCGGTCTCTCGCATCAGGCCCTGTTTGATGTCGCCTCCACCTCCTCGGGCCAGTGCTGGAGTCTGACGAGCTATTGCCCGGTGCCGGGCCCGGTGCCGGCGAGCCCCGCCAACAACGCCTACCGCCCCGGTTTTGCCGCGGCCCTGATGCTCAAGGACCTGCGCCTCAGCCAGGAGGCGGCGGGCGCGGCCGGCGCCGCGACCCCGCTCGGTGCCACCGCGACCGAACTCTATGCTCGTTTCGCCGAGCACGCGGCCGACACCGATTTCTCCGGCATCATCGCGATGCTCCGCGATTCCGGCGCGGCGAACGCGCCCTGACGCCGGCAGCCCGGCCCCCGGTCACAGGGCGGTGGAATGGCGGGCGCTGCCGCGTGGCAGGTAGGCGTCGAACCGCGCGGCGATCAGCCGCAGGAACGGCCGGCCCGCCTCGTTGACGCGGAAGCCGGATGGCATGCGCTCGACAAAGGCGGCGTCCTCGCTCGCGAACAGGGCCTCGATTTCCGGTTCGAGCCGCGCCGCGAGTTCGCCGTGCCGGGCGCGCAATGCCGCGAGATCGAGCGATAGCCGGCACATCAGGCTCTCGATCGCGTCGCGGCGCAGGCGATCCTCCGGGCCGATGGCGAATCCGCGTGCCACCGCAAGGCCATGCGACCCGATGCTGCGCTCATAGGCCTGCCCGCCGGGAATGTTCTGGATGAAGCCCTGCGGCAATTGGCCGATTGCCGAGGCGCCGAGCCCGATCAGGCTGTCGGAATCGTCGGTCGTATAGCCCTGAAAGTTGCGCCGCAGCGTGCCGGTCTCGGCCGCGACGGCGAGCGGATCGCGCGGCAGCGCGAAATGGTCGATGCCGATGCGGTGATAGCCCGCGATCACCAGCCGCTCGGCGGCGCGCTCCGCGCTCTCCGCCCGCTCGGCCATGCCGGGCAGCGCCTCGGCGGGGATCAGCTCCTGGTGCTTCTTCATCCAGGGCACATGCGCGTAGCCGAACAGCGCGATCCGGTCCGGGCGCATCGTCAGTACGGCGTCGAGCGAGGCCAGCATCTTGGCTGTCTCCTGGTGCGGCAGGCCGTAGAGCAGGTCGATGTTGAGCGACCCGACGCCGCGCAGCCGCAGCGCCTCGACCACGGCCCGCGTTTCCTCGAAGCTCTGGAAGCGGTTGATCGCCGCCTGGACCTTGGGGTCGAAATCCTGCACGCCGATGCTCGCGCGCGTCAGCCCCGCCTCTGCGAGCGCGTCGAGGCGCGCGTCGTCCATGCCGCGCGGGTCGATCTCGACAGCGAAATCGCAGGCGCGATCGACCTGGAACGCGCCGAGCAGCGCCGCATTGAGACGCACGATATCGCGCGGCGCGAGCAGGGTCGGCGAGCCGCCGCCCCAATGGATATGCGTCACGCGCACGCCGTCGGGCAGCAACGCGCCGATTGTCTGGATCTCCTGGATCAGCCGGTCGAGATAGCCCGAGACGGGCGTGTAGCGCCGGATCATGCGGGTATGGCAGCCGCAGAACCAGCACAGCGTGTCGCAGAAGGGAATGTGGAGATAGAGCGAGAGCCGCGTGCCCGAAGGCATGGCCCGCAGCCATTCGCGATAGGTAAGGTTGCCGATCTCGGCCGAGAAATGCGGCGCGGTCGGGTAGCTCGTATAGCGCGGCACCTGCGTCGCGAGGCGCGCGATCTCGTCGGGGTTGAATCTCAGGGTCATGCCGCCCCCCGCCTCAAGCACCGCGTCCGGCGCGGTTTGTGGAAGCGTGGTTTCCTAGCGCGGCATGCCGGCCTTGTCCTTGTCCGAAGTCAAAGACGGATTCAGCCCGGCCAGCGGGAGAACACCTCCGTCAGCGTCGGCTTGGGCCGCTGCGGCGGCCAATCCGTCGGTGTCCCGAGCGCGACGAGCGCGGCGAGATGTTCGTGACGGGCGAGTGCGAATCCCTCCCGCATCGCCCGCGTGTCGAGGAAGCGCCCCGAGCGGATCGCGGCAGCGAAGCCGAAACCCTGGGCCGAGAGCAGCATGTTCTCGAGCGCGCAGCCCACGGCAAGCCATTGATCGCTGGCGGTGATCTTGGGATGGTCCGCGTCGATCCGGGCGACGAGCGCCAGGATCGTCGGACCCTGATGCGCCTTCTCGCGCGCCCGCTCGATCTCGGCCGCCGCAAGATGCGGCTCCAGTTCGAGCGCGGCGGCGGCGAGCAGATCGGCCAGCCTCTCCCGGCCATCGTCGGCGATCTCCAGGAACCGGAACGGCACGAGCCGCCCGTGATCCGGCGCGCGGGCGGCCGCGAGCACGATCGCCGCCCGCACCGCGGCGTCCGGGCCGGGTCCGGCGAGCGCGCGTGCATTGCCGGAGCGCCGCGCAAGCAGCGCCTCCTGCACCGGATTCGTCGGAGTTTCGGCCATCTTCGTGCCCTGTCTTTCGCTTTGCCGTGGCTCTTCCGCGCAAGTAGCGCCCCGGACCACGCGCGGCAAGCAGGGCGAAGCGGACACGCGTGCCGGAATTGTCACAAGTGTTGCGACGCGCATACAGCCCCGGCGGACGATTCTCGCGTAACGTCGCCTGCAACCAGGATTTGTCCGAGCATGCGCATCCAGACCGGCGACCGATCCCTGACCAACAACTCCGAGCGCGACCCGGCCGTCGCGGCGGCGGCCATGCTGCTGCGGCTCGGTTTCGCGATCTTTGCCATCGTGCTGCCGAGCGCGATCCTGATGTCGCGCTGGGTGATCGTGGTGCTCGTACCGATCGGGGCGATCCTGATCATCCTCTCGGCGGTGCTGCGCGGCGACCCCTTCCGCGTGCTGCGCGATCTCGCCCGCTCGCTCTGGAGTGTTCCGGGCCTGACCGGGCTGGGCCTCGTCCTCTGGGCCTTCCTGTCCCTCGGCTGGACGGGTCAGCCCGGCGCGGCGGCGGACAAGATCTTCAAGACCGTGGGGGTCGTCGTGCTCGGGCTGCTGGCGATCCACGCCCTTCCGGCGCGCATGCGCGCCACCAACCTGCACCTGATCACGATCGGTGTCGCGCTGGGGGCCTTGCTGATCCTCGCCTCGGTCGTCGCCCAGGCGCTGGGCCTTGCGCTGTTACGCTTTCCCTCCGGCACGCCGGGGCGCACCGCGATCATGCTGACCTGCCTCGGCTGGGCGGCGGCGGCCTGGCTGATGATCAAGGACCGGCGCCTGCTGGCGGCGATCCTGATCATTCTGGTTGCGGGCGTGGCCCTGTTCGGGCCGACCACCAACGCGATCGCACCGATGGTCGTGGGGATGATCGTTTTTGCGCTCGCCTGGTCGTCGCCGGAACGCGTCGGCACGGGGCTCGGAACCCTGGCCGCGGCGATCATCCTGCTCGCGCCGTTTGTCGCGCTCGCTGCGCGGCTCCTGGCCAATGTCTTCGGTTTGCCGAGCGACGGCAGCCTCGCGCAGTTCGGCGCCTGGTGGGGCCATGCCGCAGCCGAGCCGCTGCGGTTGATGACCGGTTGGGGGTTCAACGCCGCGCATGCGGCGCGGGAGGCGGGGCAGATGCCGGTGACGGTTCCGATCTCGCTCCTCACCGATACCTGGTACGATCTCGGCCTGCTCGGCGCGATCGGTTTCGCGATCCTCGTCTTCTCGGCGATGCAGGCGGCGGGGCGATCGGGGCTCGAGGTCGCGCCGCTCGCGCTGGCCGGGCTCGCCGCAGCCTTCACCTATGCCGTGATCGCCATCGGCGCGATCCAGACCTGGTGGATGAACGGCATGATGGTCTTCGCCGTGGTGCTGCTTTCGGTCGAGCGCGGGCGCTACCGCACCGTGCGGCCGCGCGCCGCCCTGCGCGGCACGGCGCAGCCGGCGGCGCCGGGCGAGGTGACGGACGGGGCTTCCGCGCGCTAAGCGGTTCTCGCGCGCTCGGGCTGGCATGGGCCCGCGATTGGCGCTAGCTTGCTGCCTGCTTTTCCTGTCAACCCGGGTTCCCCATGCAGATCGATCCGCGCATCCTGGCGCTGAAGGAGGAGGTCACCTCCTGGCGCCGCGACATCCACCGCCATCCGGAGATCCTCTACGCG
>NZ_VTRS01000019.1 GCF_008641065.1 Rhabdaerophilum calidifontis | reverse complement strand
GTGACCTGCCACTGAGATTTTCCTCCACATGGAGTTAGAGTCCGGCCCTGCTGAGGACGGACTGATGAAGCGAGCAAGATTCACGGAAGAGCAGATCATTGCGGTCTTGAAGGAGCACGAGGCCGGCGCGAGGACCGCCGACCTCGCCCGCAAGCACGGGATCTCGGAGGCGACCTTTTACAATTGGAAGGCCAAGTATGGCGGTATGGATGTCTCTGAGGCCAAGCGGTTGAAGGCGCTTGAGGACGAGAACGCGAAGCTGAAGAAGCTGCTGGCCGAGCAGATGCTGGATGTGGCCGCGATGCGGGAGCTTCTATCAAAAAAATGGTAGGGCCCGCCGTGCAGCGCGAAGCCGTCGCGCATCTGCGGGCCGTGATGGGCCTGTCGGAACGTCGGGCCTGCAGCATCGTCGGAGCGGACCGGAAGATGGTGCGCTACCAATCCTGCCGACCTCCGGACACGGAGCTGCGCGCCCGGCTGCGCGAACTCGCCAACGAACGGCGGCGCTTCGGTTATCGGCGGCTGTTCATCCTGCTCAGGCGCGAGGGCGAGCCCTCCGGCGTCAACCGCATCCACCGGCTCTATCGCGAAGAGGGCCTGTCCGTGCGCAAGCGCCGCGCCCGCCGCAAGGCTGTGGGCGCACGGGCGCCGATCCTGATCGAGGCGACGCCGAACGCGCGCTGGTCAACGGACTTCGTCCACGACCAGTTCGCCAATGGGCGGCGCTTCCGCATCCTCAACATCGTCGATGACGTGACCAAGCAGTGCCTGGGCGCGATCCCAGACACCTCGATCTCTGGCCGGCGCGTGGCGCGCGAGCTGACGGCGATCATCGAGCGGCATGGCAAGCCGGGCATGATCGTCTCCGACCACGGCACGGAGTTCACCTGCAACGCCATGCTCGCCTGGTGCAAAGACAACGGCGTCGACTGGCACTTCATCGCGCCAGGCAAGCCCATGCAGAACGGCTTCGTGGAGAGCTTCAACGGTCGCATGCGCGATGAACTGCTCAATGAAACGCTGTTCTTCGATCTCGACGACGCCCGAGCCAAGATCGCGGCCTGGGTCGCAGACTTCAACACCGCGCGCCCGCACTCGGCGCTCGGATACCTCACGCCTGCGGCCTATGCCGCTAACTTCACCGCAACGGGCGATCGGCTGCGCAACACCGACCAACTCCGCCGATCGCCCGTTGCTCCACCCGCGCCACAAGGCGTAAAACCCGCCGAGGCTCTAATCGCCGCTGGATGACAACTCAGTGGCAGGTCA
>NZ_VTRS01000018.1 GCF_008641065.1 Rhabdaerophilum calidifontis | reverse complement strand
AGAGCTGGCTCGGTTTGTTTGAACAGTTTCGGGGCGTTTCCTAAGTGGATTCCTGCCTCGGTTAGGCCGCCATCGGGATTGCTGGCAGCGCATTGAAGTACGCCTCGTCCGGGGTCAACCGGCCGAGGCTCGAGTGGGGTCGGCGAGTGTTATAGAAGCCGTCGATATAGCGTCCCAGCGAGGCCCTGGCCTCCGAGACACTGGCATAGGCCCTCAGGTACACCTCCTCGTATTTGATGGTCCGCCAGAGCCTTTCCACGAACACGTTGTCCCGCCAGGCACCCTTGCCGTCCATGCTGATCGCGATGTCATGGCTTTTCAGCAGGTCCGTGAAGGCCACGCTCGTAAATTGGCTGCCCTGATCCGTGTTGAAGATCTCGGGCTTGCCGTATTTGGCCAGCGCCTCCTCGACAGCCTCGAGGCAGAACGCCGTGTCGAGCGTAATCGAAAGCTTCCAGGCCAGAACCTTCCGGCTGAACCAGTCGACCACGGCCGCGAGATAAACGAAGCCGCGCGCCATCGGGATATAGCTGATATCCATCGCCCAGACCTGGTTGGGCCGTGTGATCGGCAGCTTTCGGAGCAGATATGGGTAGATCTTGTGCCCTGGCGCCGGCTTCGATGTGTTCGGCCGCCGGTAGATGGCCTCAATGCCCATCCGTTTCATCAGCGTTGCGACATGCAGGCGCCCGACGTCGAAGTTCTCGCGAACGAGGAAGTCGCGCATCATCCGGCTGCCCGCAAAAGGGTATTCCAGATGCAACTTGTCGATCCGGTTCATGACCGCCAGATCGGCAGCCGGAACAGGGCGCGGCAGATAATAAACGCTGCCCCGGCTGAGGCTGAGCAAGCGGGCCTGCCGTCCGATCGATAGGCGATGTTCCTTGTTGATCATCGCTTTGCGCTCGCCAACAGACCGGCTTTGCCGAGCGCTTCGGACAAAAAATCGTTCTCCAGAGCCAGTTGGCCAATCTTGGCGTGGAGTTCCTTCACATCAACCGGGGGCGGCGCATCCGGTTTGCCCTCACCAAAGACCCCGGCAGCCCCTTCGAGGAGCTGATCCCGCCAGGTCTTGATCACATTCGCATGGACATCGAATTGCGCGGCCAGTTCGGCCAGCGTTTTCTCGCCCTTCACAGCGGCAAGCGCCACCTTCGCCTTGAAAGCCGGGCTATGGTTCCGGCGCGGTCGTCTCGTCATGGTCTCTCCTGTTCACGGCATCATGCCGATCTCAGGCAGAATTTCCACTTATCCCCGCTGTCCAGATTTCCCGAGCCAGCTCT
>NZ_VTRS01000017.1 GCF_008641065.1 Rhabdaerophilum calidifontis | reverse complement strand
TGTTGTAGCCCCCAAAAGCCCGGACATTTCTCACGGTGCTGCTTGGGCCGCGATGAACTCGCGGGGTGAACGATATCCGAGCGCCCGATGCGGGTGAAGCTCGTTGTAGTGGTCGAACCATTCCGGCAGGGCGAGCATGACGGTTTTGGCATCCGGGATGGGATTCACCGCGACGTAATCGCGCTTGAAGGTGCGCACGAAGGCTTCGGCCATGCCGTTGCTCTGCGGGCTCTGGACCGGGGTGGTGAGCGGTTCCAGACCGATCTCGCGGGCAAAGCGCCGGGTCGGACCTGCGATGAAGCAGGAGCCGTTATCGGTCAGCCATTCGATGGTCTGCGGCAAGCGGTTGACCTTGCCGAAGCGGTGCTCGACGGCGGTGACCATGAGGTCGCACACATCCTCGCCTTTGATGCCCTCGGTGGTGGCGATATGGCCCATGGCTTCCCGGTCGCAGCAATCGAGCGCGAAGGCGACGCGAACCTTTTCGCCGTTGTCGCAGCCGATCTCGAAGCCGTCGGAGCACCAGCGCAAATTGGAGCGCGCGACAGCGATGCGGCCGTCGTGACGGCGTTCGACCCCGCCAGCATGGCGTTCGAGCAGAAGGCCGTTGACCTTCATCACCCGGTAGACCCGCTTGCGGTTGGCGGGCGCACGGCCCTCGGCCAGGGCCTTGCGGCGCAACCTGGCCCAGATGCGGGCATAGCCGTAGCTCGGCATGTCGTCGATGACTGCCTCGATTTCGGCCAGCAGCGCCTCTTCCGGCAGGGGCGGACGGCCTCTGCGCTGGGGAGAGCGCCCGGCCGTCCGCTGCGCCAGCCGCGCGGCGAGATGCGAACGGGCCACGTCCAGCGTCGCGGCGACGGCGTTCATGGCAAACCGTCCTTGGGCAGCGACAGCGACCGCAATCTCCGTTTTTTTATATCCTCCGCCAGGTCCAGAGCGTCTTTTAGGATTTCCACCTCAAGGGTCTTCTTGCCCAGGAGCCGCTGTAATTCTCGGATTTGCTCCTGCTGCGCCCGGAAGGCGGAGGCCGGGACCACTTCCTCCTCGGCCGCCGTCGCGGTCAGCGCCCCTTGCTCGGCAAGCCGCCGCCACGTGAAAAGCTGGTTCGGCGACACGCCGCACCGGCGGGCGACAAGGCTGACCGTGACGCCCGCCTCGCGCGTCTGCGCGACGATCTCCAACTTCTCCGCAACCGACCACCGGCGGCGGCGCTCAGGCCCGGTCAGGACCTCAATCTTCGGATAAGAACCAGTCATAGCCACGACATTACTCCCAACCCTTATTTTAAGGGTGAGACCTGTCCGGGGAATTCGGGGGCCGTTTCA
>NZ_VTRS01000016.1 GCF_008641065.1 Rhabdaerophilum calidifontis | reverse complement strand
CCGGTCAGGACCTCAATCTTCGGATAAGAACCAGTCATAGCCACGACATTACTCCCAACCCTTATTTTAAGGGTGAGACCTGTCCGGGGAATTCGGGGGCCGTTTCACAAGATCGCAACGGATAGCCGAAAGGCTGGCTTGTTGCGTTACGATCTGCCCGACGGGAAACGGACTCCCGCACCCGAAACCAAACTTTGGCCCGGCGAGGCGCAGGCAAGCTAAGCACGCCTGTCACGGAATCGATATGCCGTCGCTTGCCCGTCACTGACCCGCAGAACGCAGCTTTGCCGTCGCGTCGTCGTCATCGCGGATCAGGGCCGCCAGACGAGCCAGCGCTTCGGCAACAGTGCGCCCGTGATCGTGAATACTTCGAATTATCTCGGCGGGCGACCGGTCGTCGAATTTCGCGACAGTGCTTGGGTTGACAGCCTTCAGGTCGAAGACCGCAGCGTCAATCGCCGAGGCTTGAGCCTCCAGATCACGTGCCGCCTTCTCCTTGTCTCCAATTTCGCTGAGCATCGCGGCAATTTCGGCATCAGAAGCTTTGGACTTCTTCCGGCGCTTCAGCTCTTCCTTCAGGTCTGTCACCTCGGCCTTGGTATCTGCCGCCTGCGCCAGCAGGGGCTGCATTTCTTCACGGGCTTTTGTGCGGCGCGCGGCAAAGTCGATAGTCCAGGAGTATCGAGTGTCCGCCTCGGCCTTGCCACGGAGGGGCAGAAGCCGCGCGTAACTCGGGAAGGGCTTGCCGGCGTTGTCTTCCTGTTCGAGCCAATCAGCGGTGAGATTGGCAGGCAGCGCGCTGTCGGGCAGCGGCTTGCCATCCTTGTCAAACCCGAAATGCGCCAGAGTGAGGGGCGTCTTTTTGCCGACCTTCACGTGGCTCAGGTCGTAGTACCAGATCTGCTCTGTCTTCCTGCCCTTGGTGAAGAACAGCAGGTTCGTCTTCACGCCGGCGCCAGCCGTCGAGAAGACGCCGCCTGGCAGGCTCACGATGGCCCAAAGGTCACATTCATCGACCAGTTTTCGCTTCGTTTCGACGAAGGAGCCTTCATTGGTCCTGAACAGCATTCCTTCGTCGAGAACGATAGCGCAGGTCCCCTTCGGCGCGAGTTCGCCAAGGATGTCCTGAACGAACAGGACCTGCGTCGAGCTGGTCTCAAAGGCGAAATTCTTCTGCGCGTCCTTGCCTTCCTTGCCGCCGAACGGCGGGTTGGTGAGGATCACGTCGAACTGCTTTGGCGCCTTGTCAAACAGTGCACCATAGGTTGCCCGGCGCGTGAGAGAATTGCCGTGCCAGAGATTGGGCTGGTCGATCCCGTGCAAGACGAGGTTGGCCAGAGCGATCGGGATGACGAGATTTTCCTTCTCGCGGCCGAAGAAGGTGTCGTGCTTCAACGTTTCAAGGTCGGTGCTCAGCGGCGATCGGCCCAAGCGCCGGGAAATGTGCTCATAAGCAATCGCGAGGAACCCACCTGTTCCGCAGCAAGGGTCATAGACCGTCTGGCCAAGCTGAGGATCGACCGTGTGCACCATAGCGCGGATCACCTCGCGCGGGGTGAAGAACTGACCCCCATCCGAGTTCTTCTCGCCCATCTTGAGCAGCAGGTCTTCGTACACCTGCGACAGGGTGAAGAAGTGGGTGTCGTCGATGTTGTCGATGCTGATCTCATGCACTCGGTCGAGGATGTCGCGCAGGTTCGTTTCGGAATCCACGCGCACCTTTTCGACAGCCGTCATGATCCGGCCGATGATGCGCTGTTTAGGCGACGCCGTGGGGTTCGGCTGGCCAGTGCGCGCGTCGATGTCCAGCCCGTGAAGTGCGGGCAGCAGTTCCTTGTTGATGAAGTCGAAGAGCTTGCCGTCACCGGCTGAAACGGCCCCCGAA
>NZ_VTRS01000015.1 GCF_008641065.1 Rhabdaerophilum calidifontis | reverse complement strand
GGTCGCGACGGGCGGTGCGGGGCGCGGCCGGAACGGACGCGGCGGCGGCGCCGCCGCCGGCGGGCGCACGGCCTCGGGACGACGCCAGGCGCGATTGGCGAGGATCGCCGCGCCGACGCCGATCGCCACCGCCGGCAGGGCGCGGGCCAGCGGGTTCGGGGGCGGCGGCGCGAGTTCGATGATCCCGACTGGCGGCGGCGGCAGCAGATGCACCGGAGGCGGCGGCGGGGGCGGCAGGGCGTGCCAATCCTCCTCGACGATCACGGTCTCGTAGACGATCACCTCCTCAACGGGTGGCGGCGGCAGATCGTCGTAGATGATCTCCTCGAAGCTCGGCGGCGGCGCGACCGGCGCGGAAAGGCGGGCGAGCCGCTCCTCGGCCTCCTCGGCATGGGCGCCGCGCGGATAGCGCCGGAGATAGGTCCAGTAGGCGCGCGTGGTATTGGCGCGGCGGGCGCGCTGCCAGTAATAGGCCTCGCGCCGCTGGGCGACGAGGGCGCGGATGCGCTTCGCCTGCGGGTGATCAGGATAGGCGCGCAGGAAGGCGTCGTAGCCCTCGATCGTGTCGCGTTCGAGCGCGCGGGCATAGGCATCCTCGGCGGGAAGCTCGCCGATCGGCCGGGTGCGGAGTTCCGGCGCCGCAGGCACCGCCGGCGCAAGGCCCGGATTGGGGGCGAGCAGCAGGATCGGTTGGGATATCCCATTCACATTCCAGGGCTTCTCCCGCCCCTGGCTGAGGTCGAACACGCGCAGGCGCACACGCTCGAAAATCGCGCCCAGGTCCAGCCCCGGCTCGCGCAGCGCCTCGGCGAGCGCCATGGCGAAATGGCCGTAATTCGTCACCGGCAGCGGCGCCGCCTGCCCCGGATCCTGGTTGTAGGCGAGGAGGAGGCCGTCCGCGCGTTCGACGAGCCCGAACCCGCGGCCGCCGCTGGCGATGCCCTCGGCGAGCGGATGCGCGTAGGCGGCGTCGAGCATCACCATCCGGCCGGCGGCGGGAATCCCGGCAAGCGCGCGCAGATAATCGGAAAGCCGCAGCGCCTCGAGCGGCAGATCGGCGCGGCTTCGGATCGCCGCCCCGGCGGGCACGAGGTAATTCTCGCCGTCATCCTGAAGCCCGATCCCGGAGAGATAGAGGGCGAGCACCGCATCCGGTCCGGCGGCCTGGGCGCGGCCGAGAAAATCCCGGAAGGCGGCGCGGAAATCGGCCTGGGAGAGATTGGCGGCCTCGGTGACCTCGAACCCCGCCTGTTTCAGGCTCTGGGCCACCAGAGCGGCATCGGGCAGCGCGGTCGGGTGCGGCGCCTGGCCGTAATCGCCGATGCCGACCACAAAGCCGAGCCGGCGCCCCTGCGCCTCGGCGCCGACCGCGGCGAGCAGGCCCGCTGCTAGGGCGAGCCCCCGGATCAGGGCGGCAAACATGGTGGCGCGCATCGCGACCTCCTCTTGACAGGCGCCGCATCGTGGCAGGCGCTCGATAAACCGGCCATGAACCCGTGACCATGAATCCGTGACAGGGCTGCGTCAGGGCGAAGGCATGGAACGCCCCGGCAGACGGGCGCGGGCGACATCCGCTTCGCCGCCACGCCGCGAGAGCAGATCGTCGCAGGACCAGCGCTGGCCGCCGTCATCATGCCGCGCGGGGTTCCCCTTCTCCACCTGCGCCACGGCGTTGAGGCGCCCGGTTTCGGCAACGCGCATCCAGAGCCAGGGGCCCTGCCGCTCGACGGTGAAGCAATAGGTCCGCCGCTCCTTGGAGGTGCCGTAATGATAACAGACGCGGTCGCCGTCGGTGTTCCAGCACGCATCGACATTGGCCGTGAAGCCGTTATTGCCGAGCGCTCGGCCGTCCGGCAGGTGGTATTCGCTGAAGGCGCCGCCGCCGACATAGGTGCCAACCACGGTATTGCCCTCGAATTCGAGGCGGATCTCGGCGCCGCTCAGCGTCTCGGCCGCTGCGGGCGCCGAAACGGCGAGCCAGGCGAGAACGGCAAGAAGGCTGCGCATGCCGATCACGCCGCGGCGCTCGGCCGGGCGGCGACCCCGGCATGCCAATCCCGGAGCCGGGCGCAATCCTCGGGGATGGCGAGCCGCGCCGGCTTGAGGAACTCCACGGCAATGAAGGCGGTGATATCCGCGATCGAGAACGAATCCCCGGCGATGAAGCGCGTCGCGCCGAGCGCGTGATCGAGCATCCGCAGGGCCTCGATCGCGCGCGGCTTGTTCGCCTCGCCCCAGGCGGCGATCTGCGGCACCTCGTATTCCGCCATGGCGGGGTGGAGATGGCGGAAGGCCGCCTGCACGGCGCCGTAAAGCTCCAGTTCGCAGCGGCGGTTCCACATCTCGACCTGGGCGCGGCCGAGCGCGCCGCGGCCGAAGAGCGGCGGCTCCGGGTGAAGCTCCTCGAAATAGCGGCAGATCGCGACCGATTCGGTGAGGATCGTGCCGTCGTCAAGCTCCAGAACCGGCACCTTCCCGAGCGGGTTGCGCGCCAGGAATTCCGGCAGCCGGTGCTCCTTGCGGCCGAGATCGACCGGCACGAGCGGCACCGGGATGCCCTTTTCCGCGAGAAAAATCCGCACGCGCCGCGCATTGGGCACCCGGCCACCGTCGAACAACCGCATCGCTTCCTCCCTCAGGCGGCGCCATCGGAGACGAGGATCGTGGTCGGGTCAAGGCGGGATCGGCCGGCCATTGCCCATCCGCCGCCGATACACATCCGGCCGCTCGAAGGCACCGGCCCAGACGCCGCGGAAATGCAGGGCGGCCTCGCGCTCCTCCGCGGCATAGCCGCCATAATCGAGGGCATGGCCGTTGCGGACGAGATCGGCGCCGATATCCTGGCCGTTGACCCGGCAGGTGACGAGCAGCCGCTCGTAGCGGTCGCGCTCGCCGCCGGTACAGACCACCGTGCCGCGCGCGAGCCAGCGCCGCAGCGCCAGCGTCGCCTCGCGTCCGCAGGGCACCTCACGGCCGGCGATGGTGCAGGTCTGGCGCGCCTCGGGCGCGTCGAGACCCTTGAGCCGCATCGCACGACCGCCAATGACCAGGCTGTCGCCATCGAGCGCGCGGGCCTCGCCGGCCACGATCTCCTCGGGCGCGCGACCGAAAATCGACAGGACTAGCACCGCGATCGCGAGGAAGGAAGCGGCGAGCAGGAAGCGGGGACGGGGCATGCGCCTTGTTACGCGATTCCCCGGCCGGCGCGGGAATCGCCGTTTCCCGCGCGATGTCAGCCATCGCTTAACCTTTCGTCAGGCATAGTGACGCCGGGTCCGGACACGCGCACATGCAGCACCACATCCCCACCGCCGCCGAGATCGAGCGGAAGCAGACGCTTGCCGAGCGCGCGCAGCGGCAGCGGCGCGAGATGCAGCGCGCCGTGCGTGACGCACGCGAGAAAGTGACCTCGGATTCCGGCCTCAACCGCGCCTTCGACCTCGAACTCGCGCGGGAATTCGCGCAGAACCATGTCAGCGCGGCGCTGGCGCTGATGCCCTACACCATGATCATCGCCGGCACGACGCTCGCCTGGTCGAGCCCGGCGCGGACCTTCGCCTGGCTGACGCTGGCGCTCTGCGTGCTGGCGGCGCAGATTCTCGTCTGCCAGCGCTTCCTAAACATCGACCCCGATAGCGGCCGCGTGCTGGCCTGGATCAAGCGGCTGATCGTCAGCGAGATCGCCTTCGTCGTATCCTGGGCCCTGCTGCCGAGCATGGTCGGCGTTCCGGAGAGCGAGACGCTGCGGCTCTTCCTGCTGTTTGCGGTGCTGGTGATCGGCGCGGTCTCGACCGTGCTCGCCCATACCCTGCCGAACGCGGTCTACGGGGCGGCGCTGCCGCTGGGGGGGGTGATCGTGCAGCTCGCGATCGACCGCGAGCCCTCGGAACTCTGGATGATCGCCGGGCTGAGCTTCACGGCGCTGCTGCTGTTCGTCGGCCTCGCCAACCGGCTCTACGCCACGACGCTCGACAATCTGCGCACCTCTGCCGACAAAGACCGGCTCTATGCCGAGATCGAGGAGACCAATGGCCGCCTGACGGAGGCCACCCGCCGCGCCGAGGAGGCGAATGCCGCGAAATCGCGCTTCCTCGCGACGATGAGTCACGAATTGCGCACGCCGCTCAATGCGATCCTCGGCTTCTCGGAGGTGATGAAGGACCAGCTGTTCGGCCCGCTCGGCAACGAGCAATACCGGACCTATGTCGAGGACATCCACAAGAGCGGCGAGCATCTGCTGGCGCTGATCAACGAGGTGCTCGATCTCTCGCGCATCGAGGCGGGCAAGCACGAACTCGTCGAAGAGGCGATCGATCTCGTCGGCGCGGTCGAGGATTCGGTGCGGCTCATGGAACTCAAGGCGACGAGCCGCAATCTGCGCGTCGAAACCGCCTTCACCGCCGGAATGCCGCGGCTATGGGCGGATGAGCGCGCCATCCGCCAGATCACGCTCAACCTGCTCTCGAACGCGATCAAGTTCACGCCGCCGGGCGCGACGATCCGCATCAAGGTCGGGTGGACGCAGGCCGGCGGGCAATATCTCGCGGTGCAGGACAACGGACCCGGCATCCCGGAGGACGAGATCGAGACCGTGCTCTCGACCTTCGGGCGCGGCAGCCGCGCGATCAAGAACGCCGATCAGGGATCGGGTCTCGGCCTGCCGATCGTCAAGAGCCTGGTGGAGCTGCATGGCGGCGCCTTCCGCCTGCTCTCCCGCCCGCGCGAGGGCACCGAGGCGATCGCGATCTTCCCGCCGGCGCGCGTGATGACGGCGATGCCGGCCGTGGAGCCGCCGCAGAGCCTGTTCGCCCCGCCCGGCAGCCGCGCCGCCTGAACGCGCCGCGCCGGCTCAAGCCTTGCCGGGCACCCCGGCCTCGGCGAAGGTCGCCATGCCCGTATGACAGGCGATTGCGGCGCGGACGATGCCGGCGGCGAGCGCGGCGCCGCTCCCCTCCCCCAGCCGCATGCCGAGCGCGAGGATCGGCGCCAGCCCCAGCCGATCGAGTACGGCGGCATGCGCGCCCTCGGCCGAAAGATGGCCCGCGAGGCAATGGTCGAGCGCGCGGGAATCGAGCGCGTGCAGGATCGCGGCGGCGGCGGTGACGACATAGCCGTCGAGGATGACCGGCACCCGCTCGATCCGCGCCGCGAGGATGGCGCCGCAGAGCGCGGCGATCTCGCGGCCGCCGAGGCGGCGCAGCACTTCCAGCGGATCCCCGAGATGGTCGCGATGCTGCGCGAGCGCGGCCTCGACCGCCGCGACCTTGCGCGCATGGCCGGCGGGATCGAGCCCGGTGCCGAGCCCGACCCAGCCCGCCGCCGGCCCGCCATAGAGCGCGGCATAGATCGCGGCGGCGGCAGTGGTGTTGCCGATCCCCATCTCGCCGAGGCAGAGGAGATCCGTGCCGCCGGCGATCGCCTCCATGCCGAAGGCGATCGTCGCCGCGCAGGCCGCCTCCTCCATGGCCGCGCCCTCGGTGATATCCCCGGTCGGCAGGTCGATCGCGAGGTCGAACACCTTCAGCCCGAGATCGAAGGTCTTGCAGATCTGGTTGATGGCGGCGTGCCCGGCCGAGAAGCTCGCCAGCATCGCCCGGTTGACCGCGGCGGGATAGGCCGAGACGCCCTTCGCGGCGACGCCGTGCGAGCCGGCGAAGATCACCACCTGCGGCCGCGCGACCCGCGGCTCGGCCCGCCCCTGCCAGGCCGCGAGATGCGCGGCGATCGCCTCCAGCCGCCCCAGCGCGCCGGCCGGCTTGATCAGCTCCGCCTCGCGGGCGCGCGCGGCGGCGCGGGCGGCCTCGTCCGGCGCGGGCATGCTCGCGACCAGCGCGCGGATATCGTCGAAGGGCAGCGCGCTCGGCATGGCGGACCTGGGGTGTTGATCTTCGGGCAAGGCGGGTTTTCGGCATGAGACGGGTGGAAACCACCCGCCGCGGTGGCTATCATGCGCTGCAGGGCGTGGGCAAGGCGGGCGAAAGGCCGTTGCCGGTTGCGGCGATGGCCCCGAGGCAGCGCATGGACGACATGAACAAGCCGGAAACACCCGAAACACCGCAGCATCGCGGCAGGCCGGACAGCAAGGCCGGGCCGATCGCGCTCTTCCTTCAGGTGCTGCGGTTCTATTCGCGGCTGCCGGTGCCGCCGCTCGGTTTCGAACCGGCACCGCATGCGCGGCCCGATCTCCGGCGCGGCTTCTGGGCCGTGCCGCTGGTGGGTGCGGTGATCGGCGCGATCGGCGCCGGCGCCGGCGGGCTCGCCTATCTCGCCGGTCTCTCGACGGCCGTCGCGGCCGCGCTTGCGGTCGCGGCGCAGGTGATCGCGGCCGGCGCCTTCCACGAGGACGGGCTCGCCGATTGCTGCGACGGCTTCTGGGGCGGCGCCACGCCAGAACGGCGGCGCGAGATCATGAAGGACAGCCGCATCGGCACCTATGGTGCATCCGCCCTGGCACTGGCGCTGGCGCTGCGGATCCTGGCACTGACGGAATTGTTCCGGCTCATCGGGCCGGGCGCGATCCTCGTCCTGGTCGCGGTGGGGGCGCTCTCCCGGCCGCTCGCGCTGCTGCCGGTGGCGGTCATCGCACCGGCGCCGGGACCGGGCATGGCGGCGGAGACGCCGATGCCCGGCGGATTGGCCCTTGTTCTCGGATGCGGGATCGGTTTCGCCCTCTTCGCCGGCCTCGCGATGCAGGCCGGGCTCTCGGCCGGAATCGGACCGGCGATCCTCGCCGCGCTCGCGCTGGTCGCGCTCGTTGCCCGCCTCGCCGAGAAGAAGATCGGCGGCCATACCGGCGATGTGCTGGGCGCCGGCCAGCAGCTCGCCGAGATCGGCCTGCTGCTCGCGCTCTCGGCCGCCGCCAACTGGCAGGGGCCACTCTGATCCCACGCTTGCGGAACCGCCGGACGCGACCCAGATTGATCGATGCGGCGCCGTGCCGCGACGCGTCGAGGCCCCGATGAACAACGAACGCACCGCTCTCGTCATCCTGGCCGGACTCGGCCTCGCCTTCGTGATCGCGATCTTCGAGCGCCTCAAGACGCCGCTGCCGGAGATGGGCGGCCTCTCGACGGGCGGGCAGGTGGGAATGCTCGTCTACGGCCTCGCCTGCCTCGTGCTGCTCGCGGGCGGGGTGGCCGTCTGGCGGCGCAACGCCTCCGGCGACATGCTGCGCGTCGCGGCGCTGTGGATCGCGATCATCGCGGCGATCGCCCTCGCCATCGCCGCGCTCACGGGCGGGCTGCCGGCATCTTCGGGCAGCCTCGATCTCAATTCCTGAGCCCGGTCGCGAACCTCACGCGGCGAGCGGGGACCGCCGATCGAGCAGCGCCAGCGCGGCATCGAGCACATCGGCACCGGCGCCCGGCTTCACCGCCTCGGTGGAGAGATGGTGGCGGAACGCGCGCGCCCCCGGCCGCCCCTGGAACAGCCCGAGCACATGCCGCGTCACCGCATGCGGCGAGACGCCCTGCGCCACGACCCCTTCGAGATAGGGCTTCAGCGCCGCAAGCGCGGCTGCGGCGTCGGAGACCGGCGCCGGCGCGCCGAAAATCAGCGGATCGACCTCCAGGAGCAGGCCCGGATTCTGATAGGCGGCGCGGCCGAGCATCACACCGTCGAGCCCCGGGAGATCGCCATCCGGCGCGAGCAGCGCGCGCGCCTGGTCGAGATCGGCGATGCCGCCGTTGATCACCACCGGCAGAGCCGGCCATGCCGCCTTGAGGCGCCGCACAAGGCCGTAATCAAGCGGGGGGATTTCGCGATTCTCGCGCGGAGAAAGCCCCTGGAGCCAGGCCTTGCGGGCATGGACGACCAGCGCGTCGACCCCCGCCGCGGCGCAGGTTTCCGCCATGCGGAACAAGGCCTCCTCGGGCGCCTGGTCGTCGACGCCGAGCCGGCACTTGACCGTGACCGGAACCGCGACCGCCGCCTTCATCGCCGCGACGCAGGCGCCGACCAGCGCCGGCTCCCGCATCAGGCAGGCGCCGAAGCGGCCGTTCTGAACCCGATCCGACGGGCAGCCGCAATTGAGATTGATCTCGAGATAGCCGAATTCCGCGCCGATCCGCGCCGCGGCGGCGAGTTCGGCCGGATCGGAACCGCCGAGCTGGAGCGCGACCGGCTGCTCCTCTGCCGAGAAGCCGAGCAGCCGCGCCCGGTCGCCATGCAGCACGGCGCCGCTCGTCACCATCTCGGTATAAAGTCGCGCCCGCCGCGTGAGCAGCCGATGGAAGAACCGGCAATGCCGGTCCGTCCAATCCATCATGGGGGCAATGGCAAATTTGCATGATTTTTCAATCATTTGTTATGACTTTTTAAACCTACCCGAAATTGGACGGACTGGCATTGCCGACTCTTGTGATTAGGTGGCGCGTTTCGCTCGAATTTTCAAAGGCAAACACCGATGGCGCTCAACACCGCGTTCCTTCTCATGGCGCAATATAACGGCAAGGCAATCATCCCGCTTGAGGACGTGTGCCGCGATTATTTCTCGCATCTCACACCGACAATCATGCTTAGGAAGATAGGAGCGGGCGAAATCGCACTTCCTGTTGTCCGTATTGACGTGAAGAGCCAGAAATCCGCCAAGGGCATCCATTTGCAGGACTTGGACGACTACCTCGACAAGCGTCGACAAGAGGCAATCAGGGAATTTGTGGCGCTTAATAGCTGATGCTGCGACCTTATCGCGGCGGATTCAGAACTTGCGTAGGAAAGAGCTGGCTCGGTTTGTTTGAACAGTTTCGGGGCGTTTCCTAAGTGGATTCCTGCCTCGGTTAGGCCGCCATCGGGATTGCTGGCAGCGCATTGAAGTACGCCTCGTCCGGGGTCAACCGGCCGA
>NZ_VTRS01000014.1 GCF_008641065.1 Rhabdaerophilum calidifontis | reverse complement strand
GAAAGCCGGGCTATGGTTCCGGCGCGGTCGTCTCGTCATGGTCTCTCCTGTTCACGGCATCATGCCGATCTCAGGCAGAATTTCCACTTATCCCCGCTGTCCAGATTTCCCGAGCCAGCTCTGGGGGCTGTCCTGACCACGTCAAGAGCTGAAAACGAGCCGCATCCGGCGAAGGCTTGGCGGCCCCTGACGATGGTCGATTTGCGTCTGGTCGGACCGAACCAGATGCCAACGGCGCGCCTCTGGCATGACAGGCTTGGAGTTCCCTCGCGATCCCGAAATGCCCCACTTGGTGCAACGATAGGAGGCCAGGTAGCCATGGCCGCCAACCTCGTGATCCGTTCTCCGGAAACAGTGGTCATGCTCTCGATCCTGCAGGTGGAAGGCGCATGTGAGCGTCGGCCCGTCGCGCCGCAGGTCTGGATTTGTCCGATGCGTCTTGTGCGCTTTGATGCCCAAGGGACCACGATCCGCGAAGGCAAGGCCTGCTTCGTGGATGTTCCCGCAGGTAGCGCGGCGCCGCGCGCCTATGCCTCTTATGACCCCGGTTCCCGCGCAATCCGCCTTGGTGTTGTGGTCGGAGGAGAGGCCGTGGAGGGCTGTTCGCAATCGGTTCCCGTCAGAGGAGAGTGAGAGATGAGACCTGTCGGATTTGGCCTCGTGATCGCCGTGCTTCTCGGCACTGCCACTGGCACTGCCCTCGCGCAGAATGCCGAGTGGGCGTCGATGGAGTTCCGCGATCTCCGCGAGAAATCCTCGACGGATATTCTGCAGACCACGATGTGGCCGGCTGAGATCCGCTCGCAGAATGACTTCGTCGAAAAGGAACTGAAGCGCGATCTTGGCGGGCGTAACGCCTGGATCAATGCGCTCGTATCGACCTTCGAACTCGGCGATCAGCGCCTGGTGGTGTCCGTCCTGACATCCCGACAATGCGACAATGGTGCGAACCACAATGCCAGCGGACGAGAAGCTTCGGTTTGTCCGCTGAAGATCGCGCTGGTGTCCGGCGGGAATGTCCAGATCGCGATAGAGGATACCGGCTGCCTCGTTGAGCCGCCTGAGCAAGGGGCGCCTCTGGCCAACCAGCATGACAGCGTGCAGGTGCAGTTTGATCCGGCACGGCGTGTGGTTCGGATGCGCGCCTTAGTCGGCGGCCAGTGGGCGCCTCGCTGCTCCCGTGAGTTCCGGGTGCCGTGATGTTGTGCCTCCAGAAACGAAAGCAGGGCCAACTCGCCCGTGCCGTAACGATTGCTCTCTTCGCTCTGTTGATGCCGTTCTCGGCTACGGCCCAGCGCCAACAGTACTGCGAGCGCACCAACTATTCGGCTCAGGAGATCACCAACGCCGTGAATGCCTCGCCGCTGCGCGATGAGTTGAAAGCGACCTCCTGTTCCCTCGGCGGACTCGGTCGTTTTGAGTCGGGTGGAAACAAGGGTGTCTACAATGGGAGCTGCTGCACCGGCATCTTCCAGCTCAACAATCGGAATGTCCGCGACTACGCCGGTGTCGATCGAGAAACCTTCGGCTGCATGAGCCTGCAGGAGCAGGTCGATGCCTGGGCGCGCCTGACCAATGACGGATACAGAACCGGTGTCGTCCGGCGCCTGACCGAAATGGGCGTGTTCGATGGGCGACGCGTCGATGCGAGCTTTATCGCCGCTTGCATCCAGCTCGGCGTCGGCAATTGCCAGACCATGGTGAATTCCGGACGCTGCTCGGGTTTTGCGGATTCCAACGGCACAACCATCTGCGACATGGCGCGCGCGGCGCAAGCCAATGCCGACCCGAATTGCCAGAACAATCCCAACACTCCCGCTTGCGAGCAAGGGCCAGGGGATTTTCCGCCCGGGCAACCTGTCGCTGCGGTCCCACCAGCGCCGGCCACGACGGATATCATGGTGGGTTTGGGTGAGGTCTGAATCGCAGGCTAAGCGCTGCCTTCCAATGCGGCACTTCAGATATGGCGCTTGACAATCTTTGCACTTATTTCATTTGTTGCACTTAATGCATTTAAGAGTGCGAAAGCACCATCAGAGAGAGTGTCATGTCCCGCGCCACCACTGCACATCGTGCTCCGCCGTCCAATCCCGCTGAAGTTACGCTTGCCCGTTCCTCGGCTCAGCGCCTGGGTTCGCTTGTCCGCAGAAGCGAGCCTCTGCGTGTCCGTGTGATTGATCGCGGACAGGAGGCGCCGATTGAGCTTCCTGCCGTCGCTGTTGACCTCCTGCTGGACATCCTTGGCGCGATGGCTGCTGGCCAAGGTGTCACAATTATCCCTGAGAATGCCGAACTCACGACCGTGCAAGCTGCAGGGGTTCTCAATGTCTCGCGTCCGTTTTTGATCAAGCTCCTAGAGGATAATGCCATTCCGCATCGGAAGGTCGGGAAGCACCGCCGGGTCAGAATGGAAGACGTCATGGCCTATAAGGCGCGGGTCGACAAAGATCGGGAAACTGTGCTCGACGCTCTTGTTGCCGACGCTCAGGAGCAAGGCATGGGATACTGAGCGGGGATGACCTATACCGCCCTCCTCGACGCCAATGTGCTCTATCCCGCTGTCACGCGGGATATTCTCGTGGACGACCTTTGACCGTGCTGGCTGGAAAATGCCATGCCAACTTCCATAACTCCGCATTTGGTGGCTACAAAGCGGACATTGGGGTGGGGATCGGCAAGGTTTGATCGCGAGTGCGGCTGAAATCGCACAAAGGTGTTTTTATCCGGCTGCCCAGTCGGTCACGATCAAGCCGGGGACGCGATCGAACTCGCGGCGATTAGCGGATACGAGGACGGCGTTCCTGTAACGTGCCTGGGCCGCGATGAGCACATCATAGGGTCCAATCGGGGTGCCTTGCGCGGCGAGGTAGGCACGGATGTCGCCGGCATGCGTGGCATCGTCTGGTCCGAATTCCACGATTTCGATTGGCAACTCGAGAAATCCATCGAGCAGTGCTTCGCTTTGGGCCCGCTTTGCACTTTTGGCGATTCCATACCGGAGTTCATGGAGAACGATGGTCGAGAGGAGCAAAGGCGTTTCCCTTGAAACCTCGGTTTCAAACCTGCGCGCAACGGCGGGCACACGTTCAGTCAAGACCGCAATGATGGCGTTGGTATCGAGCAAAAACATCGGTGAGCCTGCTCAATCGAAGGACGGCTCGTTGCTCGGCATTGGCGGCTGCTCTGGCCGCCCCTCGGGCAAGAAATCTGAAGCGCCCAGGGCGCGAAGCCTAAGTCGCCATGCCGCAACATCGAATTTCGGGGTTTCGACAGGTTCGAGGACGAGCTTGTGGCCCAACCGGCTGATCCGGACTTCCTTCCCGGAAATCCGGAACTCTTTCGGGAGGCGCACGGCCTGGCTGCGGCCATGCATAAAAACCTTTCCGGTTGGGTCTTTCCGCGCAATGGACATGGTCGTCTCTTTCTGTTGGTATCACCAAAGAGACATACCATTGCTTCGGGAAACGCCAAATCACAAAATTGGGGCTGTCCCCACAACTCGGGCATCCCATTGGTGAAGAAGCAGCTTCCAGCATCCTTCAACCAGGCAGGCCGGTTTGGAGAATTGTTATGAGCAACATCGGAGCATTCGAAGCGAAGAATACGTTCGAGGCATTGCTGGATCTCGTTCAAAAGGGCGAGGATGTCGTGATCACCCGTCATGGAAAGCCCGTCGCGCGCCTTATCCCTGAGCGTCAGGCGGGCAATCGCCAACCCGCTCGCGAGGCGGTCGCCCGTATCAGGGCACGCAAACTTGCAAGAACCAGCCCCCTCCCCTTGGTTGATAATTGGCTTGCCTTCAGGAACGAGGGCCTGACGTGAGCCTGGTTCTCAAGCTCGGCGATATTGGCATGGATTTTCAGTGGTGAATCACCGCCTTCAATCGACGGAATCGTCGACCAAGTCACGGAGCAGGATGCTTACGTGTCGCTTCTCAAGCCTTTTTGCCCGGTCTCTTCGCTTGCATCATCGAATTCTTCTTGAACTCCACGCGCTGGCTTTCGAGTTGCGCAAGCGCCTCGACGCGAGCCCGACTTGAAGCCTTGATCGCTTCGAGATCAATATCGCGGGCATCCAGCGCTTTCTTCACGACGCCATCATTGAGACCGAGGAGTTCCCAGACCGAGAGGCCCAGACCCTTCGCAATGAGTTCGAGGGTATCGAGCGTCGGGTTGGCGTCGCCCTTGACGAGGAGGTAGTAGGTCCCCGGAGAAATCCCGACCTTGGCCAGAAAGCTCGCCAGATCCTCGTGGTCAGCCGCAAGCTGTTCAAGCCTGATGCCGAGTACCGATGCCAATGTCTTTTCCGCGGTCCTGCCGCGCCCCGCTTTGGGAGCCATCTGCCTGCCCGATCCATGATCCAGTGATTGGCTACAGCGTGCATACATTTTCTACGATACGCAATAGATCGCACAATGAGAGGCCTCTGGATGGATGACGGTTCCCATTGGGCCGGGTAGGAGGGAATTCCGTTCTATTGGTTCACCGGCGCCAGTTTGGCCAATCGGTCAATCGCTTCGGCGAGAAGTGATGCGTTCAGAGCTTTGCCGGAATAGGCGATCTGGACCGTCGCCCAATAGAGGACCTCGTTCGGGTCGTTGTAGAACACACCTGTCGCAAGATTGCGGGCAATCAGCTCTTTCACATTGGCTTCGGGGCATGTCCGCAGATAGGGGAGCAGCGTATCGATCGGCGCACGCTCTGGTATAGTTAGCATCTTCAGGCTTTCCGGCATCTCTCTCCCCTTTGACTGCCGTGGGCGGAAAGCGCGGAGCCATGCCATAGACTTTTATATAATACAATCTGCAATATATTAGATCATGTGTTGACCGTTTTTCGTGAAACTGTCGAGGTTTACCGCCATCTGGTCGTGGTTGAAGAAAGAGGTGAGTTCGGGCCGTTTGTGACGGTTTGAGAGGGGAAGAGAGAGGTTCTGCCCCGGCCGTCGTGGAGATGACGGACATGACCCAGACGGATTCCAGCACTGTTACTTATCGGCCCGTAGTTGGTTCCCTCGCTGCGCCCCGCGAGATTCCTCTTTCCCAGCTCGTTGCTTCCGCAGCAAATGTCCGGAAGGTTCGAGCCGTCATGAGTATTGACGATCTCGCGGAGGACATCGCACGTCGCGGGCTCCTGCAGTCGCTCTCCGTCCGTCCCGTGATCGACGAGGCTGGCCATGAGACCGGTCAGTTCGCGGTTCAAGCCGGTGGGCGGCGCCTCGCAGCCCTTCAGAAGCTGCAGACTGAAGGACGTATCAGCCCTGATCACCCGATCCCCTGCCTTGTGAAATCCACCGGCATTGAGGTCGAGGATTCGCTTGCCGAGAATGTGATGCGCGCCGGTCTTCATCCGCTCGACCAGTTCCGGGCCTTTAGGGCACTGGCCGACGATGAAGGGCTCTCGGTCGATGAGATCGCGGCACGGTTTTTCGTCTCGCCGCAGATCGTTCGTCAGCGCCTGAAACTCGCCTCCGCCAGCCTGACTCTGCTTGCGGCCTATGCCGAGGACGAGATGACGCTTGATCAGCTCATGGCCTTCTGCGTGACGGCAGATCATGCCCGCCAGGAGGCGGTCTGGGAGCAGATCCGGCATGGCTACAACAAGGAGCCTTATCTCATCCGCCGCCTTCTCACAGAAGGAGCGGTCAAGGGCAGTGACAGGCGCGTCCTTTTCGTGGGCGCTGCGGCCTATGCGGCGGCAGGTGGCGTGATCTTGCGCGACCTCTTCTCAGAGGATGGTGGGGGATGGTTCCAGGATGTCGCGCTGCTCGACCGTCTCGCCACGGAGAAGCTCGCCGAAGAAGCCGAGGCCATCGCGGCCGAGGGCTGGAAATGGGTCGAGACCGCCCTCAGCTTCCCCTATGGCCATCTCAATGGCCTGATCCGGCTCTCAGCAACGCCGGCACCGATCTCTCCCGATGAGCAGGCGCGTTATGACGCCGCCCTTGCCGAATACAATGCACTGTCAGAGGAATTCGAGGGTGCCGAGGAACTACCCGAGGAGATCGACCAGCGCATGGGCGAGCTCGAGGATATCCTTGCGAGGGTCGATGAGCGTCCCGAAATCTTCAACCCTCAGGAAATCGCCCATGCCGGGGTTTTCGTCAGCATCGAGCACGATGGTCGTTTGCGCATCGAGGCTGGCTATATTCGCCCCGAAGATCAGGCTGCAAGCACATCTGGTCAGGCGTCGGGCAATCCGACCGATGGCCATAAGCCTGCATTGTCCTGCCAGACTGGTGGCGTTGGGCCGAACGCGTCAGAGGATGCCGATGACGTCGAAACGGAGACCACGGCCCGCCTCTCCGATCGCCTGATCGCTGAACTCACGGCCTATCGGACGCTCGCCCTTCGGGAATCCCTCGCCGATGATCCCGATACCGCACTCCTCACCTTGACCCATGCGCTGGTGCTCAAGAGCTTCTATCGCTTCGCTGGTTCAGAAACCTGTCTCGAACTCGATGTCCGGTCTTCCGCGCTTGAGGCGCATGCGCCTGACCTCGGCGAAAGCGATGTCGCCAACCGCATGAGCGCTCGCCAGGCGCGCTGGGCTGGGATGCTGCCGAAGAATCCGGCTGATCTCTGGGATGCGCTTGTTGCCTTTGATGCGGATTCGCTGGCAGCGCTCTTCGCGTGGTGTGTCTCGACAGGCGTCAATGCGCTGCAACTCCCGCATATCCACCGCACCCGTGAAATCGCTCATGCCGACCGGCTCGCGGATCATGTCGATCTCGATATGCGCCGCCATTGGTCTGCGACCTCGAAAAGCTTCTTCGGGAAGGTCACGAAATCCCGGATCCTCGCGACGGTGTGCGAGGTGAAGGGCGAGGCGGCAGCCCAAATGATCGATCACCTCAAGAAATCCGACATGGCAACTGAGGCAGAGCGCCTTGTCGCTGGCGCGAACTGGTTGCCGGCCCCCTTGCGATCGACGCTTGAAAGGGGCTCGCACGCGCTTGTCGCCCCATCTGCAACGACGGTCGAAGCTCCCACACAGCCCGCCAGCGAAGGGGGCAAAGATGCCAGCTCAGAGGCTGTCACGCTCCCAGCCTTCCTGACCGAAGGCCTGGAAACGGCTGCTGCCTATCCCATCGCCGCCGAATAACCCTCCCTACTCCCATCAAATCCCCTGCCCGACCGAGCCTGTCTCGTGTCGGGCTTTTTCATTCTGGAGAGCCCCATGGCCAACGAAACCAATAATCCCGCGACGTCCGAGCCGAAGCTCATCGCCCTTCCGGTGACGATGTCCGATATCGTGGCTGAGATTGAAGCCGAGACGTCACGGCGAGCAGCTCTGCGCCCCGCGAACAAATCTGCGGTCTTTGCTGCGCTCGCCGGGGCCGGCGTCGCGACTGTCATCGTCAGCTTCGATGGCTACGGCGATAGCGGGCAGATCGAGAGCATCGAGGCGCGCGATGCCGCCAACGCGAATGTTCCACTTCCCTACCAAACGATCAGCATTGTCGCGATTGTCTGGGGACAGAGCGCGCCGGATTCCCGCCCGATGACGTTGAGCGAAGCGATCGAGCACCTGGTCTATGACGCCCTCAGCGAAACCCATGGCGGATGGGAGCTCAATGAAGGCGCTTATGGGGAGTTCGTCTTCGATGTCCCAACTCAGGAAATCCGGCTCGATTATCATGAGCGGATAACCGTCACCGAATTCTCCTCCCACACGTTCTGAGCGGAGGCGATCATGGCTCATCCCTACCACCACGCCCTCTCCTCGCAGAAAAAATGGGGCGGCACCGTCGAGGACTATCTCGCGATCCACACCTGGTTCGATGCGTCGAAGGAAATTGTCGCGGATTTCCGGCACAGGGCGCTTCGGCATCATGCCGAGGGCATCTTCATGGCCGAGACGATCTTCGGCGTGACGATCACGCTTTCCTCTGGCCGGGTCATTCCAACCCGCTGGGTTGGCGAGCAGCATGTCACCGAGGATCTCGGCTTCATCCCAAGCTTTGCCGACTGGGCTCGGGCGATCCAGCCCGCGCCTTGGATGGGGCGCACCCAGAAAATCGAGAATGATCTCGATCTTCATTTCCCGGTTCGGGAGGTCATCAATGCCTGAGGTCATCGAAACGACCGTCTATACGTTCGAAGAACTGGATGAGCGCTCCAAAGAACGCGCTCGCGACTGGTATCGTCAAGCGTCGGCTCCGGACGACTGGCATGAGTTTGTCTTCGATGATTTCGAGCACATCTGCGAGCTCCTCGGCGTGGTTCTCGCAACCCGGCCTGTCCGCCTCTATGGCGGCGGCACCCGCCAGAAACCCTGCATCTGGTTCTCGGGCTTTGCGAGCCAGGGCGACGGAGCCTGCTTCGAGGGCAGCTACAGCTATCGGAAAGGCGCGGCGCGCGCCATCCGAGCCTATGCGCCAAGGGATAAGCGGCTAGCTGCGATCACTGACCAGCTTCAGCAGATCCAGCGCAAGAACCTCTACGCCCTCGAGGCCCGCGTCACGCATCGAGGACGCTACTACCACGAGCACAGCATGGAGATTTCTGTCGAGCGGAGCAGCGATCGAGATCAGCCGCGGACTGCCGACGCCGAGGATGGCGTTTCAGAGGCCCTACAAGATCTCGCGCGTTGGCTCTATCGCCAGCTTGAGCAGGAATACGACTACCAGATGTCGAACGAGGTGGTGGATGAAGGCATCATCGCCAATGGGTACACATTCACCGAGGCTGGAAGCAGATTTGGGTAACGGCAGGAATGCGCTCTCCATTTCAGCCGGCCATTCACCTCGCCCCCTTATTGCCCCCGATGTTGGAGCGGCTCTTTGGCCGCTTTGAAGCGCTACCCGATTTTGGGCCAGCCTTGGCTGGAAACTTCCGGGGTTTAAGGCTCATCCCGGCGGGAGTGCCGGGGAGCCATTCATCAGCGTTATCGGCGGCTTGTTTCCGATCTCGCTGTGTGCCCGGATAGATGGCAGAAACAGATGCTGGAGCTCCAAGTCAGTTGCAACGCGTGCGTTATTTTGTGAAATCAAAACATAGCAACGTGAACGGGAGCGAGGAACTGTGGGGCGCAGAGGTGGAATACTGATGGCGATCGCGCGCGATGTCTCGCGCGCCCAGCGGCAGTCTGAAGCAGCGCGCGCTAGGGCCGCTCGCGAACATGATCGATATGTCAGAGCGCAACTACGGGAAGCAGCACGAGAGGAACGTGAGAACCTTCGTTCTTTGAAAGAGCAGGCCCGCTACGAAAAAGAGCAATATCTGGAAGATCGCGAACAGGAAGTCGCTGATCTCAAGGCCGAGGCCGAACAGAAGATCGAACAACTGAAAACGATCCTGAACCACACCTTGTCTGTCGATGATCGGATCGATTTTTCTGCACTCAGGATACACGACACATTTCCCGCGTTCTCTCCGACCCGCTCGCAGATCACACAGGAACCACCCCCCAATCTGGATGCCTATCTCCAACGAATTCCCGCACTTACCTTTCTGAAGAAGCTGGTACCTGGCTCTAAGGGCCGCCATGAGAAGGCGATCGACAACGCGAAATCGGAATTCGAAAAAGAGCTTGCGGCCTGGAAGTTGAGAGAGGCGCAGCGGGGCGCGACTCTAGAAGCTGCTCGGGCTGAACATTCGCGGAAGCAGCAGGACTTCGACGCGAAAAAAACTCAACGGAACGCTGAGGTCGATCTCTTTGAGGCCGATTACAAAGCTGGCGATCCAAATGCGATTGTCTCGTATTCCACTATGGTTCTGAGAGCTGGCTCGGGAAATCTGGACAGCGGGGATAAGTGGAAATTCTGCCTGAGATCGGCATGATGCCGTGAACAGGAGAGACCATGACGAGACGACCGCGCCGGAACCATAGCCCGGCTTTCAAGG
>NZ_VTRS01000013.1 GCF_008641065.1 Rhabdaerophilum calidifontis | reverse complement strand
CCTTGAAAGCCGGGCTATGGTTCCGGCGCGGTCGTCTCGTCATGGTCTCTCCTGTTCACGGCATCATGCCGATCTCAGGCAGAATTTCCACTTATCCCCGCTGTCCAGATTTCCCGAGCCAGCTCTGGGGGACAATCCCGCCGTCACGCATTCGTACAGGTTGCCTTCCGCCGCCTTTTGCGACAGGAGAGTGACGCTCTTTCGCACCTGCGAAATCAGATCCGGGAGGTTCCGGCATGACGAAATGGGTTTACACGTTTGGGGATGGCAAGGCCGAGGGCAACCAGGGCCTGAAGAACCTTCTCGGCGGCAAGGGTGCCAATCTCGCCGAGATGAGCAATCTCGGCCTCCCGGTCCCGCCCGGCTTCACGATCTCCACCGAGGTCTGCACCTATTATTACGCGCATGAGCGGCGCTATCCGGCCGAACTGGCGATCGGGGTCGATGCCGCGCTGAAGCATGTCGGCGCGCTGACCGGCCGGGCCTTCGGCGATCCCGAGAACCCGCTCCTCGTCTCGGTGCGCTCGGGCGCACGGGCCTCGATGCCGGGGATGATGGATACTGTGCTCAATCTCGGCCTCAACGACGTGACGGTCGAGGCCATGGCGCGGCTCGCCAACGACGCCCGCTTCGCCTGGGACAGCTATCGCCGCTTCATCACCATGTATTCCAACGTGGTGCTGGATATCGAGCATCACAATTTCGAGGACATCCTCGAGGAATATAAGGATTCCAAGGGGTTCACGCTCGATACCGAACTCGGCGCCGACGATTGGCGCCACCTCGTCCAGGCCTACAAGGCATGCGTGCAGCACCATCTCGGCCGCCCCTTCCCGCAGGATCCGCACGAGCAGCTCTGGGGCGCGATCTCGGCCGTGTTCGGCTCGTGGATGAATGCCCGCGCGATCAAGTATCGTGAATTGCACGCCATTCCGGAAAGCTGGGGCACCGCCGTCAATGTCCAGGCGATGGTGTTCGGCAATATGGGCGAGACCTCGGCGACGGGGGTCGCCTTCACGCGCAATCCCTCCACCGGCGCCCGCGAACTCTATGGCGAATTCCTGATCAACGCGCAGGGCGAGGATGTCGTGGCCGGCATCCGCACCCCGCAGGACATCACCGAGGCAGCGCGGCTCGCGGCGGGCTCCACCAAGCCGTCGCTGGAGGCGGCGATGCCGGACGCCTATCGCGAACTCGTGCGCATCTACGGCCTGCTGGAGACGCATTACCGCGACATGCAGGACATGGAATTCACGATCGAGCGCGGCAAGCTCTGGATGCTCCAGACGCGCAACGGCAAACGCACCGCCAAGGCGGCGCTCAAGATCGCCGTCGATCTCGCCAATGAGGGGCTGATCAGCCGCGAGGAGGCGGTTCTGCGCGTCGACCCGGCGGCGCTCGACCAGCTCCTGCACCCGACGATCGATCCGAAGGCCGAGCGGATCGTGGTCGCCACCGGCCTGCCGGCCTCGCCCGGCGCCGCGACCGGCGCGATCGTCTTCACCTCCGAGGAAGCGGAGGCGGCCGCCAGGGAGAAGCGCAAGGTCATCCTGGTGCGCGTCGAAACCTCGCCCGAGGACATCCACGGCATGCATGCGGCCGAAGGCATTCTCACCACGCGCGGCGGCATGACGAGCCATGCGGCCGTGGTGGCGCGCGGCATGGGCAAACCCTGCGTCTCCGGCGCCGGAGCAATCCGCATCGACATGGTGAACGGCACGGTCTCGGCCGGCGGCAAGGTGCTCAAGCGCGGCGATTCCATCACCATCGACGGCTCGACCGGGCAGGTTCTCCAGGGCGAGATCGCGATGCTCCAGCCGGAACTCTCGGGCGAGTTCGCGACGCTGATGGGCTGGGCGGACCAATCCCGCCGGCTCAAGGTGCGCACCAATGCCGAGACGCCGCTCGATGCGCGCATGGCGGTCAAATTCGGCGCCGAGGGCATCGGCCTCTGCCGCACCGAGCACATGTTCTTCGACGGCGAGCGCATCATCGCCATGCGCGAGATGATCCTCGCCGATGACGAGAAGGGCCGCCGTGCGGCGCTCGCCAAGCTGCTGCCGATGCAGCGCTCGGATTTCATCGAGCTGTTCGAGATCATGAAGGGCCTGCCGGTGACGATCCGGCTGCTCGATCCGCCGCTGCACGAATTCCTCCCGCACGAGCCGCGCGAGATCCAGGAGATCGCCGAGGCGATGGGCGCCTCGCCGGAAAAGCTCCGGGTGCGGGCGCTCGAATTGCGCGAATCGAACCCGATGCTCGGCTTCCGCGGCTGCCGCCTCGCGGTCGCCTATCCGGAAATCGCCGAAATGCAGGCGCGCGCGATCTTCGAGGCGGCCATCGAGGCCGGAAGCCGGACCGGCGCGGCCGTCTCGCCGGAGATCATGGTGCCGCTGGTGATGACGCGGGCCGAACTGGACCTCGTCAAGGCGCGGATCGATGCGATGGCCGCAGCGGTGGCGAAGGAACGCGGCGTGACGGTGGATTACAGCGTCGGGACGATGATCGAATTGCCGCGCGCGGCGCTGCGCGCCGCCGACATCGCCGGCAGCGCGGCATTCTTCTCCTTCGGAACCAATGACCTCACCCAGACGACGCTCGGCATCAGCCGCGACGATGCGGGCTCCTTCCTCGGCTCCTACAAGGCGCGCGGCATCCTCGCGGAGGATCCGTTCGTCACGCTTGACCGCGAGGGCGTGGGCGAACTGGTGAAGCTCGCCGCCGAGCGCGGCCGGGCGGCGCGGGCGGGCCTCAAGCTCGGCCTCTGCGGCGAGCATGGCGGCGACCCGGCCTCGATCGCCTTCTGCGAGGAGGTTGGGCTCGATTACGTGTCCTGCTCGCCCTTCCGCGTGCCGATCGCCCGGCTCGCGGCCGCGCAGGCCGCGCTCGGTCGGGTGACGAAGACCGAGGGATGAGGCCGCAAGGTTCCGGTTAACCCTTTCCCTTAAGAGGCCCTGAACCCCGGCAACGGATTATTCAACCCGGGGGGTGAAAGCCGGTTGCGCGTGGCCAGCGCGCAACGCCGGCATGCAGGAGCCGAAGCGTGCAGGACGGGACGCATCGCATTCCGGGTCGGCGCCGCCGCCAGCGCAAGGGACGCGGCGCGGCGCGCATGCTCGCGCAGATCCTGACACCCTGGAGCCTCGCGGCGGCGCTGGTTGTCTCCTTCACCGCGAGCGCCGGCGAGAGCACGCGCCGGCTCGACCAGGAATTCCGCCGTTCGGCCATGATCGAGCCGCAGCGCCTGACGCTGATGCCGCCGCGGCTGGCGGCGCTGCCGCTCCACGGGGAAGCAACCGCCGCGATCCCCGCGCCGATCAGCCTCAACCGCGCGAGCCGGCTGCTGCCGCATATCCGCCGCGTCGATCTCGCGCGCGCCATCCGCCCGCCCGAGCAGATCGGCGCGCCCATCCTGTTCGAAGGCGACCGCACGATCCTTCCCGGACGCCCGCTCGACCCGGCCCTGACACGCGAGATCGCAAGCCGCGTGCTGCTCCAGCGCCTCCAGCGCTTCGATGGCGGCACGCTGGCGCCGGGCATGCAAAGCGGCGGTTCGGGCGACGCCGCGGCGGGCGGAACCTCGCCGCAGCGCCTTGCCATGTCGCGCCCGGACGGCGCGACGCCGGCGGTGCATCGCGCGACCAGCCTCTCCTCCGTGACACCGGCGCCGGTGGAGCCCGAGATCATCGCCGCCGCCGCCATGCGCATCCCCGCCTTCGCGCGGGTGCATGGCGATGCGGCCGGCAGGCCGGTCGAAACCGCGCGGCTTTCCCTGCAACCCGGCTATCTCGACATCATCTCGCCGGAAAGCCTCAAGCGCGAGCAGCGCTGCCTGGCAGAGGCGGTCTATTTCGAGGCGCGATCGGAGCCCGAGGCCGGCCAGGCGGCCGTGGCACAGGTGGTGCTGAACCGGGTCCGCTCCGGCCTCTATCCGAACACGGTCTGCGGGGTCGTCTACCAGAACCGGCACCGCTACAAGGCCTGCCAGTTCACCTTCGCCTGCGAGGGCAGGAGCCTCGCCATCACCGAACCCGAGCCCTGGGCGATGGCGCAGCGCATCGCGCGCGCGGTGATGGAAGGGGCTCGCTACAATGATGCGGTCGGCGCCTCGACGCATTACCATGCCGATTACGTCGCGCCCTACTGGTCGCGGCGGCTGAAGCGCACCGACCGGATCGGCCGGCATATCTTCTACCGCCTCCGGCCGGGGCAGAGCTGAGCCCCGCCGGCGGTGCGGGCCGGGCAGCTCCGCATGGCCCGGCTTAACCGCGTCGGTTTACCGTCGTCTTGAATAAAAGGCGCATCACACACGTTTTGCTTGCGTTCTATCGCAGGCGGACCATGCTTCCCGCACGAACAGAACCTGTCCAGCGAGGTGTTCCATGCGCAGAACCGCCTTTCTCGCGGCCCTTGCCGTTCTCGGGTCCGTCACCATCGCGCAGGCCGGCGGCGGCTGCATCGGCCGCTGCTACGAGCGCGTCCATGTCCCGCCGACCTACGGCACGGTGACCGAGACAATCGAGGTCGCGCCCGCCCGGACCCATGCCCGCCATGTGCCGCCGGTCTATGGCCGGGTGCAGGAGACCGTCGTCCTGCGGCCGGAGCATGTCGTGGCCCGCGTGGTGCCGGCGCGCTACGCGACGATCGCCGAGACGGTCGAGGTCGCGCCGGCCCGTCGCGTCTGGAAGGTCGTCCGCGACGGCTGGGGGCGCGAGATCGGCTGCTGGGTCACCGAGCCCGCGCAATTCGCGACGCGCCACCGCCTCGTCGAGATCAGCCCGGCGCGGACGATCCACGAGACCGTCCCGGCCGTCTACGGCACCCGCGAACGCACGGTGCTGGTCGAGCCCGGCCATGTGACGCATCACCATGTGCCGGCCACCTACGCCACCCGCACGCATGTCGTGCAGACCGCGCCGGGCTATGACGGCTGGCAGCCGCTCCGCCGCTGAACGCCCTCAGCCGATCGCGATATCAAGGCCGAGATCGAGCACCGGTGCGGAATGGGTGAGCGCGCCGACCGAGATCAGGTCCACACCGGTGGCCGCGATCGCCGCCACGGTCTCTAGGCTGACCCCGCCCGAGGCTTCCGTCAGCAGCGCCGGGCGCCGCGCTTTCACGCGTGCCACGGCCTCGGCCAGCACGGCCGGGGCCATGTTGTCGAGCAGCACGACATCGGCGCCCTCCCGGAGCACCTCGTCGAGCTGATCGAGCGTATCGACCTCGATCTCGACCTTGACGAGATGGCCGCAGGCAGCCCGGGCGGCCCGCAGCGCCGGCGCGATCCCGCCGGCCACGGCGATGTGGTTGTCCTTGATCAGAACCGCGTCGAACAGGCCGAAGCGATGGTTGCGGCCGCCGCCGCACCGCACCGCATGCTTCTCGAAGGCGCGCAGCCCCGGCGTCGTCTTGCGCGTGCAGACGATCGATGCCGCCGTGCCCTGGACAAGGCGGACATATTCGGCGGTCAGGGTCGCGATTCCGGACAGGCGCCCGACGAAATTGAGCGCCGTCCGCTCGGCGGCGAGGATCGCCCTGGCGTCGCCCTCGACGCGCATCACCCCCTCGCCGGGCGCGACCGCCGCGCCATCCGGTCGATCGAGATAGATATCGAGATCGGGCTCCACCTGCCCGAACGCCTCCACCGCGAGCTGGAGCCCGGCAATGCGGCCGGGCCGGCGCGCGACCATCACGAGCCGCGCGCGGCGGCCGGGCGGGATGCAGGCCGCAGAGGTGATGTCGCCGGCGAGGCCGAGATCCTCCGCGAGCGCGCGGGAGACGGCCTCGCTGACGAGATGGGCGGGGAGCGGAGGGATCATCGGGGCAACTCGCCATGCGGGATGGGGCCGAAACCGTCCGGCGCGCGAACAGGATCCGCCTCCGGCCCCCAGGATGCGTGATATTGCCAGCAGGGCTCGCGCCACGCATCGGGAAAATCGCGCCGCGCATGGCCGCCCCGGCTCTCCTTGCGCGCCAGCGCGTCGCGCGCCATCGCGTCGGCGAGCCCGGCCATGGCGCCGGCGCGCCAGCCGGCCGGCCGCAGGCATAGCGGCGCCAACTCCGCGCGCGCCCGGCGCAACCCCTCCGCGTCGCGCAGCACGCCGACATCGCGCTGCATGATCGCGCGGATGGCGGCGACCGCCGCGGCCTCGGCCCCGGCCGGTGCCGCCGCCCCCTCCTCGACCGGTTCCGGCAGCGTGAACCCCTCGCCCGAGCCCGCGATCGCGGCAGCCGCCCGGGCGCCGAACACCACCGCCTCCAGCAGCGAGTTGGAAGCGAGGCGATTGGCGCCGTGAACCCCGGTGCAGGCGACCTCGCCGACCGCGTAGAGCCGTTCCGGTGCGGTTGCGCCGCGGGCGCGGCCATCCGCATCGGTCCAGACGCCGCCCATGTGATAATGCGCCGCCGGTGCAACGGGGATGAGATCGGTCACGGGGTCGATCCCCGCCGCCACGCAGGAGGCGTGGACGGTTGGGAAGAGGTCCGGGAAATGCCGGCCGATGCTCGCGCGGCAATCGAGATAGGCGCCGCGCCCGGCGGCGATCGCCTCGAACACACCGCGCGCGACGATATCGCGCGGGGCAAGTTCGGCATCGGGGTGAAGATCCGGCATGAAGCGGCGGCCGTCGCGATCCACCAGCGTCGCCCCCTCCCCGCGCAGCGCCTCGGTCGCGAGCGGCGCCGGGTCGCGGCCGATATCGATCGCGGTCGGATGAAACTGCACGAATTCCATGTTCGCGAGCGTCGCGCCGGCCTCATGGGCCATCGCGAGGCCCGAGCCCCAGGCTTCCCGCGGGTTGGTCGTCACCGCGAAGAGCTGCCCCGCGCCGCCGGTCGCAAGCACGACATGGCTCGCCGCAAACCGCACGGCGCGGCCGCCGAGCCACGCGCGCGCGCCAGCGATTTCGCCATTCCCGGCGCGCAGCAGGGCGAACGCCTCCGCGCCCTCGATCACGCGAATCGACGGCGCGCGGCGCACGGCGGCGACCAGCGCCTCCATGATCGCCCGGCCGGCCATGTCGCCGCGCACCCGCACGATGCGATGCGCGGAATGCGCGGCCTCGCGGCTCTGCACCAGCCGGCCCTCGAGATCGCGGTCGAAGGGCACGCCCTGTTCGAGCAGATCGAGGATGCGGTCCGACGCTTCGGAGACCATCAGCCGCACCATGGCGGCATCGCAGAGCCCGGCGCCGGCGGCCAGCGTATCGGCGACATGGGAATCGATCGAATCCCCCGTGCCGATCGCCGCCGCGATGCCCCCCTGCGCCCAGGCCGAGGAAGCACCCTCGCCGAGCGGCACCGGCGTCAGCACCGTGCAGGGATGCGGCGCGAGCTTCAGCGCCGTGAAGAGCCCGGCAAGGCCGCCGCCGATGATGAGAATGGAGGGCATGGCTCGGTTCCGCAATCCCCGACGATGCAGGGCACCGGAGGGACGATCAGGCTTCGGGGCCGCGCCGCGGACCAAAGTCCGCGGCGCAAGCGCGTCACTGAGTCAGGTTCACCATCCGCTCGACCGAGCGGCGGGCACGAACGGCCAGGTCCTCGGGGATCTCGACCTGGTGCTTCAGCGTCAGGAGCGAATCGAGGATCTTCGGCAGCGTGATCCGCTTCATATGCGGGCAGAGATTGCACGGCCGCACGAATTCCACGTCGCGCGCGCCGGCGGCGACATTGTCGGCCATCGAACATTCGGTGACGAGCAGAACCTTGCCGCCATGCTGGGCCCTGGCGTAATCGATCATGCCGGCGGTGGAGCCGGTGAAATCGGCTTCCGCGATCACGTCGGGCGGGCATTCCGGATGCGCGATGATCTTGATCGTCGGATCCGCCTCGCGATAGCGGCGCAATTCCTCGCCGGTGAAGCGCTCGTGCACCTCGCAGGCACCATGCCAGGCGATGATCTGCACCCGGGTCTTCGACGCCACGTATTTCGCGAGATACTGGTCCGGCACGAACAGGACCCTGTCGACGCCAAGGCTCTCGACCACCTGCACGGCATTCGACGAGGTGCAGCAGATATCGACCTCGGCCTTCACCTCCGCCGAGGTGTTGACATAGGCCACCACCGGCACGCCGGGATAGGCCGCGCGCAGGCGACGGATATCCTCGCCGGTGATCGAGGCGGCAAGCGAGCAGCCGGCCTTGAGATCCGGGATCAGCACCATCTTGTCCGGGCTGAGAAGCTTAGAGGTCTCGGCCATGAAATGCACGCCGCCCTGCACGATGATGCGGGCATCGGTGCGGGCCGCGAGCTTGGCGAGCTGGAGCGAATCCCCAACCAGATCGGCCACGCAATTGTAGATTTCCGGCGTCTGGTAGTTATGCGCGAGGATGACCGCGTCGCGCACCTTCTTCAGCCGGTTGATCGCGGCGACGTAAGGGGCGTGGAATGGCCATTCCACCGGCGGCACGATGTGGCGCACGCGCTCGTAGAGAGGCGCGGTCTCGGCCGCAACCTCCGGCGTGTAGCTCAGATCAGGCCGCGGCAGGGCAGCGAGCCGCGCCGCCGGCGCTGCCCGGCTTGCGTCCGGCGCTGTCATCCGCTGGGCCGTTATTGGCTGGGCCATCGTTCATCCTCCCGTCCGGCGACACCGGATAGTTATACTCAAAACGAGTATTTCTATTACACGGTTTCGCCGGCAAAAGCTAGAGGGGAAGGCGGCGGGGGCCAGGGTCGCCCGCGACGCGCCCCATGGTTGACGGATGGTTGCAGGCATGCGCTTGATTGGCGACATTCCTCCGGCATTCCCCATGGAAGTTGCCCGTCTCGCGTCGCCTTCGCCCGCGCACCCGGCACGCCGCATCCCGGCGCCGGCAGGGGATGCCGACTTGCTCGCGGCGCATTGCGGCCTTGCACCTGCCGAATGGCATGCCTGCCTGACCCGCGCCCGCGCGCTGAGCGCCGATCCGTTCGACCTCGCGCTCGGCGAGGGGCGGATCCGCGAAGCGGCCTTTCTGGCCGGGCTCGCGCACCTGCTCGGCGCCAGGACGGCCGCGATTCCGCCGCCACCCGCCATCGGCCGGGCCGAGGAGGCCTTCGCGCTGCGCACCTACCGGACGGAAGATGGCGCGCGCGTGGTGCAGCCGAACGGCGCGCTCGCGCTGGTTCTGCTTCGCCAGCACCGCGAAGGCCGGCTCCCGCCGGTGATCCTGACCGGGCGTCAGGGTTTTCTCGACCGGATCGTGGAGGCCGATGGCGACCGGATCGCCCGGCGCGCGCTGTGCACCCTGCCGGCGCGGCATTCCGCCCGGCCGCCGGAGGCACGGCATGGGCACGCCTCCGGCCGGCATGGTCGCGGCGAGGCGGCGCGTGTGATGCTGGCCCTGGCGGGGCTCGGCGTACTGAGCGGCCTTGCCGTCCTCTTTCCGGTGGAAGCGCTGGTTCTGCCGCCGCTTCTGCTCTCGCCAATCTTCGTCATCGCGGGCCTGGCGGCGCTGACCGCGACCTTCGAGAGCCTGATGCCGGCACCGCCGCCACCCCCGGTCGAAAGCCGGAACCTGCCGCGCTATTCGGTGCTGGTGCCGCTCTATCGCGAGGCCAATATCGTCGCCGATCTCGTGGCCCGGCTCGACGCGCTCCAATATCCGCGCGACCGGCTCGAAATCCTGTTCCTGGTCGAGAGCGACGATGCCGAAACCCGCGCCGCGCTCGCGGCGGTACCGCGGCCGCCGGGTTTCCTGATCTTCCCCGTGCCGGAGGGCACGCCGCGCACGAAGCCGCGGGCGCTCAACGCAGCCCTGCCGTTCGCGACAGGCGATCTTGTCGTGGTCTACGATGCCGAGGATGCGCCGGAACCGGACCAACTCCTGCGCGCGGCGGCGCTGTTCGGGGCGCTGCCGGCGCAGGTGGCCTGCCTCCAGGCGCGGCTCGCGATCGCCAATCCGCGCGACGGGTTCCTGACGCGGCGCTTCGCCATCGATTATGCCGCGCTGTTCGATTGCATGAAGGCCGGCTCGGCCAGTGCCGGCTGGTCGGTTCCGCTCGGCGGCTCGTCGAACCATTTCCGGCTCCCGGTGCTGCGGCAGATCGGCGCCTGGGATGCCTGGAACGTCACCGAGGATGCCGAACTCGGGTTGCGCCTCGCCCGGTTCGGCTGGAGCGTCGGCGACCTCCGCTCCACCACCTGGGAGGAGGCCCCCAACCGGCTCGATTCCTGGCTGGGCCAGCGCCGGCGCTGGCTCAAGGGCTGGCTGCAGACGCTCGTCGTCCAGCTTCGCGATCCACGGGGGCTGATCGCCGGGCTCGGCCCATTTCGTACCATGGTGATCGCCGCGACCGGGTTCGCCGTGCTGGCGGGGGCGTTGCTGGCCCCCGTTTTCGCCTTGGCGGTCGCGCTGCGCCTCGCGAACGGCACGCCGCTCGGAAGCGGTGGACCGCTCCTCATCCTGGCCGATGCGATGCTGGTGCTGACCCTGCTGGTGACGCTCGCCGTCGAGATCATTCCCGCTTTCGTCGCGCTCGCGCGGCGGCGGGCGCTGTTCCTCGCGCCCTGGATCCTGCTCGCACCGGTGACACATCTTCTGGTGAGCCTCGCCGCGTGGCAGGCGCTCCGGGAACTGGCGCGGCGCCCCTATCACTGGCAGAAGACCGCCCATGGTCAGGCACGCCGGACGGGTGGCCTGCACGCGATCATCCCCGGATCAAACCCGCCGCATGCCCGCACGGGTGGCGCGTTGCGGCCTTCCGGTTAGAAGCACAGCGCGAGGCCGGCGCTCACGAGATCGAGGAAGACCTGGACCCCGTTGCCGGCCCAGAGCCAGAAAGCCGCGGCCGCAAGCAGGATCGCGGCGAGCACGACAAGCAGCCGATCACCGGCGCGCGGCAGCGGGGCCGCCGCAGCATCATCCGCAAGGTCGTGCCGTTCCACCTGTCCGCTCCCTCGCCTGGCCGCCTGACCGGGCCTTGCGTCATTCTACGCCATCCGGTCGCCCGTTCAAACCGGATCCCCTTTCTCGCGCAATGAGGCTTGCCCTTTTTCTTCCGAACCGCTATCAGACCGCCTCTCGCGCGGCGCAACGTCGCGCCGGCGCCCGTAGCTCAGCTGGATAGAGCACCAGACTACGAATCTGGGGGTCAGAGGTTCGAATCCTTTCGGGCGCGCCATTCACGGTCAAAACCACGAACAATTCTCGGCGAAGAAGAACGACCGTTGACTGCGTCAAGCAGTGTCGTTTTCCGGCCGATAATGCGGATACGTTTGTCGTCAATTTCAACCGCATCGATGAATGATCGCAGATAGGCCTTGCGTGCGTTCACATCGCCATGTTCCAGCTTTTCCGTGACTAGCCTGCTGAACCTTTCGATTTTCGCGACATCAACGGCGATGCTTTTCGGGAGAACTGCCTTGGCTTTTTCAAGCTCAGCCTGGTTGCGCGAAAGCTCCTGCCGCAGTTCGCTGATGCGGCCCTTGAGAACGTCATCAAGCTCCGCGGTACCATCTTCGATTGTGGCGTAGAGTCTTCGAAGCTTAGTGCCGGTTTCGGCGACGGTGGCCTCAAGGTGCAACAGGCGCTGTCGTCCGTTTTCCTCCTTGCTGGAAAGCTGCGCGGTGAGTGCGCTGATGACCTCGGCAATTTTCGTTGGTTCAAGAAGTCGGCCGCGCACAGCGTCGATAACAGCGGCATCGACGAGCTCCATGCGCTTGTGCCGTCCCTTGCACTGGTTAAGGCCGGTCGAGTGGCCACCAACACATGTGTAGTAGGAATATCGCCTCCGGCCACGGACTGTCCCTGTGCGGGTCATGCTCGAGCCGCAGCGCGCACAACGAGCCAAGCCCGTGAGGAGGCAAGGACCATTCACAACGCGGGGCGGCGTGTTGCGCGCATTGTTGGCCGAGAGCTTCGACTGGACGCGGTCGAAGAGCGGGCGATCAATGATGGGGGGAATGGTGACCTGCCACTGAGTTGTCATCCAGCGGCGATTAGAGCCTCGGCGGGTTTTACGCCTTGTGGCGCGGGTGGAGCAACGGGCGATCGGCGGAGTTGGTCGGTGTTGCGCAGCCGATCGCCCGTTGCG
>NZ_VTRS01000012.1 GCF_008641065.1 Rhabdaerophilum calidifontis | reverse complement strand
GCCTTGAAAGCCGGGCTATGGTTCCGGCGCGGTCGTCTCGTCATGGTCTCTCCTGTTCACGGCATCATGCCGATCTCAGGCAGAATTTCCACTTATCCCCGCTGTCCAGATTTCCCGAGCCAGCTCTCTTCGATGCGACGATCCTCAAGGGGCTGGCCCGCTTCGAGGATCGGCCTTCGGAGTTTTCCGTCGGCGACTGGCTGAAACGGCTGGCTTTTGAGACCATCGAGGAAGAATCCCGCGCCGCCCGCCGCGCCGTGCCTGAGGATGCCGCCTCCATCGAGGCGGAACCCGAGGCCCCGGCGGAGGATCCGACCGAGGCGGATCAGGCGATGTTCGAGTTCTACCAGCCCGACGAAGTGCTGATGCTGGAGGACCTCCTCGCCGACGACGGCGGCACAGACCCCGAGAGCCAAGCGGATCGGCATAAGATCGCCATGGTGCTGCACCGGGCAATCGCCGATCTTCCGTCGGTCGAACGCCGCGTTCTCTATCGGCTCCACCTCGACAACGCTACGATCGCGGAGACGGCAGACCTTTTCGGCCTGACCGAGACAGTGGTCGCCGAGATCGCAGAAAATGCGGGCGCGACACTACGCGCGAGGCTTGCCGAAGCCGGGTTGGTCAGAGATCCATCAGGCCGCGCGCCCATCGAACGGGAAATCGCTCACACGCGGCGTCTGCCTCAGCCGATCGAGGATCGCCGCCGCGTGGCCGCCGCCCTAACCGGCGAGGAGGCCGGCTCCGACACCTGACATGGAACTGAATAGGAGATCGACCAATGACCATAGCCTCTGAAAACCCGACTGATAAGATGCAGGACATGCTGTGCAGCCTGTCCCGGAATTGGTGGGCATTCGTGTTACGCGGCGTGCTCGCATTGATCATCGCAGTGCTAGCCTTCGTCATGCCTGCGGAAGCGCTTCTGGCGCTCACGCTGGTCTTCGGCGCGTTCGCCTTTGCCGACGGCGTGTTCGGCCTCGTCGCCGCGATACGTAACATCCGCAAGGGCAAACGCTGGGGCTGGCTGATGTTCAGCGGCATTCTGGGCATCGCCACGGGCGTCGTCGTGGTTGTCTCGCCTTTTGTCGCGACGCTTGTGCTTGCGACATTCCTCTGGGCCAGCATCGCATTCTGGTCCGTGTTCTCGGGTGCCCTCGAGATCGCGGCAGCGATCCGCCTGCGAAAGGAAATCAACGGCGAAATCTGGCTGATCCTGAGCGGCCTTCTCTCGGTCGTTCTCGGTGTCGTCGTGACCTGGATGCTGCTGACGCGCCCGGTCGAAAGCTTCCTCGCGCTCGGCTGGCTGATCGGCTTCTACGCCGCGGTCTTCGGGGTGATGATGATCCTCCTCGGGCTACGGCTTCGCAAGGCGGATCGTTCGGACGGTGCGGCCTTCGATGACGCTCCCCCATCGGCAAAGGCGTGAGGTGCCCTGTGGTGGATGACGGGCGACTTGCCGGCGAGGAGGACGATTTCACCCGATGGGACGAAACGATCTTCGAGCGTTGCCTGGGGGCCGGCTTCAATCCCTTCGGCAGCGGACCGACGCCGATCTTCTTGCGGGACAGGGATCATACGCAGCGTAGAGACAAGCACAGACCACATAAGGATCGTGAAAATGCGCGGCCATAACCGCCCACCGTTTCCGCCGAAAATTCCCGGAACCGATCTGCCAACCTGGGACATGCCGACGGCGATCATCTACCGTCCGGCCCGTTCCGCGATGACATCGGCGCCTCGGCCCAACTACTGGGTTCTCGAATTCGAGCCGTCGCGTCCGCCGCAGATCGAGCCGCTGATGGGATGGACTGCAAGCGACGATCCCTATCGCCCGATCCGGCTGAAGTTCCCCGATCGTGACAGCGCTGTGGACTTCGCTGAGCGGCAGGACTGGCGATACGTCGTGCGCGAGGAAGCCGCGCCGTCACGGATGGCGAACCGATGGACGGGAGAAGCGCACCATCGGCTGTACAGGGGCGCCGATGCCCCGGGCGCCTTCCGCATCCCGTTCCGCACCGATCGCGGCAGCGCCGATCTCCGCGTCTCGCGCGCTGTCGCGCAGGAAGGCGCGACCGACCTGTCCGCCAGCGACCGCGAGACGTTCGATCCGGTCCTCGAAGCCTCGCTCGAATCCTTCCCGGCTTCGGATCCCCCGGCCTGGACGGGTGTGACAGTCGCAGGGAAAAAACCGTGACGACGGGCGGGCGCAGGAGCGCGGAGGGCGTGGCATGTTCCCCTGGGCTGCCCCCGTCGCGCGCAGATACCCGCCGATCGTCGTCTGGACGGTCGTCGGGATCAGCGTCCTCGCGTTCCTCTATCAGGTAGGCCTGCCGCCGCGCGTGCTCGACCGGTTCCTGTTCGACTTCGCGCTGGTTCCGTCGCGCTTCTTCGGTCAGCTCCGCCTGATCGCGCCGTCCGACTGGGCGCCGTTTCTGACCAACATCTTCCTTCATGGGGGCTGGCTTCACGTCATCCTCAACATGTGGACGCTCTGGATCGTCGGCCCGGCCGTGGAGGACCGGCTCGGGCCGGCGCGGTTCGCGCTGTTCTATCTCTTCTGCGGCGTGGCCGCGGGGCTCGCCCATGCCCTGGCCAACCCCGACTCGGTCGTGCCCGCCCTCGGGGCTTCCGGCGCCATTGATCCCCCCCCCCCCGTTGAATTGGTCCACCCTGAAGTATGTCTTTTGGCAGACAGGAGGACCGCCATGCCGAAGAAGCGCCACAAGCCTGAAGAGATCGTCGCGAAGCTGCGCCAGGTCGATGTGCTGGTCTCGCAGGGCCAATCCGTTGCCGATGCGATCCGCTCGATCGGCGTGACGGAGGTCAGTTACTACCGCTGGCGTCGTGAGTTCGGCGGACTGAAGTCAGATCAGGTGAAGCAGATGAAGGAGCTTGAGGCCGAGAACGCCCGGCTCCGTCGCGCCGTCGCGGACCTGACGCTCGACAAGCTGATCCTGAAGGAGGCGGCTTCGGGAAACTGGTAAGCCCCGCGCGTCGCCGTGCCTGCATCGAGCATATCCGGCTCGCCCTGAAGGTGTCGGAGCGGCGGGTCTGCCGTGTGCTCGGGCAGCATCGCTCGACCCAGCGCCAGATCCCGCGCGGACGCGACGATGAGGAGCAACTCATCGCCGACATCGTCGAACTGGTCCGCCGCTATGGCCGCTACGGTTATCGCAAGATCGCCGCGCTGCTACGCTCGACGGCAGGCTGGGTCGTCAATGGCAAGCGGGTTGAGCGCATCTGGCGACGTGAGGGGCTGAAAGTTCCAGCCCGACAATCCAAGCGCGGCCGTCTTTGGCTTGCGGACGGACCCTGCATCCGCCTGCGTGCCGAGCGGCCCAATCACGTGTGGTCCTACGACTTTGTCGAGGACCGCACTCATGATGGGAGAAAATATCGCATGCTCAACATCATCGACGAGTTCACGCATGAATGCCTGGCGATCCGCATCGATCGAAGGTTGAAGGCGATCGATGTCATCGACGTGCTCTCGGACCTGTTTATCCTGCGCGGTGTGCCGGAACATGTTCGCTCAGATAACGCCCGATGTCGGGAAGCAGCTTTGGGCTTTGGCCAACAGGTCTCATAGCGCCGGCAGATCGCCGACGTCGGCAGTAAGCTGATCCAGATGGTTTCCACCGCCAACGGGATCGCTCCCAGCCATAGCAAACACAGGATCCAGCGGCATTGACACGGCCGTGGTCCTCACCGTCCTCAAGACGAGATACGCACCCAGGTGGAAGGCCCGAACATTATCTACAGGGTCGCCTTTGGCGCCCTCACGGCCCTTGCAGAGAGGGGTCCTTCCACCTGGCACCCGGTCGCTCCAGGAACGGCCGGTATTCTGTCCCCGTCTTGACGACGGCATGCGCCACCCGCGCCATCTTGGCGGTGAGCGCGGTCATCGCCTTGCGACGGCGATCGGCATCGTCCGCGTGGCCGGCAACATAGCGGCCGAGCTTGTCGCGGAAGCTGTTGTCACATTGGCGCGCGGCGACCTGCGCCGCCATCCAGAACGTTCGGCGCAGGCGGGCATTGCCGTACTTCGACAGCTTAGTCCGACCGCGGAATGTGCCGGATTGGCAGGTAGCGAGGTCGAGGCCGCAGAACTTCAGGAACTGGCGGTGGTGGCCGAACCGTCTCAGGTCTCCGGCCTCGGCGAGGATTGTCAGAGCGTTGATCGGCCCGATTCCCGGAATCCGCCGCAGCAACTGGTAATCGTGATGATCAGCCAGCGTGACCTGCGCGATCTCCTCGATCCGGTTGCGCGACAGCCGGGTGATCGAGACGCGGTTCTGTTGATTGCCGCCGAGAACGTGGAAGGCCGAGGCGTCGTGGCCGACATAGAGGCCGACATGCCCGCCGCCCTTGCGCTTGAAGACGAGCACGTCGCCAAGCGCCGCCGCGCCCTTCGGAACCGAGACGCCGAAGGACACCCATTCGAGCGCAGAGAGATAGAGGCGCGGTGGATTGCGCTCGGGGCGGCGTTCGATGTTGGCGCGATGGGTGACGATGGCCATGAACAGCCCGCACCACGGGATCGCGTCGTGGCGGTAGACCCCGGCATATACGCGGCCGAGACCGGCGGCTTCGAGTTCGTCTTGCCAGCCGATGATCTTCAGATTGTCGGCATCGCCCGGCGCTTCGAGCGTGCCGTATTGCTTCAGTGCCTCGGCGATCATGCGCGGGCCGGGCTCGGCTTCGAGCCATCGGTATTGGGCAGGCAGCATGGCGACCTCCTGAAACGACGAAGCCCGCCGGAGGGCGGACTTTGCGTCGGGTTGCGATTGGGGTTGAGAGCGGCGGATCAGGCGTGCTTGCGCCCATCCTCATTGGCTTCGATCCGGTCGATTCGTTCCCGAAACTCGCTCAACGTCGCCTTGATCTGGGCGATGTCGGTGCGGGCCTCGGCGACGACCTTTCGCCCGGCGATGTCGTTGGAAACGTCGGCCTTGATCGCGCTGATCTCCTTGGCGTTACCGGCCAGCGTCGCGTCGATCAGCGTGAAGCGGTGTGACAGCCACCAGGCCACCCGGACGAGGAAGACGATCAGGATCAGGAGCTGGGCGATGATCCCGCCTGCCACCATCCAGGTGATCGTCAGGGTTTCCGGGGCGACGGTGACCGCCGCCGCAGCTGTTGCGGGCATGGTTTCTTCCTCTGGTTTGGGGTTGGCCCGTGGTGGCGCACAGGGCGCGCTGTGTCGCCAATGCGAATGCGGCTGCGCCAGACATGCGGGCGTGGGACTATCGCGCCCTGTGCGCGCCTGTGGCGAAAGCCAGCGTCAGGGCGCGGTGTAGCCTTGCGCGTCGAGATAGATGCTGGCGCCGCTGGTGATGGCGGCGGCGTTGAGCGCGGCATTGGCGCTGGAACGCAGCGGCGTGGGGAAGTCGATGTCCCAGGGCGTCGTCATGCTGGCGGGGAGCCAGATCCGCCAGATCACCGTGGCGCCGTCCTTGATCACGAACTCGGTTGCGACCGCGTTGGTGTTGATCACCTGGATCGCGGTGACATAGCGGCGGATGCCAGCACCGGCCGCGGCGGCGATCAACACGTCCGCCGTGCTGGCGATCACGCCGGCAGGCGCATAGCTCCAATCGGCTTCAGGGATCGAGAACGGCTTGTTGACGAGCGCGCCGATCATCGTCGCCATGAGGTGCACGAGATCGCCGGTCGCCGACATCGCGGCCTGGTTGACGTTGGCGGCGCGCGCACCGATCCCGACCGGATTGCCCGCGACAGCGTCCTGCGCCACGCCGCCGGTGACGGTGACCGCCGATACGGCGTTGGTGACCAGGACCGGGGCGGCATCCATCTGGTCGGCCCGCCCGAAGCCGCCGATGGATTCGGTGATGAGGCGCGTGAACTCCATCATGCGGATGAAGTGAACCCGGAAGTCGGTGCGCGGGAGTACCGCGCCGCCGCAGTTCGTCGTGACGATATCCGCGCCAGTCGGGGCTGTTCCGATGGGTTCGAGAACGAGCGCGGTCGTTGCGAGGTCGCGCACGCGCCAGGGTCCGTCGAGCCCGAGATCGGCTCCGGACACGGCGTCACGAACGCCATGCAGATTGACGTACTGGCCGATCTGCAGTCCCGACCAGGCGGCTGAGCCGGTGACCGTCAGCACATTGGCGGCGCGGGCAACGGATTGCGCGACCTGGCCGATGGGAGCGCCGAAGACGCCGCCATTCACCCGGATGACCACGCCGCCAAATGACGTCGCGGTCGCCGACGCGCCGATGGGAATCGTGATCGTCGTGGCGCTGGGCACGCTCGCGACGGCGGTTGGGGTCGCCAGATTGGCGAAGTTCACCTGATCGCGGATGCCGAAGACCACGACAAGATCGGCGACCGTCAATCCGTGCGGCTGGTCGAACGTGATGGTCACCGTCGCCGACCCCGCCTTGGCCGCCGAGACGATCCTGCCGACGGGGCGCGACAGAGACCGGTGGTTTTTCGCACGCAGCCGAAGCTTGTAGTCGCGAGCCGGATTGGGAACGACCTGCGTGCGCTTGAACATGGCCGAGATCGCGCCGGCGCTGTCGATGGGCGAGCCGCTGAAGGTGACCTTTTCGAGTTGAGGCAGGATCTCGAACAGGGCGGCAGGTGCAAACGCATAGGCCCCCGCCGCCGCGACCAGCTGAGTGGCGACGGTCGATACCGAGAAGGCCGCGGCATGGTTGCCTGCGATCGTGCCCGACGGCAGCGCGTCGCCGCCCTCCGAGCGGACATAGTAGCTCTCGTTCGTCGCGGTCGTGCCCTCGAAAACGAGGCTCGATCCATTGCGAGCATAGCCCAAGGGATCGGCCTTGATGATCGAGCCGCTGCTGAATGGCCCGGCCGTCACCGAGGGGATGGCGCCTTGCGGCCCGGCCGTGGCGGTGAAGCTCGTGGGCGTCGGCGTTGTCGCGATGGTGAGACAGGGATAGTTGAGCCGGCTGTCGGGGACGCCGAAGACCGAGACCCGCTCGCCGATCCTGAGGCCATGCGGCGCGGCGGTCGTGACACTGAGCGTCGTGGTCGCCTGGGAGATCGAGGCAATGGCGACCGGGCCTGCCGGAATGAGCGGCACGACGCCCGGCCAGTCATCGGTCGAGACGAGCTCCAGCGAGAACTCCTGCCCGTTGATCCGCTGCGACAGCGAGATGCCGGCGGCGACGCGCACGGGCATGGTGAAGCTGTCGAGCGTCTCGATGATGGTTTCGGTCGCCTCGCTGAGCGGATCCTTCGAGATCACGAGATAGCTCGCGCCCGCGACATTGCCGTCGACCTGCACGATGTCGCCGGGCGCGATCTGGACGGCGTTCCAGCGCCTGGTCGTGTCGAACGCCTCGAAGGCGTCGCGGAACTTGGTCGGCGCGCCGAGAATGCTGACCATCGGCGCGACGCGGCCATCCTGGTCCTGAAGGGCAGCGCCGCGCACATGGCCCGCGATGCCGCCGGGCACGTCAGCGCCGCCGCCTGGCGCGCTCGGCCAGAGCAGATCCTTCTTCATCATAGTCTCCTGGATGTTGGACTTCAGATCACGCGGTCGGGGCGGTGAAGGCGAGCGCGTAGAGGACGACGCGCACGCGGCCCGCGGTGAAGTTGCCGCCAGCCGCCGTCACCCGGATCGGCGTATTGGCGTAGAAGGCGGTCGGACCGATCACGCCGATATTGTTCGAACCAACCGCGATGCCGAGTGAGCCGCCGAACTGGCTGGCGTTGCCAGCGACGCCGACGCCGTAGGAGGTCGCGCCAGTGATCGCCTGCGTGGTTCGCGAGGCGACGGCCAATACGATCATGCGGTCGGCGATCACGGCGGTGGTCGTGTCGACGAACGCGCCGGTGAGCGTCAGTTCCTGTTCAAGCGCCACGAGCCGGATCGCGCCGCCATTGGGCGTGCCGACGATGCGATCGCGCCAATCGCCATCCGCCCAGACGACCGTGAGCCGCTCGTCCTCGACATGATAGCGCCAGCCGGTGACGGGCACGTAGAACGCCCAGGCATTGACGTTCCAGTGCGCGATCCGGCCCGCTTGTCCTGCCCATGCGCCGGTCGCGCCGGAAGGCACGATCCAGCGCTCGCCATTCGCGGGTGACCCGGGCGGCGTGGCGAGCGACCTGCTGCGCACGCTGCCGTGCACGAGCGCGTCAAGCCGGATCAGCGCCTCGTTGTGCGTGACCTCCTTCTGCGCCTGCCCCTGGACGATGAAGGGCAGGCCGAGGTTCGGCGTCGTCATGGCGGATGCTCCGGGAGATTGGGACGGTTCAAGCGAAGAACATGTCGCCCACGACGTCACCGGCCGTGACCGCCGTGGCGTCAGCGTCCGCGAAGCCCGAGACGATCGTGCGGCCGATGCCGGTCGAGAATCCGATTCCGGCCGGTATGTCGTGCTGGGCGAGGCCGTTGGGCGGGATCGCGATGGTGAGGACGACGCCGGTCCCGGCGGTCGGCGCGCTGGCGATGTTGTGCAACTTCACGTAGCGCCAAGCGGCCGCCGCATTGCCGAGGCACCAGCCGACGAGCCGGCCGGCAGCGGCCTTCACGACTGCAGCGTTGGTCGTGGCCGCAGCGATCACGTGATGGATCGTCGCTGCGCCGGTGGCGGTCGCACGCAACTGCAGGCCGACGTCGCCGATCGCCGCCGTCGTCGCGATGAGGCCGACGTTCATCGTAGTGATCGGCCGGGCGTCCTGTCGAAAGACAGCGACGGCCGCGACGGTGCCCGAGCCGTAGGTAGAGACGCGCGCTCGGAAGAAGCGCGCGAACACCGGGAAGACGAGCATGGCCGCGGTTGTGGAAGTCGAGGGATTGTTGCCGGCAGAAGCGGCCGTCCAGAGGGGCGTAGAGCCGGTGACCGCCGACCAGGTCAAGCCGTCGTTCGAGACCTCGTAAGCAACAGTGCATCCGGTGCCCGGATTGGTGATCTGCACCGCGACAGAATTGAAGGCGGGAGCGTCCGGAGGCGCGCAATCCTGGGTGAACAGAGTCGCTGCCGATGTCGCAGAGCCGGTGACGAGAAGCCCGTCCGCGGGCCGCGCAAGCACCGGCACGAGCGCTGCCCGGAGCTGCGCGTCGGTGAGTGGGCCGGTGACCGCCTGCGCGGCTGGGAAGTTGGCGATGCTGATCGGCCCGCCGGCGGCGCCAGCCGACCGCAAGAGCCCGGCGAGCGGAGCGTTCCAGCCGGCGTCCGTCGCGGGAAAGGCGATGCGCGCAACGGCGAGGTTCGGCGCCGTCGCGCCGGAGAGCCGCAGCCGCCAGCGCCATCCCGCCGGGATGGGGATTGCGATCAAGGTCGGAGCGGACGCGGCGACCGAGGGGATCGGAATCCAGTTCGAGGTCTCGCCGTCCGGAAGATCCGGAGCGATCGTTTCGGCGGTCACGAGTCCGCCGCCGAACGCCCCGCGCAGCGCGACATGCGCCACGGCGGAATCGCTCGCGACGGCGTCGGAGACGCCGTTGCCGGTGAAGATGTGCATGGATGTAATCCCTTAGAGTGTCGCGATTGTCGACGTGCCGCGCCCGATCGCGGTCGAGAGCTGGACGACGCGGACGGTGACGCTCGCCTGCGCCGACCCGAAATCGGCGACCTGCTGGGCGGCGGTGTAGATCGCGGTAGGCGCGGAAGCGGTGATGGTCCGGACCACCGTCGCGCCGTTCATCACATCGACCTCGTAGCGCTCGGTCTCTTCATTGAGGGGAACATCCGTCAGATCGCGCCACCAGCCGCCATGGCGGGTGCGGCGGATCCAGCTGATCGACAAATCGCCCGCGCCATTGCGCGTGCCCCGCACATGCGCCGGCGACCATGGCTTCAGGGCCTCGCCGCCATTCGCGAAGGTGATTTGCCCGGACTGGTCCCCGGTCGGCCCCTGTGGCGCCGGCGCGAAGCGCCAGGCGATGGCGAGGCCGATGCTGGAGGCCGAGAAGGTCGGGCGTTCAAGCCGGCCCGGATCGAGCAGCACGAAGCGCGAGCCGATGGCGTGCGTCGCGATCCGGTGCTCGGTCCCGAGCCGCCCGCGCAGCAGGCGCGAGAGCCGATACCGTCCCGGCCCGATCAGCACCGCGTTGGCGAACTGGATGATCTCGCCATTGATCAGCGCGCCGTTCGCGCCATCGAGGATGCGGGTATCGGGCAGGCTTTCGAGCGAGCCGAAGGCGAGTTGAACCTCGACCGAATTGCCGTTGTCCCAGACATGCGCCGGTCCCGGCGCCAGCGCGGTCAGCGTGTCGCCGATCACCGAGGCGACGTCGGCGACGCCGGAGACGGTGTAGTCGAGCCCGTCCGCTGTCGGCCGGAACAGCGAGACGCCCCGGAACGGCGCGCCGCCGAGCGAGCATGCGGCCATATAGAACGAGGTCGCTTCGCCTGCCTCGGCTTCCGTCAGCAACGGCAGGTCCATCAGTTCGACCCGCGTCGGCGCGGCGGTGTCCGGCACGTTCGGCTGGAGGTCACCCGATCCGGTCGGCACGGTGACGAACTGCGGCAGGTCGCCGTCGGTGGCGACGCCGCGCACCAGCACGAGCCCCGGCTTGCCATAGGTCACGGACGTCACCCGGAAGCGGCGGATTGCGCCATCGACCGGCACCTCGATCACGTCGGTCGGATCGATGCGGATCGCGCGCGTCGGCAGCTTGGCTTCGAGCGTGACGCGGCCCTGCCAGATTTCCCGGAGCGCACGCTGAGCGATGGTCTGAGCTTCCTCGACCGAGAGGATCAGCGGCAGCGAGAAGGTGGTCACGCTGCGCGACGTGCCGAGCTGCCTGCGGCCCGTGACGGTCGAACTCTGGTAATCGCGGGCCTCATCGAGATGCACCACGTCGATCGAGATCGGCAGTTCGACATCCTGCGCGCGCTCGATGCGGATGCGCGCCCGGTCCCCATCGCCTTCCGCCGCGCCAAGATCATTGGCGTCGATGCCGACGATGGTTCCGCCGCCGCGCTTGACGAAGCGCAGCACCCCGCCGCTCTCGACCGCATCGAAGAAGAACGCGGTCTGCAGGACCGAGATCATCTCGCGCAGCGACTTGCGCTCCGAGACGACATAACCCGAGACCTCATCGGTGAGGCTCGTCACATCGATGTCGGCATTGGAAAGCCCGGCGCGAAGGCACAGATCGCGCACGATCTCGGAGAGCTGCATGTTGCCGATCTTTCCCTGAACCCAATGGCCGAGGCGGTAATTGTCGCCGTCCTGCCAGACCCGTTTCAGCGACGGGAAAAACGGGTAAGGCCGCGCGTCCCAGCACCAGAGGAAGCGCGGCCCGATCATCCGCCGCCCCTGGCCGTCGAGCGGATTGTTGGCAGGGTCCCGCCACCAATCCTCGGTGCCCTTGATCGCGACGCGCTGGACCACGCGGTCCACTGATCGGTTCGAGTACCAGGGGTAGAAGCTCTCCGCCGACTTCGGATCGACGAAGACGTTCGGGCGGTTCGGCGAGCAGTGCACCGACGGGAAGCCGTATTCGGTGAGCCAGATCGGCTTCATCTTCGGCGTCCAGGCGGTTGGCCCTCCCGTCGGCACGCCTGCCACGCGCGGCGTGTGGGCGTTGTCCCACCACCAGCGCAGGTCCTTGAGCGCCCAGAACGGCTCGCTGATCGGCGACTGGACACGGTTGGCGCCGCGCCCGGCCAAGTCCCGGTCGGCCTCGCTCGCATAGAAATAGCTGATCAGTTCGCCCGAGCCCCAGCCCGCGCCGATCGCCGCCGGGTCGGTGAGCGAACGGTCGGCGTCAGTGATGGGGAAGTAGGCGTCGATGCCGACCGCATCGATGTTGCTGTCGGCCCAGAGCGCGTCGAGCGGGAAGTCCACGTTCGCGCCGCCGCGATCATGGTAGCGGTATTCCGACCAGTCGGCGGCGTAGGTCACGGTGCAGTTCGCACCGAGCCTGGTCTTGGTGTCCGCCGCGATCTGTTGCCAGAACGGCACGGCGGGATAGGCTCCGCTTCCATCCCGGATGCGGTTGAGGCCGACCATTTCCGAACCGATGGCGAAGGCATCGACGCCACCCGCCTGCTCGCAGAGCGTCATGCAGTGGCGGATGAAGCGGAGATAGCCCGCAGGACGGATGAAGAACCCGGCCACATCCGCCGCAGCGCCGGTGATCCTGCCGCGCCAGGGGAACGGCGCCGGATCGGGCGGCGGGATGTCCATCATGATGAAGGGATAGAAGAGGACCTTGTAGCCGCGCGCTTTCAGTTCCTGAACCGCCCGGATGACCGAACCGTCGCTGATCGTGCCGCCATAGGAGAGAGCGGTCTGCCCGTTTGGCAGCGTGTAGGAGGTGACAACCGGCCACACGGAGCGCCCGCCACCTGCGACCGACCAGATATGCGGCGCGGTCTCAGCCCCGAATGCGCCGGATTGGCCTTGCGCGTACTCGCATTTGGGCACGAGATCGCATGTCGCAACGTCGATCGACGTGCCGAACCAGGCGTAGACGAAGTTGATCCATTCGACGTTCGGCAGTTCGCGCTTCAGATTGTCGACCGAGACGAGGAAGTCCGAGCGCTTCGTGCCGGTGTTGGCGTTGATCGCCGCCTGCGACGTCGCGGAGCCGTGACCGACCTTGCGCACGATCTCGGTGTCGGTGACGAACTCGCCCGAGGCCGGGATCAGGCAGACGCCCTCGACGAGGTGGCGCGCATTGCCGGGATCGTCCGAGCCCCGGTAGATCTCGACCTCGAAGTTCGGAAAGCGGTTGCCGAATGGCGTGAGCTTGAAGTCCTCCAGCATGACCGTGACGAGGCCGCGATGGGCGGGCGTCCGGCCTGCGCCTTCGACCGCCGCCACCAGCGGATCGGCCTGCTGGCTGTCCTCGCCATACCCGACCCGGATCGCGCCGACATGCTCGGGGTCCAGCATCGTGTTGTTGACCCAGATCCGGTAGACCGCCGTGACCGGGCCTTCGCAGACGCCGAGCAGGATGTCGGCCGAGTATTCGTAGCGCGTGTGAACCGTGGTCTGGCGACGACCGCCGCCGCCACCCTTGCCGCCGCCACCCGTGGTCTCGGTTTCGGTGATCGCGGTCTCCCTGATGCCGCGCACCCAGATGATGTTGGCCGCGATCCGCCCGCGTCCCCACACCCTTGGGATCGGCTGGCCGTAAGCGGAGCCCGAGACCTGCAGGTCGGTGACGCGCGCGCCCTCGCTCCTGTTGACGGCCGCGGGGCCTGGGCCGAACAAATCCTGCTCGATCGCCGCGCCGAGATAGGACCCCAGCATCGCGCCCGCCGCCTGGCCGAGCCCGCCGCCAATGGCGTTGCCCGCCCATGCGCCGGCGACGGTCAGGACGAGTTGCGCCATGGATCGGACCTTCAGGCCGTGAGTTCGAACGAGAAGTTGGGCAGGCGGTTGCCGAAGGGCGTGATCGCGAAGCGCTCCAGCACCACATAGGCGAGGCCGCGATAGGCGGGCGCGAGGCCTTCGGTCGCCGCGATCAGCGGATCGGCCGATTGGGTGGCGTCGCCGAGGTAAACGCGACGCGCTGCATAGTGCTCGGAGCCGATGGCGTTACCGTCGGCGAACATCTTTCCGATGCCGGTGATTGGCCCTTCGCAGAGCGCCACCGCCACGTCGCAGAAGTAGACGTAGGTGACCGTCGTGGTGGTCTGCCGGCCCCCGCCACCGCCGCCCTTGCCGCCGCCGCCGACCGTCTGCGTCTGGGTCCGCGTCTCCTCGTCGAAGCCGCGCATCCAGATCACGTTGCCGGATAGCCGCGCCTTGCCATAGACGCGCGGGATCACCGAGCCATAGCCGGATGACTGCACGCGCAGATCCTGCAGGCGCGGGCCGGTGACGACATTGTTGCGCGCGCCGTTGCCGAACAGCTGGCTGTCAACCACGCCGCCCACATAGGTGCCGATCGCCCCGCCAATGGCAGCGCCAAGGCCGGGCAGCAGCAGGTTGCCGATGACATTGCCCGCGACGGTCAGGACGATGCGCGCCATCAGGCGATGCCCGGCAGGCGAAAGGCGGCGCGCGTCTTCTCGATCCAGAACCCGGTCAGATCCTGTTCGACAACGGCTCCGGCCTCCCGGTAGCAATGCAGCAGGCGGTTATCCTCACTCAGGAACCCGCAATGGTGCGCCGGACCTTTGCCGACGCCAAACAGCAGGATGTCGCCGGGCAAGGCATCGGCGATGTCGATCTCGGTGGCATGCGCCGCCATCTCGTCGCGCAGGCGCTCTTCCGCTCGGTAAAGCGGCCAGGTCGCGGCGTAGTTCATCGGCTGGGTGATCACGCCAATGAACGGCTCGGCCGCGCCGCGCACGAAGCCGATGCAGTCGCAGCCCGCGCCCTTCACCGCCGCCTGGTGATGCCAGGGCGTGCCGAGCCACGTCCGCGCCTCGGCGATCAGGGCGGCACGCGTGAAGGCGGTCATGAGCGCACCGGATAGGAGAACACCTTGTCGTTCCCCGGAATGTGCGGCTCGCCCTGGAAGTTCAGGATGTTGGCGAACTTGGCGTTGCAGGTCTCCGGTGTCTTGTCGCAACCGGCGACGAGCACGATCTGGTCGCCGACCACGATGGGCCGCGGCATCGGCACGAACAGCCGGATGGTCTGGCCGTCATGTAGCAGCACCTCGTTGACCGCGCCCGCATTGGCGCCGGTCGTGAAGGTCGCCTTGCCGAAGGTGAAAAAGCCCGTCGCGCGCGCCGTGACGATCCGCACCGTGTCGGCGGCGATCACCTGCGTGACCGCATAGGTATCCGTGCGCGGGCCGAGCGCCACGCCGCATTCGCTCGATCCGAGGTCGACGCGGCACAGGCGCGAATAGAGCTTGCCGGCGGTCTGCTGCAGCCGGTTCGACAGGCCCCTGATCTCGGCGGAGAAGCGCTGATCGGCGCGCTTGATCTCGCCGAGAAAGCCCTTGCGCAGCAGGAGCCGTCCCTGGCCAAGGTCTGCCCAGTTGACGATGAAGACCTCGATCCGCGCGCCATCGAACAGCCCGGCGATTAGGTCCTCGGCTCGCAGCGCCGCATCGTCGAGGAAGCCGTCGACATCGAGATTGTCGACGGAGAGGTCGGAGGCGGTCTTGATCGCGGACGGCAGGAAGCCGGTCGACGCGACATAGGTCAGCCCATCGACGACCAGCTCGCGGTCATGGTCGGTGAAACCGCGAACCCAGCCATCGGCCCGTTCGAGCCGCCAGCAGGTCGCAAGCGTGGTCACCTCGCCGGCGAGATGCGCGGCAAGCGCGGGGGTGGTGGGTTTCATGGGTCAAGCCCTGATCTCGACCAGCGGGATCGACTGGACGTTCTGCAGGTTATAGGCGCGGCTGATCACCTGAAGGTGGTCGGTGTCGAAGCGCACGGGCACGTCGAAACGGAAGGTCGCGACCGGCGTCGCCGCCGGGGCCGCGCCGAAGGTGAGCCGACCCGTCGCGTGATCGATGGTCGGCGTGACGACGTTACCGTTGACGCGCACCACGACCGAACCGACCACCGGGCGGGTGATGGTGCGGATTTCGACGACGGGGCCAGACGGATAGCGCTTCACCAGCTGGAACACCGTCGCACTGACCGCCTGGCATTGCTGGTCGGTGGCTTCGAAGTCGCCCCAATCCCGGAAGCGGAAACCGAAGGCGCGGCCCTTGCGGGCGCGGAAGAAGGCGATCACCTCGGCCATCTGCTCGCGGGTGCGGATGCCGGTCGAGATGTCGTAGCGGGCGCGCGAGGCCGACCAGTTCTGGTTGCGCTGCTCGAAGCCGGACGCGACCATCACCACGTCGGTCGAGTATTCTGGGCCGCCGGTCGCGCCGCGCGCGATGGCGTCAGGGAAGGACACGTCATGGAAGCTCAAAGGTTTCGCCTCGCCCTTTCAAGCGCCGAGGCCATCTCGGCGGTGATCTGGCCCTGCGCCCGGCGGAACGAGCCCGCGTCCGGGGTCGTGATGTTGAACGTTACCATCATCGGCGCGGCCTGCTCGCCCCGCTGGTCGTAGGCTGCGGTTTCCTTGCGGTTCAATACCCGCTCGCCGGTTTGCAGGATGGCCGGCACCTCGCCGGGCCGGATGTAGCCGCCGCCATGAAGGCGCGGCGCGCCCGCGAACAGGAGGGCCGGCAAATTGCGGCCCGGCCCTCCCGCGCCGACCAGCCCGCCCTCATGGAACAGACCGGCGAATATCTTCCCGAGTTCTCCGAAGATGCCGCCGCCGGTCGCCAACGTCGGTGCATTGCCGCCGAACAGGAAGTTCTTGAGCGGATTCATCACCGCGAGCTTGATGAGCTCGTTCATGATGTCGTTGATCGCCGCCTGGCCGGCATCCGCCCACGATTTCCAGTCGGTCTTGCCTTGCGCCAGCAGCGTTCCGAACCGGTCGAGCGCGTTGCCGATCGCGCCCTGCAAGGCCCGCTGCGTCGCTTCCTGCCGCTGCAGTTCCGTCGTCAGTTGCTGCAACCGGACGGCATTGGCGACAATGGCGCGGCCTTCCTCGCTCGCGAGGTCGATGCCGCGCCGGCGCAGATCCTGTTCGGCGCGCATGGTCGCCAGCACCGTCTCACGCTGCTGGGCGGAGGCGCCGATCAGGCCGATCTGGGTCTCGATCAGGGCGATCTCGGCGCGCTGATCCTGCAAGGCGACTTGCGCCTCCGCCTGGCGCTCAAGCGCGAACTGGCGGCGGGCGGCGGCAAGCGCGGCCTGTCCCTCGGCTCCCGCCGGATCGATCCCTTGCCGCCGAAGCTGCTGCTCGGCGCGGATCATGGCGATGGCTTCCGAGCGGGCCGAGACGCCCTGCTTCAGGAGCTCGACCTCGCGGGCGAGACCGGTGTTCTGCTGCTCGTAATCAAACGCCGCCTCGCGACCCGTCGTCTGGCGCCCCAACTGGTTGAGCCGCCTGATCTGCTCGCGGGAGTAACTGGCCTCGGGATCGTTCGGGTCGATCCCGAGCCGCTTCAGCTCCTGCTCGAAACGCAGCTGATCGACGCCCTCGCGACGCGCGGCCGGGCCACGCCGGACCAGCGACAGTTCCCGCTCACGCAGCGCGATCTCGTCGCGGCGTCGTTCGATGCCTTGAAGAAGGTCCGTGCGGTTCTGCTCGCGGTGAAGCTGCTCGTAGGCTTCGCGCGTGCGGTCGATGATGCGACCGAGCTTCTCCTTGGCCTCGCCTTCGGCCAGCGTCTGCGCCGTGATCAGCGGGCGCAGCGCCTGCTCGACCTGCATGATCTGCTGGGCGCGCTGGGAAGAGAGCGCACCGGACGCGATCGCTTCGTTCAGCCGACGCTGGCCGTCGATCTGGCGGCCCAGTTCCGATACCTGCCGGGCGGCCTCGACCGCCTGTTCGGCGATCCGTTCCCGCAGAGCCTGCCGCGCGCGGGTTTCGGCGTTGACGCCCTCGCGGGCCTGATCGACGAGCCCTTGCCGGCGTGCTTCCGCGCGCGCGGCGGCCTCGGCGCTTTCGAGATAGGCCTCGGCCAGAGAGAGCGTCGCGCGGATCGAGATGTCCGTGGCGGAGGTCTGCTCCACCACGGCCTGCGTCGCCGCATCGACCGAGGGTCGGTAGCGGGCGAGTTCCGTGATGACACGCCGGTAGGCCGCTTCGACCTCCGCCACATCGGCCAGTTTCGAGCGGACCAGCGGATCGGCGAGCGCGGCGCGGAGCACGCCTTCCTGCGTCCGCAGCCGCTCGATCTCGCGCGCGCCGGGGTTGGTGTCGCGGGCGATCTCGCCAGCGCGCACCGATTGCTCGTTAGCGCGGGCCTCCGCGGCGATCCGCCTCGCACGCTCCTGTTGGTCGTTGAGCTGCCGTTCGAGTTCAGCGATCCGCCGCTCGACCTGAGGCAGCATGAGCGGCACGACATTGCCGCGCACATTCGCCCTGAGCCGCTCCTGCTGCCAGCGCAGCAGGTCCAGTTCCTCCGTGGGTGTGCGGCCATCCACCGCCCGGTCGACGGCCTTGCCCAGCGCGTCGAAGGCATTCGAGGCCGAGCGCCCGACGAACTGCCAGGCCCGCCCGAGCGCATTGACCGCCTGTTCGGCGTCGGCCAGCGAGGGCGCAAGCGCGTTCAGGATGACGCGCTGCGCTTCCGCCCGGTTGTTCTGATCGACCAGCGTGCGGACATAGGCGCGGGTGCGGTCATCCAGGAAGCGGATGCGGTCGTTGAGTTCATCCGCACCGCGCAACGGATCGGCCAGCGCGCGGGCGAGTTCCTCCGCGCCCTGCGTGGTCTCGACGCCGAGCGTGACGCCAAGATTGCGCGAGACCGCGATGGCGCGGCCCATTTCTTCCGCGCCGATCTTGCCTGTGCGCAGGAACGCGACCTGCATGTCACGCGCCGACGACACCGAGACCTTGCCGGCCTCGGCGGAGGATTGCGCGACCTGCTCAAGCTGTGCGGCGGTCGCGCCGGACGCGCGGCCGACACCGGCGAGCGCCGTGGCGACAGCTCGTGTCGAGGCGTCATTGGCGAACCACGCCGCCGTGAGCACGCCAACCGAGACGGCAACGCCGGCAATGACTCCGCCGACGACGCCGATGGCGGAGCCGAGCGTCATGATCGTGCCGCGCAAGCCGCCGAAGGCCTGCGTCACCTGTCCGCCCTGCTGCATCAGGATGGTCATCGGCGACATGCCGGTGGACATCGACGCGATCACGTCGTTCACCGTGTACTGAAGCGTCATGACCTGCTGGGTCGTGAGCTTCGAGTTGGCGCCAACGCCCTTGATCGCCTGCGCGGTCTGATCGAAGCGCGACTTCGCCAGCGCATTCGCGGCCGCCTGCTCGGCGGTCGTGATCGCGCCACGGCTGGCGAGCGCCGCATGCTCGGCGAGTTCGGCATTGAGCCGGTCCTGCGCGGCGGCGAGCGGATCAAGCGTCGCGCGCAGCGCCCGGGCGCGGGTCTCGTAACGTTCGGCTTCCCTCGCGGCCTGTTCGAAGACTTCCGCCGACGCGCGCGCCGAACCCGCCGCCTGTCGGTCGACGCCCAGAACCTGATTGAACCGTCCCTGCGCGGCCTCGGCCTGAGCCGCCATGCGGGCGGCTTCCGCCAGACGCTTGAACCGGGCAGTTTCGCGATCGGTCGCGGCTCCCGTCTTCTCAAGCGCCCGATCGACCTGCCCGAAGGCCTGCGTGCCCGCCTGGCCGACCTCCTCGAAGGCGCGCTTGACCTCCGCCTTGCCTTCGACGCCGAGGCGGATCGAGACATTGGTGGTGGACATGGGTAGGTTTGCTCAATCGCGATTGGGACGGCCAGCGTCGCGGCCGTAGGCGGCCACGACGATCGGCTCGATCTCGGGGAGGATGTCGGCCAGCAGCGGCGAGGCTGCATCCATGGCCTCAGCCAAAGCGAGCACCGCGCCGAAGTCGATGGCGTAGACACCGCCCATCACGGCGCGCACCTGTCCCGCGCAGCGGCGGATGACCTCCCAAGCAAGAAGCCCCTCGGCCGTCACGGGCGCGTGCTCGACATAGGCGCAAGCCCCACATCGCGACGGACAGGCAGCGCAGTAGCCCTCGCCGCCCTCGAAGTGCCAGCGCGCGAGGGCGATCAGACGTTTTTTTCGTCAAGCCTCGTCAAGGCCGGGCCGACATAGAGCCGATCGATGGCGTCGAAGGCCGGCCAGACCTCGAGCAGCTGATTGATAGCGACCGGGTTCGGATCGATCGGCTTGCCGCCGGCATCGCCGATGCCCTCCCACGCCACGATGCCGCTCAGCGCGAGAGAGCGCGTGAAGGCCGCGCCGGCCGCGACCGTGGTGCTCCGGTCGAGGGCCATGGCGCCCTCGACCTTCGTGCCGAGAGACTCGGCGGCGGCGGCGCGGGCGACGAGCATGTCGGCGACGGAGATCGGCCGGAACTGGATGCGCACGCCCGGCAGGATGTCGAGCCAGAAGGGCTCGCGGGATGGTGTCGAGAGCTTGAGCAAGGGAGCCTCCTGTCGGAACGGGTCAGTAGGACGCGATGTCATTGGTGAGCACGCAGGTCGCGGCGCGGTTCAGCACCGGATCGATCGCGGCCTGGAATGCGAACGGGGCCTGCACGCCGCCCGGCCCCTGGATCTGACGGTCGCCGCGCGGCAGGAAGACCCGGTGCGCGGTCCAGACCAGCGATGCGGCTGCGCCGGCCGCCCAACGGAACTGAAGCTCGCACGGCAGGCGGTTGGTGGCCTGATCGAGAAGGACGCGGTCCTCGAAGCGGGTGGTGATGTTGCCGGTCAGCGCGATGATGCCCGGATCGGCATCGGCGATGCGCCCGTCGCTGCGGATCACCTCGACTGCTTCGAGGTTGTTCGAATAGGTGAGTTCCGCCGAGATGACGTTGCCGAGCGCTACGTTGTTGCGCCGGACCTCGCCCTGGAACTGGCCGAAGCGCTCCAGCACGAACTCCGACAGCGTGCCGGACTGCGCCGTGGAGGCGATGGTCTCGCCCTGCGCCATGATGTTGAGCGAGGCGGTCAGAAGCCCGGATCGCTGCGCCTGAACCTGGAAGCTGTTGATGCGCGCGCCGTAGTTCATGCCGAAGAAGGGCACGTCGGGAAGCTGGACCTCGATCGACATCGAGGGGAGAGCCTGCGCGCCCGAGAACCAGGTATGGCTGTTGGCGCCGCCCGACAGCGTCGCCCCGGACAGGCTAGCGCGCGTTGGCGCGTTCGTCGCCAGCGTCCGCGCATTGCCGCCCGGTCCCAGCGCCTTGGCGGTCAGGTTGACGACCGTGCCAACCGCCGCGGCCGCGACGTTCGCGCTCGGATTGATGATCGCGGCGAGCGCAGTGGCGGTGAGCGCCGCCGTGCCGCCGAGGTTGAACTGCTGGCCCGTCGCGCCGGAGGCGACGGCGGTATAGACCGTGCCATCGACCGTCACCGTGTCGTTGACCAGAAGGTTCGCGGTCAGCGTGATCGTTCCGGTGGCTGCGTTCGCGGCAACCGTCGTCGGCGCGCCCATCAGGCCGCGCAGCCAGACGCCGATGTTGCGGGTATCCACGGGAACGACGAGATCGCCCGTGTTGGTGATCACGTCATAGACCGGCGCCAGCGGCTCGCGGCCGAAGCCGAGAAGCTCGCTGGCGATCAGGCCCTGTTCCTCGCCGATGTTGACCGAGGCGAATGGCATGCGGCGAAAGCCGGTGCCGGGCGGTGTGCCATAGGTGCTTTCGAACACGGCGGCGAGAGCCGCGTTCACGCCGCGTGCGCGAGGCATGGGTTGTTCTCCATCTGGTTTGGTGTAGGGGCCTGAGCGGGGCCCGACCGGCGCTGTTCAGTGCCGAAGGTCCGAGCGCCGTCGAAGGACCGTCGATCGGTTCCAAATGCCCGAGCGCCGTCGAAGGGCCGTCACTTAGTTGAGCGGATCGGCGGTGGCGTAGGTGGCGACGATCACGACATCGGCGAAGCGGCCGACCTGACTGCCCGTGGTCTCGATATCCTCGGAGGACGGGGCCTCCGCCTCGATCCAGTCGACAAGCCCGCCGAGCCTGCGGTTGGCGATGATCGCCGCGCCGATGGCGGCAAGCATGCCGTCGAGCACCTGCTCACGCGTGAGCGTCGCGCTCTCGAAGGCGGCGATCTCGACGGGAATGCGATGGGTGTAGAGGTAAGATACCGGCGAGAGCGTGACGTCGGGCTCGCCCGGATCGCCATCGCGGATCACGACCAGTCCCCCCGGCGGAATGCGCTCCGGCTTGGCGAGATTGCGCTTCACCTCCGCGCCCGGCAGGGCATCGGCGACGAGCGCCTTGACCGCGCCGAGGACGGTTTCGCGTTTCGAGGGCATGAACAAAGAGCCTTCAGGATCGCGGCCAGTGCCGCGCGATTAGGGTCGGAACGCGCGCGGCTTGCCGCTTCGCGATCGCATCGATGTTGAGCCGCTTGCGGAGCGTGACCTGGGGCACAAGCAGGAACACGATCACGGTTGAATGACCGGTCTTGCGCCTGTTCGCTGCCGCCAATCCGCGCGTGTTGATGCGGGCCGCATCGGCGACCAGAAGCGAAGGGCCGCGCTTGCGGTAGACGAAGCGCAGCCGCATGCCGGTGCGCCGTTCCCAGCCGCCGGGCGTGATGCGTGACGCACGCCCGTTCGGTCCTCGCCCGCGCGTCCCGGCGGCGGGTGTCGGAATCGCCAGCCAGAAGCCTCGCGCCGAGCGAATGGTGACGCCGCGATCGAAAGCGTCGATGAGCTTCGGGGCCTTCGACCAGACGAAGGCTGCGGCTTCGACGCTCTCGCCGACCTCGGGGAATACCTTGCCCCTCCATGTCCGCGAGAGGCGTTCGCCAAGGCCGGATGAGACGACATCTTCGCGCAAGCGCGCCTTCAGCTCGACTGAAGCATCTCGCATCCCGGAGGTGACGGCGCGTTCGATATCCTGCTGCGTGCCCGCCAGCGCCTTGCGCATGTCGGGACGTTCAAGGTTGAAGCGCATGGGATCAGACCTTGACCGCCTCGCAGGTGAGGACGAGCCCCATGGGATCGGATGAGGGCGTCCCGATGATCTTAAAGGTCTCCGTCCCGATCACGACGAGATCGCCCTCATCGATTGCCGCAGCTTCGGTCCTGCGCAGGTCGAGCAGAACGGTCGCCATCAAGGCGCGGGACGCCCCGAACTCGACCACGGCGTCCGGGCGGCGGCGGATGACGCGGACGGGGACACCGGGGCCGATGCCGCCCGCCTGCCACAGAGCGTGCTCGCCAAGGTTCGGATCGGCGAACAGGGTGTCGAGCGCTGCCGCGAACGCGTTCACGTCAGAAGCTGCCGTTCAGCCGAACGCGGCCGATCGTATCGCTGGCGCCGCCTGCCACCGGTTCGGTCGCAGCGCCGATCAGGGTGTTCGATGCGACCACAGTCGTCGCGAGACGTGCGGCGTTGTCCCAGTAGATGCGCGCGCCGACGGCCCATGCCTGGGACGGGGCCTTGCGCAGTTCGACCACGCCCTCGGTGAGGGTCTCGACCTCGGCGTTGATGGCCGCCGATCCGGTCGCGATGCCGAAGATCGCGCCCACCAGCAGTCCATCGCCGGAGGCGACGGCATAGGGGGCGGGAAGCGTGATGGTATTGCCGGGCTGGACGTAGCCGCGCATTGGAGTTCTCCGAGTGTGTCAGATGATGGGGAAGAGTTCCGGCGGCGATCACGCGCCGGGATTGCGGTAGAGGCCGCGCCAGTCGATCGCCTTCGCGCCGAAGTCGAGGCGGCACTTGATCTCGACGCCGTCGACATCGAAGCCGTTGCGCGTCTCGATGTAGGCGCCTTGCTGGCCTTCGAGATAGGCGTACTCGATGGTGTCGATCTGGGCGGGGTTCGCGGCGAGATACCAGGCGGTAAGGCTCGCGGCGTCGAGACGAGGCTCGGAGATCGGCGTCAGGGTGCGGATCGAGGACGGGACCACGTTGCCGGTCTGGGCCGGCACCAAGTTCTGCGCCACCAGCTGCTCGGCCGCGAGTTCGAGCGATGCCGGCACGATGAGGTAGGCGGGCCGGACATTGAGGATTGTCTTCTTGTCGAGGCCGGTCTGTCGGGCCATGGCCGCGCGCGCCGCGCCGATCGCGGTGACGCTGAGCGCGGTGGCCGGGTTCGCCAGATTGCCGTGGTTCTGGTGGAACAACGCGATGGAGTCGCTCATTGCGGCGTTGGCCAGGATGATGCCCCAGACCACGTCGCTCTCCAGCGTGGCGATTGCCGTGCCATACATCGCCGGAATGCGGGTGAAGGCGTCGAGATCGTCGTTGATGAGGACCTGCCGGGTAACCGCAACGACGCGTCCGTAGGTCTCGACACGGTAGCTCTCGCGCCCTTCGGCAAGAGTGCCGCGCTTGAACTCGCCGCCCTCGTTGACCTTCACGAGCTGCGGCGCTTCGCCGAGCTGGACACGGTGCATCGCCTTGAAGTCGGTCGCGAGAACCTGCCGGCAGAAGGGAACGTAAGTGCGCGGATAGGCATCATAGGCCTGCCGCAGCGTCTTGCCCGTCACGGCGGCGAGAACTTCGGGGAAGTCCGAGGTGGAGTGAAGGGCGCGGGTGGCGATCTCATCACGCGACATGCCCCGGACATTGACGCCCGAGCTTGAGAGGAACTCGCGGGCGTGCTCCACCAGCGTCATGCCGCGATATTCCCGCGCCGGTTCGCTCAAGGGGAAGAGCGTCGGCGAGTAGCGGTGCAAAAGAGCGTTCGACACGGCGTCACGACGCGTGACGCGCTCATCGCGGCCGCCGAGCGGGATGCTGACCTGAGGCGAAACCCGCGTCTTCTCGGCGTCGGTCGCGACCTTGTCGAGGATCTCGCTGCGCGCCGCATCAAGCGTCACGCCGCGCTTGACGAGATCGTCGGCGAAGCTGCGCTCGAGGTGGAGGCGGCCGGCAAGATCGTAGATAGTTCCGACCCGCTCGCGTTCGGAATCGCGCGCGCGGGCGGCGATCGTCTCCGCATCGATCACGGGTGTGGTCGGCACGCGATCCTGCGGTTCAGGCGCGGCCTGGCGCGTCTGCGTCTCAGTGTTGTCGGTCACAGCGTCGTCCATGGCTGCTTTCTCCTTGGATGGAGCGTCGGCGCGGTGGACGACGCAGGGGTGAAGGGGCAAAGAACTTTCGGAGGATGTCTCGGCGCGGAAACCCGCTGCCGGATCAGCGCCGATCGGCACGGCGGAAATCTCGAAGGGCGTCCAGTCGACCGCGCGCCACAGCTCGGGTGCGCCCGCCTGCCTGGTCACCTCGAAGCGATGGACCTGGTAGCCGATCGAGACCGCACGGATGTGCCCAGCCTCGACGTCCTTCCAGAGCGGTTCGACTTCGGTCCGGTCGGAAAAGCGGACGCGGGCGATGCCGCGCCCGTTCTCGATGCGGGCGCTGCCGGGCACGACCGAGCCGATGACGCTGTCGAGCACGGAAGCATCATGCACCTTCAGGAGCGGCGCGCCCGCGTTCAGGCGATCGAGACGGACGGCGCGCGGATCCATCGCCAGTTCCTCGTCGAACGGATCGCCGAAGAACGGAGTACGGCGCACACGCGCGCCCGTGGACCAGACAACCTCGATGGTGCGCTCGGCCGCATCGATCGACGCAGGCAACAGGTCCGCCGCCCGCGTCAGCGGTGGCAGGTCGATGTTTCGGGTCATGGCGAAAAGCTCAGGTGTCGGGACTGTTGAATTGGCCAGCAGGATCGGCCTGCATCACGCCGGTTTTCGTCACGCGCCGCGGATCGCTGTCGAGAATGAGCCCGAGGGCGTCGATCTTGGCGTTCATGGCAGCGATCTCGGCGAGCACGGCGTCGGGGTTGTGACCTTGACGCGCAATGGCCTGCGCCAGCGACATGGTGCCTGAGCGCAAGGCCAGAAGATCGGCCATCGCGTCCTTCAGTGGATCGACGGCTTCGAAGCGCGGCGGAGACCATTCGACCGCAATGTCCGGCCGGGGCAGTTTCCCGGCTGCCCACGCAGCCTGGCAGAACCAGACCCACATGGGCTGGCAGAGAACAGGGATGACGATCTGCCATTGGACGGCGTCGATCAGGCGGCGAAACTCCACGAGCCCCGCCCGGATCGATGAATAGTTGACCTGACTGAGGTCGCCGGTCAGCAGCTCGTAGGGCATGCGGAAACCCGCCGCCACGATGTGAAGCTGCGCGCGCAGCCACTCGCCCACACCCGCCGTCGTGGCGGGTTGATTGAAGCGGATGTCTTTTCCGCCCCGCGCATAGGCGATCAGCCCAGGCTCGAACTGCTCGACACGATTGCCGTCGGCATCGACCACCGACGGGGCTAGCCCCAAATCGGCTTCGTCGGCGCCAAGCACGATGCCGACGACGCAGGCTTCCGTCTTCTTGCGGACCAGCTCGGCCTGCGTCCAGTCATCGAGATCGCGTAAGCTGCGCATCACCGGCGTGCCCCATGGGACGCCGCGAACCTGCGTGCGCTGCTTCTCGTAGAGATGCAGGACCTCGCTCGCCGGGATGGCGAGACTTTCGAGACGCCGGCGCATGGTGACGACGGCGTCGCCCGGATGCTGGGCATGGAGCCAATAGGCGCGGCGTCGCCCCAATGGGTCGAACTCGATGCCCTGCAGCAGCCGCCCGCCATCGGCGAGATCGCCGTTGCGGGTGTTGTCCAGCAGATCGGCTTCGATGATCTGGACCTGCAGCGGAACGGAGAGACCATCGCTGAGACGTCGCGGGCGGCGGCGGATCAGCACCTCGCCCGCTTCGATCATTTCCCTTACAGCCAAAGTCTGCAGCCCGAAGATGTCGAGTTGCCCGTCGGCGTCGCAGGCGGCGGTCCACTCCGTCCAGAGCCGATCCACTGTCTCGTCGAGCCTGGCGTCACCCGTCGCAGCGCGCGGAATAATTCCGCTGCCAACGATGTTGTTGACCAGCACGGACACAGCTTTCGCCGCGTGCGGATTGTTGCGGGTGAGATCGCGCATGCGGTCCCGCAGCAATCCGCTGGCGGCGGCGATCTCCGCATCAGCCGATGTTCCTGCCGCCTTCCATCCGTCGGTGCGCCGTCCCTTGGCAGCGCCGTCATAGCCACGGGAATTGCCATGGGTCTTGGCGCTCAGCGCTTCGAAGCTGCGCCGCGCGAGCGCGCGCCTCACACCGGCCTCGGGCGCGGCCCACGCCACCATACGGTCGAGGAAGGTGACCTGGCTCACCGGTCGCCCCGTCCGAACCCGGCATAGCCCGCGATTGGGCGTGATGCGCCGGAGGATGCCGTGATCTCGGTCTCGATGGTGCGGATCCGCTTCAAGAGGTCGTCCGCCGATCCGTATTCGACCGTCTTGCCGTCATAGCTGACCCGGAGCGTGCCGCTGGCATAGGCGCGCTTCAGCGCATCGAGTTCGTCGGTCGTCCAGGCCATGACATATCCTCAGAACCACTTCCCGCGCGGGCCGAGCCAGTCGCTCTGCCGCTTGGTCGATGGCGGGTTTGGACGGGCGAGACGCCCGGCTTCGATGTTCGAGTGCGTGTCGTCGGTGTCCGCAGGCTGGGGGCCGACCTGATCTTCGAGATCGCGCCACTTGTCCTCGGACCAGCGATCGGCTCCGGCGATCCAGACGGCGGCGCGGGCGTAGACCCGGCAGTCCAGAGCCTCGTTGCGTTCGCGAACCTTCTGCCATTCGAGCTTCTGGAAGCCGCGCTTGGTGGTGACGCTCACGAGATGCTCGGCGACGAGCTGCTTCACCCATTCGGCGTCGACGCCGTGGGGCAAGTGCACAAGTCCGGCCGGGCCTTGCGCTCCGTCCGCCGCGTCCTCGTCGGTGGGCTTCGACAACCGCAGAAAACGATAGGTCTCGGTCTTGAAGGTCGAAACCGCGATCGTCCAGAGCCGCGCGCCGCGGCGGATCTTCCGGCCGCCTTCGGTCGCATCGACAAAGGACGGGCCGGTCACCGGCGCCGCGCGATTGAAGCCTTCGACGCCCTTGATGGGAATGACCTGCGCAAATCCCTGTTGCCGCGCCCATGCATAGACGGCTGGCGCTTCGAAGCCTGTGTCGATCGCGAGTTTCGACAGGCTCAGGCGAACGCCATGGGCGTGCGGCCATGTCTGGCCGAGGAGATCCGTCAGAGCCGCCCAAGCCTCGGCGCTGTCCGGGCCGCCGGGAATGACGATATGGTCGACGAGCCAGCTTGCGAGCCCGCGCCCCCAGGCCCAGATCGAGACTTCGATACGATCCTTCTGGATGTCTGCTCCCGCCGTGAGGAACAGGCCGCCGCTCGGCACCGTGCCGATGCGCCAGGGCTCGCGCCGTTCGTAGAGCCGCTGCCAGTCCGGCGCTTCGCCGGTCTCGATCCATGTCTCGCCGAGGACGCCGTTCTTGAAGCTGCGCTTCGCCTCGTCGCTCGTCTGCGCGGCGTCCCACATCCGGGCGATGTCGGCCCATGAGAGCCAGCCCACCGGCGAATAAAGCCCGGAGAGGTGGTAGCCGACCGTTCCCGTGTGCACGCCATCGCGCGTCGGGCGCCATTCGCCGGACATCATCAGAGAGGTCTTGTGATGCTCCTCGATCTGGCCGTCGCAAGACTCGCAGACATAGTGCGCCGTGTGCGGTTGCCCCTTCTCCCAGCGCAGACGCTCGAAGCGGAGCCACTGGCGGTGATCGCAATGCGGGCACGCCACGAAATAGCGCCGCTGGTCGCTCGCCTCGAACTCGCGCTCGATCCGCGACACGCCGTGGATCGTCGGCGTCGAGGTGAGAAAGACCTTCGAGCGCCAGGAGAACGTGCGCGTCCGGGCCTCGGCCAAGGCGACAGGATCGCCTTCCTCGTCGGCGGACGGAGGATAGGCATCGACCTCGTCGAGAAACAGGTAGCGCGCCGGCATGGAGCGCAGGCCGACCGCGCTATTGGCGCCGGTGATGACCAGAAGCCCCGCCGGGAACTCCTTCGACAGAACCGTGTTGCCGGCGTCGCGCGAGCGCTGCGACTTGACGCGCTCGCGCAGAACCGGGCTTTCCGCGATCAGCGGATCGATGCGCTGGCGCGAGAAGCGCTTGGCCAGTTCCACCGTCGGCTGGACTGCGAGCATGGGTCCCGGCGCATGGTGGATGACATAGCCGATCCAGTTGTTCCCGGCCTCGGTCGCGCCGACCTGCGCCGCCTTCATGAAGACGATGCGCCGCGCTGCGTTGCCCGGCGACAGAGCATCCATGATGGCGCGCATGTAAGGCGTGCGGTCCGTGCGATAGCGCCCCGGCTCGGCCGAAGCGCGCGGGCTCAGAAACCGGTGCCGATCCGCCCATTCCGCGACGGTCAGCGCCGGATCGGGAGTGAGCCCTTCGCGCCAGGCCCGGACGAGCGCATCGACGCCTTCGAAGGCGAACAGCTCCTCGGACCGACGTTCTGCGTCAGCGAAAATCTGTGGCGACCTCGGCGAGATCGGCGAGGTGCGCTCGGACATGGGTCTCCAGAACCTTCTGCATCGCGTGCGCTTCGAGGCCGAGCTCCGCCGCCATCAGTGCCGCGATCCGTGCGGGCCAGTTCGCCCACGCATCGCGCTCCTCGCGCGCCAGTCGGAAAACAAGCGCCGTCGCCCGCGCACGATCGATGACCTCGCCCTTCATGCGCTGCAGACGCAGACGCCGTTCCTGAGCCTTCAGCACCTCGTTGGCCGTCTTGGCCTGCAGGAACGTCGTTCCGCCGCCGGCCGGAGACGGCGCAATTCCGCTCTCGCGAAGGGTGTCGCCGACGGCGGACAAGGCCGCATCGGGGACGGGCTTCAGCTTGGCCTCGACGCCATCCCGGCGCTGCTTCGAGGGATCGGTCATCGACGCGCGGCGCGCATCGCTGGCCCGCGCATCGATCGAACCGTCGGCATGCAGGACGAGCCGTCCAGAGGTCTTCGCCTTCTGGATCGCGCCCCGCGACATGCCGACATGGGACGCGTACTGGCGCTCGCTCATGCCCTGCATATCCGCTCCGAAAACATAATGTTTTGATGCACTTATTGCCTTGATAAGCGCGCCGGACAGAGCCTGTATGGGGTCAGAACCCAAGGAGAATTCCGATGACCCGCCAAGCCAAGAACGCCCAGGCCCTCGACGCCTTCATCGCCCGCAAGGTCGAAATCGACGCCATGCTGGCGCGCCTTGCCGCCCTCAGCGAAGAGCACTTCGACGTTCATCCCGACGACGTGCATTGGGGCCACGTCGGCACGCTCGCCCACTACGCCGAATTCCTGAAGCGCATCACCGACAGCGCCTTCCGAGAAGGCGAACACGCCGAATGATCCGGGTGGTCTCCGCGCCAGCCCCGCGATTGCGGGGCTTGGCCTCGTAGAAGCGCCGCGATGGTCGCGCCGCTCTCGAACCGGAGGTTCAAGATGACCCAGCTTTCCGACACCCAAGCCATCATTCTAAGCGCTGCTGCTCAGCGACCCGAACGCATCGCCTTGCCGCTGCCGGACAGCCTACGGGGTGGCGCTGCCACAAAGGTCGTCAGCACGATGATCGCGAGGGGCCTGCTGCAGGAGGTCGAAGTCAACGCACGACGGGGCGAACCGATCTGGCGCGAAACCGGCGACGGCCACGGCACGACGCTGGTCGCCACCGACGCTGGCCTTGCCGCCATCGGCATCGAGCCGGATGATGCCGACACTGCGCGCCCGAGCGGGACAGAAGCGCCGCCGCAGGATCCCGCTCAGGATGGCGACGCCGAGGCCGCACAATCGACGCGCACGCCGCGCGCAGGGACCAAGCAGGCGGCGCTGATCGCCATGCTGCGCGCGCCGGACGGCGCAACCATCGAGGAGATCACCGCAGCCACCGGCTGGCAGGCCCACACGGTGCGCGGGGCCATCGCCGGTGCGCTCAAGAAGAAGCTCGGGCTCGATGTGACCTCCGAGAAGGTCGAGGGCCGCGGGCGGGTTTACCGGATCGCCTGACAGCCGAAACGCTCGACGCGCATCGATAAAGGCGCTATATTCGCACCGAATTCGATGCGCGTCAGGAGGCCTTCCATGAACATCACCGAGGACATCAGCCCGCTGACCGAGTTCAAGCGGGAGTCGGCGCGCATGATCGCGCGCATCAAGGAAACCGGGCGGCCGCAGATCCTGACCGTGAACGGCAAGCCATCCGTCGTCGTGATGGACGCCGCCGCATGGCAGGACATGCAGGACCAGCTCGACTATGCGGAGACCGTTGCCGGAATCCGCAAGGGTCTCACGCAGGCCCGCGCCGGTGAAGGCGTCGAAGCCGGACGCTTCTTCGATGAGCTTGCCCGATCGAAGTGACGCGCCCGAAATGACCGCGCCATTGCCCGTGATCATCACGCCGAACGCGGCAAATGACCTGACTGAAGCATGGGTCTGGCTGCGTGAACGCAACCCGCGCGCTGCGGACGAATGGCTGGCGGGCATCCGGGGCACGATCCTTGGCCTCGGCGCCATGCCCGAGGCCCATCCGATCGCGCCCGAGTCGCAGGCCTTTGACCTGCCGATCCGTCGCGCCCTCTATGGCCGGGCAACCCGCTGGCGCATCTACTATGCCGTCATCGACGGGGTGGTGCAGGTGCTTCACGTGCGCCACGGTCGTCGCAGTGATTGGCGACCCTGATCGCCTCGAACACCCGTCGCAGGGCGAATGACCGGCCGATGCTCACCACGGTGAAGATCGCCCCGATCATTAGGTTCTCCGCAAGTGTCGTGTGTAGCCCGAACAGAGGAAAGACGAGCAACTGGGTGAGCACCGCGACGCCATAACCGACCACAACATTGGTGATGGCTTCGACCAGCGACATGGCGCGCGACTGCTTCATGCCACCGCCTTATCCGTCGGCCAGCAATTCAGCCGCGAGAGTTCTGAGCGCATGCGCCGCAACCAGTGGCACCACGCCGTTGCCGCAAAGTCGAAGCCGGTCCACCCGGTGGGCCAGCCCATCAGCGCCTCGACGAACAGCGGGTTCAAGGTCCGGCGCATGTCGGAGGTATCGCGTCCAGCCATCGGTGTCGTCAGGACCTGGCGGCCAAGCAGACCGTTCACCGGCGTGTTCGCCAGACTGGTCGCCCCGTCCTTGTGATCGCGCGCCGTCGGCGTCATCCACAAACCCGCCGCATGGGTCAGGTCGGCCGTCCGGCGTTTTCCCGCGCTCGGCTTGCAGCCATCGTTCGCCATCGGCGTCGGCCAGTCCCGCGCCATGCGGTCCAGACCCTTCTCGTCCTTGCGCTCGCCACCCCGGCTGCGGAAACTGTCGGTCTGCGGCGTCGGCCAGAGTTCCGCCGTCGTCGCGAGGTTCATCCCGTGCTGACCCGCTTCCTGCGAGGGCGTCGGCTTCATCTGTCGGTTTTCGTTGGCGCTTGCCCTCGGCGTCGGCCAGAGCCGCAGCAATTCCGTCCGGTTCCCGCCACTCGACCGCGTCCCGGAGCAGGCGCGCGGGGTTGGCCAGTTCGTCTCCTTCGCGGATGGCGAGGATGAACAGCCGCTCGCGCCTGTGGGGCGCGCCGACTTCCGCCGCCGTGAAGAGGCCTGCCGCAAGGCGGTAGCCCATGCCGACCAGTCCTGCGGCGACTTCGGGGAAGCCGAGGCGGAGATGATGGGCGACATTCTCAAGAAAGACGAAGGGCGGCTCGATTTCGCCGATGATGCGGGCGACATGAGGCCAGAGATGGCGCGGATCGTCCGCGCCCCGGCGCTTGCCCGCGACGGAGAATGGCTGGCACGGATAGCCCGCAGAGAGGATATCCACCGCGCCACGCCATGGTTTGCCGTCGAAGCTGGCAACGTCGTCCCAGACAGGCGCGCGATCCAAGGACGCGTCTTCCATCCGCGCCACGAGAGTGGCTGCGGCGTAGGTTTCCCGTTCGACATGGCCCACAGCACGATATCCGGGCAGTGCGATGGTGAGCCCGAGGTCGATTCCAGCAGCGCCGGAGCAGAGCGAGAGGCCGAAAAGGCACGCGTCGCCGGCTCCGGAAGCATCTCCGGAGGGATGTAGAGCCAGGTCATGCATGTCACGCGGCGGATTTGCGCGTTCGCGCGGGTTCAGGAGAGGCGCCGTTGTCGGATGTGTCGGGCGGACTGACCGCTTCGTCGCCCAGCCGCTCGGCCTTCAATTGCGCGAAGGTCCGTCCGTCGCCGTCGAGGATCGCCTCGCGCCCGGTGTCGGCCTGCCAGCGCTCGATGGCGACATCGACATAGGCCGGGCTGATCTCCATTGCGAAGACGCGGCGGCCATTGGCTTCGCCCGCCATGATCTGCGAACCCGAACCTGAAAACGGCTCGTAGCAAAGCCCACCGCGTGCCACATGTTGGCGCATCGGGATCCCGAATGCGTCGAGCGGTTTCGGCGTCGGGTGATCGGGCCGCTCGTCCTTGGCGAAACTCGGCAGCGCCCATGTCGATGCCAACGTTTCCTCGGCCACCTTCGGCGGGCGCTTGCCCTTGATCCAGCCCATGAAGCAGGGCTCGTGCTTCCAGAGGTAATGCGACCGGGTCAAAACCCCGCGGTCCTTCACCCAGATGATCTGCTGATGGACGAACGCGCCTGCCTTCTCCCAGCAGGCTTCCAGCATCGCCTGGCGGCGCGAGGCGTGCCAGCAATACCAGGCGGCGTCCTCGGTAATGGCTTCCGCCACGGCCGCCGCGATGAACCCGTCGTAAAGCTCAGCCCCCTGTGAACTGTCGTCCCAGGTGGTGCCGTAAGATGCCGACCAGTCCTTGTTGCGGGTCGGATGGTTCGAGCCGTCGTAATCGACGAGATAGGGCGGGTCAGTGGCGAACAGGATGGCCCGCTCGCCATTCATCAGGCGGCGGACATCGGCGGGGCTCGTGCTGTCGCCGCAGAGCAGCCGGTGATCGCCAAGGACCCAAAGATCCCCGAGGCGAGATGCCGGATTGCGCGGCGGTTCCGGGATCACGACGGGCGCGACGCCCGCGCCGTTGGTTGCGTCGGCGCCCGGTTCCAGCGCGAGCAGCCGGTCGAGCTCGCCATCGGAGAAGCCGATCAGCGAGAGGTCGAATTCGTCAGCGACCAGTTCCTGCAGTTCGCCCGAAAGCAGCGCTTCGTCCCATGCCCCGAGTTCGGTCAGCTTGTTGTCGGCGATGCGGTAGGCGCGACGCTGCGCCTCGGTCAGATGATCGAGCACGATGACCGGCGCTTCGGTGAGGCCGAGCTGCGCGGCCGCCATGATGCGCCCATGGCCCGCAATGACCTCGCCATCGCTCGACACCAGCACCGGGACGGTCCAGCCGAACTCCGCCATGCTGGCGGCGATCCTGGCGACCTGGTCCGCGCCATGGGTCTTGGCGTTGCGCGCATAGGGGCGCAGGCGGTCGAGCGGCCAGGTCTCGATCGCTTCGGGAGCGAAGCTGAGGGTCATGATGTCCGATGGTGGCTGGGCGTGTCGCCGTCGATTGGCCGCTGGATGCCGGATGCCGCGCTGGACTCCGCGAAGGGTCCAGGCATGGCAGGCGGCTCCGAGGCAAAAAAGCTTGTGTTCGTCGGGACTTCGGAGCGGCCGTGAAAGGCGCTGGACTCTCGCTGGCTTCCCAAGAAATCCGGCCTGCCGCTAGCGACGTTTCGCGCCGCGCCCTCCCGCATAGGGTATCCGCCGGGAAGGAACCAAACGCGTCAGCCGGGCCGCTTGGGATGCGCCTCTCGCGAACATGCCACCGGGATACGCGAATTCGGGCCGTTCTGTCTCGCCGGGAAATGTCTCACTGAAAATTGTCTCACGCGATGCATTCAGCTTGACACACGCCGCGTCGCATCGACCACGAACCGCTGCGAGCGTTTCGCGGGTGGCCGGCGTCCATTGAGCCGCCAAGTGATGACGCTCAGCGCGTACTCCCAGCGGCGGTGCGCCGTTGCACGCGACAGCCCAAAGCGCCAGCAGATGGGCTTCCACGGCGTGCCCTCGGCGCGTGCCCAGACGAGCTTGGCGTCTTCCGGCTCCAGCCAGGCGAACCAGTCGAAGGTCTTTTCCATCCGGGAGATGGCGGCAGGCGACGGCGGGGGCCGGCGCAGTCGTGGGGGCTCTTGGCCGACGAGATCCGCGAACTCGTACACGATCTGCGGCCAGGTGCTGAAATACCCCTGACCTTTCGCATCAGGCAGGCGCTTAAGGACATCGGCAGCCTCAGTGAGCCGTTCTTCCACCTGATCACGGGTCCAGACGTCCATGCCGCGCCTCCTTTCTGTAGCCGTAGAGCTTGTCCCCGAGTTGCCGCACCAGCTCACGCTCGGGCCAGGACAGGCGCGGATCGGTCTCGCTGACCACGAGGACCTTCTGCTCGCGCCAGCCTTCGCGCTTGATCTCTTCCGGCGATCGCCGCTTGCCGCCGAAGCCGGGTGGCGCCCATCTCATCGCACGCCTCCCTTGGTCTCGATGGCCCAGAGCAGCAGCGCGATGGCGTCGGCTTCGTTGTCGTCCTTCGGGTTGAAACCTCGGGCGCGCATCGCGGCAATCATCGCCGCCTTGTCGGCGTTGCCCTTGGCTGTCGCGTGGCGCTTGATCGTGCCGACCGGGACGCCCTCGTAGGGCACGCCGCGCAGCTCGGCCCATGCGGTCAGCGTGGCCATGAGCCCACCGTAGATGTGGCTCGCGTCGGTGCCGGCATGGCGGCGGACTTCCTCGAACCAGATGGCGGCGACTGGTCCGGCCAGTTGGTTGATCTCGGTCAGCCAGTTGGTGAAGCGCAGGTAGCGCATGCCGCCGCCGTCGAAGCGGCCGGGCCGCAGCGAGACGGTGCCGCTGGTGATCAGGCCGTCATGACTGCGGATCGCCCAGCCGGTGGTCGTGCCGAGGTCGAGCGCGAGGATGCATCGGTTGCGGGGCGTGTCGAGCGGCAGCGATTCAAACCTTGCGCCGTCGCAATTCGGGATCAGAGTCGGCTGAGCCATGATGGGTCTCCTTTGCCGGTGGCCTGTGGTGGTGGAAGACGACGGCGGTCTGGTGCTTGGCGGTACGGGGCCGCCGTCGTCGGATCGGGAAGCGCAACCGAGCGTCACGGCGGCGCGCGCGACAGGCCCGTACGTATGGGAGGAGTGGCCAACCGCTGGGGTGGCCATCCCATACGTAGTATGGGGGTTTGACACCTAACTGTTCCGGGGAAGACAAGTGGCTGAAATCATTGCCGAACAAGACTTCATGAAGTCTTCGGGCATGAGTTCGGGGCCTAACTCTTATCTTCGCGTAACCCGTTGATTTCATTGAGTGTGTGGTTGGCGCTGTCATATGAGTCAGGCCTCACTCATATGAGTTAGGTCGTCCTCGAACCCCTCCGGGTAGACCCAGACGGCGGGGTTCTCGACATCCATGCAGAACCCGGACTGAGCGCACTTGAAGTGGCTCGGCAGGACCGGGCGGGCGGTTGTCGTGACCTCGCCGGTCGTGGGATCGACACGATCAACGGCTGCGCCGAACGTCATGCCCTCGACGCAGAGATAGCCGAACCGAGACCGCGTTACGGGGAAGCCGAACTCCGAGGGGGCACGCAGGAATTTCACGAATCCCTTGGTCGCCAGCACGCTCAGGCGCTCGCGGATCGTGTGCTTGCTGCCGAGCCCGTTCTGGTTCTCGAACTTCTCGGCGAACTGCATCGTTGTGTAGAGGCGTTCGCTGGCCGCCTCATCGAGCAGCATGCCGAGGATGACGTCATGCTTACGCAGCCGTTCGGCATCGAGCTTTGCGCCCACCTCCTTGCGCACCAGCCGATCGTTCATGGGGTTCAACTCGACCCATGCGCCGTGCCGCTTGTCGATGAGTTTCGCCGGCAGCGCAGGACCGTTCCTGAGCTCGATTTCCAGCTTGCGTTCAGGGCTTTCCTCGTCGGGGCGATGGAGGATCAGCCCGGTGGTGTAGAAGCCACGCAGCGCGCTGGCGCCGGAGAGCGCCATGAACGGGTCTTCCTTCACCTGATGCTTCGAGAGCTTCTTGGTGTGGTGGACAAGGATCACGCCGCAGTCCGGGTCGATGTGGTCGCGCAGAACCTCGATCCGTTCCTTCAGGAAGAACATCATGGCGGCGTTGTCGTTCTCGCCGCCGCTGCCACCACTTGAGCTTGGAGGCCCGCCGTCGAAGAGGTTGCGGATCGGGTCGATGCAGATGATGTCCGGCGGCGCGACCGGGAAAGCCGTCTGGACCGCCCGCGCCACCTGGACGCTGCCCTTGGTGTCGAGCAGCATCTTCAGCTTCGGCGTGGCGACGAGGTTGTCGCGTGCGGCGGACAGCACATCCGGCGACAGGGCGATCTGCTTCAGCCGTTCGCGCAGGTAGTGGTACTGAATCTCGGCCTGCAGGTAGAAAATCCGCAGCGGCCGTGGCGGAGTGAAACCAAGGAACGGCACGCCGCCGGCCATGTGGACGAGCCAGCAGATCAGCAGGTCGCTCTTGCCGACCTTGGGCGCGCCACCCAGCACCAGCAGCCCGCCGGGCGTCAGAATCCGCGGCGCAATGATGTCGACGGGCATCGGACTGACGTCGTCCAGCAGCGCGCCCAGCGTGAAGACAGGGATCTCGGAAGGCGCCGGCGCGCCCGCATCCAGCCGGATCAGCGGCGGCCCGTACCTCTCGACATGGAGCGTCCACAGCCGCTCGGATTCGCGCTTGAGCCTCTCGACTGGCCACTGCGGGCGCAGCATCGCGGCGTTGTAGCCGCAGATACCCTCCCAGCCTTCGTCCCTCGTCATCCGGCCATCGTGAACCATGCGGATGAAGTAGCCGATGGCGGCGGAGGCTCCCTCGAAACGGGACCATTCGTCCTGCGCCGCCTCGCGCACAGGCGTGACCAGCACCTTCTCCGTTGCGGGCTTTTCGACATGCGCGAACGCGGGTCGCATCGTGATGCCCGGCACCGGGGGCATGTCGGCTACGGCCTCGATGAACTCGGCTAGGTCGCACTCGCGGTCGGCCTTCAACGCGACGATCCGCACCTGCGTCTTGAGGCCATTCTTGTAGTAGACGGACCCCGCCACCCGGATCGGCTGGTGCGCCGACCGGAAATGCATATCGCCGCCGACCTTGGCGGCAATGTCGCCGCGCAACTGCGTCACCCGGGCAAGATCGCTGCCTTCTGCCGGTTCGGTCAGCTTCCACCAGACATGGGCCTTGTGCTGTCCCTCCGGCGTGACGCCGCCGCTCTCCACAACCATGGTTGGCGGGCCAAGATGGCGCTCTAAGTGGGCGCGCTTGCCCGCGATGTCGCCGGTGTCGAGATCAACCACTACGGTCTGCATCTGCAGAACATCCGCCGACTTGGCCTGCCCGGGCTCCGCGACGGTGCCGGGGATCACATAGACCGCCGCGCCTTCACGCGCCGCCCACGCGGCGAAGGTCGAAAGCTTCTCGGATGCGGAAGCGTCAGCTTCGATCCAGATGTTGTGGGGGCGGCCGTCGAAACCCTGTCCCTTGTCGATGAAGCTGCGGACCGGGATCAATCCGTCGCAATAGCCGACGACCACGTCCACGAACTGGGCGATCTGCTCGGGGTCCGGCTCATCGCCGAACACGTCGACCGGCGGCACGGCATCGTTGAAGTCGCGCCACGGGTTGAAATGGAGGATGTTTTCCTTCGGTTCGTCTGACGGCTTTTCGTCGCGCATCGGTGTGTCCTCGCCGGGATTCGATGGATCGCTGGGCTGGTCACTCATGGCGCGAGGCTCCAGCAACGCTCGGCCCACGGGCAGAAGCGGCACTCGAAGTGAGTCGGGTCCTGCGCGATGCGCGGCAGCAGCTCGTGCGCGTCGGTCGCGCGCAGGATGCGCACGGCGCGGTCGCTCGCGGCCTGAGCCCGGCCCGCGTCGAACGGCACGAGTTCGTGGTGAAGCTCGGCGGTATCCTTGTTGATGGCGGTGAAGAGCGCCGGATGATCGGAGACGCCCGGCAGCGCAAGCTCCAGATAAGCCTGATAGATCGCGATCTGGACGGCGTAGATCGGCTTCGCGAGGACGACGCCCTTGGCGACGGTCTCCCGCCACGCCTTGGCGTTCATCGTCTTGCATTCCCACAGCGCCGGAACCTGAAGGGCCAGCATGTCGGGAGCCCCGAACACCACGCCGTCGACATGGCCACGGATGCGGCCGCCCGCGACCGAGAAGCCGATTTGCCCGCCGTCCCTCGTGCGCGTGACGAGATCGAGGCCGCTTGCACGCAGCCAGCGAATGGCGACCTCTTCGAGAGCGTGGCCGATCTCGAAGACCCGGAGCGTCCGGCCATCGAGGCTCGCGCAGGGATCACGCAGGGTGTCCGTGAACTCGAACTGAAGCGCGCGGTCGCAGGCGACGCCGAGGCGGGAAGCTCCGAGATAGCCGCGCGCAGGGACGGCAGCGCGTTCCCCAGCCAGCGCCGCATCGATTCGCTGGTTCAGGTGGTCGGCAAAGGTCGTGCGCGAATTGAAGTCGAGCATCAGAACGGGATCTCCGTGCTCGCCTGCCGAGCGCTCGCCGCCATCGCTTCCTGAAAGCCGCCGATGGCGGCCTCGATCAGGGTCAGCACCTGCGTTTCTGAGAGGCTGGCGAGCGGCGTCGTCCAGCCGATCTCCTCCATGAGTTCGGCGATGGGCCGTAGCGCGGCACGCATGGCGGCGCGTTCCTGTTCGGTCAGATCAACCACGGAACGCCTCCGTGCCGACGAGGACCAGAAGGCCTGACAGGTGATCGAGCAGAACCAGCGCTCCGGGCGCGGCCGGCTCGTTCGGAAGGGCTCGCGCCAGCCAAAGCCGCGTGATGGTTTCCAGCAGACGGCGCAGGGGATGCCCTTCGGGTGCCAGAGACGCTCCCGGTCCGACATCGGTTGAGGCGATGGTGTCATGGGCGTCGCCTGTCATCACGCGGCCCTCGCCAGCGCATCGCGATCGGCCCCGAACACGAGCCGACGGATCGCTGACTTGTTGAACTGGAAGGCGATCAGCGCAGAGGCCTGGTAGCGGGTCAGACCGAAGTCCTGCCGGTACTCGGTTGGCAGCAAAGCCAACTGCTTTTCAGTCGGGGGCTGCGCGAGCCAGCGCCGGGTCTTGTGCGCGGTCTCGTCGCTCTCGTGCTCATTCAGCCAGTCATCGGCCGAAGCCAGACAGACCATGCGCTCGCCGGTACCGACGAGTGTGGTCGGCTGGCCCTGCCGGCCGCCCACCGCGTACCAGCGCCCGTTCAGGAAGAAGACGCCCGCCCAGGCGGAGAAGCCGGTCGCGACCAGCGCGGCATCGTCGCCGAACAGATCGCACCATTTGAAGCTCGACCGCTTCAGGAGATCGATCTCGCTCATCACGAAGTCGCCGAGCGGCTGCGGCGCATCCGAGGCGTCGTCGCAGGTGAAGGCATGGCCGCAGAGCGGGCACTCCCGCGACGAGAGCGGGATGATCGCATCGCAAGACGGGCACGTCTTGGTCGGCGCTTCCCCGGTCGGCTCGCGGCCGTCGAGATCGACATCTTGCTCCAGAGAGCCGTGCAGGAGCGTGGACGTTCCGAAATCCAGGACGACACAGTCCATCTTGACGATGCCCGGGTGTTCCTGCGGGTTCACCGTGCGCAAGCCGCGGCCAACCATCTGGACCATGGTCGAACGCCAGGAACTCGGGCGCAGCAGCACGACGCAGGAGGTCGGCGGGTGGTCCCAGCCCTCGGTCAGGACCGCCACGTTGACAATGACGCGTGCTCGGGCCTCGGCGAAGTCGGCGAGAGCAGCCTTGCGGCTCGCCTCCGCCATCTCGCCCGTGACCAGCACCGTCGGCACGTCAGCTTCACGGAAGGCATTCGCCACGGCGGTGGCGTGGGCCACATCGGCGCAGAACACGACCGTCTGCCGATCGCCTGCCTTCTCACGCCAATGGCGGATCACGGCGTCCGTCACGGGCGTCCGGTTCATCACCTTGGCGACCTCGTCCATGTCGAAATCATCGGCGGTCTTGCGGACCCGGCCGAGATCGGACTGGACGCCAACGTCGATCACGAAGGTTCGCGGCGGCACGAGGTGGCCGGAGGCGATGAGCTCGCCGATCCGGATCTGGTCGGCGACATTCGAGAAGACTGGGCGAAGGCCCTTGCGATCGCCACGGTTCGGCGTCGCCGTCACGCCATAGATCAGCGCCTTCGGGTTGCGCGTCTGGACCCGGTCGATGATGCGCCGGTAACTGTCGGCGGCGGCATGATGCGCTTCGTCGATGACGAGAAGATCGAGCGCCGGGAGTTGGTCGAGATTGCTTTCGCGCGTGAGCGTTGGCGCCATGGCGAAGGTGGCGCGCCCCTGCCAGGACTTCTCGCTCGCGTCGACCACGGAGGTCGACAGGCCCGGATTGACGCGGGCGAACTTGGCGCGGTTCTGCGCAGTCAACTCGTCGCGATGCGCGAGAACGCAGGCCTTGGCGTCACGCTCTTTCAGGATCTCGCCGACCACACCGGACAGCATGATCGTCTTGCCGGCGCCGGTGGGCGCCACGCCGATCGTGTTGCCGTGGCTGCGCAACGCCGCGACGCTGCGCTCCACGAAGAGTTTCTGGCGGGGGCGAAGCAGCATGGCGTCGCCTCACTGCGCCCACGAGGGACGCATGCCCGCCGCCGGAGCCGCCGCAGGCTGGGCTGCCGTCTGCGCAGCGCCGCCGCTGTGGAAACCGAAGGACTGCGCCACCGGTCCCATGACAGCGGCGTATTCCTTGTGGTCGGGCGTGACGGCGGTCCGGATCTCGTTCTTCGGATCGCCATTGGTGTCGGTGCCGACATCGATCTTGGCGACGAACTCGATGCCATCGAGATCACTGAGCCCGCGGATGCGCCGGGCGGACTGGGCCTGGGGCGAGACGTCCTTGTCGGAAATGCCGCGCGCCGAGTTGAGGATCGTGCGCACCAGCGCTCGGCCCATATTGCCCCAGTCCGGGCCCTTCGGGCTGTAAAGCCCGATCAGCGAAAAGATCTTGCGCCGCGCGTACGGGCCTTCGAGCACCGTGAACTCGGCGTTGAGGTAGACCGCGCCGGTGGAGCCGCGCGTTGCGTAGCCGCCGGTCCACCCCTGGCTCGGATCGTCGTAGCCGCCAGGACGGATTGAGAGGCGAACCTTGGCGATCGCGCCCTTCGGGATGACGCTGGTGGTTGACCTTGCGTCGTTGAAATCATTCCAGTTGGACATGATGGATCACTCCTTGGTCTGGTCGTTCGAAGCGGCGTGGGACGGGGTCGAGGCCGGCAGGCGGCCGGAGAAGTCGAGTGGCTGGCGCGAGGGCCCTCGGATCTTCGCCATGAGGCGTCCGAGATGCGGCTCCTCGACCATGTCGAGACGGCCGCTGCGATCCTTCGCGGGAAAGCCGAACGGGTTCAGGGTCTGGCAGATGAAGGCGCGGCGGTTCGTGCCGTCCTCGGCCTTCACCTCCGCCATCGTCAGGACCTCATCGACGATGCCCGGCAATTCGAGGCCGGTCTTGGAGCCGTCGATCTGGGGCGAGAAGACGCGTCGATTGAAGTCGTCGAGCCGCTCGTCGAGGATGCCCACAAGCCAGACGTTCATCGCTCTGGCGTGCTGCAGCTGGGTGAGCCAGCCGATCATCTCCCGGCCATGGAGACCGTAGGCGCCGCGCACGTCGGGCTTGCCGGTCTTCTCGGACATCGCCTCGGGCTGCCCGCGACACCACTGGAAGCAGAGCCGGCCGGCGACGGTGATGGAATCGACGAAGATCGTCTCGTAGCGATCGAGTACGCTTGGAGGCCCGAAGCGTTCGGCGATCGCAGCGAAATGCGCCTCGCTATAGGCCTGGTCGGAGCGCAGCGCCGGGTTCGGCCCGCCGATGAACACCGCCAGATCGCGGCACTCGGCCCAAGTGCGCGGACGCAGCGCGTCGCCAGTCCACCCTTCGATGGCGAGGTCTCCCGCCTCGAGGTCGAGGAAGAGCGTCGTCTTCGGATCGAGCGTCCAGAGCAGGCTTGTCTTGCCGATGCCGGACTTGCCGAAGATGCAGCCCTTGACGCCACGAGCTTCGGCAAGGCGCTGATCGGCGGTGATGATCGGGAGCGCCATGATCAGCGCTCCGCCTTGGCGCGGGCTGCGGCTTCGACCGCGCGATCGGCCCCGACGCCGCCGGCGTCACGCGCGATCTGCGAGAGCTTCCGGAGCGCATGCATCCGGTCGCCGATGGCGTTGAACTCGGCTTCGAGGCCCCCCACCGCGAAGGCGATGTCGTCGAGCGTCGCCTCGGTGATGGGCCTTGCATCGACCGCGTCGTGACCAGGGCTTGCCGGGACACGGATCGTCTCCGGCAAGGAGCCGAGGCTGTAGTGGGATTTCTGCAGCGCCTTGATCGCCGACAGGGGCGCATCTGGGGTGGATTTGCCGAACGAGAACATGAGGTGGTCCTTTCAGTCGCGGAGCAGTCGGAAGGTCGGTTTGCCGGTCCTGAGCATACGGGCCGGCTCGAAGGTGCGGCGGATCGCGTCGGGCCAGGCGCCAAAGGCGCGCTCGGAGACCGAGAGGCTGATCTCCACGTACTGGCTGGGGTCGTCGCCGGAGGCGCGGATCGTCTCGACGAGAGCGGCGAGCCTGGCCTGATCCCACTCGGTCTTCTTCGGCAGATCGGCGACGATGGTGACCGTGCCGTCGGTGAAGCGGACCGTGCCGGTGTCCTTGCCCAGAGCCGCGCGGGCTTCACGCGCACGCTCGCCGAACTTCAGCGCGATGGCGCCGTCCAGCCAGTCCTTCAGCGACCTCGCGCTCTTGAGCGCCGCGTCAGCTTCGTCCTGGAGCACGGCGAGAACCTCTGCCGGCAAGGCCGTGATCTCCGCGATCGGCATGGTGCGAAGCGCGTCGAGCGCCGGCAGGTTGTTGTGAGGATCGGTCATCACGCGACCTCCTCGGCGAGGAGGGCGGAGAGCGAGACCGGCGACGACTTCGGCTTCCGCCGCGCTACGGCGAGGTAGGAGAAGTCGTCAGGTCCGTGACGCCGCTGGACGAGATGCGCGAGCCCCTGTTCGGCCGCCCACATCGCGCGCCGCCCGAGCTTCAGGAGTTCGGTGCGGTCCTTGGGCGGAAGCCGGGTCGCCATCGGCATGCCGTCGAGGGCGAGGAACCCGCGATGGTATTCGAGGCAGTCGCCGGGCGTGGCCTGGCCCAGCCAGCCACAGAAGTCGATCTCCGAGATCCGGAGCCTCGCCGTCGAGAAGGGAATGATCGTGTTGCTCATGAGCGGCTCCTACTCACCAGGTCCGGAAACCGTCTCAGGCGGCCGCAAGGCCGCGGGCGAGAAGCGTCCCGCGCAGCGTCTGGATCCGGCGGTAGAGGCCGGCGCGCGAGCCGCGACCCTCGGCGGCGAGCGCATCGACGCTCTTCCCCGTCAGGGCCGCGCAAAGCGCGCCGTCGCGCCGATCGATCGCTCCGAGACAGCGCTCGACATCGAGGCGCGTGATCGCGGCATGGACACCGCGGCGGCTCTGTCCCCAGAGCGTGCCGAGACCTGCGTCCTCAGGCGTCGTGTCGGCAAACGTCTCGGCGTCGCCGTCCATCAACGGCGCATCGATGGACATCGGCTCGAAGCCGAACATGCGACGCTCGGCGATCACACGCCGCATGATCCGCGTGGCGCGGTGCGCCATAACGGTCGCGACGAACGCACCGATCGACCCACGCGCCGGATCGAAAGCCGCCAGCCGCGCGAAGGCGTCCGTGATCAGATCCTGGCGAATGTCTTCGAGATCATGGCGGGGCAGTCGCATCCGCCGCACCAGGCTGCGGGCAGCGGCATCGGCTTCGTGCAACAGCGTATGGAGCTGTTCGGGCGAGGGAGTGAAGGACATGGGGCAGAGCCTCGTCATCGGGTTTCGATGGCGAGACGGTGCCCATTCGAGCGGTTCGAACCCTGTCGCGGAGCTCTCGTGAAGCTGCCGCGAACCTGCCGGCGCTCAGAAGACGTGGATCTCGTTTGCGGGGATCAGCAGGCGATAGCCCTGACCGCGACCGGACTGGACGGGATAGGTCCCCTTCGTGCCGTCAGTCATTCCGGCAGCCCGCAGCACCTTCCGGAGGTTGCTGACGACCTTGTCGATCTGCTCGTCGTTCCGGTCGTTGCTGCCGGTCGCGGCTTTCAAGGCATCCGCGAGGACATCGCGGCTGACCCAGCCGTCCTCGTTCGTGCGCTCGTTGACTAGTCGGACAAGCACTTGGAACTCTCGGCGCTGAAGCGACAGCCGCGTGCCATCGTAGCGCGCGCTGCCGCCCTCCACATCGACGTCAAGGCGCGTATGCGACGATCGATGAGCCTTGCTGACCGGCGTCGGGATCTTGATCGTGAGCGGTTCAGACGCATTGGCGTCGAGAAGTTCGTCGATTGCGGCGAGCGTGATGTCCGCGCCATCCAGTTGCCGTTGCACCGCCCCGGGCAGATCGCGTTCGGTTGGCGTCAGGACGACGATGGAGAGGCCCCCGGCATGGGCCTTCAAGGCGAACGCGATGTCGACCGCAGTCTTTGCGCGCAGACGTCGTGCCAGGAAGAATTCGACCCGGCGACTGCCGGTTCCGATCGCGCCGAGCCAGAATGCGCTGACGCCCACCGGCTCGACAGGTCTTCCCGCCAGCACGCTGGAAGCCCGCCGCAACTGGCGGCAAAGCGCCATCATGTCGATGTCGAACTGACGGATCGACGTCGGATCGACCTCCGTCGTGATCCCGTCGCCGTCGAGGTTGACGGCAATAGTTCGACCGCCGCTGTGCTGGATCGCGAAGCCGTCGACATCCGATGGAGCTTCGCGCTCGACCAGCAATCCGAGCGTCAGAAACTGGCGCACGATCTCCGGCGGCTGGTCGCGAAGATCGGCCCCATCGATGATCCTGATCGGATGCTGATCACTCCGCTGCAACAGCAGTCGCGACAGGCTGACGTGTGAGGCGGATGCCATTGCGCTCAAGATGCTCCAGGATCTGCTTCTCAAAGGCGTGGTTGCGGAAGCTTGCGATGTTCGGCGGTTTCACCTTCACGATCACCTTGTGCTCGCGCCCGCCGCTCTCGAAACGGAACTCCAGCTTGACGTAATTGATGCGCAGATCGTCGAAGTCGATGTCGGGCGCCAGCTCGACGAGCCGGACGATCGCGTTCTGGCTGTCGCGGACCGTCATCGCCCAGGGCGAATAGCGCACCTTGCCCTCGACCTCATGCTCGCCTTCGTCGATCTGGATTTCCTTCACCAGCATGGCGTTGGTGTCGGGATCCCAGGCGTGGTTGAAGCGAAAGCCGGTGCCTTGCCGCTGGATCGGAGCCAGCGTGTAGATCTGTTCGGCATTCGCGCCCTTGAAGAAGTCCTTGTCTCTGAGCATGTGCTCCGCGAACAGCTCGGCCAACTTCTTGCGCTCCGCCGCCGCCGTGGCGCTGATCCAGACCCGTCCCGTCGCGGAGTGGTACCGGATCGTGTCCTGCGCGATCTCGCGATAGGTCAATGTGCGCTCGGACCCGTTCTCTTCCACATTGGCGGTCACGGCGTTCTTGCCGTGCAGCACGAGGATGCAGATTTCATCATCCTCCGGATACCAGCGCACGTCGCAGTACTTGCCGAGGTAGCGTCCGGCAAAATAGCCCGAAGCGGCAGCGCGAAAGGCTTCCTTCGCGGCGTCATCCGTGTGGCGCGACTCGACACCTTCCTTGGCGCCACTGAACTCCGTCGGCGACTTCACCGCCCAGAAGGCGAACTTGTCGAGCGTCAGATCGAAGACCGCGCGATGATCCAGGAACGCTCGCAGCGCGAGATGGCGCGGCGTCACGATCTTCGCGTCGGCCTCATCGGGCGGCACGATGGCCACCCCTGCCAGATCGGCCTGCTCGTGGAGTAGCCGAGCGCCATTCTCGTTCGACAAGACCATGATCTTGTGGAGCGCATCGAGCAGTTCGGCCGGAAACGTCTCGTCAGTTCCGCGGAAGAACTCGAAGATCGCCTCGCGCCTCTCCTTTTCATCAGCAGGCAGTGCATTCCAATCGAGATGGATCGTTGCGGCATAGGGATCGATCAGCCGCTTGAGCAGATCGAGGTCGACGGTTTTCGCGAAATCGCGATTCACAAATTTCTTGACGTTTTTGGCCATGGCAGCGGTCCGGCAGCAAGGGTGATGTTCTTGCTACGTTCTATCGCAGTCGTGGCCGTGAGTCGATTCAGGTTGCAGGCGCTGAGACGGTTTCTCCACATGCTGGGTAGGTGACCGGGGAGGAGACCCGGTGACCGAATGACTGGCCCCAACGCCCTGCGCCCCGAATTGATGAGCGATGCCGAGCGGCTCGATGAAGCCGCCGAAATCCTCGCGCGGGGCGTCGTCCGGCTTCGGCAGAGGCGGGAGGGACGACCCACACCTTTATCTCGCGAGTGCGGAGACAGTTCGGTGGACTTCTCCGCCGACCGACGCCGTCATGCGGACACGCAACTCGGTGGAGACCGCCCATGAATGATCCCGTGCTGGCGCGCGTCGCCGCCATCAAGACCATGCCCACGCCTGCCCTGAAGACGATGTGGCGTGATCTGCATGGCACCGAAGCGCCGCCTTACAACCGGCGCTTCCTCGAAAGCCGCCTGGCCTATCGCATCCAAGAATTGGCCTATGGGGGCCTCAAGCCCGAGACGATGAAGCGGCTCGATGCGCTCGCGCGGGGCGTCGAGGACACCAATCCCAAGACGCGGCGCATTCGCACCGATCGCAAGCCGGTGGCTGGCACGCGATTGCTGCGCGAGTTTCAGGGCGTCGAGCACATCGTGACGGTGACCGTCGAGGGTTACGAGTACCGAGGCCGCCCCTACAAGTCGCTCTCAGCCATCGCGAAGGCCATCACCGGCGTGAAGTGGAACGGCTGGGTCTTCTTCGGCCTCAAGAACGCGGGGAGCGGCACATGAGGCGTGCGGCGACCGGCCATCCTCCGATGACGAAAATCACGCCGAAGGTCCGGTGCGCGATCTACACGCGCAAATCGTCCGAGGAAGGGCTCGACATGGAGTTCAACAGCCTCGACGCCCAGCGCGAGGCTTGCGCCGCCTACATCCTGAGCCAGAAACCGGAAGGGTGGGTTGCGGTCACCGACCGCTATGACGACGGCGGGATCTCGGGCGGCACGCTGGAGCGTCCGGCGCTGAAGCGGCTCATCGCCGACATCGAGTTCGGCAAGGTCGATGTGGTCGTGGTCTACAAGATCGACCGGCTGTCCCGCTCGCTGATGGACTTCGCCAAGCTCGTCGAGGTGTTCGAGCGGCGCGGCGTCACCTTCGTCAGCGTTACGCAGTCCTTCAACACGACGACATCGATGGGGCGGCTGACGCTCAACATCCTGCTATCTTTCGCCCAGTTCGAGCGCGAGGTGATCGGCGAACGTATCCGCGACAAGGTCGCGGCTTCGCGCCGCAAGGGCATGTGGATGGGCGGCTATGTGCCGCTCGGCTACCGCGTCGAAAGCCGCAAGCTGCTGGTCAACGAGGAAGAGGCGGCATCCGTCCGCCTGATCTTTGAGCGCTTCGTGACGCTCGGATCGATCAAGCTGCTGATGCGCGAACTGCAAGCGGCCGGAATCCGCAGCAGGCGCGGCTACTTGCTCGACAAGGGCGCGCTCTACAAGCTTCTGAACAACCGGGTCTATATCGGCGAGGCTGTCCACAAGGGCGAGGCCTATCCCGGCGAGCACGAGGCCATCATCAGCGGCGATCTCTGGCAGCGCGCTCATGCCATCATGGGCGAAAGCCCGCGCATGCGCGCCAACCAGACCCGACTGTCGGGGCCGTCCCTTCTGCGCGGCCTGATCTTCTCGCCGAATGGCGACGCCATGTCGCCGAGCCACACTCGAAAGGGCGACCGGCTCTACCGCTACTATGTCGCGCAGTCGGTCCTCAAACGCGGTCCGGGAACCTGCCCGGTGGGCCGGGTTCCCGCCGCCGAGATCGAGACGGCGGTGATCGAGCAGCTTCGCGGTTTCCTGCGGGCGCCGGAACTGATCGTGCGGACATGGATGACCGCGATCCGGCACGACGAGCGCATCACCGAAGCCGAGGTGCGCGACGCCTTCGAGCGTCTCGATCCGATGTGGGACGAGTTGTTCCCAGCCGAACAAGCGCGCATCGTCCAGCTTCTGGTCGAGCGGGTCGACGTGAAGGTCGACGGCATCGCGATCCGCCTCCGCACCGGCGGGCTGACCAGGCTGCTCGGCGAACTGCAGGCCTTCCCCGACCGAAAGGATGCGGCCTGATGGCGAAGGGCGCTCTCCTCCACGATGCGGGCGCGCTCACCGTCACCGTGCCGATGACCTTTAGGAAGCGCGGAGGCCGAAAGCTCGTCATCGCGCCGAACGGAGCCGATGCGTGGGCGCTTCCCCGCGCCCGCATCGACAACACCATGGTCAAGGCGCTGGCCCGCGCCCATCGCTGGAAGAAGCTGCTCGACACCGGTCGATTCCAAACCGTTCAGGATCTCGCCGAGGCCGAGAAGATCAACCCGTCCTACATCGCCCGTGTCCTGCGCCTCACGCTGCTCGCGCCGGACATCGTCGAGGCGATCCTGGACGGGCGGCAACCGGTAGAATTGCAGTTGGACGACCTTCTGGCGCCGTTTCCGGTGGAGTGGGAGCGGCAGAGGGTTGAGTTTGTCGCGGATTGATCCGACAGAGCTTGCGATAGCACCATGCTCGGCCCTAATCTGAAATTATGAATCAGCGGTAATGTCACCTCAATACTGGGGCGCTCGGCAGGGCCGTTGCATTCCAGAATTTGGGGCACGGGAATGGAAGCCGCCGAGCGTACAATAAGCCAAATATTGACTGAGCAGATCCGCTACGAGATCCCGGCCTATCAGCGCCCATACTCATGGGAAAAGGGCAACGTCGAACAGCTGCTTGATGATGTATGGGAAGCGTACGAGGCAAATGACGCCGAGTATTTCATCGGCTCGCTCATCACGATCGAGCGCGAGAAGGGTCGCCTGTACGATGTCGTCGACGGCCAGCAGCGGCTCACAACGCTCAATTTGATCTTCTCTAGGCTACGAGATGCCGTTGACGAGCCGGCGAAGTCAGAGCTGGGGCGGCGCGTCCTGCCACGCAACGCGCTGACAGGCGAAGAGGAAACGCCTCGCCTGACTTTGCGGCAACGGGATCAGGGTTTCTTTCGGCGCTACGTCCTGGCTGGCGAAGCCATACCCAAGGCTGTGGTCGACGATATCGCCAAGGAACAGGATGCGCCCAAACAGCGTATTGTCGAAAATCTGGAGGCGATCAACGCATTCATCGCGCAACATGATCAGAAGACGCTGAAGCTCTTTGCGAACTATCTGCTCAGCAAGGTCTACGTCGTGTTCGTCACGACGGCTTCCTGGCAGTCGGCATATCGACTCTTCAACGTGTTGAATGCTCGCGGCATGGCTTTGTCGAATGCCGATCTAATCAAGAACATGCTTTTTGCGCAGCTCGGGGGCAATGCCGCCCGTAGCAGTGATCTGGATGACGCCTGGCTCGAACTCGAAGAGCAGATCGGCATAGAAAGGCTCGACCAGTTCCTCGCCCACCATCGTAGTTCGGTCATCGCCATCAAGGCGCGAAAGTCCCTCCACGAGGAGTTTGAGCCTCTCATCGGGGCTGCTTCCTCGCCTTTCGCCTTCCTCGACGAGTTGAACACGTCGGCGCGAAACTATCTGCGGATCCAACGGAATGCGTTCGAAGCGCCAGCCGCTCGCCGTGCCATTCGTTCCCTCCAGCGTCTCGCCTTCGAGGAGTGGATTCCGCCGCTGCTCGCTTATCTCAACAAGCCCGTCGCCGGACTGCCCGAAAGCGAGTTCATCGATCTGCTTGAGCGCATCACATACCAGAACTGGATCCGGCGGCTCGCATTCACTGCGCGCCTCACAGCCTATTTCCAGCTCATCACCGCGATTCGTGCCGGGAAGACCGCCGACGACATTCGTGCGATCTTCCGCGCCAACGCCAATGATGACGAGTTCCAGACCCTGCTCGACGGTGAAGTGTATGGGCGGCCTTTCGCGCAAGCCGTGCTGTTGCGCCTGGAGGAGGCCGACCAGGACGAGTCTGTCACGAAGGATTTCGGCGGCAAGATCACCATCGAACATGTCCTGCCGCAGGCGTTGAAGGAGCCCTATTGGCGTGAGCGCTTCTCGGATGATGAGCACCGCCTCTGGCTCCATCGCCTTGGCAATCTCGCACTGCTCGCGGGTATCAAGAATTACAAGGCCCAATATTTTGCGTTCGAGCGAAAGAAGAAGATTTATTCCGAGCGAAACAATCGCGTTTCATTCGATACGACAAAACCGATTCTTGCAGCAGAACACTGGACAAAGGAATTGCTGGCAAAGAGGCAAGCCGATTTGGTTCAGTTGGGAAAGCAGATATGGTCAGTCAATGTCTGATTTGAAAACGCCCTCGATCGAATCTTTCAAGACAGCCCGGATCCCTCGCGGTCACGAGCGATCGCCGCGATTGTCTGCGCTTGTTGGATTTCGGTCATGAGCATGAACGAGGCCGACACTCGTTATCACCTCATCGACCCGGTTCTCCGGGCAAAAGGCTATGTGAGTCGAGACCAGGTAACACTTGAAACAGTTCTCACTCCCCCCGCGGTGGAGCCGACCGGGCCGAAGGGCCGCAGGCGTAAGAGCCCGGGGCGTACGGACTATCTACTGTGCGTCCAGATCGGGGATATGCCAAGGTCGATGCCCATCGCCGTGCTTGAGGCGAAAAAAGAGGGAGACGATCCGCTCAAGGGCATGCAGCAAGCCAAGGCTTATGCCGATTGCGAGCGGTATGAGGTCAAGTACGTCTTCTCGACCAATGGCCATCGCTATGGGGAGTATGACTGCTTCACGAGCCTGCAGGCTGGGCCATTTCAGTTTCCCGACTTCCCCACGCATCCTGACCTGACAGCAAGGTATGCAAAGGACCGTGGAATAAATCTGCACGCCGCGGATGCCGCGATGCTGTTCCAGGCCGACAGTCCGGCATGGTCGCAAAGCCGCTACTATCAGGATGCGGCGATCCGTGCGGCCTTCGAGAAGATTATTCTGGATCGCCAAGGCGGCACGGCTCCGCGGGTTCTGCTGTCCCTTGCTACGGGCGCAGGCAAGACGATCATCGCCACAAACCTGCTTTGGCGACTGTCCCAGGCTGGGCAGCTTCCGAAACCGGCTCTGTTCCTCTGTGACCGCGACGAGTTGCGCGAGCAGGCCTACACCAAACTCAAGGCCGCCTTTGGTGACAACGCCCGCATCGTGAAGACGGAGCGTGGCGGCAACGCCGCGCAGAACGCCCGTATTCACATCGCTACCTACCAGACGCTCGGTCTGGACGACGACGACGGGTTCGCCAGCTTCTTGTCCGAGCACTACGGAGAGGATGCATTCAGCGTCATCATCATCGATGAGTGCCACCGGTCTGCCTGGGGCCGGTGGTCCGAGGTGCTCCGCCGCAACCCGAACGCCATCCACATCGGCCTCACTGCAACGCCGCGAAGACTTGAAGAGTCCGAGCAGGCGAGCGCCGAGGATCAGGAGATCACCGCCAACAACAGGAAGTACTTCGGTGAACCGGTCTACGAGTACACGCTGATCGAGGCGCAGGAGGATGGTTATCTGGCGGCCTGCGAAATCGTGAAGCGCAAGGCCAGCATCGACAGCATGGTGTTCACCCGGGAGGAGATCCTCAAGGCCGGCGTCCGCGACATCCGGACCGGGCAGCCGCTTACCGAGGGCGACCTGCCTAAGCCCCAGTACACGGGCAAGGACTTCGACGACGAGTTGTTCATCGAACTCCGCACCCCGAAGATGTGCGAAGACCTCTTCCAGCTCCTCTGCGCGAATGGCGGCCCCGAGCAGAAGGTCATTGTCTTCTGCACGCGCGAGATCCACGCCGACCGGGTCGTGCAGCACATGAACAATCTCTACGTCCGCTGGTGCCGCGAGAAGGGGCAGACGCCGAAAGACCACTATGCCTTCAAGTGCATGGGCGGGGCAAACAACGGTGCCGACATGATCGAGCCGATGCGCGGCTCCGGCGAACGCGCCTTCATCGCCTGCACGGTCGATCTGCTGGAAGCCGGCGTCGACATCGAACGTCTTAACGCTGTCGTTTTCTTCCGTTACCTCCAGTCGCCCATCAAGTTCTACCAGATGGTAGGCCGAGGCACCCGGATTCACGAAGAGACGGCCAAGTACAAGTTTTGGCTGTACGACTACACCGGCGTGACTGATCTCTTCGGCACTGACTTCATCACCAAGCCGCCGCGCCCACGGGGCGAAGGCGGCAAGGGTGGTGGCGGAGAAGGTGGCGATGGTGAGGGAGGCGACAGCCCCTCAGTCGCCGAGATCGGCGGCAAGCAGGTTGTCGTCAACCCGCAGGGCCGCTTCATTCTGGTCAGCCGAGAGGGCCGCGACACACCCATTCCGGTCGACGATTACCGGCGTGAGGTGATGGCGCGTGTCCTGCGCGAGGCTCATACGCTGAACGAGTTTCGCGACCTCTGGATCGAGACGACGAAGCGCCGCAGCCTGATCGACCACCTGCTGGGAGACAACTTCAGCCCGGAAGTCATCCGTGAAATCGACCAGATGAGCGATTTCGACCTGTACGACTTCTTCGGCCACCACGGCTATCACGCCCGCGCACTGAAGCGGCCGGAGCGCGGCCAGCAATATGTCGACATGAACCGCGGCTGGTTTGAAGGAATGGACTCGAAGGCCGCCATCGTCCTGAAGGAACTGGGCCCCCAGTTCGCACAGGGCGGCACCGATGCACTGGAAACACCAGCGCTGTGGGATGTGCCGGAAATCCGGATGGCAGGCGGTCTCGCCGCGCTCCGCGGGCTCGGAAGTCCAGCGGATGTTGTGCGAGAGGCAAAAGGAAGGTTGTTCAGAACGTGAACAAGAAGATCAAACTTGGCGACGGCCTCACCGAGGTTAAGGGTGGGATTGGCTCCAATTGGGCGGACTTTCCTGTTTATGGAGCCACTGTTGACGGATTGGCTCCTGCAAAGGAGCCGCCAGGCAAGAGCCCTCAAAAATACAAGCCCGTGACTTCTGGAACAATTTTCTATAACCCAATGCGTATTCTCATTGGCTCGGTTGCATATGTCTCTGAGGATGACAGGCCCGGAATTACAAGTCCCGACTATGTTGTGTTTCGTGGAAACGAGGGCGTCATTGATTCGTATTGGTTTTACTACTGGCTTCGATCACCTCTTGGACATGAATGCGTGCTTTCTCTAGCGCGCGGGGCGGTAAGGGAGCGGATGCTTTTCAATCGCTTGGCGGAGGCTGAAGTTCCTATTCCTGATTTCGATGTTCAACAGGAGTTCTCTCAGAAGCTTCGTGTGGCGCAGTCAGAAATCAACTCGATCAAGGCCGCGATAAATCATCAATTGATGGACATAAAAAATCTGCCGCACCGAATAGTAGCTGCATCCTTCGGGGCAGGATCATGAAAGTTAAAAGAGCAAGCAAGTCGCAGAAGAGAAACATCAATGGTGTGAGGTCGCTTTCCACGTTTGTGAAGGGCATCTGCGACGTGATGCGGCGGTCCAACTGCGCCAGCGCGCTCCAGTATGTGCCGGAACTGACGTGGATCCTGTTCCTGCGTCTGCTCGACGCGCAGGAGGCCCGCGACCAGGAAGAGGCCGATGCCGTCGGCGTCGAATTCACCCACGCCCTGCGCGCGCCCTATCGTTGGCAGGACTGGGCAGCACCCTGGTCCGACAAAGCCGGCCACCCGAAGACACCGGAAGGGAAGCCCTTCGGCTGGAAACGGCAGGAGCTGTTCGCCGCCGGTGTTGTAGCCCCCAAAAGCCCGGACATTTCTCACGGTGCTGCTTGGGCCGCGATGAACTCGCGGGGTGAACGATATCCGAGCGCCCGATGCGGGTGAAGCTCGTTGTAGTGGTCGAACCATTCCGGC
>NZ_VTRS01000011.1 GCF_008641065.1 Rhabdaerophilum calidifontis | reverse complement strand
GCGGCGCGCGCGGCGGTGACGGCCGGGTGGGCGGCGCGGGCGGCGCGGGCGGCGGCGGCGCCGGCGGCACGATCAAGCTCTATGCCACCGACGTGAACGCCGGCGGTGCCATCATCGACGTCCAGGGCGGCCTCGGCGGCGTCCGCTTCGAGGGCGGGCGCGCGGGCAGCGGCGAGGGCGGGCGGTTCATCATCGCCTCGAACACGCAGGCGGTCGAGCCGCAGGCCGGCAATCTCGCAGGCATCGCCTTGACCGGGATCGAGCGCTATGCCGGGCCGACGGGCCTCAACCCCTATATCCTCGGCGCGCCGCAGACGGCCAACCTGCCGGGGATCGCCGGCGGCGCCGAGGTGTTCGGCATCGTCGCAGGGCTCAGCGCCCGCTCGCTCGATTACGACCTCTCCGACGCCGATATTGACGGTCCGCAGGCCAATGCGCTGGTCGGGATCCTGCGCTACGATCTCGCGCTCGCGACCGACAACCCGTTCCGCGAGGTCTTTCCCGGCTACGACCTGATCCTGTTCGCCAATGTCTCCGGCCTGGCGATCGCCAGCCCAGCGATCGGCTTCGGCATCGCCGCGCAGGCTCTGATGACCGGCGGCCTGCAGGCCGATACCGCGCTCACGAGCCTGCCGGACGATGCGGTCTGGGCGGTTCTGGTCCGCGAGGACGACGCGCTGTTCAACGGCAGCACGGTGACCAACGGGCTCTATGCGTCGATCGCGACCGAGATTGCCGGCTCGGTGTCGATGCTCTCCGGCGTCTCGATCGCCGATAACGGCGTGCGCTACATCGCGGCCCAGCGCGCGGCGGCGCCGCAGGTTGCGGACATTCAGGGATTCGACGCGGTCGCGCTGCGTCCGGCTGCGGCCGGCGCCGCGCCGAGCCATGCCTACGGCCTCGCATCAGGGCAGGACGCGCTGGTGGTGATCAACCTCGCGGATGGCTCGCAGCGGCAATTGTTCAAGGACGGCCAGACCGACGCCATGAACGGTCGGGTGATCGATGGGCTGGACGGCGCCTCGGCGCTGGCCGTCGGCGGGGATGCCGCCGGCGGCTTCGTGCTCGTCGCCAGCCAGAGCGAGCAGAAGATCGCGGTGTTCGAGCGCGTCGGCGCCAATCTCCGGTTCCTCGGCGCGACCCAGGTCGCCGGCCAGTTCCACGACGCGCTGCGGATCGAAGGCACGACCGTGTTCGCGAGCGGCGCCGGCGGCACGATCCGGCTGACGCTCGATGCCTCCGGCGCGCTCGGCGCCGCGACCCTTGTGACCGCCGCGCCCGGCACCGAGATCGTGACCCACGGCAATCTCGCCTTCATCGCCGACGCGGCGGGCGACGCGCTCCGCGTCGTCGATCTCGCAAGCGGGGCCGTGGTGCAGAGCTTCGCGGGCTTCGGCCTCGGCCTCGCCGGCGCCGCCGACCTCGCCTATCACCAGGATGCCAATGGCGGCTTCCTGTTCGTGACCGGAGGCGCCTCCGACACGCTGGCGGTCTTCCGCGCCACCGGCCGGCCGGGCGATCCGCTGGAGCATGTCCAGACGCTGCGCAACGGCCAGGACGGGGTGCGTGGCCTCGCGGCGCCGAGCGATATCGCGGTGACGCCGGACGGGCGCTATGTCCTCGTCACCGGCGGCGCCGGCAACACGCTCGCGGTGTTCGTGCGCGAGCGACAGGACGGAACCCTGCTGCCGGCTTTGCAATTCGCGCAGGTGCTGCGCGAGGATGTCGCCGGCATCCGCGGCCTCGAAACCCCGGCGGCGCTGGCGCTGGGGCAATACGATCCCGTCGCCAACACGCTGGAGGTGTTCGTCGGCAGCCTCGGCATGCCGGTCGAGATCGGCGGTTTCGCGCGCTTCGTCGCCGATCTCTCGCCGCAGGCGCCGCCATCGCGCTTCGTGACCGAGCATCACCATGTCGAGGCGATCGGGCTTGTCACCGGCGACGGCGACGACCGGGTCCAGATCGCGCTCGCGCCGCCCGCCATCGTCGAATCGACCCTCGTGCGCACGAATGGCGGCGCAGACGGGGTTGTCGTCGCCGATTTCGGCGCCTCGACCCGCATCGAACTCGGCGCGGGGGATGATACGGCCGAATTGCGCGCGCAGAGTGCCGACCGCGCCCTCACCCTGTTCGGCGGGCGCGGCGACGACCGCATCACCATCGTCTCGACCGGCGCCCGCGCCGTGACCGAGATCTACGGCGACGACGACCGGACGAGCCCCGGCGGCGGCGCCGACATCATCACGATCGAGCGCGTCGGCCCCGGCGCGGTGACGCGGGTCTTCGCCGGTTCCGGCGATGACGAGGTGATCGTGTTCGCCGAGAATCTCCCGGCCGATGCGATGACGATCGCCCATGGCGACGACCCGACGGGCGGCGCGACGGGCGACCGGCTGCGCTTCGTGGTGCCGCCTGCCGCCACGATCTCGGCCTTCGACGCATCCGGCAGCCCGGTTCCCGGTCCGCTCCTGCCGGACGGCGCGCTGGAACTGCCCGGCCGCGGCCGCCTCGTCTATACGAGCTTCGAGGGCTACGCGATCGCGGCCGCGCCTGTGATCCGCTTCATCGACCCCGCGACCGGGCTTGAGCAGACGCAATTGTCGGCAATCGAGGGGCAGGACCTGACGATCCGCGTCGAGGTCATCCCCTTCGGCGATGGCAGCGTCGCGCCGCCGGGCGTGGTGTTCGACATCGACGGCGACGGGCTGTTCGGCGATGTCACCGGAATCCGCCAGGGGCCGGCCTCCAATTTCTATGATGTCACCCTGTCCTGGGCGCGGCTCGTGGAACTCGGCCTGCGCGAGAGCCGGTTCTCGCCGTTCGCCATCGCCGCCCGCGCCACCAACAATGTGCCGCTGACGGGCTCGGCCGCCGCGCGCGTCGCGCTGGCCGACCGCCGCCCGGCAGTGACGGCCACGGTGCCGCCGGTGGGCTATGTCGGCCAGCCCTTCGAGATCCGCGATTTCCTCGCCATCGACGCCTCCGCCGTCGACCGGGCGGTGAACTGGGTGATCGACTGGGACGGCGACGGCACGGTCGACGAGATCTTCGGCTCGACGAGCGCCGCGGCGACGCGCGTCTTCGCGCAGCCCGGCCGCTTCACGCTGCGGGTCGGCGTGATCGACGACGATCCTGCGACGCGCGATGCCGCCGGTGATCCGGTGCCGACCTGGTCGGCCGCCTATGCCTATGAGATCCGCGTCCGGCAGCAGGACCTGTCGCCGGGCGGGCCTTACGCGATCCGCGAGGGCGGCCGCGTGACCCTGACCGCGACCGCGCCGGGGGCGCCGACGGAATATCTCTGGACGATCGGCACCGGCCCCTCGGCGGTCACGATCAGCAGCGGCGCGGCGCCGGTTCTCGATTTCGCCTGGGGCCAGAACGGGGTGGTCGATTCCGGCACCTATGCCGTGTCGCTCCAGGTCCGCTACGGCGCGCTTCTCCAGCAGGGCGGGGCGACGGCGCTCACCGTCTCCAATGTCGCGCCGTCGTTCCTGGCATTCACCGGCAGCACGGTGGACGAGGGCGCCGCGAGCGCCTCCGTCGCCTTCGCGGGTACCGGCGACCCTGCGGCGCCGGATCAGGATCGATTGCGGTATCGGATCGATGTTTTCGATGCGGCATCCGCGTCATGGATTGAGATCTTAAACCAGATTGTCACGCCGCATTCCGGAGGCTTCACCGGCACCATCCCGGCGCAATGGCTGCGGGAATCCGGCTCCCTGACGGTGCGCGGCCAGATCATCGACAAGGATGGCGGCGTCGCCGAGGGGCTGACGACAATCCGGATCAACGAGGTGCCGCCGGTTCTGGTCGGCGTGACGCGCGATGCACAGCCGGAAGGTGTGCTCAGCACGCTCACGATCACGGTCCGCGATCCCGGCGCCGACGTGATCCGCGACTGGATCGTCGATTGGGGCGACGGCACGCGCGAAACCTTCCCCGGCGGCACGCGGACGCTCGCGCCGAACGGCGAGACGATCACCGCGGCGCGCTTCACGCATCGCTATCTCGACAACGGCACCTATCAGGCCCGGATCTGGGCCGTGGATGGCAGCGGCCAATACGATTTCGGCGCCCATGAACTGGTGGTCGACAATGTCGCGCCGGTGATCACCGCCTCGGCGGTGGCAGGCGCGGGCGGCGCGCTGCCAGTGTTCGAGAACGGCTTCGCAATCGTGTCGGGCCGCTTCGCCGATCCGGGCACGCTCGATGTGCATCGGATGGTCGTGACCTGGGAGGTCGAGCATGCGCCGGGGCTCTGGAGCGTGTTCGCGGTCGATCCGGATGCCTCGGGGCTGACTTTCGTCACCGGCACCCGCGATTTCAGCCTGGCGCGGCAATTCGCGCAGGACGGCAATTACCGCGTTACGGTCGCGATCGCCGACGATGACGGCGGCGCGACGCAGGTGACGCATGGCTTCGCCGTGCTCAACCTGCCGCCGGCGATCACCGCGCTCAACGTGGCGCCGAGCCCTGCCGAGGAGGGCAGCGCGGTGGTGCTGACCGGCACCTTCACCGATCCCGGCCCGCTCGACACGCATGCGATCGTCATCGATTGGGGCGACGGCACCCTCTCGCGCTCGGCCGGCATCGGCGCGGATATCGTCGTCGATCCGGTCAACCGCAGCTTCATGGTCCGCCATGTCTACGCCGACAACCGCCCCGGCAATGCGCCCTACACGATCGGTGTCACGGTCACGGACGAGCGCGGCGACAGCGATCGCGAGACGGTCGACGTAAGCGTGCTCAACGCGCCGCCGGTCTTCCGCGCGATCGCGCTGACCGACCTCGCCGACGGGATCCGGCGCCCGGCGATCTGGCGCGACGTTTCCGGCGGGATTTCCGGCGCGTTGCCGCCCGTGACGCTGACCCTGCTCGAGAACGGGCGGCTGCGGCTCGAAGGCGCGTTCTCCGATGCCGGCGGCGCGGCGGATGCGCCCTATACGCTCGAGATCAGCTTCGGCGAGAAGGCGGCGGGCGGCGTGACGCGGCCGCATCGCCTGACGCTGACCACCGCGCCGGGCGGCGGCATCACCTATGACGCGCAGGCCGGGCTCTACCGCTTCTCGGCCGAGCACAGCTATCTCGACGACGATCCCACCGCGACCTCCGGCGACGATTACCAGATCCGCCTGCGCGTGACCGACAAGGACGGCGCCAGCACCGAGGCGCTCGCGCAGATCCGCGTCGCCAATGCGGCGCCGGTCCTGACGGCGACGATCACCCGGCAGGGGCTGGTGCCGGGCGAGCGCACCTTCGTCGAGGGTTTCTTCACCGAGACCGGGACGCTCGATACCCATGTCGTGACCATCGACTGGGGCGACGGCACGGTCGAGCGGATCGCGGTCGATCCGGTCACGCGCGGCTTCCGCGTCGATCACGCCTATCGCGCGCTCGGCGGGTTCCAGATCCGGCTCGCCGTGGCGGATGACGATACCGATATCGCCCTCGTCACGTTCGCGATCCAGGTGACGCCGCCCATCGAGGCCGATCCGGAGCGGCTGGCGCCCGCCCTGCTGCCGGTCATGACGAGCACCGGCCCCGGCGCCGCGGGGTTCTTCGCGCCGGATTACGGCGCGCCGAGCGAACTGATCCTCGGGGGCGGCAAGGTGCCGCCGAAGACCGCCTCGGTCGATCCCGACGCCTATTCCGACGAGGGCGCGCCGTATCTCGTGCCCTATGATCCGCTTGGCCGCGCGCCCGATGCGCCCGGCTCGGCCGTGGCGGCGGCCGGCACCGATGCCGAGGATCGCGTCCGGCGCGCGCTTCCCTCCGCCGGCGGCATGTCCGGTGCGACCGCCGGCCGCGGTTCCGGGCAGGACGCGCCCGGTCTCGCGCCCGAGCCGGAGCCCCGGCACGGGGCCGCCCCGGATGCGGCGCGCCGCGCGCGCGGGAGCATGCCGGATGCGGGTGCGGACATGGTCCTGACGCCGGGGTTGATGGCCGGCGCGGCGCTCGTTCTCGGCGCCGGGGCGCCGCGCCGCGTCACCAGCTTCGACCGTGTGCTCGCCGCCAGGCTCGACCTGCTCGCCGAGGCGCGGCCCGATGCCGCCGGCCCGGGCCTTGCGGAGCCGGATCCGGATTGGCTCTGGATCGAGGCGACGGAGACGGTGCCCACCGCCTTCCTTGCCGCATCCGGCGAGGATTGGCTCACGCTGCCGCGCCGCTGAGGATCATTCCGGCCGGCCGGAGAAGGCCAGCGCCTGATCGAGGCCGTCCTCGCGCAGCAGCAATTCGGCGCGGATCCGCGCGTTCTGGCGCTCGGCGAGCCGCTGTGCGCGGCGGATGATCCGCCTTGCCGGCCATTCCCATCCGGAAGCGAGCGCCAGCCGCGCGAGCCGCAGGCCCAATTCGCCCTTCACGGCCTCGAGCAGCGGATCTTCGAGCGAGAGCAGCGCCTGCGCCCAGCCGGGATCGCCCTGCCGCGCCGAGCGGCCGATGAGCTGACGGTCGATCCGGCGCGAATCGTGGCGTTCGGTCAGCAGCACATGCAGCCCGCCCGCTTCCGCGGCGGCACCGGCGAGCAGGATGTCGGTGCCGCGCCCGGCCATGTTGGTGGCGATGGTGACGCGGCCGGGCGCGCCGGCTCCGGCGATGATCGCGGCCTCCTCGGCATCCTGCGCGGCGTTGAGCACCTGATGGGGAATGCCGGCGTCGGCGAGCCGCGCCGCGGCGGCGTTCGACGCGCCGACCGAGCGCGTGCCGATCAGGATCGGCACGCCCTGCGCGCGCAACCGGGCGCAGGTGGCGGCCAGGGCCGCCCATTTCTCGGCTTCGGTTGCGAAGATGCGGTCGGGCGCCAGCCGCCGTCGCGACGGGCGGTGCGGCGGCACGCGCGCCACCGCCAGCCGGTAGACGCGCCAGAGCTCGGCCGCGACCTCGGTCGCGGTGCCGCTCATGCCGGCGAGGCGAAGATAGCGGCGGAAGAAGCGCTGGTAGGTGAGGCGCGCGAGGCTCGCCCGCCGCTGGGAGAGCGCGCAACCCTCCTTGATCTCGACCAGCTGGTGCAGGCCGTCGGTCCAGAACCGGTCGGCCATGATGCGCCCGGTATATTCATCGACGATCTGCACCTTGCCGTCGCGCAGGATGTAATGCTCGTCGCGGATCATCAGGTGCCGCGCCGTCAGCGCCTGGTGGATCAGCTCCTCGCGCTGCGGACGGCTGAGCCAGGGGCCGCCGAGCTTCCGGGCGCGTTCGGCCAGCGCCGCCTTGCCGGCCGGGGTCAGCTCGATGCGCCGTTCGGCGCGGTGGAGGCGGTATTCCTCCGGCTCGCGGAGTGCGCCCGCGAGCGCCAGCGCCTCGGCATAGAGCCGCGCCTCCTCCTCGGAGGAGAGGTTGCGCGACAGGATCAGCGGCGTGCGCGCCTCGTCGACCAGCACGCTGTCCGCCTCGTCGATGATCGCGAAATGCAGCCCCCGCATCACCGGCAGGGCGGCCTCGGCGGCCTCGCCGCCGGCGAGCGCCGCGAGCCGCGCGCGGTTGGCGCCGCGCGTGCGACCGAGCGCCAGCCGGTCGCGCAGGTAATCGAAGGCCAGCTCCTTGTTCGAGCAATAGGTGACGTCGCAGGCATAGGCCGCGCGGCGCTCGGCCGGGCTCTGGCCATGGACCACGATCCCGACCCGCAGGCCGAAAAAGGCATAGAGCGGCCCCAGCGCCTCGGCGTCACGGCGCACGAGATAATCGTTGACCGAGACCACATGCACCGGGATCCCGGCCAGCGCGGCGCTGATCGCGGCGAGGGTGCCGGTCAGCGTCTTGCCCTCGCCGGTATTCATCTCGGCGAGCATGCCGCGGAGCAGGGCGTAGCCGCCGATGAGCTGCACATCGTGATGCCGCTTGCCGAGCACCCGGCCGGACGCCTCGCGCACCAGCGCGAACGCCTCGCCCGCGAGGGCCGGCGCGGTCAGCGCTCCGCCGCGCATGCGCCGCCCGCAATCCCGTGCCGCGGCGCGGATCTCCGCATCGGAGAGCCTGGCGAGCGCGGCCTCGCGGCGGCGGACTTCCGCAACGATCCGCGCGAGCCCGTGCCGGCGCAGCGGCGCGATGGCGGCGACGATCGCGGCTTCCGCCTCCGCAAGCCAGCGGTCGAGCAGGGTCTCGTGCCGGATCTCGCGCTCGGCGCGGCGGCGGGGATTGGGCAGGTTGTGCCGCGCGGGGAGTGCCGCTTCAGACACCGAACTGCCTCAGGAACACCTGGCGCGCGGCGCGCAGCAGGCGCGGCCCGGCGGGTTCGTCGGGATGCGCGAACCGGACATGGACGCGCCCGCCGAGCCGGGGCGGTGCCGCGCCGGGCGGCAGGCGCAGGTCGAACTGGTAGATCGGTTCGAGCGCGCGCGGCCGATCCTGCGCCATCGGATCGAGGAGGATCGTGCCGCCGCCGCTGGTGGCAAGCGCGAGATGCGGCAATTCCGCCTGCGCCGCGGGCACTTCGCGGAGCAACGTCGCGGGCAGCGCCTCCTCGATGCGCTCGCTGAAGCGGATCGTGATCGCCCGCGTGCTGCGGCGGACGAGATCGACATCGGCCTGCGTGACGACGACGCGGACCACCGGATCCTCCTCGCCGAGCACATAGCCGACCACGTCGCCGCGCCGCAGCAGCCGGCCGGGCAGGTCGGTCATGTCGGAGGCGAGGAACAGGCCGGCGCGCGCGCTCCGCAGCTCCAGCCCCGCGAGCCGGCGGCGGCTCTCGGCGATCTGGCCCTCGAGGTTGCGCACCTGTTCGCGCAGCAGGTTGGCCTGGACGAGATCGGTGAGCCGCACCGCCTCCAGCCGCGCCTGCAATTCCGCGAGCTGATGCCCCTGCACCGCGAGCATCGCGGCGAGGACGCGGTCCTCCGCGACGAGGATCGGCGCCTCGGCGGCCACGCGCGCGCCGCTATGGGCGATGATCGCGGTCACGATCCCGTCGGCCTCGGCGCGCAATGCCGCCTGTTCGCCGACCCAGACGATTCCCTGGGCCATGGTGGCATGGGGCAGGGGCAGCGCGAGCAGCGGCAGGATCATCGCCCCTGCGGCGGCGGCGCTGACCGCAAGGGCGCGCCGGCGCCGGCCGCGCAGGCTCGCGCCGGTTGCAAGATGCCGGATGCCCTTGAGCAGCGGCCAGACCACCGCCCCGAACACCGAGATCAGCGCCAGCCCGACGCCGACGAAGAACAGCTGCGTCGCGATATAGAGCGCGATCGTCAGCATGATCGCGAACCGGTAGAGGAAGGAGGCGATCGCATAGGCGAGCAGCCAGCCGCGCTCGCTTGGCGCGGTGACGGGGGAAATGGCCTCGCTGACCCCGAACCCGTGACGCTCGATGAGGTAGAGCACGTATTTGTTGGCGCGGCTCGCGAGATTGGGGATCTCCAGGAGATCGGAGAGTACGTAATAGCCGTCGAAACGCAAAAGCGGATTGGCGTTGAACACCAGGGTCGAGACGCCGCAGATCAGCACCACGTTGAATGCCACGGCGCGCAGGAGCCCCGGCTCCGCGAGCGCCCATACGATCATCGCCAGCGCCGCCAGCGCCAGTTCGACAAGGATGCCCGCCCCGCCGACGATCATGCGCTGCCGGCGGTCGCGGAAGCCGGTCGAGGCCGAGGCGTCGAGATAGGGGACCGGCATCAAGACCAGCACCATCACGCCCATCTCGTGCACCTCGCCGCCCCAGACCTTGGTGGCATAGGCATGCCCGAGTTCGTGGATGCATTTGACCGCGGGGTAGAGCAGCAGGATCAGCAGCACGTTCTCGGCCGTGAGTGCCTGGTCGGCGATGCCGGCGCCGAACGCCTCGAAATTGACGGCGCCGACGACGATCCCGGCGAGGACCAGCAGAAGCCAGGCGGCGAAGCCCGCATGCGTGAAGAGCGGCCGCACAAGCGGCAGGGTCGCGGCGAGGAAACGGTCGGGGTCAAGCAGTGGCAGCCGCAGCGCCAGCGGGTTGCGCAGCCGCGAGAGCAGCGTGCGTTTCTGGTGGCGGGCGGCGCGGAGATCCATCTCGGCGAGATCCGGCGTCACGTCGCCGAGGATCAGGTCGGCGCCGTGGAGCTGGGCTAGCAACTCGACGAGTTCCTGCTGCGTCGGCTGTTCGTCGCCGAGTCGCGCGCAGGCGCGCCGCCAGATCTCGTCGACGCTGCGCCGCCCGTCCATCTGCCCGAGGACGAAATAACCGGCCGGCGACAGCCGGTGGAACTGCCCGGTCTGATGATCCTGGACGACATACCAGACATCGCCGCGCAGCGATTGCCGGTGGATCTCGACATGCGGCCGCAGCCTTGGCCGCAACTCGGCGACGCGATACCAGGAGGGGCTGTAGAGCGGCCCGGCCATGGCTCAGCCGAACCAGCGCCAGAGCGCCAGCCGCGCCCAGTTCTGCGCGGCGCGCGTCCAGATCCAGAGCACACGCCGCGTGTCGATCTCGATCTTGGCGACGCCCCGCATGCCGGGGCGCAGCTCCGGCACCGGCCGTTCGAGCCGGGCCTCGACGCGGAAGGTGTTGCGGCCCTCGCGCGCGGTCGAGACCGGGGTGATGCGGGCGATCGAGACCGGATAGGCCTGGTGCGGCAGCGAGGCTGCGACCAGCGCCCCCGCGCTGCCGGCGCGGATATCACCGATCTGGCTCTCATCGACCTGGAGCACCACGCGGTAATCGTCGACCGGCGCGATCTCGAGCAGGGTCTGGCCGCGCTGCACGGCGGCGCCGATCGATTGCGTGAGATCACCGCTGACCACGAGCCCGGCGAAGGGCGCGGTGAGCCGGGTGCGTCCGAGCTGTTCGTCGACGAGCCGGATCTGCGCCTCGGCCTGCTCGATCATGCTCGCCAGCGCCCGCGTCTCGGCGCGGTTGCGGTCGCTGAGCGCGCGGTCGTATTCGATGACCCGACGCTGGCGCTCCGTCACCCAGCGCAGCCGTTCGAGCGCCAGTTCGCGGTCGTCGAGCGCGACGACGAGCTGCCCCGCCGCGACCACATCGCCCGGCCGCACCGGCGCCTCGCGGATGAAGCCGTTGAACGAGGCGACGACGGCATGCTGGACGCTGCCCTCGATCACGGCCTCGGCCGTCACGCGGTAGGGCGCGGTCCAGAACGCGAAGAGCGCCGCAAGCCCGGCGGTGGTCAGCAGCGCGAGCTTGGCGGCGGCATGGCCCGGCCCGAGCAGCGCCCGCGCGCCGCGCGCCAGCGCCGCGCCCGCCACGGTGATCGCCCAGCGGTCGCCCCGCCGCTTGTCCTCCAGGATCGGCGCCAGCGCCCCGGCGAGCGCGTCGATCGCGGCGATGGTGGCGGAATCGAAGGGCCGCCCGGCGGGGCGTTCGAGCGTGATGGCGCCGGTGAAGCGGTCATGCAGCACGAGCGGGCAGGTGAGCACAATCGCCGACCCTTGCCGTGCCGCGAATTCCGCATGCGCATGGGTGACATTGGTTTCATCGGGCGGTGCCGGATGAACGAGGATCGCCTGCTGGTCGATCGCCTCGTCCATCGCCGCTTCGAGCATCCGGACGAGGTTCATCTGCTGGCCGAACAGCGCACTGTGCGAGATCGCCGCGATCCGGCAGCGATTGCCGCGCACGAAGCCGATGGAGACGCGATCGCAGCCATGGATCTGCGCCGCCTCGGTCGCGACCGCGAGACAGGCCGCGCGATGGCTTTCCGCCTCGGCGGCGGCGGTCATCAGGTCGACGATCGCACCGAGCCGTCCGGGATCGCCTGCGCTCCCGAACCGGGCCCGCAGCCAGCCCGTGCCCCATTGCAAGTCCCGCATCGCGCGGCGGATCGCCTGCTCGTCGCGCGCCGCGCATTCGAGCGCGACCGCGCCGGTCGCGCCGGACCGGGTCGGGACGGGAAAGGCCAGCCGGCACAGCGCCGCGTCCGGATCGGGCTGTGCGACGCCCTTGGCCGCCGCGATCGCCTGGGCCGCGACCGGAAGGAGATCCGCGATCGCGGCGCCGTCGGGCCAGAGGACGGGTGCCGGCGCGCCATCCGAGGCCGGCAGCAGCACCAGGGCCCGCCGCGTGCCGGCGATGAAGCCGGCCTGGAGCGCGAGCCAGGAAGCGGCGAATTCACCGTCATCGGCCGTCTCGGCGAGCCGTTTCCAGAGCGCCGGATCGTGGATTCCGCCGGCTTCCGCCGCCGGCGGCGGGATCATCGGCGCGGGAGCATCCCGGGCGCTCCCCATGGCGGGCGCGCTCCGCTCAGCGTCCGTCGATCTTCAGCGCGCCGTGCCGGCTCTCGTATTCCTTGAGCACGCCGCCGAGCGCCGCCCAGAGCCGCTTGGCGGCATGCGGGCTCAGGATGACGCGGTTGGTGAGATCAACCTTGACCTGGCGCTCGTTCGAGACGTTCCAGGTCTTGTTGGTGCCGAAGAACAGGTCGATCTGCTCCAGGGTGCTCTGGATGTTGACGACATTGGCGAACTGGGTCGTCATCTTGCTGTCGTCCCACACGACCGGCACCGCGCCGTCCGGCGCCTCGGCCGCTTCCGTCTTCTGTTCCTGCCCCGATTGTGCCGTCGTCATGCGTGCTGACCCTGTTTCTGACTTAAAGTACCGTGGAAACGGCCCGGACCGTCGATGGTCGAGCTCCGCCGTGTCCCAGAGCAAGATGACACTGGCATGACAGGACGGGAGAGGGCAATTGTGTCGCGGCGGAATGCGTGCGAGGACTTGATCGCAGCGCGGTTCCATGGCGTTTTCGGCCGCGATATTCCTTGTGGCTTCCCGGTTTGCGGCGGATCATCATGGCGATGCGCGTTCTGGTTGTTTCCGGTCTGCTGGCGATGGGGCTCGCCGGGGCGCCGCGAGCGGCGCCGCCGCTCGATCAGGCCGAATTCGATTGCCTGATGGACGCGCATTCCCGCGTCAAGGTCGCGGCCGGCGCGGCGGGGCTGATCGAGCGCGTCCATGTCGATCGGGGCGACCGCGTCCGGGCAGGGCAGTTGCTGGTCGAACTCGATTCCAGCGTCGAGCGCGCCAATCTCGATCTCGCGCGGTCCCGCGCGGCCAATGACCAGCCCATCGAGGCGGCGCGGGCGCGCTTCGAGCGCGCGCGCCGCACGGCGGAGCGGTTGCAGCGGCTGAAGCAGATCAATGCCGGTGCCGTGACGGAATCCCAGCTCGACGAAGCGCTGACGGAGGCCAAGGTCGCCGGAATCCTGATCCGCGACGCCGAATTCGCGATGGAATCCGCGCGTCTCGAAGCGCGGCGCAGCGAGGCGAGCCTCGCGCAGCGCCGCGTGCTGAGCCCGCTTGACGGCGTGGTGATCGAGCGGACCATGGCCGCCGGCGAATATCGCCACGATCAGGCCTCGCTGATGACGCTGGCGCGCATCGACCCGCTCCATGTCGAGGTTTTCGTGCCGGTCGCGTTCTTCGGTCAGACCGCGCTCGGAGCCCGGGCCGAGATCCGGCCGGAGGAGCCGATCGGCGGCCGCCACATCGCCACCGTCATCGTCATCGATCCGGTTATCGATGCCGCGAGCAGCACGTTCGGCATCCGGCTCAGGCTGCCCAATCCCGAATATCGGCTGCCGGCCGGTCTCCGCTGCCGCATCCGCTTCCTGCCACCCGAAGCCGAAACACCCGGCGCGCCCTCGCGGGATCCGTGACGCGTCAGGTGTTCGGGTCGTCGATCGTCGGCTTCGGCTGGGCCAGGCCCGCCAGCGCCGCGGGGTCGCCGATCCGGACCTGCGGCCCCTCGACACGGACATGGTAGGGGGCCAGCGAGGCGAAGGCGCGCGAGAGCACTTCCGGCGCCATGCCGAGCCGCGAGGCAAGGATCTTCTTGTCGAAGGGCAGGTCGAAGCGCCCGGTCCCGCCGGTCTCGGCATCACGGATCAGCAGCCAGTTGGCGAGCCTTTCGAGGCTCGAGCGCAGCTTCTGGTTTTTCAGCTCCTTGACGACCCCGCGATAGGCGAGCGCAAGTTCCACCGCCAGCGCGCGGGCGAAGGTGGCGTCGATCGCGAAATACGCGCGCACGGTCTCCGCCGGCACCAGCAGGATACGCGCGGGCGACAGAGTCCGCGCCGATTTCAGATAGACCCGATCGAGCAGCACCGCCGCGACGATGAAGCTGTGTCCCGTGCCGAGGACCGAGACCGTGGTCTCGCGGTCGCGATAGGCGGCGAAGACCTCGACCTGGCCGTCGACGATGACGTGCAGGAAATCCGCCGGCTCGCCCTCGCGCACGAGTTCGACATGGGCGGGAAAGCGCTGGAGGAAGGCACCGCGCAGCATGGCGGCGACATGTGCCTCCGTGACGTCGACGAACAGGGGCAGTCGCCCCATCTCGGCCAGCTCTTCAGCCCGCATGGCATATGCTCCCACATTCCGGAACGATGGCTGCCTCGAACCTGTGCGGGCTATTCAATTCCATCATTGACTTTAGTCAAGAATAAAATTGATAACATTGACGATCAGTATTGACGGAATAGATCGCTGTATTTGACAGAATTTTCCTCCGATCTTGAAAGTTTGGAATGGCTTGAAGCTGTTGATCCACGTCAAGGTTCCCATGGCCGCGGATCGCCCTGATGCTCCACGCATCCAATCCGCGATGTGTCGATTCATCGGGCCCGGTCATGTCCAGTGCCACTGTCAATCCGTCCGACCAGAGCCGTGCACTCTGGCTGTCCACGATCGCCTTCACGGTTTGTTTCGCCGTCTGGACGATCTTCGCGATCATCGGAATCCAGATCAAGAAGGATCTTGGACTCAACGACACGCAGTTCGGCCTGCTGGTCGGAACACCGATCCTGACAGGCTCGCTGATCCGATTGATCCTCGGTATCTGGTCCGACCAATATGGCGGCCGCATCGTCTATACTTTCACGATGCTGACTGCGGCGGTGATGACCTTCTTCCTCACCTACGCCTATGATTACCTGACCTTCCTGATCGCAGCGCTCGGCGTCGGCATTGCTGGCGGGTCCTTCTCGGTCGGCATCGCCTATGTCGCGAAATGGTATCCCAAGGAGAAGCAGGGCACCGCGCTCGGGATCTTCGGCGCCGGCAATGTCGGCGCGGCGGTGACGAAGTTCGCCGCGCCCGTGGTGATGGTCGCCTATGGCTGGAAGAGCGTTGCGCTCATCTGGGCGGCGGCGCTGGCCGTGACGGCGGTGCTGTTCTTCCTCTTCACCAAGGATGATCCGGATCTGGCCCGCCGCCGCGCGAGCGGCGCAAAGCCCGAGCCGCTCTCGGCGATGATGGAGCCGCTGAAGAACATCCAGGTCTGGCGCTTCTCGCTCTATTACTTCTTCGTGTTCGGCGCCTTCGTCGCCCTGGCGCTGTGGCTGCCGCGTTATCTGATCGGCGTCTACGGGCTCGACATCGCCACCGCCGGCATGATCGGCGCGATGTATTCGATCCCCGCCTCGATCTTCCGCGCCTATGGCGGTCATCTGTCGGACAAATATGGCGCGCGCACCATCATGTACTGGACGTTCATCGTCTCGGTGGTGTGCACCTTCATCCTCTCCTATCCGCCGACGCATTATGTCGTCGAGGGTATTCGCGGGCCGGTCGAATTCTCGACCCGGATGGGGATCATCGGCTTCATCGTGACGGCCTTCGTGCTCGGCTTCTTCATGAGCCTCGGCAAGGCGGCGGTCTACAAGCACATCCCGGTCTATTACCCGGACCGCGTCGGCGCGGTGGGCGGTGTCGTCGGTCTTGTCGGCGGCCTCGGGGGGTTCCTGCTCCCGATCGCCTTCGGCGCGCTCAACGACCTGACGGGGGTCTGGCAATCCTGCTTCTGGCTGCTCTTCGCCATCGTCGCGATCTCCCTGATCTGGATGCACGCCGCGATCCGGTCGATGGAGAAGCAGGCGATAGGGCCAGAGCTGACGAAGCTGCCGCAGCTCCCCGAAATGCAGCCGATCCACGAAGCGAAGCACGAGGGCGCGCTGGCCGGGCGCGGCGCGATCCAGGATTGGCGGCCGGAGGACCCCGTCTTCTGGGAGCAGGAGGGGCGGGCCATTGCGCGGCGCAATCTCTGGATCTCGGTGCCGTGCCTGCTGCTCTCCTTCGCGGTGTGGATGGTGTGGTCGGTCGTGGTTGCGCGGCTGCCCAGCGTCGGCTTCGCCTTTGCCACCGAGCAGCTCTTCTGGCTCGCGGCGCTGCCCGGCCTTTCGGGCGCGACGCTGCGCATCTTCTACAGCTTCATGCCGGCGATGTTCGGCGGCCGGCTGTGGACGACGCTTGCCACATGGTCGCTGCTCATTCCGGCGCTCGGCATGGGCATGGCGGTGCAGAACCCGAATACGCCCTATTGGGTCTTCCTGCTGCTGGCGCTGCTCTGCGGCTTCGGCGGCGGCAATTTCGCCTCGTCGATGGCCAATATCTCCTTCTTCTTCCCGAAGGCGGAGAAGGGCAATGCGCTCGCCATCAATGCCGGCCTCGGCAATCTGGGCGTGAGCGTGGTGCAGTTCGTCGTGCCGCTGGTGATCACGAGCGGGGTCTTCGGCTGGCTCGGCGGGATGCCCCAGACCGCGACCATCAACGGCGTGACCTCGACGCTCTGGCTCCAGAACGCGGGCTTCGTCTTCGTTCCGTTCATCATCGCCTCCGCGTTCGCGGCCTGGTTCGGGATGAACGACATCGCGTCGATGAAGGCGAGCTTTGCCGATCAGGCCGTGATCTTCCGGCGCCGGCACAACTGGATCATGTGCTGGCTCTATACCGGCACCTTCGGATCGTTCATCGGCTATTCGGCCGGGTTCCCGCTGCTGACGAAGGTGCTGTTCCCGGAGGTCAACGCGTTGCAATACGCCTTCCTCGGCCCGCTCGTCGGCGCGCTCGCCCGTGTCGCGGCCGGCAAGGCCTGCGACAGGATCGGCGGCGGCCGCATCACGTTCTGGACCTTCATCCTGATGTGCGTGGGTGTTGCCGGGATCCTCTATGCCATCGGCATGAAGGGCAGCCCGACCGCCTTCCCGGTCTTCTTCGCGAGCTTCATGTTCCTGTTCGCAATGACCGGGGTGGGGAACGCCTCCACCTTCCAGATGATCCCCGCGATCATGCGCAAGGAAGTCGCGCGGCTCGAGCCCGGTCTCAAGGGCGTGGAGCTGACCCGGCAATCCGACAAGGAGGCGGCCGCGATCATCGGCTTCACGTCGGCGGTTGCTGCCTACGGCGCCTTCTTCATCCCGAAGACCTTCGGGACCTCGATCGCCATGACCGGGTCTGCGGCCGGTGCGCTCTACGCCTTCCTCGGCTTCTACCTGATCTCCATCGCGGTGACCTGGTGGTTCTACACCCGCAAGGGCGGACTTCTCTACGACATCGAGCACGGCGGTGGTCCCGCCGCGTCGGCCGGCCCCGCCATGCGGCCGGCCCAGTGAACGGTTCTCCGGACAGGAACAACGACCATGAGCAATTTTCTCGATCGTCTCACCTTCTTCACCAAGGTCCGCGAGCCGTTTGCCGATGGCCACGGCATCACGACCGATGAGGACCGGCGCTGGGAGGACGGCTACCGCAAGCGCTGGCAGCACGACAAGATCGTGCGCTCGACCCATGGCGCGAACTGCACCGGCTCCTGCTCCTGGAAGATCTATGTCAAGGGCGGGATCGTGACCTGGGAAACCCAGCAGACCGATTACCCGCGGACGCGGCCGGATCTGCCGAACCACGAGCCGCGCGGCTGCTCGCGCGGCGCCTCCTACAGCTGGTATCTCTATTCCGGCAACCGGGTGAAATATCCGCTCGTCCGCTCGCGGCTGATCCGCCTCTGGCGTGAGGCGCGGCGCACCCTGCCGCCGGTCGCGGCCTGGAAATCGATCGTCGAGGATCCGGCGAAGCGTGCATCCTATGTCAAGAAGCGCGGCGCGGGCGGCTTCGTGCGCGGCTCCTGGGACGAGGTGACCGAGATCGTCGCGGCCGCGAATGCCTATACCGCCAAGACCTACGGGCCGGACCGCATCTTCGGCTTCTCGCCGATCCCGGCAATGTCGATGGTCAGCTACGCCGCCGGCTCGCGCTATCTGAGCCTGATCGGCGGTGTCTGCATGTCGTTCTACGATTGGTATTGCGACCTGCCGCCGGCTTCGCCGCAGACCTGGGGCGAGCAGACCGACGTGCCGGAAAGCGCGGATTGGTACAATGCCGGCTTCATCATCCTCTGGGGCTCCAACGTGCCCCAGACCCGCACGCCGGACGCGCATTTCTATACCGAGGCGCGCTATCGCGGCACCAAGAGCGCGGTGATCTGCCCGGATTATTCGGAAGCCTCGAAATTCGGCGATATCTGGCTGCCGGTGAAGCAGGGCACGGATTCCGCCCTCGCCATGGCGATGGGCCACGTGATCCTCACCGAATATCACGTGAAGCGGCAGGTGCCGTATTTCCAGGATTATGTCCGGAAATACACCGACATGCCGATGCTCGTCCGGCTGGTGGAGCAGGACGGCAAGCTGGTGCCGGAGCGCTTCCTGCGCGCCTCGGATTTCGACAGGAATCTCGGCGAGGCCAATAATCCGGAATGGAAGACCGTCGCCTATGACGAGATCTCCGGCGGCATCGTCGTGCCGAACGGCACGATCGGCTTCCGCTGGGGCGAGCAGGGCAAGTGGAACCTCGAGGAGAAGGCCGCCGGCGCCGAGACGAAGCTGCGCCTCTCTCTCGCCGACATCAAGGACCGCCTCGCCGAGGTCGCCTTCCCGTATTTCGGCAATATCCGCAACGAGCATTTCCAGCATTCGGACCATGCGAGCGTGCTGGTGCGCAACGTGCCGGTCAAGACGCTGAAGCTCGCCGACGGCGAGGCGCTGGTCGCCTCCGTGCATGACCTGTTCGTCGCCAATTACGGCGTCGATCAGGGCTTCGGCGGCGCGAATGTCGCGACCTCCTACGACGAGGACGTGCCCTATACCCCGGCCTGGGCCGAGAAGATCACCGGCGTTTCACGCGACAAGATCATCCAGGTCGCGCGCGAATTCGCAACCAATGCCGAGAAGACCAACGGCCGCTCGATGGTGATCATCGGTGCCGCCATGAACCATTGGTATCACGCCGACATGAATTATCGCGGCGTGATCAACATGCTGGTCATGTGCGGTTGCGTCGGCCAGTCCGGCGGCGGCTGGTCGCATTATGTCGGGCAGGAGAAGCTCCGCCCGCAGGCCGGCTGGGCGCCGCTCGCCTTCGCGCTGGATTGGGGGCGGCCGCCGCGCCAGCAGAACTCGACCTCGGCCTGGTATGTCCATACCGACCAATGGCGCTACGAGACCATCACCACCGGCGACATCGTCTCCCCGATCGCGCCGAAGGGCAAGGATGGTGAAAATCCGTGGGACGGCGCGATCCTCGATTACAATCTCCGCGCCGTGCGCATGGGCTGGCTGCCGGCCTACCCGACGCTCGAACAGAACCCGCTCGACATCGCGAAGAAGGCGAAGGAGGCCGGGCTCGAGGCCAAGGATTACGTTGCGCGCGGGCTGAAATCGGGTGAGCTGAAATTCGCCTGGGAAGATCCGGACAATCCGAAGAACTGGCCGCGCAACCTGTTCGTCTGGCGTTCGAACCTGCTCGGCTCCTCGGGCAAGGGCCACGAATATTTCCTCAAGCACCTGCTCGGCGCCTCGCATGGCGTGCTCGGCAAGGATCTCGGCTCGGCCGAGAAGGCCGGGACGAGGGAGGTCGTGTGGCGGGACGAGGCGCCCGAAGGCAAGCTCGACCTGCTCGTGACGCTCGATTTCCGCATGTCGACGACCTGCGTCTATTCCGACATCGTGCTGCCGACCGCGACCTGGTACGAGAAGAACGATCTCAACACCTCCGACATGCATCCCTTCATCCATCCGCTGACCGGCGCGGTGGATCCGGCCTGGGAGGCGCGTTCGGACTGGGAGATCTACAAGGGCATCGCCAAGGCGTTCTCGCGGGTCGCGCCGGAAGTGCTCGGTGAAGAGACGGACATCGTCCTCAACCCGATCAAGCACGATACCGCGATGGAGATCGCGCAGCCCTTCGAGCCGAAAGACTGGAAGAAGGGCGAATGCGAGCCGATCCCCGGCAAGACCATGCCGGTCGTGATGCCGGTGGGGCGCGATTACCCGCATGTCTACGAGCGTTTCACCGCCCTCGGCCCGCTGATGGAAAACATCGGCAACGGCATCAAGGGCATGACCTGGAAGACGGGCCATGAGGTCGAGCATCTCAAGGCGCTGAACGGGGTGCATCTCTCGGGCGCCAACAAGGGGCTCGCGAAGATCGTCACCGATATCGACGCCACCGAGGTCATCCTGATGATGGCGCCGGAGACCAACGGCGAGGTGGCGGTCAAGGCCTGGGAGGCGCTCGGCAAGACCACCGGCCGCGAGCACGCCCATCTCGCATTGCCGAAGGAGGACGAGAAGATCCGCTTCCGCGACGTCGTCGCCCAGCCGCGCAAGATCATCTCGGCGCCGACCTGGTCGGGGCTCGAGAGCGAGAAGGTCTGCTACAATGCCGGCTACACCAATGTCCACGAACTGATCCCGTGGCGCACGCTCACCGGGCGCCAGCAGCTCTACCAGGATCATCTCTGGATGCGGGCCTTCGGCGAGGGCTTCTGCGTCTATCGCCCGCCCGTGGATCTGCGCACGATCGCGCCCGTCCGGGGCATGAAGCCGAACGGCGAGAAGGACGTGGTGCTGAACTTCATCACGCCGCACCAGAAATGGGGCATCCACTCGACCTATACCGACAACCTGCTGATGCTCACGCTCTCGCGCGGCGGGCCGATCGTCTGGATCTCGGAGAAGGACGCCGCCAAGGCGGGCATCGTCGATAACGACTGGATCGAGGCCTACAATTCGAACGGCGCCCTCGTGGCCCGCGCGGTCGTCTCCCAGCGCGTGAATGAAGGCATGTGCCTGATGTATCACGCGCAGGAGAAGATCGTGAACGTGCCGGGCTCGGAGATGACCGGGCAGCGCGGCGGCATCCACAACTCGGTGACCCGCACCGTGCTCAAGCCCACGCACATGATCGGCGGCTATGCCCAGTTCGCCTATGATTTCAACTATTACGGCACGATCGGAACCAACCGCGACGAATTCGTGATCGTCCGGAAGATGAAGAATGTCGACTGGCTCGAAAGGCCGGCCGCCGATGCCGAACCCGTCCAGGGCGCGCCCGGCGCCGCCTCCGCCGTCGCTGCCGAGTAAGGAGACATCCCATGAAGGTCCGCGCGCAAATCGCGATGGTGCTGAACCTCGATAAATGCATCGGGTGTCACACCTGTTCCGTCACCTGCAAGAACGTCTGGACGAACCGGGAAGGCATGGAATACGCCTGGTTCAACAATGTCGAGACCAAGCCCGGCATCGGCTATCCGAAGGATTGGGAAAACCAGAAGCGCTGGAAGGGCGGCTGGACCCGGAAGTCGAACGGCCGGATCGAGCCCCGGATCGGCGGAAAATGGCGTATCCTCGCCAATATCTTCGCCAATCCGGATCTTCCCGAGATCGACGATTACTACGAGCCCTTCACCTTCGATTACGAGCATCTTCAGAAGGCGCCGGAACTCGAGGCGTTCCCCACCGCACGCCCGCGCTCGCTGATCACCGGCGAGCGGATGGAGAAGATCGAGTGGGGCCCGAACTGGGAGGAGATCCTCGGCGGCGAATTCTCCAAGCGCTCGGCGGATTACAATTTCGAGGGCGTGCAGAAGGAGATGTACGGCCAGTTCGAAAACACCTTCATGATGTATCTGCCGCGGCTCTGCGAGCATTGCCTCAATCCCGCCTGCGTCGCCTCGTGCCCCTCGGGCGCGATCTACAAGCGCGAGGAGGACGGCATCGTCCTGATCGATCAGGACAAGTGCCGCGGCTGGCGCATGTGCGTCTCGGGCTGCCCCTACAAGAAGATCTATTTCAACTGGTCGAGCGGCAAGAGCGAGAAGTGCATCTTCTGCTATCCGCGCATCGAGGCCGGCCAGCCGACCGTGTGCTCGGAGACCTGCGTCGGACGCATCCGCTATCTCGGCGTGATGCTCTATGACGCCGACCGGATCGAGGAGGCCGCGAGCGTGCCTTCCGAGAAGGCGCTCTACGAGGCGCAGATGTCGATCTTCCTCGATCCCAATGATCCGAAGGTGATCGCGCAGGCGCGCCGCGACGGCGTGCCGGAATCCTGGCTCGAAGGCGCACGCAACTCGCCGATCTGGAAGATGGCGATGGAATGGCGCGTCGCCTTCCCGCTGCACCCGGAATACCGCACGCTGCCGATGGTTTGGTATGTGCCGCCGCTCTCCCCGATCACCGCGGCCGCCGAGGCTGGCAAGATGGGGATGGATGGCGGGATGCCGGATGTGAAGTCGCTGCGCATTCCGCTGCGCTATCTCGCCAACCTCCTCACCGCCGGCGACGAGGCGCCGATCGCGCGCGGCCTCGAGCGCATGCTCGCCATGCGCGCCTATATGCGCGCCAAGACGATCGACGGCGTGATCGACGAGGCGGTTGCGAACCGCGTCGGCCTGACGCCCGAACAGATCGAGGCGATGTATCACGTGATGGCGATCGCCAATTACGAGGACCGCTTCGTCATCCCCACCACGCATCGCGAGGTGACGGAGGATGCCTACGAGCTGCGCGGCCAATGCGGCTTCTCGTTCGGCGATGGCTGCCTGCCCTCGGACCGGGACACCAACCTGTTCGGCGGCGTCAAGCTCAAGAACGACAAGCCGCGGGTGGGAGCCTATTGAGATGAAGACCCTCAAGGTTCTCTCGGCGCTCCTGACCTACCCGACCGCCGAGATGCAGGCGGCGGCCGGGGAACTGGCGGCGGCGCTCGATGCGGAAGGGCTGCTGCCGAACGGCGAGCGCGCGGCGCTGCGGGCGCTGATCGACGATATCGCCGCCGCCGATCTCTACGACGCGCAGGAGCGCTTCATCCTGCTCTTCGACCGCACGCGCGCGCTCTCGCTGCATCTCTTCGAGCATGTCCACGGCGAGAGCCGCGACCGCGGCCAGGCGATGGTCGATCTCCTCAAGCTCTACGAGGAGGGCGGCTATACGCCCACCGAAAAGGAATTGCCGGATTTCCTGCCGCTGTTTCTCGAATATGCCGCCACCCGCCCGCCGGCCGAGGCGCTCGAGCTCATCGGCCAGCCGGCCCATGTGCTCGCGGCGCTGCGCGAGCGGCTCGCCAAGCGCAAGTCGCCGTATGAGGCGGTCTTCGCAGCCCTGCTGGCGCTGGCAAAGGTCCGGCCGGATGCCGAGATCCTCGATCGGCTCCTCGCCGAGCCCGATCCGGAGCCGGATGACCTCGCCGCCCTCGACGCGGCCTGGGAGGAGGAGGAGGTGCTGTTCGGTCCCGGCGCCGCGGCCGAATCCTGCGGCAAGGACGGGCTCGCCGCCAAGCTCCGGCAGGCGCGCCGCCCGGCGCCCGGCCTGGAGGCGCCGCCCGGCGCCGGGCCCCGCACCATCATTTCGCACCAGCTCCGCTCCTGAGGAGGCCTACCATGCGCGACACGATCTTCCACATCCTCTTCGTCTGGTATCCTTACGTCTGCCTGTCCTCCTTCGTGTTCGGATCGCTGATCCGGTTCGACCGCGAGCCCTATACCTGGCGCGCCGGGTCGAGCCAGATCCTGCGCGCGAAGCAGCTCCGCCTCGGCTCGAACCTGTTCCATTTCGGCATCCTGTTCCTGTTCCTCGGCCATACGGTCGGGCTGCTGACGCCGAAGGCGGTGTATTCGCTGCTGCTGACCCCGGCGGAGAAGCAGCTGATCGCGATCATCGCCGGCGGCATCGCCGGAACCGTGTGCTTCATCGGCCTGACGATCCTGCTCCATCGCCGCCTGACCGACAGCCGCATCCGGCAGACCTCGACCTATATGGATCTTGCGGTGCTGATCATCCTGTGGGTGCAGCTGAGCCTCGGGCTCATCACGCTGCCCTTTTCGCTCCAGCACACCGACGGCTCGGTGATGATCCAGCTCTCGCACTGGGCGCAGGGCATCCTCACCGTGCAGCCGGTCGACGCCAGGACGCTCCAGGGGCTGGATTGGCCCTATCTCGTCCATCTCGTGCTCGGGATGACGATCTTCCTGATCTTCCCGTTCTCGCGGCTCGTGCATATCTGGTCGGCGCCGATCTGGTATCTCGGCCGGCGCGGCTATCAGGTCGTGCGGACGCGGCGCGATCTCGCCGCGCCCCGCCAGCCGGCGGAGTGAGCGCCATGACCGCCGAAAAACGGCCTGCGCCGGAAGCCGCCGGCTGCGCGATCCGCCCGGCCATCGACCGTAAGCCGAAGACCATTCGCGTCAACGGCACGGAGATCCCGCGCGAGGCGATCGCGCGGGAGACCCAGCACCACCCGGCCGCCAGGCCGATCGATGCCTGGAAGGCTGCGGCGCGGGCGCTCGCAATCCGTGAATTGCTGCTCCAGGAGGCGCGCCGCCTCGGCATCGAGGCCGTGCCGCTCAGGGACGAGGAGGGCCGTCGCGAGACCGACGAGGAGGCGCAGATCCGCGCGCTCATCGCGCGCGAGGTCGCGGTTCCGGCGCCGGATACCGAGACCTGCCGCCGCTATTTCGAGCAGAACCGGGCGCGGTTCCGCATGCCGGATCTCCACGCCGTCTCGCATATCCTCATCCCGCGCGGCGCCGATGCCGCCGCCGATGCGGCGGCGCGGGACAAGGCGGCGGCGATCCTTGCGGCGCTGGCCACCGATCCGGCGGCGTTCGAGGGTCTCGCCAGGCTGCATTCGGCCTGCCCCTCGCGGGAGCAGGGCGGCGCGCTCGGCCAGATCGGCCCCGGCCAGACAGTTCCGGAATTCGAGGCGGCGCTGGCGCGGATGAGACCCGGCGCCGTGCATCCCGAATTGGTCGAGACCCGCTACGGCTACCACATCGTGCGGCTCGAACGGCGGATGGAGGGCCGGGCGCTGCCCTTCGAGGCGGCCGAGCCGATCATCGTCCGCTATCTCGGTGATCGCGTCGCCCGCATCGCCGAGCGGCAATACCTGACGCTGCTCGCCGGGCGCGCGGTGATCGAGGGGATCGAACTCGACGGCGCCGCGACGCCGCTCGTGCAATAGGGGAGGCGCCCGTGCTGCTCGGAACGCTCATCGGTGAATTACGGGACGAGGACAGCGCCGCCGCGGCGCTTGCGGCTTTGGGCGACATCGTGCTCGCGGCCGAGATCGACGCGGCGCGCGTCGCCCATGACGAGAGCCCGGGCGAATACGTTTCCGGCGCCGTGCAGCGTTTCGCCCGGCTCGCGAGCGACGAGGATTGGCTCGCGCTGATGAACGCCATCGAGCGCGCCGAGGATCCCGGCCGCGCCGTGCTGGCGCGCATGCTGCGCTGGGCGCTCGCGCGCGACGCCGCCGAGGCGGCGCATGCCGCCAGGGAGCACGGCGAGGGTGGAACATGCGGCTGCGGGGGCGGAGGATCCTGCCATGCGCCTGCCTGAGCGGTCGCCGCAGAACGCCAGCGCGCCGGCCCGCGACGTGCTGGCGCTCGTCTCGCCGCCGGTCGCGCTGCTCGATACGCCGCTGGATTTCATTCTGGCGGATCATTTCCGCCAGCGCAGCCTGCTTGCCGCGCTGCGCTGCATCGCCGAGAGCGGCTTGGTGGGCCGCCGCGAGGCTGATGCGCTGCTGACCTTCCTCACCGGCGATTACACCCTGCATCATCAGGATGAGGAACTGGATCTCTTCCCGGCGCTGCGCCGGAGGGCACTGCCGGAAGACGCGCTCGATGCCGCGCTTTCCCGGCTCCTGGAGGATCACCGCCACGCCGAGCCGCTGATCGCCAAGCTCGTTTCGGCGCTGCGCGCAGCCGAGACGGCAGATCCGGTCCGGCTTGATGCCGGCACCTGCGCCGCGATGCAGGATTTCGCGCAAGGCGAGCACCGGCATCTGGCGATCGAGAACGGCATCGTGCTGGCGCTGGCCCGCGCCCGCCTCACGCGCGGCGATCTGCGCCGCATCAGCCAGAACATGAAGGCACGCCGCGGCGTGGCGGCCGGATGAGCCGCACACTCGATCACCTCTTCGACCGCAACGTCGCCTGGGCCGACGCGAAGACGCGCGAGGATCCGGATTTCTTCCGGCGCATGGCCGAGCAGCAGGCGCCCCATTATCTCTGGGTGGGCTGTTCCGACAGCCGCGTCACCGCCAACGATGTGCTCGGCCTCGATCCCGGCGAGGTTTTCGTGCACAGGAACATCGCCAATATCGTCCATACTAGCGATCTCAACCTTCTCTCGGTGCTCGAATACGCGGTCGAGCATCTCGAGGTGCAGCACATCATCGTCTGTGGCCATTATGGCTGCGGCGGCGTGAGCCGCGCCATCACCGAGCGGCGCGGCGCGATGCTCGACCATTGGCTCCAGCCGCTCACCATGTTCTACCGCAAGCATCGGGCCGTGTTCGATGCCATCGAGGATCCGGTCCGACGACTGAACCGCCTCTGCGAGATCAATGTCGAGATGCAGGTGCGGCGCCTCGCGGCGACGCCGATCATCGAGAATGCCTGGGGACGCGGCCAGAGCCTCAATCTCCACGGCTGGATCTATGCGGTCGATGACGGCATCCTCCGCGATCTCGGGCCGCATCTTACCTCTGTCGCCGAGCGGGACGCGCTGTCCTCGATCGACCAATGCGTGCTCGATCCGGTCGAGCCGCAGAGCGCCAAGCGCCGGCAGGCCATTGCGGCCTTCTCGGCGCTGGCGCTTGAGGAGGAGCCGCAACCGGGCCATGATCCGGCAGGCTGCGTCTGTTGCAATGGGCAGGGAGGCCCGAAGCCGTGAGCGAGCGGGAGACATCCATGCCCCCATCCGCATCCGAGCCCGCGATGCCGGTGCCCATCGGAGTCCTCGTGGCCTCCGACCGCGCCAGCGCCGGGCTCTACGTCGATCGCGGCGGCCCGGCGATCGAGGAATGGCTCGGCCGCGCGCTCGTCACGCCGTTCCGCAGCGTCTACCGGCTCGTGCCGGACGATCGCGCCGCGATCGCCGCCGCGCTGGCGGATCTCGCCGATCGCGAGCGCTGCACGCTGATCCTCACCACCGGCGGCACCGGCCCCGCGCCGCGCGACGTGACGCCGGAGGCGACCCGCGATGTCATCGCCCGCGAATTGGCAGGGTTCGGCGAGGCGATGCGCCAGGCGAGCCTGCGCGAGGTGCCGACGGCGATCCTGTCGCGCCAGCTCGCGGGCACGCGCGGGCGCAGCCTGATCATCAACCTGCCGGGCAAGCCGGCCTCGATCGCGACCTGTCTCGCCGCCGTCTTCCCGGCGGTGCCCTATTGCCTCGACCTGATCGGCGGCGACCGGCTCGAAACCGATCCGGCCTTCTGCGCGGCCTGCCGGCCGGGCGCCTGAACCAGACGAAGGATGCATCATGTCGGCCGCAGCAACCCCGATCACCGCCCTGGTCTATTCCGACAGCGCCGCCGCCGACCGCCTGCTCGGCGCCCTGGCGCGCGCGCTCGCCGCGCGCGGTTTCCGCCTTGCCGGCCTCGTGCAGCACAACGATTCCCGGCCGGGCCGCTCGCGCTGCGACATGCTGCTCGAGGATCTCGCGACCGGCGAGCGGGTCGGCATCTCCGAGGATCGCGGGCCGCATGCCCGCGGCTGCATGCTCGATCTCGCGCAGCTCGGCGAGGCGATGGCGCATGTCTCCCGTGCGCTGGCGGAGGGGCCGGACCTCGTGATCCTCAACAAGTTCGGCAAGACCGAGAGCGAGGGCGGCGGCTTCCGGCCGCTGATCGCCGAGATCGCCGAGGCCGGCCTGCCGCTGATCATCGGCGTGCCATGGCGCAACATCGAGAGCTGGCGGCTTTTCGCGGGGCCGCTGGCGCGCGAGATCGCGATCGAGCCCGGCGACGCGCCGGGCGTGTTCGAGACGCTCCTTGATGCGGTCGAAGGCGGAATCGGCCGGCCCGCCGCCGGCATTCCGGGCCTGGCGAGGCCCTGACGGAGACGCCCATGGGTCAGGACGGCGACAGGGGCCGAAAGGCCGGGGGCTCCGGGAAGGCCGGCAATCCCGATGTCTCGCTGGACAGAATCCGGGCCATCATCGGCATGGTCGAACTCGATTGTGCCTGCCGCGAGAAGCTCGATGTCGCACTGGCCCGGTTCGAGACGCTGGAGCGGCGTCGCGCCTTGCGCGGGCTGATCCACGACGCGCGCCAGCAATGCGAGCGCATTGCGGCCATGCTCGACCTGCTGCGCGAGCTGGACGAATTGCCGGTCGAGGAGCCGGACATCACGGTCTTCACCGAACTGGCGCTGCTCTTCGACACGATCGGCGAGGCGGCCCGCAGGGGGGGCGAGGATCTGCGCCGGTTCGAGGCACTTGCCGCCGCGCCCTGAGGCTCAGCGCAGCGGCGGCCAGAGCAGGATGCGCGCGTAGAGCAACGCGAAGCCGAGGAAGCCGAGACACCACGACAGCCCGGAAAGGCCGAGCAGCACCAGCATCGCCTCCGGCAGCAGCGCCGCGGCGATCCGCAGCAACGCCGCGGCGGTGATCGCGGCATAGACGAGCACCGTGCCGAGCGGCGCGGTCAGCGGCCGGCCGGAATGGCCGCGGCTCGCGCGGGTCATGACGGCGAGGGTCATCAGCCCGATCCCGCCCGAGGTCCAGGCATGGATCGCTGCCTGGTGCCAGCCGGGATCCTCGCCGAGCACCGCGATGGCGGCGAGGCCGAAGCCGAGCGGCACGAAGGCATAGGCGACATGCAGCACCATCACCAGCGGCTCGCGCCAGGTCCGGTCCGGGGCCCAGCGCAGGAGCCGCCAGAGATGCACCAGCGCCGCCACCGCCAGCGCCGCGCCGATCGGCGCGGCGAGGCCGGGCAGGTGCGTCGCAAGGATCCAGCCGGCGAGGGCGATGCCGCCGAGCAGCATGGCGGCAAGATCATAGCGGCCGAATTCGCGTGGCTCGCGGCCCGGATTGGCGCGCTTGATCCAGTTGCGGGTGAAGCTCGGCACGATGCGGCCGCCGATGATCATGATCAGCATCATCGTCGCGGCGATGCCGAGCCGGGTGCTGGTCTCGGCCCGGCCGAACACCGCGATCTCGTAATGGAAGAAGCCCTGCGCCAGAATCAGCGCGCCGAGCGCGACGAGAACCTTGAGGTTGCGCCAGTTTCGCCCCGCCATGACCTCGCGCGCCAGCAGCAGGCCGAGCGCCAGCGGGAAGGCGATCGTCACGCCGGCGACAAGGTCCGGCGCAAGCCCGGCCGAGAACGCCACGATCGCCCGGCCGCCGAGCCACAGCGCGAACAGCGCCCCGAGTGGCCAGCCGACCACCGGCAGCCGCCCGGTCCAGTTCGGCACCGCCGTCAGCAGGAACCCCGCGATCACGCCCGGAACATAGCCGAACAGCAATTCGTGGATATGCCAGTTGAGCGGCGCGAAGGCGCTCGGCACCCGAATGAAGCCGAGATACCACGGCACCCAGAGCGCGATCAGCAACGCCGCGAGCAGCCCCGCGCCGAAGAAGAACGGCCGAAATCCGTAGGACAGCACCGCCGGCCCCTGCCAGGCGCGCATCTGCTCCATCGTCGTCGCCATCCTCGCCCCGATTCTGAATATCCGACTTTGAACCCGTAAAATAGACCATGAAGGTCTATTGAACAAGGCGCCTTCGGCGTGGCTTTGATCTGGCGCAAGGCGCATGGCATGCTATGCGAAAAAAGGGCGGAAGGATCTCCGGGCCGCGATCTTCGAAAGGGATGGATGGATGCGCCTCACGGAGCAATCGCGCTATGCCCTGCTGACACTCGGCGTGCTCGCCGAGCATTATCCGAACGCCATCACGGTTGCGGAGATCGCGCGCGCGACGGGGATCACCGAGTTCAACCTGTTCAAGCTGATGAAGATCATCGCCAAATGCGGCTTTGTCGCCTCGGCGCGGGGGCGCGGCGGCGGGGTGCGGCTCGCAATGGCGCCCGGAGACATCAGCGTCGGGCAGGTGTTGCGTCGGGTCGAGCCGCGTTTCCAGGCCTGCGGCCCGGCCGACCGGCTCGCCGCCGCGACGCCGCCGACGCGGTTGGAGCGGCGCACCGACGAGGTGCTCGGCCGCGGCATGCGTGCCTTTCTCGAGGCGCTGGACGAGGTGTCGATCGCCGAGGCCCTGGGGGCGCCGCGCGAGATCGCTCAATCCGCCCTGGCGCGGAACACATAGCCGGCCACCGCGAGCCCCGCCAGCGCGCCGAGCCCCTGCATCAGCACGAAAAGCGGCACATGATGCAACGCGATCCCGGCGAAGCTGGTCGTGAAGCCGCGCGCGAGCGTCACCGCCGGATTGGCGAAGGAGGTCGAGGCGGTGAACCAATAGGCGGCGGTGATCGTCAGCCCCACCACCATCGGCACCGCCTCCGGCCGCGCCCGCAGCGTGCCGAGGATCGCGAGGACGAGCGTGAAGGTCGCGACGCCCTCCGCGAACCAGAGCCCGGCCCCGGCGCGCGCCGTGGTGCCGATCTCGAGCGGTGCGAGCCCGAACATCAGATGCGCGACCGCCGTTCCCGCGATGCCGCCGAGGCATTGCGCGACGATATAGGGGAGCAGGTCCGCCGCGGCGAGTTCGCGGCGCAGCGCGAAGATGAGGCTCACCGCAGGGTTGAAATGCGCGCCGGAGACCGGGCCGAGGATCGTGATCAGCACGACGAGGATTGCGCCGGTCGGCACGGTGTTGCCGAGAAGCTGGAGCGCGACGTCACGGGTGAGCTGCGTCGCCATGATCCCTGATCCGACGACGGTGGCGACGAGCAGGCCGGTGCCGAGCGCCTCGGCGGCCAGGCGGCGGGCGAGGGGGGCGGGCATCACGCCACCTTGCCGGCAAGCGCGAGCTCGGTCGCGCCTTCGAGGCGGCCGATCTCGGCCAGCGCCGCCTTCAGCGCGCCGAGATCCATCGTCTCGACCGGCAGATTGACGAAGGCCGTCACCCGCGCCGCCAGCCGCCGATAGGCGTCGAGGAAGGCGGCGCGCCGCTCCTCCTCGGTCTCGCCGACATCGGCGGGGTCTGGAATGCCCCAATGCGCCGTCAAGGGATGGCCGGGCCAATAGGGGCAGGCTTCGCCGGCGGCCGAATCGCAGACCGTGACGATGAAATCCATCTTCGGCGCCTCGGGCCCGGCGAATTCGTCCCAGCTTTTCGAGCGGAAGCCGGAAATGTCGTAGCCGAGTTCGGCGAGAAGCTTCAGCCCGACGGGATTGGGCGTGCCCTTGGGATGCGAGCCGGCCGAGAAGGCGCGAAACTTGCCCTTGCCCTCGCGGTTGATCAGCGCCTCGGCGAGGATCGAGCGTGCGGAATTGCCGGTGCACAACACCAGCACGTTGTAGGTCCTGTCGGTCACGATCGGGGTTCTCCGGATGGGAAGGAAGACGGTTGTCGCCCCGGGGGCACGGCCGGGCGGACGCAGGATTTCGGCGAGCTGGGCCGGGATCGCCTCCGCGGTTTCGGGGTCGAGCGCGTAGACGATCGAGCGGCCGTCGCGCCGCGAGCGGATCAGCCCGGCGCGTTCCAACTCGGCCAGATGGGTCGAGAGCGTATTGTGCGGCACCGCCACGAGCCGGGCGATCTCGCCCGCGCCGAGGCCGAAGGGCCGGTAGCGCGCCAGCAGCCGCACCACTGCGAGACGCGAGGATTGGCCCAGCGCCTGGAATTGCCGCACCAGTCGTTCGGGATCGAAGCCACCCGTCATCACGCCGGACCCGCCTATCGGTCGATATGTCGACGGATATCGACGTATCTTGGCGAGGTGACGATCTCATGACGGTTCCGGCGGCGCGCTGCCATCTCGGCTGGCCGAGGTCACCTCACGGGCGCGGGTCGGATCATGAGGAGGAGGCGCGCGTCTCCGCCGGAGCGGACGTCACGCCGGGACGGTCCTGGTCATTCGCCGCGCAGGCCGGGCGTGCCGCCTTCGCCGAGTCCGCCGAGATGGGCCTGCATATACATGGCCTCGCCGAGCTTCTTGACGAGTTCAAGCTGCGTTTCGAGGAAGTCGATATGGCCTTCCTCATCGGCCATCAGTTCCTGGAAAAGCTCGCGCGAGGGGAAATCCTTCACGCTCTCGCAATAGGCGGCGGCTTCCTGGTAGAGCGCGCGCGCACCGATCTCCGCCGCGAGATCGGCCTCCATCACTTCCTGGACGTTCTGGCCGATCTGGAGCGGATCGAGCACCTGCATGTTCGGGAAGCCTTCGAGAAACAGGATCCGGTCCACGAACCGGTCGGCATGCTGCATTTCCTCGATGGATTCCTCCCGCCATTTCTTTGCAAGCTCGTTGAGCCCCCAATTGTCGAGCAGACGGTAATGCAGCCAATATTGGCTGATGGCCGTCAGTTCGCTGCGCAGGCCCTTGTTCAGATAGTCGAGAACTTTATTGTCGCCCTTCATGGCACCTCTCTGGATTGCTCCGGATTGGAGCAATTCTAAACTAGGTGCATGCGAGCGAAAGTCCAGCCGGAATCGGCTCTCCGCTCATTCCGCCGCGATGGCGAAGGCCGGAACCGCATCGGAATCCTCGGTTTCGGCCGCGGCATGGCCCGGACAGGCGGGGCAGCTGACGGCGCAGGCGCCGGCGCGCGCCTCGCCGAGAATCCGCCGGACGGTGACGAGGCAGCGCCCGCAATCCGGCGCGCAGCCGAGGCAGCGATAGGTCTGCGCCGGCGAGCGCGGCGCGTGCGGCGGCTCGGACGCCGCGGCTTCGAGGATCTGCGCCCTGGTCAGCGCGTTGCAGGAGCAGATGATCATGCCGCCCCGCTCTCCGGGATGCGCTCCAGCCGCACCACGAGGTCGAGCCCCGCGATCCGGTAGCCGGGTGGCGGTTCGGGCAGCGACGAGATCGCCACCATCTCGGGCGGGATATCGGCGATGGCGCCGTCATCCTCGAACAGGAAATGGTGGTGATCGCCGGTATCGGTGTCGAACACCGCGCGGTCGCCGCCGATATTGACCTGGCGGATCAGCCCGGCTTCACGGAACTGGTTGAGGGTGTTGTAGACGGTCGCCAGTGCCAGCGGCGCCTGGACCTTGTTCGCCTCGTGGAACAAGTCCTCCGCCGAGATATGGCGATGGCCCTTGGCGAAGAGCAGCCAGCCGAGTTGCATGCGCTGGCGCGTCGGCCTTAGCCCCGCCTTGCGCAGCTTCATCCGCAGCCGCGCGACCGGGCAGGCGCTCTCGGGCAACTCGACTCCGCGCGCCGGGTGCAGCGTCGCGGGAAGGCGGGGGCGTTCGGTTTCGAGGGTCAGATCCATAGGGGCTACTTTAGAACGATTAAAAACTCTTACTTTTCATGATGTTAGAAAAATTCGACCAGATATGTCAAGTTTGGTGGTTGCGTGGAATGCGCTGTTATTGCGACTGCGACAATCTGTTCGGTCCGCGCCCGGCATCCTGCAAGGCCGGTCTGCGTCATGGGTGCAGATGCGCCGGCAGATTGTCACAACGCTGTCACGCAGGGCGCGCAAGAGGCGGCATTCATTCCATTCCGGAGCTTGCCATGCTGGGTCGCCGCCTCACCGCCCTCACGCTCTCGCTGCTCGCCGGCCTGCCGGTTCTCGCGCAGGAGGGGCCGCTGCTGCTCTATACCAGCCAGCCCAATACCGACGCGCAGCAGACGATCGACGCCTTCAAGGCGAAATATCCGAAGGTCGACATCACCTTCGTCCGCGACGGCACGCCGCGCGTGATGGCGAAGCTCCGCGCCGAGATCGCGGCGGGCGCCCCGCAGCCGGATCTGCTGCTGATCGCCGACAGCGTGACGATGGAGGCGCTCAAGGCCGAGGGGCGGCTGATGAGCCATGCCGGCGCCGATCTCTCCGCCTATCCGGCCGGGATCCACGACCCCCAGAAATTCTGGTTCGCGACCAAGCTGATCACCACCGGCATCGTCTACAATACCAAGGCGCCGTTCAAGCCGGAGAGCTGGGCCGATCTCCTCAAGCCGGAGGCGAAGGGCCAGCTCGTGATGCCGAGCCCGCTCAATTCCGGCGCGGCGCTGATCCATGCCGCGACGCTGACCGGCACGCTGCCGGGCGGCTGGGATTATTACCGCAAGCTCAAGGACAACGCTGCCCAGGCCGGCGGCGCCAATGGCGATGTGCTGCGCGCGGTGGCGACCGGCGAGAAGCTGTTCGGCATGATCGTCGATTTCATGCCGATCCGCGAGAAGGCCAAGGGCGCGCCGGTCGAGTTCGTGTTCCCGAAGGAGGGCGTCTCGGCGGTCTCGGAGCCGGTCGCGATCCTCAGCACCGCGAAGAACCCCGTTGCGGCCAAGGCCTTCATCGATTTCATGCTCTCGCGTGAAGGTCAGGAACTGGCGCTGAAGCAGGGCTATGTCCCGGCGCATCCGGCTGTGGCGCTGCCGGCGGGCTATCCCGCGCGCAACGCGATCCGCCTCATGCCTTTCGACGCCGGCAAGCTCCTCAAGGAGCAGGATCGCGTCCGCAAGGACTTCGCGGACATCTTCGGCCAGTGAGCGGCCGCCTTCCGGCGCGGGAGGCGCCGCTCGCCGGGGAGGGGCGCTGGCTCCTCCGCGCCGGCGCCGCGCTCGCGCTGCTGCTCTGCGCGCTGCCGATGCTGCGGCTCTTCACGGAGCCGTTCCGCGCCGGCAGCGCGGCGATCCTCGCCGAGCTTCTCCGCCCCGCGGCGCTGCGCGCGAGCTTCAACACGCTCGAGACCGGGCTCGTCTCCTCGGCGATCGCGATGCTGCTCGGCACCGCCGCCGCCCTGGCCCTGGCGATCACCGACATGCGCGGAAAGCGCGTCTTCGCCTTCCTGTTCGCGATGTCGATGCTCGTCGCGCCCCAGGTCATCGCGCTGGCCTTCAAGACGCTTGCCGGCCCGGCCTCGCCGGTGCTCGGCGCGCTCGGCCTCGCTCCGGCGCCCGGCGCGCCGAACCCGATGCTCGGGCGCGGTGGCATCATTCTCGTGCTCGGGCTTCACCACGCGCCGCTGGTGATGCTGGTCGTGCTCGCGGGCCTGCGCACGGTGCCGCGCGAGATCGTCGAGGCCGCGCGGGTCGACGGCGCCCGGCCGGGGCGGATCCTGCGCGACATGCTGCTGCCGGTGCTCGGCGGCCATCTCTCCGCGGCCTGGCTGCTGGCCTTCGTAGCGGCGATCGGCAATTTCGGCATCCCGGCGCTGCTCGGCCTGCCGGTGAATTACCTCACCATCCCGACGCTGATCTACCGCCGCATGACGAGCTTCGGCCCGGATGCGATCGGCGATGCGGCGCTGTTCTCGCTGCTGCTCGGGCTGATCGCCGGCGCGGCCATGCTGGTTTCGGGGCGGATCCTCGCCCGGCAGGCGGTGCCGATCGAGTTCGGGCGCCGGCTCGAGCCGTTCTGGCCGCTCGGCCGCGCGCGACCGCTGGTCGAGGTCGCGGCGGTCCTGGTGATCGGCATCGGTTTCGTGCTGCCCGTGCTCTCGCTGCTCGCAACGGCGCTCGTGCCGGCGCTCGGCGTGCCGCTGCGGGCGGAGACGATCACGCTGCGCGCCTTCGAGGAGGTGCTGCTGCGCCAGCGCGTGACGCTCGACGCGCTCGCCAATTCCTTCCTCTTCGCCGGGATCGCGGCGCTGGCGATCGGACTCATCGCGCTGCCGCTCGCCTATCGGCTGGAGCGGCGGCAGGGCCCGCTCGATGTCGTCCTGCGCTTCGCGATCGACCTGCCTTACGCATTGCCGGGGGTGGTGGTGGCGATCGCGATGATCCTGCTCTTCCTCCGCCCGCTGCCGCTGCTGCATGTCAGCCTCTACGGCACGGCCTGGATCATCATCCTCGCCTATGTCGCGCGCTTCCTTGCGCTCGGGCTGAAGCCGGTCGGGGCGGCGATGCGCCAGATCGACGGCGCCATCGAGGAGGCCGGCGCGCTCGACGGGGCCCGCTTCGCGCGGCGGCTCGGGATGCTGCTGCTGCCGGCGGTGCTGCCGGCGCTCACCGCCGGGATGCTGCTGGTCTTCCTCACCGCCTTCAACGAGCTGACGGTCTCGGCCCTGCTGTGGAGCGCCGGCACGCGGACGCTCGGCGTGGTGCTGTTCAGCCTCGACGAGGCCGGGCTCGCCAACGAGGCGGCGGCGCTCGGCATCGCGACGCTCGCGGTGGTGCTGGGTTTGATGCTGGCGATCGAGCGGCTCGCCGCGCTGCTGCCCGAGGGGGCCATCCCCTGGTCGATCGCGTCGGCGCGCCGCTGAGCGGGCGGCCCGGCGGCAGGGGGAACGGCCGGCCGCGGGGCCGGCCGTTCCGGGGTTGGTGGCCGGATGTCAGTTGGTCTTGTGCGGCAAGAGCTTCTGCACGTCCGCGGCCATGTCGGCGAGCACCTTCTCGGGCTCGTTGGCGCGCTTGCCGATGATGATCGAGTTGAGATGGTCTTTGATCACATCGGTGATCTTGAGACCGTTCTCACCGGGGAAGGCATACCATTTGGTGAGCAGCGCGAGCTGGCTCACGGCGGTATAGTTGTTCGGGTTCTGCACGTAGAAATCCTTGAGGTAGACCTCGTTGGCCTTCTTGTTCGGCGGCATGTAGCCTGTCGTCCGGGCGACGATCGCCGCCGCTTCCGGCCCGTGCCAGAATTTCAGCACCGTCCAGGCGGCCTCGCGCTTCTTGGCGTCCTGGGTCAGGATGATGCCGACATTGCCGCCGGCCGGCAGCCGGCCCTTGTCGGCGGCGACACCGGGGAAGGTCACGGTCTTGAGCGCGAACTTGCCGCCGATCATCTCGGTGATCTTGGCGAGGTCGGAGGTCGAGGTGAAATGGATGCCCGTCTTGCCGGCGGCGAAGGCGGCGCGCATGTCGGGCTGGTTGAGGTTCGGCATGCCGCCTTCGGTGACGAGGCGGGCGATGGTGCGGATCGCCGCCTGGCCTTCCGGGCCGTCGAAGGCGACCTTCCGCTCGTCGGGGGTCAGCATCGCGCCGCCGAGCGCGAAGACCGGCGCCTGCCAGAGCCAGTTGCCGGTGATGTCCCAGGCATAGGTGACCCCGTTGGTGTCCCCGCCGAGCGCCTTGACCTTCTTCGCGAGGGCGAGCACCTCGTCCCAAGTCCTGGGCAGCGCGTTGACGTCGCCGCCGGCCTTCTTCACCAGGTCGAGATTGACATACATGACCGGCAGCGAGATCGCGAAGGGCAGGGCGTAGACCTTGCCGTTCATCGTGCCGATATCATACATCGCGGCATGAAAGCCGTCGGCCTCCATGGTCTTGTCGGCCTGGATATAGCCGTCGAGCGGCTGGGCGATGCCGCGATCGACGAAGATGCGGATGCGGTTCAGCCCCTGGAAGGTGATGTCCGGCATCTGGCGGGTGATCGCCTCGCGCAGGACCTTCTGCGTGCCTTCCTCGTAGGATTCGTAAGGCGCGCGGAACGTGACCTTGATGTCCTTGTTGCGCTTCGCGAATTCCTCGGCGATCTGCTTGTGCGTCTCGTTGAAGAGTTCGCCGTAAGGGTACTGGATGACGATTTCGGTCTGCTGCGCGAGGGCCGGGATGGCGCAAAGCGCCAGCGCGGCCGAAAGCAGGCTGTGCTTCAGCATGTCTCTCTCCTGTTGTGATTTCGGCTCGGCGCGGGCGTTGGCCGCCCGTCTCGTTCTGGTTTCCGGGGCGTCGCCGCTATTTCATGCCGGTGAGCGTGATACCCTCGATGAAGCGGCGCTGCGCGATGAGGAAGGCGAGGATCAGCGGCGCGATGATCACGGTGGCCGCCGCCATCAGCGGCCCGTAATCGGTGCCGGCCTCCTCGTTGCGGAAGGCGACGACGCCGAGCGGCGGCGTGAACAATTCGCGGGAATTCACCGCGATCAGCGGCCAGAAATAATCGTTCCAATGCGCGACGACCGAGAAGATGCCGAAGGCCGTCACGGCGGGGATCGCGGTCGGCAGCATCACGCGCCAGACGATCCCGAACTCGCTGATCCCGTCCATCCGCGCCGCATCGACGAGATCGTCCGGCACGGTCATGAAGAATTGCCGCATCAGGAAGATGCCGAAGACCGAAATCGTGAACGGCGCGATCAGCGCCGCGTAGGTGTCGAGGATGCCGAGCTGGTGGAACAGCAGGAAGAGCGGCACCGCGATCGCCTGCGGCGGGATCAGGATCGCGAAGAGCACGAGCGCGAAGACCAGTTCGCGACCGAGGAAGCGGATCTTGGCCAGCGCATAGGCCGCCGGCAGCGCCACCGCGATCTGGGCGAGGAAGATCGTGCCGGTGACGATCACCCCGTTGAGCAGGAATCGCGCGAGCGGCGCCCGCTCGAAGGCCTTGGCGTAGTTCTCGGCGGCGTGCAGTCGCTGCGGCCACCAGCGGATTTCGGAAAGGAAGATCTCGTTCTGCGGCTTCAGCGATGTCGCGAGCATCCACAGGAACGGCATCAGCGCCAAAGCCGCCGCGCCGAGCAGCACCGCGTGGCGCAGCACCGCGCCGACAGGCCCGATCCGCGCGCCGCTCATGAATAGTGCACCTTCTTCTCGATGACCCGCGCCTTCACCAGCGTCAGCACCAGCACGAAGCCGAGGAAGACGACCGCGATCGCCGCCGCGAGGCCGGAGCGGAAGAACTCGAACCCTTCCGAATACATCGAATAGAGCAGCACCTCGGAGGATTTGCTGGGGCCGCCCTTGGTCAGGACATGCACCGTGTCGAAGACCTGGAACGAGCGGATCGCCGAGATGATGACGACGAACATCGTCACCGGCCCGAGCATCGGCCAGGTGACGAGCCGGAACCGCGCCAGGGCCGAGCGCGCCCCGTCCATCGCCGCCGCGTCGTAGAGCGTGCGCGGGATCGAGACCAGCCCGGCGAGAAACAGCACCATGTTGAAGCCGAAGAGCTGCCAGATGCCGATCACGGCCAGCGTCGGCAGCACCAGATCCGGCTCCGCCAGCCAGGCGCGCGGCGTCAGCCCCAGCGCTTTCAGCGTGAGGTTGATCAGCCCGAACTGGGCATGGAGCATGAATTCCCACGAGATCGCCATGGCGATCAGCGTCGCCATGACCGGGACGAAGAACACCGCCCGGTAGAAAGCGCGCAGCCCCGGCCCGGCCTGGATCAGCAGCGCTATGCCGAGCCCGAGCGCGACCGAACCCGGCACGACGATCGCGGCATAGGCGAGCGTGTTGCCGAGCGATTTCCAGAACACCTTGTCGGCGAACAATTCCGCGTAGTTCCGCAGGCCGATGAACGCGAATTCCGCCGCGCCGAGCTGGTAATCGGTCAGCGACATGATGATGACGGCGAGAACCGGGCCGATCAGCAGCGCGAGCATCAGCAGTAGGGCGGGCAGGGTCAGCAGAAAGCCGGTCCGGCCGAGCCGCCGGCGGCCTGCCCGCCGCGCCGGCGCCTTTGTGGCGGGCAGGGCGGCGAGCGCGATCTCAGCCATAGGCGCGGCTCCGTTCCGGCCGTGCCAGCGCCGCGACCCGCCGGCCATTGGCGTCGAAGACGCGCAGATCGGCGGGATCGAACACGAGCCCGACCTGCGCCTCGGGGCCGAGCGCCCGCGCCGCCTGCGGCGCCACGCGCGCGACGACCGGCGTCGCAATCCCCGGCACCGCCACATGCAGAAGCATCTCGGCGCCGAGATTTTCGCGATGCCGCACCCGGCCCGCGAGCGGCGCCCGCGCCGGTTCGGCGAGCGCGAGATGCTCGGGCCGGATCCCGACCCGCAATGCCGCGCCGGGCGCTGCCGCGAACCTGCCGCCGAGCGTCGCGCCATGGCCGGCGACCGGCGCTCCCGCCGCGTCGGCGACGGCTTCGATCACGTTGATGCGCGGGCTGCCGATGAATTCCGCGACGCGCAGGTCGCGCGGATCCTCGTAGATCTCGGCCGGCGCGCCGATCTGCACGATCTCGCCGTCGAGCATTACCGCGATCCGGCTCGACATCGTCATCGCCTCGACCTGGTCATGCGTCACGTAGACGAAGGTGGCGCCGAGCGCGCGGTGAAGCTCGGCGATCTCCGTGCGCATGTGCACGCGCAAAGCCGCGTCGAGATTGGAGAGCGGCTCGTCCATCAGGAAGGCGGCCGGCTCGCGCACCATCGCCCGGCCGAGCGCCACGCGCTGGCGCTGGCCGCCGGAAAGCTGACCCGGCTTGCGGTCGAGCAGATGGCCGATCTTCAGCGTTTCCGCCGCCATCTCGACACGGGCCGCCATGACGGCGAGCTTCTCCCGCCGGCCTGGCGCCAGCGCGCCGATCAGGGGCAGGCGTTCGAACCCGGTGAGATCGCGCATCCGCAGCGGCACCATCATGTTCGCGCGCACGCTCAGATGCGGATAGAGCGCGTAGGACTGGAACACCATCGCGAGGTTGCGCGCGGCGGGCGGCAGGTCGGCCATGTCGCGCCCGCCGATGCGGACCGTGCCGGAATCGGCCTGTTCCAGCCCGGCGATGATGCGCAGCAGCGTCGATTTTCCGCAGCCCGACGGCCCGAGCAGCGCGACGAACTCGCCTTCGCCGATTTCGAGCGAGACGCCGTTAAGCACGATCGTCTCTCCGAACCGCTTGTGGATTTCGCCCAGCGCGATCTCGGCCATGGCTGCGCCTCCCGTCCCGGCGTCGTTATCAAGTCGCATTGACGTTGGCATGACGGAATATTAGTCCAACCGATGGATCAATGAGCCGGAAGCGGCCGCGCTGGCCCGCACTGGCGGATCGGGGGCGCATGAAGATCAGCCCGCACCAGATTGCGGCCTTCACCGAGATCTTCCGCCAGCGCTCGATCTCGCGTGCCGCCGCAGCGCTCGGCATCACGCAATCGGCGGTGACGCAGCATCTCGCCAATCTCGAACGGCGGATGGGCACCCGGCTGTTCCTGCGCCACCGCACGGGCCTCGAACCGACGAAGCCGGCGCTCGAACTCTTCGCGCTGACCGACCGCATGCGCATCCTCGACCAGCTCGTCGCGGAGCGGATCGACGCCTATGGCGCGCTGGAGAGCGGGCATCTGACGATCATCGCCAACGCGCCGCGCCCGGCCATGCCGCTGGTGGCGACCTTCACCCGCCGCTATCCCGGCGTGCGGATCGCCTTCTCGCTGCTGAGCTGGACGCTCGCCATGCAGCGCCTGGCGGCGCGCGAGGTCGATATCGCGATCATCACCGAGCCGGACGAGGGGGCGGGGCTGTTCCGCCGGCCGCTGACGACGAGCCGCTACGCCGCCTTCCTGCCGCGCGGGCATCTCCTGGCCGCGCGCCCGGCCCTGAGCCTCGCGGATCTCGCCCGCGAGCCGGTCGTGTTGCCGGAAGAGGGCTCGCTCACCCAGCGCGTCGTGCATCGCGCCCTCGGCGAGCACGGCCTGCGGCTGGAGCGCGTGGTGGAGATGACCGCCTTCCCGGTGGTGAAGGAGGCGGTGCTGCATGGCATCGGCATCGGCATCCTGCTCGAGGACAGCGTGTTCCCGACCGAGGATCTCGTCCTGCGCCCGATCGTCGAGCTGGCGATGCCGTTCCGCACCGATCTCGCGACGCCGGAGGACAAGCGCGACCTGCATTTCGTCCGCGCCTTCATCGAGGTCGCGTCCGGCTGAGGCGGCGGCCGATCCCGCTCAATCGGCGCGGGGCGCGTCCCGACGCGGGCTGAGCCGCCCGATCTCGCGGGCGAGATGGTCCATCGCCTCGGCCAGCATCGCGCCGCCGCAGACGGTCAGCCGCTCGGGCAGATGGATGCGGCGCTCTGGCGGGAACAGCCGCGTCAGCGCCGGATGTTCGAGCAGCGCGCTGCCCTGATCCTCGGGGACGACCGTGTCGGTGGCGATCAGGATCGCGTCCGGCCGCAGCCGGATCACCGCTTCCAGCGCCACGAACCCGCCCTGGCCGATGCCGAGTTCGCCCGCGGCGTTGACGAGCCCGGCCTGGGCCAGCAGATCCGACATCAGCGTCTCCTGCCCGGAAACCCAGCCGCGCCGGGCGAGCGGCAGCACGCGCAGCGGCCGCTGCGCCGCCACGGCCCTGAGCCGCTCCAGCGCGGAATCGATTGCGGCGATGCGCTCTGCCGCCGCGTCTCCGGTGCCGGTCAGCGCGCCGAAGGCCCGAAGCTGCCCCCGGACATCGGCGATCGAGCGGGCGAAATCGAACTCGGCGACCCGCACCCCGCGCGCCTTGAGAAACGCGCGCGTGGCGCGGGCGCCGAACCGCCCGCCGACCACCAGGGACGGGCGCAGCACCATGATCTCCTCGGCGCCGCCGGAGAGCAGCGGCAGGCCCTCGGCCTTGGCCGCCGCCCAGGAGCGGTCGGCGTCGCGGGCATAGGGGCTGAGCCCGACGATCCGCGCGCGGGGCACGAGATCGAGCAGCAGCTGATCCGTGCACATGTTGAGCGACGCGATCCCGCCCGCGGCCGCCGCGTCCTGTGCGCCCGTCGGGCCCGGCATCCAGGCCAGCAGCGCGGCCGCGAGGGGCAAGGCCAGGCGGTGTCTGGCGCGGCATTGGCTGGCGCGGCGGGGCGGGATAAGGCGGATCATGACGGCTCGGGGTGGCTCTCCTACCAGGTCGCGTTGAGACCGGCGTAATAGGCGCGGCCGGTCGTGCCGTAATTGAAGACCTCCTGATAGCGTGCATTGGTGAGGTTCTCGATCCGGCCATGCAGCCGATAGGTCGTCGAGAGCGCGTATTCGGCGCGGATATCGAGCCGCGCATAGGGCGCGAGCCGGTTGCGTTCGCCGGTGCTGGAGAAGCGCTCCGAGGACAGCAGCAGCGCCGGCTCGATCAGCAGCCCGGTGAAGGGCGTGATCTGGAGCGCCACCCGCCCAAAATGCGGCGCGCGGCGCGCGAGGGTGAGGTTGGTCTTGCGGTCCTTGGCGTGGAGATAGGTATAGGTCGTGCGCAGGCGCAGCCTCTCCGGGGCGATGTCGATGTCGAGCGCCGTCTCGATGCCGCTCGTCGAGGCGCGCGCGACATTGAGGTAGCAGCCGAAAGTCTGGCTCGGCCGGCAATGCGAGCCGGCGGCGAAATCGATCATGTTGCGGAACCGGTTGGCGAAGACCGTCACCGAACCCGTCGCCCGGCCCTCGAACAGGCTCTGGTCGAACCCGGCATCGACGCCGAAGGAATGCTCCGGCGCCAGCGTCGGCGTGCCGTAATCCGGTGAGCGGAGCTGATAGAGCGTCGGGGCCTTCGCGCCGGTCCCGGCACTGGCGCGGAGCTTGGTCCCGGTCTCGAGGATCCGGTAGGCGAGCGTCGTGCGCCAGGTCGGAAAGGCGTCGATTCCCGCAACGGAATCGTAGCGGCCACCGAGCGAGACGGTGAGCCGCTCGCCGACCGGCACCTGCCAGAGCGCGAAGAGCGCGCGCGTCTGCTGCTCGGCGCCGAGCGTCTTGGCGCGGGCCGAGGCCGTCGGCGCGTAATTCTGGCTGAACAGCGCCACGCGTTCCTGCTCGTAGCGCCCGCCGAGGATCAGCGTGCCGAACGGCGCGAGGCGGATCAGGCCCTGATACTCGGCGCCAAGCCTGTCGCCGACGAAATCGCTGCGCGAGGAACTGCCGAAGCCGGGATGGACGTCGAAATAGCGGCGGTCGGTGCGATTCGCGAAGATCTGGAGGCCATGCGTCAGCCGGCCATCGAGCGTGTCGAGTTCGGCCTTGGCGGCCACCTGGCTGAAGGTTTGCCGCAGGCGGCTCGAGGAATCCGGCGTCGAGCCGAAGGCGGCATCGTAATCGGCGCGGGTCTGATGCGCGGTCGCCGAGAGATCGAGGCGGAACCCGGTTCCGGGATCGTAGCCGAGCCGCCCGAACCCGGCGAGACGCGAGAGCCCGTCGGATTCGTAGCCGCCATGGGCCGGCGTCAGCCGTCCGATCCGGTAGCCGTAGCGCGAGAAGCCGTTGCTCTTCTGCGCAAGGCCGGATGCCGCATAGGACCAGGCACCGGCACTGCCGCTGGCGGCGCCGCTGGTCGAGAGCGAGCCATAGGAACCGCCCTCGGTCGTCAGGCTGTAGCGCGGCGCGCCGCCGCCGTGGCGGGTGACGATGTTGATGACGCCGCCCATCGCATCCGAGCCATGGAGCGCGGATTGCGGTCCGCGCAGGACCTCGATCCGCTCGATCAAGGCCGGCGCGATCAGCGAGGCGTTGAACTCGCCGCTGGCGCTCGCGGGGTCGTTGATCCGGATGCCATCGATCAGCACCAGCGTCTGCCCGGCATTGGCGCCGCGCAGCCGGATCACCGCGCTGCTGCCGGGGCCGCCCGTCTCGGTGATGTCGAGGCCGGGCACCTGGCGCAGCGCATCCGCGAGCGAGAGCGGGTTGGCGCGCGCGATGTCCTCGGCCTTCAGGATCGTGACGGCGCTGCCCGTCCGCTGGATGGCAGTCGGAATGCGCTCGGCGAAGATGGTGATCTCGAGGCCGGATGCCGGCGAGGGGGCTGCATCCTCGGCGAAAGCGGGAGCGGTGACGAAAGCCGCGACGGCCAAAAAGGCCGCACGGCACGAAGCTGTGCGTTGATCAGACATGGGAGACCTTTCCTGGCCCACCGCCAGGCTTGGGGTTGCGTTCAACTTCCGGCCGGTCTCCTGGCTCGCGGCTCGAACGCCCCGGCGCGCCTTCCCGGCTCCGCCATGGCGGAGCCAGTGGATTCGCGTGGGGCTCGCCGCTCACAGTTGCGGGGGCAGCCGCCGAATTGGGCAGGAAAGCGAAATTCCCGGCCCGCACGGCGTTCCCGTTTCACCTCCCCTGGGGGAGGCACCGGAAGCCCGCGAAGCAAATCCGAGTTCTTCCGCCGACGCAAGGCTTGTTTTGCCTGTCGACAATCGCGGAGCGCGATCGGTCACACCGATGCCGGGCCCGCACGCCCTGTTGTTCTCGCGCGGCGTCGGGGCTAGAACCGGCGCCGGCGAAGGGTGCGCGCGATGCGCGGGGAGGGCGGACATGGCGGTCGAGGGTCTGGGTCGGCTTATCCTCGCCTCGGCTTCCCCGCGCCGCTACCAGCTCCTCGAGCAGATCGGCGTCACGCCGGATGACGTCATCGCCGCTTCGATCGACGAGACCCCGCGCATCCGCGAGCGCCCGCGCGTCTATGTCGAGCGCATGGCGCGGGAGAAGGCCGAGGCGGCGCATCGCGCGACGCGCCACGAGCCCGCCCGCGCCGCCGCCCATATCCTTGCGGCGGATACCGTCGTCGCGCTCGGTTCGCGCATCCTGCCCAAGACCGAACTCGCCGAGGAGGCGGCGCAATGCCTGCGCTTGCTCTCGGGCCGCGCGCACCGCGTCTATACCAGCGTCGTGGTGATGCTGCCCTCCGGGCGGCAATCCCAGCGCCTCGTCGAGGCGCGGGTGCGGTTCAAGCGCCTGTCCTTCGACGAGATCGACGCCTATCTCGCGAGCGGCGAATGGCAGGGCAAGGCCGGGGGCTATGCGGTGCAGGGCATCGCCGGCGCCTTCGTCACCAGGCTGATCGGGTCTTACAGCGCAATCGTCGGGCTGCCGCTCTATGAAACCGCGGCGCTGCTTGCCGGAACCGGTTTCCCGGTCCATCTTCGCTGGACTCGCGCCGGCTGACCCGGCCGGATTCCCGCTTCTTGAGAAAGGCATGGCCGTGGCGGATCGTCTCGCAGGCAAGGTCGCGATCGTGATGGGCGCCGGCTCGTCTGGCCCCGGCTGGGGCAATGGCAAGGCGACCGCCTTCCGCTTTGCCGAGGAGGGCGCCCTCGTCATCTGCGCCGATTACAACCCCGCCGCCGCCGAGGAATGCGCCGAATTGATCCGTAATGCCGGCGGGCGGGCCGAGGCCCGGCGCTGCGATGTCACGAAATCCGAGGAGATCGCCGCGCTCGTTGCCGATATCGTCGCCCGACACGGCCGGATTGACGTGCTCGACAACAATGTCGGCATCGCCGAGACCGGCGGCGTCGTCGAGCTGCCGGAGGCGGAATGGCGCCGGGTCATGGATGTGAACCTCACCTCCTGCTTCCTGACGATGAAGCATGTCATCCCGGTCATGGCGCGGCAATTCGCGGCCGCGCCGGACCCGCGCACCGCGATCGGGGGCTCGATCATCAATATCTCCTCGGTCGCCTCGATCCGTTACACGGGTGTCGCCTATGCGAGCTATGCCGCGAGCAAAGCCGCCCTCAACCATCTAACGCGCGTGACCGCAGCCCAATACGCCCCGCAGAAGATCCGCGTGAACGCGATCCTCCCCGGCCTGATGAAGACGCCGATGGTCGAGCGTTCGGCCGGGCTCGCCGCCGCCTATGCCGCTGGCGATGTGGAGGCGATGTGGCGCGCGCGCGACGCGCAGGTGCCGATGGGGCATATGGGCGATGCGTTCGACGTCGCGAGCGCCGCGCTCTTCCTCGCCTCCGACGAAAGCCGCTACATCACGGGGGTCGAACTGCCCGTCGATGGCGGCCTGACGCTGAAAATCACCTGATGCCCGATCCCGCCGCCGAACCCATCCGCGCGCAACGCTGCCCGATCTGCCGCAAGCTGACGGTCGAGCGCTTCCGCCCCTTCTGCTCGAAGCGCTGCGCCGATCTCGATCTCGCGCGCTGGTTCAATGGTGTCTACGCCGTGCCGGTGCGCGAGGATGAGGCGGAGGCCGAGCCCGCCGCGCCCGTCGCCCTGCCGGCACGTTCGCGCGGGACGCCATTCTCCTGAGGGCGGCCGCCTGCGGCCATCCCATCCTGTCCGACCGTCATCCAAGGATCCCGCCATGGAATACCGCAAGCTTGGCCGCACCGGCCTCGATGTCTCCGTCATCTGCCTCGGCACCATGACCTGGGGCGAACAGAACAGCGAGGCCGAGGGCCATGCGCAGATGGATTACGCCTTCGAGCAGGGCGTGAACGTCCTCGATACCGCCGAACTCTACGCGATCCCGCCTCGTCCCGAGACCCAGGGTTCGACCGAGCGGATCATCGGATCCTGGCTGCGCGCCCGGAAGAACCGCGACCGTGTCATCCTCGCCACCAAGGTCGTCGGCCGCTCGGACATGACCTGGTTCCGCAAGGACGGCGCGAAATCCCGCCTGACCCGCGCCCAGATGACCGAGGCGCTCGAGGGCAGCCTCGCCCGGCTCGGCACCGATTACATCGACCTCTACCAGCTCCATTTCCCGGACAGGCCGATGCCCTGGGGTTCGAACCCGACGCGGTTCAAGGCCGCCGATTACACGAGCCCCGATGACGGCGAGAGCTTTCGCAACATTCTCGAGACGCTCGACGGCTTCGTCAGGGCCGGCAAGGTCCGGCATGTCGGGCTTTCCAACGAGAGCGCCTGGGGCACCATGCGCTTCCTGTTCGAGAGCGAGGTGCATGGCCTGCCGCGCATGCAATCGATCCAGAACGCCTACAACCTTCTCAACCGCACCTACGAGACCGCGCTTGCCGAGATCACCCTGCGCGAGGAGGTCGGGCTGCTTGCCTATTCGCCGCTGGCGCAGGGCTTCCTCACCGGCAAATATCTCGACGGTGCCCGCCCGCCCGGCGCGCGCGAGACGCTGTTCCGGCGCGGCCAGCGCTACCAGAAGCCGGGCGCCGAGGAGGCGATCCGCGATTACGTCGCGCTGGCGCGGGAGGCGGGGCTTGACCCGGCGGTGATGGCGCATGCCTTCGTCAACAGCCGTTCCTTCGTCACCGCGAACATCATCGGCGCGACGAGCCTGGAGCAGCTGCGGCTGGCCGTGGGGTCGATCGCGGTCAGGCTGCCGGACGATCTTCTCGCGCGGATCGATGCCGTGCACCAGCTCCGTGGCAATCCCGCGCCCTGATCGGGCTCAGCCCGCGCCCCAGGCGGCCAGCGCCGCCCGGGCATCCGGGAAATCGGGAAGCAGGGGCGGGGGCACCGGCACGACGCCGTCGAATCGCGGTGCCGGCGCCGGCTGGCTGATTCCGTCGCGCGTCGCGAACACGCCGCGCGCCCGGTTGTGGGGATGGCCGGCCGCTTCGTCGAGCGTCAGCACCGGCGCCGCGCAGGCATCGGAATCACCGAGGATCGCAGCCCATTCGTCGCGCGTCCGCGTGGCGAGGCGCGCGGCGATCCGTTCTGTCAGCGCCGGCCAGTTCGTGCGGTCGAGACGCTCCGCCTCGGAAATCGGGTCGAGCCCGATCCGCCGGCAGAATTCCGCGAAGAAGACCGGTTCCAGCGCCCCGACGGCGAGGAACCGGCCGTCCGCGCACGGATAGCTGCGATAGAACGGCGCGGCACCGTCGAGCATGTTGTTCTCGCGCCGGGCGGGATCCCAGCGCCCCTGCGCCGCGAGATCGGCGATCATCGCCATCAGATGCGCGGTGCAATCGGTGATCGCGCAATCGACGATCCGGCCATGCCCGGTCGCGCGGGCGGAGAGGATCGCCGCGAGCAGGCCCGCCACGAGATAGAGCGCGCCGCCCCCCATGTCGCCGAGCAGGTTGAGCGGCGGGATCGGCCGCTCGCGCGGCCCGATGGCGTGCAGCGCCCCGCTCAGCGCGATATAGGTGATGTCGTGCCCGGCGGTGCGTGCGAGGGGGCCGTCCTGCCCCCAGCCCGTCATCCGGGCATATACGAGGCGCGGGTTGCGCGCCATCAGAACCGCCGGCCCGAGCCCGAGCCGCTCCATCACGCCCGGCCGGAACCCTTCGACGACCGCGTCCGCAGCCGAACAGAGTGAAATTACATCAGCAAGATGCGCGCTGTCTTTGAGGTTACATGTCAAAGTCCGGCGGCCGCGCCGGATGATCGGCCCCGTCCAGGGATCGGCCCCGCCCGGCCGGTCGATGCGGAGGATGTCGGCGCCGAGATCGGCGAGCATCATGGCCGCGAACGGGGCGGGGCCGATCCCGGCGAATTCGACGATCCGGACCCCCGCGAGCGGCGCGCTCACGCCACGGCCCGCGCGATCACGAGGCGCTGGATGTCGCTCGTGCCCTCGTAGATCTGGCAGACGCGGACATCGCGATAGATCTTCTCGACCGGGTAATCGGCGAGATAGCCATAGCCGCCATGGATCTGGATCGCTTTCGAACAGACGCGCTCGGCCATCTCGGAGGCGAAGAGCTTGGCCATCGAGGCTTCGGTCAGCGCCGGGCGCCCGGCCTCGCGCAGGGCGGCGGCGTGCAGCACCATCTGCCGCGCGGCGTGGATCTCGGTCGCCATGTCGGCGAGCCGGAACGCGATCGCCTGATGGTCGCGCAGTTTCCGGCCGAAGCTCTCGCGCTCGCGGGCGTAATCGCGCGCCGCCTCGAAGGCCGCCTGCGCCATGCCGACCGATTGCGCCGCAATCCCGATCCGCCCGCCTTCGAGATTGGCGAGCGCGATCCTGTAGCCCTCGCCCTCGGCGCCGAGCCGGAATTCGGCCGGGATGCGCATCTCCTCGAAGACGATCTGGCATGTATCGGAGGCGTGCTGGCCGAGCTTGTCCTCGACCCTGCCGACGACATAGCCCGGCGTGTCGGTGGGGACGAGGAAGGCCGAGATCCCCTTCTTGCCGGCCTCGGGATCGGTGACAGCGAACACGATCACGAGATCGGCGTTGCGCCCGCTGGTGATGAACTGCTTCGTGCCGGTGAGGATGTAATGCGCGTTGCCGTCGGCGCGGGCGCGCGTCCTGAGCGCCGCGGCATCCGAGCCGGCCTGCGGCTCGGTCAGCGCGAAGCCGCCGATCCATTCGCCGCGCGCCAGCGGCTTCAGGAAACGCTCCTTCTGCTCCGGCGTGCCGAAGGCGGCGATCGGCTTGCAGCCGACCGAATTGTGCACGCTCATGATGGTCGAGACCGCGCCGTCCCCCGCTGCGATCTCCTCGAGCGCCATGGCATAGGCGACATCCCCGGTCTCCGATCCGTCCCATTCCGCGGGAACCGTCATGCCGAGAAAGCCGAGCGCGCCCATTTCGCGCAGCGCCTCGGCGGGGAAGCGGCGCTCCCGGTCCCATTCGGCGGAATGCGGTTTCAGCCGCCCGCGCGCGAAGTCCCGGGCGGCGTCGCGGATCATGAGCTGTTCTTCTGTCGGCAGCATGGCGTTTCCCGTCCTGTCCCGCCATGGAAGCGGATCGCCGCCGGCTGCGCAAGCCGGCGGCGCGGCTCATTTCGGCCGCAGGAACGTCTTGGTCTCGGAAACCTCGCCGCCGACGAAGGTGATCCGGATCGTCGCGCTCTCGATCTCCGGCTTCAGGCGCAGATAGGGCAGGGCATTCGCCGGAATGGCGTGGGGATTGGCCTCGTCGCAGGGCGGCATGGGCAGGCGCTCGGCGGGCGCGGCGCCGTTGAAGCCGATCTCGGCCTTCTCGATCGCGCAGCGATAGGAAAGGAGATGGGTGAAATAGAGGAAGCCGGCATTGTGGCCCTGGCCGAAGGCGAGCCAGCTCTGCGTGAAGCGCTCGAGAATGTCGCGCTGGCCGCGGATCAGCACCGCGCGCGGATCGAAGCTGATCGTCGTCACCGCGCTGTCGACGCCGTTCTGATCCTGATAGCGGATGGCGATCTCGGCCGGGTTCTGGGCGTCAGGCAGCTCGAAGGTGGGGTTCGCCATCGGCCGGCCGGTGCGCGGATCGGCGACCTGCAGCGTCCCGGTCGCCCGGAACCGGCCATCGCCAAGCCGGTATTCGATCCGGCCCGCGGCTTCCGGCACGATCACCGAGACGAGCCAGCCGGCATTGGAGCGCATGAATTGCGCATCGATCCGGTCGCGGTTCGCCGCGAAGAAGCCGGCCGCCGCCGCCTCGCGCCGGCGGGCCTCGTCAAGCCAGCCTGCGAGCACGCTCTGATCGAGGAAGAAGGGCACGAGCCGCCCCTCGCGCTCGGCGGCGAGGAAGCGCCGCAACGCCGCGAGTTCGCGCCGCCGCTCGTCGATCGTCTGGCCGTTCTGGCGCGCCTCGCCGAATTCGCGCGCCAACAGCGCATGCACCGGCGCATAATCCGGGTTGGCCTCGGCGAAAGCGACGAGCCGCGATTGCCGCTCGGCGCCCTCGAATTGCAGGATCTGCCCGAGCGCGACGGCGCGGCCGCCGCCCTGCGCGATCTCGCCGAGGAGTTCGCGGGCGCCGGCGCGGCCATCCTGCGCGCGCAGCAGCGCCGCGAAGCGCAGCACGGGGTCGATCTGTTCGCCGCCGAGCCGCATGAGCGCGAGGTAATCGCGCCGCGCGGCGGCGGATTCCCCGCGCGCCTCGAAGGAACGGGCATTGTGATAGAGTTCCGGTGCGCTCGCCGGATCCTTCACGAGGCCGCCGCTCTTGGCGAGCTTCTCGAATGCCTGGGCCGGCGAGAGCGCCTCGGTCACGATGATCGACGCCTGTTGGCGCGGCGGCGCGGTCTGGCCGGTGGCCGGCGGCCGCGTCGCCTCGATGCGGGAAGCCTCCGTGCGCCCCGCCGCGTCGCGGCCTGACCCGGCCTGGTCCGCCGCCTCGCGCGGCGGCGGGCTCGTCCGGCTCACGAGCAGGGCGCCGCCGGCGGCGGAGGCGGCGAGCACCAGCGCCGCCGCCACCCAGCGCAGCGGCAGCCCGCGCCCCGCCTCGGTGCGCGGATGCGGCGCCGCCAGCTGCGCGATCCGGGCGCGCGGATTGATCTCGACCCGATAGGCATGCACCGGATGCGGCAGGTTCTTGACCTCGCGCTCGCCGAGATCGCGGAACGGCACCGAGATCTTGTTCTGCACCGCCTCCTGCACGTTGCGGGAGACGCAGATTCCGCCTGGCTCCGCCATGGCCTGGAGCCGCGCGGCGACATTGACGCCGTCACCGAGCAGGTCGCCGTCGCGCTCGACCACGTCGCCGATCGAGATGCCGATGCGGAAATGCATCTGCCGGCTCGACGGATAGGCGAGATTGCGCGTCCGCAGCGATTCCTGGATGTCGATCGCGGCGCGGGTCGCCTCGACGGCGCTCGCGAACTCGCACATCACGCCATCCCCGGCGGTGTTGAAGATGCGCCCGCCGGCCTTGTGGATGAAATCGTCGAAAACCTGCCGCCAGGCTTCGAGCCGGGCGAGGGTCTCCTCCTCATCCTCGGCGATCAGGCGGGTATATTCGGCGATATCCGCCGCGAGGATCGCGGTGATCTTGCGTTTCACGGCCCTGTCTCTCTTTCGGCTCGACGCGGCGAGGATCGCACGGCTCGCATGTGCGGCCAAGCACGCGCTGTGCGCTGGCGCACAGGCGGGCAGGGGCCGGGATGACGGCCAGGGACAGGGCAGCCACCCGGGCGCCAAGTCCCGGCACGTGACGCGGCGATGGCAAAAATGCGTCGGACCGTTGACCGCCGGAGAAGAACCCGTCTAGGCTCGGGGTCAGGCCGGCAGAGCGCGGGAATATTCATATTGCAGAATAGGTTCCCACATATGGCTGCCGTGGCAGAAAAATCATATGGTTTCCACCGGGAGAGCTGGAAAATGTCCATCCGACGTCATTGGCTCGCGGCCCTCGCCGCATTCGCGCTTTCAGGCGTTTCCGCCGAGGCTGTCACCCTGCGCTACGCGAACCAGGGCGATCTCAAATCGCTCGATCCGTATACGCTCAACGAGACGACCGCGAATGCCCATCTCGGCCATGTCTACGAGGGGCTGACCTCGCGCGGCAAGGATCTCAGGATCGGCCCCGGCCTCGCCGAGCGCTGGGAGGTTCTCGACGGCGCCAAGCGCTGGGTGTTTCATCTCCGCAAGGGCGTGAAGTTCCACAACGGCGAGGATTTCACCGCCGATGACGTGATCTTCTCGGCCGACCGTGTGCGGGCCACGGGCTCGAATTTCCAGACCCGCGTGCCCAAAGGCGCCAAGTTCACCAAGATCGACGACCACACGGTAGAGGTTCTGCTCGAAAGCCCGAACCCGATCCTGAACGCGCAATGGGATACCTGGTACATCATGTCGAAGAAATGGGCGGAGGCGAACAACGCCGCCGCGCCGACCCCGGCCTCGGCGACGACGCCGAGCCATGCCTCGCTCAACACCAACGGCACCGGCCCGTTCCGGATCGAGAGCCACCAGCCCGGCGTCAAGACCGTGTTCAAGGTCAACCCCGCCTGGTGGGGCAAGAAGGAGCACAATCTCGACGAGATCATCTTCACCCCGATCCCGAACGACGCGACCCGCGTCGCGGCGCTGCTTTCGGGCGAGGTGGACGTGATCGAGCCGGTGCCGGTGCAGGACATTCCGCGCGTCAATTCCTCGGCCAATGCCAAGGTTCTCGCCGGGCCGGAACTGCGCACGATTTTCCTCGGCTATGACCAGACGCGCGACGAGCTGCTCGAATCGAACGTCAAGGGCAAGAACCCGTTCAAGGATGTCCGGGTCCGGCAGGCCTTCAACATGGCGATCGACAAGGCCGCGATCCAGCGCTCGGTGATGCGCGGGCTCTCGACGCCTTCGGCGCTGATGATCGCGCCCTCGCTGTTCACGCATTCGAAGGATTTCGCGAGCCCGAAATTCGATCCCGAGGGGGCGAAGAAGCTGCTCGCGGAGGCGGGCTACCCGAATGGCTTCGAAGTGGGGATGGATTGCCCGAACGATCGTTACGTCAATGACGGCCCGATCTGCCAGTCGATCGTCGGCATGCTGGCCCGCATCGGCGTGAAGGTGAACCTCAATGCCCAGCCCAAGGCGCAGTATTTCGCCAAGGTACTGAAGGCCGGCGGCTACAAGACCTCGTTCTACCTGCTCGGCTGGACGCCCGGCACCTTCGACAGCCATAACGTGCTGCACGACATCCATGGCTGCCGGGCCGAGGGATCGCCGCGCGGCGAGAGCAATCTCGGCGGCTATTGCAACAAGGAGGTCGACGCGCTCACCGACAGGATCCTCGTCGAGGCGGATCCGGCCAAGCGCGACGCGCTGATCAAGCAGGCCTTCGAGATCACGACGAAGGAATTCGCCTATGTGCCGCTCCACCAGCAGGCGCTGAGCTGGGGCGTGAATTTGAATGTCACCCTCTCGCAGCGCGCCGACAATTCCGTGCTGCTCTACTGGGCGACCAAGAAATAGGGAATGCCGGACCGGCCGGCGGGGCTGAGCCGCGCCGCCGCCGGCCGGCCGAGCGGGAACCTCGACCATGCTCGCCTTCGTCATCCGGCGCTTTCTGCAGTCGGTCGTCGTCATGCTGGCGGTCGGCCTGATCGCCTTCGCCATGTTCCGGTTCGTCGGCGACCCGGTGAACCAGATGGTCGGCGTCGACACGCCGCAGGCCGAGGTCGAGCGGCTGCGCGCCGCGCTCGGCCTCAACGATCCGATGCTGGTTCAGTTCGGCCGCTTCATCCTCAACGCGGCGCAGCTCGATTTCGGCATTTCCTACCAGTTCCGCCAGCCCGTGACCCGGCTGCTCGCCGAACGCGCGCCGGCGACGCTCGAACTCGCCTTCACCGCGGCCGGGTTCGCGCTGGTCGTCGGCGTGCTGATGGGCGTCTATTCGGCGCTCAGGCGCGATTCCGTGCTCGCGCGCGTATTCCAGGCGGTGAGCCTCGTCGGGGTGTCGCTGCCGACCTTCCTGATCGGCATACTGCTGATCTATCTTTTCGCGGTGCAGCTCGGCTGGCTGCCCTCCAACGGCCGCGGCGAGACGGTGACGCTCGGCGGCTGGTGGACGACGGGCTTGCTCACCCGCTCCGGCCTCAGGGCGCTGATCCTGCCGGCGATCACGCTCGGCCTGTTCCAGATGACGCTGATCATGCGGCTGGTGCGCGCCGAGATGCTGGAGGTGATGCGGACGGATTACATCAAGTTCGCGCGGGCGCGCGGCCTGCGGACGCGGGTGATCCATTTCGGACACGCGCTGAAGAACACGCTCGTGCCGGTCATCACCATCGCCGGCCTCCAACTCGGCTCGATCATCGCCTTCGCGATCATCACCGAGACCGTGTTCAACTGGCCCGGCATGGGGCTGCTGTTCCTCAAGGCGGTGCACAATGTCGATATCCCGATCATGGCGGCCTATCTGATGCTGATCGGCTTCCTGTTCGTGACGATCAACCTGATCGTCGATCTCGCCTATGGCCTTGTCGATCCGCGGCTGCGGATCGCGCTCAGGAGCTGACACGCCATGCCGCATCCGACATCGGAGGAGGGCAAGGGGCTGGTCGGCGGGGGCCATGGCGGGCGCGTCGCGCGGCTGATTGACTCCGATATCCTGCTGAGCCTGCGCGCCTCGGGCTTGACCATGGTTGCGGCCGTGATCGTGGTCGCGATGTTCCTCGGCGCGGCTTTCGCGCCGCTGATCGCGCCCTTCGATCCGTTCGACCCCGCCAAGATCTTCCTGTCCGATGCCTCGATCCCGCCGCGCTGGCAGGAAGGCGGCGACCCGCGCTTCCTCTTCGGCACCGACGATCAGGGGCGCGATCTCTATTCCGCGATCCTCTACGGCCTGCGGGTCAGTCTCGTGGTGGGCGGGCTCGGCGTGCTGCTCGCGGCGGCGATCGGCATCACGCTCGGGCTCGTCGCCGGCTATCTCGGCGGCCGGGTCGATGCGATCATCATGCGCATCGCGGATGTGCAGTTGACCTTCCCGGCGATCCTGATCGCGTTGCTGATCGACGGCGTCGTCCAGGCGCTGCTGCGCGGCCATGCGCGCGAGGAGACGGCGGTCCCGGTGCTGGTGATCTCGATCGGCCTGTCGTTCTGGGTGCAATATGCGCGCACCATCCGCGGCTCGACGCTGGTCGAGAAGAGCAAGGATTACGTCGCCGCCGCCCGGCTCGTTGGCTTGCCGGCGCCGGTGATTATGATCCGCCACGTGCTGCCGAACGTGATCGGCCCGGTTCTGGTGATCCTGACCATCAATCTCGGCCTGGCGATCATCACCGAGGCGACATTGTCCTTCCTCGGGGTCGGGCTGCCGCCGACCCAGCCCTCGCTCGGAACGCTGATCTCGATCGGCAACAAATATCTGTTCTCGGGGGATTGGTGGATCGTCGCCTTTCCGGGCGCGACGCTCGCCATCCTCGTCCTGGCCGTGAACCTGCTGGGCGATTGGCTGCGCGACGCGCTCAACCCGAAGCTGCGATGAACCTGCAAGGCCCCGGCATGGCAGAGCCCGTCATTTCCGTCCGCGATCTCGTCGTGGAATTCGTCACCCGGCGCGGCGTGCTGCGCGCCATCGACGGCGTCTCCTTCGAGATCGCGAAGGGCGAGGTGCTCGGCGTCGTCGGCGAGAGCGGGGCGGGCAAATCCGTCACCGGCGCGGCGATCATAGGGCTGATCGAGCCGCCCGGCCGCATCGCCGGCGGCGAGATCCGGCTCGAGGGCGCGCGCATCGACAATCTTCCGGCGGAGGCGATGCGCAGGATCCGCGGCCGGCGGATCGGCATGATCTTCCAGGACCCGCTGACCTCGCTCAACCCGCTCTACCGGGTCGGCGACCAGCTCGTCGAGACCATCCTCACCCATACCGGGCTTTCGCCGCGCGCGGCGCGGGCGCGCGCCATCGATCTGCTCGCCGAGGTCGGGATCCCGGCGCCGGAGCGGCGGATCGACGGCTATCCGCACGAATTCTCCGGCGGCATGCGCCAGCGGGTGGTGATCGCGCTCGCGCTCTGCGCCGAGCCGGATTTCATCATCGCCGACGAACCCACAACCGCGCTCGATGTTTCCGTGCAGGCGCAGATCATCGCGCTGATCCGCCGCTTGTGCCGCGAGCGCGGCACCGCGGTGATGCTGGTGACGCATGACATGGGCGTGATCGCCGAGACGGCGGACCGGGTTGCGGTGATGTATGCCGGGCGCATCGCCGAGATCGGCCCGGTCCGCGACGTGGTCAAGCATCCGCTCCATCCCTATGCCAAGGGGTTGATGGGCGCGATCCCGACCCTTGCCAGCGAGGCGGAGGAGCTCGTCCAGATCCCCGGCGCGATGCCGCGTCTCGACCGGATTCCGCCCGGCTGCGCCTTCAACCCGCGCTGCGCGCTGGCGATCGCGCGCTGCCGCACCGAGCGGCCGGAGCCGATCGCGCCGCATCCGGCGATCGCGCGGCGGGAGCATGTCGAGCCCGGCCACCGCGTCGCCTGCCATCTCGCGGAGGCGCCACAATGAGCCCGCCCGTTCCGGATGCCGCCGCGGACCAGGGCCCGGCCTTCGTCGAGGTCAAGGCGCTGCACCGCGTGTTCGATGTCTCGCGCCCCTGGCTCAACCGCGTGCTGGAGGGGCAGCCGAGGGCGCTCCTGACGGCGGTGGACGGTGTCTCCTTCTCGATCCGCAAGGGCGAGACCTTCGCGCTGGTGGGGGAATCCGGCTCGGGCAAGTCGACGGTCGCGCGCATGGCGGTGGGGCTTCTGGCGCCGAGCGCCGGCGAGGTGACGATCGACGGCGTCTCGATGCAAGCGGCCGCCGACGGTGCCGCGCGACAGAAGCTGCGCCGGCGCATCCAGATGATCTTCCAGGACCCCTACGCCTCGCTCAACCCGCGCTGGCGCGTCGAGCGGATCATCGCCGAGCCGATCCGCGCCTTCGGGCTGCTCAGGGGCGCGGCCGTGGCGGCGCGGGTTGGCGAATTGCTGACCCTTGTCGGCCTCCACCCGGATGACGGGCAAAAATTCCCGCATGAATTCTCGGGCGGCCAGCGCCAGCGCGTCGCCATCGCCCGTGCGCTCGCCTCGAACGCGGAATTCATCGTCTGCGACGAGCCGACCTCGGCGCTCGACGTCTCGGTGCAGGCGCAGATCCTGAACCTGATGCGGCAATTGCAGCGCGAATTCGGGCTGACCTACCTGTTCATCAGCCATAACCTCGCGGTCGTCCGCCACATGGCCGACCGGATCGGCGTCATGTATCTCGGCCGGATCGTGGAGATCAGCCCCGGCCGCCAGCTCTTCGCGGCGCCCCGACACCCCTACACACGCATGCTGCTCGATGCCGTGCCCGATCTCGACATGTCGGGACGGGGGCGGATCCCGGTCTCGGGCGAGATCCCGAACCCGATCGATCCGCCATCGGGCTGCACCTTTCATCCGCGCTGCCCGCTCGCCGATGACCGCTGCCGGCGCGAGGCGCCGGCCATGCGCGGCGGCGTTGCCTGCCACGCGGTGGAGGAGGGGCGGGCGGCCTGATTTCAGGCAGACCGGTTCCGCCCTACGCCGCGCTGCGCGCCTTCACGATCTCGGTCCAGTATTGCATGCCGACGGGGAGGATCTCGTCGTTGAAATCATAGGCCGGGTGGTGGAGCCCGGCGCTGTCGCCATTGCCGATGAAGATGAAGGCGCCGGGCCGCTCCAGCAGCATGTAGGAGAAATCCTCCCCGCCCATGCTCGGCTCGGCATCGGCGTTCACCGCCGCCGCGCCGGCGACGCCGCGCGCGATGTCCGTCGCGATGCCGGTCTCGCGCGGGTGGTTGACGGTCGCCGGGTAACGCCGCTGGTAATCGAGCCGGATCTCGGCGCCGAACATCCGCGCCGCGCCGTCGACGATCGCCCGGAAGCGCGCCTCCACCGTCTCGCGGATATCGGGATCGAGCGTCCGAACCGTGCCGCGCAGCAGCGCGCGCTGCGGGATGACATTCGCGGCCTCGCCCGCCTGGAAGATCGGGATCGAGACGATCACGGATTTGATCGGGTCGACATTGCGCGAGGCGATCGTCTGGAGCGCCGCGACGAGATGGGCGCCGACGACAACCGGATCGACCCCCTCATGCGGTTTCGCCGCATGGCAGCCGCGCCCCTCGACGACGATCTCGAAATAGGCCGTTGCCGCCATGATGGGGCCGGGGCGGAGCGCGAAATGCCCCGGCGGGAGGCCGGGCATGTTGTGCATGCCGTAGATCTCGGCGATGTTCCAGCGCGTCATCAGCCCGGCCTCGACCATCGCCCGGCCGC
>NZ_VTRS01000010.1 GCF_008641065.1 Rhabdaerophilum calidifontis | reverse complement strand
CGCGCCCGCGCCCGCGCTGCTGCCGCTTCGACCGCCGCCACGGCGCGCGCAGCGCCGTCGCGCCGGATCGCGGACCAATCGGGCACCGGCGCCGCCAGCGCCGCCCGCGCGGCCGCCGCGAGGCGCAGACCATCGAGCGTGCCGGCCTCGACCACCGTCGCGAGCCCGCGCGCCGCAAGCGCCTCGGCGCGCAGGCCCTGCTCGCGCTCCCTCCCCTCCGCGAAGGGAACGAGGATCGCACGCGGGCCGGCGGCGGCGAGGTCGAGCACGGTGTTGTAGCCGGCCTGCGAAATCGAGAGCGCGGCGCGCGCGAGAAGGGCCGGGAAATCCGGCCGCGCGCGCTCGACACGGACATTGCCGGCAGCACTGCCGGCGAGCGCGGCGAAATCCGCCTCCGCGACGCCGTGCCCGACAAGGAGATGCCAGGCATGATCCGGCAGCAGCGGCGCGGCGGCGAGCGCGTGGCGATAAAGCGCGAGCCCGGCACCGGAACCGCCGCCCGAGACGAGAATGCCGGCGCGCGGGCCTTCGGCTTCCGCCATGAGGCCGCCATGGAGATAGCCGACCATGCACAGACGGCGTTCCAACGCCGGCGTGACCGGCCAGGAGGCGCCGAGCGGCAGCACGGCCGGATCACCATGCACCAGAACGGCGTCGTAATCGCGGGCGAGCCGGGCCAGCACATCCTCCGCCCGGCCGGGCTTCGCGGGCGGGTTCAGCACGTCCCGGAGCGAAGCCAGCAGCGCGGGGCGCGGATCGAGCGCTGCAGCTGCGGCGATCAGCGCCTCGAATTCCGCCGCGAGCGCCCGCCGTCCGAACGGATAGAGTTCGGTGATCACCACATCGGGCCGGAACGCGGCAACCGCCCCGGCGAGGAGCGCCGCGCGATGTTCCAGCAAGGTCATATCGGCGATCCCGCCATCGGGACCGAACAGGGTCGAAAAATCGGCATCCCGGCACTGAACCGGCGGCAATTGCACAAGATCGAGGCCGGCGAGATCGAGAGACGGCGGCTTCACGCCGCCCGAAACGACCTGCACCGCGTGACCCGCCGCGGCGAGCGCGCGCGCGAGCAGGGCCATCCGCGCGAGATGCCCGATCCCCAGTAGATGCGTGACGGCGATGAGCACCCGCGCCCTTTCCATCACCGCGCCTCCTCGGCAGGTTCGGCGACCGGCGGTTCCAGCCCGATATCCCGGAACGCGGCGGCGACGCGGGCCGCGGCCGCCGGCAGGCTGCGCTCACCCCGCACGAAGCGCCAGGCCGCGCTCCCGAGCGCCGCGAGCCGCGCACGATCCGCCGCCAGCGCGCGGATGGCGGCCGCGAAAGCCGCCGCATCGCCCTGCGGCACCAGAAGGCCGGTCTCGCCGGCGCGGATCACGTCGGCGACGCCGCCGCCATCGCCGGCGAGGCAGGGCAGGCCATGCGCCTGCGCTTCGAGGAACACCATGCCGAAGGGCTCGTCGATCGCCGGCCAGAGGAAGAGATCGGCGCCGGCATAGAGATGGCCCAGGGCGACGGGATCCTCGATCCGCCCATGCAGGCGCACCCGCGGCCCGAGCGGCGCGAAGGCCGCCGCGACCGCCGCCCGCGCCGGCCCGTCGCCGACGATGTCGAGCGTGAAATCGAGATCCCCGAGCCGCGCGAGCGCCGCCGCGAGCAGGGCATAGGAGCGCTGCTTGTAGCCCTCGCGCATCATCGCCACGCTCAGGAGCCGCAGGGCCGCGCCGGCGGGCCGCGCCGGCAGCGCCGTGGCCAGCGGCCAGGGCGCGAGATCGAGGAAGGGCTTGAGATCGACGAGCGCCTGTCCGGGCCGCAGAGCGGCGGCGAGCATGGCGCGGTCCCGAGCCGTGGGGCAGAGATGAAGCCGCGCCGCGCCGATCGCCGCCTCGGCCAGCGCGTAGCGCCGCGCGAACGGCCCCTCGGCGCGTTTCGGCGCGCGCGACGCCTCGGCGACGATATAGGGAACCCCGAGTTCGGCCGCGAGCGCCGGGCCGATCACATCCGGCGCCTTGTGGTAGAGATGGTAGCAGAACACCAAGGCCGGCGGCGGACGGCCGCGCTCGGCGGCAAGGATGCGGGCGCATTCGCACTGCCCCGCCGCGAGCAGCGCCGCATCCGCCGCGGCATCCGGCGCGGGATCGAAGCTCCGCAGCGTCGAGGCGATCTCGACCGAATAGCCCAGCCGCCCGAGAAGCTTCACGAACAGCCGCGCGATCGTCCGGTCGCCCGAGGGAACCGGATGATCCGGCGGCTTCATCGGCGCGAGGAACAGCGCGCGCATCGCATCAATCCCGCGCCGCGTCCAGGCTCGCGGCAAGGCGCTCGGAGAGCTGCGCGATCCCCGCCTCGAAGGAGAATTCCGCCCGCACCCGCCGCGCGGCCGCCATGCCGAGCGCCGCCCGGAGAGCGGGATCGGCGATCAGGCGCGCCAGCGCCGCGGCCAGCGCCTCCGGATCGCCGGGCGGCATGAGCAGGCCGTTCTCCCCGTGCGCGACGAATTCCGGCACGCCGGCGAAGCGCGTCGAGAGCAATGGCAGCGCCTGGGTTGCGGCTTCCATCAGCACATTGGGCAGGCCGTCGCGATCGCCCCCCGCGGCGGGCTTGCTCGGCAGCACGAACAGATCCGCCGCACGCAGCGCCTCGATCACCTGATCCTGCGGCCTGCCGCCCCGCCATTCGATCCGCTCCGCAAGGCCGAGCCGCGCCGCCTCGGCCTTCAGCGCCGGCAGCAGCGGGCCGGAGCCGATATGGACGAGCCGCCAATGACAATCCGCCGGCAGCCGGCCGAGCGCTGCGAGGAGATCGTCGAAACCCTTCTTCCCGACCGCCCGGCCGACCGTGACCAGTTGCACCGGCGCCGTGGGGTCTCGCCCGTCGCGCGGCGGGCGCGCCTCCGGCGGCGCGGGAAACCGCGCGAGATCGAGCCCGTGATAGAGCAGATGCACCCGCTCCCCCGCCGCGCCCGCGACGCGGCGCAACTCGTTCCAGCCCTCGCGCGTGCAGGTGACGCCCCAGGCGGCGGCGGCGATCTTCTCGCCCCGCTCCCAATCCGGGATGGTCCAGATATCCTTGGCATGGGCGGAGAACGAGAAGCTGCGGCCCGTGAGCAGCGCCGCATAGCGCGCGACGCTCGCGGGCGTGTGCAGGAAATGCACGTGGATATGCCGGAGCGCGGGGTCGAGTTCGGCCGCCAGCACCAGGGCCTGGCCCAGGCGCCGGACGCGGTTGAGCGTGACATCCCGCCGGAAATCCGCCCAGAACACGCGCAGCAGCGCCCCGAAGCGCGGGTTCGGCAGCGCGCGCAGCAGCCCCCGCATCACCCGCAGCGGCGCATGGTGGAGATATTCGGGCAAGTAATGCCGCGGCGCGCGGATCGCAGCATGCATCGGGTGGAGATAACGGTCGGTCGGGTGGCGCAGCGACCAGATCTCGATCTCGAAGCCGCACCGCTCCAGCGCGAGGATCTCCTGGGCGATGAAGGTCTCCGACAGGCGCGGATAGCCTTTGACGACGATCGGCAATCGCGGGCGCGCTGTCATGGCGGCGCCGGTCAGGCCCCGACCTGGCCGAAGGCCGCGGCTTCGGCGCGCGGCGCCGGCCCGCCGCCGGCGAACAGCGCCTCGGTGACGCGCGGCAACCCGTCGAGCAGCGTGGGCAGGCCGGCCGCCGAGGGCGGGGCCTGTCGGCCGAGCCGGGCCAGCGCCTCGGCCATGGCGCGGCTGTCGGCCGCGGCGTCGCCGCTCTCGTCGAAGATGCGGACCAGCCCGAGTTCGGCCGCGCGACGGGCGCGGATCGTCTGCTCCATGCGCGGCTTCGAGCGCGGGACGATCAGCGCCGGCTTGTCGAAGGACAGGATCTCGCAGAAGGTGTTGTAGCCCCCCATGGCGACGATGCCCGCGGCCTTGACCATCAGCCGTTCGATGCGCGGATCGAATTCGATCGCCTCGACATTCGGCAGGCGGTCGATCCGGTCCTGGAAGGCGCGGCGCTGCGTGCGCGAAAGGAACGGGCCGAACACGATCAGTGCCGGCAGCAGGATCGGCAGGCCGGTTTCGTAGGCCGAGAGCGTCAGGTCGATCAGCCCGGCGCCATCGCCGCCGCCGCCGGTGGTGACGAGGATGAAGGGGCCGCGCGTCATGCGCGGATAGGTGATCGCCGGCGGGCCGCCAGGCTCGGTGCGGCGGAGATAGCCGGTATAGGTGATGCGCCGCGCCACATCCGCCGGCAGCGGCACGCCCTCGAGCGGGGCGTAGAATGCCTCCAGCCCGTAGACGAGGATATCGTCGTAGCGGTCGATCAGCGCACGGATGGCGCCCTTCTCGTGCCATTCGGAGCGCAGGGTGGCGGGATCGTCGAGCACGTCGCGGATGCCGAGCACACGGCGCGTGCCATGCGCGGCGAGCAGGTCGAGCGTCGGCAGCAACTCGCCGCGGAACCCCGTCGGCTCCTTGTCGGCGATCAGGATATCCGGCCGGAAGACGCTTGCCGTCTCGCGGATGAGCGCGGTACGCAGCGCCGTCACCTCGTCGAGGTCGAGGCGCAGGGTCGCGCTGGCATATTGGCCGTTCTCGGCCTTGGTAACGCTCGGGACATGCACGAAATCGATGCCCGGCGCGAAATTGAAACTGCCGGCCAGCGGCGAGCCGGAAATGATCAGCACCGAGACATTCTCGGAGGCGCCGACCAGCGCATTGGCGATCGCGCGCGTGCGGCGGATATGGCCGAGGCCGAAGGTATCGTGGCTATACATCAGTACGCGGCAGGGCGCCGCGGCACGCATCTCGACGGCAGAGCCATGGGACCGGACGAAATTCATTCAGTGATCCCAACGCTCTAGGCTTCCGCCGGAGCCTCGGGACGGCGCCGGCCGCGCCGCTGCTCGGCAGCGGTCCCCCCACAAGAACCTCGGATTTGGTATCATCGGGCCTCGCCGCAGTAAACCCCGAGCCAAGATTAGTGGAGTGCGCGAACATATTTGTGAACGCGCCGTGTCCGCACGAAGCGGAAATCCGCCTTGCATCGCGGCGCAATTTCCGCAGCATGCAGGCAGGTTTCGCGCAGGAGAAGCGGCGGATGTCGAACCGGATGGCGGCCCTGGCGGCGGCCCTGCTCGCACTTACGGCGCCGGCGGCGATGGCGCAGCAGCGCGTCAGCGTCACGGGCGAGATCGTCGATACCTGGTGCAATGTCTCGGGGCTGATGTTCGGGCTTGGAACGGCGCATCATCAATGCGCGGTCTGGTGCACGCTCGGCGGCATCCCGGTCTCGATCCGCGACGCGGAGGGGCGGTTCTACATCCTGCTCCGGATCGAGGAGGACGAGCAGAACGCGTCGAACCCCCGCATCGCGACGATCCAGACCCATCAGGTGACGGTGGACGGCGAGCTTATCGAACGCGACGGCGTGCGCTACCTGCTCGTCACCCGGGTCGCCGACGACAAGGGCGTGATCAACCTGACCCATGCCGAGCACGGCATCCAGCCCTTCGGACATTGACGATGCGCGCGCCCCTGCTTTTCGCCCTGCTCGCCCTCGCGGCGCCGGCCATGGCGGCCGAACCCTGGAACATCCCGCATGAGAAGGCCGTGGTGCTGAAGGGCCGGGTCGTCGACATGCTCTGCCAGCTCAAGGGCGATTGTCCGCCCGGCTGCGGCGCGGGGCGGCGGCAATTGGGCATCCTCGCGGCGGATGGAAAGCTCCGCCTCGTCGCCAAGGGCAATATCGATTTCGCCGGCGCGGTGCGGGATCTTGTCGGCTTCTGCGGCCGCGAGATCGAGGCGGACGGGCTCCTCGTCGAGAACCCGGCGATCACGCTGTTCTTCGTGCAGGGCATCCGCACGGCACCGGACCAGCCCTTCACGCCGGCCGATGCCTTCCTGCGGGAATGGACGGCGCGCAACGGCGCGGCGGCGGAATGGTTCCGCGCGGACCCGGAGGCGCGCCGCATCATCGCCGCCGACGGGCCTTACGGAATCCGGGGGCTCCAGCCCCCGCCGAAGCCGTGAGCGGCGCGCAGGCGCGCCGCCGGCCGAGCCGGCGCGGGGCCTTGGCGGGGCTGTTCGGCGCCGGCCTGACGCTGGCCGCAGCCCGCGCCCAGCATGCCGGGCATGCCGCTTCCCCCGCCGGAACCCCCGCGCCCGCGGCGCGCGACCCGCTGGCGGGCCGGTTCGGCGGGCCGTTCGCGCTCGTCGCCCATGACGGAAGGCGGGTGACGGAGCGCGATTTCCTCGGCCGCCACATGCTGGTCTATTTCGGGTTCACGCGCTGCACCGAGACCTGCCCGATCGATCTGCCAATGATCGCCGCCGCGCTCGACCGGCTCGGCCCACGCGCCGAGGCGGTAACGCCGGTTTTCATCTCGGTCGATCCCGAGGACGATCCGGCCCGGCTCGCACCCTATGTCGCGGCCTTCCATCCCCGCCTTGTCGGGCTCGGCGGGAGCGAAGCCGAGATCGCCGCGGTCGCGCGCGCCTATCGCGTCCATCGCCGCAAGCTCGCGACCAGCCGCCCCACCCACGGTTCCCATGCGGGGCATGATCCCCATGCGGGGCATAATTCCCATGCGGGGCATGGCGGCTATACGATCGACCACGGCTCCCTGCTCTACCTGATGGGGCCGGACGGGCGATTCCTGTCGCTGCTGCCGCACGCTTCCGGCAGCGAGCGGATCGCCGAGATGCTCGCGCGCCATCTGCCGCCCTGATCTCCCGCGTGGTTGCGTGCGCGGCCCCCGCCGCGCATGATCCGCGCATGATTCCTGAACCCGCCGCGCCGGCGGCCGAAACCGGACCGGTCGAGAACGGGCCGGCCCTCTGGCGGGCCGCCCTGCCGCTGCGCCGGGCGGAGGATCATAAATATACCCGCGGCGCCTGCCTCGTCCTTTCCGGTCCAGTGCTCGCCACGGGTGCCGCGCGACTTGCCGCGCAGGCGGCGCTCAGGATCGGCGCTGGGCTCGTGACACTGGCGGGCACGCGCGAGGCCCTGCTCGTCCACGCGGCGCAGGTCAGCGCCATCATGCTGCGGGAGGCGGCGGATGGTGCGGCCTGGCGTGCGCTGCTTGATGATCCTCGGCTGCGCGCCGTCATCATCGGCCCGGCGGCGGGGCTAGGCCGGGCGACGCGCGCGGCGGTCCGCGATGCGCTGGCCGCCGGCCCGGCCGTAATGCTCGATGCCGATGCGCTGACGAGCTTCGCCGGGGAACGGGCGGCGCTGATCCGCGCCATCCGCGCGCAGCCGAGGCCGGTGGTCCTCACCCCGCATGCGGGCGAATTCGCGCGGCTTTTCCCCGATCTTCAGGGCGGAGGCGCCCGGCAGGCGCGGGACGCGGCGGCGATGACCGGGGCGATCGTCGTGCTCAAGGGCCATCGGACGCTGATCGCGGCGCCGGACGGGCGGCTCGCGGAGAACACCAACGCGCCGCCGACTCTCGCCACCGCCGGGGCGGGCGATGTGCTCGCGGGGATGGTCGGCGGCCTCCTGGCGCAGGGCATGCCGGGCTTCGAGGCCGCCGCGGCCGCAACCTGGCTGCATGGCGCGGCCGCCCAGCGCGCCGGGCCGCGGCCGATCGCCGAGGATCTCGTCGCGGCGCTGGCACTGCTGCCGGATTTCGCGACGCTGTGAGCGGCCGGGCCGGCGCCCGACCTGACATCCGCGCGTGCCGCGGCCACACTGTCGGCGCGAATCAGGAGGGACCATGCCCGGAGACAGGCGGATGCGGCGCGCGATCGGCGCGATCAGCGGCACCTCGATGGACGCGATCGATGTCGCGCTCGTCGAGACCGACGGCCTGGCGGCATTGCGCCCGCTCGGCGGCGGCGCCTTCCCCTATCCCGCCGCGCTCAAGACGGCGCTGATCGCGCTCGTCGCGGATCCCGCCCGCGCCGAGCATGATCCGCTCGCGGAAATCGAGGCCGCGGTGACGGATGCCTTCGCCGATGCGATCCGGGCCTTCCTCGCCGGGGCGGGGATCGCGCCGGATGATGTCGATCTCGTCGGCCTGCACGGACAGACCATTCTCCACCGGCCGGAGCGGCGCTTCACCCGCCAGCTCGGCGACGGCGCCCGCCTCGCCGCCGCGCTCGGGATCGACACCGTCGACCGCTTCCGCCACGCGGATGTCGCGGCCGGCGGCCAGGGCGCGCCGCTGGTGCCGCTCTACCACGCCGCGCTTGCCGCGGGGCTCGACAAGCCGCTGATGGTGCTCAATCTCGGCGGGGTTGCGAATGTCACCTATCTCGGGGCGGAGGGGACGATCCTCGCCTTCGATACCGGGCCGGCCTCGGCGCTGATCGACGACGCAATGCGCCGGCATTTCGGCCGCGCCTACGATTCCGGCGGCGCGGTCGCGGCGTCCGGGCGGATTGACGGGCAGCGGCTCGCGATGCTGATGGCGGACCCGTTCTTTGCGGTGCCGCCGCCGAAATCGCTCGACCGGAACCATTTCCATGCCCGCGCGGCGGCGCTGGCACCGCTTTCGCCGGCGGATCAGGTCGCGACCCTGGCCGCGTTCACCATCGAATCGGTCCGGGCGGCGCTCGACCATGTCCCCGCCCCGCCGGCGCGCTGGCTCGTCGCCGGCGGCGGCCGGCACAACGCGACGCTGATGCACGGCCTCGCCACGGCGCTCGGCGTGCCGGTCGAGCCGGTGGAGCGCGTCGGCTGGAACGGCGATCTTCTCGAGGCGGAATGCTTCGGCTATCTCGCCATGCGGGCGGCGCGGGGGCTGCCGCTCAGCCTGCCCGGAACGACCGGGGTTCCGGCGCCGATGCCCGGCGGGCGGCTGCATCGCGCCCGGCGCTGATCAGCCGCGCAGACGGGGGACGATCTCCTCGCGGATGCGCCGGTCGATCGTGTCGCGGACCTGGCGATAGGCCTCGATCCGCTGCTCGCGGCTGCCGGTGGCGAGCGTCGCGTCCTCGATCGGCCAGAAGAGGAGTTCCGCCGCCGTGGCGCGCAGGCGCTCGGCGGCGTGGCGATGCGCCTCGGGCGACAGCGCCACCACAAGATCGAAGCCCTCGCAATCGATCTCGTCGAGATTGCGCGGCTCGTCGCCGCCGAAATCGATGCCGTTCTCCCGCAGCACCGCCAGCGCGAAGGCGTCGCGCTCGCCCTTCCGCAGCCCGGCGGAATCGACATAGACGCGGCGGCCGAGCCGCAGCCGCGCCAGCGCCTCGGCCATCGGCGAGCGGACCGCGTTCATGGAGCAGACGAACAGGATCGCCTGGAGTGGCCGTGCCGGCGCGTTCACCGTTCCTGCCCCTTCCACGACAGGGCCGCGATGAGCGTGAAGAGCCGCCGGGCGGTCTTGTGGTCGATAATGATCTTGCCGGAGAGGCGCTCGATCACGAGCCCCGCCCCCTCGTCATGCACGCCGCGCCGGCCCATGTCGATCGCCTCGATCCGCTCCGGCGAGGCGGAGCGGATCGCCTCGTAATAGCTCTCGCAGATCAGGAAATAATCCTTGATGACCTTCCGCAGCGGCGAGAGCGAGAGCAGGTGCTGGACGACCGGCATGCCGTCTTCCTCGCGGATATCGAAGGAGAGCCGGCCCGAGACGAGCGCGATCCTGAGCGCGTAGGGGCCGCCGTCATGCTCGGGAATCGCGAAGCGGTTCTCCTCGATGAGGTCGTAGATCGCGATCTGGCGCTCGTGTTCCTGGTCCGGCGTGCCGCGCTCGATCGAGGTCTCGTCGAGCACCACCGCGACGAGACGGTGCCTGGTGAGGTCGCCCGCGCCGCTCATCGCCTCACCCGTGATTGAGCCGGATCGCGACCGAGCGCGCATGGGCGGTGAGCCCTTCCGCCTCGCCGAGCGCGATCGCCGCCGGGCCAAGGGCGGCGAGCTGGTCCGGCCCGCAGGCAAGCAGCGAGGTGCGCTTCATGAAATCGAGCACCCCGAGGCCCGAGGCGAAACGCGCCGAGCGCGCTGTCGGCAGGACATGGTTCGACCCCCCGACATAATCGCCGATCGCCTCCGGCGTGTGCCCGCCGAGGAAGATCGCGCCCGCCTCGCGGATCGTCGCCGCCACCACATCCGGCGCGCGCGTCATGATCTCGAGATGCTCCGGGGCGAGCCTGTCGGCCAGCGCCGCCGCTTCCGCCATGTCGCGGACAAGGATGACGGCGCCGTTGTCGCGCCAGCTCGCGGCCGCGATCTCGCGACGCGGCAGCAGCGCGAGCTGCCCCGCCAGCGCCGTGACCACCGCCGCCCCCAGCGCGGCATCATCGGTGATCAGCACCGATTGCGCGGCGGGGTCGTGCTCGGCCTGGGCGAGCAGATCGGCGGCGATCCATTCGGCATTGGCCGAGGAATCGGCGATGATCACCACTTCGGAGGGGCCGGCGATCATGTCGATCCCCACCTGGCCGAAGACCTGCCGCTTGGCCGCCGCGACATAGGCATTGCCCGGCCCGACGATCTTCGAGACCGGGCGGATGCTCTCGGTGCCATAGGCAAGCGCCGCGATGGCCTGCGCGCCGCCGACGCGGTAGATCTCGTCCACGCCGCCGAGTTCGGCGGCCGCGAGAACGAGCGGGGCGATCGTGCCGTCCGGCGCGGGCACGACCATCGCGAGGCGCTCGACGCCCGCCACCTTGGCGGGGATGGCGTTCATCAGCACCGAGGACGGATAGGAGGCCGAGCCGCCGGGCACATAGAGCCCCACGGCGCGGATCGCGCTCCAGCGCCAGCCGAGGCGCACGCCGAGCGCATCCTCGAAGACGAGATCGGCCGGCTTCTGCCGCGCGTGATAGGCGCGGATGCGCGCGGCGGCGAAGTCCAGCGCCGCGAGCGCCTTCGGGTCGCAGGCGGCACGGGCCGCGGCGATGTCTCCGGCAGCGACCCGGAGCCCGAGCGCGGCGAGATCGACCCGGTCGAACCGGCGGGAATAATCGATGAGCGCGGCATCGCCCCGCGCGCGGATATCGGCGATGATTGCCGCGGCCGCGCGGTCCACATCCTCGGAAACCTCGCGCTTGGCCCCGAGCAGGGCCGCAAAGCGCGCCTCGAAATCCGGCATGCCGGTCGAAAGGCGCCAGGCGGGCGCCAGATCGGGCGGAGTGGGGGAAAGGGCGCGCGGCATCGTCATGGTCTGGTTCGGACAATTCCTCGTTGTTACCGACCTTGCCCGGCGCCCGCAACGGGCCGGGGTGCTCCGGCGGCGCTTTTCACCCGCAAGCCGCGCGGCCCGTTCATGTGCCGTTCGGCCGGAGGCATTAATCTGGCTTCACGCGAATCATCGCGAAGGATCAGTGACATGTCCCGCACCAGCCGGCGCCGCGCCGGTGCCCTCCTCGCCCTCGTCCTGATGCTGCTCGATGGCGGGCGCGTCGTCATGGCGCAATATTACCCGCCGCCCGGCTATTATCCGCCTCCGGGCGGCTATTACCGCCCGGCACCGCCGCCGGGCTATTATCCCCCGCCGGGACCCTATCGCCACGCTCCGCCGCCGGGCCATTATTACAGCCCGCGCCGCGACCCCTACGGGTTCGGTCCGGGCTACGAGCGGCGCGGCCATCTCAGCCGCATCTGCATGACCGGGCGCGGCCCCTGCGCCATGGAGCATTATCTCCCGATCGGCCAGGGCTGCCGCTGCAAGATCGACGGGCTGCGCAAGGGCGGCGTGGTGCAATGATGCCGCGCTAGGCGCGGATCCGCTCGATGGCTGCGCCGCAGGCCCCGAGCTTGGTCTCGAGCGCCTCGAAGCCGCGATCGAGATGGTAGACGCGGTTGATCATCGTCTCGCCCTCGGCCGCGAGCGCCGCGATGACCAGGCTGACGGAGGCGCGCAGATCCGTCGCCATCACCGGGGCGCCTTTCAGCGTCTCGGTGCCCTCGACGATCGCCGCATCGCCTTCGAGCCGGATCCGCGCGCCGAAGCGCGCCAGTTCCTGCACATGCATGAAGCGGTTCTCGAAGATCGTCTCGGTGATGCGCGATGTGCCGCCGGCCCGCGTCATCAACGCCATGAACTGGGCCTGGAGATCGGTCGGAAAGCCGGGAAAGGCTTCCGTCGTCATGTCGACCGGGGCGATTCCGGCGCCGTTGCGGCGGATGCGGATGCCTTCGTTGTTCGGCGTGACCTCCGCACCGGCCTCGGCGAGCTTGTCGAGCGCGGCCTGGAGAAGATGCGGCTGCACGCCCTGGAGCTGGACATCGCCGCCCGCCATGGCCGTGGCAAAGGCATAGGTTCCGGCCTCGATCCGGTCCGGCAGCACGCGATGACGCGCGCCACCAAGCCGGGCGACCCCCTCGATCTCGAGTTCCGAGGTGCCGATCCCCTTGATCCGGGCGCCCATCTTGACCAGGCACTCGGCGAGATCCGTCACCTCCGGCTCGCGCGCCGCGTTGCGGATCAGCGTCGTGCCCTGCGCGAGCACGGCCGCCATCAGCGCGGTATGCGTGCCGCCGACCGTGACCTTGGGAAAGACGATCTCGCCGCCGCGCAGGCCCTTCGGCGCACGCGCGATGACATAGCCGCCCTCGATATCGATCGCGACGCCGAGCCGTTCCAGCGCCATGATCAGGAGATCGACCGGCCGCGTGCCGATGGCGCAGCCGCCGGGCAGCGAGACCTTCGCCTCGCCCATCCGCGCGATCAGCGGCCCGATCACCCAGAAGCTCGCGCGCATCTGCGAGACGAGTTCGTAGGGCGCGGTGGTATCGACGATCTCGGCGGCGTTGAGCTTCACCACCTCGCCATCGGTCGCCGCATCGCCGGGGCGCTTGCCGTTGACGGTGACATCGACGCCGTGATTGCCCAGAATGCGCTTGAGCATCCGCACATCCGAGAGGCGCGGCACATTCTCGAGGATCAGCGTCTCGGGCGTGAGCAGGCTCGCGATCATCAGCGGCAGCGCGGCATTCTTGGCGCCGGAAATCGGGATGGTTCCGTTGAGCTTGCCGCCGCCGACGATCCTGATCCGATCCATGAAACCCCGCCCGATTTCTGTCGTTGCTCGCCGCTTTTGCCTGCGCGAAGCGAGCCCGCCCCTTGCCACGCGGCGGCCGGAATCGCAAATGCGAAAGCCGGCTCAGCGCCGCCTCACCTGCCTTTCGGCGGCGTTTGCGGCGGTTTGACGGCGGGATCGGCATCCGGCGGCGGCGCATCCCGGCGGGCGGCACGGCCCTGGGCCTGCGCGCGCCGCCGGCGCAGATTGGCCCGGAGCGCGGCCGCAAGCCTGGCGTGCCGATCCTCTCCGCCCTTCGATCCTCCGTCCATCGCGATCCGCCTTCCGCCGCTTCTCACAAATTGTCGCGCATCAATGCCCGGCATTGGCGTGGAAGCGCAAGAGTCCTATAGAATGTGTCAATGTCGGTTGCCGCGCATGGGCGCGGGCCGCGCCGACAGCGAAAGAGTCCTCGACGGATGTTCGATTACGCCCAAGTCTTCGCCGATGTGGCGGCTGCGCTCAAAGCCGAGAACCGCTACCGCGTCTTCACCGAAATCGCGCGTGACCGCGCCCGATTCCCGCGCGCCGACTGGCATTCCGCCGAGGGGACGCGCGATGTCACGGTGTGGTGCTCGAACGATTATCTCGGCATGGGCCGGCACCCGGCCGTGATCGAGGCGATGATCGAAACAGCGCGGAACGGCGCTGTCGGAGCCGGCGGCACCCGCAACATTTCCGGCAACAGCCACGCGATCGTGGCGCTGGAGGCGGAACTGGCCGATCTGCACGGCAAGGAAGCGGCGCTCGTATTCTCCTCCGGCTATGTCGCGAACCAGACCGGCATCGCCGCGATCGCGCAATGCCTGCCGGGCTGCCTGATCCTCTCGGATGCCGACAACCACAATTCGATGATCGAGGGCGTCCGGCGCTCCGGCGCCGAGAAGCAGATCTTCCGCCACAACGATGTCGACCATCTCGCGGCGCTCCTCGCCGCCGCCGATCCCGCGCGGCCGAAGCTGATCGTGTTCGAGAGCGTCTATTCGATGGATGGCGACATGAGCCCGATCCACGCGATCTGCGATCTCGCGGCCCGGCACAACGCCCTCACCTATCTCGACGAGGTGCATGCCGTGGGGCTCTACGGCCCGCGCGGCGGCGGCTATGCCGAGGAAATCGGCGCCATGGCGAGGCTCGACATCATCCAGGGCACGCTCGCCAAGGGCTTCGGCACGTTCGGCGGCTATATCGCGGCCGATGCGGCGATCATCGACGCCGTGCGCTGCAACGCGCCGGGCTTCATCTTCACCACCGCGCTGCCGCCGCCGGTCGCCGCCGCCGCCCGCGCCTCGATCCGCCATCTCAAGCATTCGGACGAGGAGCGCACCGCCCAGCGCCGGCAGGTGGCGCGGCTCAAGGCGCGGCTCGATGCGTTCGGCATTCCTCGGCTCGACAGCCAGAGCCATATCGTGCCGGTGATGATCGGCGATGCCGCCAAGGCCAAGGCCGCGAGCGATCTCCTGCTCGCGGAGCATGCGATCTATGTCCAGCCGATCAATTACCCGACCGTGCCGCGCGGCACCGAGCGGCTGCGGATCACCGCGACGCCGGCACATGACGACGCGCTGATCGAGACCTTGTGCGCGGCCCTCGCCGCCGTTTTCGACAGGCTCGGTATCCCGCGGCGCGCCGGCGCTGCGCTCGCGGCGGAATAGCGCCGCCGGGCGCCGGAGGCCGGCGTCAGCCACCCTGTCGGTGTCAGCCCGGCCTGGATCAGCCTTTGGGTGCGGCGGCCTTGCGGATCGTCTCGGCGCCCTGCTCCATGGCCTGCCGGGCCTTGTCGCGCAGCTTGCCGCCTTCCTGCGCCATCTCCTCCAGGGTCTCGGTCGCCTGGCGCTGGATCGTGGCGCCGCTTTCCTGGAGATGCGCGCGCAGCCCCTCGAACTGCGCCTTCGCGAATTCGGTCTGGAGCTGGACGATCTCCTCCGGCCGCGAGGTCTTGAGCAGACGCTCGGCGAGTTCGAAGGCCGCTACGAGGCTCTGCTCGGCATAGGCGAAGCCACGCCGGCCGAATTCCCAGGCCTGCTTCTGGGTGTCCTCGGTCTTGTGCTCCATGGTCTCGACGGCCTCGCTTGCAGTGGCGAGCACGCGGGATACGCTTTCGCGCGCATGGGCGAGGCTCTTTTCGGCGAGTTCGCGCATTTCCTGCGGGATCTCGAACGCGCCCGGCATGGCTTTGGCGAAGGCGAAGCCCTCACTGGTCGCGGATGGATCGTTCGACGGGGATTTGGCCATGGTCGTCTCCTCCTGCGTTGGCATTTGATCCTAGCGCATTTTCATGACAATCGCGGCATCGTGAACCGCAGCCCCGTTAAGCTTACCGAAGGGTAAATTTGCGCGACCCGCGCCATGCCATGGACGCCCGCACGGGCGCGCTTTATGGATAATGCGTTAAGACCGGTGCCGAAATGGGACAGATCCTCCCTCCCCGGCGGCGGACCGTTGCTTTGCGTTCATGACGAGGCCCTGCCATGGCGATGGAGACCGCTAACAGCCACGCGGCCGCGCTGCTGCCGGCCGATCTCATCGATGCCGGCCGGCGCGAGGCGCTGCTGCGCCAGGGCGCGCCAGCCATGATTGTCGCCGTTGATGGCCGGCGGGTGCTGTGGTCGAGCCATGCCATGGCGCGCCGCCTCGGTGCCACGGACGGTGCGGGGCTGATGGCGAAGGGGCTAGCCCCCCATGCCGCCGGCAGCCTGCGCCTCGCCGCGCTCGGACGCGACCCCGATGCCGCTGCGCCCGGCCGGCTTGAACGGCTGCGCTTCAACATCGGGTTCCGCTCGATTCTCGTCACCGCCTTTTGCGCGCCGTTGCCGCTGGCAGACGGCACCCCGGCACTGCTCGTGAGCCTCGCCGAGAACGCCGCCGAAACGGCCCTCGAATCTGCCCCCGACCGTGCCGCCGGCCCGCCGGCCGCGCCCATGGCCGATGCCGGGGCCACGCCGGCCCCGCCGCCACCGAGCGAATCCGCTGCGCCAGCGGCGGCAAACGGGGACGAAACCCTTCCCACCTGGCTCGCGAAGCCGGCTGCGGAGCGGCGGCCGATCCGCTTCGTGTTCGCGCTCGATGGCGCAGGGCGGGTCGAGAGCGTCTCGCCGGCGCTCGCGGAAGCGATCGGCCCTGCCGGCGCGGATCTTGACGGCACGATCCTCGCCGAACGCGTCGCGGTGTTCGATCCCGGCGCCGCGGAGAGGATCCGGGCGGCGATCGCGCGCGGGGAGACGTTTAGCGGCGTCGCGCTCGAATGGCCGCTTGGCGCAACCGGCCTCACCGTGCCGCTCGATCTCTCGGCCCTGCCCCGGCACGGTGCGGAGGGCGGTCTTGCGGGCTTCTCGGGCTTCGGGCGCTGCCATGTCGAACGGGTGACCGCACAGGCGCCGGTAGCGGCGGCGGATTCTCCGGGGGATGCCGTTTCCCGCCCGGAAGATGCGGCGGTCGTGAGTACCGCCGATGAACGCGACGACACGGCCCTCGGACGCGAGCCTGCACCCGCCGAGCAAGCGCCCGCCATGATCGTCGAGAGTGAAGCCTCGGCAATCGAACCGGCGCCGGTCGAGTCCACCCTCGACGCCCCCGCCGCGATTTCTCCGGCCGATATTCCTCAAGTCGATATCCCTCCCGCCGGGACCGGCCACGCCGAGACCGGCAACGCCGAAGCCGCGCCTGCCGCGCCGGCTTCCGCCGAGACGGCGCCCGGCGCCCCGCGCGATGAGGCCTTGCCGCTTCCCCCGCCGGAACCGCGCCCCGCCGCGCCCGGCAATGTCGTGCCCCTGCGGGTCACCCAGAGCCCGGCCGTGCCGGCCGCGCCGATGCGTTCGGGCCTGTCGATGTCCGAGCGCAATGCCTTCCGCGAGATCGCGCGCGCGCTCGGCGCGAAATTCGACCCCGACCTGCCGGGCCTGCCACCCGACCTGCCCGGCGCCCGCGCCGATGTTCCCTCAGCCGCGCCTTCGCCCAATCCGCCCGCCGCGTCCAATCCGCCCGCCCGCGCGGCGGAAGCGGGATCCGCGCCCGCAGCGGCGCGGCCGCCCGCTCCGCCGCAGGCGGGGGACGATGCCGAGACCGTGCTGCTCGACCGACTGCCGATCGGCCTTCTCGTGCTCAAGAACGAGAAGGCCATCTTCGCCAACCGGGCGCTGCTCGACCTCGCCGGCTATCCCGATCTCGCGACCTTCCATGCCGAGGACGGCACGCGCGCGATTTTCCGCAAGGGCGCGATGCCGCGTGGCACCGGCGAGGCCTTCGACACGATCGTGCTTGCGACGCGGAGCGGCGAGATGATCCCGGTCGAGGCGCATCTCCAGATTGTCGAATGGCACGAAACGCCGGCGACGCTGATCTCGATCCGCCGTGCGGTGGAACTCGAACAGGGCAAGGCGCTGCGCTCGGTGGCGCTGGATCTCAAGCGCGAGCGCTCGGAGGCGGCGGAACTGCGCGCCATCCTCGATACCGCGACGGACGGCGTCGTCACCCTCGACGAGGCCGGCCGCATCCTCAGCCTCAACGGCGCGGCCGAGGCCGTGTTCGGGCTCGATCAGAACGAGGTGGTGGGACAGAGCTTCACCACGCTGTTGCGCAACGAGAGCCACGCCGCCGCGCTCGATTACTTCGAGGGGCTCAAGGCGAACGGCGTCGGCAGCGTGCTCAATGACGGGCGGGAAGTGTTCGGCCGCGAGAAGAAGGGCGGACGCATTCCGCTGTTCATGACGCTCGGCCAGATCAGCGAGGGCGAGCCGAAGCGCTTCTGCGCCGTTCTGCACGACCTCACGGCCTGGAAGCGCGCCGAGACCGAACTCACCGAGGCACGGCGCGCGGCGGAGCTCGCCAGCGCCAAGAAGAGCGATTTCCTGACCAAGATCAGCCATGAGATCCGCACCCCGATGAACGCGATCATCGGCTTCGCGGAACTGATGCTGGAGGAGCGGCTCGGGCCGATCGGCACGCCGCGCTACAAGGAATATCTCGGCGACATCCGCACCTCCGGCAAGCATGTCGTCAGCCTCGTCAACGATCTGCTCGACCTCGCCAAGATCGAGGCCGGGCGGATGGAGCTGAATTTCGCCGCCACCGACCTCAACGCGATCGTCGCGAGCGCGGTGGGGATCATCCAGCCGCAGGCCAACGCGAACCGCGTGCTCGTGCGCAGCCAGCTCGCGACACGCCTGCCGCCGGTGGTGGCGGACGAGCGCTCCGTGCGCCAGATCGTGCTCAACATGCTCTCGAACGCCACCCGCTTCACCGAAGCCGGCGGGCAGGTGATCGTGGCCACCGCGCTGCTCGAATCCGGCGAGGCCGTGATCCGCATCCGCGACACCGGAATCGGCATGACCGCGAGCGAGATCGAGCAGGCGCTCGAACCCTTCCGCCAGGTCGGAACCCGCCGCGACAATTCCGGAACCGGGCTCGGCCTGCCGCTGACCAAGGCGCTCGTGGAGGCCAATCGCGCAAATTTCTCGATCCGTTCGACGCCCGGCGAAGGCACGCTGATCGAGATCGCCTTCCCCTCGACGCGTGTGCTCGCGGAATAGGGCTCAGGGGTCGATGCGCTGCACCGGAAGCCGGGCCGCGCCGACGAGCATCGCATCGAGCCCGGCCGAATCGAGCCCCGGCCCGAGCGGCAGCGGGCGCGCGGCTGGAACAGGCGCCCCGGCCGTCAGCGCCGGCGCGTCGTCGAGGTCGCGGCCATAGACATCCGGCCGGAAATGCACCTGCCCGTCCGGCGTCACATAGCCGGTGAGATAGGTCCAGATCACGGGAATGGCGGCGGCGGGGCGGATATCCCGGCGCGCACCGGAGGCGATGGCGGCGTCGATCGCGGCGCGGTCCCAGCCCTGCTGCCCTGCGAGGATCCAGGCGGCGAGATCGCGGACATTCTCGACCCGCACGCAACCCGAGGAATGGAAGCGGTCGTCGCGCGCGAAGAGCCGCTTGGAGGGTGTGTCGTGCATATAGACCGCCTCGCGGTTCGGCATGTCGATGCGCAGCTGGCCGAGCGCATTGCCGGCACCGGATTCCTGGCGCAGCGTGAAGGCCGTGGCCCGCTCGGTGCCCCAATCGATCCGCTTCGGGTCGATCTCCGCGCCGGAGGCTCCGAAGATCCGGATCCGCGCCTTGGCGAGATAGCCGGGATCCTTCTTCATGCGCGGGATGATGTCCTTGCGGATGATCGAGGCCGGCACGGTCCAGGTCGGGTTGAGGTTGACATTGGTGATGCGCGTTTCGACCTCGGGCGAGGGGCGGTCCTTCTTGCCGACAACAGCGACCAGACGCTTCGCGACCGCGCCATGCTCGACAGCCTCCACCGAGGCGGAGGGAATGTTGACCACGACATAGCGCTCGGCGCCCGGAACGGGGCCTCTTGCGGCGAGGCGGCGCGCGCTCCCGGCCAGCGCGCGGTGGCGCGCCTCGGCGGAGACGCGCAGCGCGGCGAGCGTCGGCCCGCTGACGAGCCCGTTGCGGCTCTGGCCATGCCGGGCCTGGAAGCGCTTCACCGCCTCCAGCAGCGCAGCGTCGAAGAGCGGGGCTTCCGTCTCCGCTTCCGGCAGGTCGCCCTCCGCCGCGAGACGGCGGCGGAGCATCCGAACCGCCTCGCCCTCGCTCCCGGGGCGGAGAATCGTATCCTCCGGCAGGATCGGCCAGCCGCCGGCCTCGGCGATCGCGCGGTAGCGTCCGGCGGCGGCGGTGATGGCGGCCAGTGAATCGGCGTGCAGCGTGGGGCGGCGGTCTCCCCGCGCGACGACGCGCTCATGCACGGCGGGTTGCGGACGTGCCTTCGGCCGGGGCGCGGCGGGCAGCGGCGCGAAACCATCGGCCGGCAGCGGCGCGGGGCCGAGCCCCTGCGCCCGACCCGGCCCGGCCGCAAGGGCGGCGAGCAGCAGCAGGAGGGGGAAGGCTGGGCGGCTACGCATGACAGGCCCCGGCACGAGCAATGCCGGAAGGCTAGCCGCAAAACCCCAACGAAAGGTTGTTAACCACGAATCCCGGTTCGGTCGGCTCAGCCGCCGACGACCAGCACATGCAGCCGGCGCGGCCCATGGGCGCCGAGCAGGATGGTCTGCTCGATATCGCCCGAGCGCGAGGGGCCGGTGATGCAGTTGAGCGTGCGCGGCATCTCGCCCTTGCCGTAGCGCTTGCGGACCCGCGCCCAGACCTGTTCGAGATCGCCGACGAGATCGGCGGCGTTGAGCACGACGATGTGGTTGTCGGGCAGGAAGTTCAGCGTCGTCGGGTTCTCGCTGCCCGAGAGCAGGACAAGCGTTCCGGTCTCGGCGATCCCGGCCTCGGCATGGCTGACGGCGTTGAGATCCTGGCCTTGCGAGCGGCCGATCGAGACCTCGAGCGCCGTCTCCTCCCAGGGCAGGCCGCCGAAGCGCGGATCCTCGCCGCGCCGGATCGTCGCCGGGAGATTGTTGGCGCGCAGATAATCCGCGATCGCGGCGGGAACCTCGTCATATCCGGCGAGGCGGGCGACGCTCGCCTGCACGCCCTCGAGCTTCTCGATCATCAGCGCCAGCCTGCCGGCCTGGTCGATCTGGCCGCGGGCGGGGATCACGCCCTTCGGCGCGCGCTCGAGCCGCTCCGCCACGATGCCCTGGCGGATCCGCTCGTCGCCGCGGACCCCGAGCGAGCGGCGGATCGACGAGAAGATGGAATCGCGCGAGGTTGTCCGTGAGGTTGTCATGGCGGCCGCCCTTTGATTGACAGGCCCGACATAGCCGCTATCGCTGGCGCGAGCAATCGATCCATCCAACGCTCCGGACCCGCGATGATTCTCCGCCAAATTGCCTGCCTTGCCTGTTTCCTGCTCGCCGGCGCCGAGGCACGGGCCGGGTGCTCGATCCTGCCGGGCACCTTCTCCTTCGGCCGCAACGCCGAGACCACCGCGACAGCGGATGCCGAAGGATGCTTCCATTCCTACACGGCGAACGACGTCACCGCCTTCACCGGCGCCACGATCGCGATCGCGCCGCGCAACGGCACGCTCGTCCCGCAGGGCGGGATGACGTTCCAATATACGCCGAAGCCCGGCTTCCGCGGGCAGGACCGCTACGGGATCCGCGTCTGCGGCGTGGCGAACAACCGCCCCGGCTGCTCCACCATCACCTATCAGGTCACGGTCGAGTAGGCTCAGCCCTTCCGGGCGCGCGCCCATTTCGCCTGGAAGGTCTCGCCCTCCGGCACCGCGAAATCGCGATATTTCGTCCAGGCCGAAAGTCCCGGCAGGGATTTGAAACTGCCCTTGCCGCGCCCGAGCAGCGCCATGCCCTTCATCGCGATCCGCGCCCCGAGCGCGTAGAGCCGCGGGCGCTTGGCGAAAAAGGCCCAGAACCCGAGGCCATGCCGCGCCACCGCCGGGTTGAGATGGCGCTCGAACTCGCGCTCGCGCCAATGGCGCATCATCTTCGGCAGCGGAATCTTCATCGGGCAGACGCTCTCGCAGCGGCCGCAGAAGGTCGAGGCATTGGGCAGATGCCCGGCCTCGTCGACGCCGATCAGCGAGGGGGTGAGAACCGCGCCCATGGGGCCGGGATAGATCCAGCCATAGGCGTGCCCGCCGATCTGATGATAGACGGGGCAATGGTTCATGCAGGCCGCGCAGCGGATGCAGCGCAGCATGTCCTGGAACTCGCCGCCGAGCATCGCGGAGCGGCCGTTGTCGAGGATGACGACGTGGTATTCCTCTGGCCCGTCGGGGTCGCCCGGCCGGCGCGGGCCGGTGGAGAAGGTGGTGTAGACGCTCATCTCCTGCCCGGTCGCCGAGCGCGCGAGCAGGCGCAGGATCTGACTCGCATCCTCCAGCGTCGGCACCACCTTCTCGATGGACGCGAAGACGATATGCACCCGCGGCAGGATCTGCGTGAGATCCCCGTTGCCCTCGTTGGTGACGATGACCGAGGTTCCGGTCTCGGCGATGAGGAAATTCGCGCCGGTAATGCCGACATCGGCGGCGAGGAAGCTCTCGCGCAGCACCCCGCGCGCCTCGGTGAGCAGCGAGGTCTTCTCGGTCAGGTCGCGGCCGGGATCGAGATGGGTATGAACCCGGCGGAAATCGCCCTCGATCTGGTTCTTGTTGAGATGCACCGCCGGGGCGATGATATGGCTCGGCGCCTCGCCGCGGAGCTGGATGATGTATTCGCCGAGATCGGTCTCGACCGGGATGACGCCGTTCGCCTCGAGATAGGCGTTCAGCCCCACCTCCTCGGTGATCATCGACTTGCCCTTGGTGACGGTCTTCGCCCCCACCTTGCGGCAGATATCGAGCGCGATGGCGCGGGCCTCGGCGGCATCGGCCGCGAAATGGACATGGCCGCCCGTCTCGACGACCTTCTTCTCGTAGGCTTCGAGATAGAGGTCGAGATGCGCGAGGGTGTGGTTCTTGATCTCCTTCCCGCTCTCGCGCAACGCCTCGAATTCCGGCAGGGCGTGGACCGCCTTGGCGCGCTTGTCGATGAAGTTCTGCCGCACCGCCTTCAGGTTGCCGGTGAGCTGGGTATTAGCGATGGCGCGGGAGGCGTTCGCCTTGAAATCGCGGGTGGTGGGGGTGCCGCTCATGCCGGATCCTCCTTCGAGCCGGCCGTTGCCCGGCTCCGCGCCTGCGGGGAGGCCTTGCCGATCGGCGGGGTATCCGTCATCCCGGCAAGAACCTCGGCGACGTGCCGGACCTCAACCGCCGCGCCGCGCCGCGAGAGCTTGCCGGCCATGTTGAGCAGGCAGCCGAGATCGCCGGCGAGCAGCGTCGCGGCGCCGGTTTGCTCGATATTGCCGGCCTTCTCGGTGACGATCTTGTCGGAGATCTCGCCGTATTTGACCGCGAAGGTGCCGCCGAAGCCGCAGCAGACATCGGCATCCTTCATCTCGACGAGGCGCAGCCCCTCGACCGTGCCGAGCAGTCGGCGCGGCTGGTTGCGGATGCCGAGTTCGCGCAGCCCGGAGCAGCTGTCGTGGTAGGTGACATCGCCCTCGAAGCGGGCGGAAACCGACGTCACGCCGAGCACATCGGTGAGGAAGGAGACCAGTTCGAAGGTCTTGGCCGCAAGCCGCCCGGCGCGCGCGGCAAGGTTTGGATCATCCGCGAAGAGTTCGGGATAATGCGCCTTGATCATGCCGCCGCAGGAACCGGAGGGCACGACGATGTAATCATAGCCCTCGAAATCCGCGATCATCTGAAGCGCCAGCGCCCTGGTGGTCGCCCGGTCGCCGGAATTGAAGGCGGGCTGGCCGCAGCAGGTCTGGCGCGGCACCTCGACGCGGCAGCCGGCATCCTCCAGCAGCTTGGCGGCGGCGAAGCCGATCGTCGGACGGATCGTATCGACCAGGCAGGTCGCGAACAGCGCGACGCGGGGATTGGACTTCACGGTCGGGCGCGTCTGGGCGCCCGGCGTTTCGATTGGTGCTGCCAACGCGTTCCGGGCCCCTGCCCGCCTCCCGTTTCCCGCCCGTGCCGGTTCGTGCGGGACCGAGCTTCGAGCCATTCTTAATAGGAGCCGCGGCGGCGCTTCGGCAAGCGGCGATGACGCGCTGCCACGCCGCAGGCGCCGCGGCCCGTGCATGGCGGCACTGCGCTTTCCGCAGGGGTCGTCCTCAGAGCCCGGCCCGGCGCAGCAGGAGCGGCAGACCCAACCGCAGACCCTCGGCGAAACCTGCCCCGGGTGAAGGGCGGCGCCGGCGCGTTTTCGGGCATGTTTCGATCCTGACGGCGCAGGCTCCCGGATGCGCCCCATGGTGCCGCCGGGAGAATTCCGCATGAATGGTTGGATTTACCGTTGACTCTGCCATGATCCGTGCCGCTGCCGCAAGGCGGAAGGAGCGGCGCGGATGCGGGAGAACCAGGACGAGGGCGCGGATTGGCTTCTGCCGCTCGCCGCCGGCGATACGCCCGAGATGCGGCGGCCGGCGGTCGCGGAACAAATCGCGGCGCAGGGATTCGCAGCGCTGCTGGCCGCCGCTGCCCCGGAATCCGGGCTGCCCCCCGCCACGGCGGAGGAGCGCGCGGAGGCCGGGGGCCATGCCGATCCCGACGGGTTCCTGCACCGCCGGCGGCTCGCCCGCGCGCTGCTCGCGCCACTCCTTGGCCGCCCGGCCGCCGCGATCCGGATCCTGCGCGATCAGGCCGGCGCACCCCGCATCGCGGCGCCTGCGGGCGGGCTGTTCATCTCCTTCTCGGCCCGCGCCGGGATCAACGCGCTCGCACTCGCCCGCCGGCCGGTGGGGATCGATATCGAATTGCTGCGCCCGGCCACCGCGATCCCCTGGAACATGCTCCGCGCGGACGAGCAAACCGCGCTGCGCGCCCTGCCCGAACCGGCCCGCAGCGCGGCATTCCTGCGGCTTTGGACCGCGAAGGAGGCGGTGGCAAAGGCACTCGGCACCGGCCTCGCGCTGGCGCCGGAAGCGATCCGCATCGCGGACGCCGGCGCCGCCCTGCGCCGCGACGCGGCCGGCAACTGGGAGCGCCTGCCGATCCGCCGCCACAACGCGCACAGCCTTTGTCGCGTGGCGCCTCTGACGATAGCCGTCGCACTCTTGTCATCTCCGGCAAGCTCGTTCATGAGGGGCGGAAAATCGCAGGAGCGCGCCTGACCGATGGAATCGCTGACCCCCTATATCGTGCCGCTGATCCAGATCGTCTGGATCGACCTGCTGCTCTCCGGCGACAACGCCGTCGTCATCGCGCTGGCCTGCCGCTCCCTTCCGGACAATCAGCGCAAGCTCGGCATGGCGCTCGGAGCCGGCGCGGCGATCGGCCTCCGGATCATCTTCGCGATCTTCATCACCTATCTGCTCGGCGTACCGTTCCTGAAGGTCGTGGGCGGGTTGCTGCTGCTGTGGATCGGCGTCAAGCTCGCGCTCGGCGAGGAGGAAGGCGGGCCGGACATCGAATCGAGCGACAATCTCTGGCGCGCGGTCCGCACCATCGCCATCGCCGATGCGGTGATGAGCCTCGACAATGTCGTGGCGATCGCGGCGGCGGCGGGCGGCAATATCTGGCTGTTCATCTTCGGCCTGCTGCTCTCGATCCCGCTCATCATCTTCGGCTCGCAATTGCTGTCGAACGTCATGGACCGCTTCCCCATCATCATCTGGGCGGGCGCGGCGCTGCTCGGCTGGATCGCGGCCGAGATGATCGTCAGCGACCCCTATGTGATGGGCCAGCTCGCCGCCTTCGATCCGGGCTGGATCAAGACCGCCACCGAATCGGACGGGCATGGCGGCACGGTGACCATCACCAAGCCGATCGCGGCGATCTTCTACGGCGCGGCGGCGATCGGCGCGGCCTTCGTCATCGCCCTGGGCTGGGTCCTGAAGCGGCGCAAGCACACGGTCGAGATCACCCGCGCCTGAACCGGCCCCCTGCGGGACCCCGAACCGCCGGGCATCGCCCTGACCGCGAAGACCTGCGAAACGCCATGCCGGCTCCGCGGCGGGGCGGGATCGGCAATCCTGCGTCGCCAGCGGCCTTGATTGCGGATCCGCAAGAGCAATCGATCCGGGGAATGGCCGGCCAGGGAAATGGTCGAATTGGGAAATGGTACAGTCGGGTGGATTCGAACCACCGGCCTTCGGTGCCACAAACCGACGCTCTAACCAACTGAGCTACGACTGCACGTCCGGTTTGCCTAGCTTCAATCGCCGCCGATTTCAAGGCGGCAAATCCGGAAAGATGGCGTGACCGGCGCCGGCGCGAATGCCCGCCGCCGGGTACAATCGAAAGGGCGCGGAAGAGGCTCCGCGCCCTTGATTATTCTCGGCCGGGACCCTGCCCGCGGCGGTCCGGCGCGTCAGCGGCCGAGCGGCTGGACGATCGATTGCCGGACCGGCTCGGCGACATCGGTTGCGACCTGCTTCGCCATCTCGGCGAGCTGACGCGTATGCGCCTGAACCAGCTCGACCTGCGCGCGGGCGAAATCCTGCTGGAGCTTCACCGCATCGCCGAGCGTCTTGACGCCGAACAGCGCCTGCAGATGCGCGAAGCTCGCATCGGCCTGCTGGCGGAACAGTTCGAGCACCTTCATGTTGAAGGCGCGCGAGCCGGCATGGGCGGCCGCGACGCTCTCCTCGAGCCGGTCGGTCGCCTGCTCGGCCGAGCCCTTCAGCGTGGCATATTGGGCGCGCAGCCGCTCGATGCCCTTCTCGGCATTGGCGCGAACCTGCTCCTGCACCGCGTTGAGCGGCTTCAGCAGATCGGCCATCGGCACCTGCGGGAAGGTGGCCACCTTCGGCGCGGCCGTCTCGGCCGGGGCAGGGGCCGCGGCCTGGACGGGCGTCGAAACCTCGGCAGGCTTGGCAGTCTCGGCCGGCTTGGCGGCACTCTTCTTGACGGGAACGGTGGTCATGTCCGGCATCTCCATCTTGGCTTGCAGCGCGCGACGCGCGAACCTGCGAGGATGGTCCCGCCCGCGCGCCGCGTGGCGGACCCTCGCATCTGTCAGAACGCGGTCTCCATACTCCCGTTTGTGCTGCACCGCAACAAATTTGTGCGATGCACAATAGCCTCCCGGCCGGAACGCTTGACCCGGCGCGATCGAATATGGCAGGAGCGGCAGATCAGCTGCCGTAGCTCAGTGGTAGAGCACTCCCTTGGTAAGGGAGAGGTCGAGAGTTCAATCCTCTCCGGCAGCACCAGATCCGGCCACGGCGGCCCACAAGCCCGGCCAGACAAGGCCAGACCGGCCAAGGCGCGTCTGGCATTCCAGGCGTGGATCTCCTTCGCCCCCCCTCCGAGATTTCCGCCCCGCTTGCATCCTCACATTATTTCGTTCACGCTCGCGAAGCGCCCGGAACGAAAGAGAAGTGAAACCCGGCTCCGCGGGGTCCCGGAATCCGGCGCGAGGAAGCTCCGAAGATGGCGCGCACTCCCCTCCGCCCCTCGCCCGTCCGCCCCTCCCCCGAAGGCCAGGCCGGTCCCATGGCCGGTGCCGCGCCCGGCCCTGCCGCGCCGCCCGGCGGCCGTCTTCAGGAGATTCTCGATCTCGCGCGCGGCGCGGGCCGCGTCATGGTGGAAGACCTTGCCGCGCGGTTCGAGGTTTCGCCGCAGACCATCCGCAAGGATCTCAACGAACTCTGCGCGCGGCGGCTGCTGACGCGCGTCCATGGCGGCGCCATCGCCGGCTCCGGCGTGTCGAACCTCGCCTATGCGGCGCGCCGGCTGGTGGCGCAGGCCGAGAAGGAGGCGATCGGCCGCGCCGCGGCGGCACGCATCCCCAACGGCGCCTCGCTGTTCATCACCATCGGGACCACGACGGAGGAAGTCGCCAAGGCCCTGATCCAGCACGAGGATCTGCTGGTGATCACCAACAATCTCAACGTCGCGACCCTTCTCTATCCGCATCCGCGCATCGAGGTGATCGTCGCGGGCGGGCCGGTGCGTCGCGCCGACGGCGCCGTGACCGGCGAAGCCGCCGTGAGCTTCATCCGGCAGTTCAAGGTCGATTACGCGGTGATCGGCGTTTCGGCGATCGATCCCGACGGCGCGCTGCTGGATTTCGATTACCGCGAGGTGCGGGTCGCGCGCGCCATCCTTGAAAACGCGCGGCAGGCGATTCTGGTCGCGGACCGGACGAAGTTCGCCCGCCAGGCGCCGGTGCGGATCGGCCATCTCGCCGAGATCGACCTGTTCGTCACCGATCTGCTGCCCGAAGCGGGCATCGCCGAGATCTGTCGCCAGAGCGGGGTCGATGTCATCGAGACCGCCCCGCGCGCATCCGAACCGGAGACGCGCGACAATGGGCGCGATTGATTTCGTTTCAAGTTTCGGATATCCGAAAACGAAAGCATTTGCCGCGTGATTATTTTGAATTCGCCGGAGGATCCGTGAAGCCATCTCCCCTGGAACCAAGCTATAACCTCGCCATCATCGGCGGCGGCATCAACGGATGCGGCATCGCCCGCGACGCCGCGGGCCGCGGGCTCAAGGTCTATCTCTGCGAGCAGAACGACCTTGCGAGCGGCACCTCGTCCTGGTCGACCAAGCTCATCCATGGCGGGCTGCGCTATCTCGAACATTACGAATTCCGGCTCGTCCGCGAGGCGCTGATCGAGCGCGAAATCCTGTGGAACCTCGCCCCGCACATCATCTGGCCGCTGCGCTTCGTGCTGCCGCATCACCGCGGGTTGCGGCCGGCCTGGCTGCTGCGGCTCGGGCTGTTCCTCTATGATCATCTCGGCGGCCGGCGCCTGCTGCCGCCGACACGGGTGCTCGATCTGCGCCGCGACGCGGCCGGCGCGCCGTTGAAGCCGGGCTTCGCCACCGCCTTCGAATATTCCGATTGCTGGGTGCAGGATGCGCGGCTCGTGGTGCTCAACGCCATGGATGCCCGCGCGCGGGGCGCGACGATCGAGACGCGGACGCGGCTGGCTTCGGCCGCGCGCGGCGCCGACGGCTGGGCGCTGGGCGTCGAGGACGCGGCCGGCGCCCGGACGATTCGCGCGCGCGCGCTGGTCAACGCCGCCGGGCCCTGGGTGGCCGATGTGCTGAAGAACCGCATCCGCGCCGCGCAGGAGCCCCGCGTGCGCTTGGTGCAGGGCTCGCATATCGTCGTGCGGCGGATTTTTCCGCATGACAGGAGCTACATCTTCCAGAACGCCGATGGCCGCATCGTCTTCGCCATCCCCTACGAGGACGATTTCACGCTGATCGGCACCACGGATCGCGATTATGCTGGCGACCCCGGCGCGGTGCGGGCCTCGGAGGAGGAGATCGCCTATCTCTGCGCGGCGGCGAGCGAATATTTCGCCGCACCGGTGCGGCGGGAGGATGTGGTCTGGACCTATTCCGGCGTCCGGCCGCTCTATGACGACGGCGCCGGCAAGGCGCAGGAGGCGACGCGCGATTATGTGCTGAAGCTCGACGCGGCCGGCGGCGCGCCGCTGCTCTCGGTGTTCGGCGGCAAGATCACCACCTATCGACGGCTCGCGGAAGCGGCTCTCGCCGCGCTCGCCCCGCATCTTCCGATGCCGGGGCTGGCGGCGGGCTGGACCGCCGGCGCCAAGCTGCCCGGCGGCGAATTTCCCGTCACCGGGCTCGCGGATTTCACGCTGGACCTCGCCGCCCGCCACCCCGCGCTGCCGGAGGGGCTGATCCGCCGGCTCGCGCGGAGCTACGGCACCCGCGCCGGGGCGATCCTCGAAGGCGCGCGCCATCTCGACGATCTCGGCCGCCGCTTCGGCCCCGACCTGACCGAGCGCGAGATCCGCTACCTGGTGGCCGAGGAATGGGCGGCAAGTGCCGAGGATGTGCTCTGGCGGCGCTCCAAGCTCGGCCTTCGGACCAGCGCGGCGGAGACCGAGGCGCTGGAAACCTTCATGCGCGGCCTCGCCGGCACCGCCCCGGCGGGCTGAAGCGGCAGGCCCCTTTCCCGCGCGCCCCGAGTTCCCACGCACCCCGAGGCGCCTCGGGACTGTCATCCAACTGTTGTATCAGGCCGATATGTCGATCCCCCGAATGATGTTCGGGGGTTTCTCGTGCTGACAATCAAGGATCTCTCGCGGCGCTTCGGCAACAAGATCGCCGTGGATTCCGTCTCGCTCGAGATCGGGCGCGGCAGCTTCGTGGGCGTGATCGGCCGCTCCGGCGCCGGCAAATCGACCCTGCTTCGGATGATCAACCGCCTCCAGGAGCCCTCTTCGGGGCGCATCCTGTGGGACGGGCGCGACGTCACCGCGCTGCGCGGCGCCGATCTGCGCGCTTGGCGCTCCTCCTGCGCGATGGTGTTCCAGCAGTTCAACATCGTCGGCCGCCTCGACGTGCTGACGAATGTGCTGATGGGCCGGCTGAACCATACCTCGCAGATCAAGTCCTTCCTCAAGATCTGGTCGCCCGACGACCGCGCCATCGCGATGTCGGCGCTCGAACAGTTCGACATCGCCAATCTCGCCGCCCAGCGCGCCGAGACGCTTTCGGGCGGCCAGCAGCAGCGCGTCGCCATTGCCCGCGCGCTGGTGCAGGAGCCGGATATCGTGCTCGCCGACGAGCCGATCGCCTCGCTCGACCCGCGCAACACCAAGCTCGTGATGGATGCGCTGCTGCGGCTCAACAAGCAGTTCGGCATCACCGTGATCTGCAATCTGCACGATCTCGACATCGCCAAGGAATATTGTGACCGCCTCATCGGCATGGCGCAGGGGCGCGTGGTGTTCGACGCCACGCCGGAAGCGCTCGACGAAGCCGCGGCCCGCGAGCTCTACGGCCTCGAGGCCCACGAGGCGATGACCATGATCCCGGCGCCCGGCACCGCGATCGCGGCGGCCCTGCCGGCCGTCGCCTGAACGGCGGGCCACCCCCGTTCGCAGAGTTCACACGCCAGCCTCAACAGGAAGGACCACCATGTCGATCACCCGCCGCTTCATGCTCGGCACCGCGCTTGCGGCGCTCGCCACCCCGGCCCTCGCCCAGGATTGGAAGGCGAAATATCCGGAACTCGTCTATGCCGTCGTCCCGGCGGAGAACGCCTCGGGCGTCGCCGGTCGCTACGACCTGTTCATCGAGCAGCTCTCGAAGGATCTCGGCGTGAAGGTCACGCTGCGCATCGCCAATGATTACGCGGCGGTGATCGAGGGCCATCGCGCCGGCGTGATCCATATCGGCGAGCACGGCCCCTCCTCCTATATCCGCGCCTACACGGTCACGAATGGCGGCGTCGAACCGTTCTTCACGCCGGCGGATGCGAACGGCAATGGCGGCTATTATTCGGTCGCCTATGTCCGCGCCGGCGATCCCTACAAGACGATCAAGGATCTCCAGGGCAAGAATCTCGGCCTCGTCGATCCGAATTCGACCTCGGGCTACAATGTTCCGCTCTTCGCGCTGAACAAGGAAGGCATCGATCCGGCCAAGTTCTTCGCCAAGACGCTGACCACCGGCAGCCACGAGAACGCGATCCTCGCGCTCAAGCAGGGCACCGTGGACGTCGCCTTCAACTGGTGGAACGCCGACAACGATTCGAACCTCAGCCGCATGGTCGGCAAGGGAATGGTCAAGGCGGATGAGTTCCGCATGATCATGAAATCGGACAAGATCGCCGGCTATCCCTTCGTGTATCTGAAGTCGCTTCCGGAAGATCTCAAGGCCGCGATCCGCAAGTCGATCAGCGAGATGCCGAAGACCAACAAGGCCGCCTATGACAAGCTGTTCGACGGCAAGTCGACCGGCATGCTGCCGGTCAAGCACGACGATTACCTGCCGGCGCTCGAACTCCAGAAATTCGTCGACAATCTCCGCAAGAAGGGCTCGTAAGCCGCTTCGCCCTAGGGCGGTGCCGGGAGCCTCGCGCTTCCGGCACCGCGCCGCCTGCGCGTGGCCCCTCCCGCGCCGCCCTTCGTGATGTCCGCGAGTTTCCATGGCCCACGCCGTCATCCGCCTGCCCGAGAACCAGATCGCGCCGCATCTCGCGCATTACGCGGCCGAGAGCGCGGCCAAGCGGCGCGCGAGCATGCTCGGCCTCGTGGTCCTTGTCGCCTGCGTGCTGCTCGCGGGTGTAGCCGCAGAGGTCGACCTGCGGAAATTCATCGAGAATGCCTATCGCTTTCCCGATTATCTCGGCCGCATCTTCGTGCTCGACAGCGGCCGCCTCGTCTTTGCCGATCCCGGCGAATGGTTCTGGGGTATCCGGAAATGGCTCGTCCATATCGCGGATACGGTGCTGATCGCCTATCTCGGCACGCTGCTCGGCGCGATCGGCGCCTTCTTCCTCTGCTTCGCGGCCTCGGCCAATCTCGGGCGTTCCAAGACGCAGCGGTTCGTCGCGCGGCGCATCCTCGAATTCTGCCGCACGGTACCGGAACTGGTCTTCGCGCTGATTTTCGTGGTCGCCTTCGGGCTCGGGCCGGTGCCGGGCGTGCTGGCGATCATGATCCACACCTTCGGCGCGCTCGGGAAGCTCTTCGCCGAGGTGGTGGAGAATATCGACATGAAACCGGTGGATGGCGCGGTGGCCGCCGGCGCCTCGCGCTGGCAGGCGATCCGCTACGCGGTGGTGCCGCAGGTTCTGTCGAACTTCGCGTCCTACGCGCTGCTGCGCTTCGAGATCAACGTGCGCGGCGCGGCGGTGATGGGCTTCGTCGGCGCGGGCGGCATCGGCCAGGAACTGATCGAGGCTGTGCGCAAATTCTACTATTCCGATGTCTCGGCGATCCTCCTGCTCGTGATCGCGACCGTCATCCTCATCGATATCGGCACCGAGCGCATCCGCCACCGTCTGATCGCGCGGGAGCATGCCCGATGAAAAAGCCGCATCTCTTCCCCGATCGTGCGGCGGTGGCGGAGCGCCATGCGGCGCTGGTCCGCCCCGGGATCGGCAGCCGCCTCGCGACGCTGGCCGTTGTCGGCGGTATGGCGGCGCTGGCTCTTTTCGCCTTCGGCCGGCTGGAATTCTCGCTGGCACGGCTCGGGACCGGGCTCGCCCAGCTCGGCACCTTCCTGGGGCTGATGGTGCCGCCCTCGCCCGGCGGACAGGCGCCACTCTTCCTCAAGGCGCTGGCCGAGACGGTGGCGATCGCCTTTCTCGGCACGCTGCTTGCGGCGATTCTTGCCTTTCCGCTCGGCTTTCTCGCCGCACGCGGCACGATCGGCACCTGGCTCACCCGGCAATTGACGCGGCGCTTCTCGGACACGGTGCGCGGGGTGGACACGCTGATCTGGGCGCTCATCTGGATCAATGTCGTCGGGCTCGGGCCTTTCGCCGGCGTGCTCGCGATCATGACCAGCGATATCGGCTCCTTCACCAAGCTCTTTTCCGAGGCGATCGAGGCGGCGGATCCGAAACCGCGCGAGGGCGTGCTCTCCTGCGGCGCCACCAATCTCGGCGGATTGCGCTTCGGGCTGCTGCCGGAAGTGCTGCCGGTCTTCCTGAGCCAGGTGCTCTATTACTTCGAATCGAACACCCGCTCGGCGACCATCATCGGCATTGTCGGCGCCGGCGGCATCGGGCTGCATCTCGCGGAGATGATCCGCACCTATGAATGGGACCGGGTCTCCTTCATCATCATCATGGTTCTGGTCACGGTGGCCGCGATCGATTTCCTGTCGACCAAGCTGCGCCTCGGCCTGACGGGCAGCCGCAGGGTCACGGCGTGACGGCGGCGCCCGCGCCGGCACCCCGCAAGGGGCTTTCCGAGACGCCGCTGGTCCACCCGACCGCGCGCGTCACGCAATCAATCCTCGGACGCTATACCGAGATCGACGAGGGCTGCGTCGTCAGCGAATGCGAGATCGGCGATTATTCCTATCTGATCCGCCAGACCGAGGCCTGGGCCGCGAAGATCGGCAAGTTCGTCAACATCGCCTCGCATGTCCGGATCAACGCCACCAACCACCCGACCTGGCGCGCGACCCTCCACCATTTCACCTATCGCGCCCAGGATTACTGGCCGGATGCCGAGATTGAGGGGGATTTCTTCGCTTGGCGGCGCGCCAACGGCATCACCATCGGCCATGATGTCTGGATCGGGCACGGCGCGACGATCCTGCCGGGGGTGACGATCGGCAACGGCGCGGTGATCGGGGCAGGCGCCGTGGTCTCGAAGGATGTGGCGCCCTACATGATTGTCGGCGGCGTGCCGGCGCGGCCGATCCGCGAACGCTTCCCGCCGGAGATCGGCCAGCGCATGGATGCGCTCGCCTGGTGGGACTGGAGCCATGCCGCGCTGCGGGCGGCGCTCGACGATTTCCGCGCGCTCCCGGTCGCGGATTTTCTCGCCAAATACGAGGCCCTGAAGGGCTAGGCGCGGGTTTCACGCCGGATGCGCCGGCAAGGCGCTCCGTCCGGTCAGGCGGCGGATGAACCCACTCTTGGCGATGCGGTCGCGCAGATGCCAGAGCGCGGCAGCTGGCAGGCCCTTCGCGGAAAGCGGCAGCACGAGATCATGCAGCGGCGCGATAACGGCGCCGAACCGGCGCTTGTACTCGTAATCGCCCATCGCGAAATCGAAGGTGGTGACGCCCAGTGCCAGCGCCTCGCGGATCGCCTGATCGGTGACGATGGTGCCGAGCGAATAGCGTGTCCACTCCCCGAAGGCGTTGGTGAGACGCAGATAGACGAGCTGGTCGCCGGCACGAACCGCGTAATTCAGCGCGAGGGTCTCGCCCGGAATACCGAGCCGGCACATCAGGGTCTCGCCGCTTTCGATGCCGGTTTCCACCAGCCGGCGGTAGAACGCCGCGATCCGCGGCTGGTCGAGATGGTAATCCCGTCCCATCTCCCGGACGCGCGCCGCCTGCATGCGGTCGAGATCGGCGAGCGCCGCGCAGGCGGCGGGAATGTCGCGCAGCACCGCGATCTCCGCGCCCTCGACGCGCTCGAAGCGGCGACGGAACTTGCCGAGATTCTCGCGATGCGACTTGCCCAGCGCCGCGAGATAGGCGGGATACTCCGCCGGCAGCGCAAGCCGCCAACCCGAGAGCCGGTGCCGCCGGGCGGCGGGATGCGCATGGAGCGGGTTCGCCATGCCGGCGACGACCGGGGGCATGCGGTTGAGGCGGAGCAGATCGGCCGGCGGCAGGGCGCGGCTGAGCAGCCGCCACAGGGCCGCCGGGCCGGGGAGATCGGCGAGCCGATCGCGCCGGAGCAGCGGCGCGGCGTAATCCGTCACGCCGAGATCCGGCACCTCGATCACGGCGAGGCCACGGTCCCGTCGACGGACCAGCGGCAAGGCGAGGAGGGTGGTCCCATCCGGGTCGGCGAGCGTCAGCAGGAAGGGCTCGATCTCCGGCGCGCCGAACACATCAAGCCAGGCGGCGAGCCAATGCCGGCTCTGGAAGGGCGAGCCTTCAAGCCCGGCGACGAGCGGCGCGAACGCGGCCGCATCGCGGAACCAGACGATACCCGGCACGAGGCCATGCGCATTCGCCGCCGCGGCCTGCCGTGGCGGCGAATGCGGCAGATCGAGGGTGATGCCGGCCTCGTGCGCCATGCTGCCTCCGGGGTTGCGGGTCTCGCCCCATCCCTGCGCCAGAGATTTCAATTTTCTCGCAACGAAACCGCCGAAACCCGCCGGGCGCCGGGTTATGGTGAACGCTTCGTAAAGGATCATCTGTCAGGGTCGTCGCGAGTGCCCCGGCCGCATCCGGCAGCGGGGCGCGTCTTTGTCGGCGGTCATGAAAGCGAGCACAGGGACAGGTCTGACATCGGCGGGACGCCCGGCGCTCCGGCGCGCGGGCGCGGCGCGCGCTGCCGCGTCCGGACCCGCCGCGCCGCAGGCGGACGCGCCGGGCGAGCCTATGATCGGCATCGCGGAATTCGGCGCGATCCTCGCGCGGCGCTGGCGGGTGATCGCCGGCTCGACCGCGCTGACCACCGGGCTCGCGCTGGCCTATGCCTTTCTTGCCACACCGCAATATGTCGCCTCGACCGCGATCTTCGTCGATCCGCGCAACCGCGCGAGCTTCCAGATCGAGGGGACCGGCACCGGCGCCGGATACGATCCCAATCTCGTGGACAGCCAGACGCTGGTGATCGAATCCGATGCGGTGCTGCGCCGGGTGATCGAGACCGAAAAACTCGCCGAAGACCCGGAATTCGGGCGCGGCCCCGCCGAGCCCATGGCCAATGCGCTGCGCAACCTCAAGCAAGCCCTGAAGGTCAAGCGGCCGGAGCGGACCTATGTCGTCGAGATCCAGATCCGCTCGCGCGAAGCGCAGAAAGCGGCCCGCATCGCCAATGCCGTCGCGCGCGCCTATCTGTCCGACGGGCGCGATTCGAAATCCGAGACCGCCACGCGCGAGGCGGGCTGGCTCGACACGCATCTCGCCAATCTCCAGGGGCGGCTGCGCGAGGCCGAGGGCCGGGTCGAGGCCTACAAGGCCGAGAACCGCATCATCGGCGCGGAAGGCCGGCTGGTCGGCGAGCAGCAGCTCAGCGAACTCAACCGGGGTCTCGTGGAGGCGCAGCGCCGGATGGCGGAAGCCAAGGCCGGGCTCGACCAGGTCGAGGCACTGAAGAAGAGCGGCCGGCCGCCCGATGCCATGCCCGAAGCGCTGCGCTCGGCGACGATCGACCGGCTGCGCGGCCAGATCGCGGAGATCCTGCGGCTCGAGGCCAATGCGCGCTCGACGCTCGGCCCGCGCCACCCGGCCGCGATCGAGATCCGCGAACAACTCGCCGAGACTCGGCGCCTGCTCAACGAGGAACTGAACCGCATTGCCGAAGGCGCGCGCACGGCCTATCAGGTCGCCCGCGCCCATGTCGCCGGCCTCGAACGCCAGCTCGACCAGCTCAAGGCCGAGACGACCACCACCAATGCCAAGCTGCTGCGGCTGCGCGAACTCGAACGCGCGGTCGATGCACAGAAGGCGGTCTACGAGAAATTCCTGCGCGACAAGGAGCAGATCGCGCGGCTCACGGTGGATACGCCGGCGGGGCGGGTGATCGAGCCGGCAGCGACGCCGCAGGCGCGGAGCTTCCCCAACCGCCCGCTGATCCTGGCGCTCGGCTTCGCGGCCGGGCTTTTCGCCGGCATCGGCCTGGCGCTGGCGCTGGAAACGCTGGCGCAGGGCGGCATCCGGCTTCCGGCGCGGCCCCTCGGCAGCGGTCTCGGCCGCGGACGCCACCGCACCGAAACCGCGAACCCGTCAACCGAGCCGCTCGCGATCCTGCCGGCGATTCTACCCGCCGGGCGGGGGCGCTGGCTCGGCCGCGAAGGGCACGGCCAGGGTGCCGGAATCGCGCTCGATCTGGTCGATCGCAACCCGGATTCCCCCTATTCCCGCGCGATGATCCGGCTGGCGGAGCGGATCGCGCCGGGGCTCGACCCCCGACGGTCAACGACCCTGATGGTCTCCGGTGCCGGCGGCGCGGGCAGCAACCCGGCGCTCGCCGCCAATCTCGCCCGCGCCCTCGCCCGGCGCGGCCTCGATGTCCTGCTCGTCGACGGAACGGGCGGGGCATCGGGTCTGGCGGCGATGCTGGCAGGGCGCGGCGAGGCGATTACGGTCGAGATCGGCGCTGCCCGCCGGCGCGCCTGGCGCCTCGCCCATGCGGGATCCGGCGCATTGCTGATCCTCGATCCCGCCGCTGCCCCGCCGCGCGGCGGCGGGCCCGGCCTCCGCGTCGGCGTGATCCTGATCGACGGACCGCCGCTCGGCTCGGCGGATCTCGGGCGGATCGACATCGCGCGGCGCATCGACGGCGTCATCGCGCTGCTGCCGGCGGGCGCCGATCCCCGCGCCCCGGCGCTCGCCGCAGCCCTCCGGGCAGGGTACCAGGACCGATTGCTCGGCACGGTCGGGCAGGCGGCATGAGCGCCCCCGCCGCCACACCCCGGCTCGACGCGGCCATCCACGCGCTGACGCTCACGATGGCGCTCGCGATGTTGACGATCTCGCCGATGGCGCTCGGCGCGCTCGGCTGGAACTACGACGCGCCGGGCGGATCTGGACCGACACGCTTCCACCCCGCCACCTATCTCGCGGCGACGATCCTGCTGCTTGGCGCCCTGCGCGACGGCAACCCGCTGACCAGCCTCGGCGCCGCCTTCTTCGGCGATGCGCGGCTCGCGCTGTTCCTGCTCGCCTGGGCGCTCCTGCTCCTGCACGGGACGATGAACCAGGGCCTGCCGGCGGCAGCGCCGATCGACACGTTCCTGCTGCCGCTGATCATCCTCGTCATCCATGGCCGCGCCGCGCCGGCAACCCGGCACCGCCTCGCCTGGCTCATCCATGGCGGCCTCGCGCTCAACGCGCTCGTCGGCCTCGGCGAATTCGCAACCGGGCTGCGGCTCACCCCCTATGTGGCCGGCGGCGTGGCGATCACCGGCGACTGGCGCTCGACCGCGCTTCTCGGCCATCCGCTCGGCAACGCGCTGATCACCGGCTGCTACACCGCGACGCTGCTGGTCGGCGGCGGCCGCGAACTCGCGGGCCCGGCACGCGGCGCGGCGATCGCGCTGCAAACGGCGGCGATGATCGCCTTCGGCGGCCGCGCCTCGCTCGTCCTGCTGGTGCTGTTCCTGCTGGCGGCACTTGGCCGGCAGATGTTCCGGGCGCTTGCCGGCGCGCGGACGCGGCTCTCGACGCTCACCGTGCTGGCTTTCGTGGTGCCGGCCGGGCTCGGTTTGGTCGGTCTGCTCGCGGAGGCCGGATTTTTCGAGAAGTTCCTGCTGCGCTTCACCGAGGACAAGGGCTCGGCCAATGCGCGCGTGCTGATGTTCGAATTGTTCGACGGCTTCACTTGGCCGGAATTGCTGTTCGGGCCGCCGCAGGCGCATCTCGGCTATCTCGTGAACCTCTACCGGCTGGAATACGGCATCGAGAGCTTCTGGGTCGCCTTCAGCCTCTATTACGGGCTGCTGCCGGCGCTGGTGTTCTTCGCCGGGCTGCTGTTCTTCCTCGCGGCGCTCGCGGCGCGGTGCCGGCCGGCGGCGCTCGTGATCCTCGGCTATTTCTTCGTGGTCAATTCCAGCTTCCTCGGCATTGCCGGCAAGACGATCGGCTTCGCGACCCTGATCCTGATGCTGCTGACCCTTCTCCCCGCCGTGCCGGATATCGCAAGGTCTGCGCCCATCCGCTCCTTCCCCGTCCGGCGGCCGCTGCCATGCTGATCCGCCAGACGCTCGCCTATCTGCCGGCGCAGCTCCTCGGCCCGCTCGCGCAATTCGCCGCGGCGATCGCGCTGACGCATGTCCTCGGTGCGGCGGATTACGGGCTGACCATGCTGGTCTTCGCGAGCCAGGAGCTGGTCTTCCTGCTCTGCCTGTCATGGTGGACCATCTACATGATGCGCTATGCCGGGGCGCACCGAGACGCGGCGGCGCAGGCCCGCTTCCGCATGACCGAAGCCGGGGTGCTGCTGGCGACGGGCGGGCTCCAGATCCTCGCGACCCTCCTCGTCGTTCTCGCCACCGAACCCGGCGTCTCACCGCTCTTCCATCTCGGCGCGGTGCTGTTCACGCTGACCCGGAGCCTCGTGAACCTGCTCTCCGAGCGCGCGCGCAAGGCCGAGGCGATCGGCGCCTATTCGGCGCTCCAGATCGTCGCGCCGCTCGGCGGGCTGGCGCTGAGCCTCCCCGCCCTCGTGCTTGTCGGCCCGCATCCGGAATGGGTGCTGATCCTGTTCGCGCTCACGCAGGGCGCAGTGGCGGCGCTGACAGCGCGGCGGCTCGGCCTCGCGCTCCGGCCGGCCGGCATCGACCGCGCGGTGCTCGCCGCGGCGCTCCGCTTCGGCCTGCCGGTGGTGGTGGCAAGCAGCTTCGGCTGGATCGCCGCCAACGGCATCCGCTTCGTCGTGGAGGCCGCTGAGGGGCCGGTCGCGCTCGGCCTGCTCTCGGTTGGCTGGGGGCTCGCGACGCGGCTCGCCGCGGTCGCGGCGATGGTGGTGACGGCGGCGGCCTATCCGCTCGCCGTGCGGGCGATGGAGGCCGGCGATATCGCCGGCGCGAAGCGGCAATTGTCGGACAATTCGCTGCTGCTTTTCATCCTGATCGCACCGGCGACGCTCGGGGTGATCGCGATCAACGAACCGCTCGTGCGGCTGCTGATCGCGGCCGAATACCACGCGGCGACGATCATGATCCTGCCCTGGGCGCTGGTCGGCGCGGCGATCCGCAACGTGCGGATGCATGGCTGGGACCAGCTCTATCTGCTGATGGAGGCGCCGCGGCCGATGCTGGCGCTCGAGATGATCGAGGCGGCGCTCACCATGGTCGCGGCCGTTCTCGGCGTGCTGCTGGGCGGCCTCGCGGGCGCGGTGATCGGGACGACGCTCGCCGCGGCGATCATCGCGCTTGGCGACGCCGTCTACCTGACGCGGTGTTACGGCTTCGCGATCCCGCTCGGGCGCTGCGCGCGCGTGCTGCTCGCGGCGGCGGCGATGGCCGGCGCGCTCGCGCTCCTTCCCCGGTTCGGGCTGCCGGTCGCGCCGCGCTGGGACAGCGTGATCGCGGCGATCCTCCTCGGCATGCTCGCCTATGCGCCGGTGCTTGCGGCGCTGTTCCCGCGCGAGACGCGGGACCTCGTGCGCGCGTTCCGGGCGCGGCAGCGTGGCGACGCCTAGCGGGCCGGCGCGGCCCGAAACGCCTCGGCCATCGCGGAGCGCAGCGGCTTGGCGGCCATCCGGTCGTCGAAGGGGAGCGGGCGGGCCGCAAAATCGCGCTGCCGGCGCCGGGCGACCTGCGGCTCGCGATACCAGGTGTATTTGTCCGACAGATGCCAGGTGATGATTGCCCGCACCGCCCGGTTGGCGAGAACCGGGCCGAGGAAACGCGCCCCCCATTCCGCCACCAGCGCATCGCGCTTCGCGCTCTCGCGCGGGAAGCTCTCGTCGTCGATGTCGAATTCGCTGAGATAGATCGGCAGCCCGCGCGCGGCGATCTCGTCAAGGAAGCGCAGGAAGGCATCGATCTCGAAGGGCAGGCCCGGCTTGAGATGCGCCTGGAGGCCGATCGCGTCGAGCTTCACGCCGCGGTCGAGCAGCCGGTCGATCAGCGGCAGCATCCGCGCGCGGACCGCAATCCCGAGCCGGTCGTTCTGCTCGCAGAAGGCTTCATTGAGCACGAGCGTCGCGCTCCGGTCGATCGTCGCCACGCGGCGGAACGCGCGCTCGATATAGCCCTCGCCCATCGCATCGAACCATGGCCCGCGGCGAAAGCCGCCCGGCGCGCCGTGATCGGGCCAGAACGGCTCGTTGACCACGTCCCAGCTCTCCATCGCTCCGGCATAGCGACCAGCGACGGTCTCGAGATGGTCGTCGAAGATCCGCTCGATCTCGGCGGAGGATTTGCCGGCGAGCCAGGGCGGCGGCGCGTAGTTCCAGATCAGCGTGTGGCCCCGGAAGGCCATGCCGTGCTCCCGCGCGAAGGCGAGCAGCGCGTCGGCCTCGGCGAAGTCATAGACATCCGCGCGCGGACGCAGGAAATCGAACTTCATCGCCTTGTCGGTGACCATCAGCCGCGATTCCCGCGCATGGAGCGCGGCGTAATCGGGATCGCGGATCACCTCCCAGGACGAGGAGGCGCCGAAGACCAGGCCCCGGCTCGCCGCAGCGGCCCAGAGCGGCAGGGGCTGCGCCCGCGCCGGCATCGCCGACAGCGCGCCGAGCCCGGCGAGAACCTGGCGGCGATCCGGCCCGGACCCTTTCCGCGGAACATGCATGGTGCCCTTCCCCGCCGCGATGCCGAGAATGCGACGGATCCGATCAGCAGAATAGAAAGGCAGAACGCTAAAAACCCCTGAACCCGGTGCCATCGGACGCGCTTCCGCAACCCCGGCACAAGGATTGCCCGGCTAGGGCCATGATGTTGCGTTCCGTTTCGAAGCGGAACACGAGGCAGACAGGAACCCGCGTGACCCAGCCGCTCCATCCCGAAATCGCACGCATCGACGGCCAGCCGATCCATCTCGCCACGCTCGACCAGGCGGTCGCGGCGGCGATCGCCGAGGCACGAGCCGGGCGCGGCTTCCGGCTGTTCACGCTCAATCTCGACCATATCGTCAAGCGCCGCGAGGATGCGCGCTTCCGCGCCGCCTATCGCCGTGCCGAATTCGTGAGCGCCGACGGTGCGCCGGTGGCGCTGCTCGCGCGGCGGCAGAACCCGGCGGTCCGCCGCACCACCGGCGCCGATCTCGTCCTGCCGCTCGCATGCGAGGCGGCACGCGCCGGCATTCCCGTCGCGCTGTTCGGCACGGACGAGGCCACGCTCGTCCGTGCGGCGGGCGTGCTCCGCCGCGCCGCGCCGGGCCTCACGATCGTGCATCACGAGGCGCCGCGCCTCGGGTTCGATCCCGTCGGGACGGAGGCCGAGGCAGCGCTCGAGCGGATCGCCCGGTCCGGCGCGCGGCTGGTTCTCGTCGCGCTCGGCGCGCCGAAGCAGGAGCTGTTCGCGGCGGAATTCGCCGAGCGTTTCCCCGGCCTCGGCTTCGTCTGCATCGGCGCCGCCCTCGATTTTCTCGCCGGCACCCAGATCCGGGCGCCGGAGCCTTTCCGGCGCCTCGGCCTCGAATGGCTCTGGCGGCTCGGAACCAACCCGGTCCGGCTTGCGCGGCGCTATGCCAAATGCGCCCTTGTGCTCGCAGCGCTGCTGCTGGCGCCGGTAGGGCGTGGCGCGCGCTCGGCGGAGGCGTGATCCGATGCTGCCGATGCTCGTCGTCTTCGCGACCATGGACCCGCGCGGCAGCAAGATCGGCGGGATCGAGACGCATATCCGCCAGATCCTGCGCAATCATCCGGCCGGGACCGATCTCCTGCTCGTCGGGATCGACGAAGCCGGCGATCTTGCGCCGGGCGTGCCGCTCGCCGTGCCGTTCGGCGGGCGAAGCATCACCTTCCTGCCGGTCGCGCATGTGCCGGCGGACGAGGCGCGGGTCGCGGCGCCGAGCCTGTTCCGGTCGACGACCTTGCGTTTCGTGGCCGGCGGGTTGCGTCATCTGCCGGCGCTGCGGCGGCTGGTCGCCGGCCGCTCCGCGAGCGCCGATCTGCCGCGCGTCGAATTCGCGATCCTGCCGCTGCTGCTGCGCCTGCCCTATGCGCTGACCATCCATTCCGACCTGACGGCGGCGGCCAGCACCGATTCGCTGCTCAAGCGCCATCGCGGCCTGAAGCATTGGAGCGAATGGCTCGCCTTCGCGGGCGCGGCCCATGTCTTCGCGGTCAGCGAGGAACTGCGCGGGGCGCTGGCGGCACGGCACCGCGGAATTGCGCGGAAATCCTCGGTGCTGCCGGTGCCGGTCGATACGCGGCTGTTCCGGCCGACGCCGTTCCCGGAAGGGGAGCGGTTCCACCTCGCCTATGCCGGGCGACTCGACGCGGTGAAGGATCCGGCCCTGATGGTCGCGACCATCGCGGCGCTGGCGCGCCGGCTCGACGGCCGGGTTGCGTTCCACCTGATCGGCGCCGCCGACCCGGAGACGATCCCCGGTTTCGCCGCGATCCGCCCGCTGACCGAGCGCCACGGCATGCAGGATGCCGAGGGCGTGGCCGCGCGCCTGCGCCAGGTGCATTGCGGGCTCATGACCTCGCATTCCGAGGGGCTGCCCTGCTTCCTGCTCGAAACCCTCGCCTCGGGGCGCGCCTTCGTGGCCGCATCGCTGCCGAGCTTCACGCCCTTCATCCGCGCCGGGGAGACCGGCGCGCTGGTGCCGCGCCACGGCGCGACGGAGGCGACCGCCGAGGCCCTCGCCGAGGCCCTCGCCGATCTCTGGCACGATATCCGCGCCGGCAGGCTCGATCCCGCGCGGATCGCCGCCTCGGTCGCCGCCTATTCGGTCGATGCGATCTTCGCCGGCCTGTTCGCGACGCATGCGCGGATCCGGATTCCGGGCGGAGGCACGGATTACGCCGAAACCGGCCCGGAGGCTGCGTCCCGCTCTCAGCCGGCGTCTTCGGCTCCGCAGGATGCACCGGGGCCTTCCGCCTCCGCGATCACCGTCTCGGCCAGCGCGAGATAGGCATCCGCCGCGCGCGTGACCGTGAAATCCGCCGCGCGGGCCATGCGCGGGGCGGGATCGCCGGGATCGGCGAGCGCCGCATCGAGCGCCCGCGCCAAAGCCGGTGCATCGCCGATCGGCACCAGCGTGCCGAACCGCCCCCCGGCAAGGATCTCGCTCGGGCCGGCACTCGCGGTCGACACCACCGCGAGGCCATGGGCGAGGGCTTCCGCCACCACATTGCCGAAACTCTCGCGCCGCGAGGCGAGCGCGAAGACCCGCGCGCCGCGATAGGCCGGGCCGGGATTGCGCTGATAGCCGAGGAAGCGGACGCGCCCGCCGAGCCCCAGCCGCGCCGCCTCGGCCTCGAAATGCGGCCGTTCCGGCCCGTCGCCGACGATCTCGAGCCGCGCCTCCGGATGCGTGAGGCGCGCGAAGGCGGCGAGCAGCGTGCCGAGATCCTTGTCCGGCGCCATGCGGCCGACGAACAGCACCACCGGCGGGCGCGCCGCCAGCGCCGCGCGGCTCAACCCTTCCGGCGGATCGAGCGCGTCGACGGGGTTGTAGATGCGCACGGTCCGCGCCGGGCTGGCGCCATGCGCGTCCACCAGCGCCGCGCGGAGCCCGTCCGAGACCGCGACCGCCCGGCCGCAGAGCCGGGTCAGGAGCGGCGTCAGCCGGTTGCCGAGACGCGAGAGGAATTGCGGCTCCGAGGGGAAGAAGCCGTGATAGGAGAGGATGGCGCGGCGCTGGCGGCCGGCCAGCAGCGCGGCCAGCACGTGCTTGAGATTCGAGACCCCGATGCCGGAAAAGCTGGCCTCGGGCCGTTCGGCCCGCATCAGGCGCGCCAGCGCGACGACAGCGCGGAGATGCCCGGCCGGCAGCGTGACGAGACGCACGCGCGGATCGAGGAAATCGCGGTTCTCCGGGGCGTCGAAATCAACGGCGAACAGCGTCTCGTGGCCGCGCCGGGCGAATTCGGAGGCGAGGATCGCGAAGACGCGCTCGGCGCCGCCGCCCGCGAGCGCATGCGTGTAGAAGAGAAATTTACGCGCCTGCATCCATGCTCCGGCCGGCTGGGATCGCGGCGTCGTTCCTGCCAGAAAGAAACGAAGATTCGGTTGCGGGGGGCGAGCCTGCATGCAGATCGAGATCAGCCTGGAGGCGGGGGATTGCCGGACCTGGCTCTCGGGCCTCGCGGCAGGGCTTGCGGCACGCGGCCACCGGCCGGGCTTCCGCATCCGGCCGGGCGGCGGGGATTCGCGCGCCCTGGCGCTTCTGCGGGGATTCGAGCGCCGGCTCTATGGCGATTCCGATCCATTCGCCCCGCTCGATCCCGGCCGCCTCCCGGCACCGGAAGGGCCTGCCGAGATTCGGCTCGAACTCTCCGGCCTGCCGGCGGCGGATCGATCGGCCCTCCATCTCGCGGTGGACGGCGAGGCCGGGATCCGGCATCTTGCGCCGGCGCTCCTCGCCGGCCGCAACCCGCATCTAGCGATCCGCGATGGCAGCGGAATCCGCGCTGCGGGCCTGCCGGCCATCGAGGCGCCGGACCGGCTGCTGCGTGCGCTGCCGCCGGTGCTCGCCCGCATCGTGACGCTCGCCGGCATGGCGTTCGCTGGCATGGCGCTCACGGATCGGTCATGTGATGGCGGGCCCGGGTCGCCCGCGGAAGGCATGCCGGCTGCCGGACCGGTCTCCGCCGCCGGGGCGTTCGGCTTCGCAGCGGCGGCGCTTGGGGCGCGCCTCGCGCGCCGGCTCGGCCTTGGCACACCGCTTGCCGAGCATTGGCGCGTCGGCATCCGCCCGCGCGCGCCGCGCCCTCCCTTCAGCGGCGAGAACGGCATCGAGGGCTTCCGCTTCCTCCCTGATGACGGCCAACGCTATTATGCCGACCCGATCCTCTGGGAACAGGCCGGGCGGACCTGTCTCTTCGTCGAGGACTATCCCTATGCCACCGGGCGCGGCGTCATCGCCTATACCGAACTCGACCCCGAAGGCGTGCCGCTCTTCGTGCCGCGCCCCATCCTGGCGCGCGAGGGGCATCTCTCCTACCCGTTCCTGTTCGCGCATGCCGGCGAGATCTACATGATCCCCGAAAACGCGGCGGAAGGGCATCTGCCGCTCTACCGCGCCCGGATCTTTCCGGAGCATTGGGAATATCTCGGCCCGCTGATCGCCGAGCCGCTGCATGACGCGACCCTGCTCCGCCACGGCGCGGCGTGGTGGATCCTCGCCAACACGACGCCGGATGGCGGATCGAGCTGGGATTGCCTCGCCCTCTACCGCGCCGAGAGCCCGCTCGGCCCCTTCACCCGGCAGCCGGCCGATCCGGTCCTGATCGACGCGCGGCTGGCGCGCTCCGCCGGGCCGGTTCTCGAGGAGGAGGATATGCTGGTCCGGCCGGTGCAGGATTGCCTCGGAGGCTATGGCCGCGGGCTGCGCTTCTGCGCGATCGAGCGCCTCGATGAAGCCGGGTTCCGGCAGCGGGAAATCGGACGCATCGCCGGGCCGGCGGGGCGCGGCATCGCCGGCATCCATACCTATGCGCGATCGGCACGGTTTGAGGCGATCGACGCGCTCACGCCCCGCGAACGGCCGCTCTAGGCGCCGCCGCGCCCGTCCGCGCCCGCGATCCAGCGCGTGAGGAACGGCACGCTCGCCGCGATGGCCACGAAGCGCGCGACATGGTGCGAGGCGACATAGAGCGGATCGAGCCCCAGCGCGATGCCGAGCATCACCATCGCCTCGAGGCCGCCCGGCGCGAAGGCGACCAGCGCCTCGGCCGGCGGAATCCCGACCAGCCAGGCGGTGGCGAGCGCGCCAAGGGCGGCGATCACGGTGGTGACGAGGAAGATCGCGAGCCCCGGCAGGATCAGCGAGCGGATCAACCCGGCCTCGACATAGGCGAAGCGCGAGCCCGCGAAGGCGCCGACAAGCAGCATCGCCAGATCGGCGAGCATCGCCGGCGGCGTGCCGTGGACGATATCCGTGACATGAAGCAGCCCCGCCCCGATCATGCCGCCGATCAGGAACGGCGCCATGATGCCGAGCCGGCCGAAGAGCAGCGCCACCGCCAGCGCCAGCGCCATGACCAGCGCGAAATCGCCGCCGCCGATCACCGCCTGCGGCGGCCGCCCCTTGACCGCGACCGCGAGGAAGATCGTGCTCGGCAGCACCGCGACGAGCACGAACATCCGGAACGCCTGCACCGCCACGACGCGGGCCATGTCGCCGCCCACCGACGCCACCGCCGCGATCACCGCCGAAAGCGCGCCGGGCAGCGTGGCGAAGAACGCGGTTCGCCGGTCCCAGCCGAAGACGCGCTCGAGCACGAGGCGCCCCGCCAGCACGATGACGATCGAGGTCAGCCCGAGCATCAGCAACGAGACGGGATAGCGCGCCGCCGCGCGCAGCATTTCCGGCGTGATCGCCGAACCGGTGACGGCACCGGCAAGCAGCATGCCGAGATCGCGCAGCAGGTCCGGCAGCCGCGTCCGCACGCCGGCGGCAAGCAGGACCACCACGCCGATCAGCGCTCCGGAAAGCCAGGGCGCCGGCAGGCGCAGCAGCATGAAGACGAACCCGCCGCCGCAGGCCGCAGCCAGCGTCACGAGGACGCGCAGCCAGGTGCGCCCTTCTGCCAGCCCGCTCACAGCCGTCTCACGACATCGACGAGGTGCCCGGCGGCCTCGGCGATATCGGCGGTGCCGCGCAGGTAGCAGAGGCGGAAGGCGCCCTGCCCGGCCGCACCGAAGGCGGTTCCCGGCGCGAGCCCGACATTGGCCTCGTCGATGATGCGGAAGGCGAGCGCGCGGGAATCCGCGATCCCCTCGACGCCGAAGAACAGATAGAACGCGCCGTCGGGCGGGGCGAAGCGCAGCCGGTTCTCGCGGCTGAAGGCGTCGAGCAGGATGGCGCGATTCTCGCGGGCGCGGGCGAGCTGTTCGGCGATGAAGCTCTCGCCGCCGCGGATCGCGGCCTCTGCCGCCCGCTGGAGGAAGACCGCCGTGCCCGAGCTCGAATACTGGATCAGGTTGACGATGGTCGGCCCGAGAACCGGGGGCGCCTCGATCCAGCCGACCCGCCACCCGGTCATCGCCCAGTTCTTCGACAGGGTCTGGACGAAGAGGATGCAGTCCTCCGCCGCCATGACATCGCGGAAGGAGGGCGCGCGCACGCCGTCATAGACGAAGCGGCCATAGATCTCGTCGGCGATGATCCACAGCCCGTGCCGGCGCGCGAGATCGAGGATCGCCGCGAGATCCGCGGGGGTCGCCACCCAGCCGGTCGGATTCGAGGGCGAGTTGACGACGACCGCCCGCGTGCGCGGTGTGACCGCCGCCGCCAGCGCTTCCAGATCGGGCGCGAAACCGCCGGGGCCGAAGCGCATCGCCACCTCGCGCGGCACCGCGCCGGAGACGGTGACGGCGCCGACGAAATTCGGCCAGGCCGGGGTGGGGATGATCACCTCGTCGCCGGCACCGGCCGTCAGCGTCACCGCGATCTGGAGCGCGTGCATGCCCCCGCCGGTGACATAGATTCGCTCGTCGGCGACCGGCACGGCATAGAGGCGCGAAAGATATTCGGCAATCGCCGCGCGCAGCGAGGGAAGGCCGGCCTGATAGGTGTAGAAGGTTTCGCCGTCCCGCAGCGAAGCCAAGGCGGCCTCGGCGATGAAGGGCGGCGTCGGGCGATCGCCCTCCCCGACCCAGAGCGGCAGCAGGCCGGGCCGGTTGCGGCCGTAATCGAACACCTCGACGATGCCGCTCGCCGGCGCAGCGGCGGCATTGGGGCGGATGGGGAAGGCGGCTCCCCCCGGAAGATTCGCAAGCATCGCCACGCTTATGCGGGAAACCGCATGGCGTCGCAACAGCCTCAGGCGTGCGGCGGGCGCGCGCCGCGACTCCGGCGCGCGCCGTGGCCCTTATTTGCGCAGCGTGTCGCGGATCTCCATCAGGAGCCTGTCGGTCGTGGAGGGTTCCGGCGGCGCGGCCGGCGCAGCGGCCTCCTGCTTCTTGAGGCGGTTCATCGCCTTCACGACCAGGAACAGCACCCAGGCGATGATGGCGAAATTGATCGTGACGGTGATGAACCGGCCATAGGCGAGCACCGCGCCCTGCTTGGCGGCATCGGCCACGTTGGTCGCGGTCACGGCCTTGGAAAGCCCGAGGAAGTAATTGTCGAAATTGAGCCCGCCCGTCAGCGCGCCGATCACCGGCAGGAAGATGTCTCCCACCATGGAATCGACGATCTTGCCGAAGGCGGCGCCGATGATCACGCCGATCGCAAGATCGACGACATTGCCCTTGAGGGCGAATTCCCGGAATTCCTTGAGCATGCTGGCCCCTCCCGAACCAAGCGCGACCATAGCGGCAGCGGCCCGGCGGGCCGCGCGCCGGAACCATCAACCGAGCCGGCAAAGCACCGCGCGGTTCGCGGAAGAAGATAGGCGCATTCCGCCGCCTGCGGCAATCGCGCGCCAGACCGGCCCTATCGCCTGTCGAAGGCCGAACTCATCCAGTCGCGCACCAGGGTGTCGATGGCACCGAGCGCGGAAAGATCGCCCTTCAGCGCCGATTTCTCGGCCGGATCGAGCAGATCTGGTGGAACACGCGTCGTCGGCGGCCGGCCGGCGCGGATATCGGCAAGCTGCGCGCGCAGGATCAGGTCCATTACCCGCGCATGGGTCTCGTCGAGCCGGGCGAGATCGGAATCGGCGCCATGGCCGGCGGCACGGACCTCGGCGAGGCGGTCGGCGGTTCCGCGCGCGGCAATGCCGAGCGCCAGCGCCATGACGCGCGCCGCCGCGACGATCTTGCCAAGCGCATGGCGCTTGAGATCGATGCGTCCGCCTTCGAGCCGGAAGCCGCCGAGCAGGGTCAGCGCGCCCTGATCGGCCTCGTGCATCTCGACGAGCATCTTGAGAAAGGCGGTCTGGCCGCGCGCGGATTCGAGCGCGAAGCGCCAGAGTTCGGCGCCCAGCGCGCCGTCGCCATGCACGGGCCGGAGATCGAAGACGATATCGACATTGAGCAGATCCTGCGGGTTCGCCCGCGTCACCCAATGCGCGATCCGCGCCTTCCACCCCTCCAGCGAGGCGCGGAAGGCCGCATTCGAGGCCATGACGCCGCCCTTGCAGAGCGGAACGCCGACCTCGTGCAGGATGGCGGTAAAACGCCGGCCGAGATCGGCGAACCAGGCATCGACCGCGTCATCCTCCGCGCCCGCATAGACGAGCGCATTGTCCTGATCCATCGACAGCAGGCTCTCGCCCCGCCCGGCCGAACCCAGGATCAGCACCGCATAGGCGCGCGGCGGCGCCCCCAGCCCTTCCGCTGCCATCGCCGCCTCGGCCAGCATCGCGGCCTTGCGCGTTAACGCCCCGATCTCGCGCGCGACGATGGCGGCGATCTCCCGCGCGCCGATCCCCTCTTCCAGAAGCGCGCGGGCCATGGCCGGGAGCTTGGCCCAGGCGCGGCCGAGCGCGCCGGCATCCCCGGCCTGATCGATATCGTCGCCGAGCGCGATGGCGAGCGTGGCGCGCAGGCGCAGAAGGTCGCGCTGCGAGAGCGCGCCGACCACGGAGCCATCCTCCGCCGTCACCGCGAGATGGCGGATGTTGAGCCGCGTCATGCGGCCAATCGCGCGGTAGACGAAGGCATCGGCGGGAATGGTCGCGAGCGGGCGCGAGGCCAGGGAACCGGCCGGCCGATCGAGCACGGCGGCATCCTCGCGGGCGATGGCGCGCAGCGCGTCGCGCTCGGTGAGGATGCCCCAGTCGCGGCTCTCGCCCTCCCGGCCGACGAAGACCGAGGAGACGCGCGCCTCGGCCATGCCGCGCATCACCATGCGCAGGCTCGTCTCCGGCGGCACGCATTGCGGCGGCGTGCGCATCACCTCGCGGATGCGGTGGCGGTAGGGGTAGGAATCGAGCCGCGCGAGCGTGCGCTCGGCATCGCTCTGCGCCGGGCTCGCGACCGGCTCGACCCAGCCGGCGCGATGATAGCGTTCGAGCTGATCGGTGAGCGTGCGGCAGGCCTGCTCGGCCTCGCCGAGCGTGCGGATGCCGGCCTCGCGCAGCTTCGGCAGCAATCCGCGGAAGACCTCGGCCGCCGAGATCGCGTCGGATGTCGCGCGATGCCGCGGCCCGAGCGTGAGGCCAAGCCAGCTTGCCAGCGTTTCCAGCGAATGATCGGGCAGGCGCGGCGCGACGATGCCGGCGAGAAGGCGCGTATCGAGCGCGCGCGGCCGCGACCAGCGGATTCCGGCAAGCTCGCATTCGCGCCGCAGGACGGCGAGATCGAAGCCGATCGCATGGCCGAGCATGACGCGTTCGCCGCAGAAATCGGTGAAGGCCGGGTAGATTGCGCGGAAATCGGGCTGCCCCTCCAGCGCGGCATTGGTGATGCCCGTGAGCCGTTCGACCGGCTCGGGAAGCGGCGTTCCGCTGGCGACGAGACTTGCGAAACTCTCTTGCTCCCGCCGGCCATGGGTGAGCCGCACCGCCGCGATCTCGACGATCCGCGCCTCGCGCGGATCGAGCCCGGTGGTTTCGAGATCGATGGCGACGGCATCGAGCGCGAAGAGCGGCACATTGCCCAGGACCTCGACCATCTGTCTTCCGCCCCCCTCCGCGTCTCGCCGCAGCCCGGATGCCCGAACCGCGCATATGATGATCGATGGCAGACGGAGCGGAGGCAAGCCCCGCTTTCGGTGGAGATCGCCCTGCTTGCGGGGGAGCCTCCGGCGTGGAAAGCTCGCTGGCAAGCGGGGAATGCCCGCGCAACGGGAACGGAACGCCATCATGCTCGCCGGCTGGGTCGCGCTCGCCGCCGCCTTGCTCTACCTGATCACGCTGTTCGCGATCGCCCATTTCGGCGATACGCGGGGCGGATTCCTGATGCGCGACCGCTTCCGGCCGCCGATCTACGCGCTGACGCTCGCGGTTTATTGCACGTCCTGGACCTTCCTCGGTTCGGTCGGCCTCTCCTCGCGCGCGGGGCTCGATTTCCTGCCGATCTATCTCGGCCCGCTGATCGGCATCCTGCTCGGCCTGCCCCTCATCGCGCGGATCATCCATATCGCGAAATCGCAGCGCATCACCTCGGTCGCCGATTTCATCGGCGCCCGCTACGGCAAGGACGGGCGCGTCGCGGCCATCGTGGCGGTGATCGCCGTCGTCGGCACGGTTCCCTACATCGCGCTCCAGCTCAAGGCGATTTCCTCGGCGCTGGAGATCATCGTCTTCCGCGAACTCGGCTATGTGCCCACCATCCGCGGCATCAGCGTGATCGGGGATGTCTCGCTGCTTGTCACCATCGTGCTCGCAGCCTTCGCGATCGCCTTCGGCACGCGCCATATCGACGCGACCGAGCACCAGAACGGGCTGATGCTGGCAATCGCGGCGGAATCGCTCGTCAAGCTGCTCGCCTTTCTAGCCGTGGGGGTCTTCGTCGTCTTCGTGATGTTCGACGGGTTCGACGATCTCTTCACGCGGGCGCGGCAGGTGCCGGCGGCGGCGGAAATGCTCTCCACCCCGCCGGACCCCTATGTCTGGGTCACGACGACGATGCTCGCGGCCTTCGCGATCTTCCTGCTGCCACGCCAGTTCCACGTAATGATCGTCGAGAACCGCGACGTGCGCGACCTGCGCCAGGCGGCCTGGCAATTCCCGGCCTATCTCGTCGCGATCAACGTGTTCGTGGTGCCGATCGCGCTTGCCGGCCTCGTGATCTTCCCCGAGCGCACGATCGACCGCGATTTCATGGTGCTGTCGCTGCCGCTCCAGGCAGAGGCGGGCCTCGTGGCGCTCGCCGCGTTCATCGGCGCGCTATCCGCCGCCACGGCCATGGTGATCGTCGAATCGGTCGCCTGCGGCATCATGGTCTCCAACGATCTCGCGATGCCGTTCCTGCTGCGACGGACCAACCTGCGCCCGAAGGAGATAATCAACGACCCCGCGGGCGCCGGACGCGGCAACCGGCTCGACATGGGGCAGACGGTGCTGATGATCCGGCGTGTCGCGGTCGTGATCATCCTCTTCCTCGGCTTCGCCTATTACCGGGCCTCGGAGCAGGCGGCGTTGGCCTCGATCGGCCTGCTGTCCTTCGCCGCGATCGCGCAGCTCGTCCCGGCCTTCTTCCTCGGGCTGTTCTGGCAGCGGGCGAACGCGCAGGGCGCGCTTGCGGCGCTGACGGCCGGCTTCGGATTGTGGCTCTACCTCCTGTTCCTGCCGACGCTCGGTGGCAGCGGCGGCTTCATCGCCCATATCGTCCGCGACGGACCGTTCGGCCTCTCCTTCCTCGCGCCGTCGAGCATTCTCGGCACCGATTTCCCGCCTCTCGTGACCGGGGTGGCGCTATCGCTCGGCATCAACACGGCGGTGCTGGTGCTGGTCTCGCTGCTGCGCGCCCAAAGTCCGATCGAGCGGCTTCAGGCCAGCCTCTTCACCCGCCCCGAAGCCAGCGCCGCAGGCCCCTCGTTCAAGCTCTGGCGCTCCTCGGTCAGCGTCGACGACCTGCGCACCACGGTCGCGCGCTATCTCGGCGAAGAGCGGACGGACCGTGCCTTCGGCGCCTTCGAACTGCAACGCGGAACCCCCTTCGTCACCGGGCAGGAGGCCGATGCGCATACGATCCGCTTTGCCGAGCATCTCCTCGCCTCGGCGATCGGCGCCGCCTCGTCGCGGCTCGTGCTGTCGCTGATGCTGCGGCGGCGCAATGTCTCGACCGAGGCGGCGCTGAAGCTGCTCGACGATGCCTCCGCCGCGATCCAGCATTCGCGCACGCTGCTCCAGCACGGGCTCGACCATACCCGGCAGGGCGTGACCGTGTTCGACCGCGAATTGCGGCTGATGTGCTGGAACCGCGCCTTCCAGGACCTGTTCGAACTGCCGCCGGACCTCGTGCGCTTCGGGGTCGGGCTCGACGAGATCGTCAACGACAATGCCCGGCGCGAGCTTTACGGAAAGGCGCTTGCCGCCGATGTCATCGCCCAGCGCATCGCCTCGCTGGTGCAGGAGACCGAGCCGCAGCGCCTGACCCTGCATCCGTCCGGGCGGACGATCGAGATCCGCTCCAACCACCTGCCCGATGGCGGTCTCGTGACGACCTACACCGACATCACCGAGGCGGTGGAGGCCGAGCGCGCGCTGGCCGAGGCCAATGTCACGCTCGAGAAGCGCGTCCGCACCCGCACCGACGAACTCACCCAGGCCAACCGCGAGCTTGCCCGCGCGAAGCTGGAGGCCGAGGAGGCCAATGCCTCGAAAACACGCTTCCTCGCCGCGGCAAGCCACGACATCATCCAGCCGCTCAACGCCGCACGGCTCTATTCGAGCGCACTCTCCGAAAGCCTGCGCGACACGCCGCAGGCCGCGCTCGCCGGCAATGTCGAGGCATCGCTCAACGCCGTCGAGGAGATCCTCTCCGCGCTGCTCGAGATTTCGCGGCTCGACGGCGGCAAGCTCCAGCCGGAACGCTCGAGCTTCCCGATCGGCGACGTGCTTAATCAGCTCCAGATCGAGTTCGGCCCGGTTGCGGCGGCCAAGGGGTTGCGGCTGATCTTCGTCCCCTCCTCGCTGGTCGTGACCAGCGACCGGCGGCTGCTGCGCCGCCTGCTCCAGAATCTCGTCTCGAACGCGATCAAATATACCATCACGGGCCGCGTGCTCGTCGGCGTCAAGCGGCGGGGGGGGCAGGCAGTCCTCGTCGTCGCCGATACCGGCATCGGCATCGCCGCGAACAAGCAGAAGGTGATCTTCAAGGAATTCCAGCGCCTCGACCAGGGCGCACGCATCGAGCGCGGCCTCGGGCTCGGGCTCTCGATCGTCGAACGAATCGTCAAGGTTCTGGGGCACCGGCTCGAACTCGATTCGGCGCCCGCCAGGGGCTCATCGTTCCGGGTCGCGGTGCCGATCGCGGCGCAGCGCCCGGCACACGCCGCGTCGACCCCGGTCGAGGGCGAGACGGCTGCTCCGCCGGCGCCGCTCGCCGGCATCCATGTCGCGGTGATCGACAACGAGCCGGCGATCCTCGACGGCATGCGCACCCTGCTCGAGGGCTGGGGCTGCACGGTGACCACCGGCGCCAATGCCGCGGCGATCCTCACGGCAGTGCGCAGCGGAACGCCGCCGACCCTCGCGCTGGTCGATTACCAGCTCGACGAAGGCAACGGGCTTGTCGCGATCCGCGCGCTCCGGCGGCGGTTGCGCCCGGGCCTTCCTGCGGCCCTGATCACGGCCGATCGCTCCACGGAGGTGCGGGACCAGGCCGCCGCCGCCGGGGTGCCGGTGCTCAACAAGCCGATCAAGCCCTCGGCGCTGCGGGCGCTGATCGCCCAGCTCAGCCTGGAGGCGCCGCGCGCCGCGGAGTGACGCTTCGCGCTCATGCTTTCAACCGCTCCGCTCTTGCCGGCGGCGGGTTCGGGGGCATATGGAAAGGCATGGTTCAGACCCTGATCCGGCATGGCCGCGGGCTGCTGCGCGAAGCGCTGCCGCTGCTCCTCTGCGCCTTCATTGCGCTGTCGGGGGTGATCGAAGCACGCGCGCTGGCGCAGCGGGCCGCTTCAGAACCGGGTATCGCCTTCGCGCTCTGTATGTCGGGCCAGAAACCGGACGACGTGCACGCGCCGGTAAGCCTCGACGAGCGGAGCGATCCGGACCAGGCCCCCGCCGCAGCGCATGATTGCGCGACATGCTGCCTGCCGGCGCAACCCGCGCTGGCGCCGCGCCTCGCGACGATCCTGCCGCCGCACGCACCGGCCGGCCTGCCGGCCGAGCGCGTTGACACGCCCGTGGCGCACGCCGAACCGCATATCCTGCCCTGGTCGAGAGGACCGCCGGGCCGGGCCTGATCGCCCGTTCTTCCCTCTCATTCAGGATCATTCCGATGTCGATGTTCACGATGCGCCTCGCGGCGCCCCTTTCCGCCTGCCTCCTCGCCCTCGCAGCACCGCAGCAGGCCGGCGCGCATGCCACCTTCGAGGTGCAGGCCGCCCCCCAGGACAGCACCCAGAAGATGGTGCTCCGCATTCCGCATGGCTGCGAAGGCCAGGCGACCAATATCGTCCGCGTCACGATCCCCGAGGGTCTGATCGCCGTGAAGCCGATGCCGAAATCCGGCTGGACGCTCACCACCAGCAAGGGCGATTATGCCCGCAGCTACACGCTCTACGGCCGCGAGGTGAAGGCGGGTGTCAAGGAGATCGTCTGGTCCGGCGGCAATCTCGCCGACGACAATTACGACGAGTTCGTCTTTCAGGCACGGGTGACGGACGCGTTGCCGGCCAACGAAACCCTGTTCGTGCCCGTGGTGCAGGAATGCGCCAGCGGCAAGGTGGCGTGGACCGAGATCCCCGCCAAGGGGCAGGACCCGCACGCGTTGAAGATGCCGGCGCCGGGCATCCGGATTCTGCCCAAGGCCGTGGCGCAGGCCGGCGGCCATGGCAGCCATGCCGCAGCACCGAGCTACAAGGTCGGCGGACTTGTCATCTCCGCGCCCTGGACGCGGGCAACCCCTGCCGGCGCCAAGGTCGCGGGCGGGTTCATGACCATCACCAATACCGGCTCGGCGCCGGATCGGCTCATCGGCGGTTCGGCCGAGATTGCCGGGATCTTCGAGGTGCACGAGATGGCGATGGACGGGGGCGTGATGAAGATGCGCGCATTGGCCAAGGGCCTTGAGATCAAGCCCGGTGAAACCGTCACGCTCAAGCCCGGCGGCTTCCATGTCATGTTCCTCGATCTCAAGCGGCGGCTCAACCAGGGCGACACGGTGAAGGGCGAACTGGTGTTCGAGAAGGCCGGCAAGGTCGCGGTCGAATACCGCATCGATGCGATGGGGGCCTCGGGCGCGGATCATGGAGGGCACAAGCATTGACCACGCTGCGACTCATTCGCGTGCTCGCCTGGGGCAGCGTCGCGCTGCTGACGGCGGTGCTCGGCTATCTGCTGCTCAACCCGCACGCGAACGAGACGGGCTCGGGGGTCGCCGCCATCGGCGGCCCCTTCCGCCTCGCCGCGACCAGCGGCGGCACGATCGACAGCGAAAGCCTGAAGGGCCGGCCCTTCGCGCTGTTCTTCGGCTTCACGCATTGCCCGGATGTGTGCCCGACCGCGATGCTCGAGATTCATAACGACCTCGAGGCCCTCGGCGCGGCGGCAAAGGATTTCCGGGTCTATTTCGTCACGGTGGACCCGGCGCGCGACACGGTCGAGCTGCTGCGCGACTATACCGCCTCGTTCGACCCGCGCATCATCGGCCTCGTGCCAAAGGACGAGGCCGAACTGGCCATGGTGGCGCGGGCCTATCGCGCCATCTACCGCAAGGTCGAGACACCCTCGGGCTACACGATGGACCATACCGCCGCGATCTACCTGATGGATGCGAAGGGCCTGTTCTTCGGCACCCTCGATTCGCAGGAGACCCCGGCCGTGCGGCAGGCCAAGCTTCGTCGGCTCATCGCCGGCTGAGCCCGATCAGAGATCGGTGTCCGGCCGATAGGCCGGGCGCCCCGAGCCCAAGGCGGATTCCAGCAATTCGAGCCGGTCCTGCCCCCAGAAGACCTCGCCGTCGAGCACATAGCTCGGCGCGCCGAAGACCCCGGCGGCGATCGCCCAATCGCGGTTGGCGGCGTAGAGATCGGTGATCTTCGGCGAACGCGCGCGGACCAGCAGTTCCGCGGGCAAGCCGGCCGCGGCGAGCAGGGCGGCAAGTTCGTTCTCGTCCGCGAGATTGCGCTCCTCGGCCCAGATCGCCCGGTGGGCGGCGCGGAGATAGGCTTCGGGCACATGCCCAGCCTCGATGATCGCGATGGCGATCTGATCGGCCAGCGCCCCCTCGAACGGCCAGTAACGCGGGTTGAGCACCAGCGGAAGCCCGCGCGCGGCGCGCCAGCGCTGAAGCTCGACGAGCCGATAGGCCTGGCGCGCGGGGTGGCGTCGCGCCAGCGGCAACCCGCCGGTCTCGGCGAAGATCTCACCGAGCAGCGCCGGCCGGTAGCGGATCCGGACATCGTGTTTCCGGGCGATCTCATGAAAGCGGTCGAAGCCGAGATAGGCCCACGGGCTCATGAGCGAGAACAGGTAATCGATGGTGCGCGTCATGCGTGTTCCAGGTGCGGGAGGGCGATGCGGGTGGCGGCGCCATCAAGCCCGCGAGCGCGCGGACCTGTCAATTCACGGCTCGGTCAGCGCGTCTTCAGCGCGCTTTCGAGCGCCAGAAACTCGGCGAGATCCGGCGTGATCTCCGGGGCGGGACCTGCATAGCCCGACAATTCCGCGATGTGTTCGGCGGGGAGGAATTTCCGCTGCCGCCTGGCATAGAGCCCGCCGCGCACCAGCGCGATCGCCGCCGTGATCTCGGCGCCGGCTCCGTCCTTCGCGAGGAAGCGGTGCTCCATGATGAAGGAGGTGCCCTGCCAGGCAACGATGCGCGTTTCCAGCGTGAAGGGCTGGAAGGGCCTCAATTCCCGCCGGAACCGGATCGCGGCGCCGGAGAGCATCGGCAGCAGCCCCTCCTTGAGCACGGCGCGCCAGAGCCCGGTGCGCAGCAGCAGATCGGCGCGGCCGAGATCCGCGATCGTGAGATAGCGGCCGTTGTTCATGTGGAGATTGGTGTCGAGATCGAGCGGCCAGACGCGGAAGCGCAGCCGCGAGACCCCGAAAGGCGGGGCGATGCGCGCCCCGAACGGCGCCGTCAGGAACAGCCAGAGCACGCGCAGCCAGAGATTCATGGCAGATCGGTCTCCGGCTTTTCTGCAGCGGAAAGGGCGGCCGACGCGGCCGCCCGGCTCGTCATCCCGGTGCGCTTACGCGGCATCCTTGTCCGATGCGCGCCCGTAGGGGTTGAAGCGGCCGTAGAAGGTCTCGCCCTTCCGCGCCATGGCGCGCAGCAGCTTGTTGGGGCGGAAGCGCTCGCCATGCGCCTTCGCGAGCCGCTCGCACAAGGCGACAAAGGCCTTGGTGCCCATGCGGTCGATATAGGAGAGCGGGCCGCCGGTATAGGGCGCGAAGCCGAAGCCGAGAATGGCGCCGACATCGGCCTCGCGGACATCGGTGATGACCTTCTCCTCGACCGTGCGCGCCGCCTCCAGCGCCTGGATCACCAGGAAGCGATCGATGAGTTCCTGGCGGTCGAGAGCGTCGGCGGCAAGGCGGGTCTTCTGGAGATCCTTCAGGCCGGGCCAGAGTTTCTTGCCGCTGGGGGCGTAATCGTAGAAGCCCTTGCCGTTCTTGCGGCCGAGGCGCTCCAGATCGACGACCATGGTCTTGAGCAGCGCCTCCTGCTTGGGGTCCACCGCCTCGGCGCCGAGATCCTTCTTCGTCGCCTGGAGGATCTTCCAGCCGAGATCGAGCGCGACCTCGTCGTTGAGCGAGAGCGGGCCGACCGGCATGCCGGCCTTCTTGGCCATATTCTCGATCATCGCCGGCGGCACACCCTCGGCCAGCATGAGATGGCCCTCGCGGATATAGTTCAGCACGCAGCGATTGGCGAAGAAGCCGCGGCAATCATTGACGACGATCGGCGTCTTGCGGATGGCGCGGACGAAATCGAGCGCCGTCGCGAGCGCCCGATCCCCCGTGCGCTTGCCGAGGATGATCTCGACCAGCAGCATCTTCTCGACCGGCGAGAAGAAATGGATGCCGATATACTGGCTCGGCCGCGCGAAATTCTCGGCGAGCGAGGAGATCGGCAGGGTCGAGGTATTGGAGGCGAGGATGGTGCGGCGGCCGATGGCGGCCTCGATCTTCTTCGTGACCTCCGCCTTCACGGCCCGGTCCTCGAACACCGCCTCGATCACCAGATCGCAGCCCTTGAGCGCCGAGAAATCGGCCGTGGCATGGATGCGGGCGAGCAGCGCGTCGCGGTCGGCGGTCTTGGCGCGCCCCTTCAGGATCTGGTCGGACATCAGCTTGTGCGAATAGGCCTTGCCCTTGTCCGCCGCCTCCTGGTCGCGGTCGACCAGCACGACATTGATTCCGGCCTGCGCCGAGACATAGGCGATGCCCGCGCCCATGAAGCCGGCGCCGACCACCCCGACCCGCTTGATCTTGAGCGGCTCGATGCCTTCCGGCCGGCGTGCGCCCTTCTCCAGTTCGCCCTTGGAGACGAAGAGCGAGCGGATCATCGCCGCTGCCTCCGGCGAGCGCAGGATATGCGCGAAATACCGGCTCTCGACGCGGAGCGCGAGGTCCATCGGCAGCATCAGCCCCTCATAGACCGATTGCAGGATCGCCTTGGCGGCCGGGTAATTGTCCTGCGTCTCGCGGCGGTAGATCGCGTTGGCCGGCGGCCAGATCATCATGCCGGCGGGCGAGTGCACCTTGTTCGAGGGCAGCTTGTAGCCCTCCTGGTCCCAGGGCGCCTTGGGCGAACCGCCGGCCTTGATCCAGTCCGCCGCCGCCCGCACGAGCCCCTCGCGCGGCACCACGGCATGGACGAGATTCATGCTCTTCGCCTGCGCCGGCTTGATCTGGTCGCCGCGGAACAGCATCTGGAGCGCGTCGCCGGTCTGCATCAGCCGCGCCACGCGCTGGGTGCCGCCGGCGCCGGGGAACAGCCCGACCTTGATCTCCGGCAGCCCGATCCGGGTCTTGTCCGAATCCGAAACCACGCGGTAATGGCAGGCGAGCGCGAGTTCGAAGGCGCCGCCGAGGCAGGTGCCGTGCACCGCGGCCGCGAAGGGCTTGCCGCAGGTTTCGAGCTTGCGATAGAGCCGCGACAGGGCCGAGGAGCGGTCGAAGAAGAACTGCATCGCAGCCTCCTCGCCCTTGGCCTTCGCCAGCTTGCCGAACTCGACGCCGAGCCCCTGGAGCATGGTGAGATCGGCGCCGCCGGAGAAGGTATCCTTGCCGGAGGTGATGACGCAGCCCTTGACCCCCTCGGCCGAGACAACGTGATCGATCACGCTCTCCAACTCGTCCATCACCTCGGGGGTGATCACATTCATCGAGCGGCCCGGCATGTCCCAGGTCAGGAGCGCCACGCCATCTGCATCGGTCTCGAAGCGGAAATTCTTGAGGTTCATCGGTTTTCTCCCGCCTGGATCAGACGCGCTCGACGATCATCGCCGTGCCCATGCCATGGGCGACACACAGGGTGACGAGGCCGGTATTGAGGTCGCGTCGCTCGAGTTCGTCGATCACCGTGCCGAGGATCATCGCGCCGGTGGCGCCCAGCGGATGGCCCATGGCGATCGCGCCGCCATTGACGTTGACCTTGGCGGGATCGAGATCGAAAGCCTGCTGGTAGCGCAACACGACCGCCGCGAAGGCCTCGTTGATCTCGATGAGATCGATGTCCTTCATGGTCATGCCGGTGCGGGCGAAGAGCTTCTCGGTCACATCGACCGGGCCGGTCAGGACCAGCGCGAGATCCGAGCCGAGGCTCGCAAAGCCGCGGATGCGTGCCCGCGCTCGGAGCCCCGCCTTGCGCCCGGCCGCCTTCGAGCCGACGAGCACCGCCGAGGCGCCGTCGACGATACCGGAGGAATTGCCGGCATGATGGACATGGTTGATCGTCTCGACCTCCGGATGGCCCTGGATCGCCACCGCGTCGAAGCCGCCCTGCTCGCCCATCATCGCGAAGGAGGGCTTTAGCGCGCCCAGCGTCTGCATATCGGTGGCGGGGCGGATCGTCTCGTCGCGCGCGAGGATCGTCAGGCCGTTGACATCCCGGACCGGCACGACCGATTTCGAGAAGCGCGCCTCGCTCCAGGCGCGCGCCGCGCGCTTGTGGCTCTCCACCGCGACGGCGTCGACATCGTCGCGCGTGAAGCCGTATTTGGTCGCGATCAGGTCCGCCGCCACGCCCTGCGGCGAGAAATAGGAGGGGATCGCAACGCTGGGATCGACCGCCGGCATCATGCCCGAGGCGCCCATGCCGACGCGGCTCATGCTCTCGACGCCACCGCCGATCACGAGATCCTTCTGCCCCGCCATCACCTGCGCGGCGCCGAAGGCCACCGCGTCGAGCCCCGAGGCGCAGAACCGGTTGATCTGGATGCCCGGCACGCTTTCGCCATAGCCGGCCGCGATCGCCGCCGAGCGCGCGATGTCGCCCGAAGCCTCGCCGACGGGATCGACGCAGCCGAGCACGACATCGTCGACAAGGCGGGGATCAAGCCCGTTGCGATCCTTCACCGCCCGGAGCGCGGTTTCCGCGAGGCGGACCGCGGTCACCTCATGGAGCGAGCCATCGGCCTTGCCCTTGCCGCGCGGGGTGCGCACGTGATCGTAGATGTATGCCTCGGCCATGGGGGCCTCCCTGTTTTGGCAGTCGGATTTCGGCATCCGGCACGGATCGGCCGGGCCCCGGCGCGGAGATCCAGGCAGCGGTTCGCGGCCCGCCGCCCCGCGCCGCTTCTCAGAACATCTCCGCCGGCAGCGCCATCACGGCATCGGCGCCGGCGGCGATCCTGGCGAGGCGCGTGCCCGTCTCCGGCATCAGCCGCTCCATGAAGACGCGCGCGAGCGTGAGCTTGGTCTCGAGCGCGGCCGCATCGCCATTGGCGCCGGCGGCGAGCTTCGCATGCGCAGCCTTCGCCTGCATCGCCCACATGTAGCCGAGCGCGACGAGGCCGAAGAGATGCATGTAATCGGTGGAGCCGGCGCCGGCATTGTCCGGCTTCGCCATCGCGTTCTGCATGAACCACATCGTGGCCTGCTGAAGATGGCCGAGCCCCTGCGCGAGCGGGCCGAACAGCGGCTTGAGCGCCGCTTCTCCCTCGCCGGCCTTGATGAAGCCCTGCACCTCGTTGAAGAAGCTCATCACCGCCCGGCCGCCGTCGCGCGGGAGCTTGCGCCCCACGAGATCCAGCGCCTGGATGCCGTTCGCGCCCTCGTAGATCATCGCGATGCGGGCATCGCGCACGAACTGACTCATCCCCCATTCCTCGATATAGCCGTGCCCGCCGAACATCTGCTGTGCGGCGACCGCGTTCTCGAAGCCCCTGTCGGTCAGAACCCCCTTGAGCACGGGGGTCATCAGCCCGAGATGATCGTCCGCCTCCTGGCGCGCCTTGGCATCCTCGGAGCGATGGGCGACATCGCTCTTTAGCGCCGTCCAGAGCACCAGCGCGCGCGCCGCCTCGTTGAAGGCGCGGATGGAGAGCAGCGTGCGGCGCACATCGGGATGGACGATGATCGGATCCGCCGCCTTCGTCGGCTCCTTGGCGCCGGTCAGCGCCCGGCCCTGGATGCGATCCCGCGCATAGGCGACCGCGTTCTGATAGGCGACTTCGGATTGCGCGAGCCCCTGGATGGCCACGCCGAGCCGCGCCTCGTTCATCATCACGAACATGGCGTTAAGCCCGCGATTCTCCTCGCCGACCAGCCAGCCGGTCGCGCCGTCATAGTTCATCACGCAGGTGGAATTGCCGTGGATCCCCATCTTGTGCTCGATCGCGCCGCAGGCGACCGGGTTGCGCGCGCCGAGCGAGCCATCGGGGTTGACGAGGAATTTCGGCACCACGAACAGCGAGATCCCCTTCACCCCTTCCGGCGCGCCCTCGATGCGGGCGAGAACGAGGTGGATGATGTTGTCGCTGAGATCGTGCTCGCCGGCCGAGATGAAGATCTTGGTGCCGGTGATGCGGAAGCTGCCGTCCGGCTGGCGGGTCGCGCGGGTCTTGATCAGGCCGAGATCGGTGCCGCAATGCGGCTCGGTAAGGTTCATCGTGCCTGTCCAGGGCCCCTCGATCATCTTCGGCAGATAGGTCCGCTTAATCTCGTCCGAGGCATGGGTGTTGAGCGCCGCGATCGCGCCCATCGTCAGGCCCGGATACATCGAGAACGCCATGTTAGCCGACGAAGCGAATTCGTTCATGATCGCGCCGAGCGTGTAGGGGAGGCCCTGCCCGCCATATTCGGGATCGGCGGAAAGCCCCACCCAGCCGCCGGCGGCGAAGGCGTCATAGGCGGCCTTGAACCCTTTGGGCGTCGTGACACGGCCATCCTCGTGGCGCTTGCAGCCCTCGATATCCCCGACCCGGTTCAGCGGCTGGAGAACCTCCTCGCAGAGCTTGGCCCCCTCGGCCAGGATCGCCTCCAGCGTCTCGGCGGAAAGATCGGAGAACCCCGGCAGATTGCCGTATTTCTCGATGCCGAACACATGGTTGAGCAGGAAGGTGACGTCCTGGACCGGGGCGCGATAGCTCGGCATGGCAATTTCCTCCAAGGATCGCGATGGAAGCCGCGGGCTGGCGCCCCGCAAAGCGATCTCTTTTGTTTACATATAAACTATCTTGCCGCTTGGCAAGCGGCATCTGCACCAGACTGGCAGCAAAGCGGTCAATTTCAACGGATTTGTGAAGCGATGTCGTGGAAATGCGGACGGCGCGCCGCGCCGTCCGCGATTTTGCCGCTGTTGTCGCAGATGGTTAGAAGAGACGCAGCACGCTTTGCTCCGATTGCGTCGCGAGGCTGAGCGCGGTCGAAGCAAGCTGCTGACGGGTGTTGAGCGTGACGAGCTTCGCCGCCTCCTCGTCCTGGTTGGCGAGGACCAGCAGATCCGACCCCGTTTCGAGCGTGTCGATCAGGTTGTTGGTGAAATCCTGCCGCGTCTGCACCACGGAAAGGTTCGAGCCGAAGGTCGAAGCCTGGTTGCGCAGCTTGGTGATCGCCGTGGTGAGATTGCCGAGGGCGTCGTTGATGTCCTTGTCCGATTGCCAATTGTTGGTGGATGCGGCGATGGAGAGGCCCGTCGCGTTGAACTTGACGCCCGAGATCGTCACCGAAGCCGTGTTGACCTCGTTGAACTGCACCTTGAGCGAGCCGCCATCGAGCAGATTGATGCCGTTATAGGAGGAATCGGCCGCGAGCTGGTCGATCTGGGTGCGCAGCGCGTCGAACTGCGCGGCCGCATCCTTGCGCGTCGTATTGGTGTTGGTCGCGGCGGTGAGCGTCGCGCCGCCGAACAGCGTCGAAACCTTCGCCGCCGCCGAGCCCGACACCGTCAGCGCCGCGCCGTCGAGCGCCTCGATCATGATCTGCCCCTGCGCGTTCAGCGATGCCTGAACCTTCAGCGGGCCGCCGCTCGGGTTGAGCGTTGTGTTGGTGTTGATGTTGTTGATGACATCATTGACATCGTCGCCGGCAGCGAAGGTCAGGATCGTGGTGCCGTTGACCGTGATCGTGTCGCCGACCGCGAAGGCGCCAGCCCCCGCCGAGGAGAGCACGGTGGCGCCGGTGAGCGGGGTGGTGTTGGCGCCGGTGACCTTCGGCGTCGTCGAGGTGGATTGCAGCGCCTGCCGGGCGGATGCCTGCGCCGATTCGACGAGCTTGGTCAGCGCCTTGATCGCCTTGTCGGCCGCCTCGATGACCTTGACGCCCTGCCCGATCGAATCGAGGAGGGACGAGAGATCGCGAGCACGGTTGGAAAGGCCCGAGGAGGTGAAATAGTTCACCGGGTTGTCGAGCGCGGAATTCACGCGCTTGCCTGTCGCCAGCTTGAGCTGCTGCTGCTGCTGCGCGGTAGTGGTGGACTTGATGGCGGCGAGCGACTGGCGAACGCCAACGGAGAGGGTGATATCGGCCATGTGGCACCTTTCTGGGTCAATCCGGAGCGCGGGATGCGTCCGATGCCGCAACCTATGCGTGCAAATTGCTAATTAAAGCTTTCGGTTGTTTTGGTTGATTTATACACGCTATGATTGTGCATTGAATCGGAATTCGGGGAAAGAGCCCGCTCGGCGGGCACCGATGTTCCTTCCGGCCCCCCGGGCCGACAACCTTATGGGGCGCTGCCATGCCTGAACGTGATATCATCAAGAATATCATTGACTTCGCCTTCATGATGAAGGCTCAGCTTCATTCCGACGAAACCGCGCTGCTGCGCTCGATCCTCGCGATCGCTATCATGGAGGCCGAGGATCTGATCGAAATGATCGATCAGAATGTCGCCGATATCCTCGATGCGCGCAGCAGGGCATCGCGATAACGCCACGCCCCCATGCGCCGCATGCATCGGTCGAAGCAGAGGCGGCGCCGGCCAGAAATGCCGGGGGATTAACCCACCGTTTACCTTAATGCGGAAAAGCTGCGAGGGCGCGGGAACGGGTGATTCCAACCGGCTGATTCGCCCCGCCCGCTGCCAAAAGCGCGCCGCAGCCGCATGCGGCGACGGGAAGCGGGACCGGTTATGGCGAATGCAATGCCGTGGAGCATCCGGGGGATCGACCCCGAGATTCGGGAGCAGGCGGTCGAGGCCGCGCAGCGCTCCGGCCTATCCGTCGGACAATGGCTGAACCAGGTCCTGTCCGGCAGCCTCGATGCCGACGAGGACGAGGCACCCGCCTATGCCGCCCCGCGCCGGGCCCGGCGCCCGGCACGGCTCGACGATCTCGCCGAACGGCTCGACCGGCTCGGCAAGGGCCGCCCGGGCCGCAGTGGCGACAACCAGCAGATGGTGGAACTTCTGGAAAACGCCGTCGAGGCCATGGAGCGGATCGAACGCCGCGGCCTCGCCGGTGTCGAGCCGCCCCGCCGCGCCGGACCGGAACGGATCGCCGACATCCTTCAGGGCCTCGAACGCCGGCTCGAGGCGCTGAACCGGCCGGAGCCGCCGGCCGCGACACCGCGCGCCAGTGCCGACAACGCCATTTTCGCCCGCACTCTGGCCGAGATCGAGGCGCGCCGCCGCCATCTCGATGCCGAGCCCGCACCCGGCCATCCCCGCCCGGAGAGCATGCACGAGACACTCGGCGCACTCGTCGCTCGGATCGACGAAATGCGCGCCCGCCCGGCCCCCGACACGGCTCGCCTCCAGGACCGGCTCGACGAAATCGCCGCGCGCATCGCGGAATGGCGCGGCGAAAGCCGCGGCGACGATCTCAAGGCGATCCGGCGCGATCTTGCCGGGCTCGCCGATTCGGTGGCGCAGCTCGCGCCGGCGCGCCTCGTCGGCCTCGTCGAGGAGGCGGTGGCCGGGGTCGCGGGACGGCTCGGCGCGGTGCAGGATGCGCTCCCGCCCCGGCTCTCCGCCGCGATCGAGCGCATGCACGAGGATATCCAGGCGGTCCTGCGCGAAATGGCCGGCGGGCGCGGCATCGAGCGCCTGTCGCAGGAGATCGGCAATCTCGCGCGTCGGCTTGACGGGCTCGCCGCCGGCACCGCCAGCGCCGGACGCCTCGACGAGATCGCCCGCGAGACGGAGAGCCTCCGCACGCTGGTGACGCAGGCGCTGCGCGCGCAGCCGCTCGAAGGGCTGGCGCGCCAGATCGACGCGCTCGGCCGGCAGATCGAGCATTTCCGCGCTTCCCCCGACGCCGACCGGGCGGTGATCGACGCGATCCGCGATGTCCGCGACCGGCTGGAGCGAATCGATCCGGCCGCCGCCTTCCGGGGCATCGAGCAGCGCCTGTCCGGCATCGGCCGGATCGAGGATAAGATCGACGCGCTGGCGAGCGGCATGAAATCGCTCGCCAGCGGCGTCCAGCCATTGCCGCAGCTCGATTCCATCGCCGAGCGGCTCGAACGGATCGACCGCGCGCTCGACTCGGGCCGCGATACCCCGCTCGGCGGGCTCGACCAGATCGCAACCCGGCTCGAGGCCATCGGCGCAACGCTCGGGCAGGCCGTGCAGGCGCCGGCGCAGGGCGAAGCCGTGCTCGCGATGCTGGAGCGGGTGGCCGCGCATCTCGACGCGGCCCGGCAGGCGCCGCCCGATGCCGCCGGCCTCGACCGCCTTCATGCCGAGATCGCCCATATCGCCCGCCGCATCGACGAGAATGCCGGCGAGGGCACGCGCGGGATCGAGCGGGCGATCTCCGATCTGTTCGCCGAATTCGATTCGACCCGCCGCGACCTGCATTCCGCAGCGGAAAAGGCCGCACTCCGCGCCGCGCAGGAGGCGCTGCGCAGCGCGCCGCGCGACGAGGCGAGCGACGCGCTGGCGGCCGAGGGGTTGTTGCTGATCAAGCGCGATCTCGGCGAATTCAAATCCGCGCAGAGCGAGGCCGACCGCCGCACCCGGCAATTGCTCGAAGGCTTGCAGAACACGCTCGAAACGCTCGTTCAGCGCATGGGAATGCTGGAAACGGGCGGAAGGTCTCATCACCCCGCCCCGCCGGAGCGCGCCGAGGCCCCACCCGCTGCGCCGGCGATGCCGGCCATGCCGACCGTCACCCCGCGCGATCCGGCGCCGCCCGGCGAACCGTCCCGCACCGGGATGAAGCGATCGGCCGAGACGCCGGAAGCCACGCAGACGACCCCCCAAACGATGGAGGATCTGCCGCTGGAACCGGGGCAGCGCCCCGGCGAGGCGCGGCCGGCGGACCCGAAGGCGAGCTTCATCGCCGCGCGCCGCGCGGCCCAGGCGGCGGCGCGCAGCCAGGCCGAGACGAGCGAAGCGCAGACCTGCCGGATCGCCGGCGGGCAGCGCGAAGCGGCGGCAGCGAGCGCGCCCTCGGCAAGCTTCCTGGTGCGGGCGCGCAAGCCGATCCTGCTCGGGCTTGCGGTGTTCGTCCTCTCGGTCGGGGCGCTCAAGGTCTGGACGAACCGCAATCTCGGTCCGGTCGTCGAAGCGCCGCCGAAGCCGGCTGTCAGCGCGCCGGCCGAGGGCGACGAGGCGCCGCGCACCACGCAGGGCATCGGCACGCCCTCGGCCCCCGCCGAGGGGCAACCGATTCCGACGATCGGCACGGCAAAGGATGGCAAGCGCGCCCAGCGGCTCCAGGATTCGAACGCCATCGCGCAGACCGACCCTCTCGCCGTAGGGTCGATCGGTGGGGACGGCACCGCGCGACCGATCGAGACCGGGCGGCATGCCGTCGCCGCACTGATCGAGGAAAGCGGCTTCAAGGGCGAGGACGCCCTGCGCGAGGCGGCGCTCGGCGGCAATGCCCCGGCGCTGTTCGAAATCGGCGCGCGCTTCGCCGATGGCCGCGGCACGGCGCGCAACCCGCAGGCGGCGGCGCGCTGGTTCGAGCAGGCCGCCGCGGCCGGGCATGCGCCCGCACAATACCGGCTCGCGAGCCTATACCGGGAGGGACGGGGCATCACGAAGGATCAGGCGCTCGCCTTCCAATGGTTTGACCGCGCCGCCGCACAGGGCCATGTGCTCGCCATGCACAATGCCGCCGTGCTGCTGGCCGAAGGCGTGCACGGCGCGCCGGATTATGCCGGCGCCGCGCTGTGGTTCCGTCGCGCGGCGGAACACGGGGTCAAGGACAGCCAGTTCAACATCGCGATCCTGTTCGCACGCGGGCTCGGCGTGAACCAGGATCTCGGCGAGGCCTATCGCTGGTTCGGCATCGCCGCCGCGCAGGGCGACCAGGACGCGGCCAGGAAACGCGACGACATCGCCGCGCGGCTGACCAAGGACCAGCTGGCAAAGGAAAACGAGCGAATCAAGGCGTTCAAGCCCGCCCGGCCGAACGCGGCCGCGAACGAGCCGGGCAATTGGGCCCGGATCGCGGCCCGCGCGCCCTGAGCCATCCGCTCGGCGGCGGTTGACGCCGTCGCGGCAGCGGCCCAATAGGAAGGGACGAGGCGGCCGGTCCGTTCGGCCGCGCGACGCGATATCGCCGATGCAGCTCTATCTCCCGATTGCGGAACTGCCGCTCAACCTGTTCCTGCTGCTCGGAATGGGCGGCGCGATCGGGTTCATCTCGGGGCTATTCGGCGTCGGCGGCGGCTTCCTGCTCACCCCGCTGCTGATCTTCGTCGGCGTTCCGGCGCCGGTCGCGGTGGCGAGTTCCTCGGTCCATATCGCCGCGTCCTCGGTGACGGGCACGCTGAATTACTGGCGGCGCGGCGCGCTCGACGTGAAACTCGGCATCGTGCTCGTCATCGGCGGCCTCGCGGGGACGCTGTTCGGCGTGCTGTTCTTCAACCAGATGCGCCGCCTCGGCCATCTCGATCTCGTCATCACGCTCTCTTACGTGACGCTGCTGATGTCGGTCGGCTGCCTGATGTTCGTCGAGAGCATCGGCTCGATGCTGAGCCGCCGACGCGCCGGCAAGCCCGTGCCGCTGCGCCAGGCGGGCGAGCATCGCTGGTATGAACGCCTGCCCTTCCCGATGCGCTTCCATCGCTCGAAAATGTCGACGAGCGTGCTGCCGCTGCTGGCGCTCGGCGCGGTGATCGGCTTCATCGGCACCGTGCTCGGCATCGGCGGCGGTTTCCTCGTCGTCCCGGCGCTGATCTATTTCTTCCGCATCCCGACCTCGGTGGTCGTCGGCACCTCGCTGTTCCAGATCGTCGCGACGATGCTCGTCGCGACCTGGCTGCATGCGACGATCTCGCAGGCGGTCGATCTTCTCCTGGCGCTGACGCTCGTCGTGGGCGGAGTAATCGGCGCGCAATTCGGCGCGCGCACGGGGCAGACGCTCAAGGGCGAGCAGTTCCGGCTGCTGCTCGCGCTGCTGATCCTGATCGTCGGCGTGCGCTTCGCCTTCGATATCGTCGGCCAGCCGAACGATCTCTATTCGATCAGCGCCTCCGAGGTCGAGCGATGAGCCGGCGGGCGAGCCGTCGCCTGCGGCACCAGGGCCTGCTCCTCGCGGCCCTGCTCGCGGCGCTGCTGCCCGGCGCGGGGCGCGCCGAGGAGCTGGTGCTCGCGCTCTCGACGCGCGAGGTCGCGATCACCTCCACCTATACCGGCGCCGAGATCACCGTATTCGGGCTCATCGAGCGCGATGCGCGCACCATCGCCCGCTCCGGCAATTACGATGTCGTCGCCAATGTCCAGGGGCCGCAGGGCGATGTCGTCGTGCATCGCAAGGGCAGGTTCGGGCCGATCTGGCTCACGGATCAGCGTCGCCGCTACATGCGCATTCCGCTGTTCTTCTCGCTGCTCACGGCGCGGCCGCTGCACGAGATCACCGACGAGGCGGTGCGCGAGCGGCTGAAGCTCGGGCTCGAATACTTCCTTCCCGACGCGGCGCGCGTGTCGGATGCGCAAGGCGGCAGCGAGTTCGGCTTCCGCAACGCGCTGCTGCGGCTGCGCCGCGAGGAGGGCGCGGTGACGCAGAACGAGCGCGCCGTGACCATGATCCGCCCCAATCTCTTCACCGCGACGATCCAGTTGCCCGCAAAGGCGCCGACCGGGCTCTATCTCGTCAACATCTCAGTGCTGTCCGAGGGGGTGCCGCTGAAGACCGCGCAGGCCGGCTTCGTGGTGCGCAAGGTCGGTTTCGACGCTTTCGTCGCCAATGCCGCGCGCAACGAGGCCTGGGCCTATGCGCTGTTCTCGGTGGCGATGGCGATCCTGCTCGGCTGGATCGCCAATATCGCCTTCCGGCGCGACTGACGCCTCAGCCCATCACCGCGGCGAGCGGAACGCGGCTCAACCCGGCGCGCCCAAGCAGGAAGGCATGCCCCGCCCGATCCGGAAACCAATCCGCGATCGCCGGGTCATCGGCATCGAGCGCCCCGGTCAGCGCGCCGAAGGCCGGCAGGACGAGCCGCGCCGGCGAGAGCAGGAAGCAGCGCCGGCGCAGCGCGCCCGCGCGCGTGCGCAGCCGCGCGGCCGGGTGGAGATGGCCGACGATCTCGGGCCTTCCGTCGCGGCAGGGCAGATGCCGCAGCACCACATCGCCGATCCGCAGTTCCGGCAGCGCCCGGCCGGGCAGCGGAAGCGGCGGCACGGGATCATGGTTTCCCGCGATCCAGACCAGTTCCGCCCGCGCCGCGAGCCCGGCGATCAGCGCCGGCCCCGGCGACGCGGCGCCGAAGGTGTGAAGCCGCGAATGGAAGCTGTCGCCGAGCAGCACGATCCGCCGCGGCGCCAGCGCCCCGGCAAGAGCGGAGAGCGCGCCGAGCGTCGCCACCGAATCATGCGGCGGCAGCAGCCGGCCGCGCGCGGCGAAGCTCGCCGCCTTCTCGAGATGGAGATCGGCGACGATCAGCGTCTCCTCCGCCGGCACCAGCGCCGCGCCCTCGGGATGCAGGATCAGATCGAGACCGCCGAGCCGGACGGGCACCGCACCGGCCAGGGACGAAGAGACGGGCACAACGGCGGTGATGGCGGGCATGCTCACGCCTCCGCCCCGCCATCTGCCGGCCCGGGCTCGTCCGCCGCTTCCTGCATCAGCCGCTCCGCTTCCTCCGCGATCGCCGCGTCGCCCGCTTCGCCATAGACCGGTTCGCGCCCGATCTCGAGCATCACCGGCACCGCGAGCGGCGATATCCGCGCCAGCGGATGATGCGCGATTCGCCCGCGGATCCGCATCAGGAAGTCCGAGAGGCGGCGCAGATCCATGAGGCCGGACGCCGCATCCGCCCGCGCGGCCGCCAGCAGGATGTGATCCGGCTCATGGCGGCGCAGCACGTCATGAATCAGATCGGTGGAGAGGGTCAGCGCCCGCGCCTTCTTCTCCATGCCGGGAAATCGGCGCTCGATCAGCCCGGAGACGATCGCGCAATGGCGGAAGGAGCGCTTCATCAGGGCGCTCTCGGCGAGCCAGGCCTCGAGATCGTCGCCAAGCATGTCGGGGTCGAGCAGCGCGCCGAGAAAGCCGGGCTCGCGCGCGACACAGCGCTGCGGGTCGCCGAGCATCCAGGTTGCAAGCGCGTAATCATTGGCGACGAAACCGAGCGGCTTCAGCCCGGCGCGTTCGAGCCGCCGCGTCAGCAGCATGCCGAGCGTCTGATGCGCGAGCCGGCCCTCGAACGGATAGAGCACCAGAAAATGCCGGCCGGCGCGCGGGAAGCTCTCGATCAGGAGATCGTCCCGCCCCGGAAGCCCGGATCTCGCCTGCTGGAGCCGCAACCAATCCGCGACCTGCGCCGGCAGGCACCGCCAATGCGCGGGATCGGCGATCAGCGCGCGCACGCGCGCCGCAAGATGCGTCGAAAGCGGGAACTTGCCGCCCGCATAGGAGGGGATCATCGGATCGCGCCCGGCGGCGCGGCTTGCGATGACGCGATCCTCGACGAGCCCCTCGAATTTCAGCACCTCGCCGGCGAAGACGAAGGTATCGCCCGGGCTGAGCCCCTCGGCGAAATATTCCTCGATCTCGCCGAGCAGCCTGCCGGGACGCAGGGCTCCGCCGCGTCCGGCGCCGAGATGGACCTTGAGCATCGTCTCCTCGACGATGGTGCCGACATTCATCCGGTAGCCCTGCGCGAGGCGCGGATTGGCGATCCGGTAACGCCCCCCGGCATCGCGCTTCAGCTTCGCGAACCGCTCGTAGACGCGCAGCGCATAGCCGCCATCGGTGGCGAAGGCGAGGATACGGTCGAAATCGGCGCGCGGGAGGCCGCAATACGGCGCCGCCGCCGTCACCTCGCGGAACAGCGCATCCGGCGCGAAAGGCTCCGCGCAGGCCATGCCCGTGACGTGCTGGGCGAGCACATCGAGCGCGCCGGTGCGCGCCGTCCGGGCATCCTGCTCGCCGGCCGCGGCGGCCTCGATCGCCGCGCGGCATTCGAGCATCTCGAACCGGTTCGAGGGCACAAGCAGGGCGCGCGAGGGGGTGTCGAGCCGGTGATTCGCACGCCCGATGCGCTGCAGCAGCCGGCTCGCCCCCTTCGGCGCCCCGATATGGACGACGAGATCGACATCGCCCCAATCGATGCCGAGATCGAGCGTCGAGGTGCAGACCACGGCATCGAGCCCGCCGGCCGCCATCGCCGCCTCGACCTTGCGGCGCTGCGCGACATCGAGAGAACCGTGATGCAGGGCGATGCGCAACCCGGCCTCGTTGATGTCCCACAGCATCCGGAACACGAGTTCGGCCTGCATGCGGGTATTGACGAAGATCAGGCTGAGCCGGTGCCGGCCGATCGCCTCGTAGACCTCGCCCATCGCGTGGCGCGCCGAATGGCCGGACCAGGGCAGTCGCGCCGCCGTTTCCAGAATCCGCAGGTCCGGGGCGGCGGCCAGCTCGCGCGGTACCGTCACGAGATCCGCCATGGCGCCGGGCGGCTCCTGCGGCACCAGCCAGCGGCGCAGCGCGTCCGGCTCCGCGACCGTCGCCGACAGCCCGAACCGGATCGCCGCTGGCGCGAGAACCGCGAGCCGGGCAAGGCCGAGTGCGAGGAGATCGCCGCGCTTGCCCGGCGCCAGCGCGTGCAGTTCATCGACGATGATCAGGCGCAGTTCCGAGAAGAAGCGCCGCGCCTCCCCGTGAGAGAGCAGCAGCGCGATCTGCTCCGGCGTGGTCAGCAGGATGTCCGGCGGCTGGCGGAGCTGCCGCTGGCGGCGGGCGGCGGGCGTATCGCCCGTGCGCGCCTCGACGCGGATATCGAGCCCCATCTCCGCAATCGGCGCCTCGAGATTGCGGGCGATATCGACCGCAAGCGCCTTGAGCGGCGAGATATAGAGGCTGTGCACGCCGCGCGGCGCGGCGCGCGGCGGGCGGGCGGCCAGTTCGACAAGGGCGGGCAGGAAGCCGGCCAGCGTCTTGCCGGCGCCGGTCGGGGCGATCAGGAGCGTGGATCGCCGCGCCGCGGCCTGCGCCAGCATCTCCGCCTGATGCGGGCGGAGGATCCAGCCGCGCTGCGCGAACCAGCGCGCGAAGGCCGGCGGCAGGGCGCAAGGATCGTCGGGCGCTTCGGGGCTGGAATCGGCGGGCGGCATCGCCGCCAAGGTGGCGCCCGGGCCGCCGGCCGGCAAGGCTCAGCCCCGGCCGAAGACGAACAGCATGCCGGGCACCGGCCGGCCGCGATCCATCCGCGCCGAGACCGGCTGCTGGCGCCGCAGCCGCAGCCCGGCGGCCGCGCCCGCCGCCCGCACCAGCGCCGGCGCGTGATGGACGCGCTGATCCGCCCCGAGGATCGCGCCCGCGCCGGCCTGGCTCTGGATGGTGAAAGCGAGCCGGCCAGCCGGCGCGAGCACCCTTGCCGCCGCACACAGCACCGGCGCGAGATCCGCGACATAGCAGAACACATCCGCCGCCAGCACGAGATCGACGCTCTCCGCCGCTTCCCCCCCGAGATGGGAGCAAAGCTCCGCCTGTTCGAGGCGGGCATAGAGCCCGGTCTCGCGCGCCTTCGCCAGCATGGCGGCGGAAAGGTCGACACCCGTCCATTCGGCGCCGGGGATCGGCAGGGCGCGCGCCATCAGTCCGGTGCCGCAGCCGAGATCGAGCACGCGCCCGATTCCGGAAAGCCCCCCCTCCTCCCGCAGCGCGACCGCGATCAGATCGGGCGCGATATAGCCGAGTATCCCGGTCAGATGACGGTCGAAGCGCGGGGCGTATTCGTCGAACAGCGCCGCGACATAGGCCTCCGGCATCACGACGCGCCCCTCGATCCGGGCGAGGATCAGCCCGGCGCCCAGCCGGTCGGATGGATCAAGGGCGAGGCAGGCCGCCGCCGCCGCCCGCGCCGCCTCGGGATCGTCGCCGAGCAAGGCCGCCTCCGCGAGCCCGTGCAGCGCCGGCGGCCAGACCGGCGCGCGTTCGAGGACCTGCGCGAAGAGGTCGCGCGCCGCCCCGGCATCGCCCTCCGCGAGGGCGGCGCGGGCATAGGCGAAACGCCGGTCGGCGATGAGATCGCCGGAGGTCGAGAGATCGTTCGGCACGACAATCCTGCGCGCTTGCTCGGAGCCGACCTTCCGTATGCCGCGCCGGCGCCTATGTGAAGGGCGGGAGACTAGCGAGAGCCAAGCAAGAGGCATGTCCGTCCGGCCAGAAGACCTGCTCCATCCGCGGCCCGAGGGGCTCTATTGCCCGCCGGGGAATTTCTTCATCGATCCGCTGCAACCTGTCGGGCGCGCGCTGGTGACGCATGCCCATTCCGACCATGCCCGCCCCGGCCATGGCGCGGTGCTGGCGACCCGCGAGACGCTCGACATCATGGCGATCCGCCTCGGTGCGGATTTCTGCGGCACGCGCCAGATCGCCCCTTACGGCGAAACGATCGTGGAGGGCGGGGTCGCGATCCGGTTCGAGCCGGCCGGTCATGTGCTCGGATCGGCGCAGATCCTGCTCGAATGGCGCGGCTGCCGCATCGTCGTCTCGGGCGATTACAAGCGCCAGGCAGACCCGACCACGCCCGCCTTCGCGCCGATTTCCTGCGATGTCTTCGTCACCGAGGCGACCTTCGGCCTGCCGGTCTTCCGCCATCCCGACCCGGCCGCGGAGATCGCCAAGCTCCTTGCCTCGCTGCGCCGCTTCCCGGAGCGAGCGCATCTCGTCGGCGCCTATTCGCTCGGCAAGGCGCAGCGCGTCATCCGGTTGATCCGCGATGCCGGCTACGACGCGCCGATCCATCTCCACGGCGCGCTGGAGAAGGTCACGCGCTATTACACCGAGCGCGGCATCCCGCTCGGCGATCTCCGTCCGGCGACCGGCGCGGCCAGGGCCGATCTCGCCGGCGCGCTGGTTCTCTGCCCGCCCGCGAGCCTCGCCGATCTCTGGTCGCGCCGTTTCCCCGACCCGGTCACGGCGGTCGCGAGCGGCTGGATGCGCATCAAGGCCCGGGCACGGCAGAACGGCGCCGAATTGCCGCTTGTCATCTCCGACCACGCCGATTGGCCCGATCTCACCGCGACGCTGCCGCAGACCGGCGCCGGCCAGATCTGGGTAACGCATGGCCAGGAGGACGCGCTCGTCCATTGGTGCCAGGCGGGCGGGTGGGCGGCGCGGCCGCTGCGGCTCGTCGGCTATGGCGACGAGGATGCGGGAGGCGCGGCATGAGGGCCTTCGCCGAATTGATCGACCGTCTCGCCTTCGAACCGCGCCGGAACGCCAAGCTCGCGCTCATGACCGATTATTTCCGTGCGACGCCCGACCCGGACCGCGGCTATGCGCTGGCGGCGCTGTGCGGCGCGCTCGATTTTCCCGCCGCCAAGCCGGCGCTGCTCAAGGCGCTGATCGCCGAGCGCGCCGATCCGGTGCTGTTCGCGCTCGCCTATGATTATGTCGGCGATCTCTCGGAAACGATCGCGCTGATGTGGCCGGCCCAGCCGGCCGAAGCGGAAACCGGGCGGCTCGGCGCGATCGTCGCGGCGCTGGGCGAAACGCATCGCGCCGCCTTGCCGGCCCGGATCGCAGCCTGGCTCGACGCGCTCGACGAGCAGGGGCGCTGGGCACTGCTCAAGCTGATGACGGGCGGCTTGCGGATCGGCGTCTCGGCGGCGCTCGCTCGGCAGGCAGTGGCGGCTCTGGGCGGCGTCGCCGCGGCGGAGGTCGAGGAGGTCTGGCACGCAATCGCGCCCCCCTATCCCGCGCTGTTCGCCTGGCTGGAGGGGCGCGGCCCGCGCCCGGATGCGGCGGACGCGCTCACCTTCCGCGCGCCCATGCTCGCCCATCCGCTCGACGAGGCCGAACTCGCCGCGCTCGACCCGGCGGATTTCATCGCCGAATGGAAATGGGACGGGATCCGCGTCCAGGCGGCGGCGCGGCCGGGGGAGACCCGGCTGTTCTCGCGCTCCGGTGACGAGATCACCGCCGCCTTCCCCGATCTCGCCGCCGGGCTCGGGTTCGACGGTGTGATCGACGGCGAGCTGGTCGTCATCCATGACGAAACGGTGGCGCCCTTCTCCGCGGTGCAGCAGCGCCTCAACCGCAAGCAGGTCGGGGCGCGGCTTCTCGCCGCGTTTCCCGCCCATCTCATCGCCTATGATCTCCTGTTTGCGGGCGGCGAGGATCTGCGCGCCCTGCCCCTCCTCGCGCGCCGCGCCCGGCTCGAAGCGCTCGTGACGGCGGCCGGCACGGCACGCCTCCGGCTCTCGCCGCTCATTCCCTTCGCGGATTGGCCCGAACTCGCCGCGCGGCGCGCGGACTCGGCCGCAGATCCCGCGATCGAGGGGGTGATGCTCAAGCGCCGCGACAGCCCCTATCTCGCCGGCCGGCCCTGGGGGCCGTGGTTCAAGTGGAAGCGCGCGCCGGATCTCGTCGATTGCGTGCTGATGTATGCCCAGCGCGGGCATGGCAAGCGCTCCTCATTCTACTCGGATTTCACCTTCGGCGTCTGGGATGGGGAGCGGCTGGTGCCGGTCGGCAAGGCCTATTTCGGCTTCACCGATGCCGAACTCGCCGAACTTGACCAGTTCGTGCGGCGCAACACGATCAACCGCTTCGGCCCGGTCCGGGAGGTGGCGCATGGCGCCGGGGGCGGGCTCGTGCTGGAAATCGCCTATGAGGGCTTGCAGGTCTCGACACGGCATCGCAGCGGCATCGCGATGCGCTTCCCGCGCATCCACCGCATCCGCTGGGACAAGCCCGCCGCCGAGGCCGACCGGATCGAGACGCTCAGGGAACGCCTGGGTGCGGCGCCGCCTCCGTCGCGGCGGACGGTTCCGGCGCGCGACGACGGCGGATGAGACGCGCCGCCGCGATCAGCCGATAACCAGCCATCGCCGCAAGAATGGTCAGCGCCAGCCCGAGCAGCGCCCAGCGCGCGAAGCCGGGTTCGACTGCAACGCCGCGCGCCTCAAGGGTGTAAAGCAGCGTCCCCAGCACGAGCAGGCTGAGCCGGGCCATGGCGAGCCGGAAGCCGCGCAGCGCGCGCGGATGCGCGAGGCGGAACAGCACACGCTCCGAGAAGCCGCTCGCCGCGGCAAGGACCAGCATGCCGAGCCCGCTCAGCGCGATCAGCGGCGGCAGGATGCCCCAGATGAAGCCCAGTGTCGCCGGATAGCCGCCCGACAGCGCCAGCGCTGGCGCGGCGAGACCGGGCGCGAGGCGGATCGCGCCCGGCGGCAGGATGTCGCGCAGCCCCGCGCGCCCGCAAGCGCGCGCCGCCGCAAGCGCATCCTCCGGCGCAAGGCCGCAGGTGGTGATCCAGCCGCGAACGGCGTCGTCGAAGACGAAGAGCGGCCATTGCCCGACCGGAACGCCCGCAAGGCGCGTCGAGATCAGGGTTTCGAGCGCATCGCGCGCCGCAGCCGCCGCGAATGCCAGGCCGAGCGCCAGCGCAAGCCCGAGCGCCAGGCCCCGAAGGCGCGCCGCCGCTCCGGCCAGCGGCGCCGCCGCCTGCTGGAGCGCGAGGCCGAGGACAAAGCCGATCGCGAGCGGAACCCCTTCGCGCGGTGCCGAGGGCAGGAAGGCGGCGATCCGGGTCCGGTCAGGGATCGCGCCCGTCATCCGGCCGAGCCAGGCCATGCCATCCGCATCCGGCGCGAGATCGCGCAGCGCCTGGATGCCGAGCGGCAGCAGCGCGGCGAGAAGCGCGATCACGATCAGGAACAGGGCCGCGCGGCGCAGCCCGCCGATCCCGCCCAGCAGGGGGATGGCGGCGGCAAACACCGCCGCGAACAGCCAGAGCCGCGTGCGCGGCCAATCCGTCGCCGCCTCGAGCCGGCCGAGGATCACCGGCAGGCCGGCGGCGAGGATCAGGATCAAGGCCAGGACGGCCGCGAGCGCGGCGATCGCAAGCGCGCCGCGCGTCCCCTCGCCCGGATCACGGTCGCGCAGGCGCAAGGCCCGCTCGTCGGTCGCGAAACGCCCGAGATCGCGCCAGGGATTGAAGGGGGCGACGAGCGGCGCTGCCACGAAGCCCAGGATCAGCGCGCCATAGGCTCCCGGTCGCGGATCAGGCCCGCCCTCCACCAGCACGAAGCCGGCGACGAGCGTCACCGCAACCAGCGCCGCGAAGCCGGGGATCGCCCCGCGCGGCGCCCCGACGAGGTAGCGATGCAGCCGGCTCGTCATGCTCGCCAGTGCCAGTGCCAGCCCCGCGACGAGGAATTGCGCGAGCATGGCGGCGGAGGCGAGCCCCGCGCCGAGCCCCATGCGCTCGCCGAGCACCAGCAGGCCGAACCCGGCCAGCGAGAGCGCCAGAACCAGCCCGCCGATCATGTCTTAACCCTTGCTCCCAGCCCGTTTCCCCCGCGCCGCCCGGCCGAGGGACCAGACGCGCCCGAGGCGAAGTCTTGCACGCCGTCTTGGCCGTCTTGCCAAGTGACATGAAGGGCGTTCATCATCAAACACAACCGACAAAGACGAGCATGGTGCCGCGCGAACGGCACCCAGAGGAAACGGCGGAACGGGCATGGGCGAGACCAAGACGGCGAACGGGCCGGGCATCATCATCGTCGCCGACGATCATCCGCTGTTCCGCGGCGCGCTCCGGCAGGCGATCGGCGGGATCTTCGATCCGCTGACCGTGATCGAGGCCGGCACGCTCGACGAGGTGACGACCGCGCTCGGCGGCGCACCGGAGGTCGATCTCGTGCTGCTCGATCTCAAGATGCCCGGCGTCAACGGATTCTCCGGCCTTACCTATCTGCGCGCGCAGCACCCTTCCGTGCCCGTGGTGATCGTCTCCGGGATCGACGATGCCGCGACCATCCGCACCTGCATGGAATTCGGCGCGGCCGGCTACATCCCCAAGACGACGCCGATCGAGACGATCAACCGCGCCATCCGGCACGTGCTCGCCGGCGACACCTGGACGCCGCCGGATATCCCCCTCGCCGAGGGCGACAAGGAAACGGCCGACCTCATCCGCCGTCTCGCAAGCCTCACCCCGCAGCAGATGCGGGTGCTGACCATGCTCTCCGAGGGGCTTCTCAACAAACAGATCGCCTATGAACTCTCGGTTTCCGAGGCGACGGTGAAGGCGCATGTCTCGGCGATCCTCGCCAAGCTCGGCGTCGAGAGCCGCACGCAGGCGGTGATCGCGGCCGCCCGCCTCGACCTGCCGGGCTGAGAGCCGCCGGCCGCGCTCAGGCACCGGCCTCGGCCCAGGTCGCGGCGTTGCGCCCCACCAGCGCCGCGACGGAGCCGACCCCCTCGCGCTCGATGGCCGCGAGAAGCCGCGCCTTGATCTCCTCGATCAGCGCCGGGCCGCGATAGACGAAGCCCGAATAGACCTGCACCAGCGAAGCGCCGGCCGCCAGCTTGGCGACCGCATCCTCGCCGCTGAGGATGCCGCCGACGCCGATCAGCGGAAAAGCGCCGGCAACGCGCTGGAAGGCCTGCGCTAGCAGGATCGTCGAGGGCCTGAAGAGCGGCCGGCCCGAAAGCCCGCCAGCCTCGCGCGCGACCCCCTTCTCGCGCAGATCCCGCGGCCGCGCCACGCTCGTATTCGAGACGATCATCCCGTCCACCGACCGCCCGCGCGCCACGGCGACGATGTCGTCGAGTTCGGCGAGGCCGAGATCCGGCGCAATCTTCACCAGGATTCGCGTCCGGAGATTGTCCTCGGCGCGCGCATCGACCACGCGGGCGATCAACTCGTCGAGGAAGGCGCGGCCCTGGAGATCGCGCAGGCCGGGGGTGTTCGGCGAGGAGATGTTCAGCGTCACGAAATCCGCCAGCGGCCCCAGCCGGCGGATCAGCGCGACATAATCGCCGAGCCGATCGGCGCTTTCCTTGTTGGCGCCGAGATTGATGCCGAGAATCCCCGTACGGCGCAGGCGGCCCAGGCGCGCGGCGACAATCTCGGCCCCCTCGCTGTTGAGGCCGTAGCGGTTGATGATCGCCTGATCGCGCAACAGCCGGAACACGCGCGGGCGCGGATTGCCGGGCTGCGGCCGCAGGGTGACGCCACCCACCTCGACGAAGCCGAAGCCCAGCCGCCGCAGCGGCTCGGCGACCCGCGCCCCCTTGTCGAACCCGGCGGCGATGCCGATCGGGTTGGGGAAGCGGAGGCCGAACGCAGTCAGCGCCAGGCGGGGATCATCCGGTGCGGGCGCGGGGAGCGGCAGGCGGGCCAGGGCCGCGATCGCGAGATCATGCGCGCGCTCGGGATCGACGAACCGGAGCGCCGGCTGGAGAAGCGGATAGAGCGAAGACAGCATCGCGACCATCGGGGCACCGTCCGGAGCGCGGGCCGATCAATCCGGCGCATCGAGCGACGGAAGCACCGGCCGACCCACCGGATCGAGGGGAATCGGCTTGTCCCACAGGACCGCCGCCAAGGGAAGTGGGGCGTAAAGATGCGGGAAAAGCGCCCCGCCGCGCGAGACCTCGTCGCGCAGCGCCGCACCGAGCGGTGCCGGATCCACCGCAAGCAGGACCAGATCGAGGCGCCCGGAGAAATGCTTCCGCGCGGTCTCGGCGAGTTGATCGGCATAGGAGAAATGGATGAAGCCGTCGCGCCGGTCGACCTCGGAGCCGTCGAACAGCCCCGCGACGCGGAAGCCCTGCCATTCCGCCGCGCCGAGGATTTTGTAGAGCAGACGCGGGCGATGCGGAGTCATCCTGCGGACCGGATATGACGCGGAAGACCATCCGGGCCTTGCTCCCGCCCGACCTGCTCCCGCACGTTTCAATTCGTATCAGTATTTTAGCGGAATTGTTTGGTACAATCAAAATTGGTAGTCGAGCCCGAGTTGTGAATATCGGAATGACAATGCTGACGCACGCGCAGATCTGGGCCGCGATCGACGCGTTGGCGCAGCGACAGGGCCTTTCGATTTCGAGCCTCGCCAAGCGCGCGGGCCTCGACCCGACGACGTTCAACCGCTCCAAGCGGATCAATGCGGAGGGGCAGGCGCGCTGGCCCTCGACCGAATCGATCGCGAAGGTGCTGGCCGCCACCGGCGTTGGCGTTGATGAATTCCTCGGCATCGTCACCGGCCAGCCGCGACCCGGCGCCCGGCTGCCCTTCCGCCCGCTGGAGGCCGGGCTCAGCGAGGCCTTCGACGAAGGCGGCCGGCCTCGATCGCGCGGCTGGGACGAGATCAATTTCCCGGGTCGCGACACGACAGGGTTGTTCGCGATCGAGGTGCGCGGCAAGGCGCTCGCGCCTGTCTATGCGGATGGCGACATCCTCATCGTCTCGCATGAGGCGCCGACCCGGCGCGGCGACCGCGTCTTCGTGCTGCCGCATGCCGGAATGCCGATGATCGCCGTGCTCGGACACCAGACGGCAACGCATGTGCAGTTCTTCTCCGTTACCGGGGAATCCTTGCCGGCGCGGCCCGCCGGGCAGATCCGCGCCATCTGCCGCATCCTCTGGGCGAGCCAATAGGCTCACCCCGCCGGGGGCACGCCCCGCGCCGCGAGGAAGGCGGCGTGCGCGGCGATGAGGCGCCCGGCCAGCGCCGCCTCGATCAACCGCACGGTGTTCGCCACGCCGTAGATCGCCGCGAAGGAACCGAAACGCGGGCCGCGCTCCTCGCCGAGCAGGATCTGGTAGAGGGCATTGAACCAGGCGTTCGAAACTCCCGGCCGCTCCGGTGTCGCGCCCTTGGCGGCGAAATCCTGGTAGCGCGGCACGATGCGGGCGACATTATAGACAGCTTCCTGTATCATCTCTGCCGTCGCCCCATCGGGGAGCGCCGCGAGTTCCCGCGCCAGGGCTTCGAGCGCCGGCCGCTCGACCTCGTCCGGCGCGCGGTAGACCTTCTTGGGCTTCACGAAATCGGCGAAATAGCGGATGGCATAGCCGACGAGGCCGTCAAGCCGGGGATGGGTTGCGGGCGAGACCCCCGGCGCATAGCGCTGGAGGAAGCCCCAGAGCACGGCCTTGTCCTCGGCATTGGCGACGGCGACAAGGTTGAGCAGCAGTGCGAAATCGACCCGCGCCGCCGTCTGGTTGCCGCCGCCGGCCGCGACGCGCTCCGGCGCCGGCGGCGCGCCGCCATGGATGTGCCAGACCGGGTTGGCGAGCCGCGCCTTCGCATCCTGCCGCTCGAATCCGTCGAGATGAGCGAGATAATCATCGACTGCGCGGGGGATGACGTCGAAATAGAGTCTCTTGGCCTCGCGCGGCTTCTGGAACATGAACAGGGCCAGGCTCTCGGGCGCGGCATAGGTGAGCCATTCGTCGATCGTCAGGCCGTTGCCCTTCGATTTGGAGATCTTCTGGCCGAGTTCGTCGAGGAACAGCTCATAGACGTAATGCTCCGGCGGCATGCCGCCGAGGATGGCGCAGATCCGGTCATAGATCGCGGCATTGGTCTGGTGATCCTTGCCGAACATCTCGAAATCGACATCGAGTGCCGCCCAGCGCATGCCGAAATCCGGCTTCCATTGCAGCTTGACGTTGCCGCCGGTCACCGGGAGCGTGACATCGGTGCCGTCCTCGTCGGCGAAGGTGATCGTGCCCGCCTTCGCATCGACCTTCTTCATCGGCACATAGAGCACGCGGCCGGTCGTCGGCGAGATCGGCAGGAAGGGCGAATAGGTCGCCTGCCGCTCCGCCCCCAGCGTCGGCAGCATCACATCCATGATCGCGTCATAGCGCTCGGCGGCGCGCAGCAGCACCGCGTCGAACCGGCCGGCGCGGTAATATTCGGTCGCGCTCGCGAATTCGTAATCGAACCCGAACGTATCGAGGAAGCGCCGCAGCATCGCGTTGTTGTGATGCCCGAAGCTCGGGTAATCCCCGCCGAACGGGTTCGGCACCGCGGTCAGCGGCTTCTGGAGATGCGCCTCGAGCGCAGCCTTGTCCGGGACGTTGTCCGGAACCTTGCGCATGCCGTCGAGATCGTCCGAGAAGACGAGCATCCGCGTCGGGATGGCGCCGCCGGTCAGCGTCTCGAAGGCGCGGCGGACCATGGTCGTCCGCACCACCTCGCCGAACGTGCCGATATGCGGCAGACCCGAAGGGCCATAGCCGGTCTCGAACAGGACGTGATCCTTGCCGCTTTTGGCGAAGCCGCCCTTGCGCTCCAGCCGCGCCACAAGTTTCCGCGCCTCCTCGAAGGGCCAGGCATTCGAGGTCTGGGCGGCGTCGCGATAGGCGGAAAGATCGGTCATGAGGTCCGGCGGGTTCGGGAAAACCCGCTTTCGTTACGGAGCCGGGCCCCGGCCGTCAATCAATAGTAGGGGATCGGGAAATGCTTGAGATAGAGCTTGGCGTAGCGTCCGTCGCGGCTGATGCGCCAGAGCGCGTGGTCGATCGCGGCGCGCAGGGCGATATTGCCGCCCTTCACCACGATGCCGGCCCCCTCACCGAAGAACCGGCTCTCGGTGAAGGGACCGCCGAGAAAGGCGCAGCAATCGAGCGATTCCGAGCCGTTCATCCAGAAGGCGATGGCGATGCCGTCGCCGAAGGCGAGATCGGCCTCGCCGCGCCGCATCGCCTCCAGCGCCTGATCGATGCGCTCGAAGCGTTTGAGCGTCACGGCCGGAAACAGCGCGTTGAGGAAAGCCTCGTGCGCGGAGCCGCCGACCACGGCAACCGTGCGGCCGCGGATCGCGGCGATATCCGTGATCGCGCCGTCGCGCCGCGTCGCGAAGCGGGCCGGCGAGCGATGCGTCGGCAGCGATACCTCGTAGCGGGCGCGGAGTTCGGCGGTGATCCGGTGGCCGGCGATCACCGCATCGGCCTCGTCGCGGTCGAGCGCCGGCAGAAGCAGATCCCAGCGCCGCGGCTGGACCGCGCAGGACACCGCGAGCTCCGCGCAGATCGCGCGTGCGAGATCGATGTTGAAGCCGGCGAGCTGGCCGTCGCGCCCGATATAGTTGAAGGGCGGAAAATCCTCTTCCGTAACGAAGCGCAGCGCGGTGTTGCGCGGCAATTCGCGGCGCTCGATCCGCCGGTCCGGATCGATGACGAGCGGGATCGTCACAGATGGCACCGGCCCGGCCGCTCCGCCCCCCTGCGCCCTCCCCGGCCCGGGGGCAAGCGCCAGCACGAGGATCGATGCCGCGAGGCCGCCGGGCCGGCGCAGCGCGCCGATCAGGCCGCGGATCGGAGAAAGGAGTTCCATCGCCATCGCCATCGCCATCGCCATCGCCATCGCCGAACCGTTTATCCAGCGCGGCGACGGGAGAGCTGGCTCGGTTTGTTTGAACAGTTTCGGGGCGTTTCCTAAGTGGATTCCTGCCTCGGTTAGGCCGCCATCGGGATTGCTGGCAGCGCATTGAAGTACGCCTCGTCCGGGGTCAACCGGCCGA